>NZ_CP187128.1:0-7745 GCF_049601575.1 Comamonas sp. 23 | reverse complement strand
CTGAGGTACAGCTGCGCACCCATGCTTGCTGCATAGTCCATGGGTTACCTCGGACATCGCCCCCGCGACTTGTCGCGCACACCCGAAGATCAAGCTTGCTTGAATCTTCGGTAGTGTGCACACTACCGAAGATTCTGGAGTTCGCTGCGCTACTCCAATCTTCGTTGTGTGCGCGACAAGTCGCGGGAGAGGTATGAAGAAGTCGAGCATCCATTTCGAACAGGTGCACAACATCGCGTTTGAAGCCAGTCACTTGGGCCGAACTGAGCTGCACGAACCCAAGTACCTGCTGCCTGCCGAGCATCGCCTGCCAAACTTCACCGTAGAAGGCAGCATGCCGTTTGACCTGGTGGAGCAGCACTTCCATGCAGCCAAGGTTCGAATGACTGGCCAGGCTAAGGCCCGGGGTAGCTCTCCACTCTGGGATGGCGTGATGGTGCTGCCCGATGTGGACGATCCGTCTCGCTTTGAGGCAGTTGCTCGCAAGCGATTGAACAACTGGGCCAGGGCCTATCAAAAGCTCACTGGCCACAAAGTCCTGAATATCACGGTGCACCAGGACGAGGGGTACATCAACGAGGAAGGCCTGCCTGTCTACAACAAACATGCTCATGTCCTGGTCGACAGGCTAGGCATTGACGGGCGAGTCATCAAGCTCGAGCGGGCTCAGCTCGGCAAAGTGCAAGACATGACTGCCGAGGTGATGGGCATGCAGCGCGGCTCAACTCTCAAAGAGCGAGAGGGTAAAAGAGGGCGCCCCCATGTTCCGCATCGGCAGTATCGTGCTCAGGCCGAAGCCCAGAGGCTGGCCAAGATCGATTTGGAACGATCAGAGCTGCAGAATGAGGCTTTAAACGGTCAGATTGACCAAGAACGTGAGTTCAATGCCGAAATCGCTCAGGGACCCCTTAAAACAGCTCATAGCGAACTTTCTAGCCGTGACATGTACCATGCGATAAGAGGCGCATTTATAGCGCATGGTGGAGCCCTACAGGCCCACCACATGGCATTGAAACAGATGTATGTCCGCGGGAATGAAGCTGCGCTCAAAGATCTTCACGACAAGCTGCACGATCGCGCCGCGCTTCATTTCGAGCTGGAGTCTTGCACCGGCATCGACTTCGCCCAGCTAGGCAAAGGTCCTGAGCCTATCGAGCGGGCTCCAGATCGTGATGACGGCTACACCCCCTAGCTAGGTTGTCTATGACTGCAGCAGCTTTAATCGCAACGCACTTGAACGCCCCCTATGGGCCAATCGTGTCTGAAACGGACGTTATTGATTCGCTAAAAAGCGGATGCTTTTCTGCATCCAGCCAGGCGGCAAACGACATTCTTGCGGCTATTTTTCTGGAAACTTCGCCCCGTCTGATATGGCGCTGCGCTCGCGAAACTGGAGCCTCCGCGGAAGCTATCAGCAGGCTCTATCGCGATTCGATTCTGCGAACCGGTCATGCCTTTTCCGAGTTTGAAGAATCTTTGAATCTATGCCTCAGAAATGGCAGCACGTCATAGTAGGCCTGCTGCTGCAGTTCAGACAGCAAAAAACCGTGCAGTTTTTTGAATTTGTAGAGCGTCATGCCGCTCCAGTGCGGCCCGATCTTCTCCACCTCGATACTTCTGCCTTCCAAGATCAGCTCCGATCAGCGCGGTGCATAGCGCCTAGTTAATTTTCTAATTACGATCTTCATCTTGACTTTAGCCTTATCAAATGATTCTAAAAATCAGTACTGATAACGATTTCTAAAAAAAAAGCTTATTTTAATAATTTTTTATCAAACTGCCTGATAATAGTCTAAAACTTTTTGGAGTATCTAATGACAAAAAATAATGGCGTTCCTGCAGAGGTACTTGATGAGACAGGTCTCAACGCTATCAAAAGAGCAGCTGTAGTTGCTATGTTCGCTGACGACGACTTGATGGACATCCTGGTCCTCAAGGGCGGTAATGCAATGGACTTGGTTCACAAGGTGAGCTCACGCTCTTCGGTGGACCTGGACTTCTCAATGAAGGCCGACCTGGACCATGAGGCGGCGCTACCGAAGCTGGAAAAGGCTCTGCAGCGCACTTTCCTGAGCCTGGGTTACCATGCGTTCGACATTCACCTCAGGGTCAAGCCAGGCAAAATGCCTGACGCGCTGGCTACATTCTGGGGGGGCTACATGGTCGAATTCAAACTAATCTCACAAGCTAGAGCCGGATATCTTAACGAGGACTTGGAGCAAATGCGACGTGAAGCTATCAAGCTAGGCGAAGGCTCTAAATTCACAATCGATATCAGTCGACATGAATACATCGACGACAAAGAGCCGCACGACCTTGATGGGTACATGATCTATGTGTACTCCCCAATGATGATTGTGTGTGAAAAGCTCCGCGCCATTTGTCAGCAGATGCCAGACTATGGACAGGTGATACAGCGTTCGAGGTCAGGCACTGAACGTGCGAGAGACTTTGTTGATATTGAGACTCTTGTGAGAATGTTCGATCTGGACATCACATCTGAAAGCGCCATCTTCATGCTTACCGAAATCTTCAAAGCTAAGCATGTTCCACTCCGCTATCTTGAAGAAATAAGTTCCCCAGCCGTCCGTGAACTCCATCGACTCGGATTTCCAGCTGTAACTGCAACCATGCATGCAGGCGTGGACATCAAGGATTTCGATTTCTACTTCGACTTCGTTACTGCTGAGGTCTCAAAGCTCGAATCCTTCTGGGACATGTAGCCTCCATCGAGTGATATAGCGCGTTCGCTCCATTCCGTGCGAGAGGTAAAAGTCCCGCTCCATTGGCAACCTACGGTATAGGTCCACAACGGAGGACTTGTACCCACTTCGATCAAGGTAGTAGCCGATTGCCTGGTGATAGGGATAGCCAAAGTTCATCCGTTTGAGCATTGCCAGCATTGCGTTACCAGATAGTTCGCCTCGGGCGTTCTCGAATGCCTTGGCCACTTCGAAGACACCTCCTGCGTAAAAAGGTCTCACCACTACATCGATGAGAGTTCGCTCAAGATTCGTGTATCTGAGATTGAGAGGTCGCCCCCCCCCCCAATTGATAGCGCCAGATGTGATGCCAACGCCCGCATGATAGGCGCTCTCCAACATCATTAACCGTCCTTTGCCATCTGGCAAAGTAATCTCATTTTGCGAAATTCGCGGCTGGAGATTAAACGCTGCATCAATCGCATCTTGCTCAAATGGCTCGTCATCGATTCTCATCGACGAGCCTTCTGGCTTTTCTTTCGAAACGTAGATCGTTTTGGGTAGTTGCTCCGTCAGCCCATGAATCCGCATTGCAGTGAAGTGACTAAGGTACGAACCATCGACCAACCCTAGAACCACTTCAAGAGTGGGCACATCACCCCATGTAAAGCCCGATACCGCCCGATTCGGAAATTCGTATCTGACGTGTCGAAGGTCAGTCTTATCAAGCATGAATCGCGTGAATGCGGTGAGCGTCATGCTCTTTCCAAGTCGCCAAAAATCACGCTTCGCTTCGAAGATCGACGACAGCTCACGCGGTCGGAACAACGGGCCGTGCTGACTGAACTCCGAAACGATATCGGGCTTAGCGATTTGAATGCGCGTTACCATTAATCTGTGCTTACATGCATATATGCATGTAAGCATAGCACGTTTTTTAAAAAATTTCTCTGAAAACCTTAAATTTATCAATGATTTATGAAGGCATAAGTACTTGCCAAGAATAGGAAAGTATGTCATACTATGATGCATATATGCATCATAGTAAGAGTTAGCAACCTAATTTTGATTGAGGCGCAGCGTTCTCAAAGGTGCATTGAAGACCGCTTGCGCCTGCCACCACATCACTCATGTCAAGAAATGTGGCGGGTTAGCGCCGTAAGGACGTACTCCCTATCCCTGATCGAGCGCGGTGCTTCGACCAGCCCAGCCAGTGCCTGGCTAGCCTGTTCCTGCGAGCAATAAAAAGGGCTCTCACGATACCCGCCGCGTCTGTCGTGACGCCATCATTTTCTTTTCAAAACGAAAGGAACAGCGATGTCTTTGGTCGAAGCAGTAGAGTGGTTTCTGAACGCGCCCCCAAGCTACCGTGCAGAGGAGCCCAGCCGGCGCGAACAGCTCTTGGCGCTTGTCCAGTGTGAGCTGGATGCTTGCTGGACGGATATGGAGAGAGCGTCGTGGGAGCAGCGCAAGGAGCTGCTCGCACGGCTATAACTACCGATAAATTCCAGTTATCGCTCGTTAAGGCGGCGGCTGTTTTTGACGTTCTGGTGCATCTCTGGCATCAAACTCCAAAGACCACAGCGAGAACTTGAACGAGATGTTCTTCCTCAGCTCTCGCATAGCAATGCGGCCAAGAATCAAACAGATCAGCAGGCCAAGGCCAAACAGGATCGCCAGGGTGTAAAGCGTTGCGGTATTCATGCATGTAGTCTGGCTTCACAACAACCTCCGAGCAAACACTAGAGGGTGTGCGAAACACAGCCACAGCACGCCAAAACAAAACCCCCATCCTTCCAGCTGGAGGGGGTTCTTAGCCGGATTCTTTCTGCCGATGGTGTTGCTCAGGTTGCGGGGTGTTGACCGCGCTTGATGAGGGCCAGATTTCAAGACTGCCCCTTGACAGTCCAGGGAGAAAGCCCGACTTCTTACCGCCATTGGCGAGTTACCGGAGGGAGTGAGGAGGGAGGGAAGCGGCCAAGGCTCGCCCTACCCACGATGGTCGTGAGTTTTGCCCTTGGCCTAGTTACCGTCGGTCGGTCGTCGGTCGCTTTACGGCCTGCACCAGTAGATAGCTGGGTGCAGTTAGCAGGTTCACGGCACTATCACCGCTGCTGGCCCGTCCTGCCTTGTGGCTCTGGGTGCGCGCTATCCAGCAATCCCATTCCTTGCGCGCTATGGCCTGCGTAGGTGCGAATCGGGAACGCGGATGGTTAAGAAGTCGTCCATCACCAGGCGCGTCGACGCGTAACACCAGCAGTGCGGAATGAGATTGCGGAGGATTGTCTGCATATGACTACGCCTATTGCTTGCGTGCGGTTTCGTAGTCGTGGCAAAATTGAGCCCAACGCAACGGCCATTCCCGAGTATGGTTCGCTTTGCGGAAAAGCCTACCAGTTCCAAGTGGTGGGCTTTTCTTTTTTCCGGGTGTTGCACCAGAAGCGCGGCAAACCATGTGCCATTGATGCGAGAACTATAGCAGACGAGCGACCCATTAGGGGCGCTTTTTTGTTGGCCGGGCCCAGCACACCGAGCGGTGTTACGCCAGGCTGATCGAACGATGCACCGGTCGATGAACCATTCGATTGACCGTCCGTTACTTGGTCTGAATCGTGACGATGCCTGGCATGTCTAGGTGCATCGTCTTGGCGCCAGGCGACAGCGAGTAGGCTGTCAAGGCGAACACGCCGATAACGACCAGGCGAAACAGGCGGTATAGGTTTTTCTTCATGGCTGACTCCTTAAACATGTACTTAGTGTTTCGGAATCGCGGCCAACGTCTCAGCCCTATACCGGGCGGCCCTTCCCGTACACATTCGCCAACTGTGCAACAGGTTGTCTTAATGGCCTCTGCGGCCCAATTTCGCCAGCCTAGAGCGAAGCGCGAAAATTTGTTTTTTGGAGACCTGCTCGCTAAAACGAGTTGTTTTCAGGCGCAAAAAAAGCGCCGTTTGGCGCCCCGACCTCTTTTCACCCTTAAATCTCTCTCTTTTCGCTGTTAACTGTACTTGCTACAGGGTAGGAATACCCAAGCGGTTCAGACCTCGGTTCTGCAAATCGGCAAACACTCACCTAAGACGCTTCAAAAAAGCATCTTAGCGTTTACCGACTCCTTGGACA
Source organism: Comamonas sp. 23 (assembly GCF_049601575.1). NCBI lineage: Bacteria > Pseudomonadati > Pseudomonadota > Betaproteobacteria > Burkholderiales > Comamonadaceae > Comamonas > Comamonas sp. 23. The sequence goes on along the minus strand of NZ_CP187128.1, from coordinate 1,923 downwards.
CCCAGTGCGGACGAGCCTTCGGACTTTATCGGACTGCCATCATTACAGCGTGGCAGCTTGCAGCATTACGCGCCTGTATGCGCCCCTTCTCGCCGTTGCTGCATTCCTTGCGGATCACTCTTTTGGCGTTGACTTGTGAAGGTTACCCCGTTGTCTCTCAGCACTGCTACGGCGGCATTTTGTAGCGGTCTTACAGTGCCCAATCAGACAAGGCTAGGAGGATCTGAGCGGCTGGGTTCTGAGTCCCACTTGATGCGCTGCAAACTTCGGTCAGCGCTCCAACAAAAAACCTTTTAGTCCTAACTCTCGTGCGCTCCCCAGCGCTGCCCTTTCGGGCTAAGAGTCAGAGCTAAAAGGCTCTAACGTCCAGTGCTGAGGTTCACTGATGAACAGATAGTACCACACACTACTGTACAAATAAAGCTCATATACAGCGTGTGTTTACATCCAGTTGTTACACTAGAAACCATTGTTTTTCTAGGGAAAATGTCCTCCAGTCCCAGCGTGATTACTGCTTGGCCAACTCGTCCTGGAGCTTGGCCAGGTGCTGGCTAGGTTTTGAATAGGGCTGTCGTGACTTGTACTCTCGACGGCCCACCTTGCTTTAGGCGTCTAGATGACGCCCTGCGCGCCCATATGCGCGTAAAAGTGCGTCCAACTTTGCAGGGACGTTGCTGTGCATTTCTATTAGCTCCTCAATTTGGCTAATTGCCTCCGGCCCTCCAAGTTCTCCCAAACCATGGATTGCGGCCAAACTAATCATCAGAACAGGGCCTTCTGCTTGCTCGCGCAAATTGCGCGCAATTGCAGCTTTTCCGCTTTCTAACATCCTCATTATTACTCCTTGTGTAGTTACTTCTGCACAGCCTCGCTCATCACCATCTTGATGTAGGCGGCGCGGCTAATGTTCTTGCTCTTGGCGGAGGTGTCTATCTGCTCCAGCAGACGCACAGGCAGCTTCAACGTGATCTGCTTGATTTCTTCGCTTTCCTCAGTGTGTTTTGAATCTGGCCCACCTCCAATAAAGGCGGCGGCGCTTGGTCGTGCTGTGACATTCATAGGATATTCTCCAGATATTCAATAGATGTTCAATAGATATTCAAATCATGCAAAAAAGATATTTAAAAGCTTTGTGACTTCGGCTATTGCCTTTCGGTCTTTGGGCTTGTGCTCCAACACTGATTGCCCGTAGCCAATGGACGAGGCAAACGACTTGCGCCGGCCTATGGGGGCGTCCAGGTATTCGATATTGGGGTATTGAGCCACTACGTCTACTGCGGCCTTGTTATCGTTCCCTACAGCGTCTGCGCCGTTAATGACAGCCTTGGCTTTCAGCTTTGGGTTGATCTTGCGGGCCTCGTTAATCAGCTCGTCTATGTCTGCCATCGCCCATACATCTAGGGAGCGTGGGGCAAACGGGATCAGCAGTAGGTCTGACACGACTAGGGCAGCGCGCAATGCAGACGAATCACGCCCGCCAACATCGATCAGCACATGGTCGTAATTCTTTGCTTTGGACTGCACGAGGGCGGCTAGCTTCTTGCCGTCTGGCTCGTTGTCGTAGTCAATGGTCGGATCAATTTCTTCTTGGCGACGGGCTTGCATCGCGTAGAAGCTGGAGGCTTGTCTGTCACCGTCAACCAAATAGACAGATTTGCCTTGCAGTGCCAAAGCGGCAGCCAAGTTAACGGTAACGACCGTCTTGCCTACTCCGCCTTTTGTGTGTCCGATAGTGACTATCATTTAGCATCCATTTGAAGTTTCAAAGAATGCTAAAAGGATATCCTTTGAATGTCTATAAAATACCCAAAAAGCTACTCAACCAATTTGCACACCAAGTCCATGTAGGTCTGCGTGGCCCAGGTAGCACTGTCTCAACATCGTAGGTCTTGCCGTCGTGCAGCACCCGTCAACTCGCATCTA
>NZ_CP187127.1:1032500-4980442 GCF_049601575.1 Comamonas sp. 23 | reverse complement strand
TGTTATCCCACGGAAAGATTCATCCCCCACGCTGTTGTTGTTGTGGATAAGGGGGAAGGTTGATCGGCTGCCTATTGTAGCTTGTGCAAAAGTTATCCACACAACGGACTGGTCTGCACAAACCCCATGCTCGGGTTTCCTCGATGGGCTGGCCGCAGACTCGGCAAAAGTCTGCGCATATTACAGAAAAAACCGAGGACAAAGCCAAGTAATTGCCAAGGACAGTAAACACTGCGATAATTTGCGGTTTCCCTGCATGTCAGGGCGAATTTTACGCGCGTGTCCCCTCGCGCTGGCAACAGACCTTGTGTCCTTGCCATGGGGGTGGACCGCACTATTTCACCGGTGTTGCGCTTGAGCAGGGCTTGAGCTTGGTTGCTTTTGTGTTCATTTTTGGATGCAAGCGGCCAACAAACCGGAACCAAGCCTCTCTAGGAATTGCATCATGAAACGTACTTACCAACCTTCCAAAGTTCGCCGCGCCCGTACCCACGGTTTCCTCGTCCGTATGAAGACCAAGGGTGGCCGCGCTGTTATCAACGCACGCCGCGCCAAGGGCCGCAAGCGTCTGGGCCTGTAAGGCTGACAGGGTGACGGGCACCTCTCGGGTGCCAGGTAGTGCACCAGTGGGTGACACTTATGCATCGCCTTAAGACTCGCCCTCAATTCCAAGCCGCCATGGCAGGCGGCACCATCGCCCGTACAGCGCACTTTGCGCTGCACAGGCTGGTGTTGTCTGCCGACGCCTCGGGCAGCGCTGCTGCCCCATCAGGGCCTGGTGATCCAGCTGTCAAGGCTGGGTCGCAGGCTCTTTTTGCGTTGGAGGCGACCTGGCTGGGTGCCATGGTGCCCAAGCGCTGGGCGCGCCGCGCGGTCACCCGCAACGCCATCAAGCGGCAGATCTATGCCGTCGCTGCCTTGCATGAGGCGCAGCTGCCAGCCGCCGCCCACGTGGTGCGCTTGCGCAGCACGTTCGACCGCAAGCAGTTCATCAGCCCCAGCTCCGACGTGCTCAAGCAGGCGGTGCGGGCCGAGCTGATGCAGCTGTTTGCCCGGGCGCACAAGAACAGCCAGCCGGCCAAAGCCGAGCGCAGCGAAGGCGCCAAGGTGCTTAGCGTATGATGCAACGCTTGCTCATGGGTTTGGTGCGCGGCTACAGGCTGCTGCTGAGCCCTTGGCTAGGTTCTGCCTGCCGGTTCGAGCCCACGTGCTCTGCCTATTCATTGCGGGCGCTGGAACAGCACGGTGCTGCCATGGGCAGCTATTTGACGGTGCGCCGCCTAGTGCGCTGCCATCCCTGGTGCGAGGGCGGCCACGATCCGGTCCCCGCGCATCCGCGCTGGTTCAGTCGTCTGGTGACTCCCGCCGATTCATCCTCTTCCCCCTCTGAGAAGTCTTCATGAACGATATTCGCCGCACCATCTTGTGGGTGATATTTGGTTTCTCCCTGGTCCTGCTCTGGGACAAGTGGCAAATCCACAATGGTCGCAAACCCACATTCTTCCCCACACCTGAGGTGACGGCCCAGGCGCCTGCAGATGCAGTCAGCACCGACAACGGTCTGCCCGCTGCCAGCGCCAGCCCTGCGGCGCCTGCGAACGCCAGCAACGTGCCCGGCACGGCTGCTGCGGATGCGGCAGCCCCTGCTGCTGCACGCGAGAAGCTGACCGTGGCGTCCGACCTGCTGCGCCTGACCTTTGACAGCGAAGGCGCATCCTTGGTGGGTGCCGAGTTGCTCAAGTACGCCGACCAGGACGACAAGACCAAGCCCGTGAAGCTGCTCGACGAGAGCGCCAACCGCGTCTACGTGGCCCAGACGGGTCTGATCGGTGGCAACTTCCCGACCCACAAGACCGCGATGACCCTCAAGCCCGGCCCGCGCGAGCTGGCCGAGGGCCAGAACGAGTTGAACGTGGTGTTCGAGTCGCCTGACCTGGGCGGCGTCAAGCTGGTCAAGACCTGGACGCTCAAGCGCGGCGACTACGCCATTGGCTTGAAGCAGGAAGTCGTCAACACCGGCTCGGCCGCGGTCAACCCCCAGCTGTACCTGCAGCTGACGCGCGACGGCAACAAGCCCGCTGGCGAATCCTCGTTCTACTCGACCTTTACCGGCCCGGCCGTCTACACCGAGGCCAAGAAGTACCACAAGGTCGACTTCAAGGACATCGAAAACGGCAAGACCGACAGCGTGGACAAGGCAGCGGACAACGGCTATGTGGCCATGGTGCAGCACTACTTTGCCAGCGCCTGGCTGCTGCCCCAGGGCACGCAGCGCGACATCTATGTGCGCAAGGCCGGCACCAACCTGTACTCGGTCGGCGAGATCACCCACCTGGGCGAGATCGCTCCCGGCCAGAGCAAGGCCATCGATGCGCGCCTCTTTGTGGGCCCGCAGATCGAAAAGACGCTCGAAGCCATCGCCCCTGGCCTGGAACTGGTCAAGGACTACGGCTGGGTGACGATTCTGGCCAAGCCGCTGTACTGGCTGCTCGACAAGCTGCACGGCTTCATCGGCAACTGGGGCTGGTCGATTGTGGCGCTGGTGCTGCTGCTCAAGATTGCGTTCTACTGGCTCAATGCCAAGGCTTACGCGTCGATGGCCAAGATGAAGGCGATCAACCCCCGCATCATGGAGATGCGTGAGCGCCTCAAGGACAAGCCCCAGCAGATGCAGCAGGAGATGATGCGCATCTACCGTGAAGAGAAGGTCAACCCCATGGGCGGTTGCTTCCCGATCGTGATCCAGATTCCCGTGTTCATCGCGCTGTACTGGGTGCTGCTGTCGTCGGTGGAAATCCGCAATGCGCCCTGGATCGGCTGGATCCATGACCTGTCGGTGCCCGATCCGTTCTTCATCCTTCCCGTGCTGATGACCCTGTCGTCGCTGCTGCAGACGGCGCTGAACCCCGCACCACCGGATCCGATGCAAGCCAAGATGATGTGGATCATGCCGCTGATGTTCAGCGTGATGTTCTTCTTCTTCCCGGCCGGTCTGGTGCTGTACTGGCTGACCAACAACGTGCTGTCGATTGCCCAGCAGTGGATCATCAATACCCGCATGGGTGTGCCACCGCAGTTCAATCTGCCAAAGTTCAAGTAGCCAGCATTTGTCAATGCAGGGATTGCCTAGGCGGGCATTCCCGGATACACCTCCCAAACGGTCGCATTAGCGACCGTTTTTTCGTTAGCATGAGTTGTTTGAAAATGTGTTCAACAAAATAGGGGTTCAGGTATGGCGAAAGTATCGGTTTTTCGACCTAGCGCGCTGGCGCTGGCGGTGTTGCTCTGTGCGGGCGCGGCCCAGGCAGCCACCTTGCGCTGGGCAGGTGCCAATGACATCCTGACCCTGGACCCCCACGCACAGAACCACCAGACCACCCATGCTTTCCTGCAGCAGGTCTATGAGCCGCTGGTGCGCTACGGCAAGGATTTCCAGCTGGAGCCCGCACTGGCGACCAAGTGGACCGAGGTGAGCCCCACCCAGTGGCGCTTTGAGCTGCGCAAGGGCGTCAAATTCCACGACGGCGCGCCCTTCACCGCCGATGACGTGGTGTTCTCGCTGACCCGCATCATGACCCCGCCATCGAACATGATGAGCGCCACCCAGAGCATCAAGGAAGTCAAGAAGGTCGATGACTTCACCGTCGATCTGATCCTCAAGGGCCCCAACCCCATCTTGCTGCGCGAGCTGACCGAGGCGCGCATCATGAACAAGGCCTGGGCCGAGAAGAACAACGCCGTCAAGACCCAGGACTACGCCGGCAAGGAAGAAAGCTACTCCAGCCGCAACACCAATGGCACCGGCTCCTTCGTGGCCGTCAGCTGGCAGCCCGATGTCAAGCTGACCCTGAAGAAGAACGCCGCCTGGTGGGACAAGCCCACCGGCAACGTCGACGAGATCGTCTTCACCCCCATCAAGTCGGCCGCCACCCGCACCGCTGCACTGATCTCCAACCAGGTCGACTTCATGGTCGACCCGCCGCCCCAGGACCAGGAGCGCATCAAGAAGACCGCTGAGTTGAAGCTGCTCGAGGGCACCGAGAACCGCACCATCTACCTGGGCCTGGACGTGTTCCGCGACGAGCTGCCAGGCGCTGGCACGCCGGGCAAGAACCCGATGAAGGATGTGCGCGTGCGCAAGGCCATGTACATGGCCATCGACACCGACGGCCTGCACAAGCGCACGATGCGCGGCATGTCGATCACCGCCGGCACGATGGTGGCGCCGATGGTGCATGGCTGGAGCAAGGAGCTCGAAGAGCGTGCTGCCAAGTACGACGTCGAAGGCGCCAAGAAGCTGCTGGCCGAAGCGGGTTACCCCAATGGCTTCAACCTCAAGCTCGAATGCCCGAACGACCGCTATGTGAACGACGAGGCGATCTGCCAGGCCGTCACCGCAATGTGGACCCGCATCGGCATCAAGACCAGCCTGCAGGCGACGCCGATGGCGCAGTTCGTGACCCGCGTAATGAACTCCGACCCGAACGCCTACCTGTTCGGCTGGGGCGTGGCGACCTTTGATGCGCTTTACTCGCTTGACGCGCTGATCCACAGCAAGGGCGCCGCGGGCGGCGGCGTCTACAACGGCGGCCGCATTGCCGACAAGGAGCTGGACGCCAAGATCGACGCGATGAAGACCGAGACCGACACGGCCAAGCGCGACGCCTTGATCAACGATGCCTTGAAGATGACCAAGGACAACTTCTACACGATCCCCGTGCACCACCAGATCTTCCCCTGGGCGATGCGCAAGGGCATCGAGACCGTCTACCGCGCCGATGCGCGCCCCATCCCCGCCTGGACTACGGTCAAGTAAGCGTCTCGCTGCACACTCCAACCACCCCAAAAGCCTGCGCCAGCAGGCTTTTTTCATGGGGCGGGGCTAAGTGCGGTGAACGAGGCCAATAGCCTGGAGTACATGGCGCCGGCCCGGTCGCCACGATAATGTGGGGCTTGCCCCACTCGCGCCAAAGACCTGCCCATGCTTGCCCGCCACCACGATCCGATTGTTGCCATTGCCACTGCCCCCGGGCGCGGAGCGGTGGGCATTGTGCGCGTATCGGGCAAGGCGATTGCGCCGCTGGTTGAGCGCCTCTGCGGCAAGGCTTTGAAGCCGCGCGAAGCCACCTACCTGCCCTTTAAAGCAGCAGATGGCCAGGCCATCGACCAGGGGCTGGCGCTGTACTTTCCCGCGCCGCACAGCTACACCGGTGAGGACGTGTTGGAGCTGCAGGCCCACGGCGGCCCGGTGGTGCTGCAGCTGCTGCTGGCGCGCTGCCTGGAAGCCGCGCAGGCGCAGGCTGACAGCGGCCGGCCGCTGCTGCCGGGCCTGCGTCTGGCCGAGCCGGGGGAGTTCACCGAGCGCGCGTTTCTGAACGACAAGATCGACCTGGCCCAGGCCGAGGCGATTGCCGATTTGATCGACGCCAGCACCGAGGCGGCCGCGCGCAGTGCCAGCCGCTCGCTGACCGGCGCCTTCTCGCAAGAGGTGCACCGCCTGCGCGATGCGCTGGTGCACCTGCGCATGCTGGTCGAGGCCACCCTGGATTTCCCCGAGGAGGAGATCGATTTTTTACAAAAAGCCGATGCCTATGGCCAGCTGGACCAGCTGCGCGCCACCGTGCAGGCTGTCATGCAGCGCACCCGCCAGGGCGCCTTGCTGCGCGAGGGCATCAAAGTGGTGATTGCCGGCCAGCCCAATGCCGGCAAAAGCTCCTTGCTCAATGCGCTCGCTGGCGCCGAGCTGGCCATCGTCACCCCCATTGCCGGCACTACGCGCGACAAGGTCACGCAAACCATCCAGATCGAAGGCGTGCCCCTGCATGTGATCGACACCGCCGGCCTGCGCGAGAGCAGTGACGAGGTCGAGCGCATCGGCATTGCCCGCGCATGGGAAGAAATCGCCGCCGCCGACGCGGTACTCTTCTTGCACGACCTGACCCGCATGGCCCAGGCCGACTATGCCCAGGCCGACCGCGAGATTGCCGCCACCTTGCAGCAGCAACTGCCTGCCACGGTGCCCGTGCTGCAGGTCTGGAACAAGGCCGACGCACTGACCCCCGATGAGGCGCACCGCCAAAGCGCCGAGGCCGCCGCCCAGTTCAGCACCCTGGCTGCTGCTGCCGCTGCAGGCGACCAGGCCCCGCTGGTGCTGTCGGCCAAAACCGGCGCGGGCCTGGACACCCTGCGCCAGCAGCTGCTGGCCATGGCCGGCTGGCAGCCTGCCGCCGAAGGCACCTACATCGCCCGCGCCCGCCATGTGCAGGCGCTGCAGCAGGTCGAAGAGCACCTGGACATCGCCCATGCCCAGCTGCATGTCGACAGCCCCGCCCTCGACCTGCTGGCCGAAGAGCTGCGCCTGGCCCAGCAATTACTCAATGCGATCACCGGCGAGTTCACATCGGATGATTTGCTGGGGGTGATTTTTTCGAGTTTTTGTATTGGCAAATAAGCCTTGCCGCGCGTTTAGCTTGCAGCGCTAGCGGCGCTGTCTGCAGCCACCCGAGGCAGCACCAGCACCGCCTCCAACCCACCCCCATCCGCGTCGCGCAGCAACAGCTCACCCCCATGGGCCTGCGCCACCGTCTGCGCGATCGACAGCCCCAGCCCCACGCCGCCGGATGCGGCATTGCGGGAGTGCTCCATGCGGTAGTAGGGCTTCAGCACCCGTTCGCGCTGTGCGGCAAGCTGGTGGTTGTCGACTCAGCGGACCAGCCTGCCGCCCAGGCTTAGCTGGGCATGCGGTAGGCCAGCACCTTGAGCGCCCGGTCAGGCGAGACATCGGCAAAGATGGCTGGGTTGGCCACCTGCTCGATGAACTCCAGCTCCGGCGCCAGCGCGGCCATCTGGTCTTGCAAAAAGGCCAGCGGCAGCTCGGGGGCGTTCAGGCAGAGCAGCGCAAAGCCGCCCGGCGCCAGCAGGTCGGGCAGGCGCTTGATCAGGCGCGCGTAATCCTTGGTGGCGACAAAGCTGCCCTTTTGGTAGCTGGGCGGGTCCATGATCACCAGCTGGTAAGGGCCGGTGCGGGTGATCTTGCCCCAGCTGCTGAAAATGTCATGGCCCCAGAACTGGCCACCGGCGAGCTGGTTGAGGCGGTGGTTCTGCTGGCCGCTGGCCAAGGCCGCCTTGCTCATGTCGATATTGACCACCTGGCCGGCGCCGGCCTGCAGCGCCGCCACCGAAAAGGCGCAGGTGTAGGCAAACAGGTTGAGCACGGTGCAGCGCTCGGGATCGGGCTGGCGCGCGATGAACTGGCGCACCCAGCGCCGGCCTTCGGCCATGTCCAGAAACAGGCCATGGTTTTGGCCGCGCAGCACATGCACCAGGTAGCGGGCATCGTCTTCCTGCACCGTATGGGGCTCGGGCAGGCTACCCTGGACCAGGCGGGTTTCGGCCGCGCCCAGCGCCCGGCATTGGTACACCCAGGTCAGCGGCTCGCCCGGGTAGAGCTGCTGCCAGCGCTGCTGCAGCGCATCGCCCACGCTTTGCAGCGCCTCGTCGGCCAGCGGTGCAAAGCTGGTCAGCACCACCGCCGGTGGGTACAGGTCCAGCGACAGGTGTTCGCAACCGGGAAACAGGCCGCCTCGCCCGTGGAAGAGGCGTTGGGCCTGCTGGCTCGCGGGCAGGGTGGCGATGGCCTCTAGTAATGCATGCATGGAATCTGAAAAACGTCTAGGAGAGAAGGTGGGAGGCGGCGTGCTTGGTCAGGAATTGTGGACTGGACGATACTTCTTACAAATTTTTGCCCAGCCGCCCAGCCATTGTGCAGCCACTCGGTTAGATTTATTGGATTAGGAATTTCGATAAATCACTGGTGGGCCCACCGCCAGGATTGCGGAGGAGGATTTCATGTTCAGTAGCGCCAATGACATCAAGCCCCTGGTGGCGGCCATCAACAACTGCCAGGACGAGGAAAGCATGATCAACCCGCTGACGGCTGCGCAGTGGGAGATTCTCGCGCCGTACCTGACGCAGACCCAGCTGGCCGCATCGCAGGTGCTGTTTCAGCAAGGCACGCAGGAGCGCACCTTGTTTTTCGTCGAAAGCGGCAGCCTCAGCGTGCATTTCGAGGACGAAAAGCAGCGCATTCGCCTGGCGATCGTCGGCGCGGGCTCCATTGTCGGCGAAGGCGCGTTCTTCTCGCACCAACCGCGCAATGCCACCGTGCAGGCCGTGGCTGGCTGCCGCCTCTGGGGGCTGTCTAGCATCCGCTTTACCGAGCTGTGCAACCGCCAGCCCACGGTGGCCGTCGCGCTGGCCATGGCGGCCGGATCGGTGCTGGCCAAGCGCCTGGGCAACCGCAAACGCCGCGTAGCCGCAACATAAAAGCTTGGCATTGGTCAAATCGCACGCGCTTTTCTGACAAGTGTATGCAATACTCCTTCCTACAATTACAAACGCCTGTTGCGCGATGAAACGGGTGACCATGTGAGCGTCGCGGACACCGCCCAGCACACCGCAGGTATACGGTGGGCACCAAGTCTGGCCGTCAAGGCTTGATGCTGACGGCGGAGCAACCACGTTGCAAGGCTTGTGTCTGGGGCACAAATTCTGATCAGGGTAGGGAGTGGCATGTCTATATTTGCCAAATGGTTCAGTCGACCAGAAAAAAAATCGGCCTTTGCGCCCCTGGGGCCGCAAACCATGTTTGCCGAGCCAATGGGTATGGGCCAGCACGATATGCTGGCCGCCCAGAGCCCCTTGGTGGCCGCCAGGCCCATGGCTGCGGCACCGCAGCACGACAGCGCCGCGCCGCGTCCCGGTGAGCGTTCGGCCCGCCGGGAGATGGTGTATTCGGCCGTGCGCGAATCGATGGTGCGCTCGGGCATTCTGTCGGCAGGTTACAAATTCAAGGTGCTGGCGCTGGACAAGCGCGCCACGCAGTTCATCGTGATGGTGGATCTGGCCCAGCAGTACTGCGCCTCGCCCGACAAGCTCACCCAGATCGAGGCCTTGATCGCCTACTCGGCCAAAACCCGTTTCGAGATTGTGATCACCTCGGTTTACTGGCGTCTCAATGCCCAGCTGGGTGTCGCCAGCACCAAGGCCCCCAGTGCGGTCACCGCGCCCCAGCCGGCCGTGGTGCCGGTGCCGCTGGGCATGGACCCGGTCGATGAAGCGGAGATTGCCGCCTTCAAGAAAGCCTTGCTCGAGGCGGCGCTGAACCCGGTGCCTGCGCTCGACGGCGCATCGCCCGCAAGCCGCGCTGCCACCAGTGCGGCGCCCCGGCCCGCGCCGATTGTTCCGCCCGCGCGCAGCGCCGCGCACAATGCCCAGATCGCTCGGGAGGCCGCGCAACGCGGCGGTGCGCCTGCGCCCACGGCAGACACCAGCTTTGGCGGCCTGAGCAATACCCAGTACGGCGACCTGCACTGAGCGCCTGCACCGCAGCGGCGGTGACTGGGGCTCAGTGCCCTGCGAAATCCACCAGCGTGAACAGCGGCAGACCCGCATCGGTCAGCCGCTTGGAGCCGCCCAGCTCCGGCAGGTCGACAATCGCAGCGCCCTCCATCACCTGGGCGCCCAGCTTCTCCAGCAGCTTCTTGCCGGCCATCATCGTGCCGCCAGTGGCAATCAGGTCATCGACCAGCAGCACCTTGTCGCCGGGCTTGACCGCATCGGCATGCAACTCGACCGTGGCACTGCCGTATTCGAGCTCATAGGTTTCCTCCACCGTGGTGAAGGGCAGCTTGCCCTTTTTGCGGATGGGCACAAAGCCCACCTTGAGCTGGTAGGCGATGACGGCACCGAGGATAAAGCCGCGCGCATCGAGACCGGCCACCACATCGGGGCGCATGTCGCGCGACATGTAGCGGTGCACAAAGGCATCGATCAGCACATGGAAGACCTGCGGGTTCTGCAGCAGCGGGGTGATGTCCCGGAACTGCACGCCCGGCGCTGGCCAATCGGGAACGGTGCGGATGTGGTGACGCAAAAAGGCGTTGACGTCGGGAGCGTGCATGGTGGGCGGGCAGAAAAGGGGAGGAGCCGCCATGGTAGTCCAACTGCGGCAGCTGCAACCGGCACCCGCCGCAGGTTAAGCATGTTTGGCAATGACCCGCACCGGCCGGGGCGCGGGCGCTCCGATAAAATCAGCCTCCATGAGCACCCTACAGCCCAAGCGCCCCGTGGAAGCGGCGCAGATTCTGCGCCTGGCGGCGTCTACCTTTGCGATCGAGGCCGAGGCCATTGCGGCACTGACGCAGCGCCTGGACGACAACTTTGTCCAGGTCGTGCAGCGCATGCTGGACATTCCCGGGCGTGTGGTGGTCACTGGCATGGGCAAGAGCGGCCATGTGGGGCGCAAGATTGCGGCCACCCTGGCATCGACCGGCACGCCGGCATTCTTTGTGCACCCGGGCGAGGCCAGCCATGGCGATCTGGGCATGGTCACGGGCCAGGATCTGGTGCTGGCCATCTCCAACAGCGGCGAGAGTGGCGAGATTTCCGTGCTGCTGCCGGTGCTCAAGCGCCTGGGCGTGCCCGTGGTGGCGATGACGGGCAACCTGCAGTCCTCGATGGCGCGCCATGCCGACTGGGTGCTCAACACCCAGGTCGACAAGGAGGCCTGCCCGCTGAACCTGGCCCCCACGGCCAGCACCACCGCGCAAATGGCGATGGGCGATGCGCTGGCCGTGGCGCTGCTGGATGCGCGCGGCTTCAAGGCCGAGGATTTTGCCCGCTCCCACCCCGGTGGCGCGCTGGGCCGCCGCCTGCTCACCCATGTGTCTGATGTGATGCGCAGCGGCGATGCGCTGCCCACGGTGCTGCCCAGCGCCAGCTTCAGCGACCTGATGCGTGAGATGAGTGCCAAGGGAATGGGCGCGGCTGCCATCGTCGATGCGCATGGCCTGCTGCAGGGCGTGTTTACCGATGGCGATCTGCGCCGCCGTATTGAGGCTGGTGCCGACTTGCGCGGCCTGACCGCTGCCGAGGTGATGCATGCCACGCCGCGCCAGATCTCGGCCGACGCATTGGCGGCCGACGCCGCTGCGTTGATGGAGGCCCACCGCATCACCAGCGTGCTGGTGACCGATGCGGACCAGCGCCTGGTGGGCATCGTGCATGTGGGTGATCTGATGCGGGCCAAGGTGATCTGATGGCCAGCACATTAACCTTGCCCGCCATCACCCCCGCCCAGCAGTGGCCCGCTGAGCTGCTGCTGCGCGCCCAGGGTATCAAGATTGTGTTCTTCGATGTGGATGGCGTGCTCACCGACGGGGGCCTGTACATCAGCGAGCAGGGCGAGACGCTCAAGCGTTTCCACACGCTCGACGGCCATGGTCTCAAGATGCTGCGCGAGGCCGGCATTGTGCCGGCCGTCATCACCGGGCGCGATTCGGCACCGCTGCGCCACCGCCTGGCGGCGCTGGGCATCGAGCAGGTTCGCTACGGCACCGAGGACAAGCTGCCTGCCGCCCAGGCCATGCTCGAGGCGCTGGGCCTGGACTGGCACCAGGCCGCAGCCATTGGCGATGACTGGCCGGATCTGCCGGTGCTGCGCCGCTGCCAGCTGGCCTGCGCGCCCGCCAATGCCCACCCTGAAGTGCTGGGCGTGGCACACTGGGTAACCACCCGCCACGGCGGCGCAGGTGCTGCGCGCGAGCTGTGCGACGCGGTGCTGGCCGCCTGCGGTGCCTATGTCAACCTGCTCGATCGGTACGGACAATGAAATCTCGCCTGCGACGCCTCATGGACCTGTCGTCCATCTACCTGCCGGTGATCCTGATGGGCCTGCTGGCGCTGGGCACCTGGTGGCTGGTGCGCAATGCCCCCAAGCCCCAGAGCGTGCGCGAACAAGCGGTGGCCGGCCACGAAGTGGATTACTACATGAACGATTTTTCGGTGCGCAGCTTTGACGGCACCGGCGTGCTGACCAGCGAGATCCAGGGCAACAAGATGCGCCACTACATGGACACCGACACGCTGGAGATCGACACGGCCACGATGCGTTCCATCCGCCAGGATGGCTCGACGACAGTGGCCACCGCCAACCGCGCCTTGTCCAATGCCGATGGCTCCGAAGTGCAGCTGTTTGGCAATGCCAAGGTGGTGCGCAGCAGCAACAAGCCGGGCGCGCCGCAGATGGAGTTCCGGGGCGAGTTTCTGCACGCCTTTGTCAACGAAGAGCGGGTGAGCTCGAACAAGCCCGTCGAGATCATCCGGGGCCAGGACCGGTTCACGGCCGACTCGATGGTCTTCAACAACATCACCCAGGTCGCAGAGCTCAAGGGCCGGGTCAAGGGCGTGCTGCAACCCGCACGCTGAGCGCCGCATGTCCACCCCCCTGAGCGATGCACCGCTGGTGCTGATCACCGGCGCCTCCAGCGGCATCGGCCAGGCGCTGGCCTGGCGCTACTACCAGGCCGGCTACCGCCTCGCGCTGGTGGCCCGCCGTACCGCGCTGATTGCGGACTGGGCCCAGGCGCAGGCGATGGATGCCAGCCGCTACGCGGTCTATGGCGCCGACGTGGCTGACCAGGACCAGACCATTGCTGCCTGCACGCAATGCCTGCAGCAGCAGGGCCTGCCCGATGTGGTGGTGGCCAATGCCGGGGTGAGCTACGGCATCGACACGGCCGAGCGCGAGGACCTGGAGGTCATGGCCCAGACCTATGCGACCAATGTGATCGGCATGGCCGCGACCTTCCATGCCTTTGTGCGCCCCATGCAGGCGCGCGGCAGCGGCAAGCTGGTGGGCATTGCCAGCGTGGCCGGCATACGCGGCCTGCCCGGCCACGGCGCCTACTGCGCCAGCAAGGCCGCCGTCATCAGCTACTGCGAGAGCCTGCGGGTGGAGCTTAAGCGTAGCGGCGTGCAGGTGGTCACCATCTGCCCGGGCTTTGTGGCCACGCCGCTCACCCGCCACAACCGCTACGGCATGCCCTTCTTGATGCAGCCAGAGGCCTTTGCCGACAAGGCCTTTGCAGTGATTGCCAAGGCGCGCAGCTATGCCGTGATCCCCTGGCAGATGGGCTGGGTGGCGCGGCTGTTGCGCTGCCTGCCCAATGCCCTCTATGACCGCGCGCTGGCCAACCGCCCGCGCAAGCACCGCCACCGCGAGCGGGTGCAAGAGGCGCCACCGGGTCAAGACTGAAAGCAGGTCCTAAGCCAGGCATGAAAAAAGCCCCTGGCGGGGCTTTGTCGTTGCGGTGCGGCACAGCGCTGGGCGGTGCCTGCAGGCATCAATAATCGTCGTTGTTGTCGTAGCCTTGGTTGCCGCCGCGGTTGCGCGAACCATTGCCGTAGGGGCTGCGGAAGCCGCCATCGCGCTCACCGCCACGATCGCCACCACCAAAGCCGCGGTCATTGCCGCCACGGCCGCCATCGCGACCACCGCGGTCGCCATAGCCACCGCCGCCGCCACCACCGTAGCCGCCACGGTCTCCGCCGCCGCCGTATCCACCACCACCACCGCCGCCGTAGCCGCCGCCACCACCGCCGCCACCACCGCCGCCGTAGCCACCACCACCGCCGCCGCCAAAGCCGCCACGGTTACCGCCTCCGCCGCCAAAGCCACCACCACGGGGGCCGCCAAAACCACCACCGCCGCTGCGGGGAGGACGGGGCTCCATGGGACGTGCTTCGTTCACGACCAGATTGCGACCGCCCAGGGGCTGACCGTTCAGACCGTTGACCGCAGCTTGGGCTTCTTCATCGCTGCCCATTTCTACAAAACCAAAACCTTTGGAGCGACCGGTGTCGCGTTCCATCATCACCTTGGCGCTGGTTACGCTGCCAAACTGACCAAAGGCCTGTTCCAGATCGTTGTCGCGAACCTGGTATGGCAAATTACCGACGTAAAGCTTGTTGCCCATTTGAGGGACTCCTGATAACTCTTAAATAATGCGATCGCGCCCTGTAGAACACCGGTCATCTATCGCAGTAGCCCAATGGAGGAATGCTCCATCCTTTATTTTCTGGCATAAAAACCGGGAATGGGATAGTTGTGCCCCTCTGTTGTGGCGCAGAAGCTGCAACCAGATGCAAAAAAGGCCTCAAAGAGGCCTTTTTTCCGGGAAAACCCGTCATCTCACTGTCAAAACCTCTAAGAGGTTTTGGATGTGATGTGCTTAGTAGCTGCCGCCACCGTAGCCGCCACGGCCACCGCCGCCGAAGCCACCGCGATCGCCGCCGCCGAAGCCGCCACGGTCACCACCGCCGAAACCACGGCCACCACCACCACCGCCGCCGAAGCCGCCGCTGCGTGGAGGACGGGCTTCCATTGGACGTGCTTCGTTCACGACCAGGTTACGACCGCCAAAGCCTTGGCCGTTCACGCCTTCGATAGCAGCTTGTGCTTCAGCGTCCGAACCCATTTCCACAAAGCCGAAGCCCTTGGAACGGCCGGTGTCACGTTCCATCATGACCTTGGCGCTGGAGACGGTACCGAATTGGCTGAAAGTGCTTTCCAGATCGCTGTCACGGAAAGAGTAAGGCAGGTTGCCCACGTAAAGTTTGTTGCCCATTTGAGGACTCCGAAAAAAGTAAAAAAAGCGATGGAGCCTGATGCAATCAACAAACCTGTGACAACTTCCAAGACGGATCACCGCGCGCTCTAGTGTACCCGGGGGCACATTGAGCTTCACCATTATGGGTGAATCGCCTTACGCTGTGTTGACAGTTGCTGCAACCAGCCCTTGGTATTTTCCCTGGAGGGCGTGGGTGTTGCGGCGCAACATCGCTTTTGGGCGTATGATGCGCCAGTCTTTGGGGAGTAGCCTGCTGGGCGCGCAATGCGCCGCAGAGTGTGCGTCAACAAACTTGGGCCTTCGCGGCCTATGGCGTACACGGCATCTGGTGATGAGGATGCTGGGCGAGACCATTGACCACGTTGCGATCCCATGCCGGAGTCGCGATGCGGTCAATGCTGTCTTGCGATATCCGGCTGCAATAACGATCCCCACTCCATGGAAGCCTTTCTCCTCTCGACCGCCGTCGTCGCCCTTGCCGAAATGGGCGACAAGACGCAGTTGCTGTCCCTCGTCCTCGCTGCCAAATACCGCAAACCCTGGCCCATTGCGCTGGGCATCTTCGTCTCGACCCTGGTCAACCATGCGCTGGCCGGTGCCGTTGGCGCCTGGATCACCACGATGCTGGGCCCCGATGTGCTGCGCTGGATTCTGGGCGTGTCCTTTATCCTGATGGCCGGCTGGATGCTGATCCCCGACAAGATCGACGAGGACGAAGCGGGCAAGAGCAGCGGCCGCTGGGGTGTGTTCGGCACCACCGTGCTGCTGTTCTTCCTGGCCGAGATGGGCGACAAGACCCAGCTGGCCACCGTGGGCCTGGCCGCCAAGTACCCCGCTTCTTATTACTGGGTGGTCGCAGGCACCACGATCGGCATGATGCTGGCCAATGCGCCGGTGGTCTGGTTTGGCGACAAGATCACCAAGAGGCTGCCGATCCGCTGGATCCACCGCGTCTGCGCGGTGATCTTCCTGGTGCTGGGTGTGGCCGCGCTGTTCACGACGATGGACTGATAGCGCTGGCTGCGCTAGCAACACTAGCAACGCACCAACTCAAAGGGCTGGGATCTTGCGATCTCCAGCCCTTTTTCCATGGGGCGGCGCCCCGAGCCTCAGCGTTAGTCCAAGGTCATCAGGCTGGCATTGCCGCCAGCCGCAGCCGTGTTGATGCTGATGGCATGCTCGGCCAGCAGGCGGAACAGCGGCACGCTGCCGTCGGCAGCCTGGGCGGTGATCGGCACGATGGCGCCGGCGCGGCCCGCCAAGGTGCTGGCCGTGGGCAGCCAGCCGCTGGCGGCATCAACGATCAGCGCATCAAAGGCCTCGGACTGCACAAAGGCCTGCTCGCTGTGCGCAGACAGCTGCACCGAGGCACGCACCGAGGCGGGCAATTGGGCCAGCAGGCTGGCTTGGCTGCTGCCTGCGGGCCACACGGCGGTGGAGCCCGCGGCGAGCACGGCGGCGAGCTGGGCCAGCAGCAGGCTGCTGGTGCTGGCCACGCAGCCCACGCGCGCACGGCCGCTCAGCACATACAGATTGCGCTCACCGGTGGGGCCGGGCAGCTCAGCCGCAAAGCCGTTGCCGGTATGGGCGGCATAGCGCTGGCACAGCGCTGCCAGATCGCCCTGGCCTTGCTGGCTGGCCCAGCTTTGCAGCGCCTCCAGCCCAGCGGCGGGGGCGGCATCGGCCTGTTCCAGGCCATGGGCATTACCGCGCTGGCCGGTGTTGGCGGCCGGGGCCTCGCTACCGGCCATGCGCGGTAGGTGGGCGAGCGCATCCACGGTGGCCGTGGCCGGCATGCGGCTGAGCAGGCGCAGCATGTACAGCGGGCCGCCGGCCTTGGGGCCCGTGCCCGACAGGCCTTCGCCGCCAAAGGGCTGCACACCGACGACGGCACCGACGATATTGCGGTTCACATAGATATTGCCGGCATGCGCAGCGTTGACCACCTGGGCAATGGTCTCGTCAATGCGGGTGTGCAGGCCCAGGGTGAGCGCATAGCCGGTGGCATTGATGTCGGCCAGCAGCTGGGGCAGGTTCTCGCGGCGGTAGCGCAGCACATGCAGCACCGGGCCGAAGACTTCGCGCTTGAGCTCGGAGAGCTGGCCGATGGCGATCACCGTGGGCGGCACAAAGGTGCCTTGCGCGCTGGCGCCACTGTTTTGCCAGACCTGGTGGCCAGCGGCCTGCATGCGGGCAATGTGCTGGTCGATGACGCCCTTGGCCTCGGCGTCGATGACGGGGCCGACATCGGTCTTGAGCTGGCAGGGGTTGCCCAGCTGGAGCTCCTGCATCGCGCCGCGCAGCATGTGCAGCAGGCGGTCGGCCGCTTCTTCCTGTACGCACAGCACGCGCAGCGCCGAGCAGCGCTGGCCGGCCGAGTCAAAGGCCGAGGACAGCACATCGACCACGACCTGCTCGGCCAGCGCGGACGAGTCCACGATCATCGCGTTCTGGCCGCCGGTCTCGGCCACCAGGGTGACGGGCTGGCCTTGGGCGTCGAGGCGCTGGGCCAGCGTCTTTTGCAGAATGCGGGCCACTTCGGTCGAGCCGGTGAACATGACGGCCTGCACGCGGTGGTCGCCCACCAGGCGGGCGCCCACGGTCTCGCCGGTGCCCGGCAGCAGCTGCAGCACATCGCGCGGCACGCCGGCCTGCCACAGCGCCTGCACGGCGGCAGCCGCGATCAGCGGGGTCTGCTCGGCCGGCTTGGCCAGCACGGTGTTGCCGGCAGCCAGCGCGGCGGCAATCTGGCCGCTGAAGATGGCCAGCGGGAAGTTCCAGGGGCTGATGCAGACCACCGGGCCCAGCGCCTGGTAATCCGCCTGGCCCCAGCTGCGCACCTGGGCGGCGTAAAAGCGCAGAAAGTCCACGGCCTCACGCACTTCGGCAATCGCGTTGGAGCAGGTCTTGCCGGCCTCGCGCACCAGCACGCCCATCAAGGTGGGCATATGTGCTTCGAGCAGATCACCAGCTTTGGCCAGGCAGTCAGCACGCTGGGCGGGCGCGGTGGCCTGCCAGCGGGCGGCGGCGGCCTGGGCGGCGGCCAGCGCAAATTCCACCTGCTCGGTCGACGCCTGCGTGACGCTGCCGACCTGGTCGCCGTGGTCAGCCGGGTTCAGCACCGGCTCGCTGGCCTGGGTGGATGCGGGCGCGCCATCGGCCAGCATCGGCTGGGCATGCCAGGCCATCTGGGCGCTGGCCTGCAGGTCGTTCTGCAGCGCGCGCAGGCGGTCGTCGTTGGACAGGTCGAGCCCTGCCGAATTGCTGCGGCTTGCGCCATACAGCGCGCGCGGCTGGGCAATGTGCGGGTTGGGCAGGCCCAACTGGCCTTCGCTCTGCGCCCACTGCTGGGCGGTGGTCACGGGGTTTTCCACCAGCTTGGCCAGGGGGATGTCCTGGTCGGCGATGCGGTTCACAAAGCTGGTGTTGGCGCCGTTCTCCAGCAGGCGGCGCACCAGGTAGGCCAGCAGGGTTTCATGCGTGCCTACCGGCGCATAGATGCGGCAGGGGCGGCCCAGGTTCTCGCTGGCGTTGCGGCCCACGACTTGCTCGTACAGCGGCTCGCCCATGCCGTGCAGGCACTGGAACTCGTACTGCCCGGGCTGGTAGCGGGCCGGGTCGGCCAGATGGTAGATGGTGGCCAAGGTGTGGGCGTTGTGCGTGGCGAACTGGGGGTAGACCGCATCGGGTGCGGCCAGCAGCTGGCGCGCGCAGGCCAGGTAGGACACATCGGTATAGGCCTTGCGGGTGTAGACCGGGTAGCCTTCCAGGCCGTCGATCTGGGCGCGCTTGATCTCGCTGTCCCAGTAGGCGCCCTTGACCAGGCGCACCATCAGCCGGTGCTGGCTGCGGCGGGCCAGGTCGATGATGAAGTCCAGCACATAGGGGCAGCGCTTTTGGTAGGCCTGCACGACAAAGCCGATGCCGGCAAAGCCGGCCAGCTCGGGCGCAAAGCAGAGCTTTTCCAGCATGTCCAGCGACAGCTCCAGGCGGTCGGCTTCTTCGGCATCGATATTGAGGCCGATGTTGTAGCCCTTGGCCAGCACGGCCAGCTGCAGCACCACCGGGTAGAGCTCGGCCATCACGCGGTCGTACTGGGCGCGGCTGTAGCGCGGGTGCAGCGCCGACAGCTTGATCGAGATGCCCGGGCCTTCGTAGACGCCCCGGCCATGGCTGGCCTTGCCGATCGCATGGATGGCGTTTTCATAGTCGCGCAGGTAGCGCTTGGCGTCATCGCTGGTCATCGCCGCTTCGCCCAGCATGTCGTAGGAGTAGCGGAAGCCCTTGGCCTCCAGGCGCTCGGCGTTCTTCAGCGCCTCGCCAATCGTCTCGCCGGTGACGAACTGCTCGCCCATCATGCGCATGGCCATGTCCACGCCCTTGCGGATCAGCGGCTCGCCGCCCCGGCCAATGAGGCGGGTAAGCGACTGGCCCAGCGAGCCTTCGCTGTGCGTGGCGACCAGCTTGCCGGTCAGCACCAGGCCCCAGGCGGCGGCGTTGACGAACATCGACGGGCTCTTGCCCACATGGGCCTTCCACTGGCCGTGGGCGATCTTGTCGCGGATCAGCACATCGCGGGTGGCCGTGTCCGGGATGCGCAGCAGCGCCTCGGCCAGGCACATCAGCGCAATGCCTTCTTGCGACGACAGCGCAAACTCCTGCAGCAGGCCTTGCACCAGGCCGGAGCGGCCGCTGTCGGCCTTGCGCTCGCGCAGGCTGCGGGCCAGCTGCAGCGCCAGCGCGTCGCCCGCCTGGGCGATGGCGGCGGGCGGCGTGGCCTGGGGCAGCAGCGCTTGCAGGGCCTCGGGCTCGGGCTTGCGGTAGGCGGCGGTGATGGCCGCGCGCAGCGCCGTGGCGGGCTGCAGTGCCGACACCAGCTCATTAAAAACAGGAGCGCTTGCGCCAGATGGGCTGTTGTCTGCGGCCGACATGGGCGAGGTGGTGGAGGGCTGGTTGTCAACAACGGCGTTGGCAGTCATGGCGGGCTCGGTTAGCAAGTAGATAGTGAATGCCGCCAGTGTGATCGTTTATGGTTTGAATTTCTCTCCATAATGTGGCCCATTCTTAGTGAAAAATTCAGCCCATGACCGCCATCATCGACCCACCGGAGGACCTGGACCGCATCGATCTGCGTATTCTGGCTGTGCTGCAGCGCGACGGCCGCATCTCCAACCTGAAGCTGGCCGAGGCGGTGTCGCTGTCGGCCACGGCGGTGCTGGCCCGCGTGCAGCGCCTGACCAAGGAAGGCTATATCACCGGCTACGAGGCGCGCTTGAACCCGCAAAAGCTGGGCGCGGCGATGCTGGTCTTCATCGAGGTGCTGCTCGACCGCACGACCCCCAATGTGTTTGACGAGTTCAAGGCGGCGGTGCAGGTGCGGCCCGAGATCATGGAGTGCCATATGGTGGCTGGCGGCTTTGACTACCTGGTCAAGATCCGCGTGGCCGACATGAACCACTACCGCCACTTTGCCGGCGAGGTTTTGTGGCAGCTGCCCGGCGTGCGCGAGACCCGCACCTACGCGGTGATGGAAGAGGTCAAAAGCTCCAACCGGCTCTACCTGGGCGGCAGTTGATGCAGCCCATGCGCGGCCGATTTGCAGTACACTGAGATTTCACGGCGCCGATTTGCTTCAGCTTGCGGGCGCTTTATAAATCCAGCTAAAGACTCGGTAGGCGACTGCATTCCATCGACCCGGCCTCGTTTTTAGCGTTGCCGGGTTTTTTATGTCATTCGTTGCGACACCCCAATCAATGCATTTCCCGGAGGCGCTCCCGCTCCAAAGTGGCGCCTCCATCCGCGACTACCACCTGGCCTACGAGACCTACGGCCAGCTCAATGCCGACCGCTCCAACGCCATCCTGGTGTGCCATGCGCTCAACGCCTCGCACCATGTGGCCGGCTACTACGAGGGCCAGCCCAAGAGCGAGGGCTGGTGGGACAACATGATCGGCCCGGGCAAGCCGGTCGATACCAATCAGTTCTTTGTCATCGGCGTCAACAACCTGGGCTCCTGCTTTGGCTCCACTGGGCCCATGCACCGCAATCCGGATGCAGACAAGGACACGGACCAGGTCTATGGCGCCGATTTCCCGGTGGTGACGGTGGAGGACTGGGTCAATGCCCAGGCGCTGCTGCTCGACCGCCTGGGCATCACGCAACTGGCCGCCGTGCTGGGCGGCAGCCTGGGCGGCATGCAGGCACTGTCCTGGACCTTGCAGTACCCCGACCGCATGCGCCATGCGGTGGTGGTGGCCAGCGCGCCCTGTCTGTCGGCCGAGAACATTGCGTTCAACGAGGTGGCCCGCCGCGCCATCGTGACCGACCCGGACTTCCACGGCGGCCACTTCTACCGCCACGGCGTGATCCCCAAGCGCGGCCTGCGCATTGCCCGCATGATCGGCCACATCACCTACCTGAGCGACGATGTGATGAACCAGAAGTTCGGCCGCCAGCTGCGCGAAGGCATGGACCTCAAATACAGCACCCAGGATGTGGAGTTCCAGATCGAGAGCTATCTGCGCTACCAGGGCGACAAGTTCAGCGACTACTTCGACGCCAATACCTATTTGCTGATCACCCGTGCGCTCGACTACTTTGACCCGGCCAAGCCTTTTGGCGGCGACCTGACCCAGGCGCTGGCCGGCGCCAAGGCCCGCTTCATGCTGGTGAGCTTCAGCACCGATTGGCGCTTTTCGCCGGCGCGCAGCCGCGAGATCGTCAAGGCCTTGCTCGACAACCGCCGCACCGTCAGCTACGCCGAGATTGACGCGCCCCATGGGCATGACGCCTTTTTACTGGACGACGCGCGCTACATGGGCGTGATGCGCTCCTATTTCGAGAACATGGCCCGCGAACTGAGCGCCGGCCAGCCCAGCGCCCAGGAGGCCGCATGACCGAAGCTTCTTCCACCTTTCAAGCCATTGCCAACTTGGTGCCGCTGGGCGCACGCGTGCTGGACCTGGGCTGCGGCGATGGCAGCTTGCTGGCCTACCTGCAGCGCGAGCGCCAGTGCAGCGGCTATGGCATCGAGTTTGACGACGCCAATGTGCTCGCCTGCGTGCGCCGGGGCGTGAACGTGCTGCAGCTGAACCTGGAAGACGGCCTGGCCATCTTCGAGGACAACAGCTTTGATATGGTGCTGCAGATTGACACCTTGCAGCATCTGCGCAATGCCGAGGTGATGCTGCGCGAGACCGCGCGCATCGGCAAGCAGGGCGTCGTCGCCTTTCCCAACTTTGCGCACTGGCCCAACCGCCTGTCCATCCTGCAAGGCCGCATGCCGGTGACCAAGCGCCTGCCTTACCAGTGGTACGACACGCCCAATATCCGCGTGGGCACCTTCAAGGATTTCGAGGTGCTGGCACTCAAGAACAAGCTGCGCATTCTGGACAGCTTTGGCCTGCAAAATGGTGAGGTGCGGCGCTGGCTGCCCAATGCCCGCGCGGGCACGGCGGTGTTCCACTTCGAGCACGCCTGAGCCGCACTGCGGGCCTTGCCCGGCCGGGCCCTGCGCTGGATGACGGCAGCAGGGCTTTGCCCGAGGCGATAGCCGGGCGGCGCTGGCGCTGGTACGCTTATGCCTGCGGCTGCCCTTGTCGTGGCAGCACCTCCAGGAGATTCACCCATGAACGCCCGCCTAGACGCCGCCCATCTGCAAGCCGATGCGGCCTTGAGCCACATCAGCCAGCAGTGGGACCGCGATATCCTTCGCCAGCTGACCGACTACATCGCCATCCCCGCCAAGTCGCCGGGCTTTGATGGCAACTGGGAGCAGCATGGTTTCATCGACACGGTGGTGCGCAATGCCGCCACCTGGATCGAGGGGCAGAAGGTCGAGGGGCTGACGCTGGAAGTGGTGCGCGTGCCGGGCCGCACGCCGGTGCTGTTCTTTGAAGTGCCTGCCACCCAGGCCCAGAGCACGCAGACCGTGCTGATGTATGGCCACCTGGACAAGCAGCCCGAGTTCTCCGGCTGGCGCAATGACCTGGGCCCCTGGACCCCCAAATACGAAGACGGCAAGCTCTATGGCCGGGGCGGCGCCGATGACGGCTATGCCACCTATGCCAGCGTGGCAGCCATCCAAGAGCTCAAGCGCCAGAATGTGCCGCACCCGCGCATTGTCGGCCTGATCGAGACCTGCGAGGAAAGCGGCTCGGGCGACCTGCCGGTCTATATCGACATGCTCAAGCCCCGCCTGGGGGATGTGGGCCTGGTCATCTGCCTCGATAGCGGCGCGGGCAACTACGACCAGCTGTGGCTGACCACCAGCCTGCGCGGCATGGTGGCGGGCACCTTGAAGGTGGAGATCCTCACCGAAGGCGTGCACTCGGGCGATGCCTCGGGCGTTGTGCCCTCGTCTTTCCGCATCATGCGCCAGGTGCTCGACCGCCTCGAAGACAGCAAGACCGGCCGCCTGCTGCCCGAGAGCTTTCACTGCGCGGTACCGGCTGAGCGCCTGGCCCAGGCGCAGGCCACGGCCGGCATTCTGGGTGACGAGCTGTACAAGCGTTTCCCCTGGGCGCATTTTGACTGCAATGGCTCGAGCCTGTTTGCGCTGCCCACCACCACCGACCCCACGCAGGCGCTGCTCAAGCGCACCTGGGAGCCGACCTTGTCCGTTACCGGCGCCGAAGGGCTGCCTGCGCTGCAGGATGCCGGCAATGTGCTGCGCCCCTATACCGCGTTCAAGCTGAGCCTGCGCCTGCCCCCGCTGGTCGATGCCACGCAGTGCATGCAAGAGCTCAAGACCTTGCTCGAAGACAATGCACCCTACCAAGCCAAGGTCACCTGGGAAGGGGCCAGCGGTGCCAATGGCTGGAATGCGCCCAACACCAGCGACTGGTTCCTGAACGCGCTCAACCAATCGAGCCGCGCGCACTTTGGCGCCGACTGCGGCTTTATCGGTCAGGGCGGCTCGATCCCACTGATGGGTATGCTCAGCGCCGGCTTCCCCAAGGCGCAGATGATGGTCTGCGGCGTGCTGGGCCCCAAGAGCAATGCACACGGGCCCAATGAGTTCCTGCATGTGCCTTATGCCAAGAAGCTGACCGCCGCCGTGGCCCAGGTGATTGCCTGCATGCCCACCACGGCTGCCAGCGCATAAATACAGCCAGCCCCCGGGCAGCCGCCGCGTGCCGATGTGCATGGGGCGGCTGCCTTTTGTTTTTGACCATAAAGACTACGCGCCCGCCATGACCGAGCCCACCGCCCCCACGCCCACGATCTTGTTTGACGGCACCGAACCCCTGGGTGCCAGCGCCGACCTGCAGGACAACGGCAAGCCCTTTTTCTTTCAGCTGCCCAACGGCCAGAAGGCCTTTGTGATCCGCTGGCAGGGCCAGCTGCACGGCTGGATCAACGAGTGCCAGCACGCCAGCGTGCCCATGGACTTTGATGGCGACATTCTGGAGAGCGGCCGCCAGTTCATCCTCTGCCCCTACCACGGCGCCATCTACCAGCCCGATACCGGCAAATGCGTGGGCGGCCCCTGCCGGGGCGCCAGCCTGGATGCGGTGGCGGTCGAAGAGCGCGATGGCGCGGTGTGGCTCAAGCACGGTTGAACCTCTGCCCGGCTCGCCAAGCCCCAGTGCGCTCCCACGGCATCCTTTTGGCGCGATACTGGCGCCCTTCAAAATAAGCGGCCACTCCTGTCAGGCCGCTTGCGCAGCGCCCCGCCATGAAATCCCCGATCCGAATTGTTGATGTTGACCGCCTGGAGACCTGGACCAAGTACAAGGCCGGTCTCTGCGACAGCTGCGCGGCCAACTGCTGCACGATGCCGCTGGAGGTGCAACTGCCCGATCTGGTGCGCCTGGGCCTGGTGGACGCCTTTGAAGTGGACAACATCGCGCACAAGCTGATCGCCAAGCGCCTGCTCAAGGCCCGGCTGATCGACCACTACAACCCCAAGCACAATATCTTCACGATGGCGCGCCGCGCCAGTGGCGACTGCCAGTTTCTCGACCCGGTGGCGCGGCGCTGCACCGTGTATGACAAGCGGCCCGAAACCTGCCGCCTGCACCCCAAAAAAGGCCCCAAGCCAGGGTTTTGTGCCTATGGGCACAAAGATTTGCAATAAATCCTGGGCCGATTATCGGGGGCCGCTCCGGCCGACCTGTTGGCTCAGCGCCCCGAGCGCTTTATACAGAGGGTAAATAGTCCTCTAGAATGGCTCGCGCACCTGCTGCAGGTGTTGCGCAGGCCCTGCCAACGCAGGGCGAAGGCATTTTCTCAAGCCAACTAGCCAATGCAAAAATCAAAAATTTTCTGGTCGTTGGGCGTGCTGGCGCTCCTGGCCGCCGTCCTCACGATTTATGGCCTGGGCCTGCACAACGGCCTGGTGTTCGACGATGGCCGGCTGTCGGACGGCACCATTTTTGGCCGTTATGGCAGCGTGCTCGAGCCCAAGGTGCGCATGCTGTCCTATGGCAGCTTTGTCTGGGTGCAGTCGCTCTTTGGCGAGAGTATGGCCGTGCAGCGGGTCGTCAATATCGTGCTGCACCTGGCCACTTGCTATGCAATATGGCTGCTGGTGTCGGCACTGTTCAAACACACCCAGTTTTCGGACGAGGCGCGGGCAGAGCCGGGTTTTGACACCAATATCCGGATGGCGATATTTGCCGCAGTGGCGCTGTTTGCCGTGCACCCGGTGGGCGTATATGCCGTCGGTTATCTGATCCAGCGCAGCATGGTGATGATGACCCTGTTTTCCGCGCTGGCCTGCTGGGCGTATATCCGCGCCTTGGCGGGGGCGGGGCTGCAATGGGCGGCGCTGGCCGTGGTTTTCCTGCTCTGCGCGTTGATGAGCAAAGAGCATGCGGTGGTGCTGCCGGCACTCGCCTTGCCGCTCTATGTGTTTGTCAAACGGCCGTCGTGGAAGAAGCTGCTGGCGATCGCCGTGGCGATTGCCGTGCTGATCGGCCTGTTCACCGCGCTGCTGTGGACGCAGCTGGGCGCCTTTGTCGGCGCTGTCGCCACCGATGACACCTCCTGGGCCTATGTGCGCCAGCTCGAGCAACTGCAGCCAGGCATCACCTCGTCGATCTACCCGCTCAGCCTGCTCAACCAGGGCAAGCTGTTTTTCCAGTACGGCCTGCTGTGGCTGCTGCCCAATGTGCAGTGGATGGCGCTGGACCTGCGCCCGGTCTTCCCGCTGAGCTTTGGCAGCCTGCCCCATCTGCTGGGTGGCCTGGGCTATGTGGCACTGGTGATTGGCAGCGCGGTCCTGCTGCTGCGCAAACGTGATGCCTGGAGCCTGGTGGGCCTGGTGCTGCTGTGCACGGCGCTGCTGTTCAGCACCGAGTTTGTCACCAGCTGGTTGCAAGACCCCTTTGTGCTCTACCGCAGCTATATCTGGGCGATGCTGCTGCCGGCCTTGCTGGCGCTGGTGCTGCTGCTGTTTCCGCGCAAGCTGATGGTGGCGATCGCCTGCGCCGCTGGCCTGGTGCTGACGGCCCTGGCCACGGAGCGCAGCCTGAGCCTCAAGTCTGAGTACAGCGCTTGGAGCGATGCCGCCCAGAAGGTGGACGAGCAGGCCCCCTTCAACGCCTTTGGCCGCTGGCGCCCCTTTATCAACCGGGGTGCGTCGCTGCTGGAAAACCTGATCTACGAGCAGGCGCTGCAGGACTTTGACAAAGCGGTTGCGCTGCAAGAACCCCTGGGCTCGGCACAGTTCAACCGTGGCATGACCCTGGAGCTGCTCAAGCGCTACCCCGAGGCGCTGGCCGCGTTTGACAGCGCCCAAAAGCAAGGCTTTGACAATGCGGCGCTGGCCTACCACCAGGCCACGGCCTACAAGATGACGCAGCAGATGGAACCGGCGTTCCAAAGCTATGCCAAGGCCCTGGCGATGAAGCCCGAAGACGTCCTGCTGCCCAAGATCTTGCTGGAGCAGGCCGAGGTTGCCATCCCCTCGGGCCACTACGACGTGGCCATTGCGAACTACCAGCGCCTGCTGCAGATGTCGCCGGGCAACACCCGCCTGGAGGTGGGCCTGGGCATTGCGTTCATTGGCAAGCGCGATTTTGCGCAGGCCTTGCAGATCTTTGATGCGTCGCTCTCGCGCCAGCCCAACCCCCCCGCCTACTACGGCAAGGCCCTGGCCTACCGCGAGCAGGGCGACCGGGCCCAGGCCATTGCCAACCTGCAACGCGCCAGCGCCATGGACCCGGCCAACCCGGTCTACCAGCGCCTGCTGCAGCAATTGCAGGGCGGCCAATAACATGCTGCGCCATTGGCTGGGCCGGCCCCAGGCTGCGCCCTTGCATGCACAGGCGGGCGATGCGCCGCAGCGCGTGCTGCATGTGGGCAAGTTCTACCCGCCGTACCGGGGCGGCATGGAATCGTTTCTGGCCGATCTGATCGAGCAGCAGCGCGCCAACGGCATCGACGCCCGCGCGGTCGTGCATGGCGATCCGCTACCCGAGGACCCGCCCTGGCTCATCCGCGTGCCGGTGCAGATCACCCTGGTGTTCGCGCCGATTGCGCTGGGCTTTCCGCTGGCGCTGCACCGGGCCATTCGCGGCTTCCAACCCGATGTGCTGCATCTGCACATGCCCAACAATGCGGCGTTCTGGGCGCTCATCATGCCCGCCGCGCGCCGGGTGGCCTGGGTCACGCACTGGCACTCGGATGTGCTGATCTCCAAATGGGATAGCCTGCTGCAGCTGTGCTACCAGGTCTACCGGCCCTTCGAGACCAAGCTGCTGCGGCAAAGCGCGGCCATCCTCGCCACCTCGCCGCCTTACATGGCCGCCAGCGTTCCGCTGCAGCGCTGGCTGTTCAAGACCTTGGCGATCCCGCTGGGCCTGAAGCCGCTGGGCCAGGGGGTGCTGGAGCAGGCGCAGGCCGAGGCCCCACACCTGCAGCTCTGGGGCGATGCCCGGCTGCGCGTGCTGTCGGTCGGCCGGCTGACCTACTACAAGGGCTTTGACACCCTCATCTCGGCCGTGGCCGGCTTTGCCGATGTGCAGCTGATCATTGCCGGTGAAGGTGAGCAGCGCAAGGAACTCGAAGCGCTGATTGCGCGCGAGCGCGCCCAGCAAGGCTGCGCCAACGTCCAGCTGCTCGGCCAGGTCAGTGAGGCGCAAAAGCATGCGCTGTTCAACAGCTGCGATATCTTTGCGCTGGCCTCGCGTGAGCGCACCGAGGCCTTTGGCCTGGTACTGATCGAAGCCATGCAGCATGGCAAGCCCTGCATTGCCTCCGACTTGGATGGCTCGGGCATGTCCTGGGTGGTGGGGCAGTCGGGCAGCGGCCAGTGCTATGCCCCCGACCAGGTGCAGGCCTGGAAAGAGGCCATGCGCCAGGCGCTAGCCGCCAAGGCACAGCTGGCCGGGCGTGGTCTGGCGGCGCAGCAGGCGGCTGACGCCTATTTCACCATTGGCCAGTGCGAGCGGCGAATTGCTGAGGTCTACGACAGCATTCTGCCCGCCAGTGAGCGGGCACCTGCCCAGCCCCAGGCGGCCGCAGCGGCCAGGCCCTTACAGGTTGCGGTGGTGCAGCAGGCCGCGCAATGGCCGCTGCTGCAGCAGTGGCAGGCCGCCCACCCCGAGAGCCTGCTGCTCTGCGTCGATGCCAGCGGCCAGCGCAGTCCCGATCTGCAGGCTCTGGGCGGCTTGGCGCAGGTGTCGCTGGCCGACCTGGGCTGGTCCGAGGTGATCGCGCTGGTCCAGCGGCTCGCCGCTGAGCAGGCGCTTAGCGCCCTGTCCATCCGCTCTGCCGCCGATCTGCTGAGCGAGACGGGTGCCGAGCCACTGCCAGCGCCGCCTGCGGGCTGGTGGCAGCGCTGGCTGGCGCGGCGTGGTGTCCGCCACCTGCAGCTGGGCCGCCATGCCTTGCTCTTGCGGGGCGATGAGATGGCTGCCTGGGCCGGTGCACGCCACGCCTTGGTAGGGGGGCATTTGTTCATGCGTAGCGCCTAGCCAGCATTTGGCCAGCGCTTGTCTAGCGCATAGGTTCTTGCCAGGGCGGCTGGCTCAGCAGCCCAGCAGCATGGGCGGGCGCACCACTGCCAGCACACTGGCGGCCATGCCCGCGCCCAGCAGCAAGCCCCGGCGCCAGCGCGGCCAGTGGCGGCTGACATGCTCCATGCCCAGTGCCGCAGGTGCGGCGGCAAAGAAGATGCCGTAGTTCAGCACGCGCAGCATCCAGTTGGTGTCCAGCAGCCACCACGACGCGGCAACGGCCAGCAGGCCCAGCAGCGCAACGCCCCCCAGCACACAGACCAGAAAACGGGCCATGCCCGGATCGATCCGCTGGTGGTGAAAGCCCCCCAGCCAGCGCCCGGCACCGACCAGCAAAAAACCCGCGAGCAGCAGGTTGCCGGACTGGAACACGACAAACCGGATCCAGGAGCCGCCATAGGGCGCCCATGCCGCCGGTGGCAGCAGATAGGCCTGCATCGTGAGCACCAGCAGCGCTGCGATGCACAGCGACCATCCGGCAGCACGCTGGTGGCGCAGCAAGCCGGCCAGGGCTGCAGCGGGCCAGCGGATGTCGCCATGCCACCAGCGGCGGCTGGCCCAGGCCATGGCGGCCACGGCCACCAGCAGGGCCAAGGAGGCTGGCAGGCTCAGCGGCCAGTGCTGGAAATGGGCCTGGCGCAGGTCGCGCAGCATATCGGTGTAAGGACCGCCGGGCCAGGCATAGACCGCAAAGCTGGCGATGCACAGCAGCGCAATGGCCAGGTGGCGCAGGCTCCAGCGGCGCTGGGCAATGCCATGGGTGGCCACCAGCACCAGGCACAGAAAGACCAGCACCGCGTGACTCAGGATATGGGTAAAGGCGACGGCAGGCAGCGCGACAAAAAAGGCCAGGCCGCCCCGGTGCTGTAGCCAGCGCCAGGCCGAGATGGTGCCCAGAAATACCGCCAGCTGCCCCCATTGCTGCGGGCGAGCCTCAAGCAAGGGCGCCCAGAAATAGCTCGACAGCGCCAGCGTTGCAAACACCGGCACCAAGGTCTTGAGCCCCAGGCGGTAGTAGCCCCAGCTCAGACCCCCAACAACGATAAACACGCCGCAGACCCCCATCCAGGGCATCACCTCGGCGTGGCTGGAGCCGGTCACCCAGGCCGCCTGGCGCAGCGTGTTGACAAAGGCAGGCCCCGAGACCGGCCAGGCCACGCCCTGGTCGAGCTGCTGGGCGATGCCGATCCAGTTCTTCTCGTCGTTGACGCACAGGGGGTAGTTCAGCAGCATGCGCATGGCGCAGGCCAGCAGCGCAAACAGCGCAGCCCATGCCAACAGCGACACGACCCGCGTGCGCAGCGCCAGGTAGGGCAGCGGCATCGCGGGTGCAGGCGGTGCGAACGGGGGCATCGTAGGCAAGGACATCAGCGCTGGAGTGTAGAGGGCCTCAAGCAATATGGGAGAAATCTGGGCGTTTTTGTTGCATTAATTGGTACAGCGCCTGGGCCGCCACCGACAGCTGCGGCTCGCGCCTGCGCACCAGGTAGATCTGGCGGTCCATGCCGGGCAGATGCAGCGGCCGGGTGACCAGGCCAGGCTGCGCAAAGTGAAACAAGGCCAGGGCCGGCACCACGCTGATGCCCAGACCGGCCTTGACCAGGCCCATCACGGTGGCCAGCTGCTCGACCTCCACCAGGGTCTGCATGGTCTGCGGGAAAAAGGCGGCATCGAGGTACTGGCGCACGCTGCTGTGCCGGGCCAGGTGCACAAAGGGCCAGGCCGTCAGATCGGGCAGCTGCACCTCGTCCAGCGCGGCCAGCGGGTGGTTGGCCGGGCAGACCAGGTGAAAGCGGTCGCTGCAAAAGGGCTCGGCGCGCAGATCGGGCGTGTCGGCGCGGATGGCGGCCAGTGCGAAGTCGGCATCGCCATTGGCCACCGCGGCAATACAGGGCTCGGACAGCACATCGAAGACCTGCAGCTGCACACCGGGGTGCTGGCCGGAAAAGCTGCGCAGCACCGGCGGCAGCCAGCCAGCGGCCAGCGACGGGAGCAGCGCGACGGCGACCCGGCCCTGGACAAGCTGGGCGGTAGCGCGCATCGCTTTTTCACAGGCGGCAAATTCGGCTGCAATGCGCTGGGCCGATAACAGAAACTGCTCGCCCTCGGGCGTCAGCAGCACATGCCGCGTGCTGCGCTCGAACAGGCGCAGGCCCACGGTGGTCTCCAGCGCGCGGATGAGGGCGCTGAAAGCCGGCTGGGACAGGTGGCACAGGCTGGCGGCTCGGGTGAAGTTCTTCTGGCTGGCCAGCGCCAAAAAGGCCTGGATGTCGCGCTGGGATAGATTCATTTGTATTACAGATTAATCGATCTCAATTATCGATTTCACAACATAGAGCCTCTTTTCTATAGTGGGCTGCAGGAGATGCTATGCAGACAGACAAGACACCGCCCGCAGCCATGCTGATTGGCTGCGCGGCTGGCTTTTCAGGCGACCGGGTGGATGCGGCAGCGCCGGTGGTGCAGGCGCTGGTGGCCTTGCAGCAGCCCGCGTTTCTGATTTTTGAAACGCTGGCCGAGCGCACCCTGGCGCTGGCCCAGCTGGCCCGGCGCGACGACCCCGAGGCCGGCTACGAGCCCTTGCTGGTGGAGCTGCTGCGCCCGGTGCTGGCTGATTGCCTGGCGCACCGCATCCGCATCGTCAGCAATTTTGGCGCGGCCAACCCGCAAGGCGCCGGCCGCGCCATTGCCGCGCTGGCGCGCAGCCTGGGCCTGCGCGCGCCCCGTATCGCCGTGGTGCAGGGCGATGACCTGAGCGGCCCGGCCCACCGGCCCATGCTGGCCCAGGCGCTGGGTGCGCAGATGCCCGAGCAGCCGCTGGTCAGCGCCAATGCCTATATCGGCGCGCGGCCGATTGCCGAGGCGCTGCAGGCGGGCGCCGATATCGTGGTCTGCGGCCGGGTGGCTGATCCATCATTGGTGCTGGGCCCGGCGATGGCGCATTTTGGCTGGGCCTGGGATGACTGGGACCGCCTTGCCCGCGCGACGATGGCCGGCCACCTGCTCGAATGCGGCACCCAGGTGAGCGGCGGCTATTTTGCCGACCCGGGCTACAAAGAGGTGCCAGGCATGGACCGGCTGGGCTACCCGATCGCGGAGATCGACGACAGCGGCAACTGCAGCATCTTCAAACCCGAGGGCACGGGCGGCTGCATCACGACCGCCACCGTCAAGGAACAGTTGCTCTACGAGATCCACGACCCCTGCTGCTACCTGACCCCCGATGTGGTGGCCGACATCAGCCAGGCCCAGGTGCGGGCCGAGGGCGAGAACCGCGTGCGCCTGGAGGGCGTCATCGGCCACCCGCGCCCCGAGGCGCTCAAGGTCAACACCTGCTATGCCTCGGGCTGGTTTGCCGAGGCCGAGATTTCCTATGCCGGCCCCCGTGCGGCCGAGCGTGCGCGCTTGGCGGCGCAGACCGTTGCCCAGCGCCTTGAGGGCATTGCGCCACTGCGCAGCGACCTGATCGGTGTCACCAGCGTCTGGGGCAACGATGCCAGCGATTGGCTGGCCGGTGCCGACCTGTCAGCCGCATCGCAGGATGTGCGCCTGCGCATGGCCTGGCAGCATGCCGACAAGGCCACTGCAGCGCGCCTGCCGCGCGAGATCAATGCGCTGTACTGCTGCGGGCCCGCCGGTGGCGGTGGCGTGCGCAGCCATATGCGCCAGCGCCTGGGCATGGTGTCCTGCCTGGTGCCCCAGGCACTGATTACCACGGGCTTTACCTGGGCTGCGCAAGAGGAGGCCGCCGCATGACCGACAGCATCACCACCCCGCTGTACCGCCTGGCCCATGGGCGCACCGGCGACAAGGGCAACCGCTCCAATATCAGCGTGATTGCCTGGCATCCCGCGCTGTGGGAGGTTATCTGTGAGCAGGTCAGCGAAGCGGCCGTGGCCGCGCTGTTTGCCGACCGCCAGCCAAGCCGTGTGCAGCGCTACCTGCTGCCCCAGCTGCAGGCGATGAACCTGGTGCTGGACGAGGTGCTGGACGGCGGCGTCAACGACGCGCTGAACCTCGACAGCCATGGCAAGACCCTGTGCTTTCGCGTGCTGCAGATGCCGATCGCGCTGCCGCTGCATTTGCAGGCCCATCTGGTGGGCCCGGCCGATGCGGAACCCCCATACACCCCTGAATAAAAAACCAACCGGAGACAAGAGATGACATTTTCCACCCGCCGCCACCTGCTGGCCTGTGCCACGGCGCTGGCCATCAGCCCCCTGGCCTTTGCGCAGGGCGACTACCCGTCCAAGCCCATCACCTTTGTCGTGCCCTTTGCCGCAGGCAGTGCCACCGACCAGCTGGCGCGTGCGCTGGGCCAGGCGGTGACCGAGCAGACGCGCCAGCCGGTGATCGTCGAGAACAAGGCCGGTGCCAGCGGCATGATCGCCGCGCAGGCGGTGGCCAAGGCCCCGGCCGATGGCTACACGGTGCTGATCACTACCAACACCACGCATGCGGCCAATATCCACCTCTACCGCAAGCTGTCCTATGACCCGGTCAAGGACTTCACGCCGATCACCGGTCTGGGCAAGGGCGGCCAGGTGCTGGTGGTGCCGGCCAATGCGCCCCACCAGTCGGTGGGCGATCTGCTCGCCTATGCCAAGGCCAACCCGGGCAAGCT
Source organism: Comamonas sp. 23 (assembly GCF_049601575.1). Taxonomy (NCBI): domain Bacteria; kingdom Pseudomonadati; phylum Pseudomonadota; class Betaproteobacteria; order Burkholderiales; family Comamonadaceae; genus Comamonas; species Comamonas sp. 23. The sequence continues at coordinate 4,947,380 of NZ_CP187127.1, read as the reverse complement.
CAGCTTTGGCAGCGGCAGCTCGTCGAGCCGCGTTGCCGGCGAGATGCTCAAGCAGCTGGCCCATGTGGACATCCTGCACGTGCCCTACAAGAGCAACCCCTTGGCCATCACCGACCTGCTGGGCGGCCAGATCAACCTGATGATCACCGACGTCTCCACCGGCGTGCCGCAAATCAAGGCGGGCAAGCTGCGCGCACTGGGCTATTCCACACAAAAGCGCAGCGCCCAGCTGCCCGATGTGCCCACCATTGCCGAGGCCGGTGTGAAGGGCTATGACATGGGCTATTGGTTTGCCGCCTATGCTCCAGCGAATGTGCCCGCTGCCGTCAGCGCCAAGCTCAACCAGCTGCTGGGCCAGGCCGTGGGCAGTGCGGCTGCCAAGTCCTTCTTCGAGATGTCGGGATCCGAGCCCTGGACGACGAGCCAGGCCGAGCTGGCGCAGTTCCAGGCGGCCGAGACCACCAAATGGGGGCAGGTGATCAAGGCAGCGGGCATTACGCCGGAGTGAAGCGCCGCTTTGAACAGGTTCTTATAGGATCCAGCGTTTGGGCAGCATGCGCTTGATCTCTGCCTTAGCCAGGTCGATGAAGGGCTTGAGCACCAGGGTGGAGGCATGGCGGTTGGAGACCACCATCGAGTACTCGCAAGGGACGGCGGGCTCGAACAGCACAAACTTCACATCCGGGCCGTGGTAGCTGCAGGCCGTCAGCGGGTCGATGATCGCCAGGCCGGCGCCGGCCTCGACCAGCTTGATGGCGGCGTACGAGATCTGGGTCTCGATGTTCACGCGGCGCTGCACCCGGTTGACGAGGAACAGGCTGTCGAGCTTGGTGCGGGTCTCCATCATCGTGGGCAGCGACACCAAGGGCTCGTCGACAAAGTCGATCGGTGACAGGCTGGTCTTGCGCGCCAGCTTGTGGCCGGCAGGCACGGCGACGACCAATTTGCCGATCACCAAGGTCTCCAGCCCCTTGAAGCGGGTGTGGTCGGGCGAGAGCATCACAAAGCCGATATCGCAGCGCTCGGCCTGCACCATGTCCAGCGCGGCCGGCGAAGCCTGCATGTGCAAGGTGACCAGGGTCTCGGGGAACTGGGCGCTGAACTTGGCAATGGCGCTGGGCAGGAACGAGGTCGCCATCGCCGGCGCGGCCGTCACCTCCAGCCGCTGCAGGCGCCGAAAGCGTACGTTCTCCGAGATGTTGCGGATGCGCTCGATGCCCATCAGCGCCTGGTGCACGTCTTCGAGCAGCAAGGTCGCCGCCGAGGTCGGCTGCAGCCGGCTTTTGACGCGCTCGAACAGCGGCATGCCGATGCGCGCCTCGAACTCGGCAATCAGCCGTGTCACCACGGGCTGGGTCACCTCCAGCGACTGGGCCGCTGCGGTGACCGAGCGGCGCAGCATCAGCGCCCGAAAGGCCTCCAGATGCCGCAGTGTGATTTTCTTATCCATGTTGTAAAGACATGAGTTAATGGCCTAATGCAATCGAATAGTCTACAAAATTACTAATTTTGTAAATATTTCAATGGCTTATTGATTAAGAAATTTCCATCTCATAAAGGCATTGAAGCAGGAATTCACCGATTCAATTTTGCCTGCAGATGCCTATCATTGGTGACCAGACAGATTGAATTCCACTTGGTTTCACGCTACTTTCTGGAGGTAATTTCGATGACCGCATCCCGTCTGGCTCTCTCCCTGGCTGCTGCCTTTGCTGCCACCACTGGCATCGCCCATGCTGAAGACATCTATGTCGGTGGCTATGGCGGCTCGACCGAGACCGCCTTCAAGCAAAAGATCATTCCCGCCTATGAGAAGCTGACCGGCAACAAGGTCATCTATGTGCCTGGCAACTCCACCGACACCCTGGCCAAGCTGCAGGCCGAAAAGAACAACCCGCAGTACGACGTGGCGCTGATGGATGACGGCCCGATGGAGCAGGCGGTGCAGTTCGGTTTCTGCGGCGACATCGAATCCGCACCGGTCTACAACGACCTCTACCCGATGGCCAAGACCGCGGGCAACAAGTCGCTGAACCTGGGCGTCATCGCCACCGGCCTGTTCTACAACGAAGAGGCCTTCAAGAAGGCCGGCTGGGCCGCACCCACGTCGTGGAACGACCTCAAGGACAAGAAGTTCAAGAGCAAGACCGTGATCCCGCCGATCAACAACGGCTACGGTCTGCAGACCTTGCTGATGTTTGCCGAGATGAACGGCGGCAGCGCGAGCAATATCGACCCCGGTTTCCAGGCGCTGATCAAGGAAGTGGGCCCCAATGTGCTGGCCTGGGAGCCGTCGCCGGGCAAGATGACCGAGCTGTTTCAGAACGGCGATGCCGTCATCGGCGTCTGGGGCAGCGGCCGCGTCAAGGCGCTGGCCGATACCGGCTTTCCCGTGAAGTTCGTCTACCCCAAGGAAGGCGCGTTTGCGCTGTTCACCTCCGTCTGCCCCGTTGCCAAGAAGCAGCCCAAGGCCGGTGCGCAGAAGTTCGTGCAGTTCCTCTACACGCCTGAATCGCAAACGGCGCTCGCCGAGACCCAGGCCTGGGGCCCCATGAACAGCAAGGTCAAGTTGGACGACAAGGTCGCCAAGCAAGTGCCTTATGGCCCCGAGCAGATCGCCCAGCTGAAGACCGTGGACTACAAGATCGTCAACGTCAAGCGTTCCGAATGGACCAATCGCTGGAACCGCACTGTCGAACGCTAAGGGTGCCTCGACATCTTCGCTATGGATAGGTGCTAAGCCGCCAGCCGCCCTACACAGGCCTGCCGCGCCGCCCCACGCGGGCCGCAGGCCCCGGAGTTTCACATGAGTTTTCTACGTATCGAGGGCCTTGCCAAGAGGTTCGGGGATTTTGTTGCCGTCAAGGACTTCCACCTGGACGTCGAGCGCGGTGAGTTTGTGTCGCTGCTGGGCCCTTCGGGCTGCGGCAAGACAACCACCTTGCAGATGATCGCCGGCTTTCTGGACCCCAGCCAGGGCCGCATTGTGCTGGACGGCAAGGACATCACCCAGCTGCGTCCCGAGCAGCGCGGCATGGGCGTGGTGTTCCAGAGCTATGCGCTCTTTCCCCACATGACGGTCGAGCAGAACATCTCCTTTGGCCTGGAGATGCGCAAGCTCAGCCGCGATGTCGTGCAGCAGCGGATTCAGGATGCGCTGGCGCTGGTGCGCCTGCATGGGCTCGGCGCCCGTTACCCGCGTGAACTCTCCGGTGGCCAGCGCCAGCGCGTGGCCATTGCCCGCGCCTTGGCGATCCAGCCCGAGGTGCTGCTGCTCGATGAACCCATGTCCAACCTGGACGCCAAGCTGCGCCAGGAAATGCACGTCGAGATGCGCGCCATCCAGCGCCAGCTGGGCATCACCACCATCTTGGTGACGCACGACCAGGTCGAGGCGATGACGATGAGCGACCGCATCGCGGTGATGCACAACGGCCAGATCGCCCAGGTCGATTCGCCCCAGCAGATCTATGACAAGCCCAGCTGTGACTTTGCCTCGGTGTTCCTGGGCAAGACCAACCGCTTCGAAGGCCAGGCCCACAGCCGCGAGACCGTGAAGATTGGCGACATGGTGCTGGGCGCGCCCAGCCCGGTGGACAGTGGCCCGGTCGTGGTCTACCTGCGGCCCGAGCGCATCGTGGTGGCCCCGGCCGGCCAGGGCGGCCTGCCCGGCACCATCAAGACCTTGCTGTTTTTGGGCAGCCAGTGGGTGGTCAATGTCGGCACCGCGCTGGGCGACATCCATATCAGCCTGCCCAATGCGCGGCGTGCCGCGCTGCATGAGGGCGACGAGGTCACGCTGAACTGGGCCCCCGACGATGTGCGCGTGCTGACCCAGCAGGAGGCCAGCCGTGGATAGCAAGAACCGCTGGAAACCCTGGGCCATGTCCGGCCCCGGCCTGCTGGTCTTTGTGACCATGCTGCTGGCGCCGCTGGCCTTGACCGCCATCCTGTCGCTCAATGTCTTCAATGGCATGGAAGGCATCCAGAGCGTCTACTCGCTCAAGAACTACCTGGAGATCTTCAGCGACAGCTACTACCTGGAGATCTTTGGCCGCACTGCGCTGATGTCGGCCATCGTTACCGTGCTGTGCGTGGTGCTGGGCGTGCCCGAGACCCTCATCATCTCGCGCATGCGGGGCCGCTGGCGTGGTGTGTTTCTGCTGATCATCCTCGCGCCCCTGCTGATCTCGGTGGTGGTGCGCACCCTGGGCTGGTCCATCCTGATGGGCAACAACGGCCTGATCAACAAGGGCCTGATGCTGTTCAACATCATCGACGAACCACTGCGCCTGGCCTTCACGATGACGGGCGTGACGATTGCCATGGTGCATGTGATGGTGCCGTTCATGGTGATCTCCGTCTGGGCCTCGCTGCAAAAGCTCGACCCCCAGGTCGAGAACGCCGGCCTGTCACTGGGTGCCAGCCAGCGCACCGTGTTCCGCCGTGTCGTGCTGCCCCAGCTGCTGCCCGGCATCCTCTCGGGCAGCATCATCGTCTTCGCGCTGTCGGCATCGGCCTTTGCCACACCTGCACTGCTGGGCGGGCGGCGCCTGAAGGTGGTGGCCACGGCCGCCTATGACGAGTTCCTCAACACCCTGAACTGGCCGCTGGGCGCTGCCATTGCCGTGGTACTGCTGGTCGCCAACATCATCATCATCGTGGGCTGCAATCGCTGGATCGAGCGCCGCTTCAAAGCTGTTTTCGAGGGTTGAGCCATGCAAAAAAACAGTCCTCTGGCGCTGGTCTACCACGCGCTTTTCATCACCTTCATCCTGGCGCCGCTGGCCGTGGTGGTGGCGGTGGCCTTTACCGACAAGGGCTTCATCTCCTTCCCCACCGATGGCCTGTCGCTGCGCTGGTTCCGTGCCATCCTCGATGCCACCGAGATCAAGTCGGCCTTCTGGTTCTCGGCCAAGCTGGGCCTGGCTGCCGCCTCGATCGCGATCGCGCTGGCGGTACCGGCGGCGCTGGCCATCACCCGCTACCGCTTTGCCGGCCGCGAGGTGCTGATGGCCTTTTTCATGTCGCCGCTGATGATTCCCCACGTCGTGCTGGGCGCGGCCTTCCTGCGCTTTTTCAACATCGCGGGGCTCTCGGGTTCGTTCTTCTGGCTCATGTTTACCCACGTGATCTGCATCATGCCCTATGCGCTGCGCATGGTGCTGTCGGCTGCCACCGGCATGAACCGCGAGATCGAGCATGCCGGCCTGTCGCTGGGCGCATCGCGCAGCACCGTCTTTCTGCGCATCACCGTGCCGATGCTGATGGCCGGTATCGCCGGCGGCTGGATGCTGTCCTTCATCCAGAGTTTTGACGAACTGACGATGACGGTGTTCGTGGCCACGCCCGGCACGATGACCCTTCCCGTGGCCATGTACAACCACATCGCCCAGACCATTGATCCGCTGGTGACCTCGGTCTCCACTGTGCTGATCGTCGGCACGCTGGTGCTGATGGTCATCCTGGACAAGCTCGTCGGCCTGGAGAAGGTACTGATTGGCAAAGGTTGAGAGAGCAAAAAATGAACAACAACACACATAGCAGCGATGTCATTGTGATTGGAGGAGGCTTGGTTGGCAGTTCCGTGGCTTACGGGTTGCTGCGCCAGGGCCTGTCGGTCACGATCCTCGATGGTGCGGACGACACGATTCGTCCCTCACGCGGCAACTTCGGCCTGGTCTGGGTGCAGGGCAAGGGCTTCGGCATGGCCGACTACGCCCGCTGGAGCTTTGGCTCGGCCCGCCAGTGGCCTGCGCTGCGCGATGAACTGCAGGCGCAGACCGGCATCGACGTCGAGCTGATGCAGCCCGGAGGCCTGCACATCTGCCTGAGCGAGGAAGAGATGGCCCAGCGCGTGGACAAACTGCGCTGGCTCGAGTCTGAGGTGGGCGACCCCGCCTACCGCAGCACGGTGCTCAGCCGCGACGAGGCGGCCGAGCACCTGCCGGGGCTGGGCCCCGAGGTCGCGGGCGCCACCTATTCGGCGATGGACGGCCACTGCAACCCCTTGAAGCTGCTGCGCGCGCTCTACAGCGCCAATATCGCCAAGGGCGCGCGTATCCACAACCGCATGCAGGTCGATGCGATCCGCAAAGATGGTGGCATCTTCCACGTCAGCGCCGGCGAGCGTGCCTGGCAGGCGCCGCGCATCGTGATTGCCGCCGGCCACGCGACGCAACAGCTGTCGGCCATGGTGGGCATGTTTGTGCCGGTGCGGCCCAACAAGGGCCAGGTCTTCATCACCGAACGGGTTCAGCCCTTCTTGACGCACCCCACCAACTATGTGCGCCAGACCGATGAGGGCACGGTGCAGATTGGCGACTCGATGGAGGAGCTGGGCTTTGACGACATGGTGCGCGTGCCGGTGAACGCCAGGATTGCCGCGCGTGCGGTCAAGTGCTTCCCGGTGCTGGCCAACGCCCGCGTGGTGCGCACCTGGGCGGCGCTGCGGGTGATGTCGCCCGATGGCTTTCCGATGTACCAGGAGTCGGACAGCCACCCTGGCGCCTTTGCGGTGACCTGCCACAGCGGCGTCACGCTGGCGGCCCAGCACGTCTTTTGCATCGCCCCCTGGGTGGCCACGGGCCTGCGGCCGGCCGCCATCGAGGCATTCCCCGCGACACGATTTACGCCGGAAACGGAAGTGAAACCCTATGGCATCTAAAGCCCTTTTCAAATACCTCCCTGGCCACCAGGCCGGGGCCGCTGGCACGGTGTCGGTGCTGGTCAACGGCGCGGTGGTACGCATGTCGCCCGCCAGCAGCCTGGCCGCTGGCCTGCTGGCAGCCGGCATCACCGCGGTGCGCGTCTCGCCCGTGGGCCAGGGCGCCCGCGCGCCTTACTGCATGATGGGCGTGTGCTTTGAGTGCATGGTCGACGTCAACGGCCGGCCCAACCAGCAGGCCTGCCTGATCACCCCCGAAGACGGCATGGAGGTGACCACCATGCAGGCGGCGCCCAGCGTGCTGGATGCGCAGGAGGCCAAGCATGTCTAATCCCGCTATCCCTTTGAACGATGCGCCCAGCCAGCTGCGTGACCTGGTCGTGATTGGCGCCGGCCCGGCCGGCATGGCAGCGGCCCTGGCGGCCCAGCGGCGCGGCCTGGATGTGCTGCTGCTGGACGAACAACCCCAGGTGGGCGGCCAGATCTACCGCAGCATCACCCAGACCGATGCCCAGCGCGAGCGCATCCTGGGCGCGGACTATGTCTACGGCAAATCGCTGGCCGAACAGGTCCGCGCCAGTGGCCTGACCCACTGGGCCGGCGCTTCGGTCTGGCAGATCGACCCTGACAAGACCGTGCATGTGCTGCGCAATGACCGCACCACACGCATCGAGACCAAGTCGCTGGTGATCGCCACTGGCGCGATGGAGCGGCCCTTCCCCGTGCCGGGCTGGACCCTGCCCGGGGTGATGACCGCCGGTGCCGGCCAGATTTTGCTCAAGAACGCCGCCGTCGTGCCCCAGGTACCGGTGGTGCTGGCCGGCTGCGGCCCCTTGCTCTACCTGCTGGCGGCGCAGTACCTGCGCGCGGGCGTCGAGATCCGTGCGGTGCTCGATACGTCTGCGGGCACCGACTGGCGCCTGGCGATCCGCCATGCCTCGTCGCTGCTGGCCGGCTGGGGCTATGTGCGCAAGGGCCTGGGGCTGCTGCGCGAGATCAAGTCGGCCGGCATTCCGTTCTTCAAGGATGTGGGCGGCTTGCGCATCGAGGGCGAAGACGCGGTGCGCCAGGTGCGCTTTACCAGCGCGGGCCACTCCCAGCAGATCGACTGCGAGCTGGTGCTGCTGCACCAGGGCGTGGTGCCCAACACCCAGGTGTCCTGGTCCTTGCGCGCCGAGCACCATTGGGACGATGAGCAGCTGTGCTGGCTGCCGGTGCTCGACAGCTGGGGCCAGACCAGCCTGCCGGGCATCTATATCGCCGGTGACGGCGCCGGCATTGGCGGCGCGCTGGTGGCCGAGATGCAGGGCGCGCTCGCCGGTATTGGCGTGGCCAACAGCCTGGGCTTTGGCACCAGCGAAGACGGTGCCCAGCAGCGCGCCCAGATCGCCCAGCATCTGCGCATCCGCCCCTTCCTGAACCAGCAGTACCGGTCCAAGGACGAGTTCCGCATTCCGGCCGACGAGGTCGTGGTCTGCCGCTGCGAAGAGGTAACCGCAGGCGCGATCCGCGAGCAGGTGCAGCTGGGCTGCGTGGGCCCGAACCAGACCAAGTCCTTCAGCCGCTGTGGCATGGGCCCCTGCCAGGGCCGCCAATGCGGTTTGACGGTGACCGAGATCATCGCCAAGGAAGCCAATTTGCCGCCGCAGGAGGTGGGCTACTACCGCATCCGTCCGCCACTCAAATCGCTGTCGCTGGCCCAGCTGGCCGCAGGCGTGTGACATGGTTGCCCTGGTAAACCCGGCATCGGGCAGCAGCGATGTGCTGGTGATCGGGGGCGGCCTGCAGGGCCTGTCCAGCGCCTTCCAGTTGGCCAAGGCAGGCCTGCGTGTGCGCCTGATCGAGGCCGAGTACTGCGGCCGCCATGCCTCGGGCGTCAATGCCGGCGGCGTGCGCACCTTGGGCCGCCATGTGGCCGAGATCCCGCTGGCGCTGGCGGCACGCGAGCAGCTCTGGCATCGCCTGGCCGACATCATCGGCAGCGATGGCGGCTTTGTGCCCTCGGGCCAGCTGCAGGTCGCCGAGAACGAGGCCGACGAGATCAAGGCCAAGGCGCGCGTGGCCATGCTCAACGGCCTGGGCTTTTTCCATGAGCAATGGGTGGACCAGCAGCAGGTGCGCGAGTTGGTGCCCAGCATCTCGCCCCATGTGGTGGGCGGCATCTGGGCCGACCGCGATGGCTATGCGCTGCCCTACAAGGTGGCGACGGCCTACCGCCTGGCGGCAGAGAAGCTGGGCGTGCAGATCGTCGAGCAGGCCCCAGTGTTGCAGGTGGACCACCAGGCCGGAATGTGGCAGGCGAGCACCGCGCAGGGCGCGTTCCATGCGCCCTGGCTGGTCAACACCGCGGGTGCCTGGGCGGCAGATTTTGCCGCGCAGGTGGGCGACCCGGTGCCCATGGTGGCGGGCGGTCTGATGCTGATGGTGACCCAGCGCGTGGCGCCCTTTGTCAAACCGGTGCTGGGCGCCATGGGCCGGCCGCTGTCGTTCAAGCAGTTCGACAATGGCACGGTGTTGATTGGCGGCGGCCTGCGCTGCGAGGCCGATGCCAGCCAACGCCATGCGATGGTCGACCTCAACCGCATGCCCAAGAGCGCGCAGACGGTGATCGACCTGTTCCCGCATCTGCGCGATGTGAGCATTGCACGGGCCTGGACCGGTATCGAGGGCTTTATGCCCGACGAGATTCCGGTCATCAGCCCCAGTGCCAGTGCTGATAACCTGGTGCATGCCTTTGGCTTCTCTGCCCATGGCTTTGAGCTCAGTCCGATGACCGGCTGCATTGTGGCCGAGCTGGTGACTAAGGGCACCAGCAGCTTGCCGATTTCGGCGTTTCGTGTGGACCGTTTTGCCGCTGCCTAGCAGCGCGGCGGTCGTATTTTTATCTCAGGGAGTAAATGATGAGCAACGACATCCAACGTATCGACAGCAATGAACGCCTCAGCCGCATCGTTGTACACGGCGGCGTGGTCTATGTGGCCGGCGTCACCGCTGGCGACATCTCGGGCGACATTGGCGCCCAGACCCGCGACGTGCTGGCCAAGATCGACGGCTACTTGAAAACAGCCGGCACCAGCAAGTCGCGCCTGCTCACCGTGCAGATCTGGCTCAAGGACATCGACAAGGATTTTGCCGGCATGAACCAGGTCTGGGGCGAATGGGCCGACAAGGCCAATATGCCCACCCGCGCGACCTGCGAAGCCAAGCTGGCGCGCCCAGAGTTGCTGGTCGAAATCATCGTCAGCGCCGCCCTCTAAGCATCGGCCACCCAGCAAAATGCCAGCCCTCGGGCTGGCATTTTTTGCTTAAAGATTCAGCCGATCAGGGGATCAGCAAACCGCGCTGCACGGCCGGGCGCTGCAGCCAGTGGCTGAGCACGCGGCTGACTTCGGGGTACTGGCCCCAGCCGATCAGGGCCTCGGCGTTGTAGCGCACGATCATGTTTCGAATCCAGGGGAAGATGGCGATATCGGCAATCGTGTAGGTGTCACCGGCCACCCATTCCTTGCCGGCCAGGTGCTTGTTCAGCACGGTCAGCAGGCGCTTGGATTCGTCCACATAGCGGGTCAGGGGGCGCTTGTCCTCAAAATCCTTGCCGGCAAAGATGTTGAAGAAACCGACCTGGCCAAACATCGGGCCGATGCCGCCCATCTGGAACATCAGCCACTGCAGGGTCTCGTAGCGCTTGACGGGGTCCTGCGGCAGGAACATGCCGGTCTTCTCGGCCAGGTAGACCATGATGGCGCCGGACTCGAACAGTGCAATCGCCTGGCCGCCGGGACCATTGGGGTCGATGATGGCCGGGATCTTGTTGTTCGGGAAGGTGCCGACAAATTCCGGCGAGGTCTGGTCGTTGCTCTCGAAGCTGATCTTGTGCACTTCATAGGGCATGCCCAGCTCTTCGAGCAGGATGGAGACCTTGACGCCATTGGGCGTGGGCAGCGAATACAGCTGCAGCAGATCAGGCCGGGTGGCCGGCCATTTGCGGGTAATACTGAAATCGGCGAGGGTGCTCATGGGAATCTCCAGACGATATGCAGGCGGCTTGCAGGTATGCGCCTTGCCAGCAGCATAAAGCAGATTGGGCGCGGGCCTGTCGGCCTACTTCGCGTCCTGGGGCTTCACAAATTCGATGCGCAGGCCCTCGGCCGTCACCTGGAAGGTGGCAGGCAGCTCGGCGGCATTGTCCAGGCGCTCCAGGTCCTCCTGGCGCAAGGTGTGCACCACCACATCCTCCATCGCATGCTCGGCCGCGCGCGGCGCGTAGGCCTGCAGCATCACCTCCATCGCCTCGGGCAGGCCGGTCATCTGCAGCGACTGCACCTGCACCTGGGTGGCACGCAGGCTGTGGTCGGCCGGCGAGTAGCGCAGTGCAAAGTCCAGCACCATGGTGCCGTCCAGGCGGTGGGGCAGCACCTTGCCCGACATCTCGGCGCGCATCGTCGCCTGGATGCGGTTGGTCTCGGGCAGCAGCTGCAGGCTGGGCGCCTGCACATCGAGCTGCAAGAGGCCGAGCAGCGGATAGGAGCGGGGGAAGGACTTGGCCACGATGGTCTGCAGCTCAGCGGCAGACAGGGTGTAGCTGGGTGGGGCAAGCAAGGAGCAGGCGGCCAGCAGGCTGGCGGCAAACAGGCTGGAGGCCAAAAAAAGGCGGCGGCGCATAGGGGTTGGAAAGCGTATTGGCAGGGGGCGGGTGGATGCGCATCGTACCGATCAGAGGGCAGTGCGCGTGCTGGATTTTCCCACCCGCAGGGATCGCATTGTTGCGCAGCTTGCATAACATTGTGTGCTGCACGAACAATGTCAGCAAAAGATCGCCCATCTCCTTGTTTTATTGGGGTAAATGCCCACTTTTCACGGGCTGCGTGAGCGTGAGCAGATGTCATTTCGTGTGAGAATTCGCAGGCTTTCCGGCTGCGGACGATGGCGCGCGCTGGTGCGCGATGGTCTTGCTTCCCGGTTCGAAAGCGCTGCCTGCTGGCAGCGCTAGCCAAGATCCCAAGGACAGACATGAATTTCGCATTGAACAAGCGCGCCCTGGCGCTGGTGGGTGCCTCGCTCATTGGCGCAGCCCACGCCCAACACCTGACCATTGCGCTGGCCTCCGAGCCCACAGCGGCCGATCCCCACTACCACAAGATGACGACGAACGACTCGTTCTCGGCGCATGTCTATGACTCGCTGGTGGGCCGTACCGCCAGCATGGAGCTGGTGCCCTCGCTGGCCACCTCGTGGAAGAACCTGGACGACCTGACCTGGGAGTTCAAGCTGCGCAAGGATGTGAAGTTCTCCAACGGTGCGCCCTTCACCTCGCAGGACGTGCTGTTCACCATCTGCCGCACGTTGAACAACGAGACCAATGTCTCGCAGTCGTACATGGATACGACCAAGCTGATCACCGATGTGCAGACCCCCGATGACCTGACCGTGATCGTCAAGACCGCCGAGCCCGTGCCACTGATTCCGGCCGAGTTTGCGCGCAACCTGCCCATCATCTCCAGCAGCATCATCAAGCACGACAAGCTCAAGTTCGCCCCCAAGGAAGGCTGCGGCTACAAAGGCCCATGGCCCACGGTGGCCGACTTCAACAGCGGCAAGATGGCGATTGGCACGGGCCCCTTCAAGCTCAAGTCCTATGTGAAGGGCAATGCCATCACCTTGGAGCGCAATGACGGCTACTGGGGTCCCAAGCCTGCCTGGCAGACCGTCAAGATGGTGGCCGTGCCCAACGCCGGCCCGCGCCTGACCGGCCTGATGTCCGGTGACTACGACCTGATCGAGAACCCGGCCGCCCGCGACCTGGCCCGCATCAAGGAAGACAAGAAGCTGGCCTTTGTGGCCACGCCGTCCACCCGCCTGGTGTTCTTCCAGCCCGATATCGGCCGCGACAAGTCGCCGTTCGTGACCGCCCCCGACGGCAAGAATCCGCTGCAGGACCTGCGCGTGCGCAAGGCCATCAACATGGCGATCGACCGCAAGGCCATCGTGCAGCGCTTGATGGACGGCATGGCCACCCCCGCCTACCAGTACATGCCCGATGGCATGTTTGGCGGCCTGGCCAAGGCCCCCGAGATCAAGTTCGACCCCGAAGGCGCCAAGAAGCTGCTGGCCGAAGCCGGCTACCCCAATGGCTTCGAGATGACCTTGTCGTCGACGAACGACCGCTACATGAACGATGCGCAGATCTCGCAGGCCGTCGCGCAGTACCTGACCCGCATCGGCATCAAGACCAAGGTCGATGCGATGACCGCCTCGATCTACTTCCCCAAGCGCGCCAAGCGTGAGTTCAGCTTCCCGATGGGTGGCTGGCCGTCGGAAAACGGCGAAGCCTCGGGCCTGTTCCAGCTGTGGGTGACCAGCACCGATTCGCCCAAGGGCCTGGGCACCAGCAACTACGGCGCTTTCAGCAACACCGATTTCGACAAGGTCTACATCCCGGCTGCGAAGACGGTGGACCCGGTCAAGCGCAAGGCCATGCTGGAGCAGGCCACGCAGATCGCGCTGGACAACGTGCCGCTGATCCCGCTGCACTTCGAGAGCAGCATCTGGGCCTTCAAGAAAGAGCTGAGCTACGAAGGCCGCCGCGACCAGTACACGCTGGCCACATCGGTCAAGCCCGCCAAGTAAGCAAAGTGCTTGCGGCAGCCGGGGTCCTGCACCCCGGCGTGGGCGATGAGAAATACGTAGTGGCACGGCACTTGCATTGCCCTACGAGGCTTTTAACCAAGGAGGAACGACCTGTGTCTACCAAGAAGATCTCGCGCCGCACACCCTTGTCGCTGGCCAGTCTGGCTGCGCTCGCTCTGCCTGCGGGCATGGCGGCCGCCCAGTCGCTGACCATCGGCCTCGCCTCCGAGCCCACCGCCGCTGACCCGCATTACCACAAGGTCACCACCAACGACGCGTTCTCGGCCCATATCTTCGAGTCGCTGATCAACCGCAATGCGCAGATGGAGCTGATCCCGGGCCTGGCCCAGTCCTGGCGCGCCGTCGATGACAACACCTGGGAGCTCAAACTGCGCCAGGGCGTGAAGTTCTCCAATGGCGAGCCCTTCACCTCCAAGGACGTGCTGTTCACCCTGTGCCGCGTGCTGAACAACGAGACCAATGTCTCGCGCTCCTACATGGAGCCGGCCCAGAGCTTCAGCGATGTGCAGACGCCCGATGACTACACCGTCATCATCAAGAGCGAGCGGCCCATCCCGACGATGCCCAATGAGCTGGCGCGTTCGCTGCCCATCATCTGGAGCGGCATCGCCAAGTTCGACAAGCTGCGCTTTGCCCCCAAGGAGGGCTGCGGCGTCACTTCGCCCTGGCCCACGGTGGCCGATTTCAACACCGGCAAGCTGTCCATCGGCACGGGCCCGTACAAGCTCAAGTCCTATGTCAAGGGAACCGGTATCGAGATGGAGCGCAACGAAGCCTACTGGGGCAGCAAGCCGCACTGGAAGAGCGTCAAGATGGTGCCGGTGCCCAATGCCGGCCCGCGCCTGACCGGGCTGATGTCCGGGGACTACGATGTCATCGAAAGCCCGGCTGCGCGCGACCTGCCACGCATCAAGGACAACAGCAAGCTCGACTTTGTCGCGACGCCGTCCACCCGCCTGATCTTCTTCCAGCCGGACGCCGGCCGCGCACAAAGCCCGTTTGCCAAGGCCGCCGATGGCAAGAACCCGCTGCAGGATTTGCGCGTGCGCCAGGCCATCAACATGGCCATTGACCGCAAGGCCATCGTGCAGCGGCTGATGGATGGCATGGCCACCGTGGCCAACCAGTACATGCCAACGGGCATGTTCGGCAGCCTCGACAAGCCCGCCGAGATCAAGTTCGATCCCGAAGGCGCCAAGAAGCTGCTGGCCGAGGCCGGTTACCCGCAAGGCTTTGAGCTGACCTTGACCACCACCAACGACCGCTACATCAACGACGGCCAGATCGCGCAGGCGGTGGCCCAGTACCTGACGCGCATTGGCATCAAGACCACGGTGGATGCGCAAGCCGCTGCCATCTATTTCCCCAAGCGGGCCAAGCGCGAGTTCAGCTTTGCGATGGGCGGCTGGCCGTCGGAGAACGGCGAGGCCTCGGGCCTGTTCCAGTACTGGGTGGCCACCACCGACAAGGACAAGGGCCTGGGCACCAGCAACTACGGCGGCTTTAGCCTGCCCGCGTTTGACCAGGTGTTTGTGCCCGCAATGGCGCAGATGGATGCGAGCGCGCGCAAGGCCGCCTACCAGCAGGCCACGCAGATTGCGCTGGCCAACGTACCGCTGATTCCGCTGCACTTCGAGAGCAGCATCTGGGCATTCAAGAAAGGGTTGAGCTACGAAGGCCGACGCGACCAGTACACGCTGGCGATGTCGGTCAAACCGAAATAGACAGCTGGTGCCACACCGGGCGCCAAACAGGCCCGGTCCCTGGCAGGGCCCGCATCCAGCTCCAGTGGTGGGGCCATGCGGGCTTTGTGATTTTGTACGCCCCACGATGAAAAGACTCCACAGAGGGCGGCAACCATGCAGGTGACAGCGCATGGCATTCTAATTTTGAGGACGTAATGTGATCGTCTATATCCTGCGCCGCATGGTGCAAAGTTTTCTGGTGCTGCTGGCGGTCTCGCTGGTGGTGTTCATGGCGGTCTACGCGGTGGGCGACCCCATCGAGCTGCTGGTGAGCGCCGAGGCCAGCGATGCAGACCGCCAGGCGATGATCAAGCGCCTGGGGCTGGACCTGCCGGTCTGGCTGCAGTACTGGAGTTTTCTCACCCGCGCCTTCCAGGGTGACCTGGGCACCTCCTTTGTGCATGGCATCCCCGCGATCGAGCTGATCGTGCAGCGCTTTCCGGCCACCTTCGAGCTGGTCGTGGTCGCCATCGGCCTGACCTGCCTGCTCGGCATTCCGCTGGGCCTGATTGCCGGCCTGTTCAACGACAGGCCGCTGGGCCGGGGCCTGATGGGCGGCTCGGTGCTGGGCTTTTCGCTGCCCAACTTCTGGCAGGGCATGATGCTGATACTGATGTTCGCCGTCTGGCTGCAGTGGCTGCCCTCTTCGGGCCGGGGTGACACGGTCAATGTGCTGGGCGTGCCGCTGTCGCTGTTCACCGCCGATGGCTGGAGCCATGTGATGCTGCCGGCCATCAACCTGGCGCTGGGCAATATCGCGCTGGTGCTGCGGCTCACCGCCACCGGCGTGATGGAGGCCAAGACCCAGGAGTATGTGAAGTTCGCGCGCGCCAAGGGCATCAGCGAGCGCCGCATCCTGACCCGCCACATCCTGCGCAACATCCTGATCCCCGTGGTCACCGTGATCGGCATGGAGTTCGGCACCCTGATCGCCTACTCGACCATCACCGAGACCGTGTTCGCCTGGCCCGGCATGGGCAAGCTTTTGATTGACAGCATCTACAAGCTCGACCGCCCGGTGGTGGTGGCCTATGTGATGCTGGTCACCTTCATCTTCGTGATGATCAACCTCCTGGTGGACCTGGCCTATGCGGTGCTCGATCCGCGCGTACAGCTGCAGGAGGCCCCATGATGCAGCCCGACAAACCCCTGATGACCATCGATCCCAGCAAGCGGGCTCAGCCCCTGCAAGACACGCCCCAGCGGCGTGCCATTTTGAAGAAACTGCGCAGCAAACCGTCCGTCAAAGGGGCTGTGATCGCCCTCGTGCTGCTGCTGGCCGTGGTGCTGCTGGCGCCGTTTCTGTCGCCACAAAACCCCTATGACCTGGGCGCGCTCGACCTGATGGACGGCCGCCTCAAGCCGATGTCCGAAGCTGCTTCGGGCATGACCTACTGGCTGGGCACCGACGACCAGGGCCGTGACATGCTCTCGGCCATCCTGCACGGCCTGCGCATCAGCCTGATGGTGGGCCTGAGCGCCGTGGTGCTCGCCACCATCATCGGCAGTCTCGTCGGCCTGGTCGCGGCCTATTTTGGCGGCTGGGTCGATACCGTGCTGATGCGCATCGTCGACTTCATCCTCGGCTTTCCCACCATCCTGGTGGCGCTGGTGCTGCTGGCCATTCTGGGCCGGGGCGTGGACAAGGTGGTGATCGCCATCGTGATGGTGCAGTGGGCGCATTACGCCCGCATCATGCGCGGCCGTGCCTTGCAGGAGCGCAAGAAGGAATACATCGAGGCGGCCAAGAACCTGGGCTTTCCCGGCTGGCGCATCATGACGCGCCACCTGCTGCCCAACTGCATGGGCCCGGTGATGGTGTTCGCCACCATCCAGATTGCCAATGCCATCGTGCTCGAAGCCACCCTGTCCTTCCTGGGAGTGGGGGTGCCGATTACCGAACCCTCCCTGGGCCTGCTGATTGCCAACGGCTTTCAGTACCTGATGTCGGGTGACTACTGGATCAGCATGTTCCCCGGCCTGGCGCTGCTGGCCCTGATCCTGTCGATCAACCTGATCGGCGACCGCCTGCGTGAAGCTCTGGACCCGAGGAAGTAATGACTATCCCTTTGCTTGAAGTACAAGATCTGCAGACGGTGTTCCACACCGAAGAGGGCGCCTGGCCCGCCGTCAGCGACATCGATATCCGCCTGGAGGCGGGTGAGATTCTGGGCCTGGTCGGTGAATCCGGCTCGGGCAAGTCGGTCACCGGTTTCTCCATCTTCGGCATGATCGATGCCCCCGGTGAAGTCACCCAAGGCCGGGTGCTGTTCAAGGGCCAGGACCTGCGCGAGTTGTCAGCCGAGTCCATGCGCAAGCTGCGCGGCGACCGCATCGCGATGATCTTCCAGGACCCGCTGATGACGCTCAACCCGGTGCTGCGCATCGAAGAGCAGATGCTCGAAGCCATCGACGCGCACCAGAAGCTGCCCAAGGCGCAGGCCTTGCAGCGCTGCGTGGAGGCGCTGGCGATGGTCGGCATCCCCGCGCCGGAGAAGCGCCTGCGCAGCTACCCGCATGAGTTCTCGGGCGGCATGCGCCAGCGCGTGGCGATTGCGATTGCGATGCTCAACCGCCCCGACCTGATCATCTGCGACGAGCCCACGACGGCGCTGGATGTCACCATCCAGGGCCAGATCCTCTACCGCATGCAGCAGATCTGCCAGGCCCAGGGCACGGCACTGATCTGGATCACCCACGACCTGGGCGTGATCGCCGAGCTGGCCGACCGGGTGGCCGTGATGTATGGCGGCCGCATTGTCGAGACCGGCACCGTCGCCGAGGTGCTCGATGCACCGCGCCACCCCTACACCCAGGGCCTGCTCAATTCGCTGCCGGCCCAGGCCACACCGGGCGAGCGGCTTACGCAGATCAATGGCATGGCGCCCAGCCTGTCGGGCCGCGTGCCCGGCTGCGCCTTTGCGCCGCGCTGCGGCCGCGCCACCCCGCGTTGCGTTGATGAGCAGCCCCCCGTCACTACCATTCCCGGCCGCGCATTCCGCTGCTTTGTACCGCTGGAGGCACCTGCCGCATGACCGCGATGACTACCCCTGTGATTGAACTGCGCGATGTGCACAAGCGCTTCGTCAGCGCGCCCGATCTGCTGCAGAAAATCGTCGGCGCCGTCGCCCGGCAGCCCGCGCAGACGCGCACTGTGCATGCCGTCAACGGCGTCAACCTGCAGATCGCCAAGGGCGAGGTGCTGGGCCTGGTGGGCGAATCCGGTTGCGGCAAATCCACGCTGGGCCGCGTGGTGGCCGGCCTGCACCCCGCCACCGAAGGCCAACTGCTCTACAAGGGCCAGGATGTGAGCGGCCTGGGCGGCCAGGACAAGCTCGCCTACACCCTGGGCGTGCAAATGGTGTTCCAGGACCCGCAGGCCTCGCTCAACCCGCGCCAGAAGCTGCACCAGATCCTGGGCGAGGCACTGCATGTGCACAAGCTAGCCCCTGCGGCCGAGGTGCCCGGCCGCGTCGATGCCGCGCTGGCCGAGGTGGGCCTGGCCAGTGAGTACCGCGCGCGCCTGCCGCACCAGATCTCGGGCGGCCAGCGCCAGCGCATCGGCATTGCCCGTGCGCTGATGGTGACGCCGGAGTTCCTGGTCTGCGATGAGCCGGTGGCCGCGCTCGATGTGTCCATCCAGGCCCAGGTAATCAACCTGTTCATGGACCTGCGCGCCCAGCGCGGCTTGACCTACCTGTTCATCAGCCATGACCTGGGCGTGGTGCGCCACATCTCCGACAAGGTGGCCATCATGTACCTGGGCAAGATCGTGGAGATGGCGCCCACCGCCGAGATCTTTGGCCAGGCCCAGCACCCCTACACCCAGGCGCTGCTGGCCGAGGTGCCCGATGTGGGCCGGCGCAAGCGCGTGTTCACCCCTATCAAGGGCGAGATCCCCTCACCGCTGAACCCGCCACCGGGCTGCACCTTCCACCCGCGCTGCCCGCATGCGATGGAGCGCTGCAAGCAGGAGGTGCCACGCCTGCGCGAGACGGCAGCCGGCCATGTGACCGCCTGCCATTTGTTGGACTGATCCGTTGGACGCGCACAGAGGAAACCACCGCATGGACTGGCAACGCTTTACCCAGCAGCACGGCCGTTTTGCCATCGACTGGCAAGCCGGCGACGGCGCGCTCTACCTGCCGATCACATTGAACTGCTACCGCCCCGAGGGCCTGGCCGCCGATGCACCGGTGGTGCTGGTGCAGCACGGCGTGCTGCGCAATGGCGACGACTACCGCGACTTCTGGATGCCTGCGGCCGACCGCTACGGCCTGCAGATCATTGCGCCGACCTTTGGCAACGCGCACTGGCCCGGCGTGGAGAGCTACAACAACGGCAGCGTCTGGAGCGAAGCGGGCGACCTGCAGCCGCGCGCCTACTGGGCCTACCAGGCGGTGGCGAACCTGGCCCAGCAGCTGCGTGATGCCGGCGTGCTGCGCGGCCAGCCGCTCTACCTGTTTGGCCATTCGGCCGGCGGCCAGTTTGTGCACCGCCTGGTCAGCACCCTGGGCGCGGCCGGCTTTGCCGGCGTGGCAGCGGGCAACCCGGGCTGGTACACCTTGCCCGATGTCCAGCAGGACTTTCCACAAGGCCTGGCCGGCATTGGCCTGGCCGATGGGGCGCTGGCCCAGCTGCTGCGCACCCCACTGGTCATTTTGGCGGGCGACCGCGACACCGATACCCAGGACCCGAACCTGCCGGCCGAGCCCGCCGCACTGCGCCAGGGCCCGCACCGCTTTGCCCGCGCCCACCACTACTACGCAGCGGGCCAGCAGGCGGCAGACCGGCTGGGGCTGCCGCTGGCCTGGCAACTGCATGAGGTCGCCGGCATCGGCCATGACGGCGAGGCCATGAGCCATGTCTGCGCCCACCTATGGTTTGAAGGGCGCATGCCCGATGCGGACTGGCTGGCCCCCTGGGCCGGCCGGGTCACCGCCTGATCTCCTATCACTTTTCGACAAGACCCAAGGAACAACGATGCAAGCAACAACGCAACAACTGGTGGATGGCATCTCGGAATGGATGCGCTGCGAATCGCCATCGAACAACCCCGCCTCGATCGCCCGCATGGTCGAGATGATGCGTGCCCAGGCCGCCGCCGCTGGCCTGCGCGCCACGGTGATCGAGACCCAGGCCGAAGGCAAGCAAGGGCTGGGCCCGGTGCTGCCCGTGCTGCACATCACCAACCGCGCCGAGGGCGACACCCGTGAAGGCCTGCTGATCCTGGGCCACTCGGACACCGTGCACCCCATCGGCATGCTGGCCGACAACCCGATCCGCATCGAAGGCGACCGCCTCTATGGCCCCGGCGGCTACGACATGAAGGCTGGCATCTACCTGGCACTGACCGCGATGAGCGCCGTGGCCACGCCGGGCAGCACGCCGCTGCCGGTGGACCTGCTGGTCGTGCCCGACGAGGAAACCGGCAGCCACGCATCGCGCAAGCACATCGAGGCCTTTGCCCGCCATGCCCGCTACTGCCTGGTGGCCGAACCTGCCCGCGCCAACGGTGGCCGCTGCGTCACCGCCCGCAAGGGCACCGGCATGCTGCGCCTGGGCGTCAAGGGCCTGGCATCGCATGCGGGTGTGGCCCATGACAAGGGCCGCAGCGCGATCCGCGAGATGGCGCACCAGATCCTGGCGCTCGAAGCGATGACCGACTACCAGAGGGGTGTGACCGTGAGCGTGGGCACCATCGAAGGCGGCACCACCACCAACACCGTGCCGGCCTTCTGCAAGTGCGTGGTCGATTTCCGCCTGCCCGATCTGCAGGCCGCCGATGAGCTGGTGGGCAAGATGCGTGCGCTGCGCCCCGTGGGCGAGGGCCTGACGCTCGATATCGATGTCGAAGTGAACCGCCCTCCGATGGTCAAGGACGCCCGCGCCGAAGCGCTGCTGGCCAAGGCCCAGCAATCAGCCCGCGAAGCCGGCTTTGCGCTGGAAGAAGCGCCCCCTACCGGCGGCGGCAGCGATGCCAACTTCACCTCGGCCATGGGCGTGCCATCACTCGATGGCCTGGGAGCCGATGGCGACGGCGCCCATACGGTGTATGAGCACATTCTGGTGTCCACCCTGGAGATGCGGGCGCGCTTCTGGTTGCATCTGCTGACCCACCTGGACTAAGACCAGGGGCTGGCCCCAGATGCGGGTCAGCCTTGCTCGCGAGGTGATCCCTTGAACTGCACGGGCTGGGTGCGCCCACCCTTGCGGCGCACCACCACGGTGCCGGCGATCTTGTCGTGCCAGCCCTGCTTGCGCGGGTCAAAGGCCACCCAGATGAGGCCGAGGCACAGCGGCACGATGGACACAAAATAGCCGAGGTAGCGGACCACCGATTGGCCCAGGCCCATCGCCTCTCCCGTCTCGGCATCCACTATCTCGGCCCCTATCAGCATCTTGCCCGGCGTGGCCCGCAGCTTGTGCCACAGCCAGATGCAGGCCACTGCGGGCAGCACCCAGCTGATCAGCACATCGGCGGGGCCCTGCACCAGGCCTTCGGCCATGAAGTAGTCCCAGCCGTATATCGCCACCAGGGCCGGTGTGATGATGACGAGCAACACCACCGTGTCGATCAAAGCTGCCCCGACGCGCGCCCAAAAGCCGACATATTCCAGATCGCTGTTATCCATTTTTTGCTCCACTGAGTGGCGCCATCTTAGGCCTGTCCGGTAAAGCCGAGGTGACAAGACCTGGGCGCGCCATGGCAAGATGCAGGCTATCTTCACTGCCCGAGAGCGCACCATGGCACCACCGAATCCCGAGCTCCGCATGGCCCCCGATATGTGGGCCTTTGAGGCTCTCTACGCCCAGCCCGCGATGCTGGATGGCGAAACCCTGCGGGCCGCGCTGGCCGAGCGCCTGGGGGCGGTGGGCCTGGTCGCAGATGGCGACACCATCTTGCTGGCGCTGCGCGACTACTGCGTGGACTACAGCGACAAAAAGGGCGTGCCCAGCGAGGTCGCGATCATCCGCGCAGGCGAGCCGATGGCGCCCACCGATTACGCCAGCGCGCTGGAGCAGACTTGGGACTGGCCCGAAAAGGAAAGCGCGCTGGCCCAGTGCCAGCACTGCGTGCTGGTGAGCGAGTTCATGGGTAGAGGCCTTTCTGTGCCCGAGCGGCTGGAGATCCTGCAAGCGGTCATGCATGTGCTGATCGAGAACGGGGGCGTCACTGCCATCAGCCAGACCAATGCCGGCTGCCTGCTGAACCCGCAGCGCTATCTGCAGGCCCATGCCGAAGGCTTTGTCTACTACGGCGTCGTCAATGTGCGCTTTTTCAACATCAGCAACCGCCCCGGCGAGATGCTGATGGACAGCCTGGGCGGCGCCACCTTTGGCGTGCCCGATGTGCAGCTGCTGTTCTCCGAGATGGACCCCGCCGAAGTCTCACGCTTTGTGTTCAATACCAGCGTCTACCTGGTCGAGCACGGCAATGTGATTGCCGACGGCCACACGGTGGCCGGCATCGATGGCCACAGCAAATGGGCCTGCAAGCACCTCGATGCGCTGGTCGAGCCCGATCGGCTGGTGGTGGATATTGATCCACACCCCGCTGAGGGGGCCGGGCAGGGAGGCTAAGGCTTAGAGTCGCTTTTTTACAGGTCTCGAAAGGGCCCAGAGCCGCAATCAGCTTCTTCGTCGACTGATAGTGTTGGACCCAACCCACCGCGTGGTATGGATAGGAGCAGCGCGCAGCCGCAAGTTGTATTGATGCACATTGTTGAAATTACGCACCCGAACAAAGCCATTGTCTTCATCGGAGTAATTTTTGGAAATCTATCTTAGGGATCCTCTGCAAAACCGCTGAATTCAGACTGGCCAGTTAGCTCACAGCCGATTTGCCCGCTTATGCGCGGTTTTGCAGCCAAGCTTCTACCCGCATCTGCGGCTTTTTGCCCTTTTGGGCCATCTGCAGGCGCACTCAGGCCTGCATCCTCATCAACTGCTCTCGCACCAGCCACAGGTTGGCCAGCGCAAACATCGTTTGGAGCTTGTTGTCGTTCTTGGCGATGCCCCGGTAGCGCACCTTACTGAACCCAAACTGCTGCCCGGCGATGCGAAACGGGTGTTCCACCTTGGCTCGCATGCTGGCCTTGGTTTGCTCGTATTTCTCTTTTAGCATTCCCAGCTCGGTGCCCAAGTCCAGCTTCTTGCGCAGCCCTTTGCGCATGGCAATGTGCCAGGTCACTTGGCTCTTTGCCGCCTCTGCGCGTTTGTCCACGCCTTGGTAACCGCTGTCGCCCAGCGCATGTCTCTCTTGCCCATGCAAGAGACTATGGGCATGCGATACATCGGCTTCGTTGCCTGGTGTTGAAACGACGGTGTGCACCAGGCCCGAGTTGCTATCGACACCGATATGGCACTTCATCCCAAAGTGCCACTGGTTGCCCTTCTTGCTCTGGTGCATCTCAGGGTCCCGCTCACCGCCTGCATTCTTGGTGGAGCTGGGAGCTGCAATCAGGGTGGCATCGACCACGGTGCCGTGTCTCAAGAGCAGGTTCTTGTCTGTCAGGATGGCGTTGACCAGCGCCAGGATCTGCAAGCCCAGCTGGTGAGTCTCCAAGAGGCGACGGAACCGCAAGATAGTGCTCTCATCGGGCATGGTGCTGATGCCCGGATCGAGCCTGGCAAAGCTGGCGAAGACGGGGGTGTCGTAGAGCGCTTCTTCCACTGCCGGGTCCGAGAGGTTGAACCACTGCTGCAGCAGGTGGATACGCAGCATGGACTCGACTGCAAATGCGGGCCTGCCGGTAGCTTTGGGCGGGCTGTGTGACTCAATGAGTGTCACCAGCTCGTGCCAGGGAACGACCAAGTCCATCTCGTCCAAGAACTCACGCTTGCGCGTGCGTTTGGACTTCTTCTCGAATCCGGTAGCCAGGCTCATTTGCTTCATGCGCGGATCATCCCATGCGGTGGGGCGGGCTGGGACTTTTGCAGAGTTTCCTTAGTTGGGGTTTTTGCTGCTAAGGCGTAACTGGTAGGACTAGTTATATTTTCGATTGGGTCTCATCAATTCCCCGAGTACTATCTCCGAACAGATTTTTTTGTAGCCCTGCCGGTCTACTTCCTCTGAAGGTTTGTATTCCGGCAAGGTACAAATGTACAGTGAACTAATGAGAACTTAGGTTTTAAAAGGATGCTAATGATAATTCAATGCTAATTAGTTAAGATTTCAACATTGGGATGAATTGCCAAATATGGTGTTAACGTCTGAATCGTAGTTTTTACTCTATTTGAGTTGTTGTGATAGCATCCATAATTATTATTATCAATATAGCCGGAAACCACACCCACAGCATTTCCATTGGATGCAGTTCGATCAGTAGGGTAAACAACTGGGCCACCAGAGTCCCCAGGCTCACTGCAAAATGAAGCAATAGTAAGTCTCAAAGCCCGACCATTTCGGTTGACAGCAGTATTAACCGATTCTACCAATCCGCAGCGTCTTCCGGAAATCTTGCCATCTGCACATAACGAAGATCCGCGCATTGCATTAGTTATTGGTATGACAGGCTTCACGGTTCGCCCCACTGCATGCCCTGGGATTAGGTTGAAAGCCTCATTCACATTGCCAAACAGAACGCCATCAATGTTATTTCTATAATATGTATTGGCCAAAAAATCGCCTATATATGCTCCCATGCGTGGATTTCGAAAACCTCCAGAGTCTATATATACTGCTTCTGTGTCATCCACTATTTCGCAATGCCCTGCAGTTACCACTACCCCAATAGATGTGCCTTTTAATTTGGCATTGAATCCCGAAGTGCAGCCACCTTTAAATAAATTAGAGCTAGGTGGCGTTCCTCGATTTGCGATTACGATAGGGGATCCACTAGGTAGTGAAGGCTTTGCACTTGGCCTTTCAGGTGCATCTTGATTTTCAAAGACGATCATATCAAAATTATATTTTTCTACACTAAATAATAATTGAATATTTTTGATATTGAGTGATTTTGTGCTAAGTACAATTTTATTTCGTCTTGGGTCGACATCTAGGGAGAATATTAGGACGTCCCCATCTGCATCCTTTAGGGTAAAAAATTTATCGATGATTTTTTCTTTTAATTCGTTGAGCTGTTTTAAAGTATATTTAGCCGAGACAATTTTCAAGTTGGTTTCTTCTTTGTATCTTTTATGAACTATGATTTCATCGGTGACTGCAAGAACTTGATATGCTTTTCCTTCTGAATCATGCTCAATCCAAGTCCCTGCATAAAGATCACTTATCTCGGATTTGAATTTTTCCTCATTCGCATTGGCAGCTAACACGATTTTTTGATTTTCATTCACTGCGTCTTCGGAAAGGCCTGCATTTTTCAAAGCTTGAGATTTTGAAATAAATGGCTCTGTGTTTTGAGCGGATGCATTGAAAGATATAAGTGTATTCAAGAGGGCTATCGCAAAAGCATTTGAAAATAAAATTCTTTTCACAAGCAAACTCCTTGAAAATGATGAATGTCAGCCTAGTTGGGATTTGTGGGAGTATCCAAAAAATTTGTGTTTCTTTGGAGTTTTGATCATATGTTGGTGAAGTTGCTAGCGTCAAGCATTTTTAACACACTTCAAAAAATGGTTCCTAAGGGTACATGTTCTTTTATTTGTTAATATTCAGAAAAACAATATTTCTATAGTTTCTCGTTTATTTCGTCATATTTATGCCAAAAAAGCCGATCACCAAGGCATATTCAGATGAAAAGTATACGGAGTGTGCAAAGAATAAAGAGTGAGTAGAGAGATCACCTGAGCCGAAAGCGCAGCTAACGAAAGGAGACAAGCTTCGGTGCGGTGTTTCAGTATGTTTTTCAAATGGGCCTGTCTGAGAACTTGGTTCCTACGCTTTAGCAACTTAGAGGACCCCACCGAAGTCTCGCGCTTTGTGTTCAATACCAGCGTCTACCAGGTCGAGCACGGCGAAGTCATCGCCGATGGCCATAGCAAATGAGCCTGCAAGCACCTGGATGCGCTGGTCGAGCCGGAGGGGCTGGGCAGGGCGACTAAGGCTTAGGCCGGCGTGTAACTGCCGGTGCCATGGGGCCAGGTCGTCAGCACCTCATGGCCATCGGGCGTCACCGCCACCATGTGCTCCCACTGCGCCGACAGCGAATGGTCCTGGGTCACGACGGTCCAGCCATCGGCCAAGGTCTTGACCTGGCGCTTGCCGGCATTGAGCATCGGCTCGATCGTGAACAGCATGCCCGCCTCTAGCACCAGCCCCTCGCCCGGGTTGCCGTAGTGCAGCACATTGGGGGCATCGTGGTAGGTTTGGCCTATCCCATGGCCGCAGAACTCGCGCACCACGCCAAAGCCTGCCCCTTTGGCCACCGTCTCGATCGCATGTCCGATATCGCCCAAGGTGGCGCCCGGCCGCACCTGGGCAATCCCCGCGCGTAATGCCTCGTAAGTCGTCTCGACCAGTCGTTTGGCCAGAATGCTGGGCGTGCCGACAAAGTACATGCGGCTGGTGTCGCCAAACCAGCCATCCTGGATGACGGCCACATCGATATTGACGATGTCGCCCTTTTTCAGAATCCGGTCCTCGGACGGAATGCCGTGGCAGACGACATGGTTCACCGAGGTGAGGATGGTCTTGGGATAGCCCTGGTAGCCCAGATTGGCCGGCACCGCCTTTTGCACGTTCACGATGTAGTCGTGGCAAATGGCATCCAGCGCCGCGGTGCTGACCCCCGGCACCACATGGGGCGCAATCATCTCCAGCACCTCGGCCGCCAGCTGCGCCGCCTGACGCGCACGGGCCAGCTCGCTCGCCGTATGCACCGGCGTGATGCTTTGCGTCATGCCGCCATCCTTGCCTTGGCAACCAGCGCATTGATATCTAGGCCGCCGTCCAGCTCCGCCTGCACCAGCACCTGGCAGATCGCGCGGTGGTCCAGATCAGGGTACATCTCGGCAAGCATGCCCACCCGCATCCAGTGCTCGGCCTGCGCATTGATGGAACGGGAGAGCGCCGCGCCCGCGACCCGCAGATTCTCATGCATAGGGTCGGAAATTTTGACGATGCCCATGACTATCCTCTATAAAACATACGCAGATTGTATATGTTTTATATATTATTCGTTTATGCGCGGTGTGTGTGGCGATGTCGGTATCGGCAATAAAGATATATCTTTACAAAAAACCGGCTTGAAATCTTCCATTGAAAGATATATCTTAGATGCATCTTAGTAAAGGAACACAGATGCCACATCCCCATCACCACTTTCAGCACCACCCCCACCTCTGCAGCCCCCGTGGCCGCCATATGGGCGAAGAGGGCGGCCCTGGCCGGGGCCCACGCCACCATGGCAATGGCCCGGGCCACGGCCCGCACGACCATGGCCATGGCCATGGCCATGGCCACGGGCCAGATGCTGCGCGCCACCTGGCGCACAAGCGTGAGCGCATGTTCGAGGCTGGCGGCCTCAAGCTGCTGGCGCTGCATTTGATTGGCCAGCAACCCAGCCATGGCTACGACGTGATCCGCGCCGTGGGCGAGCTGGTGGGCGGCGACTACCAGCCCAGCCCCGGCACGATCTACCCGACCTTGAGCTACCTGGTGGACATGGGCCATGCAACCGCCAGCGAATCCGAAGGCGGGCGCAAGCGCTACACCATCACCGCCGAAGGCGAGCAGGCCCTCGCCGAGCAGGCCGATGCGCTGCAGCTGCTGCTGACGCGCCTGGCCCGTGGCAAGGACCGCGATGCCCGCCAGCGCCCGCCGCAGCTGGTGCGCGCGATCGAGAACTTCAAGATGGCCCTGCGCCTGAAGATGGCCGGCGACGGCGAGACGGCGCTGTCGGCCGAGCAGATCGACAAGATGGCCGCGCTGCTGGACGAGGCCGCTCTGAAGATCGAAAAGGCCTGAGCGCGTTCCGGGCCTGTTGCCCGGCCGCCGCAAAGCTTGCGCCATATCGTGTCGCCAGGCCCTGGGCCGGGGTATGCTCGGTAGCTATCCATCCTCCGGGATGACAACCTCTACCGAGCAAGACCATGCAACGACGCCACTTTGTAGCCGCCACCCTGGTCATGGGCAGCGGCTCTGTTTTTGGCCTAGCCGGCTGCGCATCCCGCCAGTCAGCCCATCCCCGTGCCGACCGTGCGCTGCACAAGGCGCTGACCCTGATTGAAGCCCAGAGCGGTGGCCGCCTGGGCGTTTATGCGTTCGATGCCGAGACTGGCGGCGAGGCCGGCTACCGCAGCGATGAGCGTTTTGCCATGTGCAGCACCTTCAAGACCTTGCTGGCCGCGCATGTGCTGTACCTGGGGCAGACGGGGGCGCTGGACCTGGGCCAGCAGGTACGGGTGACTTCGGCCGACATGGTGCCCTATGCGCCGGTGACGGAAAAGTACCAGGACCAGCCCGGTGGCATCAGCCTGCTGGAGCTCTGCGAAGCGATCGTGGTGGTCAGCGACAACGTCGCGGCCAACCTGCTGCTGCGCGCCAGCGGCGGGCCGGAAGCCTTGACGGCCTGGCTGCGCACCCTGGGCGACAAGGCCACGCGCCTGGACCGCATCGAGCCGCTGCTCAACACGGCAGCGCCCGGCGACCCGCGCGACACCACCACGCCGCGTGCGATGCAGGCGACCTTGCAGGCGCTGCTGCTGGGAGATGTGCTCAAGGGCTATGGCCGCGCGATGCTGCAGCAGTGGCTGAGCGACAGCCGCACCGGCGACCAGCGCGTGCGCGCGGGCCTGCCGTCGGAGTGGCGCGTGGGCGGCAAGACTGGTGCCGGTGCCCACAGCACCGCCAATGACTGTCTGATCGCCTGGCCCAATGCCGCCTCGGAAGGCCTGATCATCACAGCCTTCCTGACCGGCGGCGAGCGCACAACGGCGCAAAGCGATGCGGTGATGGCCAAGGTGGGCGCAGCGATTGCGCAATGGCACGCTGCGCTGTAAGCGACGCTACCCCTACGATTTGGCAGCTTGCTGGCGCGGCCCCGCCAGCAAGCCCTTGCACAGCTGCAGCAGCGCCCAGACCAGTACCAGCGGTATCACCAGCGTCTGCAGCGCAAACACCACCATCAAGGTCACCAGCCGCTCGACCTGCTGGTCGAGCTGCTGCTGCAGTTCGCTGAGCTTGTCGCGCAGCGCATCGCCCGGGTTGCGTACGAGATCCTGCACCCCCGATGCCGCCTGGCTGGCCGATTGCTGGGCCTGCTGCCCCCATTGCTTGAAGCGTTCCCACAGGCCGGATGACGGCGTCACGGCGGGGTTGGCCGGCGGGGTCGGCGTTGCTGCGTCCGCACTTGGCGCCTTGGCCGGGGCGCGCACATCAAACTGCTGCAGCTGGCCGACAGCGCCTTCGGTGGCGATCTGGTTTTTCTGGTAGGTGCCAGCCATAAAGTGCTGGAACAGCGCCTCGCTGCCGATGATGGTGACCGGCATTACCAGCCGGGTGAACAGCAGCACCACCAGCAAGCGGCTGAGCCAGGTGGGCACCGCCTGCTGTCGCCAGCGCAGCAGCAGCCAGGCCAGCGCGATGGCGGTAAGCACGCCGGTCACGCCATAGCTGCCACCCATCGATAGCAGCAGCTTTTGCAGGCCAAAGGCAATGCTGGCCCAGAGCATCCAGTCGGCAAACTGCGCCACCAGGTCGCTGATGGGGGCCAGCACCTGACCCAGCGTCAAGGTCAGGCCCACGCCCATCGGCTGCACGGCCAGCTCGGTGCCCTGCAGCACCGAGACGACGCTGTGCAGCGCACGGGCGGTGGCAAAGCTGAGCAGGGAGCGTTGCAGGCCATCATCCACATAGCGGTCGGCCATGGCCTGGAAAGCCGGTAGCCAGCACAGCACAACGGCCAGCACCAGCAGGCTGGCCAGTGCGATCTGGCGGGGCGTCCAACGGGATGCGACCAGGGGGCGCGGAGAGGGGAGCGGTTGGTTCATCGGCGGGCGGCCAGCGGGGTGGCCGTGGGTCGAAGGAACAACCGATTATTCCAGATACATCTGCGCGAGCTTTTGCTGCGCCTTTGCATCCACGCCCAGCACCTTTTCCACATAGTTGGGGATGCTGCCATAGTCCTGCAGCACAGGCTCGATGGCGGCGGTCAGGAAGGGCTCCTGCACCCGCCACAGCACCTGCAGCACTTCCTCGGGGATGTGGGCGGCAGCGGCCACGGCTTCGGCCGGGCGGTGGTAGTAGTCGTTGGTCAGCAGGTAGTCCTGCAGCACGACATCCTGAGGCACACCCAGGGTGGTCAGCAGCAAGGTGGCGGCCCAGCCGGTGCGGTCCTTGCCGGCGGTGCAGTGGAAGACGATGGGCGCATCACTGTCGAGCAGCATCTCGAAGAACTGTGCAAACGGCGCGGCATTGTCGTGGATAAAGCTGCGGTAGGTGTCCTGCATCAGCACGACGGTGTGGTCGGGCGTCAGGCGCTGGCCTTGCTGCATCAGGCTGAAGGCGCGCTGCACAAGCGTTGGCTCAATGGCCAGCGAATGGTGCTGCAGGCCATCGATCGCATAGTGGTCCACGGTTTGCTCGCGCTGGCCGCGAAAATCGGCCGAGCGGGCCACGCCCAGCTCGCGCAGCAGCTGCAGCTGGGACTCGGGGCTGAGCAAGGCCAGGTGGTCAGAGCGGAACAGCTTGCGCCAGCGCACCGTGCGGCCGTCCAGGCCCTGGTAGCCGCCCAGATCGCGGAAATTGGTGGTGCCCGCCAGTGGCAGGTGGCGGCTATGGGCCTGGGGGGTGGCCTCGGAGGTGATGGGTGCAGATTCGGCTTGGATGGGCATGCTTTGTTTATAGCCCATCTGCAAGTCCGGGGTACGACACCAGGGTGTCATCCCTTTGCAGCGCTTTTGAGTGCCGCAGTGCCGGGCGGGCGACTCTGTCTCAACCGTGACGGCCTGGCACGCCGGGCATGGCACCATTTGCCCATGGGTCCTCGCCTGGGGGCCCGCCACCGCTACCGAAGACCGCACCATGGATTTTTCCCTGTCCCCCCAACTGCTGGCACTGCGCGACAAGACCCGCGCGTTTATTGCCGAGCAGGTGATTCCGCTGGAAAACGATGCCCGGCAAAGCCGCCATGGCCCGGATGAGGCGCTGCGCCGCGAGCTGGTCGAGCGCGCCCGCGCGGCCGGCCTGCTTACGCCCCATGCCTCGCGCGAGTTGGGTGGGTTGGGGCTCACGCATGTCGAAAAGGCGGTGGTGTTTGAGGAGGCCGGCTACTCCTGGCTGGGCCCGACGGCACTCAACATCCATGCGCCCGATGAAGGCAATATCCACCTGATGGAGGCGGTGGCCACCCCGGCCCAGCAGGCGCGCTGGCTGCGCCCGCAGGTAGCGGGCCAGCTGCGCTCCTGCTTTGCGATGACCGAGCCGGCGCCCGGTGCCGGATCCGACCCGGCCGCGCTCGCCACCGTGGCGGTGCGCGATGGCGATGACTACCTGATCAGCGGGCAGAAATGGTTCATCACCGGCGCCGAAGGGTCGGACTACGCCATCATCATGGCCCGCACCGAAGACGGCGGCGCCACGATGTTCCTGAGCGATATGGACCAGCCCGGAATCACGCTGGAGCGATCCATGGATGCGATGGATGCCTGCTTTACCGGCGGCCACGGCGTGCTGCGCTTTGACCAGCTGCGTGTGCCCGCCAGTGCCATCCTGGGCGAGGTCGGCAAGGGATTTCGCTATGCCCAGGTGCGCCTGGCGCCCGCGCGGCTGACGCACTGCATGCGTTGGCTGGGCCAGGCCCGGCGCGCGCAGGATGTGGCGCTGGCCTATGCCCGCCGCCGCACCGCCTTTGGCAAGCCGCTGTCCTCGCACGAGGGCGTGGGCTTTATGCTGGCCGACAACGACATGGACCTGCACACCGCGCGCCTGCACATCTGGCACACCGCCTGGCTGCTGGACCAGGGCGAGCAGGGCAGCTACGAGTCGAGCCGGGCCAAGGTCGTCTGCTCCGAGGCCGAATGGCGCGTGGTGGACCGCTGCGTACAGATTTTGGGCGGGCAGGGCGTGACCATGGAAACCCCGGTGATGCGCATCTTCATGGACATGCGCGCCTTTCGCATCTACGACGGCCCCAGCGAGGTGCACCGCTTCAGCATGGCGCGCAAGCTGGTGCAGGCGGCCGAGAAGGATGCGCAGGCCGAGCGCGGTGTGCCGGCGATCATCCAGGCGGTGCCCGCAGCGCCGCGCCCGCTGTGAACGCCGCCTCCAGCCCGCAGGCGCTGGCGCAGCGGCTGCAGCCTTATTTGCAGGACCTGGGTCTGTCGGGTGGCGAGGCGGTCACGGTGAGCGTGCTGGCGGGCGGCCAGTCCAACCCCACCTACAAGCTGCAGCTGGGCGACCGGCAGATGGTGCTGCGCAAGCAACCCGCTGGCAGCCTGGTGGCCGGCGCGCATGCGATTGACCGTGAGCACCAGGTGATGCAGGCCCTGGCCGGCACGGCGGTGCCCGTGCCGCGCATGCTGGCCTATTGCGACGATGCCGAGCTGCTGGGCACGCCGTTCTACCTGATGGATTTTTTGGACGGCCGGGTGCTGGTGGACCCGGCCTTGCCCGGCATGCAGCCGGCCGAGCGCGGCGCGCTGTATGCCGAGATGAACCGCGTGATCGCCGCGCTGCACCAGCTGGACCCGGCCGCGCTGGGCCTGGGCAGCTATGGCCGCGCCGGCGGCTATGTGGCGCGGCAAACCAAGCGCTGGAGCCAGCAGACCCAGCAGTTGCGGGTGCCCGTAGACCCTGCGATGCAGCAGCTGATGGACTGGCTGCCCCAGCATCTGCCCCAGGCCGAAGAGACCACCCTGGTGCATGGCGACTACCGGCTGGACAACCTCGTTTGGCACCGCAGCGAGCCGCAGATCATTGGCGTGCTGGACTGGGAGCTGTCCACCTTGGGCGATCCGCTCGCCGACCTGGCCTACCACGGCATGGCCTGGCGTGTGCCGCCTGCGCTGTGGCGCGGCATGGGTGGTTGTGATCTGGCGGCCTTGGGCATCCCCGACGAGCGCGCCTACCTGGCAATGTATGCCGAGCGCGCGGGCCGCGACCCGGGCCCGTTGTGGGAGTACTACCTCGCCTTCAACCTGTTTCGCATGGCCGCCATCCTCTACGGTATTGCGCAGCGCGCCGCCGATGGCACCGCCGCTGCTGCCGATGCGGCGGCCACAGGCGCCAAGGCCGGCCCGCTGGCAGCGCTGGGCTGGCAATGCGCGCAGGCTTTTGAGCGCGGTTGATCAGCACGCAGAAAAACCGCCACCCGCTGCGGCAGCGGGGCTGGAGCAGTCCCAAAAAGTCGCAAAAAACCCAGGCTGCCGCTGGGCAGACTGGGTGCTGGGATTCAACGATCAGGCATGGCCCTGGGCGGGGTGGTTCACCGACAGGAAATGCTGGACCACCGGGGGCTCGCTGCCTTGGTGGTACTGCGCCACTTCGCTTTGCACATCGGCATCGCTATGGGTGACCCGCTTGTGCTGGCGCAGGTGCTCGGCCCAGGATTCCACCTGGAACCACTCCATGAAGTGGTCCTCGGAGGCGGTGTCCTGCACGATGCCCCAGGCATAGGCGCCATCGCGGCGGCGGGCGGCAGACAGGCGGGCGAGGGCCTTGAGGAAGGGCGCATGGTTGTCCTTGGCCACGTGGTAGCGGATCTGGATCATCACCGGGCCCCGGTCCTTGTCGACGGCGTGGGCGGTCAGTGGCTCGGGCCAGTGGTTGGATGGGACCAGGTCGGCCTCGCCTTCGGGCAGCTTGATGCGGTGGGCGATCAGGCCCATCACGACCAGGCCGGCAGCGCCCACCAGCAAGGTGCTGGGTACACCCAGCGCCTTGGCGGTAAAGCCCCAGCTCAGGCTGCCGAAGGTCATCGCGCCGTTGAACACGGTGAGGTAGACGGCCAGCGCACGGCCCCGCACCCAGTTGGGCAAGATGGCCTGGGCGACACCGTTGAGCGTGGTGAGCGCGGTGATCCAGGACTGGCCCAGCAGCAGCAGTGCTAGCACGGCAGCCCATTGGGGCGGCGACATCGCCAGGAAGGCCATCACGGCAGCCGACACCAGGGCCGACATCAGCAGCAGGCCATCGGAAGACAGGCGGGCACGCAGCTTGGGCAGCAGGAAGGCACCGCCAATGGCGCCGACACCAACGGCGCCCAGCAGCACACCGTAAAAGCCTGCCCCACCGCCCAGCAGCTGGCGGGCCACCAGGGGCAGCAGCGCCCAGACCGAGCTGGCCAGTGCAAAGAACAGGAAGGCACGCAGCAGCACCACATGCAGCTCGCGGCTGGAGCGGGCATAGCGCAGGCCGGCACGGAAGGCGCCGGCAAAGCGCTCGCTCAGGTCGTCCTGCTCGGCCTTGGGGCGCGGCCACCACAACAACGCAGCAATCACAAAGGCGTAGCTGATCACATCCACCCCATAGGTGACCGAGGCACCCAGGCCCGCCAGCACCACACCACCCAAAGCCGGGCCAATGGCGCGGGCAATATTGATGCCCAGCGAGTTGAGCGCGACGGCCGACTTGAGATCCCGCTTGGCGACCAGCTCGGGCACTATGGCCTGCCAGGTCGGGCCCATCAGTGCGGCGCCAATGCCACCCAGAAAGGTCAGTGCCACGAGCGAGCCCACCGTCTGCATGCCCATCGCCGACAGGGTCATCAAGGTAATGCTGACGCAGGCGAGCAGCACCTGGATGGCGATCAGAAACTTGCGGCGGTCCAGGATGTCGGACAGCACGCCCGCCGGTATCGCCAGCAAAAAGGCCGGGGCCGAGGCTGCCGCCTGCACCAGGGCGACTGCGGTGGGCGAGGACGAGAGGTCGGTCATCAGCCAGGCGCTGGCCACATCGCGCACAAAGCTGCCGGTGTTGCCGACGACGGTGGCGATCCACAGCACGGCAAACAGTTTTTGCTGCAAGGGGGCAAAGCTGCCGCCGGCGGGCTGGGCCGGGGCCGCGGGCGGCGCCGGGGGATGGTCGGGATGGGGGTGGTTCATGGCAGGTCTCGGATCAGCAGAATTTGAAAAGGGGGGCAGGCTCGCTCAGGACATCCAGCAGGAGCAGCCCAGTGCACCAAAGAAGCCTTGCATGTCGGAGGCCGGTACTTGGGACGCCCAGGCATTGGCATGCTGGTGACCGTGCATGCCGCATTGGCTGCCGCAGCCGCAGCCAGCAGCCAGGCTGCGGTAGCGCGCGGGGTTCAGCGAGTTTTTGCCAGCGCCTTCGGGCTCGCCCCAGGCGCCATAGCCACCAAAGCGGCGCACGGGCGACCAGTCGGGCATCGCAGGGGGCAGGGGGTTGTCGTCATGGCGGGCAAAGCTGCCTGCGCCATACACCACCCGGCCACCTACGACGGTCAGGTCGGAGGTGAGGAAGGAGATCTCATCCTCAGGCACCTGGAAATAGTCCTTGCTCGGCACGATCAGGTCGGCAAACTGGCCCACCTGGATGCGGCCACGCGCACCTTCCTCGTTGGAGAACCAGGCCACGTTCTCGGTCCACATGCGCAGGGCGGTTTCGCGGTCCAGCAGGTTGCGCTCGGGGTACATCTGCATGCCGCCGACGGACTTACCGGTCACCATCCAGGACAGCGACACCCATGGGTTGTACGAGGCCACGCGGGTGGCATCGGTGCCCGCAGAGACCTTGACGCCTTTTTCCAGGATTTTCTTGACCGGCGGCGTGGCTTCCATCGCCTTGTGGCCATAGCGCTCGGCAAAGTACTCGCCCTGGTAGGCCATGCGGTGCTGCACGGCAATGCCGCCGCCCAGCGCAGCGATGCGGTCGATCGAGCGGTCGGAGATGGTTTCGGCGTGGTCAAAGAACCAGTTCAGGCCGTCGATGGGTGTTTCCTGGTGCACCTTTTCGAACACATCGAGCGCGCGGCTGATGGTCTCGTCATAGGTGGCATGCAGGCGCCAGGGCCATTGGTTCTGGACCAGCACGCGCACCACATCTTCCAGCTCGGTCTCCATCTGCGGCGGCATGTCGGGGCGGGGCTGGCGAAAGTCTTCAAAGTCAGCGGCCGAGTACACCAGCATTTCGCCCGCGCCGTTGTGGCGGAAGTAGTCGTTGCCCTGCTTGTACTTGACCGACTGCGTCCACTGCAGAAAGTCGTCCTTCTCTTCCTTGGGCTTTTGCGTGAACAGGTTGTAGGCCAGGCGCACGGTGATCTGGCCTTGCTGGTTCAGTTCTTCGATGACCTGGTAGTCATCGGGGTAGTTCTGCGATCCACCACCGGCGTCGATGACACCGGTCACGCCCAGGCGGTTGAGCTCGCGCATGAAGTGGCGCGTGGAGTTGACCTGGTACTCGAAGGGCAGCTTGGGGCCCTTGGCCAGGGTGGAATAGAGGACGGTGGCATTGGGCTTGGCCAGCAGCAGGCCCCGCGGGTTGCCCTGGCTGTCGCGCACAATCTCGCCGCCCGGTGGCTGGGGCGTGTCGCGGTGGTAGCCCACGGCGCGCAGCGCAGCGGCGTTGAGCAGGGCGCGGTCATACAGGTGCAGCAGGAACACGGGCGTGTCCGGCGCAATCGCATTGATCTCGGCCAGGGTCGGCAGGCGCTTTTCGACAAACTGGTGCTCGCTAAAGCCGCCCACCACGCGCACCCATTGCGGCGCCGGCGTGATCGCCACCTGCTGGCGCAGCATCTCCAGCGCATCGGCGAGCGACCGCACCCCATCCCAGCGCAGCTCCATGTTGAAGTTCAGACCGCCGCGAATCACATGGGTGTGGTTGTCGAACAGGCCGGGCAGCGCGCTGCGGCCTTGCAGGTCGATCTTGCGGGTGCCGCTGGCAGCCAGCGCCAGCACCTCTGCATCACTGCCCACCGCGACAAACTTGCCATCGCGGATGGCCACAGCGCTGGCCGTGGGCTGGGCCTTGTTCAAGGTGGTAAAGCGGCCGTTGTGAAAAATGGTGTCGGGGCTGGAGGTGGTCATGGCAGTGGCGTGCGGGGTGGGTGGTGCGGGGAGGCCAGCGGGGGTGGGGGGGCTACCCCACCACAAACAAGGCAATTAAACAGCGGGCTTGGGGCCGATGGTGTTGCCGTGCTGCGCACGCTCTGGGGATTTGTGCACCATCGTGTACGCATAGTCCACGCCCATGCCATAGGCACCGGAGTGTTCGCGCACGATGTCCATCACCGCGTCATAGGTCTCGCGCTTGGCCCAGTCACGTTGCCATTCCAGCAGCACCTGCTGCCAGGTGACGGGCACCACACCAGCCTGCACCATGCGCTGCATCGCCTGGTTGTGCGCTTCGAGCGAGGTGCCGCCCGAGGCATCAGCCACCATGTAGATCTCGTAGCCGGCGTCATGCATGGCGCTAAGTGCAAAGGTGGTGTTGCAGACCTCGGTCCACAGGCCCGAGACGATGATCTTCTTGTGGCCCTTGGCAACGTTGGCGGCCAGCGCATCACGCACATTCTGGTCGTCCCAGGAGTTCATCGACGTGCGCTCCAGGATGGGGTTGCTGGGGAATACGTTCAGCAGCTCTGGGTAGGTGTGGCCCGAGAAGCTGTGGGTCTCGACCGTCGTGATCGTCGTCGGCACGCCAAACACCTGGGCCGCCTTGGCCAGGCCCACCACGTTGTTCTTCAGCGTCTGGCGGTCGATGGACTGCACGCCAAAGGCCATCTGGGGCTGCTGGTCGATGAAGATCATCTGGCTGTTGGCGGGGGTCAGGACTTCGAGGAAAGATTTGTTGGTCATGGTGCGTGCTCTTGAAAGGTTAAAAAACGGGAAGGAAGCTGTCTACAAAGGATCTACAGGTGCTCAGTTCAGGGCCGGTGCATCCACCAGCACGATTTCGGTGTCTTCCGTGGCGGTGATGCGGATCGTGGTCTCGCCATGGATGGCAGCACCATCGCGGCTGGACAGCGCCACACCATTGACCGAGGCACTGCCCTTGGCAAGGACGAGGTAGCCATAGCGGTCGGCATGGTCAAAACCGTAGTCCAGGCTTTCACCGGCCTTGATCGTGGCACCCAGCACCCGGGCATTGGCACGGATGGGCAGCGCGTCGCCATCACCGTCCATGCCGCTGGCCAAGGTCACGAACTTGCCGCTGCGGTCGCCCTTGGGGAAGGGCTTGGCGCCCCAGCTGGGCTTGTCGCCTTGGCGGTCGGGCAGGATCCAGATCTGGAAGATGCGGGTCGTCGTGGACTCGAGGTTGTATTCCGAGTGGCGCACGCCGCTGCCGGCGCTCATCACCTGCACATCACCGGCTTCGGTGCGGCCTCGGTTGCCCAGGCTGTCTTCATGGGTGATCGCACCTTCTCGGACATAGGTGATGATTTCCATGTCGGCATGGCCGTGCGGTGGGAAGCCGGTTTGCGGCGCGATGGTGTCATCGTTCCAGACCCGCAGAGCGCCCCAGTTCACGCGCTGGGCGTCACGGTAGTCGGCAAAAGAGAAGTGGTGCTTGGCATCGAGCCAACCGTGGTTGGCACCGCCCAGGCTGTCAAAGCTGCGTCGTTCAATCATGTCTTTCTCCAGGTGTTTTGTCGTCGATGAAGAAAGTGTAGGTCGCCTTGAATATGATTAAAATAGAAAATATAGAAAAGCATTAATTCCATATTTGATGTGATTGAGAAAGCGATGAAGCCATGAGCAAGCTGCCTGACCTGGAGGCCTGGGCCATTTTTGCCAAGGTCGCCGAGACCGGATCGTTCGCGCGCACCGCTGCCGAGCTGGCGCTGTCGCAGGCAACGGTATCGAAGGCCATCACGCGGCTGGAGGGCCGCATGAAGACCAGCCTGTTCCACCGCACCTCACGCCGCATGGCGCTGACCGATGCCGGCAGCAGCGCGCTGGAGCGGGCCACGCGCATCCTGCAGGAGGGCGAGGCGGTGGAGGCCGACATCACCGACCGCTCCACCAGCCTGCGCGGCCAGATCCGCATTGCCGCGCCGATGTCCTTTGGCATTGCGCGGCTGTCGCCGATCCTGCCCAAGTTCATGGAGATGCACCCGGATGTGGAGCTGAACCTGCACTTTGCTGACGAGCAGGTGGACCTGATCCGCGACCGCTTTGACCTGGCGCTGCGCATTGCCAACCTGAGCGATTCGAGCCTGATTGCGCGCACCCTGTGCAAGGTGCGCATCTTGCTGGTCGGCTCTCCTGCTTATTTCGAGCGCTATGGCCACCCGGTGCACCCGCGCGATCTGGCCCAGCACAAGGGCCTGCAGTACAGCCTGGCGCGCTATGGCACCAGCTGGCGCTTTCGCCATGCGCGCCATGGCGAGTACACGCAGGTGATGCCGATACAGATGCAGGTCAACAATGCCGAGGCGCTGCAGCCCGCACTGCTGGCCGGCATGGGGCTGGCGCTGCAGCCGTCATTTCTGGTGTGGCAGGAGCTGCGCGATGGCAGCCTGCAGACCGCCATGCCGGGCTGGGAGGCCGATGTGCTGTCGCTGAACATCGTCACCCCGCCGGGCCGTACGCGGCCAGCGCGCGTGCAGGCCTTTATGGACTATGCGGCCCAGCAGTTCATGAACGAGCCCTGGGCGGAGCTGCCGCCGCAGCTGGCCGAGAACCCGCTGGCGGTTTAGCGCGCTGCCGCTGCAGCCACCGCAGCACGCGGTGTGCGCCGGCCCCAGTTCATCACCGCGGTGCCCGCTAGCGCCATCGCGCCCCCGGCGAGCATGGGTGCATCGATCTGCTCGCCCAGCCACAGGGCCGAGCAGGCCACGCCAATCACCGGCACCAGGGTGATATAGCCCGATGCCGCACCAGCGCCCAGTGCCTTGACGCCATCAAAGTACCATGCGTAAGCCAGTGCGGTAGAGCCCCAGGCCAGAAACAGCAGCGCGCCCCAGGCGGGCAGGCCCGCATCGAAGGCCTGGGCCATGCCCTGCGGCCCTTCGACCACCAGGCTGGCGGCCAGCAGCATCACGGCGCCGATGGTCGCGGTGACGGCCGTGGTGGACAGCGCATCGACCCCGGCCAGAATCGCCCGGCCCAGCAAGGTGTAGCTGACCCAGCAGGCCACGCAGCCCAGGATCAGCAGTTCGCCCCGGCCCAGGCCACCGGCCAGCAGCTGGGCTGGATCCCCATGCGAGATGACCAGCACCGCACCCAGCGCCGCCAGCGCCATGCCCAAGGCAATCGTGCGGTTGATGCGTTCCCGAAAGATCCAGGCAGCCAGCAGCAAGGTGAGCACCGGGTTGAGCGTGATGACCAGCGCCGCCTTGCTGGCGGGCAGGTACTGCAGGCCACTCAAAAAACAGGCCGCGTAACCAAATACGCCTGTAGCTGCAGCGGCGGCCATGCCCAACCAGCGCTTGGGCGACCAGTGCCTGAGCCCGGCCATGCCGCCTGCCGCATACAGCCAGACCAGCAGCACCACGGCGGCCAGTACAAAACGCAGGCCCGACGCTGCCAGTGGCGGCATGTGCTGGGCCACCATGCGGCCACTGGGCCAGGACGCGCCCCAAAGCAAGGCCATGCCCATCAAACGCAGGTGTGAGGCGGCCTGTGGGCCGAGGATATTTTGTAAATTCATGTGTGGATGGTGCCTGCACCCGGCGCGCGCAACGCACGCCAGCAGGCTCGGGGCGACTATAGCGGCTGTGCGTGTTCGGTGATTGGCAGGCAGGCGACAGGTGACCAGAACCAGGGGCTAAGGACTGGCACTTGCACGGCCAGGCACTGTTGTGTGCTGGCTGCAAACCGGCCCGCGCGATGGTGGATACTGCGCGACAAGCGCCCGTTTTCAGCCGCCCGCCAGCGCCGCTATAGTGGCAGCTGCCTGATCTTTCCCCTCCGTTTTTTCCACCCTGCAAGGAGACACCCATGTTCAGCCACATCATGCTCGGCACCAGCGATCTGGAGAAATCACGCCAGTTCTACGACGCCTTCCTCGCCGAGTTGGGCGTGCCCCCGGGTGCCGCCAACAAGAACCGCTATTTCTGGCGCGCCAATGGCGGCACCTTCAGCGTCAGCACCCCCATCAATGGCGAGGCAGCCACTATCGGCAATGGCAGCACCACCGGCTTTGCCGCCAGCAGCACCGAGCAGGTCGACCAGGCCCATGCGGTGGGCCTGGCCCATGGCGGCGTGGCCTGTGAAGACCCACCGGGCTGGCGCGGCGAAGGCCCTGCGGCCCTGTACCTGGCCTACCTGCGCGACCCCGATGGCAACAAGCTCTGCCTGGCCTACCGCCAGCCCAAGGTTTAAACCTCCAAAAGCAAAAACGCCCCGCAAGCTGCGGGGCGTTGTCGTTAGAGGTCGTTGGCAGGCATCAGACCCGGGCGCCGCGCCGGCCGCCCAAGGTGATCCAGGTCAGCAGCACGCCGCACAGCGCGCCGGTGGCCATGCCCACCACCATCGGCAGCGGTTTGCCGCTGGAGAACAGGCCCACGATCTGCATGGCGACCGCGCCGGTCAGCATCTGCAAGGTGCCCAGCAAGGCCGAGGCTGTGCCGGCAATCTGGCCATGCGCCTCCAGCGCCAGCACCGAAGTCGTGGGGATCACCAGGCCCATCAAGCCGCTGGCGACAAAGTACAGGCCAATCAACACGGCGAGCTGGTCGCCACCCACCAGGTAGTAGGCCAGCAGGCAGCACATCACCACACCGCTGGCGGTAGCGGCCAGCTTGACAACGGGCAC
This sequence comes from Comamonas sp. 23, assembly GCF_049601575.1. Taxonomy (NCBI): domain Bacteria; kingdom Pseudomonadati; phylum Pseudomonadota; class Betaproteobacteria; order Burkholderiales; family Comamonadaceae; genus Comamonas; species Comamonas sp. 23. Next base: position 4,905,754 of record NZ_CP187127.1, on the reverse strand, counting down.
CAGGCCAAAGCGCTTGCCCAGCATGCCGGTAAACTGCGCCGCGCCAATAAAGGCAATCGCATTGAATGCAAAGGCCATGCTGTACTGCGTGGTGCTGAGGCCGTAGTGGTTGATCAGCACAAAAGGCGAGCCGGCCAGGTAGACAAAGAAACCGGCCATCGCGCAGGCGCCGATAAACACCAGGCCCAGGTAGTGCCAGTCGCGCAGCAGCAGGCCATAGGCCTGGAGCACACCGCCCAGGCTGCTGTCCACGCCGTTGTTGGATGCGCGCGTCTCGGGCAGGCCGCGCGCCATGGCCACCATGCCGATCAGCGCGGCCACTGCCACCACCCAGAACACCATGCGCCAGCCGCCGATTGCAATCACCCCGCTGCCGGCCAGCGGCGCGAGGATGGGCGAGACGCTGAAGACCAGCATCAGCAGCGACATCATGCGCGCGGCCTCGTGGCCGGTGTGCAGATCACGCACCACCGCACGCGGAATGGCCATGCCCGCTGCCGCGCCGAGGCCCTGGATAAAGCGCAGCACCACCAGCGTGTGGATGTCCTGCGCCAGCGCGCAGCCGACGCTGGCCAGCACAAAAATCGCCAGGCCCAGGTAGAGCGGCTTCTTGCGGCCCCACATATCGGCCAGGGTGCCAAACAGCGGCTGGCCCACGCCCAGCGCCAGGAAGAAGGCCGTCAGGCTGGCTTGCACGGCCCCGACGGGCGCTTGCAGGCTGGCGCCAATCTGCGGCAGGGCCGGCAGGTACATGTCGATGGCAAAGGGGCCAATGGCGGATAGCAGGCCCAGGATAAACACCAGGCGAAGGGAAATGGATGAAGGCATACACGTTGCAGACACGCAGGCGGGTGGCCTGCGCGTCTTCAGGAGGAGGGTCGGTGGCGAGAAGGTGCTGTGGCACGGGCCCTGGGGCTCAGGCGCCGAGGCTGGGGGTCCCAGCCGGAGCGTCTCGATAGCTTTCCATTATCGCACCGTCCGTCCATCGCTGCAGCGCAGGGCTTTCAGCCAGCGGCCGGCTGGCTGAGCCGCGCCAGATGCTGGGCGGCAAAGGCCTCGAACCAGGGCAGGCAGCCGGGGTTGGCCATGGTCTGCGGGTTCAGCACCTTGTCCGCAGGCTGGCCCAGCAGCAGCTTTTTGATCGGCAGCTCCAGCTTTTTGCCGGTCAAGGTGCGCGGCACCTCGGACACCTGCGCGATGGTGTCGGGGATAAAGCGGGGCGACAGCGCAGTGCGTATCGCCTGCTCGATGCGGCCCTGGATGGCGGCGTCCAGCACCAGGCCCTCGCGCAGCACGACAAACAGCGGCATATAGCTGTTGCGGCCCAGGTACTCCAGGTCGATGACCATCGAATCCTGCACTTCGGGCAACGCCTCGATGGCGTTGTAGATCTCGCTGGTGCCCATGCGCAGGCCCTGGCGGTTGATGGTGGCGTCGCTGCGGCCATAGATCACGCAGCTGCCGTCGCTGTTGATCTGGATCCAGTCGCCATGGCGCCAGATGCCGGGCCAGTGGTCGAAATAACTGTCCAGGTAGCGCTGCTTGCCCGGGTCGTTCCAGAAGTACAGCGGCATTGAAGGGATAGGCCGGGTGCAGACCAGCTCGCCGACCTCGTCGCGCACGGCCTGGCCTTGTTCGTTCCATGCCTCCACCGCATGGCCCAGCCAGCGGCATTGCATGCGGCCGGGCGCCTGGGGCAGGCTGCGGTTGCCGCCGATGAAGGCGCCACAAAAATCGGTACCGCCCGAGATATTGCACCAGAACACCTCGCCGGCACCGGCTGCCTGCAGCTGGGCGCTGCCCCAGCGCTGCACCTCGGGTGCCAGCGGCGAGCCGGTGCTGCCCAAGGTGCGCACCTGCTGCAGGCCAGGGATCGCGCCCACGTCGAGGCCGGCCTTCATGCAGTTGCTGAAATAGGCGGCACCCGCACCAAAGATGCTGGTGTGGTGGCGCGCGGCAAAGCGCCACAGCACGCCCCAGTCGGGCTGGCTGCTGCTGCCGGCCGGGTGGCCGTCGAAGATGGTGATCGTGGTGCCAAACAGCAGGCCGCTGACCTGGATGTTCCACATCACCCAGCCGGTGGAGCTGTACCAGAGAAAGCGCTCGCCCGCATGGCTGTCGCTGTAGCTGGCGCCCAGGTCGTTGTGCAGCCCCGCCACATGCAAGGCCAGCAGGATGCCGCCGGTGCCATGCACGATGGGCTTGGGCAGGCCGGTGGTGCCGCTGGAGTAGACGATCCAGATCGGGTGGTCAAACGGCAGCCATTCGGGCTCGAACGCCGCGACGGCATGTGCGTCCTGGCCGGTGGTGGCCCAGTCCCAGTGGTGGCTGCCCACCGGGGCGGCGGCATAAGGGGTCTGCACGGTCAGGCAGTGCTGCACCGTGGGCAGCTCGGCCAGCAAGGACTGCACCACAGCACTGCGGTCCAGCGGCTTGCCGCCGTAGTAGACGCCATCGACGGCGATCAAGGCCTTGGGCTCGATCTGCTTGAAGCGGTCCACCACGGCGGCCACGCCCATGTCGGGGGCGCAGACGCTCCAGACCGCGCCGAGGCTGACGCAGGCCAGCATCGCGACCACGGTCTCGGGGATATTGGGCATATAGGCGGCCACGCGGTCGCCCCGGCCAATGCCCAGGCTGCGCAGCGCCACCGCCACCGAGGCCACCTGGCGCTGCAGCTCGGGCCAGGCCATCTCGCGCATCTGGCCGAGTTCGTTGTCGCTGACGATCGCCGGCACCCCGGCCTGCTGGGCCGCTGCCGTGTGGCGCAGCAGCTGGCGCGGCAGGCTGACCTGGGCGCCGCTGAACCAGCGCGCATCGGGCATGGCATCGTCGCTCAGCACCTCGGTGATCGGCGTAGGAGATTCAAGCTGGTAGTAGTCCCAGATGCTGCGCCAAAATGCGGCCAGATGCTCGACCGACCAGGCATGCATGGCCTCGTAGTCGTCAAAGTGCAGGCCATGCTGCTGGCTGAGCCATTGCGCGTAGTGCTCGATCTGGGGCAGGGGGGAGGGGGCAGAGGTGGTCATGGCAAAAGAAAAAGCGTAGCCCGAGCGTACGCAAAGCGGCGCGCGCTTGCATGGGGGTTAGCACGCAAGCTGTCACCCTGGCAGCAGGTGCGCTGTTTCTGGTCCCAGGGCCTCCGGCATCCTGATTTGCAATGTTATTTTTTGTCAGTTGCATCCCGCTTTTTACGACAGCAGGGCATCGCTAGCTGGCACAATTCGCGCCCGGGTGCTGACGGGTGCCTTTCGTTTTTTCCTACACAGCGCTTGCGGGCCCGCAGGCGATCATCGCCATGCAGGCTTGGCACAGCGTGCGAAGCAGGCAGGGGCCCCGGGCGCAGACCCAGCGGGCCAGGCAAGGCAGAGGGGATGGACGGCGAGGAGCGGGCGTGCTGGGCCACCAGGCGCAAGCGCTGCAAGGTGACTGCAAGATGGACGCATTTGCGGTGCATTGGTCACAAAATAAAGCATCCACGCCGGAACTAAATCGATAGGCTCGGGTTCTCAATCGTCGCGCCTTGGCGCATGGTTGGTATTCCCCAGCAAGCCCTGGAGAACAGCGGCCATGCGGGGATCACAAAGCCCGATGGGTCAGCTTTCGTGCCACTTGGCGCGTTAAGCACAGATGTTTAATTCCCAGCAAGCGCTGGTTGGGCAGCCTCCGGGCCTGCACCCAGGCAGCGCAACAATTGACACCAAGTCTGGGAGCGCGGCAACGGCTTTGGCCCTGCTGCGGTTAGATGGAGATCTTTGGTTTTGTCTGGATTCCGTATGAAATACAACCCTGCGCTCGATGGTATGCGCGCAGTGGCCATTGTTCTGGTGTTCCTGTCACACGCCCATGCGCCGATGTTTGACGGCGCCTTCTTCGGTGTGGACCTGTTCTTTGTGCTCAGCGGCTTTTTGATCACGTCGCTGTTGCTGAAAGAACACCAGCAATCGGGCCGGCTTGACTTCTGGCGCTTTTACAAGCGCCGCTTTTTGCGCCTGGGCCCGGCCTTGCTGCTGTTTCTGGCCGCCTACTGGCTGTTTGCGCCGCTGATCTGGCCCGGTCTCGATGATGTGAACCAGGACGTGGTGGTCTCTGCGCTGTACCTGGCCGACTACGGCATCGCCTTTTTTGACAGCCCGGACACCTTGCTGCACATGTGGTCGCTGTCGGTGGAAGAGCACTTCTACCTGGTCTGGCCGCCGCTCTTGGTGCTGCTGCTGGCGCATACCGCGCGCAAGCAGCTGTGGCGCCCGGTGCTGCTGCTGGTGGCGCTGATGTTTGTCTGGCGCGCCTACTGGGTGGTCCAGGGCCAGCACTTCTACGAAATCTTCTTCCGCTTTGACACCCGCGCCACCGGCATGCTGCTGGGCAGCGCGCTGGCCGCTGTGGCCGTGCACCGCCCCGAGTGGATGGATGCGCTGCATGCACGCCAAAAATACCTGCTGTGGCTGCTGCCGGTGCTGCCCTTTGCCGTGATTGGCTACGGGTGGGACGACGCCGGTGCGCTGCTCTGGGGCTTTGCGCTGGTGGAGCTGGTGGCCGCTGCCATCATCGTTGCCGTGAGCAAGCAAAAGGGTGTGCTGTTCGACATGCTGAGCCTGCCGGCCCTGGTCTGGGTTGGCAAGATGTCCTACGGTATCTACCTCTGGCACTACCCTGTTGTGCGCCTGCTGCGCGCCCACACCGACTGGCAGTGGGTGGTGATCCTGGGCCTGCCGATCTCGGCCGCGTTTGCCGCGCTGTCTTTCTACACCATCGAGCGCTGGGCGCTGGGTCTGCGTGACCGCTCCAGCAGCAAGCCAGTGCAGCAGCCTGCCGGCTCGCGCACCGCATAAGCGGCGGTCACCCAGAACAAAGCCGGGCCTTGCCCGGCTTTGTTGTTTCTGCAGGCTGCTGCTGCATGGTAAAAAACGGGCTTTGATTGATACAGGCTTCGCCATGACCTCAGCTTCCGCATCCCCACCTGCACCCGCACCCATCGCCTCTGCCGACGAGGTACTGCAATTCTGGTTGGGTAGCGCTCGCCCCAGCAACAGCGAGGCCTTGCAGCACAAGCAGCAATGGTTCAGCAAGTCCGATGCATTCGATGCACGCATCCGTACGCATTTTGGCGCGACGGTGCAGGCGGCGCTCAAGGGTGATTTGCCTGGCTGGACAGAGGGCGTCTGGGATACGCTGGCCCGCATCATCGTGCTCGACCAGTTCACACGCAATATCTACCGGGGCACGCCCGAATCCTTTGCTGGCGACCCGCTGGCATTGCAGCTGGCGCTCGGCCTGTGCGACAGCGGCCAGGACCAGGCGCTGCCGGCAGTGGTGCGGGTATTTGTCTATCTGCCGCTGGAGCATGCCGAGGATGCGGCCTTGCAGCAGCGCAGTGTGGACCTGTTTGCCCAGCTGCGTGACAGCCACCCCAAGCCCGCCGAGCTGCAGACCTATCTGCAAGGCACCTGGGATTACGCGCTGCGCCACCAGGCCGTCATCACCCGCTTTGGGCGTTTTCCGCACCGCAATGCGATCTTGGGCCGCCGCAGCACCGCCGAAGAGCTGCACTATCTGGCCCAGCCCGGGGCGGGATTCTGAACTTTTAGCGCAAGCACAGTAGCCCTTGTCTCACAGACGCGGGGCTGCGGCGGGTTTACCTTGGAGGGGTACTGTTTACAAAACAACCTCCCACAAAAAAGGAAGCCACGATGCCAGATAAATCCCGCACCCCGCTGGCGCTTGATACCAAGCGTCTCGACGCCGCCAAGAAGAGCCTGGAAGAAGGCGCTGTGCTGCCCGATGACTCTCCATACCGTGAGGACATCATCCGTCTGCTCAACGATTCGCTGGCCACCGAGCTGGTCTGCATCCTGCGCTACAAGCGCCACCACTTCACCGCGACGGGCCTGGAATCGCCCGCCATTGCAGAAGAGTTCTTGGTACATGCGCAAGAAGAGCAGGCCCATGCCGACCGTATTGCGACCCGCATCGTGCAGCTGGGCGGCGAGCCCGACTTCAACCCCGACAGTCTGACGGCCCGCAGCCATGCCGACTACAACGACGACATGGACCTGCACTCGATGATCCGCTCCAACCTGGTGGCCGAGCGCGTCGCCATCGAGGCCTATACGCAGATGGTTGATCTGATCGGTGACAAGGACCACACCACGCGCCGCCTGATCGAGCAGATTCTGGAGCAGGAGCAAGAGCACGCCGATGAGCTGTCCGATTGGATGAAAAAGGCCCAATAAGGGCCACCACACCTGAACCGCAACCGAGTTGCGGTTTTTTTATGCCGATGGAGGAAAAGACGGATGACCGATACAGAAGCAACACGCAAGAATGCCAAGCACCTGCTCTACCTGATGGTCAACGAGGAGCTGCTGCGCGCGGGCGATGGTTTGGATGCGGAATCTTTGAGCCATGTGCTGGAGCGCCATGGCGTCAGCGCCGCAGAGCAGCAACCTGCCATGGACTATGCCTGCGAGCAAGGCTGGTTGCAGAAGGGCGAGAACGGCCAGCTGCAGATCACCGAAACCGGTTTTGCATTGGATTAAGAGCTGTGAGCACAGCCCAGCAAACCGGAGGTTTGCGGTTGAAGCTAGGCGTCCCCGACTAGGCGTCCCCGACTAGGTGTGAACTGTCAAGAGGTTGTTTGCAGATTTGAGCCTGGCCATCGGGGTAATTCGACCAATGCCGCTGTGAGGCCTGTGCCAGTTGTAGTAATGCTGCCAGCGATGTAAGGCTTGTGCTCGCTCAGCTGAATTCTGGTATGTCCAACCATAGGCCCACTCGCGCAGCGCCGATTGGATGAATCGCTCGGCCTTGCCGTTGGTCTGTGGCCGGTACGGCCTGGTGAACTTGTGCTGCACGCCCAAGGCGTTGCAGGCCGCAGCGAACTCCCTTGAGCGGAATGCCGCACCGTTGTCGGTCAGCAGGCGTTTGATGCTCACTCCAAGCCCCGCGTAGTACGCCACGGCGTTGCGCAGAAAGGCGACGGCTTGCGGCGTTTTCTCGTCCGGATGCATAGCGGTAAAGGCAATGCGTGCGTGGTCGTCAATGGCCACGAACAGTGTCTCCCATCCCGCACCATCGACCGAATCGCGCCGATTGCCTGTGACGCGGTGGCTGGGCCGAACGATGCGCCCGAGCTTCTTGGTATCGATGTGCAGCATGTCTCCAGGCGCATCGTGCTCATAGCGAACCACGGGCTCGGACGGCTGCAGATCGCTGAGTCGAGACAGGCCCGCACGGGCCAATACCCGGCTCACGGTGGACGCCGAGACGCCTGCGTAGCTGGCAATGCGCGACTGCAGCATGCGGCGTTTGCGTAGCTCAACAATGAGTAAGGCCTTGGACTCGCAGATGGCTTTGGGAGAGCAAATGGGCCTGGAGGAAGCATCGGCCAGGGCTGCTTCGCCGCCCGAGAGGTAGCGGCCCAGCCACTTGCGAGCGGTCTGTGCGGTGACGCCTTGAAGGGCTCCGGCCTGAGAGGCATCCAGGCCTTGCAAGGTCATCTGTTTGACCATCTCCAGTCTCCGGGCAAAGGTAAGTCGGGCATGCTTATGAGTGTTCATCCGGTTGGCTGTCCTGAGTGGGTTGGGTGTTTGGCGACTTCCAGTCTCTCAAATCCAACCCGGATGAACACCGGATACAACCTATTGAACCTTCACAACTAGGCGCCAAGCCGCAGACAGTACGGTAGTACGACAAGGTGAGGAGCAGCCGGCCAGGCAACGACGTATCAAGGGTTGTGGTCGAGGCGCGAGGCGTAAAAAGACCACTGCCGGCGAACCGGCAGTGGCTACCAAGAGCACGGCCCAGACGCAATGGGACAAGGTCTGGCCGGGCTACGCACTAGATGCGTTTTTTTTGTGTGGCGGGCATATCCGCTGTAATTTCTCTCCAGACCCGCCCAATGGCGAAGGCCTGAAATCTGACCGCTCTGCCAGCGTCTGCCTTGCAGAGCGGTTTTCTTCGCTTATTCGCCGAAGGATTCGCCTTCAGGCAGGGTGCCGGCGACTAAGGCTTCATGGGCCTGCTGCTGCACTTGGGCGCGGCTGAGGCTGGAGGTGCTGCTTTCAGCACCGAAGGTGTTGATGCGGTCACCGATCACGGCCATGGCGCCATTGCGCTGGGCTTCGCTCACCTGGGCCTGCACGTCGGCGCGGGTCAGGGTGCTGTGTGCTGCTGGGTAGGCAGGGTAGTCCGAGCCATTGCCCACGGGGGCGGTGGTGGCTGCGCTGGCAGCACCGGCAAACACCAGGCCAGCGGCCATCATCAAAGCGGACATATTGCGTGCAAACATGGTTTCTCTCCACGGACCCGCGCTGCTGGCAAATCGCTGATTTGCGCTGTGAGAGCGGCGGCGTCCAAAAATAGGTTGATTCGAAATTTGGGGGCTGCGAGAGCGGACTGTGGCCCACTCTCAGCGTTCATGCCTGGGCTTATTCGCCGAAGCTTTCGCCTTCAGGCAAGGTGCCGGCAACGCGGGCGTCGTGGGCGGCTTTCACCACATCGGCGCGGGAGAGGTTGCTGCTGCCCTTTTCAAAGGCATTGGCTTGCAGCTGATCGCCCTTGAACAACAGGGTGCCGTTCTTCTGGGCTTCGACAAATTGCGCTTGCACCTCAGCGCGGCTCACGGCGCTGGTGGCAGCCACTGGGGGAGCAATCGACTGGTCGCCTTCAAAGGGATGGGCCTGGGCAACACCGGCACCCAACATCAGAGCAGCTACACCGGCGATCGAGAAAATACGTGCGTTCATTTTTAACTCCTGGAGAACTCCAGCGACTCACCATGAGGGGCTGGTTCGCTCAACGGGTGGTGCAGTGCACCTTGTGTGGTTCTCGTTGATCGATGTAGTTAGTGTATGCAGTGGCGCGCCTCCGATAAATAGCCTAAATCGGAATAGATTGTTCTGAAAAACGATCTAATGTTTTGGCGAATGCGCAATCGTCCCAGAAGGGCTTGCTACACGGTGCTTTCGTTGGAGAAGCCCGTGCGTAGGAGAATTCTGGCAAATCTGGCGTTGTGGTGTGCCCAAGGGTTTCTTGGTAAACCCTGTCAGGGTTGACGCGGGGTAGTGGCTGCCATAGCAACCAGATTAGCTATGTAGACACGACAGTGACAGCGCTGTCACAGAGGGTTTTGCAGCCGCTGGAGCTGCTGGTGCGCGGCGCTGTGCCATTCGGGCGGCAGCTGGTGCTTGGCCTGCAGGTAGTGGTGGGTGTAGATGTCCAGGTAGGTTTCCAGGGTCTGCGCGGCGCGCAGGTCGCCGGCGAGATCGAGGCAGAGGGCAGCGACCTCGGCAGTGCAGAAATGGTCATCGCGGCGCGAGCGCCGCAGCTGGTAGCGCGAGATCTGCTCGGGGTGCAGGCTGAGCACCGGAAATCGGTCCAGGTAAGGGCTCTTGCGGAACATCTTGCGCGCCTCGGGCCAGGTGGCATCGAGCAGGATAAACAGCGGCCTGCGAGCTGCACCGAGTGATGGTGGCGGCAGCTGCTGCACGGCGCGGCCGGGCTCATGCACAAACTCCTGGGGAAAGACCACATAGGGCTGCCATTGGGGATCGGCTAGCAGCGCCTCCAAGCCCGCATCCATCTCCGTGCGCGACCAGCCAAAGGCCCAGGTCTCGGCCACCACATCGGCGATTAGCCAGCCGGTGTTGCTGGGCTTGAGCGGCTCGGCATCGTGCATCAGCAGGCATATGCCCGCCGTGGTGGGCTGCGTGGGGCGCAGCGCGCAAAGGCAGTGGCTGGGGCGCAGCCGGCATCCCTCACAGCGCTCCCCCTTGGGGCCGCCTCGGGCCAGAAAAGGGCGGGTGCTGCGCTGCAGCCGCTCGGCGCGCAGGCGCGAGACGGCATGGGGGACAAGGGCACCAGCGGTGGTGGACGCGCTCGTCGTGGCGGCCTCGCTGGCAAGGGGGGAAGAGGGCAGGGATGACACGGGCGCTATTGTCCTCGCCCCGCCCAACCGAGCAGCGCAGCGGGTTTAGCGCTGCCCTTGGCGCCGCTCAGTTCTGCAACGCTTCGAGCGCAAACAGCGGCACATCGGCGCGCCGGCTCAGCCACACACCACCGCCCAGCTCGGTAAAACCCTGGGCCAGGCCACGGCGGTAGAGCTCGGCGCGGTGGCGGTAGAGGCGCGGGTCGGTCAGCTCGTCGTCGATGATGTCGCGCTCATAGTCTTCGCGCGCAACGGCTTCGACATAGAGCGCACCTTTGCTCAGCCGGCCCAGATTGGCCAGCGCCAGCTTCAGATCGGCCGGGCTCAGGTAGGGCAGCACGCCTTGGCAGATCACCAGGTCAAACGGCTGGCCATCGGCCGGCGCATAGTCCACGACCGAGCCTTGCTCCCAGCCGTAGCGCTGGCACAGGTACTCGCTGTACTCGACCCCGTGGTAGCTGGCCTGCGGAAAGTGCTGCGCAATCGCATCGCGCCACAGGCCGATGCCGCAGCCCACATCCAGCACACGCTGGACCGGCACGCGCACGTATTGCAGGTAGCTGCAGACAAAGGCACCCAGGCGCGCGGCATGCGCGGGGTCCACCACGCTGGTTTTCTTGTCGAAATAAAAGCGCTGGTAGTACGCCTCGTCAAACCATTGCTTGTCCGCTGATTGCACGCCTGTCCTTGATCGATGCCATGCAGCTCCGGTGTGCATGGCGCAGGCAGTATCGCGCAGATGGTGGCTGGGGGTAGCGCACTGCGGTATTGGCAAGGGGTGCTCAGCGCGCAATGACAGACAGGTTTTCCGGCACGATCTGCTCGAGGCTGCCTGCCGGGCAGGGGCCATCGGTGTAGATGGTCTGGCCGTTCAACTGGCATTTGCGCGGCACGGCAGCGGGCCACGCCGGGCCGGTGCCCGCCGCAGGATCGGCGCGCCGTGCCTGGCTGCGCTGCTGCTCCTCGGCGCTGGGCGGAGGCGGTGATGAGGCTTTGCGCCACAGCGTGGCGGCGGCCTGCTCGGCATCGCCGATGAGCGCCGGGCCACGCCATGCGTACACGGCGGCAGCGCAGGCCACCACCAGGGCCAGCCAGATCAGCCGGCGGTAGGCAGGGCGCAGGTACATGGTGAGGGGCACAGGCATGGGGACATGGCTGGCACTGTATCAGCCCCCTTGGTAAACGCGCAAATCGAGGTACAGCAGCAAAAACGCCAGCAGGCTGATACCCCCATTAATCCGGCGGGCCAGTGGCAGGTAGGCCGCGCTGAAATACCAGGGCCGGTGCGCGGGCAGGTGGCGCAGGATGTAGAGCAGCCCCATCTCCTGCATATTGCTGAAATGCGGCTGGCTGTCCTTCTTGAGCTTCTGGATGATGGCGGCATCGCTGACCATCACCACCGACAGCACGGTGGCGATGATGACGGCGCCCAGCAGCCACTGCTGCCAGCGCGGCGCATGCGGTCCGTTCAAGCCCAGGCTGAACCAATGGCTCAGCATCAGCACCGCCAATACCGCAAACAAGCGGTAGAAGATGGCCTGCCAGTGCGCCCGGCTGGGCTCGGTCAGCTGGCCTCGGCGCCGCGCCTCGCGGTCAATGATGCGCGCGAGCAGCCAGGCCACGCCATGAAAGCTGGCCTCCAGCAGCAGATAGATGCCTGCAGCCAGGGCCAGCAGCTGCAGCGGCTCACCCTTGGCCATGCTCAGCGCTACGGGCAGGCACGGTGGGCTGCGCGGTGGTGCTGCATCCCGGCGCTCAGCTCACATGCTTGCCAACAATGCCGGCGATCTCGAACATGCTGATCTGGTCCTTGCCAAACAGCGGCTGCAGTTTGGCGTCGGCATTGATCGCGCGTTTGTCCTTGGCGTCCTGCAGGCCGTTTGCCTTGATGTAGTCCCAGAGCTTTTTGATGACTTCGGGGCGCGAGGTGGCCTCGCTGCCAATCACGGCGGCGAGCGCCGGGCTCGGGGTCAGCGTGGCGGCAACCTTGCGCGGCGTTTTGGCGGCGGATTTGGTGGCCGTCTTGGAGGCGGTCTTGGTAGCGGTTTTGGCCGCCGTCTTGGTCGCTTTGGCAGCGGTCTTGCTGGCCGTCTTGGTTGCGGTCTTGGCGGCTGCGCCCTTGCGCGGCGGGAACTTGCTGTCGCGCGGCTCGAACTCGAAGTTCACCTTGCCGGCTTCCTTGTCCCAGGCCAGGAAGGCCTTGAAGCTGCGTCGCGTGCGGTTGGAGACGAACTTGTCGAGCAGGTCGGTCTTGCCGGTGGCCAGCAGCTTGGCCATCTGGTCGCGCTCGATGGGCTGCTGCAAGATGATCTGGCCGCTCTTGAAGTCGCAGCTGGGCGTGGGTTGCTGGGCCGTGGGTACGGCCTTGCTGCAGACATAGTTGGCGCCATGCTCGAACACGGGCGCGCCGCACTTGGGGCAGGCGCCCAGGGTGTTCTGGCTGCCAAAGTCCACCAGCTCGCCCGATTCCTCGTCGGACTTGTTGTCCTCGAACAGGAACTCGAACTTGTAGTTGTTGTTGTCCTCGTCGCGCACGATGGCCACTTCGGCGGCAAAGGGCCAGCCGGCCTTGGAGCGGAAGCCATCGAGCGGGCCGATCTTGCGATCGCGCAGCAGCTGGTCGGCCTCGGCGGTCTCGAAGGTGCGGCCGGCGGGCGATTTGGTGAACGAGAAGCCGCAGCCGTCGCCAGTGCCGCCTACGCCCGTGCAGGCATAGCGGCGGTAGTTTTCCTTGACCACGCCGCCACAGTTGGGGCAGGGCGCGGACAGGGTGGCGTAGTCGCCGGGGATGGTGTCGCGGTCGTATTCCTTGGCCTTTTTCACCAGGCGCTCGGTCATGGCCTGGATCTCGGCCATGAAGGCTTCGCGCGAGAGCTGGCCTTTTTCCATCTGCGCGAGCTTGTACTCCCACTCACCGGTCAGGTCGGCACGCGAGAGCTCTTCGACCTGCAGCCCGCGCAGCAAGGTCATCAGCTGGAAGGCCTTGGCCGTGGGGATCAGCTCGCGGCCTTCGCGCAGCATGTATTTTTCGGTCAGCAGGCCTTCGATGATGGCCGCGCGCGTCGCAGGCGTGCCCAGGCCCTTTTCCTGCATGGCTTCGCGCAGCTCGTCGTCGTCGATCTGCTTGCCGGCGCTCTCCATCGCGCCCAGCAGGGTCGCTTCCGAGTAGCGGGCGGGCGGCTTGGTCTTGAGGCCCTTGGGCTCGACCGGGTCGGCCGTGGGCTTCTCGCCGGGCTGCACCGGCACCAGGTTCTGGCCCTTGTCGCCTTCCTTGGCGTCTTCCACTTCGTGGGCCGCTTCCTTGCCGTAGATGGCCAGCCAACCGGGCTTGACCAGCACCTTGCCTTCGGTCTTGAAGTGGTGGTCGTCAATTTGGCTGACGCGCGTGGTGACCTGGTGCTCGGCGCTGGGGAAGAACACTGCCATGAAGCGGCGCACCACCAAGGTGTAGAGCTTGTGTTCGGCCTCGCTCAAGGCACCGGGCGCCTGCGTGGTCGGGATGATGGCAAAGTGGTCCGAGACCTTGCTGTTGTCAAAAATGCGCTTGTTGGCACGGATGTAGTTGGCGCCAATGGCCTGCTGCGCAAACGGCGCGAGCTGCTGCATATTGCTGTGGGCCAGCATCTCGAAGGTTTGGCGCGCGACGGGCAGGTAGTCCTCGGGCAGCGCGCGCGAATCGGTACGCGGGTAGGTCAGTGCCTTGTGGCGCTCGTACAGCGCCTGGGCCAGCGCCAAGGTGGTCTTGGCCGAGAAGCCGAACTTGCTGTTGGCCTCGCGCTGCAGGCTGGTCAGGTCAAACAGCAGGGGCGATGCCTGGGTGGTGGGCTTGGACTCTTCGGTCACCGTGGCGGGCTTGCCGCGCACGGCCTCGGCAATCGCCTGCGCCTCCTGCTGGCTCCAGACGCGGTCGGCGCGCGCCTCGGCGTCGTCGCTTTTCTTCCAGGCCGGGTTGAACCACTTGCCCGGGTAGGCGCCCGCCTGGGCGTTGAACTCGCCGTGGATTTCCCAGTAGTTGCGGCTGACGAACTTGCGGATCTTTTCCTCGCGCTCGACGACCAGCGACAGGGTGGGGGTCTGCACACGGCCCACGGTGGTCAGGAAGAAGCCGCCATCGCGCGAGTTGAACGCGGTCATCGCCCGCGTGCCGTTGATGCCCACCAGCCAGTCGGCTTCGGAGCGGCTGCGGGCGGCATCGGCCAGGCCCAGCATCTGGTTATCGGAGCGCAGCTTGTTAAAGCCGTCACGGATGGCTTGGGGCGTCATCGACTGCAGCCACAGGCGCTGGATCGGCTTGCCCAGGCCGCCCTTGGCGCCACCGGCGTATTGCTCGATCAGGCGGAAGATCAGCTCACCTTCGCGGCCCGCGTCACAGGCGTTGATCAGCGCGGTGACATCCTTGCGCTTGGCCAGCTTGACGACGGCGTTCAGGCGCGTCTTGGTCTTGTCGACCGGCTTCAATTCAAAGTAGGGCGGGATCACCGGCAGATGGGCAAAGCTCCACTTACCGCGTTTGACATCGAATTCTTCGGGGGCCTGGATCTCCACAAGGTGACCCACCGCGCTCGTCACGATGAAGGTCTCGGCTTCAAAGTAGTCGTCGTGTTTGGCAAATTGGCCTGCCACCGGCGTCAGTGCACGAACAATGTCTTGTGCAACGGACGGCTTTTCTGCAATGACCAGGGTCTTGGACATGGGTTCACTCTCATCAAACTGGGGTCTGCCAACACTGTGGGTTGCTGGCTCTCTGAGCACGCTCTTACAATGCACGCTTTACGCGCATGTGCGCGGGCGCCTGCATGTGTACGTGTGCGCACATGCGCATGTGCTTATTTTTAAAGTAGCAGAAAAAATCCCATGCCGAACCATGTTCCCCATTTTTCAACAGGTCGTCGTATCCAGGTACGGCGTTCGGGCGTGCACGGCAGGGGAGTTTTTGCGTTGCAGGATATCGCAGAAGGCGAAGTCATTGTCGAATATGCGGGCAAGGTCATCAGCTACGAAGAAAGCCAGCGCCGCCACCCGCATGACCCCGACCACCCCAACCACACCTTCTTTTTCCAGATCGATGGCGACCGCGTCATCGACGGAGGCGATGGCGGCAACTCGGCCCGCTGGATCAACCACAGCTGCGAGCCCAACTGCTTTGCCGAAGAGGCCGATGACCGCATCTTCATCAGCGCGCTGCGCAACATCAGCGCTGGCGAGGAGCTGGGTTATGACTACGGCCTGATCATCGAAGAGCGCTACACCGCCAAGCTCAAGGCCGACTATGCCTGCCACTGTGGCGCGGCCGAATGCCGGGGCACGATGCTGGCGCCCAAGCGCGGCTGGAAGCCCAAGGTGCCCGCCTCGGATTTGCCCGAGCCGGTGCTGCCCAAGAAGCGCAAGGCCAAGGCAGCATATGCCGATGCGGCGAAGCCCGCCAAGCCTGCCAAAGTGGAAAAGCACAAGGCCAAGGCCGCAGACAAGGCCCTGAGCAAGGAAAAGGACAAGGCCAAGGACAAGAAAAAGAGCGATAAGAAGGCCAGAGCCGACAAGAAGACCCAGGGCGCCAAGGCCGCCAAGGCGGGCGCATGAGCGAGGCGCAGAACACGCCGATTCGCTGGCCCGCTGAAGCGATCTGGGAGGCGGTGGAGCCGCAGTTGCCGGGCTTCACGATCGAGGTGCTGCCCAGCATTGACTCGACCAATACCGAGCTGATGCGCCGCGCCCGCGCGGGCCGGCAGGAACCCATCTTGCTGGTGGCCGAGCAGCAGACGGCAGGGCGCGGGCGCATGGGCAAGCCCTGGCGCAGCGAGGCCGGTGATTCGCTGCTGATGTCGCTGGGCCTGCCGCTGGCGCCAGCCGACTGGTCGGGCCTGTCGCTGGCCGTCGGCGTGTCGGTGGCGCAAAGCCTGCAGCCCCAGCTGCCCGAGGCCGGCTCCAGCACCCCCACCATTGGCCTCAAATGGCCCAATGACCTGTGGCTGACCGGCGACCACAAGCTCGCCGGCATTCTGGTCGAGACCGCCAGCTTTGTCTCGGCCCGCACGCATGCGGGTGATGGCCAGCAGCAGACCGAGCGCTATGTGGTGATCGGCATCGGCATCAATGTGCGGGCCCCGCTGGCCGAGGGCCTGTCGACGATTCCCGGCAGCCTGCAGATGCTGGACGGCCGCTGGGATGCACCCCAGGCGCTGCAGGCCGTGGTGCCGCCGCTGGTGGCCGCCATCCAGGCCTTTGCGCAGCAGGGCTTTGCGCCGCTGCAGGCGGCCTATGCGGCGCGCGATGCGCTCGCCGGCCGCGAGGTCGGTCTGAGCGATGGCACCGCTGGCCTGGCGCTGGGCGTGGCCGCCGATGGCGCCTTGCGCGTGCAGACCGCCGCCGGCGTCGTCGATGTGACCAGCTCGGAAGTCAGCGTGCGGCCCCAGGCGGGCGCGGCCTGAGCGCGCCGCAGGATCAGAGAACTATCAGACAGGAGCGGAGATGATTCGTTTTGCCATCGTGCTGCTGCTACTGGCCAATGCCGGCTACTACGCCTTCTCGCAAGGCATGCTGCGCAGCCTGGGCTGGGGCCCGGAAGACCCCTCCGAGCCCGAGCGGGTGCAGCAGCAGGTCAAGCCCGAAGCGCTGCGCATTCTGACGCCGCAGGAAGCCAAGCAGGCCCAGGAGCAGCCCCGCACGGCGCCGGCAGAGACCGCCCCGGCGCCAGCCCCGGTGGCCGCACCCGCACCTGCTTCCGCATCCGAGCCCGCTGCCGTTGCGGTGGCTGAGCCGGCCACCGACACCGCAGACAAAACGGCTGCAGAAGCCGACAAGCTCGCAGCCAAGACAACGGACAAGCCCGCCGACAAGCCGGCAGAGAAACCGGAGAAGCCCGAGAAAAAAGAATGCCTGGTGGCCGGCAACTTTGACGCCAAGCAGGTCGACGCGCTGCGCCTGCAGCTGGCCAAGCTGCCAGAAGGCAGCTGGCGCCTGGACAGCAGCACCAGCGCCGGCCGCTGGATGGTCTATGTCGGCAAGTTCAGCAGCCAGGAGGCGCTGGACACGCGCCGCGACGAGCTGCGCGCGCTCGACATCAGCACCGACCGCGCCCGCATCGCCAGCCTGGAGCCGGGCATCTCGCTGGGGCGCTTCTCCAGCGAAGAGGCGGCCGAGCGCCATCTGGCGTCCATGGGCAAAAAAGGCGTGAGCGGCGCCAAGGTGGTGGTCGAGCGCCCCGAGGCCGTGAGCTACACCGTGCGCTGGCCCAAGATGGATGCGGCCACCAAGAAGCGCGTGCAGAGCTGGCATGTGATGGACGGCAAGGAGCTGCGCAGCTGCTCCTGATGGCAGGGCCGTTCAGCTGGACAGCTGCGGCGCCAGCGTGGTTGGAAAGCACACGCTGAACACCACGCCGCGCTGGGCCTGGCGCGGGTGCGCGTCTTCCAGGCCCACGGTGGCGCCATGCTGGCGGGCGATTTCCTGCACGATGGGCAGGCCCAGACCCGAGCCATCGACCTCGCTGCCCAGCACGCGGTAGAAGGGCTGAAAAATACGCTCGCGCTCTTCTTCGGGAATGCCGGGGCCCGAGTTCTCCACCTGCAGCACGATCACATGGCCAAAGGGGTCGGCCATCAGGCGAACATTGATGACGCCCGGCGCGCTGGCGCTGGAGGGTGTGTAGTTGATCGCGTTGTCCAGCAGGTTGCGCACCAGCTCGCCCAGCAAGGTGGCATTGCCGTTGACCCAGACTTCGCGGTCCTCGACCTGCATGCCGTCATAGCCCATGTCGATATGCTTGGCCAGGGCCCGGTCAATGCCGTCATGCATGGCGTCGAGCACAATCTCGGCCAGGTTGCAGGGCGTGCGCTGCAGCAGCGCGCTGGGCCCTTCGGCGCGCGCCAGCGACAGCAACTGGTTGACGGTGTGCGTGGCGCGAATGCTCGAGCGCCCGATCTGCTGCAAGGACAGCTTGAGGTCGTCTTCCTTGGCATCGGCGCGCTGGGCCATCTCGGCCTGCATGCGCAGGCCCGCCAGCGGGGTTTTGAGCTGGTGCGCAGCATCGGCGAGGAAGCGCTTCTGCGTGGCCAGTGAATCGTTGAGGCGCTCTAGCAAGCCATTGACCGAGTCGACCAGTGGCACCACTTCGAGCGGCACATCCTTGTGCTGGATCGGCGAGAGGTCTTCGGACTTGCGCGCGCGGATGCGCTCTTCGAGCAGGTGCAGGGGCTTGATGCCGCGCGCCAGCGCCAACCAGACCAGCAGCACCGCCAGCGGCAGGATGACGAACTGCGGCAGCATGACGCCCTTGATGATTTCGGTGGCCAGCACGCTGCGCTTCTCGCGCGTCTCGGCAACCTGGATCAGCGCCAGGTTGGGCTCGGGCAGCGACAGCTGCACCCAGATCCAGGCGATGCGCACATCCACGCCGCGCAGCTCGCCATCGCGCAGCTGGACCATGCCGACGCTGCGCTCCAGGTCCTTGGCGGGCATGGGCAGGGCCGATTCGCCCGCGAGAAACATGCCCGACGGGGTGGTCACCTGGTAGTACACCTTGTCGGCATCGTCGGCGCGCAGGATCTCGCTGGCCGGCAGCGGCAGGTTGAAATAGGTTTTGCCGCCTTGCACCCCCACCAGCTGCGCCAGCGCATGGGCGTTGTATTCGAGCGCGCGGTCAAAGGGCTTGTTGGCCAGGTCCTGGGCCACCAGCCAGGTCAATGCCAGCGATACGGGCCACAAAAGCAGCAGCGGCGTGAGCATCCAGTCAAGGATCTCTCCGAACAAAGATCGCTGCTCGCTGCGAAACAGGGCCAAGGCTGTCCTTGCGTGAATGGGGCCGGGGGCGGCCATCGCCCCGCTGTGGCCGGAGGGTGGAGGTCAGTGCGGGGCCGGTGGCTGGATCTTCTCCAGGCAATAACCCAGGCCACGCACGGTGGCAATGCGGATGGGGCCCTTTTCTATCTTCTTGCGCAGGCGGTGGATATAGACCTCGATCGCATTGGTGCTGACCTCCTCGCCCCATTCGCACAGGCGCTCGACCAGCTGGTCCTTGCTGACCAGCCGCCCCGAGCGCTGCAGCAGCACCTCCAGCAGGCCCAGCTCTCGGGCCGAGAGCTCGAGCATGCGGCCGTCGAACGTGGCCACACGCCCGGCCTGGTCGTAGGCCAGCGGCCCATGCTGGATCAGGCTGGTGCTCATGCCCACGCCCCGGCGCGTGAGCGCCCGCACACGGGCTTCGAGCTCGGACAGCGCAAAGGGTTTGGCCATGTAGTCATCGGCGCCCAGGTCAAGGCCTTGGACCCGGTCGTCCACGCTCTCGGCGGCGGTGAGAATCAGCACCGGAATGGCCGAGCCCCGGGCGCGCAGCTTTTTGAGCACTTCGAGCCCATGCATGCGCGGCAGGCCCAGGTCCAGAATCAGCAGATCAAAAGCATTGTTGGCCATCAGGGCGGCATCAGCCTCGGTGCCATTGGAGACATGGTCGACCACGGCGCCGGAGTTGCGGAGACTGCGCAGCAGGCCATCGGCCAGCACCTGGTCGTCTTCGGCAATCAGTATTCGCATGCAGTCTCCTATCGGTGTTGTCGTCGTGATGTGGATGGTGCCAATGATTCTAGGCGAGTCCATGGCCTGGCTGGCTACCTAAGCATAGATCAAAGCGGGTGAGCCGCGAGGCCGTGGTGCGCCGCGCTGGCCTCCTGCTTTTTTGTTGCAAAGACGTAAATCCGGCCGGGCCGTCATCAAACCGGGGCAGGCCTCACGTAGGATAGCGCCTCGTCTTGACCAGAACACGCGGGCACCCGGCCTGTGGCTGGTGGGGGGAGATTGCAGCAGGTGGTGATGAAACCAGGGTCCAAGGTACAGGTCAGATGGCAGGCGTCGCAGCGGCAGCGCCGCTTGGTCGCGGTGACGGCCCTGCTGGTGCTGACCGCCCTGTACCTGCAGTGGCACCACGTCATTGCCATGCCGGGGCAGACCGATGCGCTGCAGTCTGCACCGCGCTCGGCACCGCCTGCCAACCTGCCGCACTACCGGGCCAGCATCGATGCCAAGGTGGTCAGCGGCATTGCCGACAACCTCTCAGGCCTGGCCTTCAACCCCGAGACCCAGACCTTGTTTGCGGTGACCAACCGCCCGCCCCAGATTGCCGAGCTGAGCACCGATGGCCGCTTGCTGCGGCTGGCGCCGCTGCATGGCGCCAGAGATACCGAAGGCATCGCCCATATCCAGGGCGACTGGTTTGCGATTGCCGACGAGCGCAGCAACCGCATCTACTGGGTGCAGTTTGGCAAGGGGGTGACCGAGGTATCGCTCGACCACAGTCCCTATGTGCAGCTCAATGACATCGCCATCAAGAATTTTGCGCTTGAAGGCCTGGGCTGGGATGCCAAGCGCCAGCAGCTGCTGGCCGTGACCGAGAAATGGCCGATGCAGGTGCTGGTGATGGATGCGCCGCTGTCCAAGCTCAAGCCGGGCCTGGTCGATATGAAAGTCTCGACCTGGGAGGTGCCGGCGGTGGACGACATGCCCAGCACCGATCTGGCCGCCATCGAGGTCGATCCGCGCAGCGGCAACCTGCTGCTGCTGGGGGAGGAATCGTCGGTGCTGTACGAATACAGCCGAGCCGGTGACCTGCTCAGCGTGATGCCGCTGTGGGCCGATATGGCGGGGCTGGCCGAGCGGGTGCCGCAGCCCGAAGGCCTGGCGATGGACCACAGCGGCAACATCTACATCGTCTCCGAGCCCAACCTGTTCTACAAATTCGAGCGCAAGCGCCGCTGAACGCGGCAAAGCGCAACCGCTCAGCTGTCGGCCCCATAGACCTCCAGCCCCAGCTGTACCACGGTGGCGACCTGCTCGCCGACCTCGGCGCGGAACTCCGCCTCCGCCTGGGTGACGGCCCGCTCAAACGCCTGCAGCCACAGCAGGCCGGTCTCGGTAAAACGCACGATGCGGGCGCGGGCATCGCGCGGGTCGCGCTCGCGGGTCACCAGGTTCCAGGCTTCGCACTGGTCCACCAGCTGGGCCATGGCCTGCTTGCTCATGCCCGCGCGCGCCGCCAGGTCCACCAGGCGGTCGCCGGCCAGCGACAGGTGGCGGGTGATGTGGACATGGGCGGCGCTCACCTGGTCGCGTTCGGCCAGGTGCGACAGCGCCAGCGGCACGGCCTCGTCCTGGGCCATCAACTGCAGCACACGGGCATCAAAACGGCGCATCGCGTGGCCCAGCAGGCGGCCCATATGGGTCAGGCGCCAGCTGTCATCGGGCAAATGGGGCAGAAGAATGGGCATGGCGAGCAGCCTAAAAAGGCTGAAAAAGGGCGAAGTCGCTATTGTGCATATAGTCAACTAAACTGACTAAAAAAATGCTTCTATAAAATATACCCATCCCATAAACTACTGTTCAAGCATCCAGGCTGTATATGCAAACAGCTGGATCTCCAGATCGACGACATGACCATCAAACGCAAGGAGAAATCCATGAACGCACCCGCCACCAAACCCGAAGCCAACAGCGAAAAAGCCAAGGCCCTGGCCGCCGCCCTGGCCCAGATCGAAAAGCAGTTCGGCAAGGGCACCATCATGAAGCTGGGCGAAGGCGAAGCGGTGTCGGACATCCAGGTGGTGTCGACCGGCTCGCTGGGTCTGGACATTGCGCTGGGCGTTGGCGGCCTGCCACGCGGCCGGGTCATCGAGATCTACGGCCCTGAATCCTCGGGCAAGACCACCTTGACCCTGCAGGTGATTGCCGAGATGCAAAAGCTGGGCGGCACCTGCGCCTTCATCGATGCCGAGCATGCGCTGGACACCAGCTATGCCCAAAAGCTGGGCGTGAACCTGGGCGATATCCTGATCAGCCAGCCCGACACCGGTGAGCAGGCGCTGGAGATTGTGGACAGCCTGGTGCGCTCCGGCGCGGTGGACCTGATCGTTGTCGACTCGGTCGCGGCCCTGACCCCCAAGGCGGAAATCGAAGGCGAAATGGGTGACCAGCTGCCCGGTCTGCAGGCCCGCCTGATGAGCCAGGCACTGCGCAAGCTCACCGCCACGATCAAGAAGACCAACTGCATGGTCATCTTCATCAACCAGATCCGCATGAAGATCGGCGTGATGTTCGGCAGCCCCGAGACCACCACCGGCGGTAATGCACTGAAGTTCTACGCCTCGGTGCGCCTCGATATCCGCCGCACCGGCACCATCAAGCGTGGTGACGAGGCCATCGGCAACGAAACCAAGGTCAAGGTGGTCAAGAACAAGGTATCGCCCCCGTTCAAGACGGCCGAGTTCGACATTCTGTTTGGCGAAGGCATCTCGCGCGAAGGCGAAATTCTGGACATGGGCGTCAATGCCCGCATTATCGAGAAAAGCGGTGCCTGGTACGCCTACAACGGCGAGAAGATCGGCCAGGGCCGTGACAACTCGCGCGAGTTCTTGCGTGAGAACTCCGACCTCGCCATCGAGATCGAGAACAAGGTGCGCGAGAGCCTGAACATCAGCCTGCGCCCCGCCGAAGACGGCGTGGTGGACGGCCCGGTAGCGACCGGCACCGAAGGCTGATAGCCGCCTAGCCACAGCGCTGAGAATAGCTGCTTGTGCACAGAACCTGTGCGCAAGCAGCTATTTGTTTTATAGCAATTTGAACCGATGTCTTTCAGCAAACTCTCCCTCAAGGGCCGGGCGCTGCGCTATCTGGCGCAGCGCGAGCATTCGCGTGCCGAGCTGCTGGCCAAGCTCGGCCCCCATGTGCAAGAGGGCGAGGACCTGGCAGCCATCCTCGACGAGCTCGAAGCCAAGGGCTTCATCAGCGCCCAGCGCGTGGTCGACAGCGTGATCCACACCAAGGCCGCCCGCTATGGCGCCAGCCGCGTGCTGCAGGAGCTGCGCCACAAAGGCGTGGATGCCCTGCTGATCGCCGATGCCCGCGAGCGCCTGCGCAGCACCGAGCTGCAGCGCGCCCGCGAGGTCTGGCAACGCCGTTTTGGCGCGCCGCCCGAGAGCCCGCAGGAGCGGGCCAAGCAGATGCGCTTTCTGGCCAGCCGGGGGTTTGGTGGGGATGTGGTGCGCCAGGTGCTGCGCGGCGGAGATGACGATTAGCGGCTGAAGAGTGCCCCGCCGGGCTGCGCAGATGTGCGGCCCGCAAAGCCCCAGCCACGCGGCCCGTGCCCCGGCTGGGCGACAATGGCGGCCATGAGCACCGCCGAACAGCCCAACAACCCCCTCCATGGCCTGACCCTGGAGCACATCCTGAACGAGCTGGTCGCGTACTTTGGCTGGGAAGAGCTGGGTGAGCGCATCCCGGTGCGTTGTTTTTGCCTGGACCCGAGCATCAACTCCAGCCTGCGCTTTTTGCGCAAGACGCCCTGGGCGCGCGAGAAAGTCGAGGGTCTGTACCTGTTCATGCTGCGCGAGAAAAGGCGCAGCGGCGCCTGAGGCCTCGTCGCCCGCAGTGCGGCGGCGTCCTTGCTGTGCAGCGCTGTCCTACTTGCAGGCGGGCTGCGAGCCGCTAGGCTAGTCGTCTGTGCAAACAGGAGACCGACGATGACCGCAAAAAATACCGTATGCCTCTGGTACCAGGGGGATGCGCTCGATGCCGCGCAGTTCTATGCCCGGACTTTTCCGGACAGCTCTGTGGGCGCCGTGCACCGCGCGCCGGGGGACTACCCCGATGGCCGGCAGGGCGATGTACTGGTGGTGGAGTTCAACGTGGCGGGCATTGCCTGCATTGGGCTCAACGGCGGGCCGCATTTTCAGCACAATGAGTCCTTTTCCTTCCAGATCGCCACGGACGACCAGGCCGAGACCGACCGCCTGTGGAACGCCATCGTTGGCCATGGCGGGCAGGAAAGTGCCTGTGGCTGGTGCAAGGACCACTGGGGCATCTCCTGGCAAATCACGCCCCGCATGCTGACTGCGGCCATGTCCGACCCCGACCGCGCTGCGGCCAAGCGCGTGTTCGAGGCGATGATGGGCATGACCAAGATTGACATTGCCGCGCTGGAAGCGGCGCGCAAAGGCTGAGCAGTCAGCCCTGTGCTGCTTATGTGCTGCGGGTACACCACCAGCAGATCAGCGAGCCGGCGGTCACCAGCATCACCCCCTGCCAAAAGCTCCACGACGGCTGCACCTGCAGCCAGACGGTGCCTACCAGCGCCGACAGCACGGGCGTGAAGTACGAGCCCACGGCCATCACCGTGAGGTTGCCCGCGCGCAGGCCATGGTCCCAGCAGCTGTAGCCCAGCGCGGTGAGGCCGCTGAGCATGCACAGCTGCATGATGGCCGGCAGCGACAGGTGCAGCGCCGGCTCATCGCTGAGCGCGTACTTGACCCAGAGCACCGCGCCCACGCCCCAGAGAAAGGTGGGCAGCGCATTGGCGCCATGCGCATAGCGCTTGGCGATGACCGAGTAGCAGGGCCAGAGCCAGGCGGCCGAGAACGCCAGGCCATAGGCGAGCGGGTTGCTTTGCACATTGGCCCAGAGGCTGGCGATGGACAGCGCGCTGTCGCCCTTGAGCACCAGCACGATGCCGGCCATGGCCAGCAAGACCCCGGGCACCAAGCCCGCACGAAAGCGCTGCAGCCCAAAAACGGTGGCCAGCACAATGGTCAGGCTCGGCCACAGGTAGTTGATCATGCCCAGCTCCAGCGTCTGGCCCCGGTTGCTGGCAAAGCCCAGCGACAGCGACAGCGCGATCTCGTAGAGCACAAACAGCAGGCCGCAGCCCCAGAGGTAGACCGGGTGCATGGCGCGCAGCTGCGCCGGGCGCGGGCGGCCAAAACGCAGCGTGACCAGCAGGGCCCCCAAGGTAAACACCGCCGCCGCCCCGCCAATGGGCCCCAGGTGCTCGGCCACGCTGCGAAACAGGCCCACCGACGTGGACCAGCACAGCACGGCCGACAGGCCAATCAAGGTGGCGCGTTGCGAAGCGGCCTGGGAAGAGGGCGTCGGGGAGGAAGACATGGGAGCGCGGCTGGATGCAGGGACAGCTGTGAAAAGCAGCCTTGCATCCTAGCCGGAAAAGCACAGCTCTGCAGGCCTGGTAGCCAGCATCGAGCTGCTACCTGGCTGCCATTCAGTGGCGCCCGGCAGGTTGGCGCAGTGTGGCTTGGGGCGATTAGCGCTTAGGCGATATGGCTGCCAAAGACCAGTGCGGCAGCAATGGTGGCCACCACGGTGAGCACGGCAAATGCGATCAGGCCACGCAGCTCCAGGCGCTTGTCGGCCTCTTGCTCGGCGGCAGTGGGGATATGGTTGGGGCGGGAGTAGTCCATGGGCAGCTCGGAAAAAACGCGGTCAACCCGCCCACTATAGTGCGCCGGGCGCGTTTGGCCAGCGGGCGACGACTAGGTGTTTGTATGTGTATACCAAACCGGCATGCATGCGGCAGCCACCCCTTTATCCGGCCAGCTTTTTTCCATCGGCCAAGGTGGGGCTGCGGGTGTACCACCAGCAGACCAACGATCCCAGCGTCACCAGCAGCACCCCTTGCCAAAAGCTCCAGGACGGCTGCACCTGCAGCCAGACGGTACCGACCAGGGCCGACAGCACGGGGGTGAAGTAAGAGCCCACGGCCATCACCGTGAGGTTGCCCGCGCGCAGGCCATGGTCCCAGCAGCTGTAGCCCAGGGCGGTCAAGCCGCTGAGCAGGCCCAGCTGCAGCAGCGCGGGCAGGGTAAAGCGCAGCGGTGGTTCGGGGCTGAGTGCGTACTTGATCCACAGCACGGCGGCCACGGCCCAGAGAAAGGCCGGCAGCGCATTGGCGCCCTGGGTGTAGCGCTTGGACACCACCGAATAGCAGGGCCAGAGGCAGGCCGCGCACAGCGCCAACGCATAGGCCAGCGGGTTGCTTTGCACATTGGCCCAGAGGCTGGCCAGCGACAGCGCGTTGTCGCCCTTGACCACCAGCACAATGCCGGCCATCGACAGCAGCACCCCCGGCACCAGGCCGGCGCGAAAGCGCTGCAGCCCCAGCACCGTGGCCATCACCAAGGTCAGGCTGGGCCAGAGGTAGTTGATCATGCCCAGCTCCAGCGTCTGGCCCCGGTGGCTGGCCCAGCCCAGGGACAGCGAGAAGGCAATTTCATTGAGCACAAACAGCAGGCCGCAGCCCAGCACATAGGCCGGGTGCATGGCCTTGAGCTGCGCGGCGCGCGGCAGGCCAAAGCGCCAGGTCACCAAGAAGGCGCTGAGCGAGAACACGCAGGCGGCCCCGCCTATCGCCCCCAGGTGTTCGGCAACGCTGCGGAACAGGCTCACCAGTGCAGACCAGCAGAGCACGGCAGAAAGCCCAATCAGCGTCGCGCGCTGGCTGGGCACAGGGGAAGGGGTGGACATGGAGAGGAGGGGATGCAGACGAGGGCGGCTCGCATCCTAGCGGCTATTGGGCGGCCCTGATGGTGCCAAGGGCTTGGCATCGCAAAACACTCGGATATGGCGCCAGTAGCGGCCTGGCAGCAGCCCGGCTTTCAGCTGCCTGGCCGGCCCCATGTACCCGGGTTGATCAGTAGCCGCGCACCCGGTCAAAGCAGTTGTCCAGCGCCTGCCCGGCCTGCCACTGCGCCATCGACAAGGCCACCTGGCGCGCCTTGGCGCGGCGGCTGGCGCTGGCGGCGATGTGGGGCGTGAGGATGACGCGCGGGTGTGTCCACAGCGGCGAGTCGGCCGGCAAGGGCTCGGGCTCGGTGACATCCAGCAGCGCACCGCCCAACTGGCCGCTGTCGAGCGCAGCCACCAGGTCGGCGCTGTGGAGCTGCGTGCCCCGGCCGGCATTGACCAGCTGGGCGCCAGCGGGCAGCTGGGCAAACAGCTGGGCATTGAGAATGCCCCGGGTCGCAGGCGTATCGGGCAGCAGGCAGATGAGCACCTGGCTGCTGCGCAAAAAGGCGGCCTGCTCTTCCTGGCCGCAGTAGCTGGTCACGCCCTCGATCTGCTTGCGCGTTTGCGACCAGCCCTGCACCGGGTAGCCCACGGCGCGCAGCATCTGCGCGGCAGCAGCCCCCAGGGTGCCCAGGCCCAGAATGCCCACGCGCAGCTCGCTGGCCACATGCGGCGGGTTGAATTCGATCCACTGCTGCTGGCGGTGCTGGGCCAGCGCGCGCGGCATGTTTTTTTGCAGCATCAAGGTGGCCATCAGGCAGAACTCGGCCATGCGCTGCTGCGACTCGCCCGTGACCATGCGCACGATGGGCAGCGCTGGCGGCAGTTCGCTATCGGCCAGGATATGGTCCACGCCAGCGGCCGAGCTGAAGATGGCCTTGAGCTGCGGATAGCGGGCCAGCGCGCCGGTCTCTGGCTCCCAGACCATCGCAAAATCCACCAGGCTGCGGTCAGCCGGCGGCCTGTTCCAGTCATGCACGACCACATGGGGTGCAAATTCGGCAAACAGGGCCGTCCATTCCGGGATCGCAGCGCTGCCGCCGCTTTTGATGATGAGGTGCAAAGGGGTGCTGGAGGCCATGGCGGGGGTCAGTAGCGCTGAAAGGGTGAGAGGGCGGGAGAAAAGGGGGTAGAGGCTGGCGCCGCTTACATCGAGCGGGTGCGGTCCCCGGTGGAGATCGCATGCATCGGGTGGCGCAAGGTCGGGTCAAAGGGGTTGATCTGGGCGCTCAGCGTTTTGGCTTCGCGCAGCAGCATGTCGCGCACGATGGGCAGGCGCTCGTCGCTCAGGCGCGCGGTGTGGGTGCCGATCGACAGGGCGGCGACCACCTGGCCACCCCGGTCAAACACCGGCACGGCCAGGCCGGCCATGCCTTCGAGCAGGCCGGAGTTCTTGGCGGTATAGCCCTGGCGGTGCGCCTTGTCGATCTCGGTGCGCATGTAGACCTCGTCATAGACGTTGTAGTGCTGCATGCGCGGCAGGTTGAAGCGCAGCACCTCCTCGCGCTCGGCCTCGGGCAGGTTGGCCAGGATGACCAGCGAGCCCTGGCCCACACCCAGCGCCACGCGCCCGCCGATATCGCCGGTGAAGGTGCGGATCGGGAACTGGCCTTCGATGCGGTCCAGGCAGACCGCGTCAAAGCCCGAGCGCACCATCAGGATCACCGTGTCATTGAGGCTGGCGCACAGGCGCAGCAGCACCGGGCGCGCGAGGCTGCGCAGGTCGCTCACCGCGCCGGCCTGGGCGGCCAGCGAGAACAAATCCAGGCTCAGCCGGTAGAGCTTGTGCACCTGGTCCTGCTCCACCATGCCCTCCTGGATCAGGCCCTGCAGCAGCCGGTGCGTGGTGGCCTGGGTCAGGCCGATTTCCTTGGCCAGATGGGTCACGCGCACGCCTTCGGTCTGGTGCGCGGCCAGCGCGCGCATCACCAAAAAGCTGCGGTGCAGGGTGCCGCGCTGGTGGCTGTTGTCCTCAGAGGTGTCGGTGCTCATGGTTTTCCGGAATAAAAATTCGGTGGATCTGATTTTTATTCCATTTATCGGAATAAATCAAATTTATCTTCCATTATCAGTGTTTACACCGTGTATGGATTCAAACCACATTCCGAAAATAGATAAATAGTTGCAAATGTCGTTCATTCGTGCGACATGGCCGACGGGCCCCGCAACCCTGTGCCACCGAGGTGATTTCCATGAGTTTTCTGCGTCTCCACAACGTCTCCAAACAGTACGGCCCCAACCGGGTGGTCAGCCAGTTCAACCTGGATGTGCAAAAGGGCGAGTTCGTCTCGTTGCTCGGCCCCTCGGGCTGCGGCAAGACCACAAGCTTGCAGATGATTGCCGGCTTTGTGGATGTGACCGAAGGCCGTATTGAGCTCGACGGCAAGGACATCACGCGCGCCAAGGCCAATGAGCGCGGCCTGGGCATCGTGTTCCAGACCTATGCGCTGTTCCCGCACATGACCGTGCGTGAGAACGTCGAGTTTGGCCTGGAGATGCGCAAGGTGGCGCAGCCCGAGCGCAGCGAGCGCGCCAGCGAAGCGCTGGCCCTGGTGCACCTGGGGCCCTATGCCGACCGCTACCCGCGTGAACTCTCGGGCGGCCAGCGCCAGCGCGTGGCCCTGGCCCGGGCGCTGGTTATCAAGCCACCGGTGCTGCTGCTCGATGAACCGCTGTCCAACCTGGATGCCAAGCTGCGCGAGGAGATGCAGTTCGAGCTGCGCGAGATCCAGCGCAAGGTGGGCACGACCACCATCATGGTCACGCACGACCAGAGCGAGGCGATGTCGATCAGCGACCGCGTCGTGGTGATGGAGGCCGGCCGTATCACCCAGGTGGACACGCCGCACACGGTGTACGAACACCCGCACAACGCTTTTATCTCCACCTTCGTCGGCAAGGCCAACCTGCTGCAGGCCACCGTGCATGCCCAGGGCGGCCAGTGGCTGGCGCATGTGGGCGATGTGCAGATGGCGGTGCAGGATGTGCCGGCTGCTGCGGCCAGCCACGGCACGCGTTTGTTGCTGGGCCTGCGCCCCGAGAAAATCCAGCTGTCGGCCAGCTCGGCCGGCCGCACCCAGGGCACCGTGCGCGAGCGCTTCTTCCTGGGCAACCTGTGGCTCTACACCGTGGAATGCCCGCTGGGCAGCATCACCGTGACGACAGCCAACGATGGCGACGCGCCCCACCAGGTGGGCAGCCAGGTGGGCATCGACTGGTCCGACCGCAATGTGCGCCTGATCGCCGGTGACGGGGTGGCCGCATGAGCGAGCGCCGCACCTGGGGCCCCTGGGCCATGAGCGCTCCGGCGCTGCTGCTGTTTGCGGTGATGCTGGCCGTGCCGCTGCTGCTGACCACCATCCTGTCCTTCAATGCCTACCACGTGGACACCGGCCCGGTCGCGGGCAGCTTCACGTTTGAGCACTATGTGCACATCGTCACCGACAGCTACTACTACGAGATCTTCTGGCGTACCTTGTGGATCTCGGGCCTGGTCACCCTGATCTGCATCGCCATCGGCGCGCCCGAGGCCTACATCCTGAGCAAGATGCGCGCGCCCTGGCGCTCCATCTTCTTGCTGATCATCCTGGCGCCGCTGCTGATTTCGGTGGTGGTGCGGGCCTTTGGCTGGAGCATGCTGCTGGGCCCAGAAGGGCTGATCAATGACATCTTCCGCCTGGTGGGCATCGGCCCGGTCAAGCTGCTCTACAACGAGACGGCCATCGTCATTGCACTGGTGCATGTGATGCTGCCCTTCATGGTGATCCCCGTCTGGACCTCGCTGCAAAAGCTCGATCCTTCGGTCGAGAGCGCCTCGCTATCACTGGGTGCCTCGCACTTCACCACCTTGCGCCGCGTGGTGTTTCCGCAGGTGCTGCCCGGCATTCTCTCGGGCAGCCTGATCGTGTTTGGCCTGGCTGCCAGCTCGTTTGCGATTCCCGGCCTGCTGGGCGGGCGCCGGGTCAAGATGGTCGCCACCCTGATCTATGACGAGTACCTGCACGAGCTGAACTGGCCGCTGGGCGCGGCCATCGCCTTTGTGCTGCTGGCCGCCAACCTGGTGATCATGCTGGGCTGGAACCGCATGGTTGAAGGCCGCTACAAGAAGACCCTGGGCTGAGAGGCGAGGTAACTGACATGCAAAAAAACGGACCCATTGCCCTGATCTTCAACGCGCTGGTCATCATCTTCATGCTGGCGCCGCTGGTGATCGTCTGCCTGGTGGCCTTCACCCCGGCCGAGACTCTGACCCTGCCCACCACCAGCTTCTCGCTGCGCTGGTTTGAGCAGGTGCTGCACCATGCCGACTTTGTCCAGTCGTTCTGGAACAGCCTGGGCCTGGCGGTGGCTGCCGCCTCCATCTCGACGGCGCTGGCTGTGCCCGCTGCCATTGCGCTGGTGCGCTATGAGATCCCCGGCCGTGGCGCGCTGCAGGCGCTGTTCCTGTCGCCGCTGATCATTCCTCACCTGGTGCTGGGTGTGGCGATGCTGCGCATGTTCTCGCTGGTGGGTGGCCAGGGCAGCTTTGGCTGGCTGATCTTTGCCCATGCGCTGGTGGTGATGCCCTACACCATGCGCCTGGTGATGGCCGCGCTGATCGGCTTTGACCGCAGCGCCGAGCAGGCCGCCTACTCGCTGGGTGCGAGCAATGCCAAGGTGTTCCAGCGCATCACCTTGCCGATGATCCTGCCCGGCATCACCGGCGGCTGGCTGCTGGCCTTCATCAACAGCTTTGACGAGCTGACCATGTCGATCTTTGTGGTCTCGCCCAGCACGGTGACCTTGCCGGTGCGCATGTACATGTATGCCACCGAGTCGCTGGACCCGATGATGGCAGCGGTGTCGGCGCTGATCGTGTTCATCACGCTGGGGCTGATGCTCTTGCTCGACAAGGTCTATGGCCTGGACCGCATCCTGATCGGCAAGCACTGATGGCACACGCTACTCCCCTTTTGCCGGCCGGCCAGCTGGTGCGCCTCAAGGAGCAGGGCCGCGCGCCGCTGCACTTCGTGCTCAACGGCCAGCCGGCCCAGGCGCTGCAGGGCGACACGGTGCTGACTGCCGTGCTGACCCAGTCGGCCCAGCTGCGCAGCCATGAGTTTGCCCACACCCCGCGCGCCGGCTTTTGCATGATGGGCGCCTGCCAGGACTGCTGGGTCACGCTGGGTGGTGAGCAGGCCGGCCGCAAGCTGCGCGCCTGCTCCACCTTGCTGCAGGCGGGCATGCAGATCTGTACCACGACAGAGGCCGTGGCCCAGGCTACCGCCACCAATGCCAGCCAGGTGCAGCCATGATCGGCAGCGATTTCTACCTGGATGACCCCCGGCCCGCCGACGGCCCGCCCGTCATCGTGGGTGCCGGGCCCGCCGGCATCCGCGCCGCGCAAACCCTGCTGGCCCATGGCCTGCGCCCGGTGGTCATTGACGAGGCACCCCAGGCCGGAGGCCAGATCTACCGCCGCCAGCCCGATGGCTTTGGCCGCACGCCCAAGGATCTGTATGGCTTTGAGGCTGGCCGCGCCAGCGACCTGCACCAGACCTTTGACCGCCTGCGCCCGCAGCTGGACTACCGGCCCGATACGCTCGTCTGGAACGCCCAGGGCCACAGCCTGGACCTGCTGCACACGGCGCAGCGCACAGCCAATACCCTGCGCTGGCGCGATCTGATCGTCGCCACCGGCGCCACCGACCGGGTGCTGCCTTTGCCCGGCTGGACCCTGCCGGGTGTCTACACCTTGGGAGGCGCCCAGGTGGCCTTGAAGTACCAGGGCTGTGCGATTGGTGACGCGGTGGTGTTTGCCGGCACCGGCCCCTTGCTGTATCTGGTGGCCTACCAGTACGCCAAGGCCGGTGGCCGGGTGCTGGCAGTGCTGGATACGGCCCCGGCGGTGCAGCGCTACAAGGCGGCACCCGCCATGCTGGCCCAGCCGGCGGTGGCGGCCAAGGGCGTGTATTTTTTGAGCTGGCTGATGTTCCACGATGTGCCGGTGCACCATGGCGTGCAGCTGCTGCGCGCCGAAGGCGCAGACCGCGTGCAGGCCCTCGTGTGGAAGGATGCACAGGGCGCCGAACAGCACACCGCCTGCAGCGCCATCGGCCTGGGCTATGCGCTGCGGCCCGAGACGCAGCTGGCCGATCTGCTGGGCTGCGAGTTCGCCTTTGCCCCCTTGCACCGCTGTTATGTGCCGCAGATCGATGCCGACCGGCGCAGCAGCGTGCCCGGCGTCTATTTGGCGGGCGATGGCGCCGGCATCATGGGGGCTGACGCGGCCGAGATGTCGGGCGAGCTGGCCGCACTGGCTTTGCTGCAGGACCGGGGCATTGCAACCGATGCAGCGCGCCAGGCCAAGCTGCGCCAGCAGCTGGACAAGACGCAGCAGTTCCGCCAAGCGCTGGAGGTGGCGTTTCCCTTTCCCGACGACTGGGCGGCGCGTGCGCCCGATGCGCTGGTGGTCTGCCGCTGCGAAAACATCACGGCGGCTGAGCTGCGCGCTACCGCTGCCACCCAGCCGCAGGGCGATATCAACCGCATCAAGGCGCTGTGCCGGGTTGGCATGGGCCGCTGCCAGGGCCGCATGTGCGGTGTGGCCGCGACCGAGATCCTGGCCGACACCTTGAAGGTGCCGGTGGCGCAGATAGGCCGCATCCGGGGCCAGGCGCCGATCAAGCCCCTGCCGCTGGACATGACCGTGGTCAGCACGGACCAGGAGGCCAGCCATGGTTAAGCAACTGGCCACCGAGGTGGTAGTGATTGGTGGCGGCATCATGGGCGCGAGCACGGCGCTGTTCTTGCGCAAACGCGGCATCCAGGTGGTGGTGGTCGAGCGCGATCTGTGCGGCTCGCGCTCGAGCGGCGTCAACTTTGGCGGCGTGCGCCGCCAGGGGCGGTCGCTGGCGATGCTGCCGCTGTCGCAACGCTCTCATCAGCACTGGGGGCGCCTGACCGAGTTGATTGGCACCGAGGCTGAGTACGAGCGCTCGGGCCACTTCAAGATTGCCCGCTCGCAGGCGGATATGGAATCGTTAGTGCGCTATGCCGAGAAGACGCGCGACTGTGGGCTGGACCTGCAGCTGCTCGATGGCGCGGAGCTGCACAAGCGCTTTCCGGTCGGCGGCGCCAAGGTCGTGGGCGGCTCGTTCTGCCCCGATGATGGCCAGGCCAATCCGCGCCTGCTGTCGCCGGCCTTTGCCACGGCGGCCGCGCGGGCCGGGGCCCAGGTGTTCGAGCACAGCCCGGTGCTGGATGTGGCGCACAATGGCCAGCGCTTTGTGGTGCGTACGCCCGAGATGGAGATCCGCGCGAATGTGGTGGTCAACGCCGCAGGCGCCTGGGCCGGGCAGTTTGCCGAGCAATGCGGCGAGCCGGTGCCCATGCGCATCCGGCCGCCGGCCATGGGCGTGACCGAGCCCTTGCCCTTCTTTTTGCACTGGAGCCTGGGCGTGGAGGGCGGCAGCATCTACTGCCGCCAGGTGCGCCGGGGCAATGTGGTGTTTGGCGGCGGGCCCGGCCTGGTGCTGGACGACACCCGCGCGCGCAACCGCCACACCACCGTCTGGGCGCAGCTGCCGCAGCTGGTGGAGCTGCTGCCCCAGTTGAAGAATGCCCAGCTGATCCGCACCTGGAGCGGCAACGAAGGCGCCTTGCCCGACCACGAGCCCATCATCAGCGCCAGCAGCCGCCAGGCCGGTCTCTACCATGCCTTTGGCTTTGCCGGCGGGGGCTTCCAGCTCGGACCGGGCGTGGGCGATGTGATGGCCGAGCTGATTGCCCAGGGCCGCAGCAGCACGCCGATCGATGCTTTCCGTATAGACCGATTTACCGACCCCGCATGTTCAACCTGAAAGGAACCCACATGTCTTCTTGGACGACGACCCTCAAAACTCCTGTGCGCGCCATCGCCCTGATGGCCTCTGTGGTGGCTGCGGCCAGCGCGGTGCAGGCACAGACCAAAACCATCTACATCGGCATGAATGGCGGCAACATGGAGCGCACCTACTCGCAGTTCGTGTTCCCCGCGTTCGAGAAGGCCAACAACGTCAAGGTGGTGGTGGTGCCGGGCACCTCGACCGATATCCTGGCCAAGGCCCAGGCCTCCAAGGACAAGGCCCAGATGCAGGTCATGACCCTGGATGACGGCGTGATGTACCGCGCCATCAGCATGGGCCTGTGCGAAAAGCTCAAGCCCGCTGCCGGCTACAGCGAGATCCCGGACATCGCCAAGATCAAGGACAGCGCGATCGGCCTGTCGATGGGCCTGACCGGCCTGGCCTACAACACCAAGATGTTTGCCGAAAAGGGTTGGGCAGCACCCACTTCCTGGAACGACCTGGCCGACCCCAAGCTCAAGGGCAAGGTGGTGGTGCAGTCGATGCCGGCATCGTCGTTTGGCCTGCATGCCTTCCTGATGTTCAACCGCCTCAAGGGCGGCAACGAAAAGAACGTGGACCCGGCCTTCAAGGCCTGGCCGACGACCATTGGCCCGAATGTGGTGGAGTACATCCCCAACTCGTCCAAGGTGGTGGAGATGATGCAGGCCGGTGATGCCGCCATCTTCCCCTACACCCTGACGCAGGCCGAGCTGATGAAGTCCAAGGGCATCCCGATGGAATATGTGGCGCCCAAGGAAGGCGCGGTCGTGCTGATGACCGCCATGTGCGTGCTTAACAACAACCCCGAGTCCGAGCTGGCGCAAAAGCTGGTGGAGTACCTGGTGAGCCCGGAAGCCCAGGCGCTGGCGATGGAAAACGGCAGCTACAACCCCGTGAACCCCAAGACCAAGCTGCAAGGCAAGCCAGCCGAAGAGCAGAACAAGATGAACGCCATCTTGAAGAACGCCGTGGCCGTGGACTGGGATGTGGTCAACGCCGACCGCCCCGAGTGGAACAAGCGCTGGAACCGCACGGTGGAGCGTTGATCACCGGCAGGTGCCTGGTGGCATAGCTCCCGGCACCTGATTGGACCGATAGCAAAGCTGCCAACGCATGCCCTCTACAGGGGCGGCATTGGCAGTTTTTTTATGGGGTGCCCCGGCCCAGTTGCTGGCTGTTGACGGTCTGGCCGTAGAGCGAGAACTCGCTGTCGTGGAAGCGCTTTCGCGTATCTGCAATATTGCCGGTAAAGCGCGGGTCCTGCGGGCGCTCGTGGCTGTTGATGTAGGTCGCCACATCCCAGGCGTCCTGGTCGCTGAGCGTATTGCCTTTGCCCAGCGGCATATTGGCTTTGATAAAGCCGGTGGCCTTGTCCACCTCATGCATGCCGGCGCCCCAGTTGTACGAATGCTTGCCCCAGAGGGGAGGGAAGACCTGCACATCGCCGCTGCGCTGGCCCTGGCCGTCATCGCCATGGCACAGCGCGCACTGGGCGTTGAACACCTTCTGGCCGCGCGCATAGTCGGGCACCTGGGCGGGTTTGGCCACCTTGGGGTAGCCGGCGCCGGGCAGCTTCTCCCCCACTGGCGCGCCCTTGGACATCCAGTAGGCATAGGCCTCCAGTGCTACCAACACCTCATCGCCATGGGGCGGGGCCTTGCCGTTCATGCTGTACATGAAGCAGCCGCGCAGGCGTTCGGAGAAGGTGTCCACGCTCTTGGTCTTGCTGCGGTAGGCCGGGTATTGCGTGTAGGCGCCCCACAGCGGCGCGGAGTGGGCGGCGCGCCCTGCATCCAGGTGGCAGTTGACGCAGTTGAGCGTATTGCCGACAAAGGCCTTGGCCTGTGTGCTGGTGTGCAGAAATATCTGCTCGCCCCGGCGGACCACATCGCCCATCGGGCCTTCGGGAATCGCATCGGCGGCGGGCGGGGCAAAGGCGGTAGTGCTGGCAGCAGCTGGCGCTTTGGCTGCGCTGGCGGTGGCAGCTGCTGGGGCTGGTTGGGCTGCATCCGATGCGGCGGTAGCGGGTGCGGGGCTGGGGGTGGCGGGTGCTGCTGTTTTTTGCGCGGTCTGGGCGGGCGCTGCGGCGGGCCGCTCATGGGCCAGCTCGCCCATGCTCTGGCTCACCTGCACGCCAAAGCTGATGGCGGCCACGAGCACGATGGCGACGACAACCACCACAAAGATCTTGAGGTACTGCCACTCGCTGTGCTGGACGCGGGCCTGCTCCTCAGGCGTTTCCACATGGTTGGGGCGCTGGTAATCCATGGGATTCTCCGCTCAAGGCTTGGCGGCGCCCGAGGCGCCGGCGTAGTACTGGGCGATGGCGTTGACATCATCGCTGCTGAGCTTTTTGGCAATGCCTTCCATCAGGCCCAGCGGCCCGGGCGGGCGGCTGCCTTTTTTCCAGGCATCAATCTGCTCTTGCATATAGCTGGCGCTGAGCTTGGCAATGGCGGGGAAATGCGCACCCACGCCAGCGCCACCAGGCCCATGGCAGCTGCTGCAGGCAGGTATGCCATCTTGCATGCGGCCACGCTCTACCAGCCAGGCGCCCTTGTCTTTGGCATCGGCCTGGCCCGGCGTGGCGGCAATGCCCGATGGCAGACTGGCAAAGTAAGCGGCAACATCGGCGCGCTGTTGCGGCGTCAAACCCTTGGCGATGGGCGCCATGATGGGGTTGCCACGCGCGCCATCGGCAAAGGCATCCAACTGCGAGCGCAGATAGCTGGCGCCCTGGCCGGCCAGTGGCGGGAAGGCAGCCATGCCCTGGCCTTTGGACCCATGGCAGCTGGCGCAGGAGGCCACGCTGGGCGGCAGGCCGTTGTTGGCGATCTGCTCGCCTTGTTGGGGGTTGGCGTTTTGGGCCTGGGCGGCTGCACAAAGCAGCAGCGCCCAAGGCCAGACAGCGCCAAGCTGGCGCAGCGGGCGTGTGGGGCGTTGTCTCATCGTGTTATGGCTGTAGTTTGGACCCATGTTAGGCAGAGAATGCCTGGGGCGGTGTCGGCCAATGTCGATGGTGTTGCACACCCCGCGCGCATGAAAAAAGCCGCTGGCGAGCGGCTTTTCTGGCGGAGGGTGAGGGCTGAATTTACAGGTTCAGCATCAGCTTGAGGTTTTGCACCGCAGCGCCGCTGGCGCCCTTGCCCAGGTTGTCCAGGCGGGCGATGACCACGGCCTGGCGCAGCTGCTCGTTGCCGAACACGCGGATCTCCAGCTTGTTGGTGCCTGCCAAGGTATCGGCGGCCAGCTTGTTGTCGTTGGTGGGCGGCAGCACCTGCACCCATTGTTCGTCTTGGTTGGTCTTGGCGTAGTGGGCGGCCAGGGCGCCATGCAGATCGCTCAAGAGCGGCTTGCCGGGCAACTCATCGAGGTGCAGCGGCAGCTGCACCAGCATGCCCTGGGCAAAGTTGCCGACCGCAGGGATGAACACCGGGCGGCGGGTCAGGCCGGTGTATTTCAGGATTTCGGGGATGTGCTTGTGCGTCAGGCCCAGCGCGTAGGCCTCATACGGTGCGGCACCGCCGGCCTCATAGGCTTCCATCATCTGGCGGCCGCCGCCCGAGTAGCCGGAGACCGAGGGCAGTGCCAGCGCGGCATCGGCAGGGACCAGGCCAGCATCGATCAGCGGGCGCAGGATGGCGATGGCGCCAGTGGCATAGCAGCCGGGGTTGGAGACGCGCTTGGCCGCTTGCACGGCGCTTTTCTGGCCCGCGCTCAGCTCGGGGAAGCCATAGACCCACTGGTCGTTGACGCGGTGGGCGGTGGAGGCATCGATGATGCGGATGCTGCGGCCGGTTTCCTGCTCGATGGCATCGACCATGGCCGTGGTGTCCTTGGCGGCATCGTCGTGCAGGCAGAGGATGACCAGGTCCACGCCAGCGATCAGCGCGCGTTTGGCCTCTGGGTCCTTGCGCAGCTCGGGCGCAATGCTTACCAACTCCACGCCGGGCATATCCACCAGGCGTTCGCGAATCTGCAAACCGGTGGTGCCAGCTTCGCCGTCGATAAACACTTTTGCCATTGCCATCACTCCTGCTGCGGGTTGGCGCCTGCGAGGCTGCGGGCGCTTGGGGTTCGGGAAAGTGCTTATTGTCATACAAAGCGGCGCAACGCGTGCAGGAGGACGGCAAATTTGCAGTCCGGTCTGACCAGGGCTTGTGCGATGCGCCGGACATGCTGTTTTGGTGCCTGTGATGGCCCGGTGCTGGCCCAAAGCGCAGTGCGCACTAGCGCAAAATTGTGTCAGCCCCGGGCGGCTGTGCCAAAAATCCTGCACCGCTCGGGTATTTATCGACAACTTTTGCGCAGGCCTCCGACAGGCATTGACTGCCTTGGCTGACAGACCTGGTGCACGGAGACGACTGCCCAACATGGCTGGTTAGCTATACAAATAATAGCTATATGCATTCCGGCGGCCGACAAACCCCGGAAGCGCATTGGGGCTCCTGCAGGCGCTGCCCCCCATGGCGCAGTGCAGCATGGTAAATTCGCGGACTGCCAGGCCTTCTGCCTTGTTTGCGAATTCTTTGTTCTGCGCGCTCGGCCGCCGGGTTTTTTCCCATTTTGTTTTACTGAGAGACATCATGAAAATTCATGAATACCAAGGCAAGGAAATCTTGCGTCAGTTCGGCGTGCCCGTTCCGCGCGGTATCCCCGCCTTCACTGTGCAAGAAGCAGTGGAAGCAGCACAGAAGCTGGGCGGCCCCGTGTGGGTGGTGAAGGCCCAGATTCACGCAGGTGGCCGCGGTAAGGGCGGTGGCGTGAAGGTTGCCAAGACCATCGACGACGTGAAGGCGCTGTCCGAGCAAATCCTCGGCATGCAGCTGGTGACCCACCAGACCGGCCCTGAAGGCCAGAAGGTGCGTCGCCTGTACATCGAAGACGGTGCCGACATCCAGCAGGAATACTACCTGTCTGCCGTGACCGACCGTGGCACGCAGAAGGTGGCCTTCATCGCTTCGAGCGAAGGCGGCATGGACATCGAGGAAGTGGCGCACAGCACTCCTGAGAAGATCATCACCGTGCTGGTCGACCCCATTGCCGGCTTCACGCAAGCCAATGGTGAAGAGCTGGCCAAGGGCATCGGCATGCCTGCTGATTCGGTGGCCCAGTTCATCGACATCTGCCAAAAGCTGTACAAGTGCTACATGGACACGGACGCATCGCTGGTTGAAATCAACCCGCTCAACCGTGACTCCAAGGGCAACGTGATTGCACTGGACTCCAAGTTCAACTTCGACCCCAACGCGCTGTTCCGT
Source organism: Comamonas sp. 23 (assembly GCF_049601575.1). Lineage (NCBI taxonomy): Bacteria > Pseudomonadati > Pseudomonadota > Betaproteobacteria > Burkholderiales > Comamonadaceae > Comamonas > Comamonas sp. 23. The sequence goes on along the minus strand of NZ_CP187127.1, from coordinate 4,866,362 downwards.
CACCCAGAACTGGTGGCCCTGCGCGATCTGGACGAAGAGGATCCTGCTGAAGTGGAAGCTTCGAAGTTCGACCTGGCCTACATCAGCCTGGACGGCAACATCGGCTGCCTGGTGAACGGCGCTGGCCTGGCCATGGCCACGATGGACACCATCAAGCTGTTTGGCGGCGAGCCTGCCAACTTCCTGGACGTGGGCGGCGGTGCCACCCCCGAGAAGGTCACCGAAGCCTTCAAGATCATGCTCAAGAACCCCAAGGTCAAGGGTATTCTGGTCAACATCTTCGGCGGCATCATGAAGTGCGACACCATCGCGACCGGCGTGATCACCGCTTGCAAGGCGGTGAACCTGAGCGTGCCACTGGTGGTGCGCATGAAGGGTACCAACGAAGAGCTGGGCAAGAAGATGCTGGCCGAATCGGGCCTGCCCATCATCTCGGCCGACACCATGGCCGAAGCCGCCACCAAGATCGTTGCCGCAGTGAAGTAAGCCCTGGAGAACACACATGTCTATCTATATCAATAAAGACACCAAAGTCATTACCCAAGGCATCACGGGCAAGACCGGCCAGTTCCACACTGAAAAGTGCCAGGAATACGCGAACGGCAAGAACTGCTTCGTCGCTGGCGTGAACCCCAAGAAGGCTGGCGAAAAGATTTTCGACATCCCTATCTACGGTTCGGTCAAGGACGCTGCCAAGGACACCGGTGCTACCGTGTCCGTGATCTATGTGCCACCCGCTGGCGCTGCTGCTGCCATCTGGGAAGCGGTGGAAGCCGACCTGGACCTGGCCATCTGCATCACCGAAGGCATCCCCGTGCGCGACATGCTGGAAGTGCGCAACAAGATGAAGGCCAAGGAAGCGGCTGGCGGCAAGAAGACCTTGCTGCTGGGCCCTAACTGCCCAGGCCTGATCACCCCCGGTGAAATCAAGATCGGCATCATGCCCGGTCACATCCACAAGCCAGGCCGCATCGGCGTGGTGAGCCGTTCGGGCACGCTGACCTATGAAGCCGTGGCACAGCTGACCGAGCTGGGCATTGGCCAGTCTTCGGCTGTCGGTATCGGTGGTGACCCCATCAATGGTCTCAAGCACATCGACGTGATGAAGGCGTTCAACGACGACCCGAACACCGACGCTGTGATTATGATCGGCGAAATCGGCGGTCCAGACGAAGCGGAAGCCGCTCTCTGGTGCAAGGCCAACATGAAGAAGCCTGTGGTGGGCTTCATCGCTGGTGTGACCGCCCCTCCCGGCAAGCGCATGGGCCACGCTGGCGCGCTGATCTCCGGCGGCGCCGACACGGCAGATGCCAAGCTGGCCATCATGGAAGAGTGCGGTTTCACCATCACCCGCAACCCATCCGAAATGGGCCGCCTGCTGCAAGGCCTGCTGAAGTAAGCAAAATTACGCATGCCAGGGGCTGCGTGCCCCGCTAAACTGCGTACTCCATAAAAAGAAGACGCCAGATCGTTCAGGTCTGGCGTCTTTATTCATAACTACGGAGCGCAACATGGATTACGTCAATCATCCCGACTTCTGGATCGGGCTGGTCAAGATCATCTGGATCAACATCATTCTCTCGGGCGACAACGCCGTTGTCATCGCGCTCGCAGCGCGCTCCCTGCCCCCTGAACAACAAAGAAAAGCCATCATGTTTGGCTCCGGCGCCGCCGTGGTGCTGCGTATTCTGCTGACCGTAGTTGCGGCCAAGCTGCTGGAGCTGTCCTTCCTGCAGATCGTTGGCGGCTGCCTGCTGCTGTGGATTGGCCTGCAACTGCTGACCAGCCACGACGAAGAAGAGGGCGCGGGCAAGGGCACCGGCACAATGATGGCGGCCATTCGCACCATCCTGATCGCCGACCTGGTGATGAGCCTGGACAACGTGATTGCCGTGGCGGCAGCTGCCGGCGGAAATATGCTGCTGCTGATCCTGGGCTTAGCGATTTCGATCCCGCTGGTGATCTTCGGCTCCACCTTGATGATCAAGCTGATGGAGCGCTTCCCGGTCATCGTGATTCTGGGCGCCGGCCTGATCGGCTGGGTCGGTGGTGAGACCATCATGAACGACAAGCTGCTGCACGGCTTTGTCGAGGCTAACCCTGCGCTGCACTACCTGGCAGCTGCCGCTGGCGCCGCGCTGGTGGTGGGCCTGGGTCTGTGGCTGCAAAAGCGCAATACCGCGCCCGCACACTGAGCGGCTGATCCCCTCACCCCAACACAAAGCGCCTTCGGGCGCTTTTTGCATTTCTACGCCGGGCTGCAGCGATTGTGCATCGTCAAGGGGAAAGAGCGCCTGCAGCAGCCAACGCATTGATCAGCATCAGCTTCTGAGAGGAATCAAGGGTAAACCCGTAACCAAAATCCGGTAGCACCCAACACATCGTGATCCTTTGTCAACCGCGTATCGAAAAAGTCATTTGTATAGCTTATGTGCATATAATCGTGACGAGGTTTATCAATATGCCAAGACTCATAGTTTCATTAGATGGGGTGGTGATCCAGGACTACATGCTGACGGAGTCCAGGGCCACCCTGGGGCGCCGTTCTACCAACGACATCGTGCTGACCGACATGGCGGTCAGCGGCGAGCATGTGGCGTTCACCTATGAGAAGAAGATTGGCATCGTCGTCGTCGAAGACCTGGGCAGCACCAACGGCACCAAGGTCAACGGCTTGAAGGTACGCCGCCAGGTGCTGCAAAGCGGCGACCTGCTGGACATCGGCAAATGCCGTATCCGCTTTTTGATGAACTCGCTCGTGCCCGAAAGCCACTACCTGCATGCCAGCGAAGCCGGCAGCCTGACCGCCAAGCCCGCCCATGCCGACCATGGCGAAGACAGCCCCACGGTCCCCGCCGATTTCCCCCCTGCCGAAGAGCAGCCCTACACCCCCAGCCCCTACCTGCGCGCCGTCAGCGGCGCCAGCGAAGACATCATCCTGTCCAAGGTTGTCACAACGGTGGGCCGCCCTGGGATTGCCGTCGCTGCGCTGACCAAACGTGGCAAGGGCTATATCGCCACCAAGGTCGATGGCTCGGCCGATGTGGTGCTCAATGGCCAGGCGCTCAATGGCGTGGGGCTGTCGATGCACAAGGGGGATCGGATTGAGCTGGCGGGGATGGCTTATGAGTTTTGGGCCTAAGACTCTGAACCTTGGGCTTGTATAGCCAGGGCCTCAACAGACGCAGCGGCACCTTCGGGTGCCGTTTCTGTTTCTGCTGCCCATGCGCATAGCTTGCACAGTCGTTCAGTAGGTGACAAAAATGGCAGAAATCTTGGGCCGCTGACATTTATGAAAGTCTTGCACAATAAGTTAACAAAGCGCCGCATTTTTGTCAGTCGAAGCCGCGAGATAAGTAGACGCTAAAAGTTGGCACAGCAATTGCAATAAGTGATGCACGCCAAGTCGTTCGACGAGGCTACCTAATCACTGGTTACATAGAGAGGATTCAACATGCTGCGTACTATGCAAAAGGGTTTCACCCTGATCGAACTGATGATCGTTGTGGCGATTATCGGTATTTTGGCTGCGGTGGCACTGCCTGCTTATCAGGACTATACGATTCGTGCCAAGGTCGCAGAAGGTTTGACATTGTCTGGTGCACTGAAGACTGCTATTTCGGAGACGCACCAAAGCAAAGGTCCTTCTGATATGAGCTGTACTAATGCAGCTACCTGCGATGCTATTGGCGCATCCGTGATGGATGCTACGGCTTTGGCTGGTAATGCAAATGTAACTTCTGTTACAAGCGATGAGACTGGCATCATTACGATTGCTTACAAGCCTGCAGTGGTTCCTGCTGCCCAAAATACTTTGTTGATCACGCCAGTAAATGCTGCAGGTACCACTGCTGTTGACTTGCAAACCGCAGCTACGGCAGGAACGCAAATTAATTGGAAGTGCGGTTTGAACGGCACCGGTGCTGATGGCGGCACACTGCTCGCTAAGTATCGTCCTGCATCTTGCCGTTAATGCGAATGCCATATGGGAAAATTTAGCTAGTTTGCCTGGTTGGATTAGTTCCAAAAAAGGGGAGTCGATAGGCTCCCCTTTTTTCTGGAGTTTAATTGTGATAAAAATCATAAATAGTGGCTTCACCTTGGTAGAACTGATGATTGTTGTTGCAATCATCGGCATATTAGCTGCGGTTGCACTACCAGCTTATCAAAATTACACGGTTCGTGCCAAAGTGTCTGACGGTCTGGTGCTTGCGCAATCACTTAAAACGGCCCTTACTGAAGCATATGCAACAACAGGGCCGCGTGATATGACTTGTATCAATGCTGCCACTTGTGAGGCATTGGGGGCTACTCCCATGAACCTCACATCAGTAGCATTGGCTGGAAATGCGAATGTGATCGATATTGTCAGCAATGCACCGGGTGTTATTACAGTGGCTTATAAGCCAAGTGTTGTTCCTGCTGGTGTGAATATTATTCTAATAGAGCCAGTAGACAATAGCAGTCCTCCCAATGTCATTGACCTTCAGGCTTGGGTATTCGGTTCCGTTTTTTCTTGGAGATGTTCTGCTGGGACATTGGCGGCACAGTTTCGGCCTGCAAGCTGCCGTTGATTTTCGTATTCTGTAATTTATGCTTTGGCAAAGTGATTGTGTGATTTCGTTTTCGGAACGTATTCGTTTTGCTATGCGCTATGCATTGCGCCATTTAGGTATTTCGGTTGTTGTCGGGTTTGTTTTTGCTTTTTTTGTATTTTGGTTAATTTATCCTGCGCCATATAGATCAATGCTTGGCGTAGAGTCCATATTTTTTATTATTCTTCTTGTCGATGTGGCTTGTGGCCCACTCCTAACTTTAATTCTGGTAAGTCCAGCAAAGACACCACGTGAGCGTTGGCTAGACTTTGGCCTTGTCGGCCTGATTCAGATAGCAGCCTTATGCTATGGCATGAGTAGTTTGTGGATGGCACGTCCCGTTGCGCTGATCTTTGAGGTTGACAGGCTTGTAGTTGTTACGGCAAATGAAATTGATACAGCGGAATTAGCTGTGGCACCGGCAAAGATGAATAAGCTGCCACTTTGGGGGGTAATGAAGGGTGGAACGAGAAGTCCTAAGGACTCCGATGAACTCTTTGCAAGTTTGAATAATGAAATCGCGGGTATCTCTCCCGCAATGCGTCCGAGTTGGTGGGTCGCATGGGATCAGCAGATGACGGAAATTCTCGCGCGTGCGAAACCTCTGAGTGAGTTAATCAGTAGACGGCCGGAGCAAGTCGAATTGTTGCTGAACGTAGTAAAAACCTCTGGGTTGGCCGTGAATCAATTATTCTATCTTCCATTGACATCTAGTAAACAAAAAGATTGGGTTGTATTGTTCGATATAAGCCTGAGATTTGTTGGGTATGCACCAGTGGATGGTTTTAATTGACGCAAATAATCAAGGCTTTTGGATTTTTAATCTTTGTGTAGCAGTTTCATGGTTTCTCGGTCGAACTTGCAGTTAATGAAATAGATCAGTTTTTTCATTTTTGAACACGAACTATTAAGTTGTTCTCTCGCCGTTGGCAATAAAACATCCGGATTTTCCGCCATGCTTCTCCAGTAAACTAATCCGCTCCATCACCATCCGCTTGTCCACCGCCTTGCACATGTCATAAACAGTCAGCAGTGCGACCTGCACAGCGGTCAAGGCCTCCATCTCCACACCAGTAGGCCCAACGGTTTCAGTTCGCACTTCGCAGCGCACAGCATTCTTTTCAGGTAACAATTCAAACTCCACCGCCACTTTGGTCAGCGCAATCGGGTGGCACAGCGGTACCAGCTCACTGGTCTTCTTCGCCGCCATGATGCCGGCGATGCGCGCAATCCCCAGCACATCCCCTTTTTTGGCGGTGCCAGCGGCAATGATGTCCAAGGTGGCCGGCTGCATGGTGATAAAACCCTCCGCGATCGCGATGCGGTGGGTGTTAGGCTTGGCGCCTACATCGACCATATGGGCTTGGCCCTGGGCGTCGAAATGGGTGAGTTCAGTCATGGTGCTTTCCGTGTTCAATACGTCACAAGCGGCAATACAGCATGCAACTTGTGCAGTGGTGCTTCATCATACGTGTTGGGCTGAAGGCTTGATGGCAAGGAGCCCGCTCTTGCCACCCTCTGGCTTGATTCAGATTCAGCATCTGCTGCCGCACGGAATTTTGAATGAATACATGGTTTTTTAAACGCACAGCTTGTGCCCTGCTCGCGGCCCATATGGCTGCAGTGGCCGCCCTGGCCCCCCTGCAGGCGCGGGCCGACACCAGCTTGCCTGCGATGGGTGAGGGCGCCGAGATGACCACCAGCGAGGAGCGGCGCCTGGGCGATGACATTGCACGCGAGATCTACCGCGATCCACAGTTTCTGGATGACGCGATTCTGTATGAGTACGTCAACGGCATTTGGCAGGAGCTGATGCTGGCGGCACGCCAGCGCGGCACCATGACGTCTGAACTGCAGGAGCGCTTTGCCTGGCAGGTGATGCTGATCCAGGATGCCACCGTGAATGCCTTTGCGCTGCCCGGCGGCTTTATGGGCGTGCAGACCGGCCTGGTCGGCGTGGTCGGCAGCCGCGATGAGCTGGCCTCGGTTCTGGCCCACGAGATGAGCCATATCACCCAGCGCCATATTGCGCGCATGCTGGCGCGCCAGTCGCGCATGACGCCGGTGATGATTGCCGGCATGATTTTGGGCGCGTTGGCTGCCAGCAAGAACCCGGCTGCGGCCCAGGCGCTGATGGTGGGCAGTTCGGCCGCTGCCATCCAGTCGCAGCTGAACTTCTCACGCGATATGGAGCGCGAGGCGGACCGCACCGGCATGAGTCTGATGCCGCCTGCCGGCTACTCGCAAGCGGGGTTTGTCAGCATGTTTGAGAAGTTGCAACAAGCCAACCGCATGAATGACAACGGCAGCTGGCCGTATTTGCGTACCCACCCGCTGACGACGGAGCGCATTGCCGACATGCAGTCGCGCTTGCCCGCCGGCGCTGCACGCAAACCGCAGGACACGGGCATGGTGGCGCAGATGATGTCGGCCCGGGCGCGCATGCTGTCCAAGCCTGAGCCCCAGGTGCTGCACCAATGGGTGCAGCTGACCACGGCGGCCGATTTTGCCAACCGCTCTTTGGAGCAGCGGGCGGGTGTCTGGTATCTGGCTGCCATGTCGCACAACCAATTGGGGCGCCAGGCGGAGGCCCTGGCGGCGTTGGACCAGCTGGATGCCTCCGTGCAGGCCCATCCCGATGCGATGCGCCAGGCGCAGCTGCTGCGTGCTGATCTGGCATTGCGCAACCGCCAGCCGCAAGATGCGTTGGCGGCGCTGGCCAAGATCCAGCCACTCAAGCCCCCAGCCAGCAAGGCCGGCAGCACTTCGGTCACGGTCAGCAATGCAATGACCGGCCTGGTCAACGAAGCGGTGATCACACAGGGCTCTGACAAATCGCTGAGCATCCAGGACAGCAGCCGCGATGTGCTGCTGCCGGAGGTCAAGGCGGTGGTGGGGGACGATGCCGGCCAGGGCAGTGACCGGCCCGAGCTGGTGCTGGCTGCGCAAGCCCTGGCGCAGCTGCCCGCCACGGGTTTGACGGCCTATGACGGGGTATTGCGCCAGACCAGCAGCCGCCTGCAGACCCTGGTCGTGCAGTGGCCCAAGGATGCGGGGGCCTGGCTTGCGCTGTCGTGGGTGCTGCGCCAGCAGAACCAGCCGCTGCGCTCCATTCGCGCGGAGGCCGAGAGCCGGGCCGCGCAGTATGACTACGCGGCAGCGGTAGACCGCCTGCGCGCCGGGCAGGACATGGCGCGCAACAGCCCAAACCGCAACGACTACTATGAGGCTTCGATCATCGACACCCGCTTGCGCGAGATGCAATCACTTGCCAAGGAGCAGGCGGCCCGTAAGTGATTCGATGACCAGGCTGATGATGGAGTAGAGCACCGAGCCGATCAGCGCAGCCCAAAAGCCATGCACCACAAAGCCGCTGCCTGCAATGCCGGACGCGGCCCAGAACATCAGCGCGTTGATGACAAAGATGAACAGGCCCAAGGTGAGGATGGTGACGGGCAGGGTCAGCACGATCAGCACAGGGCGCACGATGGCATTGCACAGCCCTATCAGCAGCGCTGCAATCAACGCCGCGCCAAAGCTGCGCACTTCCACGCCACTGTAAAGGTAGGCGACACAGAGCAGGGCGACTGCGGAGAGCAGCCATTTGAGGATGAGTTTCATGGCGCCAGCATAGCGGATGGCGGGCGTGCTGTGTATAGGCCGGCATCCAATGATGGAAGGTTTGTTTACCGAGCCCAGCCATGAAAAAAGCGCCCGAAGGCGCTTTGTGTTGGGTGATGAGGCTGATGGCTTACACGCCGTCCAGCACCAAGCTGAAGCAGATACCCAGAATCCCCAGCAGCGAGCCTGCCAGCTTGGCAGGACGTGGCACAAAGTCGGCCGATGGTGGCTCGGAGATGGCCTTGGGGCGGCGCCAGTCCAGCACTTCGGCCTCGGGGTACTCGGCGTGGAGCTGGGCGGTCATTTGCTGCACGCTCACTTCCGAGATATGGGTCGAGACTCGGGCGCGCTGCAGCTGGGTGCTTTGCGGGATCAGGCCCTCAAACAGGTTTTTGGCCCACTTGTTGCGCCACTTTTCGAGGGTGCTGCGATTGCCCCAGCGGCTGGCCCTGCGGGTGATCTTGGGGGCGCAAGCCACCAGCACCCAGTGCTCGTCGTTGATGGTTGCGCACTCGTTCAAGCGCTGCAGGGCAAAGGCGGCATCATCTACAAAGACTATTTTTACGTTCATCCAAGTGGCCTAAGTGGGGCTGGCAGCGTGGGGCTGCCAGCGGTGGTGGTAGAGGGCGGTTATAGGCTTAGTGTACGTTGGCCGCCGGGAGTTCCTTGGCTTTTTTGCTGGCCAGCCATTTGCCCAGCACCAGCACGACCAGTGCGCCAGCCGCAGCAGCTGCATAGTGCAGGGTCTTGCTCTGGTCGATCTTGAACATCCAGGTCCACTTGTCGGGGTTGGCAAACACGGGGTCAGAGACCAGCATGCCGCCCGCAATCCAGCCCAGCAGCATGCCGCCAGCGGTGATGACCATCGGGAAGCGCTCCATCAGCTTGATGACCAACTGGCTGCCCCAGACGATGATCGGGATCGAGATCAGCAGGCCCAGAACGATCAGCAGCATGTGGTGCTCGTCGCCGGCGTTCTGCGCGGCGCCAGCAATGGCGATCACGTTGTCCACGCTCATCACCAGGTCGGCAACGATGATGGTCTTGATGGCGGCAAACAGACGGTCGCTGCCTTGGATGTTGCCATGGTCTTCGTCTTCAGGCACCAGCAGCTTGACGCCGATCCAGAACAGCAAGATGGCGCCGACAAACTTCAGGAACGGCAGCGCCAGCAGGAACATCGCGAACGCGATCAGGATGACGCGCAAGATGATCGCGCCAGCGGTACCGAAGATGATGCCTTTGCGGCGCAGGTCAGGGGGCAGCTTGCGGCATGCCAGGGCAATCACCACCGCGTTGTCGCCGCCCAGCAGGATGTCGATGATGATGATTTGGCCCAGTGCAATCCAGAAGGGCGCGTGCGTCAGAAAATCCAAGTCCATGTAAGCACCTAATTTTTGAAAAAGCGGCCCATGCACCATGCACAGACCAGCCAGTGGGGTGTCGTTACAAGTCAGGGAGGCGACGCGGTTCAGCGTTGGCGCCGTGATGGCCAACCGCCGGGCAGTAGCTTCGAAGACCTGTGGTGCGGCACCATGGTTTTCAAAGGTCTTGCTCAGATCATGTGGGCCATGAACCTAACGCGCCGGAAGCCGTGAGGCTTCGTACTGACGACGCATTACATGTCTCTGCGCTTGCCGCTGGCAAGGCATCAACGGGAGCTACTCCCCTTCGTCAGCGCGTATTGGAACACAAACCAAGCGCTTTGGGGTGACAAAGACCGGGCCACTGCACAGAGTATTCCCGCATGTTTGTGTTTGCCCACACCTGTGGATAACAAGCTGTGAACAAGTGGGGGGTGCATCGCCGCTTGGCGGTTCCGCCGCCACAGGGCTATCATCGATGGCAGCTATGGAACTCATCCACCTCACCGATCTGGAAGCAGCCATCAACCACTGGCGCCAGCGTGCGCCCAGTGGCCCTGGCGCATCCTTGGCGCCGCAGGTGGCTGCGCTGGCCGCAGTCTACGCGCGGCTGGTCTACCAGCGCCGCGATGGGGTGGACGCGCGCGAGATGGGGCAAGCCGCCATGCAGGCCTGGCTGGCCTGGTGGGAGACCACACCGGATACGCCCTGCATCGCCATCTGCTCGACCAGCCAGGGCGATGCGGTCTGCAAGGGCTGCGGCCGCAGCTTTGACGAGGTGCAGCACTGGCTGGCCTACAGCCCCGTGCAAAAGCGGGCGGTGTGGCGGCGCATCACCTTGCAGGGCACGGCCTGGCGCTTCAACCGCCATGCGGAACGTGCGCGTTCCGCAGGCGGCATCACTTCCAGCGAATAGGTTCTACAAAGACGGTGCCCTTGTCGCTGGACAGGGTCAGCTGGCCTTCCTGGATGGTGGCCTGCAGCTGCATGCTGCGCTCGGCCAGATCGGCCAGCGATTGCGACACCTCGGTCGGCAGGCGGAACACCTCGAGCTTTTCCTGGCGCGCGAGCTTGCCTTCCAGGCCCTTCCACCAGATCTCGGCTGCATGGTTGAAGCAGTAGACCAGCATGTGGTCCGACTTGTTGCAGGCCTTGGTGATCGGCTTTTCTTCGGGCTGGCCCACTTCGATCCAGATGCGCTTGGCGCCGGTGAAGTCGGTCAGGTGCACATCAGGGTTGTCCGGGTCGGACAGGCCGGCGCCAAAGCCCAGCGTGCCGTCGCCATTGCACAGGTCCTGCAGCTGGTGGGCGTTCAGGGCCAGCGCCACCAGGCGCACCATCATGCGCTCGTCGGTTTCGCTGGGGTGGCGCGCCAGGGTCAGGTTGTGGTCGGCGTAGTAGTTGTGGTCGATATCGGCAATCGACAGATTCGCCTTGTAGATCGTGGATTTGATAGCCATGGGGCAGGGTCTGGTGACGAAGCCTGGGCTTCGGGGGTGAATCCGGCGCGCCCGGCTGGCGCGTTGCGCTTGGCCGGGCGGTGAGAGAAAAAAGGCAAGAGGCCAGGGAGCGCCTGGCCTCTTGGGGGGAGCGTACTTAAACGCGCTGGGCCAGCTCGGTGGCCTTGCCGATGTAGCTGGCCGGGGTCATGGCCAGCAGGCGCTCCTTGTCGGCCTGCGGGATCTCCAGGCTGCGGATCAGCTGGTGCAGGTCTTCGGCGCGCACCGTCTTGCCACGGGTGACTTCCTTGAGCTTTTCATAGGCGCCTTGCACGCCATAGCGGCGCATGACGGTCTGGATCGGCTCGGCCAGCACTTCCCAGGCATTGTCCAGGTCTTCGGCCAGGCGCTCTTCGTTCAGCTCCAGCTTGTTCAGGCCGGTCATCAGCGAGGTGTAGGCCAGTGCAGCATAGCCGGTGGCCACGCCGATGTTGCGCAGCACGGTGGAGTCGGTCAGGTCACGCTGCCAGCGGCTGATCGGCAGCTTCTCCGACAGGTGGCGCAGCAGTGCATTGGCCAGGCCCAAGTTGCCTTCGGCGTTTTCGAAGTCAATCGGGTTGACCTTGTGCGGCATCGTCGACGAGCCGATCTCGCCGGCCTTGAGGCGCTGCTTGAAGTAGCCCACCGAGACATAGCCCCAGATGTCACGCGAGAGGTCGATCAGGATGGTGTTGGCGCGGGCGATGCCGTCGAACAGTTCAGCCATGTAGTCATGCGGCTCGATCTGGATCGAGTAGGGCTGGAAAGTGAGGCCCAGGCCCTGGGGCTCGTGCTTTTCCACGACGTTCTTGCTGAAGCTTTCCCAGTCGAACTCGGGCCAGGCCGACAGGTGGGCGTTGTAGTTGCCCACGGCGCCGTTCATCTTGGCCAGCAGCTTGACATTGGCAATGCGGTCCATCGCCGCTTGCAGGCGCACCACCACGTTGGCCAGTTCCTTGCCCACGGTCGTGGGGCTGGCGGTCTGGCCGTGCGTGCGGCTGAGCATGGGCACAGCCGCATACTGGTGCGCAATCTCGCGCAGCTTGAGCACCACGCGGTCCAGGCCCGGCAGGATCACCTGGTCGCGGCCGGCGCGGATTTGCAGCGCATGGCTGGTGTTGTTGATGTCTTCGCTGGTGCAGGCAAAGTGCACAAACTCGGCCGCCTTGAGCAGCTCTGGGCGTGCCTCGAACTTGCTCTTGATCCAGTACTCCACCGCCTTCACGTCGTGGTTGGTGGTCTTCTCGATGTCCTTGATCGCCTGGGCGTCGGCTTCGCTGAAGTTATTCACCAGGCCGTGCAGGTAGCTGCGTGCACCCTCGGACAGCGGCGAGAACTCGGCAAAACCGGCATCGGACAGCGCGATGAACCAGGTGATCTCCACCTGGACACGGCGATGCATATAGCCAAATTCGCTCATGATCGGGCGCAGGGTGGACAGTTTGGAGGCGTAACGGCCATCCAGCGGAGAAAGGGCGGTAAGGGAAGACAGGCTCATGGGCCGCTATTGTAGAAGCGGGCCGTTTGCCGCGGCTGCAGTCTGGATTTGCCTAATTACAATCGAGAGGTGCAAATGTCCCGTACGGACCCCCATGCCCATGGCAGCTTGGAGGTCCCTGCGGACCGGATCGACGCCACCTGCCTGAGCCTGAAGCTATGAAATTGCTAGGAAGCCTGACCAGTCCCTATGTGCGCAAGGTGCGCGTGGTGCTGGCCGAGAAAAAACTCGATTACCGCATGGAGACCCTGGATGTCTGGGGCGACAGGGCCACGATTGCCTCGGTCAACCCGCTGGGCAAGGTGCCCTGCCTGGTGCTGGACGACGGCTCGGTGCTGGTGGACTCGCGGGTGATCGTCGAGTACCTGGACACCTTGTCGCCGGTGGGCCGGTTGATCCCCAGCCTGGGCCGCGAGCGCGCCGAAGTGCGCAGCTGGGAGGCGATGGCCGATGGCGTGCTCGATGCCGCCGTGCTGGCGCGCATGGAGTATGCCTTTGCCGGCCGCTCGGCCGAGCAGCGCAGCCCCGCCTGGGTGGAGCGCCAGTTGGGCAAGGTCTGGGCAGGGCTGGAGGCCATGGGCAACGGCCTGGGCCAGAAAACCTATTTTGCCGGCGCGGGTGTGCACATCAGCCTGGCCGATATCGCCGTGGGCTGCGCGCTGGCCTGGCTGCGCTTTCGCTTTCCCGAGCTGGATTGGGCGTCGCGCCACCCCAATCTGGCGCGGCTGCTGGAGCGCCTGGAAGCCCGGCCCAGCTTTGCAGCGACACAGCCTGAAGGCTGAGGCGCTCCCGACCTGCTGGCTCAGGGCTGAGAGGCTCCCGAGCCTACAGCCACGGGCAGGCTGCGCGCGGGCAAAAAAAGGCCCAGTCGTCTGGACTGGGCCTGGGTATAAAAAAAGTTGCGAAGCGTCCCGAAGTGAATGATAGAGAGGGAGGGAGGAGAAGCACTTCAGGTTTGCAGTCATGCCGGATTGGGCCTGAAAGACTTCGCAACATTAAAAAGGGTCGGTAAAAACTGCTTCTGTAGCCTTTACATGGTTCACAGAGTGGAAGGTCGGTTTTAAGTTTCCGCCTGCCACCATAAATGTATTGTAAACAAATAAATAATTTGTTTCATTACGTTATCATTCGTCGAATTAATCAGTGAGCGTTAGGCGATAGTACATCGTTTTGAATGCCGTTGCGCGTAAGTGAATGCTAGCGACGGGTGATGACGCAGTATAAACCCTTATGAATTCCCGAGTTCCATCGGTCTTTCTGCAGGTTTTATGCGGTCTGTAACACCGTTGCCCACAGCGTTCGCACCGTCTGCTGCTCTTCGAGCAAAGCCGTCTCAGGCACCTGGGTGGGCGCCTCGTTCAGCCTGGCCAAATGTTGCACACGGCGCAATGCGCGGTAGGCATTCGCACTCGCCTCACCCATGCCTTCGGGCAGCAAACCGGCACTTTCGGCACGCCGCAGCAAGGTGATGTTGCCCAGGTTGGGACGCAATTGGGGATTGCAAGCCGAATGCAGCAAAACCAGGTACTGCACGGCAAACTCCACATCCATCATGCCGCCCACGCTGTGCTTGACATCGAACAAGCCAGCGGGCACCGCATGGGCGCTGCGCACGCGCTCGCGCATGGTGGCGATCTCGCTGCGCAGCGCTGGCGCATCGCGCGGGGCGGTGATCACCGCTTCGCGCACCGCATCAAAGCGGGCAGCCAGCGCAGGGCTCCCCAGCACAAAGCGGGCGCGCGTCATCGCCTGGTGCTCCCAGGTCCAGGCGGTGTTGCTGCCGCGCTGCTGCTGGTAGTTGGCGTAGGAGTCAAAGCTGGTGACCAGCAGGCCGGAGTTGCCGTTGGGGCGCAGCGCCGTGTCGATCTCGAACAGGTCGCCTTCGCCGGTCTTGACGGTGAGCCAGCTGATGAGCTTGCGCACAAAGGCCGAATAGACCTCGGGTGCGCGCTCGTCGTCGTCGCCAAAGACAAAGACAATGTCCAGGTCGCTGCCGTAGCCCAGCTCCTTGCCGCCGAGCTTGCCGTAGCCGATGATGCCGAACTGCGGCTCGGCGCGGTGCGCGCTCTTGAGCCGGCCCCAGCACCAGCGCGTGGTCACGCGCAGCACGGCATCCGCCAGCGCCGAGAGGTCATCGGCCACCTGCTCGACCGTGATCTGCTGCTCGATGTCGCGTGCCAAGGTGCGGAAGGTCTCGGCATGGTGGGCGCGGCGCAGCAGGTTCAGCAGGTTTTCATCGTCGTCTTCTGCGGTGGATTGCAAGGCGGCACGGCGCCGCTCCAGATCCGCCTCAAACTCCTGCGGGTTGAAGCGCTCATGCATCAGTGCATCGCTGGCCAGCTCGTCGATGACGCCGGGGTGCTGCAGCATGTAGCGGGCCGGCCATTTGGCCGCGCCCAGCATGTGCATCAGTTTTTCATGCACGGCCGGGCGCTCCTGCAGCATGGCCAGGTAGCTTTCGCGGCGCAGCAGCGATTCCATCCAGTCGGCCAGGCGCACCGCGGCGATCTCGCTGACCTGGCCCTGGCTGAGCCACTGGGCCGTGCGCTGCAGCAGCAAAACCAGGCGCCCCAGGCCCGCATCGCTCAGGTAGCTGTAGCGGGGATTGCGCTGCCACTGCAGCACGCGCTCGCGCACCGCCTCGGGCAGCTTGGGCAGCACGGTCTCCAGTTCGGGCGGGCTGGCAGCGGCCCCCTTGGCGCCGCCGCATTGGCCGCTCTTGCAGGCTTCGTTGCCGCCCAGCAGTTTGTCAAACTCCTGTGCGACCAGCTCGCGGTGCGCATCGAGCTGGTGCAAGAAGCGGCACTCGTCGTCATAGCCCAGCGTCTGGGCCATCCACCGCAGGTCGTCATCGCGCGTGGGCAGCACATGGGTCTGCTGGTCGTCCAGGTACTGGATGCGGTGCTCCACCTTGCGCAGAAAAGTGTAGGCGTCGGCCAGGGCCTGTGCGGTTTCGGGCGCCATCAGGTTGGCGCGCTCCAGGCGGGGCAGGGCCTCCAAGGTGGCGCGGCAGCGCAGCTCGGGGAACTGGCCGCCTCGCACCACCTGCAGCAGCTGCACGATGAACTCGATCTCGCGGATGCCGCCGCGCGAGAGCTTGACGTCATTGGCGCGCTCGGGGTGGCCCGCGCTGCGCTTGGCCGCATGCTCGCGGATCTGGCGGTGCAGGCTGCGCAGCGAATCGAAGACCGCGTAGTCGAGGTAGCGGCGGAACACAAAAGGCAGCACCGCGCCGCGCAGCGCCTGCACATTGGGGCTGCGGATATCGGCCAGTGGCGCCACGATGCGGCTCTTGAGCCAGGCAAAGCGCTCCCACTCGCGGCCATGGGTCTGCAGGTAGTCTTCCAGCGCCGCAACCGAGATGGCGGCTGGGCCGGAGTTGCCATTGGGCCGCAGCATCAGGTCCACGCGGAACACAAAGCCGTGCTCGGTGGTCTCGCCAATCAGCTGGTAGATCAGCTTGATCGCGCGGATGAAGTACTCATGGTTGCTGAGCTTGCCTCGGCCATCGGGCTGGCCCTGGGTCTCGCCCTCTTGCTCGTAGATATAGATCAGGTCGATGTCGCTGGAGACATTGAGCTCGCGCGCGCCCAGCTTGCCCATGCCGATCACCCACAGCTGCACCGGGTTGCCATCGGCGTCGCGCGGGGCGCCATGGCGGCTGTCGAGCTCGGCCCGCGCAGCGGTGCAGGCGGCATCGAGCGCCAACTCGGCCAGCTCGGTCACGCCCCGGGTGATGGTCTGCAGATCGGCCTGCTCGTCGCAGTCCAGGTGCACC
This sequence comes from Comamonas sp. 23, assembly GCF_049601575.1. Classification (NCBI taxonomy): domain Bacteria; kingdom Pseudomonadati; phylum Pseudomonadota; class Betaproteobacteria; order Burkholderiales; family Comamonadaceae; genus Comamonas; species Comamonas sp. 23. Next base: position 4,850,028 of record NZ_CP187127.1, on the reverse strand, counting down.
AGGCGCTCCATCACCAGCTGGCGAAGAATGCGCAGCGCAGCGCCCAGTGCATAGCCCTGGGCCTGCAGCGCAGCCAGGGTCGGTGCCATCGTGGCATGCGTAGGGGGGCCGCTGGGCAGCAGATCGAGCAAACCCTCGTAGCGGCGGTGCAGGCGCTGGACGAAGCGCGAATGCTCAGACAGAGGCAGGCTGGCCTGCGGGGGCGTGATATCCGTGTGTGCCATAGCGCTTTATCGACAATGTCCTGCGGCAGACCTGTTCAAATGCTCACATATGCAACGCGAGCGAGGGACTTGCCGCGGGTCATAATTTCGCTTTCCCCTTACTGATTGGACTCGATTGACTGTGCGCGCGCCCCGATTGCTCAAGCTCGCTGCCAAGCTGGTGCAATGGTCGCTGGGCTTATTGCTGGGCTTGGTGCTGCTGCTGGCCTTGGCGGTGGCGGCGCTGCATTGGTGGATTGTGCCCCGTATCAATGACTTTCGCCCGCAAGTGGAATCTAGGCTATCGCAGGCGCTGGGGGTGCCGGTGCGCATCGACCGGCTGCAGGCCGATGGCAACAACAGCCTGGTGCCCGCCATTGCGGTGCAGGGCCTGCGAATCGCGCAGCCCGATGGCTCTGCCGGGTTTACCCTGGATACGATCCAGGTGGCCTTGTCGGTGCCGTCGCTGTTGCGACTGCGGGCCGAGCAGATCGTCATCAACGCGCCGCAGCTGACGGTGCAGCGCGCCGCCGATGGCAGTGTGCGCGTGGCCGGCGTGTTGGTGGAGACCTCGCAGAGCCAGGACAGCGGCAGCGCTGCCGATTGGCTGTTTCGCCAGCGCGAAGTCCTGGTCCAGGGCGGCAGCATCACCTGGGATGACCAGCTGCGCGGTCTGCCGCCTGTCACCTTCAGCGACGTGCATCTGCTGCTGCGCAACCCCGGTCTGCGCCATGAATGGCAGCTGCGCGTGCGCCCGCCCGAGGACTGGGGCGACGCGCTGGAGCTGCGCGGCCGCATGCACCAGCCCATCTGGGCGCTGCACGATGGCCGCTGGAAGCACTGGAGTGGCCAGCTCTACCTAGAGGCGCTCCAGCTCAATGCCGCAGCGATGGCGCCCTACCTGCCGCCGGCGATGGGCCTGCAGCAAGGCCAGGGCTCGGCGCGCCTCTGGCTCGATGTGACGCGCGGCAAGCTCAGCAACGGCACGGCCGATGTGGCCTTGCGCGATGTGGGCGTGCGCCGCCAAGCTGCGGCGGCCAGCGATGACAAAGCGGCGCAGGGCACGGTGCTGCTGCTGCGCTCGGTGCAGGGACGCATCGGCGGCGCCGCCGATGACAGCGGCTTTCGCGTGCTGACGGAGAACCTGGCGGTGGAGTCGGCCAACGGCGAGCAATGGCCCGGTGGCAGCGCCCGCATCAACCATGTCTATGCCCAGGGCAAGCAGCCCAGCGAGACCGAAGCCAGTGCCCAGTCGCTCGATATTGCCTCGCTGGCTCAGCTGGCGCGGCTGCTGCCCATCCCCGACAACGCCCGCCAGTGGTTGCAGAGCAACCGGCCCGCGGGCCTGATCCGCAGCGCATCGGCCCATTGGCGTGGCGACATGGATACCTTGCAGGAATGGCAGGTCAAGGCCGATGTGGGCCAGCTGGCCTTTGGCATGCCGTCTGCCGCGCCACGCGCCAATGCGGCGCGCGACAGCCATGGCGGCCTGGTGCTGGCAGGCGGGCAGCCGCATGTGGGCCTGCGCGGGCTGGATCTGACGATTGATGCGCGGGCTGGTGGCGGCCAGGCCAAGATGGCCTTTGCCGATGGCGCGCTCTACCTGCCTTCGGTGTTTGAAGACCCGCAGGTCCCCATCACCTCGGCCAGCACCCAGCTGCAGTGGACGGTGCAGGGAGAGCATATCCAGATGCAGTCCGAGCGGCTGGAGTTTGCCAATGCGCATGCAGCCGGCCATGCGCGCTGGTCCTGGCAGACGGCCGACCCGCAGAAGACGGGGTCCCACTCGCGCTTTCCTGGCATCCTGCAGCTCAAGGGCGTGCTCGAGCGGGCCGATGGCACCCAGGTGCACCGCTATTTGCCGCTGCACATTCCACCCGATGCACGCCACTATGTGCGCGATGCCGTTCTGGCCGGCCAGGCCAGCAATGTGCAGTTCGAGATCAACGGCGATCTGTGGGAAGTGCCTTTCCCCGATTCGCGCCACGGCCTGTTCCGCATCGTGGCACCCGTGCGCGATGTGCGCTATGCCTATGTGCCCAACTCGCACCTGCACCCTGGCGAAAAGCCCTGGCCGGAGCTCAACCGCCTCTCGGGCGAGCTGGTGTTTGAGGGCAATGGCATGCAGGTCAACAAGGCCAAGGGCATTCTGGACGGCAACCAGCGCATCGTGGTCGACCAGACCAGTGCCCAGATTCCCGACTTCCATGCCACGCGCGTGCTTGTCAATGCACAGGCCAATGGGCCCTTGGCCGATATGCTGGCCACCGTGCGCGGCAGCGCGATCGATGCGCTGACCCAGCAGGCACTGGCGCAGACCCAGGCCGATGGTGATGCCCAACTGCAACTCAAGCTCGACCTGCCGGTGCATGACATGGCCCAGGCCAAGGTCGATGGCAAGGTGCTGCTGCCGGGCAACCGTATCCAGTTCCATGATGACTCACCGGTGGTCGACAAGGTTACCGGCGCGGTGCAGTTCTCCGAGCATGGTTTTGCGCTGCAGGAGCTGCAGGGCCAGGCGCTGGGCGGTGCGGTCAAGTTCTCCGGTGGCATGGATGTCAGCGGCCTGCCCGCTGGCGCGGACCATGGCCCCCGCCTCAAGGTGCGCGCCAATGGCGTGGCCACGGCCGACGGCCTGCTGCGCGCCAAGGAGCTGGGCCCGGTGGTGCAGCTGGCGCAACTGGCCCAAGGCCAGGCCGCCTACCAGTTGGACATCAGCATGGTCCAGGGCGTGCCGCTGGTGGGGGTGCGCAGCGATCTGGCCGGTATGGCCCTGGCGCTGCCGGTGCCGCTGAAAAAGGCGGCCGACGAGGTCTGGCCAACGCACTTTGCCAGCACCGTGCCGGAGGCGGCGCCCTCAGCGCTGGTGCGGCAGAACATGCAGCTCGATGTGGGTGGGCGCCTGCAGCTGCGCTATGTGCGCGATATCAGCAGCGATGACAAGGTGCCCGACAAGGTGGTCAGTGGCGTGCTGCGCCTGGGCGCCGGCGCGCTGACCTTGCCGGCCAAGGGCGTGATTGCCGAGGTGCAGCTGCCGCAGGTCGATGTGCAGGAGTGGCAGGCGCTGGCCCAGCGCCTCAAGGCCATGGCGCCGGCACAGAAGACGACTGTGGCAGAGGGCGCAGCGGCCGCAGGGGCGGCCCCCCCTCCGTCGCCCGCCGATGGCGACGCCTATGCCGCCTTTTTGCCCGACCACTGGGATATCCGCCTCGATACCGTGCAGGTGCGCGGCATGGATATCCACAACCTGCACCTGAGCGGCTCGCGCACGGGGCCGCGCTGGCGCAGCCAGGTCAGCTCCAGCCTGCTCGACGGCCAGCTGGAGTACGAGCAGGAGGCCAAGGGCCCGGGCACCATCCGCGCGCGGCTGAGCCAGCTGCGTGTGGGCCAGGAGGGCGCCGACAGCAAGGCCGCCGCCAGCCAAGATGACGCGCTGGGCCAGGAGCCCGGGCAGCTGCCGGCGCTCGATGTGGTGGTGGAGGACCTGCGCTGGCGCCAGCATTCGGTGGGCCGGCTGGAGGTTCAGGCCGTCAACCAGCGCCAAGCGGACAAATCCTGGTGGCAGCTGAAAAACATGGTGCTCTCGAACGATGCCGCCAGCCTGCAGGCCAGTGGCGACTGGGGTGCCCAGCGCAGCAGCAGCGGCGGGCGCCGTACCGAGCTGGAAATGCGCCTGGACCTGAAGGACACCGGCGCGCTGCTGGGCCGCCTGGGCATGGCCGGTGTGGTGCGCCAGGGCAAGGGCTCGGTGCAGGGGCGCATCGGCTGGACGGGCAGCCCCGTGAGCCCGGACTACACCAGCATGGACGGCAAGCTGCATATCGATGTCGGCCAGGGCCAGTTTCTGAAGGTGGAGCCCGGTGCGGCCAAGCTGCTGGGCGTGCTCAACCTGCAGGCCTTGCCGCGCCGGCTGACCCTGGATTTCAAGGACGTGTTCAGCGCAGGCTTTGGCTTTGACTTTGTGCGTGGCGATGTGCTGGTGAGCGATGGCGTGGCCTCGACCACGAACATGCAGATGAAGGGCGTGACCGCTGCCGTGCTGCTCGAAGGCAGCGCCAACCTGCGCGATGAAACGCAGGACCTGCATGTGGTTGTCATCCCCGAGCTGAACACCACGACGATGGCGCTGGTGACCACCGCCATCAACCCGGTCATCGGCATTGGCACCTTCCTGGCCCAGGCCTTGTTCAAGGGGCCGCTGACGCAGGCGGTGACCCAGGAGTTCGAGGTCAGCGGCTCCTGGTCGGAGCCCGAGGTCAAGCGCGTGGGCCGCAGGCAGGAAGCGGACAGCAACGCGGTGGGCACCCCGCATTGAGCGCCCGGCCGCTGCGCTGAGTCACCTTCGATATCCGCAGGCACCGCGCCCGGTCAGCGGTTACGGATAATAGCTGCCAGTTTCTCTTGCAGGATGCATCGATGAAAGTAACCGCACTCCAAATGGTGACCAGCACAGACTGGGAGCACAACCGCGCGCAGGCCTGGCAGCTGTTGCAGCAGGCGGCAGCCGCTGGTGCGGAGCTGGCGGTGCTGCCCGAGTACTTCTGCCTGATGGGCGAGCGCGATACCGACAAGCTGGCGCTGGCCGAGCCGTTTGGCGAAGGCCCCATGCAGCGGTTCCTGGCCGACAGCGCCCGCAGCCTGGGGCTGTGGATCGTTGGCGGCACCGTGCCGCTGCAGGGGCCGGACGCCGCGCATGTCTACAACAGCAGCTGCGTCTACAACCCGCAGGGCGACTGCGTGGTGCGCTACGACAAGATGCATTTGTTTTGCTATGCCAACGAGCGCGAGTCCTATGACGAACACCGCGTCATCGCGCCTGGCCATGCGCCGGTGCACTTTGACCTGCCCAGCCACGATGGCCACCGCTGGCGCATCGGCCTGAGCATCTGCTACGACCTGCGCTTTCCCGAGCTCTACCGCCTGCATGCGCAGGCGGGCGCCCAGCTGATGCTGGTGCCCAGCGCCTTTACCTACACCACAGGCCAGGCGCACTGGGAGCTGCTGCTGCGCGCGCGTGCCGTCGAGAACCTGGCCTATGTGCTGGCCGCAGCCCAAGGCGGCCAGCATGAAAACGGCCGCCGCACCTGGGGCCACAGCATGGCCATCAACCCCTGGGGCGAGGTGATGGCGCTGCAGGCGAGCGAGCCCGGCATGGTGCTGGCCGACCTGGACTGGGCGCAACTGCAGCGCTGGCGCCAGCAGCTGCCTGCCTTGCAGCACCGCGTATGCTGATGGCGCATTGGGCGCAGTCGCTGGCGCAGCGCTGGCACCAGAGCTGGCGGCGTTGGTCGCTGTGGTCGGCGCTGGTGCTGCTGGTGGCGGGCACCTTGGTTACCCAGGTCTGGCTGGCCGGGCGCTATGAGATCTCTGAAGTGCAGCAGCGCCTGGACCGTGAGGCCCAAGATGCCGTCAGCGATATCCGCAGCCGGTTCAACGACAACGTCAACCGCCTGCGCAGCATGCCGCGCTATGACAGCGATGTGATGGCCTGGCAGTCGGCCGCGGCCACCATCTTGCGCAACCAGCGTGACCTGGCGCATATCGAGTGGCGCAACCCGCAGCTGCAGATCGAGGCCAGCGAGGAGTCGCCTTATTTGAACCTGCAGTGGTCGGCCATTGACCGCACCGGCATGAACACCGAGAGCCATACCGCCTGCCTGCGTGCCCGCAACACGGGAGCAGCCTCGTACGCGGGCAGCTATTTCCTGTCGCAGGGCAATGGCACCGGGCTGGAGCTGCTCGAACTGTGCGTGCCGGTGATTACTGGTGACCAGCTGCACGGCTTTGCGGTGGCCACCTACATCCTGCAGAACGTGCTGTCGGACCTGGTCAACGAGAGCCTGCGCCGCAACCATGAGCTGTCCTTCACCGAGACCGATGGCACGCGGCTGGCGATTGTCAGCACGCCCCGGCGCGGCACGCGCGTGTTCACCTCCAACCAGCTGCTCGATCTGCCCGGCGTGGCGCTGATGCTGCGGGTGGACAGCTGGCATGCGGCGCCCAATGTCTTTCCCAATGTGCTCACCGCCCTGGTCACCGGCATGTCGATCGCGCTGATCACCGTGCTGGTGGTGCTGGTGCGCGACAACCGCCGCCGCCTGAAAGCCGAGCGCGATCTGGGTGATGCGCTGGCCTTTCGCAAGGCGATGGAAGACTCGCTGGTGACAGGGCTGCGCGCGCGCGACCTGCATGGCAAGGTCACCTATGTGAACCCGGCGTTTTGCGAGATGGTGGGCTTTTCGGCCGAGGAGATTCTGGACCCGAGCAAGGCCACGCCTTACTGGCCGCCGGAGATGGCGCCCGAATACGCGCGCCGCCAGCAGATCCGCCTGTCAGGCCATTTGCCGCCGCCGCGCGAGGGCTATGAATCGACCTTCATGCACAAAGAAGGCCGGCGCTTTCCGGTGCTGATTTTCGAGGCCCCGCTGATCAATGCCGCCGGGCTGCATACCGGATGGATGAGCGCCTTTGTCGACATGAGCGAGCAGCGCCGGGTCGAGGAGCTCTCGCGCGCCTCGCAGGAGCGCCTGCAGGCCACCGCGCGCCTGGCGACGGTGGGCGAGATGGCCTCGCTGCTGAGCCACGAACTCAACCAGCCGCTGGCCGCGATCTCCAGCTATGCGACGGGCATCATGAACCTGCTGCCCGATGGCGCCTCGCCCGATGAGGTGCAGGAGCACCTGCCCGATGTGCGCATGGCCGTGCAGCGCATGGCCTTCCAGGCCGAGCGGGCGGGCAAGGTCATCAAGAGCGTGCATGGCTTTGTGCGCCGGCGCGACCAGTCGCGCGAGTTTTTGCAGGCCTCCGAGCTGATGGACGCGGTATTGCCGCTGGTGCGGCTGCAGGCGCGTAAACTCTATGTCGATGTGGCCACCGAGGTCGCGCCGGGCTTGCCCGCCGTTTTCTGTGACCGGACCATGGTCGAGCAGGTGCTGCTCAACCTCAGCCGCAATGGCATGCAGGCCATGGACTATGGCGGCACGCACCCCCGGGTGCTGCAGATGCTGGTGCGGCTGGCGCCCAGCGACGATGGCCGGTCCTGGGTGGAGTTTGTCGTGGCCGATGTGGGCGAGGGCATCACCGAGGAGGTGGCCGCACGCCTCTACACCCCCTTCTTCACCACCAAGGAGGAAGGCATGGGCCTGGGCCTGAGCCTGTGCCGCACTGTGGTCGAGCAGCATGGCAGCCACTTGCGCTATCTGCCCAACCAGCCCCGCGGGACCATCTTCAGTTTTACCCTGCCAACCTGGCGCAACGATTGAAAGTTCAGAGATGCAGCCGCTTGTGAATGCGACCGTGTATATCGTCGATGATGATGCCGAGGTGCGCGATGCCCTGGCCTGGATGCTGCGCTCGCGCCGCTTGCTCAGCGAGAGTTTTGCCTCGGCCGAGGCCTTTGAGGCCATGCTGCGCAGCCGCCCGCCCCAGGTGGACCCGGCCTGTGCGCTCCTGGATGTGCGCATGCCCGGCATGAGTGGCCTGGCGCTGTTTGACCGCTTGGTCGAGATGGATGTGATTGCCGCCTTGCCAGTGATTTTTTTGACCGGCCACGCCGATGTACCCACGGCGGTGGCCACCGTCAAGCGCGGTGCCTTTGATTTTTGCGAAAAGCCGTTTTCCGACAACGTGCTGGTCGACCGTATCGAGCATGCGCTGCAGGCATCGAGCGACTATCTGGAGACGCTGCGCTCGCAGCAAGGCGTGCGCGAGCGCGTGGCCGAGCTGACGGACCGCGAGCAGGCCGTCATGCGCCTGGTGATCGATGGCCTGCCCAACAAGCTGATTGCCGATGAGCTGACCATCAGCGTGCGCACGGTCGAAGTGCACCGGGCCCGGGTGTTTGACAAGATGCAGGTCAAATCAGCGGTGGAGCTGGCCAACCTGCTGCGCGATCTTTCCTGAGTCTGCCGTTAGCGCGGGCCCACAAAAAAGGGCGCCAGTCCTTGAACTGATGCCCTTTGTGTATTCCGCACAGGCAGGTGTTAACGGCCTGGCTGCACTTCACCGACATAAATCTCGACGCGGCGGTTGTGCGCGCGGCCAGCCGGGGTGTCATTGCTGGCCACGGGCTGGCGCGAGCCCATGCCCTGCACCTGGATGCGCGCGCCGTTCACGCCGCGCTGCGTCAGGTAGTTGCGGGCGCTCTCGGCGCGGGCGAGCGACAGCGGGTCGTTGATGCCGTCGTTGCCGGTGCTGTCGGTGTGGCCGATGATGCGCACCTGGGCATTGGGGTTGTTGCGCAGGCCTTCGGCAAAGCGGTCCAGGATGGGGGCGAAGTTGCCCTGGATGTCCGAGCGGTTGGTCTGGAACGAGATGTCGCTGGGGATATCGAGCTTGAGCTGGTTGTCCGGCGTCTGCGTCACCACCACACCGGTGCCCTGGGTGGCCTGCTCCATCTCCTGCTTTTGCTTTTGCATGTGTTGCGACCAGATGTAGGTGCCCAGCGCGCCAATGCCCGCGCCGATCACCGCGCCCGAGCCTGCATGGCCGCCAGCGATCGCACCCACGGCAGCGCCGCCCAGTGCGCCCACGCCGGCGCCGGTGGCGGTTTGGCGTTGGGTGTCAGACATGTTGGCGCAACCGCTCAGGATGGCCAGACTGGCAACGGCAGAGACTAGAATTTGTTTACGCATGCTTGAACTCCTCTGATGCAAGGGCCGCTCCGGAAATGGAGCATGCCGTGGATGCAAATTGTGGGCAGTAGAACTGCCAAATGCCAGAGACAAAGTTCAAAAATGGTAAAAATGACGGCAATGAGCGGCCATGTCCTACGATTTGCGCAAGCTAGTCGCGAGGAGGCTGCTCATCTTTGCTTACGATTTCCCCTTTTTTGCGACCGGCAAACATCGTCCACCAGACGATCGCCACCAGTATGACCAACGCCAATAGCGCTTCCAGCAATATCAGTCCCATCGGTACCCGCTCCTTACGTACGCTGTCGATGGCTGCGATTGTAGGAATTCTGGCCGCCTGCTCCAGCCAAGTCCCTTTGGACCAGCCGTCTTCGCCGACCACCCGCCCGCCGGTATCGGGCAGCATCGAGGTGCTGCCACCCGATGCCAATGAGCCGCTGCCCCCGGCAATCCAGCAGGCCAAGAGCCGCTGGGTGCCGGTGCACTGGTCGTCGGTGCCCGGCTTGGAGCAGGACAACCTGGCCGATGCCTGGAACGCCTGGATCAAAAGCTGCAGCCGCCCGCCCGCGCCGTTTGCGCAGTTCTGCTCCGAGGTGCGGCGCATGAGCCTGGCCTCGACCGAAGAGCAGCGCGCCTGGATGGTGTCGCGCTTTCAGCCCTACCGCGTCGAATCGCTCGACGGCAACCCCGATGGCATGCTGACCAGCTATTTCGAGCCCATGCTCGATGGCACGCGCCAACCGGGCAATGGCTATTCGATCCCGCTGTACCGGTCGCCAGCCACGCTGGGTACGCGCAAGCCCTGGTTCAGCCGCCAGCAGATCGAGACCCTGCCGCAGGTGCAGGCCGAGCTGCAGGACAAGGTGATTGCCTGGGTCAACGACCCGGTCGATGCGATGGTGCTGCACATCCAGGGCTCGGGCCGGGTGCGCATCCAGGAGGCCGATGGCTCGGTGCGCCTGATCCGTGTGGCCTATGCCGCCACCAATGACCATCCCTACAAGAGCATTGGCAAATGGCTGCTCGACCAGGGCCTGGTGCGCGATGCGACCTGGCCGGGCATCAAGGCCTGGATTGCCGCGAACCCGACCCGCGTCAACGAGCTGCTCTGGAGCAACCCGCGCTATGTGTTCTTCAAGGAAGAGCCGCTGTCGCCGCTCGATGCCGAGTTTGGCCCCAATGGCGCCCAGGGTGTGCCGCTGACCCCTGGCCGCTCGATTGCGGTGGACCGGGGCAGCATTCCCTACGGCACCCCCGTGTGGCTGTCGTCCACCGGCCCTACCGTGCAGCTCAACCGCCTGGTGATGGCGCAGGACACGGGCAGTGCCATCCTGGGCGCCGTGCGCGCCGACTACTTTGCCGGCTGGGGCCATGAGGCGGGTGATTTCGCCGGCCGGGTCAAGCAGCCGCTGCGCCTGTGGGTGCTGTGGCCCCGGGGCGTGGCCAAGCGCTGAGGCGCAGGGTTGGAGCCACCAAGGCCAGCTGCGAGGCTGGCCTTTTGCATGGCGCTGTTGCGGTGCCCGCTGCGGTCAACGCGAAGGCGCGCCCTTGGGGTTGGCCGTCATCGGCAGCGGCAAGGCGCTGCTGGATTTGACCTCGCCGAGCGAAAAGGTGGTGTGCACATCTTTCACATTGGGCAGGTGCAGCAGCACATTGCGGATAAAGCTGGAAAAACTCTCCAGGTCCTTGGCGACCACCTGCAGCTCAAACGTACCCGCGCCACTGATGTAGTGGCACGACGTGACCTCGGGCAGCAGGCGGATCGATTCCTCCATGCGCAAGGTGATATCGGCGGTGTTCTGCGCGGCATCGACGCGCACAAAGGCCAGCACGCCCAGGCCGAGCTTGTGGCGGTCCAAGGTCGCGTGGTAGCCGGTGATGTAGCCGGCCTCCTCAAGCGCCCGTACCCGGCGCCAGCAGGGCGCGGCCGACAGGCCCACGCGCTGGGCCAGTTCGGCATTCGTCAAACGGGCGTTTTTTTGCAGCTCGTAGAGGATGGCCCAGTCGAATTTGTCAATTTGGTTCATTTATCACCATTATTGAGCAAGATTCTTTCAAATACTAGGTAAACCCCGGCAAGGAAAAGAATACTTTATTCTTGCTGCCCGTCATACACTGCAGCGATGAAGGGCCTGGTGTTTTGCCGTGCCCGCTGGCCCCCGGATGCATTGCTGGTATCTGCGGGTGCCAGATTCTTATAACGCCCCACAATCCCGGACCTGCCACAAGCGGCCACCGGGTGCTCTCCCCAGGAGACAAGACGATGAATGCCTCACTCCCCGAGTCCGTCCGCAAAGCGCTGGAGACGGTCACGCTTGATGACAACCTGCAGCGCAGGTTGCAACACAAATATGCAGCGGGCGGCGCAGCCGCACGTGGCGAATTTGGCGTCGAGCCTGTTTGCCAAGGAGGTGTGTGATGAACGCTTCACTGCCCGAGTCTGTTCGCAAAGCGCTGGAAACCGTCACGCTCGATGACAACCTGCAACGCGGGTTGCAACACAAAAACGCAGCGGGCGGCGCAGCCGCACGTGGCGTATTTGGCGTCGAGCCTGTTTGCCAAGGAGGTGTGTGATGAACGCTTCACTGCCCGAGTCCGTTCGCAAGGCGCTGGAAACCGTCACGCTCGACGACAAATACGCATTGGCCCATGGCCGTGCCTTCATGAGCGGGGTGCAAGCCCTCGTTCGCCTGCCGATGCTGCAGCGCCAGCGCGATGCCTTGCAGGGCCTCAATACCGCAGGCTTTATCAGCGGCTACCGGGGTTCGCCCCTGGGCGGCTACGACCAGGCGCTGTGGGCGGCCAAAAAGCACCTCAAGGAAAACCACATCGAGTTCCAGCCCGGCGTCAACGAAGAGCTGGGTGCCACGGCCGTCTGGGGCACGCAGCAACTCGACCTGTACCCGCAGAGCAAGAAGTTCGACGGTGTCTTTGGCATCTGGTACGGCAAGGGCCCGGGCGTGGACCGCAGCGTGGACGTGTTCAAGCACGCCAACATGGCGGGCACGGCCAAGCACGGCGGCGTGATTGCGCTGGCGGGCGATGACCACATCAGCAAATCCTCGACGGCGGCGCACCAGAGCGACCACATCTTCAAGGCGGTGGGCTCGCCGGTGTTCTTTCCCTCCAGCGTGCAGGACATCCTGGACATGGGCCTGCACGCGTTTGCGCTGAGCCGTTTCTCCGGCGTCTGGTCGGGCATGAAGACGATCCAGGAGATCGTGGAGTCGTCGGCCAGCGTCTCGGTGGACCCGGACCGCGTCAACATCATCACCCCCGATGACTTTGTGATGCCGCCCGGCGGCCTGCACATCCGCTGGCCCGATGCGCCGCTGGAGCAGGAAGCGCGCCTGATGGACTACAAGTGGTATGCGGCGCTGGCCTATATCCGCGCCAACAAGCTCAACTACAACGTCATCTCCACCCCCAACGATCGCTTTGGCATCATCGCCAGCGGCAAGGCCTTCAATGACACGCGCCAGGCGCTGATCGACCTGGGTCTCGACGACGACACCTGCCGCCAGCTGGGCATCCGCCTGCACAAGGTCAACGTGGTCTGGCCGCTCGAGGCCTCGATCACACGCGACTTTGCGATGGGCCTGCAGGAGATTTTGGTGGTCGAGGAAAAGCGCCAGATGATCGAGTACCAGCTCAAGGAAGAGCTGTACAACTGGCGCTCGGATGTGCGCCCCCACGTGCTGGGCAAGTTTGATGAGACCGATGGCGACCACTCGGGCGGCGAGTGGTCGGTGCCCAACCCCAGCGAGCACTGGCTGCTGCGCCCCAAGGCCGACCTGACCCCGGCGCTGATTGCGCAGGCGCTGGCCAAGCGCCTGAAAAAGCTGGGCGTGCCCGATGACATCGTGCGCCGCATGGATGCGCGGCTGCAGGTGATTGCCGCGCGCGAGCAGGGCCTGAAGGACAGCGGGCAAGAGTCGGTCGACCGCCTGCCCTGGTTTTGCAGCGGCTGCCCGCACAACACCAGCACCCGCGTGCCCGAAGGCAGCCGCGCCGTAGCCGGCATTGGCTGCCATTACATGGTCAACTGGATGCCCGACCGCAACACCAGCACCTTCACGCAGATGGGCGGCGAAGGTGTGACCTGGGTCGGCCAGGCGCCGTTCACCACCGACCAGCATATCTTCTCGAACCTGGGTGACGGCACCTACTTCCACAGCGGACTGCTGGCCATCCGCCAGAGCATTGCCTCGGGTGTGAACATCACCTACAAGGTGCTCTACAACGATGCCGTGGCGATGACCGGTGGCCAGCGCGTGGGCGAACGGCCCGAGGGCCACTCGGTGCTGCAGATCATGACCAGCCTGTTGTCCGAAGGGGTCAAGAAGCTGGTCATCGTGACCGACGAGCCGGAAAAATACCAAGGCGTGCAGCTGGGTGCTGGCGTGACCGTGCACCACCGCGACGAGCTCGACCGCATCCAGCGCGAGTTCCGCGAGCTCAAGGGCACGACGGCCATCATCTATGACCAGACCTGCGCAACCGAAAAGCGCCGCCGCCGCAAACGCGGCACGCTGGCCACGCCGGCCAAGACCGTCATCATCAACGAGGCGGTGTGTGAGGGCTGCGGTGACTGCTCGGTGCAGTCCAACTGCCTGTCGGTCGAACCGGTCGAGACCGATTTTGGCCGCAAGCGCAAGATTAACCAAAGCACCTGCAACAAGGATTTCTCCTGCGTCAAAGGCTTTTGCCCGAGCTTTGTCACCATCGAAGGCGGCCAGCTCAAAAAAGCCAAGAAGGAGAAAAAGGGCGATATGGCCAAGCTGCCCGCCTTGCCCGATCCGGTGCTGCCTGTGGCCACGCAGGCCTGGGGCATTGTGGTGGCCGGTGTCGGCGGCACCGGCGTGATCACGATCGGCTCGCTGCTGGGCATGGCTGCGCACCTGGAAGGCAAGGGCGTGGTCACGCAGGATGCGGCAGGTCTGGCGCAAAAGGGCGGCTCGACCTGGAGCCATATCCAGATCGCCAATTCACCCGATGCCATCTACACCACCAAGGTGGACACGGCCAAGGCCGACCTCATCATTGGCTGCGACCCCATTGTCGCGGCCAACAAGACCACCTTGGCGGCTATGCAGCAGGGCCGCACCTTTGTGGCGCTCAACACCCATGGCGCGCCCACGGCAGCCTTTGTGCACAACCCCAACTGGCAGTTCCCCGAGGCCGGTTGCGAATCGGCGATCCTGGCCGCAGTCGGCCAAGAGGGTGTGGGCATGTTCGATGCCGAGCACATTGCCACCCAGGCGCTGGGCGACAGCATCTACACCAACCCACTGATCCTGGGTTACGCCTGGCAAAAGGGCCGGGTGCCGCTGTCCCATGCGGCACTGATGCGGGCGATGGAACTGAACGGTGTGCAGGTGGACAACAACAAGGCCGCGTTTGAGTGGGGCCGCCAATGCGCCGCCAACCTGACCCAGGTGCAGGCCATGTTTGCCGCCCAGCAGGTCATCCAGCTGGTGAAAAAGCCCTCCTTGCAAGAGCTGGTGGCCAAGCGCGTGGCCTTCCTCACCGACTACCAGGACAGCGCCTACGCGGCCGACTACCAGGCCTTTGTGAACCAGGTGCATGCGGCCGAGGCGACATTGGGCAGCAGCACGCGCCTGTCGCAGGCGGTGGCGCGCTATCTGTTCAAACTGATGGCCTACAAGGACGAGTACGAGGTGGCGCGTCTGCACACCACGGCTGAGTTCAGCGAGAAGATTGCCAGCATGTTCGAGGGTGATTACAAGATCGTGCACCACCTGGCGCCGCCCACCACGGCCAAGCGCAACGACAAGGGCGAGCTGGTCAAGAAGGCCTATGGCGGCTGGATGCGCAAGGCTTTTGGCGTGCTGGCAGGGCTCAAGGGCCTGCGCGGTGGCGCACTCGACATCTTTGGCCGCACCGAAGAGCGCCGCACCGAGCGCGCGCTGATCCAGGAGTACCGTGCCTGCATCGAGGAGCTGCTGCAGGGACTGAGCGCCGAGCGCCTGGCGCTGGCCGTCGAGATCGCCAGCATTCCTGAAGACATCCGTGGTTATGGCCATGTCAAGGAACGCCACCTGGCTGCGGCCCGTGCCAAATGGCAGCAGCTGATGGCGCGCTGGCGTGCCCCAGCGGATGCTGGCAATGCGCCGGTGGCCGCCAAGCCAGAACCGGCTCGGGTGTAAAGCTATTGGCCATCAGCCTCTGCATGCCATGCCGACCAAGCCGCCAGGACTCCGTGCCTGGCGGCTTTTTTGTCAGCCTGCCGGGATGGGTAGCGTGACAAATTTGTCATATCGGGCGGAGCTCCCACAGGGTGGGCCAGGCATTTGGGCGCTTAAATACCATCGGATCTGCTGTGTTAACCATAGTGACTTCTACCAATGCGCTGGCATGAAAGCTGCTTAATTCCATGAAAACAACCGGAAAAACCAGAGGCATCCAAGGTATTGCCTGGGTGTTCGCAGAGGGGCACGCATACAATGCTTCTCTTTGGGCCTTGGTTTTGGTCATCCAGGCAAGGCCTGCATCCACGTTGGGAGCTTCATTTGTTTATCTCTTCTGCTTTTGCCCAGACCGCACCGGCTGCTGCTGCCTCCGGCGGCATGACCTCCACCCTCACCAGCATGCTGCCTTTGGTGCTGATGTTTGTGGTGCTGTATTTCCTGATGATCCGTCCTCAGATGAAGCGCCAAAAGGAAGCCCGTGCGATGATCGACGCGCTGGTCAAGGGCGACGAAGTGGCGACCAACGGTGGCCTGGTGGGCCGCGTGGTGGGCCTGGACGAACAGTTCCTGCAAGTAGAGTTGGCCCAGGGCGTCGTCGTGCAACTGCAGCGTGGTGCTGTGGTGCAGGTGCTGCCCAAGGGTACGCTGAAGTAATCCACTGTTGAAACAGCAATTGGCGCAGCATGGCTGCGCCTTCTATTTTGCGTAAGGTAAGAGCGCGATCATGAACCGTTATCCGGTCTGGAAGTACGCGATCATTGTGATCGCGCTTCTGGTAGGGGTTGTTTACACCCTGCCCAACTTTTTTGGTGAGGCGCCTGCTGTCCAGGTCGCCTCGGTCAAGGCGACTGTCACGGTCGATTCTGCATTGCAGCAGCGCGTGGAGACGGCGCTGGCCGATGCCGACGTCAAGCCGCTGAGCATCGCGCTGGAAAACGGCTCGATCCGTGCCCGCTTCGACAAGGAAGACGAGCAGCTCAAGGCCAAGGGCGTGCTCGAGCGCGTGCTGATCCCCGACACCAGCGACCCCTCCTATGTGGTGGCGCTGAATCTGATCTCCCGCTCGCCCGCCTGGCTCACCGCCTTGCATGCCAAGCCCATGTACCTGGGTCTGGACTTGCGCGGTGGTGTGCACTTCACCTTGCAGGTGGACATGCAGGCAGCGCTGACCAAGCGCACCGAAGCGCTGACCAGCGATGTGCGTCTGGCGCTGCGCGACAAGAAGATTCGCCACGGCGGTGTGAACCGCGAAGGCCAGTCGCTCGAAGTGCGCCTGCAAGACGAGGCCACCGCCACGACGGTGCGCAACCTGATTGTGGACACCATGCCCGACCTGCAGGCCAACGTGGTCAGCACGGGCGGCGCCTATGTGGTGCGCGCCAACATCAAGCCTGAATCGCTGCGCAGCGTGCAAGAGCAAGCGCTCAAGCAGAACATCACGACCTTGCACAACCGGATCAATGAGCTGGGCGTGGCCGAGCCGGTGAT
The DNA here is from genome assembly GCF_049601575.1 of Comamonas sp. 23. Lineage (NCBI taxonomy): Bacteria > Pseudomonadati > Pseudomonadota > Betaproteobacteria > Burkholderiales > Comamonadaceae > Comamonas > Comamonas sp. 23. The sequence continues at coordinate 4,833,492 of NZ_CP187127.1, read as the reverse complement.
CCAGCAGCAAGGCTCCGACCGCATCGTCGTGCAGCTGCCTGGTGTGCAGGATCCCGCACAGGCCAAGGACATCCTGGGCCGTACTGCGACCCTGGAAGTGCGCATGGTCGACGACAGCTCGGACGCACGCGCTGCCGAAATGGGCACCGGCCCCGTGCCTTTTGGCTCTGAAAAGTACAGCGACCCGCATGGCCAGTCGATTGTCGTGAAAAAGCAGGTCATCCTGACCGGCGAGAACCTGAACGACGCCCAACCCGGCTTTGACAGCCAGACGCATGAAGCGACCGTGAACCTGACGCTGGACGGCAAGGGCGCGAACATCTTCAAGGACGTCACGCGAGAGAACATTGGCAAGCGCATGGCCATCCTGCTGTTTGAAAAGGGCAAGGGCCAAGTGGTGACTGCCCCTGTGATCCGCTCCGAAATCGGTGGCGGCCGCGTGCAGATCTCGGGCAGCATGAGCACCAAGGAAGCCAGCGATACCTCGCTGCTGCTGCGCGCCGGCTCGCTGGCCGCGCCGATGGAAATCATCGAGGAATACACGATCGGCCCTAGCATGGGCAAAGAGAACGTGGAAGCCGGTATCAAGAGCATTGTGGGCGGCTTCATCGCGATCGCCGTTTTCATGTGCATCTACTACATGATCTTTGGCGTGGTCTCGACCATTGCGCTGGGCGTGAACGTCTTGCTGCTGCTGGCCATCCTGTCGATGCTGCAGGCCACCCTGACCCTGCCGGGCATTGCCGCCATGGCGCTGGCCATTGGTGTGGCCATTGACTCGAACGTGCTGATCAATGAGCGGGTGCGCGAGGAATTGCGCGCCGGTGCGTCGCCGCAGGCGGCGATCCATGCCGGTTATGAACATGCCTGGCACACCATCTTGGACTCCAACGTCACCACCTTGATCGTGGGCCTGGCGCTGCTGGCCTTTGGCTCGGGCCCGGTGCGCGGTTTTGCCGTGGTGCACTGCATCGGCATTCTGACCAGCATGTTCTCGGCCGTGTTCTTCTCGCGTGGCCTGGTCAACCTCTGGTATGGCCGCCGCAAGAAACTCAAGAGCGTGTCGATCGGTCAGGTCTGGAAGCCCGAGGGCGAAGACCACCGCTCCGTGGCATCTGCTAAACGTTAAGGAGGAAGACCATGGAATTCTTCCGTATCAAAAAAGACATCCCTTTCATGAAATACGCGTTGGTGCTCAACGCGATTTCGGTGATCACCTTTGTGCTGGCGGTGTTCTTCCTGACCACCCGTGGCCTGCACCTGTCGGTGGAGTTCACCGGCGGTACTGTCATGCAGGTGGCCTACGAGCAGCCTGCCGACGTGGGCAAGATCCGCGAACAGGTCGCCTCGCTCGGCTACCAGGATATCCTGGTGCAGAACGTGGGCAGCGCCGACCGCGTGATGATCCGCCTGCCGATCGAGAAAGGCGTGACCACTGCCCAGCAAGGCGAGAAGGTCATGGGCGCGCTCAAGGCCGCAGACCCAGGGGTGACCTTGCTGCGCAGCGAGTTCGTCGGCCCCTCGGTCGGTGAGGAGCTGGTGCACGGCGGCCTGATGGCGCTGGGCGCCGTGGTGCTGGGCATCGTGATCTACCTGGCGATGCGCTTTGAGTGGAAGTTCGGTGTGGCCGCAGCCATCGCCAACTTGCATGACGTGGTGATCATCCTGGGCTTTTTCGCCTTCTTCCAGTGGGAGTTCTCGCTGGCCGTGCTCGCCGGTGTGCTGGCGGTGCTGGGCTACTCGGTCAATGAGTCGGTGGTGATCTTTGACCGGATCCGCGAGGCATTCCGCAAGTTCCGCAAGCTCAGCACGCCCGAAGTGATCGACCACGCCATCACCTCGACGATGAGCAGGACCATCATCACCCACGCTTCCACCGAAGCGATGGTGCTGTCGATGTTTCTTTTTGGCGGTGCCAGCTTGCATTACTTTGCGTTGGCGCTGACCATTGGTATTCTTTTTGGTATCTACTCGTCGGTGTTCGTTGCTGCGGCCATCGCCATGTGGCTGGGCGTCAAGCGCGAAGACCTGGTCAAGGTCAGCCAAAAGGACCTGGACCCGAACGACCCCAATGCCGGGGCTACGGTATAAAGCAGACCGATAAGGGATGGGATTTCTGTGGCTGTTGCACCTTCGCACCATCGCACCTGGCAAAAAAAGCTCGCCCGTGAAGCGCGGCTGAGATTTGTCGGGGGCTTGTGCGCGGGTCTGCCCGGGGTGGCAGCGCGCCTGCGCGCCGAGCTGCTCCAGATCATGGCGCGGCCCAGTACCGATCCCGCCCGCTCGCATGTCGCGCTGTCGGCCGCCATTACCGAGTTTGACAGCCGCCAGCAAGCCTGGCTGGACAGCGCCAACAAGCTGCTGCGCCAAAGCCTGCTGGCGGGCGAGCCGGCCCCCGAGCCGGTGGCAGCGCCTCCCACCATCACCAGCTTCGAGCTGGTCAGCAACGAGGCCATCGAAGGCCGCATCATCGCATCGCGCCTGGCAGCCCAGCTGCTGGAGCTGGTCGCAATGGAGCTGGACAGCGTGCGCCGCGTGACCCAGTTTCTGGAAGACCAGGAGCTGGGCCCGGCCGATGCGCTGCGCCCCGAGACCTGGTGCCTGCGGCTGATCGAAGCCTGGGAAGCGGCTGGCCTCAGCCGCAAGACGCTGGACCTGCTCTGGACGCCGATGCTCGAAGCGCTGGCGCCGCTGGGCATCAGCGGCTACACGGCCGTGCGGCGCTTTTTTGACGAGCAAGGCGCGGCCACCGAAGATGAACTGCGCAGCTACCGCATCAAACGCACTGAAAGCGAGCGCCATGCGCCGGCCGCCACCGCCTCTGCAGCAGCCGCTGCTGTGGCTGCTGCCACCCACCAGGCGGGCGGCATGGCCGCAGCGCAAGGGACCGCAGGCGCGGCCAGCATGCCTTCGGGCCTGATGCCTGCTGGCGGCGCCGCTGCCCCCGGATGGGTGGCGATGGGCGCAGCCCGCCAGAAGAGCCAGGGTGTGCTGGCGCAGCTGCGGGGCTTTTTGCACAACGTCGCCGGTGGCCGCTCCAATGGCGGGCCGACCTCGGTGCGCGCCTCGCTGGGAGACGCGGGCGGCTATGTGATCTCGCCGGCGCTGCAGCATGCGCTGGTCTCGCCGCCCACGGCGATCCAGTCGGCTTGGTTCCATACCGCGCCTGCTGATGACGATTTTGACCCCGGACAGGTGGTGGCGCCGGTGGCACTGGCGGTGCGCCAGCAATCCTCGGCGCTCAAGAGCGTGGCCTCGTCCGACGAGGAAAAGGCGATCATCGAGATCATCGCCTTGATGTTCCAGAGCATCCTGAACGAAGACCGCATTCCGGCCGGTATCCGCATCTGGTTTGCGCGGCTGCAGGTGCCGGTGCTGCGCGTGGCGCTGGCCGAGCCGGCCTTCTTCAATGACACCGAGCACCCCGCGCGCCAGCTGATCGACCGCATGGGGGCCTGCGTGCTGGGCTTTGAGGCCGCTGCGCTCAATGGCACCAGCTTGGAAGCCGAGGTCAAGCGGGTGGTGCAGGTCATTGAGCAGTACCCCGACACCGGCAGCCGCGTGTTCCAGCTGGTGCTCAAGGAATTCCAGAAATTCCTCGAAAAGAACCTGACCGGCCAGACCGCCACCGCGCGCGAGCTGGTGAGCCTGGCCCAGCAGATCGAGCAAAAGGAAACGCTGGCCATCCAGTACACGATCCAGCTGCGCGACATGCTGCTGGAGATGCCGGTGGACAGCGATGTGCGCGAGTTCCTGTTCAAGCAGTGGTCCGATGTGCTGGCCATGTCGGCCATCCGCTTCGGCGCCGAGCACGAGAACACGCAAAAATTCAAGAAGGCCGCGCTGGACCTGGTCTGGTCGGCGTCGGCCAAGCCCAGCAAGGAAGAGCGTGCCAAGGTGATCCGCCAGCTGCCGCTGTTGCAAACCGTGCTGCGCCAGGGTTTGACGCTGTCCAATATCGTTGGCGAGCGCCAGGACGAGATGATCAAGAGCCTGATGGACATCGTGGCCGAGGCCTTTCTGGCCAAGACCAATGAGATCCCGCAGGAGCGCATCATTGCGCTGGCAGAGCGCCTGGCGCATCTGGAAGATGCCCTCGACGAGGTGGTGACCGAGGAGTACCCGCTCAGCGCCGAGAGCATCGAGCTGATGCTGGGCATCGACACCAGCAGCATCCAGGTGATTGCCGATGATGGTGCGCTGGTGCAGCCCGAGGTGCTGGAGTGGGCGAAGAACCTGTCGCTGGGCAACTGGTTCCTGCTGGACCACAATGCCAGCCCGCTGCAGGTGCAGTATGTTTGGCATAGCCAGCACAAGCAGCTGCATCTATTTGCGGCGCTGAGTGGCTCGTGCTTTCTCTTTCAGATGCGGCGCATGGGCCACTACCTGCAGGCGGGCCTGCTGCTGCCGCGCGATGCCGAAGGCATCACGGCGCGCGCCGCGCGCGATGCGCTGGCCAAGATTGAGGCCAACCCCGAGCGGCTGCTGCAGTAAGGCTGCTGGATCTAGCCTGCCGCCAGGCGCTGGAACAAGCCGCCGGGCAGGCGCGCCACCTGGCCTTGGAGTTCGAGCTCCAGCAGCTGGATCTGCAGGCTGGCGATATCGATGCCGGTGCGGCTGCACAGACTGTCCAGATCGACCGGGTCAAAGCCCAGCGCCTGCAGCAAACCCTGGTCTTCATGCTGATCGTTGCTGGCCGCTGCGCCAGGCGCAGCCGCTGGAGCGGGCTCTGCAGCTGGCGCCCGCGCGGCTGCACCGCCCAGCGCCGGCAGCTCTTCCAGTATATCTTCCACCGATTCCACCAGCTTGGCGCCCTGGCGGATCAGCGCATGGCAGCCTTTGCTTTGCGGCGCATGGATGGAGCCGGGGATGGCGAAGACCTCGCGCCCCTGCTCGCTGGCCAGCCGGGCGGTGACCAGGGAGCCGGAGGCGGTCGCCGCCTCGACCACCAAGGTGCCACTGGCCAGGCCGGCGATCAGCCGGTTGCGTTTGGGAAAGTTCTGCGCCAGCGGGGGCGTGCCCAGGTGGTATTCGCTGACGATCCAGCCCTGCTCGGAAATCTGCGCGGCCAGCGGGTGGTTGGCCCGGGGGTAGACCCGGTCGATGCCGGTGCCGATCACGGCGATGGTGGCGGGCTGCGTATCTGTTGCGGCCTCCAGCGCGCCGGCATGGGCGGCGGCATCGATGCCCAGCGCCAGGCCGGAGACGACGGTCACGCCCTGGCGCGCGAGGGTCTGCGCAAAAGCGCGGGCATGGAGCGCACCCTGGGGCGTGGGATTGCGGCTGCCGACCACGGCCAGCGCCCGGTGCGGCCAGGCCAGGCCTTGGGCGCCAAACCAGCGGGCATGGCCGGTGATGTAGAGCAGCACTGGCGGGTCTGCGGTTTCGAGCAAGGACGCCGGGTAATCGGCGTCGCCCAGGGTCAGCACATGGCGCTGCAAAGGGGTGGGCGCGCTGGTCAGCCAGGCCCAGGTGGCCGCCTGCAGCGCTTGCAGCTCGGGGCTGGGGTGGTGCAGCGCCCGGGCTTGCGCGGGCGTGATGCAACTCTCCAACGCGGCGCTGGTCTGGGCCAGCACGTCAGCGGGCAGCCCAAAGCGCGCCAGCAGCCGCCGGATGGTGGTATTGCCCAGGCCGGGCGTGGCGCTCAAGCGCAACCAGTCATGCAGCTCTTGTTCGGTCATGGGCAAGAGCCACTTTCCCCGTTACCCGTATCAGGGGCGGTAGTCGGGCGAGATCAGCGAGTCGCCTACCTTCACGCCTTCCTTGGCTTCCAGAATCAGCGCGTAGGACACCTTATCGAACGTGCGGAACACCATGGCCAGGCCATTGGCCTCGTTGGGCAGCTTGATGACGGTCTGGTCGCTGTCGGTCTTGTCCTTGATGCGCGCGCCGCGCGTCATCAGGCGGAAGACATGGCCGAGCTCGACACCGTCGGCCTGGCCCCGGTTGATGGCGATCACGTTGTTGCGCGATGCATAGGCCACGCTGTTGCTGCCGTAGATGGACACGACGCTGCCTTGCAGGTGCTCATCGGGCGCATGCGGCACATAGCTGGTGACGGTGGCGCGCGGCATCGGCAGCAGCTTGTCGCCGATGCGGATTTCTTCCTTCACCGACGTGATGTCCAGCGATGCGGGCACCGGATCGGTGTGGGCATGGCCCTTGGCATCGAGCGTCGTCTCCTTGCGCTCACCGGCCATCACCTGCACCTTGCCCAGGTACTGGGCTTCGTAGCCCAGCACGGCGTTGGTTTCAGGGTCGACCATCGGCACGGCATTGCGGAACACACGGTAGTACTGGCGCTCCTGGCCCGTTTCCAGCGACTGGTCGGCCGAGCGGCCATAGACGCGGTCGCCGGGCGACAGCAGGGCGCGCTCTTGCGCGGCACCGACCAGGCGCGGGGCTTTTTCGCTCTCGCCAGCGGCCAGCACTTCGGGCTCGACCAGGAAAGCCTCGATGAGGCGCTGGTTGACGGCGGGCAGCGCGGTGCCCGAGAGGCTCTCGCTGCGCACGCGCGGCGAGATGCGGATGACCTCGTCCTCACCCGAGCGCGAGGTGACCAGGCGCGCTATGCCATTGCGGCGCTCCAGGTACAGGGTCTGGCCGGGGTAGATCAGGTGCGGGTTGGCGATGGACTGCAGGTTCATGCCCCACAGCGCCGGCCAGCGCCAGGGCTGCTGCAGGTAGATGCGCGAAATATCCCAGAGCGTATCGCCCCGCTTGACCACGTAGCTCTCGGGTGCATTGGCGACCAGGTCGGCCTCGGGGATGCCCTGCGCCGCCACTTGCTGGGCGGTGCTGCGTTGCTGCGCGGTCACCGGCAACTGCGCGGCCGGGGTGGCGGCCCAGGCACTCATGCCGGCGCAGGCCATGCAGGCGACTGCAACGGCGCTGCTGCGCAGCTGGTGGAACAGGGGCGTGGTGGATGCTCGCATGGCCGGGTGACTCCCTCTCAGTCGCTGGCAGGCCACAGTGGGCCTGCTGTCAATGTTTGTAATTGCCTCTGATTCTCGGGCCAAGCCCTTGATCGATCAATGATTATTGCAAGCCATCTGGGCATTGAAGCGCAAAAGTGGCGAAAATAACGACATTCAAGAGCGAAAACTATGTCAATCCTCCCGATTCTCTGCTACCCCGATCCCCGTCTGCACAAGGTCGCCAAGCCCGTGGCCGTGGTCGATGACCGCATCCGTACCTTGGTCCAGGACATGCTGGCCACCATGTACGACGCCAGCGGTATCGGCCTGGCAGCCACGCAGATCGACGTGCACGAGCGCGTGGTGGTGATCGACGTCTCTGAAGAGCGCAACGAGCCCATGGCCATCATCAACCCGGAAATCCTTTGGGCCAGCGATGAAAAGCAGGTGGGTGACGAAGGCTGCCTGTCTGTGCCCGGCATTTACGACGGTGTCGAGCGCTCGGTGGCGGTCAAGATCCGGGCACTCGACGAGAATGGCAACAGCCGCGAGATCGACGCCGAAGGCCTGCTGGCCATCTGCATCCAGCATGAGATGGACCACCTGCTGGGCAAGGTGTTTGTCGAGTACCTCTCGCCCCTCAAGCGCAACCGCATCAAGTCCAAGCTGGTCAAGCAGCAAAAGCGCGAGCTGGCCGACGCCAAGGGCTGACATGGGCACGGCGCGATCTTCACGGAGCTGGCTGCCTGGCAGCGCGTGGGGCGCGATGGTGCTGCTCATCCTGTGCGCCGCCCTGGCGGGCTGCGCCTACCCCACCCAGTTCAAGCCCGGCACCCCGCAGCAGGAAGTGCTGAGCAAGCTCGGCCCTGCTACGACCGTCACAAAGCTCGAGGGCGGAGCGGAGCGCTGGCTCTACACCACCCAGCCGATGGGGCGCGAGGCCTACCAGCTGCGCTTTGGCGCCGATGGCCAATTGCAGACCACTACCCAGGTGCTGACGGCCGAGAACTTCGGCGCCATCCCGCTGGGCCAGTTCAGCGAGCAGCAGCTGATGCAGGATTTTGGCCCGCCGATGGAAATCACCCGGGTCTGGAGCTTCAAGGGACAGGTCTGGACCTACCGATTCTGGGACAATGGCATCAAGCGATTCGCGCATGTGCACATCGATCCGCAAGGTGTGGTGCAAAAGCTGATGTTCATGGATGAGCCTTTGCCCGAGCCCCGCCAGCGCGATTGACGGCCGGTCTGCGTGGCCCGATCGCAACTGGCCTCTTACCTAAAAAAAGACATGAAAGTAGTTTTTGCCGGCACGCCGGAATTTGCCCGTGTGGCTCTCGAGCAGTTGCTGGCCGCCGGTCACGAAGTGCCGCTGGTGCTGACCCAGCCGGACCGGCCCGCCGGCCGGGGCATGAAGCTGCAGGCCTCCCCGGTCAAGCAATGCGCGCTGGCGCACGGCATTGCCGTCAGCCAGCCGCTCAGCCTGCGGCTCGATGGCAAATACCCGCAAGAAGCGGCTGCCGCAAGCGCGGCGCTGCTGGCGGCCCAGCCCGATGTGATGGTCGTCGCCGCCTACGGCCTGATCCTGCCGCAATGGGTGCTGGACTTGCCTGCCAAGGGCTGCCTCAACATCCACGCCAGCCTGCTGCCGCGCTGGCGCGGCGCCGCCCCCATCCACCGCGCGATCGAGGCGGGCGATGCCCAGACCGGCGTGACCATCATGCAGATGGACGCGGGCCTCGATACCGGTGATATGTGCCTGGTCGAAGCGCTGGACATTGCCGCCGATGACACCACCGCCAGCCTGCACGACAAGCTGGCCGAGATGGGCGGGCGCATGCTGGTGCAGGCGCTGGCCTTGAGCGCCGAGGGCCGTTTGCAGCGCGCGCCGCAGCCGGCAGAAGGCATCACCTACGCGCACAAGATCGAGAAGGCCGAAAGCACCATCGACTGGGCGCAGAGCGCTGTGCAGATCGATCGGCGCGTGCGCGCCTTCAATCCCTTCCCGGCCGCCTCGACCCGCATGGGCGAGGAGGTGGTCAAGATTTGGGCAGCGCAGCCCGAGCGGCATTCGCCCGCCGGTGCCGTTCCCGGCCAGGTGCTGGCGGCCGACGGCCAGGGCATTGTGGTGGCCTGCGGCGAGGGTGCCTTGCGCATCAGCGCGCTGCAGCGGCCCGGTGGCAAGCGGCTGCAGGCGGCCGATTTTCTGCGCGGCCATGCGCTGCAGCCCGGCCAGGTGCTGGGTGACGACAGGCTCTCCGTGGCGGCTCCATGAGCCTGCACCACCGGCGCCGCGCCATCGACCACCCCAGTTTCCGTGCCGGCGTGGTCGACATGTCGGGCACGGCCGTGGGCATTGCCGCCTGGGCGCTGGTCACCGGTGTGGCCATGGTCAAGGCGGGAATCTCCGCCCCCATGGCCATCTTCATGTCGCTGGTGGTCTATGCCGGCAGCGCCCAACTGGCGGTGCTGCCGCTGATGGCGATGGGCTCGCCGATGTGGGTGGTCTGGTTCACCGCCGCCTGCGTGAACCTGCGCTTTGTCATTCTGTCGAGCATGTGGCGCAGCTATTTTGCGCACCTGCCGCTGTGGCACCGGCTCTGCATTGGTTACTTCAGCGGTGATGTGATCTTTGTGGCCTTCATGCGCCGCTACACCGCGCCGGTGGCCAAGCCCCAGCAGGTCTACTACTTCTGGGGCGCCTCGTCGCTGAACTTTGTGACCTGGCAGGGCTTCTCGATTGCCGGCATCTTGCTGGCCAACGTGGTGCCGCTGGAATGGGGCCTGGGTTTTGCCGGCGTGCTGGCGCTGCTGGGCGTGCTCTATTCGATGCTGATCGACCGCGCCACCAAGGTCGCGGCGCTGGTGGCCGCCACGGCGGCGATTGCGGCTTATGGCATTCCGCTCAAGCTCAATATCCTGGTGGCGATTGCCTGCGCGGTCACGATCGGCCTCCTGGTCGAGGCGGTGGACCAGCGCGGCCGCAAGCCCAAGATCGTGGTGGTGGCGAAGAACAAGCCGCTGCCATCGCCCGGGCCCGAGCAGCCCGACGATGGCACCACGGCGGTGCCCGTGCGTGAGGAGCATGTGCGATGAGCCAGGACGACTGGGATCTGCTCTACCAGCTCACCGCCATCGTGGGCCTGACCGTCATCACCGTGGTCACCCGCGCGTTCTTCATGATCCCGAAGAACGAACTGCCCTTGCCCGACTGGCTCAAGCGCGGCCTCAAATACGCGCCGCTGGCCGCGTTGATGGCCGTCATTGCCCCCGAGCTGTTGATGGTCAAGGGCGAGCTGACCGACACCTTGCTCGATGCCCGCATTCCGGCGGTGATCTGCGCGACCATCTATTACTTCAAAAAGCGCGGCATCCTGGGCACGATTGTGGTGGGCATGGCGGTCTACCTGCCGCTGCATATCGGCCTGGGCTGGTAAGCCGGGGCGGAGAGACGCGAGCGCGACCCGCTGCTTGGGGCGGGCTGGGCAGGCCTCTACAATGGCGGCCATGCGCAGGCCCTTGCATGGCGCGCGCCCCAGTTTCTAGACTCTTTGGTAGCCATTCCCATGAACATCCTTCGTTTCTCCGACCTGTGTGCCCAAGGCAAGGTGCAAGGCCAACGCGTTTTTATCCGCTCCGATCTGAATGTGCCGCTCAACGATGCCGGCGAGATCACCGAAGACACGCGCGTGCGTGCGTCGGTGCCTGCGATCGAGATGGCGCTCAAGGCTGGCGCCGCCGTGATGGTGACCAGCCATCTGGGCCGCCCCACCGAGGGCGCGTTCAAGCCCGAGGACTCGCTCGCCCCGGTGGCGCAACGTCTGGCGCAGCTGCTGGGCCGCGAGGTGCCGCTGATCGCGGACTGGGTTGACGGTGTCACCGTGGCCCCCGGCCAGGTCGTGATGCTGGAGAACTGCCGCAGCAATGTCGGCGAGAAGAAGAACCTGCCGGCGCTGGCGCAAAAGCTCGCCCAGCTGTGCGACATCTATGTGAACGACGCCTTTGGCACGGCCCACCGCGCCGAAGGCACGACCTACGGCATTGCCGAGTACGCCAAGATCGCCTGCGCCGGCCCGCTGCTGTCGGCCGAGATCGATGCCATCACCAAGGCACTGGCCGCGCCGGCGCGTCCGCTGGTCGCCATCGTCGCGGGCTCCAAGGTCTCGACCAAGCTGACCATCCTGCAGGCGCTGTCCAGCAAGGTAGACCAGCTGATCGTCGGCGGCGGCATTGCCAACACCTTCATGCTGGCGGCAGGCCTGAACATCGGCAAGTCGCTGGCCGAGGCCGACCTGGTGGGTGACGCCAAGGCCGTGATCGATGCCATGGCCGCACGCGGCGCCGATGTGCCGATTCCGACCGATGTGGTGGTGGCCAAGACCTTTGCGGCCGACGCAGAGGCGACCATCAAGCGCGCCACCGACGTGGCCGATGACGACCTGATCCTCGATATCGGCCCCGAGACGGCCGCCCGCCTGGCCGAGCAGCTCAAGAAGGCCGGCACCATCGTCTGGAACGGCCCGGTGGGCGTGTTCGAGTTCGATGCGTTTGCGCATGGCACCGAAACCCTGGCCCAGGCCATTGCCCAGTCGCCCGCCTTCAGCATTGCCGGTGGCGGTGATACCTTGGCCGCCATTGCCAAGTACGGCATCGAGGACAAGATTGGTTATATCTCCACTGGCGGCGGTGCCTTTTTGGAAGTATTGGAAGGCAAGACCTTGCCAGCTTTCGAGATTCTGCAAAAACGCGCGGCAGGCTGAGCTTATTCAGTGGACAAATGGCGTTTCTAAAGTGTGAGCAAAAACAACAAAATGCGTGGCTCTGCTCGCACTTTGGATCGTTTCACTTGTCTTGGTAGCACCACATCTACAACAATGGATGCAAGCCTGGGCGGGTGTTGGCCCGTCGGCTATCTAATTCCGAGGAGGGAAACATGGCTTTGAAAAAGACCATCGGAGCGGCGGCGCTGGCAAGCGCCGTGCTTGCGTTGACGGGTTGCGCGGTAGAGGCGCCCGTTCCATACGGCGCCAACTATGCGCAACCAACCCAGATGAAGGTCCGCGCAGCGGGCCACTGGGACCTGATGGCCAGCGAAGTGGTGGCCGACACGCTGGCGACGCTGGAGCGCAATGGTCTGAACGCCAAGACGCCTTTGTATGTGGCCCTGCCGCAGAACGCCAGCGCCTTTGACAGCGTGTTCCACGACCTGGTCGTGACCAAGCTGGTGCAGCATGGCGCATCGGTCTACACCACCCCCGGCCAGCAGCTCGAAGTGAGCTATGACGCCAAGGTCGTGCACCACAACCTGCAGCAAGCGGGCAACTGGGCCTATGAAGGCGACAACGGCCAGGTCGTCGCTGGCGTGAGCCCGACCATCGGCACCGACTACCAGGCCGCCACCATCGCAGGCGCCCCGGCATACTCCGAAGTGCTGCTGACCACCACGGTGCTGCGCCAGGGCCAGTATGTCGCGCGCAAGTCCAATGTCTACTATGTTGACAATGCCACCGTCGGCCAGTTCGCCAAGACCGAAGCCTACCGCGCCGTCAACATGAAGGTGGTGAACAAATGATGCGGCGTCTGACCACCCTGGCCGCTGTGGCCTCTGCCGCTGTGCTGGCCGGTTGCGCCAGCTGGACCGATCCTGCCCAGCCCGTGAGCACGGTGCGCAGCGAGCCGACCTACCAGGCTGCGGACGCCAGCGTCTTCCTGGCCAACAGCCAGGATGCGATCAACAAGCTGACCGCCTCGGTCGCGCCCCAGTCGACCGGTACCGGCCCCGTGCTGGTGGCCACCGTGGTCAATGTGAACAACATGGGCGCCTCGTCGCCACTGGGCCGCACCTTGTCCGAGATCTACGCCAACCAGATGGCCGCCCGTGGCTTCCACGTCAAGGAAGTCAAGCTGCGCACCGATCTGTATGTGCGCGAAGGCACCGGCGAGCTGCTGCTGTCGCGCGAGATGCGCGACATTGCCCGCAGCCAGAACGCCTCGATGGTGCTGGTCGGCACCTTCTCGCCCGCTGCCAACTTCACCTACGTCAGCCTCAAGCTGGTGCGTACCGAAGACAGCCGCATCCTGTCGGGCTATGACTATGCCTTGCCCAATGACCGCGATGTGACCCGTTTGCTGAACGCGCCTCGCTGATCCACCACCGGGCCACCGCCCGGTTGGAACAAAGAACGCACTCTCCTCGGGGCAGTGCGTTTTTTTATGGCCGGATCGGCCAGCGTTGACAGCCTCCACAGCGGGCTGGCAGAATCCAGCCTCCCTCCTGGCGCGACATTCGATCCGGTTGGCCTGCGTGTTTCCCAGACCCGCGGCCGGCTTCAGGTTTTCCAGTCCCGATCTGCGCGCCTGCGTGCTTTTTGCACACCTCCCCGCCAACTCCGCGTTGGCACACTTTTGATGGATCAGGTGCCGAGCCTTGCTGTTCGGCGCCACGGCATCCGTCTGCCCTTTCCTATCCCTCTCTCACACTCTCACGTCTGGAGCTTCGAATGATGATTCGTCTGTCCAAGTCCGCCCTGGTGCTGGCCATGGCTTTCTTCGCCACCTTGGTGGCTTTTGGCAATATCACCGACTACGCCACCAACTTTGCCTTTGTGCACCATGTGTTCCTGATGGACACCACCTTCCCCGGTAACGGCATCCTCTACCGCGCCATCGATGCGGAATGGATCCACCACCTGGGCTATGCCGGCATCATTGCGCTGGAGACACTGACAGCGCTGCTGTGCTGGGTTGGCGGCAGCCAGCTCTTGCGCGCCCGCCATGCCGATGCGGCCGGTTTTCGCGCTGCCAAAAAATGGGCGATTGCCGGGCTGACCCTGGGCTTTCTCACCTGGCAGGTGGGCTTTATGTCGGTGGGCGGTGAGTGGTTTGGCATGTGGATGTCCAAAGAGTGGAATGGCGTGCCCGATGCCTTCCGCTTCTTTATCACCTTGCTGCTGGTGCTGGTCTACCTGACGATGGACAACGACAGCCTGGCCCCGCCTGCGCAGTCCGCAGGCCGCTGATTCAGCGACGTAGGATCGCTTTGTGCTGGCTCAGCGGCGCGCCCGGCTGGGCCAGAGCACCGAGGCGATGGCCAGCACCATCAAGGCCACCGCCGTCCAGTCCTGCCAGTGCAGGATCTCGCCCAGCCACCAGGCGCCGCTGAAGACGCCCAGCACGGGGATCAGCATCACACTCAAAGTGGACGCCAGCGGCGGCAGGGTGCGCACCAGAAAGAACCAGGCCACCTGGGCAAAGCCGATCACCAGCACCGCATTGAACAGGATGGTGCCCCAGGCGATGGGGTCAGGCGCATGCCAGCGCGGGCGCTCCAGCAGCGTGGCCAGCAGGCACAGGCAGCCGGTGGTCATCACGGTCATCCAGAAGGCCAGGGTCAAGGTGGGCGCGGGGATGTGGGTGCGGCGCAGCAGCTGGGTGCCCAACGCCCAGCTGGCCGCTGCCAGCAGCATCAGCGCCACGCCCGTGGGCTTGCCGCCCAGCTTGTCCATCTCGTTCCACAGCAGCAGAAACACGCCGCCGGCGGCAGCGGCTACGCCCAGCCAGGCGCGCGGCGGCAGCCGGTCACTGAAGAACAGTGCGCCCAGCGCTGCTGAAAAAATAGGCATGGTGTAGCCCAGGATCGCCGCCCGGCCGCTGGGCAGCAGCGGAATCGCCACAATGATCAGCGTGTGCCACATCACCATGTTGAAAAAGCCCAGCACCACGAGCGGCCCCCAGTAGCGCCGCTCCAGCCGGAAGGGCACCTTGAGCACCAGCAGGCCCAACGCCAGCAGCGGCAGGCCGATCAGCATCGACAGCGCGCGAAAGCTCAGTGGCGGGAAGTGCTGCACCCCCGTCTTCATCACCGGCCAGTTCAGCCCCCAGACCAGGGTCAGCAGGCACAGGATCACCAGTTGTTGTCGCGACAGGGTAGGCATGGGGCGCGATTGTGCCTGCAATCCCCGTGCGACGCAGTCAGCTCTGCGAAGGCCCTGGCACGGCCAGCTTTTACAATAGCGCCCATGCCTTTTATCGACCAGCTGCGCGCCGCAGCCACCCAAAACAACTCCATGCTGTGCGTGGGCCTGGATCCGGAGCCCAGCCGTTTTCCCGCCGCGATGCGCGGCGATGCCAGCAAGATCTATGATTTTTGCGCAGCCATCGTCGATGCCACCCATGACCTGGTCAACAGCTTCAAGCCGCAGATCGCCTACTTTGCAGCGCACCGCGCCGAGGACCAGCTGGAAAAGCTGATGGCCCATATGCGCCGCGTGGCTCCCCAGGTGCCGGTGATTCTCGATGCCAAGCGCGGCGACATCGGCTCGACCGCCGAGCAGTACGCCAAGGAAGCCTTTGAGCGCTATGGGGCGGACGCGGTGACCTTGTCGCCCTTCATGGGCTTTGACTCCATCACGCCCTACCTGAAGTACGAGGGCAAGGGCGCCTTCTTGCTGTGCCGCACCTCCAACCCCGGTGGGGACGACCTGCAGGCCCAGACCCTGGCCGATGTGCCCGGCCAGCCGCAGATGTTCGAGCATGTGGCGCGCCTGGCCCAGGGCCCCTGGAACACCAATGGCCAGCTCGGCCTGGTCGTCGGTGCCACCCGCCCGCAAGAGATCGAGCGTGTGCGCGCCGTCGCCCCCCACCTGCCGCTGCTGATTCCCGGCGTCGGTGCGCAGGGTGGTGATGCGGTGGCCACCGTCAAGGCGGCCCGCATTGGCGGCGGCCCGATCATCATCAACTCTTCGCGCGCCATTTTGTATGCGAGCAGCGGCGACGACTTTGCCAGCGCGGCGCGCGCCGCTGCGATCCAGACCCGCGACCTGCTCAACGCGGTCGATTGAGCGGCTCCAGCGCCAGAACGACAGGGTCCGTGCTGCACGCTGGCACGGACCCTGCTTCTTTTTCCGGAATAGTGCGGAGGCTTCTTGGGCCAAGACACAATGCGCCTGCCGCTTTTCTTCTGACGCCTTTTCCACCGCCACAAGGACTTCCGATGCTCCCTATGCTTTTTTCTCGCCCGCGCCGAAAGGCCTGCCTGGGTCTGCTGGCGCTGGCGGCCAGCATGGCGGCAGGCGCACAGGCGGCTGCGCACTACCCCACCAAGGCCATCACCTTGGTGATTGCCTACCCGCCTGGCGGCAGCACCGATGCGGTGGGCCGCATGGTCGGCACCGAACTGGCGCAGCGGCTCAAGCAGCCGGTGGTCATCGAGAACCTGGGCGGTGCCGGTGGCGCCATCGGTGCGCAAAAGGTGGCCCGGGCGCCGGCCGATGGCTATACCCTGCTGCTGTCGGCCAACAACGAGATGGCGATTGCGCCGCTGATCAACAAGGCCATCAAGTACCGGGTGTTCAAGGATTTCACGCCGATCAGCCTGGTGGCGACCCAGCCCATGGTGCTGGTTGCCTCGCAGTCCAGCGGCGTCAAGAACACGCAGGAGTTCCTCAGCCTGCTGCGCCAGAACCCCGGCAAGTACAGCTATGGCAGCTCGGGCGTGGGCACGGCGCTGCACATTGCTGGCGAGATGGTGCAGCAGGCCGGCAATGTGGCGATGACCCATGTGCCCTACAAGGGCGTGGCACCGCTGACCAATGACCTGCTGGGCGGCAGCCTGGATTTTGGCGTGTTTGTGCTGTCCTCGGGCCTGCCGCATATCCGCGCCGGCAAGGTGGTGGCGCTGGGCACGACCGAGGCCAAGCGCTCCAGCGTCACACCCGATATCCCGGCCTTGGCCGAGACCTCGGCGTTTGCGAGGGTCGATATCAACAGCTGGTTTGCGCTGATGGGCCCGGCCAAGTTGCCCCCGCAGGTGCAAAAGGCCTTGCGTGCGGCCATTGATGACATGCTGCAGTCCCCCAGCTTTCGCGCCAAGCTCGAAGCCAGTGGCAATGTGGTGGCTGCGCCCGGCCAGGACATGGGCGCCTTCTTGAAGGCCCAGGTGTCCAAGTACCAGCAGATCGTCGAGACCGCGAAGATCGAAGACCGCTGAGCGCGGTCTCCTTCGGCGCAGCTTACCGCCGCGCCGCCTGCAGCCAGCGGCCGCCCCAGACCACGACCACCAGCGCCAGCACGACAAACACCGCGCCAGCCCATTGCCAGGCCGTCACCGTCTCGCCCAGCACCAGCATGCCGGTGGTCAGGCCAATGACCGGCACGCAGAGGCTGAAGGGCGCCACCCGGTTGGCCGAGTAGCGCTGGATCAGCTTGGTCCACAGCCCGTAGCCGACGATGGTGGCCACCCAGCCCAGGTAGGCGATCGACATCCAGGCCAGCCCGGGAATCTGCTGCCAGGTCTCTGCCTGCAGCCACTTGCCCACGCTGCCCTCGTCCAGTGCGGCGCTCAGCCCGATAAAGGGCAGAATCGGCATCAGGCTGCTCCAGGCGATAAAGCCCACCGGGTCGTAGCGGGCGTTTTCCTTTTGCGCCAGGCGCACCACCACGTTGGAGCAGGCCCAGGATGTGGCCGCGCACAGCACCAGCAGCAGGCCTGCCAAGGTGGTGCCACCAGCGCCATTGCTGCGCAGCTCATTGATCAGCAGGCAGGCCAGGCCGAGCGCGGCAATGCCCATGCCGGCCACCAGTGGGCGGCCGGGGCGCTCGCGCAGCAGCACCCAGGTCCACACGGCGGTGAGAAACACCTGGGTCTGCAGCACCACGCTGGCGAGCGACGCCGTCATGCCCACCTTGAGCGCGGTGAACAAGAAGCCAAACTGGCCCACGCCCTGCAGCAGGCCAAACAGCACCACCCAGCGCCAGTGCACGCGCGGCGGCTTGATGAACAGCACCAGCGGAAAGGCCGCGCAGAGGTAGCGCAGGGCGCCCAGCTCGAACGGGGTCAGGCTCTGCAGGCCCCATTTCATGATGACAAAGTTGATGCCCCAGACCACCACCACGACCAGCGCCAAGGCGAGGTCCGTAGGGCGAAAGGGGACGGGGGAGCTGGAAGCGGACATGGCTGGAGGCACTGGTGTGCGCAGCGCCGGATGTTATTCAAGGTTTTCCAGCAGTGTGCCAGCAAGCGCAGCTGCGTGCTGGCGCTGCGCTATTCAGCGCCGCTAGCACGGCCCAGCAAACCGCAGGTTTGCGGTTGAGACGAGGCACCCTGCCGCAGGCAGTACAACGTGTGACAAGGCAGGGTGCGGCCGGCCAGGTAACGACGTATCAAGGGTTGTGTTGGTGGCTCTCAGCGCAAATGGCGCGTGGGCGACAGAGCCTCAGGCTGCACACCCTGGCTGACCAGCGCCGGGTCCAGAGGCTCCTGCAAGGCCAGGTTGCGCGCCAGCAGGCCGTAGCCATAGGCGCTCTGGATGCCATAGCCGCCCTGCGCGGCCACCCACAGAAACTGCGGCACCTGGCCATCCCAGCCAATCACCATCTCGCCATCGGCGACAAAGGAGCGCAGGCCTGCCCAGCTGTGGCTGGGGCGGCGGATGTCGAAATGGCTGGCCTGCATGATGCGGTCAATGCCCTCGGCAATGTCCAGCATCTCGGGCTGCACATCATGCGGGTGGGTGGCATCGGCATTGGCGGGCGAGCCCAGCAGCTGGCCGGCATCGGGCTTGAAGTACCACTGCTCGCCGATATCGATGACGGCCGGCCAGTGCTGGCCGTCCATGCCGGCGGGCATCGCAAAGGTGAAGGCGCTGCGGCGCTTGGGCGTGAGGCCAATGGCAGCCGCTCCAGCCATCTGGCCCAGCTCATCGGCCCAGGCGCCGGCGGCGTTGACGACATGGCGGGCCTGCAGCTGGCGGCCATCAGCCAGCGTGATCTGCCAGTGGCCGGCGCTGGCATCCCAGTGTAGGCTGTGCACCGGGGCATCGTTCCACAGCTGGCCGCCGCGCCGGCGCATGCCCTTCAAAAAGCCCTGGTGCAGCGCATGCACATCGATATCGCGGGCGCCATCGTCGCTAAAGCCGGCTTCCAGCACCTCGGTGTTGAGCGCCGGCAAAAAGGCTTTCAGCGCGGCCTTGTCCAGCCAGCGCGCGCCGGGCGAATGCTGGCGTGCCTCGTCGTAGGCGGCTTGCAGCGCGGGCAACTGCGCGGGCGTTGCCACATACAGCACGCCGCGGGGGCTGACCAGCGCATGCTCGGCAAAGTCGGCCGGCGGCTGCTCGTAAAACTGGCGGCTGGCTCGGGTGAGCGCTTGCACCTGGGGTGGGCCATAGTGCTCTTCAAACAGCGCGGCCGAGCGGCCGGTGGTGTGGTAGCCGGGCTGGGATTCCTGCTCCAGCACCAGCACCTGGGCGCTGGTAGCCAGGTGCCAGGCGGTGGCGCTGCCGGCCATGCCGGCGCCGATGACGACAAAATCCCAGACTGCCGGGCTGGCGGTGGCAGAAGCGGATGCGCTAGGGGAGGCCGAAGGGGAACTGTTGGGGGTTTCCATGGTCAGCATGGTAAGGTCAGAGGCACTTCGCAAAGGGCAAACATGAGACAGAAACAAGCACGCAAGGGTTTTTATTCATGGGCACTGGGCGCCAGCGGGCTGCTGGCCATCTGCGCCGCCAGCACTGTGCAAGCGCAGACGGCGGCTCCCGCGCTGCCCAAGCCCACGGTTGTGGGCAGCGGCTACCTCAACCCCTGGGCCATTGCGCCCTTGCCGGACAAACGCTTTTTGCTGACCGAGCGCGGCGGCAAGCTCTGGCTGCTCGATGCCGATGGGCGTAAACAGTCCGAGCTGCAAGGCGTGCCCAAGGTGGTCGATGCCGGCCAGGGCGGCCTGCTCGATGTCGTGGCCGACAGCCAGTTCGCCAGCAACCGGCGCATCTATTTTTGCTTCAGCGAAGCGGGCCCCCAGGCGGGCACCAACAGCACGGCGTTGGCTTCGGCGCGCATTGCGGCCAATGAGCGCCTGCTGGAAGACGTCAAGCTGCTGTTCAGCCAGCGCCCCAAGGCCAGGAGCAATGCCCACTTTGGCTGCCGCATCGCCGAGACGCCCGATGGCAACCTGTTCCTCAGCCTGGGTGACCGCTACTCGCAGCGCGACGATGCGCAGACCCTGAACAACCACCACGGCAAGCTGGTGCGCATTGCCAAGGATGGCAGCGTGCCCAAGGACAACCCTTATGCGGGCCGCCAGGATGCGCTGCCGGAGATCTACAGCTACGGCCACCGCAACAGCCAGGGCCTGGCCGTCGCCGCCGATGGCAGCCTGTGGCAGCACGAGCACGGCCCGCAGGGCGGCGACGAGATCAACCGGCCCCAGCCTGGCAAGAACTATGGCTGGCCGGTGATCACCTATGGCGAGGAATACGGCGGCGGCAAGATCGGCGAAGGCACGCAAAAGGCCGGCATGGAGCAGCCCTTGCACTACTGGGTGCCAAGCATTGCGCCTTCGGGCATGGCCTTTGTCACCAGCGACCGCTATGGCCCGGCCTGGAAGGGCAGCCTGTTGGTGGGCGGCCTCAAGTCGCGCAGCGTTGCCCAGCTGGCGGTCAAGGACGGCAAGGTGACCGGCGAGAAGCGCCTCTATGAATCGCTGGGCGAGCGCATCCGTGACGTGCGCCAAGGCGCCGATGGCCTGGTCTACCTGCTCACCGATGGGCCCGATGGCAAGCTGATTCGCCTGGTGCCCTCGGGCAGTTAAAGCTTGCGCTTGAAACCCAGGTGACTGGGCGCAAAGCCCAGCTTTTCGTAAAAGCGGTGGGCATCGGCCCGGCTTTTGTCGGTGGTCAGCTGCACCACCGTGCAGCCCCGCTCCCGGCACTGCGCCACCGCCCATTCCAGCATCTGCTGGCCTGCACCGGCGCCGCGCAGCTGCGCTGCAATGCGCACCGATTCGATCTGGCCGCGCCAGGCCCCCGTGTGTGACAGGCCGGGCACAAAGGACAGCTGCAGGGTGCCCACCACCTGCCCGTCCAGCTCGGCCACCACCAGGCGCTGGTTGGCATCGGCGCAGATCGCGTCAAAGGCCGCGATATAGCGCGCATCGGGCGGGTCGGCCAGCACCTCGCGCTCACGGCCCAGCGCATCATCGGCGAGCAGCGCGATGATCGCGGGCAGGTCGGCCAGGGTTGCGGTGCGGAAAATCAGGTTTGCTGGCATAGGCGCAGTGGGATGGACTGGTTCGTTGACGCGCGGCAAGCTGCCTCAGCGCTTGAGGTAAGGCGCCAAGTAGCGCCCGGTATGGCTGGCCGGGTTGGCCGCGACCTGCTCGGGCGTGCCCTGGGCCACCAGCTGCCCGCCGCCGGCGCCGCCTTCGGGGCCCATGTCGATGACCCAGTCGGCCGTCTTGATGACGTCCAGGTTGTGCTCGATGACGACAATCGTGTTGCCCGCATCGCGCAGCTGGTGCAGCACCTTGAGCAGCAGGTCGATATCGGCAAAGTGCAGGCCAGTGGTCGGCTCATCGAGGATGTAGAGCGTGCGGCCCGTGTCGCGCTTGGAGAGCTCCTGCGCAAGCTTGACCCGCTGGGCCTCGCCGCCCGATAGGGTGGTGGCGCTCTGGCCCAGGCGGATATAGCTCAGGCCCACATCCAGCAGCGTTTGCAGCTTGCGGGCAATGGTGGGCACATCGCGGAAGAAGTCGTGCGCGTCTTCCACCGTCATCTCCAGGATCTGCGCAATATTGCGGCCCTTCCACTGCACCTGCAGGGTTTCGCGGTTGTAGCGCTGGCCCTGGCAGATGTCGCAGGGTACATAGACGTCGGGCAGAAAATGCATCTCCACCTTGACCATGCCATCGCCCTGGCAGGCTTCGCAGCGGCCGCCGGCCACATTGAAGCTGAAACGGCCCGGGCCATAGCCGCGCTCCTTGGCGGTGTTGGTCTCGGCCATCAGCTCGCGAATGGGCGTGAACAGGCCGGTGTAGGTGGCCGGGTTGCTGCGCGGCGTGCGGCCAATCGGGCTTTGGTCCACATTGATGACCTTGTCGAAATAGTCCAGGCCTTCGATCTCCTGGTAGGGCGCGACATCGCCCTGGGCGCGGTTGATCTTGTGGGCCGCGGCCGCATACAAGGTGTCGTTGACCAGGGTCGATTTGCCCGAGCCCGAGACGCCGGTAACGCAGGTGAACAGGCCGACCGGGAAATCCACCGTCACATCGCGCAGGTTGTGGCCGCTGGCGCCGATGAGACGCAGGCTTTGCACCGCATGCGGGTCCACTGCGGCGGAGGCGGCCGCTTCCTGCACGCTGCGGCCCTTGGTACTGCTGGTGCTGCTGGTACTGCTGGCTTTGCCGCTGGGCTTTTTCTCCAGCGAGGTGCGCACGGTAGGGAACTGCGAGCCGCTCTTGTCCGCGGCGGCCTTGCCCACCGGCGCGCCCACGGTGCTGGCCAGCACCGGCAGCCAGGGCGTGCGGCGCGCGGGCACGGCAATCGATTTCTGGCCGCTCAGGTACTGGCCGGTGAGCGACTGCGGGTGGGCGCAGATGTCGGCGTAGCGGCCCTGGGCCATGATCTGGCCGCCGTGCACACCGGCGCCCGGGCCCATGTCGATGATCTGGTCGGCCGCGCGCATCATGTCCTCGTCATGCTCGACGACGATCACGCTGTTGCCGATGTCACGCAGGTGCTGCAAGGTGGCGATCAGGCGGTCGTTGTCGCGCTGGTGCAGCCCGATCGAGGGCTCGTCGAGCACATACATCACGCCCGTCAGGCCCGAGCCGATCTGCGAGGCCAGGCGAATGCGCTGCGCCTCACCGCCCGAGAGCGTCTCGGCGCTGCGCGCCAGGCTCAGGTAGGTCAGGCCCACATCGTTGAGGAACTGCAGCCGCGTGCTGATTTCCTGGATCACCCGCGCGGCAATATCGGCCTTGGCGCCCGTCAGCTGCACGGTGCTGAACCAGGCGTGGGCCTCGCTCAGGGTGACCTGGCTGATGTCCTGGATCGCACGGGCCTGGTCACCATCGCCCACGCGCACAAAGCGCGCCTCGCGGCGCAGGCGCGCGCCGTGGCAGTCGGGGCAGGGCTGCACGCTTTGGTAGCGGGCCAGCTCATCGCGCACGATGCTCGAATCGGTCTCGCGGTAGCGCCGCGTCATGTTCGGCAGGATGCCTTCGAAGGGGTGCTTCTTGGTGACCATCTTGCCGGCGTTCTCGCCGCTGGCCAGCTCGTACTTGAAGGCGATCTCTTCGTCGCCCGAGCCATACAGCACCACCTGGCGCACCGCCTCGGGCAGGCTCTCATAAGGCTGCTCAATATCGAACTTGTAGTGGCGGCCCAGGCTCTCGAGCATCGCAAAGTAGTAGCCATTGCGCCGGTCCCAGCCCTTGATGGCGCCGCTGGCCAGGCTGAGCGTGGGGAAAGCCACCACGCGCTCGACGTCGAACACCTCGTGCAGGCCCAGGCCATCGCAGGATGGGCAGGCGCCCTGGGGCGAGTTGAAGGAGAACAGGCGCGGCTCCAGCTCGGCCAGCGCATAGCTGCAGACCGGGCAGGAGAACTTGCTGCTGAACAGATGCTCTTCGCCGGTGTCCATCTCCAGCGCCAGTACGCGGCCATTGCCTTCGTTGCCGCCCACGCGCAGTGCCGCCTCAATGCTTTCGGCCAGGCGCTGCTGCAGCCCGGCGCGTACCTTGACCCGGTCGATGACCACATCGACATCGTGCTTCTCGTTCTTGGCCAGCGCGGGCAGGGTCTCGTGCTCGTACATCTGGCCATCGACCCGAAAGCGCACATAGCCCAGCGCCTGCATCTGCGCAAACAGCTCGACGAACTCGCCCTTCTTGCCGCGCGCCACCGGCGCCAGGATCATCAGCTTGGTGTCCTCGGGCAGGGCCAGCACGGCGTCGACCATCTGGCTGACGGTCTGGGCCGCCAGTGGCAGGTTGTGGTCGGGGCAGAACGGCGTGCCTGCGCGGGCATACAACAGGCGCAGGTAGTCATGGATTTCGGTGACCGTGCCCACGGTCGAGCGCGGGTTGTGGCTGGTCGCCTTCTGCTCGATCGAGATGGCCGGTGACAGGCCCTCGATCAGGTCGACATCGGGTTTGTCCAGCCGGCCCAGAAACTGGCGCGCATAGGCCGAGAGGCTCTCGACATAGCGGCGCTGGCCTTCGGCATACAAGGTGTCAAAGGCCAGGCTGGATTTGCCCGAGCCCGACAAGCCGGTGATCACCACCAGCTGGTGGCGCGGAATGTCCAGATCGATGTTCTTGAGGTTGTGCGTGCGCGCGCCACGGATGGCGATGCGACTGTGTGCCAGCCGCGCGCCCAGGTAGCGGCTGTCGTCCTGCTGCGCCTCGGACAGGCCGAGTTCATGGTGCAAGTCGATGGCAGCGGAAGGGTCGGTGGGGGTGCGTGGTGGCATGTGGGCTTCAAGATCCAAAACCCCTCATGATAGCCAGCCTGCCCGTTTGTTGTGCAATCTGCCGGGTATCGCTGCACATGCGTTGCGGATAAACCCAGGGGCGTGGCCCGCTGTCTGGCGCCAAAACCGAGGTGAGGGCTTGCGGCAGCTTTGCGCCTAGCTATGGTTTCTGATGCGCTGCTGGGCGCAGAGATTCCGTCTGCCAGCAGGGCTTGCGGCTGCGCTCTACACTTGCCGCTGGCGATCGTCGCCATCCGTCCCTTGTTTGCCTGCGTATCGCCCTTGTCTCTCACTTCTGTTTCTTCTTCCACGGCCATGCTGCCGGCCGAGCGGCGCGCCAGTTTCAGCCTGGCGCTGATCTTTGCATTGCGCATGCTGGGCCTGTTTCTGGTGCTGCCGGTGTTTGCGCTGGAAGCCCACAAATACCCCGGCGGTGATGACCCGGCGCTGGTCGGGCTGGCCATGGGCGTCTATGGCCTGACACAGGCCGTCTGCCAGCTGCCGCTGGGCATGGCGTCGGACCGCTTCGGGCGCAAAAAGGTCATTGTGCTGGGCCTCTTGGTGTTTGCCGCCGGCAGCCTGATCGCCGGCATGGCGGGCAACCTGCATACCCTGCTGCTGGGTCGGGCGCTGCAAGGCGCAGGCGCGGTGTCCGCCGCCGTCACGGCGCTCTTGGCCGACCAGACCCGCGACGAAGTGCGCACCAAGGCCATGGCCCTGGTGGGCGCCAGCATCGGCCTGATGTTTGCGCTGGCGCTGGTGCTCAGCCCGCTGCTGGTGGTGCACATCGGCCTGAGCGGCCTGTTTTTGATGACCTGCGGCCTGGCGCTGGGCGGTATTGCGGTGGTGCTGTGGGTCGTGCCGCCTGAGCCGCTGGAGCACCGGGGCGGCGCACGCGGCGGACTGCGCGAGGTGTTCCGCCATGCCGACCTGGTGCGCCTCAACGCCGGTGTGTTTGTGCTGCACACGGTGCAGATGTCGATGTGGGTAGCCGTGCCCGCGATGCTGGTGGCCGCAGGCCTGCCCAAGGCCGAGCACTGGCAGGTCTACCTGCCGGCCGTGCTGCTGTCCTTTGTGCTGATGGGCGGGCTGTTTGCGCTGGAGCGGCGCGGTTACCTGCGCGGCGCCTTGCTGGGCTCGATCGCGCTGGTGGCCCTGGTGCAGATGGCCCTGGGCCTGGTGGCGACCTCGGGCCATGCGCCTGCGCTGTGGCTGATGGGCGTGCTGCTGTTCGTGTTTTTCTGCGGCTTCAATGCGCTGGAGGCCACGCAGCCCAGCCTGGTCTCGCGCATGGCGCCGGCATCGCTGCGCGGCGCGGCGCTGGGCAGTTACAACACCTTGCAATCACTGGGCCTGTTTGCCGGCGGTGCGCTGGGTGGGGCGATGACCCGCTGGGGCAGCGTGACGGATCTGTTCATCGCCACCAGCGCGCTGGCGCTGCTGTGGCTGGTGCTGACCTGGCCGCTGCAGCCGCTGGGCCGCGCCGTGGCTGGTGCTGGCGCTGCACAAAAGTAAGCACTGGCTGGGAATGGGGCAGGCCTGGCAGGCCCTGTTGCAGGATCTGCGGCCACCCGCAGAGAAGGACCGGCCGCTTTGGGGTAGGATACGCCCCTGAATCTCAGTGATGGGCGCTTTGAAGGCTGCAATGCCTGCAACACTGCCAACGCATAGTAGGCGCCCATTTTTCAAAGGAACTACCTCTACCATGGCATCCGTCAACAAAGTCATCATCGTCGGCAACCTCGGCCGCGACCCTGAAATCCGCACCTTCCCCTCAGGCGACCAGGTGGCCAACGTCACTATCGCCACCACCGACCGCTGGCGCGACAAGAACAGCGGTGAGAACAAGGAAGCCACCGAGTGGCACCGTGTGGTGTTCAATGGCCGTCTGGCTGAAATCGTCGGCCAGTACCTGCGCAAGGGCAGCCAAGTCTATGTGGAAGGCAGCCTGCGCACCCGCAAGTGGACCGACCAAGCCACCGGCCAGGAGCGCTATGCGACGGAAATCCGCGCTGACTCGATGCAGATGCTGGGCAGCCGCCAAGGCCAGGGCAGCCCAGGCGGCCAAGGCGGTGGCGATGACTACGGCTATGGCGACAGCGGCTACGGCGACCAGGGCGGTGGCGGCGGCGCCCCCGCTGGCAACTACCAGCGCCGTGCACCGGCACCGGCCATGGCTCCGGCCGCTGCGCCCCGCCAGGCGCCGCCTCCCCGTCCAGCACCGGCACCTATGCCTGCGCCAGCCCCACGCGCCGCTTCGGGCTTTGACGATATGGACGACGATATTCCGTTCTAATTCGCCATCAACGCATTTTTTGTATTGCGAAAGCCCCTGGCTCCCGAGAGCCAGGGGCTTTTTTTAATGGCCGCGCAAGGCTGGCACGGCTGGCGGCGCACCGCCTTTGAACCGGTTCCTAGAACCTGTTCAAAGTCTCTACGCAGCCGCGTTGGAGTGCAATCGGGATGAGTTCGAAGGGATGGAGCGCAGCTTGCACCGGGGTGCAAGCAAGGGCCAGCGCGCAGAAATCGCCCGATTTCACTCCAACCCTTCGGGACAGTGGCTTTGCGCTGCCCGGGAAGGGGCGCCCGGCTAGGGCCGCCCGGGCAGGGGCGGTCTGCGTTGTTGCAAATCCTCGCAATAGATGGGCTATTGCTGCGGTGTTGCGCGGCTGGGCGCCCCCCTCGCGTCCCATCCCGCAAAGACACTGTCGCGGCGCGAGGAGACATTGAACAGGTTCTCAGCGGACCGTCGCCATCGGTGCAGCGCTGCCGTTTGCGCTCGCTTCTGGCGTGTTCAGCTGGCGCCGCAGATCGAACTTGAGCAGCACAACGCCGGCGCCAATCAGCAGCACGTCCTTGACGATGAAACCGTCCAGCGTGGACAGCTGGGGCAGCAGGCTCAAGGTGGTGATGCCGGTGACGATGACGATCAGGGCGCCCACGACACCCAAAGCGGGTTTTTTGAAGCCGACCATCAGTGCCAGAAACGCCAAGGTCTCCACTACACCCAGAAAGTAGCTGCCCCCGTGCACGCCGAAGAGCGTGTAGAGAAAGCTGAGCCAGGTGCTCGAGATCAGGGGCTCCAACTCGGCGACCTCAAAATCAAACCATTTGAAGGTGCCGAACAGCGCAAAAATAAAGATCACCGAGACGCGCAGCACAGCGATATCGGTATCGGAGTGAATAAAGCGATGGATGGTATTTTTCATGGGGGTCTCCTGGTTAAAAAAATGGCTGGGATGCGGATGTCATGGGGCGGTGCTCAGCCAGTCGACAATGGCTTTGGCGGCACGGTCATAGGCCCCATGGGGCGGGATGCGGTTGAGCAGTAGCGCGCCCTTGATCGCAGAGCTCACCACCATGGCCAGCTCTGCCGGGGGCTGTGCAAAATGCAGGGCTGCCTGGTGCTGGCCCGCGACCAGAATGTCTTGCAGCAGCTGTTGCTCGGTCTGTGCCAGCTGGTAGACCGCCGTTTGCAGTGCGGGCGAAAACAGGTGGCTGTCCGACAGCATTGCGTAGACACCGCACATTTGCCCCTGCGCCGCGCAATCTGCAAAGGCATTCAGATAGGCCTGGAGTTGCGGCACACCGGCGGGCAGCTTTTGCAGCGCTGCCTCCAGGGCTTTGAAATCGGCCCGCTTGTAGTCACAGTAGGCAATGCCCAGGTCTGTTTTGCTAGGGAAATGATGGTGAATACTGGCTTTGCGAATGCCAATACCCGCCTCCAGATCGGCATAGCTGAAGCCCTGGAAGCCACGCTGCTGGATCAAGTGGTTGCTGAGAAGGATGATTTTTTCGCGGGTAGACATCGTCAATGATTCTGTATTGAGTGATGGTTTTTGACTATACCTACTAGAAGGTAGGTTGCCAAGTTGCCATATGATTCAAAGCGTAAATCCAGCAGCCGGCATGACCCGCGGCATGCGTGCCGGGTGCGCTGCAGGATCGGCGGGGCCAGCCGTTTTGGCGCAAAAGGCCAGTGCCCACTGCGGCTTTGCCGCCGGTAGAGAATGCGGCATGGGCGCAGAACGCGCCGCGCGCAATGCCGGCCCGGCAGACCTGTGATGGCGGCCGTGCCGCCCTGGATAAGGGCGCAGCTGACGGCATGCCCTTTGTACCACCTTGCATGAATGCGGCCATGACTCCGAGCACCGATACCGCCAATACCTTGGATAGCACCAAGATCGCATCCCTCATCGCGCCCAGCGGCCGCCTGCGTGCCGCCATCAATGTCGGCAACCCGGTGCTGGCGCACAAAAGGGCCGATGGCTCGGCCGCAGGCGTCTCCGTCGATCTGGCAGCGCGCATGGCGGCCCAACTGGGTCTGCCGCTGGACCTGCAGCTGTTTGAGGCGGCCGCCCATTCGGTCGATGCTGTCACCCAGGGCCAGGCCGATGTCGGCTTTTTCGCCGTGGACCCGGTGCGGGGCGCGGGCATCGGTTTTTCCGCCCCCTATGTGCTGATCGAAGGCGCCTACATGGTGCGCAGCGATTCGGCGCTGAGCGACAACACGCAGGTGGATGTCGCCGCGCACGAGGTCGTGGTCGGCCAGGGCAGCGCTTATGACCTCTACCTCACGCGTGCGCTGAAACACGCCCGCATCCTGCGGGCGCCCACCTCGCCGGCGGTGGTCGATGTCTTTTTGCAGCCTAGCGGCGACGTGGCCGCAGGCGTCAAGGTGCAGCTGGAGGCGGCGGTGGCCAGCCATGCCGGTCTGCGGCTGCTGCCCGGGCATTTCATGCTGATCCAGCAGGCCATGGGCCTGCCCAAGAGCCGGGGCGATGCTGCTATCCAGTGGCTGGCCGCCTTTGTGGAAGACGCCAAGGCCAGCGGTTTTGTCGCCCAGGCGCTGGCGCAGCACCAGGTGCCAGGCGCGGTGGTCGCGCCCGGAGTGCAGCCATGAGCGTGTTTGACCATCTGCAGCAGCTGCTGGACGGCGAGGGTGCCCGCTTTCGGGTGCTGGAGCACCCGGCCGAGGGTAAATCCGACGAGGTGGCGCGCATCCGGGGCACGACGCCGGGCCAGGGTGCCAAGGCCATGCTGTGCAAGACCCGCAATGCCGGGCACTGGGTGCTGGCCGTGCTGCCGGGTGATCAGAAGCTGGACTTTCGCCTGCTGGCTACCGCGCTCGGCCTGCCCAAGATGACGATGGCCAGCGCGGAGGAGGCGACGGAGCGGACCGGTTGCGTGATTGGCGCCATTCCACCCTTCAGCCCTGGCCCGCAGGTGGCCTTGGTGGTGGATCCGGACCTGGTGGAGCGCCATGCCGAGATCGCCTTCAATGCCGGGCGGCTGGACCGCTCGATGGTGCTCAACGCGCAGGACTATGTGCGTATTGCACAGCCGGCGCTGCACCGCATCTGCGCCCCTGCTGGCTAAGGCAAAAATCCAACACCGCGCAGGCATGGCGACTGCACAATAGTCGCCATGTTTATCGCCATCCCTCTGGAAAACAAGCCCTCCTGGCAGTCACCGCCGTGGATGACGGTGCTGCTGATCGCGATCAACTGCCTGGTGTTCTGGGTCTGGCAAGGGGGTGAGGAGCGGGCGGCAGAGCGCGCATCCAAAACCTATGCGCATACGGCACTACCGGCGATTGAGGTGCCGGCCTTTGTGAAGTACCTCGACGCACAAAGCCGCAAGCCGGACAGCCGCATCCAGCCCCAGATGGTGCGCATGGTGCAGGGCCTGCAAAAAAACCAGGACTACGGCCAAATCTATATGCTGATGCAGCAGGAGGGGCGTTTTCGCCGCCAGCTGCTGGCCGGTGAGGTGATCACGGCGGCCGATCCGCTGTATGCCGACTGGCAGGCCGCCCGCGCCCGCTTTGCGCCGCTGGAGCCCAAGCCTTTTACGTCGCGCTGGGCGATGAGCTATGAGGCCGGCGCCGGGCTGCAGCCGCTGCAGGCGCTGACCTCCACCTTCTTGCACGGCAGCACCGGCCACCTGCTGGGCAATATGGTGTTCCTGTTTCTCTTCGGGTTCACGCTGGAGATGGCGCTGGGCGCCGGGCTCTACCTGTGCTTTTATCTCGTCGCCGGTGTCAGCGCCTCGCTGTTTGCGGGCCTGTTCTATGCGGGCTCGGGCAGCTATGGGCTGGGCGCGTCGGGCGCGATTGCCGGGCTGATGGCCATGTATGTGGTGCTCTACCGCATGCGGCGCATCCGCTTTTTCTACATGCTGGCCTTCTACTTCAACTACGCCACCTGGCCTGCGCTGGTAGTGCTGCCGGTGTGGATGGGTTTTGAACTGGCACAGCACTTTTTAGGGCAGCAGGGCGTGGCCTATATGGCGCACTTTGGCGGCTTGCTGGCCGGCGGCCTGCTGATGGCCCTGTACCTGCAGCTGCGGCGCAAGGAGTCGGTGGTGGAGGTGGCCGCCCGTGACAAGCAGCAGGCCCAGGCCCAGAGCGCCGCGCTGGCCGCCGCCGTGCAGCGCGCGCAAAAGCACACCGATGCGCTGGCCTTTGAGCTGGCCGCACCCGCTTGGCGCCAGGCCGCCAAGCTGGCACCGACCGATGCCGCCATCTTGCGCGCCTGGTTCGAGAGTGCCCGCCATGCGCCGGCGAGCGAGGATTTTCACCGCGCCGCTCGCGCCATCTTCAAGCTGCCGGCCAACACAGAAGCGCTGCGCCAACTGCAGCACCACAGCTGGCAAACCTATATGGACCGCGCCCGGCCCGCCCCGCGCATCAGCGACAACAGCCTGCACGCACTGGCGCGCAGCTTTGTGCGGCTGGGTGCATGGGACGACGCCCAAAAAATCTGCCAGCAGCTGGAAAGCGCTGCCGACCACCCGCACTGGCCTGCCACCTTGGCGCTGGTGGCCAATGGTCTGGCCAAGGCCGGCCGGCTGGACGAGGCCCGGCGCTGGCTGCCGGCGCTGCAGCGCGCCGCACCGCAAGAGCCGGTCACGCGCTGGCTGAGCCAGGCCAGCACCTGAACGCGGGTCGAGTGCCTGGGCGGCAGTGGCCAACACCCTGGCGCGTCAGCTCCATGTAAAGTTTTCGTGAAGCCATGCCTTATGATCGCTGCCAAGCTGCGCCAGTGAGGGCGGCAGACAGAAAGGCTGGCCATGGGCCCACTGCGTTCACCACAGCAAGACGACGTTGACAGAGCCCAATGGGTGATCGAGCCTTTCTGGCGCAAGCTCAACAGCTTTTTCCTGTTTCCGCTGCAGCGCAAGCCGCTGCTGTATGCGCTGGTGCTGTCGCTGTGCGCCTATATGCTGATGTGGGGCCTATTGATCGGTCTGGTCGTTGCGGTGGGCCTGCTGCTGGCGATCAGCCGGCATGCGTTCAAGATAGCGGCCTATGCCTCGCACGGCGTGCTCGACAGCAATGACTACGATGACTACCCTTGCGATGCCGACCTCAAGGTGCTGCCCTGGAAGTTCTTTGGCGTGCTGCTGGTGCATGGCTTTCTGATCGGCATGCTCGCCCGGGTCAGCCCGGGACTGGCGGCGCTGGGCGATCTGCTCTCGTCCTTTCTGATCCCCGCCACCTTGATGGTGCTGATCACCAGCGGCAGCCTGCGCGCTGCCATCAACCCCTTCATGCTGCTGGGCACCACGGGTGCCATCGGTCTGCCCTATGGCCTGCTGTGCCTGTTTCTGTTTTTGCTGATGCAGGGCGTGCCGATGGCCTTTGCGCTCCTGGTCACGGTGATGCCCCAGGCGCTGCTCGCGCCTTTGCTGGCCTTTGTCGTGATCTATTTCAACGGCGTGATCGCCGCGATGATCGGCTATGTGATGTACCAGAACCATGCGGCGCTGGGCATCACGCCGGACAAGGCGCCGCAGGCCGAAGCCGGTGCGCCGGTGCTGGACCCGCAGACCGCGCTGGCCCAGCGCCGCGATGCCCAGGTGGCCCAGCTGGTGCAGAACGGCGACATGAACGCCGCCCTGGCCGAAGCGCGCGAGTGGCAGCGCAGCGAGCCCGATAGCCTGGCCGACCAGCGCCGCTACCACCGCGTGCTCAAGCTCAGCGACAAGGCGGGTGAGCTGGCGCGCCATGCGCAAAGCTATATCGCACTGCTGCTGCAAAAGCAGCGCAGCAGCGATGCGCTGGAGGTCTGGGGTAGTTGCTACAAGCGCGACAAGGGCTTTCGGCTGAAGGAGGCCCGCCACACGCTGGCGCTGGCGCAGACGGCCTGGAAGCGCATGCAGCTGCCCCATACGCTGGCCCTGCTCCATGGTTTTGAGAAAGCCTATGCCGGCAGCGATCTGGTGCCCCAGGCGCTGGAGCTGACGGTGCGCGTGCTCAAGCAAGGCGCCAACAAGCCGGACCAGGCGGTGCGCGTGTTCATGCGCATGAAGATCCGCTACCCCGCGCATGCCTGCACGCAGGAGGCGGCCTGGATCTTGCGCGATGAGTTGCCGGGGGCAGCGCAGGCGCCTGGCGCACCTGCTTGACTATTTAAGCGGCCGCCGAGGGCGCCACGCTGGCGATGATGCCGCCGCCCAGGCAGACCTCGCCGTCATACAGCACGGCCGATTGGCCTGGCGTCACCGCCCATTGCGCCTCGGGAAAATCGAGGTGGAAATGCGCGGGCGTCGCATCGGCGCCGATGATCGCGGGCGAGTCGGGCTGGCGGTAGCGGGTTTTGGAGCCATAGGTGCCAGCAGCGGGCGGGTGGCCAGCCACCCAGCTCGTGTTGTCGGCGTCCAGCGCCTGCGACAGCAGCCAGGGGTGGTCATGGCCTTGAACCACGCGCAGGATGTTCTTGTCCAGCTCCTTGCGCGCCACAAACCACGGCGCATGCTCGCCCGCGCCACGCGCTGCGCCTTTTTCCTTCACGCCGCCAATGCCCAGGCCCGAGCGCTGGCCCAAGGTGTAGAACGACAGGCCCACATGCTTGCCCAGCTTGCGGTTGCGGTCGTCCAGGATCAGGCCCGGTTCCTTGCTGATGTAGCGGTTGAGAAAATCGCGGAAAGGGCGCTCGCCGATAAAGCAGATACCGGTCGAGTCCTTTTTCTTGGCATTGGGCAGGCCGATCTCTTCGGCAATGCGGCGCACCTCGGTCTTTTTCAGCTCACCGACCGGGAACAGCGCCTTGGACAGCTGCGCCTGGTTCAGACGGTGCAGAAAATAGCTCTGGTCCTTGGCCGGGTCCAGGCCCTTGAGCAGCTCGAACAGCTGGGTATCGGGGTTCTGGCGCACGCGGGCGTAGTGGCCGGTGGCGATCTTTTCGGCACCCAGGCGCATGGCATGGTCCAAAAAGGCCTTGAACTTGATCTCGGCATTGCACAGCACATCGGGGTTGGGCGTGCGGCCGGCCTGGTATTCGCGCAGAAACTCGGCAAACACCCGGTCCTTGTAGTCGGCGGCAAAGTTGACGTGTTCGATCTCGATGCCCACCACGTCGGCCACGGCTGCGGCATCGACAAAGTCGATGTTCGACGAGCAATACTCGCTGTCGTCGTCATCTTCCCAGTTCTTCATGAAGATGCCGACGACCTCGTGCCCCTGTTTTTTGAGCAAATACGCGGTGACGGCCGAATCCACGCCGCCACTCAGCCCCACTACGATGCGCTGTTTAACCATGGGCGCAATTATCCGCCTGGCGGCAGGCGCCTGCTTCGCTAGGGCTATGTGGCGTTTTGTCGCCCAACGGCGACCAACAGCGCCGATAAGCGCCCAAGGTCCCCAGCAGGCGCTGCCCGCCGGGCTTATTGAGGCGTCAGCGCAATGCGCTCGCGGGTGGCTTTCTCCACCGCGCTGCGCGAGTAGGTCAGCGGAAAGTACTGGCCTGCCGCCCAGGTGTTGGCCAGGTCGCGGTAGTGGGGGCTGGCCGGGTTGCCCGATTGGCCGGGCGTGTTGACCACGCGCGAGGCATCCCAGTTGCCCACATCGACCACCATGCGGAAGGACGCGCCCGAGGTCAGCTGGTAGGTGTCCACGTTGTAGCTGGTGGCCATGGGCGTGGCCCAGGAGCCGCCGATGCCGCCCACGCCGACATTCAGCTTTTGCTTGGTCGCGCTGTCCACCACACCGGCGAGCGGGTGCACAAAGATCGCCTGGTGCAGGCTGCCCCAGGTCCAGCTCTTGGCATCGGCCCCCAGCTTGGCCTGCAGCCATTGCATCGCCGGGGCGATGGACGAGAGCAGCACCTGGTCGCGCTCGGTCTCGCTCATCCAGCCTTGGGGCTGCTCCAGCACCGCGATCATGCGGGTGGCACTGGTCTCCTTGGCAAAGCTGCGCTCGCTGGCGGCCAGCACCTGGTCGGTCAGCGCTTTTTTCAAGCTGGCATTGCTCCACACCTCATAGAGCGCAGCGGCGGCGCTGTCCTTGGCCATGGTGCCGTCCCAGCCCTGCAGCAGTGCCAGTCCCTGGGCGGTCTGGGCATCGTTGCTTTGCAGCGGTGCCAGCAGCTTGAGCAGGCGCTGGGCCGGTACGGCCACGATGTCGGTCTGCCAGGCTTCGGAGTCGGCGACGCTGAGCTTCTTGCCGTCCTTGGCAGCCTTTTCAAACAGGCCATGCAGGCGCTGCGCGCGGGCCGAGTCGGACCATTCGTAGCCAATGCCTTTTTGGTAGAGCGGGTGCGTGGGTGGCACATTGTTTTCGTTGGCGGTCACCACATAGCCGCGCTGGGGGTTGAACTCCCAGGGCAGCTCGTCGCCATTGCGGTAGCCGGTCCATTCAAAGCGGCCATCGCCGGGCACCGGCATCAGCCCGTCCCAGTTGGGGCGAATGGGGGTGAGCCCGCCCGGGATCCAGCCGATATTGCCGCTGCTGTCGGCATAGACCTGGTTCTCGCCCGGTGCACCCCAGCGGTTCATCGCTGCGCGGAACTGGTCAAAGTCCTGCGCGCGCATGTAGTCCATCGAGCCGAAATAGGGCGCCATGCCCAGGTCCAGCCAGGCGGCGCGCAGCGCATAGGCCTTGTTGCCTTCGGCGGCCAGCACCGGGCCGTGGCGGGTGTACCAGTTCTCGACGATGACCGGCTGGGCCGCGCCCTTGACGGCAATGTTTTCCGTGACGCGGGTCATCGGCTCCCAGCGGCCCTGGTACTTGTACTCCTTGCTGTTTTGCGGGTTGGTTTCGTACACATACAGGTCTTCCTGGTCCATGTAAAAGCGCGTCAGGCCAAAGGCGATGCGGCCGTTGTGGCCGATGGAGATGCCGGGCAGAAACGGCTCACCGGCGCCGATCACATCCATGCCAGGGGCCGAGATGTGCGAGATATAGCGCAGGCTGGGCGCGCCATGGGCGCGGTGCGGGTCATTGGCCAGAATCGGCCGGCCGGTGGTGGTCATGCCCGGCGCAATCGTCCAGTTGTTGCTGCCGTAGCTGGCCAAGGTGTTGGCATCGGGCTGGTTCAGTGTCGATTCGGACAGCGCCAGCAGCTGCTCGGGTGCCATGTCCTGCACCGACACCTTGACGTTCTCCTTGGTAAAGCGTGGGCTGGCGGTGGCCAGCGCATAGGCGCGCTTGAGCTCCTTGCCAGGTAGGCCACAGACCTCCAGCCCTGGCGGGACCTGCGGCTTCACATCGGGCACCAGCTCGCGGCGCAGCCAGTCCACGCGGGCGCCGTTGTGCTTGCCTTCGCAAAAGGCCTGGGCGCGGTCCACCTCGCCAGTAAAGTTCAGGGTCAGGCCATGGTGGCGGATGCGCACCGTGTCTTCTGCGGCCCACTGCGCGGGCTGGTAGCCCAGCAGCTTGAACTCTTCGGGCAGCAGGCCGGGGTCGGCCTTCGTCTGGGCGACAAAGGCATTCACCCCGGCCACAAAGGCCTCGGCCACGCGCTTGGAGTCCGAGCCATAAGCCAGCCATTCGCGGTACATGTCGCCACGAAACAGCACCGCGCGCGCCGCCTTGTCGCTCTCGACCCAGGCCGGGCCAAAGTCCTGGGCCATCTGGCCCAGGCCGCGCTTGCGCCACAGGTCCATCTGCCAGAGCCGGTCGCGTGCGGCCATATAGCCTTGCACCACAAAGGCGTCATAGGTGGTGCCCGCGTAGATATGCGGCACGCCCCACTGGTCGACCAGCACCTCGGCGGGCTTTTCCAGCCCGGCAATCCTGGCGCTGTGCTGGCGGGTGGGCGGCGTGCCCAGCGAGCTGCAGCCGGCTGCAAGCAGCGTAGCGGCCAGCGGCAAGGCCAGACGGTTGGCAAAACGACAGGCGTCGCGGTGTGGCATGGTGTGTCTCCTCGTTATGGTGTGGATGCACATTGCCATGCTTGCCCGCTGCGCGCAATCGCGTTAGCGCCAAGCGGTGCACAGGGAGACTGCGCGCCGCCCAAAAACAAAGCCCATGGTGGTGAGCCATGGGCTTGTCGTGGATGCGCGCCTATTCGAGCGGTCTCACACCGTCTGGCTGCACCAGCACGGAAACATCGGTGTAGATCAGGTTCAGCGCAAAGCGCTGGCCGGCCAGGTAGTCGTCCAGCGACTGCAGCACCAGCGGGCTGCGCATCTGGTGGGCCTCGGCGCGCATTTCTTCGGCGGTCATCCAGACGGTGCGGCGTATGCCTTCGTCGAGCGGCTGGTTTTCGTAGAACGCGCCGACGGTGCCGGTAAAGGCAAAACGCATATAGGTGGTGTCCGCGCCGCTTTTGCTGCGCACAAAGCGGTTCATGTAGATGCCCAGCAGGGCCGAGGGCTTGAAGTCAAAGGCCGTCTCTTCGAGCACTTCGCGCACACAGGCCTGGATGGGGGATTCGCCAGGGTCCAGATGGCCCGCCGGGTTGTTCAGGCGGATGCCGTCCGAGGTGTCTTCCTCTACCAGCAAAAATCGGCCATCGCGCTCAATGACGGCGGCCACGGTGACGTTGGGTTTCCAGCGGTGGGGCATGCGGCATTATGTGCCAAGTCGCTGAAATCATAAAAAGAGCGTCAAGGGCTTGTCATGCTGTTGCAATCACCACCACAGGCAAAGCTCTGCAGTACGATAGCAGCATGCAAGCACCCGCCCCCACCCCAGCCATTCCCGCACAGTCCGTCTATGCCGAGCGCCGCGCCCAGGTCGCGCGCCAGCTGGGCGAGGGCGGGATCGCCATCATCCCCACCGCGCCCGAGCGCGCGCGCAACCGCGACAGTGACTTTCTGTACCGCCACGACAGCTATTTCTACTACCTGACCGGTTTCAGCGAGCCCAACGCCAGCCTGGTGATCACCGCTGATGGCAAGACCACCTTGTTTTGCGCACCCAAGGACCTGGCGCGCGAGATCTGGGACGGCTACCGGCTGGGGCCCGAGGCCGCAGTCGCGGCGCTGGGCGTGAGCGAGGCCTATTCGGTGGCCGAGCAGGCGGCCCGCATGCCCAAGATGCTGGAAAACCGCAGCGTGGTCTGGTACCCGTTTGCGATCCACCAGGGGCTCGAGAGCACGGTGGCCCAATGGCTCAACGGCGTGCGCGCCCGCACCCGCTATGGCGCGCTGGTGCCCGAGCAGCAGCGCGACCTGTGCACCGTGCTCGATGAGATGCGTTTGTTCAAGGATGCGCACGAGGTGCCGATTCTGCGCCGCGCAGGAGACATCAGCGCCCGCGCCCATATCCTGGCGATGCAGCGCTCAGCGCGCATGGTTCGCGCCGGGCAGGACGTGCGCGAATACCACCTCGATGCCGAGCTGCTGCAGGCCTTCCGCGAATACGGCTCGCAGTGCCCGGCCTATGGCTCGATCGTGGCCGCCGGCGCCAATGCCTGTGTGCTGCACTACCGCGCCGATGCCGCGCCCATCCGCAGCGGCGAGCTGGTGCTGATCGATGCCGGTTGCGAGCTCGATGGCTATGCCAGCGACATCACCCGCACCTTCCCGGCCAACGGCCAGTTCACCGGTCCGCAGCGCGATCTGTACGACCTGGTGCTCGCCAGCCAGGATGCCGCCATTGCGCTGGCCCGGCCCGGCAAGCGCTTCAACGACATGCATGACGCCACCGTCGCCGTGCTGGCCCAGGGCATGCTCGATCTGGGCCTGCTCGACAAGAACAAGGTCGGCAGCGTGCAGGATGTCATCGACAACCGCAGCTACTTCCAGTTCTACATGCACCGCACCGGCCACTGGATGGGCATGGACGTGCATGACTGCGGCAGCTACATCGAGCCCAGCGAGCTCGGCCACACCAGTGAGCGGCGCGATCCGCTCTCGGGCGAGCTGATCCTCAACCGCCCCAGCCGCATCCTGCGCCCCGGCATGCTGACCACGATCGAGCCGGGCATCTATGTGCGCCCGGCCGACGGCGTTCCCGAAGCCTTCCACAACATCGGCATCCGCATCGAAGACGACGCGCTGATCACCGACGAAGGCTGCGAGCTGCTCACGCGCGGTGTGCCGGTGAAGGCCGACGAGATCGAGGCGCTGATGCGCGAGGGCGCGCCCCGGCCCGCTGATCTGGCCTGATCCGACCTGTGCTCATCCAACACCTGCCCAGCCAAGCGCCTTGCAGGTGTTTTTTATGGGCCGCGCGATTGTGCAAGCGCACATCGAATGAAACCGCGATGTAACTCCCTGTGCACGTTTCTCATGTCAGAATGGAACTGAATTACATCGGGTCGGCATCTGGTGACGGAGCCGGCCCCACTTTTGAGACAAAGACACAGGGGACCTGCCCATGATTTCGCCCAAGATCCGCCGCGCCACCAAGATTGTTGCCACGCTGGGGCCAGCCTCCAGCGAGCCGGCCCTGCTCGAAGAGATGATCCGCGCGGGGGTCAACGTGGTGCGGCTGAACTTCAGCCACGGCAAGGCGCAGGACCATGTGGACCGCGCCCGCATGGTGCGTGAGGCCGCGCAGCGCGCCGGCCGCGAGGTGGCGATCATGGCCGACCTGCAAGGCCCCAAGATCCGCGTTGGCAAGTTTGCCGAAGGCAAGGTGATGCTCGAGCCCGGTGCCCGGTTTGTGCTTGATGCCTCGCGCCAGGAGCCCGGTGACCTGCAGGGCGTGGGCCTGGACTACAAGGAGCTGCCGCGCGATGTGAAGCCCGGCGATGTGCTGCTGCTCAACGACGGCCTGATCGTGCTGACGGTGGACGCGGTTCGGGGCGATGCCGTGCACACCACCGTCAAGCTGGGCGGCGAGCTGTCCAACAACAAGGGCATCAACAAAAAGGGCGGCGGCCTCACCGCGCCGGCGCTGACGGCCAAGGATATGGATGACATCAAGACCGCGATGAGCTTCCAGGCCGACTATGTGGCCGTCAGCTTTCCCAAGACCGCCACCGACATGGAAATGGCGCGCCAGCTGTGCATGGTGGCGGCGGCCGAGTACCGCCACCGCCCCGGCCTGATTGCCAAGATCGAGCGCGCCGAAGCCATTCCGCACCTCGAAGACATCCTGCGCGTGTCTGACGGCATCATGGTCGCGCGCGGTGACCTGGCCGTCGAAGTGGGCCATGCGGCCGTGCCGGCACTGCAAAAGAAGATGATCCGCATGGCGCGCGAGATGGACAAGGTCGTCATTACTGCCACGCAGATGATGGAGAGCATGATCACCAACCCGGTGCCCACCCGCGCCGAGGTGAGCGACGTAGCCAATGCGGTGCTCGACGGCACCGATGCGGTGATGCTGAGCGCCGAGACCGCCGCTGGCAAGTTCCCGCTCGAGACCGTGCTGGAGATGGTCGACATCTGCGCGCAGGCCGAGGCTTCGGCCGACTGGGATGTGGACACCGACTTTGTCGGCAAGACCTTCCAGCGCATCGACCAGAGCATTGCGCTGGGCGCGCTGTTCACCGCCACCCACCTGGGCGCCAAGGCCCTGGTGGCGATGACGGACAGCGGCTCGACGGCGCTGTGGATGAGCCGCCACCGCACCCAGATCCCCATCTACGCGCTGACGCCCAAGGTGGCCACGCAGCGCAAGATGGCGCTGTACCGCAATGTGCGCCCCTTGCTGATGGACACCAGCGCCGACCGCGACACCGCGCTGGCCCAGGCTGAGGTGCACCTGAAGGCGCGCGACATTGTGCAAAGCGGCGATATCTATGCGATCACCTGCGGCGAGCCGATGGGCTCGCCCGGCGGCACCAATATGATGAAGATCAGCCGCGTGGTGTAACGCACAACGCTCTTGCACCGACACACCAGGGGCGCTCGTGAGCGCCCCTTTTTTGCAGCTGTAGATCCGTCCAATTTTGTGCGGATTTTCGACTGCAGCGATACTATGGCGCTCAGCGAGCCTGCCTGCACGTCCGTGCGGATCAAAGGACTGCGCTGAATCCATTCGAAGCCAGGCGGTTTTGCTCCCGAGACAGGGGCTTACCGGCCTTTACAATCCTGGCCTTCGATCACCTAGCCAAGCTGCTGCGATAAGAATTCACAACACGCACGCACCGAGCAGCCCAGCCAAGCCCTTGTTGTTGAGCAGCACAGCGCCGCTGTGCCTGCCTGTTTTTTTGGAAGAGGGAATCTATGTCGCAACGACTAGTACGCCGTTCGGTGTTGGGGATGGCCTTGGGCCTGGGTTTGGGCGCAGTCGCGGGTGTGGCTGCACCGGCATTTGCACAGACGGCGGCCGCCAAGGCCAGCAAGCTGGACGCCCGTGCGGTGGCGGTGGGCTATAGCGAATTGGTCTACGCCAACTACAGCGACAGCCTCGCATCGGCACGCGACATGCAAAAGGCCATCGCCGCCTTGCTCGCGGCCCCCTCCAAGGAGACGCTGGAAGCCGCGCGCAAAAGCTGGCTCGACGCGCGTGAGTTCTACGGCCAGACGGAAGCCTTCCGCTTCTATGGCGGCCCGATCGACGACGAGAACGGCCCCGAAGGCCAGATCAATGCCTGGCCGATGGACGAGTCCTATGTGGACTATGTCGAGGGCAAGTCCAATTCCGGCTTTATCAACGACCCCAAGTTCAAGATCACCAAGGCCAACCTGGCCAAGCAAAACGAGCGCGGTGGCGAGGAAAACATTGCCACTGGCTGGCATGCGATCGAGTTCCTGCTCTGGGGCCAGGACCTGTCCGACACCGGCCCTGGCGAGCGCTCGTTTGAAGACTATGTGGATGGCAAGCGCGCCAACGCCGACCGCCGCCGGCTCTACCTGAAGGTCGTGACCGAGCTGCTGATCGACGACCTGGCAGGCGTCACCAAGGCCTGGGCACCGGGCCAGAAGAACTACCGCGCCCAGTTCGACAAGGGTGGTGTGGAATCGGTGCGCAAGATCATCGTCGGCCTGGGTTCGCTCTCGCGCGGCGAGCTGGCCGGCGAGCGCATGGAAGTGCCGCTGAACTCGCAGGACCAGGAAGACGAGCATTCCTGCTTCTCCGACAACACCCACCGCGACATGGTCGCCAATGCCACTGGCATCCAGAACGTCTGGCTGGGCCAGTACAAGCGCCGCGATGGCACGACCTTGAAGGTGGCCTCGCTGGCCGAGCTGGTGGCGGCCAAGAACGCTGAGCTCTCGGGCAAGACCAGTGCGCAGATTGCCAGCACGGTCAAGGCGACCGAAGGCATCCAGGCACCGTTTGACCGCGAAATCATTGGCGGCGCCGACGCCCCTGGCCGCAAGCGCATCCAGGCGGCGGTGGACAGCGCCACCGAGCAGTCCAAGCTGCTGGTGCAGGCGGCCAATGCCATCGGCATTACCAAGCTGACCC
This sequence comes from Comamonas sp. 23, assembly GCF_049601575.1. Lineage (NCBI taxonomy): Bacteria > Pseudomonadati > Pseudomonadota > Betaproteobacteria > Burkholderiales > Comamonadaceae > Comamonas > Comamonas sp. 23. The sequence continues at coordinate 4,791,795 of NZ_CP187127.1, read as the reverse complement.
TGGTCCAGCCCTGACGAAGGACCGTTGCTGCACTATGTCTGTGAAGATGAATGACAAGAAGCCCGGTGGCCGCGTGCAGCGGCTGGCATGGGCAGCAGCGGGTCTGTGCGCGGCCACCGCCTTGGCGGTGGCCCTGCGGCCGGAGGCCAGCGCGGCGCAGACCAGCGCGGCTGCAAAGCCCGCCGCAGCGGCGCCCGCGCAAGACCCCAGTGAGATGACCGGCGGCGACACCACGGTGTTTGCCACCGGCAAGAACGCGTTCTCGTTTCCTTTTGCCTCTCTCGCCGATGAAGAGCGCACGCGCTTTGTCATCGGCAATTCCTTTTTCAAGCGCAACTGGGTGGAGGCACCGGCCTCGACCCGGCTGCGCGATGGCCTGGGCCCGCATTTCATTGCACGCAGCTGCGGCGGTTGCCACATCATGGACGGGCGCGGTGAGCCGCCAGAGTTCCACCGCACCTTGGGTCCCGATCCCGATCCCACGGTGGCGCTGCTGATCCGCCTGTCGGTGCCCGGCAAGGCCGATCCGCATGCCGGCGTGGTGCCCGAGCCGACCTATGGTGACCAGTTCAACAATGCGGCGGTGCAGGGCGTCAAGCCCGAGGGCATCGTGCGCATCCATGGCACGCCCATCCAGGGCCGCTTTGCCGATGGCACGCCCTACGAATTGATCCAACCCCGCTACGAGCTGACCGACCTGGGCTATGGGCCCATGGCCAAGGATGTGATGATCGGCCCGCGCATTGCGCCCCAGGTGGTGGGTGTGGGCCTGATTGAGGCGATTGCCGAGGCCGACATCCTCGCCAATGTGCGGGAGCAGGCGGCGCTGGCCGGCCCCATCAAGGGCCAGGCCAACCGCGTCTGGGATGCCTATGGCCAGCGCGAGGCGATTGGCCGCTTTGGCTGGAAGGCCAACTCGCCCAGCGTGGCGCACCAGACGGCCAACGCCTTCTCGGGCGACATGGGCATCACCTCACGCATTTTCCCGAACGAGAACTGCACCCCGGCGCAAAAAGACTGCCTGGCCGCGCCGCATGGCGGCGGTCTGGACAAGTCCACCGCCGGCCGCACGGCGGCGCAGGCGCGCGCCGATGCGCCCGAGATCGATGACAAGACGCTCGACGATGTGATCTTCTACCAGGCCACCTTGGCGCCTGCGGCCCGCCGCAATATCAATGACTCGGCCGTCAAGCTGGGCCAGCGCCTGTTTGCCCAGGCGCAGTGCGCCGTCTGCCACAAGCCCAGCTATGTGACCGGCCCCAGCCCCTTCCCACGCCTGACGGCCAAGAACATTGCCGGCCAGAAGATCTGGCCCTATACCGATCTGCTGCTGCATGACATGGGCCCGGCGCTGGCCGATGGCCGGCCGGACTTTCTGGCCAGTGGCCAGCAGTGGCGCACGCCGCCGCTGTGGGGCATTGGCCTGATTCAGGATGTGAACGGCCACCAGCGCCTGCTGCACGACGGCCGTGCGCGCGGCGTGCTCGAAGCGATCCTCTGGCATGGCGGCGAGGCCGAGCAGGCCAAGCAGCAGGTGCTGAACATGGATGCCGCCGAGCGTGAAGCCCTGGTCAAGTTTGTGGAGTCGCTATGACGCAAGTTGGTTTGAAAACGGGGCCCGTCCAGGCCGCGCAATCCTGGGGCAGGGCTTGCGCTCTGGTTGCCCTGGCCGCCATGGGCAGTTCTGCCCCGTTGGCGCAGGCGGCCGACACCCCCATGCCGTACTACACGGCCGCCCAGGCGCTGCAAAGCCTGTATGGCCAGCACCTGCCTGCCCGTGCGGCGGCGTTTACCCAGGCCGCCAATGCGCAGGACCAGGCGCTGGCCAGCTTCTGCGCCGGGCCGGCGGCGGCTGCCAAAATCGCACCGGCGGAGTTGCGCAGCCAGTGGCAGCGCAGCCATACCGCCTGGCTGCAGCTGTCCACACCCAGCGTGGGGCCCTTGGTGGAGCGCCGCTCGCTGCGGCAGATTGATTTCACGCCGATCCGCACGGCGCTGATCACCCGCGCCGTCAAAAAAGGCCCGCAAAGCGCTGCCGATATGGAGCTGGTGGGCACGCCCGCCAAGGGCTTTGGTGCGCTGGACTGGCTGCTGAGCCAGGGCCTGCAGCCAGCCAGTCCGGAATGCGCCTTTGCGCTGCAGGTGGCCAAAGCGATCAGCGCCGAGGCCCAAAGCCTGCAGGCCGCGTTCGAGCCCCTGCGCAGCAAGACCTGGAGCGTCGAAGGCTCGGAGAGCGAGCCCGACGATGCAGCCAGCCCCGGGGCCAAGGAGACGGGCGCGGCGATCGAGGAATGGGTCAACCAGTGGCTGGGCGGGCTGGAGCGCCTGCGCTGGGCGCAGATGGAAAAGCCGGTCAAGGTGGTCGAGGGCAGCAACAAGGCGCCCGCCTTTGCCCGCATCGCGATGGCCGACAACTGGCGCGAGTGGCAGACCCAGTGGCAGGCGCTGCATGCCCAGGCCTTGCTCACCCCCGCGCAGCGCCAGCAGCCCCCGGTGCCCGGCAAGGACCTGATCTCCATCGAAGCGCTGCTGCTCAGCAAGGGCCATATCGCCCTGGCCCAGCGCTGGCGTGAGGCCATTGGCGTGGTCGATGCCGCCATGCCGGCCCCTGGCAAGGCGCCTGCCAAGGAAGGGCCACAGGCCAACACCGAGATCCTCGCGCTCGCCACCAAGCTCAAGGGCATCACGGCGCTCTACCAGGCCGAGGTGGCGCCGGCGCTCGATATTCCGCTGGGCTTTAGCGACAGCGATGGCGACTGAGCGACCCGCCATGACCGACGCTGCGCTGTTGTCCACACCCATGCCCCGGCGCGCGCTGCTGCGCGGGCTGGGTGCCTCGGCGATGGGCGCGCTGGGCCTGGCCGAACTGTCTTTTGCCAAAGACGCGGGCAGCACGCCGGGCGTCACCCGGCTGGCGGCAGTCTGGCGCGATGGCGCCAGTGCGATGGCGCAGGACTGGGCCGGTGTGCTCGAAGTGCTGCCGCAAAGCGGCGGCGGCCATGCCTGGCGCATTGCTGCGCGCACCGAGCTGCCCACCCGTGGCCATGGCGTGCAAACACTGCCCGGTGGTCAGCTGGTCTTTGCCGCCCGCCGGCCCGGGGATTGGCTGCTGCGCTGGCAGCCCAAAACAGGAGCGCTGCAATGGGCCTGGATGCAGGAGGACCGCTGCTTTAACGGCCATGTGGCACTGGCGGGCCCCGCGACGGCGCAGGCCTGGCAGGCCCAAGCGGGCGCAGGCGGTAGCGGGATGCTGTTCACCACCGAAACCGATCTGGAAGACAGCCAGGGCTGCATAGGCCTGCGCGATGCCACGAGCCTGGAGAAGCTGGCCGAATGGCGCAGCCATGGCATGGACCCGCATGAGCTGCTGGTGCTGCCCGCCCCGCTGGGCAAGCTGCCGGCCGGGACCCTGGTCGTTGCCAATGGCGGCATCCCCACGCAAAGCGAGACGGGCCGCAGCAAGAAATGGCTGGACAGCATGGACCCGTCGCTGGTCGCGCTGCACCCCTTTGACGGTCGCCTGCTGGGCCAGTGGAAGCTGCCCGACCCGCGCCTGTCGATCCGCCACCTGGCCTGGGATGCCGCGCGCCAGCGTCTGGGCATTGCGCTGCAGGCCGAGCATGAGGATGCACGGCGCCAAAGCGCCCCCATCTTCGCCGTCTGGGATGGCCAGCGCCTGCAGCTGGCGCAAGACCAGCCGCCGCTGGCCGGCTACGGCGGCAGCGTGGAATGCGCGCCGCTGGCGCAAGGCGGCTTTGTGGTGAGCTGCCCCAAGTCCGATTGCATGGCCTGGTTTGATGCCCAGGCGCGCTACCTGGGCAGCAGCCCTCAGGGCGATGTCTGCCCTGTGGCACTCGATGGCGCGCGGCTATGGGCCGGCGGCGGCCATGGGGTGACCGAGCGCAGCAGCCGCAGCCGCGAGCAAGCGGTAGCAGCGCTGGATACGGTGACCGGACTGATGTTTGACAACCACTGGCGCCTAGTGGGCTAAGGGACTGAGCCCAGCTGCGGTTTAGGCGCTGCGCTGCCGGCGCGCCATGCCCATGTCGATGGCCAGGCCGGCCGTCCAGCACAGCCAGGCGGTCCACAAGGTGTGGCTCATATAGTGGGCGCCGCGCATCTGCTGGCCCAGGCCCAGCAGCAGGCCCATCACCAGCGCCACCGCCAGCCACCAGCGCGCGGCGCGCGGTGTGTCGCGCGCCAGCGCAAAATAGCCGCCGACAAAGGAAAAACCGGCCGCCGCATGGCCGGCCGGAAAGCAGCGACCAGCGCCGCCATCATGCACCCCCCAGCGCCAGTGCGACACATACTCGGCCACGCCGCCAAAGACCGACAGGTCCCAGGGGCAGCTGGTGGCGCTGCTGCGCTTGAGGATGGCCACTACCGCAAGAGCCGCCAGAATGCTGACGAGCAGCTGAACCCGCCTGGCGGTAGGCAGCTTGCGCAGCAGGCCAAAGGGCATCCAGACGCCCAGGCTCAAGGCCAGCACGACCACCCAGCCCAGGTTGCGCATGCCCTGGTGCATATAGGTGACCAGAAAATGGTCGTCGCGCAGCGCAAAGCCCTGGGCCGTGCCCCAGAGGTGGGCCAGCGCCAGGTCCTGGCCTCCGGCATCCCACAGGGCGATCAGCACAAAACTGAGTACCGTGGCCAGCAGCCAGCGGCGGTTGTACAAGGGGGCGCGTGTATCGGCTAACGAGGCAGGGAGGCAGGAAGGCATCTGGCGATGCTGCGGCGGCTGGCTTAAGGGCTTCTTAATGTCCCGGGTGCAGGGCGCAGGCCATAGGCGCAACGACCCAAGTCATGCACAATGCCAGCCATGCGCATACTGATGGTGGAAGACGATGCCGGCATTGCAGAGGGCCTCAAAGCCAATCTGCAGCAGCGCGGCCATGCGGTGGACTGGTGCCCCAGCCTGGCCGAGGCCTGGCGCGCGCTGACGGCCGAGGGCTTTGATGTGGTGCTGCTGGACCTGGGCCTGCCCGATGGCGATGGCTCGCGCCTGTTGCAGCAGCTGCGCAATGCCCCGCCCCCCACCGGCCTGCGCAAGACCCTGCCCGATCCGGCCACGCCGGTCATCGTGCTGACCGCCCGCGACGGCGTGCATGACCGCATTGAAAACCTGGACCTGGGCGCCGACGACTACCTCTCCAAGCCCTTTGATGCCGAAGAGCTGCAGGCCCGGCTGCGTGCGCTGCTGCGCCGCGCGGCGGGCCGCGCCAATCCGCTGATCCACTACCGCGACCTGGTGCTGGACCCGGCCTTGCACCAGGTGCGCCTGGGGGGCGAAGGGGTCGAGCTCTCACCCCGGGCCTACACCATCTTGCTGATCCTGCTGCAGGCCCATGGCCGGGTGCTGTCGCGTCAGCAGTTGGAGGAAAAGCTCTACAGCTTTGATGCCTCGGTCGAGAGCAATGCGGTGGAGGTGCATATCCACCACCTGCGCAAAAAGCTCGGCGCCGACTACATCCTGACCATGCGCGGCGTGGGCTACTTCATGCCCCAGGACCAGGCATCGTGAACCTGGCGGCCAAGCCCCAGCGCCTGCCCCAGCTGCGTACCCGGCTGCTGGTCTGGATTCTGGCGGCGCTGGTCGTCGTCTGGGCCAGTTTTGTCTACTGGGCCTACCAGACCGGTATTGAAGAGGCCGATGAGCTGACCGACGGGCACCTGGCCGGCGTTGCTGCGCTGGTGCTCAATATCCCCTCCAACGCGCAGACCCCGCCGGGCCTGCCGACCGAGCGCGTGCCGCTGCCGGGGCTGCATGCGCATGACTACCAGCAGTCGATGAGCCTGCAGGTCTGGAGCGCCGAGGGCGATCTGGTGCTCAATGTCGGCAGCGCGCCGCGCCTGCATTTTGCCGATGGGCGCAGTGGCTTTTTTGATGCACAGCTAGGCCCCAAGCACGAGGTCTGGCGCACCTTCACGCAGTGGAACACCGAGCACACGCGCAAGGTCGCTGTGCTGGTCAACCTGCAAGAGCGCGATGACCTGGCCGATGACATTGCCGGGCAGATGATTCTGCCCGGGCTGTGGCTTTTGCCGGTGGTCACCCTGGTGCTGGGGCTGACAATCCGCGCCGGCCTCAAACCCCTGACCCAGCTCTCGCGCGATGTCGAGCAGCTCGAGCCCGAGCAGGGCCAGCGCCTGTCTACCGGCCACAACTGGCAGGAGTTCCGGGCGGTGACCCTGGCGTTCAACCGCCTGCTGGACCGCAATGATGAGGCGATGGAGCGCGAGCGCACCTTGGCCAACCAGGTGGCGCATGAGCTGCGCACGCCGCTGGCCTCGATCAGCTTGCATGCGCAGTCGCTGCAAGGCGGGCTCGACCCCGCCCAGCAGGCCCAGGCGGTGCAGCGCCTGCATGCCGACGCGCTGCGCGCTGGCCATGTGCTCAACCAGATTCTGGCCTTGGCCCGCAGCAGCCGTGTGGCGCTGACCCAGCAGGCCGCGCCGGTGGACCTGGCGCAGCTGGCGCGCACGGTGGGGGCCGAATACGCCCAGGCGGCCTGGCGGCGCGGGGGCAGTGTGGCGGTGGAGCTGCCCGAGCAACTGTGGGTGAAAGGCCACGCCGTGCTGCTGGAGGTGGCCGTGCGCAATTTGGTCGAGAACGCGCTGCGCCACACCCCCGAGGGCACGCAGATCGAGGTGCAGGGCGGCAGCGATGGTGGGCAGTGCTGGCTGCAGGTCTGTGATGATGGCGGCCGCCTGCAGGAGAAGGCCGTGCCCGAGCCAGTGGACAGCCTGCAGCTGGGCCACCAGATTGTGCAGCGCATCATGGCTTTGCACGGGGGCACTTTCGAGCAGCTAGAGGCGCTGGCACCCTATACCACTTGCTACCGCCTCAGTATGCCTCTCGCCCAGATGGCCTGAGCTTGCTAAAATAGGCAGTTACCAAGCGGTTACCATGCCGCAGACATGAATCCAGGGTGTTGCAGCAGCGGTTGCAGCACTCTTTCTTTGCATTAGAACGGACCCGACCACCATGCCTTTGATCTCGATGCGCGAAATGCTCGACCATGCTGCCGAAAATGGCTACGGCATCCCTGCCTTTAACGTCAACAACCTGGAACAAGTCCAGGCCGTGATGTCGGCGGCAGACGAAGTCGGCGCGCCCGTGATCCTGCAGGCCAGCGCCGGCGCGCGCAAGTACGCCGGTGAGCCCTTCATCAAGCACCTGATCCAGGCCGCCGCCGAGATGTACCCGCACATCCCGCTGGTGATGCACCAGGACCACGGCACCACGCCCGAGATCTGCCAGGGCGCGCTGAACCTGGGCTTTGGCTCGGTGATGATGGACGGCTCGCTGATGAGCGACGGCAAGACCCCCTCGTCCTTTGACTACAACGTCGATGTGACCCAGAAGGTCGTTGCGATGGCCCACCAGATCGGTGCCACCGTCGAAGGCGAACTGGGCTGCCTGGGCAACCTGGAAACCGGTGAAGCTGGCGAAGAAGACGGCATTGGCGCCGAAGGCAAGCTGGACCACAGTCAGATGCTGACCGACCCCGAAGAAGCAGCCGTGTTCGTCAAGGCCACGCAACTGGACGCGCTGGCGATCGCCATCGGCACCAGCCATGGCGCCTACAAGTTCAGCCGCAAGCCCACGGGCGACATCCTGGCGATCTCTCGTGTCAAGGAAATCCATGCCCGCATCCCCAACACCCACCTGGTGATGCATGGCTCCTCGTCCGTGCCCCAGGAACTGCTGGCCATCATCAACCAGTACGGCGGCAAGATGAAGGAAACCTACGGCGTGCCCGTCGAAGAGATCCAGGAAGCCATCAAGTACGGCGTGCGCAAGATCAATATCGACACCGACATCCGCCTGGCGATGACCGGCGCGGTGCGCAAGTTCCTGGCCGAGAACCCCGACAAGTTCGACGCCCGCGAATGGCTCAAGCCCGCCCGTGAAGCCGCCAAGCAAGTGTGCAAGGCCCGCTACATCGAGTTTGGCTGCGAAGGCCAGGGCGGCAAGATCAAGGGCTACAGCCTGGAGCAAATGGCCAAGAAGTACAGCGCTGGCGACCTGGCCCAACTGGTCAAGTAAATCTGCCTGCCCTGCCAGTGCCTTGGGCGCTGGATGGCCCCAAAGCCTGCAATCGCTTGCGCGTTGCAGGCTTTTGCTTTTGGCCTAAGCGATGCGGCGATAACCGCACACGCGCACTGCGCCCGGTGTTTTTTGCACAATGCTTTGCATAGCAAACAAAGGAGCGCAAAGCATGCAGACAAGCCATTCCTGGGATCTGGATCTGGTGGTGATTGGCGGCGGATCGGGGGGGGTGCGGGCAGCCCGCATGGCGGCAGCACGGGGCGCCAAGGTGGCGGTGGTGGAGTTCAAGGCCATGGGTGGCACTTGCGTCAACGTCGGCTGCATCCCCAAAAAACTCTACAGCTATGCCGCTGGCTATGCCGAGGCCTTTGCAGAGGCGCGCGGTTACGGCTGGCAAATGCCCCAGGCGATTGCGCTGGACTGGCAGGCGCTCAAAGCAGCGCGCGCGCAGGAGATCTCCCGGCTCAATGGCATCTACGAGGGCCTGATGCGCAACGCGAATGTGGAGCGCATTGCCGGCCAGGGGCGGCTCGCCGATGCCCACACCGTGGTGGTCTCTGCCGATGGCGCCGATGTGCGCACCTTGACCGCGGCCCATATCCTGATCGCCACCGGCGGCACGCCGGTGCGCCCCGATCTGCCGGGCAGCGCGCATGTGATCGTCTCGGACGAGATGTTTGACCTGGCCGAGCTGCCGCGCCGGCTGGTGGTCGTGGGCGGCGGCTATATCGGCTGCGAGATGGCCAGCATCTTCCATGGCCTGGGCGTGCAGGTGAGCCTGCTGCACCGGGGTGACCAGATCCTGCGCGGCTTTGACGACGAGGTGCGCAGCTTTGTCGCCGAAGAGCTTCGCAAGAGCGGCGTGGACCTGCGCCTGAAGACCGAAGTGAAAGAGATCACCTGCGATGCAGCCAGCGGCGAGCGCACATTGACCCTGGCCGATGGGTCGGAGCTGAAGGCCGATCAGGTGCTGTATGCCACGGGCCGCAAGGCCAACGTCAGCGGCCTGGGGCTGGAGGCGCTGGGCATTGCGCTGGACAAAAGCGGCGCCATCGTCGTCGATGCGCAGCTGGCCACTGCCCAGCCCAGCGTGCATGCGCTGGGCGATGTAGTGGGGCGCATGGAGCTGACGCCAGTGGCCCTGGCCGAAGCGATGGCCTGGGTAGACCACCTCTGGGGCCCCGAGGCCGGCAAGGCCGCGCGCGTGATGGACTACGACAACATCCCCACGGCGGTGTTCACCCATCCACAGATCGGCACCGTGGGCCTGACCGAGGCCCAGGCCCGTGAGCGCCATGGGGCGGTGCGCATCTACCGCAGTGATTTCAAACCGCTGCGCCACACCTTGTCGGGCCGCAGCGAGCGCTGCCTGGTCAAGCTGGTCGTGGATGACGCCAGCGACAAGGTGCTGGGCCTGCATGTCGTGGGCGCCGATGCGGCCGAGATCACCCAGGGCTTTGCGGTGGCGATCAAAGCTGGTGCCACCAAGGCGCTGTTTGACCAGACGATTGGCATCCATCCGACGATGGCCGAAGAGCTGGTCACCTTGCGCTAAGTAAGCCGCATGTAAGCATCAGAACGCGGTAGTTGCTGCTTTGCAACATCTTATAAATTCTCTCTATAAAGGCCGCGTGTCTCGGGCATGATACGCGCTCTTTACAGAGGAGATACATATGAAGGAGTGGGTGTATCCGCGGGAGCGGACCCTGGGCGCCATCACGCTGGTTTTGGGCTTGCTGGCATGGTTGGCCATCTTGCTGATGACCGTGGGCACGGTACTGATCTACCTGCTCATCGCTTTCATTTTTTATCTCTTTGCCCAGTCTGCCTTGATTGCCTGGCTGCGCGGCACTGCCGTGCGGCTGTCGGACGAGCAGTTTCCCGAGCTCTACCTGCAGTACCTGCAGTGCTGCAAAAAGCTCGAGCTGGTCGACCCGCCCGAGGCCTATCTGCTGCAAGGCGACGGCCTGATGAATGCCTTTGCCACCCGCTTTCTGGGCCGCAACTTTGTCATTGTGCTGAGCGACACGGTGGATGCGATGCGCGCGCTGCCCGATGGCATCAACTTCTACTTTGGCCATGAGCTGGGCCATATCAAGCAAGGCCATTTGACCGGCCATTTCTGGCGCATGCCGGTGCTGTGGCTGCCGCTGATTGGTGCGGCCTATGCGCGCGCTCAGGAGTACACCTGCGACCTGCATGGCCGCGCCTGCTGCGAAGGCTCGGAATCGGCCGGCCGCGCGCTGTCGGTGCTGGCCGCTGGCGCGCAGAAGTGGAAGACCATCAACCTGGTGCAGTATGCGCGTCAGACCATGACGAACCGGGGCTTCTTCCCCGATCTGCATGAGCTGCTGGGCGGCTACCCCTGGCTGACCAAGCGCGTGGCGCGCATGATCAGCCCCGGCATCAAGATGCCGGGCCGCAATCCCTTCTCTTACCTGTTTGCGCTGTTTGTGCCCTACGGCGGCCGGGCAGGCGGCGGGGCCGTGGGCTTGTTGATGGTGATCGCGATCATCGGTATCGCGGCCGCCGTCGCGATCCCGGCGCTCAAGGGTGGAGCCGGGGGCGGTGCCTTCAGCCAGATGCTGATGCAAGGCATGCAGTCGCAAAAGGGCAAGGAAGCCTTCGAGAAGGAATGGAGCCAGGCCGAGCCGGTACGCCAGGCGCTGTCGCGCTACTACCAGACCTATGAAGAAGTGCCGGATTCGCTGGCCGATGCAGGTGTGCCGCCGCAGCAGGAAGGCCGGCTGATGTATGACAGCGACGATATGTCGCTGACTGCGCTGACCCTCCATGGCCAGTTGCAGATGCAGCCCATGCAGGGAGAGGGCGGCAAGGTGATCTGGCATTGCAGCGCCGATGGTGCGGCGCAACAGTATCTGCCGGCCAGTTGCCAGAGCAAGTGATGCATTTGGATACATTCACTACCAAAGTCTCCTGATTCAGCCCGGCGGCCTCAGACAGAATCCGCAACGGCCTTGCTATGATGCAGGGCTTGGCGGTGTGGCACAGGCCACGCACTGTCTGTTGGCCGCCGCTACTGTTTTCAGGATCCGTCTATGTCTTTTTCCGCTGCCCGTTCTCTGTCCTGGCTGGGGTGCGCTGCCGCAGCCGTGGTGCTGAGCGCCTGCGCGCCGCTGCCGTCGAGTGTGGAGCCGGTGGGCCGCACCTTGGTGTCCATGGACCAAAACACCGACCTGCGATGGACGTACTGGGGCACGGACAGCGAGGTGCTCGATGTACTGCCCGAAGACCTGGCCAAGGACAAGCCCCTACAGGCCAGGCTCTGGCAGATGCGCACCAAGCTGGGCGAGCTGGTGGGCGTGATGTCGCTGCGCTCCAGCGTCGATGACCTGAACAACCAAAACACCGTCTGGACCCAGAACTGCCCCAAGCAAAAGGGCGTGCTGGTCGAGCGCACCCAGGGCCTGAACATTGGCCGGGTGGACTGCCTGCGCATCAAGCGCACCGCCAACAGCAGCGACTGGCTGGCCCAGAACGATGCGGCCATGGCGGGCCGGCTGGAGGCGGCCGGTGTCTACTTTGCGCGCCCGGTGGCCTATGTGTCCTACCAGTTCACCACCAGCAATGGCGGCTATGTCGAAGCGCAGGTGCTGGTGGACCAGCGCCTGGTGCGCCCGCCGATCCGCAGCAGTGTCGACTTTCTGGCCGCCGGCCGTTCGCTGGACCACTGGGCCCAGGACCTGGCGCGTTCCATGCGTGAGAGCACCGGCTACTTCAACGGCGTGCTGACCGTGCCACCGTTCCCCTACGAGATCGACCAGCAGCCCTACTACGAGACCAAGCAGGACGACTCCGATGTGCTGTTTGGCAAGGAAAAGCCCAACCCCCAGGCCGCCGAAGAGAAAGCAGCTTCGGTGGTAGCGCCGGCAGGGGCAGCACCTGCTGCGGTCGCACCCGCCAAGCGCTGAACGCTTCGCTCGCTCAGCAACCGCCATGACCCCGGTCATGGCTTTTTTTTGCTTTTTTACGGGTATATCCAGACTTGGAATGAGCGCAGAATTTGCACAATAGGGCGAGATCGAACAACATGGCTCAGCAGCGGGCCGTGCGCACAGGGCGCCGGCACCCCGCTGTATGACCGACAGGAGACTTGTGCATGACCGAACGCCCATGGCTGGCCGCTTACCCACCCGAGATCCCCGAGGACATTGACCCTGAGCGCATTCCGACCTTGGTGCAGCTGCTCAACCAGGCCTTTATCCAGTATGCCGACCGCACGGCGCTGCACTTCATGGGCGCGCGCTTCAGCTACCGCCAGCTCGACGACTACAGCGTGGCGCTGGCCGCCTACCTGCAGACCCTGCCGCTCGCCAAGGGCGACCGCGTGGCGCTGATGATGCCCAATGTGCCGCAGTACGCGGTGGCCGTCGCAGCCGTGCTGCGCGCCGGGCTGGTCGTGGTCAACGTCAACCCGCTCTACACCGCCTCCGAGCTGGACCACCAGCTCAAGGACAGCGGCGCCAAGGTGATGATCGTGCTGGAGAACTTTGGTGCCACCGTGCAGAACTGCGCAGCGCACCGCCAGCTCGACCAGATCATCGTCTGCAGCATGGGCGATTGCCTGGGCCTGATCAAGGGCAGCATCGTCAACTATGTGGTGCGCCACAGCAAGAAGCTGGTCGCGCCGTTCACCCTGGAGCGCAGCATCCGCTACCCCGATGCGATCAGCCAGGGCGAGCGCCACACGTTCTCGCCGGTGGACATCGGGCCTGACGACATGGCCGCGCTGCAGTACACCGGCGGTACCACCGGCGTGGCCAAGGGCGCCGTGCTGCTACACCGCAACCTGGGCGCCAATGTGATGCAGGTGCAGGCCTGGTATGGGCCGGCGCTCAAGACCATTCCACAAGGCGAGCAGCCGCTGTGCGTCTGCGCGCTGCCGCTCTACCATATCTTCGCGTTCACGGTCTGTTTTCTGCTGTCCATGCGCCTGGGCCACCAGGTGCTGCTGATCCCCAACCCGCGCGACATGAAGGCGGTGCTGGGCGAGCTGGGCAAGTACGAGTTCCACACCTTGCCAGCGGTCAACACCTTGTTCAACGGCCTGATGAGCCACCCCGATTTCGACAAGGTGAACTGGAAGAACCTGCGCGTGGTGGTGGGCGGCGGCGCGGCCGTGCAGTCCTCGGTGGCTGAGCGCTGGCTGCAGCGCACCGGCCAGCCCATCGTCGAGGGCTATGGCCTGTCCGAGACCAGCCCGGTGGCCAGCTGCAACTTTGTCGGCACGGGCCAGAAGGCCTCGGGCTCGATCGGCTACCCGATGCCGGGCACCGATATGGCCATCCTCGACGATGCCGGCGAGCCGGTGGCGCAGGGCGAGCGCGGCGAGGTCTGCATACGCGGGCCGCAGGTGATGGCCGGCTACTGGCAGCGCCCGGACGAGACCGCCAAGTCCATGACCGAGGACCAGTTCTTCCGCTCCGGCGACATCGGCATCATGGAGCCCGATGGCATGTTCCGCATCGTTGACCGCAAGAAGGACATGGTGCTGGTGAGCGGCTTCAACGTCTACCCCAATGAGGTCGAAGACGTGGCCGCATCCTTCCCCGGCGTCGCCGAATGCGCGGTGGTGGGCGTGCCCGATGAGAAGACCGGCGAGGCGATCAAGCTGGTGGTCGTGCGCAAGTCGGCCGATGTGACCGAGGCGCAGCTGCGCGCCCATTGCGCCGAGCACCTGACCGGCTACAAGCGGCCCAAGTACATCGAGTTCCGCGACAACCTGCCCAAGACCCCGGTGGGCAAGATCCTGCGGCGCGAGCTGCGCGACGAAACGACCAAAGCCTGAGTGCTGCAGCGGCACTGCGCCGCAGCAGTGCTGCCGCCGACACAGTAGCGAAAGCGCAGAGGGCGGAGATTGCAGCGACAATCTCTGCTTTGCTGTTTTTTGGGATTCCCCCGTGACCCTTGCCATTCTCAGTGCCCTTCCCGAGGAGCAGGCCGGCATTGCCGCGCTGCTGGCGGATGCCCGCACCAGCGACTATGCCGGCCGCCGCTACACCTGCGGCCAGCTGCACGGCCATGCGGTGGTGCTGGCGCTGTCGGGCATTGGCTAGGTGGCGGCGGCCAGCACGGCCGCAACCCTGGTCGAGCGCTTTGGCGCCCGGGGCATCGTGTTTACCGGTGTGGCCGGTGGCCTGGGCGCGGGCGTGCAGGTGGGCGATGTGGTCGTGGCCAGCAGCTATGCGCAGCACGACATGGATGCCTCGCCGATCTTTCCGCGCTACGAGGTGCCGGGCTATGGCCGCGCGCGCTTTGACTGCGACGTTACCCTGAGCGCGCAGCTGGCCGTAGCGGTGCAGCAGTGCCTGGCCGGGGGCGCCGCAGCCTGGACGGCCGAGCTGGGCCTGCCCGCGCCGCAGATGCACCAGGGCCTGGTCGTCAGCGGCGACCGCTTTGTCAGCAGCGCCGCCGAAGTGCAGGCGCTGCGCAGCGGCTTGCAGGGCGCAGGCATGGAGGCGCTGGCCGTCGAGATGGAAGGCGCTGCCGTCGCCCAGGTCTGCGCCGACCATGGCCTGCCCTTTGCGGCCATGCGCAGCATCTCCGACCGGGCCGATGACAGCGCGCACCTGGACTTTCCGCGCTTTATCCGCAGCATTGCCAGCCGCTACGCGCAGCACACCATCGGCAGCCTGCTGCGGAACTTGGCGAGAGGTTAATCGGCTACCCGGTAGCGCGGGTGACTGTGCACTGCGGCAAGCCTCGTCACAATGGCGCGCTGCCTTGATGCGCTGTTTTGCCGACCATGCCCCTTTTTCCCGCCCACTCCTTTGCGCCCGGCCAGGTGCTGACCACCTGCAAGCTGGGCCTGGGGCAAATGCTGTCCTGGGGCTCGGCCTTCTACCTGCCCGCCATCCTGGCCGGCGCGATGGGCGAGAGTCTGGGCATAGCGCCATCGCGCATCTTTGCGGCGTTCTCCGTGGCGCTGCTGATGATGGCGCTCACTGGCCCGGTAGCGGGGCGGCTGATTGACCGCTGGGGCGGGCGGCCGCTCCTGATGGCCACCAATGTGCTGTTTGCGCTGGGCCTGGCGCTGCTGTCGCAGGTGCAGACCCAGGGCCAACTGTTTGCGGTCTGGTGGCTGCTGGGGCTGGCGATGGGGGCGGGCCTGTACGAGGCAGCCTTTGCCACCTCGGTGCGCCTGTATGGCAAGGCCGCGCGCGGCAGCATTGTCGGCATCACCTTGTTTGGCGGCTTTGCCAGCACCCTGAGCTGGCCGCTCACCACCTGGCTGCTGCACAGCTGGGGCTGGCGCGAGGCCTGCCTGGTCTGGGCAGCGGTGCAGCTCTTGGTGCTGCTGCCGCTGCATGCCAGCTTGCCCCATGCTCCGGCTCGCGCCCGTACCGATGTGGCAGCCGACCCAGCGGGCGTGCCTGCAGCGCCAGCTGCTGCCCTGCGGGGCCAGTGGCTCAGCCTGGTCTTGCTGGCGCTGACCTTTGCCGCCATCTGGTTCATCGGCACCTCGATGATGTCGCACCTGCCGCGCCTGCTGATGGTCAGCGGCGCCACGGCGACGGCAGCGGTCGCTGCGGCGGCGCTGGTGGGCCCGGCCCAGGTGGCCAGCCGCATTGCCGACTATGTTTTTCTGCGCCGCGCCCATCCGCTGTGGTCGGCGCGCATTGCCGTCATCGCCTACCCCGTGGCGGCGCTCGCGCTGGCGCTGTTGGGTGCCTCGGGCGCCTGGGTCTATGCGCTGGCCTTTGGCCTGGGCAACGGCATCATGACCGTGGTGATCGGCACCTTGCCGCTGGCCATGTTTGGCGCGCAAGGCTATGGCCAGCGCCAGGGCCTGCTGATGGTGCCTGCCCGCATGACCCAGGCCAGCGCCCCTTTTCTGTTTGGTCTGGCGCTGGAGCAGTGGCAGCTGGGCGCGCTGTGGGTGCTGATGCTCGCCGCATCGATCGCCGGCACGGCCCTGTGGTGCCTGCGGCCCAAGCAGGTGTAGTGGGCGCCTCCGTGCTTACTTGAGCCAGCCGCGCTTGCGGAAGTACAGCATCGGTATCAGCGCGCTGCCCACCATCAGCGCAATGCCGTAGGCATAGCCGTATTGCCAGTCGATTTCGGGCATGTACTTGAAGTTCATGCCGTAGACGCTGGCGATCAAGGTGGGTGGCAGCAGCGCGACGCTGGCCACCGAGAAGATCTTGATGATCTTGTTCTGGTTGATGTTGATGAAACCGACCGTCGCATCCATCAAGAAGTTGATCTTGTCAAAGAGGAAGGCGGTGTGGTTGTCCAGCGATTCGATGTCGCGCAGGATCTGGCGCGCGTCCTCGAACTGGTCGGAGTTGAGCATCTTGCTGCGCATGACAAAGCTCACCGCGCGGCGGGTGTCCATCACATTGCGGCGAATGCGGCCGTTCAAGTCTTCCTGGCGCGCGATGGCCGAGAGCACTTCACTCGCGTGGGTGTCGGTCACATTGCCGGCCAGCACCTGGGTGCTGACTTTTTCCAGGTCGTCGTAGATGCCTTCCAAGGTATCGGCCGAGTACTCGGCGTCGGCGTCGAACAGCTTGAGCAGCACGTCCTTGCTGTCCTCGATGAGGCCCGGCGCGCGGCGCGCACGCAGGCGCAGCAGGCGGAACACCGGCACATCCTCATCGTGGATGGAGAACAGCACGCCATAGCTTTTGAGCGCGGCGTTGTGCAGGTTCATGATGAAGGCCACACGCACGCTGCGCGGGTCGTCTTCGTCATCGATCAAGAAGTCGCTGCGGATGTGCAGGTCGCCGTTGTCTTCTTCGTAGAAGCGGGCCGATTCCTCGATGTCCTGGTCCATCGCGTCTTCGGGGATGGACAGGCCATAGTGCTGCTTGATCCAGCGCTTTTCTTCGAGGGTGGGGGATTCGAGGTCAACCCAGATAGGCTGAAAACGGGCCAGGTCCTGGAGAGACTCGATCTCTTCCTGCACCAGACGGCCATTGGCAAGCGTAAAGATGTTGAGCATGGGCTCACTTCCTTGTTGTTATTGGTCTGCAAAAGGGGGGCGGGGGGCGCTTCCGACCCTTGTGCAGCCATGTGCTTGCCAGGGTGGAAGCTACCAACTAGGGTAGGGATCCAAGGAGAGACTCCGGTTTGTGAATGGGCGCCATTATGGCATTCCCGCATCCGCTGCGCATGACGATGCGCTTTGTCCGCGCGCAGCGTTGTCAACGCCCCACGCCACAGCCTGTCAGTGGGCGCCTACACTCACCAAATGGCGGCTATTTGGCGGCTAAATGGCGGCAGATTGGCAGGTTGGTGAAGAAAATTAACGCCCGGCCTGGGCCAGTGCAAAGCACAGATCGGCCCAGGTTGCTGCCTTGGCCTGGGGGGTGCGCAGCAGGTGGCTGGGGTCGTAGCTGACCACGGCAGGCAGCTGGCAGCCGCCCAGCAGGTGCAGCTGCTGGCGCAGGCTGGAGAAAGGCAGGTCACCCGGCACCAGGTGGCGCACCGCCGGCAGGCCCAGCAGCAGCGCCATGGCCGGCTGGCATTCCTGCACCAGCGCCTCGATGCTGAAGCTGGGCAGGCCATCATCGCCTTCCTGGTTGGCAGGGATGCGGGCCAGCGGCACCCAGTAGACGGGGGCATCGGTCAGGCGCATGGCACGCAGCATCTGCACCAGCAGCTGGCAGGCTTCGCTCTGCTGGGGCGCGCCCTCGGGCAGCTCGGCCACCACCAGCCAGGACGGCTGGGTGGGGGGCACTGCGGGCTGCTGCTTGCCCTGCAGATCGAGCAGGACTGGCGCGCGCAGCGCAAAGCGCACACGCGGAAAGCCGGCGGGCAGCGCCTGTGGGGACGTGGGGCGTGCAGCTGCTGCAGGCGCTGGCGTTGGCTCAATAGCGGCAGCGGGCACGGCCGTTTCTGGGAGCGCAGCAGCCGGCATCGCCGCTGGAGCGGGTGCAACAGTAGGTGCATTAGCTCCTGTAGTCGCTGCTGCAGCCGCTGCCGTGGGCACAACAGCTGGGGCAGGCACCGCCTCCGCGCGCGATGGCGGTACAGCCACTGGCGCAGGAGCGGAAGATGTCTCAGGCGCGGCCTGGGCGGCAGGCGCGGGCGATTCGGGCCACCACAGCGGGTGGCCCATCTCTTGCAGCATGGCGCGTTGGCGGGCGTCCAGGTTCAGGCTCATGGGGTGGTAGGCAGCAGATAACGCATGACCATGGCGTCCTCGCGTTCGACATGGGATACCGGATAGTAGCGCTTTCGCAGCCCTACCGATTCAAAACCAAACGCCAGGTAGATCTGCTGTGCGCGCAGATTGCTGATGCGCACCTCCAGCCAGATCGCCTGCGCGCGCGCACTGACGGCCCAGCTGCGCAGCTGATCGAGCAGCACCTTGGCCCAGCCCTGGCGCTGGTGGCGCGGGTTGACGGTGATGTTGAGCAGGTGCAGCTCATCGACGCCCTGCATCGCAATAAAGTAGCCGATCAGCTCCTCGTCGGCCCAGAGCAGCTGCATCGCATAGCCCATCGCCATCGAGTCGATAAAGTTGCCCCGCGTCCAGGGGTGGGTGTAGCACTGGTTCTCCACCGCCAGCAGTGCATCCAGGTCATCAATGCGCAGCGCGGACCAGCGCAGCTGGGGCGAGGCCGGCAGGCTCATGGCGCGCTGCCTGGGCTGCCGGCGGCCTGGGCTTGTTTTTCTGCCTCGCGCTCGGCCGTGGTCTTGGCGACCTTGTCGCGGATATAGAGCGGCAGCGCATCCTGCGCAGCCACTGCCTGGCCTTGCGCCAGCAAATAAGGCGCCAGGCTCAGCAAGGCCCGGGCCGTGGGCATGGCCTGCAGATGGGTGGCGCCGGGCGCTAGGCGCTCGCCATATATGGCCTGGGCATTGCCGGCCACGACAAAGCCCGCGGGCACCTGCACCTCCTGCGGCGGGCAGACCTGCAGATCGCCCAAGGTCTGCCAGTGGCCATCCACATACTGGTAAACGGCGTTGTAGACCTCGTCCATGCGGGCATCGAGGCAGGCCAGCACCTGGGTGCAGCCGTATTGCAGGCGGGCCTCTTCAGCGACGGTCATCAAGGTATCGACCGGCAGCACCGGCACGCCCTGGCCGCCCTTGGCCACAAAGGCCAGGCCCTGGGCAATGGCGCAGGCGGTACGCAAGCCGGTGAACGAGCCCGGGCCCCGGCCAAACACAATCGCGTCCAGCGCATCAAAGCCCAGGCCTGCATCGGCCATCAGGCCGCGCAGCGCCGGCAGCAACTGGCTGGAGGTGTGCTGGCCACCGGCACCGCTGTGCAGCCAGCGCTGGTCATCCCGCGCGGTGGCAATAAAGAGGGTGTCGGTACTGGATTCGAGGGCAAGCAGGTTCATGGGGTAGGGCGCGCACGGGCGCTATGCTGGCGCCCGGTTTCAGCCCCTGTAGAGGGGTGGCAACCTGCCATTATCGGGGCAAAGCCAAGGCTGCATGCCGGGCTTGGGCATAGCCGCTAGACTGCTGCCCATGCAACAGATTTCTTCGATGGCGCCCCTTTCTCTGTCCCTGGCGCGGCTGAGCGCTGGCCTGCCTGGCAGCAGCGGCCGCTGGCTGCTCCCGGTCGCGATTGCGCTGAGCCAGGTGGCCTGCGCGCAGACGCCGGCCGCCCCCTCTAGCGACCCCACGCCCACGCCCATCCGGCTGGCCCAGCCGGTCGCTGGGGCGCCCCAGGCACCGGCCTCCGTCGCACCTATCGCTGCAGCACCTGCAGCCCTCGCCGCCCCGGCCAACGCCTGGCCCGCCGGCCGCTTGCCGGCCGAGGTCGAAGCGGCCTTGCAGCGGGGCAAGGTCGCGTCCGATGCGGTCTCCGTGGTGGTGATGGATGTCAGCGGCGCGCAGCGCCCGCTCCTTGATGTGCACAGCGATGTGGGCCGCAACCCCGCCTCGGTGATGAAGCTGGTGACCACCTATGCAGCGCTCGAGATCCTGGGCCCCGCCTACACCTGGGACACCCGCATTGCCACCGACGGCCAGGTCGCCCAGGGTGCCCTCAATGGCAATCTTTATGTACAGGGCTCGGGCGACCCCAAGCTGGTGATGGAGCGCCTGTGGCTGCTGCAGCGCCGCCTGCTGGGCCAGGGCATCCAGGTCGTGGTTGGCGATGTGGTGCTGGACCGCTCGGCTTTCGCGCTGCCGCCCATCGACCCCGCACGCTTTGACAACGAGCCCTACCGGCCCTACAACGCCGTGCCCGATGCGCTGCTGCTGAACTACAAGTCGCTGACGATGCGCTTTATCCCCGATGCCGCCGCTGGCGTGGCCCGCATCGCCTACGAGCCGGCCGTCGCGCATCTGCGCCTGCCCAGCACGGTGCCGCTGCTCAAGACCAAGGGCAATGCCTGTGGCGACTGGCGCGGCGCGCTCAAGGCGCAGATGGCCGATGCCACGCAGATCCAGTTTCTGGGAGGCTACCCGGCCGCTTGCGGTGAGAACAGCTGGGCCGTGGCGCCCGCCGCGCCCGACCGCTTTGCGCCCCGCGTGTTTGAAGGCATGTGGCGCGAGCTGGGCGGCAAGGTGACTGGCCAGGTGCGCATGGGCACCACGCCTGACGGCGTGCAGCCGCTGATGAGCTTCAGCTCGCCCACCTTGGGCGAGGTGGTGCGCGATATCAACAAGTACAGCAACAACGTGATGACCCAGCAGGTCTTCCTGACCCTGGGCAAGGAGCGCGCGGGCATCGGCACCTTTGAAGGCGGCCGCCAGGCGGTGGCGCAGTGGTGGAGCGAGCGCGTACCCGGCATGGCGCAGCCCACCATCGACAATGGCGCTGGCCTCTCGCGCGATGCCCGCATCACCGCCGGGTCGCTGGCCAAGATGCTCTCGGTCGCCTGGAACTCCAACGTCATGCCCGAGCTGATGGCCTCGATGCCGATCGTGGGTGTGGACGGCACGATGAAAAACAGCAAAAGCGCCCATACCGGTGGCGCCCACCTGAAGACCGGCACGCTGCGCGATGCCTCGGCCATTGCTGGCTATGTCAATGGCCGCGATGGGCGCCGCTGGGTGGTTGTGGCCATGGCCAACAGCGACAATGCCCCGCAGGCACGCCCCGCCTGGGATGCGCTGATCGACTGGGTGGCGGCCCAGTAACCCCAGAGGCGCAGGCAGGTCGGGAAAAACCTGCCTGCCACCAAGGTTGGGCTGCGGCGGTATCGGTGTACATTGCGCGTTGGAGCATGGTCACAAGCCATAAGGAGCCCTGCATGAGTCTGCCTTCGAAGACCTCGCTGTTTGCTGCTGCCAAGCGTTGGGATGCCGCCTTGGTGGCCCAGCTGCTGGCGCAGGCGCCGCAGTGGGCCCAGGCGGTCGATGGCAAGGGACGTACCGCCTTGCAGGTGGCCTGTGGCGTATCCGCGCACAACACCCAGTCTGCCGATACCAACGGCCTGGAGACCGTGGCCACCTTGCTGGCCGCCGGCGCAGTGCTGGAGGCCGAAGCCCCGATGGGCGAGTGCAATGGCGAGTTCCGCGCCACCGCGCTGTGGTTTGCCGTGGCCCGGGGCGAGAACCTGCCGCTGGTCGAACTGCTGCTTTCGCACGGCGCCAATGCCAGCTACTCGCTGTGGGCCGCCGTGTGGCGCGATGACGAGGCCATGTGCCGCGCGCTGCTGCAGGCCCAGCCCCTCCTCAACCTGCGCGAGCACGGCGAAACCCCTGTTTTCTATGCCGCACGCCTCGGTCGCCTCAAGACCCTGGAGCTGCTCCTCGACGCCGGCGCCGACGTCTCGGTAGCTGACTTCAAAGGCCGCGACGCGGTCGACATCGCGCTCGCCCGGCGCCTGCCCCAGGGGCTGATCTACCGCATGCAGCAGCTGCGCCAGCCGCGGCTGGCCTGACGATCCGTTGCACAGCGCATTGCCCGGGTTTCAGCGCGAACCCGGGCGGGCCACTGCGCTGCCTTCCTGCTACTGCTCCTCGATCCGCTTCTCTTCCATGAGGCAATGCTTGGCATGCTTTGCCCGCCAAGCGACTGGAGGTAGTCAGTACCCACCTTTCAGGTGACTGTTGCATTTGCCTAACTATCTGTCAGCTTCCTGTAAGCAGTGTTCATTCCAATGCGCTTCAAGATGAAATAAAGCTATCAATTGACATAAGTAAATTATTGTTGTTAATTGACGGATATCAAGTGAAGTGGAGGACCAGGGGTGCATCCATGGACCTGGGCCGACTACAGATGGACACACGGCATGTATCAAAAAAAGAGGGGCCGCCCGCTGTTTACCAGCTGGGCAACGGTGGTGGGCATGTTGGTGCTGGGGCTGCTGTATTCGATCAGCAGTGCCTTTGCGCAGGCGGCAGACGCTGTGTGTGCCGAAGTCAAAATTGTCATTGAACAAAAGCTTTCGCTGGAGCGCCAGGCCTTTGATGCCAAGATGGTCATCACCAATGGCCTGGCGGACCAGAAGCTGGAGAACGTCTCCATCGAGCTGAAGTTTCTCGATGCCAACAACAACCTGGTGGTTGCGACCTCGGACCCCAATGCCCAGGGGGCGACGTTCTTTTACCGCACTGACCAGGTGACAGGCATCACCAGTCTCCAGGGTGGTGTCATCGCGCCCAAGGCGGTGGCCCATATCAACTGGCTCATCATCCCCGCAGCGGGCAGTGGTGGCAGCAACCCGCAAGGCGCTGTGTACTACGTGGGTGCCAAGGTCAGCTACACGCTCGACGGCAAGGCAGATTCCGTTGACGTGGCGCCAGAATCCATCGTGGTACGCCCCCAGCCCGAGCTGGTGCTGGATTACTTTTTGCCGCGCGATGTCTATGCCGACGACGCCTTCACGCCAGAGACCGAAGCAGCAGAGCCCTTTACCCTGGGCGTCCGCATCAAGAACC
This sequence comes from Comamonas sp. 23, assembly GCF_049601575.1. NCBI lineage: Bacteria > Pseudomonadati > Pseudomonadota > Betaproteobacteria > Burkholderiales > Comamonadaceae > Comamonas > Comamonas sp. 23. Next base: position 4,768,922 of record NZ_CP187127.1, on the reverse strand, counting down.
AGGGCGGCGGCACATCCCACAAGACCAAGATCGACACCGCCCAGCCCCGCATTGTGGAGAACCGGCAGGGCCTGGCGATCAGCTTTCAAATTCTCGGCGGCTATGTCGGCGACCAACCAGCAGGCAAGAGCCTGCTTTTGGACTTTGGCGACATAGAGTCAGGCACTTCCAAAATGGGCCGCTGGTCCATGGTCACCAGTCTGGCAGGCAAATTTGTCGAGTTCAATGCCAGCTTCACCCATGCCGATTCCCTGGGGGGGGCGGTCACCTCGCTGATCAAGGAAGTGCGCACGCATACCTTGGTCCAGGATGTGCGCGTGGATCTGGCAGGGCGCGATAAGGTGCGCGACTTTCTCGCCAAGGATGGCGACGTCTATCGGGTCTACGAGTCCGATGGCGCAGACACCGAGGTGCAGAACCAGACGGCGTCGGCACAGATGACCGTGCAGGGCAACAACGCCAGCCTGCGCTTTAGCCCTGTAGCCCAGGGCTTTGCCTATGCCCGCGTGCCCGATCCGGCGCGCGGCGCCAAGCTGCCGGTGCAGGTCACGCGGTCGGATGGCTATATCGTGCCTGCAGAAAACGTCTGGTTGTCCAAGGAGCGCAATGAAGACCTGAGTTGGAGCTACTTCCTCAATATCTTCGATGCCAATACCAGCGGCCAGTACAGCATTGGCTTTGTGGCCGGCGCGGCCGAGGCCAGCATCGCGGGCCTCGTGTACCGGGACAGCAATGCCAATGGCCTGCGCGACAGTGGCGAGCCGGGCATCCCCGTGACCGAGGTCAAACTGAGCGGCACCCAAGCCAGCACGGGCGCCGCCGAGCTGCAAACGGCGTATACCGATGCGCAAGGCGCGTTCCACTTCACCAACCTCAAGCCAGGCGTCTACACCTTGGTCGTTGGTGTCAGCGATGGCCTGGTGGATGGCGCGGCGCTGGCGGGCTCTGCGGGTGGGCAGAGCGAGGCGGGCAAGTTCAGCAGCATTGAGCTGACTGCTGGCTCCGCTGCAGCCGGCTATCTGTTTGCCAAGCGTGCCGCCGCGCCCGACAACCCCGACCTCGAGCCCAAGGCCGACCTGGCAGTAGCTGCAGGTGCCAGCCCTGCTACCGTCAAGCGAGGCGACAAATCCACCGTCACGATCACCGCAGAAAACCTGGGCCCGGCTACGTCTGTGGCGACCACGGTGAATGTGGAAATACCAGCGGGCTTAACCGTGCTGAGCCCATCGGCCGCTGTGGGCAGCTATGCCAATGGCGTCTGGACCCTGGGCGATATGGCAACGCGTTCCACCGCGATCCTGACCTTGGAAGTGCAAACCGACAAGGACAGCAGCGCCAAGGAGTTTGCCGTGGCTGCGCGTATCGGCTCGTCCACCAAGGACGATATCAGCAGCAACAACAGCGCCTCTACCTTGATCCGTATTCAGAGCAGCGAGGCCGTGACTGCCACGCAAACAGCAGACCAGGGTATGCGCGTGCTGGCCTATATCGGCTGCGGCGCAGACACCGCCTGCGCCGCGCAAAAACGCCAGGCCGCGCAAACGGTGCTGGCCACGTATGACGATGAGGCCGAGATCGTTGAGACAGCTGCTGCCTTCCAAAAGGCGTTGCGTGCTGGCGACTTCAGCCTGCTGTGGCTGAGCGGGTCGCTCAGCGATCTGGGCGCCCACCTGCAGGAGGAAGTGCGCGCTGCCGTGCTGCGTGGTGCCTCGCTGGTGGTGGATGGCGCTGCCGATACCCATCTGCGTGCCATTGCCGATATGTGGGGCAGCTATGCCGATCAGCCGTTGCCCAATGCTGCACTGCAGTTGGGCGCTAACGCGCTGCCGCTGACCCGCCCAAGCTGGGCCTTGGCGGATGATGCGCAGGCGACCAGCGAGCTGCGCTATGCGACCGGAGAAACCGCCGCAGCACGCAGCAGCTACGGCAAGGGTCAGGTGCTGGCGATGGGCTTTGACAGCCTGGCTGAGCCGCTGAGCGGCACGGAATGGACGGCATGGCTCCAGGCCCAGATGGTGCTGAGTACGCCCAAACTGGTAGACCCGATGCTCGCCCAATCCAGCGTGTACCTGAAGACTGTCATCCACAATGGCGACGACAAGGCCCGCCAGCTCACGCTGAGCACGGCCTTGGGCAACGGCGCCCAGCTGCTGTCGTCCAAGCCCGCTGCCGCGCAAAGCGGCGACCAGCTAAGCTGGCCTATGGACCTGGCTGCCGGTGCAGAGCAAGGCGTTGAGCTGTGGCTACAGCTGCCTGCGTTGGAGAATGCAAGGCGACTGACGCGTTACTTGCCGCAATTCAAAATGAGTGTGATCCTAGAACGCTTGGCGATTGTTTGAAGGAATGTTTAAATCCATTCAACTGGGCAAAAATACCGGGATTGAGATTTGCCAAGAAAATAAACAAGCATCCACCTTATACCCCAATTGAATTTCTAAAAAAAGAAATCAAAAAAAGCACGCCTACATTTGTTGCGCATACAGCTAAAGATGACATGATTAAAACACTGAAAAGCAACGGCTATAAACATTCGACAACAAAAGATGGGAAAGATATTTTAACGAAGGGTGATAAATCATATTTGTTTTACACTGCTACCGGTGGAGGTATAGATCATGCTTGGATTGGTAAGCCAGCTGTTGATTTTAAGATTGGAAAGAATACCGTCCAAAAGATAAGAATTGGAAAGTAATGGTGATTTTATGGATATAGACCGTATTAAATATAGAGCCAATAAGGCTAGATTATGGGCGACAAAAATCGTGACGCTAGAGGTTGGCCTAAGCGTTGGTGTTAGTAGATTGCTGCATAATTTGCAATTATTAGAGTTAAATCACGATGAAAAATTTCGCGTACTGGGTGATTTTCTAAATAAAATTCCAGTGGATACCCCATTGGGTGATTTGCGTTTACTTTGTGATGAAAAATTCTTGAAAAGTAGTGACTATGAATTAATGAAAATAGAATTGGAATTTAGACAATTGATAATGATTTCTTGTTTGGAGATAATAAGAGAAATGGATTCAATAATGCATCGATAGACAAAGTGTGAAAATCAAATTAATGCATGACATGGGGTTGATTCTGAATTTAATGTAAATAAAATTGGAGGTAGTTAGATCTCTTTGCATTGAATTTGCTGGTCCGATGGGCGTTGTTGCGCAAATGCCGTTTTCCGCTAGCGTAGGCTGGGGAGATGATTGAGATGAGTAGGGGGCGGTCGCACAACAATGGAAGGCGTACAACGCAGCGTTGAGGCGCGAAGGGACTTGACCATCTGGTTGGATAGGGACATGCAGTGGTTAGCCCCGCCTACGGGCAAGCGTGGGCGTTGCCAGAAGTTCTCAGGTGCGGCCATCCAGTGTGGCCTGACCATCAAGAGCCTGTTTGGCCAGCCCTTGAGCCAGACATTGGGCTTGGTGCAGTCGCTATTGCGTATGGCCTGCCTTGGTCAGTGCCCGACTCTTGCCAAAATTTCGATTTTCTAAGGAAGTATCCTGATCCTAGGTATAGGCCTACTATTGCATAGAGTGTTCTAAAAGTAATAAATTATTTAATTTATCTCATTACCCTGCCAATCCAGATTGTGATTTTTGGATATTTGTTTCCCAAGGCTCTGATGGTGGGGTGGTGGTTTTCTATGTTAATATTTATTATTTTCGTAGTTATTTCAATGAGATTGATGAAGTGTAAATCAATTTTTCTAATTATTCCCATTGCATTGGGGCTTGGAATTGATCTTGGTCTTCCAATTTTTATGAAATGGCATTATGGTGTGTGAAGCGTTGGGTCATTAAATGCGACAGATCAGCACGGCGTTGTTATATAAATCGACTTGAGGCCGAGTGACCCAAACCCGAGACAGATTTATGCGACGGCCACCGTCCGGGGCGTACCCAGTTCGGTGAATTGATTGAGAATAGATGCTCGGATGTTGAGCTCGGCCACCTGGCACTTAAAAGTCCTGGTCATCACTTTCTCGCCCAGGCGCTTGAAGCAATTCATCTTCGTCTCGGCGTTGTTGCATAAATCAGCCTCAGGCCAGACTTTCCCAACCCCAGACGTGGCTATGCCACAGCTACTGTCTGCGGGCAACCCAGCTCAGTAAACCGATTGAGGATAGCGACTCGAATGTGCAGTTCGTTGACCTGCCGCTCGAACGTGCGTGACATCACTCGTTCACCCAGCCGCTTGCTGCAGTTCATCTTGGTCCCAACCAGGCTTCGCCGGTAATAACCACCCCACACTTTCCATATCCTTCGACCCAAACGTCTGCATGCAACGAGCGCCGCATTGCGATACGCGAAAGCATCGCCTTTGCGTATCCAAGCGTTCTTTCTCGGAGGAATTATGGGGATGGCGCCCCGCTGAATCACCGCCTCATACACAGGCTGTGTGTCATACGCTCCGTCGCCTGTCAGGCTCTCAAGCGCTTCATCCTCCGGTAACTGCTGCAGCAAGTCAGGCAACACAGCAGAATCGCTGACATTGTTGGAAGTCACGCAGATTGCCCTGATCTGCAATGTCTGGGCATCAATGCCAATGTGCAGCTTGCGCCACTGGCGGCGACGTTCAGGCCCATGCTTTTTGCACTTCCACTCGCCTTCGCCCAGGAACTTGATTCCCGTCGAATCCAGCAGCAGATGCAACCCGCCTTGGCTGCGTGTGTATGGCACCTGAACGTTCAGCCCTAATTGGCGTCTGCACAAAGTACTGAAGTCAGGGGCAGGCCAAGCAAGCCCCGACAATTGCAGCACGGACTGCACCAGTCCCGTGCTCTGCCGCAGGGCCAGGCCAAACAGGTTCTTCATCGTCAAGCAAAACTGGATGGCAGCATCCGAGAACTTCGAGCTACGCCCGCGTTTGCCGCTTGCTGCGGCAAACCAAGACATCTTCTTGTCCAACCAAATCGTCAGGGAGCCACGAGCCTTTAGGGATGAGTTGTACTGCTTCCAATTGGTGGTGCGATAACGTTTCTTAGGTGTGGGCTGGCTCATGCACGAAGCCTACAGAGCACATGCTCGGTGTTTATGCAACAACGCCCCCCAGCACAGACTTCTCATATCCATATTTGAAATTCTTCGTGGTGCAAAGCCAGCCCAAAAGCTCCAATGGAGGCTTCGTTGCTGCTGCCGCCATGTGATGGCGCAGTCTTTACCTCCAGAAAGACGTCCCATGTTTCAGAGTTTCAAGCGTGTGCTGATCTCCGCTGCCATTGCTGTGGCGGTGCTGCCGGCTGTGGCGGCAGACAAGCTCAAGATCGCTGTCGTGCCCGGTGCCTATGCCGATTCCATCAATGCGGCGGCCAAGGATGCCAAGGCCCAGGGGATCGATGTGGAGGTGATTGAGTTCACCGACTGGACCACACCGAACGTGGCGGTCAACAACGGCGATATCGATATCAACTACTTCCAGCACCAGCCGTTTCTGGACAACGCGGTGAAGAAGAACGGCTACGCGCTGGCCAGCGCCGGCACCGGCATTCTGGCGAATGTCGGCCTGTATTCGCTCAAGCACAAGAACGTGGCCGATGTGCCCAACAACGGCAAGGTGGGCATTGCCAGTGACCCGGTCAACCAGGGCCGGGGCCTGTTGCTGCTGCAAAAGGTGGGGCTGATCACGCTCAAGCCGGGTGTCGGTTATCTGGGCTCCATCAACGACATTGCCAGCAACCCCAAGTCGCTGCGCTTTGTCGAGGTCGAAGGGCCGCAGCTGGTGCGCATCACCGGTGATGTCGATATCGCCCAGGGCTACCCGCACTTCATCGTGGCAGCCAAAGCCTTTGATCCATCAAGCGGCCTGGCGTACTCGGGCATCGAGGACCAACAGTTCGCCATTCAGTTCGTGGTCAAGAAGGACCGGGTCAACGACCCGGTGGTGCAGAAGTTCATCCGCATCTACCAGAACTCCGAGACCGTGCGCACGGTCAGCAAAAAGTCTTTCAGCAATGACGACCGGCTCTACACGCTGGCCTGGCTGAAGAAGTAAGCCGCGTACCAAGACCTTTCATCAAGCAAGCGAGAAAAACATGACGAACAAGATCAACAGACGCGTGGTGGCTGCGATTGCAGCAGCGGCCATGCTGGGAGGGTGGCAACTGGCGCAGGCAGCGGACAAGATCCGCATCGCCTCCACGCCGGGGGCCACGGCCGATGCCATCAAGGCGGTGGTGGCCGACGCCAAGAGCCAGGGCCTGGATGTGGAGCTGGTCGAGTTCACCGACTGGACGGTGCCCAACGAGGCCGTCAACAACGGCGATGTGGACCTGAACTTCTTCCAGCACCAGGCCTTCTTGAACAACGTCATCAAGGAGCGCGGCTACCAGCTCAAGTTTGTGGGCCTGGGCCTGTTGCAGAACATTGGCATCTACTCCGAGCGCTACCAGTCGCTGGCCGATGTGCCGGCCAAGGCCAAGGTCGCGATTGCCAATGACCCGGTCAACCAGGGCCGGGGCCTGGCACTGCTGCAAAAGGCGGGCCTGATCCGCCTGCGCACCGGTGATGCACCTGGCGCCACGGTGGCCGATATCAGCGACAACCCCAAGCAGCTGCGCTTTTATGAAGTCGAAGGCCCGCAGCTGATCCGCTCGCTGCCCGATGTGGACCTGGCCGTGCTCTGGCCGAGCTACTTTGTCAGCGCCGGCAAGAAGGAGCAGGCCAGCAAGGCCCTGGCCTATTCGGGCATTGCCGACCGCTTCTATGCGATGGGCTTTGTCGCGCAGGCCAGCCGTGCCGACGACCCCAAGCTGCGCAAATTTGTCCAGGTGTTCCAGAACTCTGCGGCAGTCAAGCAGGCGATCAGCCAGCAGTTCAACAACGACCCCAAGCTCTACACCTTGCCCTGGTAAGGGCAGGACACCAGGAGACGCACATGGCCCTTTCCGCCGTATCCAATGTATTGCGCAAGCAGTTCCGCGCCGAGGCCGAGCCGGCCGCCGAGGGCCGTGCTGCGCGCGCCAGCGCAGCGGTACCAACCGCCGCAAGCGGCCAGGCGCCGGTAGCCGCCGCCCCCTTGGGCACCGTGGTATTCCGTGATCTGGGCAAGGTCTACCGCTCATCGGCGGGTGAGGTGCCTGCGCTGCAGAACATCACCATGGACATTGCTGCGGGCAGCATCTTCGGCATCATCGGCCGCAGTGGCGCGGGCAAGTCCAGCCTGCTGCGCACCATCAACCGGCTGGAAGCGCCCAGCAGCGGCCAGGTGCTGGTCGATGGTGTCGATATTGGCACCTTGGATGAAGCGGGCCTGGTGCAACTGCGCCGCCGCGTCGGCATGATTTTTCAGCACTTCAACCTGCTGTCGGCCAAGACGGTGTTTGAGAACGTGGCGCTGCCGCTCAAGGTCGCAGGTGTGCCGGCTGCGCAGATCCAGCAGCGCGTGACCGAGTTGCTCGACCTGGTGGGCCTGCAGGACAAGCACAAGACCTACCCCAGCCGTCTCTCGGGCGGGCAAAAGCAGCGCGTGGGCATTGCCCGGGCGCTGGCCACCCGGCCCGAGATTCTGCTCTGCGACGAGGCCACCTCGGCGCTGGACCCGGAAACCACGCAGGCCATTCTTGCGCTGCTGCGCGATATCAACCGCCGCCTTGGCATCACGGTGATCCTGATCACCCATGAGATGAGCGTGATCCGCGAGATTGCCGACCAGGTGCTGGTGCTGGAGAAGGGCGAGATTGCCGAGCTGGGCGAGGTTTGGCAGGTGTTTGGCAACCCGCGCCATGCCGCCACCCAGGCCCTGCTGGCACCGCTGCGCCACGGCGTGCCCGATGACCTGCAGCAGCGCCTGCAGCCGCAAGCGCCCGGCACCGGCCGCTTTGAGCAAGTACTGCAGCTGGGCTACAGCGGCCATGACGGGCTGGAGCCGGACTTTCCCCGCATTGCCGAGGCACTGGGCGCCAAGGTGCGCCTGCTGCACGGCGGTGTGGACCGCATCCAGGGCCATGCCCAGGGCCAGCTCATCATCGCCATCGATGGTGCTGCCGCCCGCAACGACTGGGCCGCGCTGACGCAAGGCCCCGCCACCATTGCACATGAAATCAGGGTACTGGGCTATGTTGTTTGAACTGAGTATTTCCATCGACCGCTACTGGAAAGCGCTGGCCGACACCTTCATCATGGTGTCCACCTCGGCCGGTATCGCGCTGCTGGCGGGCATTCCGCTGGCCATCTTGCTGATCGTGACGGCGCCTGGTGGCTTTCTCGAATCGCCCCGCACCAACCGCGCCGTCGGCAGCGTCGTCAACGGCTTCCGGGCCACGCCCTTTATCGTGCTGCTGGTCGCGTTGATTCCGTTCACCCGTCTGGTCACCGGCACGACGATTGGCGTCTGGGCGGCGATTGTGCCGCTGGCCATCAGTGCCACGCCGTTCTTTGCGCGCATTGCCGAGGTCAGTCTGCGTGAGGTCGATCCCGGCCTCATTGAGGCAGCGCAGGCGATTGGCTGCAAGAAGTGGGACATCGTGCGCCATGTCTACCTGCCCGAGGCCCTGCCCGGCATCATCGGCGGCTTCACCATCACCCTGGTGGCGCTGATCAGCTCGTCGGCCATGGCCGGTGCGGTGGGGGCGGGTGGCCTGGGCGACCTGGCGATCCGCTACGGCTACCAGCGCTTTGACACCCAGGTGATGCTGATCGTGATCGCGGTGCTGATTGCGCTGGTCACCATCGTGCAGACCGCCGGCGACCGCGTGGCGCACTGGCTGCGCAGCCGCTGACCGTCCGCGTTATCGCGGCCCACCACGGCGCAGTGCCGTGGTCTGCAGGCCAGGGCGTGTCTCTGGCCTGTCTCTCTCCGAACCCCTTTCAGAAAGCACCGAATGACTTCAGCGGTTGCCCAGGGCGCAGCGTTGCCCCCCGATTCCCCACCCCGTCTGCCTTTGCCGCCCAGCCAGCCCGCGCAGATCCGCAGCGAGGCCGAGGCCTTGCAGGTGGCCGCTGCGCTGGCCGAGAGCTTTCGCGGCGGCGCGGCCCGGCGCGACAGCGAACGCCTGTTGCCCTGGGATGAGATCGAGCGCTATACCGCGAGCGGCCTGGGCGGCATCACCGTGCCGCGTAGCCATGGCGGCCTGCAGGCCAGCTGGCACACCGTCGTGCAGGTGTTTGCGACCATCAGCGCGGCCGATGCCTCGCTGGGGCAAATTCCACAAAACCACTTTGCGCTGGTGCAGAACCTGCGCGATACCGCGAGCCCCGCGCAGCAAAGCCGCTGGTTTGCCGATGTGCTGAGCGGCCACCGGCTGGGCAATGCTGGACCTGAGCGCAAGGGCCGCGCCGCCCAGCTGAGCGATGCCACCGCCAGCCTGCGCCGGGCGGCCGATGGCCGGCTGCTGGTCAACGGCACGCGCTACTACTCCACCGGATCGTTGTTTGCCCACTGGGTGCCTTTCCGCGCCGAGGACGAGGCGCAGCGCCCCGTGCAGGTCTGGGTGCGGCGCACGGCGCCGGGCCTGCAGATCATCGACAACTGGAACGCCTTTGGCCAGAAGACCACTGCCAGCGGTGGTGTGGTGCTCAAGGACGTTGAGGTCGAGCCGCGCGATGTGATTGCGCTGCATGACCTGAAGGACCGGCCGACCCTGTCCGGCCCGGTATCGCAGATTCTGCAGGCCGCCATCGACATGGGCATTGCCCAGGGCGCGTTTGACGAGGCGCGCCAGTTTGTGCGCGACAAGACCCGTGCCTGGGTGCACTCGGGTGTCGAGCATGCCTGGCAGGACCCCTACATCATCCAGGAGTTTGGCCAGCTGCAGGTGGAGCTGGATGCCGCGCGCGAGGTGCTGCTCGATGCCGCGCAGCAGTTGGATGCCTTCGCTGCCCAGCCCGTCACCGACGAGAGCAGCGCCGAGGCCTCGGTGGCCGTGGCGCGCGCCAAGATCCTGACTACCGAGGCGGCGCTGAACGCCAGCGAACGCCTGCTGGAGCTGGGCGGTACCTCATCGGCCCGCGCCGGCTACAACCTGGACCGCTATTGGCGCAATGCCCGCGTGCACACCTTGCACGACCCGGTGCGCTGGAAATACCACCTGCTGGGCAACTACCTGCTCAATGGCCGCGCCCCGCGCCGCCACCAGTGGAACTGAGCCGCCGCAACGCACAACGACTTTGAAGGGCCAGGCCAGCGCCATGCTGCTGCCAAGCCCATGAGCCACCACCATGACTACCTCTCCCGCTGTGATCGCCGCTGCCAGCCCGGTGGCCCCCGCCCCCGCACCACGCCAGCGCCCCCCCGTGTTTGCCAGCGAGCAGGCCGCACTGCAACAGGCCCAGCAGCTGGCCGATGCCTGGGCCGGTGATGCGGTACTGCGCGACCGCGAGCGTCGCCTGCCCTGGGCAGAAATCGAGGCCTACAGCGACAGCGGCCTCTGGGCCATCACCGTGCCGCGCGCCTACGGCGGCCTGCAGGCCAGCGCCTGGACGGTGGCGCAGCTGATCGCCACCGTGGCGGCGGCCGATGGATCGCTGGGCCATATTCCGCAGAACCATTTCTATGCGCTGGAGGTGCTGCGCGTGGGCAGCAGCGCGGCGCAGCAGCGCTTTTTCTACGAACGGGTGCAGGCGGGCGAGCGCTTTGGCAATGCACTGTCCGAGATCGGCCACCGCGACTACCGCCGCCGCTCGCGGCTGGAGCGGGGCGGCTCGGGCTGGGTACTCAATGGCCGCAAGTTCTACTGCACCGGCGCCATCTTTGCGCACTGGATTCCGGTGCAGACCATGCAGGTGATCGACGAGGCCCAGGACCCCGTCAGCGTGATGGTGTTTGTGCCGCGCACGGCGCCGGGCGTGACGGTGATCGACGACTGGGACGGCATGGGCCAGCGGGTCACCGGCAGCGGCTCGGTGCTGCTGGAGAACGTCGCCATCGATGAGGCCTGGATCGTGCCTTTCCAATCGAGCTTCGACAGCCCCAGCACCATCGGGCCGTTTGCGCAGATCATCCATGCCGCCATCGACCTGGGCATTGGCGAGGGCGCGCTGCGTGCCACCTTGCCCTTTGTGCGCAACCAGTCGCGCGCCTGGGTGGATGCCGACGTGGTGCAGGCGAGCGACGACCCCTTGACCCTGCAGGCGCTGGGCAATGTGGAGCTGCGCCTGCATGCGGCGCGGGCGCTGCTGCGGCGCTCGGGCAGCCTGGTCGATGCCGCGCAGCAGGAGCCCACAGCGCACACGGTGGCTGCGGCCTCGGTGGCCGTGGCGCAGGCACGTGCGCTGGCGCATACGGCCGGCCTGCTGGCGGCCAACAAGCTGCTGGAGCTGGGTGGCACCTCGGCCACCTTTGCCGAGCACGGCTTTGACAGCTACTGGCGCAATGTGCGCACCCACACCCTGCATGACCCCGTGCGCTGGAAATACCATGCCATCGGCAACTATGCGCTGAGCGGCGTGCTGCCCCCGCGCCACGGAGCACTGTGATGGCCAGCACCGCTGCCGGCGCGCGGGCGCCCATCATCCTCAATGCCTTCAACATGGCCAGCGTCGGCCATATCAACCATGGGCTGTGGACGCATCCGCGCGACCAATCGAGCCACTACCACCGCCTGGACTACTGGACCGGCCTGGCCAAGGAGCTCGAGCGCGGCCTGTTCGATGGGCTCTTCATCGCCGACATCATCGGCGTCTATGACACCTACCAGCAGTCGGTCGATGTGACCCTGCGCGAGTCGGTGCAGCTGCCAATCAACGACCCGACCCTGGTGGTGCCCGCGATGGCGGCGGTGACCGAGCACCTGGGCTTTGGCGTAACGGTCAACCTCAGCTACGAGCAGCCCTATCTGCTGGCGCGGCGCTTTTCTACCTTGGACCACCTGACCCAAGGCCGCATTGGCTGGAACATTGTCACTGGTTATCTGGACTCGGCCGCGCGCGCCATGGGCCAGCGCCAGCAGCTGGCGCACGATGCGCGCTATGACCGCGCCGATGAGTTTATGGACGTGCTCTACCAGCTCTGGGAGGGCAGCTGGAGCGACAGCGCCGTGCTGCGCGACCGCACGCGCCGCATCTATGCCGACCCGCAGCAGGTGCGCCGCGTGCAGCACAGCGGCCCGCATTTTCAGGTCGATGGCTACCACCTGAGCGAGCCCTCGCCACAGCGCACGCCGGTGCTGCTGCAGGCGGGCAGCTCGGGCCGGGGCCTGCAGTTTGCCGCGCGCCATGCCGAATGCGTGTTCATGGCCATCCAGGACAAGGCCGCCACCGCCACGCTGGTGCGCCAGCTGCGCGCCGAAGCCGTGCGTGCCGGCCGCCAGCCCGGCGACATCAAGGTGCTGGTGGGCATGACGCCCGTGGTGGCCGCCACCGCGCGCCAGGCCCAGGAAAAGTACCAGGAGTACTGCCGCTATGCCAGCCCCGAGGCCGCGCTGGCGCATCTGTCGGCCACGGCCGGCATTGATTTTTCGACCTACCAGCGCGACACGCCGCTGCTGCAGCAGCACCGCAGCAATGGCATCGAGAACTCGATCAAGCGCCTGGCCAATGGCCGTGAGGACTACCGCCTGGGCGACCTGCTCGATGAGCTGTCGCTGGGCGGGCGTTACGCCACCGTCGTGGGCGATGCCCAGCAGATTGCCGACGAGATGCAGTCCTGGGTGGATGAGGCTGGTGTTGATGGCTTCAACCTCGCCCGCACTGTGGTGCCCGAATGCTTTGGCGACTTTATCGACCTGGTCGTCCCTGAGCTGCAGTCGCGGGGCCTGCACAAGAGCGCCTATGCGCCCGGCAGCATGCGCCACAAGCTGTTTGGCCAGGGCGACCGCCTGCCGGCCCACCACCATGCGCAGCAGTTTCGCCAGCAGCCCTCCGTCGGTGGCGCCAGCGTTGCTGCTTCTCCATCCCTCTCCACACCCCGCTCCCAGGCCTTGGCCTGAGCGCCATCCAGGAAACCCCATGTCCCAGAACCCTTCTTCTCCGCTGCCAGGCCAACGCCGGCGTTTTCTGTCCTCGTCGCTGGCCGCTGGCGCCGCGCTGGCCACGGGCGCCTGGCGCAGCACGGCGCAGGCCGCAGTGCCGGTAACGACCAAGGTGCTGAAAGTGGGGGTGACCTCGGGCCCGCATGAGCAGGTGTTCGAGGCCGTCAAAAAGGTCGCCGAGCGTGACTATGGTCTCAAGATCGAGATCGTGTCCTTCAGCGACTATGTGATGCCCAATGCCGCGCTCGATGCGGGTGACCTGGATGCCAACAGCTTCCAGCACGGCCCCTTCCTGCAGGCGGCAATCCGTGCACGCGGCTACAAGCTGGTGGGCTTTGGCCGCACCTGGGTGGGCCCGATTGCGCTTTTCTCCAAGCGCTACAAGCGGCTCGAAGACGTGCCGGTGGGCGCGCAGATTGCGCTGCCCAATGACCCGGCCAATGGTGGGCGCGTGCTGCTGCTGTTGGAGAAGGGCGGTCTCATCAAGCTCAAGCCCGGCATCGACCCGATCAAGGGCGTGTTTGCCTCGACCCAGGACATCACCGACAACCCGCGCAAGCTGCGCTTTGTCGAGCTGGAGTCGCCCATGCTGGTGCGCGCGATGGACGATGTGGAGCTGGCTGCCATCAATGCCGACTATGCCTACAAGGCGGGGCTCAACCCCACGAAGGACTCGCTGCTGGTCGAGGGCGGGGACAGCCCCTATGTCTGCCTGATAGCAGTGCAGGAGAAAAACCGCAACGCCCCCTGGGTGCCGCAGCTGGTGGCCGCCTACCGCACCGACGAGGTGCGCAGCTATATCCAGCAGGCCTTCAATGGCGTGGTCATCCCTTCGTGGTGATCGGCGTCGCTACACCTGGCATTCACTGATTGCGCTCACCCGCACTGGTTATGACTGACAAAAAAATCATGCATGTCAACGCGTTCAACATGAACTGCGTCGGACATATCCACCACGGCCTGTGGACGCATCCGCGCGACCAGTCCACCCAGTACCACACGCTCAAGTACTGGACCGATATCGCCAAGCTGCTGGAGCGCGGCCTGTTCGACGGCATCTTTATCGCCGACGTGGTGGGCTACTACGACGTCTACCAACGCGGCGTGGACCTGACCCTGCGCGAGGCGATCCAGCTGCCGGTGAACAACCCCTGGCTGCTGGTGTCGGCGATGGCGGCGGTGACCGAGCACCTGGGCTTTGGCCTGACCGCTACCGTCAACGCCCACCAGCCCTACACCTTTGCCCGCGATGTCAGCACCCTGGACCAGCTGAGCAACGGGCGCATTGGCTGGAACATCGTCACCGGCTATGTGGACAGCGGCGCGCGTGGCCTGGGCCAGGATGGCCTGGCCGACCATGACAGCCGCTATGACCGCGCCGACGACTTTCTGGCGCTGGCCTACAAGTTCTGGGAAGGCAGCTGGGAGGACGGCGCCGTGATCGCCGACAAGGCGCGCCGCATCCATACCCTGCCGGACAAGGTACACCCTGTGGTGCATGACGGCCCGTTCTACCGCGCCAATGCGATCCACATGAGTGCGCCATCGCCCCAGCGCACGCCGGTGCTGTTCCAGGCGGGCACCTCGCAGCGCGGGCTGCAGTTTGCCGGCCAGCATGGCGAGGGCATCTTTATCGGTGCGCGCACGCCGGAGGCGGCCAGGGGTGCCTCGCGCAAGCTGCGTGCGGCCGCCATGGCCGCTGGGCGCAGGGCCGATGACATCAAGATCTATGTGGGCGCAGCCGTGGTGGTGGCGCCCACCCAGGCCGAGGCCGAGGAGAAATACGCCGACTACCTGGCCTATGCCAGTGCCGAAGGGGGACTGGCGCATTTTGCCGCCAGCACCGGCGTGGACTTTGCGCAGTACGACCTCGACGAGCCCATCGTCTACGGCCAGGGCAATGCCATCCAGTCGGCCGTGCAGGCCGCCCAGCAGCAGGGCCTGACCACGCGGCGCAAGCTGCTCGAACAGTTCAGCCTGGGCAGCCGCTACAACACCATCGTCGGCGACCCGCAGCAGGTGGCCGATGCGCTGGAGCGTTGGATCGATGTCGGCGAGATCGATGGCTTCAATCTCACCCGCATCGTCGTGCCCGAGACCTGGGAGGACTTTGCCAGCCTGGCCGTGCCCGAGCTGCAAAACCGCGGCCGCTACCGCACGCGCTACGAAGAGGGCAGCCTGCGCCACAAGCTGTTTGGCCGTGGGGATGGTCTGCCCGCCAACCACCCCGGCGCGCAGCAGCGCCGATAAGAGCCGCTAACACAACCCTTGATACGTCGTTGCCCTGCCTTGTCGTACTACTGTACTGCCTGCGGCAGGACGCCTAGTCTCAACCGCAAACCTTCGGTTTGCTGGGTCGTGTTACCGGCTCTAAGTACCGAGATTTTTTGAAAGCAGCCATGAAGTTTTTCCCCTCCTTGACAGCCCTGCTGCTGTCGCTCGCCACCTTGGGCGCCGCCCAGGCCCAGCCACTGCGCGTCGGCGTCACGCCCGGCTCGCTCGCCGATTCCGCCCAGATCGCGGCGCGCGAAGCCAAGGCCCAGGGGCTCGACGTTCAGATCGTCGAGTTCACCGACTGGACCCTGCCCAATACCGCGCTGGTCAACCGCGATCTGGACCTGAACTACTACCAGCACCAGGCCTTCCTCGATACCTTCAACCGCGAAAACCGCCAGGACCTGCGCGCGGCGGCCGTGGGCTCGCGCGGCAATATCGGCATCTTCTCCAAGCGCTACAAAAGCCTGGCGAGCCTGCCCACCGGCGCCAGCGTGGCGCTGGCCAATGACACCTCGAACCAGGCACGTGCCATTGCCACCTTGCGCGATGCGGGCCTGGTGACCCTGCGCGCCAATGCGCCGCAGCTGGCCCAGATCGACGACATCGCCAGCAACCCCAAGAAGCTCAAGTTCATCGAAGTGGCCGGCCCCCAGCTGGCGCGGGCGCTCGATGATGCCGACATCACCGTGGTGAGCCTGGGTGGACTGCTGCAGGCGGGCCAGCTCGAGACCGCCCGCCAGGGCCTGTACTACAGCGTCGGCACGGATGCCTTCTGGGCCATCCACTTTGTCACCCGGGCCGATAACGTGAAGGACGCGCGGGTGCGCCAGTTCATTGATATCTACCGGCAATCCCAGGCGGTGCGCCAGCAGATCCATGCCTCGTACGCCAATGAAAGCCGCTTCTACAGCCTGCCCTGGCTGAAGTGAGCCAGCCACCTACCCAAGGAAAGACGATGAAGACATTTGCGCTGAAAAAATACCTGCTGGCGCTGGGCGCCGGCGCCGTTATGGCCACCGCTATGGCGGCCACCGCCGTGGCAGCCCCGCTGAAAATCGGGGTCACGCCTGGCTCGCTCGCCGATTCGGTCCAGGTCGCTGCCAAGGAAGCGCGCCAGGCCGGGCTGGATGTGCAGGTGATCGAGTTCACCGACTGGACCACGCCCAACACCGCGCTGGATGCCGGCGATATCGATATCAACTACTTCCAGCACCAGGCCTTTTTGGACAATGCGATCCGCGACCGGGGTTACAAGATCGAGAGCGTGGGCGTGGGCCTGCTGCCCAATATCGGTCTGTATTCGAAAAAGCATGCGGCGCTGGCCGATATCCCCGCCGGCTCCTCGGTCGGTGTGGCCAATGACCCGGTCAACCAGGCCCGGGGCCTGTTGCTGCTGCAAACGGCCGGGCTTATCAGCCTGCGCCCCGGCGTGGGCGCCAAGGCCAGCGTGAACGACATCGTCGGCAACCCGCGCAAGCTCAAGCTGCTGGAGGTCGAAGGCCCGCAGCTGGTGCGTGCGCTTGACGATGTGGCCCTCGCCCAGGGCTATCCGGCCCACCTGGTCAACGCCGGCCAGCGCGAGCTGGCCAGCCGCGCGCTGCTGTATTCGACCGTCGATGACCTGTACTACGCGATCCGCTTTGTGGCCCGCAGCGACCGCAAGCAGGACCCGCGCATTGCGCAGTTTGTGCAGCTCTACCAGGCGTCGCCCGCGGTGGCCAAGCAGATCAGCGCCTCGTTTGCCGATGACGCCAAGCTCTATTCGCTGCCCTGGAAGAACGCCGCGAAGGCCGCGCCATGACCGAGGCCACACTGACACGCCCCGTGCCCGAGGTTGCTGATGCCAAGGCCCCGCGCCTGGCCGATCTGCAGCAGCGTTTTGCGCCGGTGTTTGCGCGCATTGCCGAAGGTGCTGCCGAGCGCGAGCACAGCCGCACTCTCGCCCATGCGCCGCTGCAATGGCTGCGCGAGAGCGGCTTTACTGCCCTGCGCCTGCCTCAAAGCCTGGGCGGCAGTGGCGCATCGCTGGAGCAGCTGGTGGCCTTGCTGGTGGACCTGGCCGAGGCCGACCCCAACCTGACCCAGATCCTGCGGCCGCATTTTCTGTTTGTCGACCGCGTGCTCTACCAGGGCTCCCCCGAGGCACAGCGCCATTGGCTGCCGCTGGTGGCCCAGGGCGCCACCTTTGGCAATGCGACGACCGAGGTGGGCGAGGGGGCCGTCGGCAGCCTGCAGACCACCTTGGTGCCCGACCCAGCGGTGCCTGGCCAGTGGCGGCTTCATGGCCAGAAGTTCTATAGCACCGGCAGCTTGTATGCCGACTGGATCAGTGTGCTGGCGCGCGCGGTGGTGCCCGGCCAGCCGGACCAGACGGTGCATGCGCTGGTAGCGGGCGGTGCGGATGGTGTGGAGCGGCTCGATGACTGGCGTGGCTTTGGCCAGCGGCTGACCGGATCGGGCACCACGGTGCTGCGCGATGTGCCGGTGCCAGCGCATGCGGTGCTGCAGTTCCGCGCGGGCGAGCCTTCGCCCATCGTGGCCTTTGCGCAGCTCTTCCACCTAGCGAGTCTGGCGGGCATTGCCCGCGCGCTGAGCCGCGACACGCTGGCCTATGTGCAACAGCGCCGCCGCGTGTTCAGCCATGGCGCGGCCGCCCTGCCCAAGGACGATCCGCTGGTGCAGCAGATTGTGGGCCAGCTGGCCAGCACCGCCTATATGAGCGAGCTGGTGGTGCGCGATGTGGCCCAGGCGCTGGGCCCGATCTTGCGCAGCGCCGAGGCTGGCCATGAGCGCGCGGACAAGGCCCAGCTCGATGCGCTGGAGCTGCGTGCCGCTCAGGCCCAGGTGGCGGTGGTCGATGCGGTGCTGCAGGCGGCCACGCGCATGTTTGATGTGGGCGGGTCGAGCGCGCTGGCCGAGGACCTGCGGCTGGACCGCCACTGGCGCAATGCCCGCACGCTGGCCTCGCACAACCCGGTCATCTACAAGGCCAAGTCGGTGGGCGACATGCTGCTCAACGGCGCCGAGCCGGTCTACTTCTGGCAGGTGGGGCTCGCAGCAAAAAACGCATAAGAACATGAGATTTCATTCCTTGGCCTGCGGCGGCGCAGTGGTTGTAATGGTTGTCTTGACGCTGGAGGCAGCGACCCGGATAGGCCGGGCCCTGGCCCCTTGCGTGTGAACGACTGGAATGAACATGAGCCGCATCTTGAAAACCGTCATCGTCAATGGCAGCCTGGGCAAGCCTTCGCGCACCCGCAGCCTGCTCGACAGCTTGCATCTGCAACTGGGCCAGGCCCTGGGCCAGTCGGCCCAGGCGGTGCGCCTGGATGTGCGCCATATCGACCTGGTCGATCTGGTGGCCGACATCGGCCCGGTGCTGTACAAGGATGCGCTGTCCGCCGCCGCCCGTGATGCGCTGGAAGCGATCGAGACCGCGGACTTCCTGATCGTCGGCTCGCCCGTGTTCCGGGGCAGCCTGCCGGGCCTGCTCAAACACCTGTTTGACCTGGTGGACCAGCATGCGCTGCAGGGCACGCCCGTGCTGCTGGCTGCCACCGGCGGCAGCCCACGCCATTCGCTGGTGCTGGACCACCAGCTGCGCCCGCTGTTCGGCTTTTTCTCGGCCTTGACCTTGCCGATCGGCGTCTATGCAACGCCCGAAGACATCCAGGGCGGTGTGGTGGTGAGCGAGGCGCTGCACAAGCATATCTCGCTGGCGGTGAGCCTGGCGGTGCCGGTGCTCAGCGCGCTGGCGCACAGCCAGCGCAGCAGCCAGCCTGCCTTGCATGCGCTGGAGCGCCAGGCCGCTTAAGCGCGTTCAGGCTTCTTTTCAAACGCCACCCGCCTGCATACGCTGCGGTCGGGCTGGCGCAGCATGCCCTGCGGCGTCTGCTGCACGCCCCTTGCCTTGCAGCCATCCTGACCCTTTGCCATGGCCTCTACCTCATCCCCACCGGAGCTGTTCTGGTTCCTGCCTACCTCCGGCGATACCCGCTACCTGGGCGCCTCGGACTTTGGCCGCCAACCCACGCCCGAGTACCTGCGCAGCATTGCCACGACCAGCGAGAACCTGGGCTATGACGGGCTGCTGATTCCGACCGGCAGTTCGTGCCTCGACCCCTGGGTGGTGGCATCCAGCTTGGTCGCGGTCACCCAGCGCATCAAGCTGCTGGTGGCGCTGCGCACCTCGCTGGGCATGCCGGTGCCCAGTGCGCGCCAAGCCGCTACCTTGGATCAGGCGCTCGCCGGGCGTTTGCTGCTCAATGTGGTGCCCGGGGGCGATGCCACCGAGCTGGAGGCCGATGGCGTGTTTCTGGCCCATGACGAGCGCTATGCCTATGCCGATGAGTTTCTGAGCATCTGGCGGCGCCTGCTGGCCGGCGAGACGGTGGACCACGAGGGCAAGTACTTCAAGGTCAAGCAGGGCAAGAACTTTTTCGAGCCAGTGCAAAAACCGTATCCGCCTTTGTACTTTGGCGGCTCCTCCGACGCCGCCCATGACCTGGCGGCCAAGCATGTCGATGCCTACCTGACCTGGGGCGAGCCGCCCCAGGCCGTGGCGCGCAAGTTTGCCGATATCCGGGCACGTGCCGCAGCTGCCGGCCGCCAGCTGCGCCTGGGCGTGCGCCTGCATGTGATCGTGCGCGAGACCAACGAGGAGGCCTGGGCCGATGCCGAGCGCCTGATCAGCAAGCTGACCGACGAGGACATTGCGAAAGCGCAGCAGAACTATGCGCGCATGGACTCGGTCGGCCAGGCGCGCATGGCGGCCTTGCATGGCGGTAACCGCCAGAAGCTGGAGGTGGCACCCAACCTCTGGGCCGGTGTCGGCCTGGTGCGCGGCGGTGCCGGTACCGCGCTGGTGGGCGATGCGGCCACCGTGGCCGAGCGCCTGCGCGAGTACATGGACATTGGTGCCGATACCTTTGTGCTGTCGGGCTACCCGCACCTGGAGGAGTCGATCCGCTTTGCCGAATTGGTGTTTCCGCTGCTGGGCAAGAAGAGCGTGACCACCGCGCGCTCGCAGACTGGCGGCGCGTTTGATGTTCGTGGTGTTCAACAATGGAAGGAGTCGGCTTCATGAGCCTGCCCGTGATCGATATGCGCTGCCGGCCAGCGTTCTTGCACAACTTTTTTGGCGCAACGCCCGGCTCGCCCGAGCATGACACCGCCCGCTGGCTGAACCGGCGCGTGGGCACGCGCGGCAGCGACAAGCACTTTGAGGAATCGCTGACCCAGGAGGGCTTTTTAAAGGCGGTGCGCGATGCCGGCCTGAGCCAGGCCGTGGTCGTGGGGCGGCACACGCCTTCGCAGCACCTGCCCAACGATACGATCCACCAGATCGTGCAGGGCCACAGCGAGTTGCTGGGCATTGCCGGGGTCGACCCGGTGCTGCAGGGCGAGCAGGCGGCGCTCGACGAGATCGAGCGTGCGATCAAGGTGCTGGGCCTGCGCGGCATCGACCTGGAGCCCGGCTTTGGCGACCCGGCCCGCCATCCCGACGACCCCGTGTACTGGCCCGTTTATGAGCGCGCGCGGGAGTTGGGTGTGCCGGTGTTCCTGATGAGCGGCCCGACCACGCCGGACCCGAGCTTCAACGACCCGGCGCGCCTGGCCAAGGTGGCCCAGGCCTTCCCCGATCTGCCGCTGGTCGTCTACCACGGCTACTGGCCGCGCGTGCAGGAGGCCATTGGCCTGGCCTTCCGCTACGCCAATGTCTACCTGGTGCCGGACATGTATGTGTTCCAGCCCGGCCACCAGGCCTATGTGCAGGCGGCCAACCAGTTCCTGGGCGACCAGCTGCTGTTTGGCTCGTCCTACCCCTTCCGCCCCATCGGCCAGAGCATTGAGGACTTTCTGGCACTGGGCTTTGACGAGGCCGTACTGCCCAGGCTGCTGCATGGCAATGCGGCACGCATTTTGGGGCTGTAATCGGCCAGCGGCGAATGCTGCGCCGCTCCCATCCCATCCCACCAAGGGCTCCCGACAGGAGCCCTTTTTGCGTATGCGGGGCGTGGGCCGCGCGGCAGACCTCTCTGCCGGGGGGTAACGCGGTGGTGCGCCATCGGCTGCACGGTCGCTGTTATCCAGAGCAACGCCCCCATGGCCAACGACCTCTTGCACGCCATGGCGATCCAAACCGCCTGCGCTCCTCGCCCGGTGCCACCTGGGGTTTACCCAAGGGTAATTGTCAATGAACTGTTAGTAGATTCACAACAAATGTTTCTTAATGTTTTGTTAACCAAGCGGTCGGTACATTTTTTAACAGGTTGCAGATAATTGCGTCTTTGGTTTTTTGCTGAGAGAAGTGCTTTTATGTGGGTACTTGCTGCTTTTTGAAGAATTCGGAAACCAGGAAATTTTTTTCCTGAATTAATGCGTTTTCTCAATCGCAAATTGTTTTTTATTATTTATGTGGAAAGAACAATGATGCTCAAACAATCATGGTGGCCATTTTTGCTGCACGGCGCTAAGGCCAAGGCTGCGGTGCTGCTGTTGGCTGCCTCGCCGCTGTACGCGCTGGCCCAGGTGGCTGACGTGCAAATCACCAAATCCGGCCCATCATCGGCCGTGGGTGGCACGCCGGTGAGCTATGTGCTGGAGATGGATAACAACGGTCCCAACGCGGCGAATGGCGCGCGTTTTGAGGACGTGTTGCCCGCCGGTCTGGCGAATGTCACGCTGGCCTGTACGCTGGCCACGGGTGGTGCGACCTGCCCGGCCGATCTGGCCTTGGCCGGTGGCGTGGTGTCTGGCACGTTGGCCAGCTTTCCCAACCAGGGCAAGGTGCGGTTGGAGATCCAGGCCCGTTTTGGCGTGACGGGCCCCAGCACGTTGACCAATACAGCGACCATCAGTGCCCCGGCAGGGACCTCCGATCCGGTGCCGGGCTCCAACAGCAGCTCGATCAGCACGGCCATGCGCTATGAGGTGAACCTGGCCGTCACCAAGACGCAAAGCAGCGACAGCTTCCAAAGCGGCGTGCCGCTGACCTACACCATCAGCTTGCGCAACAACGGCGTGGGCGCTGCCGATGGCGTGGCGCTGTACGACCGGCTGAGCAACAGCTTTATCAGCCACATTGGGGCAGATCTGGTGTTCAACCAGTGCACGGCCAGCGGTGGCGCGCAATGCCCGGACAATGCCAGCTTCCCCAACCACAGCGGTGCCAACGACTACAGCCCGGTGTTCAACGCCACGGTGCCAGTGTTGCCGCCTGGTGGCGCGGTGGTCGTCACCTATACGATGACGCCTTATCTGGTGCCCAATGCCGCCTGCGGTCGCCCCGCCGGCCAGTTGTTCAACCAGGCTTCGCTCCAGCTGCTCGATGGCATGGTGGACACCACCCCGGCCGACAACCAGCAGACTGCCATTTTGCAGGTGCCCGGCACGCCCGCCTGTCCCACGACGGATCTGCAGGTGAGCAAGACCCAGGACCCGCCGGTGCCTGCCATGGGGGATCTGGTGACCTATACGATGACCTTGGTCAATGCTGGCCCGAACGCGGCCAACGGCGCCAGCATCGCGGACATCATCCGCACCCATGGCGGCTCGGCCAATTACTTCGCGGTCGACACGCAGTTTCAAAGCTGCTTCGCCGAAGGGGGCGCAGTCTGCCCACCGTCCTCGGAGTTCCTGGAGCCGAGCGGCAATGCCTCGTATGTGAGCTTGTTCAATACCCAGGTGCCGGTCTTGCCCGTCAACGGGCGGCTGACCATCATCTACCAGGTGCAAACCCGCTTCAATGGCAGCATTCCATGCGGGCGCACCCTGGGTGGTCTGAACAATGAGTTCTCGGCGAACCCGCCCGACAACATGACCGACTCCAACACCAGCAACAACGTGGCGTCGGTGGGTATCCTGGTGCCGGCCACGCCGGCATGCCCCAGAACGGATCTGGCGGTGACCAAGACGCAAAGCGCGGACCTGTACCAGCCGGGTGTGCCCGTCCATTACACGATGACCGTGACCAACAAGGGCCCTGCAGCTGCCGATGGTGCGTCCATCGCCGATCGTCTGATCACGTTTGAGTTGGCCAACCGCCTGGATGTGCAATCGTCTGCGATCAGCTGCTCAGCAGCCGGTGGTGCCGTGTGCCCGGACGCTTCAGTGTTTCCTGCGCCTTATACGGGCAGCATCAGCGGGTTTTCCTGGCCTTTCCAGGCGCAGGTGCCACAGCTGCCGGTGGGTGGCAGTCTGACCATCGGCTACAGCCTGACCTACAGCTATTCCCAAAGCAGCTGTGACTGGCCATCGGGCTATCTGGTCAACGAGTTCTCGGCCAACCCTGGCGATGGCGTCGAAGAGGCGGTGCCTTCCGACAACGTGGCCACGACGACCATGCAGCGCTTTAGCTGCTCGAACGTGTCGGTCAACAAATCGGTCAACCCGGTCACGGCCACCAGCGGCGCGCAGGTGACCTACGCGGTGGACATGCACAACGCCGGCCCGGCCGACACCAGCAATGTGGTCTTCTCCGATCCACTGCCCGCTGGCGTGGTGTTCAGCGATGCCAGCTGCAGCGTGCTGGTGGCGCCTGCACAGTGCGGCGCAACGGTCGACTATGACCCGGCCACCCGCACCGTGAGCAGTGTGGTGACGTCGCTGGGCAATGGCGGCGCGGTGCGCTTTGTCATCCAGACCACCGCGGGTGGCCAACCGGGCACCTACACCAATACCGCCTATGCGGCGGTACCTGCTGGCGTGATTGACCCCATCCTTGCGTCCAACGAGAGCTATGTGAACCTGCAGATCTTTGCACCGACGACCACCAAGACGGTGACCAAGAGCATTGCAGGCCTGGCGACGGGCTTGCCCCAGGCGATGACCTTCAGTGGCAGCCTGCGCTGCGGCACGCAGCCTGCGCAAACCTGGACGGCCACGGTCGCCGCAGGCGCGACCAGCGGCACCAGCGCAGCACTGACGGTGTTTGAAGGCGACAGTTGCACGGCCACCGAAGACACGCCGCCGGCGGCCCCTGCGGGCTATGGCTGGAGCGGTGCGCCAGAGATTGCCGAGCAGGCCCAGGGCTTTACGGTGACCAACCGCCTGCAGCGGCTGACGGGCGGTGTGCAACTGACCAAGCGCATCACCGGCCCGGCAGCAGGCGTTGCAGCCGCCAATGGCAGCTTCGACTTCAGCCTGGATTGCGGCCCGGACGGCATGCACACCGCCAGCGTTACGGTAGCCAATGGGCAAGAAGCCAGCGTCCACTTGGCCGATCTGCCTGCGAATGCCAGCTGCACAGTGACTGAGACGGGCAAGGCCGCAGCGCCTGCGGGCTACCAGTGGGGGGCGCCGGTGTACAGCGCCAACCCGGTGGTGATACCTGCTGGCAGCGATGTGGCGCTGAGCGTCAGCAATCCGCTGACCAGTGACGGCAGCGTGGTTGACCCCATCGATGGCGGCAACAACGGCAAGCTGCGCGCGGTGCCGGTGGGCAGTCCCTGGGCCTATCTGGTGCTGACGGGCCTGATCGCGGGCCTGGGTATGGCGCGCAGAAGGCGCATGCTGTAAGCGCGCAGCGCTTGAGCGCTGCGACCTAGCCAACCCGTGCCCGGCCGCCTCAGCAGCCGGGCACTTTGGCGAATGCGGCCGCCAGATGGTCGATCAATGCCCGCACCGCCGGCAGCATGCCCCGGCGCGAGGCGAATACCGCATGCACTGCCTCCTTGCGCGGGCCCCATTCGGGCAGCACTTTGACCAAGGTGCCTTTGTCCAGCTGCTCGTGCACCATGATCATCGGCAACTGCACGACACCCAGGCCGGCCATCGCCGCACTGCGCAGTGCCACCATGTCGGTCGTGATCAGGCGAGGCGTGTGCGGGACCTGGATGCTGGGCATGCTGTCGTGTTCGAGCTTCCACACAAACTGCTGCTCGGGCGAACCCAGCCAGAGGCTGGGCCACTGCGACAGATCGGCAGGGCTGCGCACAATGCCCTGGCGCGCGGTCAGGATGGGGCTGGCCACCAGGTGCTGGGCATGGACAGAAAGCATGCGCACCGACAGGTCACTGTCCTCCAGCGGCATGGTGCGCACGCGGATCGCCAGGTCAAAGCCCTCGCCAATCACATCGACCGGGCGGTTGGTGGCCTCCAGCTGGATCGTCACCTCGGGGTACATGACCATGAAGTCGGTCAGCATGCGCTCGACCAGTTCATGGAGCAAGGTGATGGGGCAACTCAGGCGCACGACGCCCCGGGGCTGGGACTGCACCGCCTCGATGCTCAGCTGCGCGGCCTCGGCCTCGACCAGCATGGCCTTGCAGTGCTGGTAGTAGGTCTGACCCAGCTCGGTCACCGCGAACTTGCGTGTGGAGCGCAGCAAAAGGCGCACGCCCAGGCGCTCTTCGAGCAGCGCAATGCGGCGGCTGAGCTTGGACTTGGGCATGCCCAGCGCGCGCCCGGCGGGCGCAAAGCCGCCATGGTCGACGACTTGGACGAAATAGAACAGGTCATTGAGGTCGAATGTCTGCATGGGGTGCTCTGCGGGATGGTCTTATCGTTCAAAAAATAGAACTATCAAGGCGAATTATGCCGTCTACCGCTCGCAGTGTTTCAACCCCACAATAACGGTACAGCCTTCCGACACCTAGCTTGGAGGCCAGACAGGAATCCCCGATGAAAAACGTACAGCATGTCCAAGACGCACCCCGCCAGCACTGGGTTGGCGACGGCTTTCCTGTGCGTTCACTGTTTTCCTACCAAAGCCACGGCAAGCTGCTGAGCCCCTTTTTGCTGCTCGATTTTGCCGGCCCGGCCGAGTTTGCCCCTGCCAGCGCGCCGCGCGGTGTGGGCCAGCACCCGCACCGGGGCTTTGAGACCGTGACCATCGTCTATGACGGCGAGGTCGCGCACCGCGACTCGACCGGCCAGGGCGGCGAGATAGGCCCTGGCGATGTGCAATGGATGACGGCCGGCGCTGGCATCCTGCACGAGGAGTTCCATTCGCCTGCGTTTACCGCCCATGGTGGCACGCTGCGCATGCTGCAGCTGTGGGTCAACCTGCCTGCCAAGGACAAGGGCGCGCCCGCGGGCTACCAGGCGATTGTCCAGTCGCAGATCCCTGCGGTGGCCTTGCCTGGCGGCGGCCAGCTGCGCGTGATTGCCGGCGATTACCAAGGCCAGCAGGGCCCTGCCAAGACCTTCACGCCGATGCAGGTCTGGGATCTGCGCCTGGTCCCCGGTGAAAAGCTGGAGCTGGAGCTGCCCGAAGGCTGGAGCACGGCGCTGGCCATCGTGCAGGGCACGGTGCTGGTCAACGGCAACGATGTGGCGCGTGAGGCGCAGCTGGTGGTGATGGCCCAGGAAGGCCGCAAGCTGACACTGGAGGCCAATGGCGATGTCGCCTTGCTGCTGATGAGCGGCGAGCCGATTGACGAGCCCATCGTCGGCTACGGCCCCTTTGTGATGAACAGCCAGCAGGAGATCGTGCAGGCGGTCAATGACTTCAACAGCGGCAAGTTTGGCAGCATGCGGGCTTGATCGGCGGGTCTGAGATGCCGCAGCCGTGTTGAGGCGGCCATAAAAAAAATGGACACCTTGGTGTCCATTTTTTCGTTAAGCGCTTGCCAAGGACAGCAGCTTACCAATTCGCCTTCATGCGGTCATAGACCCAATCGCCAAAGCGGCGGTGCGCCTGGGGCGTGTAGTTCACCAGGTCGGAGAACAGGTACTGGTCGACCTTGGAGGCTTCCACCAGGGTGTCGGCGGTGCACAGCGAGGAGTTGATCTGGTTGACGCCAATGTTCAGGCCATTGGTGGCATCTGCGGTGGTGCAGGCCGGATCAGTGGAGTTGGTGAAGCTGTAGCTGCCGGGGTTGCCGGTCATCGAGTTGAAGTAGTACTGCACGTCGGCGTACAGCACTTCGGTGCCCGACAGGCCATACAAGGCGTTCAGCAGGCCATTGTTGAAGGCGGTGGTGGCCGCTTCCAGCGTGTTCGATGGCTTGGGGTCGGCGCTGGGTTGCGCGTTGTCCAGGCTGGTGGCCCACAGCGTGCGGCCCAGGTTGGGCGTGCCCACGGTCAGCACGCGGGGGGCGCCTGCGCTGTTGAGGCGACGCACCTGCGCTGCCATCTGCTGGCCAGCGGTGGTCATGTCGGCCAGGTACTGGTCGCGGGTCTTGGTGCCGGCGGCGTATTCGTTGTAGCCGGCGATCACGTCGCTCATGCCGCCACTCATCAGCACAAACTGGTTGCTGGTGAAGGTTGGGTGGGCCGCCAGGTAGCTGTCGATCTGCGCGGTGATGGAGGGGGCATTGGTCACGCCGGTGGCATCGGGCTGGGAGACGCGGGCATTGCCGTAGGCATAGGCGGTGCCACCATCCTTGGCCGCGGTGATCGTCAGGTCATAGCGGTAGGCGATTTCACGCGTCCAGTTGTTGTAGCTGCCGTTGCTGACCGAGTAGGGACGGCCATTGGGGTTTTGGCCCAGGTCGGTCATTGCATCACCAAAGGTGATGATGCTGTCGGGGCGAATCGAGTTCGCGGTTGAGCTCGATCCGCAGGCCGCCAGCATGGCCACCGAGGCACCAGCCACGGCGGTCAACACGGTACGGCGCATCCAATTTGCTGCCATGTGAGTTCTCCAGTAAGTAGAGCGTAGTGTAGCGAGGCTGATCCAGGCCACCAAGGTGATGAGGTAAAGAGAGGTAAAACGCCAGGGGCTAGGCGGCTCAGCCAGCCGCCGCCGCGCGCTGCAGACGGTCGCTGACGCCTTCCCAATCTGCCGTCTCCGGCGGGGTTTCGATCCAGATGAGCTTGGCGCCCCAGTCGTCCAAGTCGCGCAGCAGGCCAAACAGCTCGCGGGCCGCAGCCAGCGGCGCATGGGGCATGGGCTGCAGGCGCAGATGGGGGCTGGCGCTGCGCAGTGGGCCGCGGTGGTAGATGGCGATATGCCGCGCGTCGGCCCCCAGCACATCGAGCGCCGATTGCAGCTGCTTGGCATCCATCAGCCTGACCTTGGCGCTGGGCGCATAGTGCGCGAGCAAGGTGCCCGAGGCGCGCGGGGTATCGGCCGTCAGCTCCTGCATCGACAGCGGGCGGGTGCCGCAGGCGCGCTCGATATCGTCGCGCGTGATGGCGCCGGGGCGCAGCAGCACGGGCACGCCACGCGTGCAATCGACAATGGTCGACTCAATGCCGATATCGCAGGCGCCGCCGTCGAGCACCAGCAGTGCGTCACCCAGTTCGGCCGCCACATGGGCGGCCGTGGTCGGGCTGACGCGGCCAAAGCGGTTGGCGCTGGGCGCCGAGACGCCCCAGACGGGCGGGCTGAGCTGCTGGCAGGCCTGCAGCACCGCTTGCGCCACCGGGTGCGAGGGGCAGCGCAGGCCCACGCTGTCCTGTCCGGCCGTCGATGCCATCGCCGCACCGGGCAGGCGCGGCAGGATCAGGGTGAGGGGCCCGGGCCAGAACGCATCGATGAGCTGCTGGGCAAACACCGGCACGGCCTTGGCGTAGCGCTGCACGCCTGCGGCATCGGCCACATGCACGATCAGCGGGTGGTCGGCAGGCCGGCCCTTGGCGCTGAAGATCTGCGCCACGGCGGCGTCGTTGTCGCTGTCGGCGGCCAGGCCGTAGACCGTCTCGGTCGGCAAGCCAACCAGTTGCCCCGCCTGCAGCGCCAGCGCGGCGGCGCGCACCGAGGCGTCGAGCTTTCCATCCAGAATCACGTGTAGTCCTCTTAGAACGCGGCAATGCCCAGGATGGCAGCAGCTTTGAGGGCCGTCTCGCGCACCTGCTCGGGCGTGGCAGCCGTGATGTTCAGGTGGCCCATCTTGCGGCCACGCTTGGCATCGACCTTGCCGTACAGGTGCAGGTGGCAGCCGGGCAGGGCCAGCACCTGGTCCCAGGCGGGGGTCTGCGCGCTGGCGCTGTCCTTGAACCACAGGTCGCCCAGCAGGTTGAGCATGATGGCAGCGCTGTGCTGGCGCGGTTGCACCAAGGGCAGGTTGGCCATGCAGCGCACCTGCAGCTCGAACTGCGACACATCCAGCGCGTTCTGGCTGTAGTGGCCGCTGTTGTGCGGGCGCGGGGCGATCTCGTTGACGACCAGCTGGCCGCCATCGAGCACAAAGAATTCCACGCAGAGCACGCCGACATAGTCCAGGCCCTGGGCCACCGACTGGGCCGCCGCAATGGCCTGCTCGGCCTGCGCGGCAGGCAGGTTGCCGGCATAGACCTCGGTCACCGCCAGAATGCCTTCGCGGTGCAGGTTGCGCTGCACCGGCAGGTGCACGATATCGCCCTTGCGGCTGCGCGCGACGATGACCGAGCACTCATGGGCGAGCGGCAGCATCTTCTCGAGCACGCAGGCCACCTGCTTGAGCTCGGTCCAGGCCGCAGTCAGCTCCTCGCGGGTCTTGACGCGGATCTGGCCCTTGCCGTCATAGCCCATGCGGGAGGTCTTCAAAATGCCGGGCAGCAGCGCGTCGTTGACGGCGGCCAGCTGCTCGGCCGTCTCTATGACCGCATAGGGTGCGCAGGGCACGCCGCATTTCACAAAGTGGGCTTTTTCCGCAGCGCGGTCCTGGGCGATGGCCACGGATGCGCCGGCGGGCGACACCGGCAGGCTTTGCGCGAGCTGGTTCAGCGCGGCGGCGGGCACATTCTCGAACTCGGTGGTCACCGCAGCGCACAGGCGCGCCAGCTCGGCCAGGCCTTGCGGGTCTTCATAGCCGCTGCGCACATGGTGGTGGCTGACCAGGCCGGCCGGGCTGGTCGCATCCGCATCCAGCACGGCGGTGAAGTAGCCCATCGACTGGGCGGCATGGGCAAACATGCGGCCCAGCTGGCCGCCGCCCAGCACGCCCAGGGTGGCGCCGGGCAAAATGGCTTGGGCCTGGTCTTGCGCCGAGGCGCTGTGGCTGGTGGTGCTCATGCGTTCACCGGCAAGGTCATGTTGCGGGCCGCTTCGGTCTGCTCGGCGCGGAAGGCATCGAGCTTGGCGCGCAGCGCAGGGTCTTCATTGGCCAGCATGGCCACGGCAAACAGGGCGGCATTGGCCGCACCGGCCTGGCCGATCGCGAAGGTGGCGACGGGCACGCCCTTGGGCATCTGCACGATGGAATGCAGCGAATCAACGCCTTGCAGGTGGCGGCTGGCCACGGGCACGCCCAGCACGGGCACCGGGGTTTTAGCGGCTATCATCCCAGGCAGGTGGGCTGCGCCCCCAGCGCCGGCGATGATGGCCTTGAGGCCCCGTTCTACGGCGCTCTCGGCAAAACGGAACATGTCGTCAGGCATGCGGTGGGCCGAGACCACCTGGGCCTCAAAGGCAATACCGAATTGCTGGAGAATGGCTACTGCGTGCTGCATGGTCTCCCAGTCGCTGCTGGAGCCCATGACCACGCCAACTTGGATGGGTGTCATAGTGTGGGTTGGCGGGTGTCTAAGGCAAGAATGCCGGCCCCGCGCCAGGGTGGAACCCGCCATTTTACTTTTTGCAGTGAAGCTGCCTGATCAACACGGATTTTTAGCGACATGATCGACGTCACCATTGAGAATTTTGAAGCCGAAGTCATCCAGGCATCCATGCAGGTGCCCGTGCTGGTGGACTTTTGGGCACCTTGGTGCGGCCCTTGCAAAACCCTGGGCCCCTTGCTGGATAAGCTCGAAGTCGACTACGGCGGCCGCTTCAAGCTGGTCAAGATCGATTCGGACCAGGAGCAGCAGCTGGCAGGCATGTTCGGCATCCGCTCCATTCCGACCTGCGTGCTGATGATCGGCGGCAAGCCCGTCGATGGTTTCATGGGCGCCCAACCGGAAGGCAAGCTGCGCGAGTTTCTGGACAAGCATCTGCCGTCGGAAGCAGCCATGGCCGCCGAAGCGGGCGCCGATGAGGCCCAGCAACTGCTGGACAGCGGCGATGTGCAGGCCGCGCTGCAGATGCTGCAAGAGTCGCTGGCGGCCGACCCCAGCAATGACGATGCCCGTTTTGACTATGCCCGCCTGCTGATCCAGACGGGCGCGGTGACCGAGGCTGAAGCCCAGATCGAGGAGCCGCTCAAGCGCATCCAGCAGCCGCTGCGCTTTGTGGCCTTGAAGGCCTGGGCCCAGGCGATCCGCTTTGTGCACGAGGACGACCGGGGCGATTGGCCGCTCGAGCAGTTCGACGCGGCCATTGCCGCCAACAAGCGCGACTTCGACACGCGCTTTGCCAAGGCGCAGGCGCTGATGGCCGAAGGCCAGTGGACCGCCAGCATGGACGAGCTGCTGGAGATCATCATGCGTGACAAAACCTGGAACGACCAGGCTGCACGCAAGCTGTTTGTCGCCATCCTGGAGCTGCTGACCCCGCCCAAGCCCAAGGCCGCAGACACGGTGCCCGGCACTACGGCCGGCGGCATTGCGCTGACGGGCAAGGCCAGCAAGCAGGAGGACGAGGTGGGTGCATTGCTCAGCAGCTACCGCCGCCGTCTGAGCATGGCGCTGAACTGAGCCCCACTGGCGCGGCGGGTGCTGGTAGGCGAGGGCCGGTTTTTTGGGCAGCGGCCCAGCCCTTCCTGTAAAGTAGTGGACCTACACCCCGTTGCAACTGCAAAACAGGGGTATGGTGGTTTGCACCTATACTGATAGCAGCAAAGCGGCGATGGGTGCGCGCAGGTGCCCATTTTGAGCGTCAATAGGCCCAAAGCTGTGGTCTTTGACGCTTGGGGCGCATGGGGCGTGCCGCTACCGCAGGAGAATCAACACCATGGGATTGTGGCAAAAACTGTTTGGCTGGCTGAGCCCCTCTGCGCCAACGGCTGCCCCCGCTGAAACCCCGACCCCGCACCCCGCCGCAGCGGCAGGCGGTACGCCGCAGGAGCCTGCGCGCGGCACGCGTGAGCCGGCCTTTGACCCGGCGGCCGAGCTGGCTGCGCCCTTGGTCGGCATGCCCAGCGCTGGCGATGTGCCCGCAGCACCCGCTGCCCATCTAGCAGCCGAGGCAGCGCCCAGCCCGCAGGCCGATCTGTTCGAGGCCGCAGCGGCCCGTGAAGCCGAAGTCCCTCCGTCCATTGCCGATCCCGCACTGCGCGAGGCGCTGTCCGCCTATGCCGGCATGGCCTGGGACCGCCAACTCGATTTTGCCGAGAGGGTGGGTGACCGCCCCTGGTCGGCCGATACGGCCCAGGGCCTGATCGCCTTTGGCGATGACCTGCGTTTTCGCATGCAGGTGCTGGGCTCCTACTCCTTCCAATCAGGCACCTGGCTGTGGATCTGGGCCCATACCCAGGCCGAGGTGGCGCCCGCCTTTACCGAAGTGGCACGCCAGCTGCAAGGCTTTGGCGCGGCCAAGAACCTGGCGCTGTTCACCGAGCCGCGCACCGCGCTGCGCCAGGAAGACCTGCATGTGATCGGCCTGATTGCCGCTGGCGCCGACAACAGCGCTGGCTACTACCTGGGCAACTATGGCGAGGGCATCTTGCTGGCGCTGATCGATCCCGACCATGGCCTGCCCACGACCGCGCCCCAGCCCGAACGTGTGCCGACCGTCGTGTCGCAACTGATCAGCGATTTCGAGCTGGACCACCGTGTGCTGCTGCAGCACTACCTGCCGGCCAAGGGCTTCAGCGTGCAGGAGACGGGCTCGCGCATCACCGGCCAGCATGGCCCACACCGCATCGTTGCCGATCTGGACGGCCAGGGCCGTATCAGTGCGATCTCCGGCAGCCTGGGCCCTGCCGTCTGATCGATCAGAAGCGGTAGTCCAGTGTCTTGCCGGGCGTACCGGCTGGCCCCACCTCGACACCCTGGTCGATCGTCTTGCCGCCATCGGCGCTGGCCTTGACTGTGTAGCGACCGCTGTCCAGGCGCAGCAGGCAGACGGGCCCTTGGGCCTGGAACTGCGCCACTTCCTGCCCCTTGCCATCGGCAATCACCACCTGGATCTTTGCGAGGTAGTCGCCCGACTTGGTCGCAAACAGCAGCGACAGCGGGTAGTCCTTCATCGCCGCACGCATCGCGGTCGATTCATCAATGCCAATGCCGCCGCAGACATACTGCACATCACCTGCTTTTTGCAGCGCGGGGTGCTGCGCATGGGCCGCAGTAGCCGACAGCAGCGCGGCGCAGAGCACGGCGGCACTCAGGGTGGGGGTGTGGTTTTTCAAGGCAGTCCTTTGCAGTCATGGATCTGCCTTGACTGTGCCTGGGCGTGGCTGTACCGCCTGTCAGCGAAGGGCGGACATGGCGGTACGCCTGCAGCGGCTTAAAAGCGTGGCAAATCTGGATGGGACAGCTTGCCCGCGCGCACCAGCATCTTGCCGTAATCAGCGCAGCGGTTCAGGGTCGGGATCACCTTGCCGGGATTCAGCGAGCCCTGCGGGTCAAATGCGGCTTTCAAGGCCAGCATCTGCGCGTTCTCCTCGGCCGAGAACTGCACGCACATGCTGTTGAGCTTTTCCACGCCCACGCCATGCTCGCCGGTGACGGTGCCGCCCATGGCAACGCTGGTCTCCAGAATGTCGGCGCCAAACAGCTCGCAGCGGTGCAGCTGGTCGGGGTCGTTGGCATCGAACAGGATGAGCGGGTGCAGGTTGCCGTCGCCGGCATGGAAGACATTGGCGCAGCGCAGCTGGTACTTTTTCTCCATCTGCTGGATGGCGAGCAGGATATCGGCCAGGCGCTTGCGCGGAATGGTCGAGTCCATGCACATATAGTCCGGGCTCATGCGGCCGCTGGCGGGGAAGGCGTTCTTGCGGCCGCTCCAAAAGCGCAGCCGCTCTTCTTCGTCCTGGCTGATGCTGATGGCGGTGGCGCCTGCGGCGCGCAGCACCTGGCTCATATGGGCGACCTCTTCGGCCACCTCTTCGGGCGTGCCGTCGCTCTCGCACAGCAAGATGGCTTCGGCGCTGAGGTCATAGCCGGCATGCACAAAGTCCTCGACGGCAGCAGTCATTGGCTTGTCCATCATCTCCAGCCCGGCCGGGATGATGCCGGCGGCAATCACGGCGGCCACCGCATCGCCCGCCTTGCGCACATCGTCAAAGCTGGCCATGATGCAGCGCGCCAGCTGCGGCTTGGGAATGAGCTTGACCGTCACCTCGGTGGCCACGGCCAGCATGCCCTCGCTGCCGATCACCGCGGCCAGCAGGTCGTAACCCGGCACATCCAGCGCCTGGCTGCCAAACTCGATGGGCTCGCCCTCGACGGTGAAGCCCTTGATCTGCAGCACGTTGTGCACCGTGAGCCCGTATTTGAGGCAGTGCACACCGCCGGAGTTCTCGGCAATATTGCCGCCAATGGTGCAGGCAATCTGGCTCGATGGATCAGGCGCGTAATAGAGGCCGTAGGGTGCCGCAGCATCGCTGATGGCCAGGTTGCGCACGCCGCATTGCACCACCGCCGTGCAGGCGGCCGGGTCGATGTGCAGGATCTGGTTGAAGCGCGCCATCGACAGGGTCACGCCCAGCGCAATCGGCAGTGCACTGCCGGACAAGCCGGTGCCTGCGCCGCGCGCCACCACGGGCACCTGCAGCGCATGGCAGGCCTGCAGCACCGCCTGCACCTGGGCATAGGTCTCGGGCAGCGCTACTACCAGCGGGCGCTGGCGGTAGGCCGTCAGGCCATCGCATTCATAGGGTGTGGTGTCCTCGTCGTGCCACAGCAGGCAGTCGTCGGGCAGCAGCTTGCGCAGGGCGGCCACGACTTCGCGCTGGCGTTCTGCGCGCTCGGTCAAGGCCGCTGGGGGGGTGGAGAGGTCAACCTGGCTCATGCCCACACTGTAGCAAGTTGCGGGCAGCGTGCCGGTCACCGGGGCAACCGCCTGCCGGCAGCGCCCCGGGGGGGCATCAGCGAAAGATGACCGTCTTGTGGCCGTTCATCAGCACGCGGTACTCGCTGTGCCACTTC
Organism: Comamonas sp. 23; assembly: GCF_049601575.1. Lineage (NCBI taxonomy): Bacteria > Pseudomonadati > Pseudomonadota > Betaproteobacteria > Burkholderiales > Comamonadaceae > Comamonas > Comamonas sp. 23. Next base: position 4,733,905 of record NZ_CP187127.1, on the reverse strand, counting down.
ACTGCGCGGGCCAGCACCTGGCTCTCGGTGTCCTGGCCGCGGGCGGTCAGGTCTTCGACGGTGTCGGTGTGGTAGGCGCGGGCCACATCCTGCTCGATGATCGGGCCTTCGTCGAGGTCGGCCGTCACATAGTGGGCGGTGGCGCCAATCAGCTTCACGCCCCGGTCATGGGCCTGGTAGTAGGGCTTGGCACCCTTGAAGCTGGGCAGGAAGCTGTGGTGGATATTGATCGCACGGCCCGACAGCTTGCTGCACAGGTCGTTGGAGAGCACCTGCATGTAGCGCGCCAGCACGACCAGCTCGGCGCCTTCGGCCTCGATGATCTCGAACTGCTTGGCCTCGGCCTGGGCCTTGGTCGCCGCCGTCACCGGGATGTGGTGGAAGGGGATGTTGTAGCTGGCCGCCAGCTGGTAGAAATCGCGGTGGTTGCTGACGATGGCGCGGATGTCGATCGGCAGCAGGCCTTCCTTCCAGCGGAACAGCAGGTCGTTCAAGCAATGGCCCTGGCGGCTGACCATGATGACGGTCTTGATTTTTTCATCGGCCGCATGCAGGCGCCAGTGCATCTCAAAAGGCTTTGCAAAGGCATCCAGGTCTTCGCGCAGCTGGCTGGCAGCGCCGGTGCTGGCAAAGCGCACGCGCATGAAAAACAGGCCAGTGGCCGGGTCGTTGAACTGGGCGGCTTCTTCAATATTGCTGCCGTGCTCCAGCAGGAATCCGGATACCGCGTGGACCAGCCCCCGGCGATCAGGGCACGAGAGAGTGAGGATGTAAGCGTTGGTCATAACCTGCCATTGTCGCAGCGTTGGCCCGGGATCCTCGGTAAAACCCTCGCCCAATGGGATGGATGCGGATCGGGATGAGGCGCAAGGCGTCTTTCGCAGTCAATAGCGAGCTATTGACAAGGAAGGCAACGCAGCGGATCGCCCGAGCCCGCATTCAGACCATGGCAGGGATTTTTGCCGAGGATCCCTTGGGGAGTTCCCCAGTCGGGATTTGGTTTTATACCCTGGTAAAACGAGGTTCCGACTTTGTAAATAAACGTCAAGATTATAAATTTATTGTTCTGTCATCCTGTGGTTATCTGGGCAAGCAGCTGACCCGGAAAACTGCAGAAAATCAAAGACATCGACCAGAACCCGTGCGGCTTTGAAGAGGATGGTGGATAAGCGCTTCCTCGCTTTCCAGGCGTTGGCAGCACGGCATTTCCGCAATCAGTCCAAGCGGGTATGCAGCCACACCACAAGGGTGGTTTCGTGGTTTTCATGTTCGGCAATTGGGGGTAGATTGGCAGTTGGTCTCCAACCCCAAGTGAGTTTGGATTGGCCTATCGATTTCACCAAACTGCCGCCCTGACCGTGGGCATGCCCGAGCGCCATGTCCCGCTGCATGGGGCCGGGGTGCGGGTCGTCTGGCGCCAGTGCTGCCCCAGGGGCGGCCATCGCCGTGATCTGCGGGCACACGACCGATTTTTTGAGGATTTAACAGATGAAACGCGACACCATCACCCCGTCTCCCCAGGCCCTGGCTGCCCAGGCACCCCAGGCCATCAGCCTGGATGTGCTCAAGGAGAAGTACTTCAAGGGTGATGAGTCCAGCATCGAAGACCTGTACAGCCGCGTCGCACGCGCGCTCGCGGCGGTGGAAAAGCCCGAGCTGCAGGCCGAATGGGAAGCCAGGTTCTACGCCAACCTGCATGCCGGCGCCATTGGCGCGGGCCGCATCATGTCGGCCGCCGGTACCGACATCCAGGCCACCTTGATCAACTGCTTTGTGCAGCCGGTGGGCGACTGTATCCAGGGCTTTGACGACGAAGGCTACCCCGGCATTTACGAGGCGCTGCGCGAAGCGGCGGAGACCATGCGGCGCGGCGGCGGGGTGGGCTATGACTTCTCGCGCATCCGCCCCCGGGGCGCCGAGGTCAAGGGTACGGCCTCGATGGCCTCGGGCCCTTGCAGCTATATCAATGTGTTTGACCAGAGCTGCTCGACGGTGGAATCGGCCGGCGCACGCCGGGGCGCGCAAATGGGCGTGCTGCGCATCGACCACCCCGATGTGATGGAGTTCATCACCGCCAAGCGCACGCCGGGCCGCTGGAACAACTTCAATGTGTCGGTGGGTGTGCCCGATGCCTTCATGCAGGCGGTGGTGGACGATGCCGACTGGCAGCTGGTGCACAGCGGCAAGCCCAATGCCAAGCTGCGCGCCGAAGGCGCGGTGCTGCGGGATGACGGCCAGTGGGTCTACAAGACGGTGCGTGCCCGGGCGATGTGGGACACGATCATGACCTCGACCTATGATTTTGCCGAGCCGGGCATTTTGTTCCTCGACCACATCAACGACGACAACAACCTGCGCTACTGCGAGCGCATTGCCGCCACCAACCCCTGCGGCGAGCAGCCGCTGCCGTCCTACGGCTGCTGCGACCTGGGCCCCATCATCCTGACCCGCTTTGTGCGCAACCCCTTTGGCTTTGGCGGCCTGCCGAGCTTTGATTTCGACAGCTTCGAGCAGGTCGTGGCCACCCAGGTGCGTGCGCTGGACAATGTGCTGGATGCCACCTTCTGGCCGCTTGAGCAGCAGCGCGAGGAGTCGGCCGCCAAGCGCCGCATTGGTGTGGGCTTTACCGGTATGGGCAATACCTTGACGATGCTGACCCTGCGCTACTCCGACCAGGAAGGCCGTGACATGGCCAAACGCATTGCCGAATGCATGCGCGATGCCTCCTACCGCGCCTCGGTCGGCCTGGCCAAAGAGAAGGGTGCCTTCCCCAAGTTCGATGCCAAGGGCTATCTGGCCAAGGGCACCTTTGCCAGCCGCCTGCCCCAGGACATCCAGGACGACATCCAAAAACACGGCATCCGCAACAGCCACCTGCTGTCGATTGCGCCCACCGGCACCGTCTCGCTGGCCTTTGCCGACAATGCCTCCAATGGCATCGAGCCAGCCTTCTCCTGGACCTACACGCGCAACAAGCGCGAGGCCGATGGAAGCAAGAGCCAGTACCAGGTCGAGGACCACAGCTGGCGCCTGTACCGCGAGCTGGGCGGTGATGTGGAGCAGCTGCCTGCCTACTTTGTCTCGGCGCTGGAGATGTCGGCCACCGAGCACCTGGCGATGATGGAAACCGTGCAGCCCTATGTGGATACCGCCATCTCCAAGACGGTGAACATCCCTGCCGACTATCCCTACGAGGACTTCAAGAACCTGTACCTGCAGGCCTGGCGCGCCAATCTGAAGGGCCTGGCCACCTACCGCCCCAACAGCATTCTGGGTGCGGTGCTGGAGACCACGCCGGCCGCCAAGCCCGAGGCCCCAGCCGCCGAGAAGGCCCCGGCAGCGGCGGTCGTGGACCCGATGAAGCTGGTGATCGAGCGCCGCCCCGAGGGCGAGCTCAGCGCCGTGGCCGACAAGGTCGAGTACTGGACGCAGGAAGGCCAGCAGCGCCTCTACATCATCGTCTCCTTCCTGCCGGTGCCCAGCGCCGACGGCAAGAGCATGGTGGACCGCGCGGTGGAGTTCTTCATGCCGGTGGGCCAGAGCGGCGAGTCGCAGCAGTGGATTACCTCCAGCATGCGCCTGCTGTCGCTGGCCGCGCGCGGTGGTTTCCTCGAGCGTGCGTTGGCCGACATGCGCAAGGTCGCCTGGGACCGGGGCCCCGTGCGCCTGGGTACCTACCAGCGCGCCGATGGCACCCATGTGCCGATGTGGCATGACTCGGAAGTGTCCGCCATCGCCTACGCGGTGCAGCAAATCCTGGAGCGCCGCCGCCAGCAGAACCTGCCAGGTATCAGCCACTCCACCCTGACCCCGGCCGTGCCCGCCCCCGTGGTGAGCCAGGCGATGCAGACCATGGCTGGGAAAAAGTGCAACGAATGCGGCGCCCATGCGGTGATCCGCAAAGATGGCTGCGAGTACTGCACCTCCTGTGGTGCAGTGGGTGCCTGCGGCTAAGCCTGAAGCAGGGGCTGAACCTGGCGCCTTGCCCCCTAACGAAGAACGCCCGTGTCGCAAGACCGGGCGTTGGTGTTTTCAGGCTGCTTTGAACAGGTTCTCAGACGGGCATCAGCGCTGCGGCACCTTGGGCAGGAAGATGGCGACCATGCCCAAGAGCGGCAGGTAGGCGGCCATCGCGTAGACCTGTTCGATACCGCTGCGGTCGGCGATAACGCCCAGCACGGCGGCGCCCAGGCCGCCCATGCCAAAGGCCAGGCCAAAGAACAGGCCCGAGACCATGCCGATCTTGCCGGGAATCAGCTCCTGCGCGTAGACCAGGATGGCCGAGAACGCGGAAGACAGCACCAGGCCGATGATGATGGTGAGCACCACCGTCCAGGCCAGGCTGGCGTGAGGCAGGATCAGCGCGAACGGCGCCACACCCAGGATCGAGGCCCAGATCACGGGCTTGCGGCCGATGCGGTCGCCAATCGGGCCGCCCACCACCGTGCCCACGGCGGAGGCCAGCAAAAAGACAAACAGCAGCAGCTGCGCGTTTTGCACGCCCACGCCAAAGTGCGCCATCAGGTAGAAGGTGTAGTAGCTCGAGAGGCTGGCGATGTAGAAGTATTTGGAGAAGATCAGTACCAGCAGTACGCCCACGGCGCCCAGCACCTGCGAGCGCGGCAGGCCATTGGCCACCGGGGTGCGCGCGCCTTTGGCCGCGCGGTGCTGCACGGCGTACCAGCGGCTCACCCAGGCCAGCAGCGCAATGCCGCCGAGCGCCGCCAGGCCAAACCAGACAATGCTGCGCTGGCCAAAAGGCACGATCACCGCTGCGGCCAGCAGCGGGCCTAGCGCCGTGCCGGTGTTGCCACCCACCTGGAACAGCGACTGCGCCATGCCATGCTTGCCGCCCGAAGCCATGCGGGCCACGCGCGAGGATTCGGGGTGGAAGATCGACGAGCCCGTGCCTACCAGGGCGGCGGCTACCAGCACCGTGCTGTAGTTGGGCGCAAAGGCCAGCAGCAGCAGACCGCCCAAGGTAAAGCACATGCCCAGCGGCAGCGAATAGGGCGTGCTGCGCTTGTCGGTGTAGAGGCCCACCAGCGGCTGCAGCAGCGAGGCGGTGACCTGGTAGACCAGGGTGATAAAGCCGATCTGGCTGAAGCTGAGCTGGAAGTTGCCTTGCAAGATGGGGTAGAGCGCCAGGATCAGCGACTGCATCATGTCGTTGACCATGTGGGCGGTGCTGATGGCACCTAGCACGCCAAAGGCGGTGCGGGGCGGGGCAGCTTGGCGCTGGGCGGGATGGGCGGCGAGGGAGGAGTTCATGGCGGCATGGGCCTGTGCGGTTCAAGACAAAGCCGCCATGCTAGGGCCGGGCCATTTGCCTGTCTTGCGCATTTTGGGCTAAAGTCTTCGCAAAACGGACATTTGATGCCTTACTACTTCCAGACGCTGGAGGAGATGGAGCGCAGCCCTGTGCCCATCGCCTGCCATGCCACCGATTACGCGCCGGGCAGCAGCACCGGCACGCACCGCCACCCTTTCCACCACCAGCTCATCCATGCGGTGCATGGCGTGATGCTGGTCGCCTCCGACGGCGGCCAGTGGATCGTGCCGCCCACGCGTGGCATCTGGATGCCGGCGGGTACCGAGCACCAGGTGCGCCATATCGGCGAGGTGCGCATGCGCAGCCTGTTTGTGCGCCCCCATGCCGCGCCCGGTCTGGCCGAACAGGCGCAGGTCGTGGGCATCTCGCCGCTGCTGCGCGAGCTGATTCGCGCGGCGATGCAGATCGACATCCCTTACGCGCCCGATTCACGCGATGGCCGCTTGATGCGGCTGCTGCTCGACGAGCTGCAGGCGCTGCCGGTGCTGCCGATGCACCTGCCCAGCCCGGCCGACCCGCGGCTGCAGCGCATCTGCGGGCATATCCAGCGCAAGCCCGACGATCAGGCCACCTTGGCTGATTGGGCGCGTTTTTTCGAGGTGGACCCCAAGACCTTGCAGCGCCTCTTTCTGCGCGACACCGGCATGGGCTTTGCCCGCTGGCGCCAGCAGGCGCGGCTGCTGCAGGCGCTGGAGCGGCTGGCACAGGGCCAGAAGGTGATCGATGTGGCGCTGGCGCTGGGCTATGACAGCCCGGGCGCCTTTGCCACCATGTTCAAGCGCCAGTTCGGCCAGACGCCGTCGGGGTTCTTCCGCTGATCAGGCGCCAGGTGCAGGATGCTGCGCAAACACCTCCTTGGCCACAAACAGGCCATTGAGCGCGGCCGGAAACCCGGCATAGACGGCCATCTGCATGATGATCTCCACCACCTCCTGCTGGCTGCAACCCACATTCAGTGCCGCCTGGATATGCACCTTCAGCTGCGGTGCCGCATGGCCCATCGCGGTGAGGGCGGCCACCGTGGCTATCTCGCGGCTTTTGAGGTCCAGCCCCGGGCGGCTGTAGATGTCGCCAAAGGGGAATTCGATCAGGTAATCCGCAAAGTCAGGCGCGATACCGGCCAGGCTGGCCACCACCTGTTCGCCGGCATGGCCATCTATCTCGCGCAGCTTGTCCAGGCCACGTTGGTAGCGGGAGGTTTCAGCCATGGTTCGGGTCCTTCTTTGGAGCGGCGTTTTTGCGGGGCGGCGCAGAGTCCGCGCTTTCCAGCGCCTGGTAGTGGGCAATCTTGTCTTGCAGCGCCTGGGCGGCTTGCTGCATCGCGGTGATTTCGGCCTGCACCTCGGCCAGGTGCGTTTGCAGCATGGCGCGCCGCGCTGGCACGGTGGCATCGCCGGTGCTGCGCAACTGGGCGAACAGGCGCATCTTCTGGATGGGCATGCGGGTGGTGCGCAGGCGGGTCAGAAAGGCGAGCCAGGCCAGGTCTGCTGCGGCATAGCGGCGTTGGCCGCCGGCTGCACGCGCTACGGCGGCAATCAGGCCAATGCGTTCGTAATAGCGCAAGGTGTGGGCGCTCAGCCCGGTGCGTTGCGATGCTTCTTCAATGCTGAGGGGTGGTTCCATGCAGGCATTGTCGAAGTTAGAGCGCACTCTAAGTCAAGCGTCGCCGCCGCTTTTGGGCAAAAAAAACTGTTTGCGCCTGGAGGGTACGCAAACAGCGGGGATGGGGGGCGAGAGGTGCGGCGTTTAGTGCACGATCACCGGTTGCTGGGCCAGGCCGGTATAGCGGTCCAGTGTGGCCTCGACTTCTTCTTCCGTCGGCGCATTGGCTTGCCAGGCCTGGATTTGCTGGTGGAACATTTCTGCCCAGGCACCATCGAGGTACAGCTCCTTGCCGCTGCGCTTGTCCACAATCTCAAAACCCTGACGCTGCAGATGGCGCAGCGGCTCGGTAACGGTGGGGTTGGTGACGGAAGCACCATCGTTGGACAGGGGCAGCTCTGGCGTCAGGTGCAACACCACAAAAGAGTCCGAGTCGTAAATCATTTGCATGATGTTCCTCCTTGTGAAGTGCAGGTGGTGGCAGTTTGCGAATTTGCAAGTCTGCGTCCACATGTCCGTTGTAGCAGGTTTTGATGGCATTCCTGGCAATTGGCGCCCTTTTTACGGCCAAACGTCGCAAATCAGGGACGTATCGCGCAGGCTTTGTCGTACAAAGCCGCGCAGCGCGGCGGTTCAAGGCGGGCTGTCCACCGTTGCCGCCTGCAGTTGCAGATCGGCAAAATCGCCATTGGACTGGGACAGGCGGATGCGCACCGGCAGGTACTGCAGCGACGGGGCCAGCCACAGGTGGGCCGTTTGGTCCTGGCCCTTGCGCGGCTGGCGCGTCAGGCGCAAGCTGGGGGTGGGCCCGGCGGGCAGATCCAGCGTTTCGGGGCCGTCGACGACAAAGGTCCAGACCTCGGCGCTGCGCGCGCTGGTCACGTTGATCGCCACCGTGCTGCCCGGCGCATAGCGCTCGGGGTTGGCCGCCACCATGCTCGAGAGCTGCAAAAAGATCGACAGCCGGTCTTGTACGCCAGCGCTCACGGCCTGGGGCTCGTCGCCGTCGCTGTAGCGGATACGGGCTGCCGGGGCATCGAGCTCGGCGCTGCGCTCTTTGCGCGCCTTGTCGACAAAACGCTGGGGCGCCAGGCCATGGGGCGTAATCAGCCCGCTGCTGGTCTGGCTGCGGCTGCCCATCAAAAAGGCCGACACCTCCTGCTCGGCCTGGTAGCGCTGGCCATCGGACTTGAACGTCAGCTGCGCCTTGGCCGAATACTGGAAGCCCTTGGCCGAGCCCTTGGCCTGGAACTGTAGCCGCGCCGAGGGCGGCAGCTTGATCGCTGGCAGCGGGCCGGCATAGCCGGGGCTGCCAATGCCTATCGCGGGCGCGGGTTCGCTGGCGCTAGCACTGGGCGCCTCCGTCTCGGCCTTGGCCTCCGAGGTGGATGGGCTGGCATCGCCCTGGTCTGCAACGGCATGGAGCGGCTGCAGATCGGCCGCAGAGCCGGGGATGGGCTCCGGCATGGGCGCGGGGCTCGCTTCGCCGGATGCGAGCAGTTGGTCCAGAGCCGAAGGGGCAGCGGGTGCCGCGTCGGCTTCTGTGGTGGGCGCTGCCTCCGAGGTGGCTGGTTTTTCGGTGGACGCTTCCCGGAACTTGGGGCCCACACTCGCGCGGCTGGCGGGCGCCTGTTCTGGCGGCGCTTTTTGGACCTGGGGCCGGGGGGCGGCAGGCGCCGCTTGCGCCATGCTGGGCCTGGAGGCCAGCGTGGGTGCAGGCGGCACGGCAGCCGGGGGCGGCGGGGCTATTTGGCGCACCTCAAAGCGCAGCTCCTTGGGGGTGCTGCCGGTGATGCGCGCCTTTCTCAGCGCCTCCTGCACCCCGGGCCAGGCCAGCAGCAGCCCATGGGCGGCCAGCACGGCAAAGGTCAGCAGGATGAGGGGGCGTTGGCGCATGAGACGCCCAGTGTAGTGCCTGCTGCGCAGGCCCACAGGGCAGCTGGATTAGGTTGGCTGCAGGGCCTGGCCGCCTGGTTCAGTGCCGCTGTAACCCAGCGCGTGCGAGAGCTGGGCGGCGATGGTCTGCAGGCCCTGGGCGATCGCGCCTTGGGGGGCGGGGTCGAATGTGGCCTGCGTGCCCAGGCTGGTGATGCCCAGCACCAACTGGCCGCGCGCATCGAAGACAGGCGCACACAGTGCGACCACGCTGGGCAGCAGGGTGTCGACCACGCAGGCGGTGCCCTGGCTGCGCACCTGGGCGAACAGCTGGTGCGCGGCGGCGGCGGTCTGGGGCAGGTCGCTGCGCCCGGCCAGGCGCGCCTGGGCCAGCTCGCGCTCCAGGGCGGCTTCGGTCCGTGCGGCGGGCAGCCAGGCGCCAAAGCAGCGCCCGGTAGCCGATGAGAGCAGCGGCATCACATCGCCCAGGCGCAGGTGGCCGGTGGTGCCGTGGGGCGGCTCCTCCCAGTGCACGATGGTGGCGCCATGGTTGCCCCAGACGGCCAGCGCCACCGTGTGGCCCAGGCGGTCGAGCCAATCGGGCATGCGCTCGCGCGCCAGCCGCACCGCATCGCTGCGGCGCAGTGCCGCCAGCCCCAGCTGCAAGGCCATCGGGCCCAGGTCGTAGCGCGAGGTGGCCGCCTCCTGCTTGACCAGGCCGCTGCGCTGGTAGCTCACCAGATAACGGTGGGCCTTGGCTGCCGGCATCGCAGCGGCCTGCGCCAGGTCTTTGAGTGCCAGCGGCCCACGGGCCTCCACCAGCGCCTGCAACAGCGCAAATCCCACCTCGACTGACTGAATGCCTGCACGATCCTTGTCCATGGCGGTAGTTTAAGGTATTCTAAAAAAAAGGAATGCGTTTTACTAATCGTAATTTGGCAGCATAAAGCATGGCCATCGGCATGTGCAAGGGCTGCGCCAAGCACCCAGCCCGGGGGCAATCTGGCACGATAGAGGCATGTTTGACTGTGAGACACCGGTATGAAGCTTGCAAGCTATAAAGACGGATCGCGCGACGGCCAGCTGGTCGTCGTCTCGCGCGACCTGCGCACGGCCCATTACGCCTCCGGAATTGCGCACCGCCTCCAGCAGGTGCTCGACGACTGGTATTTCTACGCCCCCCAGCTGCAGGATCTGTACGACGCGCTCAATGCTGACCGCGCGCGCCACAGTTTTGATTTCAACCCCGCCCAGTGCATGGCACCGCTGCCGCGCGCCTACCAGTGGCTCTGCGGCGCCGCCTACCTGAGCCATGTGGCCTTGCTGCGCCAGGCGCCGGGCGAGGATTTGCCCGCTGCGCTGAAGACCGATCCCTTGGTCCACCAAGGCGCGGGCGACGCCTTCATCGGCCCCTGCGACGACATCGTCGTGGCCAGCGAGGCCATGGGCATTGATTTCTCGGCCGAGCTGGCCGTCATCACCGGCGATGTGAAGCAAGACAGCAGCCCCGAAGATGCGCTCGACAGCGTGCGCCTGCTGATGCTGGCCAACCCGGTGAGCCTGCGCCAGCTGCAGGCGGCCGAGCAGGACAAGGGCGCGGGCCTGGTGCAGAGCAAGCCAGTGACGGCCTTCAGCCCGGTGGCCATCACCCCCGATGAACTGGGCGACGCCTGGCGCGGCGGCAAGGTGCACCTGGCCTTGCAGACCAGCTGGAACGGCCGCAAGGTCGGCATGTGCGATGCGGGCCCGGAGATGGATTTTCACTTTGGCCAGCTGATCGCCCATGCCGCCAAGACGCGCCACCTGCGCGCCGGCACCGTGCTGGGCAGCGGCACCGTCAGCAACAGCGGCGCCGAAAAGCACGGCCGCATGGACTGGCCCAAGGGCTACGGCTGCATTGCCGAAAAGCGCAGCATGGAAGTGCTGCAAAAAAGCAAGAGCACCACCGGCTTCATGCAGTTTGGCGACACGGTGCGCATCGAGATGAAGGGCAAGGACGGCCACAGCCTGTTTGGCGCGATTGACCAGAACGTGGCCTCGCTCTACCAGACGCAGGCCGATGCCGTGGCCGAGCCGGAGGCCGCTGCATGACGGCCAGGCTGCATGCATGCCTGCGGCGGACGCAGCCGCTGCGGCGCCGTGCATGCAGCCCTGCGGGCCGCAGGGCGGCGCTACTCGGGCAGGCTGGTCTGGCGCGCGTGCTGCAGCAGGCGGTCGAGCAGCACACTGAGCTGCTCGCGCTCGTCGATCGTCAGCGCCGAGAGAATCTCTTCATTGCGGCGGGCGATGACCACCATCACTTTTTCCCAGCATTCGCAGCCCTTGGGCGTGAGGCTGAGCACCACGCCGCGTCCATCGACTTCGCTGGCTTGCTTGAGCACCAGGCCCTGCTCGACCAGTGCCTGGGTGGAGCGGCTGGCCTGGGCCTTGTTCAGGTTGGCGCGCATCGCCAGGTCATTGACCGACAGGGGATGGAACGCGCCAATGGCTGCCAGGCAGCGGGCCTCGCTGATAGGAATGCCCACCTCTTCCTCGTACACCATCTGGGTGGTGCGGTCGGTGACTTTGGCCAGTGCATGCAGGCGGTGGGTATAGGTACGGTCCAGCGGCGTGTTCAACGCGTCTCCTTGGTTTTGTATCAATGCTGGCTGGGAAAACAGCTACCGCGACTATGTCACGGAGCCCCGCTTTGCGGAAGCGCCCAGGGCACGCCCACGTCCAGTATTTTCCCTAGGGATTCCTAGTGATCGCTTCACCGCCAGGTCTGCACGGCCGGCACACCCGCCCCAACAACGACTGAAAGGAGACATGCATGCGCAGTTTGAACGCCGAGCCCCGGCACTATATGACAGGTTTTGCCAACGAATGGGCGACCGAGGCCGAGCCGGGCGCGCTGCCTGTGGGGCGCAATTCGCCGCAGGTCGCGCCGCTGGGCCTGTATGCCGAGCAGCTGTCGGGCACGGCCTTTACTGCGCCGCGCCACAGCAACCGCCGCAGCTGGCTCTACCGCATCCGCCCCGGCGCCATGCATGAGCCCTTTGCGCCGCTGGCCCTGCCGCGCTGGCAAAGCCATGTCACTGGCGGCTTTGACGAGGTGCCCACGCCGCCCAACCAGCTGCGTTGGGATCCGCTGCCACTGCCCGATGCGCCCTGCGATTTTCTGCAGGGCATCGTCAGCATGGCCGGCAATGCCGCCTGCGGCATCCACCTGTATGCGGCCAACCGCAGCATGGAGGGGCGCTACTTCTACAACGCCGATGGCGAGCTGCTGATCGTGCCCCAGCAAGGGCGGCTGCAGATTGCCACCGAGCTGGGAACCTTGGAGGTGGAGCCGCAAGAGATCTGCGTGGTTCCCCGGGGGGTGCGTTTTGCCGTCACCCTGCTCGACGGTACGGCGCGCGGCTATATCTGCGAGAACTACGGCGAGCTGCTCAAGCTGCCCGACCTGGGCGTGATCGGCTCCAACGGCCTGGCCAACCCGCGTGATTTCCAGACGCCGGTCGCCGCCTACGAGGACAAGGAGGGCGACTTCGAGCTGGTGGCCAAGCTGCGCGGCCACTTCTGGTCGGCGCACATCGGCCACTCGCCCCTCGATGTGGTGGCCTGGCATGGCAACTACGCGCCCTACAAATACGATCTGCGCCGCTTCAACACGATCGGCTCGATCAGCTACGACCACCCCGATCCGTCGATCTTTCTGGTGCTGCAATCGCCCACCGCGCTGCCCGGCGTGGATGCGCTGGACTTTGTCATCTTCCCGCCGCGCGTGCTGGTGGCGCAGGACACCTTCCGTCCGCCCTGGTTCCACCGCAATTTCGCCAGCGAGTTCATGGGCCTGATCGAGGGCGCCTACGACGCCAAGGCCGAGGGCTTTGTGCCCGGCGGCGCCTCCTTGCACAACTGCATGAGCGGCCACGGTCCCGATGCCGATACCTTCGACAAAGCCAGCCAGGCCGACACGCACAAGCCGCACTACATCGACAACACGATGGCCTTTATGTTCGAGACCCCGGCCGTCATCCAGCCCACTGCCTATGCACTGGAGACAGTGCAGCTGCAGCACGAGTACTACCGCTGCTGGCAAGGGCTGCAAAAGCATTTCAAGCCCCAGCGCAAAGCCTGAGGCGATTCCCCACTTGGAGACATCAAGCATGACCCTGCTCAACGAAACCCATGACCCCGCGCTGCAAAGCTGGGTTCCTAGCGCTCAGGCCGCTGGCAGCGATTTTCCGCTGCAGAACCTGCCCTTTGCCAGCTTTCGCCGCCAAGGCAGCCAAGAGGCCTGGCGCGGCGGCGTCGCCATTGGCGACCAGATTGTCGACCTGCAGGCGCTGGCCGCCAGCGGCAGTCTGACGGGTGATGCGCAGCGCGCCGCCGAGGCGGGTGCGCAGGCTTCGCTCAACGCCTTGATGGCGCTGGGCCCCCAGGCCTGGAGCGCACTGCGCCTGGCGCTGTCGCGCGGCCTGCGCGTGGGCGCTGCCGAGCAGGCGCAGTGGCAGGGCTTCCTGGTGCCGCAAGCGCAGGCCGAGTACAACCTGCCCGCGCGGATTGGCGACTACACCGACTTCTACACCTCCATCCACCACGCGACCAATATCGGCAAGCAGTTCCGCCCGGACAACCCCTTGCTGCCCAACTACCAGTGGGTGCCCATTGGCTACCATGGCCGCTCGTCGAGCATCGTGGTCTCGGGCACGCCGTTCAAGCGCCCGGTGGGCCAGACCAAGGCGCCCGATGCCGCGGTGCCGACGGTCAAGGCCAGCGCGCGCATGGACATCGAGCTGGAAATGGGCATCTTCATGGGCCAAGCCAATGCGCTGGGCGAGCCCGTCAGCATCGGCGAGGCCGAGGACCATGTGTTTGGCCTGTGCCTGCTCAATGACTGGTCGGCGCGCGACATCCAGCCCTGGGAATACCAGCCGCTGGGCCCGTTTCTGTCGAAGAACTTTGCCTCGACCCTCTCCCCCTGGGTGGTGACCCTGGAGGCGCTGGCCCCTTACCGCGTCGCCTTTGCGCGCCCCGAAGGCGATCCGCAGCCGCTGCCCTATATGGACAGCGCCCACAACCGCGATGCCGGCGCTTTCGACATCGCGCTGGCCGTGGACCTGCAGACGTCCAAGATGCGCGCCGCCGGCCAGCCAGCGGTGCAGATCACCCAGTCCAACTACCGCCATGCCTACTGGACCGTGGCGCAGCTGGTCGCCCACCACACCGTCAACGGCTGCAACCTGCAGCCCGGTGACCTGCTGGGCACCGGCACCTTGTCCGGCCCGAGCCTGGACCAGGCCGCCGCGCTGATCGAGCTGACCGTGGGCGGCAAGCAGCCGCTGACCCTCCCCACTGGCGAGACCCGCACCTGGCTGGAAGACGGCGACGCCGTGGTGCTGCGCGGCTGGTGCGAACGGCCCGGTGCTGCCCGCATCGGATTTGGCCCTTGCGAAGGCCAGATGCTGCCGGCGCGTACGCTGTAAGCGACAGGTGAGGGGCTGGGGGCAGGTGGACAATGCCATCAGGCCCCGGCTGGCGCCCGTAGCCCCGCGCAGCTGAGACAACAAAGATTACTGACAGGAGACAACACCATGCCCACCCCTTTTTCCCTGCGCCAGCTACTGGCTGCCGCCGCGCTGGCCTTGCCCGCTCTTGGCCATGCCGCCTACCCCGAGCGTCCCATTGAATGGGTCGTGCCCTATGCGGCAGGCGGCGGCTCCGATGTGGTCGCCCGCGTGGTGGCCGAGCCAATGGCCAAGGCCCTGGGCCAGTCGATCATCATCCTCAACAAGCCTGGCGCGGCCACCAACATTGGTGCCGATTACGCCGCCCGTGCCAAGCCCGATGGTTACACCTTGCTGACGGGCGACACCGGCACCTTGGCGGCCAATGCCTACCTGTACCAAAAGCTCAGTTACAGCGCTGAGAAGGACTTTGCGGCGGTGGGCATGCTGGTGCGCTTTCCGCTGATCCTCGTCGTCAACCCCAAGCTGCCGATCAAGAACCTGGCCGAATTCACTGCCTGGGCCAAGGCGCAGCAGGGTGGCGTCAGCTATGCAACGCCCGGCGCCGGCTCGCCCCACCACCTGGCGACCGAGATTTTCAAGGAGCAGGTCAAGCTGAGCCTGGTGCATGTGCCTTACAAGGGCGCGGCGCCTGCGGTGCAGGACGTCCTGGGCGGCCAGGTGCCCTTCATGTTTGTCGACTCGGTCGCCGGCTTCCAGAACATCCAGGCGGGCAAGCTGCGCGCCATCGGCATTGCGACGCCGCAGCGCTCCAAGGTGTTTCCGGACGTGCCTACCCTCGACGAGCAGGGTGTCAAGGGCTTTGAGGCCTATGCCTGGCAGGGCCTGGTCGTCCCCAAGGCTACGCCTGAGGACCGGGTGAACCGCTTGAGCGAGCAGCTGCAGGCCACGTTGAAGGACCCGGCCGTCGTCAAGCGCCTCGAAGACATGGGACTGGAAGTGACGCCGACGAGCCGCAGCGAGATGGACAAATTCCTCGTGTCCGAGCGTAACAAACTCGGCCCCGTGATAAAAACCAACAATATTCAATTAGATTAGTTAAAAATTGTCGAATTGCGTTAAAATCGAAGCGCCAGTTGGTTAACCATTCGGGTTAAAAAAGTTAAGTCACCAAGCGCGATGTCCTAGACATCGCGCTTTTTTTGTGCCTGCGCTCTCAAAGAACCCTCGGCTGACACCTTCGCGATAGGGCGCCTGCCCGTGCTGGCGCATGCTCGGCCGTGTTTTTTCTTTGTTGGAAACCCACCCATGGCTGTAGCGCACCCCCAGATTCTGGCGTTTGACGTATTTGGCACCGTGGTGGACTGGCACGGCAGCATCGCGCGCGAAATGGCCGCCCGCTACCCCCAGGTGGATGGCGATGCCTTTGCACTGGCCTGGCGCAAGGGCTACCAGCCCGCGATGGACCTGGTGCGCCAGGGCCAGCTGGGCTGGACGCGCATGGATGCGCTGCACCGCCGCATTCTGGACGGCATCCTGCCGCAGTTTGGGCTGGGCGACATGCCCGAGGCCGAGCGTGCCGACCTGAACCGGGTCTGGCACCGGCTGGCGCCCTGGCCGGATGCCGTTGCCGGCCTGCAGCGGCTCAAAAGCCGCTTTGTCATTACGCCGCTGTCCAACGGCAATATTGCCTTGCTCACCCACATGGCCAAAAACGCCGGGCTGCCTTGGGATTGCGTGTTGTCGGCCGAAGTGTTTCAGGCTTACAAGCCCGATCCCCGGGCTTATCTGGGTGTGGCGGATGTTTTTGGGGTGGAGGCTGCTTCCGTGATGCTGGTCGCTGCGCATCACAGTGATTTGGCGGCGGCGCGTCAGTGTGGGTTGCAGACGGCTTATGTTGAACGGCCGCTGGAGTATGGAGCCAACCAGCCCAAAGATGTGACCCCCCAACCCGACAACACCTACCACTGTCGTGATTTGTTGGATCTGGCGGATCAGTTGGGGTGTTGAGTTCTTGTGCTGTTTTGGAGTTTGGACTGTTAATCGTGCGGGGGCGCCGATATAGGGCCTGATCCTTCGTTGCGCAGGCTTGCCGTACAGACGTACTGTCTGCGCCTGCGACGCCTCGTCTCAAGCCCTATCTCGGCGTTGGGGTGGTGGGGTTGGGCGTTGCGCTTGCTTCTTGAGCCCGCTCCGGCGGACTGTTTCATTTCATCTGATGCTTGGGCTGGCGCTGTTCTGAGTTTTTGAGTTTTGGGCTGTTAGTCCTGCGGAGGCGCCGATATAGGGCCTGATCCTTCGTTGCGCAGGCTTGCCGTACAGGCGTACTGTCTGCGCCTGCGACGCCTCGTCTCAAGCCCTATCTCGGCGTTGGGGTGGTGGCGTGGGCGCTGCGCTTGCTTCTTGGGCCCGCTCCGGCATACCGGGGCGGGTGTGCAGATTTTGGAGTTGGCTGTTGCACATGGGGTGTCGAATGCAAAAAGCGCCCGGGGTGTCCTCGGGCGCTTTTTGCTTGCTTTGCTTCGCTTATTTCTTCGCTTGGGCCAGCCACTTGGTGGCCAGCTCTACCCAGTAGGTGGCGCCCAGGGGGATCAGGTCGTCGTTGAAGTCGTAGCTGGGGTTGTGCAGGGTGCAGGGGCCGCCGCCGTGGCCGATGGCGCGGTGGTCGCCTTCGCCGTTGGCGATAAAGCAGTAGGCGCCGGGCTTGGCTTGCAGCATGAAGGAGAAGTCTTCGGCGCCCATCGTGGGCTCTTGCGCTTTCACCTTATCGGCGCCGATGATGTCGACCATCACCTGGCGGGCGAACTCGGCTTCGGGAGCGCTGTTGACGGTGGCGGGGTAGTTGCGGTTGAAGTGGAACTCGCACTGGGCGTTGTTCATCGCGCAGCAGCCTTCGGCCACCTGGCGCATGCGTGACTCGATCAGGTCCAGCACTTCGGTGCGGAAGGTGCGCACCGTGCCTTGCAGCTCCACGCGGTCGGGGATGACGTTGTTGGCTTCACCGCCGTGGATCATGGTCACGGAGATCACGCCGGTATCGAGCGGCTTCTTGTTGCGGGTGATGATGGTCTGGAAGGCGGTCACAATCTGGCAGGCGATGGGCACGGGGTCGTTGCCCATGTGCGGCATCGCGCCGTGGCCGCCCTTGCCGGTGATGGTGATCTTGAAGTCGTTGCTGGAGGCCATCACCGGGCCGGGGCTCACGGCCATATTGCCGGCAGCCATGCCGGGCCAGTTGTGCATGCCAAACACCGCCTGCATCGGGAATTTCTCGAACAGGCCGTCCTTGATCATCTCGCGCGCGCCGCCACCGCCTTCTTCGGCGGGCTGGAAGATCAGGTAGACCGTGCCGTCAAAATCGCGGAACTTGGAGAAATGCTTGGCAGCGGCCAGCAGCATGGCGGTGTGGCCGTCATGGCCGCAGGCGTGCATCTTGCCGGCATGGCGGCTGGCGTGGTCAAAGGTGTTGGACTCCTGCATCGGCAGCGCATCGATATCGGCGCGCAGGCCCACGGCCTGGCCGCTGGCGCCGCCGTCCTTGCCGTGCACGATGCCGACCACGCCGGTGGTTCCCAGGCCGCGGTGGATCGGAATGCCCCATTCCGTCAGCTTGGCTGCCACCAGATCGGCCGTGCGCACCTCTTCAAAGCACAGCTCCGGGTGGGCGTGGATGTCTTTGCGGATCTGGGCGATGCTGGCCGCTTCGGCCACGATGGAATCAATCAGCTTCATGGAAAATCCTGTTGGCTACATGGGGGTGTATCTGTCTGGCGGCGCCTGGGGGGCCAAGGTGTTGGCGGGCGGCGTGCCAAGCCCTCTATGGTGCAGCAAAGCCGGGCGCCCCTGCGCTGAAATGTCTTGGGAATAACCCTGGGCCTGGGCCTGGGCCCCGCTCAAAAACGTGCTGCACGCGACCCCAGCCCCTGCCATCTGGCGCTACCATGTGCAGCACAACTCTCCCCCCGATTTTGCGCCCTTCTGGGCGCCGCCACTGCCATGACCACTTCCGCTGCCACCACTACCGTTTTGGGGGCCTGCCCCCATGACTGCCCCGACACCTGCTCGCTGGTCACCACGGTGGTCGATGGCGTGGCCACCAAGGTCAGCGGCAACCCCGCGCATGGGCATACCGGCGGCGTGCTCTGCGCCAAGGTGAGCAAATACACCGAGCGCAGCTACCATGCCGACCGGGTGCTGCAGCCGATGAAGCGGGTGGGGCCCAAGGGCAGCGGCCAGTTCCAGCCGGTGGGCTGGGACGAGGCGCTGGCCGATATCAGCGAACGGCTGCACCGCATTGCGCAAACCGATCCGCAGGCCATCCTGCCCTACAGCTATGCCGGCACCATGGGCCTGGTGCAGGGCGAGAGCATGGACCGGCGCTTTTTCCACCAGCTGGGCGCCTCGCTGCTGGACCGCACCATCTGCGCCAGCGCGGGGTCCGAGGCCTTGCTGCACACCTATGGCGGCAAGCTGGGCATGCGGGTGCAGTTCTTTGCCGAGAGCCGGCTGATCCTGATTTGGGGCAGCAACAGCATTGGCAGCAACCTGCATTTCTGGCGCTATGCGATGGAGGCCAAGCGCCATGGCGCCAAGCTGGTCTGCATCGATCCGCGCAAGAGCGAGACCGCCGACAAATGCCATGAGCACCTGCAGCTGCTGCCCGGCACCGACGCGGCGCTGGCGCTGGCACTGATGCATGAGCTGATCACCCACGACTGGCTGGACCACGACTACATCGCCCAGCACACGCTGGGCTGGGATGCGCTGAAGGAGCGTGCCTTGCAGTGGCCACCCGAGCGTGCCGCCCAGGTCTGCGGCATTGATGCCGCGCAGATCCGCAGCCTGGCGCGCGACTACGGCACGACCGAGCTGGCGGCCATTCGCCTCAACTACGGCATGCAGCGCACGCGCGGCGGCGGCAATGCCGTGCGCGCGGTCGCCTGCCTGCCAGCGCTCGTGGGCGCCTGGCGCCACCGCGCAGGCGGCCTGCTGCTGTCGAGCTCCTCGTCAGCCCCGGCACGCCGGGGGGCGCTGCAGATGCCGGCGCTCTTGGGCGCGCGCCAGCCCCGCACCATCAACATGAGCACGATTGGCGATGCGTTGCTCAAGCCCGCCAGTGCTGAGTTCGGCCCGCAGATTGCAGCGCTCCTCTGCTACAACAGCAACCCGGTAGCCGTCGCCCCCGATTCGGCCAAGGTGGTCCAGGGCTTTGCGCGTGAGGACCTGTTCACCGTGGTGCTGGAGCACTTCATGACCGACACGGCCGACTATGCCGACTATGTGCTGCCCGCCACCAGCCAGCTCGAGCACTGGGACATCCACACCAGCTACGGCCACACCGATGTGCTGCTCAACCGCCCGGCCATTGCGCCGCTGGGCCAGGCGCGCAGCAATGCCCAGATCTTCCGCGACCTGGCAGCCCAAATGGCGCGCTACGACAGCGCCTTTGCCGCGCCGCATTTTGCCGACAGCGACGAGGAGCTGTGCCGCCAGGCGGTCGATCCCACGCGCATCCCGTTCGAGCAGCTGCTGGACCAGGGCTTTGTCGCGCAGGACCTGCCCGACGCCCCTTTTGCCGAGGGCGGCTTTGCGACGCCCTCGGGCAAGTGCGAGTTCCACAGCGCGGCGCTGGAGGCCATGGGCATCAACCCCTTGCCCGACTACCTGCCCAACCATGAGCTGCCCACGGCCAGCCACCCGCTGGCGATGATCTCGCCGCCGGCGCGCAATTTTCTCAACTCCACCTTCGTCAACGTGCGCCAGCTGCGCAGTGCCGAAGTGCGCCCGATGCTGGAGATGCACCCCAGCGATGCGCAAAGCCGAGAGATTGCCGATGGCGATCTGGTGCGCGTGTTTAACGACCGGGGCGAGCATGTCTGCCATGCCAACATCAACGGCCGCGCCCGGCCCGGCGTCGTGGTGGGGCTGGGCATCTGGTGGCGCAAGGATGGGCCCAATGGCACCAACGTCAATGAGCTGACCCACCAGCAACTGACCGATATCGGACGCGCACCGTCCTTTTATGACTGTGCGGTGCAGGTCGAGCGCATGGTCAATGCCGACATCAGCCATGAAGGAATCGCCGCATGAGCGCCGTAGAACAAGCCTTTTCAGCCAGCTATGCTGCAGCACGCCAGCAGTTTCTCGAGGCTGCCGCCTCGGCCGGAATGGCGCTGCAGTCTCAGTCCCATCCGTTGACCGGGGTAGAGGGCGAAGCGCTGGCCATGGATGTGGCCCGCGATGGCCCGGCCGATGCCGACCAGCTGCTGATCCTCAGCAGTGCCTGCCATGGCATCGAAGGCTATTGCGGCAGCGGCGTGCAGGTCTATGCGCTGCGCGATGCCGAGTGGCTGGACAAGGCGCGCAGTGCCGGCGTGGCCGTGCTCTATGTGCATGCGCTCAATCCCCATGGCTTTTCCTACGGCCGGCGTGTGACGCAGGAGAACGTCGACCTGAACCGCAACTTTGTCGATTTCTCCCAGCCGCTGCCGGGCAACCCGGCCTATGACCAGCTGCACGACGTGATCGTGCCGGCCCAGTGGCCGCCCACGGCCCAGGTGCAGCAGGCGATGCAGGACTTTATCGACGCACATGGCCTCAAGGCCTGGCAGGCCGCTGTGGCCCAGGGCCAGTACCGCCATCCGCAGGGCGTGTTCTTTGGCGGCCAGGCCCCCACCTGGAGCAACCAGACCCTGCGCCAGGTGCTGCGCCAGCACGGCCAAGCGGCACGCCAGATTGCCTGGATCGATGTGCACACCGGCCTGGGCCCTAATGGCTATGGCGAGCGTATCTTTACCGGCCCGCCCGGCGATGCGGTCATGCTGGCGCGGGCGCGCCGCTGGTGGGATGGCGCCGGCGCCACGCCAGTTACCTCGATCGATGACGGCAGCTCCTCGTCGCCGCCGCTGACCGGCTTGCTGTGGAACAGCGTGGCGCAGGAATGCCCGCAGGCGGCCTTTACCGGCATGGCCCTGGAGTACGGCGTGCTGCCGGTGCATGCCACCTTGGATGCCTTGCGTGCCGACCACTGGCTGCACCAGCACCCCGAGGCGCCGGCAGACCAGCAAGCCGCTATCCACCAGCAGATGCGCGAAGCGTTCTACGACGAGAGCGTGGCCTGGAAGGGGCAGATCATCAGCCAGGCGCGGCAGGCGCTGTTCCAGACCGTCGATGGGCTCAGCCGCGAGGCGCGCTGATCTCCAGCTGAGCGTCCTGCACCGCGACCTGCTGGCAGCCCCAGTGGTGCAGGCATTCGCGCAGCAAGACCAACAGCGCCGCCTGCGCCGGCGCCAGCTGCAGGCCGCTGCGGCTGCCGCCCATCATCTGGTGGGCATAGCGGTTGAACAGCTGCTCGATGGCGTCGGTCGTCTGCAGGGCAGCTTGCGGCTCGGGCAGCTGCGCCGCGAGGGCTGCCATGTCCGGCGCGCGGCACAGCAAAGCCAGCTGGGGCCCCGGCGCTGGCCAGCTGCGGGTCAGCGGCATGATCTGGTCCTCGACCAGCTCAATCACCTGCTCCACCTGGCCGGCGCCCACGGGTGGGCGGCTCAGGTACTGTGTTGCCAATTGGCCATAGCCCAGTGGCAGATCGTGTCGGATAGGTGACGCGTTTTGCGGCGCCAGGCGCCAGACATGGCAGGCATCCGGGTCGGCTTGCAGCACCACCCATTCCTGGTCTGGAAAGCGCGCTTGCAGCGCGGCCAAACCCTGCAAAATCGCGGGGTTTGAAGGGATGGTCGGGTCGGAGGGCAGGGATGTGGACATGGTCGCTGGGCAATGCTAAGCGCGCTTGATCGGCGCTGCTCGCTGTATCTTTTATACATATGCTGTCAGTAGGTGTGTCAGACAAATGCCATTGACGGCGCGAAGCGGCGCCACACAATAAGTGCCATGAATATCCTGCAGTCCAAGCTCGAAGAGAAGCTGGCGGGTTTGCCAGTGTCGGTTGCCATCTCCATGCCCCAGGGCGGATGGATCGGTCCACCGGACCAGGCGCAAGTGCGTATCCGCTGCCACAATGCGGCGGCGCTGGCCTCGCTGGCGGCGGGCGATGTGGGGGTGGTCGGCGCGGCCATCGTCGAGGGCCATGTCGAGATCGAAGGCACGATGCGCGATGCCATGGCCGCAGCGGTGGCCTTGATGCCCGCCGACCCGGTGGCCGCGCGCTCGACCTGGTGGAGCCGGCTGCTGGCGCGCTCCCGCTCGGCAGCGCTCCATACCTTGACCAAGGATTCCGAGCAGATCCAGTTCCACTACGACGTCTCGGACGACTTCTACGGCCTGTGGCTGGACCCGCGCCGCGTCTACTCCTGCGCCTACTATGCCGAGCCCGGCTACAGCCTGGCGCAGGCGCAGGAGGCCAAGCTCGATCTGATCTGCCGCAAGCTGCGGCTGCAGCCCGGCGAACGTTTTCTGGATGTGGGCGCCGGCTGGGGCGGTCTGCTCTTGTGGGCAGCCGAGCACTACGGCATCGAGGGCACGGGCATCACCTTGTCGAAGAACCAGCATGCCTATGTCAACCGGCTGATCGAACAAAAAGGCCTGCAGGGCCGGGTCCGGATGCTGCTGACCGACTACCGCCAACTGCAGGTGGACCAGCCCTTTGACAAGATCGCTTCGGTGGGCATGTTCGAGCATGTGGGCCGCGCGCATATGCAGGAGTACTTCAGCGTGCTCAAGCGCCTGATCAAGCCCGGCGGTTTGCTGATGAACCACGGCATCACCGCTGGCGGCACCGACAACGAACAGCTGGGCGCGGGCATGGGCGATTTCATCGAGAAATACATCTTCCCTGGCGGCGAGCTGATCCATGTCAGCGCCGTGCTCGAAGAGATGGCCCATGCCGGCTGGGAGATGGTGGACACCGACAACCTGCGCCCCCATTACGCCAAGACCTTGTGGGCCTGGTCCGATGCGCTGGAGGCGCAGCTCGATGAGGCGCTGGCCATCCTCTCGCACAAGGGCAACCCCGCGCAGGCGGCCAAGACCTTGCGCGCCTACCGCCTCTACCTGGCCGGTTGCGCCACCGGTTTTGAGCACAGCTGGGTGGCGCTGCACCAGATGCTGGCTGTCATGCCCGATAGATCGATGACGACAGGGACCATGCCTGGTGCACAATCACAATACCCGTTCACCCGGGACTATATGTATCGATAAGGAGCGCACCGTGCTATTCAAATTCAAATCGCAGGCCACTGCAGACATGATCATGCTCGAGCCCGATGCCCGCAAGGTGCTGCAGATCATCGGCAAGGACGCCTCGCCACGCGGCATCATCACCACCGACCAGATTCCGCAGGCCATTGCGGCGCTGCAGGCCGCCGTGGCGGCTGAAGACGAGCGCGCGCAGGCGGCCAAAACCCAGGATCTGGACCAGGACCCCGAAGACGCCGATGGCCAGGATGTGAAGGCAAGCGTCGGCCTCAAGCAGCGGGCGGTGCCCTTTATCGAGATGCTGCGCCGCAGCGCGGCTGAGCAGGCCGATGTGGTCTGGGGCGGTTGATACGCACAGTAGCAACGCGCCGCGTCCAACGAAAAAAAGACTGCCGAGGCAGTCTTTTTGCATGGAGGCTGAAGATCAGTCGGCGAAGGTGCCAGCAGCCTTGATGATAGGCGTCCACTTGGCGATCTCGGCCTGCACAAAGGCCTTGTGGCCTTCGGGTGTGATGCGCTGGTCGGTAGCGACCACGGCGCTCAGGTTCTCGGACTTCTTGATGAACTCGGGGTCCTTCAGGGCCACCTTCAGCGCGTCGTTGACCTTCTTCAGGATGTCGGCCGGCGTGCCCTTGGGCGCGTACAGGCCGTGCCAGATCGTCACTTCAAAGCCCTTGAGGCCTTCTTCCTGCAAGGTCGGCAGGTCCTTGAGCGATGGCGTGGTCAGGCGCTTGGAAGTCGTCACCGCATAGGCCTTGACCTTCTTGCCCTCGATCTGGCCGGTGGTGTTGGTGGTCTGGTCGCACAGCACATCGACCTGGTTTCCCATCAGGTCGGCAATGGCCGGTGCGGCGCCCTTGTACGGCACGGCGGTCAGCGGGATCTTCAAGGTGCTTTGCAGCAGCAGGCCGCACAGGTGCGAGGCAGAACCGATACCGGCATTGGCCAGGTTGACCTTGTCCTTTTCCTTGTTCAGGTAGGCGGCCAGTTCCTTGTAGTTGTTCGGCGTCAGGGTGGGCTTGCCGATCAGCGTCATCGGCACGTCGTTGATGATGCCCAGGTATTCGAAGTCCTTGGTCACATCGAAGGACAGCTTGCGGTAGAGGATGGGGGCCGTGGCCACGCCGATGTGGTTGAGCAGCAGGGTGTAGCCGTCTGGTTTGGCACGTGCGGCCTTGGCCATGCCGATGGTGCTGCCTGCGCCGTCGGCATTGTCGATGACCACGGTCACGCCATTGAGGGGCTTGCGCAGCGCCTCGGCCAGGTCGCGTGCCACGCGGTCGGTCGGGCCGCCAGCGGTGAACGGCACGACGATGGTGATGGGCTTGTTGGGGTAGGAGGCGTCAGCATAGGCGCCGGTGGCGGTAGCGGCCGCCAGGGCCAGTGCAGTCCATTGCATCATCTTGTTCATAACGGCTTGTCTCTCTTGAGGGGAAAAAGACTGCCATCCTAACGAGAACAGACTGGGGTTTTTTCTAAGGTAAACCCTTGTTTTTCCTGAGTGTTTCGAGTTTTTGACAAAGGTTTTTTTTGCGAACTTAAAGCCAAATGGCCGCCCGGCTCAACCACGGTTTGTGATAGATGCTATCAATATTGATAGTTGAAATGTCGTAAGCCTTGGGCGAAATGTCGTGCGACCAGAGGCAGTGATGGACATTTATTTGCGCTGGCGCAAGCCGTTTGGCCCGCAACCAGGGGCTTCCAAGCCAAGCAATATCCGTAGCCTTCCTATGGCTTTCACCCCGCTTACGCGCTCAGCGACCCGCTGACGATGGCTGCCGCCGCCGCGCGGGTCTCCACGCCCAGCTTTTCAAACACATGCTCCAGGTGCTTGTTGACGGTGCGCGGGCTCATGCCCAGGATCTGCGCAATGTCGCGGTTGGTCTTGCCCTTGGCCAGCCAGCCCAGTACCTCCGTCTCGCGCGGCGTCAGCGCTGCATCCTGCAGGCGCTGGGTGCTGGCGCGCAGGCCCTCATGGCCCAGGCGCAGCACCAGCATGCGCTCGCCAATGCCCACCTCGCCCACCGACTGGGCCAGCAGGCTGCCGCTGCCCAGCGGGTGCTGGGCGGCGGTTTCCCAGGCTGACTGCAACCAGGCCGTTGCCGCTGCCGCGCTGGCGCCAAAGGCCTGTTCCAGCCACAGCGCTGCTTGCGGCGAGCGCCAGGCCAGGCGCCCCTGGCGGTCGAGCACCACCACGCCCATGCCGGCCACATCGACCGCGGCCTGGGCCATGCGGCCCACATGGGCGTTGTGCATATGGCGGGCCAGGCGCGCGAGCACCTCGGGCAGCTTTAGCGGTTTGACGACATAGTCCACGCCGCCGCAGGCAAAGCCTTCGACGATATGGTCGGTCTCCGACAGCCCGGTCATGAAAATGACCGGCACATGGGCCCAGGCCGGGTGGGCCTTGATCTTGCGGCACAGCGAAAAGCCGCTCTCGCCGGGCATCACGCAGTCGAGCAGTACGGCGTCCGGCGTGGCGATCTCCAGGCGCTCCAGCGCCTCGGCTGCATTGCGGGCGACCAGCACGGTGTAGTCCTGCTGACTGAGCGCGTCGCAGAGAAATCCCAGGGTCTCGACGGCATCGTCCACGACGAGAACAACACCGGCATGGGGCGTGAAAGTGGGCATGGTCAGTGGTCCGCAGGCCCTGCAGGCCCGAGGCTCTCCAGAATGAGGGGAAAGTCAAAACGCTGGGCAGCGGCATCGAGGGCCTGCAGCGTGCCGCGCGATTGGGGGTGGCTGGCCTGGGCGTCCGCCAGCAGTTTGCGCAGGCCGGCGCCATCGCCAAAGCGCGCCAGGCGCGTGATGTCCGACTGCAGATCCGGCGGCAGGGGCGGCTCCTGCGGCGCCGGTGGCGGCGCTGCGGGGGCCGTGGTCGCAGAGCCAGCCGAGCCAGCCGAGCCAGCGGCCATGTCTTCTATCCATTCGAGCTTCAGCAGCCAGGCCAGCGTGTCCATCAGCTCGGACTCCAACACCGGTTTGCCGACAAAGGCCTGGCAGCCGGCGCGCTCGAGCTGCTCGGGCTGGTTCTCGAACAGGTCGGCCGAGACAATGACGATGGGCAGGTGCATGGCGCTGTACTGCTGGCGCACCAGCGCAGCGGTCTGCCAGCCGCTCAGGTCGTCCATGCTCAGGTCCAGCAACAGGGCGTCGGGTGGCGTGTCGCGGATGACCTCCAGGCATTCCTGGCCGCTGGCCGCCTCCAGCACGGTAAAGCCCAGCGGGATCAGCACGCCGGCGATCAGCTGGCGGTGGATGGGCTGGTCATCGACCAGCAGCAGGGTTCTGCGCGGGCCCAGGTAGCCGCCGATAAAGGGGCGGGCCTGGGGCTGGCCGGCCAGTGCGCGCGGCGGGTTGTGCACCTCGCTCAGGTACAGGCGCACCGAGAACGTGCTGCCCTGGCCGGGCGTGCTTTGCAGGCTCAGCTCCCCGCCCATCAGCAAGGTCAGCATGCGGGTGATGGTCAGGCCCAGGCCGGTGCCGGTGCTGGCGGCGCGGCGCCCGGCACTGCCCCGCTCAAAGGGCATGAAGATGCGCTCATGGTCCTGCGGCGCGATGCCGATGCCCGTGTCGCGGATGTCAAAGCGCACCACATCGCTGTGGCAGTCCACCTGCAGGCGGATGCTGCCACTGTCGGTAAAGCGGATGGCATTGCCCAGCAGGTTGATCAGAATCTGGCGCAGGCGCTTGGCATCCGCCCGCACCCAGGCGGGAATGCGGCCTTGCGTCTGCAGCTCGAACTGCAGGCCCTTGGCCTGGGCCTGCGGCCGCACCATGCGGTTGACCGCTTCGAGAAACTCGGGGAACTGCAGCGGCGCCGGGTCCAGCCGCAGGCGCCCGGCCTCGATGCGTGCCAGGTCCAGCAACTCGTCGATCAGCGAATGCATGTGCTGGCCGCTGTGCAGCATGGTGCTGATGTTTTCGTGCGCGGGGCCGGGCAGGTCGCTGCGCCGCAGCAGCAGCTGGGCATAGCCCAGGATGCTGGTCAGCGGCGTGCGCAGCTCATGGGCCATGCCGGCCACATAGCGTGACTTGGCCTGGTTGGCCGCCTCGGCATGCTCCTTGGCGGCCTGCAGCTGGGCATCGGTGCGCTGGTGGGCCTCGATCTCCTGCATCAGCATCTGCGTCTGGCGCTCGGACTCCTCGCGCGCCATGCGCCGGCTGTCCTTGGCCAGCACCAGCCACCAGGCGTAGAGCGCGCACAGCAGCGCCAGCAGCGAGAACGCGCGCACAAAGGCCCAGCGCAAATCCGTCTGCCCGGGCGAGAGGCTTTGCTGCATATAGACCACGAACAAGGCCAGCGCCATGGGGCTGGTCAGCAGCAGCACCGTGCCCGCATAGGACGCGAGCCGAAAGTTGATGCTGCGCTGGATGCGCTGGGGCAGCAGGCTCTCGTAGAGGCTGCGCCACTGCACCTGGGCCCGCGCCGTGCTGGGCTTGCAGCGGTCGTGGCAGCGCGAATCGAGCGAGCAGCACAGCGAGCAGATCGGCGCGCCATAGGCGGGGCAGCCGGCCATGTCGGCGCGCTCGAACTGGTTCTGGCAGACAGCGCACTGCAGCTGCGCAGCCTCGAACTGCTCGGGCTGGCGGGCGATATACCAGCGCCCGCCGGTGGCCCAGGCCAGCAGCGGCGATACCAAAAGCGCAATGGCCAGCGCAATATAGGGCGCAAAGGCGCTGGCCAGCTCGCCCAGCAGGCCACTATAGGCAATGCCGGCGGCCAGCGCGGCAATGCCCATGGCGCCCAGGCCGACCGGGTTGAGGTCGTGCAGGTAGGCGCGGCGGAACTCGGTGCCCGTCGGGCTCAGGCCCAGCGGCTTGTTGATGACCAGATCGGCCACCAGCGCGCCAACCCAGGCGACTGCGATATTGCTGTAGATGCCCAGCACCTTCTCCAGCGCACTGAACACGCCCAGGGTCATGATCAGCATCGCAATCATCACGTTGAAGACCAGCCACACGACGCGGCCGGGGTGGCTGCGGGTGAGGCGCGAGAACACATTCGACCAGGCGAGCGACCCGGCATAGGCATTGGTCACATTGATCTTGATCTGCGCCATGATGACGAAGACCAGCGTAATCCAGAGGGCGACGCCCGGGTCCTGCACGATCTTGCCAAAGGCGGTGAGGTAGAGGTGGGTGGGGTCCGAGGCCTCGGCCACGGTCGAGCCAAACTGCAGCGCCACATAGGCCAGGTAGGCGCCGCCCAACATGCGCGCCGCACCCAGCAGAATCCAGCCGGGCCCGCCCATCAGCACACAAAACCACCAGCGGCCCCGGTTGGAGGCCGTCTTGCGCGGCATGAAGCGCAGGTAATCGACCTGCTCGCCCACCTGCACGATCAGCGCGAAGATCACCGTGCTGGCCGAGCCGAAATACAGCCAGTTGAAATCGGCGCTGCCCGAGGTCAGGCCCGACAGGCCCGGCAGCTCCTGCACAAACTGCGGCTGCTGGAAGGCCAGCCACAGGTAGGGGGTCAGCAGCATCACGGCCCACAGCGGCTGGGTCCAGGCCTGCAGCTTGGAGATGAAGGTGACGCCATAGAGCACCATCGGGATCACCACCAGCGCGCACAGCACATAGCAGACCACCAGCGGCCAGCCCAGCGCCATCTGCACCGCCAGCGCCATGATGGCCGCCTCCAGCGCAAAGAAGATAAAGGTGAAGGTGGCGTAGACCAGCGAGGTGATGGTCGAGCCCAGGTAGCCAAAGCCGGCGCCCCGGGTGAGCAGGTCCATGTCCAGCCCATAGCGCGCCGCGCAGACCGAGATGGGCCAGGCTGTCAGAAAAATGACGATGCCCATCACCGCAATGGCCCAGGCGGCGCTGCTAAAGCCATAGGCCAAGGTGATGGTCGCGCCAATGGCCTCCAGCGCCAGAAAGGACAGCCCGCCCATCGCCGTGTTCAGCAGCTGCCACTCGCTCCAGCGCCGGGCCTTTTGCGGCGTATAGCGCAGTGCGTAGTCCTCCATGGTCTCGTCGGCCACCCAGGCGTTGTATTCGCGGCGGATCGGGAAGATCTTTTGGGACGGTTTGGTCATCACAGGCAGCGCACAGGCGCTGGGGGCAAGGGATCCGCAGACCAAGCAATATTCAGGCCACGGCAAGGCTGGTGCGGCCGGCGAGGTGTGGCCGGCCAAGTGCAGCCGGCCAGGTGTGGTCGCCGAGACGTGGCCGGTGAGGTGCGGCCGGTGAGGTGCACCCCAAGGTGTGTTGGGCGAGCAAGCTTAGCCTGCGGTGGCTACGCAGGGGCTACGTCAAATGACGTATGGGTGTTTGGCGGCCGCACTTTTAGAGTGGCTACAGGTTTCAACCCGTTACCAGTTCAGCCCGCTGAACCACTTGAGGAGAAAAGCATGTCTCAGGATTTCCATCAGTCGCTTCGCCGCCGCCGTCTCTTGCAAGGCCTGGGTGCCATCAGTGTGGCGGGTCTGCCCATGCTGGCCCGCGCCCAGACCCCGCCGACCGCCCAGGTCAACACCACCAAGCTGGCGGTGACCGACACCGAGGTGGTGGTCGGGCAGCTGCACTCGTCGACCGGCACGATGGCGATCTCCGAGACCGGCTCCATCCAGGCCGAGCAACTGGCCATTGACCAGATCAACGCGATGGGCGGTGTGCTGGGCCGCAAGATCCGCGTGATCAAGGAAGACGGCGCCTCCGACTGGCCCACCTTTGCTGAAAAGGCCAAGAAGCTGCTCATCAGCGACCATGTGGCCACCGTGTTTGGCTGCTGGACCTCGGCCTCGCGCAAGGCCGTGCTGCCGGTCTTCGAGAAGGAAAACGGCCTGCTCTACTACCCCACCTTCTACGAAGGCCTGGAGCAGAGCAAGAACGTCATCTACACCGGCCAGGAAGCGACCCAGCAGATTCTGTACAGCCTCGACTGGGCCAAGAAGGAAAAGAACGCCTCCAAGGTGTTCCTGGTGGGCTCGGACTACATCTGGCCACGTACCTCGATGAAGATTGCGCGCAAGCACATCGAGACCTTCCAGAAAGGCAAGGTCGTCGGCGAGGAGTACTACCCGCTCAGCAACACCAACTTCAACTCGCTGATCAACAAGATCAAGGTGGCCAAGCCCGATCTGATCTTTGCCGCTGTCGTGGGCGGCTCCAACGTGGCCTTCTACAAGCAGCTCAAGGCCGCAGGCATCACCGGTGACAAGCAGTTCCTGGTGACCCTGTCGGTGACCGAGGACGAAATGCTGGGCATTGGCGGCGAGAACTTTGCCGGCTTCTACTCGAGCATGAAGTACTTCCAGACGCTGGACAACCCCAACAACAAGAAGTTTGTCGAGGCCTTCAAGGCCAAGTACGGCCCCAAGTCGGTCATCGGCGATGTGACCCAGGCCGGTTACCTGGGCCCCTGGTTGTGGAAGGCCGCTGTCGAGAAGGCCGGCAGCTTCGATGTCGACAAGGTCGTGGCCGCCTCGCCGGGCATCGAGCTCAACACTGCCCCGGAAGGCTACGTGAAGATCGACGCCAACCACCACCTCTGGAGCAAGTCGCGCATTGCGCAGGGCCTGCCGGACGGGACCTTCAAGGTGGTGTCCGAGTCGCCCGAGTTGATCA
The DNA here is from genome assembly GCF_049601575.1 of Comamonas sp. 23. Classification (NCBI taxonomy): domain Bacteria; kingdom Pseudomonadati; phylum Pseudomonadota; class Betaproteobacteria; order Burkholderiales; family Comamonadaceae; genus Comamonas; species Comamonas sp. 23. The sequence continues at coordinate 4,702,918 of NZ_CP187127.1, read as the reverse complement.
AACCTGATCCGTTCCCTAAAGGCTACCAATAACGCTGCCCCTCCGGCGCGGGCCATAGGCAAACACCCTCTGGCCCGCGCTGCCGCCGACCACCACCCGACAAGAGAGCGCCATGACTTTTTCTGAAATGATGAATATCGGGCTGATGCAGGGCTTTGCAGGCCTCAGCCTGTTTGCGGTACTGCTGCTGATGGGCCTGGGCCTGGCGATTATTTTTGGCCAGATGGGTGTCATCAACATGGCGCATGGCGAGTTCATGACCATCGGTGCCTACACCGTGTTCATGGCCTCCACCTTGGTGGAAGCCCATGCCCCGGCCTGGATGCCCTACTACTTTCCCTTGTCGATCGTGGCGGCCTTTGTGTTTGCGTTTGTGCTGGGCTGGCTGGCCGAGTGGGCGTTGATACGGCATCTGTACAAGCGCCCGCTCGATACCCTGCTGGCCACCTGGGGCCTGAGCCTGGGGCTGCAGCAGGTGTTCCGCACGGTGATCGGCCCCAAAGAGGTGAGCCCCACCTTGCCTGACTGGCTGATGGGTTCCTGGTCGCCCAGTGAGGGGCTGGACATTCCGATCAACGGCATGTTTGTGCTGGCGCTGGCGCTGCTGGTCACAGCCGGCGTGCTGATCGCGCTCTACCGCAGCCGCTGGGGCCTGCGGGTGCGCGCCACGGTCAGCAACCGCGTGATGGCCAACGCCATCGGCATCAATACCAAGAAGACCGACCGCCTCACCTTTGCCATTGGCTGCGGGGTGGCGGGCATTGCCGGGGCGGCCTTCACCACCATCGGCTCGACCGGGCCCACCTCCGGCTCGCTCTACATCGTGGATTCGTTCCTGGTCGTCACCTTTGGCGGCGCCGCCAGCCTGCTGGGCACTGTGGCATCGGCCTTTGGCATTGCCCAGGTGCAGTCGATCACGGAGTTCTTCCTGAGTGGCTCCATGGCCAAGGTGCTGACCTTGTCCTTCATCGTCGTGGTCTTGATGCTGCGGCCCCAAGGTCTGTTTGCCAGCAAGGTGCGCCGCTAAAGCCGGTGCAAAGGATGACAACCATGAAAGATATGCGTGTGTGGCTGGAGCGAACCGGCCTGGGCCATGTGGCCATCCTGGCCGTCGTGCTGCTGGCGCTGCTGCCGCTGGGGCTGGACATCTTCCGCCTGAACCTGGTGGGCAAGTACCTGTGCTACGCCTTTGTGGCCGTGGGCCTGGTGATGCTCTGGGGCTGGGGCGGTGTGCTGAGCCTGGGGCAGGGCGTGTTCTTTGGCTTGGGCGGCTACGCGATGGCCATGTTCCTCAAGCTCGAAGCCTCGGACAAGGTCAGCACCGCGATCCAGTCCACGCCGGGCATCCCCGACTTCATGGACTGGAACCAGCTCACCGCGCTGCCGCTGTGGTGGACGCCGTTCGAGTACCTGCCGTTTGCGTTGTTTGCGGTGGTGGCAGTGCCCGCACTGCTGGCCTTCATCATCGGCTTTGCGATGTTCCGCCGCCGCGTGGGCGATGTCTACTTTGCCATCATCACCCAGGCGGTGGCGCTGATCCTGACGGTGCTGATCATCGGCCAGCAGGGCTACACCGGCGGCGTCAACGGCATGACCGATCTGCGCACCATGCTGGGCTGGGACATCCGCACCGACAGCGCCAAGTACATCCTCTACTACGTCTGCTGCGGCCTGCTGCTGCTGTCGGTGGTGGCCTGCCTCTGTATCCAGAAAAGCAAGCTGGGCACCTTGCTGCTGGCGATGCGCGACAAGGAAGACCGCGTGCGCTTCTCGGGCTACGACGTGTCGATGTTCAAGGTCTTTGTGTTCTGCCTGGCCGCTGCGATATCGGGCATTGGTGGCGCGATGTTTGCGCTGCAGGTGGGCTTTATGTCGCCATCGATCGTGGGCATTGTGCCTTCCATCGAGATGGTGATTTTTGCCGCCGTCGGTGGCCGCATGAGCCTGGTGGGGGCCGTCTACGGCGCGCTGCTGGTCAACTTTGGCAAGACCTATTTCTCCGAGACCTTCCCCGATCTCTGGATGTTCTGCATGGCAGGCCTGTTCATCGTCGTGACCATGTTCTTCCCCAATGGTCTGGCGGGCCTGTATGCCAGCAAGGTCAAGCCGCTGCTGGCCCGGCGCGCAGCCAAACCCGCCAGTACACCGAGCCACGGCGCAGGCCCTGCCAGCACCAAGCCCGCAACCACCAGCAGCAAGGCGCAGGAGCCCGTCGCCGGCAAGCCTGCGGCCGAAGGCGTCTGAACCAGGAGCACGCAATGAGCAATACCGATTTCGCACTGGCGGTGGAGGGCTTGACGGTCTCCTTTGACGGCTTCAAGGCCATCGAGGACCTGACCCTCTATGTCGACAAGAACGAGCTGCGCGTGATCATCGGCCCCAACGGCGCGGGCAAGACCACCTTGCTCGACCTGATCTGCGGCAAGACCAAGGCCAGCAGCGGCAGCATCAAGTTCCAGAACCAGGAGCTGACGGGCATGGACGAGTACCTGCGTGTGCGCAAGGGCATAGGCCGCAAGTTCCAGACGCCCTCGATCTACGAGAACCTCTCGGTCTTCAAGAACCTGGAGGTGTCCTACCCTGAGGGACGCTCGGTGTTTGGCGCGCTGCGCTTTCAGTGCACGCCCGCTGTGCAGCAGCGCGTGCAGGCGGTGGCCCAGGAGATTGGCCTGGACCATGTGCTGGAGATGGAATCGGGCCTGCTGTCGCACGGGCAAAAGCAGTGGCTGGAGATTGGCATGCTGCTGATGCAGGAGCCCGAGCTGCTGATGCTGGACGAACCGATTGCCGGCATGAGCGCGCGCGAGCGCGAGTTGACGGCCGATCTGCTCAAGCGCATCTGCGTGGGCCGCTCGGTGATCGTGATCGAGCACGACATGGAGTTTGTGGCCCGCATTGCGCACAAGGTCACCGTCATGCACCAGGGCAAGATTCTGGCCGAGGGCTCGATGGAGGCCGTGCAGTCCGACCCCAAAGTCATCGATGTCTACCTGGGCCACTGAGGAGCCGCATATGCTGAAAGTCAACGATATCCACGTGGCCTACGGACAGAGCGAGGCGCTGCACGGCATCTCCTTCGAAGGCCGGCCCAACGAAACCCTGGCCATCATGGGCCGCAACGGCATGGGCAAGACCACCTTGTTCAAGGCGCTGATGGGTGTGCTGCCGCTCAAGAGCGGGGCGGTGCAGGTGGCGGGGCAGGATGTGTCGCGCGACGAGAGCTATCTGCGCGTGGCCAAGGGCATTGCCTATGTGCCCCAGGGCCGCATGATTTTCCCGACCCTGAGCGTCGAGGAGAACATCGAGACCGGTCTGGAAAATTCCCGCGACCGCAAGATCCCCGACGAGATCTATGCACTCTTCCCGGTGCTGTGGGATATGCGCCGGCGCAAGGGCGGCAACCTCTCGGGCGGGCAGCAGCAGCAGCTGGCCATTGCGCGTGCGCTGGTCACCAACCCCAAGGTGCTGCTGCTCGACGAGCCCACCGAGGGCATCCAGCCGTCCATCATCAAGGACATCGCCAAGGCGCTCAATGAGATCCGCAAGATGCGCGAGATCACCATCGTGGTCTCCGAGCAGGTGCTGCATTTTGCGATGGATGTGGCCGACCGTCTGTTCGTGATCGAGGGCGGCCGCATCGTGCACGAGACCGACCGCGCCAACACCAACGAGGCCCACATCAAGTCGTACCTGTCGGTTTGACACCGCTTGCGCGGGCCGCCCGCGCGTTTCTTGTTCCATTGACTGCATCACAGGAGTTGCACATGCCCGAAACCCTGATCAAGGTTGATCTGTCCCAACCGGCCCCTTCCAACGAGAAGGTGCACAACCGCTGGCACCCCGATATTCCGATGGCCTGCTGGGTCAACCCCGGCGATGACTTTGTGCTGGAGACCTACGACTGGACGGGGGGCTTCATTAAGAACAACGACAGCGCCGACGATGTGCGCGATGTGGACCTGACCACGGTGCACTACCTCTCGGGCCCGGTCGGTGTCAAAGGCGCCGAGCCCGGTGACCTCTTGGTCGTGGACCTGCTCGACATCGGTGCCAAGGACGAGAGCCAGTGGGGCTTCAACGGCTTTTTCTCGCAGAAGAACGGCGGCGGGTTCCTGACCGACCACTTCCCGTCGGCGCAGAAGTCGATCTGGGATTTCCAGGGCATGTTCACCACCTCGCGCCATATCCCTGGCGTGCGCTATGCCGGTTTGATCCACCCGGGCCTGATCGGCACCTTGCCCGACCCCAAGATGCTCGAGACCTGGAATGCGCGCGAGCAGGCGCTGATCGACACCAACCCGGACGGCAACCTGGCCAACCCGCCCTTCATGGCGACGGCGCACATGGGCCAGCTCAAGGGCGAGGCGCGCGACAAGGCCGCTGCCACCGGTGCGCGCACCGTGCCCCCGCGCGAGCATGGCGGCAACTGCGATATCAAGGACCTCTCGCGCGGCTCCAAGATCTTCTTCCCGGTCTATGTCGATGGCGCCGGCCTGTCGGTGGGCGATCTGCACTTCAGCCAGGGCGATGGCGAAATCACCTTCTGCGGCGCCATCGAGATGGCCGGCTGGGTGCACATGAAGGTCTCCATCATCAAGGGCGGCATGGCCAAGTACGGCATCAAGAACCCCATCTTCAAGCCCAGCCCCATCGTGCCGACCTACAACGACTATGTGATCTTTGAAGGCATCAGCGTCGACGAATCGGGCAAGCAGTACTACCTGGATGTGAACGTGGCCTACAAGCAGGCCTGTCTCAACGCCATCGAGTACCTGAAGAAGTTTGGTTACTCGGGCGCGCAGGCCTATTCCATCCTCGGCACCGCCCCCGTGCAGGGCCATATCAGCGGCGTGGTGGACGTGCCCAATGCCTGCGCCACCCTGTGGCTGCCCACGCAGATCTTTGAGTTCGACATCAACCCCAATGCCGCCGGCCCGGTCAAGTACCTGGATGGCAGCATCGATATGCCGATCTCGTACGACAAGTAAGACGCTGGCTTGCGCGGGCCGCTGTGCCGGCCCGCTTTTATCTTTGAGTGCAGGAGACTTTGATGCCAACTTATGACTACGTCTGCCAGCGCTGCGGCCAATTCGACGCGCTGCGCCGCCTGTCCGACCGCAACCTGGCCTGCGTCTGCCCGCAATGTGGCGCGGCCTCCGAGCGCGTCATCACCCAGGCCCCGCGCCTGGCCTGCACCTCCCCCCAGCAGCGCCGCGCCGCCGAGGTCAACGAACGCGCCCGTCATGCGCCGCGCATGTCGCGTGATAATGACCCTGCTGCGGGCAACTATGGGCGGCTGCGGCATCCCAGTGGGTGTGGTTGCTGCAGTGGGGGCACTAAAACTGGCGCGGCTGCTGCAGCGGCGCAGCCGGCGCTCAAAAGCCAGGTGGGGAATCGGCCTTGGATGATCAGCCACTGAGGGGCTGGGATCAGAGATGCGTCAGCGCACAGCCAGGCCAGTTTTGGAGACGCCATAGACATTTGCGGCGTTTAGGCCTATTATTCACCGCATGTTTAGCGGTGAATATATCTGGAAATCCCCGCACTGGCCTCAGTGGCAGTTCGATAGCGATGCCCTGGCTGCTCCGCTGGCGCAGGTCAGCCAGGCACAAGGCATGCTGCTGGGCCGCTTGGCGGATGTCGGCATGGGCCTGCGGGACCAGGCGAGCCTGGCTGCGCTGACGCAGGATGTGCTCAAGACCTCCGAGATCGAAGGGGAGTTGCTCAATGTGGCATCCGTGCGCTCTTCCATCGCCCGGCGGTTGGGGCTGGATATTGGGGCGCTTGCACCGGTAGACCGCCATGTGGAAGGGGTGGTGGAGATGGTGCTCGACGCGACGGCAAACCACCAGCAAGCCGTCACCGAGCAGCGCATCTATGGCTGGCATGCCGCCTTGTTCCCGACCGGCTATTCGGGCATGAGCAAGATAGCGGTGGGCACGTGGCGCGATGACGCAGCGGGCCCTATGCAGGTAGTATCCGGCCCGATCGGCCGCCAGAAAGTGCATTACGAAGCGCCTCCGGCGCCCCAAGTACCAGCGGAGATGGCCAAGCTGCTGGCCTGGATCAATGACCCGGCGCCTTCCACCCTTCCGGCATTGCTCAAATCCGGTTTGGGCCATCTGTGGTTTGTGACCATCCACCCATTTGATGACGGCAATGGTCGTATGGCGCGGGCCATTGGTGATCTGCTGTTGGCGCGTGCGGATGGCAGTGCGCAACGCTTTTACAGCCTGTCTGCCCAGATACAGCGGGAGCGCAAGGCCTATTACGAGGTGTTGCAGCGCACGCAAAAAGGCGGCATGGATGTGACGCCATGGCTGCTGTGGTTTTTGCAGACTTTGCACCAGGCGGTCCTGCAAGCGAACGAGGGCTTGGAGGTCGTCCTGTACAAGGCGCAGTTTTGGCGCCATTGGGCGATGACGCCGATGAATGAGCGCCATATCAAGGTGCTGAACCGCTTGCTCGATGGCTTTGACGGAAAGCTCACCACCGGAAAATGGGCGGCCATTGCCAAGTGTTCCAGCGACACGGCACTGCGGGATATCAACGAGCTGTTGGCGCTGGGGGTATTGGACAAAGAGGCGGCTGGTGGGCGTAGCACAAGCTATTTGCTGAGCGCGGTGTAGCGCCATCACGCTGCTCCCGGTGCTGTGGGACATGCGCCGACGCAAGGGCGGCAGTCTCTCGGGCGGGCAGCAGCAGCTGGCGATTGCCCGCGCCGCAGCGCCAGCCCGCTTTTATCTGCAGGAGAGACCCATCTATGCCCACCTATGACTATGCCTGCCAGCAATGCGGTGAGTTCGACTAGCTGCGTCGCCTGTCTGACCGCAACCTAGCCTGCGCCTGCCCGCACTGCGGCGCCGCCGCCGAGCGCGTCATCACCCAGGCCCCGCGCCTGGCCTGCACATCGCCGCAGCAGCGTCGCACCGCCGAGGTCAACGAACGCGGCCGCGATGCGCCGCGCATGTCGCGTGACAACGACCCTGCTGCGGGCAACTATGGGCGGCCGCGGCATCCCAGTGGGTGTGGTTGTTGCAGTGGGGGGCGCTAAAGGCAGTAGCGCTGCGGCTGCGGCGCAGCCGGAGCTCAAAAGCCAGGTGGGGAACCGGCATTGGATGATCAGCCATTGAACACTTTTACTGGGCTAATCGCAAACAGGGGGCGATATACGCGGAGCGATACATCAACGAATCAAGTTTTTTGTAACCCATTTTTTCTGGAGGCAGAACTGAGCTACTGAGGTGCCCAATGCCACTTAGCAATGCACTTACAGCTGCAAACCAATTTGTAACTTTATTCTGATAGTTTATCTGAATAACTATATTGAATATTGCGCAATATGGTTGCTGTCACAGGGCGCTGCGGGGCGCATTGCGTGGTGAGCAAGATGACTTATTGTTAATATGAAGTTATCAAGTTGGATAAAAAAATTCTATATTATTTTGATTAATTGATGTGGCACCTAAATTTGCATTGAGTTGCAGTTTTTCTAATTCATTCGTGCGGTGAAATAAATGAAAATTCAAGAAATGTTTGTTTGCGTTTACTTCGATGCGTGTCGCGTGGGAGCGCACTCCCGCTTGCAACTTAAGTCCATAGCTGTCTCGTAGACGGACATCAATCTGACACTTCTCCTAAGTAAATAGTGGTTAACGATTGCTAGAGACTGATAGTTTTTGGCAAAAATCGAACTGCTTCTTTACACCAAACACGAGTGCGCCAACCGTATATCCCACTCCCAAGCGAGTGGGAGTGGTTATGGTCTTGGCTGCCTCAAGAGGAGAAACTATGTCAGGGATATTTGATCGGGGCTCTCAAAGGATAATTAAAAAAACACCTGGGTATCGCCAAAAAAAAGTTGGTCACTCAGTCATTTATGCTGCAGCATTAATGGTTGTTCAGGGCGCCTATGCCCAATCGGACGAATCAAGCCTTCCTAGTATTCCTGATTTTTTCGAAGAAAAAGCTGCATCATTAGGTGGGTCTGTATCGCACTCTCCCAATGAGATGATAAGTACTTTTACCGGGAAATTAAGTTATACAGTTACCGACTTGGTAATTCCTGGAAATGGTGGAATGGATCTTGCCATCCAACGTAGCTATAATAGTATCGATGATCCCTTCGCCACTACTTCCACATGGGCTGACTTTGAATACAGCCCTGTTGGGCTGGGATGGACCATGCATATGGGGCGCGTGCTGCGAGGGTCCAATAAAGCTTTGTGTTCTTCTTCATGGACAGTCGCTTCGGCCAATCCCGTATTCGAAAAGTCAGATGGAAGCCGGCAAATATTCTACGAGCAAGCGTTTGATGGCGATTTAACTTGGATGACCAAAGATTTTTGGCGTGCCAAGTGTATTGAGGGCGTTTTTATTGTCCAGTCTCCTGATGGTCATAGCTTTCGGATGACTAAAAAAGGGAATTCATTTGGGGCAGTGAGCAGCAAGCAAACGGCTTACTATCCTGAAAGAATCACCGATAGAAATGGCAACTGGTTCAACATCAGTTATCAATTTCTGGACAATGGCGTCATGGCAATGACCAAGGTCGCAACAAGTGACGGGCGTGGCTTGGATTTTAATTATGTCGATTCCAAGCTTTCAAAGGTGGTTGATGCGGGCAACTCGCGTGAGTGGGAATACACCGTCACTCCAGGCGCAGGGTCTCGCAATTACTTAACAGCCGTAAAAAGACCAGATGGTCATTCCTGGAATTACAGCTATGAAGCCACTCCTGGTGTGGGATCACTCAGCAAGGTGGGTTATCCGAGTGGTGGGACTATTGACTATCGCTACGGTCATGTTGACTTCTTGGCTGGGACACCGCGTAGTCGCCAAAGCACTGTAGTGGTAGGGAAAACTGCATGCTGGCCCAGAAGAGAGTCAGTCCGGAAATTGGAATTACGTTTATGGAGTCGCTACTAACGAGCTGCCCGTGAGTCGTGTTGGCAACTCAATAACACATTCGTACAGCATGCTTCCGGATGACAGAAGTCAGGTTAATATTACCCAGATTACAGATCCAGCTGGAAAAGTTGTAGAACATTATCATGCAGGCTACCACTCTGTACGTCAGGCTCCCACATCTGTTGGTATCTACCTTGGGCGTACCAGTGACCATGAAAACGTATTACTGGCCTATCAGGACTTTATAATTTCTAGTCAAATAGATGTTGTAGCCCAAAACTATACAAGCAACAGCTTCAATCCGGTTGCGCGCGTTCCCCGGATTGAGAACTACAATCGTATTGGTGAGCGCTTTACGCTAACGAATTCTGATTTCGATGGTTATGGAAATGCGCGTAAGGTGGTAGAGATGGCGACAAATGTCGCAGACCGGACTTATATCCGAGAAACCGCACTGAAACACCATGTTGATACGGATAAGTGGATAATAAATCGCGTTGCAAGTGCTGTTGTGGTCAGTGAGGGGGAGCAGCATGAAACCAAACGCCAGTTTGATGCGAATGGGAATGTGGTGTTGGAGAGTATCGCTGGGGTCGTGAGCTCAGCAACATACCATCCAACAGGCGATATCGCGACTAAGGTTAATGCGCTAGGGCAGGTAGAAAGCTTTTCTGATTATCACCGGGGTATTCCCAGAAAAGAAACATATGCTGATGGCTCCACTGTCGGTAGATCTGTCAATGATGCTGGTAATGTAATTGCTGAAACAGATGCCCGTGGAAATATCACAAGGTTCACACACGATTTGCTGAATCGTGTCACTTCGGTTGCAAAGCCAAGTGGGGCAGTAATATCCGTGGCTTGGACTCCAAATACCCGTGTTGTGGAAAGAGGTGATATGACTGAGGCCACCTCCTTCGATGGGTTCGGTCGTACCCTCCGTCGGGAGGCAAGTGCTCCAGGACAGGTACCTGTCTGGGTTAACTACAGTCACAACGTGATGGGTGAGCTCATCCATCAATCCTATCCCAACAGTACGATGGGGACGGGCTATGTCTACGATGGGTTAAGCAGGGTTGTCGCTACTCTCAATGGTAATCCGGTAGGCACGACAAATGCCCAACATATCAACTACACCAGCTATGGCAATCTATATGTGGTGAACCAAGATTCCACGGGGCGTGCATCGATCGACTATTACAGGGCTTACTCTGATCCTGATAAGCGTGAACGAGTTAGGCTCGCGTCAGGTGAAACGGTAAATGGAAGTTTGTTCGCGCTTGCCGATGTGCGCCAGACCAGGAATATTCTTGGGCAGCTAACGACGGTGAGCATGGATGGGAAAACCCGCGGCTATGGTTATGACATTCGATATTTCCTGACTTCAAAAACTGATCCTGAAATAGGCACAACAACTTTTGAGAGGGATGCTATTGGGAACCTGATAAGCCAGAGGATCGGAGCAGGCCCAGCAACCATATACGCTTACGACAGTCGCAATCGGCTGACAGATATCAGCTATCCCAGCTCGGAAGATGCGGCGGTGCCAAATGCCCCTGCAGTGAAGAATACCTATGATGCCAACGGCAATCTGGTTGTCTCACTAAGCGGCGATATTTCGCGCAGCTTCAGCTATGACGAAAACAACAAGATCACCAAAGAAAGCCTGAGCGTCGGTGCAAGCACCCAAACATTGGGTTATGCCTACGACAGCAATGAAGCGCTGGCGTCTATCACCTACCCATCAGGCAATCAGGTCAGCTACGAGCCTGATGCATTTGGGCGAGCACGTGCAGTACTGCCTTATATACATAGTGTGGACTACCACCCGAATGGAATGCCCAGCCAAATCAGCTATGCCAATGGCGTGGTCTCCACTATGGGCATCAATAGCCGGCAGTGGCCCTCAGATTTGACATATGGCCAAGGCTCCAGCCGATTTGTGAATAGCACCTATGTCTATGATCCCGTAGGGAACATGGTCAACATCAACGAACTGGCCGATGGCGTGTACGCAAGGGCATTCGCATACGACAAGCTGGACCGCCTTATCACGGAGGCAACGACCACAGTTAACCGTCAGTACGGGTACGACAGGACCGGCAATCTAACGTATTTGCGTACACCTACGGGTCTCAACACCTACACCTACGACACTGCAACAGGACTGCTCACAGGGGTAGCAGGTGGTTTCTCTCGAAGCTTTGAATACGACCAGGCGGGTAATGTGAGTGCCAACGGATACAACACCTTTGGTCACGATCGTGCCAACAACCTGCGCTGCACCGATTGTGGGACCGCAGTGCAAAAGCTGCATGACTACGACGGCTCCAACATGCGGGCTCAGACTGTAGCTGCGCAGGGCACCACCCAGTATTTGCATGACTCGCAAGGCCTGCTCATGCAGACCATGGATTCGAGTCTGCGCAAAGAGCTTATCTATCTGGGGCGGCGCCAAGTGGCGGAACGCAGCATCGAGTTGAACTAAACCACCAAGGATCTACGCCATGAATAACTCGCATACATCGCGGCCTATGTGCTCTCCCACCTACACACGCTTTGGAAACCTGGTCTTGTTGCTGTCCTTGAGCCTGTTTGCTGGTGCTGTCCACGCCCAGGCCGTGGTAGTTCCTGCTGGCAGCGGCATAACGATCGAGCTACCAGACAACAAGCCCTCTGCTCCTTTGCAAACCAGCGATCTGAAGGCGACTCCTGAATCGATTCCCTTGCCGGTATGGGCAACACCGCGTGGCATGGAGACAGCCAAAACCGCAGTCAACGCAGGGCAGCTGAAATATGAGGCCCGCAAGCTCCAGGGCATCCCAAAACTGGTCGGTAGCACGGTAAGTACCCCTGAGACCTGCACCACCAGAGCCGTCACCCAAGAAGAGGCGCGGCAGCTGACAGACGACAACCAAGTGCTTTGCACGCAAGACAACTGAATGGAGGAGAACCATGGAACAGCACTTGAAGCAATCGTCCCCGTTCGGTTTATTCCTCCGGTTGATCTCCACCTTCTGGCAGACAAGGACCACACGGCGCAAACCTAGTGTGTGGTTGAGAGCGATGTTAACCGTCGCCATTAGCAGCATGCTTTTAGCCACAGGGGGATTGGCCACCGCCAAGGAGACCGTCACCTACATCCATAGTGACATCAGCGGCAGCCCGCTTGCCGCAACCGATGCTGCCGGCAATGTGCTCTGGAAGGAATCATATTTCGCCTACGGCCAAAAGACGGAGTGGCAGCCGGAGAGCGAAGCGCAGACCCAGTGGTTTCACGGCAAGGAGCAAGATGCCGACACCACCATGCAGTATTTTGGAGCGCGCTACTACGATCCTGGGATTGGGCGGTTTCTTGGCATAGACCCGGTTGATTACCAAGATGGGAATCTGCACAGCTTCAACCGTTATGCGTATGGGAACAATAATCCCACTAAATATCTAGATCCAGATGGGCGCATTGCCTTTCTAATCCCCTTTGCGCTGACTGCAACGGCGCATGCTGCTAGAACAGTAGCTTTGAGGTTTGCCGTCACTGCAACTGTGAATGCCTCAAGGGTTGGCATCGTAGCTGGTGAGATTGCGGCAGGGGATGCGTTAGGTGGTGCGGCTTTGGCGGGGGGCGCCGTTTTGGCAGGCGCTACAGCAGTAAAAAGCGTGGTGCAGGAAACCGCAAAAGTCGGGACTTTGATTGCGACTCATGGTAAAACTATGGGCGGTAAAGAATTTGATAGGTTGACAAAGAGGATAAGAGCGGAGGGAATCCTCGAACCTTTGACAGTTACTTCTCACGAAGGTAGATTGTATATCCTTGATGGACATCATCGTGCTTTAGCTGCCCCCCGAGCTGGTATTATTGATGTTCCGATTACTCGTGTAGAACTGCCGCATGGGGCATATAAAACTCCAGCAGATTTGGATTTTACACCCGGAGGTTACTGATGACTACGGTTGGTTCGATTAAAGCAGAAATAATTTCAAGTCGAAATATTTTGATGGCAGGACGTACTAATGAGCATATTTTGCCTTGTCTGGAAAATGTGATTGCGGCAGTTGATTTGATAAATGTTTCAAGTACTAAGCACATCTTGGTGCACTGTGTAAAGGAAGCGATAGATCAAATTAAAGGCTCGGAATACATAAGTGCTGGGAGGATTTTAAATTTGATCCACAATCTGCCTCTGACTGAGGAAGGCGAGAAGCGTTGGGATGTAGACTATTTTTTTTCAATTGAATTGGCCGCATTTTTGGATGACTTTGATAATGTGAAAAATGCAGGACACATTGCGCTTTATGTCTGTGGTCAAATTGCAAGCCGGTACATGGTCTTGGATAGCTAAAGCATATCCAAGACCATGACAATAATATTCAAGCAGCTCGAGTCTGTTCTCGCGCTGCCTGATAAGAAGCGTTTTGATCACTTTGTCAAAGTTGTTGCCGATAGGCAAGAAGTCTGGGGTCTTTATCAAGGTGGATGGGCTCTTGCCGCTACAAATGATGGTGTTACGGTATTTCCACTTTGGCCAGCCAAAGACTATGCGCAGTTATGTGCAGTCTGTGAATGGGAGGGTTATGAGCCACGTCTTATTACGCTTGCAGAGTTGATGGATGATTTATTCCCTAAACTAAAAAAAGATGGGGTATTGCCTGGGGTTTTTTTTCAAGCCTGAGGGTAAAGGGATGACTCCAAGTGTAGATGATTTTAATATGGCGCTTGTTAGTGAATTGCAGAAGTATTGAATTCAGTCTTCATGTTTAAAATCATGGCACTTGTCATTTGTTTGATGGAAGTATGCACGAATCAGATTTTTTTGAGGACATAGCGGTATCAATGGACTCTTGGGTCAAGGCAGCGGGAGATGCCTTGACGAAACCTGAAACTGACTTGGTATGGGTGGAGGAGCAAGAGCCCTACCAAAATCTGCAACGAGCTCTTGCCGCAGCAGGAGTCGATGGGGACGATGTCAAAAAGGTATTTGCAGAGTGTCTGAGAGGTTTTGCTGTCTCCATTTTGACTTCCATCGATGGAGGAACTGCCTTGGCTGAGAAGGGCCGCGTGCATCTAGTGGATGAGGACGGCAATAACTTAGGTGAAAGTCTGCACGATGGCTTTGTGGGCTATCTGCTTGAATCCGGTCGTTTGAGATAGCGGGCAAAACGGTATTGGCACATACGGCTCTGGGCATCGATTTTGTTAGTTTCATAAATAGAGTTTGGCCGTCTGTGTGGTCTCTCCGACGGCGAGGAGGAAAAATGACATTGGCTGATGCAAAACATGTGCTCGGGTTGTTGGCGCAAGGATTGGACCCCAAAACTGGGCATCTGCTGCCTGAGGACAACCCCGTTCATAGCCCCGATGTCATTCGGGCGCTGAATATGGCGGTCATGGCGCTGGACAAGACCGTTGAAAAGCCGTTGCGGCCCAAGATGGAGGGCGCAAGCAAGGCTGGGCAGTCCTGGTCGCCGGAAGAGGATGAGCAACTGCTTTCAGCTTTTGATGCGGGATCGGATGTGTCAGCGCTGGCAAAGGCACATGAGCGAACTCGTGGTGGTATCACATCACGTCTGCTTCGGCATGGCAGGTTGCAAGCAGATCGTAGGGAAGACGCATAGGCGCAAGCAGCGTTTGGAGCGCACTGCACGACTGAGAACTGCTTAAACACCGACTCTGTTTCTGTGGCCGCCAGAAGCGCAGACATCCAGATAGCGGCTTTGAGCTTGGTCAAGCGGGCGACCGTCGTTGCGCAATTGCGAGAGCGGCTTGGTGTTGATGCGGAGCATCCCCCACCTTGGGATAGCCGTTCCGCGCCTGAGGGGGTGTCCTCGAGCCGATGGCTGAGAGCTCATTTCTCAGTATGTTGGCCCCGCGCGCTGCATCATGTTCCTGCCGAATGCGGCAGCAATTTGGCAGTGGCACTGGACTTCTAGGTGTGCGATGACGAAACGCGCTATTTGCCCTGCTGCAACGAACACGACATTTTGATCGGTTGGGGCATTGTCGCGCCATGGGTTGCGAGTCTGGCGCATGCCTAGCGTAGCGTGATGTCTAGGCGCGAATCAGCACAGCAGCGGCCTCCCAGGCAGTCCATGCGGCGATTAAAAGTGCTATTCACCGCATATATTGCGGTTAATAAATCAAACAAAGCATCGAATGGGGCGAGAGGCAGTCACCTCAATGGCTTCTGCTCCCCCACCCAATGCCTGACAGCCCACTCAGTCATAACTCCGCGCATCCTCAATCACCTTGCCATCATTGGGCAACTCGCCCGGGCGCAGCAGCGCGATATCGGCGCGCAGCTTGGTGACTTCGCGCACGGCGTCGGCAATCTGTTCGGCCAGGCCCGCGCCCAGCTCGGTGGTTTCCACCTGCAGGCTCATCTGGTCCTGGGCCATGGCGCCGCTGACGACCAGACGGGCCTTTTGCACCTGGGGGAAGCGCTTGACGACCTCGGCGATCTGGCCGGGGTGTACAAACATGCCGCGCACCTTGGTGGTTTGGTCGGCGCGGCCCATCCAGCCCTTGATGCGGGTGTTGGTGCGGCCGCTGGGGCATTGGCCGGGGAGGATGGCCGAGAGGTCGCCGGTGCCAAAGCGGATCAGCGGGTAGTCGGTGTTGAGCGTGGTGACGACCAGCTCGCCGACCTCGCCTTCGGCCACCGGGTCGCCGGTGCCGGGGCGCACGATCTCGACAATCACGTTCTCGTCCAGTACCAGGCCTTCACGGGCCTCGGTCTCGTAGGCGATCAGGCCCAGGTCGGCGGTGGCATAGCACTGGTAGGCGGCCACACCACGGGCGCTGAACCAGTCGCGCAGCGAGGGTGGGCAGGCTTCGCCGGAGACCAGGGCCTTGGTCAGCGAGGCAATGCGCTGGCCCTGGGCCTCGGCTTTTTCCAGGATGATCTTCAAAAAGCTGGGCGTGCCGATGTAGCCATGGGGGTGCAGATCGGCCATGGCCTGCACCTGCTGCTCGGTCTGGCCGGTGCCGGCGGGGAAGACGGTGGCGCCCAAGGCCTGGGCGCCCGATTCCATCATCGAGCCGGCGGGCACAAAGTGGTAGCTGAAGCTGTTGTGCACCAGCTCGCCGGCACGAAAGCCGGCCGCATAGATGGCGCGGGCCATGCGCCAGTAGTCACTGCGCTGGCCTTCGGGTTCATAGATGGGGCCGGGGCTGGCAAACATGCGCGGCATGGCGCTGCCAAACGGCGCGGTGTTGAAGCCGCCAAAGATGGCGCGGCCCGGGTGCTGGGCGCGCTCGGCCTTCTGGCGCTCGAGCAGCTCATGCTTGCGGGTGACGGGCAGCTGCGCCAGCGCGGCGCGGCTGTTGATGCTGGCGGCATCGACGCCTTGCAGGATGCTGGCAAAGGCGGGGGAGTGTTGCTGGGCGTGCCGAATCTGGGCGGGCAGGCGGGCCATCAGATCGGCTTCGCGGGCAGCGGGGGCGCGGGACTCCAGATCGTCGTAGTGCGGGCTCATGCGGTTTCTCCGGGACGGGTAATCGGTATTTTTTTGGGGCGAATCTGCCGCAGACGCCGGCATCTGGGCATCGGCCGGCGCGGTAATCGGATCGTTGCAGGGGCTTAGGCCAGCCAGCGTTTTCTGCGCTTGTAGCTCTTGACGTCCTTGAAGCTCTTGCGCTCGCCGCCTCCCATGCCCAGGTAGAACTCCTTGACGTCCTCGTTGTTGGCGAGGTCCTTGGCGGCGCCGTCCATCATGATGCGGCCGCTCTCCATGATGTAGCCGTAGTCGGCGTACTTCAGCGCCATGTTGGTGTTCTGCTCGGCCAGCACGAAGGTGACCTTTTCCTTCTGGTTCAGGTCCTGCACGATGTTGAAGACTTCTTCAACGATCTGCGGCGCCAGGCCCATCGAGGGCTCATCGAGCAGCACCAGACGCGGGTTGCTCATCAGCGCGCGGCCAATGGCGCACATCTGCTGCTCGCCGCCCGAGGTGTAGGCCGCCTGGCTGGTTCGGCGCGTCTTGAGGCGGGGGAAATAGTTGTAGACCTTGTCCAGGTTGGCGGCAATCTCGCCCTTGCTGGTGCGGGTGTAGCTGCCGGTCAGCAGGTTCTCTTCGATGGTCAGGTGGGCAAAGCAGTGGCGCCCCTCCATCACCTGCACGACGCCGCGCTTGACCAGGTCCGACGGGGTCAGCGCCTCGATGCGTTCGCCTTCGAGCTCGATGCTGCCCTTGGTGACCTCGCCGCGCTCGCCCTTGAGCAGGTTGGAGATGGCGCGCAAGGTGGTGGTCTTGCCGGCGCCATTGCCGCCCAGGATGGCCACGATCGATTCGCGCGGCACCGACAGCGAGACGCCTTTGAGCACCAGGATCACATGGTTGTAGATCACCTCGATGCCGTTGACGACCAAAAGCGGCGCTGCTGCGGATGGGGTGGAAGCTGTTTGCGGGGAATCGGTCATGCCGTCACCTGATCTCTCAACAAAATGGATGGCGGGCGGCCCCGGGGGAGCGGGCGCCTTCCGCAAGGGAAGCGCGCCAGGGGCCAGCCACGAGAGGCCCCGGGCCACCAGGCCCAGGGACCACGCAGCCTTAGCTGCAGGAACGCGGCGTCACGTTCTTTTCCTTGGCGTACTTGTCGGCGTATTCCTTGACCAGTGGGTCGATCAAGGTCTTGTCCGATTGGTACCAGTCCGAGGTGACGTTGAACTTGCTGCCGTCCCAGGTGGCGATACGGGCCCAGTCGGCGCCCAGGTGGTTGTCACAGCTGGTCTTGAAGGGGCGGATGATCTTGCCAAAGCCCAGCTCGTTCAGGCGCTCCTGGGTCATGTTCATGTTCTCCAGGCCCCAGCGCACCTGCTCGGAGGTCATGACCTTGCCCTTGCCGTACTTCTCTTGCGCAGTGCGGATGGCTTCGACCTGCAGCATCGCGATCACCATGCCGCGCGTGTGTGCCAGCTGGCCCAGCTCCTTGGGATCGGACGCGGTGCCCTGGCCCTTGTCGTACAGCGAGGCCTTCACGTCGTCATGCACCTTGTCGCGCTCGGCGGTGTTGTGGATGGTGACGGTGTTGTAGCCCTTGGCGCCGGCACCGATGTCCTTGACATCATGGTCGGAGCCGCCCCACCAGATGGCGTACATCTTCTCGCGTGGGTAGCCGGTGGCCTGGGCTTCGCGCACGGCAGTCGGCGTCATCACGCCGGCCGACCACAGCAGCACATAGTCGGGGCGGTTCTGGCGGATCTGCAGCCAGGTGGATTTCTGCTCCACGCCGGGGGCAGTGACGGGCAGCAGCATCAGGTCAAAGCCTTCCTTGGCCGCACGCTTTTGCAGCAGCGGGATGGGTTCCTTGCCATAAGGCGAGTCGTGGTAGACCAGCGCGATCTTCTTGCCCTTGAGGCTGCCCTTTTCCTTCTTCAGGATGTCCTGCACGATGGAATCGGCAGCGGTCCAGTAGTTGCCCAGCAGCGGGAAGTTCCACTCGAACACCTTGCCATCGGCCGATTGCGACAGGCCATAGCCGGGGGTGATGACGGGCATCTTGTCGCCCGCGGCCTTGTCGGTCACGGCAAAGGTGATGCCGGTCGATTGCGTGTCAAAGCCGGAAGCGCCGCCGTCGCGGCCCTTGAGGCGCTCATAGCATTCCACGCCCTTGGCGGTGTCGTAGGCGGTTTCGCACTCTTCGAACTTGATCTTCACGCCGTTGATGCCGCCCTTGGCATTGACGAGCTTGAGGTAGTCCTGCTTGCCGTCACCCCATGGGATGCCCAGCGGCGCGAACTGGCCGGTGCGGTAGACCAGCAGCGGAACGAATTGCTCCTGGGCTTGCGCGGCCGGGGCAGCCATCATGGCCCCCATACCCAGGGCTGCCGTAGCAGCGGCGATCACAGCTTTCTTGAAAGACATGGTTCTATCTCCTTAGGGTTGTTGGGGCGGGTGACCCCCACTTGCGAACACTCTGCGTTGCTCTCGGTAAAAAACACTCAATGCGGGAACGGCCACAGACGCAGCTTCTGGCGGGCCGTGGCCCACAGCTTGGCCAATCCATGGGGTTCGACAATCAGGAAAAACACGATCAGCGCGCCAAACACCATATGTTCCAGGTAGGTGGCGGTCGCCGTCGAGATCGGCAGCCCCAGCCAATGCGGCACCTGGGTCAGAAAGATCGGCAGCAGCACAAAGAAGGCCGCGCCAAAGATGCTGCCCACGATGGAGCCCAGGCCGCCGATGATGATCATGAACAGCAGCTGGAAGGACCGGTCCAGGCTGAAGGCCGCAGGCTCCCATGCGCCCAGGTGCACAAAGCCCCAGAGCGCGCCGGCAATGCCGACGATGAAGCTGCTGACCGCGAAGGCCGAGAGCTTGGCATACATGGGGCGGATGCCGATCACGCTGGCGGCCACATCCATGTCGCGCATGGCCATCCACTCGCGGCCCACGGCGCTGCGCACCAGGTTCTTGGCCATCAGGCCCAGCACGCAGAGGATGACCAGGCAGAACAGGTACTTCTGCACCGGCGTCTCGATCGGCATGCCGAACACTGACAGCTTGCCGGCGCTGACCGAGCCGGACGAGGAGTAGTTGCTGACCCAGGCGGCGCGGCTGGTGAGCCAGTCCATGAAGAACTGGGCCGCCAGGGTGGCCACCGCGAGGTACAGACCGCGAATGCGCAGGCTGGGCAGGCCAAACAGC
The DNA here is from genome assembly GCF_049601575.1 of Comamonas sp. 23. NCBI lineage: Bacteria > Pseudomonadati > Pseudomonadota > Betaproteobacteria > Burkholderiales > Comamonadaceae > Comamonas > Comamonas sp. 23. The sequence goes on along the minus strand of NZ_CP187127.1, from coordinate 4,683,361 downwards.
ACGCCAACCAGCATGGACACCAGGCCGCCACCGATCAGCGACAGGATCAGCGGCATGCCTTCAAAGCGCACATGAAAGTTGTAGGCCGCATAGGCGCCAGCTGCCATGAAGGCGCCAGTACCCAGTGAGATCTGCCCGCAGTAGCCCACCAGGATGTTGAGCCCGATGGCGCCCAGCGACATGATCAGAAAGGGGATCAGCACTGCCTTGAAGGTGTAGTCGCTGAAGCCAAAGGGCACCAGCACAAAGGCCACCAGCAGGAAGGCCAGCATGGCCCACTTGTCCTGCAGCACCGGGAAGATCTGCTGGTCGGCCGCGTAGCTGGTCTTGAACTGGCCATTTTCACGATAAAACATAGGTCAGTTCTCCAATTACACGCGGTCGATAATTTTGTACACATGGGCGCAGCCTGCGGCTGCCTGCTGCAGCAGCTTGCTGCAGCCACCGCATTCGCACAGCGAATGCGGTGCCGATTTCGCAAAATTCTTGTAGATGTATTTCATACACGATCAATAATTTTGTCCCCGAAGAGACCTTGAGGGCGAAACAGCAGGAAGCACAGCGCCAGGCCGTAGGCAAACCAGGTCTCGATACCGCCGCCCACATAGGGGCCCAGGTAGACCTCGGAGAGCTTCTCGCCCACGCCGATGATCAGGCCGCCGACGATGGCGCCAGGCACCGAGGTGAGGCCGCCCAGAATCACGACTGGCAAGGCTTTGAGCGCCACCAGCGACAGCGAATACTGCACGCCCAGCTTGGAGCCCCAGATGATGCCCACCACCAGCGCCACGCAGCCGGCCACCGACCAGACGATGACCCAGATGCGCGAGAGTGGAATGCCGATGGACTGGGCCGCCTGGTGGTCGTCGGCCACGGCGCGCAGCGCCCGGCCGGTCTTGGTCTTTTGGAAGAAGACGCTCAGCACCAGCACCAGCACGGCGGCAATGCCGGCGGCATACAGGTCTTCCTGGCTGATCAGCACGCCGCCCTGGAACATGTTTTCCAGGACGAACATGGGGTCCTTGGGCATGCCCACATTGATGCTGTAGACGGCCGAGCCAAAGATCATCGGGCCCAGGCCGTCGAGGAAGTAGGCAATGCCCAGCGTGGCCATCAGCAGCGCGATGGGCTCCTGGTTGACGAGGTAGCGCAGCGCAAAGCGCTCGATCGCCCAGGCCACGCCGACCATGATGACCATCGCCACAACAAGCGCCAGCGCGATGCTGAGCACGCCGGGCTCCATGCCCAGCCATTTTGGAATCCATTCGGAAAAGCGTGCCATCGCCAGCGCGGCAAACAGCACCATTGCCCCCATGGCGAAGTTGAAGACGCCTGAGGCCTTGAAGATCAGCACAAAGCCCAGCGCGATGAGCGCGTAGAGCATGCCCACCATCAGGCCACCAAACAAAGTTTCAAGAAAAAATGCCATTGCGGTCCCCTGGGGTGTGTTCTCAGTGGCCTGCGCCCAGATAGGCGCGGATCACATCTTCGTTATTGCGGACTTCTTCGGGTGTGCCGTCGCCGATCTTCTTGCCGTAATCCAGCACCACCACCCGGTCGGAGATATCCATCACCACGCCCATGTCGTGCTCGATCAGCACGATGGTGGTGCCGAACTCGTCGTTCACATCGAGGATGAAGCGGCACATGTCCTGCTTTTCCTCGACGTTCATGCCGGCCATCGGCTCGTCGAGCAGCAGCACCTTGGGCTCCATCGCCAGCGCGCGGCCCAGGTCGACCCGCTTTTGCAGGCCGTAGGGCAGCTGGCCCACGGGTGTCTTGCGAAAGGCCTGGATCTCCAGAAAGTCGATGATGTGCTCGACAAACTCGCGCTGCTGGATCTCCTCGCGCTGGGCCGGGCCCAGGCGCAGCGCCTGCAGCAGCAGGTTGCTTTTGATCTGCAGGTTGCGGCCGGTCATGATGTTGTCGATCACGCTCATGCCCTTGAACAGCGCCAGGTTCTGGAAGGTGCGGGCCACGCCCATCTCGGCGACCTGGCGGCTGTTCATGTGCGCAAAGGTCTGGCCGCGAAAGCTGATCGCGCCTTCCGAAGGCGTGTAGACGCCGTTGATGCAGTTGAGCATGGAGCTCTTGCCGGCGCCGTTGGGGCCGATGATGGAGCGGATCTCATGCTCCTTGACGTTGAAGGAGATATCCGTCAGCGCCTTGACGCCGCCAAAGCGCAGGCTGATGTTCTTGATGTCAAGAATGACGTCACCGATTTTTTTGCTCATGGGTGGCTTTCTCTTGGCTGGGCGCTCAGGCAACCGACTTCAGCGGCGCGAAGGTCTTGCTGTCGGCGATCTTCAAGGTGGCGCTGACGCTGCCGCTGCGGCCGTCCTCGAACTTCACCTGGGTCTCGATGAACTGCTCGCTGCGCCCCGCGTAGAGCGCATCGACGAGCACGCCGTACTTGTCGGCGATAAAGCCACGGCGGACCTTGTTGGTACGGGTCAGCTCGCCGTCGTCGGCATCGAGCTCCTTGTGCAGAATCAAAAAGCGCGTCACCTGGCTGCCCGCCAGCATCGCATCAGTGGCCAGGTCGGCATTGACCTTCTCGACACAGTTCTGGATCAGCGTGTAGACCTGCGGCTTCTGCGCCAGGTCGGTGTAGCCGGCGTAGGGCAGGTTCTGGCGTTCGGCCCAGTTGCCCACGGCCTCGAAGTCGATATTGATCATCGCGCAGACCTTCTCGCGCCCATCACCCAGGGCCACAGCCTCCTTGATGAAGGGGAAGAACTTGAGCTTGTTCTCGACATACTTGGGGGCAAACATCGCGCCGTCGTTGCTGCCGCCTTTGAGGCGCCCGACATCCTTGACGCGGTCGATGATCTTGAGCTGGCCGCTCTTGTCCAGAAAGCCGGCATCGCTGGTGTGGTACCAGCCGTCTTCGCTCAGCACCTCGGCCGTTGCCTTGGGGTTCTTGTAGTACTCTTTGAGCAAGCCCGGCGACTTGACCAGGATCTCGCCGTTGTCGGCCATCTTGATCTCGACGCCGCGAATCGGGTTGCCCACGGTATCGGCAAACACCTGGTTGTCCGGCTGGATGCAGACGAACACGGCGGTCTCGGTCGAGCCGTAGAGCTGCTTCAAGTTGATGCCGATGGAGCGGAAAAAGCTGAACAGGTCGGGGCCAATCGCTTCACCGGCCGTATAGGCCACGCGCACGCGGCTAAAGCCCATGTTGTTGCGCAGCGGGCCAAACACCATCAGGTCGCCCAACTTGTAGCTGATCTTGTCGAGCAGGCTCACCGGTTGGCCGTCGCGCAGCGCCGGGCCCACGCGCTTGGCCACCGCCATGAAGTGCTGAAACATCTTGCGCTTGATGAGGCCGGCGTCTTCCATGCGGATCATCACGCTGGTCAGAATGCCTTCGAACACGCGCGGCGGCGCAAAGTAGTAGGTGGGGCCGACTTCCTTGAGGTCGATCTGCACGGTGGCATTGGATTCGGGGCAGTTCACCACATAGCCGCAGGCCAGCCATTGCGAGTAGCTGAAGATGTTCTGGCCGATCCAGGCCGGGGGCAGGTAGGCCAGCACTTCCTCGCCATGGCCGAGCTTTTCAAACTCGGCGCCGGCCGAGGCGCTCTCCAGCAGCGAGCGGTGGGTGTGCACCACGCCCTTGGGGTTGCCGGTGGTGCCCGAGGTGAAGAACATCGCCGCCACATCGCCGTTGTGGGTGGCCTCGACCTGCTGCTGGAACCAGCCGGGGTTGGCCGCCACAAAGGTCTCGCCGCTGGCGATCAGGCTGTCGAGCGAGGCCAGGCCGGGCTCTTCGTAGTTGCGCAGGCCGCGCGGGTCGTCGTAGTAGAGATGGCTGATCTGCGGGCATTGCTCGCGCAGCTCCAGCAGCTTGTCGACCTGCTCCTGGTCTTCGACCAGGCAAAAGCGCACCTCGGCATTGTTGAGCGGGAAAACGCATTCGGCCGCCACCGCATCCTGGTACAGCGGCACAGGAATGGCGCCAATCGACTGGGCCGCCAGCATGCTAGCATACAGGCGCGGGCGGTTGGCGCCCATCAGCACCAGGTGCTCGCCGCGCGCCAGGCCCGCTTGCGACAGACCAGCTGCTATTTTGGCCACCATCACGGCCAGCTCGGACCAGCTATAGCTTTGCCAAATGCCGTATTCCTTTTCACGCAATGCGGCGGCCTCGGGCCGCTGGGCCGCGTGCTGCAGCAATAGCTTGGGAAATGTCGTTGACATGGTTGTCTCCTATGCCGTTTTTTGTAGATCGCAAGTGCCATGCCTTGCGTCCTGTTGAAACCGAATGTAGGTTCAGCTTTGACGTTGTTTTGTCTTTATGACGACAATCTGCGGGAAAACGCTGTAAGTACTTTCCTGCGGCTGGCAAATATTCCAGCGCTTGGGCTGGAGACAGGAAGGAAGTGGATGAAGCGTTGTCGATCTGCGCTGTTGGCGGCACTGTTGGCCAGCATCGCCATGCTGGCGCAAGGCGCGGGCCTGCACCGGTTCACGGTCGCGGGCGAGCCGCCGCTGCAGGCCTTGCTCTGGACGCCTTGCGCCCAGCCGCCGGCGTTGTTGAAACGCGGGCCTTTTGAGGTGATGGCCACCGAAGATTGCCCGGTGGCTGCCAGCGGCAAGCTGCCCTGGGTGGTTATCTCGCATGGCTATGGCGGCAGTGCGCTCAGCCACTGGAACATGGCCGCCGCTTTGGCCGATGGCGGCATCGCCGTGCTGAGCCTGAACCACAGCCTGGACTCTGCGCTGAACCTGGCGCAAGGCGGCAGTTTTGCGGCGCTGGAGGCCCGGCCCGCCGATGTGCGCCGCGCGATCGATGGCGTGCTGGCAGACAGCCGCTGGCGCGCCGTGCTGGATGCGCAGCGCATCGGCTTTTTGGGCTTTTCACGCGGGGCCTATACCGGCCTGGTGCTCGCCGGTGCTAGGCCGGATTTTGCGCAGTTGGCGGGCCATTGCCCCGAGCCGCCATCGCCCCTGTGCCAGGCGATCGCGCAAGGACAGATCCCTGCGCTGAAGCCCCAGCCGGAGCCACGCATCAAAGCCATGGTGCTGGCCGATCCGCTGGCGGCCTTTGGTGCCAGCAGTGGTTTGAAAAAGCTGAAGCTGCCGCTGCAGCTGTGGGCTTCAGAACAAGGTGGGGACGGGGTGCCTGCGGGCTCGGTGCAGGCGCTGGCCGCGCTGCTGCCTGCCGGCAAGGCTGACAAGCCGCCCCTGCATGTGGTGGCAGGTGCCGCGCACTTTGCGTTTTTGGCGCCCTGCAGTGCGCAGCTGGCGGCTGCCGCGCCGCAGATCTGCAGCGACCCGGCAGGCTTTGACCGCCGCGCTTTTCAACCGCGCTGGGCGGCCGAGGTGCTGGCGTTCTTTCGCCAAAAACTCTGAGCATTTTCCGTAGGGACTAAGACGGCCCAGCAATCCGAAGGTTTGCGGTTGAGACTAGGCGCCCCCGACAAGGCGCCAAGCCGCAGACAGTACTTTAGTACGGCAAGGCTCGGCAACGAAGTATCAAGGGTCGTGTTAGTCCCTCTTAGAGCAGCTCTTGGATCATGTCGATGTACTGCTGCTTCGCATCATCTTGCGCCATGCCCTTGCACTGGTTCCAGGCGTTCCACTTGGCCGAGGCAACAAAGTCGGTAAAGCCGGGCTTGGGCTCGTTGTTGTCGCCATGCGCGCCTTGCTTGTACAGGCCATAGAGCTTGAGCAGGGTCTGGTTGTCGGGGCGCTCGCTCATGTTCAGGGCGGCTTCCTTGGCGGCTTCAAAGGCGGTATTCAGATCGGACATGGGGACCTCATGGTGTGGGGATGATGGAGCAGGGCTGCCAGTGTAGCTTGCAGCAGCGCGCGCAAGCGCTGGCATTTTTCTGATGTCTTACGGCTGCGACCGCCCGCAGCGCTGGCTTGCTGCGCAGGTGACAAATGCAGGACTGGCGTTGGTAGCCACCCCCTTTGCAGCCGCATCAAGCTGGTGCATTCTTGGCCGCCATGAGCCCGCATGCCTCTCTCTACCAACGCCGCCGTGCCCCGCATGCTGCGGAAGTGGCCGACATCCCCTGGATTCCCGTTCTGCAACCCGCCGAGCGTGAGTACGCGGTGCGCCAGCTGATGGTGACCGAGGCCGAGCCGGGCGAGTATGTCTGCCGCGTAGGCAAGCCGGTGACCTACTGGTTTGGCGTGATCGAAGGCCTCTTGAAGATGAGCGCCGAAGACAGCGAGGGCCGCACGATGACCTTTGCCGGGCTGCCCCGCACCGGGTGGTTTGGCGAGGGCACGGCGCTCAAGCGCGAGATCTACCGCTATGACATCCAGGCGCTGCGCAAAAGCTCCGTCTGCGGCATTCCGGTCGATGCCTTCCATTGGCTGCTGGACCATTCGCTGGGATTTAACCGCTTTGTGATGCACCAGCTCAACGAGCGGCTGGCGCAGTTCATCAGCGCCCGCGAGATCGACCGCTTGAACCGCCCCGAGGAGCGGGTGGCGCGCACACTGGCTGCGCTGTTCAATCCCGTGCTCTGCCCGGGGGTGAGCGACGTGCTGCGCATCACCCAGCAAGAACTCGCCTACCTGGTGGGCCTGTCGCGCCAGCGGGTGAACGAAGCCCTTGCCGCCTTGCAGCACCAGGGCTTTATCCGCATCGAATACGGTGGCCTGCGTGTGCTCGACCTGCAGGCCCTGCGCGGACAGGGCTGGCTGGTCAAACCGCAGCGGGCGGATTTTGACTTGTAGTGCTTTTATGGCTTGGTGGCCGGGGCCGCTGGCGTCTCGGGCGTCGCCCCTGCTGGTGGCGGTGCGGGCATGGAGCCACCGGGCGTGGTGTTATCCGGGGTGGCGCGCGGCATCGGCGCGGTCGAGGCGCCCTTGTCGCAGCCGCTCAGCGCCGCGGCGCCCAGCACCAGGGCCAGCGCGGGCAGCCAGCGCAGCGCCTTTTGCGATGAAAGAGAGGACGGTGCTTGTGCCATGGGAATCTCCTAAAAATAGATAAGCCCATGCTACGCCCCAATAATTGAAGTTTTTCTGGCTGGTTTGCAGTGCTCACATCTGTATGCATTCGGATGCATATCGGCTGCGCCCTCGCAGGCTGGGGCTACGGCGTTCACACCAGCAGGGCTGGGCGGAGGCGATCGAGCCCCTGGCCGGGGTTTTCCGTAAAAACCGGTGCAAGTTGTAAACGCACCGGCCGGGGCCAATGCCGCGCGCTGGCAGTTCTGCACAGACTTGTCCACAGGCTTCATAGCCGTGCGCGCAGCTTGGAATGGCCAGACACGCGACAATGGCGGGCTATGTCAAATCCCCGCTCTCCTGCTGATACGCCTGCCGCCGACGATGGCGAAGGCCGCAAAAAACTTACCCTGACCCGCAAACCCGCGCCTGCACCTGTTGCGCGTGGCCGTGACGGAGGGCCGGGTGCGGACCGTCCGCGTTCAGCTGGTGGCCCGCGCCCCACAGGGCCCCGTCCTGGCGGCGACAGCCGATTCAGCGACAACCGAGGCGGCAGGGACAGCCGTGATGGTCGTGATAGCCGCGATGCGCGCGACAACCGGGGTGAGCGTGGCAGCAGAGACAGCTGGCCGGACCGCGATAGGTCGGGCCGCGATGGCGGTTTTGGCCGTGGTGAGGCACGCGGTGGTGGCTATGGCCAGGACCGTCGTTTTGGCGACCGCGCTGACGGTGGCCGCCGTGACGATGCGCGCCCTTATGCAGGTCGCCCGGATGCTGGGCGCCCCTACGCCGGGCGCCCCTATGCCGGGCGCCCCTATGCCGGGCGCGGTGACTTTGTCTCCGTAGGTGCTGGATCGCGCGACCCGCGGCAGGATGGCCGCCGACCCGCAGGCCCACGCCAGGACGACCGCCGCAACGAAGGCCCCCGTGGCTTTGGCCCCCGCCAGGATGACCGCCGCAACGAAGGCCCCCGTGGCTTTGGCCCCCGCTCGGACGGCCCCCGCATGGGCGGACCCCGTTCCTTTGGCGCCGGCCCACGCCAGGATGGCTTCCGCTCGGAGCGCCCACGCGACGAAGCGCCACACCGGGACGGCCCACCACGCCGGGATGCCCCGCGCCGCGAGATGCCGTCCAACGTCTGGCGTGCCGATGCGCCCCAGCGCACGATGCAGACCGCCAAGGCCCAGGCCCAGAATGAGCAGTTGAAGGCCGAAGGCCAGGTGCGCGTGAACAAGCGCCTGTCCGACCTGGGTCTATGCTCGCGCCGCGAGGGCGATGCCTGGATCGAGAATGGCTGGGTGCTGGTCAATGGCGACATCGCGACGATGGGCCAGATGGTCGAGTTGACCGACAAGATCGAGATCCAGCGCGAGGCGCAGGACTTGCAGGCCCAGCAGGTGACGATCCTGATCAACAAGCCCATGGGCTATGTCAGCGGCCAGGCCGAAGATGGCCATGAGCCGGCGATGGTGCTGCTCAATCCGCCCAACCACTGGCGCGAGGACCACAGCAAGACCCGTTTCAACTTCAGCCAGCTCAAGGGCCTGGCCCCTTGCGGCCGCCTGGATATCGATTCGGTCGGCCTCTTGGTGCTGACCCAGGACGGCCGCATTGCCAAGCACCTGATTGGCGAGGACTCCGAGGTCGAGAAGGAATACCTGGTGCGCGTGACCTATGGTGCGGTGGACCAGGATGTGCAGCGGCATTTCCCCGACGACAAGCTCGCGCTGCTGCGCCACGGCCTGTCGCTGGACGGTGAGGCCTTGCTGCCCGCGGGTGTGGAATGGCAGAACCCCGAGCAGCTGCGCTTTGTGCTGCGCGAGGGCAAGAAGCGCCAGATCCGCCGCATGTGCGAGGCCGTGGGCCTGTTTGTCGTGGGCTTGAAGCGCATCCGCATTGGCAAGGTGGTGCTGGGCAATCTGCCCGTGGGGCAGTGGCGTTACCTGGGCGAAAACGAAGAGTTTTAAGCACTGATCCGCCGCCGCAAGCCTTGGGTTTGCAGCGCTGCATGAACCCCTCTGTGGCCTTCACGGGCCTTGGAGGGGTTAGCTTTTTGCGATGGGTGGTTTTTGGGGGCGGGCCGGTGCGATACCTCGGGCCATGCGGGCATTGCGTACCGCCGCCACCGTCAGACCCAGCTGCGTGGCCACATCGGCATCGGATGCGGTGCCCAGCAGCATCACTTCGTTGGGCTGCCAGCTGTGCTGGCTGTGCTTGCCCCGGCTGCTGTCCAGCGGGGCAATGCCTAGGGATCCACGCTTGGCCACGACGCTGGCCTTGCTGATGCCCCATTGCGTGGCCAGGCTGGCATCGCTTTCCTGGCCCAGCGCGGCCAGCATCTCCGGCGTCCATGCCACATGGCCAAAGGCGGCAATGCCCAGGCTGTTGCGCTTGAGGTTCACGGTTTTGGCGCTGGTGCCCCAGCGCTCGGCCAGTACCGCATCCTTGTCCGTCCCTAGCGCGGCCAGCATCTCATCGGTCCATTGCAGGCTTGCGCGTCCCATGCTGCGGCCTTACTGCGCCAGCGCCTGCTCGGCAGCGGCGGCCAGGGCCAGCAAGTGGGCATCCTGCATGCGCGCGCCCACCAGCATCAGGCCGACCGGCAGGCTGCGCGCAGAGCGGGGCAGCGGCAGCGAGATGGCCGGCAGGTCGTAGAAATTGAAGATCGAGGTGTTGCGCAAAATCAGCGCATTGGCCGCGAAGAAGGCGCTGTCGTCGTCCAGCAGCGGCGCAATGCGCGGTGCGGTGATGGCGATGGTGGGCAGCAGCAGCAGGTCCACCTCCTGCATGGCGGCATCCATCTGCGCCATCCATTGCTGGCGCTGTTGCAGCAGCTGGATGTAGTAGGGCGCGCTCAAGGCTCGGCCCTTGTCCATGCGTGAGAGCACGCGCGGGTCAAAGGCATCGCGCGCGCTCACCAGCGCCTGCTGGTGGATGGCGGCGGCCTCGGCCGCAATGAGGGTGCCTTCGCTTTGCAGCTGTGCAGGGGCGGCCATCAAATCTTGCCAGGGCAGCTTGCGGAAGGCGGCGCCCTGCGCCTGCAGCACAGCGATGGCATTGTCGGTCTGGGCCAGCACCTCGTCGCTGCAGTCGGTCCAGGGCAGGCCCTGGGGCAGGCCAATGCGCAGGCCTCGCAGGCTGCGCTGGGGCAGCGGCTGGGGGGTGGCGCCGGCCATGGTGGCGTCGGCGGCCGCGCAATCGGCCACCGTGCGGGCCAGCGGGCCCAGCGCATCGAGCGTGTAGGACAGCGCAAATGCCCCGTCACGCGAGACCCGCGCCTGCGTGGGCTTGAAGCCGGTGACCCCATTGAAGGCGGCCGGAATGCGCACCGAGCCGCCGGTGTCCGAGCCAATGGCGATATCGACCAGTCCCCGGCCCACGCTGACCCCGGCACCGGAGGACGAACCGCCGGGGATGTGCAGCGCGTCGGCGGCATTGCCCGGCGTGCCGAAATGGGGATTGATGCCCACGCCCGAGAACGCAAACTCCGTCATATTGGTTTTGCCCACGATCACTGCACCTGCGGCGCGCAGGCGCCGCACCACCGGCGCATCCTGCGCGGCCGGGGCGCTGCGGCGGCGCATGGCGGCGCCGGCGGTGGTCACCTGGCCTGCGACATCGAGCAGGTCCTTGATGGACACGAGCTTGCCGTCCAGCGGGCCCAGCGACAGGCCGCGCGCGGCGCGCTGGTCTGCGGCCTGCGCCGCTTCCTGGGCGGACTCGGGGTAGAGCTGGGTGAAGATGCGCTGCGCCTCGTCGCCCAGCGCGGTCAGGGTCTGCAGGCTTTGGGCAAGGCGTTCGGCGCTGGTAGGCATGGCGAAATCGTTCAAAAATCTGATGGGATTGCCATCGTAACCAATAACTGCGCGCCGATCCGTATGGCGGCGCTGGGAATCCCTCAAGGCACGGCCGCGGTAAAGCTCAGCTGCCCGCTGTAATTACCGGCGGTGCGGCTGATGGCGCTGTTGTAGGCAAAGGTCCAGTTCGCATTGCGGATGGTGACCAGGCTATTGACCGTGCCCGTGCCGCCGCCTGTGACATTGACGCTGGTGCCGGTGCCGCTGGCTGGAATGGTGGGCGCCGGCAGGGCTGCGTCGCTGCTGGTGATACTGACCATATTCATCGGAATGGTGTTGGCGCCGCTGGTCAGCGCGGTGGTGACGGTGGCGAACACGCTGACCTGTCCGCCATTGCTGCGCACCTCCACGGGCAACACATTGCCGCTGGCGGCGACCGCAAAGGTGGGCGCGGTGCCATTCCAGTTGACGGCCGTGTTGTTGCCCGTGGTCGGGGTGGTGGGCACCGCAGGGATGGACGGGCTCAAACTGAAGCCGACCTGCGAGGTGGTGCCGCCCGGCGTGGGCCAGGCGCCGTCGCCGATGCGGAAGAACAGAAACTTGTCGACCTGGATGGAGAAGTTTAGCGCTACCGCGGGTGTAGTGCGCGGCAGGTTGCCAGTGCCCGAGGTCGCACTGGCTGCCTGCGCGCTGCTGCTGGCAGCGGCCAGCGCCAGGGGCCACAGCGCCAGGCACAGCCGGTGGATCGGGCAGCGCTGCGTGCTCATTGGAAATCCGCATTCAGCTTGAAGCTGCCCTTGTCCCAGTCCAGCAGGCCGCTGGCCTTGATGGGGTAGCTCGGTTGCAGGGCCGCCTGGTCATCCTCGGCCTTGGGCACCAGGGCCAAATGGCGGGTCTGGCCGGGCATGATGGGCGTGCCTTCCACGGCCAGCATAAAGCTGCGGCCCTGCGCATCCTTGGCATCGACCGTGCCATCGAGCCGGCCATGGGCGTCGCCGCTGTTGCGCACGGTGATGGCAGGGCTGCGCTTGCCGGCAATGTCGCGCATGCCGATCTGCTGGACTTCGAGCTTGGGCTCGGCGCCGCCCAGCATCACATAGACGGCCACGGCAATGCGGCCGGTGACCGGCAGACTCAGGCTGGCGCCCCCGCTCTGGATGATGGTCTGCTGGGCGGGCTCCACCCCTTCGATGGCGATCATGAAGCGGCATTCACCACGCGGCGCATCGGCCGGCGGCGTGATCTGGAAGCGAAAGGCCTGCTTGGTCTGCGCGGGGACCTTGACGGTGCGGCGCTCCAGCGCCACCCAGGGGCGGCAGCTGCCGGGCAGCAGCTCGTCATGGTAGGTAATCTGGCCGTCGGCCGAATAGCTCCAGTCCAGGGTACGCACCGACAGAGCGGTGGCGGCCGAGCCCAGGTTGTGCAGATCGATGGACTGGCCCAGGCGCTCGCCGCTCTTGGCGGTGAGCTCAAAGCGCGATGGGGAGACCGCCATCTCGAACGGTGCTGCCTGCGCCAGGCAGGCGACAAGCGGCAGGGTCAGGGCCAGAGAACGGCGCACGAAGGAGGAAAAGCTCATGGCTGGGTCTCGATTTCAAAATAGGATTCAAAGCGCAGGCTGCCGCCTTGGCCGATTTGCAGCTCGCGGCGGTCAATGCGCAGCTGCAGGTCAAAGTTTTCGGTGATCCAGGGGGTGCGCACCACACCGGTCCAGACCTGAACCCGGTCACCGGGGCGGCCCATGCCGGGCTGGAAACGGCCGCTGCTGCGCCACTGCACCTGCATGCCCGCGGGCGAGCGCAGACCCGCCACGGCAAGCGGAATGACGTAGTAAATGCGCGCCTGCTTGCCTACATAGGCGGCGGTGGCCAGGCGGTATTCCACATGCCCAAAGGGCAGGCTGATGTTCTGGTTGTCCAGCATCTGCGCCTGGCGGAAATCAGCGTTGACCTGGGCCCGGGGGGAGGTGGAATCATCCAGCCGGATGGCCTGTGCATACGCGCCTGGGGCCCAGGCGCATGCGGCTGCCAGCAAGACGCTGAAGCACGGAAAGCGAAAACGTGGCATGCGCGAGCCTCCTTTATTCCATCGACGCGGTGAAGTACACCGTGCCCTGGTAGGTGCCTGCCGGGTAGATCGTGTCGTTGGCATAGCTGAACGTCAAACGCGTGGCGCTTATCGCATTGGACTGGTAGGTCCAGCCCAAGCAAAAAATAATGAGCGGGAACGAGCAGAAGGTGGCATTGGCGTTGAAGCTGGCTAGCTGCTGGTTAGCCACGCCGCTGAACTGACCGTTCTGGATATCGCCACCACTGCCGTTGCCAGTGCTGGTCCAGCTGATTTTGCTGAACGGTATGTTGGTGCCGCCGCAGGGGCCGCTGACACAGGCCAGTGCAACGCTGGAGTCCACCCGCACTGTCACCGGTCTGGCGGTGGATGAGGTGGAAACAGGCCGCATCGGCGTGACCGAGATATCAATCGCCGGCGTACCCGTCACAGGCGTGGGCGTGAGGCCCACGTTGTTCCCGGTGACATTGAACTGCACGGTGTCCACCCCGGAAGCAGACCCCACCTGCAGCGACAGCGCATAGCTGCTGCCACTGTCGCTGACGGTGGTGATCACGGCGTTGGCAGGCACGCTGATGCCGCAGGCGAGCAGCACCAGCCCCGCGCTTAGCGGTGCGCGCACTGCCTGCAAGGCGGCGCGCGCGGTGGTGGTTGCATCGCGCTTGCGCATCAGACGCCCGTGGCCGTGTAGGTGACGGCGTTGGTGTAGGTGCCCGCCGTCCAGCTGCTGGCCGTGCCGGTCAGTGCATAGGTCCAGGTGCCGCTCATCAAGGTGTTGGTCGAGATGGTGGTGGAAGCGCAGGAGCCCAGGTTGGCGCCGGGGTGGGGCAGCGGCGTGGTGCCGCCGGAGGTGACCGTAAAGCTGGCATTGGCTGGGCCGCCGGTGGCGCTCCAGGTGCCCATGGCGCAGTTGATGGTGGCCGAGCCGGCATTGGTCCAGGCGGCCACATTCAGCACATTGCCGGAGGCGGTCGTCGTCACCGTCGGGGCGGTGCCATCCCAGGGCACCTGGACATTGTTGGCCGTGGCCGTGGGCGTGGTTGCCGGTGTGCCGGGAATGGTCAGCGAGGCGGCCCAGGAGACGGTGTCCTGCGTGGCATTGGTGGTGCCGACCTTGAGCAAGATCAGCTTGGGGATGACCACGCTCAGGTTGACCTTGGCGGTGGCGGTCACGGTGCCGCTACCGGTGGCGGCGAAACCGTACTGGCTCTCAGCCAGGGCATGGCCGGTGCAGGCCAGAGCCAGAGCGGTGCCCAGGGCCAGTGCATTCAATTTTGGGTGTTTCATATCAAAGTCCTCGAAGAAAGAAGCGCATGTTGGCGCACAAGTTCGGTCCATGCCGTGCATCGCAAATAACGCGCGTCGGACCTGGGATCTGCTGCATGGTTATTCCTCCACCTTGGTGATGGGGATCTCGGCGTTGGCTTCGCCACGCAACGGAACATCAACGCTCAGTACCGTGCCGTCGGCTGCGCCCCAGGGCAGGGGCACGCTGTCGAGCGTGAGGCTGAGCTGATGGCGGCCTACGCCAACCATCGGGAAAAAGAAACGCCCTTCGGCATCGGTGGTGGTGCGGTAGCGCCCATCGAGCACGACCTCGATACCCTGCGCGCCGGATTCATCGGCCTGGACACGGCCATCCTTGTTGGCGTCATAAAACACGCGTCCACTGACGCTGCCGCTGCCATTGCCGGGCATGCCGCCAGCGACGGCAAAGGGCCGGCCGGTGCCGCCTTCCCAGCGCAGATAGGCATAGGCGGTCTTGTCGTTGCTGCGGTAGATTTGCGGGCTGGTCCAACTGAGCACCTGGGTGGTGGCCAGGCGCGCCTGGTTGAGCAGCACGCCCAGGCCCATGCTCCAGCCGTTGCCCCACTGCTTTTCGGCCGAAAAGTTGCCCGACAGGCCCCGGCTGGTGAAAAGCCCGCCGCTTTGCGAGGTGTAGCGCAGGTTGCCGAAAAAGCTCAGGCTGTTGCTGGCCCAGTAGCGGCCCTGTACCCCGGCCGTGGGGTAGCGCTGGTGGCTGCCGTTGCTGCGGTCATCGGCCCAGCCCAAGGTGGTGACCAGCTCGGGGCGCATGGTCTCGCGCTGGGCGCTGATCCAGTCCTGCTCCCACTGCAGCTCGCGGCCGGTGGCGGTGCCGTCACCCAGCACAATCTGCTCATTGCTGCGCAGGCTCAGGCTGAAGCGCGAGCGTGGCAGTTCGCCAAAGCGGGTCTGGTAGAAGGCATAGGCATAAAGGCTGCGCATCTTGCCATCGAGGCCGCCACCCTGGCCGTCTCCTGCATAGCGGGTTTGGTAGACGTTAAGGTTGCCGCCCAGCGCGGTTCGGCGGTCCAGCTGGTAGTGCAGATTGCCGCTCAGCCCCACGCGGGTCTGGCCCTGCTGGGCCGGCCAACTGCTGGCGCGCATGCGCTCCACATCCACCCCCGTGCCCCAGCTCATGCGGCTGGTGCTGTGGTCCATGCGCCAGTAGGCGCCCTGCGTGCCCGAGGGCAGCAGGTAGTCACCAAAATGCAGATTGGGGCGGGTCACATAGGCACCCCAGGTATGGCGGTAGCGGCCCAGCTTGGTGTCTGCCTCCAGATACAGGCCTTGTGCACTGCCAGATGGGGTTTGTGCCGAATCGCTGCTTGTGCTGCTGCCCAGCGCGGTCAGTCGGCCGCGCAATGCGCCGTCCTGCTGCGTGGGCGATCCATAGCCCAGTGCTGCAGCCCAGCTGCTGACCCGCTTGCTGCCACTGTCCTGGTCGCTCCAGAGGCCATAGTCCACCGCTGCAACGTTATTGGCCTGGTTCAGTTGGCCAGCGGCATACCAGGCGCCGCCCAGGCGCTGGGTGGCGCCCACCCAGGCGAGCGTGCCCTGGCTTTTTTCGAAGCCGGGGTAGGGGCCGCCAAGCAGGTCGCCGCGCTGGCCCATGCCGGCGCTGATGTCAAAGTCCGCGCCATAGATTCGGGTCGAGAGGCCGCGCAAGGTGCTGGTGCCCAGCATCAGGCGGTAGTTCTGGCCCAGGCCCCGGGTCAGCTCGCTGTAGCCGTCACCGATGGTGGTATCCATGCGGATGCCCGGTGTCAGGGGGATAGCCAGGTTCTGCACGGTGATGCGCTGGCTGCTGGATTGGCGGGCATAGCCCAGGGCGCCAATGCCATTGAAGGCGTCTTGGCCGCCATGCATGCTGCGCACATCGGCCTGCAGCAGCCACTCGCCATAGTTCAGCGTCTGCTGGCGGTACTGGATGCGCTGGCCCAGCTCGATGCCGCGCTTGCTGCCCAGCTCCCCATTGTCGGACTGGGCGACGCCCAGGCGGCTCTCCAGCACCCAGCTGCGCAGCCCCAGCGGCAAAGTGCTGGGGTCTAGCTCGTCGGCTTCAGCGGCCCGCAGGGCCGTCAGTTCATCGGCGCTCATGAAGTTGTCCTCGTAGGCGGCGGGCGCCGCCTCCACGAGGGCGCGCAGCCGGGCTTGTTCGGCCTGGGCGGGGCTCAATGACTCTACCTGGGCACCGGCGTGGGCACCGGCGCGGGCACCGGAGGCTGTCTCACTCTGGGTTTGTGCACGAGCGGTGGTTTGCAGGCCGGCTGCCAGCAGCATTGCCCATGCGGCATGCCCCGCCAGCGACGGGCGGGGGCACGTGCCACTGTGAAGGGGGTGCCGCAGAACAACTTTCATTTGTAATTAGGAGTTAACTTTCGTTGCAAATATTCTGCTTGGGTGGAATCAATCAATTGTCAGATTCTGATACTTAACGTTAAGTGTGTCAGAGGAGATGACAAAGTGGAGATCCACTCTATGTAAAGAAGTTTGAAGCGTTCCAGGCGCGGTGATTGTGATCAGTTATGAGCACGCCATGTCATAAATCTATTTTTGCTATAGATAATTCATATAACAATTTATTAAATAGCAGCACGCTTTGAAGCGGCGCGGCCCGCACCCATATACGCCCTTGATCTGTGTTGATGAAGACTGAGCTCCCATGACCAAAAAACCCATTCCTTCCAGGCCGAAGTGGCCCAGCTGCTCCACCTGGTGACGCATTCGCTGTATTCGAACCAAGAGATCTTTTTGCGCGAGCTGATCTCCAATGCGTCTGATGCATGCGACAAGCTGCGGTTTGAAGCGCTCAATGACAGCGGTCTGTACGGCGACCAGCCCGATCTGGAAGTGCGCGTGTCCTATGACAGCAAGGCCAAGACCTTGACCATCACCGACACCGGCTTCGGCATCGGCATGACAACGCAAGAGGCCATCGACAACTTGGGCACGATCGCCAAGAGCGGCACCCAGGCCTTCATGGACAAGCTGAGCGGCGACCAGAAGGCTGATTCGCAGCTGATCGGCCAGTTTGGCGTGGGCTTTTGCTGCGGCTTAATCGTGGCCAACAAGATCACCGTCGAGTCGCGCCGCGCAGGTGCAGAGGCATCGTAAGGCGTGCGCTGGACCAGCGGCGGCATGGGCGACTTAAGGCGGCGGGGATGCGCACCGAGCCGCCGGTGTCCGAACGAATGACGATATCGACCAGGCCCCGGCCGAAGCTGACACTGGCACCCGAGGAGGAGCCGCCGGGGATGTGCAGCACATCGGCTGCATTGCCCAGTGTGCCGAAATGGGGGGATGCCCACGCCCGAGAACGCGAACTCCGTCATATTCGTCTTGCCGACGATCACCACGCCGGCGGTGGTCACCTGACCAGCCACATCGAGCAGGTCCTTGACCGACACCAGGGCTTGCAGCGTCTATCGCAGGCGCTGCAGTAGTCTCAAGGCACGGACGCGGTAAAGCTCAGCTGCCCACTGTAATTGCCGGCTGTGCGACTGATGGCGCTGTTGTAGCCAAAGGTCCAGTTGGCCGTCCGGATGGTGACCAGGCTGTTGACTGTGCCGGTGCCGCCCCCGGTGACATTGACGCTGGTGCCGGTGCCGCTGGCCGGAAGGGTGGGCGCCGGCAGGGCCGCGTCGCTGCTGGTGATACTGACCATATTCATCGGAATGGTGTTGGCGCCGCTAGTCAGCGCGGTGGTGACGGTGGCGAACACGCTGACCTGTCCGCCATTGCTGCGCACCTCCACGGGCAACACATTGCCGCTGGCGGCGACCGCAAAGGTGGGCGCGGTGCCATTCCAGTTGACGGCCGTGTTGTTGCCCGTGGTCGGGGTGGTGGGCACCGCAGGGATGGACGGGCTCAAACTGAAGCCGACCTGCGAGGTGGTGCCGCCGGGTGTGGGCCAGGCGCCATCGCCGATGCGGAAAAACACATACTTGTCGATCTGGATGGAAAAGTTCAGCGCCACAGCCGGGGTGTTGCGTGGCAGGTTGCCGGTGCCGGAGGTGGCACTGCCTGCCTGCGCCGCTGGGCACAGGGCAGTCAGCACCAATGGCAGCAGCGCATGGCGCAACAGCTTCAGCGGGCAGCGCTGCGTGTTCATTGGAAATCCGCGTTCAGCTTGAAGCTGCCCTTGTCCCAGTCCAGCAGGCCTCTGGCCTTGATCGGGTAGCTGGGCTGAATGGCAGGCTGTCCATCTTCGCCCTTGGGTACCAGGGCCAGGTGGCGGGTCTGGCCGGGCATGATGGGGGTGCCTTCCACGGCCAGCATAAAGTCGCGGCCTTTGGCATCCTTGGCGTCCACCGTGCCTTCGAGGCGGCCATGGGCATCACCGCTGTTGCGCACGGTGATGGCAGGGCTGCGCTTGCCGGCAATGTCGCGCATGCCGATCTGCTCGACTTCGAGCTTGGGCTCGGCGCCGCCCAGCATCACATAGACGGCCACGGCAATGCGGCCGGTGACCGGCAGACTCAGGCTGGCGCCCCCGCTCTGGATGATGGTCTGCTGGGCGGGCTCCACCCCTTCGATGGCGATCATGAAGCGGCATTCACCACGCGGCGCATCGGCCGGCGGCGTGATCTGGAAGCGAAAGGCCTGCTTGGTCTGCGCGGGGACCTTGACGGTGCGGCGCTCCAGCGCCACCCAGGGGCGGCAGCTGCCGGGCAGCAGCTCGTCATGGTAGGTAATCTGGCCGTCGGCCGAATAGCTCCAGTCCAGGGTACGCACCGACAGAGCGGTGGCGGCCGAGCCCAGGTTGTGCAGATCGATGGACTGGCCCAGGCGCTCGCCGCTCTTGGCGGTGAGCTCAAAGCGCGATGGGGAGACCGCCATCTCGAACGGTGCTGCCTGCGCCAGGCAGGCGACAAGCGGCAGGGTCAGGGCCAGAGAACGGCGCACGAAGGAGGAAAAGCTCATGGCTGGGTCTCGATTTCAAAATAGGATTCAAAGCGCAGGCTGCCGCCCAGGCCCATCTGCAACTGGCGTTGGTCTAGGCGCAACTGCAAGTCAAAACTCTCGGTGATCCAGGGCGCACGCACCACGCCGCTCCAGACCAGCACGCGGTCGCCGGGCCGGCCCATGCCGCCCTGGAACAGCCCGCTGCTGCGCCATTGCACCTGCATGCCCATGGGCGAGCGCAGGCCAGCTACCGCCAACGGGATGACGTAGTAAATGCGGGCCTGCTTGCCCACATAGGCGGCGGTGGCCAAGCGGTATTCCACATGTCCGAAAGGCAGGCTGATGGTGTTCGGATCCAGCATCTGCGCATTGCGAAAATCCGAGTTGATCTGGGGACGTGGGGAGCTGGAGTCGTCCAGCCGGGTGGCCTGGGCATGGGCGCCTTGGCCGCAGGCGCCGGCCATGGCCAATAGAGCAGCACAACAGCGAAGGCGAAAGCTGGGCATGGACCCGTCTCCTTATTCCATCGACGCGGTGAAATACACCGTGCCCCGGTAGGTCCCTGCCGGGTAGAACGTGTCGTTGGCATAGCTGAATGTCATGCGCGTGGCATTCATGTTGCGCGTCTGATACGTCCAGGTGCCCAGACAAAGAATGATGATCGGAATCGAGCAGATGTTGGCATTGGCGTTGAAGCTGGCGATCTGTTGGTTGGTCGCACCGTTGAACTGACCGCTCTGAATATCTCCGGCTGCCGAGCCACTGCTGTTGCTGACCGTCCAGCTGATCTTGCTGAACGGGATGACGGTGCTGCCACAGGCGCCGCTTTGGCAGACCAGGCCGGCGCTGGAGTCCACCCGCAAGGTGACGGGTCGGGCGACTTCCGAAGCAATGATCGGGCGAACCGGCGTGACCGAGATATCAATGGCGGGTGAGCCGGTGACGGCGGTGGGTGTAAGGCCCGCATTGTTGCCTGAGACATTGAACTGCACCGTATCGGTACCGGCAGCAGATCCCACCTGCAGCGACAGCGCGTAGTTGGCGGTGCTTGCGCTGTCGCTGACCGTGATGATGACGGCGTTGGCGGGCACCGTGATGCCGCAGGCGAGCAGTACCAGCCCCGCACTCAGCGGTGCGCGTGCTGCCCGCCGGGCGGCACGCGCGGCGGTGGTTGCATCGCGCTTGCGCATCAGACGCCTGTCGCCGTATAGGTGACGGAGCCGGTGTAGGTGCCGGCGCTCCAGGCGGTGGCCGTGCCGGTCAGCGCATAGGTCCAGGTGCCACTCAACAAGGTGTTGGGGGTGAGCGTGGTGGATGCGCATGCGCCCAGGTTGGCGCCGGGATGGGGCACCGGCGTTGCACCTGCTGCTGTCACGGTGAAGTTGGCATTGGGTGGGCCGCCAGCGGCCGGGCTCCAGGCACCCACGGCGCAATTGATGTTGGCAGTGCCGGCATTGGTCCAGGCAGCCACCGACAGCACGTTGCCTGTAGGGGTGACGGCCACGGTGGGCGCGGTGCCATCCCAGGGCACCTGGACGTTGTTGGCGGTGGCCGTGGGCGTGGTGCCGGGGGTGGGCGGAATGGTCAGCGTTGCGTTCCAGGTGACGGTGTCCTGGACGGCATTGCTGGAACCCACCTTGAGCAGGATCAGCTTGGGGATCACCACGCTCAGGTTGACCTTGGCGGTGGCGGTCACGGTGCCCGTACCGGCCGAGGAGAAGCCGTATTGGCTTTCTGCCAAGGCATGGCCGGCGTAGGCCAGCGCCAGGGCAGATCCCAGCGCCAATGCTTTCAATTTTGGGTGTTTCATGGTTCGAGTCTTTCAAGAGAGCAAGCGCCTGGGCGCCGGGGTTTGGCCCACACCGTGCACGGGGTGCGCAATCGGGGGCCTGGGTTCTGCTGCATGGTTATTCCTCCACCTTGGTGATGGGGATCTCGGCGTTGGCTTCGCCACGCAGCGGAACATCAACGCTCAGTACCGTGCCGTCGGCTGCGCCCCAGGGCAGGGGCACGCTGTCGAGCGTGAGGCTGAGCTGATGGCGGCCTACGCCAACCATCGGGAAAAAGAAACGCCCTTCGGCATCGGTGGTGGTGCGGTAGCGCCCATCGAGCACGACCTCGATACCCTGCGCGCCGGATTCATCGGCCTGGACACGGCCATCCTTGTTGGCGTCATAAAACACGCGTCCACTGACGCTGCCGCTGCCATTGCCGGGCATGCCGCCAGCGACGGCAAAGGGCCGGCCGGTGCCGCCTTCCCAGCGCAGATAGGCATAGGCGGTCTTGTCGTTGCTGCGGTAGATTTGCGGGCTGGTCCAACTGAGCACCTGGGTGGTGGCCAGGCGCGCCTGGTTGAGCAGCACGCCCAGGCCCATGCTCCAGCCGTTGCCCCACTGCTTTTCGGCCGAAAAGTTGCCCGACAGGCCCCGGCTGGTGAAAAGCCCGCCGCTTTGCGAGGTGTAGCGCAGGTTGCCGAAAAAGCTCAGGCTGTTGCTGGCCCAGTAGCGGCCCTGTACCCCGGCCGTGGGGTAGCGCTGGTGGCTGCCGTTGCTGCGGTCATCGGCCCAGCCCAAGGTGGTGACCAGCTCGGGGCGCATGGTCTCGCGCTGGGCGCTGATCCAGTCCTGCTCCCACTGCAGCTCGCGGCCGGTGGCGGTGCCGTCACCCAGCACAATCTGCTCATTGCTGCGCAGGCTCAGGCTGAAGCGCGAGCGTGGCAGTTCGCCAAAGCGGGTCTGGTAGAAGGCATAGGCATAAAGGCTGCGCATCTTGCCATCGAGGCCGCCACCCTGGCCGTCTCCTGCATAGCGGGTTTGGTAGACGTTAAGGTTGCCGCCCAGCGCGGTTCGGCGGTCCAGCTGGTAGTGCAGATTGCCGCTCAGCCCCACGCGGGTCTGGCCCTGCTGGGCCGGCCAACTGCTGGCGCGCATGCGCTCCACATCCACCCCCGTGCCCCAGCTCATGCGGCTGGTGCTGTGGTCCATGCGCCAGTAGGCGCCCTGCGTGCCCGAGGGCAGCAGGTAGTCACCAAAATGCAGATTGGGGCGGGTCACATAGGCACCCCAGGTATGGCGGTAGCGGCCCAGCTTGGTGTCTGCCTCCAGATACAGGCCTTGTGCACTGCCAGATGGGGTTTGTGCCGAATCGCTGCTTGTGCTGCTGCCCAGCGCGGTCAGTCGGCCGCGCAATGCGCCGTCCTGCTGCGTGGGCGATCCATAGCCCAGTGCTGCAGCCCAGCTGCTGACCCGCTTGCTGCCACTGTCCTGGTCGCTCCAGAGGCCATAGTCCACCGCTGCAACGTTATTGGCCTGGTTCAGTTGGCCAGCGGCATACCAGGCGCCGCCCAGGCGCTGGGTGGCGCCCACCCAGGCGAGCGTGCCCTGGCTTTTTTCGAAGCCGGGGTAGGGGCCGCCAAGCAGGTCGCCGCGCTGGCCCATGCCGGCGCTGATGTCAAAGTCCGCGCCATAGATTCGGGTCGAGAGGCCGCGCAAGGTGCTGGTGCCCAGCATCAGGCGGTAGTTCTGGCCCAGGCCCCGGGTCAGCTCGCTGTAGCCGTCACCGATGGTGGTATCCATGCGGATGCCCGGTGTCAGGGGGATAGCCAGGTTCTGCACGGTGATGCGCTGGCTGCTGGATTGGCGGGCATAGCCCAGGGCGCCAATGCCATTGAAGGCGTCTTGGCCGCCATGCATGCTGCGCACATCGGCCTGCAGCAGCCACTCGCCATAGTTCAGCGTCTGCTGGCGGTACTGGATGCGCTGGCCCAGCTCGATGCCGCGCTTGCTGCCCAGCTCCCCATTGTCGGACTGGGCGACGCCCAGGCGGCTCTCCAGCACCCAGCTGCGCAGCCCCAGCGGCAAAGTGCTGGGGTCTAGCTCGTCGGCTTCACCGGCCCGCAGGGCCGTCAGTTCATCGGCGCTCATGAAGTTGTCCTCGTAGGCGGCGGGCGCCGCCTCCACGAGGGCGCGCAGCCGGGCTTGTTCGGCCTGGGCAGCGCTCAGTGACTCCACCTGGGCACTGACTGCCTGATCGCTCTGTGCTTGGGCTAGGGGCACATGCCCACCAAGCACCAGCACCAACATCCCCCAAGCGGCAAGCCCTGTAAACGCCTGGAAGAATCCAGTGCCGCTGCACAAGGGATGCCGCTCAACAACATTCATTTGTAATTAGGTGTTAACTAACGTTGGATTTATTTTGCGTGGATGCCACCAATCAAATGTCAAAATTTGATACACAACGTTAAGTGTGTCAGGGGAAATAACAATGAGATGTGATGGTGTGCATAAAGGAAATTGAATATCTGCTCTACGGGTGATCATGATCATTTATCAGCGATCTATGTCATAAATCTTTGCTTGATATAGATTGTTTGGATAAACAATTCCTAAAATGACGGTATAGCTTGAAACGGCGCGGCCCGCACCCATATAGGCCCTTGATCTGTGTTGATGAAGATTGACCTCCCATGACCAAAAAAACCCATTCCTTCCAGGCCGAAGTGGCCCAATTGCTCCACCTGGTGACGCATTCGCTGTATTCGAACCAGGAGATTTTTTTGCGCGAGCTGATCTCCAATGCGTCGGATGCATGCGACAAGCTGCGGTTTGAAGCGCTCAATGACAGCGGTCTGTACGGCGACCAGCCCGATCTAGAAGTGCGCGTGTCCTATGACAGCAAGGCCAAGACCTTGACCATCACCGACACCGGCATCGGCATGACCACGCAAGAGGCCATCGACAACCTGGGCACGATTGCCAAGAGCGGCACCAAGGCCTTCATGGACAAGCTCAGTGGCGACCAGAAGGCCGATTCGCAGCTGATCGGCCAGTTCGGCGTGGGCTTTTACTCGGGCTTCATCGTGGCCGACAAGATCACCGTCGAGTCGCGCCGCGCGGGGACCCAGGCTTCGGAAGGCGTGCGCTGGACCAGCGGCGGCATGGGCGACTTCGAGGTCGAGCAGATCGACCGTGCCCAGCGCGGCACCAGCATCATCTTGCACCTGCGCGAGGACGCGCAGGACTTCTTGAACGGCTACAAGCTCAAGGAAGTGATTGCCAAATACTCCGACCACATCAGCCTGCCCATCCTGATGGAAAAGGAAGAATGGAAAGAGGGTGAGAACGACCAGCCCGGCGAGATGGCTAAGACCGGCGAGTGGGAAACCGTGAACAAGGCCAGCGCCTTGTGGACCCGTGCCAAGAAGGACATCACGCCCGAGCAGTACCAGGACTTCTACAAGGCCATCAGCCACGACTACGAAGACCCGCTGACCTGGAGCCACAACCGGGTCGAAGGCAATACCGAGTACACGCAGCTGCTCTACATCCCCGCCAAGGCGCCGTTTGACCTGTACCAGCAGGGCAAGCACGCGGGCATCAAGCTCTACGTCAAGCGCGTCTTCATCATGGACGATGCCCAGGCGCTGATGCCGCAGTACCTGCGCTTTGTCAAAGGCGTGATCGACTCGGCCGACTTGCCGCTGAACGTGAGCCGCGAGCTGCTGCAGGAAAGCCGCGATGTGCGCCTGATCCGCGATGGCTCGGTCAAGCGCGTGCTGGCTATGCTCGAAGACCTGGCCCGCCACGACAAGCCCCAGGCCGATGCCGAAGGCAGCGATGGCGTGGTGGATGTGGTCAGCGAAGACGACAAGGCCAAGGAAGGCAAATACAGCCGCTTCTATAGCGAGTTTGGCGCGGTGCTCAAGGAAGGCCTGGGCGAGGACATGGGCAACAAGGAGCGCATCGCCAAGCTGCTGCGCTTTGCATCGACCACCCACGACGGCCTGAACACCTCGTTTGCCGACTACAAGGCGCGCATGAAAGAGGGGCAGGACGCCATCTACTACATCACCGCCGACACCTTGGCCGCCGCCAAGAGCAGCCCGCAGCTTGAAGTGTTCAAGAAAAAGGGCATCGAGGTGCTGCTGATGACCGACCGGGTCGACGAGTGGGCGCTGAACTTCCTGCAGGACTTTGACGGCACGCCGCTGCAATCGGTGGCCAAGGGCGCTGTCGATCTGGGCAAGCTGCAAAACGAGGAAGAGAAGAAAGCGGCCGAAGAAGCCGCCGAAGCCTTCAAGCCGGTGCTGGCCCAGCTCAAGGAAGCCTTGAAGGACCGGGCAGACGACGTGCGTGCCACCAGCCGCCTGGTGGACTCGCCCGCTTGCCTCGTGGTCTCGGACAGCGGCATGAGCTTGCAACTGGCGCGCCTGCTCAAGCAGGCGGGCCAGCCAGCGCCCGAGTCCAAGCCGGTGCTGGAGGTTAATCCGGAGCACCCGCTGGTCAAGAAGCTGGACGGCTCGGTGCACTTCCACGACCTGGCCCAGATCCTGTTTGACCAGGCGGTACTGGCCGAAGGCGGTTTGCCCGACGACCCTGCCGCCTATGTCAAACGGGTCAATGCACTGCTGGCATAAAGCCGCACCCACCGAATGAAAATCCCCGCCGGTTGAAAAGCCGGGCGGGGATTTTTTTATCTGAGGCCTGGCAGCGGGTTGGCCCCTGCAGAAACGGGGTGGGAATTTCATGCCAGCCATTGCTGGCAATGGTGTGTGGTTTTTATTCTTTTTTGTGAATATCGATGGATTATTTGCTTTTTATCACGAGGGAAGTGCTAACTTTCAGTGGTAAATAATTCCATAATACCCGACAAAATCAAAGTTAAGAATTGTTGACATATCGGCGGCGATGCATCTTGAGGACCAGCAGCTGCCGCATCGGGGTGTTTTAATTCTGTGTCAAATTGTTTTTATCCTGAGTGCCTGCATGCCAAGAGAGTTCAAAAAACGCTACCGCAAGAAAACTTGTGCCCCATCGCGGACCTTGATGCTGCGCACATCGCTTTGGCTCTGGTTGTCTCTTCGAGCCGCCACCGTCTGCTCTAGATCTGTTATTTGATAGATAAATCAATTTATTGCGGTTTTATCTCTTCGGCGCGGCTGCATGCACAGCGGCGCTGCGTGTGCAGCACTGGGCAGCGCATGCCTTCAACGCCCACGGTATGCCTGCGGGAGCGCAGAGGCAGCAGCGCATACCAGCGGTCCAACGCTGGACCGGAAATGCTATGGCCCGGTCTGCATCGTTTTGGTGCATCATTTTTATATATTCAATTAATTTATTAAAAGTTTATTGCATATATAGGTGAATGGTCGGTGCTACATTCGCAGCCCTTGTTGTCAGGTACAGCAGGGTCTTAAGAATCCGTTACTACCACTGGGTGTTATCGCTGTGATCGCTCAGAAAATCTTTGGTATTTAGCGGAAATCTTTTATTTCACTGAACACGCAAGCCGTTATCTCTGTTTTTCAGGAGAGGGCGGAGCTTTGCCTTTTTAAACAGGACATTGAAAGTGTTACTCCCGTATCGATCGCCGCCGCTACGCAGCCCCCTGCGGTGCAGCGTTGCCTTTGCCTTGGTCTCTGGTCTGCTGCCGGCGATGGCCGCTGCGCAGTCGACCCGCTACGACATCTTTGTGAACCATGACGCCTTTGTCGCCCAGACCGGGGCCGTTGCCGAGAGCGGTTCGGTCGATGGCCCGGTGGGCGCCGACTTTGTCTACCGCGCCAAGGTCAAGCTCAATGGCGGCAGCGGCGAGGTCGCCAATGTGTCGCTGCTTCAGCAGCTGCCTGCGGGCGCCATTTTTCAGGAAATCGTCGCGCCCGCCGGCGTGCAATGTGCCCAGCCGCTGCCCCAGGCCGGCGACACCATCGAGGCAGGCGCTGCGCTGACATGCAATCTTGCGTTGGTGACGGCGACCGATTTTGTCGCGGTGGACTTCCGCGTCAAGCTGCCCAGCGCGGGGACGGACTGGACGGCGCAGGCGTCTGCCTCCAGCCCCGACAACGCGGATCCGGATGCGGGCGAGGCGGCTCCGAACCACAGCCGCATCGAGCGCACCATCACCACCTACGAACGCGCCGATCTGGCTGTGCAGATCCTCGCGCCGGTGAATGGCGCAAGCCACACCCAGGGCGACAAGGTCGACTACCAGCTGCAGGTGCGCAATGCCGACTCGCCCTATGCCTTTGCGCTCAAGGCGGGTGAAAAGGCCCAACTGCGTTTTCCACAGCCCGAGGGCACCGAGTTCCAGGGCAGCCCTGGCGGCAATGGCTGGGTGTGCAAGCTGGCCGATGACACCAGCGCCAACCAGCCCGTGCCGGTATGGAGCTGCAGCTACACCGTGCCCGCTGGCCAGTCGGTCGGCCGTGGCCAGGATTTGCCGCTGCTGAGCGTGCCCTTGCTGGTCAAGACCAGCGGCGGCCAGGTGGCCAGTGCGGTGTCGGTGTCGGGGGAGACCGCCACCGGTCAGCTGTTTCTGGATGCCGACCCTGACAACAACACCGATGATGTGCAGATCCAGGTGCAGCCCAATGTGAACCTGGACATGGCGCTCACCAAGGTCGTCAATCCCAAGGTGCTGGACAAGCAGGCCAGCGCGCCTGTGCCGGTGACCTATACGCTCAGCGCAAAGCGGGTCGCCGGAGAGCTGGTGCCGCAGGACATTGTCGTCACCGACACCCTGCCTGCCGGTGTCACGTTCGTCGGTGCGACTGGCAACGACTGGGTGTGCAGCAACAACGCGCAAATCGTTCGCTGCCAGTACAGCGGTGCTTTTACCCCGAACCTGCCGCAAATCACGGTCAAGGCCTTGGTGGATGTGTCTTCGGTGGCGGCAGAGAGCGTCATCAACAACTCGGCCGAGGTCTCGGCCAGCAATGAGCCGCCCGCCAATGTGGGCGCCAACAACCAGGCGCAGGCGAGCGTGCTGGTCAGCAACAAGGTCAATCTGGCGCTGAGCAAAAGCACGACGGCGTCGGTGATTGCCTCCGGCCAGCAATACCAGTACGCGATCAAGATCAAGAACAATGGGCCGCTGGATGTGCTGCCCGGCCAGACCATGACGGTGACCGACCAGCTCGACGGCCAACTGCAGTTTCTGGGCGTTGCCGCTGGGTCTCCCTGGGTCTGCAGCCCCGCAAGCAGCACGGCCACCGAACTGGGGAAATTGCTGACCTGCACCTTCAGCGGCGGCATTGCGGCTGGCAGCACCTCGGAGCTCCTGCTCAATGTGGTGGCCCACATCGATGCGGCAAACGGCCAGTTTGCCTCCATCGCCAACGGCGCTGCACTGGAGGGTATGCAGGGGCGTGACGGTGCGCCGCTGGGCCAGATCGTGAGCAGCAACAAAGTCAACATATCGGAGCGCCAGGCCGACCTGTCGATCAGCAAGTCTGCGGTGATCACCGGTGGCGCGAAGGCCTCGGGTGCCGAGGTGGTCTACACCCTGCGCGTGAAAAACGATGTACCTGAGAATGGGCGCAATCTAGACCTGCAGGCTGCGCAAACCGTCACGGTGACCGATGTCATCGGCAACCTGCTGACCGACGTCAGCGCCGGCGTACTGGGGGTGAAAACCTATGACAACAGCCGCTATCTGACGGCCGAGGTGCAAATGCCTGAGGTGCCGCAGGCCCAGATGCTGGGTTTGAAGGCGGGCAGCACTGCCGCCTCCGATGGCTGCAGCATTTCGGGTGACAACCACCAGAAGTCTGCGACCGTCAGCTGCACCCTGCGCAACCTGCCTGCCGACCCGGATGTTGAGTATCTGGTCGTCATCAAGGCGCGCCAGTATGTGGACCCCCAGGACGATGCCACGCAGACCAACACCATCGTCAATGTGGCCGATGTGAGCTCGCCCGATACGGCGGAGTTCAACACCGCCAACAACCGTGCGCAGGCCTCGGTAGTGCTCGAAGCACTGACCGATCTGACCGTGACCAAGCAGGCCGCACCCGAGAGCGCTGCCGCCGGCCAGGCGATCACCTACACCTTGACGGCCAAGAACAGCGGCCCCTCGCAGGCGCGCCAGGTTCGCGTGACCGATCGCCTGCCGCTCGACACCATCTTGGTGGGCTCTGCGCCCAGCATCAGCGGTGGCAGCTGCA
Source organism: Comamonas sp. 23 (assembly GCF_049601575.1). Taxonomy (NCBI): domain Bacteria; kingdom Pseudomonadati; phylum Pseudomonadota; class Betaproteobacteria; order Burkholderiales; family Comamonadaceae; genus Comamonas; species Comamonas sp. 23. The sequence continues at coordinate 4,654,429 of NZ_CP187127.1, read as the reverse complement.
GCTTGAGCGGCGGCGCCACGTTTGCCGCCGGCCTGGAGATCACCGAAGCCAACCGCACGATGACCTGCGTCTGGACCGATGCGGTCGCCGAGAACGCGCAAAAGACGGTCAGCTACCAGCTGCGCTCACGCGCCAAGGACTACTCGCCTCAGCTGGACAACAGCGTCCTCGTGGCCTCGGTCACGCCGGAGACGGACCTGGGCAACAACAGCGCCAACGAAACGGTGCCGCTGGACAAGCCCCAGGTCGATGTGCTGGTGAACATGCGCCATACCCATGACGGCATCCCGCTGGACACCGGCAAGACCCAGTACACGATCACGGTGACCAACAGCGGTGCATCGCAGTCCTATGCGACGGGCGTGCAGATGGTGGACCAGTTCCCGGCAGCGGGATCGACGGCCGACTTCCGCTTTGTCTCGCTCGACAGCGTGCAACTGGCCAATGGGGATAGCCGCATTGGCCTGGACAGCTGTACCGTGCCGGCCGCCGGTGCGCTGGCGGGCAGTCTGGTCTGTGATTTCCCCTGGTTGGCGCCCAATGAATCGGTGGCGATCAAGTTCACGATGGAGCCCGCTGCGCTGCTCGATGGCCGCGCCGTAGGCACCGTCAACCACCGCGCGACGGTGGCGGCCGATGTGGAAGTGCTGGGCGGCATGGATGTCAGCAAGAACAACCAGACCACGGACCGTACCTCCACCTATGACCCGGCGCAAATCTCGCCCGAAGAGCTGGACAAGCTGCGCTATGTGGATCTGTCGCTGACCAAGACCACCTCGGCCACCAGTGCCGTTGATGTGGGCGATCTGATCGCCTACACCTTGACGGTGAAGAACGAGGAAGACCCGGCAGCCAGCCCGCGCAATGACCTGGTGAACGGCCAGGCGGTCGTCAGCGATGTGCTGCCCGAAGGCCTGGCGCTGGAAGGCGCGGCCCCTGCCGGCTGCAGCTATGACGAGGCCACGCGCGCCTTGCGCTGCGAGATCACCACGCTCAACGCCGGTGAGCAAGTGGCTCTCCCCTTCAGCGCCAAGCTGCTGTCGCGTACGGAAGGACAGACCCGTGTGGTCAACAGCGCCCGCCTGACGAGCCCCGGCGATACCGACGAGTCCAACAACGACAGCCACAGCGAGACGCCGCTGGCGCTGGTGGATCTGGCGTTGACCAAATCGGTGGACAAGGCCCAGGCCGCCGCAGGCGATGCGCTGACCTACACCTTGACCGTTGTGAACAACGGTCCGGCCGACAGCCGCGAAGCCAGCGTGACCGATGTCTTGCCCGAAGGCCTGGTCTTTGTGCAAGCCTCGCCGGCCTGCCGTTTTGACGCAGGCAGCCGCACGCTGGGCTGCGTGCTGGAGCCGCTGGCCGTGGGTGCATCGGTGAGCTTGACGGTGGAGACCACCGTGGATGCCGCGCTGCAAGGCCCGGCCAGCCTGGTCAATACCGCCGTGGTGGACCTGCACGGCGATAGCGACCCGAGCAACAACGAAAGCTCGGCGACCACAACCATTGCTGGCAAGGACAATGGCGGCGGCGAAGGCCGGCCCGGTGACCAGACCGCAGTGCCCGTGCCTGCCTTGGTCCCTGGGGCGCTGCTGCTGATGGCGCTGGCCATGGCTGGCCTGGCCGCACTGCGACTGGGACGCCGCAGCTGAGAAGGCTATGCCATAGGATTTGCCTCCAGCACCCCAGCCGCGCATAGCCATGCGCGGCTTTTTTTGCGTGGGGATTTGCCGCAGGAACAGCAGTTGTTGACAGAGGCATTTCCCCCGGCCAGAACTTTAACGGCTATATTTGCTCCTACGTCCACTTCGACGACAGCAGGCACGTACCATGGTTCGCTTCTTTTTTGTATTTCTGGGGCTGCAGCTCACTTTGTTTGGTCTCAATATGCTCAGCTGGGTGCAAAAGCACCTGGTCGAGCCCTGGACGGCGATGTTGGCGCAGATCTGCGCCTTTTTGGTGACCTGGTTTGACAAGTCTGCTGTCGCCGAAGGCAAGGTGCTGTGGAACCATGCCACCAATTTTGGCGTGTCGATCGAGGCCGGCTGCAATGGCATCGAGGCCTGCATTGTGTTGTTTGCCGCCATCATGGCCTTCCCCTCGAGCTGGCGCCACAAGCTCATCGGCCTGGTGCTGGGCTTCATCGCGGTGCAAGCGGTCAATATCGTGCGCGTGATCAGCCTGTTCTACCTGGGCCAGTGGAACATGACGGCCTTCAACTTTGCCCATGAGTACCTGTGGCAGGCGCTGATCATGCTGGACGTGCTGGTCGTCTGGCTGGTCTGGGTGCGTGCCGGCCAGCGCGCCAAGCGAGCCGAGGATGGCTCGGACCAACCGCCTCCCTCGGGCTCGGGGGCCGAGCCCACGCTGGCAGCCGCCTGATTTGAACCGGCCAGCAGTGCAAGCACTGCTGGCTTTTTTCCATAGGCACGAGAAGAAGCACAGGGCCCCCAGGAGGGCGGATACAGAGGAAGAGGGATGAAGCGCTTGAACCCGATACAGCGATTTGCGCTGCTGGCCTTTGCCGGCATCATCGTGCTGACCACCTTGTGGGTGCAGCTGTCGCCCTGGATGAGCTATCCGGTGGCGGTGATCTCCAAGGAAGGCATGCTGGACCTGGCCGCGGGCTGGGTCAAGCAGGTGCATATTGCGCCCGGAAAGATCGAGGTGGATACCTCGGTGGGCGTGGCCAATGCCAACACCGGTGGCCGCTGGGCCGAGATCTCGGTCGATGGCGACCCGGGCCGCTATGCCTACGGCTTTCCGATCTTCCTGGCGCTGCTGCTGGCGGCCTGGCGCAAGGGCCGCATCTGGCGCGCGGTGCTGGGCTATGTGATCTTGCTGCCGTTCCAGGCGTTCAGCATCTCCACCAGCTTGCTGATGCAGATGGTGCTGGCCACCAATCTCGACCTGCGCCTGCTCAAGATCTCGCAGACCCAGCTGGACTTGCTCGCCTATGGCTACCAGCTGGGCAGCCTGGTGCTGCCCACCCTGGTGCCGTTTTTGCTGTGGCTGTGGCTGGACCGCCAGTTTGTCAACGAGGTGCTGGTCGAGGCCTGGAAGAAAAACATCCAGCCCAAGCTGGCGCCGCGCCCCACTGTGCTGCGGCCGCCCCCCCCACCGCCGCCTGAGCAGGTGATCCGCCCGGCCGAGAGCGGCCCCGAGATCTCGCACGAGATCAGCATCACCTTGCCGCCGCGCAAATAAGGCTAGTGCTTGGCAGCGGGCACCGGCACTGGGGTGCGCCAGGTGGCCAGCGCCAGCGCCGTGGCCAGCAGCGCAAACACTGCGCAAAACACGAGCAGCGCGCGCGACAGGCCCACCTGGTCGGACAGCCAGCCAATCCCCAGAATCGGCAAGATCGTGCCCACATAGCCGATGACCAGGTAGGTGGCCAGCAGGCCGGCGCGGTTGTCAGCCCGCGCCACCCGGTTGACCACCGAGATACCGCCCAGGTTGCACAGGCCATGGCCGAGCGCAGCGCTCAGCACGCAGAGCAGAAACACCGCCGCCGAGCTGGCAAACACATTGGCGATCAGCAGCAGATTGCACAGCGCCAGTGCGGCATAGCCGGTGATCAGCACCTTGCGGGTGACAAAGCCCTTGGCGGCATACTGCGAGGCGGCCGACAGCAGCAGAATGAGGCCGATCGACGGCCCGCTGATGGCCGGCCCGTGCCAGGGCAGCATGCTTTGCATAAAGCTGGGCGCGAGCGAGGCAAACAGGCTGAACATGCCAAAGGCACAGAAGGCGCCCATCGACGCCAGGCCGTAGCGGCGCAGCGCCGTGCGTTCGGGGAAGGTGAGGCGCGGCATCAGCTGGCGCAGGCCAAAACTGCTGCTGGCAGGCGCCGGCTGCAGGTGGGCCGGCAGCTGCACCTGGAACAGCGAATAAATCGCCAAGGCGCTCAGCAGCAGCGAGGGCAGATAGGCGCTGCGCAGCGGAAAAGGCGCCCATTGCGCGACCAGGCCACCGACAATGGGCCCCAGGCCAAAGCCAAAGGCAATCGTCAAGCTGGTGGTGGCAGCGGCCCGCTGCGTGTCACCGCTGGTGTTGAGCTGGGTCAGGCCCAGTGAGGCCGAGGTGGTGATCATCCCCGAGGCCAGGCCAATGATGATGCGGCTCAAGCCAAACACCTGCATGTTCCAGGCCAGTGCCGACAGCAGCACGCCTGCGCTTATCAGCACCACCCCCGCGCGCAGCACCTTGAAAAAACCATAGCGGGTCGTGATCGCGCCCAGTAGCATCAGGCTGGTGAGCGCTGCGGCCATATAGTGCACAAACACCTGGGTGATCGCGCTTGGCGGCAGCTGCCACTGGGCCTGGTAGAGCGGGTAGAGCGGGCTGGCCAGCGCCGTGCCCATGACGCCGACACACATCGAGAAGCACACCCAGAAATAGGGCGGCCATTGGTATTTCATGATCAGAACTTGGGGCTGGGCTGCGGTGGCAGCAGCAGGCCAGCGGCGGGTAGCGGCTGGCCCGGGAAGGACGTTGGCCTGGATTGTAGGGAGTCGGGCCCGGCATGTCCCCGCGCTGTCGGGGTGCCCATCGCTGGGCGTAGGACATCTGCATGCAATGTCCTTGCGGCAGAGGCTGGTGTAGCAATCGCTGTTAAAAATAGCCATGATCCGAATGCCCGCCATGCCTTTCTTTCTCCCCCACCGCCGCCGTGCAGCGGCCGCCGTCGCCACTGCCGCCTTGTCGGTGGCTGCGCTGTCCGCCTGCTCGCCCTATGTGGGGGTGGGCGTGCCGGTGGGGCCGTTCTCGGTCGGCGTGGGAGTGGGCAGTGGCGGGGTCAGCGCCGGGGTGGGCACGGGCCTGGGCCCTGTCGGTGTCGGCGTGGGGGTCAACCAGCGCGGCCAGGTGACGGGCAATGCAGGTGTCGGGGTCGGCACCTCCGTCGGCGGCGCCCAGGTGGGTGTAGGGGTGGGCACCGGCACGGTGTTGTATGACCCGGCAGCACCAGCGTCTGGCCCCGCCGCTGCACCGGACTATGCCCAGCCGGTGCAGCCCGGCGTGGTCGTGCCTGGGGTGGTCAACCCACCCACGGGCGAGCATGATCCCAACCTGCAGTGGCGCGGTGCGGATGGGCAACTGCTTCCCGACTGCCGCTTGAATAACCGCTGTTAACCGGTTCCTTAAACGTACAGCGGCGGCTCATCCATCGCGATGAGCTGGGCCTGCAGCATCTGGGTTTGCTCCTGCCAGTAGGCCTCGCTGCCAAACCAGGGGAAGTGGATCGGAAAGATTGGGTCGTCAAAGCGCCGCGCCAGCCAGGCGCTGTAGTGGATCAGGCGCAGCGTGCGCAGCGGCTCGATCAGTGCCAGCTCGCGCCGGTCAAAGGGGCGGAACTGTTCATAGCCTTCGACCAGCGTCGACAGCTGCGCGCTTTGCTGCTGGCGGTCGCCCGACAGCAGCATCCACAGGTCCTGCACGGCCGGGCCGCTGCGCGTGTCATCGAGGTCGACAAAATGCGGGCCGCCGCCCTGGTGCTCGGGCGGCACCCATAGCACATTGCCCGGGTGGCAGTCGCCATGCAGGCGCAGGCTGCGGTAGCTGCCCGCGGCAAAGTGGCCGCTGCCGTTGCCCGGGTCGATGATCTCGCAGATCTTGTCGGTGGCGCGGCGGCAGGCATCGCTCCAGGCGCTGCGCTGGCCGGGCGGAATGGCGCCCTGGGCCATCAGCCAGTCGTGGGGCTCGCGGGCAAAGTCCTGGGCATTGATGCTGGGGCGGTGTACAAAGGGCCGGGCCTCACCCACGGTGTGGATGCGGGCCAGAAAACGCCCCACCCATTCGAGCACCTCCCAGTCGTCCAGATCGGGCTGGCGCCCGCCCCGCCAGGGCGATACGGAAAAGCGAAAACCGCCATGCTGCAGCAGGCTGTGGCCGCCCAGCTGCAGGGGCGCGACCACCGGCACTTCGGCGTCGGCCAGCTGCTGGGAGAACTGGTGCTCCTCGGCAATGGCTGCATCGCTCCAGCGGCCCGGGCGGTAGAACTTGCAGACCACCTTGCTGCCGTCTTCCAGCCAGACCTGGTAGACGCGGTTTTCGTAGGAAGACAGCGGGTTCAGGCGGCCATCGCCCCACAGGCCCACCGACGCCAGCGCGTCGAGCACCACATCGGGGGTGAGTGCGGCATAGGCATGCTCCTGCGCGGGGCTGCTGGGCGGGTAGTCATCGGTATCGTGCATACCGCCATTGTGCGCCCTTCTTGTGACGGCCATCCTGACCACAGGGACGCAAAAAAAGCCGGGCATGCAAGGCATGCACCGGCTGTACTGGAGAGCGTCAATCGTTGAACTGCGCGACTTAGACCACCACGGTCAGGGTCTTGTCGATATTGCCGCGGGTGGCGTTGGAGTAAGGGCAGACCAGGTCGGCGTCATGCACCAGCTTTTCGGCCACGGCCTTGTCCATGCCGGGCAGGTTCACCGTCAGGCGGGCAGCGATGCCGTAGGCGTTGGGGATGGGGCCCAGGTCCACTTCGGCGTCGATCGACAGGCCATCGGGCAGGGCGAGCTTTTGCTTGCCGGCCACCGCCTTCATCGCGCCGATAAAGCAGGCGGAGTAGCCGGCAGCAAACAGCTGCTCGGGGTTGGTGCCCTGGCCGCTGGTGCCGGGCGAGGACAGCTGCACATCCAGGCGGCCATCATTGGTGCGCGATGCGCCGTCGCGGCCGCCGGTGGTGTGTGCGTGGGCGGTGTACAGAACTTTTTCGAGAGTAGCCATGGTGAACTCCTGGTCAAGGGTGGAACGAAAAAACATGCTTCATCAAGAAGCGGCGGGAAGCGGCGCGGCCAGTCGGCTGCGCAGCTGTTGGATCTGGTGGGTCAATGCCTGCAGCTCCTGCACCGTGCATTGGCTGTGCGCGAGCACACAGGCGGGGATGGCCGCGGCTTGCTCGCGCAGCTGGCGACCGGCCTCCGTCAGGTACACGCGCACACGGCGCTCATCGTCGCTGTCGCGCTGGCGCTGCAGCCAGCCTGCCGTCTGCATGCGCTTGAGCAGCGGCGTCAAGGTCCCCGAATCGAGGTACAGACGCTCGCCCAGCTCGGAGACCATGCAGCCATCGCCCTCCCACAGTACCAAGAGCACCAGGTACTGCGGGTAGGTCAAACCCAATGGTTCGAGCAAGGGCTTGTACAGCTTGGTCATCGCCAGCGAGCTGGAGTACAGCGCAAAACACAGCTGCTGGTCGAGCAGCAGCGCGTTGTGGGCAGTGGCGGGGTTGGCGTTGGGCATGGGTTGAATTATCGTACTCAATTAAATTGCGCGCAATTTAATTGAGTAAAAACCTGCAGGCAGCAGGGTGTTTGGGCAGGGCCGGTGCATGGCCCCGGGATTCGTCCTAAAGGCAGGCAAGCCGCGCGTCGGATGGACGCTGGGTTGCCTCCGTGCTCTTTAATAACCGGTCTGCACCACCTGGCCGCTGCTGTCCTTGAACTTGGCCGCCACCGCATCGGCAGCGCTGCGCAGCAGGATCAGGTCCATCGAGACCGCGACAAACTGCGCGCCCAGGGCCAGGCATTCGTGGGCGCGGGCCTCGTCCACCATCAGGATGCCGGGGGCCTTGCCGGCAGCGCGGATGCGGGTGATGGCGTTGTCAATCGCGGCATTGACCACTGGGTGGCGCGGCTGGCCAGGGTAGCCCATGCTGGCCGACAGATCGGCCGGGCCGATAAAGATGCCATCCACGCCATCGACGGCGGCGATGGCCTCGATCTGGTCCAGTGCCTGCGCGGTTTCCACCTGCACCAGCAGGCACAGCTCCTTGTCAGCATCGTCAACGTACTGCAGGTCACGGCCAAAGTTGCTGGCGCGCATCGAGCCGCCCATGCCGCGAATGCCCTGGGGCGCATAGCGCATGGCCTGCACAGCGGCGCGGGCCTCGTCGGCGTTTTGCACAAAGGGGATCAGAATGGTCTGGGCGCCAATGTCCAGGTAGCGCTTGATGAGAACCGGATCGTTCCAGGCCGGGCGCACCACGGCGCTGGTCGGGCGGGGCTGCAGGGCCGCCTCCACCGCCTGGAGCTGCTGCAGCACCTGGGGCACATCGTTGGGCGAATGCTCGGTGTCGAGCATGATCCAGTCGTAGCCGCTGCCGGCCAGCAGCTCGGTGATGTAGGGCGAGGGAAAGGCCGACCACAGGCCGATCTGCGCCTGGCCGGCGGCCATGGCTTTTTTGAAGAGGTTGGGGGTGGGCATGCTTGTCTCTGTTGTATGTGATGAGGTGTTTGCTCAGGGCAGAAGGTGGATCTCGTCGCTGCTCATTCGCGTGCGGCAGCTCCCGGCCAGCGTGTGCCACTCGCTGGCGCCCAGGTCCAGCGCCTGCTGGTCTGCCATGGCTGTCACGCTGCGGCAGATGGGCTTGAAGTGCTTGGCGGCCACCGTGTCGCGCCCATAGCGCTGGTAGTAGCGCTTGAGGTGCAGATCGGCGGCCGGCACCCTGGCGGCCACATAGGCCAGGTAGTCGCGGTAGAGCGCATCGACCGGCGCCTCTTCGAGCTGCTGCTTCCAGAGGCGAAAGCCGGCCAGGCAGGCCACCAGGGCCAGCACCAGCGCGGCCACGGGCAGGGCCTTTTTCCAGATCGGGGTGCTGCGTGGCGCGGGCATGGGGAGGAATCGCAGGGCAGCGCGGGCGCGCGCGATCAGGCGTAGCTGTAGACGCCCTTGCCGGTTTTGCGGCCCAGTTGGCCAGCGGCGACCATTTCCTTGAGCAGCGGGCAGGGGCGGTATTTGCTGTCGCCAAAGTCTTTCAGGTAGACCTCCATCACGGCCAGGCAGACATCCAGGCCGATCATGTCGGCCAGAGCCAGCGGGCCAATCGGGTGGCTGCAGCCGAGCTTCATGCCGTCATCGATGTCCTGGGCTGACGCAATGCCTTCGGCCAGCACATAGAAGGCCTCGTTGATCATCGGCACCAGAATGCGGTTGACGACAAAGCCAGGTGAGTTCTTCACGCTGATCGGCGACTTGCCCAGGCTCTCGGCCAGTGCCTTGACCGCATCGTGCGTGGCATCGCTGGTTTGCAGGCCCCGGATCACTTCGACCAGTGCCATCATCGGCACGGGATTGAAGAAGTGCATGCCGATGAACTTGTCCGCGCGCTTGGTGGCTGCGGCCAGCTGGGTGATCGAGATCGATGAGGTGTTCGAGGCCAGCAGCACCGAGGGGTCCAGCAGCGCATCGACCTGTTGCAGGATCTTGAGCTTGAGCTCGTAGTTCTCGGTGGCTGCCTCGATCACCAACTGGGCCTTTTGCAGGTCTTCATAGCGGGTGCTGCCCTGGATGCGCGCGAGGGCGGCGGCCTTGTCGGCTTCGCTGATCTTTTCCTTCTTGATCAGGCGGTCCAGGCTGCTGCCCACCGTTGCCAAGCCCTTTTGCACGGCGGCGTCTGAAATGTCCACCATCACCACATTCAGCCCGGCCACCGCGCAGGTCTGCGCAATGCCGTTGCCCATGGTGCCTGCACCAATTACGCCTACGGTCTGGATCGTCATCTGTCTTCCTTGGGTCCTGTTGCTGGGAGAGGGGCCCGCCCTGCAGTGCCTGCGGCAAGCCCGGTGCCAAGATCATAGCGGGTGGTGTTGCAGTGCGGCACAAACTGGGCGACAGAGCGCGGGGATAGGCGGGGGTTCTAAAATGCCCCCCATCGCTGCGCCGCAGCCCCTTTGTTGACACGACCTGATATGACCACCTTCGGCACCCCGCTCACCAAGAACGCAACCAAAGTCATGCTGCTGGGCAGCGGCGAGCTGGGCAAGGAGGTGCTGATCGCCTTGCAGCGCCTGGGCGTGGAGACGGTGGCGGTGGACCGCTATGACAACGCCCCGGGCCATCAGGTGGCGCACCACGCGCGCACCATCACGATGAGCGACCCGGCCCAGCTGACGGCGCTGATCGAGGCCGAAAAGCCCGACCTGGTGGTGCCCGAGATCGAGGCCATTGCCACGCCCGCACTGCAGGCGCTGGAAGCGGCCGGCACCGTGCGCGTGGTGCCCACCGCACGCGCTACCCGCTTGACGATGGACCGCGAAGGCATCCGCCGCCTGGCGGCTGAGACCCTGGGCCTGCCCACCAGCCCCTACCAGTTTTGCGACAGCCTGGCCGAGCTGCAGGCGGCCATCGATGGCGGCATTGGCTACCCCTGCGTGGTCAAGCCGGTGATGAGCAGCTCGGGCAAGGGCCAGAGCAAGATCGATGGCCCGGGCGATGTGGAAAAGGCCTGGAACTATGCGATGGCAGGCGGCCGGGTACAGGGCGGCCGCATCATCGTCGAAGGCTTTATCGACTTTGACTACGAAATCACCTTGCTGACCGTGCGCGCCAAGAATGCCGCTGGCCAGATCGAAACCCATTTCTGCGAGCCCATCGGCCATGTGCAGGTGCAGGGCGACTATGTGGAAAGCTGGCAGCCCGCGCGCATGGCGCCCGCTGCGCTGACCTTGGCGCAGGACATTGCCCGCGCCATCACCAGCGACCTGGGCACCGGCCTGAACGGCGAGCCCGCCGGCCTGGGCCTGTTTGGCGTGGAGCTGTTCGTCAAGGGCGACCAGGTCTGGTTCAGCGAAGTGAGCCCGCGCCCGCATGACACCGGCATGGTGACGATGATCACCCAGTGGCAAAACGAGTTCGAGCTGCATGCCCGCGCCATCCTGGGCCTGCCGGTGGACACCAGCCTGAAGACCGCTGGCGCCAGCGCCGTGATCTACGGCGGTGTGGATGCCCAGGGCATTGTGTTTGACGGCGTCGATGCCGCCCTGCAGATCCCCGGCACCGAGGTGCGCCTGTTTGGCAAGCCCGAGAGCTTTAGCCGCCGCCGCATGGGCGTGGCGCTGGCCCGCGCTGCCGGTACCGATGCTGCACGCGACAATGCCAAAAAGGCGGCAGCGCTGGTCAAGCCCCGCGTGGCGGAGTAAGCGGCTGCTGAGCGAACGCTCAGCACCGCGTTGGATTCATTCGATAAAAAAGCATCTGGCTGCCCTTGAGAAGGGCGTCCAGATGCTTTTGTTTTGCTGGCTTGGTTACGTTGCTCTTAGTTGGCTTGGCAGCTATAGCTGTCGGCCAGGTTTACATCACCACTGCCCTTGTAACGTGGCCAGGTCGGGTACTCGCACAGCGGCCGGGTGCGCCCAGGCACGCCAGCGGTGTCGCTGACTACCTGGGCGCCTGGGGCAGTGCCAGCGGTCACCCACTGGTCCAACGCTTTGAGCGAATCCCAGTTGGCATTGAAGGCGGTGCTGGCCGCATGGCCGTAACCGGGTACCTCGTAATAGCGCGCAAAGCTCTTGACGGCGCTGGCGCCCATGGTCTGCTCCAGGCGCTGCCAGTACTGCGCGGTAGCGCGGGTGCTGACGAGCACGTCGGCCGTGCCATGGGCCATCAGCAGCTTGCCGCCGCGCTTGTTGAAGGCCGACAGGTCGGTGCTGTTGATGTCCTGCAACTTGGTGAGCTGGTTGATGCGGTCGGTCCAGGCGCCGGGGTTTTGTGGGTTCAGCGACAGCGCATCAAAGTTGGCATCGCGGGTCACAAAATAGCGCACCCACTGGTCCCAGAACACGGCCCAGTACGGGGCGGTGAGCGGCGCGGGGCTGGCCGGCGCGGTGGTGTTCATCGCCAGCAGGTTGACCGTGGGCTGCAGCGGGCTGCTGCCTTCCTCGCCCAGCTCCGAACCCCAGACGTTGAAGCCGGGGTACTGCGTCTCGCCGCTGCCCAGCGGCGCGCTGAAGCGGATTTCGCTGTTGTAGGTCTTGAGCGCGCTGATCATTGCATCGGACAGGCAGCCTTCCTGGCTCGCGCCGCCGGCGCAGCGCAGCGGCTGGCCATTGAGCGTAGCGGTAGCCGGGTCAAACTGGCTGTTGCAGGCGGCCACATTGCTGACCACGCCGTCCTGCACGCCGTCGAGCGCATCGCACTTCTCCAGCGCCGCCTGGCGCAGCAGCTTGCGCTGGCCCAGGCTCGGGTAGGCGCCAGGCTGGGCAAAGGCGCGGCTGATGCGGCCAAACTGCAGATCCAGGCTGGCGGCGTTCCAGGCCGGGTACCAGGCCACCACGCCATCCCAGTCGGACGGCCATTTCTGCGCCACGGCCAGCGCCTCGCGCCCGCCGGTGGAGCCGCCCATGAAGTAGCGCTTGTCCGGCTTTTTGCCGTAAAAGCGCGTCACCAGCACATCGGCCACGTCGCTGACCTTTTTCAGCGCAGCGCCCGAGAAGTTGGCGACCGCTTCGTCATTGGTGCCAAAGCTGCCATCGCGGCTGCCGGCTGCCCCTGCCTGGTGGCCCGAGTCGCTGCCAAACACCGCATAGCCCTGGTTGAGCAGCGGGTAGGCACCCTGGCTGGCGGGGGCGGCCGGGTAGGTGTAGAGGCTGGGCATCACGCCGTTGTAGCCGCCACCGCCCACCATCACCACCTTGCCGTTCCACTCCTTGGGCAGCAGCAGGCCCATCTTGATGGCCGGGGCGCCGGGGTCGACCGGGGCGATCAAGATATTGGCCCGTACCGAGGCGGGCGGCTGCGCGCCGCTGGCGGCCGTTGGCGTTTCGGTCGAGGTCACCGTGGCACCGCTGGTGGGCAGGCCGATCTGGCTGGCCGCCACCTGCTGCTTGGCCAGCGCCAGGCTGGCCTCGTCAAAGTTGAAGCTGTGGGAGCCGCCGCTGCCGCAAGCGGACAGCGCAAGGACTGCGCTGGCGACGGCCGTCAGAGGGATAAAGCGCCGCAGGGGTGGGAGGATGGTTGTGGTCACGGTGTCTCCTGGTTGTTATGGTGCGGGCGCAAAGGCTTCTTTACGGCCCGCCGACCATTGTGGAAGTGACGCCCACAGTTATCCACAGGGTTTGCAGTTAGGTAGTTCCCCATAAGTAAAAAAGCCAGCACGGTCGTGCTGGCATTGGAGTAGGGCCCCCGCTGGCAAGGGCCCGCTTGGCGCGCTGCTTACTGGAAAGCCACCTCGGCAAAGCTGCGCAGCTTGCGGCTGTGCAAGCGGTCCACACCGCCTTCGCGCAGGATGTTGACCGCCCGCATGCCGATGCGCAGATGCTGGTCCACCCGCTCGCGGTAGAAGTGGTTGGCCATGCCGGGCAGCTTGATCTCGCCGTGCAGCGGTTTGTCGCTCACGCACAGCAAGGTGCCGTAGGGCACGCGAAAGCGGAAGCCATTGGCGGCAATGGTGGCGCTTTCCATATCGAGCGCCACGGCCCGGCTCTGGCTGAAGCGGCGCTGGGGTGTGTTGTCGGGCAGCAGCTCCCAGTTGCGGTTGTCGGTGCTGGCCACGGTGCCCGTGCGCATGAAGCGCTTGAGGTCGTCCTCGGGCACCTGGGTGACATCGGCCACCGCCTGCTGCAGCGCGACCTGGATCTCGGCCAGCGCGGGGATGGGCACCCACAGCGGCAGCTCTTCGTCGAGCACATGGTCCTCGCGCACATAGGCATGGGCCAGCACATAGTCGCCCAGCTGCTGGCTGTTGCGCAGGCCGGCGCAGTGGCCCAGCATCATCCAGGCATGGGGCCGCAGCACGGCGATATGGTCGGTGATGGTCTTGGCATTGGCCGGGCCCACGCCGATATTGACCATGGTCGTGCCCGACTGGTCAGCGCGCACCAGGTGGTAGGCGGGCATCTGCGGCAGGCGCGGGGGCGGGTTGCCCAGCGCGTCCACCGCTTCGGGCGCCAAGCCCTGGCGGCGGGTGACGACATTGCCCGGCTCGATAAAGGCGATGTACTCGCTGTCCGGGTTGGCCATCTCGGCGCGGCCCAGGCGGATGAACTCGTCGATATAGAACTGGTAGTTGGTGAACAGCACAAAGTTCTGGAACCACTCGGGCAGGGTGCCGGTGTAGTGGCGCAGGCGCTGGAGCGAGTAGTCCATGCGCGGCGCGGTGAACAGCGACAGCGGATGCGCCTCGCCCGGCTTGGGCTCCCAGGTGCCGTTGGCGATGCCATCGTCCATCGCATGCAGGTCGGGCAGGTCAAACACATCGCGCATCAGCATGCGGCGCTCGGCGCTCAGCTGGCCTTCGATATGGTCGTTGTCGGCAAACGAGAAATGGATGGGGATGGGCTGGCTGCTGGTGCCCACTTCCAGCTCCACGCCGTGGTTCTCGATCAGCAGCCGGAACTGCTCGGCATAGTAGTTGGCAAACAGGTCGGGGCGGGTCAGCGTGGTCTCGTAGTGGCCGGGGCCCTCGACAAAGCCATAGGCGAGCTTGCTGTCGGCCCGGGCCACGGTGCGCGTGTGCAGGCGCACAAAGGGATAGCAGGCGCGGTAGGGGGCGGCCGGGGTTTCGCCCGCGACAAAGCGTTGCATGGCCTGGCGCAGAAAGCCGATTTGCTCGGCATAGATGGCCTGGACCTGCGCCAGCGCGGAGGAAGCCGTGCGGTGGCTGGTCGGTGCGGTAAAGGCAGGTTTGGTAAAGGTCATGCACCATTGTGCATCTGCTTTTGGGCCCTGGCATGACAAATCAGGGCCCGGTGTTGCTGGCTGTCAGCACCGGTGGCCGGCGGCGCCAAGGCCGGATTCAGGGGTACCCGCAGGGCCGCCAGCGGCTGCCAGGCCGGGCGCGGGATAATTGCGCCATGAACGCAACCACCACCACCGCCAACGCAGCGGACGCCAGCTCTTTCAGCCAACTGCCTCTGGGCCAGACCATGCAGGCCAATCTGCAGCAGCTGGGCTACACGCAGATGACGGCGATCCAGGCGGCCAGCCTGCCCTTTGCGCTGCAAGGCAAGGATGTCATTGCCCAGGCCAGCACCGGCAGCGGCAAGACCGCCGCCTTTGGCCTGGCCCTGCTCGCCCGCCTGAACCCGCGCTGGTTTGCCGTGCAATCGCTGGTGCTGTGCCCCACCCGTGAGCTGGCCGACCAGGTCGCCACCGAAATCCGCCGCCTCGCGCGCGCCGAGGAGAACATCAAGGTCGTCACCGTCTATGGCGGTGTGCCCTCGCGCAACCAGATCGCCAGCCTGGAAAACGGTGCCCACATCATCGTTGGCACCCCGGGCCGGGTGATGGACCTGATGGAGCGCGGGGTGATCGACCTGGCCGCCCTCAACACCCTGGTGCTGGACGAGGCCGACCGCATGCTGGACATGGGCTTTTATGGCGACATCGTCACCGTCGCCAGCCAGTGCCCGGCCGAGCGCCAGACCCTGCTGTTCTCGGCCACCTACCCCGAGGGCATTGCCCAGCTGGCCGAGCGCTTCATGCGCGATCCGCAGACCGTCAAGGTTGCCTCGCAGCACAGCGCGCACAAGATCGCGCAGCGCTGGTACGAGGTCAAGGAGTCCGAGCGCCTGCATGCCGTGTCGCAGCTGCTGGCGCATTTCCGGCCCGAGTCGTCCATCGCCTTTTGCAACACCAAGCAGCAATGCCGCGACCTGGTCGAGGTGCTGCAGGCCCAGGGCGTGAGCGCGCTGGCGCTGTTTGGCGAGCTGGAACAGCGCGAGCGCGACGAGGTGCTGGTGCAGTTTGCCAACCGCAGCTGCAGCGTGCTGGTGGCCACCGATGTGGCCGCGCGCGGCCTCGATATCGCCAACCTGGCCGCCGTCATCAACGTGGACACCACGCCCGACGCTGAAGTGCATATCCACCGCATTGGCCGCACCGGCCGGGGCGATGCCGAAGGCCTGGCGCTGAGCCTGGCCAGCATGGACGAGATGGGCTCGGTCGGCAAGATCGAGCTGCTGCAAGGGCGCGAGTCGCAATGGCATCCGCTGAGCGAGTTGACCCCGGCATCCGACCAGCCGATGGTGCCGGCGATGCGCACCATCCAGATCATTGGCGGGCGCAAGGAAAAGATCCGCGCTGGCGATGTGCTGGGCGCAATGACGCGCGACTTTGGCTACAGCAAGGAGCAGATCGGCAAGATCAATGTGAACGACTTCTCGACCTATGTGGCCGTCAGCCGCGATATCGCCCACCAGGCGGTGGACCGGCTCAACAGCGGCCGGGTCAAGGGCAAAACCGTGAAGGCGCGCCTGCTCTAAGCCCCGCCGCACCCCGCCCGCCATGAAACCTGCCTTACCCGCCGCAGCGCACAGCCGCTGGACTACGCCCGAGAACCTGCTGCGCATCTCGGTGGTGGTGGCCATTGCCACCATTGCCCTCAAGACCAGTGCCTGGGCCGTCAGCGGCTCGGTGGGCCTGCTGTCCGATGCGCTGGAATCGCTGGTCAACCTGGTGGGCGCGCTGTTTGCGCTGGGCATGGTCACCATTGCCAAGCGCCCGGCTGACGAGGGCCACCCCTATGGCCACACCAAGGCGGAGTACTTCTCTGCCGGCTTTGAGGGCCTGCTGATCTTTGGCGCGGCCATGGCCATTGTCTGGGCCTCGGTGGACCGCCTCCTACACCCCCAGCCGCTCGAGCAGCTGGGCTGGGGCATTGCGCTGTCCATGCTCAGCACGGCGCTCAACGGCGGGCTGGCGTTTGTCATGCTGCGGGCGGCACGCGCGCACCATTCGATGGCGCTGGAAGGCGATGGCCGCCACCTGATGACCGATGTCTGGACCTCGGTCGGCGTGGTCGGCGGCTTGCTGCTGGCGATGCTGACCGGCTGGCATTGGCTCGATGCGGTGCTGGGCATTGCGGTGGCGCTGCATATCTTCAAAGAAGGTGGCCAGCTGGTCTGGCGCTCTTCGCAGGGCCTGATGGACGAGTCCATCGATGCCGAGACCCTTGCCAAGATCGAGCACTGCGTGCGCAGCTTTGAGGCGCAAACCGGCGGCGCCGTGCATTGCGACAAGCTCAGCACCCGGCGCGCCGGCGCGCTGCACTTTATCGACATGCACCTGCACATGCCCGGCGACTGGACCCTGGCCCATGCCACCCAACTGCGCATGCAGCTGGAGGCCGCTTTGCTGCAGGAGCTGCCGCAGGCGCGCATCAGCATGGAAGTACTGCCGCTGGGCGTACAAACCCAGACCGAGGCCGTGCAGCTGCACGGCGATGCACCCAGCCCCTGAACCATGAACCCCGGCTGCAGCGCCCTGGCCTGCCGCCTTTCCGGAAGCAAGAATCTCCGATGATCAGCGTATTGCAACGGGTGCGCGAAGCACGAGTTGAAGTGGATGGCCAAGTGATTGGCCAGATTGGCCATGGCCTGCTGGCCCTCGTCTGCGCCGAGCGCGGCGACAGCCAGGCAGAAGCCGACAAGTGGCTGGCCAAGATGCTCAAGCTGCGCATCTTCCAGGACGAGGCCGGCAAGATGAACAAGAGCGTCGTCGATGTGGCCGGCGGCCTGCTGATCGTGAGCCAGTTCACCCTGGCCGCAGACACCAGCGGTGGCAACCGCCCCAGCTTTACCCAGGCCGCGCCCCCGGCCGATGGCGAGCGCCTGTACGACTATGTCGTGGCGCAGGCGCGCGCGCTGCACCCCGAGGTGGCGACTGGCCGTTTTGGCGCCGACATGAAGGTCTACCTGATGAATGACGGGCCGGTGACGATTCCGCTGCGCATTGCGCCCGTTGCTGCGACGGGGGCCTGAAGCCTATCCACCCAGCCACGTCATCTGGAGCTCGACAAGCAGCAGCTAGACTCAGTCCTTTTGCCACCGAGAGGACGAGAGACACCGATGACCGAGATGGAAAAAGCCGCTGCCGGCCTGCTGTACGACGCCAACCATGACCCCAGCGTGCTGCAGCTGCGCGATGCCGCCAAGGAAAAGCTGTTTGCCTTCCAGCAGATCGGCGCGCACCTGCGTGCCGAGCGCGAAGTGATTCTGCGCGGCCTGCTGGGCAAGCTGGGCCGCAACCCGGTGTTCGATGGCCCCTTCCTGTGTGACTACGGCTTCAACATCGAGATTGGCGACCACTTCTACACCAATGTGAACCTGGTCATCCTCGATGCCGCCAAGGTCCGCATCGGCAACAACGTCTTTATCGCGCCCAATGTCGGCCTCTACACCTCCGGCCACCCGCTCGATGCCGCGCGGCGCAACCAGGGGCTGGAATTCGCCCTGCCCATCACCATTGGCGACAACGTCTGGATCGGGGCGGGCGTGCAGGTGCTGCCTGGCGTCAACATCGGTGCCGGCAGCGTGATTGCGGCCGGTGCCATCGTCACCAAGGATGTGCCCGAAGGCGTGGTGAGTGCCGGCAACCCGGCGCGTGTGCTGCGGGCCATCACCGACAAGGATGCGCAGGCCTACGCCTGAGGTGTCGCGTCGCGCTCAGACCGCCGCCAGCGCTGCCAGGTGGGTGTCCACCGTCCCCGCGCCGCTGGCTGCATTCATATGCGCAAAGTACTGGTACCAGCCGCTGGCCTCTATCGCGGCCAGCAAGGCATCGCGTGCCTGCGGGTTGGGAAAGCGCCAAATGCCTAGAAACTGGTGCTGGCTGGCTTGTGCAATGGCGGTATCGGTCTCTGCCAGAGAGAGCAGCTCGATGCCCTGGCTGGAGAGCTGGCCCAGGCCCTGGCCGATGGCGGACAGAAACGACAGGCGCTGCGCGGCGGGCAGCGCCTGCCAGGCGGCATTCGGGGTATAGAGCTCGACAAGGTAGCAAAACATGGCTGGGGCTTCTTTCAGCGAATACTGCGCAGCGCGCGTTGACAGATACGTGCGGTGTTGGGCGATGGTGTATCGCCCAGCCACTGGCTGCAGATCTCGCGCACCCAGTCGGGCTGGTCCTTGGCGGCGTCGTTGAGCCAGTTGGCGACGGAATCCTGCACATAGATGGAGGGGTCAGCACGCAGCGCTTGCAGCAGCGGCAGGGCCTGCGCGGGCGTCTTTTTGAGCGCGGCGATGTGCGCACACCAGACGCCACGTGGGCGCAGTGCCTCGCAGGCAAAGCGGCGCAGCTTGTCGGACGGCGATGCCGTCCAGGGCAGCAGCTGTGCGATGGCCTCGTGCAGAGCGCTGGCCAGATGCGGGCGCAAGGCCATCCAGGCCCATTCGCGCACGCCAAAATGCCCATCGTCGGCCAGGCTGCGGATCGCGGAAAGACGCACCGGCAGTGCCAGCCCGGGCTGGGCGCCAACCATAAAGCAGGCCCAGCCGCGCACGGTGTCTGCCGGGTGGTTGCGGCACTGCGCGATGCCCTCGGCGCCCAGGGCATTCAGCAGCAGCTCGCCGATGCGGCCCATGCGCCCCAGAATACCCAGCGTGCAAGCGGCATCGGCTTGCTGCAAGGTCTGGGCAGAGAGACCGGGAAAGACGGTGCGCAGCAGCTGCGCCTGGTCCAGCGCCGTGCATTCAGCCAGCGTGGCGGTGGCGATCTCGCCTCTGGACAGCGCTTGCAGCACATCGGCAGGGATATCGGCCGCGCGGCTGGCGCCTTTGCGTGGGCTGTTCATAGCGCTGCTTCGCCCAGGTTGCGGGCCACCTTATCCAGCAGTTGGGCCAGCTGCTGGCGCTCGCTGGCCGACAGCCCGCCGTACAACCCGGCGATCCAGTGGCTGTGCTGGGCAAACACCTGTTGGGCCAGCTGCCGGCCTTTGCCGGTGAGCCGTATGCGCAGCGCGCGGCGGTCGCTGGCCTCGGCATGGCGGGCGACCAGGCCTTCGCGCTCCAGGCCATCGAGCAGACCGGTGACGGTGGCCCGGGTCACGCCCGCACGCTCGGCCAAGGTATTGGGCGCCAGGCCATCGGCCGCGGCGTCCAGCAGGAACAGCAGCACAAAGCGCCCTTCCGACAGGCCATTCGGGGCCAGCAAGCGGGCGCAGTCGCGGTCAATATCTGCTGCCAGCGTGAGCGTCTGGAAGCAAAGGCGAATCCCTGCCACATCGGGCATGCCGCGCCGCTGGGCTTCGTCCAGCAGGGCGTTGTATTTTTGGGCGAGTTGCATGATGGCGGCTTATAGTGAGGTGGCTAATTATATGCACAAAGCATGCTGCCTGGTGGCATGCCATGGGGATGGCGGTTGGCGAACGCACTGCGTGGCTAGAAGCAGCGCTCCGTCACAGGACGGGCGCCACCGGCAGAATCAGCCCAAACGTCGTCTCGCCGCCCTGCGACTGGGCAAACACCGAGCCGCCATGCATCTTGGCGATGGCTTTGACAATGGCCAGGCCCAGGCCATGGTGGCGCTCGGCGTTGTGGCGCGAGGCATCGGCGCGGTAGAAGCGGTCAAACAGGTGGCGCAGGTGTTCGGGCGCAATGTCGGGCCCGGTGTTGGTCACGGAGATGACCGCATGGGCATGCTCGTGCTGCCAGCGCGAGCGTATGTCGATGCGGATCGCAGAGCCCGCCAGCGCATAGCGGGTGGCATTGCTCAGCAGGTTGGACAGCGCGCGCCGCATCAGCGGCGCATCGACCTGGGCCTGCGCGTCACCCAGCACTTCCAGGCGCAGGTCGGCATCGAGCGCGACCGCTTCATAGAACTCGACCACATCCTGGGCAACGGCGGCCAGGCTGACGACCCCGGTCTCGCGCGCGCCCACGCCCTGGTCGGCACGCGAGAGGAACAGCATGTCGCCCACCATCGCGGCGATGCGGCGCAGGTCCTCCAGGTTGGACTCCAGCACATCGCGCAGCTCATCCACCGAGCGGGGCTTGCGCAAGACCACTTCGGTGCTGGAGATCAGGGTGGCCAGCGGCGTGTTGAGCTCGTGCGCCACGTCGGCGTTGAAGGCTTCGAGCTGGCGGTAGGCATCGGCCAGGCGGTCGAGCAGGGCATTGAACTGCGTGACGATGGGCTGCAGTTCCTGGGGCAGGCCGCTGCCGTCGAGCCGGCGCTCAAAGTCGCGGGCCGACAGCAGGCTGATCTGCGAGACCAGTGAGGCGATGGGCTGCAGGCTGCGCTGCACCAGCAGGCCGCCAAACAGCGCCAGCAGCAAGGAGCCGGCCACCATGGCTGCAAACAAGGTCCAGCCCAGGCCGCGCAGCAAGGCCTCGTCGGGGCGCAGGTCCATCACCAAGGTGGCGGTGGCTGCGCGCGCCTGGTGGTACTGGGGCGCGGTGATGCCAACGGCAAAACTGCGCTGCAGGGTGTGGTGGCCGCTCCAGTCGGGCGGGATGCTGTCGAACAGCACATGGCCCTGGTCGTCCACCACGCGGATCGCGTAGTCGCCGTGGCCGGCCAGAAAATCGGTCAGCAGGTGGTCCAGCGCCTTGTCGCGGTGGGCCGTGCTGTCATCGCGCAGCACATGCATCAGCGACTGCTGCTTTTGGTCGAGCATCTCCTTTTGGCGGGCCGACAAGGTGTTGTCGAACACCAGAAACACCACCAGGCTGACGGCGCCCAGGCCCAGCATCGACAGCAGCGCCATCCAGCGTGAGAGCCGGCGCCCCAGATGCGGTACGGCGGTAGTCGGGTTCATGGCTGGGCCCGGCTCTCCAGCACATAGCCCATGCCGCGCACGGTGTGGATCAAGGGCGCGGCAAAAGGCTGGTCCACCTTCATGCGCAGGCGCCGCACGGCCACTTCGACCACATTGGTCTCGCTGTCAAAGTTCATGTCCCAGACCTGCGAGGCCAGCTCGGTGCGCGAGAGCACCTCACCCTGGCGGCGCAGCAGCAAGGCGAGCAGGTTGAACTCCTTGGCCGTCAGATCGAGCCGCACGCCAGCGCGCACCGCCTTGCGCCGGATCAGGTCAAGCTCCAGATCAGCCTGGCGCAGCACTGTGGGCTCGGGCGACGCCGGGTGGGCCTGCGCGCGGCGCAGCAGCACCTGGATGCGGGCCACCAGCTCGGAAAACGCAAAGGGCTTGATCAGGTAGTCATCGGCGCCGCTTTGCAGGCCGCGCACCCGGTCCTGCACATCGCTGCGGGCGGTCAGCATCAGCACCGGGGTGGACTTGGCCTGGCGCAGCGCGGCCAGCACCGCAAAGCCATCGATGCCCGGGAGCATGCCATCGAGCACGATCAGGTCGTAGTCCAGCTCCATGGCCAGGTGCAGGCCATCGATGCCGTTGGTGGCGACATCGACCGTGTAGCTCTCCTCGGCCAGACCTTTGCGCAGGTACTCGCCGAGCTTGGCTTCGTCTTCAATCAGCAGCAGTCTCATGGCCGCCATTGTCCCTGATGGTGCCGGCTGGCGGCGATTACAAATTTGTCATTTTCCCGACGGCATTGTGTTCGTTGCTGCTTTCTACAGTCCGTTGCATCGCATATGGATACCGCCTGCATGGGGGCCGCTGCGGTGCTGCCGCCCCTGTTTGGCCCGGCACTGCCAAGGCCGTCCTGGGCGCTATCTGCCACCACAGGAGAAGTAGCTATGACCACCCCGTTGCCGAGCCCCATGCGGGCAGGCACCCATCCTCCACGGCCGCTAGGGCCTGCCTGGCCCGCATGGTTGCTGGGGGCTGCCTTGGCCAGCGCCTTGGGGCCGCTGGCTCATGCAGAGCCGATACCTGTGCAAGACCCTGCTACGGCGACCGCCACCCTGCCTGCAGGGGTGACTCCCTCTATCACGCTGGCCGCCGCTTGGGACAAGGCCCTGGCGGCCAACCCCGGTTTGCAGGCCGCCCGCTTCGGCGCGGCTGCGGCCGACGGCCTGGTCATGCAAAGCCAGGCACGCCCCAATCCCGAGGTCTCTCTCAACGTCGAAGACACCCGCCCCGAGACGCGTACCAACACCGTGCAGATCAGCCAGCTGATTGAGCTGGGCGGCAAGCGCGAGGCGCGCATGCAGCTGGCCGACAGCGAGAAGGCGGCAGCGCAGGCGAGCGTCGTGGCCACCCAGGCGGCATTGCGCTACCAGGTGCTGGTCAACTTCAACGAGTTGCTGCTGGCGCAGCAGCGGGTGGACTTTGCGACCAAGACCCATGCGCTGGCCACGCAGGCGCTGGATGCCGCCAACAAGCGCGTGCAGGCAGGCAAGGTGCCGCCGCTGGAGGCCAGCCGTGCGCAAGTGGCGCAGGCCAATGCGGCCCTGGAGCTGGCGCAGGCCCGCTCATTGACCGGCGTGGCGCAGCAGAACCTGGCCTCGCTCTGGGGCGGGCGCGGTGCAGAGCTGGGGCTGGCCAGTGGTGATTTCTCGGCCACCGTGCAGGCCCCCACGGCCGAGCAGCTGGACCAGCGCCTGGACGATGCGCCTGCGATGCTGCTGGCACGGCGCGCGCTGGAGCAAAGCCACGCCGTCTCTGCGGTGGAGCGCGCCAAGCGCGTGCAGGACCCGACGTTGAGCCTGGGCGTCAAGCGCGCCCGGGATGTAGGGCGCAACCAGGTGTTTGTCGGGGTGAGCATTCCCCTGCCTCTGTTTGACAGCAATGCCGGCAACCAGCTGCAGGCACTGCGCAAGGTGGACCAGGCCGAGCAGCAGCTGCAGGACCAACGGCTGCAACTGCAGGCCCAGGTGTTTGCCGCCCGCCAGCAGTGGCTCAGCAGCAACCAGCAGGTGGCGCTGCTGCAAAGCCAAGTGATCCCCACGGCGCAATCGGCCTATGACCTGGCCGTGCGCGGCTTCTCGCTGGGCAAGTTCAGCTTTCTGGATGTGCTCGACGCCCAGCGCAGCCTGTTTGACAGCCAGCGCCAACTGCTGGACCAGCTGATGGCCTCGCACCGCGCCCGTGCGGAGATTGAACGCATCTTTGGCACGCCAGCGCTGGCGGCCGCTACAGGAACCTGATCCCATGTCCGAGAAAACCCCATTTGATACTTCGCTGAGCTCATCCAAACAGTGGATCGCCGCGGCGGTGATGGCCGCTGCCGGTGTGGCCGGCGGCGCCTATTTGTTGCGCGGCCCAGGCACGGTGGCCGCAGCCCCCGCTGCAGCGGCAGCAGGCCATGGCGATGCGCCATCCCACCAGGATGGCGAGCACCATGGCGAAGCTGCTGCCAAAACCGGTGCCAAGGCGGGCGCCGATGCGCACCAGGAAGCCGACCAGCATGGCGATGGTGAGCACCATGACAACAAAACCGATGCCAGCAGCAAGGACGCGCACGGCAATGCCGCCGGCGGCCATGCCGAAGGCGAAGAAGCGGGCGAGGGCCTCGTCAAGCTGAGCGCAGCGCAGGCCAAGGCGGCCGGTGTGGTGGTGGACCAGGCGGGGCCGGCGTCCATCCAAAAGCAGGTGCTGCTGCCCGGCGAGATCCGTTTTGACGAAGACCGCACGGCGCACGTGGTGCCCAGGGTGGCCGGTGTGGTGGCCTCGGTCCACGCCCAGCTCGGTGAGCAGGTGGCCAAGGGGCAGCTGCTGGCTGTCATCCAGAGCCCGGCGGTGTCGGACCAGCGCAGCGAGCTGCAAACGGCGCAGCGGCGGCTGGCCTTTGCCAAGAGCAGCTACGAGCGCGAAAAGCAGCTGTGGCAGGAGCGGATCTCTGCCGAGCAGGATTACCAGGCAGCGCGCCAAGCGCTGCAGGAGGCCGAGATTGCCGTGGCCAATGCCGCGCAAAAGCTGTCCGCCATTGGGGCGGGCGTGGCTGGTGCCAGCCGCTATGAGCTGCGTGCGCCGCTGGCTGGCATGGTGGTGGAGAAGCACCTGACCGTGGGCGAATCGGTGACCGACAGCACGGCCTCGTTCACCGTCTCCGATCTGCGCTCGGTCTGGGCGGAGATCAGCGTGGCCGCCCCGCAGCTGCCCGATGTGCGCATGGGCGCGCCGGTCGTCGTGCGCGCCACGGCGTTTGATTCCGAGGCCGAAGGCCGGATCGCCTACGTGGGTGCGTTGATTGGCGCGCAAACCCGCACGGCACCGGCCCGCGTGGCGCTGGCCAATCCGCAAGGGGTGTGGCGCCCGGGCCTGTTTGTCGATGTGGCGGTGCTGGCCGGTGAATCGCCTGTCCCCATTGCGGTGGACGCCAAGGCCATCCAGCGGCCCGATGGCAAAGAGAGCGTGGTGTTTGTGCCGGCCGAGGGCGGCTACCGGGCCCAGGTGGTTGAGCTGGGTGCGACGGATGGCAAAACCACCGAAGTCACATCGGGCCTGCAGGCCGGGCAGCGCTATGTCAAGCAGGGCTCCTTCATGCTGCGGGCCGAGCTGGGCAAGGCCTCTGCCGAGCACGCGCATTGATCGGGAGCCCGCATGTTTGAACGCATCATCCGTTTTTCCATCGAGCAGCGCTGGCTGGTCATCCTGGCGGTGTTCGCCATGGCTGCGCTGGGCGTATTCAGCTACCAGCGCCTGTCCATCGATGCCGTGCCCGACATCACCAATGTGCAGGTACAGATCAACACCCAGGCGCCGGGCTACTCGCCGCTGGAGACCGAGCAGCGCATCACCTACCCCATCGAGACCGTGATGGCCGGCCTGCCGCACCTGGAGCAGACCCGTTCGCTGTCACGCTACGGGCTGTCGCAGGTGACGGTGATCTTCAAGGACGGCACCGACATCTACTTTGCCCGCCAGTTGGTCAATGAGCGTATCCAGGAAGCGCGTGAGAAGCTGCCGCCCGGTATTGCACCGAGCATCGGCCCCATCTCCACGGGCCTGGGCGAAATCTACCTGTGGACGGTGGAGGCGGAAGATAGCGCCAAAAAGCCTGATGGCACGCCCTACACCCCCATGGACCTGCGCGAGATCCAGGACTGGGTCATCAAACCCCAGCTGCGCAACGTGCCCGGCGTGACCGAGATCAACTCCATCGGCGGCTTTGCCAAGGAATACCTGGTGGCGCCCCGGCCGGACAAGCTCGCGTCCTATGGCATCTCGATGGACAAGCTGGTTGCAGCACTGCAGAGCAACAACACCAATGTGGGGGCGGGCTATATCGAGCGCGAAGGCGAGCAATACCTGATCCGCGCGCCCGGCCAGGTCAAGGGCATTGCGGACATCCAGGAAGTGATTGTGGGCAGCACCCAAGGCCAGCCGGTGCGCGTGCGCGACCTGGCTGAGGTGAGCCTGGGCCGCGAGCTGCGCACGGGTGCAGCCACCGACAACGGCCGCGAGGTGGTGCTGGGCACCGTGTTCATGCTGATCGGCGAGAACAGCCGCATCGTCTCCAAGGCAGTGGATGCGCGCATGGAGTCGATCCGCAAGACCTTGCCCGAGGGCGTGAAGATCGTGACCGTCTACGACCGCACGACCTTGGTGGAAAAAGCCATTGCGACAGTGAAGAAAAACCTGGTCGAAGGCGCGGCGCTGGTGGTGGTGGTGCTGTTTCTGTTCCTCGGCAATATCCGCGCTGCGCTGATCACGGCGCTGATCATTCCGCTGTCGATGCTGTTCACCTTCAGCGGCATGGTCAAGTGGGGCATCAGCGCCAACCTGATGAGCCTGGGCGCGCTGGACTTTGGCATCATCATCGACGGGGCGGTGGTGATTGTGGAGAACTGCGTGCGGCGCCTGGCGCATGCGCAGGAGCGCAAGGGCAGCCCGCTGTCGCGCAGCGAGCGCTTCCATGAGGTGTTTGCCGCCGCCAAGGAATCGCGCCGTCCGCTGCTGTTTGGCCAGCTGATCATCATGGTGGTCTACCTGCCGATCTTTGCGCTGACGGGGGTGGAGGGCAAGATGTTCCACCCGATGGCGCTGACCGTGGTGCTGGCCTTGGTGGGCGCGATGGTTCTGTCCATCACCTTTATCCCGGCGGCCATTGCCTTGTTCATTGGCAGCAAGGTGGGCGAGAAGGAAAACCGCCTGATGACCTGGGCGCGCCAGGCCTATGAGCCCTTGCTGGCGCGGGTGATGCGCATGCCGGTGGTGGTTCTGACGGCGGCTGTCGTTTCGGTGGCCCTGAGCCTGCTGCTCGCATCACGCCTGGGCAGCGAGTTTGCGCCCAACCTGAACGAGGGCGACTTCGCGATCCAGGCGCTGCGGGTGCCGGGCACGAGTCTGACGCAATCGCTGGAGATGCAGATGCAGATCGAGCGCGCGCTCAAGGACCAGGTGCCCGAGATCGAGCGCGTGTTTGCCCGCACCGGCACGGCCGAGATTGCCTCGGACCCGATGCCGCCCAATATCTCGGATGGCTACATCATGCTCAAGCCGCGTGCGCAATGGCCGGATCCGCAGCGCAGTCGCGAGGACTTGCTCGCCCAGGTGCAGGAGGTGGTCGAGGCGATACCGGGCAGCAACTACGAGTTTTCGCAACCGATCCAACTGCGCTTTAACGAGCTGATCTCGGGCGTGCGCAGCGATGTGGCGGTCAAGGTGTTTGGCGACGATATGCAGGTGCTCGAACGCACCGCGCAGTCGATTGCCGCGATGCTGCAGAAGGTGCCCGGCGCCTCCGAAGTGAAGGTGGAGCAGACTACCGGCCTGCCGATGCTGACGGTGCAGGTGGACCGGGAAAAGGCATCGCGCTATGGCCTGAACATGGGCGATGTGCAGCAGACCATTGCCACGGCCGTGGGCGGACAGGAGGCAGGCACGGTGTTTGAAGGCGACCGGCGCTTTGACATACAGGTGCGCTTGCCTGAGGCGGTGCGCAGCGACCTGGCCGCGCTGGAGCGCCTGCCCATTGCGCTGCCGCAGCAGGAGGGCAGCCGCCTGGGCTTTGTGCCCTTGTCAGCGGTGGCCAGCTTTGCGCTGTCGCCCGGGCCCAACCAGGTCAGCCGTGAGGATGGCAAGCGCCGCATTGTGGTGAGCGCCAATGTGCGGGGCCGCGATATCGGCTCCTTTGTCGAGCAGGCGCAGCAGGACCTGGGCGCGATGGCCCTGCCCAGCGGCTACTGGACGCGCTGGGGCGGCACCTTCGAGAACTTGCAATCGGCCCAGCAGCGGCTGCAGATAGTCGTGCCCGTCGCGCTGCTGCTGGTGTTCACCCTGCTGTTTGCGATGTTCAACAACGTGCGCGATGGCCTGATCGTCTTTACCGGCATCCCGTTTGCGCTGACCGGCGGCATTCTGGCACTGTGGCTGCGCGGTATCCCGCTGTCCATCTCGGCGGCCATTGGCTTTATTGCGCTGTCCGGCGTGGCCGTGCTGAACGGCTTGGTGATGATCTCGTCGATCCGCGCGCTGCGCGAGGGTGGGCTGGCTGTGCCCGATGCCGTGCACACCGGAGCGCTGTCGCGCCTGCGGCCCGTGCTGATGACGGCGCTGGTCGCATCGCTGGGCTTTGTGCCTATGGCCATTGCGACGGGCACCGGTGCCGAGGTGCAGCGCCCCTTGGCCACCGTGGTGATTGGCGGCATTCTGTCGTCGACGGTGCTCACCTTGCTGGTGCTGCCGCTGTTATACCGGCTGGTGCACCGGCGTGATCTCTCCGAGGACGAGCTGGAGGAGCGCAAGACCTCCGAGGGCGCTGTGCCGCACCCGGCCTAAGGGGGCCGGCAGGCACTGAACACAAAGCCATGGCCCGCTGCCATGGCTTTGTGGCTTCTGCCCCAGGCGCGCAGCGCGCATTGCAGCAATGTCATCTTGCTGTGGGGCTTTGGTCAGCGTGTTTTTTCAACAATGGAGCCATCTCGAATGCACCTGCAGCGAGAGTATTTCCACTCCTATGAAAGGCATTGCAACCATGCAAAAGACACGCACCTCCACCTTGTTGTCCCTGGCGTTCGCAGCCCTGTCGCTGGGCATGCTGGGCAACGCATCGGCCAGCGCCACCTTGCACTCGGCACCGACGGAAAAGGGCTACGAGCTCTATCCCGAACATGCCCAGCCGGGCAAGAGCCGCGCCCAGGTGCAGGCGGAGACCATCGAGGCGCTGCAAAAGCGCGGGCCGAACGCCTTGCGCAGCAGCAACTACCCGCCCGCGCCTGTTGCTTCCGGTCCAGGCAAGACGCGCCAGCAGGTGATCGATGCCTACACCAGCGAGACGCCGGCGCAGAGAAAGGCGCGCTTGCAAATGTTCCGTGGCTAAACGCGGCGTGGCTCTAGAAGGTGGCGCAGTGCGCCACCTTTTTTGCGCCGTTTGACTTTCCAACCACTCGGCGCCTTATGCCTAGCGCACATGCAGATGCTGTTTGACGGCCGGCGCCACAGGCGTCTCGGCCAGGCCCGCCAGAATGCCGCAGTGCTCCACATCCTGGGTGCCCCGGCAGCGGTCACGCAACGCGATCAGCTGGGCCTCCAGCCCGCGCAGCTCCTGGATGCGCAGGGCGACATGGCCGATATGCGCTTCAAGCAGCTTGTCCACCGTTTCGGCGCAGTCCTGGGCGGGTTCGTCCTTGTAACGCAGCAGCTCGCGCACTTCGTCCAGCGACATCTGCAGCCCTCGGCAGTTGCGGATGAACTGCAGGCGCTCCAGGTGTTGCTCTTCATAGATGCGGTAGTTGCTGGCGGTGCGCGTGGGCTGCGGCAGCAGGCCTTCGCGCTCGTAGTAGCGGATGGTTTCCACGGGCGTCGCCGAGGCCGTGGCCAGTTCACCGATTTTCATGTCATTGCCCCCATGTCCATACGGAGTCTAGCGATTTAGGCTTGACATTGTAGTTACTACAGGGTTTTTAATCGAAGCAACAGGGAGCACGCTTTATGACCCAAACGAATTCCAACCCAGTCACCGCCCATTCCGACACCGCGCAGCGCCATTCCCATGGCCATGCAGCGGCATCCTGCTGCGCCGGCAAAGACCACCAGTCCGCTGCCGTGGCCGCCAAGGGGCACGGCCAAACGCACGACCATACGCACGACCACGGCCATAGCCACGACAAGGGTCACGATCACAGCCATGGCCACGACCATGCGCATTCACATTCCCATGCCCCAGCCGCAACGGCTGCCGCGCATGCGCATAGTGACTGCTGCAGCCCCGACCTGGGCGCTGCTGCCCAGGCCAGCTCGGCCTTGAAGGCCGATGACGGCGCCTTGCTGCTGCGCATTCCCGCGATGGACTGCCCCGTGGAAGAGGGGCAGATTCGCCAGATTCTGGAAGGGGCTGCAGGGGTCAAGCTGCTGCAGTTTGACCTGCCTGCCCGCACCTTGCGGGTCGAAGCCGACCCACAGCAATGGACGGCCGTGACGGAAAAAATCCAGGCTGCAGGCTTTCGCACCGAGACGCTGTCCGCCCCGCCGGCTGCGGCCGATGTGCAAAAGGCGCAACGCCGGGAGCTCTACCGCCTGATCGCCGCGCTGGTGGTGGCCGCGACGGCCGAGCTGCTGCACCTGCTGACACCCGAGACCTCGGTCTGGCGCATGGTCGGGATGGCGGTCGCCGCACTGGCCATTGCGCTGTCCGGCCTGGGCGTGTTCAAGAAAGGCCTGTCGGCCTTGCTGCGCGGCCAGCTGGGTATCAATGCGCTGATGAGCGTGGCGGTGATCGGCGCCTTTGTCATTGGCCAGTGGCCTGAGGCGGCCATGGTGATGGCGCTGTACTCGCTGGCCGAGCTGATTGAGGCGCGCTCGGTGGACCGCGCGCGCAATGCGATTGCCCAGTTGCTGGCGCTGTCACCACCGCAGATCGAAGCCAGGCAGGCCGATGGCAGCTGGCAGATCCAGGACGCCAAGACGGTGGCGGTCGGCACGCTGGCGCGGGTCAAGCCCGGCGAGCGCTTTGCGCTGGATGGTGTGGTGACCAGCGGCCAAAGCGCGGTGGACCAGTCCTCCGTGACCGGCGAGAGCATTCCGGTGGACAAGGCACCGGGCGACCCGGTGTTTGCCGGCACCATCAACCAAAGTGGCTCGCTGGAGTTCGAGGTCAGCAAGCTGTCGACCGACACCGTGCTGGCCCGCATCATCCATGCGGTGGAGCAGGCCCAGGGCCAGCGCGCACCAACGCAGCGTTTTGTGGACCGCTTTGCCCGCATCTACACCCCCGCGGTATTTGTGCTGGCTGTGGCAGTCGCCGTGCTGCCGCCGCTGATGCTGGACTGGCCCTGGCTGACTGCGATCTACAAGGCCTTGGTGCTGCTGGTCATCGCCTGCCCTTGCGCGCTGGTGATCTCCACGCCAGTGACCGTTGTCAGCGGCCTGTCGGCCGCCGCCCGCCGGGGCATTCTGGTCAAGGGCGGCGCCTACCTGGAAGAGGCGCGCAAGCTGCGCGTCGTCGCCCTGGACAAAACCGGCACCATCACCGCTGGCACCCCCCAGCTGGTGCAGACCCGCATGCTGTCGACCAGTACCGATGCCGTGCAGATCGAGCGCATTGCTAAAAGCCTGGCCGCGCGCTCGGACCATCCGGTATCGAAGGCGGTGGCCGCCGGTATCGATGGTGAGGTGCTGGAGGTGGGCAACTTTGCCGCCGAGCTGGGCCGTGGCGTCAAGGGCGATATCGGCGGCCTCAGCTATGTGCTGGGCAACCACCGCTGGATCCATGAGCGCGGCCAGTGCTCTGCCGAGGTGGAGGCGCTGATGCTGGCGATGGAGGAGCAGGGCCAGACCGTCTCGGTGCTGGCCAGTGAACAAGGCGTGCTGGGGCTGTTTGCGGTGGCCGACACCACCAAGGAATCGAGCAAGCAGGCCATTGCCGAGCTGAAGGCCCTGGGCATCCGCACCGTGATGCTGACGGGAGACAACGAAGCCACCGCCCGCGCCATTGCCGCGCAGGTGGGCATCGACGAGGTCAAGGCCAACCTGCTGCCCGAGGACAAGCTCCAGGTCATCAACGGCCTCGTGGCCCAGCAGCCCACCGGCATGGTGGGCGACGGCGTCAACGACTCGCCCAGCCTGGCCGCCGCCTCCATCGGCTTCTCGATGGGCGGCGCCGGCACCGACATCGCCAAGGAAGCCGCCGACATCCTCATCATGAACGACGACCTGCGCCGCGTGCCGGAAACCGTGCAACTCTCCAAACGCACCTACGCCATCCTGTGGCAGAACATCATCTTCGCGCTGGGCATCAAAGTGGTGTTCTTCGCGCTGGCCGTGTTTGGCAATGCCTCCATGTGGATGGCGGTGTTTGCCGATATGGGAGCGAGCTTGTTGGTGGTGTTCAATGGGCTGCGGTTGTTGCGTGGTGGGAAATAGGGCACTTCTGGGCAGCTGGCTAGCTGGCAAGCTTGCCTGCCAGGGTCGGCATATCCAGAGTTTCAGCCGCATCACAACATATTCTCTGGGTCTGCAGACCCTGGTTTTACCCTGCACAATGCCCGTTTCTTTCAAGCCTTCAACAATTCAGGCGTCGTGATTTATGGCCTATCGATTTACCGGCTTTCTAGTACCTTTGTTGAGCACATTTGAGAAGTCAGCGGAGCTGCCAGCCGATGCCATAGTTCGGGCCATTCATGTACCGTTCTCAGGCACTGGAATAGCTTTGCCATCTTTGGGTGGAAAACATCCATCCGCGCAAGAGCTGTTGGCACTTGCCGAGCAGTTGGGAATCGCTGTTGCAGATTCATGGCTGTACATCGACTATGTAACCTGGGGAGGTATTGACGCGGTGTACGCCTTCGGCTCATTCCAAGGCCAACCATTTGGTCCTATTGACGACTCCAATCTTGAGACCGTTGAAATGACCTATGTTGAGGTTATGTCTTGTATCGGCATTAGCAAGGCTGACGCGCTCGACTTTCAGCCCTTTAACCGTGGCTTTTGGGGTGACTGACTCCCAAGCCTGCGACATTGATTGGATGCAGACTCTTGAACCACATGAAACAAAGAGATGTTCGTCAGCAAAACGATGTGTCTGTAGACATGATTCGCAGAAGCGCGCGTTACTGGAGAGAGCATCCTTGGCCACAAGCGCTCAAGGACTGCGCCTTAGCCCGAGGCATTGATTGGAGCACCGCCATCGTTCTGAAACTGGGCATTGATGAGCCAGGAATGCCAGGCCACTTCGGCATGTTGCTCACCGTTGAAGCACGGTTCATTGCTTTCGAGATTGAAACGAATGAGCACCACACTTCGGTGGAAACAATGCTGAAGTGGGAAGACGTCACATCTGCACAAAACATCAGCATCAGAAACCCCGGCTTTGGTGCAGGCTACGGGGCGCTGGCGATCCAGGTTCTTCGTGAGATGGCCGCCGCTTCCTGAGCATCGATTCCCAAGAATGGGACTGCGGTTCTCTCGTGGCGAGGCTCCAATCAGTCAGGATGCAAGATTGATAGACTTGGCAGCCATGTGCCTTCCTACCCTAGAAGAAATCAACATCCATGATTCGCTGGATGAGCGTTTCGCCGCCCAGATGTTCTTGGGGAAGAGCATCGCCGAGGTTTCAGCGATGTTCCGGACGCATTCCATCCAATGCGCCGAAGCGCTAGCCGATATGGGCCCCAAGGCACGTGTTTTCTATTTGCCGGCCTATTTGCAGTATCTGGCTTCGGAGGACTCCCGAGGTGATACCGATGCGGCCTCGGGCTTGACCCGCATCGCACATGAAATCATGGAAACAGGTTGGGATAGCAGGGAAATTCGAGATCAGCTTCTGGCTGCGCTTGAGCGTATTCATTCCGAGTTTGCTAGATATGCCCCGGACCGGAAGACTCAGCGAATCTATCACCAGGTACCTGATGAGGTTCGGCGAGCCATTCGTATGCTGCGTTTGCGCGGGAATAGTCAGCTACACAGTTCGTAGATTGTCGCTTGAAGTGACCAATTGGCAAGCTCCACCAAGGTATTTCTGCTTGCGGCGCAGAGGCCCCACTGAGCTATTACGATGTTCCGAGCGGTCAACGCTCCACACGCTGCACGCGTTCTTCCGAATCGCCAAGTGAAAAATGGGTAGTCATTGAGGCGCTGATCGCCATGAGCGGATGGCGCCCCCCCCTGTTAATAGGTGCCCATATAGTCGCGCTTGCCAACCTCCACACCGTTGTGGCGCAGGATGGCATAGGCGGTGGTCACATGGAAGAAGAACTGCGGCAGACCATAGTGCAGCAGATAGGCACTGGCGGTCAGCTTCTTTTCCTTGGGCGTGCCGGGGCGCAATACGATGTCGCGGCTTTCGCTCAGATCAAACTGCGCGGCTGGGAAGGATTCGAGATGGGCCAGCGCCTTGGCGATCAAGGCTTGCAGGTCAGCGAAGCTGGTCTCTGTGTCGGGCCAGGATGGCACTTCGGCACCGGCCAGGCGGGAGGCGATGCCCTTGGAAAAGTCCGAGGCGATCTGCACCTGGCGAACCAGCGGAAACATGTCGGGAAACAGCCGTGCCTGCAGCAGCGCGTTGGGATCGATGTTGCGTTGCGCCGCATGGTCTTCGGCCTTCTTGAGCACCTCTGACAGGGCATGCAACATCTGCTGCATGACGGGAATGGAGGCGGTGTACAGCGGGCTGGTCATAGAGGGTTCACTTTTTTGAAATGGCAAGATGGCCGTGGTGGGGCTGGCAGAGATTCTGCCTGGCATGGGAGGCTACCAGCAAACGAATCCAACAGCGCGCATGGT
Organism: Comamonas sp. 23; assembly: GCF_049601575.1. NCBI lineage: Bacteria > Pseudomonadati > Pseudomonadota > Betaproteobacteria > Burkholderiales > Comamonadaceae > Comamonas > Comamonas sp. 23. The sequence goes on along the minus strand of NZ_CP187127.1, from coordinate 4,620,408 downwards.
GCCGTTATCGGCTGGCTGGACGCCAGTTGCATCCATGAACATAGGCCGACGACAATCTATGACCAGTTGGGGGACACCGCCATGAACCGGGCCCAGATGGTCCTATCGATGCCGCCGATCTGATGCAGCCCATGCTGCGCAACCCCTGTCCTGCTGCTGAAGGAAAACCGATGAAAAAATTCTTGCCGCTCTGCGCCCTGGTGTTGCCATTCGCTCTCACCGGCCAGGCCATCGCCGGTGCCAATACTGCGCAACTGAATTGCACTGGCAGCCGTGCCGGGCAGGCGGTAAGCCTGGTGGGCGCTATTCCCGCCTCCATCGTGGATATCGATCTGCAGCTTTCCTACGGTGCGCAAACCCTGGGCTTGGCGTCGCCGCAGGCAGAGGCCACTGAGCGCACGGATTTTCGCCGTGGCATCTTCAAGTTGGATGTGGCCCTGTCGGGGGCCAACCGGCTGCAGCTTCAGGCCCAACCCAAGAGCATCAAGTACAAGGGCAGCATGGGGGGCGGCAAACTCAAGGCCAGCTTTGTGGCCACAATCCAAGAGGCTCCGGAGCCCTTTCAAGCCGCGCTGAAAGCGGCTGAGCTTCGGTGTAGCTATGCCTATGAAATTTGAGCAAACGACCCGGTGGGTGGCTGCTTGACATGGCTGAAGTGCCGATCAGCCCCCATACCGCTTCAACACCAACGAAGCATTCACCCCCCCAAACCCAAACCCGTTGAGCATCGCATGCTCGATCGCATGCGCCCGCGCACTGCCGCGAATCAGATCCAGACCGTCGGCTAAAGGGTCCGGGTTGTCCAGATTGAGCACAGGCGGCGCCATCTGGTCGCGCAAAGCCAAGACGGTAAAGATCGCAGCAGCCCCGCCGGCGGCGCCCAGCATATGCCCCAGGGCTGACTTGGTGGCGGTGATGGAGGGGCCCGTGCCGGCGCCAAACACCTGGCGGATGGCAGCGAGCTCGCCGCGATCGCCGACCGGGGTAGAGGTGGCATGGGCATTGAGGTGCTGGATATCGCCGGGCTGGAGTTGCGCCTGGCGCAAGGCGGCGCGCATGGAGCGGGCGGCGCCCGATCCGTCCTCGGGGCCGGAGGTGACATGGTAGGCATCGGCCGAGGTGCCATAGCCCACAACTTCAGCCAGCGGTGTGGCGCCGCGCGCCAGCGCATGGTCCAAAGCCTCAAGCACCAGAAGGCCTGCGCCTTCGGCCATCACAAAGCCTTCGCGCGCCATGTCAAAAGGCCGGGACACCTGGCCGGGATGGTCCTCGCCGCCGGTGGCGACGGCCTTGGCTGCTGCAAAGCTGCCCAGCGCCACCCGGTCAATGGTGGCCTCGCTGCCGCCGCACAGCGCCATGTCCGCCTCGTTGTTGCGGATCAAGCGTGCCGCATCGCCAATCGCCTGGATGCTGGCGGCGCAGGCGGTGACCGGCGCGCCCAGCGGGCCCTTGAGCTGGTGGCGAATAGACACCTGGCCGGCAGCCAGATTGGCCAGAAAAGCCGGTACGGTGAAAGGCGAGAGGCGCTGCGGGCCCTTGCCATCGGTGGTGCGTACCGCGTCGGTGATGGTGCCGAAGCCGCCGACCCCGGAGCCGATGACGGTGGCTGCACGCTCCAACTGTTCGGCGCTGGCTTGGCCCCACTGCGCATGCGCCAGCGCCTGGTCTGCGGCGCCCAGCGCAAAGGCGATAAAGCGGTCCATGCGGCGCAGCTCTTTGGCGGCGATGATGGCCTCGGCGCTCCAGCCGGCTTGCGGGTCCTCTTCCATACTGGGCACGCGGCCAGCCACCGTGACGCCAGTGCCTGCACCGACCTCGGCAGCCAGCGCACGCACGCCCGACTGGCCTGCCAGCAAGCGCTGCCAGGCCAGCTCCACATTGCAACCCAGGGGAGACACCAGGCCCAGGCCGGTGATGACGACGCGACGATCCATATGGCAGCTTTCGCGGTTGGACGCCGTCGCGGAAAAACGGGCGCCCACCCTTATTGATGATGGGCGTCATCATAAATGAGTTTTGATGATGGGTATCATCTAACGAATGAAAGTCAGCAAAGCACAAGCCGCCGAAAACCGCGAAGGCATCGTGGATGCCGCTGCGCGCCTCTACCGTGAAAAGGGCCTGGAGGGCGTGGGCGTGGCCGAGATCACGCGTGATGCGGGCCTGACGCATGGCGGGCTCTACCGCCACTTTGCGTCCAAGGATGCCCTCGCCAGAGAGGCCTGCCTGCGCGCCTTTGACTGGACCATCACGCCGCTCGAAGGTCTGGATGCCGCTGCTGCCGATGATGCGCCGCCCGCCCGGCTGCGCGCCTTGGTGCATGGCTACCTGTCGGCCAACCACCGCGACCATCCGGGCGAAGGCTGTCCCGCCGCCGCCTTGGCCACCGATGCGGCCCGCGCCGGGCCGGAGATGTCCGAGGTATTTGCGCTGGGGGTGGAGCGCAATATCCAGCGCTTTATGGAAGTCGTGCCGGGCGATGGGCCTGCCAAGCGCGCCCAGACCATCGGGACGCTCAGCAGCATGGTGGGGGCTCTGGTGCTGGCCCGCGCTACGGCGGCGGGCAATCCGGGGCTGTCGGAGGAGATTTTGGCTACATTGCGGGAGAAGTTGGCGCCGGCAGGCGACGAATGATAGTTTTCAAGATGGCGCTGTAAACCGCCTGCAGCAGTAGGCGAATGACGAGCTCCACGGCATCTTCGACCTAAGAACCTGTTCAAAGTCTCCTCGCGCCGCGACAGTGTCTTTGCGGGATGGGATGCTAGGCGCCATACCGCAGCAATAGCCCAGCTATTGCGAGGATTGGCAACGACGCAGACCGCCCGTAAAGCCACTGTCCCGAAGGGTTGGAGTGAAATCGGGCGATTTCTTCGCGCTGGCTCTTGCTTGCACCCCGGTGCAAGCTGCGAACCAGCCCTTCGAACTCATCCCGATTGCACTCCAGCGCGGCTGCGTAGAGACTTTGAACAGGTTCTAAGACCGCAACGGGAATCAATCCACCCTTTCCATCCTTCAATCGGTCATTGGGCGTCAAGGACGTAAAGGGTGGCATGAGGTTTCAACACGCCTGAGGAAAAGGGCAGCGTGGGTACGTTCCCAGGGATGCCTGGAATGCTCTGCTCACTCCGGCGCCCCAAACGCCCCTTCTCGCGACAGCCCATAGCCGGCGATAAAGAACTCGTAGCTCAGCCCCGTAGCCACATCCGTCGCAGTCTCGATGCCGATGGTCTCCAACGCGCCCTCCAGGATCTGCGCCTGCTTCAAAGGCTTGGCATCAATCTGCTGGGCGACGATATAGCTCCCATCCGCTGCCCTAAAAACCACATCGCCCTGGGGCGTCACCGCTTCGATCACATTCTGCATCGCTGGCTCCAAATCCATCGTGGCCGGGCCCCTTGGCCCGCTGCCTTAGGGGGCACTGTACGCATGCGGCAGCCGCTGCGGTAGAGGGCGCCGGCTTGCAGAACTCGTAATCCAGATTTACGAATGGGTTTGGGGATACATTCACATTCATGACGAATCTGCGCGCTATCGATATCTTTGTCAAAGCCCTGGAAGGTGGCTCCATCGCCTCGGCTGCACGCCAGCTGGGTATTTCTCCGGCTGCGGCCAGCCAGAACATTGCGCGCTTGGAGCGCGAGCTGGGCACGCGCTTGCTCACGCGCACCACGCGCTCGATGGCGTTGACCGAAGCGGGCGAGCGCTACCTGGCCCGGGTGGCGCCGGTGCTGGATGCACTGGCGCGGGCGCAGGCCGATGTGTCGCTGGTGCATGGGGTTGTGCAGGGGCGGCTGCGGGTGGCCTGCATGGCTGCCTTTGGCCGCCATGTGCTGGCACCCTTGCTGCCGGCTTTTCAGGCGCGCCACCCGCAGCTGGAGCTGGAATTGCTCGTAACCGACCGCGATGTCGATGTGCTCAAGGAGGATGTGGACGTAAGCATCCGCTACCGCGATGTGCTGGAGCCCGGCATGTCCGTGCGGCCACTCGCAGCCATGCCGCGCTTTTTGTATGCCTCGCCTGCATACCTGGAAAAGCATGGCCGCCCGCAGGTGGCCGAGGATCTGCTGCAGCATGCCTGCTTGCTGTACCGCCGCGAGCGGGACGGGCGCTTTATGCGCTGGCCCTTTGTGCGCGATGGCCGGCGGGTCGACCCTGGTCTGCGTGTTGCCGCCATTGGCACCGATATCGATGCGCTGGTGGAGCTGGCAGTTGCCGGTGGCGGCATTGTCTGGGCCGGCAGCTTTATCACCCAGCGCCATGTGCAGGAGGGACGGTTGGTGCCGCTGGTGCTGGAGCCCGCGCGCAAGGGCCGCAAAGCCGCACCGGGCCCGCTGCTGCTGGAGGATGTGACCCTGGACTTTTTTGCCTGCTTCCGCGACCGGCAGTATGTGCCAGCCAAGGTGCGCAGCTTTGTGGACTATTTGCTGGAGGTGCTGCCGGGGCATCCGGCGTTGGCGCAGATTATGTCCAGCGAAGCGCCCTAACGATGCGCGCTACGCTGGGGCTTGCCTGTGTTATCCAGCACCGCCGTACGTCAAATGGATCAGCGGATAAGGTCGCCCCTGCCCATCCACCTCCGAACGCCCGGTGCGCCGAAATCCCATCTTTTCGTAAAAGCCGACCGCCTGCGCATTCTGCTCGTTGACATCGGTGCGCATCTCCGCATGCATTGACAGCCCATGGCGCACCAGTGCGGCGCCCAGGCCTTGGCCTCGGGCGGCGGGGTCTACAAACAGGGCTTTCATGTGGCCGTTGTCGATAAGCATGAAGGCGAGTGGGTGGTCCTGCGCATCAACGGCCAGCCAGAGCGGCGCCTGGGGCAGGAAGCTGCTGACCAGCGCATCAAGGGCCGCGCGGTCTTCTGGCAGCAGAAAGTGGTGGGTGGCGTCCACGGCCTGGCGCCAGATCTCGACGGCGCGTGGGCCATCTTTGGGGCGGGAGGGGCGAATGGTGGTCATCGCGGAATTATGCACAGGCCTGCTGTGCGGGGCAGCCAGGCGCGCACGGTGCGGGTGCGGAGGGGCTTCAGATAGCCCATGACTGGCATCCGCATCCAATAACAATTAAGCTCAACCGTTATGGAATTTTTAGCAGAACAGTGGAGCTGATGATGGCGCGCAACGGTACCCTTATTCAGCAGGTGATGGCCCATGTGCGTGCCGGCATGGCATCGCGCAGCTATTTGCCGGGCACGCGGCTGCCATCGGTGCGGCAGCAGGCGGGGCTGCTGGGCATGTCGGTCTCGACGGTGGTGGAGGCCTATGAAAGGCTGGCCGCAGAGGGCCTGGTGGTGGCGCGGCCGGGGGCGGGTTTTTATGTCAACGGGCCGGTGGCACCGCTGGCGCTGCTGAAGCTGGGGCCCAAGCTGGACCGGGTCGTCGATCCGCTCTGGGTGTCGCGCCAGTCGCTGGAGAGCGACCACGCCACGCTGCGCCCGGGCTGTGGCTGGCTGCCGCCAGAGTGGATGTTTGAAGAGGGCATTCGTCGAGCTTTGCGCGCGCAGGCGCGCGGGCCGCTGGATGGGTTGACGGAATACGCCACGCCGCTGGGCAGCCCGGGACTGCGCCAGTTGCTGGCCAGGCGCATGGCGGCCACTGGCATTGAGGTATCGCCCGAGCAGGTGATGCTGACCGAGTCGGGCACCCAGGCCATTGACCTGGTGTGCCGCTTCTTGCTCAAGCCCGGCGACACGGTGCTGGTCGATGACCCCTGCTATTTCAACTTCCATGCGCTGCTCAAGGCACACCAGGTGCAGGCCGTGGGCGTGCGCTACACGCCGCAGGGCCCCGATGTGCAGCAGTTTGAGAAGGCCCTGCAAGCGCACCAGCCCCGGCTCTACATCACCAATGCCGGCATCCACAACCCCACGGGTGCCGCGCTGTCGCCGCTGGTGGCGCACCGGCTGCTCAAGCTGGTGGAGGGCTCGGACCTGGTGATTGTGGAGGACGATATCTTTGCCGACTTCGAGAACCAGCATGCGCCCCGGCTGGCCGCGTTTGACGGGCTGGCGCGTGTGATCCAGATCGGCAGCTTTTCCAAGACCGTCTCGGCCTCCGTGCGCTGCGGCTACCTGGCGGCCCGCCCCGACTGGATCGAGGGCCTGGTCGACCTGAAGCTGGCCACCACCTTTGGCGCCGGGCGGCTGGCGCAGGACATCATCCTGAAAACCCTGACCGACAGCGGCTACCGCAAGCACATGGACCTGGTGCGCCAGCGCCTGGCCAAGAACATGGACAAAGTGGCCCAGCGGCTGCGCAAGCTGCGGGTGGAGCCCGCCTTGGTGCCGCAGGCCGGCATGTTTTTGTGGTGCCGCCTGCCGCAAGGCGCCGATGCGGCAGCGGTGGCGCGGGCTTGTCTGCAAGAAGGGGTGGTGCTGGCGCCCGGCAACTCATTCAGCCAGTCGCAGTCGGCGGGCGACTTTTTGCGCTTCAACGTGTCGCAGTGCGCCGATGAGCGGGTGTTTGCGGTGCTGGACCGGGCCTTGAGGCAAGCTACTGCCGGGACACAAGGCCGCTAACTGCAGGATCTGCGGCCCGCTTGGCTGCCCACTGTATGGTCTTTTATTGATAACAGTTTCTTTGAACTGTACTGCACTGTGTCTGGTGCAGAGGGCAGGCGGCATGCTGTACTGCGGGCTCGATCAAGGAGTCTGGCATGGAGAAAAGTACGGGCGGGTGGCTCAATGGCCTGGTGGGGGTGGCGATTTTTGCCGGTTCGCTGCCGGCCACGCGGGTGGCGGTGGCAGATTTGAACCCCAGTTTTCTGACCTGTGCCCGTGCTGTAGTGGCGGCGCTGCTGGGGGGGGCCTTTTTGCTGGCCCAGCGTGCGCGCCGGCCTGCCGCGGCCGATGTGCCGTCGCTCGCGGTGGCGGCCTTGGGCGTGGTGGTGGGTTTTCCGCTGCTGACGGCCTTGGCGCTGCAGCGCATGACTTCGGCCTATTCCATTGTCTTTATAGGCTTGCTGCCGCTGTCCACCGCCCTGTTTGCGGTGTTGCGCGGAGGTGAGCGGCCCCAGGGGCTGTTCTGGGTCTTCTCGTTGGCGGGGGCTGCCGTGGTGGCGGGCTATGCCGCCCTGGGCGGCGGGCAAGGCTCGCTGAGCGGCGATGTGCTGATGCTGGCCGCCGTGCTGGTCTGCGGCATGGGCTACGCCGAGGGCGCGCGCCTGTCGCGCAAGCTGGGCGGCTGGCAGGTCATCAGCTGGGCGTTGGTTTTGGCGCTGCCGCTGATGCTGCCGTTGGCGCTGTGGCTGGCCCCTGCGGCCTTGGCGCATGTCAGCAACGCCACCTGGCTCAGCTTTGTCTATGTGGCGGTTTTTAGCCAGCTCATCGGTTTTGTGTTTTGGTACCGGGGGTTGGCACAAGGCGGCATTGCTGCCGTCGGCCAGCTGCAGTTGCTGCAGCCCTTTATGGGTTTGGCACTGGCGGCTGTGCTGCTGCATGAGCAGGTCAGCGGGTCGATGCTGGTGGTGACCCTGGTGGCGGTGGTCTGCGTGGCGGGGGCCAAGAAGTACGCCTGATCCAGGCGCAGCACAGCGTTTGACAGCAGGTATGCCCACACGCTGTCTGCATCCGATACCAAGCGGGCAGGTTCGGCATGTCCTGTGTGGCGCTGGCGAAGTTATCTGGCGCTGGACGAGGCGGAAAACGGCTATTCTTTTGTCTTTCCAAAAATATGACACCGAGGTTTGCCATGAAGACCGTATTCCGCCACACCGCCATCGCCCTGGGTATTGCCCTGGCGGCAGCCAGCGCCCAGGCCCAGCTGCTGCAAAAGCCGGCGCTCGATGCGATTGCCGCCGAGGCCGTGAAGGCGCCTGCGACCTTTGCGCAGTTTCTGCAAAACGCCGCCAAGCAGGATGCGCGCCTGGCGCCTGCCGTGCAGCGCTACACGCAAGGCCAGCAACTGCAAGGCGATGACCTGGCCAATGTGGCCCGCCTGCTGGGCCTCTATACCCGTCTGACGCAAGAGCACCAGGTGCTCAGCAGCATCACCCAGATGGTGGCGCTGCCAACGGTGCGCGACCCCAAGGTGCCGCCGCATGAGAGCCCCGCCATCATCGACTTTGGCCGCATGGTGGAAAAGATGGCCCAGGACTTTGGCCTGCAGTACCGCAATGTGGACAACCGCATTTTTGAAGTGACCTTGCCGGGCACGAGCGCAGAAGAGTTCGGCATTCTGACCCATGCGGATGTGGTGCCGGTGGTGCCCGCCGAATGGGTGGTGGATGGCCAGCAGCTCGACCCCTTCAAGGTCACCCGCGTGGGCGACAAGCTCTACGGTCGCGGCACCATCGACGACAAGGGCTCGATCGCCACGGTGCTGTATGCGATGAAGGCCGTCAAGCAATCCAAGCTGCCGCTGCAGCGCAGCATTCGCCTGATGATCGAGACCACCGAAGAGACCGGTGGCGACGCGATGAAGTACTACCGCGACAAGACCAAGCTGCCCGACTACAACATCGTGCTCGACAGCAAGTACCCGGCCGTGGTGGCCGAAAAAGGCACGGGCGCCATCAAGGCCAGCTTTGCTGATATGAAGAACGACCCGCAGCAACCGGCGATCACCGCGATGGCGGGTGCCGCATCGGCCAACGCCATTGCCCAGACGGCCACTGCCACCATCGAGGCCGGCAATGCCGCTGCGCTGGCCGCCGTGGCCGAAAAACTGCAGGCCGCCAAGGATGGCTTTGTGGCCAGCAACCAGCAGTTTGGCCAATTCAGCGTGGACCTGGTGACCAGCGCCAACAAGATCGATATCAAGGTAACCGGCACCTCTGCCCACGGCTCGCGCCCTGAAGAAGGCGTGAACCCCGTGCCGCGCCTGGCCCTGCTGCTGCAATCGGCGCTGATGCCCGCCCAGGGCCAGCCGCTGGTGCAACAGAACCAGTACAGCGAAGCGGTGCGCTACATCAATGGCGTGTTTGGCATGGACTATTTTGGCAAGGGCCTGAACGTCGCCTACGCCGATGACTTCATGGGCCCGCTGACCATCTCGCCCAACCTGATCAAGCCCGGCAATGGCCAGCTGGAAGTGACCGCCAATGCCCGCATGCCGCGCGGCAAATCGCCCGAGCAGCTCAAGGCCGAGGTGGAAAAGGGCATAGCCAACTGGAGCGCTGCCGCCAAGGTGCCCGTCAAGATCGACTACAGCCAAGGCAACTGGATGGCCCGCGACCCCAAGGGCGCCTGGCTCTCGACCTTGCTGAACATCTTTGGCGACACCACGGGCCTCGATGCCAAGCCCGTGCCGACTGCCGGCAGCACCACCGCCAAGCTGATGCCCAATGCCATCAACTTTGGCCCCGCGATGCCGGGCAAGAAGTACACCGCGCACAACGCGCTGGAGTACAAGGAAGTGCCGGACCTGCAGGCCGATATGCAGATGTTTACCGAGATGCTGGTGCGCATCGGCAACCTGCAACAGATGCAATAAGCACCAGGCTTTGGCCCCAAGCAAAAGGCCTGCTCCCAAGACGGGGGCAGGCCTTTTTTTACGGCGTGGCGATGTCTTGCTCAGCCCGCTTTTGCCGCCTGAAAGTTCTCCGCAAACGCCAGTGCATCCACACGCACCTGCGCCGCCGTCTTGCCGGGTTTGAACAGTGCCGAGCCAATGCCAAAGCCGGCTGCGCCCGCTTGCAGCCAGGGGGCCATGTTGTCGGGGGCAATGCCGCCCACGGGGTAGATGTTGCTGCCCTTGGGCAGCACGGCCAGCAGGGCCTTGATGACGGCGGGCGAGGCCAGCTCCGCTGGGAAGATCTTGAGGCCATGGGCGCCATGCTCCAGCGCCATGAATGCCTCGGTGGGGGTGAAGACGCCGGGCAGGCTGATGAGGCCGAGCTTGACGGCCTCATCGATCACGGCCGGGTTGCAGTTGGGCGAGATGATCAGCTGGCCGCCGGCGGCATGCACATCGCGCACCTGCTGGGGCATCAGCACCGTGCCCGCGCCCACCAGCACATGCGGGTAGGCCTCGCGCATCGCGGCAATGCTCTCCAGTGGCTCGGGCGAGTTCAGCGGTACTTCCCACAGGCCAAAACCGGCCGATTGCAAGGCAGCACCCACGGGCACGGCCTCGCTGGGGGTGAGGCCACGCAGGATGGCGATCAGCGGCAGCTTGGCCTGCAGGGCCTGGAATTGTTGGAGCAGGTTCATGGCGGTGTTCTGGATGGAGGGCGGTACGAAGAGGGCAGGGGGTGGCGCGGATTGGATGGCGTGTTCAGCCTTGGGTCAGGTGTTCGTAAATGGCCTGGTGGCCGGCCCAGGTGGCTTCGTCGCCAAAGGCAATGGGCTCGCCGCCTGCATGGCGCAGTGCCAGGCTGTAGCGCTGCACCAGGGTGCTGGAGCCGATGACGGCGACGCGGCTGCCCGCTGCCGTCGGCATCGCGCGCAGCTCCTGGCCAATCAGCAGGCCAGACAGGTAGCTGGCCGACTGGGCCGGGTCGAGCGCGCCAAACAGCGACAGCGCACGCGTGCCAAACAGCAGGTGGCTCAGGCTGTCGGGGCTCTGCGCCCGCTCCAGCCCTTGTATGAAGGCAGCCTCGTCCAGCGCGGCGCTGCTGTCCAAGGTCTTGCCCAGGATGGAGTGCTGGGCCAGCAGTGCAAACAGCTCGCCGGTCATGAAGGTCTTGAAGCCGGTGATGGTGCTGTTTTGCGCCTGCACCCATTTGCTGTGCGTGCCCGGCAGCACCAGCAGGCCGTCGCGGCTGTCCATCAGCCGCAGCGCGCCAATCACCTGGATTTCTTCGCCACGCATCACATCGGGCACGCCGTGGACGGCATCGACCTGGCTCTGCGCCAGGCTGCTCATGCCCGGCACGATGGCCGTGGGCACGCCCTGGGGAAGATCGAGCCAGAGCAGCTGCTGGCAGAGCGCAGAAAAATCGGCCGGGCAGGGGCAGTAAGGCGCTTCCTGCCAGCCCTGGCGGCTGCCCACCATGCCCGACAGCAGGCACAGCTGGGGCCCTTCGGCCAGCCAGTCTCCAAAGTGCTGTGCAAACGCATCGGCAAAGCCGCCGGGCGCCACTTGCAAGATGCCTTGGGGCAGGGCGCGCCGCTCGCTGATCTGGCCCTGCGCATCGATGCGCACGCCCCTGAGCGAGGTGGTGCCCCAGTCGATGGCGAGCATGCGGGGGCGCGGGTCTGACGGCGCGCGGGCGGAAAAGATCGGAGGCTTGGGCATGGCGGTGAGAAGGGCGAAAAAAAGCGCAGACCAAGTCTGCGCGGGCCATTGTAGAAGCGCCTGCAGCGGGCAACTGTCGCGCCTGCTGCGCGCGCCTGTTGCACGCGCCTGTTGCACGCGCCTGTTGCACGCGCCCGTTGCGCCGAGCGACTATGGTTTACAGCGGCTTGTAGGCCGTCACGTCGATCTCGACCTTGGCGTCGATCATCAGGCGCGATTCCACGGTCGAGCGGGCCGGGCGGTGCTCACCAAAGCACTCCATGTAGACGCGGTTGAAGCTGCCGAAATCACGTGGGTCATCCAGCCAGACATTGACCTTGGCAACATCGGCCAGGGTGCAGCCGCCCAGGGCCAAGGCCTCTTCCAGGCGCTTGAACACGGCGCGCGTCTGCGCCTCGATGCCGCCGGGCACTACCTGGCCCTGGTCATCGGTGGGCACGGTGCCCGAGACAAAAACAAAGTCGCCAGCGCGCACGGCGGGCGAGAGCGGACGGGCCAGACGGTCCGATGCGAGAGGGGGTTGGCCTAGGGTAATTACTGTCATGGGGGTGGGCTCCTGTATGTAAAGATATTACATCAACAACCCATAAATCTGTCAATAAGACGATTTGAAGGCAGTTTTTAGCGGTTGTGGTGTAAAAAAATTTCTTCACCCCCTTCGATGAAAGCCTGCCCCATGAACGCCCTTGCCTTGCGTGTCCGCACCTCCCGTCGCCAACTGCTTGCCGCAGCCCTGTTGGCTGCCGGTTGCGTAGGCCTGCCAGCGGGCAGTGCCTGGGCCCAGGCGGCCCACAAGGGCGGGGCGGCCAACCTGGCCATGATTGGCGAGCCCCAGAGCCTGGACCCGATGGTCAGCTCCACCGACCTGGTGGGCACCATCATGCAGCATGTCTACGAGCCGCTCTTCACCTTTGATGCGCAGTGGCGCATCCAGCCGATGCTGGCCCAGGCCATGCCGGTCATCTCTGCCGATGGCCTGACCTACACCATCAGCCTGCGCAAGGGCGTCAAGTTCCACAACGGCAAGGAGATGGTGGCCGATGACGTGGTCGCCTCGCTGCAGCGCTGGATGGACGTGTCGGCACGCGGCAAGGCCGTGGGCCAGGAGATTGCCAGCATGAGCGCCAAGAACCCGCAGACGGTGGAGATCAAGCTCAAGGCGGTGTATGCACCGCTGCTGGCCCACCTGGCGATGCCCAGCGGCATGGCCGGCATCATGCCCAAGGAGGTGGTGGCACCGGTGCTCAAGGATTTCATCGGCACCGGCCCCTACCAGCTCAAGGAGCGCAAGCCCGACCAGTTCACCGTGCTGGCACGTTTTGACCAGTACGCCGCGCGCAGCGAGCCCGCCAGTGGCTATGCCGGCAAGCGCGAGGCCCAGCTCGATGAGCTGCGCTTTGTGCCGGTGCCCAATGCGACGACGCGGGTCGAGGGCGTGCTCTCGGGCCAGTTCCAGTACGCCGATCTGCTGCAGGTCGAATCGGTAGGCCGCCTGGAAAAGGCCGCGCCCCATGTCGTGCCGATCGTCACGCAGAACTTTGGCTTCCCCTATATCGTCTTCAACACCAAGGAAGGCGTGCTGGCCAAGAAGGAACTGCGCCAGGCGGTGCAGACGGCCATGGGCCCGGCCGAGATGCTGCAGGCCGGCTTTGGCGACAAGCGCTTTTTTGCTGCCGAGCCCAACTTCTTTGCCAAGGGCACGCCGTACTACTCGGATGCCGGCGCCAAGCTCTACAACCAGAAGAACCCGCAGCTGGCCAAGGACCAGGCGGCCAAGGCCGGCTACAAGTCCGAGCCCATCCGCATCATGGCCAGCCGCCAGTATGAGTTCCACTACAACATGGCGCTGGTGATGGCCGAGCACCTCAAGCGCGCCGGCTTCAAGACCGAGCTGCAGGTGGTGGACTGGGCCACGCTGGTGCAGCGCCGCAACGATGCCAAGCTCTGGGATGTCTATATGACCCACTCGGGCCTGTTCCCTGAGCCGATGCTGTCGCCACCGCAGATGGGCAGCGGCGCCCCCGGCTGGTGGGAGACCGAGACCAAGAAGGCCGCGCTTGCCGCCTTCAATGGCGAGCCCGATGTGGCCAAGCGCGGCCCGCTCTGGGGCCAGGTGCAGGCGCTCGTCTATGACGAGGTGCCTTTTGTCGAAGTGGGCAAGTTCAATGCCCTGTCGGCGCGTTCGTCCAAGCTGCAGGGCTACCAGCCCATGCCCTGGCCCTTCTTCTGGAACACCTCGCTGAGCCAGTAAGCCCCAGCGTTTCTCGAGTTCAGCCATGCTGCATTTTTTAGTCAAGCGCCTGGGCGGCGCAGTGGTGGTGCTCGCCCTGGTGGCCGTGCTGGTGTTCCTGCTCACGCGCCTGGCCTCGGGCGATCCGGTGGCGCTGCTGCTGGGTGACCAGGCCACTGCCGCCGATATTGCTGCCGCGCGCGTGCAGTACGGGCTGGACAAGCCCTTGGCCACCCAGTTTGTGCTGTGGATTGGCCAGGTGCTGCAAGGCAACCTGGGCCAGTCGCTGTTCTTGCAGATGCCGGTCACCCATGCGCTGCTGGAGCGCGCTGAGCCCACCATGTTTCTGGCGCTGTTCGCCGTGTCGATTGCCGCCTTGATCGGCGTGCCCTGCGGCATGGCAGCGGCCGTGTGGCGCGGCAGCTGGATCGACCAGGTGCTCAGCACCATTGCGATGCTGGGCGCCAGCATTCCCAGCTTCTGGTTTGGTCTGATCCTGATCCAGGTGTTTGCCGTGCACCTGGGCTGGTTTCCGGCTTCGGGCTATGGCGATCCGGACGCGAGCTTTGGCGACCGCCTGCAGCATCTGCTGCTGCCCGCCTTGGTGCTGGGCGTGCTCAACTCGGCGCTGATCATCCGCTTCACGCGCGCCTCGGTGCTCGACATTCTGGGCGAGGACTATGTGCGCACGGCCCGGGCCAAGGGCCTGGGCGAGTCGGTGGTGCTCGTCAAGCATGTGCTGCGCAATGCGCTGGTGCCCGTCGTCACCGTGCTGGGCCTGACCCTGGCCTTGATGATTGGCGGCACCGTCGTGACCGAGACCGTGTTCAACCTGCCCGGCGTGGGCAACCTGGTGGTGCGGGCCGTGCTGCGGCGCGACTATCCCGTCATCCAGGGCACCTTGCTCGTCATTGCCGCCATCTACGTTTTCATCAACCTCGCGATCGACCTGCTCTACACGGTGGTCGATCCCCGCATTCGTCTGGAGGGCCAATGATGAACGCCGCCCCAACAGCATTGCCGCTGCCCGCGCGCGGCGGCTGGGGCCAGTCCCCCTGGTTCAAAATCCTGCGCCGGCTGTTTGCGCGCAAGGTGGTTCTGGCGAGCGCCGTGGTGCTGCTGTTGATTGCAGCGACCGCCTTGCTCTACCCGCTGCTGACCGACTCCGACCCCAATGGCATGAACATCAGCATGCGTCTGCATGCGCCTTCCTGGGCGCACTGGGCCGGCAACGATGAGCTGGGGCGCGACGTGATGGCGCGCATCATCTACGGCGCACGCTACTCGCTGATGATCGGCTTTTTCACCGCGCTGGGCGCCGTGGTGCTGGGCACCTTGCTGGGCATGCTGGCCGGTTACTTTCGCCGGCTCGATGCGCCGCTGATGCGCCTGGTGGACGCGATGATGGCCTTCCCCGACATCCTGCTGGGCATTGCGCTGGTGTCGATCCTGGGGGCTTCGCTGTGGAATGTGATTCTGGCGCTGACCATTGTCTACACGCCGCGCGTGGCCCGTGTGGTGCGCGCCTCCACCCTGGTGCTGCGCGAGCTGCTGTTTGTCGATGCCGCCAAGGCGCTGGGCGTGCGCACGCCGCTGATTCTGTGGCGCCATATCCTGCCCAACCTGCTCTCGCCGGTGCTGGTGCAGGTCACCTTTATCTTTGCCTATGCCATCCTGGCCGAGGCGGGCCTGTCCTTTCTTGGTGTGGGCGTGCCGCCCGATATCCCCACCTGGGGCACGATGATTGCCGGCAGCCTGGAGTATGCCGACAAGGCCTTCTGGACCATTCTGACCCCGGGCGTGGCCATTGTGCTGACGGCGCTGTCGCTGCAGCTCCTGGGCGACGGTGTGCGCGATCTGCTCGACCCCAAGCTGAAGAACAAATCATGATGAACACCGCCACCCCTGCAGCGGCTGCCGACATGGCCGCGCCTCGCCTGGATGTGCGCTCGCTGTCCACCTCGTTCGCCACCGAAGGCGGGCGCATCCAGAGCGTCTCCGATGTGAGCTTTCAGATTCTGCCGGGCCAGACCCTGGCCCTGGTGGGCGAGTCGGGCTCGGGCAAGTCAGTCACCAGCCTGTCGCTGATGGGCCTGCATGCCAAGACCTCGCAGGCCCAGGTGCAGGGTCAGGCCCGGTTTGTGCAGCGCGATGGCTGCACCGTCGATCTGCTCTCGCTCGACGCCAAGGCTTTGCGTGCGTTGCGCGGCAATGAGCTGGCGATGGTGTTCCAGGAGCCGATGACCAGCCTGAACCCGGTGCTGACCGTGGGCGAGCAGATTGCCGAATCGGTGCGCCTGCACAAGGGCCTGGGCAAGGCCGCAGCCTTGGCCCATGCCCAGCGCATGCTCGAGCTGGTGGAAATACCAGCAGCCGCCCAGCGCGTGCATGAGTACCCGCACCAGCTGTCTGGCGGCATGCGCCAGCGGGTGATGATTGCGCTGGCCATGGCCTGCGACCCGAGCCTGCTGATAGCCGATGAGCCCACCACCGCATTGGATGTGACCATCCAGGCGCAGATCCTGGCCTTGATGGGCCGGCTGCAAAAGGAGACGGGCATGAGCATTCTGTTTGTGACCCACAACCTGGGCGTGGTGGCGCAGTACGCCGATGCGATTGCCGTGATGTATGCCGGCCGCATTGTGGAAACCGCCAGTGTGCATGCGCTGTTTGCCGCACCCCAGCACCCCTACACCCAGGGCCTGCTGGGCTGCCTGCCCGGCATGGCGCGCCAGCGCGAGCTGGCCGAGGCCGCCGAGCTGCGCGCCGGTGGCAAACCCGCCTTTGTGGGCCGGCGCCGCCTGGATGCCATCCCCGGCCAGGTCTCCAGCCCCTTGAGCCCGCCGCCCGGCTGCGCCTTTGCGCCGCGCTGCAGCAAGCGCCTGAACGCGTGCGAGCAGGCCATGCCCGGCCTGGAGACATGGCGCAGCGGCAACGAGGCCCCACACAGCGAGCGCCAGGTGCGCTGCATTCGCGCAGGAGAAGCCGCATGAGCACGACCGACACCCTGGAGCGCCCGGCCGAGCGGGCCACGGCAGCGACTGGCGCCACCGCAGCGGCCGAGCCGCTGGTGCGCATCCAGCATTTGAGCAAGCAGTTTGGCAGCGGCGCCCACCCGGTGCGCGCGGTGCAGGATGTCTCGTTTGATATCTTCCCGGGCGAGACCCTGGGCCTGGTGGGCGAGTCCGGCTCGGGCAAAAGCACCATCGGCCGGCTGCTGACGCGCTTGATCGAGCCGACGGGCGGCCAGCTGCATTTTCGCAAGCAGGGCGGCGAGACCGTGGACCTGGCGCACCTGGGCGCGAGCGCGATGCGGCCGCTGCGCGCCGATATCCAGATCATCTTTCAGGACCCGTATGCGAGCCTGAACCCGCGCATGCGCATCCGCGACGTGCTGGGCGAGGCGCTGTCCACCCACGGGCTGGCACCGGGCGCAGCCCGCCAGCCGCGCATTGCCGAGCTGCTGGACCAGGTGGGTCTGCGCCCTGAGCATGCCGAGCGCTTTCCGCATGAGTTCTCGGGTGGGCAGCGCCAGCGCATCGGCATTGCCCGGGCGCTGGCAGTGCAGCCGCGCTTTATCGTGGCCGATGAGCCGCTGTCGGCGCTCGACGTATCCATCCAGGCGCAGGTGGTCAATTTGCTGGGCGACCTCAAAGACCGCCTTGGTTTGACCTTGCTGTTCATCTCGCACGATTTGGATGTGGTGGAATACCTCTGCGATCGCGTGGTGGTCCTGTATCTGGGCCGCGTGGTGGAGGTGGCACCGACCGAGGCCTTGTATGCCCGGCCGCGCCACCCCTACACCCAGGCCTTGCTGGCAGCCGCGCCGATTCCGGACCCGGCCCAGCGGCGCACGATCCCGCTCTTGACGGGAGACCTGCCCAGCCCCAAGAACCCGCCCAGTGGTTGCGTCTTTCGTACCCGTTGCCCGCAGGCCGAGGCGCGCTGCGCCCAGGCTGACATGCAGCTGCGCCCCGTGGCCGATGGCCATCTGCAGGCCTGCTGGAAAGTCCAAGATTGAGAGAGTGAACCATGCAACCCGATTTTTTGATTGACGCGCGCAGCAAGAGCTACCCGCTGGCCGCTGCCCCCACCCAGGCCTCCAACCTGGCCGCACGCGGCTGGAATGTGCTGCGCGATGACCTGCCGTACCCGCTGGCCGTCATCCGCCAGTCGGCGCTGGCCCACAACGCCCGCTGGATGCAGGACTATGCAGCGCGCCGCCAGATCCAGTTTGCGCCGCACGGCAAGACCACCATGTCGCCCCAGCTGTTTGATCTGCAGCTGAAGGGCGGCGCCTGGGGCCTGACCTTTGCGACCATCTTTCAGCTGGCGGTCGGCGTGGAAGCCGGTGCACGCCGCGCCATCATTGCCAACCAGGTGGTGGCGCCTGCTGATCTGGATGGGCTGGACGCGTTGCTGAGCCTGCATGCCGATCTGCGCGTCTGGTTCCTGGTCGACTCGATCAGCCAGCTGCGCTGCATCGAGGACTGGAGCCGCGCACGCAACAGCGCCCGCCGCTTTGATGTGCTGATCGAGGTCGGCATTCCTGGCCAGCGCACCGGTGTGCGCAGCCAGGAAGACGCGCTGGCGCTGGCCCAGGCCATCCATGCCAGCAGCAGTGCCCAGCTGGGCGGCATCGAATGCTATGAAGGGGGCCTGACCCAGTGCGACAGCGCGCATGACATCCCCGCCGTGGCCGAGCTGGTGCGCCGCGTGGTCGAGATTGCCAAGGCTTGCGATGCCCAGGGCCTGCTGCCTGAGGAGGCGCCGATTCTGAGTGCCGGCGGCTCGGCCATTTTTGACCTGGTGGTGCCGCTGCTGCAGGGCGCGGGCTTGTCGCGTGCTTTTACCGGCGTGCTGCGCTCGGGCTGCTACATCACGCATGACCATGGCAACTACCGGCGCCTGCTCAAGCTCGTCGAACAGCGCGAAGGCGTGGATACATCGCTGCAGGCCGCGCTCGAGGTCTGGGCCATGGTGCAGTCTGTGCCTGAGCCGGGCCTGGCCTTGCTCACCTGCGGCCGCCGCGATATCTCCTACGACCTGGAGATGCCCTCCGTGCAGCGCCATGCGCCGCGCGGCAGCCAAGAGGCGCAGACCGCCCCTGCCGGCTGGACCATCTCGGCCCTGAACGACCAGCATGCCTATCTGCGCTTTGACCCGGCGCAGGGCGCGCCGGCCGTCGGTGACCGCATTGCGCTGGGCATCTCCCACCCTTGCACCACGTTTGACAAGTGGCGTTGGATCCCGGTGGTGGACGATGCCTGGAACCTGGTCGATGCGATCGAGACAAGGTTCTGAAATGGCCAGCCTGAAAACAGCGCTGAGCCTGCAGGTGCTGCAGCAGCAGCAGGCCGCGCTGCCGCTGGCCCAGCGCCAGGTGATCGATGTGATCCTGCGCGACCCCGGCGCTGCGGTGCTGGCCACCGTCGAGCAGCTGGCGCTGCAGGCGAATGTGTCCATGCCGACGATCGTGCGCATGTGCCGCCGCTTTGGCTATGCCTCGGTGCGCGAGTTCATGGTGGCGCTGGCGCAGACCTTGGCGGTGTCGGGCTCGCACCTGCACCGCAGCGTGCAGCAGGACGACTCCACCGCCGAGGTGGTCAGCAAGATCGTGCATGCGGCAGCCGGCGCGATTGCCAACCTGGGCCAGCGCCTGGATGCAGCGCTGATCGACGAGGTGGCCAGCAAGATGGCCAAGGCCTCGCGCATCGATTGCTATTCGGTCGGGGCGGCTTCGTCCTTTATGGCGCAAGAGCTGCAAAGCCGCTTGTTCCGCCTGGGCCTCACGTCCAATGCCATCTTTGATGCGCACCAGCAGCTGGTGTCGGCCTCGACCCTGGGCAAGCACGGCGTGGCCTTTGTGATCTCGCATGTGGGGCGCATGCCCTACACCTTGGAGGCGGCGCAGTTTGCCAAGCAGCAGGGCGCCACCGTCGTGGCGCTGACCCAGCCGGACACGCCGCTGGCCGAGATGGCCGACCATGTGCTGGCGGTGACCGTGCCCCAGGACGCGGTGATGCGCGTGGGCACCGAGGCCTACCTGGCGCACCTGGTGGTGATCGAAATCATGATGGTGCGCCTGGCGCAGATTCTGGGGCCACGCGTGGTCACCGGCATGCAGCAGTACAAGCGGCTGCTGGAGACCCATGGCTTTGACAGTTATGAATACATGGGCTTTCAGCAGCCCGCGCAGCAGCGCAAAGGGGGCCCCGTGCCGGATGCAGCAGCCCCCAGCCAGCAACAAGGCAAAACCGCCGGCTGATGGCAGCCGGCAGCAGCGCCTGGAGATACAACAATGGAACGCAGAGTGTGGTTGAGCAATGGCACGGTGGTGGATGGCACCGGCCTGTCGGAGTTTGTCGGGGATGTCTGGCTGCAGGGCGGGCGCATCGTTGGCGTGTTTGCCCGCGATGGCGCGGTGGATGCCGCCCAGCAGGCCGCGTTGGATGGCTGGAAGGCGCAGGACCCGCTGCAGATCGATTGCACGGCCAAGGTGATCGCCCCGGGCTTTATCGATGTACACACCCATGACGATGCCGCTGCGCTGAACAGCCCGGCCATGCTGCCCAAGCTCTCGCAAGGGGTGACCACGGTGATCGCCGGCAACTGCGGCATCTCGCTGGCGCCGGTGGTCACGGCGCACCCGCCCGCGCCGTTGTCGCTGCTGGGCGACCAGCAGTTCCGCTTTGGCAGCATGCGGGACTACGCAGCCGCCGTCGATGCGGCGCAGCCCTCGATCAATATTGCGGCGCTGCTGGGCCACACCTCGCTGCGCATCAAGCACATGGCCGATCTGAGCCGCCCGGCCAATGCCACCGAGCGCGAAGCGATGGCCCAGGACATGCATGAGGCCATGCAGGCCGGCGCGCTGGGCCTGTCCAGCGGCATCTTCTACCGCGAGGCCTACGCCGCCGACATGCAGGAGCTGGTGGCCGTGGCCACCGTGGCAGCCCGGCATGGCGGCGTCTATGCCACGCATATCCGCGACGAGCTCGAAGGCATTCTGGAGGCCATGCTGGAAGCGGCTGGCACGGCCCAGCAATCGGGCCTGCCGCTGGTGCTGTCGCACCACAAATGCGCGGGCTCGGCCAACTGGGGCCGCACCCTGCAAACCTTGCCGCTGGTCGACAAACTGGCCCAGCAGCAAGAGCTGGCTATGGACGTCTATCCGTACACCGCAGGGTCGACGGTGCTGCGCGAGGACCTGGTCGATGGCGTCATCGATATCCTGATCACCCGCAGCGAGCCCCACCCCGAGGTGGGCGGTCGCTACCTGCGCGATATTGCGGCCGATTGGGGCATCGGCGAGTACGAGGCCTGCGTGCGCCTCAAGCCCGGCAATGCCTGCTATTTCCAGATGCGCGAAGACGATGTGGAGCGGGTCATCCGCCACCCGCTGGCCATGATCGGCTCGGACGGCCTGCCCAACGACGAGCGCCCCCACCCCCGGCTTTGGGGCGCCTTCCCCCGCGTGCTGGCCATGTACTGGCGCGACAAGGGTGTGCTGAGCCTCTCCCAGGCGGTGCACAAGATGACGGGCATGTCGGCCCAGCGCTTTCGCATGGCCGACCGCGGCCTGCTGGCCGCCGGCAAGGCCGCCGATGTGGTCGTGTTTGACCCTGCGCGCATCCAGGACCAGGCCACCTTTGAAAACCCCAAGCAGCGCAGTGTGGGCGTGGAAGCCGTCTGGGTCAATGGCGTGCTCAGCTACACGGAAGAGGCGGGTGCTTTGCCTGCGCGGGCTGGGCGGTTTGTGCGGCGGGCGGTGCCGGCTTAGATTTCCGCTTGCGTCTCGTCCTGTGACTGACCGGCTGCCGCATAGTGCAGCCGGTAATCGCTCTGCACAAAGCCAAAGTCATAGCTGCGCGTCTGCAGATGCTGGGCAGCCACGGTGCTGCAGCCATCCGCCAGCGGGCCGAACAGCGGCAGCCCGCTGCCCAGCAGCACGGGGATGCGGGTGATCGTGATCGCGTCGAGCAGCTGCGCATTGATAAAGGACTGGATCAGCTGTCCGCCATCGACATAGGCGGCGCGCACGCCGCTGGCGGCCAGAT
This sequence comes from Comamonas sp. 23, assembly GCF_049601575.1. Taxonomy (NCBI): domain Bacteria; kingdom Pseudomonadati; phylum Pseudomonadota; class Betaproteobacteria; order Burkholderiales; family Comamonadaceae; genus Comamonas; species Comamonas sp. 23. The sequence goes on along the minus strand of NZ_CP187127.1, from coordinate 4,598,941 downwards.
GGGCGCTGAGGGCGGGCAGGCTGCCCTTCCACAGCTGGGCGGTGGCGGGCGCGCCAGCGGGCAGGGCGTTCCACTGGCGGGAGAGCACATAGACCGGCTTGTCATACGGCCAGGCGCCAAACGACAGCACCGTCTCAAAGGTTTTGCGCCCCATCAGGATCACATCGACACCGGCCATGTACTGCGCATAGCCGCAGTCTTCCCCTTCAGGCACGGTGGCATTGGCGGCATTGAGCCAGTCCAGGCTGCCATCGGTTTTGGCGATAAAACCGTCCAGGCTGGTGGCGATAAAGCTGCTGCATTGCATGGGGATGTCCTGGTGAAAATCATGGGCCAAGCCTTGAATTCTAAGTAGAGGGCGAAGGTCTGGTGGGTTAAATACCTGTTTTTTTCACAGTGCTCATTGCCTGCGTTTAAGAATTCGATTTGTATATCAAACCATCCACATAAAACATTGGACGCGAATCGTTGACAGCTGCACCATGCCAGCTACGGACCCATAGAGGTTTCACTAAAAAAGGAGACAAAAGCATGCAACGACGCCAATGGTGGGCCACGCTGGCCCTGACCGCGATAGCCACCGTAACAAGCACTGCTTATGCCAGCACAGCGCAGGGCAACTACCCGAATGCACCGATCACGATGATCGTGCCCTTTGCCGCAGGCAGCGGCACCGATGCGGTGGCCCGGGCGGTGGGCCAGAAGCTGGGCGAGCGCCTGCAGCAGCCGGTGATTGTGGACAACCGCGCAGGCGCCAATGCGCAGATTGCGGCCGGCCTGGTGGCGAAGGCCAAGCCCGATGGCTACACCTTGTTCATGACCACCAACACCTCGCATTCGGCCAACCCCTGGCTGGTCAAAAGCCTGAAGTACGACCCGATCAAGGATTTCACGCCGATCGCCCGCGTGGGCGAGCTGCCGTTTGCGCTGGCGGTGCACCCTTCCGTGCCGGCCGATTCTGTGCAGGCGCTGATCGACTACGCCAAGGCCAACCCAGGCAAACTTTCGTACGCGACACCGAACAGCACGTCGCTGGTGGCGTCCGAGACGCTGCGTTTTCTGTCCAAGACCGATATCGTCGGCGTTCCCTACAAATCCAGCCCGCAGGCGCTGACCGACCTGATGGGCAACCAGGTGCAGATGTATGTGGTGGACCTGGGCTCGGGCTGGAGCATGCTCAAGACCGACCGGGTGCGCACCCTGGCTGTGACCGCCGCCAAGGGCAGCAAGATCCTGCCCAATGTGCCGCCCATCGGCAAGACCTTGCCCGGCTTTGACATCACCTCCTGGAACGGCATTTTTGCGCCAGCGGGCACGCCCCCGGAGGTGGTCAACAAGATCAATGGCGCCTTGCAGGCCGTGCTGGCCGATGAGGCGGTGCAAAAGCAGCTCGAGCAGATCGGTTTTGAAGTCTGGCCCACGAAGACGCCGCAGGAGTTTGCGCAGTATGTGAGCGAGCAGCTGGCGTACTGGGGGCGCCTGGTCAAACAGGCCGATATCCCGGCGCAATAGGTCTGGGCTCTGCCCCCGACGTCTTTGTTAACCCTTACAGAATGACTGCTCCACGATGACTTCGCGCTACCTGATCCGAGCCTCCGAGGTAGAGGCTTACAGCCCGGCCAACCATACCGGAACCATCAACCGCCGCCTGGTGAGCCAGGCCAATGTGGGCGCCCAGCACATGGAAGTGGTGCTCGGCGAGATTGCCAAGGGCGGGGGCGCGCTGCCCCATGCCCACCCCGGCATGGAGCAGGCCTGCTACCTGCTGGAGGGCACGGCCCATGTGGAGGTGGAGGGCGAAAGCTTTGAGATGCTGCCGGGCGATACCTGCTTTTTTCCGGCCGACAAGATGCATATCTTCCAGACCACCAGCGATACGCCGGCCAAGCTGCTGGTGATCTACAGCCCGCCTTATGGCGAGAACCCAGAGCGGGTGCGCCGGCCGGCCTGAGCGGCGATGTGACCCTGCGCCGTGCACGGCACCGCGCCACTGATTGAGTATTGAGGACCGCAACACCATGGATTTCGCCCTGACCGAAGAGCAGCAACAGATCATCGATGCCATCGAGAAAGTCTGCGCGCCGTTTGATGCCGACTACTGGCATGCCCGTGACAACGATGGCGCTTTTCCTGAAGATTTTTACCGCGCGCTGGCCGATGCCGGCTGGCTGGGCATTGCGATGCCCGAGGCCTATGGCGGGGCCGGCCTGGGCATCACCGAGGCGGCCTTGATGATGCACACGATCTCGGCCACCGGCGCGGGCCTGTCGGGCGCGTCTGCGGTGCACATGAACATCTTTGGCCTGCACCCGGTGGTGGTCTATGGCACCGAAGAACAAAAGGCACGCATGCTGCCGCCACTGATTGCCGGCAAGGACAAGGCCTGCTTTGGCGTGACCGAGCCCAACACGGGGCTGAACACGCTCAAGCTCAAGACCCGCGCGGTGCGCGATGGCGACCACTATGTGGTGCATGGGCAGAAGGTCTTCATCTCGACTGCGCAGCAGGCCAGCAAGATCTTGCTGCTGGCGCGCACCAAGCCGGTGGAGGAATGCAAGGGCACCGAAGGCCTGTCGCTGTTCTACACTGACTTTGACCGCAGCAAGATCGAGGTGCATGAGATCGCCAAGATGGGCCGCAAATGCGTGGACACCAACCAGCTGTTCATCGATGGGCTGCGCATCCCGGTAGAGGACCGCATTGGCGAGGAGAACCGGGGCTTTGAATACATCCTGCATGGCATGAACCCCGAGCGCATTCTGATTGCCTGCGAAGCGATTGGCCTGGGCCGTGCGGCGCTGGGCCGCGCCACGCAGTACGCCCGCGAGCGCGAGGTGTTCAACCGCCCGATTGGGCAGAACCAGGGCATCCAGCACCCGCTGGCCGAGCGCTGGATGGAGCTGGAAGCGGCCTTTTTGCTGGCGATGAAGGCGGCCTGGCTGTATGACCGCCACCAGCCTTGCGCGGCCGAGGCCAATGCGGCCAAGTTCCTGGGGGCGGAGGCGGGCTTCAAGGCCTGCGAGACGGCCATCTTCACCCATGGCGGCATGGGTTACGCCAAGGAGTTCCATGTCGAGCGGCTGATGCGCGAGAGCTGGATTCCGCGCCTGGCGCCGGTGAGCCCGCAACTGATTCTGTGCTTTATCGCAGAGAAGGTGCTGGGCCTGCCCAAGTCCTACTAGGCGGCGCCATGCGCAGTGCGCTGCCGGGCCATGCCCCTCGCCGTGCGGCCAGCCCGCACTGGCTGGGGCATGATACGCAGATGAAGACCCATTTGCTGCGTTATTTTGTGGTGCTGGCCGAGGAGCTGCATTTTGGCCGCGCCGCCCAGCGCCTGGCCATTACCCAGCCTCCGCTGTCGGTGGCCATCAAATCGCTCGAAGAAGATTTGGGTGTGCGGCTGCTCGAGCGCGATGCCAAGCAGGTGCGGCTGACCGATGCCGGCGCCGCCTTTTTGATCGAGGCGCGCCAGGTGCTCAGCCAGATACAGCGCGCAGCGGACGTGGCGCGCAATGTGGCCCAGGGGCGCCAGGGCCAGCTGGACATTGGCGTGACTGGCTCGATGATCTACCGCGACCTGCCCCATGTGATGCAGGCCTTTGCCCAGCAGCGGCCCGATATCGACATCACCTTGCATGAGATGTCCACCACCGAGCAGCAGGCGGCCATTCTGCGCGGCCAGCTCCAAGGCGGTTTTGTCAACATCATCACGCCCGCGCCGGGGCTGGCGCTCTGGCCGCTGGCGCCCGATACCCTCGTTTGCTGCCTGCCGGAAAACCACCCCCAGGCGCAGCAAGCCAGCCTGGATTTGCGCAGCCTGGCCCATGAGCGCTTTGTGATGTTTGTGCGCGATGTCAGCCCGGCCAATTACGACAATGTGATCGCCTGCCTGCACAACGCTGGCATCCACCCGCGCACCAGCCACGCGGTGCGCCAGTGGCTGGCCGTTATTTCGCTGGTTGCCATTGGCCAGGGCGTGGCGCTGGTGCCCTCGTGCATGCAGCGGGCCGGCATGGCCGGTGTGCGCTATGTGCCGCTGCACAGCAACCATGGCCAGACGGCGCTGACCGCCGGTGCCTTTGTCTGGCACCCGCAAAGCCGCTCGGCGGCGCTGGATGCGCTGATCGAGGTGATCAAGGCGCCGAGGACAGGTGCGGCCGGCTAGGTGCAGCCGGCTAGGTACGGCCAGCTAGGCGCCCCCGGCTAGGCGCCCCCGGCTAGGCACGGCCAGCTGGGCGCCCCCAACTAGGCTTTCAAGAAAAACAGCACCGCCATCACCAAACCCGTCAGCACAATGCCGGCACGCAACCACTGCGGCGCAATCTTGCGCGCCACCCGGGCGCCCAGGTAGCCGCCCAAGGTGGCAGCGACCATCATCAGCAAGGCGGGCTGCCACTGCACGACGCCGCCAGCGGCATAGATGGCGACGGCAATGGCGGTCAGCAGTGCGGAGACCAGGTTCTTGGTGCCATTCATCGCATGCAGGTTGGTCTGGCCCAGCAAGCCCAGCAGTGCGAGCAGCAAGATGCCCAGGCCGCCATTGAAGTAGCCGCCATAAACAGAAACCGCCAGCATGCCCAGCGCGGCCTTGCCGCGTGAGGGCGTGGCGCCGTGCTGCGCGCCCATGGCCCACTGGCGCAGCTGCGGGCCAAAGGCAAACATGGCAGTCGCTGCCAGCAGCAGCCAGGGCACGATCTTGCGGAAGGCCGCCTCGGGCGTGACCAGCAGCAGGGCAGCCCCCGCTGCGCCGCCGACGAGCGCGAGCAGCATCACCGCCTTCATCGACAGGCCGGGCGGGGCCTGCATATCGTCCTTGAAACCCCAGGCGCCAGCCGCATAGCCCGGCAGCAGCGCGACCGTGCCGGTGGCATTGGCAACGACCGGCGGCACACCGGTAAACACCAGCGCAGGCAGGGTCAGAAAGCTGCCGCCTCCGGCGACGGCATTGAGCGCGCCGGCCACCAGGGCAGCGGCCAGCAAGATGGCGGTGTCGAGCATGTCTCCTCCTGTTATGCGCCGGCGGTTGCGGGGTGCCGCAGCCAGCACGGCCTTTATGAGAAGGATTCTAGGTAGTAATGGCGCAAAGAAGCGGCTCGATTAGTCGCTCAAAAGTCATCATTGCCTTGAGGCGGGCGCGCCCAATGGGCGGGCTGCGGGCCCCGTGCCTTACTTCTGGTATGGGTCGGCAAAGCCCAGCTCTTGCAGGATGGCCGTCTCGTAGGCTTCCATCTCCTGGGCATCCTGCTCGCTGGTTTCATGGTCCCAGCCCTGGGCGTGCAAAGTGCCATGCACCAGCAGGTGGGCATAGTGCTCCTGCAGCGACTTGTTCTGCTCCTGGGCTTCACGCGCCACCACGGGCGCGCACAGCACCAGGTCGGCCAGCACGGTGGGCTCCTGCTGGTAGTCAAAGGTCAGCACATTGGTGGCGTAGTCCTTGTGCCGGTACTCGCGGTTGAGTGCCTGGCCTTCTTCGGTATCGACAATGCGCACGGTGATTTCGGCGTCATCGGCCAGCGCGTGGCGAATCCAGCGCGTCACCTGGCTGCGGGGCAGGGCGGCACGGTGCTCGGCCACGCCGTCAAAACGGGCAAATTGCAGCGAGAGCGTGAGTTGGTTCAATGCCATATGGTTTTTATCGGCGGGGTGGCACAGGTGGGGGTGTGCGGGCGGGGCTCAGTCTTCGCGCGCGGGGCGGCGCTGCTTGTCGTAAGCGTCAACAATGCGCGCCACCAGCGGGTGGCGCACCACATCGGCGCTGGTAAAGCGGTTGACCGCAATGCCCTTGACGCGCTTGAGCACGCGCTCGGCGTCGATCAGGCCGCTCAGCTGGCCCTTGGGCAGGTCGATCTGGCTCACGTCGCCGGTCACCACGGCCTTGGCGCCAAAACCGATGCGGGTGAGGAACATCTTCATCTGCTCAGGCGTGGTGTTCTGGGCTTCGTCGAGGATGATGAAGGCGTTGTTGAGCGTGCGGCCGCGCATGAAGGCCAGTGGCGCGATCTCGATGGCATTGCGCTCAAAGGCCTTTTGCACCTTGTCGTAGCCCATCAGGTCGTAGAGTGCGTCGTAGAGCGGGCGCAGATAGGGGTCGACCTTTTGCGACAGATCGCCGGGCAGAAAGCCCAGGCGTTCGCCGGCTTCGACCGCCGGGCGGGTCAGCACAATGCGCTGCACCTGGCTGCGCTCGAGCGCATCGACGGCGCAGGCCACGGCCAGGTAGGTCTTGCCGGTGCCGGCCGGGCCAATGCCAAAGGTGATGTCGTGCGCGGCGATGTTCTCCAGGTAGCCGGCCTGGTTGGGCGTGCGCGCGCGCAGGTCGGCGCGGCGCGTGTTCAGCACGATGGCGTCCTCGGGCGCGGCCATCAGCTCGCTGTCGCCGGCCATCATCAGCTGGATCTGGTCTTCGCTGATGGGCGTATCGGCCATCTCGTACAGCGCCTCGAGCAGCTCCAGCGCGTCGTTGGCCACGGCCTTGGGGCCGTCGATCTTGAACTGTTCGTGGCGGTGGGCAATCTTGACGCCCAGATGGTTCTCGATCTGGCGCAGATGCGCGTCGGCCGGTCCGCACAAATTGGCAATGCGGTTGTTGTTGTGGGGCGTAAAGGTGTGGCGCAGGATCACGCGGTAAATTCCAGTGAAAAATTCAGTATGCTTGCAGGCGGCAAGCGACGCACACAGGGCGGCCGCACACAAGCTACAAGGAAAGATACAAATGATAGGCCGATTGAGCGGAACCCTGGTGGAAAAGAACCCACCCGAAGTACTGGTGGATTGCCATGGTGTGGGCTATGAGGTGCAGGTGCCCATGAGCACCTTCTACAACCTGCCTGCCGTGGGCGACACCATCACGCTGCTGACGCAGTTTATCGTGCGGGAGGATGCGCAGCTGCTGTACGGGTTTGGCACGGCCGAAGAGCGCCAGACTTTCCGCGAGCTGATCAAGATCACCGGCGTGGGCCCGCGTACGGCGCTGTCCATCCTGAGCGGCATGGGCGTGAGCGATCTGGCGCAGGCCGTGTCCTTGCAGGAGGCAGGGCGCCTGGTGAAGGTGCCGGGCATCGGCAAGAAGACCGCCGAGCGCCTGCTGCTGGAGCTCAAAGGCAAGCTGGGCGCAGACATGGGTGCCAGAACCGCTGCCACCAGCGATGCCCAGGTCGACATTTTGCAAGCGCTGGTGGCCCTGGGTTACAGCGACAAGGACGCAGCTGCCGCTCTGAAACTGTTACCTGCCGACATCAGCGTAACCGACGGTATCAAGCAGGCGCTGAAAGCGCTGGCAAAATAGCCCGCGCAGAGGCGGCCGGGCAGCAGCCCGACCGGGTATCACCATCTATACCAACCAACACGGAGTGGACGAATCCATGAAATATCCCAAGTATGCAGTGCCCGGTCTGTTGTGGACCACCGGCGTGGCTGCGGCCCTGGCTTTGGCGGGCTGCGGCGGCGGCTCAGGTTCCGACGACGACAACGGCAATGTGACCCAGCCCACGGCCTATGTGCTGGACTCGGTCGTGCTGCCCGCATCGGCCATCAAATCGGCCGCAGTGGCGCCTGTGTCCTTGGGCGCTGCGGTGCAGACCCGCTTTGTCGTGCTGCCCGAGCTGGAGGCGGAAAAGACCGTGGACAGCGACAACGGCCCGGCCCAGCAGATTGGCACGCAGCGCGCGGTGGCGGCCACCAGCACGGTGGGGCAGACGCAGGCGGCGCTGCAGTGGAGCACGCTGGCCAATGGCCAGCAGGTCGCGGCCATCAACATCCAATCGACCGGCGCCTATGGCTTGCGTGCTGGCGTGCTGGTGGACAGCCTGCCCGATGGCGCGCAGCTACGCGTCTACAGCCAGGAGCACCCCAATGCGATCGTCGAGCGCAGCGGTGCTGAGGTGAATGCGTTGCTGGCGCAAAACCGCAAGGCGGGTGAGACCGGTGCGGCCGCCAACACCTGGTGGACGCCCGATGTAGGCGCTGGCGACACCACGCTCGAAGTGGTGCTGCCAGCCGGTACCGGCGCCGATGCCCTGCGCATCTCGATCCCTGTGGTCTCGCACATCTACCAGAACCTGTCGCTGCCCACCGAGGCCGAGCTGGCAGACGCGGCCAAGGCCGACACTTCGGCTTCCTGCAACCTGGATGCCTCTTGTACTACCAACTACCAAACCGAGCGCAATGCGGTGGCGCGCATGGTGTTCACCCGCTCGGACGGCAAGTCCTACCTGTGTACCGGCACCTTGCTGAACAACACCAAGGGTGACTTTGCACCGTACTTCCTGACGGGCAACCACTGCATCTCGACCCAGTCCTCGGCCTCGTCGATGCAGACGTCCTGGTTCTACCGCTCGAGCAGCTGCAACTCCGGCGTACCTGGCGCCAATGCTGCACTGCGCAGTGCCGGCGCGACCTTGCTCTACGCCACCAGCAACACCGATTCGGCGCTGCTCAAGCTCAACGAAATGCCTCCTGTGGGCGTGACCTTGGCAGGCTGGGATGCGCGCACCGCCGGCCAAGTGGGCGATGCGGTCTATGGCCTGCACCACCCTGGCGGCAACCTGCTCAAGTACAGCGTGGGCGCGGTCGTGGGCTATATGAACTGCACCGCAGGCAGTGGCACTTCCATCACCTGCAGCACCGGTGACTCGAACAGCGGCTTCTACAGCGTGCGTTGGAGCCAGGGCACGACCGAAGGCGGCAGCAGCGGCTCGTCGCTGTTCCGCAATGGCCGCGTGGTCGGCAACCTCTACGGCGGCGGCGCTAGCTGCCTGGCGCCCAATGCGTCCGACTACTACGGCCGTTTTGACAAGGTGTTCAGCGACCGCATCTGGAGCTGGCTGGCCAGCTGACCGGTGCACCGCTGATTGCGGCTTTTGTGCCGCAGTCCTTCCAGCGCTGACAAACCTGCCCGTCAAACGGCAGGTTTTTTTACGTCTGGGGGAGTGGGTTCCGGCCACCGCCCTGCTGCAGTGCTGGGTCATCGCTCCGATACCGGAAAGTGTCCCGATGTCTGGAATTCATAAATACCAACGCAGGTTCACTTTGTATTCCCGGTATGCGATGTTCTGCTGAGGAAACCTGAGCTGCTGCACGATAGCGGATTTGTAAATTGCCGGCTTTTATAAAAGGATTTTAATAACACCACTCACTTTGTCAGAAAGCGAGTAAATATAGGCATTCTTTGGCTTGCTGTGCAAAATGAATGGGGTCTGGATTTTATTAATATCTAATGAAAGAAATAATAAATAAAACTAGTGGATGAGTTTCTTTTTGTGGGCATCTGGCGTAGAGGGTGTGGGAGAGATTCATCGCATTCTCGATGTTACCGGTCGATATGTGCTTTACTTTTGCAGGTGGCTGCTCACTTGATTATCTTCAAAATAAAAATGCAAACCGCAATTTGGTGATTTGCAGGCTTTTAAATAGCATTTTGACTTGGAGTGAATCCATCATGAGATACCTAAAATATGCAGTGTTCGGTCTGTTATGGACCACCGGCATGGTAGTGGCCCAGCCTACGACCTATATCCTGGACCCGGTGGTATTGCCGGAGTCAGCCACCAAATCTTCCCCTCTGGTGCCCGTGCCTTTAGGCACTCGGGTGCAAACACATTTTGTGGTGCTGCCCGAGCTGGAAATGCAACAGTCTTTGGCTGCCGAGGAGACGAGTGGCCCGGCGCTGCAGATTGGCGCCGCACGCGCCGTGGATGCCACCGCATCGGTGGCGCAAACCCAGTTGGCCATGCAGTGGACGGCGCTGCCCAGTGGGCAGCAGGTGGCCGCCATCAATATCCAGGCGACGGGTGCCTATGGCCTGCGTGCCGGTGTGCTGGTGGAGCGCCTGCCCGATGATGCGCTGCTGCGTATCTACAGCCAGGAGCATCCCGATGCGATCGTCGAGCGCAGCGGCGCGCAGATCAATGCAGTGCTGGCGCAGAACCAGGGCGCAGGAGAGAGCGGCGCGCCTGCCAGCACCTGGTGGACGCCCGATGTGGGTGCGGGTGACACCACCGTTGAAGTCGTGCTGCCCGCAGGGATGCCTGCGGAGGCATTGCGCATCTCGATCCCCCTGGTTTCGCACATCTTCTACAACCTGTCCCTGCCCACCGATGTGGAAGCGGCCACCGTGGAAGCGGCCGCCGTGGGAGCGGCTGACATGGACCTGGCAGGAACTACCCAAGCCAATCCGCTGGAGAGTTGCCGCATGAATGTGTCCTGCACCAGCAACTACCAGAGCGAGCGCAATGCCGTGGCCCAAATGGTCTACACCCGGGAGAACGGCCAGTCCTACCTGTGCACCGGCACCTTGCTGAACAACCCCAAGGCGGATTTTGTGCCTTACTTTCTGACGGCCAACCACTGTATCTCTACCCAATCGGTAGCCTCGACGCTGCAGACCCGCTGGTTCTACCACGCCAGCAGTTGCAATTCCGGCGTGCCGAGTGCCCAAAGCGCCCGGCGCAGTGCAGGTGCCACCTTGCTGCACGCCACGGCCACCACGGACTCCGCATTGCTCCGGCTCAATGACATGCCTCCGGCGGGGGTGAGCTATGCAGGCTGGGATGCCAGCAACCTGGCCCCGAAGGGCCAGGCCATCTACGGCCTGCACCATCCCGGTGGCGACCTGCTCAAGTACAGCGTGGGCGCCGTAGCGAACCATGCCCGCTGCCAGTCCACCGGCAGCTCCACCTTCAGCTGCAGCGGGGGAGATGCGAACGGTGGCTTCTACAGCGTCAGCTGGAGCCAGGGGAGGACCGAGGGCGGCAGCAGCGGATCGGCGCTGTTCAATGATGGCCGGGTCATTGGCACCTTGTATGGCGGCTCCAGCCGCTGCCAGGCGCCACGGGGCCTGAGCTACTACGGCCGCTTTGACAAGTTTTTTGCAGACGGTGCCTCGCACTGGCTGGGCAACTGATCGCTCACAGCCGGATCGGCAGCCGCACAGCCGCCGCCCTCGCAGGGCCTGTTCGCAGGCCCTTTTCTTTGCCCAGTTAACCAATGTTTTGTATTTGTACTAGTCGATAAGCTTGCTTGATGTGAGTGCTTGCTCTAGATTGCCTGTATCCGGTCAGTAGTTTGTGTTGATCGGCGGCGCTTTTCTTGTTGCAACCGCGAGGAGTCCATCATGTCTTGTCGCACTGTGTCCAGCTGGAGTTCGGCGCTTGGTGGTGATGGGCTGCGTTGGGTCACCACGCTCATCGTGGCTGGCAGCTGTGGTTGGGCCCAGGCCAGTTGGCAGGTCGATGCACGCAGGATGCCGGCCAGCCCCAGCACTGTGGAGGCCAAGGATGCGGTAGGGCTCTCGGCGATGGCTGTTGTGCCCATCGTGCTGCCGCCCTGGCAGGACAGCAAGGCACTGGCCCCCGATGAGGGCGGCGTCCGCCAGATTGGCGTAGCGCGCGCTTTGGAGGCCATGGACACTGCCGACAAAGTGGCCCCTCTGTTGCAATGGCAGACCCTGCCCTCGGGCCAGCAGGTGGCCGCCTTGCAATGGCGGGCGGACGATGCCTATGGACTGCGCCTGGGCCTGGAGTTTGCTGCCTTGCCGCCGGTGGCGGTGTTCCGGCTCTATGCATCGCCTCAAGCCGCTGCCAGCTACGAAGTGACCGGTGCTGCACTGCTTGAGCGCCTGGCTGCCGATGCGCAGACGGGCCAGCGCACCTGGTGGACGCCCGATGTGGGGCCCACGCCCGTGCTGGAGATCCTGCTGCCCGCAGCGCTGGCGACCAGCAGTCTGCAATGGTCCATGCCCCAGCTCTCGCAGATCGTCGTGCCGCCCAGTGTGGCGGAGCCCATGAAGGCGGCGGACATGGCTGCATTGTCTGAAAAGCGCCGTTATAACGCTTGCCAGCTGGATGTGAATTGTCAGCAGACCTTGCTGGACCAGCGTGATGCCGTCATCCGCATGTTCTATGTGAGCCAGGGCCGTACTTTCCAGTGCACCGGAACCCTCCTCAATAACGCACGCCAGGATCTCACCCCCTATGTGTTGACGGCTGCGCATTGTGTGAAAGACCAAGCGACGGCATCGACGTTGCAAACGTCCTGGTTTTACTACTCGCAGTATTGCGACAGCGCGCAACTGTATGCCGGCCATGCGGAGCGCTTCAGTGCGGCGCGCTGGCTGGCAACGAGCATGGCGACTGATATGACGCTGCTGCTGCTGGATGAGGCGCCTCCGCCGGGAGCCTTGTTTGCAGGCTGGGATGCGGGCGCACTGCCTCCGGGCGGGGCGGTGGCCGGTCTGCACCATCCGCACGGGGACCTGATGATGCTCGCCTCTGGCGTGTTGGAAGATCGCACAGCCTGCTCGGTCGATGCCAGCAGCCGCGCCTTGGATTGTGCGCCGCAAACGCAATCCGATGGTGGCTTTTACCGGGTCATCTGGAGCCTAGGAGGGATCGAAGGAGGCTCCAGCGGATCGGCATTGTTTTTCAGGGGGCGTGTCGCCGGGACCTTGACCGGGGGAGACCAGTGGTGTGCCGCCAAGGATGGCCGCGTCGTCTATGGCCGGCTGGACCAGGCGATCGCCAGCTTTGCGGCTTGGCTGGGGGCCGACAAGGCGATGAACAGCGATATGCACATGCCCGTCTACCGCTTCCTGGTGCTGCGCTCGGGCGGGGAGTTTTATACCTTGTCTGCCACTGAGCGTGACCATGTGATCGCGAGCTTCCCCAACGACCTGGTCTTTGACGGCATTGCGTTCTATGCCGCAGGCCGCGCACATGCCCGCCTGGTGCCCGTCCACCGCTATTTCAACCCCGAGGTCGTCGCCCATTTCTACACGGCCAGCGATGCCGAGCGGCAGTTTGTGCAGACCTACCACCCCAGCTGGAACTACGACGGCATTGCCTGGTGGTCGCCCGCGCAGCCCGGTGACGGGGTGGGCGCCGTCTACCGAGCCTACCAGTATGTGCCGGGGGTGCACCACTACAGCCTGCAAGTCCAGGCGCGCGATGCCTGGCTGGCCAATGCGGGGCTTTTGTATGACGGACTGGCTTATTATGTGTGGGATGCGCCTTAGAGATCCCCGGGATGCGCTGCACACCTCCCTGGCCATGCCTGCACTGATCCATGACTATCCATACCGATTCCTTCGCCGCTGCGCCAGTCCCCCGTCCTGACAACCGCGTGATTTCCGCCAGCCAGTCCTCGCCACAGGAGGAGGTGCTCGAGCGCGCGCTGCGCCCCAAGCAGCTCCAGGAGTATGTGGGCCAGGTCAAGGCGCGCGAGCAGCTGGAGATCTTCATTGGCGCGGCCAAAAAGCGCAGCGAGGCTCTGGACCATGTGCTGCTGTTTGGTCCCCCCGGGCTGGGCAAAACGACGCTCTCGCACATCATCGCCTCGGAGTTGGGCGTGAATCTGCGCCAGACCAGCGGTCCGGTGCTGGAAAAGCCCAAGGACCTGGCGGCACTGCTGACCAATCTGGAGCGCAACGATGTGCTCTTCATCGACGAGATCCACCGCCTCTCGCCGGTGGTCGAGGAAATCCTCTACCCGGCGCTGGAGGACTACCAAATCGACATCATGATCGGCGAGGGCCCGGCGGCAAGGTCCATCAAGCTGGATTTGCAGCCCTTCACGCTGGTGGGGGCCACCACGCGCGCGGGCATGCTCACCAACCCGCTGCGCGACCGCTTTGGCATCGTCGCGCGCCTGGAGTTCTACACGACCGAAGAGCTGACCAAGATCGTGATGCGCAGTGCAGGTCTGTTGAACACGCCCATCGATGATGAAGGCGGGCTGGAGATTGCACGCCGCTCACGCGGCACGCCCCGTATTGCCAACCGCTTGCTGCGCCGGGTGCGCGATTACGCCGATGTCAAAGGCAATGGCCGCATCACGCAGGAGATGGCCAGCCGCGCGCTGGCGATGCTGGATGTCGATCCCCTCGGCTTTGACATCATGGACCGCAAGCTGCTCGAGGCGGTGGTGCACCGCTTTGATGGCGGGCCGGTGGGGCTGGACAATATTGCCGCCAGCATTGGCGAGGAGCCCGGCACGATCGAGGATGTGATCGAGCCGTACCTGATCCAACAGGGATTTTTGCAGCGCACGCCGCGCGGCCGGATGGCCACCCAGGCGGCCTACCGCCACTTGGGCCTGGTGGGCGGTGGGCCTGGGCAGGCGGCATTGGTGTAAAACGTAAAGCCCCATCGCTGGGGCTTGAGAGTTTGGTGCCAGACAGGTGCGCGTGGCCCCCCGCGTGGCTCCCATTCAAGCGGCCTTGGCGGCGCGCTTGGTGGGCGGCGATTCGTTGCCCATGTTCTCGCACAGGTAGTCCCAGCATTCCTGCACGATGGCGCGGCGGCTGCCATTGGCCGCGCGCGTCATCAGGCAGATGCGGCGCGACAGCAACGGGCCTTTGAGCGGCACGGTCACCCAGTCATCGCTGTGGTGGCCCTGTGTGTACAGGCGCGAGAGCAGACCGATGCGCAGGCCGCTTTGCACCAGCGCGTAGAGCGATTCGGTATAGCTCAGCGTCTCGGTGTGGCTGGTGCCCACGCCTTGCTGCTCCAGCACCGAGACAATCATCTCGTAGGTGCTGCCGCGCGAGAGCACGACCAGCGGTTCATCGCTGAGGTCCGACCATCGCAGATCGGTCTTTTGTGCCAGGCGGTGCTTGGCGGGGATGACGGCCATGACCTCGTCCTCGGTCACGAACTGCGTCTCCACCGACGGGGGCACGGTGAACTCCAGGCCCAGGCCGATGTCCGAGCTGCCGTTGGCCACCGAGGCCAGCAGGTCGTCATTGCGCATGTCGTGCAGCTGCAGGTCCACCATCGGGTGGGACTGCTGCCAGAGGGCGAGCCACGGCGCCAGCAGGTGGGTGGTGGAGGGGATGCAGCTGATGCGCACGGTGTCGGCCTGGTATTTGAGCAACTGCTGCAGATCCTGCACGCCTTGCACAAAGTTGTTGATCATCCATTCCACCTGCGGGCGCACGGCTTCGCCGGCCGATGTCAGGCGGACATGGTGCGTGCTGCGGTCAAACAAGGCGGTGCCCAGCAGCGTCTCCAGCTCACGGATGGCCGAAGACAGTGCGGGCTGGCTCATGGACAGCGCCTGCGCGGCACGGCTGAAGCTGCGGTGCGTGGCCACTTCCTTGAAGCAGCTGAGCTGGCGCAGCGACGGCGTCGGCAGGGGTTTTCGGGTCAGCTCGGCGTCTGGCATATAACGGTCAATACCTTTTTAGTAATCAAACAGAGGAGTCATTGAACTCGTCTATAGATGGTCTCACTACTATCAATAATGATCAAGCAATTAGTGAATTCTAAAAGTAATTAAATGTCACTTGATCGCGAGGGGTCGGAGTGAACGCTGACATACCTTGGTATTTTATCGGCTCTATGAGGCATTGCGTTTCATTTGTTTGTGTCATCGCAGCGGGCCCAGGGCGACATTGGTGGGGCGGGCAGACGGGGACCTGCACGGCCCAGGCGGCGCCACGGGGCTGATGCAAAAAAGTCACAAAAAGTGGAGAGAACAGGCTGAACGAGGCTGACTACTGGATGGAGGGCCGCTGACCGCCGCTGTTAGATGGTTTCGTCCAGCCCGATGGTCTGCAGGTGGCTGGTGTCGCCCCAGCCCACCAGGGTCAGGCCGCTGTCCGGCGTCCACAGCAGCCGGTTGACGCTGGTATTGGCCAACTCCCAGGTGCGGGGGGCCTGTATGTCCTGGCGCGTGGCCAGGCGGTAGAGGCAGTCGAGCACGCCGCCATGGGCTACCAGCGCGATCTGCTGGCCCAGGTGGTTGGCGGCCAGTTCGGCCACCACTTGGGATACGCGCGCCTGCAGCGTCTGCAGTGACTCGCCCTGGGGCGGGGCAAAGACCGGGTCACGCTTGCGCCAGCGCAGGGCCGAGGGCGGGTCTGACACCTCGATGTCGGCAAAGCGGGAGCCTTCATAGTCGCCAAAGCTGCGCTCGCGCAAGGCACTGTGGGTGGCGAGCGGCGCGCCATTGGCCAGCGCCAGCGCCTGGGCGGTGCGCAGCGCGCGCTGCAGATCACTGCTGTAGATATGGGCCAGCGGGGTCTCGGCCAGCGCCTGGGCCAGTTGCCGGGCCTGACGCTCGCCGGTGGCGTTCAGCGGTATATCGGTATGTCCCTGGATGCGTGCGGCAAGATTCCAATCGGTCTCCCCGTGTCGAATGGCAATGATCTGGGTGCTGTGCATGCGTTCCTTGTTATTGGGGTTTGGCGGCGGGCGTAGCGGGACTGACAGTGGCAGGTGCAGCGGTTGCAGCTGGAGTGGATGCGGGCTGGGCAGCGGCGGGCGCACCGACCGTGGTGCTGACGCGGCGCGGGCCTTGCGGCGGCTTGGGAAACCCGTTGAGTGCCGAGTCGAACAAGATGCGGTAGATCACCTGGTCATCGACCCAGACATCCTCGTAGCGGGCCGAGGTCTCATAGACCACCTGCTGGGTCTGGACATCGCGCAAGGTCAACTGCACGGCGCGGTAGTGCAGCGAGGGGCCGGTGTCGCGCCAGGCGATGCCACCGCGCCAGCCCCAACCCCAGCCGGGTCCCCAGCCCAAACCGCCATAGGGGTTATAGGGGCTGCCGGGCAGCAGCCAGCTGTCGGGAATGTAACGAGCTTGTACGTCGATCTGCGCGATCACGCTGCCCTGGCTATCGTCGCGGCGCAGACCCACACCGGCCAAGGATGCCTGGGCCTGTTGCACGACGGTATCAAATTGTGGACCCATTGCGACCTGGGAGGGGAGCAACTGCAGCCGGTAGGTGGGTGGCGCAGGTATTTGCTGCAAGGTGGAGTAGCTTTGCACATCGCTGTCGATGGTGCGCACGCCGGCGCAACCGGCCAGCCAGAGGCTGGCGCAGGCCAGCGCGGCCATGCCGGCGATGCGACGCCACTGGGGCATGCCAGGCAGGGCTGCCCGGTCAAAAGAACGATACATGGTGCCGTCTCCCGAAAAAAAAGCGCTGCGCCATAAGGACACAGCGCATGCGCTCAACGATAAACGCTTGGAGCGGCAGCGGCTGTCAGTCAGGGGCGACAAGCAGGGCTGCATGGCTCAAGCAAACGTGGATCAGCCCAATTGCACCACCTGCATGCCCGCGGGCAGCGAGGGGTTGCTGGGCAGGTCATCGTGGTCAAAGGCCTTGTCACCGTTTTCGTCGGCAATGCCGGTGGGCTTGGCGTTCTGGAAGTCGAACAGCTTGGGGTCAGCCAGGTGGGTGGGCACCACATGCTGCAGCGCGCGGAACATGTTGTTCACGCGGCCGGGGTGCTTGCGGTCCCACTCGCGCAGCATGTCACCAATCATCTGGCGCTGCAGGTTTTCCTGGCTGCCGCAGAGGTTGCAGGGGATGATGGGGAAGTCGCGGTACTGGGCCCAGCGCTCGGTGTCCTTCTCGGGCACATAGGCCAGCGGGCGGATTACCACATGCTTGCCGTCGTCACTGACCAGCTTCGGGGGCATGGCCTTCATGATGCCGCCGTGGAACATGTTGAGCATCAAGGTCTGCACGATGTCATCGCGGTGGTGGCCCAGCGCCACCTTGTTGCAGCCCAGCTGGTCGGCCACCTTGTACAAAATGGCGCGGCGCAGGCGCGAGCACAGACCGCAGGTGGTCTTGCCCTCGGGCACCACACGCTTGACGACGCTGTAGGTGTCCTGGTTCTCGATGTGGAAGTCGACCCCCACGCTTTGCAGGTACTCGGGCAGCACATGCTCGGGAAAGCCGGGCTGCTTCTGGTCCAGGTTCACGGCCACCAGGTCGAACTTGATGGGCGCGCGGGCGCGCAGCTTCATCAGGATGTCGAGCAGGGTGTAGCTGTCCTTGCCGCCGGACATGCAGACCATCACCTTGTCGCCGTCCTCGATCATGTTGTAGTCGCCAATGGCGCGCGCCACCTCACGGCACAGGCGCTTTTCCAGCTTGTGGTTCTCGCGCTGGATCTTCAGGCGCTTTTCGTTGGAGGCCGATGCCTGCGCATCGTCGCTGGCGTCGTCAAAGTCCCATCCGTTCGCGGCGGCGGGCTGGGGCTGGAGGAGTGCGGTATCGGTGGGGGCGTTCATAGGTTCACCATTGTCCGGTTTCGGTGCGGATTGCAACTTCGCAATCGTCAAAAATCTCTAGCTTGGCGATCTTCACGCGAACGCCACGCACATTGGGCAACTGCATCAGCCGCTGGGCGACCTTGCCGATCAGGGTCTCGAGCAGGTTGACGTGCTCTGCCGTGCATTCATCGATGATGATCTGGCGCACCTTGCGGTAATCCAGCACATGCATGATGTCGTCATCACTGGGCGCCAGGGGCTGCTGGCCCATGTTGATTTCCGCATCCACCAAGATGGGTTGCGGCGCAGTCTTCTCGTGGGCGAGGATGCCTAAATTGGCATCAAAACGCAGGCCCGTCAAGCTCAGGGTTTGCAACCCGGTGTCAAATGTCGTCATAAAAACAGCAAGGCAGCGAAGAATCGCTACATCATCGAAAAATCGCGGTCAAACCGCATCAGGTGCTGGCCGCCGTCCACCAGCAGGCTGGTGCCTGTGATGGAGCTGTTGTCCAGCGCAAAGCGCACCGTGGCGGCCACATCGTCTGCGGTGGACGAGCGCCCCAGCGGGCTCATGCGGTGCAGGGCCTCGAACTTCTCGTCGCTCAGGTAGTCGCTGGTCAGGGTCAAACCCGGCGCCACACCGACCACCCGCAGACGCGGCGCCAGCGCCTGGGCCAGCAAGGTGTTGGCCGCTTCCAGCGCCGCCTTGCTCAAGGTGTAGCTGACAAAGTCGGGGTTCATGTTCCACAGCTTCTGGTCGAGCAGGTTCACCACCACGCCCTGGGCCGGGTCGCCCCGCTGGCAGATATGCTGGTGCAGCAGCTGGGCCAGCACAATGGGCGCGGCCGTGTTGCTGCGCAGGTGGCGCTCCAGCGCGGCATAGCCAAAGTCGGCGGCGCCGTCGTGCTCGAACAGCGAGGCGCTGTTGACCACCGCATCGACCTGGCCGAAATGGGCCACCACCCGGGGCAGCAAACCGCGCACCGCAGCCTCGTCGTCGAAATCGGCGTCAAAATGGCCGCTCAGGCCCGACATCGCGGCGCACTCGGCGGCGGTCTGCGCGGCCTCGGCGGCCGAGCCCCGGTAGTGCACCGCCACCTGCCAGCCATGGCGGGCCAGCCCAAGCGCAATCACCCGGCCCAGGCGCTTGGCAGCGCCGGTGACCAGTACGGTGCGTGGGGTCGAAGAAGGCAGGGGCATGGCAAGCGCTCAGCAAGCGGCGACAATAGGGGGGTGAATACAGAACCCTCTAGTTTAACGACTGTGCTGGCCAAGCGCATGGCTGAGGCTATTGCCCAGGCCGGCGGTTGGATCCCGTTTGATGACTTCATGCGCATGGCGCTGTACGAGCCCGGCCTGGGCTACTACGCCAATGACCGCAGCAAGTTTGGCGTCATGCCCGAAGAGGGCAGCGACTTTGTCACCGCGCCCGAGCTCTCGCCGGTGTTTGGTGAACTGGTCGCCGCCCAGGTGCAGGATGCCTTTGCCCACACCCAGACCAGCGAGGTCTGGGAGTTTGGCGCCGGCACCGGCGCCCTGGCCGAGCAGCTGCTTTCCACCCTGGGCCCCGCCTGCACGCGCTACACGATTGTCGATGTCTCGGGCAGCCTGCGCCTGCGCCAGCAAGAGCGCCTGGCCCGCTTTGGCGACCAGGTGCAGTGGGCCGACAGCCTGCCCGCGCAGATGCAGGGGGTGGTCGTCGGCAACGAGGTGCTTGACGCCATGCCGGTCAAGCTTGTGCTGCGCCAGCAGGGTGTGTGGCAGGAGCGCGGCGTGGTGGTGGCCAGGGCCGATGGCGGCGACATCCGCTTTGGCTGGGCCGAGCGCCCGACCCCATTGCGCCCGCCGGTGGAGCCGGACCTACCGCTCGAGGCCGAGTACCTGACCGAGATCCACCCGCAGGGCGAAGCCTTTGTCGCGACGCTGGCCGACCGCATCACGCGCGGCGCGGTGCTGCTGATCGACTATGGCTTTGGCGAATCCGAGTACTACCACCCGCAGCGCCACATGGGCACCCTGGTCTGCCACCATCTGCACCAGGTCGACAGCGACCCACTGGTGCTGGTGGGGCTGAAAGACATCACCGCGCATGTGAACTTCACTGGCATTGCCGTGGCCGCGCAGGAAGCCGGCATGGATGTGCTGGGCTACACCAGCCAGGCCCATTTCCTGATCAACTGCGGCCTGGGTGCCAAGCTGGACCAGCTCGAAGTGATTGCCCGCAGCAAGGCGGCCAAGCTGATGATGGAGCATGAGATGGGCGAGTTTTTCAAGGCCATCCTGCTGAGCAAGGGCGTGGCTGTCTGGGAGCCAGCCGGCTTCGTACAGGGTGACCGCATGCACCGGCTGTAGGCTCCGTCGCGGGCGACAGATGCGCAGTGGGCACAAGGCGGGCGCAAGGGGTGCGCAGTGTGGCGTGGGCTGAACCGGCCCGGCTGGGCCGACAAAAGATGGCTGCCGGTGCCAAGCCCTGACACATGCCCGCCGCCCGGTGCGTCCGATCTGGTCGCGCCCGGCACGGGGCATGCAGGCTGGCTTGTGCTGCACCGACAGACTGCCATCATGGCTGCGCTGCATGACGGCCTGATGACAGCGCAACAACACAGCAGCGCCGTAGCGCCCTTCATCGGTTTGCGCATAAAGATACGCGTTTTCATTCGTTTTCTGATTGCAGCGCGCCTTCTACAGTGGGCCTATCACTGGTCCGCCAAGGAAAGCTGCCATGTCCGCGCTGTTCGATGTTCTGACTGCCCACCCGTTCTTCTTCCGCCGCCCGGTGCCCGACAGCGCCAGCCCGGTGGGCAGCGGCGCGGGCACCGCGCAGGCCTTCAGCCTGCGCCCCATCCAGCAGCCCGCTGGCGCCCAGACCCGCCTGGGAGTGGAGGTGGTAGGCCTGGACCTGTCCCGCCCGCTGGGCCCGGACGACTTTGCCCGGCTGCAGCAGGCGCACCAGGACCACAGCGTCGTGGTCTACCGCAACCAGCGCATCAGCCCGGCCGAGCAGATTGCCTTCAGCCGCCGCTTTGGGCCGCTGCAGCGCCATGTGCTGCGCAACTACCAGTTGCCGGGCCATGACGAGATCCTGATCGTCTCCAACATCATCGAAAACGGCCAGCCCGTGGGCTTGGGCGACGCCGGGGCCTACTGGCACTCCGACCTGTCCTACAAGCCCCAGCCTGCGATGGGGTCGCTGTTGCATGCGCAAGAGCTGCCCGAGGTCGGTGGTGACACCTTGTTTGCCGACCAGGTCGCGGCCTACGAGGCGCTGCCCTATACCCTCAAGCAGCAGCTGGTGGGCTTGCTGGCCGAACACAGCTATTTGCTCAAATATGAGGCACTGCGCGAGCGCAATGCCTTCCGCCCTGCGCTCACTGCTGCGCAGGTGGCCGAGGTCAAGCCCGCCGTACACCCGGTGGTGCGCACCGATCCGCAGACTGGCCGCAAGTCCTTGTTTGTCAGCGAGCATTTCACTACCCGCATCCTGGGCCTGCCCGAGGGCCGCTCGGCCGCGCTGCTGGCCGAGCTGTTTGCCCACAGCACCCAGCCGCAGTTTGTCTACCGCCACCACTGGCGTGACCGGGATATGGTGTTCTGGGACAACCGCGCGGTGCTGCACCTGGCCACCGGCGTGCCGGCCGGCCAGCGCCGCAAGCTCTACCGCACCACGATCGAAGGGGATGTTCCGGTATGAACGCCCCCTCCCAAACCTTGCGCGCGACCGGGCTGCCCGGCCCGCAACGCCACCAACCGCTGTTTCTGCTGTCGCTGCGCCTGGCCGCCGCCTGTTGTTGATCGCCAGCGCCCGCCATTGCGGCGGCGCTGCCCGCTCCTGACAACGGCGATTGACGCCCATCACCAGTGCCTGCCCACCCGCTCCCACAGCGCGGTGGTGCTGCGCTGCGGCCAAACGATTCCAGCCATACCTCTTGACGCACTATGAACATCCGCAATCCTTGGGCGCTGCGCAGCCAGCCGCCCGGCAAACAGTCCACCACATCTTCCAGTCGTCCCGCTGCCGCCGCCCATGGCGCCAGCCTCGGCTCTGCCAGCAAGCATGCGGCAGCCGTGCTGGCCGCCACCGCTGCGCTCTGGGGCGTGGCTTTAGGCGGCGCGCAGGCGGCCGAAGGCCAGCTGCGCATTGCGCAGCAGTACGGCATCGTCTATCTGCTGCTCAATGTGGCGCAGGACCAGCAGTTCATCGAAAAGCAGGGCAAGGCCCAGGGGGTGGACATCAAGGTCAGCTACCTGCAGTTCTCCGGCGGCCCGGCGGTCAACGATGCGCTGCTCTCGGGCAATGTCGATATTGGCGGCGCCGGCGTTGCGCCGCTCTTTACGCTCTGGGACCGCACCAAGGGCAAGCAGAACGTCAAGGGCGTGGCGTCGCTGGGCAACTTCCCCTACTACCTGGTCAGCAACAACCCGCAGGTCAAGACGATTGCCGACTTCAGCGACAAGGACCGCATTGCCACGCCGGCCGTCGGCGTCTCGGTGCAGTCGCGCGTGCTGCAGTATGCCTCGGCCAAGCTCTGGGGCGAGCAGCACTACCAGCGGCTTGACAAGCTGCAGGTGGCCTTGCCGCACCCCGATGCGGCAGCGGCCATCCTCAAGGGCGGCACCGAGATTACCGCGCACTTTGGCAACCCGCCGTTCCAGGAGGTGGAGCTGGCTGGCAACCCCAATGCGCGCATTGTGCTCAACAGCTATGAGGTGCTGGGTGGGCCGGCCTCGTCCACCGTGCTCTACGCCACCGAGAAGTTCCGCCAGGAAAGCCCCAAGACCTACCGGGCCTTCCTCGATGCGCTCGATGAATCGGCCCGCTTCGTGCAGGCCAACCCCGAGCAGGCGGCCGATATTTTTTTGAAGAGCGGTGGCGGCGGCAAGGTCGATCGCAACCTGATCCTGCAGATCATCAAGAACCCGCAGGTGCAGTTCACGATCCAGCCGCAGAACACCGTGGGCCTGGGCCAGTTCCTGCAGCGGGTGGGGGTGATCAAGACCAAGCCCGAATCGGTGCGCGACTATTTCTTTGACGACCCGCGCATCTCCGGGGGGAGCTGAGATGCGCTGGCCCCACGTTTTTGCGCAGGAGGGTGATGTTGCGCTGTCGCGCGGCAGTTGGCTGCGCAGCGCTGCCGAGCCCTATGCCAGCCTGGCCGAGGCCGAGCTGGCCGACCGCCTGGTCAGCCGTGCCCACCCCATCCCATCAGCGGCACCCAGCCAGACCTTGCACAGCCAGGCTGCGCAGGCGGGCGGCGCCTTGCTGGAAGTCGACCAGGTCAGCATCGACTATGTGACCAACGAGCGCGTGCTGCGTGCCACCCACCAGGTCAGCCTGCAGGTGCATGCGGCCGAGCGCTTTGTGCTGCTGGGGGCGTCTGGCTGCGGCAAATCAACCCTGCTCAAGGCCATGGCCGGTTTTGTGCCGGTCAGCGAAGGGGCGATCCGCCTGGCTGGCCAACCGGTCGAGGGCCCCGGGCCAGACCGGGTGATGGTGTTCCAGGAGTTTGACCAGCTGCCGCCTTGGAAGACGGTGCGTGAGAACGTGATGTTCCCGCTGCTGGCCTCGCGCCGCTGCAGCAAGGCCGAGGCGCGCGAGCGCGCCGACCTCTACCTGGACAAGGTGGGGCTGAGCCGCTTTGCCGATGTGCACCCGCACCAGCTATCAGGTGGCATGAAGCAGCGCGTGGCCATTGCCCGTGCGCTGGCCATGCACCCGCAGGTGCTGCTGATGGACGAGCCCTTTGCGGCCCTCGATGCGCTGACACGCCGGCGCATGCAGGAAGAGCTGCTGGCGCTGTGGGACGAGCTGCGCTTCACGCTGGTCTTTGTCACCCATTCGATCGAGGAGGCGCTGGTCGTGGGCAGCCGCGTGGCCATTCTCTCGCCCCACCCCGGGCGCTTGCGGGCCGAGATCAACGCCCATGCCTTTGGCCTGGCGAGCGGCGGCAGCGCCGAGTTCGAGGCCGCGCACCAGCGCATCCACCGGCTACTGTTTGACGAAGACCGTGCTGGCGCGCCCACCGCCGCTAGCCTGGACAGCAGCGCAACCACTGGCTTGCGCCGCGTGGCCTGATACGAGAAACGAGACCCGCTATGGCATCCACCCCCCTGACGGCCTGGCCTGGCGCTGCCAAGGCCCTGCCACCGCTGCGGCCCGAGGCCGAATACTCGCTGCCCGATGCCCCGGCACACCTGGCGGTGCGCCGCTTGCCGCTGGCCAAACGCTTGCTCCAGCATCCGGCCTTGCGCAAGGCCATCATTCTGGTGGTGCTGGCCACCCTGTGGGAGCTGGCAGCGCGCTGGCAGAACAACGACCTGCTCCTGCCCACCTTCAGCCAGACGGCTGCGACCTTGCTGCGCGAGCTGGGCAATGGCGCGCTGCTGGGCAAGGCGGCGATATCGTTGGGCATCTTGCTGCAAGGCTATCTGCTGGGCGTGGCCGGGGCCTTGCTGCTGACGCTGCTGGCGGTATCGAGCCAGTGGGGGCGCGATGTGCTGACCACCTTGACCAGCATGTTCAACCCTCTGCCTGCAATTGCGCTGTTGCCCCTGGCCTTGCTGTGGCTGGGCCTGGGGCAGGCCAGTTTGCTGGCGGTGCTGGTGCATTCGGTGCTCTGGCCGCTGGCGCTGGCCACCTATGCCGGTTTTCAGGGCGTGCCCGAGACCTTGCGCATGGCCGGCCGCAACTACGGCCTGCGCGGCGCGCGCTATGTGCTGCAAATCCTGGTTCCTGCGGCGCTGCCGTCCATCCTGTCGGGCCTGAAGATTGGCTGGGCCTTTGCCTGGCGCACCCTGATTGCCGCCGAGCTGGTGTTTGGCGCCTCGTCGGGCAAGGGGGGCCTGGGCTGGTACATCTTCCAAAGCCGCAACGAGCTCTATACCGACCAGGTGTTTGCCGGGCTGGCCCTGGTGATCATCATTGGCCTCTTGGTCGAGAACCTGGGCTTTCACCCGTTGGAGAGGGTCACCGTCAAGCGCTGGGGTGTGCAGCGCTGACGCGGCTTGTGCGATGCGGCTGCTGTGGCCGCCCTCCAACAAACGGCCGCGCGCCGGCAGCGCTGGAAATGTAGGACATTGGCGATTGTTAAAGATTGCTGGATGTTGGGCATAGCATTTTTGCAATCATTTATTGCATACTGATAGGTTTTGCGGTGCCTGATCGTGCCCATTGGGGGCCGGCGGGCTGCTGCGGCTCGCCTGTGACAGACGGGGCGTGCTCCCAACAGGGGTGTACCTATGACCAATTCTTCTTCAGATACTGCGGTGTCGCCCGAGGCCGACGCCGCGGCCCCGGAGCCGGCTGCGCAGGCGCCGCAGGCCAGCCAGCGCTCGACCATGTCGCTGCCGGTGGTGGTGCCTGCACTGCTGGTGCTCGGCGTCCTGCTGCTCGTGTGCGTGCTGGCGCCCGATGCCGCAGACCGCCTGTTCTCTGGCGCGCAGCGCTGGGTGGTGGCCAGTTTTGACTGGTTCTATGTGATGGCGCTGAGCGCCTTCTTGCTGTTTTTGGTGGTGCTGGCGGCCAGCCGCTATGGCGATATCCGCCTGGGGCCCGATGACGCCAAGCCCGAGTTCAGCTTTGTCTCCTGGTCATCGATGCTGTTTGCCGCCGGCATGGGCATTGGCCTGATGTACTTTGGCGTGGGCGAGCCGCTGCAGCATTTCCTCAACCCGGCCACACAGGAGCCGGGCACGCCCGCCGCCGCGCGCGAGGCGATGGAGGCCACGTTCTTCCACTGGGGCTTTCATGCCTGGGCGGTCTACGGCACCATGGGCCTGGTGCTGGCCTATTTCGGCTTTCGCTACAACCTGCCGCTGACGATGCGCTCGGGCCTGTATCCGCTGCTGCGCGAGCGCATCAACGGGCCCATTGGCCACGGCGTCGATGCGTTTGCGCTGGTGGGCACCATTGCCGGTATTGCCACCACCTTGGGCTATGGCGCGCGCCAGATCGCCGCCGGCATCCACACCTTGACCGGCTGGGAAACCGAGACCTCCGGGTTCCTGGTGGCCGTCATCGTCGTGGTGGTGACCCTGGCCAGCCTGTCTGCGCTGCTGGGCGTGGACAAGGGCGTGCGGCGACTGAGCGAATTCAACATGCTCCTGTCGGTGCTGCTGCTGAGCTTTGTCATCATCGCCGGCCCCACCGCGCATATCTTCAAGGCCTTGAGCGAGAACATCGGCAACTACCTGCAGGGCCTGGTGGGAATGTCGCTGCGCACCTTCGCCTATGCGCCGTCGCGCGAGGAGGGCTGGTTTGGTGGCTGGACGATTCTGTACTGGGCCTGGTGGGTGAGCTGGTCGCCCTTTGTCGGCCTGTTCATCGCGCGCATCTCGCGCGGCCGCACGGTGCGCGAGTTCGTCATCGGCGTGCTGCTGGTGCCCACCGCGTTCAACCTGCTGTGGATGACGGCCTTTGGCAACAGCGCGATCTGGACCGACAGCCATGTGGCCGCTGCTGCACTGGCGCAGACTGCCACCAATGTGGACGCCTTGCTGTTCCGCTTCTTCGAGTACCTGCCCTGGGTCAAGCCGGTCTCGTGGCTGGCGGTGCTGCTGATTGGCGTGTTCTTCATCACCTCGGCGGACTCGGGCGCGCTGGTGGTCAACTCCATCGCTTCGCGCGGCAACCACGAGTCGCCCGTCTGGCAGCGCCTGTTCTGGTGCGTGCTGCTGGGCCTGACCTCCATCGTGCTGCTGCTCGCCGGCGGCCTGGGCGCCCTGCAGGCGGTGACCCTGGTGACCGCCTTGCCGGTGGCCTTCATCATGCTGGTGCTGTGCGTGGGGCTGTGGCGCGGCATGGTGGCCGACCTGGCCCATTACTCGCCCGACCTGGCGCCCGCCACCAACTTCTGGAGCGGCCAGCACTGGCGCAAGCGCCTCGAGCAGATCGTGCACCAGCCGCACAAGGACGATGTGCAGCGCTTCCTCAGCACCACCGTGCTGCCTGCGATGAACGAGGTGGCTGCAGAAATGCAAAAGCGGGGCTTGCAGGCGCATGTGCAAGACAGCCTGGAGGGCGATGCCGACAGCGAAGCACGCCTGGTCGTGCCGGTCGAGCAGCTGCGCGACTTTGTCTACGGCGTGCGCGCCGTGCGCCGCACCATGCCCACGTTCACCGTGCGCGAGAGCGCCGGCAGCAACGCGCGCCGCTATATGTATGAGCCGGTGACTTTCTTCGAAGATGGGCGCTCGGGCTATGACGTGCAGTACTTGCGCAGCGAGGAGCTCATCGCCGACATCCTGCGCCAGTACGAGCGCTATCTGTCCCTCAGCGCAGACAAGCGAACGCAACTCTTGAACCGGGCACCAGGGCATACGGATCCGGTGTAAGTTTTTTGTGGCCACCTTCGGGTGGCTTTTTCTTTTTGTGTCTTGTCTGGTTATGCGCTGGGGGGTGAATGCTCTGGCGCTGCTGACTTTGGCTGGGGCGCTGGCAGTCTTCGTATTGGGGTGGCGATATGGGCGCGTAGGCTTTGTTGCGGGGGCTTGCCATACAGGCGTATTGTCTGCGCCCCCGACGCCGCGCCTACGCGCCCATCTCGCCATGGATGTTGGCGGTTCAGGCGCTGCGCTTGCTGCCTGATTGCTTGTTATGAACTGCGACGCGGTGGGTTCATTCCTCGCCCTGGCGTCTTTGACTTGGTTGGTAGCGTTGGCAGTCTTTGTACTGGGGTGGCGATATGGGCGCGTAGGCTTTGTTGCGGGGGCTTGCCATACAGGCGTATTGTCTGCGCCCCCGACGTTGCGCCTACGCGCCCATCTCGCCATTGGTGGTGGTGGTTCGGACGCTGCGCTCGCTGCATGGGTGGCTGTTTTGAACAGCCAGCGCGTTAGGTTCTTTGGGTGGTTCCTGCAATCGCCGACAATGGCGGCTTCTTTGCCGCCTTTGCTTTTTGCAGCCTCTGTCATGCCTTCTTGTCTGTTCACCAACGCCCATGTTTTTACCGGTCGCAGCGAGAGCGATTTCGCCTCGGCTTTTGTGGTCGCAGACGGCAAGATTGCCTGGGTGGGGCATGTGGGCGATGCGTCGCAGCCGGCGGCCGACCAGCAGGTGGATTTGCAGGGGCGCACAGTGGTGCCGGGCTTTATTGATGTGCATACGCATCCCACCTTTTTGTCGCAGATCGTCGATGCAGTGCCTTGCACGGTGCCGCTGGTTGAAGACATTCCGGGGCTGATTGCGGCGTTGAAGAGCCACCCCAAGGCGGGGCTGGGGCCCAACGACTGGATTGAGGGCTGGGGCTATGACGAGTCCAAGCTGAAGGAAGGGCGCACGCCCACGCGCCATGACCTGGATCTGGTATCGACCACGCAGCCGGTCTATGTGGGCCGCTCCGACTGCCATTCGGGCATTTGCAACAGCCGCGCGCTGGCGCTGGCGGGCATTGGCAAGGATACGCCCGACCCCATCGGCGGCCACTTTGGCCGCGATGCCGATGGCTCGCCCAATGGCGTGCTGACCGAGCTGGCCGCCAACAGTGTGGTGCAGCGCGCCAAGGCGGTGCTGGACTACGCGCAGGCGTTGGGGAGCCTCGCGCGCACCTCGCAGCGCTTTAGCGAGCGCGGCATTGTCGCGGTGACCGACATGATGGCCTTCACCCAGCCTTTCCACCACCTCGATGTCTACCGCGATGCCGCCCAGGCCGGCTTCAAGCAGCAGGCAGCGCTGTATTTCTCCTGGGAGCCCTGCAAGGGCGACTTGTTGGCGGGGCTGCAGGCCGCGCAAAAGGAGGGCCGCATCAAGATTGCCGGTATCAAGCTGTTTGCCGATGGCTCCATCTCTGGCAAGACGGCCTGGTGCAGCTGCGCCTACAAGCACACGGGCAGCCTGTTTGGCATGTCCTTGCTCAGCAGCGCGGCGCTGGCGCAGGCCTATGCATGGTCAGTGGCCAATGGCGCGCAAATGGCGGTGCATGCGATGGGCGATGCGGCCCTGCAGCTGGTGATTGACTTCTTTGCCGATAAAAAGCCCTGGCTGCCTGCGGGCGTGCCTTCGGTGCGCTTGGAGCACGCCACCTTGCTCAAGCCCGCGCAGATTGCGCAGATGAATGCGATGCCGATGCAGTGGGGCGTGGCCACGCAGATCATCTTTATGTTTGCCGAGTACGAGGCGTATACCGAGAACCTGGTCGATTCCGAGTTTGACCAGTCCTACGCGCTCAAGACCTTTTATGACGAGATCGACCATGTGGCGCTGTCGTCCGACGCGCCGGCCACCACCTGGGCCGATCCGGACAATGTCTTTGTCTCCATCCAGGCTGCCGTGCAGCGCCGCGCCTACAACGGCGCCCCGATTGTGGACAGCCAGGCGCTGACGGTGCCCCAGGCCCTGCTGCTCTACACCGCACGCGCGGCCAGCCTGTCGCCGTTTGAGGGCCAACTGGGCCAGATCGCCCCCGGCTTTGAGGCCAGCTTTGCGGTGCTGGACCGCGATATCTTCACCGTGCCGGTTGCCGATATTGGCAGCCTGCGCGTGCAAGCCACCTGGATTGCCGGCGAGCAGGTCTACTGCGCCGCATGATGGCTTCGCGACCCATTCACCTGCCGGAGGCGCTGCGATGATCCGCTGGCTGATTGTCATTTTCCTCGCGCTGCTGCTGCTCAACGGCTTTGCCGCGCTGCTGCGCAAACTGGGGCTGGGGCGGCTGCCGGGGGATTTCGAGATTCGGCTGTTTGGCAGAACCCTGTGGCTGCCGATTGCGACGACCGTGGTGCTGAGCCTGCTGGCGGCCGGGATTGCGCGCTGGCTGTAAGCCCAGGGAGCGCCGACCACTGCTGCACCGCAGCATCTGTCATGGTTGTAAGCAAATCTCGGGGGTGGATAGACCCGCCGCCCCTGGAGCGCCTTGTCAGCTAAGGGAAAGCTTGTAAACAAATTGTCACCGTGCTTTCATACACTGGCGCGATGTCAAGCATTGAGTTACGGCAGGTTGCCAAATCCTGGGGCAGCACCACGGCGCTGCATGCGGTCGATCTGCAGATCGCGCCGGGCAGCTTTTGCGTGCTGCTGGGCCCCTCGGGCTGCGGCAAATCGACGACCCTGCGCATCATTGCAGGGCTGGAGACCGCCAGCGCCGGCCAGGTGCTGATTGGGGGGCGCGATGTGACGCAGCTGCCGCCAGCACAGCGCGGCATTGCGATGGTGTTCCAGAACTATGCGCTGTTTCCGCATCTGTCGGTGGCCGAGAACATCAGCTTTGGCCTGGCAGTGCGCAAGGTGCCCAAGGCCGAGGCCGACAAACGTTTGAAGGATGCAGCCGAGCTGCTGGGCCTGTCGCAGCTGCTGGAGCGCAAGCCAGGCCAGCTCTCGGGCGGCCAGCAGCAGCGCGTGGCGCTGGGCCGGGCGCTGGTAGCCCAGGCCCATGTCTGCCTGATGGATGAGCCGCTGTCGAACCTGGACGCGCAGCTGCGCCAGGAGATGCGAGCCGAGCTGCGCGAGCTGCAGCAGCGCCTGGGGCTCACGGTGGTCTATGTCACCCATGACCAGACCGAAGCGATGAGCATGGCCGACCAGGTGGTGCTGCTGCACCAGGGCCGGGTCGAGCAATGTGCGACCCCGCGCGAGATGTATGCGCGTCCGGCCAGCACCTTTGCGGCGCGCTTTATTGGCACACCGGCGATGAACTTGCTGCGGCTCAGCGAAGGCGCCATTGCCGGCAGCCAGGTGCAGCTACCGGTGCCAGCTGGCGCGGCATTGCTGGGTCTGCGACCCGAGGCGCTGCATTGCCTGGGGGCTGAGGGCGTGGATGCGCAAGTCATCGGCACGGAATACCTGGGCGCCGATATGGTGCTGCGCTGCGCGATTGGCAGCGAGCAGATCACCGTGCGCGCACCCGGCCAGCAGGCAGTGGCCGTGGGCCAGGCGCTGCGCCTGGCCTGGCGCGCGGAAGACATGCATTTCTTCGATGCCGATGGTCGGCGCATGGCCTGATGCAAGCCCTTTTTCTTTGACTGAACTGTTTGTGCAGCGCCTGCAGGCAGGCGCATAACCCGAGGAGTGATTCCGTGCAACGCAATATCTTTTTGAAGACCCTTGCCGTATCGGCCGTCGCCATGCTGGGCCTGGGTGCGGGCCTCGCGCATGCCGCCGATCCGCTGGAAGTGCCGTTCTACTACCCTGTGGCTGTGGGCGGCCCGATCACCAAGGTGATCGACGGCTATGCGAATGACTTCAACAAGGCGCATCCGCAGTACAAGATCACGCCGATCTATGCGGGCACCTACCAGGAGACCATCGTCAAGGCGCTCACCGCCAACAAGGCGGGCAAGGCGCCGGCCACTTCGGTGCTGCTGTCGACCGACATGTTCACGCTGATCGACGAAGACGCGATCGTGCCGATCGACGACTTTGCCAAGACCGATGCCGACAAGGCCTGGCTCAAGGGCTTCTACCCCGCCTTCATGGCCAACAGCCAGACGGGTGGCAAGACCTGGGGCGTGCCTTTCCAGCGCTCCACAGTGGTGATGTACTACAACAAGGACGCCTTCAAGGAAGCCGGCCTGGACCCGAACAAGGCGCCCGCCACCTGGAAGGAGCTGAGCGAGGCGGCCAAGAAGCTCACCAAGAAAGACGCCAGCGGCAATGTGACCCAGTACGGCATTCAGATCCCGTCGACCGGCTTTGCCTACTGGATGCTGCAGACCCTGACCACCCCCAACGATGTGCTGCTGGCCAACGAGGCAGGCACCAAGGTGAATTTCGACAACCCCAAGGTGATTGAGGCGCTGGACTTCTGGGTCAACCTGGCCAAGGAAGGCCTGCACCCCAAGGGCGTGGTCGAGTGGGGCACGACGCCCAAGGACTTCATGGAAAAGAAGGCCGCGATCATCGTCACCACCACCGGCAACCTGACCAATATCAAGGCCAACGCCAAGTTTGATTTCGGGGTCGGCCAGATTGCCGGCCATGTGCGCAAGGGGGGCTCGCCCACCGGTGGCGGCAATTTCTACATCTTCAAGAAGGCACCCAAAGAGCAGCAGCAGGCCGCCTTCGAATTTGCCAAGTGGGTGACCCAGCCCGAGCGCGCTGCGCAGTGGAGCATGGACAGCGGCTATGTGGCCGTATCGCCTGCCGCCTATGACACGCCGATCCTGAAGCAGTACGGCCAGGATTTCCCGCAGGCGCTGGTGGCCCGCGACCAGCTGCCCGTCTCGGTGGCCGAGTTCTCCACGCATGACAACCAGCGCGTGACCAAGGTGCTGAACGATGCCGTGCAGGCCGCGCTGAACGGCACCAAGACCTCGGCGCAGGCGATGAAGGATGCGCAGAAGGAAGCGGACCGCATCCTGCGCAGCTACCAGTAAAGCCGTACCCGGCGTGGCCTGCTTGCAGACCATGCCGGGCCAGGGCTGGGGCAAGGCCCCAGCCCGGTTGAGAGAACCCAACGCATGAGCGCCTCTTCCTCGTCCATTGCCGGCAGCGGCCAGCGCAGCATCCACGCCTGGTTGCTGCTGCTGCCTGCGCTGGTGCTGCTGGTGGCATTCACCCATTGGCCGGCCGTAGCCACCTTCATCGACAGTTTTTATTCCACCCCCAAGGGCGCGCGTGCGGCGGTGTGGGTGGGTGTCGAGAATTACCAGGCGATGGCCGATGACCCGGTGTTCTGGCAGGCGGTGCGCAACAATCTGTGGTTTGCGGCGGCCACGATTCCCGCGTCCATCGGCCTGGCGCTCTTGATGGCGGTCTGGGTGAACGAGCGCATCGCAGGCCGCACCTTTGTGCGCATGGCGTATTTCACGCCCACGGTGCTGCCGATGATTGCGGTGGCCAATATCTGGTTGTTCTTCTATACGCCGCAGTACGGCCTGCTGGAGCAGGTCACCGGCGCGCTGGGCCTGCCCTCGCACAACTGGCTGGGCAGCCCCTCGACCGCGCTGGGGGCCATCACCTTGGTGGCAGTGTGGAAGGAAGCGGGCTTTTTCATGATCTTCTACCTGGCTGCGCTGCAAACGCTCAACCCCAGCCTGAAGGAGGCCGCCGCCATTGAGGGCGCATCGCGCTGGTACTTTTTCCGCCGGGTGCAGTGGCCGCTGCTGATGCCGACCACGGTGTTTGTGCTGGTCAATGCGGTGATCAATGCCTTCCGCCTGGTCGACCATGTGTTTATCCTGACCCGGGGCGGGCCGGACAATGCCACCACCTTGCTGCTCTACCATCTGTATGAGGTGGGCTTCAAGTTCTGGGATACGGCCTATGCAGCGGCCATCACCGTGGTGCTGGTGGTGGTGCTCTCCAGCGTGGCGCTGTTCCAGTTCTTTGTGCTGGACAAGAAGGTGCACTACCAATGAGCCGCAGCCAAGCCCCTGCCGTCATCTACCGCCACACCTGGCTGGACACCGTTGCCGCCTGGCTGCTGGCGCTGCTGTGGATTCTGCCGCTGGCCTATGCGTTCTGGACGGCCTTCCACCCCAGCGACTACGCGATCCGCTTTGACCTGGCTGCGCCCTGGACCTTGCAGAACTTCCGCAAGGCCTGGGACGCGGCGCCTTTTGCGCGCTACTTTTTGAACACCAGCCTGCTGGTGGCCATGATTTTGGCGGCGCAGCTGGTGCTGTCCACCCTGGCGGCCTTTGCCTTTGCGCGCTACCAGTTCCGGGGCAAGAACATCGCCTTCGCGCTGGTGCTGGTGCAGCTGATGATCATGCCCGACATCCTGCTGGTGGAGAACTACCAGACCATGGCCCGGCTGGGCCTGGTCGATACCTTGTTTGCGATTGGCCTGCCGTACTTTGCCTCGGCCTTTGCGATCTTTTTGCTGCGCCAGACCTTCATGGGCATCCCCAAGGAGCTGGACGACGCCGCGCGTGTCGAAGGGGCCAGCACCTTGCAGATTCTCTGGCGTGTCTATGTGCCGCTGGCCCGGCCCGTCTACACCGCCTTTGCGCTGGTCTCCGTGAGCTTTCACTGGAACAACTTTCTCTGGCCGCTGATCATCACCAACAGCGTGGAATCGCGCCCGCTCACCGTCGGGCTGCAGGTGTTCTCCAGCGTGGAGCAGGGCGTGGACTGGTCCACCATCACTGCCGCCACCTTGATGACCTCGGCGCCGCTGCTCGTCGGCTTTATCCTGTTCCAGCGCCAGTTTGTGCAGAGCTTTATGCGGGCAGGGATCAAATAGCGGAAGGCATCAGCACGCCACCACAGCGCCGCGAGAATGTGGCGCTGAAGTTCTTTGCGGCTGTCCCTTCACTGGCCGATGCGGGCGCTGTGACAGAAAGCCTGGGCGGTGCGCTGCTGCCCAGTAACGGGTCACCCTGTCCCCGCGGCCTGCTGAGCCGCAGTTTCCGCTCAGGCCGGTTGCTGCTGCGTGGTGCAGTGGATGCCGCCGCCGCCCGCCGCGATGGCATCGATATTGAGCTGCACAATCTCGCGCCCCGGGAACTGCTCGCGCAAGAGGGCGCGGCTGTTGCGGTCAGCGCGGGTATCGCCAAACTCCGCGCTGATCACCGCGCCGTTGCAGACGTAGAAGTTGATATAGCCTGCCGCAAAATCCTTGCTCTCATACTGCGGCCGGACTTCGTCAGGCCCCGGCATGCGCAGCACCTGCAAGGGGCGGCCACGCGCGTCCGCCGCCTTGCGCAAGATGGCCAGGTGGCGCTGGGTGACCGCATATTCTGGCGAGGACCGGTCGTTGTCAACACCGGCAACCACGACCCCGGGCGCGCAGAAGCGGGCATAAAAGTCGGTGTGGCCATCGGTGATGTCGTGGCCGGCAATGCCGGGCAGCCAGATCACCTTGTCTATCCCCAGCACCCGGTGTAATTCCTGCTCGCACTGCGCCTTGCTGACGCCGGGATTGCGGTTGGCGTTGAGCACGCAGCTCTCGGTGATGATGGCGGTGCCCTGGCCATCCACTTCAATGCCGCCGCCTTCCAGGACCAGGCTGCTTTTCAGCAAGGGCACCCCTGCCGTACCGGCCACAAAGGCCGCGACCAGGGCGTCATGGCGGTGGGATTGCTTGCGGCCCCAGCCATTGAAGTTGAAATCCACCCCGGCGAGACCGCCGCCTGCCGTCTTCACAAATACCGGGCCGGTGTCCCGCATCCACAGGTCATCGATGTCTTGAACCAGCAGCTTGACCTTGCTGCCGCACAGGCGCGCGGCCAGGTCGTAGTCCTGGGCGTTGACCAGCATCTGCACCGGCTCCATCTGGGCAATGGTCTGGGCAATCAGTGCCAGGTTGGCCTGTGCGCCCGCCTTCAGCCGCCGGCCCCAGATCGCGTTACTGGCACCAAAGGCCATCCAGGTGGCAGCATGGCGCTCGCCTTCATCGGGCATGCGCCCTTGGCGGTCTGCAGCGGGCGCCGACTGCGCTGGCATGCCCACCGCGCTTCCGGCGACCAAGGTGGCGCCGGCCGAGAGAAATTGTCGTCGTTGCATGGTGGTGGCTCCCATGGGGTCGTTCGCGCCATCGCGCATCACATCTTGACCTGTCTTCATCACTTTTCCAATGGCTCCTGTTCGGAGCCGTTGCGTTGCCGAATAGTCGGACGAGGTCGCATTGTGGATCGCGTTAGGTATGAGATTAAATGATAAGATTTGTGCTAATTCATTAATATCTCTCATATGTCAGAGCCGCGTATCCCTTCGTTGAAGCTGTTGATGGGGTTTGAGGCCGCCGCCCGGCATGGCAGCTTTTCACGCGCAGCCGATGAGCTGCATGTGACCCAGTCTGCGATCAGCCACCAGGTGCAGCAGCTCGAAGCGCAGCTGATGCAGCCGCTGTTTCGGCGTGCGGGGCGCGGTGTGGAGTTGACCATCGCAGGCGAGGTGCTGCTGCGCAGCGTTCAGCGCTCGCTCACCGTGCTGCGCAGCGGCATGGAGCGCATTGGCACCTACCTCGATCCGGGCCTGGTGTCCCTGGTCTGCCCCGCGCCGCTGTTGCGCGGCTGGCTGCAGCCCCGGCTGCCCGCGTTGCATGCGCTGCTGCCCGGGCTGAGCCTGGTGCTGTCGGCCGACGAGAGCGCCCGCTTTGTCGATGAGATCGATGTGGACATTGCCATCAGCCGCAGGCCGCTGTTGCAGCCGGGCTTGGATGAGCGGCCTCTGCTGCAGGACGAATGGCTGCTGGTGGCCGATGCGGGTATCGCCCAGAAGCTGGGCCGCATCCCGCAGGAGCAGCAACACCTGCATGCCGATCTGGTGTGCCTGGAAGAAAGCCTTACTTCCGAAGCCACGGCGCCGCTTTTCCTGGGGCCGCTGGCGCAGTTCCGCAAGCGCGCCATGTATGACGATGCGCGGCTGGTGCTCGATGCCGTGCTAGCCGCGCAGGGCATCGCTTGCTTGCCCAGCCTGTTGGTGGAAGGGAGCGTGGCAAGCGGGCGGCTGCAGCTGCTGCCAGGCTACCCGCGCTTGCCGGGCACCACCTGGTGGCTGTCGGGCGTGTCTGGGCCCGCCCGTTCGGACATGGTTGCGCAGGTCTTCCAGTGGCTGGGCGCGCAAGGCCAACCACGGTGACCGTGTGCCCGGTGCTGCGCCAATGGTGCGAGGCATTTACCCTGCGATGCGCAGGGTCTGAAAATTATGTATGATGAGAATCATGCGAAATGAAACTTCCAACACCCGGGCTGCCGCCAAGCAAGCGACGCATGAGCGCATTGTGTCCGTTGCTGCCCGCGCCATCCGCCGCAGCGGCTATGGCGGCACGGGGGTGGCCGACATCATGAAAGAGGCGGGCCTGACGCATGGGGCCTTCTACGCGCATTTCGCCTCGCGCGAGGCAATGCTGGCAGAAGCTGCGCAGCTGGCGTGTGCAGAGTCTGCTGCCGCGGTGGCCGAGGTTGCGACCCAGGCAACCCCTGACCAGGCCTGGGATGCCGTGCTGCGCGCTTACCTCTCGAAAGCCCATGTGCAGCATGCCGAGCAAGGCTGCCCGCTGGTGGCCTTGGGGTCCGAGACCGCACGCCAGGCGCCGGAAGTGCGCCGCGTGACCACCCAGCACATCAAGGGCATGGTGGATCTCATCGCCCGCCAATCGCCCGATTGGGGGCAGGCGCAAGCGCATGAGCGCGCTATGGTGGCCTTGTCCACGATGGTGGGCAGCCTGCTGCTGGCCCGCGCGGTGGACGACGCGGCGCTGTCGGACAGCTTGCGCGAAGCGGCGCTTCAGCATCTGCTGCCCGCCGATCGGGCGGCAGACCTCGCACCCGGCAGCAGCGCCTAGCAGCGCGCTGCTTTTTTTTGATTTTTAATATGATGAACATCATGCGAGATAAGACCATGCAAGCGTTTGTGCTGGATCGCTATGGCAAAAAGAGCCGGTTGCGGTTGGCGCATGTCGACAAGACGCAGCCGCGCGAGGATGAGGTGCTGGTGGAGGTGCATGCCGCTGGCGTCAACCCGCTGGACGCCAAGATCCGAAGCGGTGAGTTCAAGCGCATCCTGCCTTATCCCCTGCCACTCATCCTGGGCCACGACATCGCTGGGGAGGTGGTCGAGGTGGGATCCCGGGTGCAGAAGTTCAAGCGCGGCGATGCGGTCTATGCGCGGCTCGATGATTTGCACATCGGCGGTTTTGCGCAGTGGGTTGCCGTCAAAGAGGCATCGTTGGCCCATAAGCCCCAAGGCATCACGATGGAGGAAGCGGCTTCCATCCCCTTGGTGGGTTTGACGGCATGGCAGGCCTTGGTTGACAAAGCGGCGTTGCGTCCTGGGCAGAAGGTGTTCATCCAGGCAGGCGCAGGCGGGGTGGGCAGCTTCGCCATCCAGCTGGCCAAGCACCTGGGCGCCACAGTGGCAACCACCGCCAGTGCCGCCAATGCAGCGTTCGTCAAAGGCCTGGGTGCGGATACCGTCATCGACTACAGAGCCCAGAAGTTCGAAGACGTCCTGCACGGCTACGACGTGGTGCTGCACAGCCAGCCCCGGCAGGCGCTCGGTGCATCGCTGCGCGTGCTGCGCAGCGGTGGACAGCTCATCTCCCTCTCAGGCCCCCCCGATCCCGACTTTGGCAAGGCGATCGCTGCACCCCGTCTTTTGACGTGGGTGATGCGGTGGCTGAGCGCAGGCATCCGCGCAAAAGCCAAGGAGCGGGGTGTGGGCTATTCGTTCCTCTTCATGCAAGCCAGTGGCGAGCAGTTGCGCGAGATCGCCGCGCTGATCGAGTCGGGCGCGGTCCGTCCGGTGGTGGATCGCGTTTTTCCCTTCGAATGCACCCCTGAAGCGCTGGCCTATGTCGAGGCCGGTCATGCCAAAGGCAAAGTCGTTATTAAGCGCCCGTGAGCGCTCTTTCAACCTCGGTAAACGTGGAGATTCCCATGAAAATTGCTAACGCTGTCGTTCTTGTCTCAGGTGCCAACCGTGGCATCGGCCAGGCCTTTGTGCGCGAGTTGCTCGCCCGCGGTGCCCGCAAGGTCTACGCCGGTTCACGCGATCCCGCCAATATCAGCCCCCAAGCGGGGGTGCATCCGCTGCGGCTGGATGTCAATAACCCCGAGGATGTGGCGGCGGCCGTGGCGCAGGCGCCCGATGTGACCCTGGTGATCAACAACGCCGGCATCGCCCAGCCGGGAGGCTTTCTCGCCGAAGACAGCGAAGCGGTGGCTCGCCGCATCTTCGAGACCAATTTCTTCGCGGTGCTGCGCATGAGCAAGGCCTTTGCGCCGGTGCTGGCGGCCAATGGCGGTGGTGGCTTGCTCAATGTCTTGTCGATTGCCTCCTGGGTGAATGGCAGCGAACTGGCCGCCTATTCGGCGAGCAAATCGGCCGCCTGGTCGCTGACCAATTCGCTGCGCTACGAACTGGCCGCCCAGAAGACGCAGGTGCTGGGCCTGCACATGGCCTATGTCGATACCGACCTGACACGGGGGCTGGATGCCCCCAAGTCCAGCCCGGCCGACATTGTCAGCCGCACGCTCGATGCGCTCGAAGCGGGGCTGGACGAGGTGCTGGCCGATGACCTGACGCAGCAAGTCAAGCGCGGGATGACGGCGGATCGGCCGAGCTATCTGCCGCAGCGTTCTTAAGCTCTGGCCACCGGCAGCGCCTATCAGCGGTGCAGCACCAGCTGAAAGCCTTCTGACGCTGAAGGCGCTGCAAAGTGCTGGCTGATCAGCTCAAACTGCGCATCGCTGGTTTCAAATGGATGCTCGCCAGACGCATTGCGCACCCGCAGGCGGCGCTTGCATTCCTCCTCGGGCACCTGGAGCCAGTGCAGCGCATGCGGGGCACCGGCTGCCTCAAAAATGCGGCGCGCCCAGGCGCGGGTGGCGGGGGTGTTCGATGGAAAATCCAGCACCACCGAGGTGCCGGCCTGGAGCAGCGCCACGATGTGGGGCTGCATCGCGCCCCGCAGTCGTTCAGACAATCGGACGTAGTCCTGGACCGAGACCAGCGCATCCGGGTAGAGCTGGGCGAGCCAGGCGTCTTCGCTGACCAGTACCGTGCGGGGCTGCGCCGCGAGCTGCCGGGCCAGGGTGGACTTGCCGGAGGCGATCTTTCCGCAGAGCAGGTGCAGGGTGCCGGCATCTGGGTCTCTATCGGCAAATGTATCAGGCGCTTGGCTAGTGTTCATTCCGTCTCCTTCGAGGAAACCCCAGAGACGGAAAACCCACCTCCAGGGTGGGTTGCATGGTGACCTGGCCGCGCGCTATCCCACCGTCGGTATGACGATGCGAATAATTCGGGGGGTGGTGCACAGGGCCATCTGCGCAATGTAGCAGAAGTAAGAACAGAAGGCCGGACAGCGTGCAGCGCTGCGTAGCGTCAGGCGCGCCGCTTGGTCAGGCGGATATCGCCATCGCCCACATCGCGCTCATCGCCCCAGCCCAGGTGGCGGTAGAGGCGCGCGGCGCGGCTGGCTTTGGCTGTCTCCAGCCAGGCTGCTTCATGCTGCGCCAACAAGGCCTGCTCGCCGGCCCGGCACAGCGCGGTGCCCAGACCCCGGCCTTCGCAGCCGCTGCGCACAAACAGTGCAAACAGGCAGGCACTGCGCAGGTCCACCATCGCAAAGCCGGCGACCTCGCCATCGATGGTGGCGACCCAGGCGCAAGGGGCGCTGCGAATAGCCTCGGCAATGGAGGCGGGCGTGATGCCGGCGGCGGCCAGTTCTGCGCTGGTCATGCTGTTTTCCGTGACCGCCAGGCGCACCTGGAACATGGCGTCGACGTCGCCCACGGTGGCAGGGCGGATTTGAAAGGAATCTGGCTGGGGGTTGCGCATCGCCCGACTATAAGCGCGCAGGGGCTGGCTTTGGCTGCAGGCATGGCAAACGCATCGCCGCTGCTGCACAATCACCGGCAACTGCGCCAGCGGGCGCGGCTATCCACAGAGTTTCCCACATGCAAATACTGAGCTGGAATGTGCAATGGTGCTGCGGCCTCGATGGCCTGGCCGATCCGGCGCGCATCGTGCGCCATGCGTTGGCGATGGGCGAGGGCGGCATCGATGTGCTGTGCCTGCAGGAGGTCGCGGTGGGCCACGGCGCGTTGGCGGGCGCGCCGGGTGACCAGGTGGCGCAGCTGCAGGCGTTGCTGCCGGGGTGGCAGCTGTTTTTTGCCGCCACCACCGATGGCTTTGATGCCAGCGGCCAGCGCCGCAGCTTTGGCAATCTGGTGGCCAGCCGCCTGCCGGTGGCCGAGGTGGCGCAGCACCGGCTGCCCTGGCTGGCCGAGGTGGGTGTGGTGAGCATGCCCCGGGGCTGCTTGGTGGTGACGGTGCGTGACCCGGCGCTGGGGCTGGTGCGCGTGATGTGCACGCATCTGGAATACCACAGCGCCAGCCAGCGCCTGGCGCAGGTGCAGGCCTTGCGGGCGATCCATGCCCAGGCTCTGGCGCAGCTGCAGGCGCTGCCCGCTGCGGCATCGGCTGCCACGCCCTACACCACGCCGGTGCACACGCCGCACGCGGTGTTGTGTGGCGATTTCAACCTGCACGCCGGTGAGGCGGCCTATGCCGCGCTCGTGGCCTTGCAGGACGATGGCACGCCGCTGTGGCATGACAGCTGGCCGCTGCTGCATGGCAGCGCGCCGCAGCCGGCCACCTTCTGTGTGTTTGACCGCAGCTGGGGCCCCACGCCGGTGGCCTGCGATTTTGCGCTGGTCAGCGACAGCCTGCGCAGCCATGTGCGGGCCTGGCACAGCGACAGCACCACGCAGCTGTCCGACCACCAGCCGGTGCTGATCACGCTGACTTGAAATATGCGGCACCGGCCTGCAACTGGCGTTTGCATCGCTGCCTATGATGGGCAGCAGGAGAGTGCCCCATGACCGAAGACAGCCTGCACATTGTGTGCCCCCATTGCCATACCACCAACCGCGTGCAGCGCGCGCAGCTGGCCCAGCAGCCCGATTGCGGCAGCTGCCACCAGCCCTTGTTCACGGGCGAGCCTGTCGCGCTGGATGCCGACAGCTTTGCCAAGCAGCTGGGGCGCAACCACATTCCCGTGGTCGTGGACTTCTGGGCGCCCTGGTGCGGCCCCTGTCTGCAGATGGCGCCGGGGTATGCGCTGGCTGCCAAGCAGCTCGAACCCCGGCTGCGCTTTGCCAAGCTCGATACCGAGGCTTACCCGCATGTGGCCCAGCCCTTCAATATCCGCAGCATTCCGACCATGGTGGTGTTCAAGGGCGGCCAGGAGGCGGCCCGCATCTCCGGCGCGTTGCCGCCCGCTGAGATCGTGCGCTGGCTGCAGTCGGTCTTGTAAACGCACTGCGCCACGAAAAAATGCCATCCGTCGGGATGGCATTTTCTTTTTGAAGCGAGCGCGTGAGTGGCCACACGCTCTCTGAACCGTTTTACAGCTTCACAGCTTGCGGCGTACCGGTCAGGTAACCCACCGAGGCGCCAAACTTGTTCTTGTAGTTCGCATTGATCAGCGGATCGAGCTGGTCCTTGATCTTGGCGTGCAGCGCGCTCCAGTCACCAGGGTGCTGGAAGTTGCTCATGATGTAGGTCCAGCCGTTGGCCTCGTCCACCGCGTGCAGGCCGGTCGATTCCGCGCCGGCAGGGGTCGACAGGATGCGCGAGAGCTGCTTGGTGTCGGCGTTGTAGGCCCACAGGAAGTTGTTCACATGGTTGCCGCTGTCTTCGCCGATGAACAGGGTGCGCATCTTTTCGGAGAACTTGAGGTTGTCCGGGCTGGCGATCTTGTCGGGGTTGGAGGTGTTGCCCAGTGCGTCGGCGGCAATGTCCTCGCCCATCATCAGCATATGCGATTGCTGTGGCACCCATTCGCTGTTGATGGGGGCGCCCTGGCGGTCCTTGATGCCGCCGCCCAGGTTGTGGGCCAGCACGCCGCCGGCCTTCACGGTCTTGGGGAAGGTCACGTTGTGCTTGGCATTCCAGGCCTTGTCACCGTTGATCATCGAGGTCTGGATGTTGGCCAGTGCCGAGTAGGCCACCTTGTCCTTGATGTTGACGGTGGTGCCTTCCATCTTGGTGAACGCCATCGAGCCGCCCACCAGGTTGGCATAGCGGTGGGTTTCGAGGAAAGCGGCTGCCTTTTCCATGCCGGGCTTGAGCTTGAGCCAGGCGGCCTTGCCGTCCAGGAACACCGCGGTGTAGCTGGCATCCTGCGGGTCGGTGGTCAGCGACTCCATGATGTCGGCCGGCTTGAGGCTGTTCGCCAGCGCTTCGATCTCGGCGCTGGTGGCGTGGCCCAGGTGGATCCACTCCATCTTGGCGGTCGAGGTGTCGGTCAGCACTTCGGTGTAATGCGCGACGTACAGGTTGCCAGCGGACAGGTCTTTTTCCTTGTCGGCCACGAACATGAACAGGCCGCCGTTGGTGTAGTCATCGCCCATCAGCGCGGTGCGGTTGTCGGGCATCACATGGATCAGCTCGTGCGAGATGCGACCCAGGCAGTAGTGCTTCTTGACCGTGCCGGTGCCGTCCTTGTTGACGGTGATCTCGGGCAGGTGGCCGTAGTGGTAAGGGTTGGCCGTGGTCTCGTTGCCGTACACGTGCTTGCTGAAGGCCTTGAACTGGGCCGAGCTGGCAGCGGTGAAGGCATCGGGCTCGTACTCTTCGCTGGACAAATGGGTGTTCCACGGCGAGAGGCTGGCGCCGCAGGTGATCCACAGGCCATGGGCCTTGGACATGTCGACGTTGTGGTACTTGACCAGGCTCAGCTTGCCGGTGTCCTGGTCCTGGTCCAGGGTCAGCACGGCGATGGGCGAGGGCAGGGTGCCATAGGCATCGGCGCCCGACTGGTCCTTGGAGGTGTACTCGAACTGCACCACGGCAAACACGGGCTTGCCCTTGACGCCGTCGACCTTGGCATCGGCGACCTGGATGATCGAGGAGCCATCGGGGCAGTCAGAGAAAAACTGCCGCTCGCTGCCGGCCACGGACTTGTCCATGATGGGCTGGTTGTTGATGTCGTAGTAGCCACCCGCCAGGATCTTGCCGCCCTTGCCGTCCGCCACCATGTCGCCGGTGACAAAGAAGGATTGGTAGGCTAGCGCCACTTCGCGCTTGCTGTCGTCGGCGTAGAGGATGGTCATCACCGCGGTGGTCGAGGTGGTCGCCATCGCTGCGGGGTTGGTCAGGTTGGGCGCTGCCATGTTGGAGAAGCTCACCGACTTGAAGGCCGCCGTCGGGCCATCGTCATCACCACCGCCGCCGCAGGCGGTCAGCAGGCCTGCTGCAGACAGGGAGCCGGACAAGGGCAGCAATGGTGCGCTGCCCAGAAATTGCAAAAGACGGCGACGCGAGGTCAGCACTGCGCTCATATCGGTAACTCCGTGGGGTGTTATGTAGTGTTTGGATGCACCACAGAGGCCCATGAGAGATCCAGGCCAACATACTCTGTGGTGCGCACGGAGTATCGGCGGCGACCGTGGCAGAGGCGTGACGCTGCTGTGTCGTTTTTATGACGA
This sequence comes from Comamonas sp. 23, assembly GCF_049601575.1. Taxonomy (NCBI): domain Bacteria; kingdom Pseudomonadati; phylum Pseudomonadota; class Betaproteobacteria; order Burkholderiales; family Comamonadaceae; genus Comamonas; species Comamonas sp. 23. The sequence goes on along the minus strand of NZ_CP187127.1, from coordinate 4,555,117 downwards.
TGAAGTCAAGGCGTGTTGCCGTCTTGCGCCACCCAAGTCAGGTGCTGCGCCGGTGTGCGGCACGCGTTGGCGCACCGCCCTTCGAGGGGGAGGGGCGTGTTTCCGAGGCCAGCGCGGCGGCTAGCGCGGTAAACAGAAATATTGCCTGCATTGTGGTCATCCGTGTGTAGGACATGTGATCTGGTCAAAGCGCCGCTAAGGTGCTAAAACCAAGTCACGATAACGGTTGCCTAGGGAGGCTCTGCAAAACCCTCGCCAAATGGTATGGCCGCATTTTCGCCATGGCAGGGAGTTTTGCAGAGGGGTCCTAACAAGTTTGCGGCACGGTCTGCCCCTTGGGTGCCGCCACGGAGGTCGTATGGATGTGATCAGCAACTCTGCCGCCCGCTACGTGCGCCTGCGCGAAGAGGAAATGTCGCTCGACGAGTTTCTTGCTTTGTGCCAGCGCGACCCGATGGTCTACGAGGGAGCGGCACACCGCATGCTGGCCGCGATTGGCGAGCCCGAGATGATCGACACGCGCAACGATCCGCACCTCTCGCGTCTGTTTGCCAACAAGATGATCCGCCGCTACCCGGCGTTTGCCGAGTTCTATGGCATGGAAGACTCCATCGAGCAGGTGGTGAGCTTCTTCCGCCATGCCGCCCAGGGCCTGGAAGAGCGCAAGCAGATCCTCTACCTGCTTGGCCCCGTCGGGGGCGGCAAGAGCTCCATCGCCGAGCGCCTGAAGTACCTGATGCAGAAGGTGCCGTTCTACGCGCTCAAGGGCTCGCCGGTGAACGAGTCACCGCTGGCGCTGTTCGACCCCATCGAAGACGGCCCGGTGCTCGAGGAGCAGTTCGGTATTCCGCGTCGCTGCCTCAACCATGTGCTCTCGCCCTGGGCTGTCAAGCGCCTCGATGAATACGGGGGCGATATCCGCCAGTTCCGCGTTGTCAAGCGCTACCCCAGCATCTCGCGCCAGGTGGGCGTGGCCAAGACCGAGCCGGGCGATGAGAACAACCAAGACATTTCCAGCCTGGTGGGCAAGGTCGACATCCGCAAGCTGGAGAACTACGCCCAGGACGATACCGACGCCTACAGCTACTCGGGCGGCCTGTGCCTGGCCAACCAGGGCCTGCTGGAGTTTGTCGAAATGTTCAAGGCGCCCATCAAGGTGCTGCACCCGTTGCTGACCGCAACGCAGGAGGGCAATTACAAGGGCACCGAAGGCTTTGGCGCCATCCCCTTTGATGGCATCGTGCTGGCCCACAGCAACGAGAGCGAGTGGAAGGCCTTCCGCAACAACCGCAACAACGAGGCATTTTTGGACCGGGTCTACATCGTCAAGGTGCCATACTGCCTGCGGGTCTCGGAGGAGGTACGCATCTACGAAAAGCTGATCCGGGAATCGTCGCTCGCCAGCGCGGTCTGCGCGCCCGGCACGCTCAAGATGATGGCGCAGTTTGCCGTGCTCACACGGCTCAAGGAGCCCGAGAACTCCAGCATCTTCAGCAAGATGCAGGTCTACGACGGCGAGAGCTTGAAAGACACCGACCCGCGCGCCAAAAGCTACCAGGAGTACCGCGACTATGCCGGCGTGGACGAGGGCATGTCGGGCATCTCCACCCGCTTTGCCTTCAAGATCCTGTCCAAGGTGTTCAACTACGACAGCACCGAGGTGGCGGCCAACCCAGTGCACCTGATGTATGTGCTGGAGCAGCAGATCGAGCGCGAGCAGTTCCCCGCCGAGCTGGAGACCAAGTACACCGGCTACATCAAGGAATACCTGTCGCCGCACTACGCCGAGTTCATCGGCAAGGAAATCCAGACCGCGTATCTGGAGAGCTACAGCGAGTACGGCCAGAACATCTTTGACCGCTACGTGACCTACGCCGACTACTGGATCCAGGACAGCGAGTACCGCGACACCGACACCGGCGAGGTGTTCGACCGCAATGCGCTCAATGCCGAGCTGGAGAAGGTAGAAAAGCCCGCCGGCATTGCCAATGCGAAAGACTTCCGCAACGAGATCGTCAACTTCGTGCTGCGTGCGCGTGCCAACAACCAGGGCAAGAACCCCAGCTGGACCAGCTACGAGAAGCTGCGCCTGGTGATCGAGAAGAAGATGTTCTCCAACACCGAAGAGCTGCTGCCCGTCATCAGCTTCAACGCCAAGGCCAGTGCCGAGGATGCACGCAAGCACGAGGACTTTGTCACCCGCATGGAGGCCAAGGGCTACACGCCCAAGCAGGTGCGCCTGCTGTGCGAGTGGTACCTGCGTGTGCGCAAGAGCAGCTGAAGCAAAGATAACGGCGCGCCGGCACCGAACGCGCCGGGTCATGGATGGGGGCATAGATGGCATTGCAAATCATCGACCGCAGGCTCGCCGGCAAGAACAAGTCGGTGGGCAACCGCGAGCGCTTTGTGCGCCGCTACAAGACGCAGATTGCCGAGGCGGTGCGCCGCGCGGTGGCCAAGCGCGATATCCGCCACATCGAGCAGGCCGAGAACATCACCATTCCGCGCAAGGACATCCAGGAGCCCGTCTTCCACCATGGGCAAGGGGGCGTGCGCGACACCGTACACCCGGGCAATACCGAGCATGTGCGGGGCGACCGCATTGCGCGGCCCCAGGGTGGTTCGGGCGGGGGCGGAGGCTCGCAGGCCAGTGACAGCGGCGAGGGTGAGGACGACTTCACCTTCACGTTGACCAAGGAAGAGTTCATGGAGCTGTTCTTTGAAGACCTGGCGCTGCCGCGCCTGTTGCGCACCCACATCGCCAGCACCTTGCAGTACAAGACGCGCCGCGCCGGTTACAGCCACGACGGCACGCCACACAATCTGGCCGTGCTGCGCACCATGCGCGGCGCGCTGGGCCGGCGCATTGCGCTGACCAAGGCGCCGCACCGTGAGCTCAAGGCGCTGGAAGACGCGCTGGCAGAGCTCATGGCGCAGGATGACGGCACCAGCGAAGCAGTGGCCGAGCTGCAGCAGCGCATCGCCGTGCTGCAGGCGCGCATGGGCAAGGTGGCCTTTCTCGATCCGCTGGACCTGCGCTTTCGCAGCCGCACCAAGGTGCCCGAGCCCAGCAGCCAGGCGGTGATGTTCTGCGTGATGGATGTCTCGGGCTCGATGGACCAGTCGCGCAAGGACCTGGCCAAGCGCTTTTTCATCCTGCTGTACCTGTTTCTCACGCGCCACTACGAGAAGATCGAGATCGTCTTCATCCGCCACCACACCCAGGCGGCCGAGGTGGGCGAGGATGAGTTCTTCCATTCCACCGAAAGCGGTGGCACCGTGGTGAGCAGCGCGCTGGTGCTGCTCGACCAGGTCATCCGCGCACGCTACCCGGCAGCCGACTGGAACATCTACGTGGCCCAGGCGAGCGATGGCGACAACTTTGGCGACGACGGCGGCAACTGCCGCAGCCTGCTCGCTGACAAGATCCTGCCGCTGGCGCGCTACTTTGCCTATGTGCAGGTGGCACCGGACGAGCAAAGCCTCTGGCAGGAATACAGCCAGCTGTTGCCGCTGTTCTCGCATTTCGCGATGCGCAAGGTGGCCGAGCCCGGGGATATCTACCCGGTGTTCCGCGATCTGTTCAAGAAGGAGGGGGTACCGGTATGAACCCGTCGCAATACCCCGTGCTGGCACGGCGCAAAGGCTCTCCGCATTGGAAAGTGCCCTTCTCCGGTGACCGTTCCCAGCGCGACGTGCCCGCCACGCCCCGGCCTGCTGGCCAGCGCCCGAACCAGCCCTTGCCCGACCCCAGCGACTGGACCTTCGAGCTGATCGAGCGCTACCACGCCGCCATTGCCGCGACGGCCGAGCGCTACGGACTGGACACCTACCCCAACCAGCTCGAGGTGATATCGGCCGAGCAGATGATGGACGCCTATGCCAGCGTCGGCATGCCCGTGGGCTACCGGCACTGGAGCTATGGCAAGGAGTTTCTGGCCACCGAGCGCCGCTACCGCCGCGGCCACATGGGCCTGGCCTACGAGATCGTCATCAACTCCAACCCCTGCATCAGCTACCTGATGGAGGAGAACACCACCGCGATGCAGGCGCTGGTGATTGCCCATGCGGCCTACGGGCACAACAGCTTTTTCAAAGGCAATTACCTGTTTGGCATGTGGACCGATGCGGGCAGCATCATCGATTACCTGGTCTATGCCCGCGACTTCATCTCCCAGTGCGAAGAGAAGCACGGTATCGATACCGTGGAGCAGTGGCTCGATTCCTGCCACGCGCTGGCCAACCTGGGGGTGGACCGATACCGCCGCCCGTCCAAGAAGACGCTGGCGCGCGAGCGCGCCGAGCGCGAGCAGCGCGAGGCCTATGCCCAGCAGCAGGTCAACGAGCTGTGGCGCACCCTGCCGGCGCGCCCCGACAAGAACAGTCCGGCCCAGCACCATGAGCGCTTTCCCAAGGAGCCCGAAGAGAACCTGCTGTACTTCATCGAGAAGAACGCGCCGCTGCTGGAGCCCTGGCAGCGCGAGGTGGTGCGCATTGTGCGCAAGATTGCCCAGTACTTCTACCCGCAGCGCCAGACCCAGGTGATGAACGAGGGCTGGGCCACCTTCTGGCACTACACCCTGCTCAACACCTTGTACGACGAGGGCTGGCTCACCGACGGGGTAATGATTGAATGGCTGTCATCGCATACCAATGTCATCTACCAGCCGCCCGCCGGCCACCGTGCCTACAGCGGCATCAACCCCTATGCACTGGGCTTTGCGATGTACCGCGACATCCAGCGCATCTGCGAGCACCCCACTGACGAAGACCGGCGCTGGTTTCCCGATCTGGCCGGCACGCCCTGGCTGCCGGCGCTGCACCATGCGATGCAGAACTACAAGGACGAGAGCTTTATCGGCCAGTACCTGAGCCCCAAGCTGATGCGCGACATGCGCCTGTTCTCCATCCATGACGACGCCAGCGAGCGCGAGCTGCTGGTCAGCGCCATCCACAACGAAGACGGTTACCGCAACCTGCGCCAGACCCTGTCACAGCAGTACGACCTGGGCGCGCGCGAGCCCAATATCCAGGTCTGGAACGTGAACCTGCGCGGCGACCGCTGCCTGACCTTGCGCCACACCCAGTACCAGGGCCGCCCGCTGTCCGACGATGTGCAGGAGGTGCTCAAGCACGCCGCGCGCCTCTGGGGCTTTGGCGTGCAGCTCGAAAGTGTGAACGGCGATGGCACGGTGCCGGTGTTGCTGCATTCGGTGGCGGCGCCGCCAGCTTGACTTGGCGGTGCCTGACCCGGCGCCGCAGCTGCTCAAGGCTGCCCGGTAGCAGGGCCTGCGGCGGCGTCGGCTGCCACCATCTGTGCCACCGCCTGGCAGCGCGCATCATGCACCATCGCGCCAATCTCGGCACCTTGGCGGCCGCTGCGGGCGGCGCGTTCTGCCACCTCCTTGGTGCTGACGGCCTGCGCGGCGGCCAGTAGGCGCAGCAGCTGCGCGCGTTGCGGGTAGGGCTTGTCTTGCAGGCCCAGCCGCCCCTGCGCATCGCACTGGCAGGCCAGCAGCGCCTGGCCAAAGCGTTCGGGTTTGCGAAAGGCGTCGCAGCGCTCGAGCAGGCGCACGACGGCAGCGGGCGCAATGCCCGGGCTGCGGTGGATATTGCCGTGTTCGGCGGCCACCACCAACGCCAGCTCGGCGCAGTCGCTGGGCACGCGCAGGCGCTGCTGCAGCTTGCGGGCCAGCTCCACACTGCGCTCCTCATGGCCGATATGGCGGGGCAGCACATCGGCCGGGGTCGTGCCCTTGCCCAGGTCATGCGCCAGGCAGGCCCAGCGCACGGGCAGCGCGGCGTCCAGCTCGGCGGCGCGGTCCAGCACCATCATCACGTGGATGCCGGTATCCACCTCGGGGTGGTAGTCGGCGCGCTGGGGCACGCCCCAGAGGCAGTCCAGCTCGGGCAGCAGGCGGGCGAGGGCGCCGCAGTCGCGCAGCACCTCGAACATGCGTGAGGGCCGGGCCTCCATCAGGCCGCGTGCCAGTTCCTGCCAGACGCGCTCGGGCACCAGCGCATCGACCTCGCCATCGGCGACCATCTGGCGCATCAGCGCAACCGTTTCCGGCGCGACGGAAAAATCCTGGAAGCGCGCCGCAAAGCGCGCCAGGCGCAGGATGCGCACCGGGTCTTCGCGGAAGGCGTCGGTCACATGGCGCAGCACCCGGGCCTGCAGATCGGCCTGGCCGCCATAGGGGTCGGTCACCGGGTCGCTGCCATTCCAGTTCACTGGCGCGGCCATGGCATTGATGGTCAGGTCACGCCGGGCCAAGTCCTGCTCCAGCGTCACATCGGGCGAGGTGGCGATGCTGAAACCCCGGTAGCCCCGGCCGGACTTGCGCTCGGTGCGGGCCAGCGCATATTCCTCATGCGTGCGCGGGTGCAGAAACACCGGGAAATCCTTGCCGACCGGCACAAAGCCCTGGGCCAGCATGGCCTCGGGCGTGGCACCCACCACCACCCAGTCGTGGTCATTCACCGGCAAACCCAAGAGGCGGTCCCGCACTGCGCCGCCGACCATGTAAGTTTTCATCGTGCGAGTTTACTTGCGTACCGGCTGCACATAGATGCCGCTGTCGTGCAGTTCGCCTTCGGCCGACTCGATGCGGGCCACCGCCTGCGGGCCAGCGCGGCTGACCAGCACTTCCAGCAGCGACTCGGACAGTGCCTGGGCGGCGGTGACCGAGGGGAAGAAGGACGGGCTGTTGACGGCAAACAGCAGGGTTTCATCGGCCGCCAGCGACAGGGGCGAGGCCAGGCTGTCGGTCAAGGCCAGCACCTTGCAGCCGCGCGCGCGGGCCAGCTCCACCGCATGCACGGTTTCCTGCGAGTAGGGGGCAAAGCTGATGGCGACCAGTGCATCGCCCGCATCGATGGCGCGCAGCTGCATCTCGCGCACGCCGCCCATGCCTTCGAGCAGGTGCACCGAGCGGCGGAACAAACGATAGACATAGACCAGCGAGAAGGCCACCGGAAAGCAGGCGCGCATGCCCATCACATGCACCTGGTCGGCCGTCTCCAGCAGCTGGGCGGCGGCGGTCAGGCGCGCTGCGCTGTGCTGCTCGGTCAGGTCCAGGTTGCTGCGCTGCATCGCAAACATCTCGGCGGTGAGCTGCTGGTCCTGCGCGCGGCCCAGCAGGCTGCGGGCGCGCTCGCCGTATGCGTTGGCCACTTCTCCGGTCAGGCCCATGTCGGCGGTCAGCGCCTGCTTGAACGGGTTCCAGCCCTCAAAACCACAGGTCTGGGCAAAGCGCACCAAGGTGGTGGGGGGCACCTGGGCATGCTGGCCCACGCTGCGCATCGATTGCGTCACCACCTCATTGGGGTGGTCGAGCACATAGCGCGCCACTTGCTGCAGCGACGGGCTCAGGGAGGCAAAGCGGTCTCGCAATTGGTCGATTACGCCCATGGCGGCGGGTCTTTCTTCAGATTGAGGGAAATCACGGGTAGCCATTGTGCGGCATGGATCATATGATCCGAAAAAAATAAAAAAGGAGCAAAAGTTCTAAAACGCCGCAAGGCATTGGCCGGTACCGACGGGGTGCCAGAGGATCATGGATATGCAAGGAAAAATGGATGTGAAGCGTGCGGTGGCTCTGGCTGCCCTGGTGTGTGCCTCTGCGGGCGCGATGGCGCAAAGCAGCAGCACGCTGGACAAGATCAAGAGCTCGGGCGCCATCACGCTGGGTTACCGCGAGGCCTCGTTCGGCTTCTCCTACCTGGACGCCAACCTCAAGCCGATCGGCTACAGCATCGATATCTGCGCGCATATTCTGGACGCGATCAAAGCCAAGCTGCAGTTGCCGGAGCTGAAGGTGAACTACCAGGCGGTCACCTCGGCCAACCGCATTCCGCTGGTGCAAAACGGCACCGTCGATCTGGAATGCGGCTCGACCACCAACCTGGTGGAGCGCCAAAAGCAGGTGGCCTTCTCGCCGGACATCTTCCGCTACAACGTGCGCATGCTGGTCAAGAAGAGCTCGGGCATCAAGGGCATTGCCGATCTGCAGGGCAAGTCGGTCGCCACCACCACCGGCACCACCTCGTTCCGCCTGCTGCGCCAGGCCGACCGGGCCAGCAAGCTCGACATCACCAATGTGCCGGGCAAGGACCACACCGAGTCCTTCCTGCTGGTGCAGGGCGACAAGGCCGCCGCCTTTGTACTGGACGACATCCTGCTGGCCGGCCAGATCGCCAACGCGCGTGACCCGCAGAACTACGAGATCGTTGGCGAGAGCCTGCGCACCGAGAACCAGGCGCTGATGCTGCGCAATGACGACCCGGCCTTCAAGCAGCTGGTGGACGAGACCGTCTCGGGCCTGATGCAATCGGGCGAGATGGAAAAGCTCTACCAGCGCTGGTTCATGTCACCGATTGCGCCCAAGGGCATCAATATCAACTACCCGCTGAACGCCGAAACGCGCGATGCCTTTGCCAACCCCTCGTCCAAAGGGATCTGAGCGCCGATTGCGCACAGCCCGCTGAACACCGGCAGCCAGGCAGCCACGCCGCAAAGTGACCAGGACCAGGGGCCAGCCCCTGGTCTTTGCTTTATTGCGGCACCAGGCCGGCGGCCTTGACCAGCTGCGCATGCAGGCTGATCTCCTGCGCAATGGTTTGCTGGAACTGCTCCGGCGTGGTGGGCGCCACTTCCATGCCCACGTCCTGCAGCTGCTGCCGGATGTCGTCGCGCAGCAAGATGGCCTGCACCTGGCGGTTGAGCGCATCGACGATGGGGCGCGGTGTGCGCGCCGGGGCCAGCAGGCCGATCCAGGTCTGCATCACCATGTCGGGGATACCGGCCTCGGCCATGGTCGGCACCTCGGCAATCAAGGGTGAGCGCTTGTCGCTCATCAGCGCCAGCGCGCTGAGCTTGCCGGACTTGAGGTGGGGCAGGGCCTCGGGCAGCGGCGCAAACAGCAGGTCCACATTGCCGCCCAGCATGTCGTTGATGGCGAGGGCACCGCCTTTGTAGGGCACATGCGTCATCTGCAGATGGCCCCGGGTCTCGAACATCAACGCTGCCAGGTGCTGGGGACTGCCTTCGCCCGAGCTGGCATAGGTCACGAGGGTCGGCTGGGCCTTGGCGGCGGCCAGCACGGCCGCGGCGTTGGGGAATTTCTTGCGGTCCTTGACCACTAGCACCATGGCCTGGTTGGCGAGCTTGGTGATGGGCGCAAAGTCGGCCTGCGGGTCATAGGGCAGGTCCTTGAAGATGCTTTTGTTGGTGGTCAAAAAGGACGCGGGCGAGGCCATCAAGGTGTAGCCATCGGGGCTGGCCTTGGCGACCACCGGCAGGCCAATGCGGCCGGAGGCGCCGGCGCGGTTGTCGACGATGAACGGCTGGCCGGTGCTGGCCTGCAGCTGCTGGCCCACCAGGCGCGCAATCATGTCCACACCGCCCCCCGCGGGCAGGGCCACCATCACTTTGACCGGGTGGTTGGGGTAGCTGGCGGTCTGCGCCTGGGCACTGAAGGCCAGGAGACCCAGCGCGGCGGCCAGGCTGAAAAAGCAGTGACGACGATGCATGATGAACACTCCTGAAAAATCAATGGCTGGGGGCCGGGGCGGGATCGCTGGCCTGCAGGTAGCGCGCCAGCCGCAGGCGGCTGATGGCGGCAATCTCGTTCAGCGCCAGTCGCAGCTCCATCGGCCGCGTGTGGCCCAGGCGCTGCTCGAACACAAGCAAGGCCGATGCCAGGCTGTGCTGGCGGATGCAGAGAATGAAGGGAAAGCCAAAGCGTTCGCGGTAGGCGCGGTTGAGGTCATCCCAGCGCTGGGCCTCGGCCGCCTGCAGCTGGCCCAGGCCCAGGCTGGCCTGCTCGTCGGTGGATGCGGCATTCATCGCCCCCTGCCGGGCCAGCGCGCCACCCAGCTCCGGGTGGCCGGCGTAAAAACGGATGCGCGCCGGTTCATCAAGCCCGGCGACTACGGCCAGCATGGCGCTGTGCAGGGCATCGGCGCTGGCAAAGGGGCGCAGCGCCACGGTCTGCGCCGCCACCCAGGGCGCATGCTCCCAGATGTCGGCCAGGGCCGCGCAGAAGTCGTCAGGGCTGCAATGGTTGAGGTGGTCGAGGCGTTGGGCAGGCGTCATGCAGGCCATGCTAGGCCTGCAGACCATTGCCGTCCATCATAGGTTTGGCAATGCTGCATACGAAAAATTAGTACAATCGCCGCATTCCGGAGGTCCCACCCGATGCGCCATTCGCTTGTCCCTACCGCTTTGCGCTATGCCGACCAGGTGGCCCGCTCGGGCTCGATCCAGAAAGCCGCGCGCGAGCTGCATGTGGCCGCATCGGCGATCAACCGCCAGATTCTGGCGCTGGAAGAAGAGCTGGGCGTGCCGCTGTTCGAGCGCATGCCCAGGGGCATGCGGCTGACGGCCTCGGGCGATGCGCTGATCACGATGGCCCGGCGTTGGCGCCAGGATGAGACCCGCATGGTGGCCGAGGTGCGGCGCATCCAGGGCATCCACCAGGGCCATGTGTCGCTGGTCGCGATGGACAGCCATGCCACCGGCGTGTTGCCCGCGCTGATCGAGGCACTCAATGCCCAGCACCCCCTGGTCAGCCTGTCGGTAGAGCTGAGCACCCCCGACGATGCCGAGACGGCGCTGATGACCGGCAAGGCCGACCTGGCCGCCATCTTCAACCTGGCGCCGCGCCGTGAGCTGCTGGTGCTGTGGCAAGCCCAGCTGCCGCTGGGCTGCGTTGTGGCGCCGGGCCATGCGCTGGCCGGTCGCAAGAGCGTCAGTTTCCAGGAGGCGACCGCCTATCCGATCGCACTGCAAAGCCGCGCCATCACCATCCGCCGCCTGCTGGAGGCGCAGTTCAGCTGGCTGTTTAAGGATGCGCGCGGCTTTGTCGAGAGCAATTCGCTGCAGCTGGTCAAACAGCTGGCGCTGGGCGGGCAGCGCCTGATCTTTACCTCGCAGCTCGATGTGGCCCCTGAGCTGGCGGCCGGTACGCTGGAGTTCATCCCCATCCGCGACCAGGGCGCCGAGCCCCAGAGCATCAGCGTGGCCGTCGATGCCACGCGCCCGCCAGGCCCGGTGGTCAAGCTGGTGGCCCAGCAGCTGAGCCAGGCTCTGCAGGCCAGCCTGGACCGGGCCCGCCAGCCAATTCCAGGCTTGGCCTGACGTCGGGCGAAGGCTGCGTAGCGGCCGCCCACAGCTTCCCAGCGCTTTGCACCAGCCGCACTTCCTCGCTATGCTGCTCGGTTGGCCCGATGGGCTGATTCGAAATAATACAAAGAGGGAGGGATTTATGTGGACAACCATGGGCGTGGTATTGGTGACCATCGCATTGACGTTTGTCGGTCTGTTTGTGCTGCTCAAGTTCGGCATTCGCTGGTATTTTTCGCGCATGCTTGGGCATGTGCAGGCGCTGGGTAGTGCGCAGCAAGGCGTGGCGGCTCGCATCACGATGCAGTTGGACAAGCTGCAGTTCAGCGACCCGCAGGTGCGCCGGGTGATGCAGGAGTTCAAGGCGCTGGGCTATGCATCGGCCGGGCGCTACACGATTGACGAAATGCCCGGTGTCAAGATCTGGGCGGGCACGCATTCGCAAAACGGCAGTCTGGCCCTGGTGCTGGAGCTGGCGGACCGCTACTTCTCCGCAGATGTGGTCCGTTTTTATGACAATGGTGCAGCGCTGGGCGCGGGCACCAACCCGGTGTTCCATGCCGAGCACTACCCCAGCCATGTGCAGTACCGCCAATTTCCACGCGATACGGCCATGCAGGACCTGGCCCAGTGGCTGGAGGCGCGGCCCTTGCAGTCTGCGGTGGTGGCGGCCACGCCCAGGAATCTGCGCCAGCTCAATGCGCGCATGTACGCGGAGATGATGGACTTTCAGCTGTCGCAGCCCATGCCCAGCCTGGAGGCCTGGAAGCGCATGGCTTTGCAGGATGCCGCCGCCTTGGGAAGTGCCCTGCCGACCTTGACCGAGCCGCAATGGCAGGCCGCCTACGATGCGCAAAGGCAGAGCCAGCAGACGGCCACCGAAGACGCCCTGCAGGACCATGTGCTGCGCAGCGGGCAGGTGTCTGCCGCGCAGTGGCAGGCGATGGCGCATGAGCTGGTCTATGTGCATGCGCTCCTCGGCGCAGAAGAGGTCGCAGAGCGCGCACTGCGGCGCAGCGCCTGGACGGCGGATGCGCCCCAGGTCGAAGCGCTGCTGCGCCAGAACCTGGCGCATGCCGAGCTGTTTGAAGCGATCCAGGGCCTGCTGCCCGAGGACGAGCGCTTTGTCTACCTGATCAGCATCGATGCGCCGCTGGATGCGCGGGTGTACCGGCCGCAAGCGCTCTGATTGCGAGGCGGCAGATGCCCGTGCTCTGGCACACCAAGGTGCCCGAAGCTGCGGACAGGTCGACGAAGCTTAGCGCTTAACGCTCTGCGCGGTAGGGCTCGTCCACTGCGACAAAGTCCTGCTCGGCCAGCGCCGCATCGATCCAGGCTTTGACGCCGGGCAACTGGTGCACGCGCTCGATATAGGCGGCGATCTCGCCAGGGATGGGCAGCTGGTAGGTCTTGAGGCGCGAGCACACCGGCGCGTAGTAGGCATCGGCAATGCTGAACTGGTCAAACAGCATGGGCCCGCCATGCTGGGCCAGCAGGTGGCTCCACATGCTGCACAGGCGCTCGACATTCTTGCGCACAGCGGCGTTGTCGCGCCAGACGATGCGGCCCACCTCGGCCAGGTCGGCCTCGATGTTCATCGGGCAGGCACTGCGCAGGGCGGTGAAGCCGCCATGCATCTCGGCGCAGATGCTGCGGGCGCTGGCGCGGGCTGCCTTGTCCTTGGGCCACAGCTGCTTGTCAGGGAATTGCTCCGCCGCATATTCGGCAATCGCCAGGCTGTCCCAGACGCTGATGTCGCCATCGCGCAGCAGCGGCACCGTGCCGGTGGGGCTGATGGCGGTCATCGTGCGCTTGAACTCGGACTGGCTGTCGAAACCGTCGAAGCGGACAAACTTCTCTTCAAAAGGAATGCCCGCCTGGCGCAGCAGCACCCAGGCGCGCATGGACCAGGATGAATAATTTTTGTTGCCGATATAAAGCTGCAGCATGATCTCAACCGATTGATGAATGAAGGTATCGGGTCATTAATACCGTCTGCACGCGCCCCAAAATGGGCTCGCCAGCGGCTACGAATCGCCCAGGGGCCAGACCACGCCATTGTCATTGAGGATGGCGTCGAGCGGCAGGTCATGCGCTTCGGGCTCGAAATCATCGACAAAGCCATTCGTAAAGCCCAGGCCGACGGTGAAGGGGCGCGGCTCCAGCGCGGCCAGGGTGCGGTCATAAAAACCGCCGCCGTAACCCAGGCGGTAGCCGCCCGGACCATAGCCCACGCAGGGCACAAACAGCAAGGTGGGCACGACCAGCTCGGTATTTTGCGGCTTGGGGATGTCGTAGGCATCCATCTCCATCGGGCAGCCGGGGTACCAGGCGTGGAAGCTCAAGGTCTTGTGCTGCTTGTTCACCACCGGCAGCGCAATGCGGCGCAGCTTGGGCTCGTCCATCAGCGCACCGTCTTCCTTCCAGCGGTGCAGCGCTGGCAGCGGGTCGAACTCGCCCTTGATCGGCCAGTAGGCGCCGATCACCGCATCCTGGCGCTCCATCAGCCAAAAACGCAGGACTTGCTGGAGCTGTTCGGCGCGCTCCAGACGATCGGGCATATGCAGACGCTGTTCAATGAGCGCTTGGCGCACGGCTTTTTTATCCATTGCAAATATCCCTACAGAAACACGCTGGGTCAACCATTCTGACAGCCAAAAGTGACGCTCCCAGCAAATTGGGTACGGTGAAAACCAGGTACCTTTTTTACATATTGGGGCTGTTTCGGTAAGGGCATGTAAGAGGAAGCCTGGTATTGCAGCCTTTGGGACCGCGGGCACGCTGGGCGATGTGTATGATTTTAGGGATCACCTGGGCGCCGCTCTATAGCGCCGCTGTCTCACAACCTGGATCGGCTATGCCTTGGAATGTTTTCACCCCCTTGATGGCGGCCTTGTTGGCCTGTAGCGCGCTGCCGCTGGCCGCCCAGACGATTTTGCAGGGCGCAACGGCCGCGCCCGCCTCGGTGCAGACGCCCGTGCAGCTGCAGTCCAGCCCCTCGGTCAGCAGCGGCATGGTCAACGACGATGTGATCGTTGACATGCAGCAGGCCTTTCGCAAGCGCGAGAAAAGCAAACTCACCCAGCTGCTGCCCGGCGCGCGCGGCCATGTGCTCGAGCCCTGGGCGGCGTACTGGGAGCTGCGCGCGCGCCTGAGCGAGGCCACGCAGGACGAAGTGCAGGCCTTTTTGACTCGCTGGGCCGGTACCTACCAGGAAGACCGGCTGCGCAACGACTGGCTGCGCCTCCTGGGCCAGCGCCGCGACTGGAGCAATTTCGATGCGATGTACCCGGCATTCCGCATGGGCGACGACCGCGAGCTGCGCTGCTACGCGGCGGTGATCGATCTGGCCAAGGGCGGCGAGCGCGAACCGCTGGCCAGCACGGTCAAGAGCAACTGGTATGCGCAGCGCGACTCGGAAGACGGCTGCAACCTGGCGGCCTCGGAGCTGTTCTCGGCCGGTGGCCTGCAGGCCGACGATATCTGGCGCAGAGCGCGCCAGACCATGGAAGCGGGGCGCCCGCGTGCCGCCCGCGCTGCGGTGGAGGTGGTGGCCCCGATGCAGCTGCCCGCCTTTGCGACCATGCTGCAGTCGCCCAGCAAGTTTTTGACGGCCCAGGCCAAGACGTCCTCCAAGGAGCAGCAGGAGCTGGCCACCTTGGCGCTGATCAAGATCGCCGCAGACAACCCCGATGGCGCCGCCACCTTGATGGAAGGCCGTTGGAACGAGCTGCTGACCCAGCCGCGCCGCGACTGGGTCTGGGGCGTCATCGGCAAGACGCAGGCCACGCGCCTGTCACCCGATGCGATGGCCAGCTTTGCCAAGGTGAGCAAGGACTCCCACCTGAGTGACGACCTGCTGGCCTGGAAGACGCGCGCGGCACTGCGCGCCGGCCAGTGGCAGCAGGTGCGCAAGAGCATCGAGGCGATGAGCGCCGAGGAGCGCGAAGACCCGACCTGGATGTACTGGCAGGCCAAGGCCTTGCAGGCGGGCCGCATCAGCGAGGCGCAGACTCAGCAGTCGCGCCAGTTGCTGCAAAAGATTGCCGGCACACAGGGCTTTTATGAGCAGCTGGCGCAGGAGGAGCTGGGCCAGCCCATCGTCATCCCGTCGCAGCCGGTGGCCATCGACGAGCAGGCGCGCCAGGCGGTGCGCAGCAGTGCGGGCCTGGCACGTGCGCTCTATGCGATCCAGCTGGGGCTGCGCAGCGAAGGGGTGCGCGAGTGGAACTACATGACCAACCTGCACCAGCGCGGCGGCATGGACGATGCCCAGCTGCTGGCCGCGGCCGAGCTGGCCTGCCAGCGCCAGATCTGGGACCGCTGCATCAACACCAGCGAGCGCACCAAGACCGTGGTCGATGTGGGCCAGCGCTACCCTATGCCGTTCAAGGATGCGGTGGTGAACCGCTCGCGCGAGATTGGCCTGGACCCTGCGTATGTCTATGGTCTGATCCGCCAGGAAAGCCGCTTCATCATGGATGCGCGCTCGGGCGTCGGCGCCTCGGGCCTGATGCAGATCATGCCGGCCACCGCCCGCTGGACCGCCCGCAAGATCGGCATGACCGATTTCACACCGGCCAGCATCAATGACCGCGACACCAACATCACCCTGGGCACCGCCTACCTCAAACTCGCGCTGGATGATTTTGACGGCTCGATGGCGCTGGCGGCTGCCGGCTACAACGCCGGCCCCGGCCGGCCGCGCAACTGGCGCAATGGCCCGGTGCTGGACGGCGCCATCTGGGCCGAGAACGTACCCTTTGCCGAGACGCGCGACTATGTCAAAAAGGTGCTCTCCAACACCACCAGCTATGCAGCCATTCTGACCGGTCAGCCCCAGTCGCTGCGCGCACGCCTGGGCTCGGTGGGGCCCAAGCCCGAGGGCGAGCCGGATCTTTCCAAAGAGCTGCCCTGATCGGGCGGATGGTGACGTAAGCGCGCTTACTGGTTAACCAGCAGCGCGCCCTCACGCCGCGCGGCGCCCGAGCGCTCCAGGTCGGCCACCAACGATGCATGCCACTGCGCCAGGTCCTGGCCTGCAAAGTAGCGCTGGTGCAGCAAGCCGTAGTAGGGCGTGGCGGCCAGCCAGGCCTGCACTTGCACCAAGGGCAGCTGCTGCCATTCCAGCAGCTTGTACTTGAGCAGTACCTTGGCGGCATAGAGCGCATGGCGCTCGGGGCTTTGCACAAAGCGCTCCAGCCGCTGGCGGGCGGTGTGCAAGGCACTTCCCACATCGCTGAACGCACTGCCGTGGCCGGGCAGCACCAGGCGCGGCTGCAGGCGCTCGATCACATCCAGGGTGGCGGCCACCTCGTCAAAGGCCGCCGTGCCTTCGATCTCCGGAAAGACCACGCCAAAGCCGCTTTCCCAGAGCGCGTCGGCCGAGATCAGGATGCCGGAGGCGGGCTCAAACAGAATCACCGAATGCGGGTCATGGCCGGGCGCGGCATGGATCTGCCAAGGCTGCTCACCGAGCGTGATCTCTGTGCCCGGCTGCAGCAGCTCGTCCATCTGAAAGCGCGGGCAGTCCTGGCCGGTGGGGCGGTAGCTCAGCTGGTTCTCGTCCCAATCGGTGACCGCCTGCGCATGGCCGGGCGCAATGCTGGTGCGGGCCTGGGGCCAGCGCCGCTGCAAAGCGGCATTGCCGCCGCAGTGGTCGCTGTGCAAATGGGTGTTGACGATGCGCTGCAGCGGCGCGCCTTGCAGGCTGGCCTCGATGAGGCCCACGGTCTGCGCGGCATGGCTGCAGTAGCCGGTATCGACCACCGCCGTGGTGCCGCGCACAAACACCGTGTTGTTGGCCGACAGCCAGCCGCGCTCGATGAACTGGAGATCGGCGGGCAGCGAAGCGGTGGAGGCGGACATGGTGGCGCAGGCGAAGGGGCAAGACCGCCAGCCTAGCAGACGCGGCATGTCTGGCGCTGGCACCCAGGTGTCAGCGGGGCGTTTGCGGGCCGCTGCTGCCCAGCATGAAGGCCTGGCGGGCCTCTTGGGGCGCGGCCAGCGTGTCGGATTCGTCCTTGAGCTGCACGCCCGAGAGCTTGCGCTGGCGCGCCTGCTGCATCAGGTAGTGCAGCTTGTGGACGGCCTGCGCATAGCTCAGCCCCTGCTCGCGCACATTCGAGATGCAGTTGCGCGACTCATCGGTCATGCCCGGGCGGGGCTGCCAGGTCATGTACAGGCCCATGCTGTCCGGGGAGCTCAGGCCCGGGCGCTCACCAATCAGCACCACCACCAGCGAGGCGCCCAGTGCCGCACCAATCTCGTCGCCCAGCGCCACCCGGGCATGGCGCACCACAGTGATCGGGCCGACGCGCCACTGCTCGGCCAGCGCCGGCAGCATCTGGCGCAGAAAAGGCAAGGCATTGCGCTCGATGGCCAACGAGGACAGGCCATCGGCGACGACAAACACCACATCGGCCTGGGCAGGGGGCAGGCCCTGGAGCAGAGCCCGCGACTCGGCGCTCAGGCGCCGGCCCAGATCCGGGCGCTGCAGGTAGGTGGGGCGGTCTTGGGCGGCGCTGTGCAGGCGCAGCACCGGCTGGGTGTGCAGCGCTTGTAGTTCGCCCGCGAGCGGGTCCATGTCAAGCTCGGTATGCACGGCCATGCGTGCCTGGGCATGGGCGAGGGCAAAGTCCAGGTGCGCGCGCGTGGGCAGGCTGGTGCCGGCGCGGCCCAACGCAATGCGGGCGCTGGTGAACTGGCGCAGGCGCTCCCAGGGGTTGGGGGTGACGGCGGCGCTCGCGGGCTCGGCTGGGTCGGGCAGGGCGGCTGGAGCAGAAGGGCGTGGGGACATGGGGAGCTTCAGTTGAGCTGGGCCAGCGCTTGCGAGAAAGGCGCGGGCAGGTCAGTGGCCAGGCGCAGGCCCGGGCCCGGGCCCGAGCCTGCGGCCTGGGCAATGCCCATGGTCTGCAGCCAGGCCTCGAACTCCGGCGTGGGCCGCAGGCCCAGGGTCTTGCGCAGGTAGAGCGCATCGTGGAAGGACGTGGTCTGGTAGTTCAGCATGATGTCGTCCGAGCCCGGAATGCCCATGATGAAATTGATGCCAGCCACGCCAAACAAGGTCAGCAGCACATCCATGTCGTTCTGGTCGGCCTGCGCATGGTTGGTGTAGCAGATGTCGCAGCCCATCGGCAGGCCCAGCAGCTTGCCGCAGAAATGGTCTTCGAGCCCGGCGCGGATGATCTGCTTGCCGTCGTAGAGGTACTCGGGGCCGATAAAGCCGACCACGGTGTTGACCAGCAGTGGCTCGAACTTGCGCGCCACCGCATAGGCGCGCGCCTCGCAGGTCTGCTGGTCCAATCCATGGTGGGCGCCGGCCGACAGCGCGCTGCCCTGGCCGGTCTCAAAGTACATGGCGTTGTTGCCGATGCTGCCGCGAGAGAGGCTCTGCGCCGCGTCATAGCCCTCTTGCAGCAGGGCCAGGTCCAGGCCAAAACTGCGGTTGGCAGCCTCGGTGCCGGCGATGGACTGGAACACCAGGTCCACCGGCACGCCCCGGCCAATGGCCTCGATGCTGGTGGTCACATGGGTGAGCACGCAGGACTGGGTGGGGATCTGGTACTGCTGGATCACCTCGTCGAGCATGAAGAGCAAGGTGCTGACGGCGGCGATGCTGTCGCTGGCCGGGTTGATGCCGATGACCGCGTCGCCATTGCCGTACATCAGGCCGTCGAGCAGGCTGGCAGCAATGCCCGAAGGGTCGTCGGTGGGGTGGTTGGGCTGCAGCCGGGTGGACATGCGGCCGGGCAGGCCGATGGTGTTGCGAAAGCGGGTGATGACGCGGCATTTCTGCGCGATCAAAATCAGGTCCTGGTTGCGGCAGAGCTTGGAGGTGGCAGCTACCATCTCCGGGGTCAGGCCGGGCGCCAGCGCGCGCAAGCTCGCCTCGTTGGCGGCATCGGACAGCAGCCAGTCGCGAAAGCCGCCCACCGTCAGGTGCGCCACCGGCGCAAAGGCGGCACGGTCATGGCTGTCGATGATCAGGCGGGTGACCTCGTCGCTCTCATAGGGCACCAGCGCCTCTTGCAGAAAGTGGGCGAGCGGCAGATCGGCCAGCGCCATCTGTGCGGCAACGCGCTCGGTGTCATGGCGGGCCGCAACGCCGGCCAGTTGGTCGCCCGAGCGGGCCGGTGTGGCCTTGGCCATCAGCTCGCGCAAGGAGGCAAACAGATGGCGCTCGGCGCCAACGGTATGGGAATAGGGCATGGTCGCAGCGCCTCCTCAAGGGGTTGTCTCGCCGGGGGCGTCGGCCACCAGGTGGTGGCGGCTGTACAGCGCAAAGTAGGCCACGAAGACAGCGTAAACGATGACCGCGCCGATGAGAACCCGGGGGTCCACCAGAAAGCCGGCCACTACCGCGATGCAGGCCAGCACCAGCGCGATGCCCGAGGTGAAGACGCCGCCCGGCGTGCGGTAGGCGCGCGGCAGGTTCGGCTCCTTGATGCGCAGCCAGATGTGCGAGGCCATCATCATCACGTAGGAGATCGTGGCGCCAAACACGGCGACCAGGATCAGCAGATCGCCCTGGCCGGTCAGCGACAGCGCAAAGCCGATCGCGCCGGGCACCAGCAGCGCGAGGTAGGGGGTCTTGCGCTGCGTGGTCAACGACAGGCCCCGGGGCAGGTAGCCGGCGCGCGACATCGCAAACACCAGGCGCGAGTAGCCATAGATGATCGAGAAGAAGCTGGCAATGAGGCCGGCCAGGCCGACAAAGTTCACAAAGCGGCTGATCCAGGTGGGGCCACCCAGCACCTTGCTGGATTCGAGCGCCTCGACCAGCGGGTTGCCCGAGTTCATCAAGGCCGCAGCCCCCGCGCCGCCTGGCGCCAGCACCAGGATCAGGCCGCAGAACAGCACCAGCACGGCGATGGCGCCAATCAGGCCGCGCGGCAGATCGCGGCGTGGGTCCTGCGCTTCTTCGGCGGCCAAGGGCACGCCTTCTACCGCGAGAAAGAACCAGATGCCATAGGGGATGCAGGCCCAGATACCGATGTAGCCAAAGGGCAGAAAGCTGCTGGCGCCCCAGGCGTCGGTAGGCGCAATGTCGAACAGGTTGCTGAGCTGGAAATGCGGCACCATCGCGACGATGAAGACCACGAGCGCAACGACTGCCAGCGCGGTGACGGCAAAGATGAGGCGCAGGGCTTCACCCGCGCCATAGATGTGGATGCCCAGAAACACGGCATAAAAGCCCAGGTAGACCATCCAGCCATCGATGCCGAACAGCGACTGGCAGTAGGCGCCGATAAAGGTGGCAATCGCCGCCGGTGCAATCGCGTATTCCATCAGGATGGCGACGCCACATAAAAAACCGCCCCAGGGCCCAAAGGCGCGCCGGGCAAAGCCATAGCCGCCGCCGGCCGTGGGCGCGATGGTGGCGAGTTCAGCGAGCGCAAAGCACATGCAGGTGTACATCGTCGCCATCAGCGCCGAGGCGACCAGCAGACCGCCCCAGCCACCAGTCTTGAGGCCGAAGTTCCAGCCGGCATAGTCGCCCGAGATGACATAGGCCACGCCCAGGCCGACCAGCAGCAGCCAGCCGGCGGCACCGCGCTTGAGCTGGCGCTGTTCGAAATAGTTGCTTGGGTGCGCGGCGCTGGCGCCTGCGGGATTGGGGTGATGGGCCATGGCCTGCCTTGTTGTCTGTGGTGTCCCCGATGGTGGCAAGAATGGCGCGCACGCTCTATCCGATTTCGGCAAATCTGGCTAAGGGGAAGGCTGGGTTGACCTTGGTGCGCTTTTTGCATGACCATGCCTGTATGCCTAGCCACGCCATTGCGCCGCCATGTCCCTGAGCGCCCCTTGTCCATCGCCCGCGCTGAGCAGCTCCCGTGCTGAGCGCGGCGCAGCGGCGCGCGGCCCAGCGGTGCGCGGCCCAGCGGTGCGCGGCCCGGCTGCGCAGGTGGCGCAGACCTGTGATGTCGATGAGCAGGCGGCCTTGCTGCAGGGCTGGAACCAGCGCTATGAGCAGCTGTCGGCCGGCAGCTTTGAGGGCCGGGTGACCAGCCTGCACCTGGGGCCTATCCAGGCCTGGCGCGAGTTCTCCAGCCAGGCGCTGCACCAGACCGGTGCCTTGCGCGCCGGGCAATTGGCCATCGGCCTGCCCAGCAGCATTCCGGGCAACACCATGTTCTGCAACCGCTCCTGCAGCGAGGGGCATGCGATTGTGTTCTCGGGCGATGGCCCGTTCGAGTTTGTCTCGCCCGGCGGCCTGGAGATCATCGATTTTGTCGTGGACCGGGGCAGCCTGGACCCCTATCTGACGGCCAGCGAACGCGAGCAGCTGCAGGCCCAGCTGGCGCAGCCGCATCTGCGGCCAGTCTCGGCCCATGAGCGCTGGCGCCTGCCGATTCTGCTGTCCGACATGCAGCAGTGCCTGGCCGATACCACGCCAGACACCCTGCCGCCCCAGCAGCTCGACGAGATGGCCAGCGATGTGCTTGCCGCCATTGCTGCGGTGCTGCGCGACGGCGTGGGAAGCGAGGCCGATGAGCAGCTGTCCTACCAGCGGCGCGCGCATATCGTCAGCATGGCGCGGGAGCGGGTGGTGGCGACGGGCGCCGATGGCTCATTGACGGTCGAAGACCTGTGCCAGGCGCTGGCGGTGAGCCGTCGCGCCTTGCAGTACTCGTTCCAGGAAGTGCTGGGCATCTCGCCGCAAAGCTATCTGCGCGCCGTGCGCCTCAATGGTGCACGCCGCGCGATCAAGCAGGGCAGCAGCGTCTCGGACGCCGCGCTGGCCTGGGGCTTCTGGCACTTTGGCCGCTTTGCGCAGGAGTACAAGGCTTTGTTTGCCGAGCTGCCCTCCCATACCTGCAAGCGCTACCGCTGAGCGCTGCGCGCAACTTTTAATCCTGGGCGTCTGCCGCCAGCTCCGGCAGGCCGCGCAATGCGGCATACACGGGGGTGAAGTCGCCCTCGGTCATGTCAAACAGCTGCTGGAAATCGTCAATGACGAAGTAGGTCTGCTGGTAGCTGTCGATCTTGTAGCGGGTGCGCATGGTGCGCTCCAAGGACAACGGCAGGCGTTGGGGCAGCGGGCTGGTGACGGCGTGCTGCAGCTCGCCCGATGAGCTCAGGATGCCGGCGCCATAGGCACGGATCTCGCCCTGCTCACGGATGAGGCCGAACTCGATCGTGTACCAGTAGAGGCGGCTGAGCATCTCGCAGGCACCCAGGCGCTCGGCCTTGAGGCCGCCCTGGCCGTAGCGCTGCACATAGTCGGCAATCACCGGGTTGAACAGCAGCGGCACATGGCCGAACAGGTCGTGGAAGATATCGGGCTCGACCACATAGTCGAACTCCTCGGGCTTGCGGATCCAGTCGGTGACCGGGAATTTTCGGTTGGCCAGCAGGCTGAAAAAAGGCACCTCCGGGATCAGGCCCGGCACCGCGACGATCTCCCAGCCGGTGGCCTGGCGCAGGCGCTGGTTGATGTCTTCAAAGCGGGGGATGCGGTCTTCGACGCCCAGCGATGGCAGCGCATCGATGAAGGCCTGGCTCGCCAGCCCCGGCAGCAAGGCCTTTTGGCGCGCATACAGGCGCCGGTAGGTGTCGTGGTCGGCCTCGGTGTAGGCGGCGTAGTCCTGCGCGCAGGTGTAGTCGTCCTGCGCGCGGCTGTAGTCGCCGCGGGGCGGCCGGTCCGATTGTCCATAAACCACGGGTGCTTGTCCCATGCTGTGCTCCTTACATTGTGGAGCCGCCAACACAACCCTTGATACGTCGTTGCCAAGCCTGGTCGTACGTCTGTACTGCCTGCGGCTTGACGCCTAGTCTCAACCGCAAACCTTCGGTTTGCTGGGTCGTGTTACCGGCTCTTATAAAGACCAGCCGGGCACCCGCAGTTGATGGGCTGCAGGCGCTCAGTTGGTCTTGATCTTGATCGTGTTGATCAGAAACTGAAACTTGCGTGCTTCCTGCGATACAAAGTGCGACAGCTCCTTGAGGCGCATGTCTTCGGGGGCGATGCCCATCTTCAGGTACTCGGCCTTGAAGCGCGGGTCGGTCAGCGCGCCCTGGAAGGCGTAGGCGTACTTCTGCGCTTCCTGGTCGGGCAGGCTGGCGGGCGCAAACACGCCAAACCAGGTAGAGACATCAAAACCGGGCACGGACTCGTTCACCGGCGGCACCTGGGGCAGGGCCACATTGCGGTCCGATGTGGTCACGGCCAGCGCCAGCAGCTCGCCGGACTTGATCAGCGGCAGGGCCGAGGCCAGGTTGTCGAACACCACATCGATATCGCCGCTCAGCAGCGCCTTCTGGGCCGGGGCCGCACCGGCGTAGGGCACGCTGGGCATCTGCAGATTGGCCAGCGACTTGAGCATCTCGCCCGAGATATGGCCGATACTGCCGTTGCCGCCCGAGCCCATCTTCAAGCTGCCGGGGTGGCCCTTGATATAGCTGACCATCTCCGAGGTGGACTTGATACCCAATTGGTCCGCGCGGCTCTTTTTCATCACCAGCACGTTGGGCACGCGCGCCACCAGGATCAAGGGCTTGAAGTCCTTTTGTGCATCGTACTGCGGTGGTGTGCCCAGGTAGGGCAGCACCGCGTGTGTGGCCACCGCGCCCATCAGCACCATGTTCTCCTGGGGCTTGGCCTGGGCCACCAAGGTCGCGCCTGTGGCACCGCCGGCCCCCGGCTTGTTGGCCACCGTGATGGTGCCCAGTTGCTTTTCGGCGCCCTGGGCCAGCAGGTGGGCTGAGGTGTCCAGCGGGCCGCCGGCGGGGTAGGGGACCACAAAGGTCAGCGGTTGGCTGGCGTTCTGCGCGCTGGCAGCCAACATGAAACCAGACAGAACGGCGGCGAGGGTGACGGAGCGTTTCACAATTGTTTCCAGATTGATAAATCGCTCCGCAGTATAGAGAGGCCGCATGGCAAATTGAGGAATATCAAAGCCGCAGCCGTTCAATTTTTCCTATAGCACCCCACGGCGCATCTGATCGAGCTCAATGCTCTCGAACAGCGCCTTGAAGTTGCCATTGCCAAAACCATCATCGCCCTTGCGCTGGATGAACTCGAAGAAGATGGGGCCCAGCTGGTTCTCGCTGAAGATCTGCAGCAGCAGTTTCTGGCCGGTGCCATCGATCAGGATCTTGCGCTTTTTCAGCTCGGCCACATCCTCGCCATGGTCGGGCAGGCGCTTGTCCACCAGCTCGTAGTAGGTGTCGATGGTGTCGAGCAGCTTGACGCCGCCGGCGCGCAACTGGTCCACTGTTTCGTAGAGGTTGTCCGAGCCCATCGCGATGTGCTGGATGCCTTCACCGTTGTACATGTCCAGGTACTCCTGGATCTGGCCGGCCTTTTCCTTGCCCTCTTCATTGATGGGGATGCGGATCTTGCCGCAGGGGCTGGTCATGGCCTTGCTCTTGACGCCGGTGACCTGGCCTTCGATGTCGAAGTACTTGATCTCGCGGAAGTTGAACAGGCGCTCGTAGAAGCCCGCCCATTCGTCCATGCGGCCCCGGTGCACGTTGTGGGTCAGGTGGTCGATATAGGTCAGGCCGTGGCCGTGCGGGTTCAGCGCCTCTTCGGCACTGACGCCGGGCAGCGGCTCGAAGTCCACATCGAAGAAGCCGATGTTGCCGATGTCGCCAGCTTGGGCACCGTTCTTGCCGCGCCAGCGGTCCACCAGGTAGATCAGGCTGTCGCCAATGCCCTTGATCGCGGGGATATTCAGCTCGCCTGGGCCGGCCTGGCCGGCATAGCCCCAGGCGCCCAGGCCCAGGGCACGCTCGTAGGCGGCCTTGGCGTCCTGCACGCGGAAGGCGATGGCGCAGACGCTGGGGCCGTGCAGGCGGGCAAAACGCTGGGCAAAGCTGTCGGGCTCGGCATTGATGATGAAGTTGATCTCGCCCTGGCGGTACAGGGTGACGTTCTTGTGGCGGTGGCGCGCGACGGGCTTGAAGCCCATGGCCGTGAAAACCTTGCCCATGGCGACCGGATCGGGCGCGGCATATTCGATGAACTCGAAGCCGTCGGTGCCCATGGGGTTGTCCCAGGTCGTGAATTCGGTGGTCTGGTGGGGAATGGCGGCTGTCATCGCAGGTCTCCTGTGGATCGTCTCGGGTGGCGCCAGCGTCGGCTGGCTGCTGTGCCTCCACTGTACCGATCTTGGTGCGCAGCATTTTGGCGATTTATCCCACTCCAATCGCTGGCAAAGCCTGATTTATGTGTTCTTGCTAAAAATCAAGCATTAAAATTGCGTGATCCTGTTGTGTCGCGCTGCTGCGGTGCAGCAAAAATATTCTGGACCTCTGCCATGACCACCTCTGCCTACCCCCTGGACAAGCTCGACCGTGCCATCTTGCAGCGCCTGCAGCACAACGGCCGCGAAACCTATGACGTCGTGGGCGAGCAGGTCGGCCTGTCGTCCAGTGCGGTGCTGCGCCGGGTCAAGCGTCTCGAAGAGGTGGGCGTGATCGAGCGCTATGTGGCCCTAGTTAAGCCCGAGGCCGTGGGCCTGTCGATGACGGCCTACCTCAATGTGCGGCTGGAGAAGTTCACCGAGGCGAGCAAGCGCAACCCGCTCGATCTTTTCCGCGCCAGCGTGCAAAGCTGGCCCGAGGTGGTCGAATGCGTGGCGCTGACCGGGGACATGGATTATCTGCTGCGCGTGGTCGTCGCCGACATGGCCCACTACAGCCGCTTTGTGATGGATACCTTGCTGCGCCACCCTGCGGTGCAGGACTGCAAGACCAGCTTTGTGCTGGACCGTGTCAAGCTCACCACAGCGCTGCCGGTATTGCCCGGGGTCTGAACCACAGCCGATGTTGCGCCAGCGCAAACGGCCTGCGATTGCTGGGCCGCTCACAGGCCCTTCAAACCGCACGCCCGAGTGCCCACTTGCGGCGCAAAGCCGCATGGCCGGGGGCTTTGAATACCCTTTGTAAGCGCGGGGTAAGCCATAGGCACGAAATATGCTGCATCGCAGCATGATTGATAATACGCGGGTTAACCCGTATATTTACCCCATGATCACGACGAAAGAATGGTTCCCTTCATCCGTTGCCAACGGCATGATGGCGTTTTTCCCCTTCTTTGGCCGGTTGGGCGAGAGCCCGCAGCAGCCCGACGGCAAGAAGCCACGACCTTCCGCCTCTATGGTTCCTATCCGCGCCCTCAGTGAGCGTCACCGCCCGCGCATCCTCGCCCATCTGCTGGCGCTCGATGCGCAGGACCGCTATTTGCGCTTTGGCTACCAGGCGAGCGACGCGCAGATCGCGCGCTATGTCGAGAGCCTGAATTTCGAGCGTGACGAGATCTTTGGTATCTATAACCGCAGCCTCAAGCTGATTGCGATGGCCCATGTGGCCTATGCGCCGCCGTCGTCGAACATGGCCAGCTGCGCCGAGTTTGGCGTGTCCGTGCTCAAGTCCGGCCGGGGCAAGGGCCTGGGCAGCCGTCTGTTCGAGCGCGCCGCGATGGACGCGCGCACCAAAGGCGTGCAGATGCTGTTCATCCATGCACTGTCCGAGAACACCGCGATGCTCAAGATCGCGCGCAAGGCGGGAGCCACGGTCGAGCGCGATGGCTCCGAATCCGAGGCCTACCTGAAGTTGCCGCCCGCAGGTTTTGACACCCGCATGGCCGACCTGGTCGAGGACCAGATGGGCGAGATGGACTACCAGTTCAAGAAGCAGGCGCGCCAGTTCTGGGATTTCCTGTCCACCGTGCAGGAAGTGCGGCGTGATGTGCAGGAAGGCCGGCACAAGTCGGGCCAATGAGCCGTGGATGTGCAGCAGGGCGTTGCTGAAGAATTCAGCAGCGATTTCGGAGGAAATCCGCAATTTGATATCCTGATCGCTTGTTTCACTACCGCACGTCCTGCATTCCAAGACAGTGTCAGACCCCCATCCCTCGCGCTTCCCTGACAAGGAAGACAAACGCACCTTTTTCCAGAAGGTCGCTGAACTGATTCACCCGGCCCCGGACTCTGCGGACGAGTTGATCGAAACCCTGGCGGAAGCCGAAAGCAACGATGTCATCAACGCGGACTCCCGCGTGATGCTGGAGCGGGTCATCCGTATGGAAGACATGACCGCTGGCGATGTGATGGTCGCCGCGCCCCGCATGGACCTGGTGGACATCGAAGCCGACTACGAGTCGGTGCTGCACACCGTCATCAACACCGCCCATTCGCGATTCCCGGTGTTCCAGGGTGAGCAGGAAAACATCATTGGCATCTTGATGGCCAAGGACCTGCTCAAGCTGCAACGCTCCCCCCAACTCAATCTGCGCGCCCTCCTGCGCCCGGCCGTGTTTGTGCCCGAGAGCAAGGGCCTCAACGACCTGCTGCGTGAGTTCCGGGGCAACCGCAACCACCTGGCCATCGTCATCGATGAGTTTGGCCGCGTGGCGGGCCTGGTCACGATTGAGGATGTGCTCGAACAGATCGTCGGCGAGATCGAGGACGAGTTCGATCTGCCCGAAGACGAGGGCGATATCTTTGCGCTGGCCGATGACACCTTCCGCATCTCGGGCGACACGCCCGTCGAGCGGGTGGCCGACGAGTTCAACGTGGTGCTCGAGAGCAGTGACCCCGATGAGTCGTTCGAAACCATCGGTGGCCTGATTGCCCACGAGCTGGGCCATGTGCCCAAGCGCGGCGCCCACATCATGCTGGGTGGCCTGCACTTTGAGGTGCTGCTGACCAAGGGCGGCGCGGTGCGCTGGTTCCGCGTGCAGCGGGCCGCGCCGGTGTCGGACCCGGCAGCAGACGCTTGAGGCAGCGCCCGATAGGCGCCCATACCGCCTGCCTCTGAGCGGCAAGCCATGGCAGCGAATCACGCGGTTCGCTGCCTTTTTTATGGGCACGCGCTGCGCCTGCCTGGCGTTTGGCCTTGTCGGCAGGGCGGTAGCGCAGCCTCCCTAAAATGCTGCTCCATGCCCACGATTCCACAAGCCCCGACCCCGGCACCTGCCGCTGATAGCGCAACCACGGCTCACCAGCCAGCCTGGCCGGCCATCACCGCCCCGCATGCGGCCCCCCAGGACCACTGGATTGAGCAGCTGGGCCGCCGGCGCAATGATGACTTTGCCTGGCTCAAATACATCCCCGAGACCGGCACGCGCAGCATGGACAACCTGCCCGAGCCCCTGGGCAGCCTGCTGCAGGCTGAGCGCGACTATGCGCAGCAGATGCTGGCGCCGCAGGCCGCATCGGCGCAGCGCTTCTACGATGCGATGGCCGCCCATGTCTGCAGCACCGAGCTGGCACCGCCTGCCGCACTGCAAGGCTGGGCTTACAGCAGCCAGCCAGGGGCGGGCGGCCAGCGGGTGTTTGTGCGCAGCCATTCGGATGGCCGGGTGCAGACCCTGGTCGACGAGGCCGTGCAATCGCAGGGCCATCGGTACTACCGCGCCACCGACCACCAGGCCAGCCCCGATGACCGCTACTATGCCTGGGCCGAAGACCTGATCGGCAATGACCGCCACCGCATCTGCGTGCTTGATACCGAAACCGGCCAGACCCAAGTGCTGGTGGAGGGCGACGCCTTTGGCTATGGTGGGCTGACCTTTTCGCCGTCGTCGCAGGACCTGTTTTGGATCTGGCGCGATGCGCACAGCCGGCCCTCGCGCCTGTACCGCAGTGCGCTGCAGGGCGGGCAGCCGGTGCTGGTGCATGAGGAGAGCGACCCGGCGCTTTTTATGCGCGTGGCGCGCACGGCGGCTAATGGCTTTGTGGTGCTGAGCCTGTTCGGGCCCGACACCAGCGAGCTGCACCTGATCGCCGCCGGCCAGGAGGATGCCGCGCCCCGGCTGCTGCGCCCGCGCGAGCGCGGCATCCGCTACGAAGTCAACGAATGGAATGGCAGCCTGATCGCGCTGACCAATGCCGGGGGTGCCACCGACCGCCAGATCCTGCGGCTGGGCCCCGACCTGCAGCCCCAGCAAACGCTGGCCGCCCACCGCCACGGTGTGCCCATCATCAAGATGCAGCCCTTTGCCAGCACGCTGGTGCGGCTTGAGCGCGTCGATGGCCTGCACCAGCTGGTGCTGCTGCAGCGCGACGGGGCGCAAACCACCATCCGCTTTGACGAGCCCGCCTACACCTTGGACCTGCTGCCCGGCCAGCACTGGGATGCCAGCCATGTGCGCGTGAAACACCAGACGCCGGCCCAGCCGCCGCGCTGGCTGGACATCCGCCTGGCCGACGGCCAGATGACCGAGGTGGGGCGCGAGACCTGGAGTGGGCTGGACCCGGCCAACTACCGCATCGAGCGCCTGCAGGCGCGCGCGGCCGATGGCCAGTGGGTGCCGCTGACGGTGCTCTCGCGCAAGGACATCGATAGCAGCCAGCCCCAGCCGCTGCTGCTGACCGGCTATGGCGCCTATGGCATTGCGCACGAGGCCTCGTTCTCGCTGCCGGCTCTCGCCTGGGTCGATGCCGGCTACCGCTATGCGATTGCCCATGTGCGCGGGGGCTCGGAAAAGGGCCATGACTGGTACCAGGGCGGCTGCCGCGAGCACAAACGCAACTCGATGACCGACTTCATCGCCTGCGCCCAGCATCTGCAGCAGCTGGGCTACAGCACGCCGCAGCAGACGGTGGCCCACGGCACATCGGCCGGCGGCCTGCTGGTCTGCGGCGCGATGAACATGCAGCCCCAGCACTGGGCGGGGGTGATCGCGCAGGTGCCCTTTGTCGACATGCTCAACACCATGAGCGATGCCGACCACCCGCTGGTGCCGCTGCTGCGCCCGGACTGGGGCGATCCGCTGGCCGATCCGGTCGCCTACGACTACATCGCGGCGCTGTCGCCCTACGAGAATGTGCGTGAGGCGGCCTACCCGCCGCTGCTGTGCACGGCCGGCTTGAAGGATGACCGCGTGCCGTACTGGGAGCCGGCCAAACTGATGGCCAATGTGCGCCGCCGCTCCACCAGCGCCGCGCCCGCCTTGTTGCTGCTGAACCCGGACAGCGGCCACCAGGAAAGCGACCAGCAGGAGAGCGTGTTGGGCCAGGCCTCGCGCCTGTGGGCCTTTGCCCAGTACTGCGCCACGGCCGGCAAGCCGCCAGCGGTTTAAATCGCGTGAGCAGCCTGGGGGCGGCTGCGCTGGAACAGCCCCCAGGCGCACCAGGCCGACACCAGCAGGGCTGGCACCGCCGTCACGGTGATGGCGCTGAGCAAATGGCCCTGCACCACCCAGGTGGAGATAAAACCCGCCAGCAGCGGGCCCAGTGCGCTGAACACCGATACGACAAAGCTCCACAGCGCAAAGATGCGGGCGCGCAACGCGGCGGGGGTGAGGTCCTGCAGCATCGTTGGCACCAGCGCATTGGCGGTGCAGGTGATGAAGAGAAAGAGCCCCACCACGACAAAGGCCTGCGGCAGCGACGCGGTGGAGAACAGCATCAGGATGGCAGGGATGGCCAGCAGTGCGCAGACGCCCATGATGAGCGGGCGCACCGCCTGGCCCAGGCGCTGGGCGAGCCAGCGGTCGAGCCAGGCCACCACCGGCAGGCAGCCCAGCGTGCTGACCAGCAGGATCGGGCCCATCACCTCGCCAATATGGGCGGGCGTGGCCTCAAAGCGGCGCTCCAGCGCCAAGGCGATCAGCTGGTTCAAGCCTTGCACGGCAACCATCAGGCTGCCGGCGATGCCGACAAACAGCGCAATGGGCTGCCAGCGCGCGCGCAGAAACTGGCGCAGCGAGGCGCCGCTCGCGCCATCGCTGCTGGCAATGTAGCGCGGTGGATCGGCGGTGAACAGGCCCGCCAGCAGCAAGGGCAGGCCGGCGACCGACAGCAGCAAGAAGGCCTTGCGCCAGGCATCCATGTCGCCCGGGATCAGTGCGACGGCTGTGCTCTGAATATCGCCTGCAAAATAAAAGCCAGCACTGGCGCCGCTCGAGACCAGGGCCGCAAAGCCCAGGTTGGCCAGCACGCGGTGGCGCTGCGGAGCCAGGTCGGGAATCATCGAATACACCAGCGGGACCATTGCAAACTCGCTGATGCCGGCGGCCGAGCGGCCCAGAAAGAAGAGGGGAAAGTTGGGCGCCAGCGCGCTCAGCACCATCATCGCGGTGGAGGCCGCAATCAGGCACAGCAGCACGCGCTTACGCGAGAAGCGATCGGCAAACCGCGCCAGCGGAATGGCCAGCGCGCTGCCCACCAGCACGCCGGCCAGGCCCTGCAAGGCGCCAATGGCGGCATCGCTGATCGCAAAGCTTTTCTGGATGGCCGACAGCGAGATGGCCTGCAGACCGTAGTCGCTCATCTGCACCCCGGCGGTGAGACCCAGAAAAACAACCGTCAGCAAAGCGCGCACGGACCACTGCGCCGGTCCGGTGTCTGCGGCAGAGGGGGCGGCACTGCCGGAAGAAGTCGTCATGGAATTGCAGTCCGAGAAAAAGCCATATCCCCTGCTGCGGACACTGCCGCAGTATGGGCGCTAGGCTTTCGATCTTAGTGGCTTACTTCCACTGGTACTGCAGCTGCACATCCACCGTGCGGCCACCGCCGTAGTAGCAGTAGAAGTCACAGCCGCTGACATAGGTCTTGTCGGTCAGGTTGCGGGCATTGAGTTGCAGCGCCCATTCGCGGCTCAGGTCGTAGCGCACCATCAGGTCCAGCAAGGTGTAGCCGGAGATGCGCTTGCCGGGGCTGTAGCGCTGGTCTTCGGTCTGGCCGTTGTAGCGGGCACCGGCAGCCACCGTCAGCTTCTGGCTGTTGGCCAGGCTCAGGCTGTGGCTCAGCCACAGGCTGACCTGGTTGTCCGGGATCAGCGGCGTGCGCACGGTCTGCGTGGTCGAGATGTCCTGCTTGGAGTTGTTGTGCGTGTAGGCTGCCTTGATGGCAGTCGCCGCGCCCAGCTTGAAGTCGCCCTGCAGCTCGATGCCCTTGTTGGTGCGCTTGCCCGATTGCGTCTGGATGTTGGAGGCGTCCGAGATCAGCGCGTTCTTTTCCTTGATGTCAAAGTAGGCGAGGGTCAGCGTGCCGTTGAGCCAGGTGGGCTCCATCTTCAGACCGATTTCGCTTTGCTTGCCTTCGTAGGGCTTGTAGGCCATGCCTGTGCTGTCCACGCCGGCGATGGGCTTGAACGATTCCGAATAGCTGATGTAGGGCGAGACACCGAAGTCGGTGATGTACATCGCGCCCAGGTTGACGCTGTTCTTGCTCACATCGTAGGCAGCGTCGGAGCCGCTGACCGAGCCCGTGTTCTTGGCGCTGTCATGGCGGATGCCGGCGTTGAAGTTCCAGTGGCTGCCCACGCGCAGCTGGGTGGAGGCATAGGCGCCCCACTGCTTGGAGTGCAGGCCATAAGGCGTGCCGGTGATGTCGAAAGGCGCGCCGTAGACGGGATTGAACATGTCCAGACCCGGCACAAAGCCGAAGCCGTTGTTCAGGCCATCGGTGTCGGACTTGAGGTAGTCGATACCGAAGGTGGGCAGCAGCTGGATGCTGTCGGACAGCTTGAGCTTGCCGGTGATGCGGTTGTCCAGGTAATGACTCTTGGAGGTGCCATCGGTGTAGGTGTAGCCGCGCGAGAGCGTCCGGTCACCGTCCGAGCCATAGGCAAAGGTGTTGACCTGGTCCAGATCGAGGTGGGTGTACTTGTAGTTCTGCGTGAACTTCCAGTCGCTGTTGATCTGGTGGCTCAGCAGCCAGCCCAGGCTGGACTGGGTGCGCTTGAGGTGGTCCACACCGGGCTCGCCCGCGTTCAAGCGGCGGTCGATGCGGCCATAAGGCGTATCGGTGATCGTGCCGTAGGCGGGCAGGAAGCCGTTGGTGGGGCGGCCATCTTCGCGCTGCACGCTGCCCAGCAGGGTCAGCGAGGTTTGGGGCGTGAACTCCATCGTGACGCTGGGCGCCAGGTAGTAGCTCTTCATATTGGTTTCGCGCTGCATGCCGTCTTCGCGGCGTGCCTGCGCCACCAGGCGGTAGTACACGGTGCCATCGGCATTGGCGATGTCGTTGTAGTCGATGCCAGCGCCCAGGCGCTTTTGGTTGCCGACCTCGGTGTTCAGCTGCAGTGCGCGCTCCTTCTTGGGGCGCTTGGTGACCAGGTTGACGACGCCGCCGGATTCCGAGGCGCCAAAGATCAGCGAGTTGGCGCCCTTGACGACTTCCACCGTTTCCACGCCAAAGATTTCAGGCTTCCAGACAAAGTAACCATTGGGCGAGGTGGGGGTGCCGTCCAGCGACACGGAGGCATCAAAGCCGCGGATCTTGAACCACTCGACCTTGTTGTCCGCGCCAAAGGGCTCGCTGACTACGCCGGCCTGGTACTGCAGGGCCTGGTCCAGCTTGCGCGCGCCCAGCGCGTCGATCTGGTCCTTTTGCAGCACGGCGCTGGAGTTGGGCGCGTAGAAGTCCAGCCTCTGCAGATCGTTGACCGAGCCGATCACCGTCACGGTTTCCAGCGTCGTGCTGGCGGCTTCAGCCTTGTCGGTGGTGTTGGTGTCAGCGGTTTGTGCCAGCGCAGGGGCAGCAAAGCCGATCGCGCCGATGGCCAGCACAACGGCCTGGACCACCGGGGTGTAGCGTGCGTATTGCATGGTGAGGGTGGGGGAGAAGTGGGACGAATGGAATGGATAACTAGTTTGTAATTTTATATTGCAATCGATAATTGTTCTCAAATGCATTCTCTTTTGTAGCGAATTTGCTGCATTTGTTATTTTCTATCGACCATTGCCCGACGTAGCTGCCAGTTGCGCTGGGCCGCCCGCGCCGCTCAGCGCCCCAGAGGGGGATCGCGTATAGTGCGCCCAGCGGCCGTGCCCAAAGAGCGCGCGGTGGTTTCCCCTGCCAAACCCTGATTGACCTGTGCCCGCGTCCTATTCTTCTTATTCCCTGTTTGAGTCACCCCGCCGCTTTCCCTGGCTGTGGGCCTGCCTGGCACTGGTCGCCGGGGTTCTGCAAGCCTGGTCGCTGGCTTGGCCCTGGCATAGCGATGGTTTTCCGGCCAGCTATGGCCAGCCGCTGTGGTGGCTGCAGCTGCTGTCGCTGGCGGTGCTGCCCGCGGCACTCATGCGCGTGCAGCGGCCCTGGCACGGGGTGCTGATCGGCTGGGCCTTTGCCTGCGCCTGGCTCTGCGCCACCTTCTGGTGGCTGTTTATCTCCATGCACACCTATGGCGGACTGCCCGCGCCGCTGGCGGTTTTGGCGGTGCTGGGGCTGGCGGCATTTCTGGGGCTGTACTACGCCGTCGTCTGCGGCCTGTTTGTGGCCTGGCGAGGCGAGCGCCTGAGCGGCGCCGTGCTGCTGTTTGCCGCGCTGTGGCTGCTCGCCGAGCTGGCGCGTGGCCAGTGGTGGACCGGTTTCCCCTGGGGCGCAGGCGGCTACGCCCATGTCGATGGGCCGCTCGCAAGCCTGGCACCCTGGATCGGTGTCTACGGCATTGGCGCCGTCGCATCGGCCGCTGCGATGTGGCTGGCGGGGCTGCGCGGCGCGCATGTGGCGCGTTGGCCGGGCTATGTCGCGCTGCTGGCGGTGGCTGCCGTGCTCTGGCTGGCCCAGCACCTGCCCCAGGCCTCGGTGGCCGCGGCGCCCAACAAGCCGGTATCCGTCGCCTTGCTGCAAGGCAATATCTCGCAGGGCGAGAAGTTCCAGGCCAGCTCGGGCATCCCGATGGCGCTGGCCTGGTATGCCCAGCAGCTGCAGCAAAGCCAGGCGGACATGGTGATTGCGCCCGAGACTGCCATCCCCGTGCTGCTGCAGCAAACCCCGCATGGCTACTGGCAAGAGCTGCAGCAGCGCTTTGCCAGCGGCCAGCAGGCGGCGCTGGTCGGCGTGCCGCTGGGCGATTTTGAGCAGGGCTATACCAACTCGATGGTGGGCCTGGTGCCCGGCAGTGCCGAGGCCTACCGCTATGACAAGCACCACCTCGTGCCCTTTGGCGAGTTCATCCCGCCAATGTTCCGCTGGTTCACCGATTTGATGCAGATTCCGCTGGGCGATTTCAACCGCGGCGGCATGAACCAGCCCTCGCTGGCCTGGGCGGGGGAGCGCTGGGCGCCCAATATCTGTTACGAGGATCTGTTTGGCGAAGAACTGGCCAGCCGCTTTGTGGACAGTGCGCAATCGCCGACGATCATGGTCAATGCCAGCAATATCGCCTGGTTTGGCGATTCGATTGCGATCGACCAGCATTTGCAGATCAGCCGCATGCGGACCCTGGAGCTGGCGCGGCCCATGCTGCGCGCCACCAATACCGGCGCCACCGCGGTGATCGACCGGGACGGTGTGGTGCAGCAGATCCTGCCGCACCAAGCCCGCGCGGTGCTGCAGGCGCAGGTGCAGGGCGTGGATGCGGGCCCGACCTGGTTTGCCCAGTGGGCTGGTCGCTGGGGGCTTTGGCCGCTGTGGGGCCTGGGAGCACTGGTACTGGTCGGGGCCTGGCTGGGCCGGCGGCGCTGACCACCCGGCGCAGCTGCCGGTGCAGATGCCGTCTTAAACGGACAAATTGCCGGCAGATGACGGCCGCAGCACCGTGCTCGCCCCATGCGGCTGCTTGGCGAGCGTCCACCATCGGCAAATGTAACTGCTGTTAAAAAACGCAGATAGCCTGGGTTTGGCGCACAAAGCACAGCGCACTCCACGGCTTTGTCTCGCACGTTCGGGCCCAGAAGCGGGATAATGTGTACCTGCAGGTAATGGTGCCTGGGCACCATCAGAGAAATGCGGCGGAGTGACCGCCACCAGAAGTTGGACTGACAATGGCTGAATCTTTTTCCTATGAACAACTGATCGCCTCCGGTGAGGGCAAGTTGTTTACCCCTGAAAGTGGCCGTTTGCCACTGCCGCCGATGCTGATGTTTGACCGCATCACCGAAATCGACGAAAACGGCGGCTCGCACGGGCTGGGAAAAATTGTCGCTGAGCTCGATGTCAACCCCGATCTGTGGTTCTTCAAGTGCCACTTCCAGGGTGACCCCGTGATGCCCGGCTGCCTGGGGCTGGACGCCATGTGGCAACTGATCGGTTTTTACCTGACCTGGCTGCGCCTGCCAGGACGCGGGCGCGCCCTGGGTGCCGGTGAGGTCAAGTTCACCGGCGAAGTCGGCCCCGACGTGAAGCTGGTAACCTACGAAATCGACATCAAGCGCGTGATCAAGCGCAAACTGAACATGGCCATTGGCGATGCGCGACTGCTCGCTGACGGCAAGGAAATCTATGTCGCCAATGACCTGCGTGTGGGGTTGTTCCTGCGCGAGGGCGATGGCAAGGAAAACGCAGCATGAAGCGTCGGGTGGTTATTACAGGGGCCGGTATCGTCTCCTGTATCGGTGTGGGGCTGGAAGCCGTGGAGACTTCGCTGCGCGAAGGCCGCTCCGGCATCGCCCATATGCCGGTGTTCAAGGAAATGGGCCTGCGCAGCCAGGTCGCTGGCATTCCGCGCATCAATGTCGAAGAGTTCATTGATCGCAAGCAACTGCGCTTCATGGGAGATGCTGCCGCTTACGCGCAGATCTCGCTGCAGCAAGCGATTGCCCAGGCAGGCCTGTCACCCGAACAAATCAGCCACCCGCGTACCGGATTGATCATGGGCTCGGGCGGCGGCTCGCCGGCCAACCAGATTGAAGCTGCCGACACGCTGCGTGAAAAAGGCATTCGCCGCGTGGGACCCTACCAGGTCACGCGCTGCATGGGCTCGACCGTGTCGGCCAACCTGGCGACCAACTTCAAGATCAAGGGCATCAACTACTCGATCACCTCGGCCTGCTCGACCTCGGCGCACTGCGTGGGCGCGGCCGCCCAGCAGATCTCCTGGGGCATGCAGGATGTGATGTTTGCCGGCGGCGGCGAAGAGCTGTCCTGGGGTCTGGCCATCTTGTTCGATGGCATGGGCGCGATGTCCAGCAAATACAACGACGACCCGACCAAGGCCTCGCGCCCCTATGACACGGACCGCGATGGTTTTGTCATTGCCGGCGGCGGCGGCGCGCTGGTGCTCGAGAGCCTGGAGCATGCCCAGGCGCGCGGCGCCACCATCCTGGGCGAGATCGTCGGTTTTGGCATCTCGTCGGACGGTGAAGACATGGTCGCGCCTTCGGGCGAAGGCGCGGTCGCCGCGATGTCCCAGGCTATCGAAGGCCTGGACGCACCGATCGACTACATCAACACCCATGGCACCTCCACCCCGGTGGGCGATGTGCCTGAGCTGCATGCGATCCGCAAGGTGTTTGGCGACCGCATTCCGCCGTTCTCGTCGACCAAGTCGCTGACCGGCCACTCGCAAGGCGCCACCGGCGTGCAGGAAGCGATCTACAGCCTCATCATGCTGATGAAGGGCTTCATCGCCGGCTCGGCCAATGTGGACCATCCCGATCCTGCGGTGGGCGATATGCCGCTGGTCACCAAGGCGCGCGTGGCGGAGTTGAAGCAGGTGCTGTCCAACAGCTTTGGCTTTGGCGGCACCAATGCCTGCCTGGTGCTCAAGCGCTGGGAAGCGGCTTGATCGGCACTACCCTCCGCTCCCACTGACAAAGCGCCTTCGGGCGCTTTTCTTTTGCTCTCGTAACCGCAGCAGGAGTGCTATCAAAATGAGACCGCTGTTGCAGTGCAGGCGCGGCGCCAACGCGCGCTGTTGCGGGCTGGCAGCCATGCGTGCCTGCCCTTGCCGCTGGCGCGCTCGGCTATCGCCACCCATGGGGCGGCTGAAAGCACTAAAATCAAATGTTTTTGACCGCTTTGCTGGTGCAGACAGGCAGCAAGGCATGCATGCAGTCCGATCTTGTCGCTGTGCGCCCCATTGCGGGCCGCCAGCAGCAGGCTGCGTCCACCACCAGACTCTCCATGTTGAATTTCCAACAAATCATTTTGAAGCTGCAGCAGTACTGGGCCGACCAGGGCTGCGCGCTATTGCAACCTTATGACATGGAGGTGGGTGCAGGTACCTCGCACACCGCCACCTTCCTGCGCGCCATCGGTCCCGAGCCCTGGAAAGCGGCCTATGTGCAGCCCAGCCGCCGCCCCAAGGATGGCCGCTATGGCGAGAACCCCAACCGCCTGCAGCACTACTACCAGTTCCAGGTGGTGCTCAAGCCAGCGCCTGCCAACATCCTCGATCTGTACCTGGGCTCGCTCGAAGCGCTGGGCTTTGACCTGAAGAAAAACGACATCCGCTTTGTCGAAGACGACTGGGAAAACCCGACCCTGGGCGCCTGGGGCCTGGGCTGGGAAGTCTGGCTCAACGGCATGGAAGTGACACAGTTCACCTATTTCCAGCAAGTGGGCGGCATCGATTGCAAGCCCGCGACCGGCGAGATCACCTACGGCCTGGAGCGCCTGGCGATGTACCTGCAAGGCGTGGACAACGTCTACAACCTGCAGTGGACCGATGGCCTGACCTATGGCGATGTCTACCACCAAAACGAGGTCGAGCAGTCCACCTACAACTTCGAGCATTCCGATGCGGAGTTCCTGTTCCAGGCCTTTGGCGCGCATGAAAAGCAGGCCAAGCTCCTGATGGAGCAGCAGCTGGCCTTGCCCGCCTATGAGCAGGTGCTCAAGGCCGGCCACACCTTCAACCTGCTCGATGCGCGTGGCGCGATCAGCGTGACCGAGCGCGCAGCCTACATTGGCCGCATCCGCAACCTCGCGCGCGCCGTGGCGCAGAGCTACTACGACAGCCGCGAGCGCCTGGGCTTTCCGATGGCTCCGCGCGAGTGGGTCGCGCAGATCCCCCCGAAGGCTGCTGCCTAAACACCCCCGCCGCGCTGCCCATGCCCACGATCTTCACGCATGTCGCCGTACCGGTCGCCGCAGCGCTGGCGCTGGGCAGCCGCCGTGTGCCGCCCAGCATGCTGCTGGTGGGCGCGCTGGCCGCGATTGCGCCTGATTTCGACGGCATTCCCTACCAGTTCGGCAGCGCCGGCAGCGGCATCTGGGCCCACCGTGGCATCACCCACACGGCCTTGTTTGCACTGCTGATGGGCCTGCTGGGCCTATGGCTGGCGCGCTGGTGGAAGGTGCCGCGCCTGGCCGGCTTTGCCTGGGTGTTTTTCTGCACCTTGTCGCACCCCTTGCTGGACATGATGACCAGCGGCGGCAGCGGCATTGCCCTGCTGTGGCCTTTGAGCTCCGAACGTTTTTTCAGCCCTTGGCGACCGATTGCCGTCTCGCCCATTGCTGCAGACCGCTTTTTCTCGCAGCGCGGTGTGCAGGTCCTGGTCAGTGAACTCTACAACGTATGGTTCCCGCTGCTGACCCTGGGCCTGTCCATCTTCGCGCTGCGCCATACCCGGAAATCCTGATGACTTCCTCTCCCAATCTTCTGGTTGAACTGTTTGTTGAAGAGCTGCCTCCCAAGGCGCTCAAAAAGCTGGGCGATGCCTTTGCCCAGGTGCTGCTGCAGCAACTGCGCGCGCAGGGCCTGGCCGGTGACGGCTCGCAGCTGACGGCCTATGCCTCGCCGCGCCGCCTGGCCGCGCTGATCACCGACGTGCTGCCGCGCGCCGCTGACAAGCAGGTGTCGCAAAAGCTGATGCCCGTGGCAGTCGGCCTGTCGGCCGATGGCCAGCCAACGCCGGCCCTGCTCAAGAAGCTGGCCGCGCTGGGCGCCGATGCCTCGGTGGTGCCGCAGCTCAAGCGGGCCCAGGACGGCAAGGCCGAAGCGCTGTTCTACGACAGCACGGCCGCTGGCGTCAGCCTGGCCGAGGGCCTGCAAAAGGCGCTGACCGAGAGCATCGCCAAGCTGCCCATCCCCAAGGTCATGACCTACCAGCTCGAAGGCAACTGCGAATTGCCCGGCTGGAGCAGCGTGCAGTTTGTGCGCCCGGCCCATGGCCTGGTGGCTTTGCACGGCACCGAGGTGCTGCTGTCGATCGAAGCGCTGGGTCTGAAGGCCGGCAACACCACGCACGGCCACCGCTTTGAAGCGCTGGTCGATCCGCTGCTGATCACTGATGCCGACAGCTACGCCAAGACCCTGGCCGAGCAGGGCGCGGTGATTGCCAGCTTTGACGAGCGCAAGGCCGAGATCGTGCGCCAGCTGCAGGCAGCGGCCGAGCGTGTGGGCGGCGGCGTCAAGCCGATCGACGACGAAGCACTGCTCGATGAAGTGACTGCGCTGGTCGAGCGCCCCCATGTGCTGGTCTGCGCGTTCGAGAAGGAATTCCTGGGTGTGCCGCAGGAGTGCCTGATCCTGACGATGAAGGCCAACCAGAAGTACTTCCCGCTGCTCGCTGCCGATGGCGCGCTGACCAACCAGTTCCTGGTGGTGAGCAACATCAGCCCCGCTGACGCATCGGCCGTGACTGGTGGCAATGAGCGCGTGGTGCGCCCGCGCCTGGCCGATGCCAAGTTCTTCTTTGACCAGGACCGCAAGAAGACCCTGGCCTCGCGCGTCGAGGCGCTGGACAAGGTGGTCTACCACAACAAGCTAGGCACCCAGGGTGAGCGCGTGCAGCGCGTGCGTGCCATTGCCAAGAGCATTGCGCAGCAGTTGGGCGCCACCCAACTGGGCAAGCAGGTGGACCAGGCCGCCCAGCTGGCCAAGACCGACCTGATCACCGACATGGTGGGTGAGTTCCCAGAACTGCAGGGCACGATGGGCCGCTACTACGCGCTCAACGACCAGCTCGATGCCGCAGTGGCCGATGCGATCGAAGACCACTACAAGCCGCGCTTTGCCGGCGATGTGCTGCCACGCGGCGAGGTGGGCGTGATCGTCGCGCTGGCCGACAAGCTCGAAACCCTGGTGGGCATGTTCGGCATCGGCAACCTGCCCACCGGCGACCGCGACCCGTTTGCGCTGCGCCGCCATGCGCTGGGCGTCATCCGCATGCTGGTCGAAAAGGACCTGCCGCTGGACCTGGACACCTTGCTGGTCAGCACCTTGCCCGCCTTTGGCGACAAGATCGAAGACGCGAGCGCAGCGCTGTCCGACTTCATCTATGACCGCCTGGCCGGCAGCCTGCGTGAGCAAGGCTTTGGCGCCCAGGAAGTGGAGGCCGTGCTGGCCTACCGCCCCCAGCGCCTGGCCGATGTGCAAAAGCGCCTCGAAGCGGTGCGTGCCTTTGCCGCGCTGCCCGAGGCACCGGCGCTGGCCGCTGCCAACAAGCGCGTGGGCAATATCCTGAAGAAGGCCGATGGCCCGGTACGCGCCCGCGTGGACGAAGCCCTGCTGCAAGAACAGGCCGAGAAGGACCTGTTTGCCGCGCTGCAGACCGTCGCACCCAAGGCTGATGCCCAGTTTGCCGAAGGCGATTACACCGCCAGCCTGCAGACCCTGGCGGCGTTGCGCACGTCGGTCGATGCCTTCTTTGAGCATGTGATGGTCAATGCCGAAGACCCGGCGCTCAAGGCCAACCGCCTGGGCCTGCTGGCGACCCTGCATGAGGCGATGAACCGCATCGCCGATCTGTCGCGCCTGGTCGCTGCCTGATAAGCTGGATGGGCGCGCAGCCATCGTGCATGGCTGCCGCCCGCCAGGGCCGCGTGCCCCAGCCTGTCTTCGGAGGGAGCCTGTGATGAAACTTGCGATTCTCGAGCGTGACGGTATTGTTGGCCAGCCGGTGCTGGGCCAGCTGAGCGGCCACCAGGACTGGCAGAGCATGCCCGATGCGGCGATCAGCATCGCCCGGCTCAACCTGTCTGGCTGGCATGTGGTGCTGGTGGCCAACCAGCCCGGTCTGGGCCGGGGTCTCTACGACTGCGCCGCACTCAATGACTACCACCGCCAGATGTACAAGGAGCTGGCCACCGTCGGCGCCAAGGTCGATGCGGTGTTCTTCTGTCCCCATCCGCCCGATGACCACTGCGACTGCCTGGATGCCCAGGCCACGCTGCTGCGCCAGATCCTGGACCGCTTCAACATGGAAGCGGGCAAGGTCGCGGTGATCGCCCGCAGCGCCAGCTTGCTGCAGGCCGCCGCCAGCCTGGGCGCACGCCTGCACTGGGTCTCCGTGCCCGGTGGGCCGGATGCCGAGACGGCGCTGTGCCCCTCCGAAGAGGCGCAGCAACACGCCAGCATGGTCCAGTGCATCGAGCACTTGCTGCAGACCATCGCGAATCGGCCGCCGCAGGGCTGAGAAGCGACGTGCTCTGCCCCATGAAAAGCCCTGCCATGTAAAACGGCAGGGCTTTTGCTTGGGCGATATCGCAGCGCTCAGCCGCCTCGATCAAGCACGCATCGCACGCGACTGGCTGTGCACCGCTTCGACCAGCGCGGCCACATGCTCGGGCGGTGTGAACTGGCTGATGCCATGGCCCAGGTTGAAGATATGCGTGGGGCCGGGGCGGCTGGTGTCGGTATGGGGCGTGCCAAAGCTCTCGAGCACATGGCGCACCTGCTCGGCAATGCGCTCGGGCGGGGCAAACAGCACATTGGGGTCGATATTGCCTTGCAGCGCCTTGCCCGGGCCGCCAGCTTCGCCGCCGACGATGGCACGGGCCTTGCCGAGGTTGGCGGTCCAATCGAGGCCCAGCACCTCGCAGTCGAGATCGCGCATCTCGGGCAGCCAGATGCCGCCACCCTTGGTGAACACGATGCGGGGCACATCGGTACCGTCCACGCCGGTGCGCTTGAGCTGGCTGAGCACGCGCCTGGTGTAGGCCAGGCTGAACTGCTGGAAGGCGCCATCGGCCAGCACACCGCCCCAGCTGTCAAAAATCATCACGGCCTGCGCGCCGGCATCGATCTGGGCGTTGAGGTAGGCGGCCACGCTGTCGGCATTCACCTCCAGGATGCGGTGCATCAGATCGGGGCGGCTGTACATCAGCGACTTGACCTGGCGGTAGTCATCGCTGCCCTTGCCTTCGACCATGTAGCAGGCGAGGGTCCAGGGGCTGCCGGAAAAACCGATCAGCGGCACACGGCCACCCAGCGCACGGCGGATGCTGGTCACCGCGTCGAACACATAGCGCAGCTTGTCCATGTCGGGCACGGCCAGCGCCTGCACGGCGGCCTCGTCGCGCACCACCTGGGCAAAGCGCGGGCCTTCGCCTTCGGCAAACGACAGGCCCAGGCCCATCGCATCGGGCACCGTCAGGATGTCGCTAAAGAGGATCGCAGCATCGAGCGCAAAGCGCTCGAGCGGCTGCAAGGTCACCTCGGTGGCGTAGTCCACATTCGTTGCCAGCCCCATGAAGCTGCCGGCGCGCGCGCGCGTGGCCTTGTACTCGGGCAGGTAGCGCCCGGCTTGGCGCATCAGCCACAGCGGGGTGTAGTCGGTGGCCTGGCGGCGGCAGGCGCGCAAGAAGGTGTCGTTGCTCAGCGGTGCAAATGTCGTGCTCATGGGCAGGGATTGTCGCGCAGTTGCCGATGCCTGGGCAGCGATGCCGGTTTGCCCGGGTAGGGTATGGAGCAAAGTCCGCGCAGATCGCCCCCCGGCGGTGGCTCAGCCCAGGTGGTTTTGGCGGTGGCCGGACTGGCGCGGCGGAAAGGCCGCATCGCTGGCCTCGTCCTGCGCGGACCGGTTGGCCTGCTGTTGCAGCTGGTGCAGGCTCTGGTCCAATTGCGCCAGCGCATCGGCATCGAGCGCGGCCACCAGGTCGGTGTTGATGCGCCGCACCTGGGGCAGCAGCGCATCATGCAGGCGCTGGCCGGCAGGGCTCAGTTGCAGCGCTGCGCGGCGCCGGTTGCCTGTCTCGGTGGATTTGTGCAGCAGGCCCTTGGCCTGCATCGAGGCGATCGCGCGCGAGATGCGGGCCCGGTCAAGCTCGAGCAGATCGGCCAGTTGCGAAGGCTGCAGACCGGGCTGGCGCGCAAGCCACATCAGCACGCCCCATTCGCGCCGGGTGATGCCGTAGTGGCGCTCGCACAACCGCGTCACCAGCCGGCCCGCCGACGCAGTGAGCTTGGCCAGGCGGTAGAGCAGCAGGTCGCTGGGCTGCTGCGGATCGGCAAGGGGGTTGGGCGGCACTGCGGGTAAATCCGGGCGATGGTTGATTAGAACAATTGTGCCCTGGTTTTCTACAGTGCAGGCATGCTGCGCGGGCGCATGTGCGGAGGCTGAAAAAGCTTATGCCTTTGGGCTAGATCAAACGCGGCAACATAGAGGGCATCGGCCGTCCATGCGGCCTTGTTCATAAGCA
The DNA here is from genome assembly GCF_049601575.1 of Comamonas sp. 23. Lineage (NCBI taxonomy): Bacteria > Pseudomonadati > Pseudomonadota > Betaproteobacteria > Burkholderiales > Comamonadaceae > Comamonas > Comamonas sp. 23. The sequence continues at coordinate 4,510,996 of NZ_CP187127.1, read as the reverse complement.
TCGGAGACTCTCCCCATGGTTCAACGTCGTCATTTTCTCGGCCAGTCCGCAGCCATGGCTGCCTCGGTGCTGACCACCTCCTCGTCGCTGTGGGCCTTGCCCGCGCAGGCCCAGGACGGGGTGCTGCGCATCATCGTGGGCTACCCGCCCGGTGGCGCGACGGACCGCGTTGCGCGCATCGTGGCCGACAAGCTGCAGGCCAGCCTGGGCAGCACCGTGATTGTGGACAACAAGGTGGGCGCCGGCGGCCGCGTGGCTGCGCAGTTTGTGAAGAATGCGCCGGCCAACCAGCCGGTGCTGATGCTGGCCAACCCCGCCGTCATGGTGGTGGCGCCGCTGGTGGTGAGCAATCTGGGCTATGACGCCGAGCAGGATTTTGTGCCGGTCAGCGAGGTCAACCGCTATGTGTTTGGCGTGGCGGTGTCCAGCGCCGTGCCGGTCAGGGAAATGCAGCACCTGCTCGCCTGGCTCAAGGCCAACCCGGCCAAGGCCAATATCGGCGTGCCTGCCACTGGCAGCCTGCCGCACTTCTTTGCGCTGATGCTTGGCCAGCAAGCCGGCGTCGAAGCCGAGGCGGTGGGCTACAAGGGCTCGGCCCCGCTGCTCACCGATCTGATGGGCGGCCAGGTGCCGGTCGCCGTTGATACGCTCGACACGCTGGTGCAGCAGCACCAGGCGGGCAAGCTGCGCCTGCTGGCCGTCAGTGGCGATGCCCGCAACGCCGCCGTGCCCGATGTGCCGACCTTGAAGGAGGCCGGCGTGAACCTGTCTGCCGCTGGCTGGAACACCTTCTTTGCGCCCAAGTCCATGCCCGCCGCGCAGGTGCAGCGCTACGCTGCCGCCATCCACAAGCTGATGCAGGACCCGGATGTGCACAAACAGTTTGCGACCAACTACCTGGACCCGGTGGCCAGCACCGCCGAGCGGACCGCCAAGGCGCTGCAGGCCTACAAAAAGCAGTGGGTCCCAGTGATCCAGGCCTCGGGCTACAAGCCCTGATCTGTTGCCCCTTGACATGCCAGACGCAGGCCGCGCGCCCACCGGGTGCCGGCCCGCCATGACTGTGAGTGAGACCCCGTGTTGAAACGACCGAACATCATCTTTATCGTGGCCGATGACCTGGGCTACGCCGATCTGGGCTGCTATGGCGGCCGCAACGCCCGATTTGGCGCCGTGTCGCCGCATATCGATGCGCTCGCTGCCGGGGGCCTCAAGCTCACGCAAGGCTATTCCAACTCGCCGGTCTGCTCGCCCACGCGCTTTGCGCTGATGACGGCGCGCTACCAGTACCGCCTGCGCGGCGCGGCCGAGGAGCCGATCCGCACCGCCACGCGCGGCAACCCTGACCTGGGCCTGCCGCCCAGCCACCCGACCTTGCCATCGCTGCTGCGAGAAGCAGGCTACCGCACCGCCTTGATGGGCAAGTGGCACCTGGGCTACCCGCCGCATTTCAGCCCGCTCCAATCGGGCTATGAGGAGTTCTTTGGGCCCATGTCGGGCGGCGTGGATTACTTCAGCCACTGCGGTGCCAATGGCCAGCATGACCTCTGGTTTGGCGAGGCCGAGCGCGCGCAGCCGGGCTACCTGACCGACCTGATCAGCGACTATGCGGTGGACTATATCGACCGCATGGCAGCCGGTGCGCAGCAGGACACACCCTTCTTTTTGAGCGTGCACTACACCGCCCCGCACTGGCCCTGGGAAACCCGGGACGACGAGGCATTGTCGCGCGAGCTGGTGGAGAACAAGCAGGCCATCTACCACCTGCATGGCGGCAATATCGAGAGCTACCAGCGCATGATTCACCACATGGACGAAGGCATTGGCCGCCTGGTGGAGCGCCTGCAAGCGCATGGGCTGGCAGACGACACGCTGATCGTGTTCACCAGCGACAACGGCGGCGAGCGCTTCTCGGACAACTGGCCGCTGGTGGGCGGCAAGATGGACCTGACCGAGGGCGGCATCCGCGTGCCCTGGGTGGCCCATTGGCCACGCGTCATCGCCCCTGCGGGCGAGAGCCGCCAGACCTGCATGACGATGGATTGGAGCGCCACGATGCTGGACATTGGCGGGGCCCAGCCCGCTACCGGCTACCCCTGGGATGGGCAGTCGCTGCTGCCGCTGCTGCAGGACCCGGCCTGGCACCAGGATCAGCCCCTGTTCTGGCGCATGAACCACCGGGGCCAGCGCGCGATGCGCGATGGCGACTGGAAATACCTGCGGGTCGATGGCGTGGACTATTTGTTCAACCTGCACGCCGATGAGCGCGAGCGCGCCAACCTGGCCAGCGTGCTGCCCGAGCGCCTGCAAGCGATGGTGGCCGCCTGGGAAGCCTGGAACGCCAGCATGCCGCCGATACCGGGCGATGCGACGGTGAGCCTGTGCTACACCGACGCCGACATGCCCCAGCGCTGAGGGATTCACAAAGCCCTTGAGAGGCCGTTGCGGCGCCTGGTCGTACTTTTGTACTGCCTGCGGCGCGGCGCCTGGTCTCCTCCGCAAACCTGCGGTTTGCTGGACCTTGAGAGCCCCTCACTTCAACTTGTCATGGGCGGCCCGCTTGGGGCCCCGTGTCTTCTTCATCGTCCTCAGGAATCGCGGCCACACTGATGCCGCCGAGCAAGGCCATCACCAGGGCAAACAGGTAGACGGCGTTGCTGATACCCAGGCTCAGGCTGTAGCCCCAGGCGATGACCGAGCACCAGATGCTGTCCTTGTACTGCGCGGCGCACCCCGATTGGGCGGGCATGTGCACATACCAGACGACGGCCACGGCGGCAAAGGCCAGCGCGACGACGACACCCAGCGCATTGCGGTGGTGGCGCAGCATCGCGATCAAGGACAGCGGCACCAGCGCACCCCAGACAAACATCATCAGCCAGCTGGCCATGGGCGCCTGGGCGAGCCAGCCAGACAGCGCGGGCCAGTGCAGCTGGGTCTGGATCAGCTGCAGTCCGTCGCGCACCAGCGGCAGGGCCAGCGCGGCGATGGCCACGCACAGCAGCACGATCCCCAGACACACGCGTTTGGCGCTGACATGGCGCCGGTGGGGGCTCCCGGCCTGGGTGGACGAATGCAGATCATGGGAATGGGTAATGACAGCCATCTTTGTCTCCTATAGGAGGCTGTCATTGCCGGTTGCCAGCACCGTGCAGGGTGCCAACAGCGGGCATTGCAGCCCTGTTTTGAGGAAGGACCGCAGCACTTGGCCTGTTGCACTGCGGCAGCAGAGGTGCACAGCAGACCGTGGCTGAATGGCAGCAGTCCACTGCTTAACCCTGGTTTCAATATAGCCTTATTCAGCACATAGATCTATAGGCGCAGGCCGCAGGCGGTGGGCCTCGTATATGTGAAAAACGCATGTACAAGCGCATTTATATTCCTGTTCCAACGGCGTCCAGCGGCCTAAATTGGTGGCTATCCCCATCCATTTGACCTTAGAGGCGTTTTATGACAACAACCGATATCAGCCTGCCCGATGTACTGGAGGCAGCCTGGAGAGCGGCGCAGGAGCAGGCGTTGGGCTATGCCGGCAGCGTGCCGCCGGTGGCGGCCTGGCAACTGGTGCAGCAGCAGCTGGCGGTGCTGGTCGATGTGCGCTCCGCCGAGGAGCGCCATTTTGTCGGCCATGTGCCCGGCAGCATCCATGTCCCCTGGGCGACGGGTACGGCGCTGACCCGCAACCCGCGCTTTGTGCGCGAGCTCGAAGCGCGCCTGGCCGCCCACCGCGGCAAGGACGCCGTGGCGCTGCTGCTTTGCCGCAGCGGCAAGCGCTCGGTGCTGGCTGCCCAGGCGGCCGAGGCGGCGGGCTTTCGCCATGTCTTCAACGTGCAAGAGGGCTTTGAAGGCGAGCTGGATGCGCTGCAGCAGCGCGGCCACGGCGATGGCTGGCGCTTCCACCAGCTGCCCTGGGTGCAGGACTGAAACCCTGCCCCTCTCCATGAGCGCGCGTTGATCCCCTAAGAAGGCACCCCATGACCACCCCTTTTCCCATCCAAGAAGTGGCCGCACAGTTGGCCGAGCAGCGACGCCAGTGGCGCGAGTCCCACCAGCGCAGCCAGGAGCCCGGCGGGCGCGAGTTTCCCTCGCGCGATGCGCTGGACCAGACCCTGGGTCTTCTCAAAGGCGTGCTGTTCCCGATGCGGCTGGGCCCGCACGATTTGCTGCAGGAGAGCGAGGACTTTTATGTCGCCCATGCGCTCGATGCCGCCTTGCACCGGCTGCAGACCCAGATTGCGCTGGAGCTGCGCTACACCCAGCGCAGCCCGGCGGGCACCGAGGAGCAGGCCCAGACCTTGACGCGCCAGTTTGCCCTCGCCTTGCCCGGCATTCGCCGCCTGCTCGACAGCGATGTGCAGGCCGCCTATGAGGGCGACCCGGCTGCCCGCACCGTCGACGAGGTGCTGCTGTGCTACCCCGGCGTGCTGGCGCTGATCCACCACCGCATTGCGCACCAGCTCTATGCACTGCAGCTGCCGCTGCTCGCCCGCATCGTGGCCGAGCTCGCGCACAGCGAGACGGGCATCGACATCCACCCCGGCGCGCAGATTGGCGAGGGCTTTTTCATCGACCACGGCACCGGCGTGGTGGTGGGCGAGACGGCGGTGATCGGCCGCAAGGTGCGCATCTACCAGGCCGTCACCCTGGGCGCCAAGCGCTTTGTGCAGACCGAGCAGGGCCATCTGCAAAAGGGCCAGCCGCGCCATCCGATCGTCGAAGACGGCGTGGTGATCTACGCGGGTGCGACCATTCTGGGCCGCGTCACGCTGGGCGCTGGCGCCGTCATTGGCGGCAATGTTTGGCTGACCCAGAGCGTGGCCGCCGGTGCCCATGTGACCCAAGCGTCGCTGCAGGCCGCTGCGCAGACCCTCGCACAGCACACCCGGAGCGAGCCCGCCTTGCCCGCCGAGGAGGCTGCGCTATGAATGATTTCTCCCACCATTTCGGTCTGGCCGTGCGCCGCTCGCGCGAGGCCATGGGCTGGTCGCAGGAGCAGCTGGCTGCGCAGGCCGATCTGAACCGCTCCTATGTCGGTGAGGTCGAGCGCGGCCAGGTGGCAGTGTCGCTGGCCACCATCGGCAAGCTGGCCCAGGCGCTGCAGGTGCCCCAGTCCACCTTGGTACTGCGCGGCGAGGAGCTGCACCAGCACTACCTGGTGCGCGCGCAGCACATGCGGCGCTTGGCGGCGATAGCCGGTTGAGGCGCCAGCGCCCGCCAGCGATGATTTTCCTGTTCATTCACACGCGCAACCGGAGAGAAATATGACAGCGAATGTAGGCGGCACGACCGCATTGGGCGACAGTGCTGCACGGCAGTTAGCCAACGCCACCAAGACCGTTCCCCAGCTTTCCACGATCAGCCCGCGCTGGCTGACGCATCTGCTGCAATGGGTGCCGGTCGAGGCGGGTATTTACCGCCTCAACCGAGTCAAAAACCCCGAGGACATCCGGGTGGCCTGCACCGCCAAGACGCATGAGAACCAGCTGCCGCGCACCTTTGTCGAGTACGACGCGCAGCCGCGCGAGTTCTTCCTCAACGCCGTCAGCACCGTGCTGGATGTGCACACCCGGGTCTCCGACCTCTACAGCAGCCCGCATGACCAGATCAAGGAGCAACTGCGCCTGACCATCGAGACCATCAAGGAGAACCAGGAAAGCGAGCTGATCAACAACCCCGACTACGGCCTGCTGGCCCAGGTGGCGGAAGACCAGCGCATCTTCCCGCTGACCGGCGCGCCCACGCCCGATGACCTCGATGAGCTGCTGACCAAGGTCTGGAAGGAGCCGGCATTTTTCCTGGCCCACCCGCTCACCATTGCCGCCTTTGGCCGCGAGGCCACGCGCCGCGGCACGCCACCGCCCACGGTCAGCCTGTTTGGCTCGCAGTTCATCACCTGGCGTGGTGTGCCGCTGATCCCCTCGGACAAGGTGCCGGTGGCGGACGGCAAATCCAAGATCCTGCTGCTGCGCGTGGGTGACAAGCGCCAGGGCGTTGTTGGCCTGTTCCAGCCCGGCCTGCCCGGCGAGCAGGGCCCGGGCCTGTCGGTGCGCTTCATGGGCATCAACAACCATGCGATTGCCTCGTACCTGATCTCGCTGTACTGCTCGCTGGCGGTGCACACGCCCGATGCATTGGCTGTGCTCGATGACGTGGAGATCAACAAGTACCACGACTACCCCGATACCTACAAGTGAGCAAAGGAGCCGCCATGGTTTCCGCCGTATCCGGCCTGCCCGAGCCATCGGGCGCGCCCATCTCCACCGAGCTGCTCGCGCAGCTGGCCACCGCGCTGTTTGCCGAGCGGCCCGGCGCGCCCGGCTTGCCGCCGGGTGTGCAGGCGCCGGTGAACATTGCTCCGCCGGGCTCGCCGCTGGCCAGCCCGGCGGGCCTGGGGCCCAGCGTGCCGGGCACCCCCATCTCTGCGGGCGTGCTGCCGGGCAGCAACTTGTTGCCCGCATCGCCCACACCGGTGCTGTCGCTGGCCCACCGCGCCCCGGCCTTGCTGCCCCATGCCGCAGCCGGCAATGGGGTGCCCGATAGCGTGCTGGCCACGCTGCCCGCCTATGAGCCGCGCCTGGGCGGGTTGGTGCAAGGGGTGCCCCATGCGGCTGCACCGCAAGCCAGTGCATCCCAGGCGGTGGCAGCACCCGTTTCTGCTTCTACCCCTGGCGCTGGTTATTATTTTCTGGAGCCACCGTCAGCTGCAGCTGCACCTGCGGACAGCAGTGGTGCATCGTTGCAGGCGCTGGCCGACCAGGCCCGCCGTACTGCGCCCGATAGCCATCTGAACGGCATCGATTTGCGTGGGCCACGTGGTGCCGACGTGGCGCCTCTGGGCCACCAGGCCCACCCCGCTCCGGTGCCGGGCGCTGCGCCGCAGTACTACTTTGTGCATGCCGTGCCGCTGCCCAGTGGCTTTGTGACGCCAGCCAAGCCGCATCCGCATGCCGATGCGGCGCCTGTGGCTGCGCAGCAGGACCGCCATCCCGGTTTTGACATTCAGGCGGTGCGGCGCGACTTTCCGATCCTGGCCGAGCGCATCAACGGCAAGCCACTGGTCTGGCTGGACAATGCGGCCACCACGCACAAGCCGCGCCAGGTGATCGAGCGCATCAGCCATTTCTATGCGCATGAGAACTCGAACATCCATCGCGCAGCCCATACGCTGGCCGCGCGGGCGACCGATGCCTATGAGCATGCCCGTGAGGTGGTGCGGCGCTTCATCAACGCCCCCGAGGCGCGCGAGGTGGTCTTTGTGCGCGGCACCACCGAGGCCATCAACCTGGTGGCCAAGGCCTGGGGCGGGGCGAATGTGGGCGAGGGCGATGAGATCATCATCAGCCACCTGGAGCACCATGCGAACATCGTCCCCTGGCAGCAGCTGGCCGCAGCCAAGGGCGCCCGGCTGCGGGTGATACCGGTCGACGACCAGGGCCAGATCCGGCTCGATGAGTACCAGAAGCTGATCAACGACCGCACCAAGATCGTCGCCATCGGCCATGTCTCCAACGTGCTGGGCACAGTGGTGCCCGTCAAGCAGGTGGTGGAGATCGCCAAGCGCCGGGGCATCACGACCTTGATTGATGGCGCGCAGTCGATTGCGCACACCCCTGTCGATGTGCAGGAGCTGGGCGCGGATTTCTTTGTCTTCTCAGGCCACAAGATCTTTGCACCCACCGGCATTGGTGTGCTCTGGGGCCGGCGCGAGGTGCTGGAGGCCATGCCGCCCTGGCAGGGCGGCGGCAACATGATTGCCGATGTGACCTTTGAGAAAACCGTCTACCAGCCGCTGCCCAATACCTTTGAAGCGGGCACCGGCAACATCGCCGATGCGGTGGGCCTGGGCGCGGCGCTCGAATATGTGGAGCGCATCGGCATCGCGCAGATCAGCCGCTACGAGCATGCGCTGGTGGACTATGGCATGGCGCAGCTGGCCCGCGTCCCGGGGCTGCGCCTGATCGGCACCGTGCCGGGCAAGGCCAGCGTGCTGGCATTTACGCAGGAGGGCTACAGCACCGACGAGGTGGGCCAGGCGCTCAACGCCGAAGGCATTGCCGTGCGCACCGGCCACCATTGCGCGCAGCCCATCCTGCGCCGCTTTGGGGTCGAGACCGCCGTGCGGCCCTCGCTGGCCTTCTACAACACCTTTGACGAGGTCGACCAGCTGGTGCGCGAGGTGCGCAAGCTGGCGGCGCAGCGGCGCTGATCGGCAGCTTGTTCTGCGTTGCAGAAACGAAAAGCGCCGGGCACAACCGGCGCTTTTCTCATTGGGAGAGGTCTTAAAGCTGTGTGATCGCGTCCACCACTTCCTTGACGCTCAGCACCTCGGACAGGATCTGCGGCGCCTTGCCCGGTGCATACAGCACATAGACCGGCACGCCGCTGCGGCCCAGCTGATTGAGCGCCTGCGTGATGGCAGGGTCCTGGCGGGTCCAGTCGGCGCGCAGCAAGCTCACCTGTTTGCCTTCGAAGGCGGCGAGCACCTGGCTGTCGCTCAGGGTAGTGCGCTTGTTGTACTGGCAGGTGACGCACCAGGCGGCGGTGAAATCGACAAACACCGGCTTGCCGGTGGCATTGATCTCGCCCACCTTCTGCGCCGACCAGGGCTGCCACAGCGCGCCGCTGGCCTGTTGGCCGGGCGCAGGCGCAGGCGTGGTCAGGTTGTGGCCCATGGCGGTGGCCAGGTAGAGGCCACCGGCCAGCGACAGCACCGCAAAGCCCCAGCGCGCGCGCCCTTGCAGGCCCAGCGCCCAGACGAGCGCGGCCAGCAGCACCAGCATCGCCAGCAAGGTGGCTGCGCCATCGATACCGCTTTGCTGGCCCAGCACCCAGACCAGCCAGACCACGGTGGCAAACATCGGAAAGGCCATCGCACGGCGGAAGGTGTCCATCCAGGCGCCCGGGCGCGGCAGCCAGCGCACCACCGCAGGGATCCAGCTGGCCAGCAGATAGGGGGTGGCCATGCCCACGCCCAGCGCGGCAAACACCAGCAGGGCCTCGGCGGCCGGCAGGCTCACGGCCAGGCCCATCGACGCGCCCATGAACGGGGCGGTGCAGGGCGAGGCAATGGCCACGGCCAGCACGCCGCTCAAAAAGGCATTGCTGATCGGGCTCTTGGCCTGCTTGCCCGCCAAGCTGCTGGGTACAAAGCTGCCAAACTCGAACATGCCCGCCAGGTTGAGGCCGATCACGGTGAAGAGCGCCGCCAGCGCCGCAATGACCAGCGGCGACTGCAGCTGGAAACCCCAGCCCAGCTGCTGGCCGGCCGAGCGCAGCGCCAGCAGCAGCGCGCCCAGGGCCAGGAACGACAGCACCACGCCCGCGGTATAGGCCAGGCCGGCATGGCGCTGCTCGCGCAGCTGGCTGCCGTGCGCGGTAAAGCCCAGCACCTTGAGCGCGAGGATCGGGAACACGCAGGGCATCAGGTTCAGGATCAGGCCGCCGATGAGCGCGCCCAGCAGCGCCAGCCACAGGCTGCCCGAAGAGGCCGGCGCGGCGGGGGCGGATGCCTGGGCATTCTTGGCCAGCGCAGCGGCCAGCTCTGGTGAGACCTGGGCCACGGCAGCGGCCTGCCATTGGCCGCTGAGGGGCGCCACGGTACGCCAGCCGATGGCGCCATCGACGGCGCGGTGCTGGTCGGTGGTCAGCACCAGCGGAATGTCTTGCGGCGTCTGGCCCCGGTTGGCCGACAGCGGCACCACGGCCGTCCAGTCCGCGCCTTGCCATTGCTGGTGGAAATCCTTGCCGTCCTGCATCGCATGGTGCAAGGTGTCGGGGCTCTCGCTGAGTACCTGCAGGCTCTGGCCCTGCAGAGCAGCGGGCAGGCCGGAGACGCGCAGCTGCAGCGTCTCGCCATCGACCGTGGCCTGGCTGCTGCCTTGCAGTGCGACCGGCGCCTGGGCATGGGCTTTTGCAAAGCTATCCGCCAGCAGCGCGGTGCTGCTCTTGGTCGGGATGGTCAGGCTGAACTGGCCTTCTTCAGGAATGCACTCGACGCGGCAGATCAGCCAGTTCGCGTGCAGGCGCACCGTCACATCGCGCGCATCGGCCGAGAAATGGCTGGGGATCTGCACGGTAACGGGCAGCAGCACCTGGCCTTCATAGCCGTAGTTGACGAGGGTACCGACCCGAATCGGGTGGGGCGTGGGCCAGGCGATTTCGCCGGCATCCCAGCCCGGCGGCAGCTGCCATTGCAACTGCGTGGGCAGGCCCGAGTCGCCGGGATTGGTCCAGTAGGTATGCCAGTCGGGCTGGTGGTCCAGCAGCAGGCCCAGTTCAATGCTTTTGCCCGGCTCGATGCCCTGCGGCGCCAGTGCCACCAGCTCTGCGCGCACACGCGGCGTGGTCACCACGCTGCTCGACGCGGGGCCGGAGGCCGTGTCCATCGCGGGAGCGCTGGCGCCGCTGCCGATCTGGAGCTTGATCTGGGCCTGGGCATGCAGCGCCGTGCCGCTCAGCACGAGGGCCAGCAGTGTAAAAAAAAGCGCTCCTATCGAGCGGCGCAGGAAAGCATGGGGCATATCGCGTGGTACCTGTTTGTCTGGCGGTGAGAGGACAGATACGTGGAGAGGTTCCCGCATCATAGAACCTGAGCGGCTTGCTCGCTGGTAGCGGCCTGGAAGCCGCTGGGTGCCAGCACCGCAGCCCCAACGCACAGACGCAAAAAAGGCCACTGCATCGCAGTGGCCTGTTCCCAAGGGGCGGTGAGTGTGTGCGCCGTCCCGTGGATGCCCTACCGGCTCAGTGGCTGCCGGCAAGGGGGAAAAGCTTATTCGCCTTCCAGGATCGAGCCGTTGGCCAGCGCTTGGCGGGCAGCCTGGGTCACTTCGGCGCGGCTCAGTTGGCCCTTGCCCAGTTCGTAGGCGTTCACGGTCGACTGGTTGCCTTGGGCAATCATCGTGTTGGTCTTGCGGGCTTCAGCCAGCTGGGCTTGCACATCGGCGCGGCTCACGGCGCTGGTCGCAGCCGCTTGGGGGGTGATGGCTTGGTCGCCTTCAAAAGGATTGGCTTGGGCAACGGAAGCACCCAGGGCGAGAGTAGCGGCGATAGCGAAAATACGTGCGTTCATTTTTCTTTCCTTTGGGATTGCGTTCGGCCTGGTGGTCGACTCGCGTCGTCTTTTGCGGTATCGGCCAACTTGTTTGCTGGCCATACCGCTTTTGTTTAACGATGGAATGAAGTTTATATTGGTATCTATCTTCGATAAATAGCCAAAAATCAAACTGATTGTTCCGAAATCAATGTGAATTAGCTTGGAACTTTTACAAATATGTGACAGCTAACCCTGGTGTTAACCCTAGATTAGGGTATTTACCAGGGGTATAAATTGGCTATGTTTTTTTGAGATAAAGTAGAGAAAAACTATTATAAAAATCTATCAAGAGCGCCTTGGGCATGAGCGGCCAGGTGGGCGCCACCCAGGGGGGGCGGTGATGCCCTGCCGTGCGGATGCCTTGACTCCGTTGCAGTGCTGATATCGGCACTAATGGCCGGCTCGTTAGGCCGTCAGTTGCTGGCGCCGTGGCAAGGCCCGCGCGGGCCCTGGCCAAGACGCCTGGGAGACAGGCGGGAGCCCCTGCTGGGCAGCAGCCCGTCCACGCTGTGCAACCATGCCGCGATAGCGCCTGCGAATGGTGGCATTGCTGGCAAGTATTAGACAGCCCGCGCGGTGCTGCCCACAATGGGCCGACAACAATAGGACAGCCACAGGAGACATTGCATGGACATGATTGCGCGCCGCCATTTCCTCACCACCCTCGCCGCCGCTGCGGGCGCCGCCAGCGTGCCCCAGTGGGCCCAGGCGCAAGCGGCCTATCCCAACAAGCCCGTGCGCGTGATTGTGCCGTTTGCCGCAGGCGGCACCACCGATGTGGTGGCCCGGCTGGTGATGCAGAAGATGGGCGAGCTGATGAAGGCCTCCTTTGTCATCGACAACCGGGGCGGCGCCAACGGCATGATCGGCACCGGCGAAGTGGCCCGCGCCCAGGCCGATGGATACACCTTGCTGTTCAATACCGCGGGTGCCCAGACGCTGAGCCCGGTGATCTACAAGGCGCCCTATGAGGCGGCCGCCAGCTTTGCGCCGGTGGCCAAGGTCTGCTCGGTGGGCTTCATCATCATTGCCCGCAAGGATTTGCCCGCCAACACGCTGCAAGAGCTGATCGCGCTGGCGCAAAACAAGGACAAGCCGCTGACGGCCTCGTCGGGCAGCGCCATCATTAACCTGATCACCGAGCAGTTCAAGCAGGTGATCAAGGCGCCGCAGATCATCAATGCGCAGTACAAGGGCACCAGTCCGCAGATGCAGGCCGTCGTCTCCGGCGAGGTGGATTTCTCGTTCGACTCCTTTGCTGCCGTGGAGATGATCAAGGCCGGCAAGGTCAAGGCCTTGGCCGTGGTGCTGCCCCAGCGCGCCGCGTCCTTCCCCGATGTGCCGACCTTGGTCGAGCTGGGCATCAAGGACATGGAGTTCAGCTCCTGGGCCGGCTTGCTTGCGCCCAAGGGTACCCCCAAGGAGATCGTCGCGGCCCTGTCGCAGAACATCGACAAGGTCATGCAGATGCCCGATGTGCTGGCCAAGCTCAAGCAGTACGACTACATCCCGGTAAAGACCAGCCCCGAGAGCTTTGCGCAGGAGATCCAGGCCGAGACCGACCGCTGGAAGCAGGTGGTCAAGACGACCGGCTTCAAGATCGAATAAACACAGTGGCGTTAGCGCCAGTGCGCAGGGGTGCTCTGTAGCAGCGCCCACAAAAAAACCACCGGCGCAACCCCGGTGGTTTTGCTTTTGGAGGGTGCTGCTCTTACTGCTTGCGGGCCGCAATCGCTTTCTCGGCGGCGGTCACCAGGTCGGCGCCCACTTGCTGCTTCCATTTGTCATACACCGGGCGGGTGGCTTTCACAAAGGCTTCGCGCTCGGCAGCGCTGAGCTCAGTGACGGTGACGCCATTGGCGCTCAGCTCCTTGACCAGCGGCTTGCCCGCCTCGATCATGCCTTTGCGGGCAATGGCGATCTCTTCCTGGCCGGCTTCGATGGCGGCCTGGCGTACGATGTCCTGGTCGGCCTTGCTCCAGCTCGCCCAGATGTCTTTGTTCACGACAAAGATCAGCGGGTCGTTGATGTAGCCCCACAGGGTCAGGTACTTCTGGCCCACAGTGTTGAGCTTGGCCGCCTGGTAGACAGCCACCGGGTTTTCCTGGCCGTCGACGGCGCCGCTGGCCATCGCCGGCTGCGCATCGGCCCAGCTCATCTGCGTGGGGTTGGCGCCCAGCGCGCTGAAGGTGTCGACAAACAGCGGCGAGCCGACTACGCGGATCTTGAGGCCCTTCATGTCGGCAGGGGTCTTGATCGCATGCTTGGAGTTGGAGATTTCGCGGTAGCCGTTCTCGCCCCAGGCCAGTGGCACCACGCCAGCTTTTTCCAGGCGGGCAAACAGGCGCTTGCCGGGCTCGCCCTGGGTCAGCGCGTCGGCCGCTGCATAGTCGGGCATCAGAAACGGCAGCGCAAACAGGTTCAGCTCCTTGATCTGAGGCGACCAGTTCAGGGTGGAGCCAACGGCCATGTCGATCACGCCCTGGCGCAGTGCCGAAAACTCGCGCGTCTGGTCGCCCTGCACCAGCGACACCCCGGGGTAGAGCTTGATGTTGATTCGGCCCTGCGTGCGCTCGCGCACCTTGTTGGCCCAGATCTCGCCGCCCTTGCCCCAGGGGAAGGCCGTGCCCAGTACCAGCGACATGCGGTACTCGCTTTTGTAGTTGCTCTGGGCTTGCACGGCGGGCGCGGCAAAGCTCAGCGCCGCAGCAGCAGCCAAGGCAGTGGCAAGGAATTGACGGGTTTTCATGGTGTTGTCTCCGGGTGGTTCAAGGGGAAATTTTTGCAAATCCAGGAGCCGGGTGCAGGGCTGTGCGCCTGTACCCGACCCGGGCTCCAATCAGTAGCCCAGCTTGGCAGGTAGCCACAGTGCGAGTTGCGGGAAGGCGATGACCAGCACCATCACGCAGAACATCGCAAACAGCATCCAGCCGACCCAGCGCACGGTCGATTCCATGCGCACGCCGGCAATGCGGCAGCTGACCATCAGGTTGACCGCCAGCGGCGGAGTGAACTGGCCCAGCGCCACCTTCAGGGTCAGGATCACGCCAAACCAGACCGGGTCCCAGTGGTAGTGCTGCATGATGGGCATCAACAGCGGCACAAAGATCAGGAAGATGGAGATGCCGTCGAGGAACATGCCCACGGTGATCAGCATCAGGATCAGCAGGGCCATCACACCCCATTCGCCCAGGCCCGAGTTGACGATGGCGTTGGTGATCGGGTCGATCACGCCCAGGGTCGACAGCGAGAACGCGAAGATACCCGCGAGCGACACGACGATCAGGATCACGGCCGAGAGCTCACCAGCTTCGCGCAGGATCGGAAACAGATCGCGCACACCGATGGTGCGGTGCACGACCATGCCGACAAACAGGCCGTAGAACACCGCGACCACGGCCGCTTCGGTCGGCGTGAACCAGCCCATGCGCATGCCGCCCAGGATCAGCACCGGCGCGGCCAGGCCCCAGGCCGCTTCGCGCAGGCTCTTCCAGAATTCGGGGCGGGGCAGGCTCGCTTCCAGCGCGCCCATCTTGTGCTTGCGCGACATCCAGACCGCCGGCACGATCAGCGCCAGGCCCGCCAGAATGCCCGGTATCATGCCCGCGGCAAACAGCGCCGGCACCGAGGCACCGGGCACCAGCACCGAGTAGATGATGAAGGCCACCGACGGCGGGATCAGGATATCGGTGGCAGCTGCGGCCCCGACCACGCTGGCCGAAAAGCTGCCCGGGTAGCCGGCGCGGCTCATTGCGGCAATCATCACGCCGCCTACTGCTGCCGCATTGGCGGGGCCCGAGCCCGAGATGCCGCCCAGGAACATGGCCACGGCAATGGCCACCAGCGGCAGCATGCCCGGGCCGCGTCCAACGATGGCAATCGCAAAGTTGACCAGCCGCAGCGCCACGCCGGAGCGGTCGAAGATCGAGCCCACCAGAACGAACATCGGAATGGCCAGAAGCGGGTACTTGCCCAGGCCGGCGTAGAAGTTCTGCGGAATGGCCAGCAGGCCAAACCATTGCGCGTCGGCATTGGCCAGCGCAATGGCGACGGCGCCGGCCAGGCCCAGCGCAGCGCCAATGGGCACGCCCAGCAGCATCAGCGCGATAAAGCCGATAAAGAGCAGGGTGGCAATCATGCGTGCTCCTTGGAGGCAGCGTCGCTGTCTTCGGAGAACACATGGGCGAAGCTGGCCCGGCCCTGGCGCAGGAACAGGCCCAGTGCGCGCACGGTGATCAGCGCCGAGAACACCGGCAGCCAGATGGAGTACCACCACTGCGGCACGCCAATGCCCGGCGAGGTCTCTTCGTAGCGGTAGTCATCAACCACCACGCGGATGCTGAGCACGCAAATGAGTGCAAACAGCAGCGCCACCGTCAACGCGCCAAAGCGGGCAAAGGCCTTGCGCCGGCGCGCGTCGCCACGCTCGGCAAAGTACTCGATGCGGATATGCAGGTTGCGCGCCACCGCGGCCGAGCCAGCCACCATGGCCAGCAAGATCATCAGGAACACCGAGATCTCTTCGGTCCAGGCAAAGGAGCCGTCGGTGAAATAGCGCACGATGACGTTGGCAAAGGTGATGAGCGCCAACAGCGCCATGATCACGACCGTGAGCCAGTCCTCCAGCCACAGCCCTTTGGCGGGTGCGGGCTCGCTGGGGAGCGTGGTGGAAGGGGCAGCGCTGCTGCCGCCCGAAGCATGAGGGGAGGGTGATGCCATAACAACCGGTCGCGAGAGGGCTCGGCAGAGCCAAGGGTGAATGCGGAAAACACAAACCGCCTTGTGAGCGGACCATTGGTATCGGATAGATCGGTATCTGCGGCAGCGCCGCGCCTGGCGGGTGGGCCAGTGGGGCCCGATTATGGCCTTGAAAGAACGGCTTGCAAGCCATCCATTTCCCGGGGATGGCGCGCTGCAGTCGCCTGCGTTGCGGGCGCCGGCCTGGCATCGGGCCTGCCCACTTGCAGCGGACTGCCATTGGCGTGTGGATAATGCGCGGATGGAAACCAAGTGGCTTGAAGATTTTGTGAGTCTGGCGGAGACGCGTAGTTTCAGCCGGTCGGCGCAGTTGCGCCATGTCACCCAGCCGGCATTCTCTCGGCGGATTCAGGCGCTGGAGTCCTGGGCGGGGGCCGATCTGGTGGACCGCAGCTCCTACCCGACGCGGCTGACGCCCGCGGGCAAGACGCTGTACAACCAGGCCATCGAGATCCTGCAGGCGGTGCAGAGCACGCGCGCGATGCTGCGTGTGCACTCGTCCTCGGGCAAGGACATCATCGATTTTGCCGTTCCGCATACGCTGGCTTTTACCTTCTTCCCCACCTGGGTGTCGGGCCTGCGCAATGACTTTGGCCTGTTCAAGAGCCGCTTGATCGCGCTCAATGTGCACGATGCGGTGATGCGCCTGGTCGAGGGCGGCTGCGACCTGCTCATTGCCTACCACCATGAATCCCAGCCCATCCAGCTGGACCCGCAACGCTATGAAATGGTGAGCCTGGGCCGCGAGGTGATGGCGCCTTATTGCAAGCCCGGGCTCGATGGCCTGCCGCTTTTCCTGCTGCCCGGAGCGGCGGACGTGCCGCTGCCGTTTTTGGGCTACGCGCCGGGGGCCTACCTCAGCCGCGTCACGGACCTGGCCCTCAAGCAGGCGCCTGAGCCCGCGTATCTGGACCGCGTCTACGAGACCGACATGGCCGAAGGGCTCAAGGCCATGGCGATGGAAGGGCATGGTCTGGCCTTTTTGCCGCAGAGCGCGGCCAAGAAGGAGCTCAAGGCCAAGAAGCTCGTGCGTGCCGACTACCCCAGCTCAGCGCAGTGGGAAGTGGCAATGGATGTGCGCGCCTACCGGGAAAAGCCCCAGTCCAGCGATGCGGTCAAGACTGGCGCGCAGGCCCTGTGGGACTACCTCGTCTCCCGCAACGCCGCACATAATCCATGATGTCTATAAGAATATAGATAAATTGGATTTGCAGGGTAATTTCTAATATGCGGCTTAAATTTTCTGTGCAATGCTTGCGGATTGCTCGTGTTGCAGTTGGTTAGATGTACGCGATTTGTTCGAAAAAGGCTATGAATTGTTAGCAATTCATTGGTAATTTTCCGGATAATTGCACTGCTCAGTTTGCTGGCATTATCTGGACGGACTGCACAATACGTAGCGTGTCAGTTGTCGCTTTGGCGTCTGTTGAGGCCCATAGTCGACCACTTAATTGATTTATCTGGAGGTCTGATGATGAAGAAACATTTGCTGGCTTTTGCGGTCGCAGCGGTTGCTGCAGGTAGCGCGTTTGCGCAAGCGGGCGATACGCTGGCCAAGATCAAGTCGTCTGGCAGCATCACCCTGGGTGTGCGCGAGTCTTCGGGCCTGGGCTACACGCTGGGTAACGGCAAGTATGTTGGCTTCCACACCGAGATGGCTGAGCACATCGTGAGCGACCTGCAAAAGCAGCTGGGCCTGGCCAAGCTGGACATCAAGTACCAGCCCGTGACCTCGCAAAACCGCGTGCCGCTGGTGCAAAACGGTACCGTGGATCTGGAGTGCGGCTCCACCACCAATAACCAGTCGCGCCAAAAGGATGCTGCGTTCGCCTTCACCACCTACGTGGAAGAAGTGCGCATCGCTGTGAAGGCCAACTCCGGCATCACCGGCATCAAGGACCTCAACGGCAAGACCATCGTGACCACGACCGGTACCACGTCGGTGCAGACCCTGCGCAAGAACAAGCGCGCTGATGGCCTGACCTTCAAGGAAGTCATGGGCAAGGACCACGCGGACAGCTTCCTGATGCTGGAGTCTGGCCGCGCCGATGCCTTCATCATGGACGGCTCCATCCTGGCCGCCAACATCTCCAAGTCCAAGGCACCTGCTGACTACAAGGTCGTCGGCGAAGTGCTGTCGGTCGAGCCGATCGCCTGCATGCTGCGCAAGGACGACACCGCCTTCAAGAAGGCTGTGGACGACTCCATCGTGCGCCAGATCAAGGACGGCTCGCTCGAGAAGCTGTACGACAAGTGGTTCATGCAACCTATCCCTCCTAACAACGTGAAGGTGGGCCTGCCGCTGTCGGCTGCAACCAAGGATGCTTGGGCCAACCCGAACGACAAGCCCATGGAAGCCTACGAAGTCAAGTAAGCACACCATTTAGGTACCGCCCTTCCAGCCTGGGGTTTGGGGGGGCGTTTTTGTTGGTACTGGTTTCTGTCAGTTGCGACCAGGCACCAAACATTGCTACAAAGACAAAAAAAGAGGTAGTCCTATGAATTGGGATTGGCAAGTATTTTGTGAAGACACGATTGAGCGCCAGGTCGTGCAGGGCTGTTTCGGTAAAAACGGCGATGTCACGTATCTGGACTGGTTGTTGTCTGCGTGGGGATGGACTATCTCCGTTTCCTTGTGTGCGCTGGTGATCGCGCTGGTGGTGGGCTCCATCATCGGTACCTTGCGTACCCTGCCTGACCGGCCCTGGACGGTGCGTCTGGGCAATGCCTGGGTGGAGTTGTTCCGAAACATCCCCCTGCTGGTGCAAATTTTCCTGTGGTACCACGTCGTGCCCGCCATCTTCCCCGCACTCAAGCAAGTGCCTGGGTTCCTGCTGGTGGTGCTGGCGCTGGGCTTTTTCACCTCGGCGCGTATTGCCGAGCAGCTGCGTGCCGGTATCTTGGCGCTGCCCCGTGGCCAGCGCTATGCAGGTATGGCGCTGGGTTTCACGACCTTCCAGTACTACCGCTATGTGCTGCTGCCCATGGCCTACCGCATTATCATTCCGCCGCTGACCAGCGAGTCGATGAACATCTTCAAGAACTCGTCCGTGGCCTTTGCCGTGTCGGTGGCCGAACTGACCTTGTTCGCGATGCAGGCGCAAGAGGAAACTTCTCGCGGCATTGAGGTCTACCTGGCGGTGACCGCGCTGTACATGATCTCGGCATTCGTGATCAACCGCATCATGGCCTTCATTGAAAAGAAGAGCCGCATCCCGGGCTTTATCGCCGCTGGCGGCTCCGGAGGTCACTGAGATGAATTTGAATCTTGATTTTTCGTTCTACAACTGGGACCTGATCCAGAACTTCATCATCAAGGGTCTGGTGTTCAGCGTGATGCTGACCATCGTCGCAACCCTGGGTGGTATCTTCTTTGGCACCTTGCTGGCGCTGATGCGCCTGTCGGGCAAGAAGATTCTCGTGGTGCCGGCCACCATCTATGTCAACGGCATGCGTTCGGTGCCGCTGGTGATGGTGATTCTGTGGTTCTTCCTGCTCGTGCCTTTGCTGATCGGCAAGCCCATCGGGGCGGAGATGTCAGCGGTCATCACCTTCGTGGCGTTCGAGGCCGCGTACTTCTCCGAGATCATGCGCGCCGGTATCCAGTCCATTCCGCGTGGCCAGGTGTATGCCGGTCAGGCCGTGGGCATGACCTATGGCCAGAACATGCGTCTGGTGGTGCTGCCCCAGGCTTTCCGCAACATGCTGCCGGTGCTGCTGACGCAGACCATCATCTTGTTCCAGGATACGTCGCTGGTCTATGCCATCGGCGCCTACGACATGCTCAAGGGCTTTGAGGTGGCAGGCAAGAATTTCGGCCGTCCGGTCGAGGCCTATCTGGCCGCTGCTGTGCTGTACTTCATCATCTGCTTTACGCTGTCGTGGTTCGTCAAGCGTTTGCACAAGAAGATCGCCATCATTCGCTGATGCGGCAATACAAAGGATATCCAAATGATTGAAATGAAGAATGTCTCCAAGTGGTATGGCAGCTTCCAGGTGCTCAACGACTGCTCCACCAGCATCTCCAAAGGCGAAGTGGTGGTGGTCTGCGGTCCTTCGGGCTCGGGCAAGTCGACCTTGATCAAGACGATCAATGCGCTCGAACCCATCCAGAAGGGCGAGATCTGGGTCAACGGCACGGCCATCCACGATCCCAAGACCGACCTGCCCAAGCTGCGCAGCACCGTGGGCATGGTGTTCCAGCATTTCGAGCTGTTCCCCCACCTGTCGGTGACCGAGAACCTGACGATCGCGCAGATCAAGGTGCTGGGCCGCAGCGCCGACGATGCCAAGGCCCGGGGCCTGAAGATGCTCGACCGCGTGGGCCTGATGGCGCACAAGGACAAGTTCCCCGGCCAGCTCTCGGGCGGCCAGCAGCAGCGCGTGGCCATTGCCCGTGCGCTGTCGATGGACCCTTCGGTGATGCTGTTTGACGAGCCCACCTCGGCACTGGACCCTGAAATGGTTGGCGAAGTGCTGGACGTGATGATCGGCCTGGCCCACGAAGGCATGACCATGATGTGCGTGACGCACGAAATGGGCTTTGCCAAGAAGGTGGCCAGCCGCGTGATCTTCATGGACGTGGGCGGAAAGATCCTGGAGGACTGCTCCAAGGAAGACTTCTTCGGCAACCCCGATGCGCGCCAGCCCCGCACCAAGGACTTCCTGGGCAAGATCCTGCAGCACTGATTGCAGCGCAGCTCGCACCCAACCATGGCCGCTTATGCGGCCATTTTTTATCGGCAAAGTTAATGGGGGGAGGGGGCTGGCCTCCCGTGGACAGACGCATGCTGGGAGGCTTGGCGGTGAGCGCCGTGGCTCAGCAGCTGGTGGGAGGGCAGGGGCCGCAGAACGCGGCCCCCGAACGGTCAGTTGTCGAACTTGTCGCTGGGGAAGCGCAGCATGTCGGTGAGCAGGTAGGACATCGGCACGTTCAGTGCAAAGCTCTTGCCCGGCAGCGGCGACTCGAACCACTTCTTGTACAGGCGCGTGATTTCGTAGTTCTGCGACAGCACGCGCATCTCGGCGTCGAACACCTTCTTCATGCGCACGTCGGTGTCGCGCATCATCAGCGACAGCGGCTCGATCGACATCAGCTTGCCAATCAGCTTGACCTGCTCGGGCTTGTCTGACTGCGCGCGGTGGGCCGCCAGCAGGATGTCGTCCATCAGCCAGACATCGGCCGTGCCCGCTTGCACGGCCTTGAAGCAGGCGTCATGGGTGAGGCACTCGCTGTGCTGGATCTTGAGGCCATTGATGGCCACGCGGCGCTCGAGCACCTGCAGCGACGTGGTGCCCTTGGTGGTGATCACGCGCTTGCCCGAGAGGTCATCGACTTCGTTGATGCCGCTGTCAGACTTGACCAGCATGCGCACGCCAGCGATGTAATAGGGCAGGCTGAAGGACACATGCTTGCTCTCGCGCCGGTCCTTGGTGTTGGTGGTGTTGCTGCAATCGACATCAATGGCGCCGCTGGACAGGTCGGTAAAGCGGGTCTGGCCATTGATGGCGCGGTACTGGATATCGAGCTTGGCCAGGCCCATGCTCTGCTGGAGCTTGGCAATCAGCGCCTGGCAGATGTCGATGGCGTAGCCCACTGGTTTCTTGGTCTCGCCCATCTCGTAGGCAAAAGGCAGGCCGTCGGGGCGGTAGCCCACGGTGATGCGCTGTGCCTCCCGGATCTTGTCCCAGCTGTCGGGCAAAGGGGTCTGAGCCAGGCTGCTGCTGGCAAGGCACAGCAGCACAGCGCCGCGAAAAATATGGTTTAGCCACATGTTGCACAGTCCTTGATTAAGAATTCCTACAGCTGTCTATGATACGCATAGAGACTGTGTACTCTATGGGCACCTACCCTTAACATTGAGTTACCTTTATCCAATGCTCGGGGACTGTGATGACGCCGGCATGACCGGTGCGACAATGGCGGGATGAGCACCGCACCCTCTTCCATCAGCATCATCCGACCCGACGACTGGCACATCCATCTGCGCGATGACGCCGCCTTAGCCACCACCGTGGCCCATGCCGCGCGGCAATTTGCCCGTGCCATCGTCATGCCCAACCTCAAGCCCCCGGTCACGACCGCCGAGCTGGCCCAGGCCTACAAGGCGCGCATTGTGGCGGCCATCCCCCAGGGCCTGAAGTTCGAGCCGCTGATGACCCTGTACCTGACGGACAAACTCGCCCCCGAGGAGATCGTGCGCGCCAAGGCTGCCGGCGTTGTGGCCTGCAAGCTCTACCCCGCTGGTGCCACCACCAACAGCGACCATGGCGTGACCGATATCCGCAAGATCTACCCGACCCTGGAGGCGATGCAGCGCGAAGGCATGCTGCTCTTGGTGCACGGTGAGGTGACCGGCAGCGATGTGGACCTGTTCGACCGCGAGGCGGCCTTTATCGACCAGCACATGGTGCCGCTGCGCCGCGATTTCCCCGAGCTGAAAATCGTGTTCGAGCACATCACCACGCGCGAAGCGGCCCAGTATGTGACCGAGAGCGACCGCTTTGTCGGCGCCACCATCACGCCCCAGCATCTGCTGTTCAACCGCAACGCGATCTTTACGGGTGGCATTCGACCGCACTACTACTGCCTGCCCGTGCTCAAGCGCGAGGAGCACCGCCTGGCGCTGGTGCAGGCGGCCACCAGTGGCAACCCCAAGTTCTTCCTGGGCACCGACAGCGCGCCGCATGCCGCCCAGCTCAAGGAACACGCCACCGGCTGCGCCGGCTGCTACAGCGCCCATGCCGCTATCGAGATGTATGCCGAGGCCTTTGACAAGGTCGGGGCGCTGGACAAGCTCGAAGGCTTTGCCAGCCTGCATGGCGCGGATTTCTACAACCTGCCGCGCAATACCGACCGCATCACGCTGGTGCGCGAGTCCTGGACCCCGCCCGAGTCCTACCCCTTTGGCCAGGCGGATTTGAAGCCGCTGCGCTCGGGTGAAGCGCTGCCCTGGAAGCTGGCAGACTGAGCGTTTTTATCATTTAATGCGTGGATAACCGCGAGGCCACTGCACAGGATCGGCCCGCGCCGGGCTGGTCCTCGCTGGACTGGCAGGCGCCCTGGCTGCAGCCCTACCGGGCGCTGGGCCTGCAGATCCGCGCGCTGGATGGTCAGGGCCTGGCCATGCCCGATCTGCTCAACCGCCTGGGCGATTGCGGCCGGCGCTTTGTGCCGCAGTCGGCGCTGCCTGCGAGCGAGGCCTATGAAAGCTTTATCGCCCGCAGCGGCTGCGTGCCCACCCGCGAACACATGCATGACGGGCTCAACGGCCTGGTCTGGCAGCGCTTTGCGCGCACCAAGGCACGGCTCAATGCCTTGCAGGCCCAGGCCATTGCGCAAGCGGGCGGCGTCGGGGCCAGCCGGGGACCCTTGCGTGATGCCTTGACCTTGTTCGATGAAAACGGCGCCGTGCTGCTGGCGCCCGCAGCGCTGTGGCAGGCGCTGCAGCAGCGCCAATGGCAGCGGCTCTTTGTCGAGCTGCGGCCACTGTGGCAGCAGGCGCAGCTCCTCGTCATCGGCCATGCGCTGCTGGAAAAGCTCATCAGCCCCAGAAAACCAATCACCGCGCATGTTTTTTGCCCCCCGCAGTCTTGGCCGATGGTGGACAATATCGACGCGGTCATCGCCGATTCTCTGGACGCTGCGCACCTGGCGGGCAAGCCCTTCGCGCCCTTGCCGGTGCTGGGCGTTCCGGGATGGTGCCAGGAAAACCAGCATGTTTCCTTCTACGATGACCCAGACGTATTTCGCTCGGCCCGACGGCCACAAATATCATAAGCACCCGCCGTCGCCATAAAGTGGAGGTAAGGTCTTGAATTCGCAAGACATTGCCCCCAGCTATCGAGCACTGTGTTCCCCTCCTTGGAGAATCGACCCCATGAAACGAATGTTCCTTTTTCTGGCGACCAACATCGCCGTGGTTGTGGTGCTGGGCATTGTTGCCAGCCTGCTCGGTGTCAACCGCTACCTGACTGCCAATGGCCTGAACCTCGGGGCGCTGCTCGGCTTTGCCTTCATCATGGGTTTTGGCGGCGCCATCATCTCCTTGCTCATGAGCAAGCCCATCGCCAAGATGAGCATGGGCGTCAAGATCATCAACCAGCCCCAAAGCGCTGACGAGGCCTGGATTGTCGAGACCGTGCGTCGCTTCTCCGACCAGGCCGGCATCCAGATGCCCGAGGTCGGTATCTATGAGGGCGAGGCCAACGCGTTTGCGACCGGCGCTTTCAAGAACTCGGCCCTGGTGGCCGTCTCGACCGGGCTGCTGCAAGGCATGACCCGTGAAGAGGTCGAGGCCGTCATCGGCCACGAGGTGGCCCACGTGGCCAATGGTGACATGGTCACCATGGCGCTGATCCAGGGCGTGATGAACACCTTTGTGGTCTTCCTCTCGCGCGTCATCGGCTATGCGGTCGATTCCTTTCTGCGCCGCAATGACGAGCAAAGCTCGGGCCCTGGCATTGGCTACATGATCACCACCATCGTGCTCGATATCGTCTTTGGCTTCCTGGCCGCCATCATCGTGGCCTGGTTCTCGCGCCAGCGCGAGTTCCGCGCCGATGCCGGTGCCGCCCGCCTGATGGGCCGTAAGCAGCCGATGATCAATGCGCTGCACCGCCTCGGTGGCATGCACCCTGGCACCTTGCCGCAAAGCATGCAGGCCATGGGCATCACCGGCGGCCTGGGCAAGCTGTTCAGCTCGCACCCACCGATCGAAGAGCGTGTGGCCGCGCTGCAAAACAACCCGGTGCAATAAGGCCCGGTTGGCCGCCTCACCAAAGCACTGCCTCGGCAGTGCTTTTTTTGTGGGCGATGGGCGGCTGGCCGGCGTTTCACTGGCATGGTTGAACCCGCTTTTACCGCTGATTTACGCGCCGCTCACCGGGCGTTAAGCTGGCGCGCCTTCAATGGAGTTCTTGCAATGACTGGAGATACACCATGTCGCACACTCCCAGCTCTAGAGACCCTCTGCAAAACTCCCTGCCGTGGTCTGAACGCGGTCTCGGGCGATCCGCTGCGTTGTCTTCCTTGTCAATAGCTACGGCTATTGACTGCAAAAGACGCCTTGCGTCTCATCCCGATCCGCGTCCATCCCGCTTGGCGAGGGTTTTGCAGCGCATCCCTAAGCGTTCGGCCGCTTTGTGTGCTGGCGCCCTGGCGGTCGCCACCTTGGTGACCGGCTGCGTTGTCGCACCGGCCGAGCCCTATGCCTATGGCAATAGCGGGGCCGTGGTCGTGTCCAGCGAAGCGCCACCGCCCCTGCGCTATGAGCCCGCCCCGGTTGCGGTGGCGCCGATCGCGACCCAGGTCTGGATTGGCGGCTTCTGGGACTGGAGCGGTGGCCGCTATGTCTGGCGTGAAGGCCGCTGGGCTGCGCCGCCTCACCATGGAGACCGCTGGGTGCCCCGCGAATGGGTGCGCGGCCCCCACGGCTGGCAAGCGCGGGGCGGGCACTGGGAACGCCGCTGAGGCGCTGGGGCCGCGTGGCTGGCCCCCGGTCTCCTGCCCCCTCTATCCCTTGCCTGCCTGAGTCCCGCTTGGGGCCTGGGCCGCTGCGCCGGTCAGCGCATCGTGTAGTTCAGCTGAAACATCAGTGCGGACTTGCCCAGCACATTGAGCTGGCCGCCCCAGTGTTCGTTGTAGTTCCAGCCCACCGCAGGGATGGCGGTGACGCCCCAGCCGTTCTTGTTGTTGAGCGGGATCTTGCGGTGGTAGGGGAAGCGGTAGCCGTGGATCACTCCGCCGGTCAGCTTGACAAACAGCTGCGGCGAGCTGGACAGCGGCTGGAACTGCCAGCCGTAATAGGCGTATTGGCTGGGCTGGCCAAAGGAATTGCTGAAATAGGCGAAGCCGGCCAGCTGGTGGTCGTCGAGCTTTTTCTCGGCATTGATCAGCCACACATATTTGTGCCGCTCATCATCGGGCTCGAAATCACGTTGCTTCTTGGCGTTGGAGTAGTGGTAGGTATAGGGTGAATAGCCAACGCTCCAGCCCGACAGTGCAGATGGGTTGCTGGGGGTCTGGCTGTCATGGCTGGAGGCCCCGGCCATCGCGCAGCTCAAGCACAAGGCCGCGCCCAGGCAGGCGCTCAGCGCGGGGTGGATCGGTACGGACATGGGGCTCCCTCCTTCAGCAATATCGGCAGAACAATCCAGAATTCTAGGATGCGCTGAGAAAGGATAGCTGCGTTTGTAGCGTATAGGCCTCAACGAACCAAGATGCGGTTTGTTAAGTTGTTCTTAAGTGTTTTTGCCGGATTTTGGCGGAACCTGCGCTGTCCGCCGAGGTCGAAGACCGCCACGCCGACACGGCGCCGTAGCCATGCTCGAATCGCTACCAACGCCTTGAACACTACAGTGCGCCGCCCGAGCCGCGCGAGCCCGACGACGGCACGGCCAGCCCCAAAATGGCGCAGGCCACCGCCTCACCCACCTTGATGCCATCGACGCCGGCTGACAGAATGCCGCCCGCGTAGCTGGCGCCTTCCCCGGCCGGGTACAGGCCGCGTGTGTTGTCGCTCTGAAAATCGGCACCCCGGCCGATCTTCACGGGCGAGGAGGTGCGGGTCTCGACCCCCGTCAGGATGGCATCGCGCATGTCATAGCCGCGGATCTTCTTGCCAAAGGCGGGCAGGGCCTCGCGCATCGCCTCAATTGCGTAGGCCGGCAGGGCCTGGTGCAGGTCGCCCAGCGTGATGCCGGGTTTGTACGAGGGCTCTACGGTGCCAAAGGTAGTGGACGGCGTGCCTGCGACAAAATCGCCCACCAGCTGGCCGGGCGCGCTGTAGTTCTGGCCGCCCAGCAGATAGGCTTTGGACTCCAGCTGGCGCTGCAGCACGATGCCCGAGAGCGGATGGAAGGCGCCCGGCGCCTGCGTCTCCACGCCATAGGTCTTGCCGCCAAAGGCCCAGGCAAAGCTCTCGGCGTCCTGCGGGTAGTCTTCGGGGCTGATCGCGCAGACCATGCCAGCATTGGCATTGCGCTCGGCGCGCGAGTACTGGCTCATGCCATTGGTCACGACGCGCTCGGGCTCGCTGGTGGCGGCCACCACGGTGCCACCCGGGCACATGCAAAAGCTGTAGACGGCGCGGCCATTCTTGGCGTGGTGCACCAGCTTGTAGTCGGCCGCGCCCAAGAGCGGGTGGCCAGCATCCTTGCCCCAACGCGCGCGGTCGATGACGCTTTGCGGGTGCTCGATGCGAAAGCCCACCGAGAAGGGCTTGGCCTCCATCGCCACACCGCGCTCGTAGAACATCGCAAAGGTGTCGCGCGAGCTGTGGCCCAGTGCCATTACCGCGTGGCGCGTGGGCAGGGTGTAGCTATCACCACTAACCTGATCCAGCACCTGCAGGCCTACCAGCTGGCGGTCATCGCCTTCGACCAGCACATCAGTGACCTTTTGCTCAAAGCGGATCTCACCGCCCAGGCGCACGATCTCCTCGCGGATGCCCTCGACCACCTTGACCAGCTTGAAGGTGCCGATGTGCGGGTGGGCGGTGAACAGGATCTCCGGCGGCGCGCCGTAGGTGACGAACTCCTGCATTACCTTGCGGCCCAGGTGGCGCGGGTCCTTGATCTGGCTGTAGAGCTTGCCGTCCGAGAAGGTGCCGGCGCCCCCTTCACCAAACTGCACATTCGATTCGGGCGTCAAGCGGCGCTTGCGCCACAGGCCCCAGGTGTCCTTGGTGCGCTGGCGCACGGTCTTGCCGCGCTCCAGCACGATGGGCTTGAAGCCCATCTGCGCCAGCACCAGCGCTGCAAAAATGCCGCAGGGCCCAAAGCCCACCACCACCGGGCGATCCTGCATATCGGCAGGCGCCTGGCCCACCGGGTGCCAGGACATGTCGGGCGTTGGGTTCACATGCGAGTCTGCCGCGAAGTGCGCGAGCAAGGCCGCTTCCTGCGCGGGATCTGCCAAGGCCACATCGACGATGTAGACGGCCAGCAGTTCGGACTTGCGCGCATCGAAGCTGCGCTTGTGCACCTGCAGCTGGGCAATGGCTGCGGGCTGCAGGCCCAGGCGCTGCGCTGCGAGCTGGGTGAGCGCCTCTTGGGGCGCGTATTCGGTGTGGTTGTCGGGGTGGTAAGGCACCGCCGAGAGGGGGAGTTTGAGTTCTGCGATCCGGATCATGGCTTGTACCTATCAAGCAAGGGCATGGATGGTAGCCGATATGGCCGCTGCAGCGCGGCCGGGCAGGGCGCATCCCCATGGCGCCCTAAGGTAAAAAGCATAGCAAGGGTTCTGCGCTTCAGCCTTGCAGCTCTAAACGCGAATATCCGATTCCCGCCCCCTTCTCCACCCGGATCTGCGCCGGGATGCGCTCCTTGAGCGCCTCTACATGGCTGATGATGCCGATCATCTTGCCGCTGGCATTCAGCGTATCGAGCGCTGTCAACGCGATCTCCAGGGTGTCGCCGTCCAAGGTGCCAAAGCCTTCGTCCAGGAACAGCGAATCGATCGAGGTCTTGCTGCTGACCAGGTCCGACAGCGCGAGCGCCAGCGCCAGACTGACCAAAAAGGCCTCGCCCCCCGACAAGGTGCGGGTGTCGCGCGCGACATCGCCTTGCCAGCTGTCGACGATATCGAGCTCGAGCTCGCCAGTGGTCTTGCGCTGCAGCAGGTAGCGGCCATGCAGCCTGGCCAGATGGCCGTTGGCCAAGGCCAGCAAATGGTCCAGGGTCAGGCCCTGGGCAAACTTGCGGAACTTGTCGCCCTTGGCCGATCCGATCAGGCCATCGAGCCGCTGCCACAGCGCGCTGTCGCGCTCCTGCGCCGCAATCTGCGCGAGCAAATCCTGCTGCCCCGCGCGGCGCTGGTCGTCATCGGCCAGGCGCGCGCGCTGGGCGCCCATGCGCTCTGCCGTCTGGTTGCGCTCGTCCTCCAGCGCCCGCAATTGCGCCGCGAGCGCCTCGGGTGCCTCCTCCGTCAAGGCCTGGGCCTGCAGGTGTTGGTGCTGCTGCGCCGTTTCCTCGGCCACCGTGCTGGCGCGCTGCAATGCCAACTGCAGGCCATCGCGCTGCTGGCTGAGCCGCTCCAGCGCGTCCGCTGGCAACAGCGCATGCGCAAAAGCCTGTGCATCGGCATAGGGGCTGGCCTCCAAGCCCTGGTTCCAGGCGGCCTGGGCCTGCTCCAGGGCCCACTGCCGCTCGGCCAGTTGCTGGCCCGCTTGCTGGGCTTGGCCTTGCAGGCTGGCGAGTTCTTGGCGGGTGTCCTCCAGCAACGCGGCGCAATCCGCCAAGGTGGCGGGCAGTGCGATGGTCGCAGCACCGGTTTGTGCTGGTGACGGTGCCGGCAGTTGCGCCAGGCGCTGCTGCCATTGCTGGGCCTCTTGCGCGCACTGCTGGGCCTGCTGCTGCTGCAGTGCCAGTTGCTGGGCGGTGGTTTGCAGCTGCGCGCTGTGCTGCTGCCACTGCTGCCATTCCTGCTGGCGGGTCTGCAGCCAGGCATCGTGGCCATCGGCGGGCGGCATCGCCAGGTCCAGCGGGGCCAGGCTGGATTGCAAGGCGGCCTCGGCCGCGTCTGCCAGTGCCTGCAGCGCTTGCACGGCCTGCGACAGGCGTTGCTGCAGGCTGCTGTTGTCTTGCTGGGCCTGCTGCAGGCGCGCTTGCGCATGCTGGGCGTCCTGCAGGGTCTGGGCTGCTGCATGCGCGGCATCCTTGGCGGCTTGCAGCGCTTGCTCAGCGGCCTCGGCTGCCGCCAGGGCCTGTTGCAACTGCGCCGCTTGCGCGGCGCTGGCTTGCTGCGCCTCGGCCAGTGTGTGCGGCTGCTGCCAGGCCGATGCGGCGATGGGCTGGGCCATGGCTGTGCAGAGTGTCTGCCATCGCTGTTGCCAGGCTTCCAGCCGCTGCTCGGCCGCTGTCAATTGGGCTTGCAGGCTGGTCTGCTGGCTCAGGGCCGCCGCATGCGCAGCGCCCAACTGCTCGCCCTGCTGCTGCAGCGCGTCGAGCTCGGTATGGGCCGCTTGCAGCGCGGCGGCGGTGGCCGTCACATCCAGCGCGGCATAGGCGGCAATGGCAGGGTGATCCTGCGAACCACAAAGGGGGCAGGCCTCGCCGGGCTGCAGCGCATGGCGGTGGGCTTCCAGGCTTTGGATGCGCTCTTCCTGCGCCAGCAGGCGCTGTTTGTCGGCCACGCGCTCTTTCTGCGCCTTGTACTGGCTGCGCAGCGCGGCCAGCGTGGCCTGCTGCTGGGCCAGCGGTGCCGAGCAGGCCTGCAAGGCATCGCCCAGTTGCTGCGCATCGCGCGCCAGCGGCTGGCGTTGCTCGGCATGCTGCAGCAATTGCTGCCAGGCTTGCTCGTGCTGCTGGGCCGTCTGCCAGTGGGCGCGCAACTGGCCCAGGCTGCCGCCATGCGGGGCCAGGCGGGTGTGCTGCGCGTGCTGCAGCTCGCGCGCCGCAGCATCGGCCTGCTGCTGCGCGGCCTGGGCCTGCTGCAACGCGGTGGCCTGTCGCGCTATCTGCTGCTGCAGCGAT
This sequence comes from Comamonas sp. 23, assembly GCF_049601575.1. NCBI lineage: Bacteria > Pseudomonadati > Pseudomonadota > Betaproteobacteria > Burkholderiales > Comamonadaceae > Comamonas > Comamonas sp. 23. Next base: position 4,480,671 of record NZ_CP187127.1, on the reverse strand, counting down.
TGGCCTTGTTCGCTGGCTTGCTGCAACGCGGCTTGTTCTTGCGCCCACTGCCGCCGCTGCTGCTGGCGCTGTGCCAGCTGCTCGCGCCAGCCGCTCAGCTGGTCGCCCAACCTGGCATGCGCTGGGTGCTGCTGCAGCCAGTGCTGCAGATCGCTCTGCTGGGTGTGCAACTGGTGCACAGCCTGCTCGGCTTGCTGCTGGGCCTGCTGCGCCAGCGCGCTGGCATGCTGCTGCAGCTGCCACTGCTGGCGCTGGGCATCGGCCAGGCGGCCCTGCAATTGGGTCTGCTGTGCCTGGCTTGCTGCAGCGGCCGCTTGCGCCTGCTGCCAGCCCGTATGCAGCGGGGCAATCGCCTGTGCCGGGCCATGGGCCTGCAGGCGTTGCAGATCGGGGGCGGCAGCCTGCAGCGCTTGCTGGGCCTGCTGCAGGCGTTCCTGGGCCTGGTGCTGCGCCTGCGCCGCTTGCGCGGTGTGCTGCTGCCAGTGCTGCAAGGTTTGCAAGGCGGCGTGGCGCGCCTGCAAAGTGGCCAAGGTCTCTTGCAGTTGCTGGGCCTCGGTTTGCAGGTGATTGCGCTCGGCCTCGGGCAGCAGCTGCATGCCGCCGGCCTGCGCCTGGTCGCGCTCCAGCGCCTGGCGGACGTCGCGCGCGCGCTCAAACACGGTTTGCGATATCTGGCTGTAGATGTCGGTGCCGGTCAGCTCTTCGAGCAGCTCGGCGCGTTCATTCGCCTTGGCCTCCAAAAACGCGGCAAACCCGCCCTGGGCCAGCAGCATCGATTTGGTAAAGCGCGGAAAATCCAGCCCGGTGATCTCGGCCATCTGGCGCAGCTTGTCGTTGCTCTGGGTGCTCAGGATTACGCCATCGGCCACGCGCGCCAGCTCCACCCGGGGCGCCTGCAGCGCGCCGCTGGCCCTGTCGCGGGCGCGGCGCTGGCTCCAGAAAGCACGGTAGAGGATGCCCTTGACCTCGAACACCACCTCGGCCATGCAATCTGCCGTGTGGCGCGTCATCAGGTCATTGCTGCTGGCGCTGAGGGTCGCCAGCCGGGGTGTCTGGTGGTAGAGCGCCAGGCAAATCGTATCGAGCAAGGTCGATTTGCCCGCGCCCGTGGGGCCGGTGATCGCAAACAGGCTGTTATCGGCAAAGGGCGCGGCTGTGAAGTCAATGCGCCATTCGCCTTTGAGCGAGTTCAGGTTTTTAAGCCGCAGGCTGCGTATCTTCATGGCGCCTCCCCGCTGGGGTTGGAGAGCGACTGCAGCACGGCCTGGTAGCGCGCGGTCAGTGCCTGCTGCAGCTCGGCGTCCATCGTCTCCAGCGCCAGGCGGCGCTCAAACACCTGGGCCGGTGTCAGCGCATCCAGTGCTTCGATGGCAGGCCCGCTCCACTGCGCGGCCGCCCGACCGCGCAGCCGTTTGACCCGCAGCAGCTGCAATGGCAAACCTTCGGCAAGTGCCTGCACGCGCAGCGGCAGGTCGGCCAGGTAGTCGTCTTCTTCGATCATGATGTCCAGCCAGACCTTTTTGTCGGCCTGGACTAGTGCACTGGCCTGCTGCAGCGCAGCGGGCAAGGCCGCCAGGCTGCTGCGCAGCGCTGCCATGGGCTGGAAGACCGGCACCGGCAGGGCGGTGACGGCCTGCAAGCCGGGCTCCCCCAACTCGACCAACAGCATCTGCTTGGGCTGGCGCGTCTCGTCAAAGCCCAGCGCGATCGGCGAGCCGCTGTAGCGGATGTGCGCCAGCCCGCCCACCTTTTGCGGCTGGTGGATATGGCCCAGCGCGATGTAGTCCACAGGGGGAAAGGCCTGGGTCGGGAAAGCCTCCAGCGCGCCGACATAGATCTCGCGCACCGATTCGCTGCTGCTGGCGCCGACGGTGGTGAGGTGGCCGGTGGCGATGATGGGCAACTGCCGCCCCAGGCTGGCCTGCAGGGCAGCCTGCTGCTGCAGTGCTGCTGCATACACCTGCTGGTAGGTCGCCTGGATGGCCTGCTGCAGCGCCAGCTGCTTGTCTTGCGCGCTTTGCTCGGCCTGGCTTTGCAGCACATCGCGGGGGCGGATAAAAGGCAGCGCGCAGACGATGCAGCCAGGCGTGCCATCGCGCAGCGGCAGGATGCGCACATGCTGCGCGGGCGCGCCGGTCGCGGCAATCACCTGGGTGCCCAGGTGCTGCAGCAGGCCCTGGCTTTCTTCCAGCACCGCAACCGAATCATGGTTGCCGCCCAGCACCAACAGCGCCACACCGGCCTGGTGCAGGCGGGCGATGAGGCGGTTGTAGAGCTCGCGCGCGTAGCTGGGGGGCGCGCCGGTGTCAAAAATATCGCCGGCGATCAGCACCGCATCGGCGGCTTGCGCCGCCACCTGTTCCAGCAGCCAGTCGATCAGCGCGCTGTGCTCTGCCTGGCGGCTTTGGCCCATGAAATGCTGGCCCAGGTGCCAGTCCGAGGTGTGAATGATGCGCATGGTCGGGGGAGGGGGATGGAGAGATCGCGGGAACCCTGTTGATGGTAGTCGCTGCGCGCAGCGCCGGTCAAAGAAAAAGACCTCGCCCAGGCTTGGCGCCCTGGCGAGGTCTGGCGGCCGACAAGGCGGTGCTTACTGCGGGACGCCCGGCGCCCTGCGCGCCGCCGCGCGGTTGTAGGCAAAGCCAAACACCACCAGCGCCAGCACCAGGGCCTGGGCCAGCAAGGTCTCCATCGTGGGGAACATGCCCAGCAGCTCGATGCGCGGCGCAGCCAGCGGCGTGGCGCTGACCCAGCCGGCCTCTTGCAGCGAGGACACGCCCTTGCCCACCAGCACGACCGCCAGCACGGCCACGAGGATCGAGGTGGCCGAGAAGAAGCGGCCCACGGGCATGCGGGCGCTGGTGCGCAGCAGCACCCAGGCAATGACCCCCAGGATGGCTACGGCCGCTAGGCCGCCACCCAGCAGCGCGCCATGGTGGCCGTCCGAGGCCAGCGCCGAGAAGAACAGCACGGTCTCGAACACCTCGCGGTAGACAGAGACAAAGGCCAGTGCGAACAGGCCCCACATCGAGCCCTGGCCCATGCTGGCCGAGAGCTTTTCGCTCAAATAGCTTTGCCAGCGGCCGGCGCTGCTCTTGCTGTGCATCCACAGGCCCACGCTCAGCAGCACCAGCGCGGCGACCACCGAGCCCAGGCCCTCGGTCACCTCGCGGCTGGCGCCGCTGATCTCGACCAGATAGGTCGCAATCGCCCAGGTCATGCCGCCGGCGACCAGGGCCGAGCTCCAGCCTGCATGCACATAGCGCAGTGCATCCTGGCGGCCGGCCTTGCGCAGCAGCGCGACCATGCCGATGACGATCAGCAAGGCCTCCAGCCCTTCGCGCAGCAAGATGGTGAGCGCGCCGACAAAGGTGGCGGTGGCATCGGAGGCGCCCGCGTTCAGCTCGGCCTCGACCTGGCCAAACATCGCCTGCAGCTGCTGGGCGGCGGCCTCGGCCTCTTGCAGCGTGCCGCTGGCTACTGTGGCGCGGTACTGCACCATGGCCGATTCGACCTGCGTCATCAAGGCCTTGTTGCGCGCAGCGATGGTGGGCTCCAGCGGCTCAAAGCCATCGAGGTAGGCCGACAGGGCCAGCTTCATCGCCTGGTTGCGGTCGCCCGCCTGGAGCGCTGCCAGGCTTTGCGCCAGGCGCTGGCGCGACAGGGCCACGCCGCTGGCCTTGCCTTCGCTGATGACCTCGGGGTTGGCGCGCAGGTAAGCGAGCACCGCGCGGGCCTGCTCGATCGGCATGGCGGGGGTCAGGCTTTGCGCGGTGGTGGTGCTGAGCGCGGCCAGGTCACCAAAGCGTGCACGCAAGCCGGCATCGCTCTGCCACAGCGCCTTGCCGGTGGCGCGCAGCTCATCGTTGTACGACAGGCCGCCAACAAAATAGGCCAGCGCCCAGCGGTCGTCTTCGGGCAGCGCGCCAAAGGACACCATCGAGGTGCCCTCCACGCCTTGCGAGGTCACCTGGTAGAGGGCCATCAGGCTGCGCGCATTCGCACGCTGCGCATCGCTGAAGGCAATCGGCTGCGGATCCAGGCCTTGCGCGGCCGGGCCATCGCCGCCGCCGGTAGCGCCATGGCAACTGGCACAGATTTGTTGAAAGAGTTGAGAGCCTTTGGTTATATCGGGGGCCTTGGCAGGCGCGACCGGCATTGGGTAGGCCGCCACCAGCAACTGGGCCGCCTGGTGGGCCAGCTGGGCGACTGCATCGGCCGTGGCCTTGGCCTGCACCGCTGCGCGCAACTGGGTCACCAAGCTCACCACCTTGGCCTTGTCGGCATGGGCGGGCAGGGCCTGGGCCTGCTGCAGCGCATTGGCGCTGAAGTCCAGCATCTCGGCATATTCGCCTTCGCTCGCGACCTGGCCGTTCTCGACGGCGCCGCCGTAGTCCACGGCGACATAGTCCAGCAGCTGCCAGAGCTGGCGCGCGTCCGTGGCTTGCGTGGCGGAAGCAGAGTTGGAAGCGGTGGTGGAGGGCGCCGTAGCGGGCGTTTGGGCCAGGGCAGAGCCGCTGAGCAAACCGGCCAAACCGGCCACAAGGGCCAGTGTCCAGCTGAGTGTGGAGCGCATGGAATGTTATGAATAAGAATTATTCGCGCCATTTTAAGCTTGTTTACATTCTGTACTGGCCCAGTCGACCAGTGTGAAAGAAGTGGCAAATCACGTCATTGAGCCCATTTTGCGACCGTGATGGGGCGGCGTTGGAAACGCAATTGGTAACCATTTCTGCATGCCAGATCGCTACACTGCGGCCACGCGCTTGTGCTCATAGGGAGGGCAAGGCGTTGCACGCCGCAAGCCCTGTGCCGTGCCGCAACGAGGAGAAAAAATGGAAAAACTAACAGGATTCGCCGTAGCCGCCGTGGTCGCATGTGCCGGTCTGATGGGTTGCAGCAAGAAGGAAGAGACGCCCAGCAGCCCACCGGCCGCCGCCGCGCCGGCCCCTGCGCCCGCAGCAGCACCGGCGCCAGCACCCGCCGCTGCCGCACAAAAAGTGCAGCCCGGCAAGTGGCAGGCGGTCACCGAGATGAGCGGCCCCATGGGCCAGCAGGCACTGGCCGGTATGGAGCAGGCCTTCAAGACCATGACGCCCGAGCAGAAGAAGGCCGCCAACCTGGATAACGCCAAGATCGAAGGCGGCAAGCTGGTGCAAGAGATGTGCATCACGCCCGAGATGGCCGGCAAGACCTTGCAATCGCTGGCCGATTCGCAGCTCAAGAACATGCCAGGCTGCAGCCCGGCTGACGTCAAGACCGATGGCAACAAGGAATCGATGCGCTTCAGCTGCGGTGAAGGCAAGATGAGCATGGTCCTCGAAGCGGTCTATGTCTCGCCCACCGAGAACACCGTCACCAGCACCATGGACATGGCCGGCCAGGGCATGACCACCACGGTGAGCAGCAAGCGCGTGGGCGACTGCTGATAGAGAAGCTCGCGCGCCGCTGCTTGGGTGGTGGCCTGGGGCTTTTGAATGTGAGAACGCAGCCTGGGTGGCTGCGTTTTTTTATGGGCGCCTTGGATGGGCCCCCAAGCGTCGGGCTTCAAACTTCGGGTGAGGGATTGCTGGGCCTTGCTGTTTTCTCCCGTTGCAATTCATCCCCATCCGTCCACACAAGGCTATTGCTCCACCCGTATCACCTGAGCCAAATCGACACCCAAAGACTGTGCTTTCTCCAGCAGGGCTTGCCGCTGGGCCTCCGGAATGGTCTTGCTGCGGGACAGAATCCACATGTAGTCCGTGCTGCTGCCAATCACCAGGGCGGTCTGGTACTGCTCATCGAGGCTGACCACGTTGTAGCCACCGTAAAACGGGCCAAAGAACGAGACCTTCAGCGCGGCCTCATTGGCTTGGCGCAGGAAGCGTGCCTTGCCTTGCGCTTCACGCCACTGTTGCTTGGCGGGGTCATAGCCGCGGTTCAGCACGGTCACGCTGCCATCGGCATTCAGGCTGTAGCTGGCCGTCACCTGGGTCAGGCCTTTTTCAAAACGGTGGTCGATGCGCGCCAGCTCATACCAGGTGCCCATGTACTTGCTGGCGTCAAAGCCGCTGACCGGTTGTACCCCTTGGGGGACAGAGACTGCGCAGCCGGGCAAGGCGACTGCGGCACCGGTGATTGCTACCGCCATAGCGGTGGCGCGGATGAGAGCGTTTGCAGAGAAAGGCATCGTAGATTTCCTTTTTGGTCTTGGGCGGTCGGTGAATGAACGGACTGGTGTTCAGGATTGACTGTTTTTGGACCCATCGTCATAGGCGCTGATGCTGTACCGCCGTCGTCCGGGCGCAGGCATCAGGCCTTGGTGATACGCCGCACGCTGGCAAAGTACCAGCGGTCGGGCAGGCAGCGCAGCAGGCGCACCCAGCGGGTAAAGCGGCGGGGAAAGTTCATCTCGAACTGTCCGCGCGCCCAGCCCTGCAAGATGTGCTGCGCCGCTTCGGCGGGGCTGATCAGCGCGGGCATCTTGAAATGGTTCTGGGCGGTCAGGGGTGTCTCGACAAAGCCTGGGTTGATGATGGATACGCCCAGCCCTTGGGGGTGCAGATCCAGGTAGAGGTTTTCAGCCAGGTTGTTGAGCGCGGCCTTGGTGGGGCCGTAGGCGAGCGACATGGGCAGCCCCCGGTAGCCCGCAACACTGCCGACCAGCGCGATATGGCCCCGGCCTGCCTGCAGCAGCATCGGGAGCACGGCATCGAGCACAAGGAGCACGCCGACATAGTTGACCGCCAGGTGTTTTTGCATCTCTGGCAGGTCGAAGGCGGTGGCGCGCAGCGGCCGGTAGTAGCCGGCGCAATACAGCACCAGGTCAGGCGCAGCACCCAGGGCGGTATGCACCGCTTGTGCGGCAGCCGCCACTGTGCCGGGCTCGCTCACATCCAGCGGTAGTGCCAGGCAGCCAGGGCGGCTGTTGGCAAAGTCCTGCAGTGCAGCGCTGTCCCGGGCCGATACGATGACGCGCGCGCCCTTGGCCCGCAGCGCTTCAGCCGTGGCCCGGCCAATGCCGGTGGAGGCGCCAATGATCCAGACGGATCGGCCCTGCCAGTCGCGCATCGGCTGATTGAGCTTGGCTTGCAGCAGCGGCATCACTCCGACCCTTTGGTGAAGGAGATGGTCAGATCGCCCAGGTGGATGCCGAACTTGCTCATCGCCGTGCGGTTGAGCATGGTGCGCCCGTCCATCAGGTACATCCAGTCGTCCATCCGCACATTCCAGACCCGGCCGTTCACCGGCAAGGCCAGCACATAGTTCCAGTGCAGGGCGTTGCCGGCGGCCTGGCCGGTGGCGGGGCCGACGACATCCCCTGCCTGGCCGCTGTAGCGGCCCTCACCCAGGTACTGGATGTGCCAGGTGCGTTCCTGCGTCGTGCCGTCGCTGTAGACAAAGTGCTCTTCCAGCACGCCGTCATTGCCCGTCCACGTGCCGGTCATGCGCACGGTAAAGCGCTTGACCACCTTGCCCTGGCGGTCGGTGAACATGCCCTGCGCCGTGAGCGGGCCGTTGAAATACTGGCGCAGGTCCAGCTGCGGGCGTTCCTGCGCATATTCTTCGACCGAGGGGCCGGCGCAGGCGCTGAGCAGGGCCAGCGTGCCGATCAAGGCCAGACCGATCCCCGCGCGCCGCAGGGTCAGGGAAGGACGGGGAAGGTGCAGTGGTTTCATATCTACCTCCAGGAGGGTTGCAGACGCTCGGCGCGCCAGAGAGAGGCCAGGGCCAACAACTTGAGCAGGCAGGGCAGGCCGCCATAGGCCCAGGCCAGCGCCTGCAGACCGGCAGGGGCGGTGCTGCCGCTGTGGTAGCCCGCAACGGCGAGCAGCGGCAGGCAGAGCCCGGCGGCAAGGGCCAGGTTGAGCTTGGTGGCACAGGCCCACCAGCCCAGGTAGCGCCCGTCGCCGGATCCCCCATGGCCCGATTCGTGGATCACGCCGGTCAGCAGCGCGCCGGGCACCGCCAGGTCGGCGCCCAGCGCCAGGCCGCTGGCGATGCAGATGGCCGCGAAGGCCCAGGCATCCCCCGCGCCCAGCAAGGAGGCGGAAAAAAAGGCGATAACGCTGGCGAGCATGCCGGCGCGCCAACTGGGCGCCAGGCCCCAGCGGGCCACGGCCTTCACCCACAGCGGCAGGCCCAGCGCGGCAGCGGCAAAGTAGCACAGCAAAAACAGTGGCAGCAGTTCGGGCGCCTGGAGACGGTCCACGACAAAGAAGGGCAAGAGCGTGGCGGGTATGGCCGCCGCAATGCCGTTGAGCATGAACACGGACAGCAGCCTGCGAAAGGCGGCATCGCCCCAGGGAGACGCCTGGGACAGGCCATCGCGCCGTGCGGCCCCTGCGCCGGCATGTGCAGCGTCGGTGCGTGGATCGCACAGCCGGTACAAGCCCAGCAAACCCAGACCCAGCGCGGCCAGCAGCACCGCACTGGTGGCATCCATGCCCAGCAGGCTGGGCAAGACGCTGGCCGTGAGCACGCCGACCAAGGTCGCGCCCTCGCGCCAGGCCGTCACCTGCGTGCGCCAGGCTGCCTGGCCACCCCAGCGGGTGCCCCAGGTCTGGTGCAGGATCGCGACCGCGCTATAGGCCAAGGTGCTCAGCAGCAGGCAGCCGGCGAGCCAGCCCAGCATCTGGAACGGGTTGCTGGTGGGCGGGTGCCAGAGCGCATAAAACCCCAGGGCCATGGCCAGACTGCCCAGCGCCGCAGCGAGCCAGGCGGCACGCCGCCCGCGCTGCAGCAAGCGATCCGCCAGGCGGCCCAGCGCCGGGTCCAGCAGCGCATCGAAGGCCCGGGTGGCGAGCAACACGGCCCCGAGGCCGGCCAGCGGCGCACCGGCCACGGCCGCATAGTAATGGGGCAGGGTGACGTACAAGGGCAGCGAGACAAAGGCCAGCGGTGCAGCCAGCGCGCCATAGGCGAGCCCGGTGCGCCAGGAAAGCGTTTGCTGCACAAGGGGGGCACGCATGGCAGGCAGTCCTCAGCCCTGGCCCAGCAGTGCAGCGCGCAGCGCCGGTGCGGAGGTTTGCTCCGACAGCCAGATGCCAAAGAACAGGCGCGCGTACAGCGCGTCGTCAATGGCTGCAGTCTCGCGCCCGTTGTGCAAGAAAATGACCTTGCCCGCACCGTCGTTCAAACCCAGCAGGCGGTCCTGCGCCACCACATCGGGAAAGGCCTGCTTCATCATGCGCAGCCACTGGCGGCCCTGGTCTTCGGAGAAGGGCGCCACCCGGCGCATCTCGGCGATGGAGCGCTCAGCGATGGCCTCGCCCTCGAGCTTGCGGTCATAGACCAGCTCCAGCGCAAAGGGCTGGCGCGCATAGTCCAGCGGGTTGAAGCCGGCAGCCGCCCACAGGCGCGCCTCATACACCCGCAGCCCAAAAAACCGCAGCACTCCGGTGCCCACCAGGCGGGCGCCTGGCAAGGCCGTGCCCAGCTCAGCGGGAGGGGCAGGGGAGGCAGGCGTGGCAGCGAGGAGGTTGTGGGTCATGGCAGTCATGGAGAGAGCAAGAAGGCTGGCGCCCCAGCCCAGGGCTTGGCGACGGCGAATTTCAGGCATGGTCGGGCCTGCGCAGTGTGAACTGGACCACATCGGTATTGCCCATGTCGAACGAGGCCTCGCAGTAGGCGAGGTAGAAGCGCCAGATGCGCACAAAGCGTTCATCAAAGCCCTGTTCGCGGACAGCATCGATCTGCTGCTCGAAGGCCTGGCGCCAGCGCCGCAGCGTCTCGGCGTAGTCGCTGCCAAAATGCAGCTTCTTTTCCACGGTCAAACCCGCCTGGCGTGCTTCGCGCTCAAAGGCCTGGACGCTCGGCAGCAAGCCGCCCGGGAAGATGTACTGCTGGATGAAATCGGTCGAGCGCAGGTAGCGCGCAAACAAGTCGTCGCGCAAGGTGATCGATTGCACACAGGCATAGCCACCGGGCTTGAGGCACTGGCGCAGCGTCTGGAAATAGCTACGCCAGTATTCATGCCCCACCGCTTCAAACATCTCGATGGACACGATGGCATCGAAGGGCTGCGACTGGTGCTGGGCGGCCAGGTCCCGGTAGTCCTGGTAGCGCAGATCGACCTGGGCTTGCAGGCCCGCTTGGGCGATGCGCTCCAGACCCCATTGGCGCTGCTCGCGCGACAAGGTCACCCCGGTCACCTGGGCGCCAAACTCGGTGGCGGCCGTCTGCGCCAGTGCACCCCAGCCGCAACCAATTTCCAGCAGACGTTCGCCGGCTTGCAGCCCGGTTTCTTGCAAGGCTCTGCGCATCTTGGCCTGCTGGGCCTGCTGCAGATCGGCCTGGGCCAGCGCATCGCCGCTGCGCCCCTCAAACCAGGCCGCGCTGTAGTTCATGCTCGGGTCGAGAAAGAGGCGGTAAAAGTCATTGCCCAGGTCGTAGTGGGCATGGATGTTGCGCGCGCTGCCCGAGCGGGTGTTGCGGTTGAGCAGGTGGCGCAAGCGAAAACCCAGCCGCCCCCACCAGCTGCCATATACCAGCTGCTCCATGTGGTCGCGGTTGCTGATGCACAGGCGCAGCAGTGCGCTCAGATCGGGGCTGTCCCACTGGCCCTCGATATAGCCTTCGGCCAGGCCGATATCGCCCGAGCGCTGCACGCGTTCCAGCGCCTCCCAATCCTGGATGGCACAGCGCGCATCGGCCTGCGCTGCGGGCTGTTGGCTGAAATGCCGCAGTTGCCCATCGGGCAGCTGCATATCGAGCTGACCGCAGGGCAGGTGCTCCAGCAGCTGCAGCACCTGGCGCGCGCCGCGGGGGATGGATTGCCCGGCTTTGGCGGACGGGCTCGGCAGGGAGGCGGTGGTGGAGTTCATCGTGTGACGAAGCGCTTGGGCGCGGTGGGTTTGCGATGGAAGGGCAGGCGCTTGAACCACAGGCGCAGCGCCTGCCAGTGGATGCGGAACACGACACCCAGCGTCATCAGCGGCATGCCCCAGAATGCGCGCCGCACAGTGGCACGGGTCAAGGGCTGCAGCGTGCCTGCGACGCCGGTGCGCAGCAGCGCGCCGGCCTCGTCATGCAGGTCGACCTGCACCTGGTTGCGGCTGTCGCTGCGCACAAAGCGGAAGCGGTATTCGCCCTGCACATTGCAAAACGGCGACACATGGAAGCATTTGGCCGCCACCTGTTCCGTGCCCCAGGCCAGATCGGGCCCGGCCAGCAGGTAGGCATGGCGTTCGCCAAAGGTGTTATTGACCTCGGCCAGCACGGCGGCCAGCGAGCCATCTGCGCGGTGCGCATACCAGAAGCTGACCGGCTTGAAGGCATAGCCCAGCACACGTGGGAAAGTGTGCAGCCAGACCTCGCCGACCGCGTCGTCGATACCTTCTTGCTGCAGCAGCTGGTCAAACCAGGCCAGGCAGTCGGCGCTGCCCTCGCCATGGTCGCGGTCATAAAAGCTGATCAGGCCGCGCCGGTTGCGGCGCAGCACCGCATCGGGCTGGTCACGCAAGCTGCGCAGGGGCAGCAGCAAGAAATACCCGGGGTAGCGGAAGGCATGCACCACCGGGCGCAAGCGCTGGTGCCAGATGTGGCCAAAGCCGATCAGCGAGGGGTTGCTCATGCGGCCTCCTCCAGTGTCGGCGCCTGCGCGAGCGGCGCGGCGTCCTCCAGCGACTGGCACAGGCTAGCGGCAGCGGCCAGGCCGGACCGCAGCCCGTCCTCGTGGAAGCCATAGCCGCACCAGGCGCCGCAAAACCAGGTGCGCAGCTGGCCCTGCAGCTGGGGCAGCAGGCGCTGGGCGTCGATGGCTGCCTGGTCAAAAACGGGGTGGCTGTACTGGATGCGGGCATGTACCTGGTCTGCCGCAATCGGGCGCGCTGGGTTGAGCGATACCACCACCGGCTGCTGCCAAGGCAAGGGCTGGAGCCGGTTGATCAGGTAGTGCAGGCAGACGCCCGCTTGCTCGGCGCTGGATGCCGCTGCGCGCTCGTAGTTCCACGCGGCCCAGGCCGCCTGGCGCTGGGGCAGCACGCTGCTGTCGGTATGCAATACCGCCTCATTGGGCTGGTAGCGGATGCTGCCCAGCACCGCGCGTTCAGCGGCCGTGGCGCCATTGCCCAACAGCTGCAAGGCCTGGTCGCTGTGGCAGGCCAGAACCACGGCATCAAACCATTCGGCGCCCTGCGCCATCTGCACCATCACGCCCTGCGGGTGGCGCTGCAGGCCGAGCACCGGCGTGTTCAGGCGCGCCTCGTGGCGGCCATCCTGCGTCAAACGGGCCAGCAGGCGGCGCACGTACTGGCGTGAGCCTCCGCGCACGCTGTACCACTGCGGCCGGTCGCTGACCTGGATCAGGCCGTGGTTGTGGCAGAAGCGAATCATCGTGGCGACGGGGAAGTGCAGCATCTGGTCCGTGGGGCACGACCAGATGCAGCCCAGCATCGGCAGCAGATAGTCGCTGCGGAACGCGGCAGAGAAGCGGTGCTGGTCCAGGAATCCAGCGATCGAGGCCGTCATCTCGGCCTCGGCCTGGCGCTTGGCGATCTCGGTGGTCAGGCGGTTGAAGCGGGCGATGTCCCGCAGCATGCCCCAAAAGCGCGGGCGCAGCAGATTGCGTTTTTGGGCAAACACGCTGGCCAGGGACCGGCCGCTCCATTCCAGCGCAGATGCCCCGTTGACACCGGGCACCTGGACGGAGAACGACATCTCAGCGGCCACCGTATCGACCTGGAGGTCTTGGAAGAGCTGGGTCAGCAAGGGGTAGGTGCGGTGGTTGAACACCAGAAACCCGGTATCGACGCCGTGCGTGATGCCGTTCAGGCTCAGGTCCACTGTGTTGGCATGGCCGCCGAAATGGCTGCCAGCTTCCAGCAGGCTGACCCGGTGCGATGCCTGCGAACGGGCCAAGTGGGTGGCAGCAGCCAGCCCAGAAATCCCCGATCCGATGACAGCGATGCGTTGCATGAAAGGCCCCTGTAGATGCCACAGTCAAACGGTTGAACCTTGTAGATCAATTGTTGAACTGATGAGTTCACACTATAAACCACAAATGTCAAAAATGCACCATTTAGTCTTCTTCATGACCTGCTACGTCATAAAATAGCGGCATGAATGCTCGGTCCGCCATCAAGGAACAAATACAACGTGTGCGTGAAGAGGCCATCGTGACGGCGGTGAACCGCCTTCTCGCGACCAAGGGCTACGACGCGATGACGGTCGATGAGGTGGCGGCGGAGGCGGGCATGGCCAAGGCCAGCCTCTACAAGCTGTTCACGTCGAAGGAAGAATTGGCGGGCGCCGCCATGGTGGGGGTGCTGGATCGCGCCTTGGGTTTTGTTGATGACTTGCGCAATGCGGCCCAGGCGGCGGCAGAGGCAGGCCAGCCCATCGCGGCGCTGGAGCAACTGAAGGCGGTGGTGCGCTGGGCCATGCGCACCCAGCTGGAAGGGCAGATGCCGTCGCTGCCCGCGCAAAACTCCAACCTCAGCGCCTCGCTGCAGTCCAACGATGCCTATATGGACCGGCTGATTGCGCTGAGCAACCGGCTGAGCATCTGGATCACCGAGGCCCAGACCCGCGGCCAGCTGCCAGCGGCGTTGCCGGCTGAGCTGGTGCTCTACACCTTGTTTGCCCGGGCCTGCGATCCGGTGCTGGGTCTGCTCAAGGACTCGGGCCAGTACAGCGATGACCAGATCATCGACTGGGTGACGGGCACCACCTTTCACGGCCTGGCCGGGCCGGCGGCGGCGCCCGGTGCGGCTCCTAGCGCTTGACCGAGGCGTTGCGCCGCAGCCAGCGCATCAGGGCGCCAATCGCCGGTAATTTCTCGTACAGCTCTTCTGCGGCGTCCCAGTAGTCGCGGTGGTGGGACACGCGCCCTTGCGCATCGAAGCGCAACAGTGAAGCGCCATAGATGCACTGGGACGCTTGCGCGTTCCAGCGCCGAAAGCGAAAGCGGAACTCCCACTCCAGGGACGCCCGCTCGCCCTGCACCAGCTGCTGGGTGACGATGAAGCGCGGCTCATGCAGCGTCTCAAACATATGCGCAAAAATGGCGGCAATGGCCGGCACACCGCGTACCTCGTTGAACGGGTCCTTGAAAAAAGCATCCGCTGCGTAGTAGCTGCCCAGCTGCTGGAGGCTCTCAGGCGCGAGGGACTCGTAGAACGCCACCAGCCGCTGCACCCCGGCTGCGGTGAGATCGGAATCGGAAGTCATGGCGGACATCGTTGTGCTCCTATGGGGGACGATCTGAGCGGCGTGCGGCAGGCCGCTGCGCGCAGCGGCTAGTCCCGTGATTCTCGCTTGCCGCTGGCCTTGTTCCAGTAGCCAAACTCGTCCTCATGCACCTCATAGTCGAGCTCCTGCAGGCGCTCGTGCATGCGGGCCTGGGCGTCGGCCACACCCTGGTTGTAGAGGCTGGGGCCGATTTCCTTCAGGAAGAAGCCAAGCAGCGCGGCGGCGGTCATATTGCCGATGCGCTCGCCCTGGGTCTGCTCGAAGTAGCGTTCGATGGATTGGACGGCACGGTCGTGCACGTCCTTTTTGAGTTCAATAGCCATATGCAGATTTACAGAGGTCCATCGACCGGCTCGGCCAGGAAGCCGCCGCTCTGGTGGGCCCAGAGCTTGGCATAGATGCCGCCTTGGGCCAGCAGCTGCTGGTGGCTGCCTTGCTCGATGATCTGGCCCTTGTCCATGACGATCAGGCGGTCCATCGCGGCGATGGTGGACAGGCGGTGCGCAATGGCGATGACGGTCTTGCCATGCATGAGGCTGTCCAGGCTCTCCTGGATGGCAGCCTCGACCTCGCTGTCGAGCGCGCTGGTAGCTTCGTCCAGCAGCAGGATAGGGGCGTCTTTGAGCATCACGCGGGCAATGGCTACGCGCTGGCGCTGGCCGCCCGAGAGCTTGACGCCGCGCTCACCCACCTGGGCGTCGTAGCCGGTGCGGCCAAAACGGTCACTCAGTGTGGCGATAAAGTCGGATGCCTCGGCACGCTCGGTGGCGCGGCGCATGTCTTCTTCGCTGGCGTCGGGGCGGCCATAGAGGATGTTGTCGCGCATCGAGCGGTGCAGCAGCGAGGTGTCTTGCGTCACCATGCCGATATTGCTGCGCAGGCTGTCTTGCGTGACCTTGGCAATGTCCTGGCCATCGATGCGGATCTGGCCGCCGGCCAGGTCGTGGAAGCGCAGCAGCAGGTTGACCAGGGTCGACTTGCCGGCGCCCGAGCGGCCAATGAGGCCAATGCGCTCGCCGGGGTGGATGGTCAGGTTGAGCTGGTCGATGACCGGGCGGCCCGCATCCTTGTAGGCAAAGCTGACGTTGTCGAACTCGATGCGGCCTTGCTGCACCACCAGGGGCTTGGCGCCGCTGGCATCGACGATGCTGCGCGGCTTGGTCAAGGTGTTGATACCGTCCTGGATGGTGCCGACGTTCTCGAACAGGCCCGTCATCTGCCACATCACCCAGTGCGAGTAGCCCATCAGGCGCAGGGCCATCGCGATCACGGCGGCGACCACACCGGCGCTGGCCTGGCCATTCATCCACAGGTACAGCGCCGTGCCCGATGCGCCCAGCAGCAGCAGCGTGATCATCAGGTGGTTGGTGATCTCGAACAGGCTGACCAGGCGCATCTGTGCATGGCCGGTCTGCTTGAAGGCTTCCATCGCGCTGCGGGCGTAGTCGGCCTCACGCCTGGTGTGGGCGAACAGCTTGACGGTGGCGATATTGGTATAGGCGTCGGTCACGCGGCCGGTCATCATCGAGCGCGCATCGGCCTGGGCCTTGCCGATCTTGCCCAGGCGCGGCACAAAGTAGAAGCAGGCGCCGATATAGGCGAGCAGCCACAGCAGGAAAGGAAGCATCAGCCGCCACTCGAAGCTGGCCGCCAGGATCAGGATGCCGATCATGTAGACGCTCACGCCTACCAGCACATCAACAATCATGAACACCACTTCGCGCACGGACAGTGCCGTCTGCATGATCTTGGTGGTGATGCGGCCGGCAAACTCGTCGGCGTAGAAGGACATGCTCTGGCCCAGCATCAGGCGGTGGAACACCCAGCGCAGCCGCATCGGGAAGTTGATGGCCAGCACCTGGTGCATCACCTGCGTGTGCAGGCCCAGCAGCAGCACACTGCCCAGCAGCACGCCGGCGATGCCCAGCGCAGTGCCGCCCTGCTCGGCCCAGAAGTTGTTGGGCGACAGGGTCGCCAGCCAATCGACCACATGGCCCATGACGGCAAACAGCAAGGCCTCATAGACGGCCAGCAGGGCCGAGGTGGCCGTGAGCAAGCCGATCCAGCCCCGCATGCCTTGCGTACAGGCCCACATGAAAGCAAAAAACCCCTTGGGTGGAACCTGGGGTTCGGCACTGGGATAGGGCGGCACCCGCCGCTCGAAAAACGAAAACATGCACTGATCTCCTGCAATAGGGCTGGGGCGCTGGGTCTGTGCCAGCCCTGGCGCTGCATGGTAAGCAGCTGTTGATATTAACAGTGGTAACAACCCCGATCCGGCAAGTCTAGCGGCGCCCGCGACCCCCTTGGCGGGCGGCCAACATAGCCCTAGAGGGGCGGGTGTCTTTGTGTCGGCGAACCGTCGCCTGGGCGTCAATCTTTCAACCTATGGGCTTGCAAAAAACCATAGGTGTGTTCACCAATGCGCAGCCCGCACACTGTTTCTAAGATAGCGGCTTTTGACACGAGGTGCTACTGATGCCACACAAATCGACAACAATGCTGCAGGTGTCCCAAGCGGCCCGCTGGCGGTTTCCCGCACTGAGTGCTGTGACCCTGGCGGTCACGCTGAGCCTGGGCGCTTGCGCCAGCGGCCCCCAAAACACCCAAGCCGCTGCGGCGGCCCCTGCCGTTGCCGCCGCACCTGCTGCAGCGCCAGCGGCTGCGCCTCAGGTGGCCCAGCAAGGCCAGCGCAATGTGGTCGTGCTGGCCACCGGCGGCACGATTGCCGGCGCCGGTGCATCGGCAATGAACAGCGCCACCTACAGCGCCGCCAAGGTGCCGGTGGACAAGCTGCTCGCCGGCCTGCCTGAGCTGTCCAAGGTCGCCCAGGTGCGCGGTGAGCAGGTCTTCCAGATTGCCTCCGAGAGCTTTACCAACGACAACCTGCTGGTGCTGGCCAAGCGCGTCTCTGCGCTGGTCAAGCAGCCCGATGTGGATGGCGTGGTCATCACCCACGGCACCGACACGCTGGCCGAGACGGCCTATTTCCTGAGCCTGACGGTGCACACCAACAAGCCCATCGTGGTCGTGGGCTCGATGCGCCCAGGCACCGCGCTGTCGGCCGATGGCGCTCTGAACCTGGTCAACGCCGTGAGCGTGGCAGCGTCCAAGGATGCCGAAGGCAAGGGCGTGGTTGTGACGATGAACGACGAGATCCAGACCGCGCGTGATGTGAACAAGGATGTGAACATCAAGACCAGCGCGTTCCAAAGCCAGTGGGGCCCGTTGGGCATGGTGGTGGAAGGCAAGAACTACTGGTTCCGTGCGCCAATCAAGCGCCACACGATGCAGTCCGAGTTCAACATCGACACCATATCCAGCCTGCCTGCCGTCGAAGTGGTCTACAGCTACGGCAATGTGCCGCGCACTGCGATTGATGCATTTGTCGGCACCGGCGCCAAGGCGATCGTGCATGCCGGCACCGGCAATGGCTCGGTGGCGGACCGCATCGTCCCCGCGCTGCAGGAAGCGCGCAGCAAGGGCGTGCAGGTGATCCGCTCGGCACGCGTGCCTTATGGCTTTGTGCTGCGCAATGCCGAGCAGCCCGATGACAAGTACGACTGGGTGGTCGCGCATGACCTGCGCCCGGAAAAAGCCCGCCTGCTGGCAGCGCTGGCGCTGACCAAGACCAACGACCCCAAGGAAATCCAGCGCATTTTCTGGGAATATTGATCGCCAGCGTGCCCGGCTGAGGCTGGGCACCTGCTTCGACAATGCGCAACCCCATCGCGCATACCAAAGGACAGCAAGCGCTGTCCTTTTTTCTGTCCGCTGCGTTGCTCGCCAGCGGCAGCGGGGGCCGCTGCCAATGTCACAATCGCTGCATTCACAGGAGCAAAGAAGATGGCGCATGCGTGGACCCGAATCAGCTACGAAGGCTTTGCCGCCTGGTGTGCCCAGTGGCCCGACGGGTCATCGGCCGTGGTGGCCGAGCAGGGCGCGCAGCTGCTGTCCTGGAAAACGGCCGATGGCCGTGAGCACCTGTATCTGAGCCCGGCCAGCCTGCGCGATGGCCAGGCGGCGATTCGCGGCGGTGTGCCGGTCTGCTTTCCACAGTTCAACACGCGCGGGCCGCTGCCCAAGCATGGCTTTGCACGCAACCTGCCCTGGCAGATGCGGGAGGGCGATGAAGCCGGCATCGTGATGCAATTGACGGACAGCGAGGCCACGCGCGCTTACTGGCCCCATGCCTTTGATGCGCGGCTGCGCATTGGCGTGCAGGCGGGCAGCCTCTCCATTCGCCTGGATGTGCAGAACACCGACCAGGTCGCCTGGTCCATGACCTGCGCGCTGCACAGCTACCTGCAGGTGGACGATGTGGCGCAAACGCGGTTGTCCGGCCTGCAGGGCCTGGCCTGCTGGGATGCACTGGCCGATACCCGCTTTGTGCAGCCGCCGGGCGATGTGGGTTTTGCCACGACCACCGAGCAGGGCTTTGACCGGGTGTTTTCCACACCGGACGCAGCGGGCACGGCGCTGCAGCTGCGCCAGCCCGAGGTGCCGTCCGGCCGCAGGCTGGAGATTGTCCACAGCAGCACGGCCAGCGAGGTGGTGGTCTGGAACCCGGGCTTGCTGCTGAGCCACAGCCTGGCCGATATGCCCGATGATGGCTGGCGCCAGATGCTGTGTGTGGAGGCGGCCAGCATCGACACGCCGGTGCAGCTGGCTCCGGGCCAGCCATGGTCGATCAGCCAGACCTTGACCTTGGGCTGACGCCAACGCGCCCTCAAGGAAACACGCGCCCTGTGGCGGAATTGTGGGCGGACACTACCGCAGAGCAGGGGAAAACCCGATAATGGCGGCCTTGTCATTGTCGGCATGGCGCTTGTGGCCATGCTTTTTTGTGTATGCCGGGTTCTGGGTCTTCATCTTCTTCCGCGCCAGTCAATGAACTGCGCCGTGATCTCAAGGCGCGCCATCTGTCGATGATTGCCATTGGCGGCTCCATCGGCACGGGGCTGTTTGTGGCCTCGGGCGCCACCATTGCGCAGGCGGGGCCCGGTGGCGCGCTGCTGGCCTATGGCGTCATCGGCCTGATGGTCTATTTTTTGATGACCAGCCTGGGCGAGCTGGCGGCCTTCATGCCGGTGTCGGGCTCGTTTGCCACCTATGGCGCGCGCTATGTGGACGAGGGCTTTGGCTTCGCGCTGGGCTGGAACTACTGGTACAACTGGGCCATCACGATTGCGGTCGATCTGGTGGCCTCGCAGCTGGTGATGGCCTACTGGTTCCCCGATGTGCCGGGCTACTGGTGGAGCGCGCTGTTCCTGCTGCTGATGGTGGCCCTCAATGCCATCTCGGTGCGCGGTTTTGGCGAGGCCGAGTACTGGTTTGCCGCGATCAAGGTGACGACGGTGCTGGTTTTCATCGCGCTGGGCGTGGCGATGATTTTTGGCATTCTGAAAGGCGGGCCTACCGACGGCGTCTGGGGCGCCATCGCCAACTGGCAGGTGGCCGATGCGCCCTTTGCCGGAGGCTTTGCGGCCTTGATCGGTGTGGCGATGATCGTGGGCTTTTCCTTCCAGGGCACCGAGCTCATTGGCATTGCAGCAGCTGAATCCGAGAACCCCGCCAAGAACATCCCGCGCGCGGTGCGCCAGGTGTTCTGGCGCATCCTGCTGTTCTATGTCCTGGCCATTGCGGTGATCGGCTCGCTGGTGAGCTACACCGACCCGCATCTGCTGCGCAATGACATCGGCGATATCAGCGTCAGCCCCTTCACGCTGGTGTTCCAGAAGGCGGGCCTGCTGTCGGCGGCCGTCATCATGAATGCCGTGGTGCTGACCTCGGTGCTGTCGGCCGGCAACTCGGGCATGTATGCCTCCACCCGCATGCTCTACACGCTGGCCTGCCAGGGCATGGCGCCGCGCATTTTTGGCCGCCTCTCGCGCCATGGCGTGCCGGTGATGGCCTTGCTGGCGACAACGGTGATGGCCGGGCTGTGCTTTTTCAGCTTTCTGTTCAGCCCGCAGACCGTCTACCTGTGGCTGCTCAACCTCTCGGGCATGACCGGCTTTATCGCCTGGCTGGGCATTGCGATCAGCCACTACCGCTTCCGCAAGGGCTTTTTGGCGCAGGGCCATGATGTGTCGCAGCTGCCCTATGTCTCGCCCTGGTTCCCGTTTGGCCCCATCTTTGCGTTTGTGCTCTGCCTGGTCATCACGCTGGGTCAGAACTACGAGGCCTTCTTGAAAGACCATATCGACTGGGGCGGCGTGGTGGCCACTTATATCGGCCTGCCGGTGTTCCTGCTGATCTGGTGGGGCTACCGCTGGGCCAAAGGCAGCCGCACCGTGGCCTATGCCGATATGCGCTTTGATGGCCAGGTGGTGGGCGACAAATAAGCGGGGCGCGGGCTGCAGCAGTGGCCCCCCATGCAGCAAAAAGCGAGTCGGAGGACTCGCTTTTTTTGTGGTTGATCGCCAGCGGCCTTATTCGCTGCGTGGCACCGGTTGGCGGCCAATCGACACATAGCCCAGGCCATAGCCGGCCACCAAAGCAGGATCATAGAGGTTGCGGCCGTCAAAGACCATGCGGTCGCGCAGGCTCTGGGCCAGCTGGCCAAAATCGGGCGCGCGGAAGATCTGCCACTCGGTGACGATGGCCAGGCAGTCGGCGCCTTGCAAGCAGGCCTCGGGGTCGGCAGCGAGCACCAGGTCGTTGCGTTCGCCATAGATGCGCCGGGCTTCCTGCATCGCGACGGGGTCATAGGCCTGCACGCGGGCGCCAGCGGCCCACAGCGATTCAAGCAGGTTACGGCTGGGCGCCTCGCGCATGTCATCGGTATTGGGCTTGAAGGCCAGGCCCCACAGCGCAATCGTCTTGCCCTGCAGCTGACCGCCATAAAAGGCGCTGATGCGCTCGAACAGCACATTGCGCTGGGCCTCATTGCGGGCTTCGACGGCGTTGAGCAGCAGGGGATCGAAGCCGATCTCCTCGGCCGTGCGCACCAGGGCCTTCACATCCTTGGGAAAGCAGCTGCCGCCATAACCCACACCGGGGTAGATGAAGTGGTAGCCAATGCGCGGATCGCTGCCAATGCCGCGGCGCACCGCCTCCACATTGGCGCCCAGGCGCTCGGCCAGATTGGCGATCTCGTTCATGAAGCTGATCTTGGTGGCCAGCATGGCGTTGGCGGCGTACTTGGTCAGCTCGGCACTCTTCACATCCATCACCACGATCTTGTCGTGGTTGCGGTTGAAGGGCGCATACAGCTCGCGCAGCCGCGCCTCGGATGCGGGGTTGCTGGTGCCAATGATGATGCGGTCCGGCCGCTGGCAGTCGGCCACCGCGGCGCCTTCCTTGAGGAATTCCGGGTTGGAGACCACGTCGAAGCCGTGGCTGGCGCCGCGAGCTGCCAGGCCCTCGGCGATCACCGCGCGAACCTTGTCGGCTGTGCCCACCGGCACGGTGGATTTGTTGATGACGATGCGCGGGCCATCCATGTGCTGGGCAATGGTGCGGGCCACGGCCAGCACGTACTGCAAGTCGGCGCTGCCGTCTTCGTCAGGGGGCGTGCCCACTGCTAAAAAGATGACCTCGCTGTGCGCCACGCCCTGGGCTGCATCGGTGGTAAAGCGCAAGCGGCCGTTGGCATGGTTGCTGGTGACGAGCTTGTCCAGGCCCGGCTCATGGATGGGGATCTGGCCGGCCTGCAGCGCGGCGACCTTGGAGGCATCGACATCGACACAGAGCACCTGGTGGCCGACATCGGCCAGCACGGCGCCTTGAACAAGACCGACATAGCCGGTTCCAAAAACAGTGACTTTCATACGCGGTAGAACGAGCGGTACCAGTCGACAAAGCGCTGGATTCCGTCTGTGACAGTGAAAGAGGGGGCGAACTGCACCCAGGCCTGCAAGGCCCGGGTGTCGGCCGAGGTGCTGTGCATGTCGCCCGGCTGGATGGGCAGCATGCGCTTGTGGGCCTGCATACCCAGCGCCGACTCCAGCGCGGCGATGTAGTCCATCAGCACGGTGGGCTGGCTGTTGCCGATGTTGAAGATGCGGTAGGGCGCCGTGCTGGTGCCCGGGTTGGGCTGCAGCGCGTCATAGTGGCTGTCTGGCGTGGCCGGTTTGTCCAGCACGCGCAAAATGCCTTCGACGATGTCGTCGATAAAGGTGAAATCGCGCACCAGCTGGCCATTGCCATAGACGTCAATGGTCTCGCCCGCCAGGATGGCCTTGGTGAATTTGAACAAGGCCATGTCCGGACGGCCCCAGGGCCCATAGACCGTGAAAAACCGCAGCCCGGTAGTGGGCATCTGGTAGAGGTGCGAGTAGGTATGGGCCATCAGCTCGTTGGCCTTCTTGGTGGCCGCGTAGTAGCTGATCGGGTGGTCGACGGCATCGCTCTCGGCATAAGGCATCTTGGCATTGCCGCCGTAGACGCTGGAGCTGCTGGCATAGACCAGGTGCGCCACCTGGTGCTTGCGGCAGCCCTGCAGCACATGGCCAAAGCCCAGCAGGTTGGCATCCGTGTAGTCGTCGGGCTGGTCGATCGAGTAGCGCACCCCTGCCTGGGCGGCCAGGTGCAGAACGCGCTGGGGCTGGACCTCATCAAACAGCGCGGCCATGCCGGCGCGGTCGGCCAGATCGAGCTGGATGAAGCGGAAGTTGGGGTGGCTTTGCAGCTGCGCGAGCCGCGCCTCTTTGAGCGCAACATCGTAGTAGCTGTTGAGGTTGTCGATGCCAACCACGGGCAGGCCGCGCTCGAGCAGGCGCAGCGCGCAGTGCATGCCGATAAAACCGGCAGCGCCGGTGACGAGAACAGGTTTCATGGTGTGATGGGTGCGGGCAGCCACAGATACTGGTAGTGCATGGGCGGCGTGCTGGCACGCATATGGGAAAACGGAAGGGTCAGATCTTGCACGGACGCGCCGGGCGCCGCAGCCAGCACCGGCTCCCACCAGGCGGGCGTGGCCTTGTCCATGCGGGCAATGTACAGCAGGCCGGTGCCGGTGTGAACGGCCCTGGCGCGGGCTTGAGCCAGGCAGTCGGCCATGCGGCCAACCTCGGCCGTGCAGGCCGTGGCATAGGCCCCCGGGTTGCGCGAGCGCAGCATGGCGGCAACCATGTTGTCCGAGCCGACGATGACGCCTTGGCCGTCATAGCCGGCGGCCGCCAGCGCAGCGCTCAGCTGCGCAACGGGGTGGTTGAGCTCGTCGGGATCCTTGCGCAGGTTGGACTGCCAGGGGCGCACCGTTGCCAAGGTCAGAAAGACCAACGCAAACACCAGCACCGTGGTGGTGTAGCCCCGGCCCACGCCATCGGCCAGCAGGCGCGGGCGCCAGACATACAGGGCCAGAGGTGCCACGGCCGTCAGCGGCAGCACCCAGCGCTGCTTGAAGCTGCTGACATCGCCCACCAGCACCATGCCCACGAGGATCGCAAACACCAGCGCCAGGTAGCGCCACAGCAGCGGCCAGGCCCAGATGCGCCATTCAGGTGTAGCGACATCTGCGGCGGGCAATGGGGTGGGGGCATCCTTCCACAAGCGGCTGCGGTAGCTGGCCAGGCTGACCAGCAGCCACAGCCCCAGCGTGGAGAACACGGCCGTCGCCAGCGCGCCCAGGCCCTTGAGGTGGGAGACCTGGGTGGAGATGTCCATCTTGTGGATGGTTTCGGTCGTGGCCTCGCGCCAGTGCTGCAGCAGCCAGTAGCCGTGCGGCGCAAAGATCAGCAGGCCAATCAGCGGCGCGAGCCACCAGCCCCGGCCCAGCAGCGCGCGGCGCACCTGGGGCACGCTGAACGCGGCTACGGCAAACACGCCAATCAACATGGCAAAGCTGTACTTGGCCAGCATGCCCACGCCGCAAAAAATGCCCAGGCCGACAAAATTGACCAAATCTGGCGCGCGCACCTGGCGCAAGGCCATCCACCAGGCGCCAAAGGCCATCGCGGTGACCAGGATGGTGTGGGTCTGGTCGCGCACGCTGTCCCAGCCAAAGGGCAGCATCAGCAGCAGGCCGCCGGCGACCCAGAAGGCGCCCTTGGCCGGCAGCAGCGCGCGGCCGGTTTGCCAGGCCAGCACATAGGTCAGCACGATCAGGCTGTGCTTGACCAGCGACAGCGACAGCACCGTGGGCCCGAGCACCTGGCCCACCAGCCATTGCAGCCAGCTGTAAGCAGGAGGCTGGGCGCCATAGCCCAGCAGGAACTGCTGGGACCAGAGGATTTGTTCGGATTCGTCCCATTTCATGCCGTCCGAGATGGCCACGCGCGAGAGGACATGTGCACAGGCCAGCACCAGCACCCAGGCCAAGGGGTGGCGGTAGAGCTGGGACTGCCAATCTTTGGCGGAGGAGGGGGACGCAGACGTCATGGCAGAAACACGAAATGCGGGTGCATACAGGGCCCGCAGCCCTGAGGCGCGGCACCAGCCTGTCGCATCAGCAGCAGAGGAAAGAGCGGATCAGGTAGTATAGGCGACCACTGTTTTACCAATGCCACAAGAGTCGCCAACCCCGGTTGGGCTGCGCCGCATGCCGGTTCCGGTCTCGGTCCAGCCGCCTGTTTGAGCGGCTTTTTGCAATGTGCCCTCTATGTCTCCTGCTGTTTCCATCGTCGTCCCCATCTACAACGAGTTCGACAATCTGATCGCCCTGGTCGACCGGATTGACGCGGCCATGCGCTCGCAGCCGCTGAGCTATGAGCTGATTGCCGTGGACGATGGCTCCAAGGACGACAGCGCCAAGCGCCTGCTGGAGCTGGCTGCCACGCGCCCCTGGCTGCGCCCGGTGATCCTGGCGCGCAACTACGGTCAGTCCAGCGCGCTGCAGGCCGGTTTTGACCGCGTGCAGGGCCGCTATGTGGTGACCCTGGACGCCGACCTGCAAAACGAGCCCGATGACATCCCCCTGCTGCTCAACCGCCTGGAGACCGACCCGAGCGTGGACATGGTCTCGGGCTGGCGCAAGGACCGCCAGGATGCGGCCATCTCGCGCAAGCTGCCCTCCAAGATTGCCAACCGTTTGATCTCCAACGCCACCGGCGTGCAGCTGCACGACTATGGCTGCGCGCTCAAGGCCTACCGCCGCCACATCATTGACCGCGTGCACCTCTACGGCGAGCTGCACCGCTTCATCCCGTCGCTGGCGCGCGATGCCGGTGCCCGCATCACCGAGGTGCCGGTGCGCCACCATGCCCGCACGGCGGGGGTTTCCAAGTACGGCATTGACCGCACCTTCCGCGTGATTCTGGATTTGATCCTGATGGTGTTCCTGATGCGCTACCGCCAGCGTCCGCTGCACGCCTTTGGCGGCCTGGGCCTGTGGCTGGCCACGCCAGGTTTTCTGATCCTGGCCTATTTGTTCATCGTCAAGCTGATGGGTGAGAGCATTGGCGGGCGGCCCTTGCTGATCATTGGCGTGATGCTGGTGCTGATGGGCATGACCTTTGTTGCTGCCGGCCTGATCGGGGAGCTGCTGACGCGCATCTACTACGAGTCGGGCGGTGGCCGCCAGTACTATGCGGACGACTATGTGATCGACGAGACGGGCGACGCCCCCCGCATGGTGCGCCTGGACGCCCATGCCGGCCGTATGCCAAGCGTGCAGCCCGCTGCCGCTCCGAGTCTTTAAGCGCCCCTGGTGTGAACCCTACACAAAAAGCCTGCATCAAGGCCTTGTGTGGCGCCGCGTTGCTCGGCGCCGTGGCCTACTTTGCCGACCCTGCTGCTCTCTGGGCCCGGCTGCGTGCGGCCGATGGGCGCTGGCTGCTGGCGGGGCTGGCGGCGGCCATCGCATCGAACGTGGTCTCTGCCTGGCGCTGGCGCGCGCTGGCGCAGTGGCTGGGCGCGCCGATGCACTGGCCCGATGCGCTGCGCTGGTATTTCCAGGCCATTGGCCTCAATGCGCTGCTGCCCGGCGCTGTGGTGGGTGGCGATGTCTACCGCGCCGTGGTGCTGCAGCGCAGTGGCCAGGGCAAGGCCGCCGCTTCGCTGTCGGTCCTACTGGACCGTTTCAGCGGCCTGTGGATGCTCTGCGCCATCGGTGCCATCGGCGCGGCGCTCTCCGCCAACGCCTTGGCGCCCGTACTGCATATTTCTCCAGCGGCGCTGCAGGCTTTGATGCTGCTGGGCACCATCGTCTGGATCGCTCTGCCCTGGCTGCTGCTGTGGTGGCTGGGCCGGCGCCAGGCGGCCAGCCTGCCGGGCTGGTTGCAGCCCTTGCTGCAGGCCGCTGCGCGGCCGGACTTCAACCGCCAGATGCTGGTACAGGCGGGCTCTTCTGCGCTGGTGCAGCTGCTGTCTGCCGCTGCCCTGGCGCTGGGCGGGCTGGCGCTGGGCATTCATCTCGACCTGGCCGCCTGGGCCTTTGCGATGGCGCCCATTTTTCTGATGGCGGCCTTGCCGGTCAGCGTGGGCGGCTGGGGCACGCGTGAAGCGGCCAGTGCCGCGGCCTTGGCGCCCTTTGGCGTGCCAGCGGCCTTGGCAGTCGGCGTGGGGCTGATCTATGGCGTGTATGCGCTGGTGCAGGGCGCGCTGGGCGCCATCGCCTTTGGCCTGCCCAGCCGGCGCGAGCGCGAGGCGGATGCAGCATCCTGAATCGGCTGCGGCCTGATGTTTGAGCCCAAGAAAAAAGCAAGTCCGCAGACTTGCTTTTTTTGTACCCAAGGCCTGCGCACAGGCCTTGGGACGATCTTTAGACTGCCGTGATCGACACGGCCTTGGAGTTCAGGTAAGCCTCCATGGCTTCGGGGCCGCCTTCGCTGCCGTAGCCGGAGTCCTTCACGCCGCCGAAGGGGAACTCGGCCGTTGGCGTGGCCGCCTGGTTGATCCAGACCATGCCCGCTTCGATCTGGTTGGACAGCAGCTGCACGTTCTTGTACGAACGGGTGTAGGCGTAAGCTGCCAGGCCAAAGGGCAGGCGGTTGGCTTCGGTGATCGCGTCTTCGAGCTTGTCGAAGGTGCGGATCGCGGCGATCGGGCCAAAGGGCTCGTCGTTGAACACCGAGGCGTTCATCGGCACATCGGCCAGGATGGTGGGCGCGAAGAAGTTGCCTTCGCTGCCTACACGTGCGCCACCGGTGGCAACCTTGGCGCCCTTGGCAGCGGCGTCTTCGACGACCTGGGCCATGGCGGTCAGGCGGCGGGCATTGGCCAGCGGGCCCAGGGTGGTGCCATCGGTCAGGCCATCACCCAGCTTCAGGCTTTCGGCATGCTTGACGAAGGCGCTGACAAAGGCGTCCTTCACATCGCGGTGCACCAGGAAACGGGTGGGCGAGATGCAGACTTGGCCGGCATTGCGGAACTTGGCAGCTGCCGTGGCCTTGACGGCCAGTTCCACATCGGCGTCGTCGGCGACGATCACCGGGGCATGGCCGCCCAGCTCCATGGTCACGCGCTTCATGTGGGCGCCGGCCAGCGCGGCCAGCTGCTTGCCCACCACGGTCGAGCCGGTGAAGGTCACCTTGCGGATGATCGGGTGCGGGATCAGGTACTCGGAGATCTCCGAAGGCGAGCCAAACAGCAGACCCAGCACGCCCTTGGGTAGGCCGGCATCGACAAAGCACTGCAGCAGCGCAGCAGGCGAGGCGGGGGTTTCTTCCGGCGCCTTCACCAGGAAGGAGCAACCGGTGCCCAGTGCCGCGCCCAACTTGCGCACCACCTGGTTGACAGGGAAGTTCCAGGGCGTGAATGCGGCGATGGGGCCGACCGGCTCCTTGATCACCAGCTGCTGCACATTGGGCACGCGGGCGGGCACGATGCGGCCATAGACGCGCAGACCTTCATCGGCAAACCACTCGATGATGCCGGCGCCAGCCAGCACTTCACCCTTGGCTTCGGCAAAGGGCTTGCCTTGCTCCTGGGTCAGCAGGCGGCCGATCTGCTCGGCGCGCTCACGCAGCAGGCCAGCGGCACGGCGCATGATGTTGGCGCGCTCGATCGCAGGGGTGGCACGCCAGACCAGGAAACCCGCCTGGGCGGCTTCCAGTGCACGGTCCATGTCTTTCTTGGTAGCGTGGGCCACCTTGCCGATGGGCTTGCCCGTGGCGGGGTTCACCACATCGATGGTCTTGCCGTCGGAGGCATCGCACCATTCGTTGTTGATCAGCAGTCGGGTATCCGGATATGCAGTGGTCATTGCCATTTTTCCTTGCGTGTCTTGGAGGTATCCAGTGGTCGGGCCGTCGCGGGCAGCCGATGGATGGCTGCGGGCGAACAGCTGTAAATCCTAACCGTTCATGCCGGTGTGCGTAGTCGCGCACGGCAATTTCGACATGCTGGGGCGGGCATGTACCGGATTTCTCCACAATAGAGCCGCAGGCCCGTGGTAAAACATGGGGTTTGCCGCGCGGGCAGCGTTGTTGCGCCGCGCCCTGTGCACGCCAGGGCGGCCTGGGCCGCACCACCATGAGACTTTTGGAAGCTTCAGACCATGCCATTGATCCGTACCAGTTCTGCCGTTGTCACCGTTCTTGCCGCACTGCTGGCAGGGTGCGCTACCAATGCGCCGGCTCCCACGCCTGATGCTGGCGCTGCTGCGACCACGGCCCCTGCCGCCAACGCGGCCCCTGCAGCGGCCGGCTGCGCAGGCAATGCCTGCGACTCGGCGCCCCAGCTGTTGACCGGTGCATCGCCCCGCTTCCCCTACCCCGCAGGCGCCCAGCCACAACCGGCCAGCGTGCGCGTGCAGTTCGTCGTCAACACCGATGGTGCGGTGAGCGATGTGAAGACCTTGACCACCACCTCCCGCGATATGGCCACCGAGGTGGAGCGCGCGGTGCGCCAGTGGAAGTACCGCCCCGCGATGAAGAACAACCAGCCGATGAAGGTCATCCTGCAGCAGCAGTTCGACTTCAAGCCCTGAGACAGACCGCGCTTTCGCGCGTTCTGCACGACAAAACGCCCGTTGCACTTGAAGTGCCGCGGGCGTTTTTTGCGTTGTAGAGGGCGATCAGTTCGTCGCCCAATCGTTTACTTCAGCGCGCAGATGCGCTCGGCCAGCTCGATAAAGCCGGCGCCGCGCTCGCCGCGCGTCACATAGCGCGGCAGGTGCTGCAGCTGGGGCACAAAGCGCGCGATATTGGCCACGCCAAAGCTGTTGTCGAAGTGCTGGAACATCAGCTGGTCGTTGGTGGAATCGCCGATATAGCACCACTGGCCGATTTCCGCGTCGAGATTGCGCCCAAACAAGGTCTTGACGATCCAGCGCGCGCCTTCGAGCTTGTTGTGCCCGCCAAACCAGCCATTGATGTGGATGGAGCTGACGGTGGCGTTCATGCCGGCCGCCTGCATCAGCGCCACGCAGCGGTCGATATCGGTCTGCGGCATTTGCGTGAACTCGCTGTGGTCCACGGCGATATCGCATTCGCGCCCGGCCGAATCGGTGGCGCGCTGCGCCCCCGGCACCGTTTGCTCGATCTGCGTGAGCACTGCCTGCATCCTGGCAAAGTTGGCCATGCGCGTGGCCTCGTCCTGCTGGTAGAGCTTGTCGAGCCCGCCACTGGCATTGCGGCGCAGCGCGACGGCACCGCTCTCCGCCACGATTGCGTCGACCGGCCAGGCAGCAGCAAAAGGCTCGCTCCAGCCCACTGGGCGGCCGGTGATGGGGATCACCGCCAGACCCTGGGCCTTGAGGGCAGCGATGGCCTGCACCACGTTGTCAGGGACGGCGCCCTCTGTTGTCAGGGTGTCGTCGATATCGGTCAGCAGGCCGAGGATGGGAAGAGAGGACGGATTCCAGGTATCAAGAGCTAGCATTGCAGAGGCGAGAGAGACTAATCAAAGATGCGGGGAGCGATTTTTTCGGCCAGATACAGCGATCCGGCCTTGGTCAGGTGCCCCCAATCGACCGCTGTCATACCCGCAATGGTGCCATCAACCGAGGTCAGGCACCCGGCGGGCGTGCAGAACACGTCCAGCGCGGACAGGTAAGTGGTTCTGGTTTTTTGCAAATGGCTGCTGAAATAGGCATCCCACTGCGCTTCATTGGCCGACAGCCCCTGCTGCATGTAACGCGGAAAATCATCCTGGTCGTTGATGAAGTCCATCAGATTTTTCTGCAGGGATACCGACCAGTTGGGAACAGGACCAATGACGATAATGCTGCTGGCCGGGCTGATAGCGCTCAAACGGGCAAGGGTGGCCTGCAAAGCCTCCAACTCCTTTTGAGGATCATTGCTGCTGTTTTTGCCATAGATCATCCAGTTGATGACGATCTTCTGTGGTTGCAAGGCAGCAATCGCCTGCAGTTTGGCTTCATTGATCTCCCGAAGTGGTGCGCCACCATCGATCTGCCCATCTTGGAAAAAAGGTGGTGCATTGCCATCGGTGAGTTGGATGATGCCGTAGTCGGTATGCCTGGTATTGCGCTCATGGCGCAAGCCCTGATACAGCGTTGCTGCGTAGGAATCACCCAACAACACAATGTTTTTGCTGCGGGTGTGCAGGCAGCCATTGCGCTCGCGCTCTGCCATCGACACCGAATGGCAGACCTGGTTGCGGATGTTCTTCTGAAATTCAAAGTGGTCGTAGAGGTTCTCGATGCGGGCCAACTGCTGCAAAGCCTCGTTGGCGCGGTGGCTGAGCAGCCAGGTTTGCGGAACCAAAGCCGTCGCCAGCAATACCAGCGCTGCTGCGCCGTACCAGGCAAAGTGCTGGTTGGATGTCCGTGCTGCGCTTCTGGCCGGGTTTTCGATGAAACGCCAGGAGAGGTAGGCCAACACCAAGGTGGCAGCGATCAAGGCAAAGGCATAGTGTTCAAAAGAGGGCTTGCCAAAGCGGTAGATCCAGAAAGCAAACAGGGGTTGGTGCCAGAGATAGGCGCTGTAGCTGATCTGACCGAGCCAAACCATCGGCGGCAACTGCAGCAAGCGGGTAGCCACGCCGCCAGGGCTTTGTGCGACCAGCACCAAGGCCGTGCCCAGCGTGGGGATCAATGTGTAGGCGCCGGGGTGGGGCAGATGCGCATCCAGACCCAGCAGCGCAACCAGGATCAAGACGACTCCCAGCACCGAAAGGGCGACCCGTGATTGGGGCGCTAATGTGTTCTTGGCCACCCAGAGCGCACCAAGCGCACCTAGCAGAAGCTCCCAGGCCCGTGCAGGCAGCAAGTAGAACGCGGCATTGGGTTGGGCGGATACGGTAGCGACCGCCCAGATGAAGCTCGCGGCAGCGCACAGTGCGATGGCTGCCCAGCGCCAGCGTGAGTTACGCAATGCAAATGCCAGCAGCGGAAAGAGGATGTAGTACTGCTCTTCGACCCCCAGGCTCCAGGTGTGGAGCAGGGGCTTGAGCTCGCTGGCGGGTTCGAAATAGCTGCTGTGCAGCCAGAAATAGATGTTGGACGCAAAGCCCAAGGTGGCAAACAAGCTGTTGCGAAAGTCGGCGAACGCCAGTGGCGTCAACAGCAGGCGTGCAAAGCCATAACTGAGCAGCAAGACAAAAAACAGCGCCGGCAGAATGCGCCGAGCGCGTCGCTCATAGAAACGCAGCAGGCTGTAGCGTCCCTCGGCAATATCGCTGAAAAGAATGCGGCCAATCAAAAAACCGCTGATGACAAAAAAGATGTCGACACCGAAGAATCCTCCCGGCAACTGCTGGGCCAAGCCCGCATGGAAGAGGATGACGGAGCCTACGGCGATCGCGCGCAAGCCATCAATGTCTTTTCTGTACTGCATGCCAACTCATTGCCAAAGGGTTTTGAGCCGCAGTGCTGGCTGTTCCACCAAACGCCAGGACAGCCAGCCGGCCACCAAAGTCAGCATCACCACGATGGCCAGGTTGCTGGTGAAGCCCAGATCGGGCGCCAGCAAGCGTATCGTCTGCTGGATAGGAAACGCATACAGATAAGTACCATAGGAGACATCGCCAAACCTGCCTGCCTGAGACAACACAGGCCAAGAGGCAGTACCCACAGCCAGCAGTACTGCTGGCAGAAACAGCAAGATCGCAGAGTAGGAAAATCCGCACGCATAGGCAGCCAGCGCACAAGCACTGGCAACAACCGCAAACAGCGCACGGCGCTGCAAAAACTGCTGATTGAAACAGGCAATCAACGAGCCAAACGCAAAGTACGCCGGAAACTCCCACCAGTGCGTCATCACTCCCGTCAAATCCACGGTCATATGGGTGAGAAACCACAGCAGGTAAGCAACGCAGATCGCGGCCCACAGCCAACGAAAGCGCAGCAGCCCGCATGCTCCCGCTGCAGCCAGCACCGCATAGCAACTCACCTCGATGGGAATGGTCCATAAAGAGCCATTGACGGTATTGGGGAAAGTATTGCCTGTAAATACCCCGGGCAGACCGAAGCGCGTCTGCAGCAACAGGTTGTGCAGATAGTCCCAGGTCATAGGGTGTCGGAAGTAATCGGGAAGCGGCAGGGTCGTAACGCTGGAGCCCAATACCAAGGTGGCCAGTAATACCACCGTCAGCAACGCAGGCCAGATGCGCAGCGCACGTTTCGCACAAAAGGCCCACAGGCGTGGTTGATAGAACCAGCTGAGAGTGACCAGATATCCGCTGATCACAAAGAAAGCCATCACAGCCACACCACCGACCATCGCCACGTTCATCCAGGCTGGGGGCGGTGTGCCGGTGATCGGGTACTGGTGGCTGTACAGCACGGCCAAAGCGGCGGCCAAGCGCAAGGCGTCGAAATTATTGACGGGGTGCAGGCGTAGCGGTTCCATGCGTTTCATTTTCTCTTGCGTTCTTGTCTTGTCCCATACCCGCATGCCGCACGCATTTGCGTTCTCGCCCGGCCTGTATCAATGTTCTTGGCGCTGGCGGTACAGCAACCGGGTCATGCTGAGGTAGTTCACCGTCATCGCGACCAAGGTACCTGCAGCCACATACAGCATCAGCCACAGCGGGCCTTGGGGAAAGATCCAGGCCAGCAACGAATAGACCGCAATGTTGACGG
The DNA here is from genome assembly GCF_049601575.1 of Comamonas sp. 23. Lineage (NCBI taxonomy): Bacteria > Pseudomonadati > Pseudomonadota > Betaproteobacteria > Burkholderiales > Comamonadaceae > Comamonas > Comamonas sp. 23. The sequence goes on along the minus strand of NZ_CP187127.1, from coordinate 4,447,622 downwards.
CACCGCCGCCCAGCATCAGACCCAGATAGCGCAGGTACTCGGTCAGCAAGCTGCCGTTGGCGCTGCGTCCCGCAAAGGAGATATTGCGGTTGATCAGCCAGGTCGTGGTGGCTGCCAGCCAGAACGACACGGCCCGTGCGGCATACACGCCCAGGGCATCCCGCAGCAAGGTCAACACCACGACATCAACGACAAAGGCAAGTGAGCCGGCAATCAGGAACCAGAGCACCGAGCGCTTGATCTTGAACCGCATCACTTGCTCGGTGTGTTGGCCACAGAAGCCAGATAAGCAATCTGCTTGATCTCGCGCCGCGTCAAGGTAATGGCTTGCAGGATCAGTCCGGTGACAAAGGACACACCACCGCACACTACCATGGCGGACACCAGGCCCAAGGTCGGGAAGCGCCGCACCATGCCCGTGTGGCTGTACTCCATGACGATGGGAGCGGCCAGTGCAATGGCGACCAGCGCCAGCACAGCGCCCAGCCAGCCGAAGAACTGCAAGGGCTTTTCGCTGACTACCAGGCGGCCAATGGTCTTGAGGATGCGCCAGCCATCGCGGTAGGTGGACAGCTTGCTGGCCGAGCCTTCGGGCCGGGCGCCGTAAGGCGTATCGACCTCGGTGCATGGCATTCGCAACTCCAGCGCGTGGACATTAAGCTCTGTCTCGATCTCGAAGCCATGCGAATGTGCAGGGAAGGATTTGACATAGCGCCGCGAAAACACCCGGTAGCCCGAGAGCATGTCGCGAAAGCTGCCACCAAAGATCTGCTGCACCGTACCCGTCAACAGCTTGTTGCCCCAGCGATGGCCGGGACGGTAGGTGATACCTGTGTCGCCGGGCTCGGACTCAGCCTCGACGCGCGCACCCACCACCATGTCCAGCTGCTGGTCAATCAGCATGTCGATGAGCTGGCGGGCCGATGGTGCGTGGTAGGTGGCATCGCCATCGGCCATCACATAGATATCGGCATCCACATCGGCAAACATGCGGCGCACGACATTGCCTTTGCCCTTGAGATGGACATTGCGCAGATGTGCGCCCACTTCAACAGCGATCTCTGCGGTGCGGTCCGTCGAGAGGTTGTTGAAGATGTAGATCTCCGCCTCCGGCAACGCTTGCCGAAAGCCTTCCACCACCGGGCGCACCGTCAGCTCTTCGTTGTGGCAAGGGAGGATGACGGCGATACGCTGGTTGCGGTAGAGGCGGGATGAATTGTCGATCATGTCAGAGTTATTTTTGGTCATTCAGGCGGCTGCCGCATTGTGCCTGACTCCGGGAGTTATCCATTGCAGCACGCCCCAGAGCACGACAGGCAGCATGACCAAAGAAAATGGCACCAGGGGAAAGAGGTAAAGCATGTTATTGCTAGGGATCGATGTGGCCTCCAAAAAGCCTAGCAAAACTACCCGAGTGATAATCCCCCCTGCAATGGCCGATGCCACCCACCAGGCTGGAGACGGAAATGCTCGCTTGCGTATCGCCTGCAGGACAGCAATTACAGACCATGCCAGCCAGATCACAAATGCCAAGGGCAGCGCATAGGTGGAGAAAGCAGTAATCCATATCGTCAAATGCTGGGCCCAGTGCATTCGCAGCGTGTCGCGTGGTGATTTGAGTGTGTACTCTCCCCAGGTGCCTTTAGATTCAGCCGTTGGAGCCAGCGGGCCATTGGTCACCGAGTCGAAAAGCGCTAAATATTTAGGATCGCCTTCGCTAGGCTGTATGTAGGCTGGTAGTTTCCCCAGGGTGGCGAGCGTCTTGAAAACCGCCCATGACGCCTGAAGCGTATCGGTGGCATAACCCTCATGCCACGGTGGCAGAAGGGTCTTACGCATGGGCAGGCAGTCGCCGGGCCGCTGTTGGCAGCCTGCTTCGATTTCAGCGGAAAGACGACGATAAAAGGCACGGGCATCGTATGCACTGTTGTAATGCCCTGCCTGGGAAACCGCATCGCGAAGGGCCCACATGAACCAACCGGACAGAATCTCCGGGCAAGGAGAAGTTTGAGTTTGGTTGCAGCCTGCATCTCGCCAACCCTGTCCGCCAGCGCCTTCAAAGTAAGGTTTGAGTTCGCGTGCGGCAGCGCTCATCTCATAGGCGCGTTCGCGGGCATCTTTCGGGAACAGTACATAGCGCTGCCAGTTGTCATGCCGAATACGGGTCAGTGCGCCATAACCGGCTTGAAAATCGCTGGACCGGAAATCATTGTTGCGAAAAGTGCCATAAACCGCGAAGTTCACGGAATTGATGGTGAGAACAACCAGCGATGCAGCCAGCAAGGGGAGCGCCAAAAAAGTGAGGACTGGACGCCACTGCGTGCGGCTGTTGGCCTGGCGCAGCAGCCAGTAAGCCATCAGCAATAGCATGGAGGGAAAGAGCCACACCCCTTCTTCACGGGTAATCCAGAACCAGCCAGCTACCAGACCCAAGGCAATCAAGGTGCGCCACCGTATGTGCAGTTGGTGTGCAACGGACTCGGCCTTGGGAAGTACCCAGCAGCGGATGCCCAAAGTCAGCAGCAGCAGCGCTTGCGAGATGTAAAGGCCTTCGCGTACTACACGTCCCCCCGCACCCGCGACCCAGGCGGTAGGGAAGAAGGCAAGTAGAAAAAAGCAGACCAAGGCTGCGAGACGCGAGCGGTAGAGCTGGGCCATGGTCATCGAGAAGTACAAGGCAACAGCCAAGTAGAGCGCGTGCTCGCTGAACTTCAGAGGCAGGCCAGTTGCATGGTTGACCAGCATGAACAAGGAAAAGCCGATACCTTTGGAAAGCGTGAGATTGCTATAGGTGCCCAGCCAATTTCCCATTCCGATCTCTGCAGCCTGTCTCACAAACAGCAAGTCGTCGTACGATGCCCAACCTTGTCCCAGAATCGGGAATGCCATTCGCAGCCACAGCGAAACCATCGAAATGACTGCCATGCAAGGCCAGAAAAAGACAGAGGGTGAGATCCGGTTATTCATGAATTTGATTATTTTTGACGAAATATCTATCTATATGCAAAGCAATCGTCAACTATTTCAACTGCCGGACTTTGTCAAACTAGCAGTAGCGGTGTCTAGCTAATGATTAAGCAATCATCGCTCAAAATCCCGGCCTCAAACGATACAGGCTGACCTCGCCAACGACCAGCATTAATTCAAAATATTGCAAAAAAGCAGATTGCTGCGCCACAGTCGGCGCCCGGCCTGTGTGTATTACCAAGGCGGTGAAGCCCTCGGACTTGAGTTTATGGTGCAGCGGCTGGGGAGAAAGGTGTTGGTAGTCGCGGTAGCGCCACGGTCCAAACACATCGCCCCAGGTGGCGCGCGGTGCATAGTAGAGGCTGTCTTCCAGGTTCATCTGGTACAGCTTGGCCTCAGGGTGTTCTTGCAAGTACCGCCAGACCTGGTAGCCAGCAACTTGCTGCTGCAGGATGGTATCGCGTGCGGCCTGAGTGGGGGCCATCAAAGGCCAGGATTTGGCGATACTGCGTGCTCCGATGATCCCCAGGGCCAGTACAAGCAATCCGACAAACACGGGTGCCAGTGCCCGATACAGCTTGGCAGGCAGTTGCCGCAGTAGCTGAATGCATACCGCAGCCGACAGCAAACTGAGCAGGGGATAGGCAGGCAGCAGGTAGCGCGGGTAGCGCGAGCTCAGCAGCCAGACCAACGCCATATAGGCCGCCACCAGCCAAGCCGCGCGCAGCGCCGGAATGCGTCGCAGAGACGGCAGCAGGGGGGCGGCCAAGGCTGGCCATAGTGCCCAATGTGGCCAGCCCGCATGGTTGCGCAGGTCCTGCAGCTGCCAGAGGTAGTCGCCCAGATTCCAATCCGTAAAGCCCAGCAGGCGCCCGCCCAGCGGGTTGAAGGGATCGCCTGTGAGCAAGGCGTTGCGGGCATACCAGTACAGACATGGCAGCGCAAAGCACAGGGCTGTAACCAGCCAGGTGTCCCATTCGCTGCGGATGCGCCAGCCAGGGCCTTGCATGCGGTGGCGCCACAGCAGCGCAGCACCAAACAGCGGCAGCAGCCCCAGCACCTGGTATTTGCTGCCAGCGGCTACGCCTAGCAGAAATGCCGCCAGCCATACTGCTCGTCGGCCAGCGGGCCGGATGCTGACCTGCATGGCGGTGAAAGCAGCGGTCAAAAACATGGCCACGGCCATGTCCACATAGGCGGCGCTGTAGTGGCTGCGGCTGGTGACCAGCCAGGTCACGGTGGCAAGAGCAGCTGCGGCGCCAGCAGGCGCAGGCAGGTATTGCATAGCCAGCCGGTAGAGCAACCAGGCTGTTACCCAGCCAGTGCTCGCATGGATCAGCTGGGGCAGCACATCGTTGCCCAACACCAGCGCGGCGGCAAACAGCAGGTCAAAGTTGTAGGGGAACCAGGGGTAGCGCAGCCATTCGTGCACACCCAGATGTCCGGTCAACGCCCACTCCCGCGCATGGGGCAGGTGGTACATCAGCGCATCCCAGGCCAGGGGCGGGCGCAGCGGGGCGAACAAGGTTGGCAACGTGGCCAGCAGCAAGAGCAGCAGCGGCCATCCCGGTGCAAGCCGGGGCCAGGCCATCTGACAGATTTGCAGCGCAGCAGCCACCAGCCCGCAGCCGATGACGAGCAGCACCGATGCGGTGTTGAGCAAGCCTGCAATGGCCAGCCCCTGCAGCGCACAAATGACCAAACCCATACCCAGCGCGATGCGCAAAGGCTGCCGTGTGGGCAGATCGGAGGCGGGCCAGAGCAGGGTGCCAAGTCCCCAGCAAGCAGTTATGAAAACCAGCAGCTGCGCGTACTGGCCAAGGACAAAGCCGATCAGCGCCATCCTGATCGGGGCAGGCTTCTCGTCACCCGTCGGCCACCCTCCAAGGCCTGCAAGTCGCTATGCCGGGTGACATAGGCTTGCAAAGGCAGTTGGGGGCTGGCGTGGCGGTAGGCCATCGGTATCTGGTACCGGCGCGATCAGGAGGTCTGCAATTCCAACCCCGCATGCTCGCGCAGCGGATGGAAGTGGATCTTCGGAAAACGCTCTTGTGCCAGGCGCACGTCATACGGGCTGGTGCACAGATACGCCAGGGTATTGGCGGCATCATGCGCCAGGCGCAGCGGGTAGGCGTGTTCAAACTCCCGCAGCTCGGCGGGGGTGTCGGCGGTGATCCAGCGGGCGCCGGTGTACTGGCAGCCTTCCAGGCGGACTTCGCAGTCGTACTCGGTCTTCAGGCGGTGCTGCACCACTTCAAACTGCAGCTGGCCCACGGCGCCCAGCAGCATATTGCCGCCGGCATCGGGCTTGAAGACCTGGATGGCGCCTTCTTCGCCCAGCTGCATCAGGCCTTGCTGCAGCTGCTTGGTGCGCAGCGGGTTCTTCAGCACCACGGTCATGAACATTTCTGGCGCGAAGAATGGCAGGCCGGTGAACTGCAGGTTGGGCCCATCGGTGATGGTGTCGCCCAGCTGCACGCCGCCGTGCGTGGTAAAGCCGATGATGTCGCCGGCATAGGCCTCGTCCACGGCTTCGCGGCGCTGGCTCATGAAGGTCACCACGCTGGTGGGGCGCAGTTCCTTGGCGGTGCGCTGCACCTTCATCTTCATGCCGGGGGTGTACTTGCCCGAGGCCACGCGCACAAAGGCGATGCGGTCGCGGTGGTTGCTGTCCATATTGGCCTGCACCTTGAACACCACGCCCGAGAAGCTGCTGTCTTCCGGATGGATGGTTTTTTCTTCGCGATTGCGGTTGACCTCGGTGTAGGCGATGCGCGGGCCGGGCGGTGGCGACATGTCCACCACCGCGTCCAGGACTTCCATCACACCGAAGTTGTTCACACCGGAGCCGAAGAACACGGGGGTCAGCTTGCCGGCCAGGAAATCCGCATGGTTCCATTCGGCAGAGGCGCCCTGGGCGAGTTCCATCGAGTCGAGCGCATCGTCAAAGGCCTGGCCAAAGCGGCTGCGCAGCTTGTCGGCCTCGCTCAGCGGGATGACTTCAAAGTCCTTGGGGCCGCGGTCGCTGCCTGGCGCGAACACGGTCATGCTTTGGGTCAGCAGGTTGATGATGCCGCCAAAGCTCTTGCCTTGGCCGACGGGCCAGGTGATGGGGCAGCAGGGCATGCCCAGCTCGCGCTCGACCTCGTCCATGATGTCCAGCGGATCGCGCACTTCGCGGTCCATCTTGTTGACGAAGGTGATGATGGGCGTATCGCGCTGGCGGCAGACCTCGATCAGGCGGCGGGTCTGCGATTCCACACCGTTGGCCGCATCGATCACCATCAGCGCCGAGTCCACGGCGGTGAGCACCCGGTAGGTGTCTTCCGAGAAGTCCTTGTGGCCGGGGGTGTCGAGCAGGTTGATGACATGGTCGCGGTAGCTCATCTGCATTACCGACGAGGCCACCGAAATACCACGCTGCTTTTCAATCTCCATCCAGTCCGAGGTGGCGTGGCGCGAGGCCTTGCGGCCCTTCACCGCTCCTGCGATCTGGATCGCACCGGAGAACAGCAGCAGCTTTTCGGTCAGGGTGGTCTTACCCGCGTCCGGGTGGGAGATGATCGCAAAGGTGCGGCGGCGTTGGGTTTCGGGAGCGTAGGACACAGTACGGAAGAGCAAAGGGCGCAGACCCGGGACTGGGCTGCCAAAAAACAAAGCCAGCAGGTGCTGGCTGGGACTGCGGGCATTTTAACGGAAAGCGTTTTACCCGGGCTTGGGGGGGCGGGCTACAGATAGCGCTTCAGGCGCAACGCGGGCGACTCGATCAAATGCCACAGCGCATAGCCCAGCAGCATGGACAGCAGCATCGACAGCCCCATGCTGGCATAGAAGTCCATGCCCGGCGAGACGGCAAACACCGCCTGCGCGATCGGGCAGCCTGAGAGGTAGACCCCGTAGGAGGGATCACCCAGGCGGCTGACTCCACCTGAAAAGCTGGAACTGCAGCTGCCCAGAAAGATCAGCAAAGCCGGCAGCACCACCAGGCCCGACGTATGCTGTAAGCCCGTCAGCCAGAAAAACAGGGCCACCGGAATCAGCCCGAACGTGATGGCAGCGCCATGGGCCAAAAAGCGATCCCGGTGCAGCGCGATCAGCGCGCCGCAGGCAAAGTAGGCCGGGTACTCCCACCAATGCATCATCGTGCCAGTGAAGTCGGCGTTGTAGCGCGCAATGAACAGCAGGATGTAGGCCACCAGCACCAGGCTGGCCAGCCAGCGGTAGCGGAAAACGCCTACCAACCCTGCAACCGCCAAAGCGGCATAGCACATGGTCTCGATCGGAATGGTCCACAGCGGCCCGTTCATCAAGTTGCTCAGCGGATTGCTGGAAAACACCTCGGGCAGGTTGACGTAGGCGCGGTAGAGCAGCAGGTTCTTGAAGTACTCCAAGGTCTGCCCATGGGTCAAGAAGCTGCGTGCGGGCAGATCGGTAAATGCCACGCCAAAGACATAGATATTCAGCACGACGGCAGCCATCATGCCCGGCCACAGGCGCAGCAGGCGCTTGGCGCAGAACTTGACGACATGCGGCTCACGCAGCCAGCTGGTGGTGACCAGGTAGCCGCTGATTGTGAAGAACGTCATCACGGCCACGCCGCCGATCATGCCCACATTCATCCAGGCAGGGCCCTCACGGCCGCTGATGTAGTAGTGGTGGCAAAAGATCACCGCCAGCGCCGCGCAGATTCGAAGAATGTCAAAAGAGTTGCTGCGATGGGGCATGGAAGGCTGCATAGGTAGGGGGCGGATGTGAGCGCGGCACCACTATACATGGCCCTGTCGGGTCGCCATTGCCTTTGCGCAACACCATCTTGATGCCATCTTGATATCCCCCCGCGCATTCTCAGCGCCTGCTTGATGCGCGCAAACCTACATTGGCTCTACGGCAGGCGTTTTGCCTGCGCAACACCACCGCGCCGCCGCTCCGCATTGGGCGGCCCGGCGGCGCAAGAGGAGAGAGCGATGTTGTTCCATGGAGTGGAGGTGCTGGCCGCGCTGGTCAGTGCTGCGCTGTTTGTCTATCTGGGGTACGCGCTGTTGCGGCCCGAAAAGTTCTGAAAAAAGGGGAGAGGGCCATGTACATGCTGCAAGACCTCGTATTTGTCGGGCTCACGCTGGCCTGCTTTGTCGGCCTGCTGGGCTTTGTTCGCGCCTTGGTGCGCATCTGAGCGGGGGCTGACATGGGTTTAGTCTGGATCGAATATGCCGCCTTTGTGGCGGTGCTGGTGCTGCTCACCATCCCCATGGGATGGTGGCTGGCACGCTGCTTTACCAGCGCGCACGACAGCCGGCTGGAGCGCTGGACCTACGCCGCCATCGGTGTGGATCCGCAAGAGCGCATGGGCTGGCAGCGCTATGGCGCGGTGCTGGTGATGAGCAATGGCCTGCTGATGCTGCTGGGCTACCTGCTGTTGCGGCTGCAGGGCAGCCTGCCGCTCAATCCGCTGCAGAACGCTGCGCAGACGCCGGATCTGGCGTTCAACACGGCAGCCTCCTTCATCACCAACACCAACTGGCAGGCCTATGCCGGCGAGAGCAGCCTGAGCAATGCCACGCAGATGGTGGTGATCACCGGCCTGATGTTTGCGGGCTCCGCCGCCGGCCTGGCCGCTGCTGCCGGCTTTGTGCGCGGGCTGGCCCGCGCGGGCAGCCAGGACATTGGCAACTACTGGGTGGATTTTGTGCGCATGCTCTGGCGCGTGCTGCTGCCGCTGTCACTGCTACTGGCGCTGGTCTATGTCTGGCAGGGCGTGCCGCAGACCCTGGGCACCGAGGTGCTGGCCCACACCATCGATGGCGGCCGCACGCAGCAGCTGCTGATGGGGCCGGTCGCGAGTCTGGAGAGCATCAAGCACCTGGGGACGAACGGGGGCGGATTTTTCAGCATGAATGCAGCCCATCCTTTTGAGAACCCCACGCCGCTCACCAATATGCTGCACATCCTGGCGATGCTGCTGATCCCGGCGGGCATGACCTATGCGCTGGGCTCGATGCTGCTCAAGCGCCGCCAGGGCTGGGTGTTCTTCGGCGCCAGCCTGATCATCTTCCTGGGCTTTCTGGCGCTGGTCTGGACAGGCGAGCAAAACGGCAGCGCCCTGCTGGCCCGCGCCGGTGCCGACCAGCAGTGGAGCACCACGCAAGCGGGCGGCAATATGGAGGGCAAGGAGCTGCGCTTTGGCATTACCGATACCGCCTTGTTTGTCACCACCACCACGGCGGCCACCACCGGCTCGGTCAATGCCATGCATGACTCGCTCACGCCGCTGGGCAGCATCACACCGCTGGCGCTGATGATGCTCAACTGCGTGTTTGGCGGCGATGGCGTTGGCCTCATCAACCTGCTGCAGTACGCCATCCTGACGGTGTTCCTGGCCGGCATGATGATCGGGCGCACGCCAGAGTTCCTGGGCAAGAAGATCGAGGTGCGCGAGATGAAGCTGGTGATGCTGTCAGTGCTGGCGCACCCGGCCTGCCTTTTGGGCTGGACGGCGCTGGCCATGCTCTGGCCGGGCGCGGCCGACAGCCTGAACAACCGGGGCCCGCATGGCTTTTCGGAAATTCTCTACGCCTATGCCTCGGCCACCGCCAACAACGGCTCGGCCTTTGCCGGCCTCAATGCCAACACGCCCTTCTTCAACACCACCTTGGGCCTGGCAATGCTGATGGGGCGCTACCTGACCCTGCTGCCGCTGCTGGCTGTCGCCGGCAGCATGGCCAGCAAGGCCAGTGTGCCCGCCGGAGCCGGCACCTTCCCCACCGCCACGCCGCTGTTCACCGGATTGCTGGTGTTTGTGGTGCTGGTGGTCGGCGGGCTCACCTTTTTGCCAGCGCTGGCGCTGGGGCCAGTGGTCGAACACCTGCAGATGCTGGCTGGGCAGCTCTACCCCTGAGCCCCCTCTCTTTGACCTGACATCCCAACTGATTTGACGCGAACCGGGGCACGGCCAGGCCGTGCCCGGAGGAGAAAAACATGACAAGCCTTGATTCCGATAAACGCCTGCCTACGCCCAGCGCGCAGCAGGCCGCCGCCCCCGCCGACGCAGGCTGGGGCCGCACTTTGGGCAGCAGTGCCCGCGCCGCCGTGCTGGTGCTGCTGCTGTGCGGCGTGGCCTACCCGCTGGCCACGACCGGCGTCGCCCAGGCGCTGCTGCCCCATGCCGCCAATGGCTCGCTGGTGCTGCGCGATGGGCAGATCGTGGGCTCGGCCCTGATCGGCCAGTACTTTGACAGCGCCCGCTACTTCCATGGCCGGCCCAGCGCCACGACGGCGCCTGACCCCAATCAGGAGGGTGCCAGCATCGCTGCGGCCTATAACGCGGGCCTGTCTGGCGCCAGCAACCAGGGCGCCAGCAGCCAGGGGCTGGCCGATAGCGTGGCCGAACGTGTGGCGCAGTACCGCACGACCAATGGCCTGGCTGCCGATGCCGCCGTGCCGGTCGATGCGGTAACCGCCTCGGCATCGGGCCTGGATCCGCATATCTCGGTGGCCAATGCCAACTTGCAACTGGCCCGTGTGGCGCGCGAGCGGCAGTTGCCCCCCGCCCAGGTGCAGCAGTTGCTGGACCAGGCCACGCAGCAGCGCACCGGCTACTTGCTCGGTGAGCCGCGCGTGAACGTGCTGGCGCTCAATATGGCGCTCGATGCGCTGCCTACCCGGAGCCAACCATGAACACGAAAAAACTGACGGCCTCGGCCGGACTGGGTGATCTGGCGCTGCTGCAGGCCGCCGCCTGGGATGCGCTGCGCAAGCTCTCGCCCCGCCTGCAATGGACCAATCCGGTGATGTTTGTGGTCTACCTGGGCGCCTGGCTCACCAGTCTGCTGTGGCTGCAGAATCTGCTGACGGCACAGGGCAACAGCGGGTTTACGTTGGCCATTGCCGGTTGGCTCTGGTTCACCGTGCTGTTTGCCAACTTTGCCGAGGCGCTGGCCGAAGGGCGCAGCCGCGCGCAAGCGGCCAGCCTGCGCGGCATGAAGCGCGACACCGTCGCCAAGGTGCTGCAGCAAGCGCAGCATGGTGCCGCCTGGACGGCCCAGCCCGCCAGCAGCCTGACCAAGGGCACGTTCTTGCTGGTGGAAGCGGGCGATGTGATTGCGCTCGATGGCACCGTGGTCGAAGGCGTGGCCTCGGTCGACGAGAGCGCCATCACCGGCGAATCGGCCCCGGTGGTGCGCGAGGCCGGCGGCGATTTCTCGTCGGTGACCGGTGGCACGCGTGTGCTGTCCGACTGGCTGGTGGTCGAGGTCACGGTGAACCCGGGCGAGTCGTTCCTGGACCGCATGATCTCGATGGTCGAATCGGCCAAGCGCCAGAAGACGCCCAACGAGCTGGCACTGGGCATCCTGCTGGTGGGGCTCACCTTGGTGTTCCTGATGGTCATCGTCACGCTCTGGCCGTTCTCGGTCTTTGCCGTGGCGCAATCGGGCAGTGGCAGCGCCGTCAGCGTGGCCGTGCTGGTGGCGCTGCTGGTCTGCCTCATCCCCACCACCATCGGCGGCCTGCTGTCTGCGATTGGCGTGGCCGGCATGGGGCGCATGATGCAGGCCAATGTGATTGCCACCTCGGGCCGCGCGGTGGAGGCCGCCGGTGACGTGGATGTGCTGCTGCTGGACAAGACTGGCACCATCACCTTGGGCAACCGCCAGGCTAGCGAATTTTTACCAGCGCCTGGCGTGAGCGCCACGCAGCTAGCCGAGGCCGCCCAGCTCTCGTCACTGGCCGACGACACCCCGGAAGGCCGCAGTGTGGTAGCGCTGGCCCAGGAGCGCCATGGGCTGAGCCCCGCGGCTCTCGATCCCGCCCAGGCCCAGCCGGTGCCGTTTACCGCCCAGACCCGCATGAGCGGCCTGGACATCGCCACAGCCCAAGGCCAGCGCAGCCTGCGCAAGGGCGCGGCCGATGCGCTGCGCCGCCATGTCGAGGCGCTGGGCGGGCAGTTTCCGCAGGCGGTGCAGCTGGCGGTGGAGAGCGTCTCGCGCAAGGGCAGCACGCCGCTGGTCGTCGCCGATGGCGCGCGGGTGCTCGGCGTGATCGAGCTCAAGGACGTTGTCAAACCCGGCATGCGCGAGCGTTTTGCACAGCTGCGCCGCATGGGCATCCAGACCGTGATGGTGACCGGCGACAACCCGCTGACCGCTGCTGCCATTGCCGCCGAGGCGGGGGTGGACGACTACCTGGCCGAGGCCCGGCCCGAGGACAAACTGCAGCTGATCCGCAGCCACCAGGCCGCTGGCCGCCTGGTGGCCATGACGGGAGACGGCACCAACGATGCGCCCGCGCTGGCCCAGGCCGATGTGGCGGTCGCGATGAACAGTGGCACGCAAGCGGCCAAGGAAGCTGCCAACATGGTCGACCTGGACAGCAACCCCACCAAGCTCATCGAGGTGGTGGAGACCGGCAAGCAGATGCTGATGACGCGCGGCGCGCTCACCACCTTCAGCATTGCCAACGATGTGGCCAAGTACTTTGCGATCATCCCGGCTGCCTTTGTCGCCACCTACCCGCAGCTGGCCTCGCTCAACATCATGGGCTTGCACAGCGCCGATTCAGCGATTCTGAGCGCTGTCATCTTCAACGCGCTGATCATCATCGCGCTGGTGCCGCTGGCCTTGCGTGGCGTGCGCTACCGGGCGGTGGGCGCGGCTGCGTTGCTGCGCCGCAATCTGCTGGTCTACGGTCTGGGCGGTTTGCTGGTGCCGTTTGCCGGCATCAAGCTGATCGACATGCTGCTGACCGCCACTGGCTTGGTCTAAGGGCTTGGCCCACAATAGCGCCACCATGCCCAACCCCAGCAACACCCCCAGCGTACCTGCAGCCAGGCCCGACCCGGACGCGCTGGTCGCCCAGCTCAAGGCCGACCAGCAGCAAGCGGCCCGGGGCAAGCTGCGCATCTACTTTGGCTCCAATGCCGGGGTGGGCAAGACCTATGCGATGCTGGCAGCGGCGCAGCGCGAGCGCCAGGCCGGCCGCCAGGTGCTGGTGGGCCTGGTGGAGACCCATGGCCGGGCCGAGACCGTGCAGCAGCTCCATGGCCTGGAGCTGCTGCCGCGCCGCCTGTTGCCCCACCAGGGCCGCCAGCGCGAGGCCTTTGACCTGGATGCCGCGCTGGCGCGCCACCCGCAGGTGCTGCTGCTCGACGAGCTGGCCCACAGCAATGCGCCCGGCTCGCGCCACCCCAAGCGCTGGCAGGATGTGCAGGAGCTGCTCGATGCCGGCATCGATGTTTGGACCACGCTCAATGTGCAGCACCTGGAGAGCCTCAACGATGTGGTGGGCGGCATTGTCGGCATCCAGGTGCATGAGACCGTGCCCGACCACATCTTTGACGATGCCAGCGAGGTCATCGTCGTTGACCTGCCGCCCGAGGAACTGCTCAAGCGCCTCAAGGCCGGCAAGATCTACCCGCTGGAGCAGGCCGAGCGGGCCTCGCACCATTTCTTCCGCCTGGGCAATTTGCTGGCCCTGCGCGAGCTGGCGCTGCGCCGTACGGCCGACCGGGTCGATGAGGACATGCGCGACTACCGGCGCGAGCGCTCCATCGGTGATGTCTGGCCCACGCGCGAGCGCCTGCTGGTTGCAGTAGGCGGTCAGGCGGGGGACGACGCGCTCGTGCGCCAGGTAGCGCGCCTGGCCCGGCGGCTGGAGGCCGACTGGATGGTGGTCTATGTGGATGCGCCGGCGCGCCAGCACCGCTCGGCGCAGTCGCAGCAGGCCGTGCTCAAAACCTTGGCGCTGGCCGCACGCCTGGGGGCCGATACCGCAACGATACCCGGCGCCCAGGTCGCCGCGGCGCTGGTCGATTTTGCGCGCGAGCGCAATGCCAGCCACCTGGTGCTCGCCCGCGTGCCGCCAACGGCGATGCGCTGGTGGCCCTGGGCGCCGTCGGGCCTGCCCGAGCAGATTGCGCGGCTGGACCCGGGCCTGGACGTGCTGCTGCTGTCCGTGCCCCGGCCGCGCAACCGGCCAGAACCCGCGCCGGCGCGCGAGGCGCCCTGGCCCTGGCGCGGCTACCTGGGCGCGAGCCTGGCCTGCGGCGCGGCGGCGCTGCTGGCGCAAGCTTTGCTGCAGGTGTTTGACCCGGCCAATGTAGTGATGCTGTTTTTGCTGGTGGTCGTGCTGTCGGCCTTGCGCTGGGGCCGGGGGCCGGGCGCCTGGGCGGCGCTCTTGTCGGTGCTGCTGTTTGATTTTTGCTTTGTGCCGCCGCGCAACTCCTTTGGCGTCAATGACACGCAGTACATCTTCACCTTTTGCCTGATGCTGGGCGTGGCCCTGGTCTGTGGCCAGCTGATGGCCAGGCTGCGCCATGAGGCGCGGGTGGCGGCCGAGCGCGAGCGGCGCGCGGGCGCGCTGGCGCGCCTGGCCCGTGATCTGTCGGGGGCGCTCACGCAGGCGCAGGTGGTGCAGACGGCGCTGACGACGGTCTCGGGCGTGTTCGATGCGCGCACCGGCCTGCTGCTGCCCGATGCGCAAGAGCAGCTGCATGTGGCGCCCGGTAGCGAGGCGGCGATTGACGCCAGCGTGGGCCGCTGGAGCATGGAGCACAGCCAGATGGCCGGCCGGGGCACGGACACCCTGGCCGCGTCGGACGCGCTGTATGTGCCGCTGATGGCGCCGGTGCGGGCGCGCGGCGTGCTGGTGCTGCAGCTGCGCACACCCGAGCGCTTGCGCGTGCCCGAGGAGCGGCGCCTGCTGGATGCCTGCGCCAGCCAGATTGCGCTGGCGCTAGAGCGCGTGCATTTTGTCGAGGTGGCCCAGCAGACCCAGGTGGCGATGGAGGGCGAGCGCATGCGCAACACCTTGCTGTCGTCGGTATCGCATGATTTGCGCACGCCGCTCACCAGCATCCTGGGTGCCGCCCAGGCCGGCCTGCCGCATGCGCCGCCGGGCCCGGCGCAAGACATGCTGCTGCAGATTCGCAACCAGGCCCAGGCCTTGCAGCAGCTGGTGGACAACCTGCTGGCCATGGCCCGGCTGCAGCAGGACGGTGTGCACCTGCAGCGCGCCTGGATCCCTGTCGATGAGCTGGTGGGCAGTGCCTTGCGCCAGCTCGGCGGCCGCCTGGCCGATCACCCGGTGCAGCTGCAGCTGCCGGCCGACTTACCGCTGCTGTGGATCGATGCGGCGATGATGGAGCGGGTGCTCGTCAACCTGCTGGACAACGCCAGCAAATACACCCCCGTGGGCACCGCCGTGCGGGTGACGGCGCAGGTCGAGCGCGACCAGCTGCTCTTGCGCGTGCAGGACAGCGGGCCGGGACTGCCCGCGCACCTGGCGCCCGAGCAGCTGTTTGCGCCCTTCAGCCGGGGCCATACGGAATCCAGCATCTCCGGCATTGGCCTGGGCCTGGCGCTGGCCCAGCGCATTGTGCAGGCCCATGGCGGCCATCTGGATGCCGCTGCGGCCGAGCCTGGGCCGGGGGCCGTGTTCAGCGTGGTGCTGCCGGTGTTGCCTCAGCCGGCGCTCGATTGATGGGTATGCGGCGCAGCAAGTAGATATCCATGATCCAGCCATGCTGGGCGCGTGCTGCGGCGCGGGCGGCCACAATGCGCTCGGCCGCCTCGGCCAGCGGGCCATGCGCCAGGCACTGCTGGGCCATGCCCAGGTAGGCGCCCCACCAAATGTAGACATCGCTGGCCTGCGCCGCCGGCAGGCTGCGAAAGCTGCACTGGCCGTCCAGCATCACCACCAGCGTGTCCACGCCGGCCGGCCAGCCTTGCTCGCGCAGCTGGCGGCCGGTGGTGACGGTAAAGGGCTGGCCAATGTCATTAACGGCGATCGCGTGCGCGGCGGTGAGCGCCTGCATCGAGGTGATGCCTGCGATGACCGTGACTTGCAGCGGTGCCGGCTGCATGCGCGCGGCAATGCGCAAGGTGCTGTCGTAGAGCGATGGATCGCCCCAGACCAGCAGGGCCACCTGCAGCACGCCGTTACCCGCACGCGGCTTCAAGCCGCTCTCCAGCGCCTGCGCAATCGCGGCCTGCCAGCGCAGGGTGATGGCCGCATGCCATTCGTCGACCTGGTTCAGGTAGTCATCGCCCTGGCTGCGGCGCTCGGGCATGTCAAAGCCAGCGGTCTGCGGCGCGGGCTGCTGCAGCACGGCATCGCAGAGCGACTGGCGCAGGGCCGCCAGCTCGGCCTTGTCCTCGCCCTTGTGGGGCAGCAGCAGCAGGTCGGCAGCATTCATCGCGGCGATGGCCTGGCGCGTCAGGTGGTCGGGGTTGCCGGTGCCAATGCCGATCAGGCTTAGCGCGACCGGCGGCAAGCTGCTGCTCATGCTTGGCCTTCAGCGCTGATTGGGTTTGAGGTGAGCGGCCGGTCGGTGGCGGTATCCACCGCAGCGGCGGGCGCCGGAAAGCGCGGCTCCGTGCCCTGGGGCCGGTAGCGGCGGTCGTAGTCGGTGGCGTAGAGGCGGCTTTCGCCAAAGTCCTCGGCGCTGATGCTGCGGCCCACCAGGATGATGGCGGTGCGCTCCATGCTGGTGGCCACCGCCTGGGCCAGTTGGCCCACGGTGGTACGCACAACGGTTTCATCGGGCCAGCTGGCGCGCCAGACGATGGCAGCCGGGCAGTCGGCGCCATAGTGCGGCAGCAGCTCGCTTTGCACTTTCTCGGCCACATGGATGGACAAATGGATCGCCAGCACCGCGCCCGTGGCGGCAAAGGCGGCCAACTGCTCGCCCTCGGGCATCGCAGTGGCGCGGCCGGAGGTACGCGTCAGCACCACCGACTGGCACAGGCCTGGCAAGGTCAATTCGGCGCCCAGGGTGGCGGCAGCCGCCGCAAACGAGGGCACGCCCGGCGTCACGCTGTAGGCAATGCCCAGCGCGCGCAGGCGGCGCAGCTGCTCGCCCATGGCCGACCAGACCGACAGGTCGCCCGAATGCAGGCGTGCCACATCCTGGCCCTGCGCATCGGCGGCGCGGATCTCTTCGACGATCTCGTCCAGGCTCATCGATGCGGTGTTGACGATGCGCGCGCCCGGCGGGCAATGGGCCAGCAGCTCGCGTGGGATCAGCGAGCCCGCATACAGGCACACGGGGCAACTGGCCATCCGATCGCGGCCGCGCACGGTGATCAGGTCGGCAGCGCCGGGGCCGGCGCCGATGAAATGCACGGTCATGCCGTAACTCCTTGGGTTTGTGGATCAGCCGGGGGCAGGCCCGCTGCCAGACAACAATAGGGGGGGCTGCCACGCTCGCGCAGCGCGGCTGCCAGGGTGGCACTGCCATCGCCGGCGACCAGGCGGGCCAGCAGCAAGCGGGGCGCGGGTGCGGCCGCAGACAGGGCCACGGCCTCGGCCACGCTGCCGGTGCCGTAACGCGCCAAGAGGCGCGGCGACTGCGTGACCACCGGCTGCGCGGGCAGGGCCTCTTGCGCCACCGCCACCATCGCCACCGCAAAAGGCAGCTGCGCGGCCCACTGCTGCAGCGCGGGCCGCTGCTCCTTGCCTTGCAGCACCGCCACTGCGCAAAATTCGGCCAGCGCAGGCTGCTGCTGCTGGGCCTGCAGCCACAGCGCCTGCAGGTCGGCGGCCTGGGCCTGCGCACGCAAACCCAGCCCCAGCACCACACAGCGGTGGGGCGCTGCTTGCGTCATGCCTGCCAGCTCCACTGCACCAGCGGGCGCGCCGCCTTCCAGCTGCGCATGCGGCCCAGTGCTGCCGCGCTGGACAGCTCCAGCTGCAGCAGCTGGCCGCCCAGCTCGCCATGCAGCTGCACCAACAGCGCCTGGGTTTCCAGGGTCACGGCATTCACCACCAGGCGGCAGCCTGGCGGCATGTGGGCGCGCAATGCCGCAAACAGCGCCGCATCAAAACCGCCGCCGACAAAAACCGCTTGCGGCGCCGGCAGGTCTTGCAAAGCTTCTGGCGCCAGGCCGTGCACCACCTGCATGCGGGCCTGCAAGCCAAAGCGCTCGGCATTGCTGCGGATATTGGCCCCGCGCGTGGCATGCTGCTCAATGCTGGTTGCCAGGCCACCGGCCAGGCACCATTCGACGGCGACCGAGCCGGAGCCGCCGCCAATGTCCCAGAGCCGCTCGCCGCGCCGGGGGGCCAGCGTGGCCAGGGTCAGCGCACGCGCAGGCGCCTTGGTGATCTGGCCGTCGTGGGCATACCAGTCGTCGGGCCTGCCGGGCACCGCTGGCAGCGCAGCGCCGCCTTGGGCGATCAAGGCCACGGTCACCGGCGCCTGCGCCGGGTCGGCCTGCAGCGCAGCGGCGGCCGCATCGGCGCGCAGCATGCGGCAGCGCTCGCGCGGGCCGCCCACCGCTTCCATCACCCACAAGGGGCTTTGGCCCCAGCCTTCGTGGCTGAGCCAATCGGCCAACTGCACGACGGCCGCGCCATCGCGCAGCAAGGTGATCAGCTGGCGGCCAGGGGCCAGGCGGGGCAGCAGCTGCGCAATCGGGCTGGCATGCAGACCCAGGCAGTCGCAGGCTTCCAGCCGCCAGCCCAGGCGGGCGGCAACCAGTGAAAATGTCGAGGTTTGGGCATGGCAGCGCCATTCCTCAGGGCGCAAATGCGCCGCCAGGCTGCCACCCACGCCATACCAAAAGGGGTCGCCAGATGCCAGCACTGCGACCCGTTTGCCCCGTTCGGCCAGCACCGGGGCCACATCAAAAGGCTGGGGCCAGGGGCGGCCGCGCGCATCGATGGCGGCTAGCTGCAGATGGCGGGGGCCACCAAATACCAGCTCGGCCTGGTCCAATGCGTCTTTGGCCGCAGCGCTCAGGCCTGACAATCCATCCTCGTTCAACCCTATCAATGTCAACCACGGATCAGCCATGACGCATGTTCTCCTGCTGGGCGGCACCAGCGGCGCCAGCGAGTTGGCCCAGGCCCTGCACCAGGCGGGTGTGCGCGCCTGCTTCTCGTATGCCGGCGTCACCCAGCAACCCCTGGCCCAGCCCCTGCCCACGCGCAGCGGCGGCTTTGGCGGGGCAGAAGGCCTGGCCGCCTTTATCCGCGCCCAGGGCATCAGCCATGTGCTGGATGCCACCCATCCCTTTGCCGCGCAGATGAGCCGCCATGCCTGCGCGGCCTGCGCCGCCACCGGCACGCCCTTGCTGGCGCTGGAGCGCGCGCCCTGGCAGGCGCAGCCCGGCGACCGCTGGACGGAAGTGGCCAGCATGGCCGATGCCGCCAGCGCGCTGCCCCAGGCGCCCAGCCGGGTGTTTCTGGCCGTGGGGCGCAAACAGCTCGATGCCTTTGCCCCCAACCCGCAGCACCACTACCTGCTGCGCCTGGTTGATGCACCTGTGCTCGGCAGCTTGCCGCTGCCCCGGCACACCGTGGTGCTGGGCCGCGGCCCTTTTGGCATGCAGGACGACCTGGCCTTGCTGCAGCAGCAGCGCATCGCCTGGCTGGTGGCCAAGAATGCCGGTGGCGCCGCCACGCGCGGCAAGATCGATGCCGCCCGTGCGCTGGGCTTGCCGGTCGTAATGGTGCAGCGCCCGGTGCTGCCCTTGCGGCCGCGCACGGAAAGCGTTGCGGATGTGCTGCATTGGCTGCGTCATGGCGCGTTGCCATCCACTGCGCCGTAGTAGCGCGGCGTGTAGGTATAGCGCCCCACGCGGCGGGTGAGGCGGTTGCCCACCAGCACGACGGTGCGCATGTCGGCCATCTCGGGATGGGCATCGGCGAGGCTGCAGACCTGCAGCGATTCCTCGGGCGTGGAGACGGCGCGGGCAAAAATCAGCAGACGCTCGGGCTCGCAATGCTGGCGCAGCAAGGCCAACAGGCGGTTGAAGCCTTCGGGCCGGCTGTGCGAGCGCGGGTTGTAGAAGGCCATCGCAAAATCGGCTTCGGCCGCCAGTTCCACCCGGCGGGCAATCACCGGCCAGGGCTTGAGGTTGTCCGACAGATTGATGCAGCAAAAATCATGGCCCAGCGGCGCGCCTGCGCGGGCGGCAGCGGCGAGCATCGCGGTAACGCCAGGCAAGACCTGCACGTCCAGTGCCAGCCAGTCCTGCGCTTGTGGTCCCTCAGCGCTTTCGATGGCTTCAAACACCGCCGATGCCATTGCGAACACGCCCGGGTCACCAGACGACACTACCACGACCTGCCGGCCTTGGGCGGCCAACTCCAGCGCCTGCCGGGCGCGGTCGAGCTCCACCCGGTTGTCCGAGGCGAGCCATTGCGGCTCGCG
Organism: Comamonas sp. 23; assembly: GCF_049601575.1. Taxonomy (NCBI): domain Bacteria; kingdom Pseudomonadati; phylum Pseudomonadota; class Betaproteobacteria; order Burkholderiales; family Comamonadaceae; genus Comamonas; species Comamonas sp. 23. Next base: position 4,427,506 of record NZ_CP187127.1, on the reverse strand, counting down.
GCTGCCAGCGGCTGCGCTCTGCGCCACCAAGGCCTGCGCCCGCGCCACATAGGGGAAGTAGCCCACGACATCGTCGGCGGCCAGCAAGGCCTGCAGTACCGCAGGCGTGATCTGGTCCAGGTCGCCCGGGCCCAGGCCGGCAATGGTCAGTTGGCCGCTGCTTACCATGCGGCCTCCGGGCGGCGGCCCTGGCCGTGCACCAGCACGATCGCGAAATAGGGGCAGACTTCGTCGCCCACGTCACTGAGGCGGGCGACCAGCTGCTGGTCGGTGGTGCCGTTTTGCACCAGCCAGGCGGCATCGGCGCGGCCCGCGCGGGCGAGCGCGCGGCGGATGCGCGGCAGGTTGCGGCCCACCTTCATCACCACCAGCGCGTCGGCCGTGTCCATGCGTCGCACCAGCTCGTCTTCGGACAAGGTGCCGGTCATCACGCTCAGCACATCGTCGCCCCAGGTGATGGGCTCACCGGTGGCATGCCAGCAGCCCACCATGCCGGGGATGCCGGGCACCACCTGCAGGTCCACATCGCCGCGCGCACGCAGCCGGGTGTAGAGGTGCATGAAGGAGCCGTAGAGAAAGGGATCGCCCTCGCAGAGCACGATGACCTGTTCCTGCCGGGCCAGTTCGGCCAGGCGCAGGCACCAGTCGTCGTAAAACTGCGCCAGCTGCTGCACATAGGCGGGGCTGTCCACCGGGATTTCGGTGGTCACCGGGTACTCCATCGGGTACTCGGCGGCCTGGCCGCTGAGCATGCCTTCGACCAGCTGGCGCGCCTTGCCGGGCCGGCCTTTTTTGCGGAAAAAGGCCACATGGCGGGCGCCGCGCACCAGGCGGTCGGCCTTGATGCTCATCAGTTCGGGATCGCCCGGGCCCAGGCCCACGCAGATGATGCCCGTTGTGGCGACGCTGGTCTTATTCAACATGGCTGGCCATGGCATTGACGGCGGCCACGGTCATCGCCGAGCCGCCCAGGCGCCCGCGCACGATCATCGCCGGCACCGGCAGGTCCTGCATCAGCGCCTCTTTGGACTCGGCCGCGCCGATAAAGCCGACCGGGAAGCCGATGATGGCCGCAGGGCGGGGGCAGCTCGGGTCCTGCAGCATGTTGAGCAAGTGAAAGAGGGCGGTCGGCGCATTGCCGATGGCCACCACGGCACCGGCCAGGTGCGGGCGCCACAGCTCCAGCGCCGCAGCGCTGCGGGTATTGTTCATTTGCTGCGCCAGCTCGGCCACAGCGGGCTCGTGCAAGGTGCAGATCACCGGGTTGCCGGCGGGCAGGCGCGAGCGGGTAATGCCTTCGCTGACCATGCGCACATCGCAGAGCACGGGCGCGCCGGCCTCCAGCGCGCGCTGGCCTGCCGCGACTGCGCCGGCGGAAAACTGCACATGCGCGGCCAGCTCGACCATGCCGGCGGCATGGATCATGCGCACCGCCACGCGCTCCTCACCGGGGGTGAAGCGCTGCAGATCGGCCTCGCGGCGGATCGTGGCGAAGGACTGCCGGTAGATCTCGGCGCCATTGGTTTCGTAGGTATGAACCATTACATTTCTTCAAACAACAGCCCGGGATTGTCGCGCAGACTGCGCGCGCTCCAGCGGGAATCGGGGACGGCCTGGGCCGTGGCATGGCGGCCGCGCCCATAGACGGGCCCATCGCCGCCCGCTTGGGCCACCAAGGTGACAGTGGCGGGCAGCTGGCGTGCGCAGCCTTTGCTGCAGCCCGAGACATGCAGGTGCGCGCCCTCGGGCACATGGGGGGCCAGGGCGAGCGCTAGATCCTGCGTGGGCGCCAGGGCTTGGCGGCAACCGGGCGCGCCGCTGCAGGCCGAGACGCGCAGCCGCGCATCTTGCGCGTCGCAGATCCAGTGGTCGCGGTCGGTCAAGCCCGCCCCTGGCATGCCCTGGGGCGCAAGGCCTTCGACCAGCAGCATGCGCCAGGGTGTGAGCCGCAGGCCCGTGATGCCGCTGCGCGCCAGGCGCGCCAGCGCACTGGCAGCAACCCGGCCCAGCGGCGCGGCCACCAACGGGCCAAGACCGCACTGCCAGCCCGGTTTTGGCTGGCTCGGTGCGGGCAGGTATGGGGGCGCTTCATGCAGGCCAGCGGGCAGCGCCAGCGGTGGCAGCGCGCCTGTATGGGCTTGGGCCTGGCGCAGCAGCTGGGGCAGGCGGCCGGGGTGTTCGCCGGCTGCACGCCGCGCGCGCGCCTGCGCCACACACCAGCGGGCCAGTGCCAGGGCGGCTTGCACGCTGAGGATGGCGTTGTCTGCCCGCCAGGCGATGGGGTAGCCGGGCACCTGCAGCAGCCAGCCTTGGGCGCCATCGCGAACCAATTGCACATCCGCCGCGACCTCGGCGAGGCCGCCATGGCGGCCGCTGGCCAGCGAGACGCCAAATTTGGCAGGCAGGCCTTCCAGCGCGGTATCGGCCAGCAGCGCCTGCTGCAAGGCCTCGGCCAGTGCGAGTACGCCGTCACCGGGCTGGCACAGCGGGTCGATGACCAGGTTGCGCAGCTGCTCCTGGCGGGCATCGCCATCGAGCAGGCCGTGGGTGGCCAGGGCCGCCAGCAGCGCGCCATGCCCCGCAGGGGCGACGCCGCGCAGCTGGATATTGGCGCGGCTGGTCAGCTCCAGCAGGCCGGCGCCATGCTCGCTGGCCAGCTCGGCCAAGCGCAGCGCCTGCCCGGCCGACAGCCTGCCCAGCGGTGGGCGCACCCGCACCACCAGCCCATCGCCAGAGGCCATGGGCTGCCAGGCGCCAGGGCACCAGCCTTGGGTCTGTGGAAGGGGGGAGGGTGGGGTGGCAAACATGGAGCAGGCGGCAGCGCAGTCGCAATGCCGGGGTGCTGAAGTGTAGCGAAGTGCCCGCTTGCTGCCGGCCAGCAGGCACAAACCACCCCGGTTTTTTGTCACAATCGGGCGCATGACGCTTGCTGCCCCCCGCATCCTCTTGGTGGACGATGATCCGCATATCCGCCGCTTTGTGCGTCTGGCCATGGAGGACGAAGGCTGGCAGGTCTTTGAGGCCGACAGCGCAAGGCGTGGCCTGATTGAGGCGGCCAGCCGCCAGCCCGATGCGCTGGTGCTGGACCTGGGCCTGCCCGATGCCGATGGCAAGACGCTGATCACCGAGCTGCGCGGCTGGAGCGGCCTGCCGGTGCTGGTGCTCTCGGCCCGCGACCAGGAGGACGAGAAAGTGGCGGCGCTCGATGCGGGCGCTGACGACTACCTGAGCAAACCCTTTGGCGTGCCCGAGCTGCTGGCGCGCCTGCGCGTGATGCTGCGCCGCAGCCAGCGCAGTGGCGGCGAGCAGCCTGGCAGTACGGTGCACTTTGGCGATGTGGAGGTGGACCTGGCAACGCACGAGGTGCGCCAGGCCGGGACGGCGGTGCATTTGACGCCGATCGAGTTCCGGCTGCTCGCGGCGCTGATCGCCGGCCAGGGCCGGGTGCTGACGCATCGCCAGCTGTTGCTGCAGGTCTGGGGGCCGGAGTACCTGGACCGGCCGCACTACCTGCGCGTGCACATGGCCAACCTGCGCCAGAAGATCGAGGCCGAGCCGGCCCAGCCCCGGCACCTGCTTACCGAGCTGCAAGTGGGCTACCGCCTGGTGGGGTTACAGGGCTGATGCCCTTATAATCGCGTTCCATCCGAGGAGCGTTGCAGCGTTTCCCAGTCTGGTCAGGCGCCAGACCACCATGGGGCGTGAGGCTCGGATTTCATCTCGCAACGACGCTCACCCACGCTTTCTGTGCGGTGAGATGGTTCTTCCCTTCTTCCGCGGAACGTGGTTTTTCATTCAATTTTTGGAGAAAACCATGAACGCTGCTGTTCGCTTCAATCCCGCTGACTCCGCGATTACCGATATTTCCCTGGCCGCTTGGGGCCGCAAGGAAATCAAGATCGCCGAAACCGAAATGCCTGGCCTGATGGCCGTGCGTGAAGAGTTCGCCGCTGCCCAGCCCTTGAAGGGCGCGCGCATCACCGGCTCGCTGCACATGACCATCCAGACCGCCGTGCTGATCGAGACGCTGACGGCGCTGGGCGCCCAAGTGCGCTGGGCCTCGTGCAACATCTTCTCGACCCAGGACCACGCAGCAGCGGCCATCGCCGAGACCGGCGTGCCCGTGTACGCGATCAAGGGCGAGTCGCTCAAGGACTACTGGGACTACACCCACGCGATCTTTGAATTCGGCGCCAAGGGCACCGAAGGCGAAGGCCCGAACATGATCCTGGACGACGGCGGCGATGCCACCATGCTGATGCACCTGGGCAAGAAGGCCGAGAAGGACATCTCCGTGCTGGCCAACCCCGGCAGCGAAGAAGAGAAGATCGTGTTTGCCGCGATCAAGGCCAAGCTGGCCGTCGATCCGACCTGGTACAGCCGCAAGTCGGCCCAGATCCTGGGCGTGACCGAAGAGACCACCACTGGCGTGCACCGCCTGAACGAAATGTCGGCCAACGGCTCGCTGCTGTTCCGCGCGATCAACGTCAACGACTCGGTGACCAAGTCCAAGTTCGACAACCTCTACGGCTGCCGCGAATCGCTGGTGGACGGCATCAAGCGCGCCACCGATGTGATGATCGCCGGCAAAGTGGCTGTGGTTGCTGGCTACGGTGACGTGGGCAAGGGCTGCGCCCAGGCGCTGACTGCGCTGCGCGCGCAAGTCTGGGTGACCGAGATCGACCCGATCAATGCCCTGCAAGCGGCGATGGAAGGCTACAAGGTCGTGACCATGGAGTACGCCGCTGACAAGTGCGATATCTTCGTGACCACCACTGGCAACAAGGACATCATCCGCCACGAGCACATGGTCGCGATGAAGGACGAGGCCATCGTCTGCAACATCGGCCACTTCGACAACGAAATCGATGTCGCATCGATCGAAAAGTACGAGTGGGAAGAGATCAAGCCGCAAGTCGACCACATCACCTTCCCCGATGGCAAGAAGATCATCCTGCTGGCCAAGGGCCGCCTGGTGAACCTGGGTTGCGCCACCGGCCACCCCAGCTTTGTGATGTCCAACTCCTTTGCCAACCAGACGCTGGCGCAGATCGAGCTGTTCACCCGCCCCGACGCCTACGAAGTGGGCAAGGTCTATGTGTTGCCCAAAGTGCTGGACGAGAAGGTCGCACGCCTGCACCTGAAGAAGGTCGGCGCCCAGCTGACCGAGCTGACCCAGGCGCAAGCGGACTACATCGGCGTGAAGAAGGAAGGCCCTTACAAGCCTGAAACCTACCGTTATTAAATTGAGCGGTAATCCCAGCGCCTGGTGACACCGTTGTGTGCCGCTAGGCGCTGCAGCCCTGTTGGGCATTTGTTGTGAAGACGGGCTGCTCCGCTTGGGCGGGCCAGCCGGTCGTTTTGATTGAAGGAACGCGCATGCGCGCAGATGTGTTTTTGGTGGAAACGGGCCTGGCGTCGACCCGCTCGCAGGCGCAGCGCCTGATTGCTGCGGGTGTGCAATGGCGCACCACCTCGCTGGCCCCCTGGATCAAGGTGGCCAAGAACGGGGACGAGATTCCAGGAGGCGCCCAGGTGGAGCTGCTCGATGACTCGGAAGCCAAGTACATCTCGCGCGGCGGCTTGAAGCTCGAAGGCGCGCTGGTGGCGACCGGCCTGGTGGTCCGGGACCTGCGCTGCCTGGACGTGGGCCAGAGCACCGGTGGCTTTACCGACTGCCTGCTGCAGGCCGGTGCCCAGCAGGTGATCGGTGTCGATGTCGGCACGGGCCAGCTGCACGAGCGCCTGCGCGCCGATGCGCGCGTGGTCTGTGTCGAGGGCTTCAATGCCCGCGCGCTGACGCCCGAGTCCTTGCAGGCGGCCTGCGATCTGGCTTTGACCGAGATCGTCTTGGAAGAAGAGGACAACGACACCCAGCCGGTGGCCCCTTATGCCTGGATGCGCAATGGCGGCCAGATCGATGAGGAATACGACGACAGCCAGGACGCCAAAGAGCAGGAGATCGAGGACTTCAAGGCAGAGCGCAATGCCAAGCAGCGCGCCAAGGCAGAAGGCACGGCTCCGGTCGAGCGCCGCCGCCGCGCCGGCACCGAGAACGTCGATATCCGCCCCGAGTTTGACTTTGTCACCGGCGATCTGTCCTTTATCTCGCTGACCCTCGTGCTGCCAGCGGTGGTGAGCGTGCTCAAGCCCGGCGGCCAGCTGCTGATGCTGGTCAAGCCCCAGTTCGAGCTGCAGCCCGGCCAGATAGGCAAGGGCGGCATTGTGCGCGACAAGGCCTTGTACGCCGAGGTGGAACAGCGCATCCGCGCCTGCCTCGCCGAGCTGGGCCTGGAGGTCAAGCAATGGCTGGATTCGGTCATCGATGGCGGTGACGGCAACCATGAGTTCTTTGTGCATGCCCAGCAAGGCGCCGTGGTGAAGCTGCCTGCGCCTGCGGCAGCCGATGCCAGCGATGAGGCCCCTGCCGCGCCTGCCGCGCCAGCGAAGAAGGCCGCAGCCAAGCGCCCATCGCGGGCCGATATGCGTGCCAAGCGCGATCTGCAGGAGCTGTATGTGGACCCAGAAGCGGCCAGCTTTGGCCAGCCCGGCCCGGCACGCAGCAAGCAGAAAAAACGCAACGAGCGCTGAGTATTGACGACCTGGAAGACGGCCATGACCTTTCCCATCAGTTTTGAATTTTTCCCGCCCAAGACGCCCGAAGGCGCTGACAAGCTGCGCGTGGTGCGCCAGGCGCTGTATGCGCGCAAGCCCCAGTTCTGCTCGGTGACCTATGGGGCCGGCGGCTCCACGCAAGAGGGCACCTTTGGCGTGGTCAAGGCCATCCTTGATGAGGGCGTGGATGCGGCATCGCACTTCTCCTGCGTGGGCGCGACCAAGCAGACGGTACGTGCGCAGCTGCAGCAGCTCAAGGACATGGGCGTCAAGCGCCTGGTGGCCTTGCGCGGCGACTTGCCCAGTGGCTATGGCCTGGGTGGCGAGTTTCACTACGCCAGCGATCTGGTGACGTTTATCCGCGACGAATTCGGCCAGGATTTCCACATCGAAGTGGCCGCCTACCCGGAGATGCACCCGCAGGCGCGCAACCCTGAAGCGGACCTGCAGGCCTTTCTGGCCAAGGTGAAAGCCGGTGCCGATTCGGCCATCACGCAGTACTTCTTCAACGCCGATGCCTTTTGCAGATTTCAAGAAGATTTACAAAAACGCGGGGTAGACCTGCCGGTCATCCCGGGTATTATGCCGATCACCGGATCGACGCAGCTGATGCGCTTTTCGGATGCCTGCGGTGCCGAGATCCCGCGCTGGATTCGTCTGCGACTGCAAGGCTATGGAGATGATGTTGCCAGCATCCGCGCCTTTGGCCTGGATGTGGTGACCCAGATGTGCGAGGACCTGCGCCGCCGTGGTGCCGTCGGCCTGCACTTCTACACCATGAACCAAAGCGCAGCCACACTGGCGATCTGCGACCGGCTGGGGCTGTAGCCAACAGCGCTGTGGTCTTGCAGCGCGGTGGCCCCGAATGTGCCGAACGCGGAAAGACCAGGAGTTGCTGTTGCCCTCATCCACACGATCGCGATGCCGAGGCTGGCTGGCCGCTGTCAGCCTGGCCGCGCTCGCCGGTGGCTGCGTGCATGTGCCCAGCGACAGCGACGGCGCTGCGCCCGATGGCACGGCGCCCGATGGCGTGACGCAGAGCACAGCGCAAGGCCCTGTGCATCCCGAAGCCGCATTCACAGCCCCCGAGCGCTCGGCCGCCGAGTCGGCCATCACCTCCACCGCGCCTGAAGAGCTGGCCGCGCTGTCCGGTGAGCGCCGTGGCCTGGGCCTGGTGCTGCCGCCGTCGGCGCCGCTCAGCAGCATCGATGGGCTCTCGCGCCCTTGGGATGTGCCCGATATTCCTCCCGCCCTCAAGCAAGACCCTTACCGCTCGGCCGACCAGCAAGGCATGGCCTCCTGGTATGGCGGCCAGTTCCATGGCCGCAAGACGGCCAATGGCGAGCGCTTTGACAAGGAAGGCCTGACGGCAGCCCACAAGACCCTGCCTTTTGGCACCCAGGTCTGCGTGCGCAGCATGGTCACCGGCAAGGCCGTGGTGGTGCGCATCAATGACCGGGGCCCTTATGCCGGCGACCGCATCATCGACCTGAGCCAGGGCGCGGCCCAGGAGCTGGGCATGCTGGGCCTGGGCATCAAGCCGGTGGAGCTGTGGACCCTGGATGACGATGACGACGACTGCCCCTCATTTGTGCTGGCCGGGCGGCGCGGCAGCGGGGCACTGGCCGGTGATGCCGCGCCCCGCAGTCACCAGGCGGCCAAGGCCGCGGCGCACCCTGGCCGCGTGCGGGCCGTGGTACCCGCCGCCAAGGCCCGGGCCAAGCCTGCCAAGGCCGCACCCGCAGCACGGCGCAAAAAGTAAAACCGCAGCACACAAAAGCAAAAACGCAGGCCCATCTTTGTCGATGGCCTGCGTTTTTCTGTCCGGGGTTGACCCGGGCGGCGTTGTCTTTCCCGCCTGCGCTGCTTACTTGCCGCCGCTCTCCAGCACATAGCCGGCATTGCTGTCCTGCTGCAGCAGCTCGGCCATCTGGGGCAGGGCCACCTTGAGCTGGTCCTTCAGGGTGAACGGCGGGTTGATCAGGAACATGCCGCTGGCGGGCAGACCGGGGCGCTTTTCTTCGCCCTGGCGCATGGCGGTGGTGATCTTGCTGTTCTTGACCGTCAGCTCGGCATTGAGCCAGCTCTTGCCAAACTTGTTGGCCAGGGTCTTGAGGCGGCGCGGCAGGTCATGGGCTTCCTGGCGCGGAATGATCGGGTACCAGACCGCATAGGTGCCGGTGGGAAAGCGCTGCATGCTGTCGGCCACCATGTCGAGCACACGGCCGTAGTCGGTCTTCATCTCGTAGCTGGGGTCGCACAACAAAAAGGCGCGGCGCGATGGCGGGGGCAGAAATTTCTTCACGCCCTCAAAGCCGTCTTCCAGCAGCACCTGGACCTGGCGGCCGGCCTTCAGCTGCGCGATATTGCCACTCAGCGAGCGGCAGTCGGTGGGGTGCAGCTCAAACAGCTTGAGCTTGTCGCGGTCGCCCAGCAGGCGCTGCGCGATAAAGGGCGAGCCCGGGTAGACCTTGTAGGTGTTGCTGGTGTTGAAGGCTTTGACCATGTCCACATAGTCCTGCAGCATGGGGCACAGGTCCTTGGCACCTTCGAGGCGGCGAATGCCCTCGTCGGCCTCGGCGCTGGTGGTGGCGTAGTCGCCGTCCAGGCGGTACAGACCCGCCCCGGCATGGGTGTCCAGTGCAACCAATGCCGCCTCTTTTTGCGTCATGTATTGCAGGGAGGCAATCAGGATGGTGTGCTTGAGCACATCGGCGTGATTGCCGGCATGGAAGGCGTGGCGGTAACTGAACATAGGGCGCCAATGGTAGCGACAAGCGCTGTGCTACGGCGCCAAAGGGGCATGCAGCAGCTGCTACAAGCCCCAAAAACACCGAAAATATGCCTGAACCGAGTCCATTGGTGGGAAGTAAGGAGGCACTTTACGTCTTGCCGAAAAACTTTTATAATGGAGAGCTTCGCAGCGATTTTTATGAATCCCGCGGCGAGGACTTTGTGTGCAGTGCTTACGCGCCGCATGTGAGGGAGTACCGCCTAAGAGGCTTCCTGCGTGACGAGAGTTGCGTCTAGAAGAAGCACCGACCGCGGAAAAGGATTCGCCAAACCCTCTATTGAAAGAGAAAACTCATGTCTACATTCAGCGCAAAACCCGCTGAGGTGCAACACGAGTGGTTTGTGATTGACGCCACCGATAAGGTGCTCGGACGTGTCGCCAGCGAAGTGGCACTCCGTCTGCGCGGCAAACACAAAGCCATTTACACACCTCACGTTGACACCGGTGACTACATCGTCATCATCAACGCCTCCAAGATCAAGGTCACTGGTACCAAGAACACTGACAAGGTGTACTACCGTCATTCGGGCTTCCCAGGCGGCATCACTGCCACCAACTTCCGCGACATGCAAGTGAAGTTCCCTGGCCGTGCTCTCGAAAAGGCTGTCAAGGGCATGCTGCCCAAGGGTCCTCTGGGCTACGCCATGATCAAGAAGCTGAAGGTCTACGGTGGTGATGAGCATCCTCACACCGCCCAACAGCCTAAAGTGCTGGAAATCTAAGGAGTCCCGAGATGATTGGTGATTGGAACAATGGCACCGGCCGTCGCAAATCCAGCGTCGCCCGTGTGTTTCTGAAGAAGGGCTCCGGCAAGATTGTTGTGAATGGCAAGGACATTCAACAATACTTCGGCCGCGAAACCTCGATCATGATTGCAAAGCAGCCTCTGGTGCTGACCGGCAATGTCGAAACCTTCGACATCCAGGTCAACGTGCACGGCGGCGGTGAATCCGGCCAAGCCGGTGCCACCCGCCACGGCATCACCCGCGCTCTGATCGATTACGATGCAGCACTGAAGTCGCAACTGAGCCAAGCTGGCTTCGTGACCCGTGACGCACGTGAAGTCGAGCGTAAGAAGGTCGGTCTGCACTCTGCACGCCGCGCAAAGCAGTTCTCCAAGCGTTAATTGCTGGCTACTTGCCAAGAACCGCCCCTCGGGGCGGTTTTTTTATGGCTGCTCGCTACGGCTTGGCTATTCCCACACTGCAATTGGCGTCACCCCGCTCGCAGGCTGCGAGAAACATGCGATTGGAGTACCATCCTTTGCAGTACATCAAATAAGACAGGAGTCGTCTCCCATGAGCGAAGTTGCTGAAAACACCATGACGGAAATGCCCACCCCGATTGTCTTTACCGACAGTGCAGCGGCGAAGGTGGCCGATCTGATTGCCGAAGAAGGCAATCCGGATCTGAAGCTGCGCGTGTTCGTGCAAGGCGGCGGCTGCTCGGGCTTCCAGTATGGCTTTACCTTTGACGAGATTGCCAACGACGACGACACGACCATGACCAAGAATGGCGTGTCGCTGCTGATCGATGCGATGAGCTACCAGTACCTGCTGGGCGCCGAGATCGATTACAAGGAAGACCTGCAGGGCGCGCAGTTCGTGATCAAGAACCCGAACGCCACGACCACCTGCGGTTGCGGATCGAGCTTCTCGGTATAAGCCGCGCAGTCTGTGATGGAAGGCATTGCTCCTGTGCTTGCCTTCTGGCCCACCACCTTGCCACAAGCCGCTGTTGACCAGCGGCTTTTGTTTTGTCCATGTCCGCTGAACTGACCCCCCGCCCCGTTGCGCCCCACAAGGAGCGCCTGCTCTGGCTGGTGGCGATTGCCTTTTTTCTGCAGTCGCTCGACGCCACGATCCTGAACATCGCGCTGCCGGCCATGGCCCATTCGCTGGGCCAAAGCCCGCTGAAGATGCAGTCGGTGATCGTCGCCTACTCGCTGACCACGGCGATGCTGATTCCTGCATCGGGCTGGATCGCCGACCGCTTTGGTACGCGCCGCGTCTTCATGTGGGCGATTGCGCTGTTTGTGCTGGGCTCGGTGCTGTGCGCGCTCTCGCCCAGCCTGGGCTTTTTGATTGCCGCGCGCGTGGTGCAAGGCGTGGGTGGGGCGATGATGCTGCCCGTGGGGCGCCTGGCGGTGCTGCGCAGCCACCCCAAGGGCGATTTCATCCGCGCGATGAGCTTTATCGCCATTCCCGGCCAGATCGGCCCCTTGCTGGGCCCGACCCTGGGTGGCTGGCTGGTGGAGGTGGCGACCTGGAACTGGATCTTCTGGATCAATGTGCCCGTGGGCCTCTTTGGCGTCTGGGCCGCGCGCCGCTGGATGCCCGAGACCACCTGGTCGGTGCCGCGCAAGTTCGATGGCCTGGGCTATGCGCTGCTGTCGTTTGGCATGGTGGCCATTTCGGTGGCCCTGGATGGCATGTCCGGCATGGGCCTGGGCATGGCGATGGTGGTGGTGCTGATGGTCTTTGGCCTGGCCAGCCTGGCGAGCTACTGGATGCATGCGCTGCGCGTGCCCGAGCCGCTGTTTCCGCCGATGCTGTTCCGCGTGCGCTCGCTGCGCGTGGGCCTGCTGGGCAATCTGTTTGCCCGCTTTGGCACGGGGGCTGCGCCATTTCTGATTCCGCTGCTGCTGCAGGTGGGCCTGGGCATGGCACCGATGAACGCCGGCATGATGATGCTGGCCACCGTCATGGGCAGCATGCTGGTCAAGCGCTTTGCGGTGCAGACGGTGCAGCACTTTGGCTACCGCCGCGTGCTGCAGGTCAACTCGGTGATGGTCGCCATCATGCTGGCGAGCTTTGCATTGACCAGCGCCCAGCAGCCGCCCTGGTTGCTGCTGCTGCAGCTGTTTGTATTTGGCGGCTTCAACTCCATGCAGTTCTCGGCGATGAACTCGGTCACCCTGAAAGACCTGGACGGCGAATTTGCCAGCAGTGGCAACAGCCTCTTGTCGATGGTGCAGATGCTGGCCATGGGCATTGGTGTGGCGCTGGCTGGCGCGCTGCTGTCGGGCTATGCCGATCGCTGGATCACCGACCCGGACAAGTCGCTGCGCGCCATCCACGCCACCTTTTTGACCGTGGCTTTGATGACCTTGGCCGCTACCTTGGTGTTCAGCCAGCTCGACAAGGATGAGCCGGTCAAGCCGGCGCCCGATGGCGGGGATGCCTAACCGCTAGCGCGGGTAGATTGCGCCCAGCACCCGGGGCCCGCGTGCACCGGTCACCGCCGGCAGATTGCCCGGCAGGCGCTGCCAGCATTGGCGGGCCAGCCAGGCAAAGGCGCTGGCCTCGACCTGCTGCGGGGGCAGGCCATGTGCGGCCGAACTGTCCACCGCGATGCCGGGCAGCAGATCGGCCAGGCGTTGCAGCAGGTGCTGGTTGAGCGCGCCGCCGCCGCAGACGATCAAGGTCTGGCCCTCGGCTGCGCCATGGCGCTGCATGTCCTGCGCAATGGCCAGCGCGGTGAAGGCGGTCAGGCTGGCCTGCACATCGGCAGGGGCAGCACCGGGCGCATGGCGCTCGAGCAACGGGGCCAGCCAGGCGGGGTTGAACAGGTCGCGCCCGGTGCTCTTGGGCGGTGGCAGCTGGAAAAAAGGCTCTTCCATGAAGGCTGCCAGCAAATCTGGAATCACCTGGCCGCTGGCCGCCCAGTGGCCGCCGTCGTCATAGGGGTTGCCGGTGTTCAGCTGGCACCAGTGGTCCATCAGCGCATTGCCCGGGCCGCAGTCCCAGCCGCGGATGTCATCGCCGTCGAGGCGGCTGATGTTGGAGATGCCGCCGATATTGAGCACCCAGCGCAGACTGCCTGCCGCGTCGCCACCGCCAAACACGCTGTGGTGAAAGGCGGGCACCAGCGGCGCGCCCTGGCCGCCAGCGGCCACATCGCGGCTGCGGAAATCGGCCACCACGGCAATGCCGCTCAGCTCGGCCAGCAGCGCAGGGTTGTTGAGCTGCAAGGTATAGCCAGTACCATCCCAGAGGCCGGGCTGGTGGCGCACAGTCTGGCCGTGGGCGCCAATGGCCGTGATGTCGCTCGGCTGCAAGCCACTGCGCGCCAGCAGCCGATCGACCACCTGCGCATAGCTGCGTGCCAGCGCGTTGCCCGCGAGTGCTGCGCGGTGCAGCTCCTGCTCGCCAGCGCTGTTGAGCGCCAGCAGCTCGGCCCGCAGCTCGGGGGCAAAGCCGGTGCTGGCGTACTGCAGCACCTCCATGCGGCCGTCCTGCCACTGGGCAATCACCCCATCCACCCCGTCCAGCGAGGTGCCGGACATCAGGCCCATAAAGCGTTCAGTCATTGTCTTCAAGGTTGCAAAAGCAAAGGCCCCAACAATACCAATATTGTGAGGGCCTGGGGGCGGTGGCAGCAGTTGTTACGTGCTGCTTACCGGCGGACGGGCGTAGCAGCTTACTGGTTGGCGCTGGTCTCGAGCATCAGCATCTGGTCGTTCAGCGCCAGGCGCATGCTGTTGGCCAGGTTGTCAAACTTGGCGCGGGCCTGGCGGCTGATCGGTTTGCTGGTTTCGCTCTCGGCGACCATGGCCAGCGGGTCACGCTGCTCCCCAGCGACGCGGAACTCAAAATGCAGGTGCGGTCCGGTGGCCCAGCCGGTCTGGCCGACGGCACCGATCTCGTCGCCCTTACCCACGCGCGCGCCTTGCTTGACGGCGATGCGGCTCAAATGGGCGTAGACGGTTTCGTGCTTGTTGCCGTGGTCGATGTAGATCACATTGCCGTAGCCGTTTTGCACGCCGGCAAAGGTGACCAGGCCATCGCCCACGGTGCGCACGGGCGTGCCTTGCGGGGCCGCCAGGTCGGTGCCCTTGTGGGCCGACCAGGTCTTGTGGATGGGGTGCACGCGCATGGCAAAGGCGCTGGAGACGCGGGTGTACTTGACCGGCGAGCTGATGTAGCTGCGCTCACCGCTTTCACCGGCGAAGTTGTAATAGGCGCCCTTGTCCTTGGGCGAGTCCTGGAACCACAGCGCCTCATGGGTCTTGCCATTGTTGCGGAACTCGGCGCTCAGCAGGCGCCCGGTGCCCAGCACCTCGCCATCGGCTTCCAGCGTTTCGTAGACCAGCGAGAAGCGGTCACCGGCGCGCAGCGCACGGCGAAAATCGATCTTGTCGGCAAACACCTCGACCATCTGGTTCGAGACGTTGTCGGGCAGGCTGGCCGCATCGGTGGCCGCGTACAGCGAGCTGCGGATGATGCCGCCCGACAGGCGCGTGCCATGGGTCAGCGGCAGGAATTCGGTCAGGGTGTCGAACTTGCCATCGGCCTTGCGGATGCTAAAGCGCTGGAACACATCGCTGCTGTCACCGGCCCAGCGCACCGTGAGGGTGGTCAGCTCATGGCTTTGGGTGGTCTCGGCGGTGATCTGGCGGCCAGCTTTGCCGATGATGGCGCTGCGCGCCTTGGCATTGCTGCGGATGAAGGCCGCTGCAGCCGGGTCCGCCACGCCCAGGCGGCGCAGCAGGGATTCGGGCGTGTCGTTGCTGCGCACCTCGTCGGTGCGGTACAAAGAAAAACCTGGTCCGTCGACCAGGTCTGCGATCGAAATGTCCGAAGCCAGCGACTCGACGGGGTATTCCACGGTCTGCACAGGCATGTCGGACGGATTGGGGCCCAGCTCAGCCACGGCAAAAGCGGCGCCGCCACCGGTCATCAACATGACGGCGAGGGCAGCAGCGAGACGCTTGGGGTGTGTTTGGGCGGTATTGACCAGCTGGCGAATGACGAGGCTGCCAGCGGTGATGAATCCGTTGTTCAATGTTCCATCCCGGTTATGGATGGCCGTCTTGCCGGCTGCGTAGTCGGAGCCAAAACAAACTGCGTCTGCAGGCGCGGTAGGGTGTTTTTTAACAAGATGGCACAAAAAAATTCATGAACAGCGTTCGCGGGTCTGGATGAAGTCCCCTTGGGACATCGTCTGACAGACGCGGCTAGAATAAAACGCTGCAACGCAAGGGACGCAGTATAACGCCCTCGGCTTTGCTGGCAACCTGAGAAACCCCATATGAATCAATCGACTGTTACAACTTACCCTGTTACCGACCGTGTGCAAGAGGCTTTGCAGGTAAGTCTGCGTGGGGTGGATGAGCTGCTGCCACAGGAGGAATGGGTCAAAAAACTGGCCAAATCCGAGGCGACGGGTGTGCCCCTGCGCATCAAGCTGGGCCTGGATCCCACGGCCCCGGACATCCACATTGGCCACACCGTGGTGCTCAACAAGATGCGCCAGTTGCAGGACCTGGGCCATACCGTGATCTTCCTGATCGGCGATTTCACCACCCTGATTGGCGACCCCTCGGGCCGCAACAGCACCCGGCCGCCGTTGACGGCTGCGCAGATCCAGGTGAACGCCGAGACCTACCGCGAGCAGGCCTACAAGGTGCTCGACCCGAGCAAGACCGAGCTGCGCTACAACAGCGAGTGGTGCGACAAGCTGGGCGCGCGCGGCATGATCGAGCTGTCGGCCAAGTACACCGTGGCGCGCATGATGGAGCGCAACGACTTCCACACCCGTTTCAACGAAGGCAGCTCCATCAGCCTGCACGAGTTCCTCTACCCGCTGCTGCAGGGCTATGACTCGGTGGCGCTCAAGAGCGACCTGGAGCTGGGCGGCACCGACCAGAAGTTCAACCTGATGATGGGCCGCCACCTGCAGGCCGAATATGGCCAGGAATCGCAGTGCGTGCTCACCATGCCGCTTTTGGTGGGCCTGGACGGCGTGCACAAGATGTCCAAGTCCAAGAACAACTACATCGGCATCACCGAAGACGCCAACACCATGTTTGCCAAGGTGCTGTCGATCTCGGACGACCTGATGTGGGACTGGTTCACGTTGCTGTCCTTCATGGGCCTGCCCGAAATCGCCGCGCTCAAGTTGGAGATCGAAGGCGGCCGCAACCCCAAGGACGCCAAGGTGCTGCTGGCCAAGGAAATCACTGCGCGCTTCCACAGCGCGGCTGCAGCCGATGCGGCCGAGCAGGATTTCATCAACCGCAGCAAGGGCGGAATTCCGGACGACATCCCCGAAGTGGCGCTCAGCGGCGCGCCGCTGGGCATTGGCGCGCTGCTCAAGCAGGCCAACCTGGCACCATCGACCAGCGAAGCCAACCGCCTGATCGACGGCGGCGGTGTGCGTGTGGATGGCGTGGTGATCGAAGACAAGGGCCTGAAGCTGCCTGCCGGCACCTTTGTCGTGCAAGTGGGCAAGCGCAAGTTTGCCCGCGTGACCTTGGCCTAAAGCTACCGCCGTTCCCGCCTAAAGCTGGCTTTACCGGGCTGGTCTGGCCAAGCTGGCTGATCGATCAAAGAGCCGCTCCCCTTCGTTGGGGAGCGGCTCTTTTTTCTGAACGCCTCTTTTTGACAGCTGCTGCCACGCGCCAGCCCGCAAGGAAGACCTGGACCCTGGGAGGCTGACGACCAGCACCAGCCGCTGAGCAGCCGGGTGTACGGGTGCGCGGGCCGCGCGCTGGATCGCTTTGAACCAGGCGGGCCTGCAGCCTTACTGCAGTTCAATCTTGGCCTGGGTCGCAATGCGCTTCCACAGCGCAATCTCATCGGCCTGGAACTGGCGCATCTGCGCCGGGCCGCCGCTCATCGCCGTGGCGCCCAGGTTGGCATAGAACTGCTGGGTTTCGGGCTCGGTCGCAATCTGCATGAACCAGCCCGCCAGCTTGGCGCTGGTGTCCGCCGGCGTCTTGCTGTTGACCATCGCGCCCACCCAGGTGTAGGCCTCGATGCCCGGCAGGCCCGCTTCGCGGGCGGTGGGCACGTTGGGCAGGGCGGCCACGCGGCTGTCGGAGGCGACGGCCAGGCCCGTCAGCCGCCCGGCCTTGATCAGCTCCTGCACCGAGGTGGCCTCGGCAAAGGCGTAGTCCACCGTGTGGCCGGCCACGGCGGTGGCCACTTCGCCCGCGCCCTTGAAGGGCACATGCACGGTCTGCACCTTGGCCACATCGTTGAACAGCTCACCCATCAGCTGGTAGCCGGCCGAGCCCGCGCCAAAGTTGATCTTGCCCGGGCTGGCCTGGGCCTTGGCCACCAAATCCTTGAGCTGCTTGGTATCGGCATCCCCCGGCGCCACGACAATGGCCGGCGCGCGCATCATCATCGTCAGCGGCGCAAAGTCCTTTTGCGGGTCATAGGGCAGCTCCTTGAACAGCGCCGTGTTCACCGCCAAGGTGGAGTTGCTGCCAATAAAGACGGTGTAGCCATCGGCCGGAGCAGACAAGGCCTGCTTGACCGCAATAAAGCCATTGCCGCCGGGCCGGTTCTCCACCACCACCGGCTGGCCGCTGAGCTGCTGCAGCTTTTTGGCGTAGTAGCGCGCCGACGTATCGGTGCCGCTGCCCGGCCCAAAGGGCACGATGAATTTGATGGGCTTGCTGGGAAAGTCCTGGGCCTGCAGCGCCGGGCTGGCGGCGCCCGCGAGCAGCGCCGCACACAGCGCCAGCGCCTGCCGGCGGCCAAAGCGAGGGTTGAACATGGCTGTCTCCTTGTGTCGTTATCGATGGCGGCCTGCGGGTGTGGAGCGCGCAGGCCGCCGCTTTGACTGTAGGGAGGGGGCTCAGGCTTGTCTAATAGTGAATTGGCCGGGGCTGAGAGGACAGGCGTATCAGCGTGCGTGTGATTCAAGCGGCAATCAGCTGCCGGTGGTATCCCCGATGGCGGTGCGGGTAGCGGCGGCCTGCAGCTGCAGCCAGGCGCAAAAGGCCGTCACCTCGGGGCGTTGCTGGCTGCGCGGGCCAATGATCAGCCAGTAGGCCAGTGGTGAATCCATGCGGTATTCGGGCAGCACCTCGACCAGGTCGCCATTGGCCAGTGCATCAGCCACCAGCGGCATGCGTGCCAGCGCCAGGCCCTGGCCGGTCAGGGCGGCCTGCGCGATCTGGTGCGCGTAGTTCAGATACAGCCAGCGTTTGGGTTGCAGATTGCCGCAGCCATGCAGCTCCAGCCAGCGCTCCCAGGTCAGCCAGTCCAGGTGCTGCAGGCGGTGGGCGTCGCCTGCCTCGATCAAGGTGTGGCGGGCCACATCGGCGGGCTGGTGGATGCGCGGGTGGCTTTGCAGCAACCAGGGGCTGGCAACGACGGCCAGTTGCTCGCCAAACAAACGCTGGGCGCCGTTGCTGGCATGCTGGGGCAGGCTGTAGCGCAGCGCCAGGTCCACATCCGAGGTTTCGAGGTCAAGCACGTTGTCGGTGGCATCGATGCGGATGTCGATCTCGGGGTTGTCGCGCTGGAAGGCCTCCATGCGCGGGATCAGCCACATCGAGGCAAAGCTGGCCCAGGTGGTGATGGCCACACTCTTGCGGCCGCTGGTCTGGCGGATCAGGCGCACGGCAGAGTCGATGCGCTCGATGGCCGGCGACACGGCGCGCTGCAGCTGGGCGCCGGCGCTGGTTAGCTCCACCGCGCGGGTATGGCGCAAAAACAGCGCAATGCCGACCTCGTCTTCCAGCGCCTGGATCTGGCGGCTGACGGCCGACTGGGTCAATGCCAACTCCTCGGCGGCGGCGCGAAAGTTCAGGTAGCGAGCTACCGCCAGAAAAGCACGCAGATGGCCCACGGCGATGGGCCGGGTGCGGAGCAGGGAAGGCGGCAGAGGCAGGTCTGGCATGGTGGAGGCACTGTAGCAAGAAGTACACACTGCGCCAGGGTGTATCCCCGAGGCAGGCCAACCATCATGCTCCTGCTTCGATAGCTGCCGCTGGCTTGGTGTGGCCTTGGAGCTGCGGAAAGCCAAAAACCTAGGGTAAACCATTAATGCTGTGGCTGCATCGATCGGCCCTCTTTTATTCATTGGACGCAGGCGCCGCCAAGGCGCAAGATACGCATATCGGGTAAACCCTAGGATCGCAACGACACCAGGGCCCTGCAAAGGAAATCACCATGGCAATGTCTGCATCTCATGTTCTGTCTGCTGGCTCCATCGCTGCGCGCCCTGCGCGTGCCAGCCGCGCTGCCTCGGCCGCTGCCGAGATGCGCATTCTGCCCACCGGCAAGGCCGTCAGCTTTGTGCCCCAGCGCGACGTCGTGCTGCGCATCTCCGAAGGCACCGCCTGGGTCACCCTGGGTCTGGGGCTGAGCAATGAAGCCAGCCTGCAAGCCGGTGACCTGGTGCTGCACGCCGGTCACACGGTCGTGCTCAAAGCCGGCCAATCGGTCGTTATCGAGAGCAAGCGCCAGGACGCGCTGGTCTACCACTTCCCCAAGAACCAGGGCGGCCAGCCCAACCTGGATGAGCAGCCCGCACGCTGGTTCACGCGCTTCCAATGGGGTAAGACCGACGGCAGCATGCTCTACAACATATAGAGTGACTGACACAGCCCTTGATACGTCGTTGTCCAGCCTTGTCGTACGTTTGTACTGCCTGCGGCTGAACGCCTCGTCTCAACCGCAAACCTTCGGTTTGCTGGGCTGTCTAAGTCCCTCATTCGAACACTTGCCCACAACAGTCTGCCTTGCGCAGGCTGTTTTTTTGCCCAAAGACAGTGGCTGCTGCGGAAGCTGAAAGCCTGTAGAGCGCGCGATAATCACAGGGTTTTGTCTATTAGAGGCGGTGCCCGGCGCCGCCTCGCTGATTCACCATGACCGCTCCACTCGACATCATCATCATGGCCGCTGGCAAGGGCACGCGCATGAAAAGCCGCCACCCCAAGGTGTTGCAGAAGCTGGCCGGGCGCGCGCTGCTGCAGCATGTGCTCGATACCGCTGCCCAGCTGCAGGCCCGCTCGGCGGTGGTGATCACCGGCCATGGTGCTGACCAGGTGGAGGCGGCCATCGGCCAGAGCAGCGCCGGCATCAGCCAGCTGGCCTTTGCGCGCCAGGAGCCGCAGCTGGGCACGGGCCACGCGGTGCAGCAGGCGGTGCCGTTGCTGGCCGATGAGGGCATGGCGATTGTGCTGTCCGGCGATGTGCCGCTGACGCAGGCGGACACCTTCCAAGGCCTGCTCAATGCCGCGGGCAGCGACCGCATGGCCCTGCTCACCGTCAACATGCCCGACCCCACGGGCTACGGCCGCATTGTGCGCAATGCCGAGGGCACGGTGCAGCGCATCGTCGAGCAAAAGGATGCGAATGCGGACGAGCGTGCGATCACCGAGGTTTACAGCGGCATCATGGCCGTGCCGCTGCGCTGGCTCAAGCCCTGGCTGGCCCAGCTGAACAACCACAACGCCCAGGGCGAGTACTACCTGACCGACGTTGTGGCGATGGCCGTTGCCGACGGCGTGGCGGTGGAAGGCCATTGCATTGCCGATGTGCTGCAGGTGGCCGGCATCAACAGCCCCCAGCAGCTGGCCGAGCTGGAGCGTGCCCACCAGATGCGCCAGGCCCAGGCGCTGATGGCCCAGGGTGTGCGCATGGCCGACCCGGCCCGTTTTGACCTGCGCGACGATGCGCGCGGCGGCAAGGCGCAGCTCATCTGCGGCCAGGATGTCGAGATCGATGTGGGCTGCATCTTTGGCGGCCAGGTGCGCATTGGTGACGGCGCGCGCATTGGCGCCTACTGCCATATCAGCAATGCCGAGATCGCGGCCGATGCGGTGATCCACCCGTTTACGCATATCGACGGCGAAGCTGCTGGCGCCCAGGTGGGCGAGGGCGCGCTGGTCGGACCCTTTGCCCGCCTGCGCCCCGGTGCCCAGCTGGGCAAGCAGGTGCACATCGGCAATTTTGTCGAGGTCAAGAACTCGCGCCTGGCCGATGGTGCCAAGGCCAACCACCTGGCCTACCTGGGTGATGCCGAGGTGGGCGAGCGGGTTAACTACGGCGCGGGCAGCATCACCGCCAACTATGACGGCGCCAACAAGCACCGCACCGTGATCGAGGCCGATGTGCATGTGGGCAGCAACTGCGTGCTGGTAGCGCCGCTGACCATTGGCGCCGGCGGCACCGTGGGCGGCGGCTCCACGATCACCAAGAGCACACCGCCGGGCGCCTTGAGCGTGGCGCGCGGCAAGCAGGTCAGCATTGCCAATTGGGCGCGGCCACAGAAGAAGTCTTGAGCCCCAGTGCGCCTGAGCATGTCCGCACAGGCGTCTGGCGTGGACCCGGGATCCACTATGCCCGGCGCTATGGGATGAGGGCTGCGGTCAAGCGCCTGCGGCTGCTCCAGGGCCAGGCATGCTGGCCAGCTCAGCCAGGTGCGCGGCCGAGATCGGTTCCAGCTCGGCATAGCTGCCGTACATGCGCGGGGCGCCCCGGGCCTGTTCCAATGCCGCTTCGGCCTGCACAATCCAGTCGTCCACCGACTGGTGGTACTTGGCCAGGCTGGCAATGCCGATGCTGACGCTGATCTGCACATCGGGCCAGTCGCGCAGACGGCGGTTGAGCGCCTGGCTGTGGATGCGGTCGGCAATCTGGTTGGCGATGTCCAGGTTCACACCCGACAGCAGCACGGCAAACGAGTCGCCGCCAAAGCGGCAGGTGGCATCGCCCGGGCGCACGCAGGTGCGCAAGGTGTTGGCCACGGCAATGATGACCTCGTCGCCAGCGGTCTCGCCATGGCGGCTGTTGAGCTCGCGGAAGTTATCTACATCCACGACGATCAGGAACGCCGGAATGTCTTTTTGCTTGGCATAGGCGAACAAACGGGTCGCCAGATCCTGCCAGTACATGCGGCCAAAAAAGCCGGTCATCGCATCGACGCGGCGCATCACCATCAGCATCTGTTCTTTGTGGGCCAGGCTGCGCAGCAGGTGGCCGGTGGCAATGCCTTGCATGGCCAAATACAGGGCGACGGCCAGCAGGCTGCCGACAATGGTGTAGGTGCTGGTGTGGTGCTGGACCTCGAACGAGGTGAGCAGACCGGTGACGGCCAGGCCTGCAATGGCGCCGACCACGGCCAGCATGGCATGGCGAACGCTTTGCATGGCGTAGGTGCAGTGCACCAGCACCATCAGCATGATGGCACTGGTCAGCAGGTGGAAATGCACCAGCGCCACCCAGACGCCAATGACCAGGCCGTCGACAAAGCTGAGGATGACATCGTTGACGTCCGACCCACCGGTGCGCCGGGTGCGCCAGCGGGCCAGCAGGGGCCAGGCCAGCAGCGGCAGCGCCACGGCCAGCCCGACGGGCCAGGAGGCATTGCGCTGCCACAGTGCGCCTGCGGCAGCGAGCGCACAGGACGCCAGGAAAACAATGCGGCCCCAGTCACTGCGCTGCTGGGTGCTGTCCATTTTGATATGCACCATGTATTGCCTCTCTTACCCAGTGAGTCACAGTCTGCGCAGGATGGCCTCGCAATGTTACTGTTTGATACTCACGGTGCAAGTATGAGGCCGGACTATCGCCAAGACAAGCCAGTCCGGGCTTATTACATTTGTTGAATGTTTTCGTCCACAACGACCGCCTGAGAGTGGTCATGCACATCGCGGCCATGCATCGTGGCTGCAGCGGGCCGGGTGGCAAGGCTGTGGCGCAATGCCCGTTTTTACCAAGCGGGTAATCGCAGGGCTCCAGAGGGCGCCGGAGCCGCAAACTACGCGGTAATGGTGTTAGCCGTGGTGCGACAGGTGCGGCCCCTTGGGCAAGGGGATGCGGGTGATGAACTTGCTGCGCTTGGTGGCGAAGTAGGTTTTTACATTGCGCACATTGCTCTGCGAGGTGAAGAGCTTTTGCGTCAGCGCCAGGTAGCCGGGCATGTCATGGGCGTAGACCACCAGCACAAAGTCCGGCCCCGGGCTGACCCGCCAGCATTGCTGCACCTGGTCGTTCTGCACCACGGCGGCCTCAAAGGCATCGAGCTCTTCGGCGCCCTGGCGATCCAGGCTGACCTCCACCAGCGCGAACAGGCCAAAGCCCTGCACCTTGGCCAGCACATCGTGTGAGAGCAGGGCCACCTCGGCGGCGATCAGGCCCATCTCGCGCAGGCGCTTGATGCGCCGCAGGCAGGTGGGGGGCGAGACATGCACTTTGTCGGCCAGCGCGTGGTTGCTCACCGAGGCATCCTTCTGCAAGGCATCGAGCAGCTGCAGGTCGATGATATCCAGTGTGAAATCATTCAAATTCTCATTCATTTTGAAATTTTATTTCAATAGATATTTAATAAGAAATATTATTTCAAAATCTCGCAAAAATGGAAAGAAAATAAAATGCTTACCTGTCTACACTGCAGCCATTGTTGATCAAGGAGTGAACACTATGTGCGGCATTGTTGGTGCAGTCTCTACGCGCAATATCGTCCCGGTGCTGGTGCAAGGTCTGCAGCGGCTGGAGTACCGCGGTTATGACTCCTGCGGCGTGGCCGTGCATGAGGCGAGCCTTGATGGCCGCCAGCCGGCAGGCCTGCGCCGCGCCCGCAGCACGGCCCGCGTGGCTGAACTGATGGAGCAGGTGGCCAGCGAGCAGGTGCAGGGCGCCACCGGCATCGCCCATACGCGCTGGGCCACGCATGGTGCGCCCGCCGTGCACAACGCCCACCCGCATTTCAGCGCAGGCCCGGGCGTGGCCGATGTGCAGGCCGTCGGCCGCGTGGCCCTGGTGCACAACGGCATCATCGAGAACCACGAAGCGCTGCGCGCCGAGCTGCAGGCCAACGGCTACCAGTTCCTGAGCCAGACCGATACCGAAGTGATTGCACACCTGGTGGACAGCCACTACGACGGTGACCTGTTCACGGCCTTGCAGCAGGCCATCAAGTCCCTGCGCGGCGCCTATGCGATTGCTGTCATGCACAAGGACGAGCCCCACCGCGTGGTCGGCGCCCGGGCTGGCTCGCCGCTGATCCTGGGCGTGGGCAACAACGAGAACTTCCTGGCCAGCGATGCAATGGCGCTGGCCGGCGTGACCGACCAGATCGTCTACCTGGCCGAAGGCGATATGGTCGACCTGCAGATTGGCCGCTACTGGGTGGTGGACCACAACGGCAAGACACTGGAGGCGGCCGACCGCCCCGTCAAGACCGTGCATGCGCACAGCGGCGCGGTGGAGCTGGGCCCCTACCGCCACTACATGCAAAAAGAGATCTTCGAGCAGCCGCGCGCGATTGCCGATACGCTCGAAGGCGTGCAAAGGGTGGTGCCCGAGCTGTTTGATGGCGTGGAGGGCGATGCCGCCTGGCGCGTGTTCAAGGAGATCGACGAGGTGCTGATCCTGGCCTGCGGCACCAGCTACTACAGCGGCTGCACCGCCAAGTACTGGATCGAAGGCCTGGCGGGCATCCGCTGCAATGTGGAAGTGGCCAGCGAATACCGCTACCGCAAGAGCGTGCCCAACCCCCGGGCGCTGGTCGTCACCATCAGCCAATCGGGCGAGACGGCCGATACGCTGGCAGCACTGCGCCATGCCCAGGGCCTGGGCATGACCAACACTCTGACCATCTGCAATGTGGCCACCAGCGCCATGGTGCGCGAGTGCAAGCTGAGCTACATCACCCGTGCGGGCATGGAGATCGGCGTGGCCTCAACCAAAGCCTTTACCACCCAGCTGGCGGGCCTGTTCCTGCTGACGCTGGCCCTGGGACAAAGCAAGGGCTACATCACCGAAGCGCAGTCCGACGCCTACCTGGAAAAAATGCGCCACCTGCCGCTGGCCTTGCAAGCCGTGCTGGCGCTCGAACCCCAGGTGGTGAGCTGGGCCGAGGACTTTGCGCGCAAGGAAAACGCGCTCTTCCTGGGCCGTGGCATCCACTACCCGATCGCGCTGGAAGGCGCGCTCAAGCTCAAGGAAATCAGCTACATCCACGCCGAGGCCTACCCGGCCGGCGAGCTCAAGCACGGCCCGCTGGCGCTGGTGGACAGCGAGATGCCCGTCGTCACTGTCGCCCCCAACGACGAGCTGCTGGAAAAGCTGAAAAGCAATATGCAGGAAGTGCGCGCGCGCGGCGGCGTGCTCTATGTGCTGGCCGATGCCCACACCAATATCGAGAATGCCGAAGGCATGCACGTGATCCGCATGCCAGAGCACTACGGCGTGCTCAGCCCCATCCTGCATGTGGTGCCGCTGCAGCTGCTGTCCTACCACACGGCCGTGGCACGCGGCACCGATGTGGACAAGCCGCGCAATCTGGCCAAGTCGGTCACGGTGGAGTAAGAACCTGTTCAAAGTCTCCTCGCGTCGCGACAGTGTCTTTGCGAGATGGGATGCTAGGGGGGCGCCCAGCCGCGCAATACCGCAGCAATAGCCCAGCTATTGCGAGGATTTGCAACGACGCAGACCGCCCCTGCCCGGGTGGCCCTCGCCGGGCGCCCCTTCCCGGGCAGCGCAAAGCCACTGTCCCTGCGGGTTGGAGTGAAATCGGGCGATTTCTGCGCGCTG
This sequence comes from Comamonas sp. 23, assembly GCF_049601575.1. Classification (NCBI taxonomy): domain Bacteria; kingdom Pseudomonadati; phylum Pseudomonadota; class Betaproteobacteria; order Burkholderiales; family Comamonadaceae; genus Comamonas; species Comamonas sp. 23. Next base: position 4,401,811 of record NZ_CP187127.1, on the reverse strand, counting down.
GCCCTTGCTTGCACCCCGGTGCAAGCGGCGGATCAGCCCTTTGAACTCATCCCGATTGCACTCCAACGCGGCTGCGTAGAGCCATTGAACAGGTTCTAAGACATGCCTGCATGGTTTGCTCAGCGCACCCAAGGAGGCCTGGTTTGACGGAACCGCTGAACCTGATCGTCACGCTGCAGCCGCGCGCGGGCTGTTTGCCGGATGTCGTCTCGACGCTCACGACGCTGGCGCAGGCCAGCCGGCAAGAAGCTGGCTGCCTGCGCTACGACATGGCGGTGGGCAAGGAGCTGGTCTATCTCTTTGAGGCATGGACCGACCGCCAGGCTTTGGCTGCGCATGAGAAGGAGGCGCACTTTGTGCTGGGCGTCGCTGCGCTGAACCGCTTGTGTGAATCCCAAAGGGTGGAATTTGTCGAGTGGCAGGGGCCAGGCTAGCCGGCCTCGGTACCCATCTCCCTGGCTACTGAAACGGCTGCACCGGGCCGGTGCTAGCTGTGCCAGGTACTGAGCCAGGCAAAACAGGTCATCACCGCGAATGCCGTCAGCGCAAACGGCAGCAGGAACAGGTAGACCGACCGCTCCTCTGAAGCCCCATGACTGAGCCTGGCCGCAATCGACATGCGCACCGGTGAGAAAAAGCCCAGCGCGAGCCCGGACACATGCACCACCGCGCCCGTGGCCAGCAGGCTGATGCCGGCCTGCGACGCGAGCGTGGACAGCGGTGGCAGCAGCAGGCTGTTGCCAGCGTTTCCGGTGTTGGCAATGATGCCCAGCGCGCCAGCCAGTGCAGGGGTGAGCATCACCGCATCCCGCCCCCACGCGGCAAAGAGGCCATTGGCCAGGCCTTGGGCGATGCCCGATTTATTGAGCATTTCCGCCATCATCGCAAAGAGAAGTACTGTCCACACAGCCTGCTTGCCGGTGGACCAGGAGGCTGCGACCTCGGCCTTGAGCGTATGCGTGCGCTTGCGCAAAGCCGCCGTCAACAGCGCGGCCACCAGGAACCACAGGCCGGAATGCATCAGCGGCAGCAAGGTGGGCAGGTCGGGAAAGGGCCGGAACCATAGCAGCGTCGACAGGCATTCCCTGAGGCTGGGTAGGAGCCTGGTCGCGGCCAGCCATCCAATGATCAGACCATAGGGCAGGCAGGCGATGGCACGTTGGCGAACTTGCTGCCCATTGGGGCGCTCATCCACCAGGTAGCGAAGAATGATGAGCGGGCTGAAGGCGGCAAGTAGTGCGGTCTCCGGACCCAGCAAGTAGGTGCAGGCAACGAGGCTTACCAGGCTTGCCGCCACCCAGAGCAACTCCCGCGCGCACTCGCGGAGCGACATGTGCTCTTTGCCTTGGTGCAAAGTGACCCAGAACAGGGTGAGCCACAGCAGCATCAAGGTCGCGACAGGAACGGCTGAATACAGGGCCAGGTCCGTGGGCGACACCCGCAGGTAGGCTGCACCCAGCAGCGTGCCGCTGCTCATTGCACCCCAGGGAATGAAGGTCTGGCTGAGCAAGGCAAACACCATCAGGTGGCGAGGCGCCAGGGCCAGGTGGCGCAGCATCATCACCGTGCCCACCATTCCGACGCCAAACCCAGTCGCAGACTCGGCAAAAGGGCCGACCAAAAAGCAGGCAAAGAAAAGCCTTCTGCGGCGCGCATGGGGGTCGAGACCCGCAGAGGGAGCTTCAGCGCCGCCGAGCGCATGTTTGCTGGGCGCAACGCGCCAAAAAAGCAGGCCGCCCAGAATATAGGGCGCGATGGTCCCGCCAATCCAGGCCCCCCGCATGAGCGACTCACCGAGCTTGTCGATGGAAAACGGAATGGGTCCGCTGAAAAACGCAATGGGCACCGTCAGCGCCAGACCCAGCAGCGCCGCCCGGCTCGCGTTCCACTTCAGAAAGGCAATGGCCAGCGCCACCACCAAGGTAGGCGTCGCCCAAAGCAGGTAGCTATGCATCACCGCGCTGTTGCTGTGGGGCGGCTGGCTGCAAACGCAGCGCTTTTAGGGTCATGCCTGGCATAGAAAAGATGTCGTTATTTATTACAACGATTCTCCGACCTTCCAGGGGTTTGCCCAGTCACCTTGGCTGCTCACGTCTGTTGAGAAGCCGGTCAGAGCGCACGGCGATAAAGCGCCAGTTCTGCATGTTATAGGGCGACGGGGCACGCGTTGCCTGTGCGATCAAGGCCTGGATGCGGGCCTCACCGAGCGGCGGGCCATCGACATAACGGTGGACGGAGACGCGGCTTTCAATGGCTTGTTGTACGGGATTGGTCATGGTCAGGTTGAGTGGCTAAGGGGTGAAAAAACGGGCAGGTCGGCATCAGCGAGAAGGCGCCGCCGTCCACTGCACGGCCAGCACGCTGACCAGCACCACCACCAGGCCGGCCAGCGCCATGCCGGTCATCGATTGGCCCAGCAGCGCCCAGCCCAGCACGACGGCGGTGAGGGGGCTGAGCAGGCCCAGCGATGCGACGGCCACGGTGGGCAAGCGTGCAATGCCGCGAAACCACAGCGCATAGGCCAGCAGCGCGCCTGCCAGGCACAGATAGGCATAGGCCAGCCCTTGTGCAGCGCTGAGCGACGGCAGCGGTGCATCCAGCCACCAGGCCAGCGGTGCAAGCATCAGGCCACCCAGCAGCAGCTGCCAGCCGGTGAGCGCCATCACCGGCAAGTCCAGCTGCCAACGGCGCGTGAGCCAGACCCCGCTGGCCATGCAGGCGGCGCCCAAGAAGGCCGCGGCAATGCCGATGGGCTCGAACACCGTTTGCGGCGATACCAGCAGCAGCGCCATGCCCAGCACCCCGGCCACGGCCGCCGCCAAGGTGCTGCGGGCGGGGGATTTTCCGTCGGCCCACCAGGCCAGCGCCATCACCATCAGCGGCTGGATGGCGCCCAGCACGGCGGCCAGGCCACCGGGCAGACGGTAGGCCGCCACAAACAGCAGCGCCTGGAAGGCGCCGATATTGAGCGCACTCAGGATCAGCAGGCGCAGCCAGTGCTGCTGCGCGGGCAGCCGGCGCATGGCCAGTACCAGCAGCAGGCCAGCGGGCAGCACCCGGATCAGCGCGGCGGTGAAAGGGCGGTGGGGTGGCAGCAGCTCCGAGGTCACGATATAGGTGGAGCCCCAGACCATAGGGGCCAGCGCGGTGAGGGCGATGTCTTGCCAGCGGGAAGGGCGTGGGAGGGTTTGCATAGGTTTTATCTTCAAATCAAGATAAAATGAATGCTAACCTTTAAATATCTTGATATCAAGACAAATGCTAAAAAAACCTTTGTCCTCTGCGGGTGATGCCGTGGACGCGATCCTGGCGCAATGGGCGCGCGAGCGGCCCGATCTGGATGCCAGCCCGATGGGTCCGATTGGCCGCATCAAGCGCTGTTCCGCACTGATCGAGCAAAGTCTGGATGTGAACTTTGCGCAGTTCGGCCTGAGCTTTTGGGAGTTCGATATGCTGGCCGCGCTGCGGCGCTCGGGCGCGCCTTACCGGCTCAGCCCCACCGAGCTGTTTTCCACCTTGATGGTGACCTCGGGCACCATGACCCACCGGCTCAAGCGCCTGGAAGCCAATGGCTGGATCGAGCGGGTGCCCCATGCGCAAGATGCGCGCAGCATGCTGGTGCAGCTGACCAAGCCCGGCCTCAAGCTCATTGATGCCGCCGTTACCGCCCATGTGGACAAGGAACGTGCGCTGCTGCAGCCCTTGCCCGCAGCAAGCCTGGCGGCGCTCAATACGCATCTGTCGGCGTTGCTGGCGGTGCTGGAAGGCGGCGCAGGCAGCTCAGAGGATGAGCAGGGCAGTTGATGCGTTGTTGAGGGGGCAGTGTTTAGAACCTGTTCACAGTCTCTACGCAGCCGTGTTGGAGTGCAATCGGGATGAGTTCGAAGGGATGGAACGCAGCTTGCACCGGGGTGCAAGCAAGAGCCAGCGCGCAGAAATCGCCCGATTTCACTCCAACCCGTAGGGACAGTGGCTTTGTGGGCGCCCGGCAAGGGGTGCCCGACTAGGGCCGCCCGGGCAGGGGCGGTCTGCGGCGTTGCAGTGCTTGCCAATAGCGGGCTATTGGCAAGCACTGCGCGGCTAAGCGCCCCCTCGCATCCCATCCCGCAAAGACACTGTCGCGGCGCGAGGAGACATTGAACAGGTTCTTGGATCAACGGACTTTTAATCCGCTGGTCTAGGCTGCCTCCCAGACGTCTCAGATCGCTGTGCTGCTGGTGGTCGGGGCGCCCGCCAGCCGCTCATACAAGGTATAGCTGCGGTAGGACTTGTGCGGCCCACGCACCTGGTGCTCGATGACAAAGCCGCCGCTGCGCAGGAACTCGTAACTGCTGTCATAGCGGTCCGCAATACACAGGTGCGAGCTGCTGGCGCTCAGCTGCCCGTCCTGGTCGACGGCAGGATGCAGCCGGTGAAAAAGGCGCTGCTGCTGGGCATCGAAATAGATGCACAAATGGGCCCCTTGCTGGCTGAAGAAATAGCTGCCGCTGGCGCGAAACGAGCCGCCGCTTTGCAGCACCATCTGGCCGCTCTCGGTGTAGTGGGCCGCGCTCGCCCCTTCGGGCGTGAAGCGCGCCTGGCCCTGCACGGTGCCAATGGGGTTGCGGGTCACCAGATCTTGCAAGCTGCGGGAAAAACGCCATTCGCCTTGCAGCGCGGCAAGCAGGTGTTCTGCCACCCAGGGGAGGGGGTGCTCGGTAGTCATTGCGGTGTTTTCCATAGGCGGAGCATCTCTGTTGCAGACCCTCTCAGCGCCTGACGCCCTTGTGCCGAGGTGCCGTGGGCAGCGGCAGATTTTGCCAGGGTTTTCTCGCCCGCCCTATCGCTGCCAACGGCTTGGAGCCGCTCGTTTGGGCGGTAGGTGAAATCTGACCATGTGTCCGTCCTGCCACCCACAGCCTGCGCGGTTGGGGCTGCTGATAATTCATTCACGCCATTGAGGCCAGCAACGCAGCCATTGTGGCGGTATTGCATGAATGACATGCCAGGAGACTGTTTTTTGCGCTTCATTGATAGGCCCAAAAAATAGTCAGCTCTTTCACCATAACGATCCAAGGAAAAAACCATGAAGCTCCAACCTACCATCGCCGCCCTGTGTGCAGCCGCTTTCTTCTCCGGTGGCGTTTTCGCCATGACCTCTGCCGAGCAAAAGGTCGAGAAGGACCGCATTGAAGCCGAGCACAAGGCGGCCAGCGACCAGTGCAAGCCCATGAAGGGCAATGCCAAGGATGTCTGCAAGAAGCAGGCTGATGGCCAAAAGAAGGTTGCCATGGCTGACCTGAAGCACCGTGCAGAACCTACCGAAAGCCACCGCCACGACCTGGCCAAGGCCAAGGCAGATGCCGAGTACGACGTGGCCAAGGAAAAGTGCGACGACGCCACGGGCAACACCAAGGACGTCTGCCAGAAGGAAGCCAAGGCAGCCCATGTGAAGGCTTTGGAAGCCGCCAAGGTCGCTGAGGTGAGCGCCAAGCCATCGTCCAATCCATCGGATGTGGCCGATGCGCGCAAGGACGCTGCCGACAAGTCGCGTGAAGCCGACTACAAGGCTGCCAAGGAGCGCTGCGATGCCATGGCCGGTGATGCCAAGGACGCCTGCGTGACCGATGCCAAGCGCAAATTTGGCCAGTAATCTGCGTTGATGCTGCGCCTGCGAAGGCGTTGTCACCAGCCCCTGATGCACCATCTGCGATGGCCATCAGGGGCTGGTTTTGTGCGGTGATGGCAAGTGCCTGCTATCGCTGCCAGGCTCTGGAGCAGAAAAAAGACCTCAGCCGGCACTCACCCGCCGAGGCAAGCAGTACATTGCATACATATTGACAGCGAAAGTGCAGCCATGCCTTCTTTTCTCCGATCCCTTCTCTACACCAGCAGGCTGGCTGCCGGCTATGGACCCACCGAGGTGGGGCGCATCGTCAAGCAGGCACGTGAGATGAATGCCATCCATGGCATCACCGGCGTGCTGGTGTTTGATGGCGACTGGTTTGCACAGTATGTGGAGGGCGCGCCCGAGGCCATGCTGGTGCTGGAATCCCATCTGCAGGCAGACCCCCGGCATTCCGATTTCCGGGTCATCGATTCGGGGCTGTCCGGCCCCGAGCGGCGCTTTCCCAACTGGGTGATGGGTTATGCGGATGGCGATATCGACAGCACCGGTTTGAACATCTCGGCGCTGGCCCAGGCAGATACCTATGAGGCGCTGGAGCGCTTTGCCCAAGCGGTCAAGACCTTGGATATTCTCTGACCGGAAGGCCTAGCCGCCCTCGCTGATGGCGAGCGCGCTCGATGGTGGTGGCGGACCCTTGGCCAGCAAGATGCCCCAGGCCCATCACCGTGCGCTGACCCTGTTTTTGCGGATGCGCATGCAGGCCGACAGGCCCTGCGGTTCGCGGCTGTGCAGCAACAGCACGCCGCCATGCGCCTGCGCAATGGCATCGACAATGCTCAGGCCCAGGCCGTGGCCACCCGTATTCTGGTTGCGTGATGCGTCCCCGCGCTCAAAAGGCTGGCGCATGCGCTCGAGCTGCGCGGGCGCATGCCCGGGCCCCGGTCCTCCACGCAGACCTGGGCAAGGTCCTCATCTTCATCGAGCACCAAGCTGGCGCTGCCGGCATAGCGCAGCGCGTTGTCGATCAGGTTGTCCAGCGCGCGTCGCAGGCTCAGAGGCTGGCCCATCACCGGCGCGCGGATGTGGCCGCGGATATCGACGGGCTGGCCTAGCTCCTGCCGGTCCTGGCAGATGCTGCGGGCCAGTGCATCCAGGTCAATCTGCTGCAGCGGGCCCTGGTGCTCCCGCGCCTGGATAAAGGCCAAGGTGCTGTCGATCAGGCCTTCCATGCAGCTCAAGTCGCCGCGCAGCTTTTGCTTGCCATTGTCCAGGTCGGCGCTGTCCAGCAGCTCCAGGCGCAGCCGCATGCGCGTGATGGGCGTGCGCAGATCATGCGATACGGCGGCCAGAAAATGCGTGCGCTCGGTCAGGTTGGCGGCAATGCGCTGCTGCATGCGGTTCAAGGCATGCGCGGCCTGGCGTACTTCGCGTGGGCCGTCCTCGTCCATGCGCGGCGCGGCGACCACATCGCGCTCCAGCGCCTGCGCGGCCTGGCCCATGCGCAGCAGTGGGGTCACCACCCAGCGCACCGCCAGCAGCACCAGCAACACCACCACCAAGTACCTGCAGTGGACGCTCAACGGCCCCTTTGAGGCGCTGGGCCGGCGCCACCAGTTCATGATGGGCGCGAACTACAACGACAACACATCGACCGCCTATGGCCTGGACTGCTTCAACAGCGCCGGCCAGTCGGTGGCCTGCATGAACCGCATCAGCAACGGCTTTGCGATCGGTGACTGGCGCGAGTTCATCCGCACCGGCCAAGGCATTGGCGAAGTGACCACCGCCCGCAACGGCAAGGACACCGTCACGCGCATCAAGACCTATGGCAGCTATGCGGCCACGCGCCTGAGCATCACCGATCCGCTGTCGGTCATCGTCGGCGCGCGCCTGAGCTGGCAGCGCAACTTCTCCAACGGCGTCGTCACCTCGGACTTCAGCCACCAGGTCACGCCCTATCTGGGCGCCGTCTATGACCTGAATCGCAACTACTCGCTCTACGCCAGCTACACCGATGTGTTCGAAGCCCAGTCGCAGCGCCGCGTCGATGGCACGTATCTCGATCCCAAGTCCGGCACCGCGATGGAAGTGGGCGTCAAGGGCGAATGGCTCGATGGCCAGTTCGATGGCTCGCTGGCGGTGTTCCGCAACCAGCAAAAGGATGTGGCAACGATTGCGCGTGATGCCAACGGCGACCCGCTCTACGTGACCGGCGACGAGGGCGTGACCACCTATCTCAACGGCGCATCGGGCTTGACCACCAAGGGCATTGAGCTGGACTTCTCCGGCCGCATCACGCCAAGCTGGAACGTCTATGGCGGCTACACCTATCTGTCGGTGAATAACCCCAACGCCACCGGCGCAGAGGATGATCCCAAGCACCTGCTGCGCCTGAACACCAGCTACCGCCTGCCCGGCAGCTGGAACAAGCTTACCCTGGGCACGGGCCTCACGGCACAGAGCAAGATGCACCAGGTCGCCACCGGCACCAGCCACCCGACCGAAGGCGCCAATGTCAATATCGACCTGAAGGCCTACACCTTGTTCCATGCGATGGCGCGCTATGAGATCAACAAGGACCTGGTCGCCACCCTGAACATCTCCAACCTGTTCGACAAGACCTACTACCGCCAGTACGGCTTCTACTCGGGCGCCATCTATGGCGAGCCCCGGACCGTGCGTCTGAACCTGAAGGCCACCTTCTAAACCAAGGACCGCGTTCCTAAGGCAGATCCGCCAAGATCTGCCATGCTGCAGCCCACTCTGCAGCCCTGGACTTTGCAGTGCCAGCCTGTGCTGGCGCTGCAGAGTCCTTTTTTGTGGCCGTCTGCGCTATCGCTGCTGGAGCTCGTCCGCGATGCGCTGGCACCAGGTCTGGGCCTCTGCCTGCAGGCCAAAGCTGCTCAGGTGCATGGCGCGCTCGCCCCGTACACGCAGGCGCACGACATAGTAGGGCCCATCTTCGGCACTGCGCTCCAGCACGCTGGGCGGCTCGATATCAGCATAGGGAATGGCACGCGGGGGCCGTGGCAGGCGGCCATGGCGCACCAGGCAGTGCTGGCGCTGGTCAAAATGCAGCCGCAGGCAGCGCCCGCATGCCAGGCAAAGAAAGAACACCCCCAGCACCACCGGCGCCGTGATGCAGGCGGCCAGCAGCAGCAGTTGCCACCAGGGCAGGCCCCAGTGGCCATGCTGGACAAAGGGTACCGGGATGAGAAACATCGCCAGGCCCATCACCGCGACAAACAGCCGCATCGGCCAGCTGATGTGCTCCTCGTAACGGAGGCCATCGGCGCTGTCGCGGAATCCATGGGTCATGTCATGCCTTTTGCGCGGGGCGCGGATGGGGCGCTGAAGTGGAGAACCCACCAGCGGGGTCGCCAGGGAGCTGCACAGATTGGATCTGGATTCTACGGGGCGGCTACGTATTCGGAACATGGCCACGATGCCCCATGCAAAAAGTCCCGGGCCTGCATGCGATTGCAGGCCCGGGACTTTTCAGTCGCCGAAGGTGCTGGGGGCTCGTCAAGCCTCAGGCAGCTGGTACACAAAGCGGTAGGAATGCTGGCCGTTGTCGATCGTGATCTGCATGCTGCCGCGCAGGCCCTGCAGTGCATCGGTGGCCGAATCGGGTACGACGCTGATGCTTTGCGTGGACTCGCCCTGCGCCATGCTGGCGCTGTGCTGCAGCACAAAGCTGCCGCTGCGGCCATGCAGGCTGCCTTGCACGTGCTCCATCGCCACATAACCGGCCGAGCCGGCGGTCGTGCTGCGGAACGACAGCATTTCGCCCTGGCTGGTCGCCTGCAGGTCGCCGCTGAATTGTTTGTCCAGCGAGAACCGGCCCAGGCCGGTGGCCTCGGCAACCGGGCTCAGGCCTTCGGGTTGCAGCTTGATGTCAAAGCGTCCGGTGGCGATGTGGTCCATGGCAGTGTCCTGGCAAAAATGGCATTTTCATCTATCACTGTATTTATGTACAGTCATGGGTCGTGATCGTGATCTCCATGGTGATGAGGCTGTGCGCTTCGGGGCAACCCGTCGTTGGGACGGTGCCCCGGCGATCCTGTCCGGGCCTTAGTTCTCCGAGGAGGGCTTGGCGGGCGGGTTCGGTGGCGTTTGCAGATGATCGCTGTAGCCCTTGAGCATGTCTTGCAGCGCCTGGTCATTGCGCGTAAAGGCGCGGCAGCGAAAGCAGATCATGCGGTGCTGCCAGGCGGCGATTTTGCCGGCCGTGCCGGCCTCTTCCATTTGCCCGGAGGTAAGTTGAAAAATGTATTCACGGCATTTCATGAAGCAGTCTCTTTGTCAAACCAGTTTTGGTGCAGGCACAGCTGCAGCTGCTTGCGCGCGCGGCTCATGCACTGCCAGTAATCGGCCTTGGTGATGCCCAAGGTGCTGCAAATCTCCTCGGCCTCGCATTCCAGAAACTCCTTCATGGAAAACACCCGCGCTGGCTTGGCCGGCAGCTTGTGCACACACAGGTCGACGACGATGAAGAACTGGTCGTTTTGCAGCTGCTGCTGGGGGTTGACCCAGGTAGTGGGCGCAACGCCCTCAACCCAATGGCCCCGCTTGTCAAACAGGACTTGGTCGAGGTCGTCCTGGAAAGCCTCGTCATAGCTCACGGGCGCGCGGTATTTCTGTCGCAGCCGGTCGCTGATCTTGTTGCGCAAAATGCCAAACAGGTAGCTCTTGGCCTGGGCGGCGTCAAAGCTGCTGCGGTCCAGCTGCAGCAGCGCCGCCAAGGTATCTTGCACGGCATCCTCAGCCTCTTCACGCGAGGGCAGGTGCAGCATTGCAAAGCGCAGCATGGCGCTGCGCCATTGGACGGTGATCTCTGCTGCGATGGTGTGCATACACTCCTTTGCTTATCGATGGCAACAACGGTCCAGGGACCAGCGGCCCGGCCCCTGGCTGACAATGGCGACCAGCATGATGCCCAGCATCAAGGGCACCTTGAAGCCCAGGCCGTCATCGCTGTCGATCTGGTTCCAACCGGCCCAGCCCAGGTCGAAATGCACGCTGTACACCGCCACATAGGTGATGAAGATCAGCCCCAGCGCGGCAATGCGCGATGCCAGCCCGATGATCAGCGCCACGCCCAGCACCAGCTCGGCAAGCCCTGCAATGCCCCAGTTGAGGCTGGCAGGCAGCCAGCTCACCGGAATGGGAAAGTCCAGGCCTGCAAACCAGGCCGGTGCCTCCCAGCCCGATGACAGTTTACGAAAACCCGCCAGCACAAACTCCTGCCCCACCCACAGGCGCAGCAGCAGCAGACCCAGGCCATCAATCTTCTCGCGTGCTTTCACGTGCAATGAATTCAAGGAATGCATCTTTCATATCTCCATAGTAGGGCGAGCTCCAGCGCGAGTCGCGCACAAAGGCGGTGATCAATTCCCGCCAGGCCTCGTCGCCCAGTTGCTCGCGCAGTTCCGGAAAATGCGCCTCCACCATCTGGCTGGCGCCCAGGTGGACCAGGTGGCGGTAGGCACGCATGCCGTTGTCGCTGTAACCCGCAGGCACCTGGTCGGACAGACCTCTTACATAGTCGTAGAAGTGCGCAGACATGCCAGCTCCTGGTTGATGACCTCCATACCGGGGACATCGTTGTCCCATTCCAGCAGCACGGGGGTGCCATGGCGCTCGGCAAGGCTGCGTGCGAGCTGCTGGGTGTGTGCTTCCACCGGCTGGCTGTGCGTGTCCATGAACAGGTCAAAGCGCGCATCGAACTCATGGCCCGCCACATGCATGTAGCTCACGCGGCCCATGTCCAGGCCTTGCACGAATTCGCTCGGGCTGGGGCCGCCATGGTTCTTGTGGTTGACCGACAGGTTGTTCAGGTCCAGCAGCAGATGGCAGTCCGCCTGGTCGAGGACCATGCCGAGAAAATCCGCTTCGGGCATCGCGCCCACATTGGTGTACCAGGTCGTGTTCTCGACCGCGATGCGCATGCCCAATGCATCTTGCACGACGCGGATGCGGTCGGCCACCCGGCGCGCATGTGACTCGGTAAAAGGCACGGCAAACAGGTCATAGAGCTGGAAGCTGTCGCCGCTGGCGGCCAGGTGGTCGGAGTACAGCGGGGTGCCCAGGTCATCAATCAGCTGGCGCAGATCGCGCAGAAAGGACCTGTCCAGTGGTGCGGCGCCGCCCAGATTGAGGGCCACGCCATGCAGGTTGACCGGGCGTCCCGAGTCGATCAGCGCCTGCAGCGGCGCCAGATCCCGGCGCACCCAGTTCTCGGGTGCGACCTCAAAGAAGTCGGCATGCACGGCGGACATGTCCCAGTCGAGCATTTCACGTCGAAAGCCAAGGCCAATCATGTGGTGTCCTCATTTCTGTGGAGGCACGAGTTGGCGCTTGGCCAACCCGCATCCAACGTTACTCTCCAAAGCTGTCACCCTGTGGCAAGGTGCCGGCCATGCGGGCCTGGGAAGCGGCCTCGATGACCTGGGCACGGCTCAAGCCCATGCCGGGTTGCTGGGTTTTGAACTGCGGCGCATCAAAATTGCCGTCGAAACGCAACGTGCCGTCCATGCGGGCCTGGGTGAACTGCATCCGGACCTGGTCGCGGCTGAGGCTGCTGTTGGAGGGGGCATAAGCCGGGTAGTCCGAGCCGTTGCCCACGGGGGCGGTGCTCATGGCCTGGGCGCTGCCGGCAAAGGCCAGGCTGGCGGCCAGAAGAAGACGGGTAGTGATCTTGGTAGTGGTCGACATGGTTGGAACCCTTTCTGTGGTGGGGGCGGGTGAGCGTGGAGGCTCACCCTGGTGTTGTGTGGTGTGTTACGGAGTGGGTCAGTGGGTACCCGCGCCATCCTTCTTGGAGCAGCCGCCGTCCTTCTTGGAGCAACCGCCGTCCTTCTTCGAGCAGCCGCCATCCTTCTTGGAGCAGTTGGCGTCCTTGGTGCTCGATTCCTTCTTGCCGCAGCTGCCTGCGCCGCATTTGCTGTCCTGGCTGCCAGCGGCCCAGGCGGAGGTGGCGAGGACAGCGGCGGCCAAGGTGGTGAGGGTCTTGATGTTCATGGTGTCGTTCCTGTGATGAAAGGTTGAAAGTGCACAGCACAGCGCTGCCACGTTGATGAAGTCGTTCGACCTGATCGATTCCTGACATATTTTTGAAAATATTTATCGAGACCGCCAAAAAAAGCAGGCGCAAGGCTGCGCCCGCCCTGCCAAAGTGGCCAGGGTGTGGATGTTTTCAGGGAGAGTGAGTGCTGCTGGTGCTGCGGGCTAGCAACTAGCTAGTGGCTGCAGAGCTCGCGCCCATGGCATGGAAGCGGATAGCGATGAGGCACAAGGCGTTTTTTGGAAGGCGAGCCGTAGTCATGGCCAAGGCTGACCATGCAGCGGGTCAGCAGGGCCGGCGTTCAGACTGTAGCGGGGCGCATGGCAGAGGGCGCCTGGGGCAGACCCGAGAGCGTCAGGGCTGCAGCTGCGGATCGAGCTGCAGCTGCAGCAGCGCGCCGGCGATCAGCGCATGCATGCCCTGGGCCAGATCACCTTCCATCTCGGCGGTCTCAGCCTCGTAGCTGGTGGGCACCACGCTCTCCTGGCGCGCGGCCGAGTACACCGAATCGGCAGCGGCCAGGCCGTGGAAGGCGATGGTCGCCAGCAGCCAGCGCGACTGCTCTTTGCCAATGCGGTAGGCCTGCGCCACTTCTTCCTGGTGGGTATCGATCTTCTCGAGCATCGCCGGGGTGGCGACCAGCCTGCGGATCACATAGGGCGTCACGCCCGGGTAGGTCTTGGCGAACTGGCGCACCGAATCGCTGAAGCGGACCAGGTAGTTCTGCAGGCCCTCTTGTTCGCCCACCTTGGGCAGAGAAAACTCCCAGCGCCGAAAAATCTCCTCGGCCACCATGTGCTTGAGCTCGGCCAGGCTGGGCACATGCTTGTACAGCGCCATATGCGTCACGCCCAGCGCGCTGGCCACGCCCACAAAGGTGATGTTGGGCAAGCCCATCTCGATACCTGCATCGGCGATGCGCTCTTGCGTGATCAGGCGCGGGCGCCCGCGCGGGGCTGCTTTTTTCTCAGGGTCCATGTTCTCTCCAGGTGCCAGGCCATTGTCAGCCAAACCGCTGCTGCGATAGCTGTAAAAGATGTACGGTAATTTATTAGTTTAGTATTATTAAACTAACTATTGTTCCTATTGCGTTTCGCGTTGGGGCGGGCTGTCTATCGTGTGCCCGGCGCCGACTGGACCACCAACCTCTACAACCCGGTATGGGGCCCGGCAGCCGACTTTGTCGCGCCCCACATCTCGCACACCGAGGTGCGCCTGGCCAGCTATGGCGTGGCCGATACCTTGTCGATGGCGCAACACCACGTGCAGCTCACCTTGGGCGTGCGCCGCCAGCAGGTGATCAGCGACAGCTACAACATCAACACCGGTGCGCGTACCTCGCGCTATGACGAAAGCGCCACCTCGCCCGCCGCTGCGCTGCTGGTCAAGGCCAGCGACAACCTCTCGCTCTACGCCAACTACATCGAAGGATTGAGCCAGGGCGCCACCGCACCGATGACCGCCGCCAACGCCGGCGAAGTGTTTGCGCCCTGCAAGAGCAAGCAAAAGGAGATGGGCCTGAAGCTCGACCTGGGCGACTTCGCCCACACCGTCAGCCTGTTCGAAATCACCCGGCCCAGCAGCTATACCGACCCTGTGACCAACGTCTTCTCGTTCGGCGGTGAGCAGCGCAACCGAGGCATTGAGTGGAGCTTCTTCGGCAGCGCCATGCACGGCCTGCGCTTGATGGGCGGCGTGGCCTACACTGCCCCGAAGCTGACGCAAACCGCTGGTGGCGTCAACCAAGGCAAGCTCGCCACCGGCACCCCCAAGTGGCAAGGCAAGCTGGGTGCGGAGTGGGATGTTCCTGGCGTGCAAGGCCTGGCCCTCAGCGCCAACGCCACCGCCGTATCCCGCCAGTACATCAGCGCCGACAACAGCCTCTGGGCCGCCGGCCGCACCACCTATGACCTGGGCGCCCGCTACATCACCAAGGTGGCCGACAAACCAGTCACCTTGCGGGCATCTGTTCTGAACGCGACCAACAAGTCGTACTGGGGCATGCCCCAGCTGTCCAGCCTGGCGCTGGGCGCGCCGCGTACGTTTGCGCTGTCGGCGTCGGTGGATTTTTAATTAAGTTAGTAGCTAGCCCGCTGCAGCGCTTGCCGCTGCGGTGGGTGATGTGAGTGAGCCCAGATTGCTGCTGCCGTTGGCAGGGGGCGTCTGGGCTTTTTGTTGGGTTGGCCCGGTTTGAAGCGCGCAGATGCCGTCAACGCGAGGCACTGTGCAGACGCAAAAAAACATGCCCTCAGCATGTGTGTAGATAGAGAGAGATCAGGGGAGGGTAGACAGAAGGTCTGGTGGTGCTGGCTTGCCAAACATTGGCAGGGCAGAGCAAAGGCGTTTTCAGAGACTGGATCGCTGCGCTGCAATGGCGCTATCGAAGCCGGTGTTCATCGCAAAAAAATGCGTGGCTAGTGTGAACCATTGGCTGGCAAAAACGACTTCCGGACAGTTCCGGTAAGTCGCCCCACGATGAACCTTGGAGTAGCCGCAATTGCTACGCCATGGGTGCAGTATACGCTCAATTGAGAATCATTCGCAAATAAGCTTTGGGGTTGTGGGGGGATTGGGGTGGGGTGCAGAGAGCCGATGAATCGTAAACGGCAATTCTTGGAGTTCGGGTTGGCGGAGGCCGGGAGATCTTCAAAGGGGTAGACGTTGCATCGAAGTTGGTATCGAGCTTCTGATGGCAGTGCTCAGCCATTGATCGCTGTTTTAGGCTGGATGCGGTCGATCAATTTGACTAGGCGTTATGGCCGCCATCGGGTGGTCGGCAGTCTTGCATCTCCGCCATACATGTGCCCTTGATTCATGTCCTCACTTGCTGGCGCATTAGACCGCTTGGCCACCCATGCCATATACAAGATTCCCAGAATGCAAAGAATCAGCGCCGGCCAGCCAACAACAAACACTCCCAAGACCCCTTCAACGAAAAACAGCAGACAGATCCATAGCTGTATAGGCCTGAACCGTCGCAGCGCTTGTTGGTGCATGCGAGCATCATCCTGCTCATCCACTCCGGAACCAGAGGGATCAACTTCGATAAGGCCTTCACCCAAGGAAGTTTGACTGACGACTTCATCGGTCACGACAAGGAGCTTGTGCTCGTGCTCCATAGCAATAAATCCTTTCAGGTTGATACATAAATGCGGACGCTCGGGTGGCGTGCTTGCAAGCATTCAGAGGGCGGTTTGGTTGCAGAAATAGTCCATTTCAGACTATTCCAGAACGGACTTTAACTTGTGAGCAGTTTCATGTCCATCCACCATGTACCGCTCCACCCACAATCCCAACTACCAGCTCTTACTGTCCGTTCTCACTGCCACGCGCAAGCGTATGGGCGTGTCGCAAGTGGAGCTGGCACAGCGGCTTGGCAACACGCAGACGTTTGTGTCCAAGTGCGAGCGCGGCGAGCGTCGCATTGATGCTGTGGAATTGGTGGAGTTCGCTGAGGCGCTTGGTGTGCCACCGTTGGAGGTCCTTGCGGAATACCTCGAAAGACGGGATAGCAACCTATTCGCAGCTAGCAAGAAGACGAGAAGCCGAAGCTAAAAGGGGGCAGACTACGCAGCTTTGGGTTGCGGAAAACTGCGTGTGCGAGCGAGCGTGGAGAAAGTCGGATAGCCCCGGTGTATCTGGTGCCTTTGCCTGTTCTTTCCTGTTAAGGAGCGGAGATAGAGGCTCTCCTCGATTAGGGCGTAAATTCGCCGTAAACCTTATCCCTTGAAAGCACCTCACTTATGCCTTTGTATGTGGCTCACTTCCTCATGAAGGAGGAAAACCTTTGGTTGAACAATCCACCGCCGTACGAGGTTCTTCGCAGTGAAGAACATCACTTTCTCGCATTGCATATGTTCGCAGCCGGCGACCCAGAGGCGGCATACAGCCGCGCTGTGGACATGCTCCCTGGCTTGAGCGATGCGAACCACGAAGGGCCAGGCGATCGAACAAATTTCGAAGCGGTTGGTATCTTCGATCTCGACGACGTATTCGTCGCTGAGGATCTTTCAACCAACCTGAACGACATCTATGGTGTTGATATTGGGGTGTTGGACATTGAGGAACTGCTGCATAAGCGATCTAGGGCCAAGCATGAGTTGCGCCTCTTCAAATATCAGACGGGCTTAGCTGCCACCGCAGCGAGTTAGCAATCTTTCCTGAATCCGCTGGGCCACTTAGCACGCCGCGTGCAGTACTGGCGCGTATCTCTAACGCGCCCGCAGCCCCCTCACCCCAGCGCCGTATCCAACACCATCATCAACACAAACCCCACCATCAACCCCGTAGTCGCAAAAAACTCATGCCCCTTGCGGTGCGATTCCGGGATGATTTCGTGGCTGATGACGAAGAGCATGGCGCCGGCGGCGAAGCCCAGGCCCCAAGGCAGAAGCAGGGCGGAGCTGCCGATGATGGCGGCGCCGGCGACGGCGCCCAGGGGTTCGACCAGGCCGGAGGCGATGCCCAGCAGGACGGAGAAGCCTCGGCTGTAGCCGACGGCCAGCAGTGCGGCGGCGACGACAAAGCCTTCGGGGACATCCTGGATGGAGATGCCGATGGCGAGCGCATTGGCGCGCATGCCTTCATTGCCGGCGTAGCCCACGCCAATGGCCAGGCCTTCTGGCAGGTTGTGCAGGATGATTGCAAACACAAAGAGCCAGGTGCGGCGCAGCTGCTGGGCGCTGGCGCCTTCCCGGCCTTTGATGAAATGTTCGTGGGGCAGCAGGCGGTCCATCACCAAGAGGGCCATGCCGCCCAGCAGGATGGAGGTGCCGACGACGCCGCCAGCAGCCCAGGCGCTGCCGCCAAAGATATTCGAGGCGCGTGCGGCATCCAGTGCGGGGATGACCAGCGAGAACGCGCAGGCGGCCAGCATCACGCCGGCGCCAAAGCCAAACAAGGTATCCCGTGTGCGCTCCGACGGGCGCTGGGCCAGCAGCACGGGCAAGGTGCCCAAGGCAGTGGCCAGCGCGGCCATGCAGCCGCCCAGCAATGCGTTGCGCACCGAGGGCTGGTTTTTCAAGCCATCCCAGATCAGTGCGGCCAGCGCAAATACCCCCAGGGCACAGATCAACAGACCGATGCGGGTTTGCAGCTTGAGCGCCGGTTTTGGCGCAGGGCTGGCGGTGCTGCGCGATGCGTCATCGCGCGGATCGGGCTGGTTGTCCATTTCCATTGGTTGGTTGCCTGGGGTCATGTGCGTGCTCGCGTGCTCGAAGAAGGGAGTGACTTACTTGCCCAGTGCAGCGGCGTACTTGCGGGCAACGACGCCCCAGTCCACCACATTGTAGAAAGCGGCAATGTATTCAGGGCGGCGGTTTTGGTACTTCAGGTAGTAAGCGTGCTCCCACACATCCAGGCCCAGGATGGGGGTGTTGCCCGAGCCAATGCCCTTCATCAGGGGCGAGTCCTGGTTGGCGCTGCTTTCCACCGCCAGCTTGCCTGCAGGGGTCACGGTCAGCCAGGCCCAGCCGCTGCCAAAACGGCTCAGTGCCGCCTTGGTGAAGGCATCCTTGAACGCGTCAAAACCACCCAGGTCGGCATCGATGGCCTGGGCCACATCGCCTTGGGGCAGGCCCCCGCCGCTGGGCGACATCACTTCCCAGAACAGGCTGTGGTTGGCGTGGCCGCCGCCGTTGTTGCGCACGGGCAGGCGCAGCTTCTCGGGCAGCGATTCCACCTGGGCCACCAGCGCTTCGACGGGCAGGTTGGCGAACTCCGTGCCTTCAACCGCCGCATTGAGGTTGTTCACATAGGTCTGGTGGTGCTTGCTGTAATGGATCTCCATCGTCTGGGCGTCAATATTGGGCTCCAGGGCATCGTAGGCATAGGCCAGCTTGGGCAGGGTATAGGACATATCGTGTGTCAGTTGTTGAGTGGAGAACAGTGGGTTAATGCCGGTGCGGCGGCTGTCAGTGCAGCAGCGTGCCCGGCGGCGGGTTGCCCGAAGGCATGGGAACGCTGTGGGCCTGCCGCTCCATCGCATCCTCGCGCTCGCGGGCGGCGCAGCGGTTGTGGTGCTCGGTCAAGGCGGCAAAGGTGTGGTGCAGGTGCTTGCAGGCGGCCGATCGCAGATCGGCGCTGGCATGGTCGTCGCGCGTCAAGGCCAGCAGCTGGTGGTGGGCGCAGTTGATGCACTCGCCGGCCGATATCGGCTGGCTCAAGGTGTTGAAGCAGTCGGCCAGGTTCAGGTGCGCCACCACAAAGGCGGCCAGGCGGTCATCGGCGCAGACGCCGGCCGGCGCATCGTGGAACAGCTGGTGCGCCACGCGCAGTGCATGCTCATGCCAGGCCAGCGCTTGCTCGGGGCGGTTGTCGCGGCTGGCTTCCACGCCGGTCTGGGTCAGGCGCTCCCATTCGCGCAGCAGCAGCGGGCCCGATACGGAGGACGGAAAACGCGAGCTCATGGCAGCTCCTTGGCGGGCACGCTGGCCGCCGTCATCACCCAGGCGTGCGAGGCCTTGGCGGTTTCTGTGGGGACAAAGGCCTGGGGGTCTTCGAGCAGGCAGGTGCTGCCCAGGCGCTTGCATTGGTCATGCTCGCGCCAGTAACCCCCGTGGCTGATGCAGCCGGTCTGGCAGATCACCAGGTTGGTGGCATGCTGGCCCAGCTCTTGCAGATAGGCATCGGGTGGGGGCGGGGGCACGGCGGCCACTTCCATCGTCGCGGCCGGGTCCACACAGCGGCGCACGGCCGTGACGGCCGCGCGGTTGGCGATGGCCGACAGGTGCACCAGGCGGTCCTCGCGCTCCCAGATGAGGGCGCTGTCGCGCATGATGACCTGGGCCCGCAGCTGGGTGACTTGGGCGCGCAGCGCCTCGACTTCCGCGCGCAGTGCATCGACCTGGGCCGTGCAGCGCGCTTGCAGTGCAGCATAGTGGCGCAGCATCACACCGTGCTCCTGCACCAACGGATGGATGTCACTGTCTGGGTTTGGCACGGTTGGCTCGCCTCCACGGGATAAACGGAAAACACTTTGCTCGGCATCAAGGCAGCGTCAAATAAAAACATAATAAATGAGAATCGTTTCTATTCGCAAACTCATTTGTATATAGCCTGCCTGCAAGCAGTGGAATAGTGCTATCGGCTGCGCGAGCCTGAGGGCCAGAAGGGGACATGGCGGCAAAGTTAAAATAGCTGTATAAAAATACAGATAAGCTATCACTCACCTTCACCG
Source organism: Comamonas sp. 23 (assembly GCF_049601575.1). Taxonomy (NCBI): domain Bacteria; kingdom Pseudomonadati; phylum Pseudomonadota; class Betaproteobacteria; order Burkholderiales; family Comamonadaceae; genus Comamonas; species Comamonas sp. 23. The sequence continues at coordinate 4,381,960 of NZ_CP187127.1, read as the reverse complement.
CATCCGACCCCCCATGCTGGCCCCCCACCGCTACTACTACCTGCACAACTTCGAGCGCGCGCTGCAGTGGCTGGGGCAACGCTATGGCGATGTGCTCGATGCGCAGGAGCAGCAGTTTTTGGCGGACTTTGCGCAGGCCCCCATGCCGTCGCAGGCGCTGATGGTGCGCATGCTGATGCGGCGCGGGCCCTGGTTCCGCGCGGACAAGCTGGTCTACGACGAAATCCCCGATGTGCATGCTGCCGCACAGCCCCTGCTGGCACTGGGCTGGATCGATGCCGATGCCGACATGGCGCTGGCCGAGCTGTTTGCGCTGCACACCAAGCCCGAGCTGCTGCAGATCTTTGCCAACGCCGGATTGGCACGCTCGCTGCGCAAGGCAGACATGCTGGCCCAGCTTGCGCAATGGGCTCAGCAGTCTGATCCAAGCACCGAGCAAGAAGCCCAAGAGCAGCTGCAGCCCTACCGAAGCTGGCACCCCCAGGCCGAGCATGCCGCCTGGCGCGTGACGGTCGGCGAGCTGGCCGAAGGCTTGCGGCTGATGTTCTTTGGCAATCTGCACCAGGACTGGTCGGAGTTTGTGCTGGCCGACCTGGGCATCTTCAAATACGAGACGGTGGCCTTTGATGCGCAGTCGCGCGCCTTCCAGACCCGTGCCGATGTGCAGGGCTACCGCCAGCTGCAGCAGTGGCGCCAGGCGGTGGATGAGGACGAAGACCGCCAGGCCTTGATGGACGCGCTGGCCGCCTGGCGCAGCGCCAACCCCTGGCTGCAGCAGCGCCACGCCAAGGTGCTGCTGCGCCTGGGCCAGGCCTGCGAGCGCAGCCAAAGCTGGGCGCTGGCCGAGCAGGCCTATGCCGCCAGCCGCTATCCGGGCGCACGCCACCGCCGCATGCGCGTGCTCGAACGCATGGAGCGTTTTGACGAGGCTCTGGCCCTCGCCAGCGCAGCCGCGCAGCAGCCCGAAAGCGATGAAGAAAGCCAGCGCCTGGCCCGCATGCTGCCACGCCTGCGCCGCCACCTGGGCCAGCGCAGCGCCAGCCGCCGCGCGCTCAAACCCGAGGTGGCGCAGCTGCGCGAGGATGTGGCGCTGGAGCGCGTGCTGCGCATGCCACGCATGGCGCCCGATCTGGCGGCGATGGATGCGCTGAGCGATGCGGCCGCGTTGGAGGCCGCCTTGCGCGCTGGCGACGCGATGAACACCGCCGATGCCACCGAAGGCCTGCGCCTGATGCCGGTGGAGTACGCCTTGCGCGACCACTGGCACCGCGAGGACGCACCGGTGTTTTATGTCGAGAACGCGCTGGTCAACTCGCTGTTTGGTCTGCTGTGCTGGCCGGCGATTTTTGCGCCTTTGCCGGGGGCGTTTTTTCATCCGTTCCAGGCGGGGCCGGCCGATGTCTATGCGCCCGATTTTGTTGCGCGGCGTGCGGCGCTGTTTGAGGCTTGTCTGGCGACCTTGGACGACGGTAGCTACGCCGAGGTAATCCGCCAGCGCTTTGCCGACAAGGCTGGCCTGCAATCGCCCTTTGTGTTTTGGGGCACGTTGACGCAGGCGCTGCTGGACCATGCGCTGGCCTGCATACCGGCGGCCCACCTCCAACTTCTGTTCCAGCGCCTGCTTGGCAACCTGCAGGCCAACCGCACGGGCTTTCCGGATCTGGTGCGCTTTTGGCCGCAGGAAGGGCGCTACCAGCTGGTGGAGGTCAAGGGCCCAGGCGACAAGCTGCAGGACAACCAGATCCGCTGGCTGGAATACTGCGCCGCCCATGGCATCCCCGTGGGCGTCTGCCATGTGCAGTGGCGCGAGGCGGGCGCATGAGCTACACCGTGGCGGTGCGCGCCTTGTGCGAGTTCACCGCCCGCGCGGGCGATCTGGATTTGCGCTTTACGCCAGCGCCATCGGCGCTGGAAGGCATCGAAGGCCATGGCCTGGTGCGTGCCCGCCGGGGCGCGGGCTATGAGGCGGAGCTGCGCCTGGCGGGCAGCTTTGAAGACCTGCAGGTACGCGGCCGCGCCGATGGCTTTGACCCGGCCCTGGGTCAGCTCGAAGAAATCAAGACCTACCGGGGCCAGATCGACAGCGTGCGCGACAACCACCGCGCCCTGCACTGGGCGCAGGCCAAGGTCTACGGCCATCTGCTGTGCCTGGAGCGGGGCCTGCCCCGCTTGAAGGTGGCGCTGGTCTATTTCAACGTGGGCACGCAGCAAGAGACGGTGCTGGCCGAGCCCTTCAGCGCCGCCGAGCTGCAGGCGTTTTTTGAGCAGCAATGCCGCTTGTTTTTGGATTGGGCGCGCAGCGAGGCCGCGCACCGCAGCGCGCGGGATGCGGCGCTCACGGCGCTGCGCTTTCCGTTTGCGCAGTTCCGTACCGGGCAGCGGGCGCTGTCGGTGGCGGTGTACCGCACGGCCAAGGCGGGTTTGCAGGCGGGCGGCGGCAGCTGTTTGATGGCGCAGGCGCCCACCGGCATTGGCAAGACCGTGGCCACCATCTTCCCCATGCTCAAGGCCAGTGCAGAGCAAGGCTTGGACAAGCTGTTTTTTCTGACCGCCAAGACCACCGGCCATCGGCTGGCCTTGCATGCGCTGGGCCTGTTGCAGACGGCGCTGCAGGGCCAGACGGGCGCGGTGCCGCTGCGCGTGGTGGATCTGCAGGCGCGCGACAAAAGCTGCGAGCACCCGGACAAGGCCTGCCATGGCGAATCCTGCCCGCTGGCCCAGGGCTTTTACGACCGCCTGCCCGCTGCCCGCGCCCAGGCCCTGGCGCAGGAGCCGATGCTGACGCCCGACAGGGTACGTACGCTGGCGCTGCAGCACCAGGTCTGCCCCTATTACCTGACCCAGGAGCTGGCGCGCTGGAGCGATGTGGTCGTTGGCGACTACCACTACTTTTACGACAGCGCCGCGATGCTGTACGCGCTGACCCAGGCCCACCAGTGGAAGGTGGGCGTGCTGGTGGACGAGGCCCACAACCTGCTCGAACGCGCCCGCCGCATGTACACGGCCGAGCTGCCGCAGCACACCCTGGCAGCAGCGCGCAAGGCGGCAACCGGCCCGGTCAAGAAATCGCTGGATGCCTTGAACCGGCAATGGACGGCCCTGAACAAGGCCCAGCAAGAGGGCGGCCAGGACTACCAGGTCTATGCCGAGCTGCCACCCGGCCTGCTGGGCGCCGTGCAGCGCGCCGTGGCCGCCATTGCCCAGGCCCAGGGCGACAGCCCCATGCTGCCGGGCGACGCGGTGCTGGGCTTTTACCTGGAGGCACTCTCTTGGCTGAACCTGGCCGAGCAGCTGGGGCCGCATGCGCTGTTTGATATCAGCCTATGGGGCAGTGCTTTGGGCGGTGCATCTGCCGGCCGCCGGGGGCCGATGTCCACGCTCTGCATCCGCAATGTGGTGCCCGCGCCGCACCTGGCCGCGCGCCATAGCGCCGCCTGCGCCACGGTGCTGTTCTCCGGCACCCTGGGGCCGCAGGCCTTCTACCAGGATCTGCTGGGCCTGCCGCCCACCACGCAGTGGGTCGATGTGCCGTCGCCCTTCCAGGCCGCGCAGCTGCAGGTGCAGATTGCGGGGCATATCTCCACCCGCTACCAGGACCGGGCGCAGTCGCTGGTGCCGATTGCCGAAGTGGTGGCAGCGCAGTTTGCCCGCCAGCCGGGCAACTACCTCTGCTTTTTCAGCAGCTTTGATTATTTGCAGCGCGCGGCCAAATGCATGCAGCGCCTGCAGCCGCAGCTGCCGCTGTTCTGCCAGACCTCGGCCATGGATGATGCCGGGCGCGCCGCCTTTTTGGCGCGCTTTGACGAGGCCGGGCAGGGCATTGGCCTGGCCGTGCTGGGCGGGGCGTTTTCAGAAGGGGTGGACTTGCCGGGCAACCGGCTGATAGGCGCCTTTATTGCCACCCTGGGCCTGCCCCAGGTCAACCCCATCAACACGCATATGCAGCAGGCCATGGCCCAGCGCTTTGGCGCTGCCAAGGCCTATGACTACACCTACCTCTACCCGGGGCTGCGCAAGGTGGTGCAGGCGGCTGGGCGGGTGATTCGCAGTGAGGATGACCGGGGCGTGGTGGTGCTGATCGACGACCGCTTTCACCGCGCCCAGGTGCGCGCGCTGCTGCCTAGCTGGTGGCAGCCGCAACGGTGGTAGATTGGGGTTTCTCAGAGGAGAGCAGGGGTTTATGTACCAAATTTCCCATAGCATCAAACGCTGTAAGAAAATAGCGGCCTCTATGCCGATCCAAGCCTTTTCTCTCTCGCCCCTGCGCCCTGTGGCCGGGGCCGCTGCGCTGCTGTGCGCCCTGTCCGCCGCCGCGCAGACCGCACCAGCAACCCCCTCCACCGCTGAAACCCCCGCTGCCGAAGCCACCTTGCCGACCGTGTCGGTGCGCTCGGCCGTTGGCACGGCCGATCTGCTGCAACTGCCGGCATCGGCCAATGTGGTGGAGGGCAGCGAGCTGCAGGATCGGCAGATGCAGGTCAACCTGTCCGAAGCGCTGGGCAGCGTGCCGGGCCTGACGCTGAACAACCGTAACAACTACGCCCAGGACTTGCAGCTAAGCGTGCGCGGCTATGGCGCGCGCTCCACCTTTGGTGTGCGCGGCGTGCGCCTGTATGTCGACGGCATCCCCGCGACCATGCCCGATGGCCAGGGCCAGACCTCGAATGTCGATATCTCCAGTCTGGAGCGGGTGGAGGTGCTGCGCGGCCCGTATTCGGCGCTGTACGGCAATGCCTCGGGGGGCGTGCTGAGCTTTTACACCGAAGACCCGCAAGGCCCGCTGAAGCTGGAGACCGGCGTGAGCGTGGGCAGCGATGGCCAGCAGCGCTACAGCCTGAAGGCCAGCGGCCAGACGGAAGGCGGCATGGGCTATGTGCTGAGCACCAGCCGCTTCATGACCGATGGCTACCGCGAGCACAGCGAGGCCGACCGCAACCTGCTCAATGCCAAGCTGGTGATTCCGCTGGCGCATGACGACAAGCTGACCCTGGTGGCCAACCACACCCGGGGCGATGCGCAAGACCCGCAGGGCCTGACCATGGCGCAGTGGCAGGCCAATCCGCGCCAAGCCAGCAGCGTGGCCGAGCAGTACAACACGCGCAAATCGCTGGAGCAGCAGCAGCTGGGCGCCACCTATGACCTGCGCATCAACGCCCGCCAAAGCCTGAGCCTGTCGGCCTACTACGGCCACCGTAGCATGCTGCAGTACCAGTCCATCCCCAAGGCGCCGCAGCTGGCGTCGGGCCACGCCGGCGGCGTGATCGACATGGCGCGCGACTATGCGGGCGCCCGCCTGGTCTGGGTGGGCGAGTTCGACACCATCGTGCCGCTGCAGCTGAGCGCGGGGCTGGATCTGCAGCAGATGACCGAAAACCGCCAGGGCTACGAGAACTTTATCGGCGACACCTATGGCCTGCGCGGCCAGCTGCGCCGCGATGAGAAAAACAAGGTCAGCAGCACTGACCCCTTTGTGCAGGCGCGCTGGCAGCTGGCCCCGCGCTGGAGCCTGGACACCGGCCTGCGCTATAGCCGCGTGCGCTTCAGCTCGGACGACTACTACATCACCCCCGGCAATGGCGACGACAGTGGCAGCAGCCGCCACAGCAAGCTGCTGCCTGTTGCCTCGCTCTCCTACCAGCTCAGCCCGCAGCAGACCATCTACGCCAGCGTGGGGCGCGGGTTTGAGACGCCGAGCATCACCGAGATGTCTTACCGCAACAGCGGCTCGGGCCTGAACACCGATCTGCGGCCCACCAGCAGCACGCAGTGGGAGCTGGGCTACCGCCAGCAGCTGCGTGGCGATGCGCTGCGCGGGCTCTGGAGTGCGGCGCTGTTCCAGTCGCACAGCAGTGACGAGATCGTGACCGACCAGAGCGCTGGTGGCCGCACCACCTACCGCAATGCCGGCAAGACCCGGCGCCAGGGGCTGGAGCTGTCGGCCCAGCTGGATCTGATGCGTGACTGGCAGCTGCGCGCCGCCTACACCTGGCTGGATGCGCGCTTTCGCGAGGAGTCGGGCAGCGGCACCGCCGGCCAGCGCCTGCCCGGCCTGGCACGCCACAACGCCTACCTGGGCGCTGACTGGCACTTTGCCCCGGCCTGGACCGTCGGCATGGGTGTGCAGGCCAGCTCCAATGTGCAGGCCAACGATGCCAACACCCAGGCCGCCCCGGGTTACGCCACCACCGCGCTCAGCCTGGGCTACCGCGCACAGATCGCCCCGCGCTGGACCTTGGCCGCCTTTGCACGCGTCAACAATGTGTTCGACAAGAACTACATCGGCTCGGTCATCGTCAATGACGGCAACCAGCGCTATTTTGAAAGCGCGATGGGGCGCAACTGGGCCAGTGGCGTCAACGTCAGCTACCAGTTCTAAGCGCCACTAACACGACCCTTGATACGTCGTTGCCTCGCCGGCCGCGCCAAGCCTTGCCGTACTAACGTACTGTCTGCGGCTTGGCGCCTAGTCGGGGACGCCTAGTCGGGGACGCCTAGTCGGGGACGCCTAGTCTCAACCGCAAACCTTCGGTTTGCTGGGCCGTGTTAGCGGCGTTGAGCGTCCATCCACCGCCAAGCCGGCGCTCCCGGCTTGCTGGTGCATCGCACGGGGGCATAGGGCCAGCCGGTAAAATCCCCGGTTTTGCGGGCTGGCCGCTGGCTGTAGGTGCCGGGCCCAGTGCTTGCCGCAAACCCCATTTTTAAAACCACCCGCCTGCGCGGTGCAACTGCCCCGGCCCTGGCCGCGCAGCGCCACAGCGTCCTGGCGGGTGTCTGTTGGTGCCTCCATGAACAACACCCCCCCATCTTTTTTCAGCCGCATCGCCATTGCGATCGGCAGCTTCTTCGCCATTCTGGGCAATGGCCGCCTGGCCGCCGATGTGCAGCGCGTGCGTGGCGGTGAGCGCCTGGCGGCCGATGTGCCTCCGCAGGAAGTGCGCGTTGAAGTGCCGGTCGAGAAGATCGTTGAAGTCCGCATCGAAGTGCCGGTCGAGAAAATCGTTGAGAAGACGGTAGAGAAGCGGGTCGAAGTGCCGGTGGAAAAGCTGGTCGAGAAGGTCGTCGAAAAAACCGTGCAGCTGCCCACCGAGACCGCTGCGCTGCAGCTGCTGGGTCTGCTCCAGCGCGAGGCCCGCTTTGTCGACTTTATCCAGGAAGACGTGGCGCCCTACACCGATGCCGAGATTGGCGCCGCCGCCCGCGTGGTGCATGAAGGCTGCCGCAAGGTGCTGCGCGAGCATTTCGCGCTGGCCCCTGTGCGTACCGAGGCCGAAGGCAGCCGCATCACCTTGCAGGCCGGCTTTGATGCCGCAGCCGTGCGCCTGACCGGCCATGTGGTGGGCCAGGCCCCGTTCACCGGCACCCTGGGCCACCGGGGCTGGCAGGTGACGGAGGTCAAGCTGCCGCAGCTGACCGACACGGCCGCCGCCAAGGTGCTGGCCCAGGCTGAGGTGGAGCTCTAAACCATGCAAACACCAGCCCAATTCAGCATCGGTATCGACCTGGGGACCACGCACTGCGCGCTGTCCTATGTGGACAAGAGCGCCAGCGATGGTGACAACCTGGTCCAGCATGTGCTGGCCATCCCCCAGCTCACGGCGCCCGCCAGCATCGAGGCGCGGCCCTTGCTGCCGTCGTTTTTGTACCTGCCCCATGAGAGCGAGCTGAGCGCCGCCGACATGGCGTTGCCCTGGGGCGCGCAGCAGGATTTTGTCGTCGGCGAGTTTGCCCGCGCACGCGGCGCGGCGACGCCGATCCGCCTGGTCTCCAGCGCCAAAAGCTGGCTGTGCCACCCCGGTGTGGACCGCCGCAGCCCGCTACTACCAGCCGATGCCCCGGCCGAGGTGCACCGCGTATCGCCGCTGACGGCCTCGATCCGCTACCTGTCGCACCTGCGCTGGGCCTGGGAGCAGGCCCATCCCGAGGCGCCGTTTGATGCGCAGGACATCACCGTCACCATCCCCGCATCCTTTGACCCGGCCGCGCGCGAGCTGACGGCCGAGGCCTGCAAGGCGGCCGGCTTCCAGAAGCTCAGCTTGCTCGAAGAGCCGCAAGCGGCGCTCTACAGCTGGATCCAGGCGAGCGGCGGCGACTGGCGCAAGCAGGTGCAAAGCGGCGATGTGATCCTCGTCGTCGACGTGGGCGGTGGCACCACCGACCTGTCCTTGATTGCGGTACTCGAGCGCGATGGCAACCTGGCCTTGCAGCGCGTGGCCGTAGGTGAGCACATCCTGCTGGGTGGCGACAACATGGACCTGGCCCTGGCCTACGCCGTGGCGCGAAAGCTGGCGCAAGAAGGCAAGCAGCTCGACGCCTGGCAAACCCGCGCACTGGCCCATGGCTGCCGCGCCGCCAAGGAGCAGCTGCTGTCCGATGCGGCGCTGCAATCCGTACCCGTGGTGGTGCCCAGCCGGGGCAGCAAGCTGATCGGCGGCAGCATCCGCACCGAGGTGACCCGCAGCGAAGTGCTGGCCACCCTGGTCGAAGGCTTCTTCCCGCAAGTGGCCGTCAGCGACAAGCCCATCAGCCGCGCGCGTGGCGCGCTGACGCAGCTGGGTCTGCCCTATGCGCAAGATGCTGCGGTGACCCGCCACCTGGCCGCCTTCCTGTCGCGCCAGGCCGGCGTGACCGAGCAGATCGATGGCCTGCAGGGCACCCAGCCCGAAGGCGCCAGCTTTCTGCACCCCACCGCGATCCTGTTCAACGGCGGCGTGCTCAAGGCGCCACAGATTGAGCAGCGCATCACCGAAGTGCTGAACAGCTGGCTGGCCGCCGAAGGCGCCGCCCCCGCGCGCCTGCTGGACGGCGCCAACCTGGACCTGGCCGTCGCCCGTGGCGCTGCCTACTACGGCCATGTGCGCGAAGGCCGGGGTGTGCGCATCCGGGGCGGCACCGCGCAGTCCTACTATGTCGGCGTCGAATCCAACATGCCTGCGATCCCCGGCATGGAGCCCCCTATGTCCGCGCTGTGCCTGGCACCGTTTGGCATGGAAGAGGGCAGCGAGGCAGCCCTCGACACGCAGGAGTTTGGTCTCGTCGTGGGCGAGCCAGTGCGCATGCGCTTCTTTGGCTCCAGCGTGCGACGCAGCGATGCCGTCGGCACCATGCTCGACTTCTGGGGCCCCGAGGAGCTGCTGGAGCTGCAGGAGATCGAGCTGAACCTGCCCGCCGAAGGCCGCGCCAAGGGCGAGGTCGTCCCCGTCACCTTGCATGCCCGCGTGACCGATATCGGCACGCTGGAACTCAACGCCGTGCCCGTGGGCGGCAGCGAGCGCTGGAAGGTGGAGTTTGATGTGCGGGCGCAGGCGGCGGCGGAGCAGTAAATTGAACTAGGCTGGCCAACGCAGCACCGCCCAAAAAAAATGCCACCAGGAGGTGGCATTTTTGCGTCTGGCCGCAGCAAGGCAGCGCGATCAGGTCGTGCGTCGGCGCATGCGGCCCAGGCCCAGCAGTGCCATGGTGAGCGACAGCGCGCTGACGGCCCAGGTGCCCAGGGTCGGCACTTGCTTGAGCGTCCCGGCATCGGTGGGGGTGGCGTTAGAGACCAAGGTGTTGGTAATGGTCGCAGTGTTGGCACCAGCGGCAATGGCCGCAGGCTGCGTGTAGCTGGGTTCGGCCCAACGGTAGCCCGCAGGGGCGGTGGGCAGCGCGCCTTCGGCCACCGTGCAGGCGCTGCCTTGCTGGATGGTGATGGGGGCAGCGCTGCCCTGGTTGGCCGCCACCACCAGGCTGCCGCTGAAGGACGTTGCCGGGCCGGTGCAGCTCACGGTAAACGGAATCTCACCGGCAAAGGGCGCCGCGCCTGCAGGCCCGGTGACCACCTTGTTCACGGTCAGCTGCGCAGCGGCGACAGAGCGCAGGTACCAGTTGCCATCGTCTGCGTCACGCACCAGTTCATAGCGGATGCCGCCGGCGTCCAGGAAACCGTCTGGCAGCGCAAAGACACTGGCCGCCGAGCTGGCTGCGCCGCCGGTCACGCGCACCACCAAAATGCCTTTGCCGGTGGTGAAGGCCGGCGCGCTGGCCGCATCGGGCAGCACCGAGAGCAGGGTGGGGCTGCCACCTGCCGCTGTCGCATTCACCTGCAGCACATCACTCACCGAGGTGGAGCCATCGTTGAGCACGGTGTTGAGCACCAGGCTGCCGCCATTGGCGGTGTAGGTACCCGCCAAGGCCAGGGTGTTGTTGGGGCTGGCATCGCTGCGAGCGAGCGACACGATGCCCCCGGCATTGCTCAGGTTGCCCGTGGCTGCCAGGCTGGGCAGCAAGGAGGCATCGAGCAGCGCATCGCTTTGCAGGTTCAGCACCGTAAAGGACGAGGCGGCGGTGGCCTCCCACAAGGCGGCGCGGTTCAGGTTCAAGGTCAGCTGACCGCCGCTCGCCAACTGGCTGCTGCCCTTGTAGTGGCCTTCGTTGCCGGTGTAGGTGGCCGTGCTGGTGGCATCGGCGTTCCAGACCACCGGGGCCGTCGTGGCGGTGACTGCATCCAGGCTGGTACTTCCGCTGGCCGAGAGGTAGTTGAAAGAGCTGCCCTGCGCGTTGACGACAAGGCCCGAGCCTGCGCTAAAGCTGCCATTGCTGCGCAGTTGCAGGCCAATGCCTGCGGCACCCGATGCGGTGATGGTGTTGCCCGCCAGCGGCCACCCGGCAACGCCGCCGATGCGGATATCCACGGCTGCAGCACCTGTGCCTGCCACCGTCACGCTGGTAGCGCCATTCAGGGTGACTTGGGAATTCGTCACCACGACGCCTGGCGTGAGGCCCGAGGCGGCTGCCGTGTTGACCGTGGTGGTACCTGTTACGGTGGTGGTGCCGCCCTGGCTCCATAGCGGTGCGTAGCTGTAGCCGGCGTAGTAGGTGGATTGGAAATCGAGCGTGAGATTACCGCCCACCGTGACCGTGCCCGCGCCCACATACAGGCCCGAGCGGGTGCCGCCTTGGCTGGTGATGCTGAGGTCTTTTTGGTAGTTGGCCGTGCCTGCGTTGTTGCGCACTCCATCGCGGGTGTTGATTCTGGCCGAAGGCGCTCCGGTGTTGGAACTGACCGTGACATTGCCCTGGAAGGTGACCACGCCGGAGCCGGCTTTCTCAATCCCAGCGGCATTGTTGGCACCGCTGGGTTTGTTGATCGTGACGTCCTTCAAAAAAGCGCCATTCCCAGCACCAGACAACAGGATGCCCCGGCTGTTGTCGCCGTTGGTGTCGGTGACGGTCAGCACGCCATTGACGGTGGTGTTGCCAGTGATTTGCACCAAACCGGTGGCCAGCCATCCATTGACGGTAACGGCCATGGGGTCTGCGGTGTAGACGCAGGTCAGACCATTGTCCGAAGCCTGCGTGGTGTAAGTCGATGCGCTGAGGTTGGCTGGGCAGGCCAGCGCTATCTGAGGTGCTGCAAACAACCCTGCGAGCAAGCTGCCATGGAGGGCAGCCTTGCCCAAAGGCGTAACGGAGCGGGACAAGTTCAGATGCGAAGTCGCGGATTCGGAAGCGAGGTGCATGGCGTATTTGTAATAAATATACTGAATAAGTAATTTCTACAAGATAACCGCAACAATTTAATTACGCTAGAGCGTTGCTCCCCAAACGACTCTAAAAAATGTGAACTTTAATAAAGTCATTCGGTTTGTTTATGGAGTGTTTGATTTGTGCGTCGGCTGGGGCATGCCTGCGGTCTTGCTCGCCGGTGGCCGCCCTCAAAACACCCGCCCTTCCTCCAAATGCGTCCGCGTGCCATTGAGCACATAGTCCCCCACCACCCGGGTCTTGTGCAGCAGCGGGTTGTGGCTAAAGATGGTGCGCAGGTTGCGCCAATGCCGGTCTAGGTTCAGCTGGCGCGAGGTGGCGGAGGCGCCGCCCACTTCAAACAGGCGCTCGCCGGCATTCAGCGCCAGGCGGCTGACGACCAGCTGGGTCTGGGCGGTGGCCAGAGCCCCTTGCAGCACGACATCGTCCGCGCTTTGCGGCGCGTGCACGATGGCATAGGCGCCCTGGTCCAGTTGGCGGGCGTTGGCGGCGATCAAGGCATCGATCGCATAGCTGGCGGCCGCCAGCTCGCCGATGACGGCCTGCACAAAATGGTCGTCGCGTGAGCGCTCGGCGGGGCTGTGCATCGCGGGCCTGCCCAGCTGCAGCACATAGTGGCGTGCATCGGCTAGGATATTGCGCACAATGCCGGCGGCAGTCGCCACGAGGATCAGCTGGCGCAGCGCAGAGGCATGGCGGCCGGCCAGGTGGTTGCGGGCGCCGGGGCTGATTTCGTCGTCATAGACCAGCACGTTGTTCAGCTCCAGGCTGCCGCTGGCGGTCAGCCGCTGGCCCATGCCATCCCAGTCGTCGAGCACCCGCACGCCTTCGCGCTGCACGGGGATCACGGCATTGACGCCCTGGCCCTCGTCATTGGTGGCAAAGACGTTGAAGTAATCCGCATAGGCCGTGCCGGTGGCGTAGTACTTCTTGCCATTCAAGCGGTGGTGCAGGCCCTCGCGCAGCAGGGTGGAGGTGCTGATGCCGGCGCGTGCCGTGCCCAGCTCGGTAAAGGCACCGCCAAACAGCTTGCCCTGCAGGGCCCAGGCGTTCTGGCGCTGGGCCAGCGCCGAGGGCTTGGTCTCCAGCCGCAGCAGCTCGGTGGTGTTGAAGTGGGTGCGCAGCGCATGGGCCACGTTGGAATCCGCTGCGGCCAGGGTGCTGACCACCTCGACCACATCGGCCACTGACCCGCCCGGCCCGCCCTGTTCGCGGCCAATGCGCAGGCCGCCCAGGCCCGATGCGCGCAGCAGGTCAAAGGCCGCCCAGGGCGGCTCGCGCAGCAGCTCGCGCTGCGCGGCGCCTTGGCCAATATCGGCGGCCAGCTGGGGCAGGCGGGCCAGCAGGTCATCGCGGCTGGGGTGGCGGGAGCGCAGGGGGGGAACCGAGGCATTCATGGCGGTGGACCTGTTGGGTTAGGCGGCCGCTGGCGCGGGGGCCTGCGTAGCTGCCACATAAGGCACCCGGCCTTCGACCGGGTGGCCGGGGTCGGTAAAGCCCAGGGTCGAGGGGTGGCCGGCAGCCACCAGGCGGTTGACCAGGGCCTCGTCATCGGCGGTGAACTGGTAGTCCAGCGCGCGGATATAGCCATCCCATTGCTCGGGCGTGCGCGGGCCGGCGATGGCGGCGGTCACCAGGCGGTTGTTCAGCACCCAGGCCAGCGCAAAGTCCACCGGGCTGATGCCACGCGCGTCGGTGTGCGTTTTGATCTCGGCGGCAATGTCGATGGACTCGGGGCGCCACTCGGTCTCGAGCATGCGCTTGTCCAGCCGCGCGGCGCGCGAGCCGGGCTCGGCCGCTTCCACATTCGGGTACTTGGCCGTCAGCACGCCCCGGGCCAGCGGGCTGTACGAGACCACGCCCAGGCCATAGGCGGCGGCAGCGGGCAGCTGCTCGGCCTCGGCCGTGCGGTTGACGATGTTGTAGAGCGGCTGGCTGGCAATGGGCCGGTCAATGCCTTCGGCGTCCGCGAGGTGCGCCACCTCGGCAATGCGCCAGCCGCGAAAGTTGGACAGCCCAAAGTAGCGCAGCTTGCCCGCGCGCACCAGGTCGCCAATCGCGCGCACCGCCTCGCCCAGCGGCGCATCAAAATCGGCGCGGTGAAAGTAGAGCAGGTCGATGTAGTCGGTGCCCAGGCGGCGCAGGCTGTTGTCGACCGACTCGATGATCCATTTGCGCGAGGTGCCGCGCCGGTTCGGGCCCTCACCCAGCGGGTTGCCAAACTTGGTGGCCAGCACCCAGTCATGGCGGTCCTTGGCCAGCGCACGGCCCACCACCTGCTCGGTCAGGCCCTTTTGGTAGACGTCGGCCGTGTCGATGAAGTTGATGCCCTGGGACTTGCCCTTGGCGATGATGGCGTGCGCGGTCTGCTCGTCGGTCGGGCCGCCAAACATCATGGTGCCCAGTGCCAGGCGGGAGACTTTGAGGCCGCTGCGGCCGAGATAACGGTAGGTCATGGCAAAAGAAAAAACGAAGGGTTAGTGAAAGGAAATCACGGAGGTCTGCGTGCCAGAGGCCGGTGGCAGCTGCGGATGGTGGCAGGCCACCAGGTGGCCATTGCCGCCGTCGCTGAGCAGCGGTTCCTGCGCAGTGCACAGCGCCGTGGCGCGCGGGCAGCGCGGATGAAAGCGGCAGCCCGTGGGCAGGTTCTGCGGGCTGGGCAGGTCGCCGCCCAACGGGGCGGCCTGGCGGTGGCGGGTGGGGTCAGGCACGGCATCGAGCAGCGCCTGGGTGTAGGGGTGGCGCGGGCTGCTCCAGAGGCTGCGGCGGTCGGCGCTCTCGACGATGCGGCCCAGGTACATCACCAGCACCCGGTCGGCAAAGTACTGCACGACCGACAGGTCATGCGAGATGAACAGGTAGGACAGGCCGAACTCGCGCTTCATCTCAACGAGCAGGTTCAGGATCTGCGCCTGGATCGACAGGTCCAGCGCCGAGACCGGCTCGTCGCAGACCACCAGATCGGGCTGCAGCATCAGCGCGCGGGCAATGCCCAGGCGCTGGCGCTGCCCGCCGGAGAACTCATGCGGGTAGCGGCCCAGCGCGTTGCGCGGCAGGCCCACGCGGTCGAGCAGGCGCTCGACCTGGCGGCGGCGCTGGGCGCGGTCGCCCAGGCCATGCACCTGCAAAGGGGTCTCCAAGATCGTGCCGATGCTGTGGCGCGGGTTGAGCGAGGCGAACGGGTCCTGGAAGATCATCTGCATGCGCTTGCGCAGGCTGCGCAGCCGCGCGCCTTGCAAGGGCAGAATATCTTCGCCGTCGAGCGCCACCTGGCCGGCGGTGGGCGTCTCCAGCCGCAGCAGGCTGCGGCCCAGGGTGGATTTGCCGCAGCCCGACTCGCCGACCAGGCCGACGGTCTCGCCCTTGGCAATGTGGAACGACACGCCATCGACGGCGCGCAGCACGCCCTTGGGCAGTTTGAAATGGGTCTGAAGATCGCTGACAGTCAGCAGGCTCATGGCGGTCCTAGGCAAGGTGGGCGCTGCGCGCAGACGCAGGCAGGGTGATGGGGCAGGCGCTCAGGCGCTGGGGGCCTGCTACTTGCAAGGGCGGCACAACGCTGTGGCAATAGGCCTGGGCGCGCGGGCAGCGCGGCGCAAAGGCGCAGCCGGTCTGGCCAATGGCCGAGGTGATGCTGCCGCGAATCTCGGTGAGCGGGCCATCGAGGTAATGCGCGCCGGGCTGCAGCCGGGGCGATGCCGCCAGCAGGCCCTGGGTGTAGGGGTGCAGGGGCTCGTCAAACAGTGGGCCAGGGCGGGCCTGCTCGACCTCGCGGCCGGCATACATCACCACCACGCGGTCGGCCCATTGCGAGACCACACCCAGGTCGTGGGTGATCAGGATCAGGCCCATCGACAAGTCCTTGCGCAGCCGGTCGAGCAGGTCCAGCACCTGGGCCTGGATGGTCACATCGAGTGCGGTGGTGGGCTCGTCGGCGATCAGCAGGCGCGGGCGGCAGGCAATGGCCATCGCAATCATCACGCGCTGGCGCATGCCGCCCGAGAGCTGGTGCGGAAAATCATCGACCCTGCGCTGCGGATCGGGGATGCGCACGGTATCGAGCAGCTCGATGGCGCGCAGCCGCGCGGCCTTGGCGCTCAGGCCCTCGTGCTGGCGCAGCACCTCGGCAATCTGCCAGCCAATGGTGTAGACCGGGTTGAGCGACGTCATTGGCTCCTGGAAGATCATGCCGATCTCGCGCCCGCGCAGCTGGCGCATCGCCGGCTCGCTCAGGTCCAGCAGGTTCTGGCCGTTGAAGCGGATCTCGCCCTGCGCAATGCGGGCCGCGCGTGGCAGCAGGCGCATCAGCGCGAGGGCGGTGAGCGATTTGCCCGAGCCGGACTCGCCGACGATGGCCAGGGTTTCGCCAGCCTGTACCGAAAAGCTCAGCCCACGCACCGGATCGAGCTGCGGAAAGCGGATGCTCAGCCCGCGCACATCCAACAAAGAGGTTTCGGACATTCAGCGCTCCTGCGACAGACGGGGGTTGAGGGCGTCGTTCAAGCCATCGCCAATCAGGTTGAAGGCGAGCACGGCAAACACGATGGCCAGGCCCGGAGCCGCAGTCAGGTACCAGGCCGTGCGCAGCAGGTCGCGCCCCATGCCGATCATGCTGCCCCAGCTGACGACGTTCGGGTCGCCCATGCCCATGAAGGACAGGGCTGATTCCAGCAAGATGGCCGAGGCCACCATCACCGATGAGGTGACGATGATGGGCGGCAGCGCATTGGGCAGCATCTCACGCAGGATGATGCGGCTGTGCGAGTAGCCCAGCGCGCGGGCGGCCAGCACAAACTCCTTGTGGCGCAGCGCGCGGAACTCGGCCCGCACCAGGCGTGCCACCGTGGGCCAGGTCACCAGGCCAATCGCGACGACGATGGTGCTGATCGCAGGCTGGGCAATCGCCACCAGCACCACCAGCAAGATAAAGCTGGGAATCGTCTGGAACAGTACCACCACGCGCTGCAGCAAGTCATCGACCCAGCCGCCAAAGTAGCCGCTGACGGCGCCAATGCCAATGCCCAGGCTCAGCCCGATCAAGGTAGCCGACACGCCCACCAACAGCGACACCCGCGCGCCATGGGCAATGCCGGCGGCCACATCACGGCCCATCGAATCGGTGCCGAGCAAATAGGTCCCATCCTGGCCGGGCCAGAGAAAGGGCTGGGCCACCATGTCCAGCGGGTCACCGGGGAAGAGCCAGGGCGCTGTCAGCGCCAGCAGCAGCACGGCCAGCAAAAAGCCACAGCCCAGCATGGCCGTGGGGTTGCGCAGGAAAACGCGCAGCGCGCGGTAGCCCTGGCTGCCACTGCCGGCGTTGGCGGCACTGGTGCTGGTGCGCACCGCATCGGGCGCATGCAGATTCGGCCAGGGCGCGGCATCGGGCTCGGCGTTGCTGGTGGTACTGTGCGCCGCTTGTGCGGCCGCCAGCGGGTGGGCGGCGGCCGGGGGGATCGGCAGCGCCTGGGTAGAGGAAGACAAAGACATCAACGCACCTCGATTCGGGGATCCAGCCAGGCATGCAGCAGATCGACCAGCACATTGGCGGCGATCACGAGCAGCGAAGAGAGAAACAGCACACCCATCAGCACGCTGAAATCGCGGCTGAGCACGGCCTCAAAGGCCAGGCGCCCGAGGCCGGGCCAGCTGTAGACGGTCTCGACGACGACCGCGCCGCCGAGCATGCCGCCCAGGTGCATGCCGGCCATCGTGGTGACCGGCAGCAGCGCATTGCGCAGCACATGGCGCACGGTGATGCGCCAGGGCGAGAGGCCTTTGGCCGCCGCGGTGCGCACAAAGTCCTGCGACTGCACCTCCAGCATCGCCGCGCGGGTGAGGCGGGCATAGATCGCCACATAAAAGAGTGCGAGCGACGTGGCCGGCAGCACCATGTAGCGCAGCTGGTCGAGCACAGCGGCCAGGCCGCTCAGCTGCGAGCCAATGCTGGCCGAGCCACCACTGGGCAGCCAGCCAAGCTTGACCGAGAACAGCACGATCAGCATCAGCCCGGTCCAAAAGCCCGGCACCGAATAGAACAGCAGCGACAGCACGGACAGCAGGCGGTCGGGCAGGCGGCCGGCAAAGTAGGCCATGGCCGTGCCCAGCGCAATGCCCAGGCTCAGCGCAATCGCCAGCGCCAGCCCCATCAGCAGCAAGGTGCTGGGCAGGCGCTGGCCGATCAGCTCCATCACCGGCATGTTGTAGCGCGGGGAGAAGCCCAGGCTGAAATGCGCCAGGTTGCCCAGGTAGGCCTGCAATTGTTCGAGCACGCTCAGGTCCAGCCCAAAGCGCGAGCGCAGCGCCGCCAGGGTCTCGGCCGTCGCGGCCCCCGATTCGCCGGCCATCACATCGGCCGCATCACCGGGCGTGAGCTGCAGCAGCAAAAAGTTCAAAATCGCGACGCCCAGCACCGTTGGCACTGCATATTTGGCATTGAACCAGAGCGATCGCAATAAACGTGGGGTGGTATTCATGCGCATTATTCATCGGGAGGTGACCTGTGCATGATAGGAGCGTTCCTGCGTTATCAACGGTATTTGCAGCATGCCATTTCATATATCAAAAGGCGTAAATTAAATAACAAATATCGGTATCTGATTTTTATCGGTTGGTGGCTGCTCGCCAAAGTTTTTTGTGGTGATTCGCACCTGAGACGGCATATTTTGTTTGGCTTGCTGCATATTTTCGCAAGCTATAAGCGCGGATGGAGGCTGTGCAGAGCGCTGGCATTGCGCCTGCGGCTCTGTTTGTATGCCTGCGCCAATGGCTGATTTTTAAATATGCAAATGCAAAATCGGCGCAAGAGCGGGGTGGTGATTCATGGGATTATTCAAGCCAATGCGGATGCTGAATAGCTGGTTATCTCAAGGCTGGTTCGGCTTCCTTTGTATTGACAACCTTGGCCGCCCCATGAACTCTGCAATACCGCTGGAAAAACTCGCTGATAGAGAGACATTCGCCTCACCGCTGGATTTTCCGGACAGCCCCCTGTCGCAGGCTTTTGCGCAGCCGATTCTGCTGGGCCTGTTTCTGCCGATCCAGGCAGGAGGCTGGAGTGCCTCCACCCTGCCGCGCAGCACCGACTGGCGCTTTGACTACAACAAGGACCTGGTGCTCAAGGCCGAGAACCTCGGCTTCGATCTGGTGTTTGCGCTGTCGCAGTGGCTGCCCAAGGGCGGCTATGGCGGGGTGTTCAATGGCGATGCGCTGGACTCCTTTGCCACCACGGCGGCGCTGACCTCGGTCACGAGGCGCATCATGCTGATCTCGACCATCCATGTGCTCTACGGCCCGTTGCACCCGCTGCACCTGGCCAAGTGGGGGGCTACGCTGGACCATATCTCGGGCGGGCGCTGGGGCATCAATATCGTCACCGGCCACCGCGAGGTGGAGCACAGGATGTTTGGCTGGGACCAGATCGAGCATGACCGTCGCTATGACCTGGCCTCGGAGTTCATCGAGGTGGTGCAGCGCCTGTGGTCTTACGACGAGAACTACTCGTTTGAAGGCATCTCGCCCTGGAAGCTGGGCGGCGGTTTTGTCAGCCCCAAGCCGCGCTTTGGCCGGCCCGCGCTGGTCAATGCCACCGGCTCGGACGCCGGCATTGCCTTTGCAGCCAGGCATTCGGACCTGGTCTTTATCACCAGTCCCGGCGCATCGGACTTTGCCCGAGCCATCGAGGTGCTGCCCGCCCATGCCGCCCGCGTCAAGCAAGAGGCGCGCAATGCCGGCCGCACGGTGCGCACCTTGCTCAACCCCATGGTCATCAGCCGCGATACCGAGGCTGAGACCTGGGCCTACCACGATGCCATCGTCGCCCACCAGGACCAGCGCACGCCCGAGGGCTTTAGCAGCTTGAAGAGCGATGCCCATGCCTGGCGCGGCCGCACCGCCCTTGATGCCCCCAAGCGCCGCGCCATCGGCGGCAATATCGAAGTGATCGGCACGCCCGAGCAGGTGGTCGAGCAGTTTGTGCAGCTCAAGCGCGCCGGCATCGATGGGCTGCAGCTGAGCTTCTTCGACTTCAAGCCGGATCTGGAGTTTTTTGGCGACCGCATTTTGCCGCTGATGAAGCAGGCGGGTCTGCGCTTCTAGCCGCAGCACCTGCGCTGCACTGCACTGTGCACCGCACTTATCCACAGACTTTCTCCGTCCCTCCCGTTTTTACTTTGCGCTTTTGCGTGCTACCCGCGCCTTGTCTGCGCCTTTTCTCCTGGACCATTGCCCATGCGAACTCTCTACAAAAACCTGGCCTGGGGCCTGCTGGCTGCCAGCAGCTTTGGGGCTGCCAACGCCCAGGCGCCGGCCACGCCCGTCAAGGGCGGCACCGTCACGTCCGTGGTCGCGCAAGAGCCGACCTCGCTGGTGTCCTTTCTCGACACCAAGACCGACAACCGCGATGTCAGCGCCAAGATCACCGAAGGCCTGCTGCGTTATGACGCCAAGTTCCAGCCCCAGCCCTTGCTGGCAACATCCTGGACGGTCAGCCCCGATGGCCTGCAGTACCGCTTCAAGCTGCGCGAGGGCGTCAAGTTCCATGATGGGCGCGACTTCAGCTCGGCCGATGTGCGCTATTCCTTCCTGACCCAGAAGAAGCTCGGCCCGCGCGGCCGTATCACCTTGCAGAACCTGGAGCGGGTCGATACGCCCGATGCGCACACGGCGGTGCTGGTGCTGTCCAAGCCCGCGCCGTTTTTGCTCAAGTCGCTGTCATCGGCCGAGCTGCCCATCGTGCCGGCGCACCGCTATGGCGATGGCGACCCGCTGGGCAGCCCCAACGCCAATGCGCCAGTGGGCACGGGCCCCTTCATCTTTGAGCAGTGGGTGCGTGGCAGCCATGTGATCCTCAAGCGCAACCCCCACTACTGGCGCCCGGGTGTGCCCCATGTGGACCGGGTGGTGATCCGCTTTGTACGTGACCCTGCTGCCATCTCGGCCGCCATCGAAACCGGCGAGGCCGATGTGGCGCAGAACCTGGCCTTGGCCGACCTGGGCCGCTTGCTGCAAAAGCCCACGCTCAAGCTTGACGCCAGCTATGACGCGTTCCTGAACAATGCCTCCTTCCTGGAGTTCAACGTCGAGAACCCGGTGCTGTCCAAGCCCCAGGTGCGCCATGCGATTGCCCATGCGGTGGACCGCAATTTCATCGTCAACAACGTCTACTACAAGCAGGCCGAGCTGGTGAACTCGCCCATCCCCAAGGTGCTGGGCGCCTACTACGACGACAGCGAGTTCAACTACGGCTTTGATGTGGCCCGCGCCAACCAGCTGCTCGACAGCGCCGGCTACCCGCGCCAGGCCAATGGCCAACGCTTTGCGCTCAAGCTCACCTACATCCCGGGCGCGCAGTTCAAACAGACTGCCGAGTACCTGCGCTCGGCGCTCAACCGCGTGGGCATCAAGGTGGACATTCTGGACGGCGACCTGCCCACCTTTTTGAAGCGCGCCTACACCGCGCGTGAGTTTGACCTGAACCTCAATGGCCTGGGCCGCTTGTTTGATCCATCGGTCGGCGTGCAGCGCATCTACTGGTCCGACGGCATCAAGAACCCGCTGATCTGGATCAACGCCTCGCATTACAACAACCCACAGGTCGACAACCTGTTCCGCCAGGCCGCTGTCGAGGTCGACGAGGCCAAGCGTGCCGCGCAGTTCCGCGAGATTCAGCAGATCGTTGGCCGTGATCTCCCCGTCTACCCGATCGCCACCGTGCCCTCTGCGCTGCGGGTACACAGCACGCGGGTGCATGGGCTCAACAACAGCATTGACCTGACGTCTGGAGATTTTTCTGACCTGTGGCTGGAGGCTAGCAAATGACGACGACCATCGACTTTCCCAACGAAACCACCCTGAGCGAGAGCGCAGTAGCGTCGCCCGGCATTGCCGCCAGCCTGGCCTTTGCCAGCGCCCGTGCGCAGTTGCAAGCGCTGGCCGATGGCCGCGTCAGCGCGGTCGAGCTGCTGGAGCAGGCGCTGGCCCGCATCGAACGCCATGATGGCGAGCTCAATGCGATCCCGGTGCGGGCGATAGAGCAAGCCCGGCGCGATGCCCAGGCGGCAGACGCCGCCTTGCAGCGGGGCGAGCGCAAGCCATTGCTGGGCCTGCCGATCACGGTGAAGGAGAACTTTGATGTCGCCGGCCTGCCCACCACCGTGGGCAACCCGGACTACCGCAGCAATATCGCCCGGCAGGATGCGCCGGCAGTCGCGGCCTTGCGCGCGGCGGGGGCGGTGCTGATCGGCAAGAGCAATGTGCCGCTGGCGCTGAGCGATCTGCAAAGCTACAACGCCGTGTACGGCAGCAGCAGCAACCCCTGGGATCTGCAGCGCACACCGGGCGGCTCATCGGGCGGCAGCGCGGCGGCCGTGGCGGCCGGCTTTGTCGCGCTGGAGCTGGGCACGGATATTGGTGGGTCGGTGCGCATCCCCGCGCACTTCAACGGCGTGTTTGGCCACAAGACCAGCTATGGGCTGATCTCGATGCGCGGCACCGGCGCGCCGCAAGGGCGCTTTAGCGCGCGTGATCTGTCGGTGGCCGGGCCGCTGGCGCGCACTGCGCTCGACCTGGAGCTGGCGCTGGAGCAGCTGCTTAACCTTGATCCGCTGCAGGCCAAGGGCTGGCAGGCGAGTCTGCCGCCACCGCGCCACCAGCGGCTGCAGGATTTTCGGGTGCTGGTGCTGGATGCCTGGCCGGGCCAGGAGGCGAGCCTGTCCGAGCAGCTGGTGATCGCGCGCGTCGTCAGCGCCTTGCAGGCCCAGGGCGTGCAGACCACGCAGTGGCGCGATCTGCCGCCTGCGCAGCGCCCTGATCTGAGCGAGCAGCACCGCACCTACCGCAGCCTGCTGGGCTCGTCGGTGGCTAACGCGGCCCCGTTGACCGAGGCGCAGCAGCAGCGCCTGGCCGAGCTGGAGCCCGACGACCGCAGCGCCGAGGCCGCCTTGCTGCGCGCGCCCAGCCTGCCCCATGCCACCTGGCTGCAGGACAACGAGCACCGCCATGCGCTGAGCCACCAGTGGGAGCAGCTGTTCCAGGACTATGACGTGGTGCTGACCCCCGTGGCACCGACGCCCGCTTTTGCGCACCAGCAGCAGGGCCACAAGGAGGAGCGCCGCTTTCCCGTGGCCTATGCCGATGGGGTGCGCGAGATCGGCTTTCGCGAGCTGTTTTACTGGGCCGGTTTGCCGGTGCTGCCAGGCCTGCCTGCGACCAGCTTTCCGGTCGGGCTGGACGATGACGGCCTGCCGATCAGCGCCCAGGTGGTCGGCCCCTATCTGGAAGACCGCACCACGATTGCCTTTGCCCATGCCTGGGAGCAGGCCCAGGGCGGCTTTGTGGTGCCGCCCCGCTATGCGCAGGGGGATGCATGAGCGCCGTGCTGCAAGTGCTGCAGCCGCCACGGGAAGCGGCCAGCCCGGGCCCGGCCTTGGACGAGGCCGCCTTGCTGGCCCGCGCCCAGGCGCTGATCGGCAAGCTGGCCGCACTGGCGGAGGCGCATGACGCCAGTGGCGCTGCACCGGCGCCGCAGTTTGCGCTGCTGCACCAGGCCGACTTGCTGCGGCTGACCATTGCCCGCGAGGCCGGTGGCCATGGCGCCGGCCTGGCCAGCGCGCGTGCAGTGGTGGGAGCCATTGCCCAGGGCGACCCGGCAGTCGCTTTGATTTTGGCGATGCACTACAGCAACCATGCGGCGATTGCCCGCTCGCAGCGCGCGGGGCAGGGCGAGTGGCCGCCAGCGCTGGCGGACGAGCTGATCGCAGCCAGCCTGCAAGGCCCCGCCTTGCTCAACGCCGCCCAGGTGGAGCCGGAGCTGGGCTCCCCCTCGCACGGCGGCCTGCCAGCGGCGCGGGCCAGGCGCGTGGCCGGTGGCTGGCAGCTGAGCGGCCACAAGGTCTATGTGACCGGCGGCCCGCTGCTGGCCTGGATCAGCGTGCTGGCGTTGACTGATGAGCCCGAGCCGCGCCTGGGCAGTTTTGTGCTGCCCCGAGGCACGGCCGGTGCGCGCCTGGTCGATACCTGGAACCCGCTGGGCATGCGCGCTACCGCAAGCCAGGACCTGGTGCTCGACGGCGCCTGGGTGCCCGACCACCATGCGGTGGGCCTGCGCCCAGCCAGCCTGGGCCTGCAGCGCGAGGCCCATGGCATTGCCTGGTACTTCAGCCTGGTGGCAACGGTCTATGACGGCGCGGCGCGCTCAGCCCGCGACTGGCTGGGCGCTTTTTTGAACCAGCGCCGCCCCAGCGCGCTGGGCGGTGCCAACCTGGCGTCGCTCGCCACTGTGCAGGAAAAGTTTGGCGAGATCGAGGTATTGCTGCAGACCAGCGACTGGCTGCTGGACAGCCATGCCCGCGCCTACGACAGCGGCACGGCCCCCGATGGCCTGGTTGCCGTGGCCAAGCATGTGGCGGTGGACAACGCGCTGCGCGTGGTGCAGCTGGCGCTGGAGCTGGCCGGTAACCACGGCCTGGCGCGGCGCAATCCGCTGGAGCGCCATCTGCGCAATGTGCTGTGCAGCCAGATCCATTCACCGGCCAACAGCCTGATCCGCAGCAACACCGGCCGCGCGGCCTTGCAACGGCACCAGGCCGCTGCCTGAGCGCTGCCCTGTTTTTACCCTTGGTACCTCGCATGTCTATTGATTCCGATTTCTCGCTCGCCACGCGCCGCCACTTTATGCTGGCCGCTGCTGCCTCCGGCATCGGCACGGCAGTTCCCAGCCTGGCCTGGGCGCAGGACAAGCCGCAAAAAGGCGGCACCCTGAACCTGCTGCTCTTTCCCGAGCCGCCAACCCTGACGACGATTGCGCACACCGCCGGCTCGTCGGTGACGATCTCGGGCAAGGTCACCGAGGGGCTGCTGACCTATGACTTCAACCTCAACCCGCAGCCGCAGCTGGCTGTTGCCTGGTCGATCAGCCCCGATGGCCTGGTCTACCGCTTCCAGCTGCGCCAGGGCGTCAAATGGCATGACGGCAAGCCTTTTACCTCGGCCGATGTGGTGCACTCGATTGCCTTGCTCAAGGAGTTCCACCCCCGGGGCCGCGCCACCTTTGCGGGCGTGGCGGAGGTGCAGGCGCCCGACGCGCATACCGTGGTGCTGCAGCTGAGCCGCCCCATCCCCTACCTGATCACGGCACTGGCGGCCTCAGAGTCGCCCATCGTGCCCAAGCACCTGTATGCCAGCGGCCGGGCCGATACCAACCCGGCGAACAATGCGCCGGTGGGCACGGGCCCCTTTGTGTTCAAGGAATGGGTGCGCGGCAGCCATGTGATCTACGAGCGCAACCCCCATTACTGGGATGGCGACAAGCCCTATATCGACCACCTGGTGGTGCGCTTTATCCCCGATGCCGCCGCGCGCACGGCGGCCATCGAAAGCGGCCAGGTGCAGATTGCGCCCAGCTCGCCGGTGCCCTTTGCCGAGGTGGAGCGCCTGCGCGCCAAGCCGGGCCTGCAGTTCGAGACCCGGGGCTACGAGTACATCAACAGCGTCTACCGGCTGGAGTTCAACCTGGAGAGCGAGCTGCTCAAGGACCTGCGCGTGCGCCAGGCCATTGCCCACGCGCTGCAGCGCGAGA
Source organism: Comamonas sp. 23 (assembly GCF_049601575.1). Lineage (NCBI taxonomy): Bacteria > Pseudomonadati > Pseudomonadota > Betaproteobacteria > Burkholderiales > Comamonadaceae > Comamonas > Comamonas sp. 23. The sequence continues at coordinate 4,356,864 of NZ_CP187127.1, read as the reverse complement.
ACCTGCTCAAGGTGGCCTGGTACGGCCAGGGCAAGCTGACCACCGGGCCGGTGCACCCGGCGCTGAAAAAGTTCTATGTGCCCGATCTGCCGGTGCTGCCCTATGACCTCAAGCGTGCCGAGAAGCTGCTGGACGACGCGGGCCTCACGCGCGGCAAGGCCGGCGGCCAGTGGCGCGCGCGCTTGAACCTGACCCCCATCCCCAACGAGGGCGGCCAGCGCACGGGTGACTTCCTCAAGCAGGCCTTGGGGCGCATCGGCATCGATGTGCAGATCAACAGCCAGGACTTTGCCACCTACATCAAGCGCATCTACACCGCCCGCGCCTTTGACCTGCATGTGAGCGCGATGAGCAACACCTTTGACCCGACGGTGGGCATCCAGCGCCTGTACTGGTCCAAGAGCTTTCAGCGCGGGCTGCCGTTCTCCAACGGCTCGCACTACGCCAGCCCTGAGGTGGACCGCCTGCTGGAGTCCGCCGCCGTCGAGATGAACGAGGCCCAGCGCATCCGCGAGGTGGCCGAGTTCCAGAAACACATCGCTACCGACCTGCCCGACATCACCCTGGTCGCCCCCGACATCTACACCATTGCCGACAAACGCGTGCGCAACCACACCGTGGGCGCAGACGGCGTGGCCGGCAACCTGGCCGGCGTCTGGCTGGCCGCGTCCTGATCCCGTTCCCCCAAGGAGAAACCGATGACAAGCCCTTCCGAAACATCGAACGTACAAGGTCAACAACCCAGCTCCCTTTGGTACACCCGCTGCCCGGTGCCGTCGCCACTGGGCATTGCCGCGCAGCACGGCTGGCTGCAGCAGGCCTTTGCGGCCCTGGGCATTGGGGTCGAGTCCATCTTTGACTCCAAGGACCGCAGTGTGCGCGAGAGCCATTTTGACCACCGCCTGCCCTGGTCCTTCCGCCAGGGCGGCAATATTCCGCCGATCTGGGCGCGCGCCAAGGGCAGCGATACACGCCTGGTGGCCATCACCTGGACAGACGAGTTCCAGGCGCTGGTGACCTTGCCGGGCCGGGGCATCGGCAAGCCCGAGGACCTGGCGGGCAAGCGCTTTGGCGTGCCCCAGCGCGTCAATGACCTGATCGATTTCCACCGCGCCACCGCCCTCAAGGGCCTGGTCTCGGGCCTGTCGCTGGTGGGCCTGCAGCACAGCGATGTGCAACTGGTCGATCTGGTGATCGAGGAGTCGGTGATCCAGCAGCATGGCACGCCCAGCCTGTTTGGGCTGCGCCGCCGCCACCCGTACTTCCGCGAGGCGGAGGCCTTGGTGCGCGGCGAGGTCGATGCGATCTTTGTCAAAGGCGCCGAGGGCCTCTTGGTGGCCAACCTGATCGGCGCGCAGCTGGTGAGCGAATTTGGCCGCCACCCCGACCCGCGCGTGCGCATCAACAATGGCACGCCGCGCACCTTGACGGTGGACGCCGCACTGGCCGACCAGCGCCCGGACCTGGTGCTGGCGCTGCTGCGCGTGGTGCAGCGCGCCGGCCGCTGGGCCCAGGCCCATCCCGATGAGACCCTGCGCTTTGTGGCCCGCGAGATCGCCACCAGCGAAGAGGCCATCCTGGCCTCCAACGGCGCCGATGTCCACCGCCATCTGGGCATCAGCCTGGAGCCCGAACTGGTCGATGCGATCGGCTACTTCAAGGACTTTTTGCTGGAGTGGGGCTTTTTGCCGGCCGATTTCTCGGTCACCGACTGGGTCGATGCCCGGCCGCTGAACCGTTTGCTGGCCGAGAATGCGCCCGCGCAAAGCGTGGCGCAGCCCGAGGCGCTGCGGGCATGAGTGCGCACCCGCATCCCCGCGTGCTGGTCTGCGGCGCGAGCGGCCGCCTGGGCCAGCTGCTGGTGCCGCGCCTGCTGGCCCGGCAAGCGCGACCCCGGGTGTTCGTGCGCCAGGCCGCTACTGCGCGGGCGCTGTGGGGCGATACCGTCGAGATAGCGCAGGGCTGTTTTGAGGATGCGGCCACCTTGGGCAAGGCGCTCGTCGGCATTGAGCGTCTCTTCCTGCTCTCTCCGATCAGCCCTGCGCTGGCCGAGCAGCAACTGCGCGTGGTCGAAGCCGCGCGCGCTGCCGGCGTGCGGCACATCGTCAAGCTCTCCGGCTCGGACTGGACCATAGCCCCGCCCGGCCATTCGCTGTCCGGCGATGCCCATGGCCGCATTGAAGAGGGACTGCAGGCCAGTGGCATCTCCCATGTTGTGCTGCGCCCCAATGCCTGGATGCAGGTGGGTTTGTCGCGCATCGCCGGGGAGCTGCGCACCGGCGTTGTGATCCGCTCCCAGCACCTGGGCGCTGGTGTCTCCTATATCGATGCCCGCGACATCGCCGATGTTGCTGTTGAAGCGCTGCTGAACCCCGAGGCCGCCCAGCAGCGGCTGGGCGCCCCCGGCCCCTGGGTGCTGACCGGCAACCAGGCGCTGCGCCCGCAAAAACTGGCCGATATTGCATCGCGCCTGCTGGGCCGGCCCATCACCGCCTCCGCGCCTGTGGCCGCCCCCGCCGCGGCTGACCCGTTTATCGCGCAAGTGCATGGCGAGTTTTTTGCGTTGATGCGTGCGGGGCATGCGGCTGCGGTGACTGCCACGGTGCAGCAGGTGCTGGGGCGGGAGGCACGGACGGTGGAGGGGTTTTTGGCGGAGGAGCTGGGGGCTTTGGCTGTGGCAGTTTGAGGCGGAGGGAAGTAGGCTGGCAGTGCCCGGTGTGCATTAACGGCACCCCATCGGTTGGACGGATATCCAACTTGTGGGGATGCTGTTCAATCAGCGGGCAGGTGCCGACCTGCTTGGCATTTGGCGCCGCCTCGTCAGTTGACCATTGCCAAGCAGGCCTTGGAACAGGCCCTGCAGGTTTCCGCACATCGCACGCAATGTTCATGCTGGTGATGGGCGCACTCGTTCGCGCAGGCGAGGCAGATCTCGCTGCATAGCCTGCAGAAGTGTTTCGCCATTTCGCTGTTGCGCGCCATGGCACCCACGGAGAGCGAGCAGATGGCTGCGCAATCGACATCCAGCGCCATGCAGCGTGCCATCATCTTGGGATCGTCCTCTTTGAGGCATCCTGCAAAGCATTCGTTGCACGCAATCACGCAGGCGTTGCATGCGTCAATACAGGCCTGATAAGGGTTGGCGGTGGTGGTCATCACAGTCTCCTTTTGCAAAACCTTGTTGTACGGCTTGTGCGCAGCTGAAGCTGTAGGAGTGACGCGTTCATTTCCTCTGCATCCAGTTCGGCATGCAACTGGCCAAAGGTGAACCGAGGTTGGAGCTGGGGTGGCAGCACTGGGGTCATAGCGCCACTTCAACCTATAGCGCTCATTCGGCCTACATAAGTTTCCGGTACCCGCTGAGAGGCGTAGAACTAGCTTCAACGCAGACTGGTGGAAATAACTGCTTGAAGGAGCTGCCGCTGGTAGGGCGTTCCGCACACTCCAGGGTATGAATCCAAAAGACGTATAGCGGCGTATAGCGCACATGCCCATTTCTTCTAAACTTTCCACCCCCATGAGTCGCCGTCTGAGCCTCCTCGGCATCGGTTCCGCCATCGCAGCGCTGCTGTCCGGGTGTTCTGGTGCCCAAGTACTGGACCACTTGGTGGCACATGACACCTACCACGGCCCCACCGGCGTGCGCTATGGGCTCGATGCAAGGCATCTGCTGGATGTGTACCAGCCAGCGACAGGCACGTCGCCCGGCCATGCACCGGTGGTGCTGTTTTTTTATGGCGGCAACTGGACGAGTGGCGAGCGGGCCGAGTACCGGTTTGTCGGCGAAGCGCTGGCGGCCAACGGCATCATCGCGGTGGTCGCCGACTACCGGCTGAGCCCCCAGGTGCAGTACGAGGGCTTTCTGGGCGATTGCGCCTTGGCGCTGCAGTGGACCTTCGCGCACGCCGCCAGCCTGGGTGGCGACCCTTCGCGGGTGATGGTGATGGGCCATTCGGCCGGGGCTTACAACGCAGCGATGCTGGCGCTGGACCCGCGCTGGCTGGCACCTTTGGGCCTGACACCCGATCGGCTTGCGGGCTGGATTGGGCTGGCCGGGCCCTACGACTTTTTGCCGATTGTGGACCCCCAGGTCCAGGTGGCGTTTAACTGGCCACACACCCCGGCCGATTCCCAGCCGATCTTCTACGCCGACGCCAAAGCCCCCCGCACCCTGCTGCTGGCCGCACGCAATGACAAGGTGGTGGACACGCAGCGCAACACCGTCGGCCTGGCAAACCGCTTGCGGGCTGCCGGTACCGACGTGGATATACGGATCTTTGACCACCTCAGCCACGTGACGACCGTCGCCGCCCTGGCCCGGCCGCTGGACTGGCTAGCCCCGGTACTGCCGACGGTGCTGGACTTTGTACGCGGGGATCCGAAACGGGTGCAATGACCCCTCATGTGATAGCAGCCGTGACCGGTTGTGTCGCGGCGACAAGCTTGCTTAGCAGCCGGTCCCTAGGTTGCTCCATCGTGGCGAGAGTCCCATGCTGACGGGCTGCTGGCGCTAATATGGCGTTTTCGGCCAGAAACGGCCTTTAGCCACCACCGCGCAACGGTGCCAGCCAGCGCTGCTGTCTACCGCTTCCATGCATCACCTCTACACACACCCCTACCAGGGCAGGTTTGGCAATGGCCTGGCCAAACTGCTCAATTCGCGTCGCTTTGCCAGCTATCGGCGAGCGCTGATGTCTCGTCTGCCCTTCATGATCTTGGACAGCGATGTGGTGGATGTGGTCTACATGACATGGCTGGTGGACGAAGCCCTGGCCGCCCCGTTTGCCCCACCGGGCGCGCGCCTCTGGTCTTACCAAGGTCGCACGCCTCTTACGGTGCTGACCTATCGGCATGGGCATTTTGGTCCTCGGTGGATGGGGCCCTTGAGGCGGTTTATGCCTTCGCCATTGCAGAGCAACTGGCGTCTGTACCTGGCAGAGCCGCTGGCTGATGCGCCGCCCATTCCCACCGTTGCCTTTGTCTACAACGTGATGGACAGCCTCGCCCATGTGGCCGGGACGCGCCTGTTCAGTGATGCCTTGCCATCCCATTGGCCAGCTGGCTTCGATTTCCGCGTGAACGCTGATGAGGCCATTGTCGACATCGCGCCCGGCGATGGCAGCGCGCCGAGATTGGGGGCCAGGGCGGTGAGGGCAGGGGACGCCGTTTTGTCGCCGCCCTGGTCCGGTATGTTCGATGGCTGGTCGGATGCAATCGTGCGCCTGGCCTCCCAGGACGCTGCGGTGGTGGAGGTGCCAACAGTGGAGGGCGCCCCTGGCAGGTCGGCCTTGGCCACAATTGACTTGCCGGTGGATGTCGCCTCGGTGCAGCCCTTGCTGCTGGACACGCAAACCCTGGACTGCCCTGTGCTGCAGAGGCTGGATGCGGACCCGGAGGCGCTCTGCTTTCTGCTGCCCAGCGTGCGCTTTTCTGCCTTGTCCGAACGGCTTTTACGCGCTTCTGTGTGAGCTAGGGCTGCTGCGACAGCGTGGCTCGGCCAACAGTCAAAGAGGCTTGACGCCAACCGATCAACTAGTAGAATGGCTCATCTTTGAAAGCGCTAGCTGCCCACCCGATGACTGTTGAACTCTCCCCCCGCGCCACGGAATTGGCAGAACATGCCCGCCAATTGCTGGCCGCTGGCGGCTACAACGGCTTCAGCTATGCGGATCTCTCTGAAAAGGTAGGGATAGGAAAGGCCAGCATCCACCACCACTTCCCCAGCAAGGCGGATCTTGTGTTGACGGTGGTTCAACGGCATCGGCAGCAATCTGTGGAGGGCTTGGCAGCGATGCAGCAGCATTTGGGCGATGACCCGCAAGCCCAATTGAACGCTTATGTCGATTACTGGGCGCGCTGCATACGCGACGGTTCATCGACGATGTGCATCTGCGCGATGCTGGCCGCAGAAGCGCCGATGATCCCGGCTGAAATTGCGGCGGAAGTGCGCGGCTATTTCCAGGATCTGACGCAGTGGCTGGCAGCGGTGATCTCGCAAGGCCAGGCTAAAGCGCAGTTCAAGCCAGAAGCGAATGCGCCGGTAGAAGCGCTCGCCTTGATGTCCACCGTGCATGGCGCGATGCTGACGGCCCGCGCCTTGGGGGATCCCGATGCTTTCCAGACGATCGTGCGCGTGGCGATACATCGGCTGGCAGCTTGAAGAATGGCCCGGTCACCCAGGGTGTCGGGCCCTCTATTTTTTGCCCATGTAACCAATCAACTAGTCGGTTGTTTTTAGAAAGACCACCCTATGCCTCATCCCATCTCCTCGCTTGGCGCCTTCCATACCGCCATCAGTGTGCTGCCGCTCGCTGCCGGCTTGTACAGCTTTGTCCGCTACCGCGCCATTGAGCCGGCCAAGCGCTCGGGTCAGCTGTACCTGGTCGGCATGCTGCTGTCCGTGCTGACGGCGTTCGGCCTGTCCAGCACCGGAGGATTCAACGCCGGCCATGCCTTGGGCATTCTGGCGCTGTTGGTGATGGGCGGGTCATTGCTCATCCGGCAGCTGCCGCTGTTTCCACGCCTCGCTCCCTACCTGTCGCAGTTCGGCTTTTCTTTCAGCTTCTTTCTGTTGTTGGTCCCTGCCATCGGTGAAACCTTGACGCGTCTGCCGGTCAGCCATCCTCTGGCCTCAGGCCCTGAATCGCCTTTGGTGCGCGGCACGGTGCTCGCTTGGCTGGCGATTTTTGTGGTGGGAGCCGCATGGCAAATGTGGTGGATGCGGTCACAACGCAAGCGCTGAATAGGCAGCGCATTTTTTGTCTTGCTTGTCTTGGGATAGGCAGGCCCTTGTTGGCATTGATTGGCTGCTCCTGCTCTCGCACCAGCCCGGCGCGCTGTGTGTGGCCGAGATCACATCGCGCCTGTTGGGCCGGCCGATCATCGCTGGCGCGCCTGTGCCTGCAGCGGCGCCTGACCCCTTTATCGCCCAGGTACATGGCGAGTTTGCGCTGTTGCGCCCGGGGTATGCGGCTGCTTTGACGGCTACGGCGCGCCAGGTGCTGGTGCGCGAGGCGTGGACGACGGAGCGCTTTTTGGCGGAGGCGCTGAGCGCACTGGCGGTGGCCGCTTGAGGGGGATGATGCGGGATGGGCGGGCGGCTGCGTTGCCCGTCTGGCTTGCCAATGGCTGGCTGGAGATTGGGAACGGTGCCTTGCTGTCGGTGCCGGGTCGAACTCCTGCTTCATGGTTCCTGGTGCACATCACAAGGATGCAACACCCGATGATGCGCGGGCCCTCGCGCAACCGTTTTCAGCGCATTCCCCACGGACTGTGCACATGGTGAAAATTTAAGCGGAAAGGGTGGCCGAATAGACGCTCAGCGTGTCTACGGCCAGCCAGGAGCGGCTCTTCGCCCCTGCGGCAGAAACTGGCCAAACTTCGTTATCTAGGCAGGGGCCCGCAACTCAGTCAGAATGCCGAACTAGGCATTGCACGGGGACACTATCCTCACCCTTCAAAGGAGCACTCCATGGCCGAGACATCCAAGGTAAAAGGACCTGCCTCGTACTTTCCTTCCATCGAAAAGACCTACGCCAAGCCAATAACGCATTGGATGGAGATTCTTCAGAATGCGGGTCCGTTGAAGCACATGGAGCTGGTCAATTGCCTCAAGACCCAGCACCAGATCGGTCATGGGCACGCGAACGCCCTGGTTGCAGCGTTCCTCATGAAGAAGTAGCACGACTAGAAACCTGCCCCAGGCTGCATCTGGGCCACAAACGGACACTTCCACCACACATGCATCGCGCCACTGCTTATGCCGCACTCGCTACCGAGCTTGAGCCTATGGACCCAGCCATATGCGGATGGAGCAGCTCCAAGAGGCGTTAATTGTGCCAAAAGGGGAATGAGGCCAAGCGTTGCGGGCACGGGTGCATCCGGCCAGTTGCTGCCGTTCAATCATTTGTTTACTTCCACAGTAACGAGCTCCTACTAGGAAGGCGTCATGGTTATGTCGCAGTAAGCCACGACTGGTCGGATGATGTGATGAAATCCTGCGCACAGCCCACGCCAGAAACCCTCAAGCCAGTGATCAAACGCAAGCGTTTTCCGCTGGAGATCATGCTCATCTGCGTGCGTTGATATTTGGCCTAGCCACTCAGCTTGCATTCAAGATATGAATGATTCTTTTGATTTTCGTGTCTCAACAAATAAAGACGTCACTGCTGAAGAGTATGCGCAAATCGCTCGCTCTGTTGGTTGGGGAAGCGAAGAGGACAGCAAATTGTTCGTTGTCTCCAATGCTGCATACCCCTTGGTTGTTCATGCTCGTGAAACTTCAGGACTGCTCATCGGATATTTGTCTGCTTTCAGCGACGGAGCTTTTAGCACCATGCTCGGTGAATTGATCGTACACAACCAGTTTCAGGGTCATGGAGTTGGGCGGGCGATGCTTGAGGTAGTCGAAAAGCAATGGCCGGGCGTGCCAATTTATATCAAAGCCCTGGGTGAGGCGAAGCACTTTTTTAAAGCTTGTGGCTACAAAGTTCCGCTGGCTGAAATGACTATTCTTTTCAAGCGTCCTTAAATCAATGCCATTTCCACAATCCTATTTCGGGCTAAGTCGAATTCCAGCTACGGAATAGGCTGAGCGGCAGCATCGGATCGTTCAGAGACCGTCAGAAGCAACCCATAGGGCTACGTGGATTGAGCCACCACGCCATCAGCCTTCACAGCACCGATCTCCGCCTCTCCCTGTGCTGCTACCGTGGCGGCACATCCCGATCGCCGCCCATCCCCTGGGCCAGGGTTCTGCAGAGGCCCCCCAGGTCTTTGCAAGAATTGTTACGATTCGCCTACCCGGCAGGCCTTTGCCGGGTGTTGCCGTCTCGCTTGGCCGTTTATGAATTCCTCGTCTCCCTCCTATGTCATTGGTATCGATCTGGGCACCAGCCACACGGTGGTGGCCTATGCACCACTGACGGGGACGGGCGAGGAGATTGCGCTGCTGACCCTTCCCCAGCGCAGCAGCGCAGGCGAGATACAGGCCCAAACGCTATTGCCCTCGGTGCGCTACCAAGCGGCAGAAGGCGAGCTGGGTGATGCCTGGCAGCAGCCCTGGCCCCCGCAAGGCGCGAGCGATGCAGCGCCGGCGGTGGTGGGCCGCTGGGCCCGGGATTTGGGCACGGCGGTGCCCAACCGCCTGGTGGCGAGCGCCAAAAGCTGGCTGTCGCACACGGGGGTGGACCGCAGCGCGGCCATCCTGCCCTGGGGCGCGGGTGACGAGGTCGCCAAGATATCGCCGCTAGCGGCATCGGCCTCCTACCTGGCCCATGTCAAGGCGGCCTGGGAGCAGGCGCATCCAGAGGCGCCGCTGGACGCGCAGATCGTGGTGCTGACGGTGCCGGCCTCGTTTGACGAGGGCGCGCGTGCGCTGACCCTGGAGGCCGCCCAGCTGGCGGGCCTGCCCCAGGTGCATTTGCTCGAAGAGCCCAAGGCCGCTTTCCACGACTGGCTGGTGCTGCAGGGGGAGCAGCTGGCCGCACGGCTGGCGGACAGCCGGTTGGTGCTGGTGGTCGATGTGGGTGGAGGCACGACCGACCTGACCTTGATCCAGGTCGAGTCCGCTGCCGATGGCGGCCTGCCCAGCCTGACGCGCACTGCCGTGGGCGAGCACCTGATGCTGGGCGGCGACAACATGGACCTGGCCCTGGCGCATCAGCTCGAACCCCAGTTTGCACCCGAGGGCCAGCGCCTGCCCGCTGCCCGTTTTGCGCAGCTGGTGCATCGCTGCCGCATCGCCAAGGAGCAGTTGCTGGCCGCCGATGCGCCCGAGCAGGTGGCGGTGACCCTGCTGGGCGGCGGCAGCCGGCTGCTGGCGCAAAGCAAGACCGCCCACCTGAGCCGCGCCCAGGTGCAGCAATGGGTGGTTGAAGGATTTTTGCCGCTGGCCGAGCGCAGCGCGGTGCCCGGCAAACGCCAGGGCGCCTTGCGCGGCTTTGGCCTGCCCTATCCGGCCGATGCGGCCATCACCCGGCACCTCGCGCAGTTCTTGGCGCAGCATGCGAGCAGTGGCGCGGCGCAGGCGCTGCCCGATACCGTGCTGCTCAATGGCGGCGTGTTCCATGCGCATGCGGTGGTGGAGCGGCTGACGCAGCAGTTGTCAGCCTGGCGCGGCGCGCCGGTGCGCGTGCTGCACAACCCGCACCCGGATTGGGCCGTGGCCCGGGGCGCGGCCGCCTATGGCCTGACCCGTTTTGCGCCCGAGCCTGAGCCAGCTGTAGCAATGCCCGCAACTGACGATGCAGCAGCGCCGCCTGCGGCCAGCCTGCGCAGCCGTTTGCCGCAGATTGGTGGCGGATCGGCCCGCAGCTACTGGCTGCTGCTGCCCGGTGCCCAAGGCGCAGCGCCCCAGGGTCTGTGCCTGCTGCCACGCGGCACGCAGGAAGGCGTGCGAATCGTTCTGTCGGGCCGGCGCTTTGCGCTCAAGCTGGGCCAGGCGGTGCGCTTTGACCTGCTGGCCAACAGCCTGCCCAGCCTGCCGGCCCAGGCCGGGCAGCTGGCAGCGTTGCAGGGGGAGGGTTGGGTAGAGCTGCCACCGCTCGCCACCGTGCTGCCCGCGCCCGAAGGCCAGAACAAGAGCCAGATCGAGGTGCAGCTGCAAGCCAGCATGACCGAAGTCGGCACCTTGGAGGTGCGCTGCCTGGCCGTCGATGACCCCCGCCAATCCTGGCTGCTGCCACTCAGCCTGCGCGGCGCCGTGCAGGCAGCGGATGACAGCGCAGCCACCAATGACAGTGCCGACGATGCACGGGCCAGCGCGCGCCGGGAGCAGGCGATTGCGCAGATCGACCGCATTTTTGGCAACCAGGCGCAGGCGGTGGACGCCAAGGAAGTACGCCAGCTGCGCCTGGTGCTGGAGCGGCTCTTGGGCCCGCGCACGAGCTGGGACCTGGCCCTGCTGCGGGCCATGTTTGATGCGCTGCTGGCGCGTGCCAAGCGCCGCCGCCGCACACCCGAGCATGAGCGCGCCTGGCTGAACCTGGCCGGCTGGTGCCTGCGCCCGGGCCTGGGCGCGCAGCTCGATGCCTGGCGCGTGGAGCAGGTCTGGGCGCTGTACCCGCAAGGCCTGGGCCATGGCAAGGAGCCGGGCAACTGGACGGAATGGTGGGTGTTCTGGCGCCGCGTTGCTGCCGGGCTGAATGAAGCGCAGCAGATGGAGCTGCTCGAAGATGTGGCCGGCCACATGCAAAAGGCCGTGCAGCAAACCGCCCGCAAGCGCGCCGATGGCAGTGGCGGCAAGAGTAGCCATGGCAGCTATGACGACATGCTGCGCCTGTTTGCCGCGATGGAGGCTGTCCCCTGGCAGTACCGCCAGGAGATGGGCCAGTGGATGCTGCAGCGCTTGAAGCGCGAGGGCGAAACCGTGCAGACCTGGTGGGCCATTGGCCGCCTGGCCGCCCGCCAGCCAATGGCCGCCAATGCGCACTTGGTGATGCCGCCTGCCGCAGCCCAGGAATTTGTGCAGGCCACGCTGGCCCAGGACTGGCGCCGCAACGAGACCGCCATGTTTGCTGCGCTGCAGATGGCGCGCATGACCGGCGACCGCGCCCGCGATCTGCCCGATGCGCTGCGCTCGGACGTGCTGGACAAGATGCGCAGTAGCGGCGCGCCCGAGCGCTGGATCACGATGGTGAGCCAGGTGGTGGAGATGGATGCCGAAGACCAGCAGCGCAGCCTGGGCGACAGCCTGCCGCCGGGGTTGGTGCTGCTGTAGGCCTAGCCGGGAAAGCGCTTAGGATGCAGCATCGCCTCCCATTTCTGAGCCTTTGTGATGTCCCATCCTTCTTCCCCCTTGGTCATTCGTCCGCTGGCCCTGTCTGACCTGACGGCGCTGCTGCAGCTCTACACCCATCTTCATCCGCAGGATGAGGCGCTGCCAGCGCAGGACCAAGTGCAGGCCATTTGGCAAGGCTTGCTGGAAGACCCACGCAACCACTATTTGGGTGGTTTTGTCGATGCACAGCTGGTCAGCAGCTGCCTGCTCGTCGTGATTCCCAACCTCACGCGCGGCTGCCGCCCTTATGGGCTGATCGAGAATGTGGTCACCGATGGCGGCCATCGCCAACGCGGCTACGGCAAGGCCTTGCTGCATGCGGCGCTGGACCGGGCCTGGGCCCAGCACTGCTACAAGGTGATGCTGATGACCGGCAGCAAGGAAGAGGCGACCCTGCGCTTTTATGCCAATGCCGGTTTTGACGGCAGCAGCAAGCAGGCCTTTGTCGCCAGGCCGCCGCAGTAGGGCGGGCGCGGCTGGCCTTCGCCATCCGAGCAGGATGGGCTCTTGGTTGGCGATAGCCAGGGCCCAGTGCGCAGCGGGCCGGCTGCGCAATGCAACAATGTCGCCATTTACCGACAAAGCCAATCCAAGGAGTGCCCCGGCCATGCAACAACAAAACCCCCATCACCACAAAGCGCAGGGCGCATGGCGTGCCGGCACCGCAGGCAAACGGCGTGTGCTGCTGGCGGCAACGGCTGCGCTGGCATGGGCAGCGGTGGGCGCTCCCCAGGCCTGGGCACAGGCCAGCACCGCCAACTGGCCGAGCAAGCCCATCACCTTTGTGGTGCCCCAGGCGCCCGGCGGTGCCAATGATGTGATTGCCCGCGCGATTGCGCAGGGCCTGGGCCAGTCGCTGGGGCAGCCGGTGATTGTGGAGAACCGGGCAGGGGCCAATGGCAATGTGGGCACCAGCCAGGTGGCGCGCAGCGCGGCCGATGGCTACACCTTTTTGGTGACCGCGCAAAGCGCCTACACGATCAACCCGGCGCTCTACAGCTCGGTGCCGTTTGACCCGATCAAGGATTTCACGCCGGTGATGCAGCTGGCAGTCGCCCCGTATTTGCTGGTGGTGAACCGGAATTTTCCGGCCAAGAACCTGGACGAACTGGTGGCCTATGCCAAGCAGCACCCCGGCAAGGTCGAGTACGCATCGGCCGGCAATGGCACCTTGAACCATTTGCTGGGCGAGATGCTGAAAAAGCAAAAGGGTGTGGACCTGCTGCATGTGCCCTACAAGGGCGCCTCGGCCGCTGCCACCGATGTGGTGGCCGGCCAGCTGCCGATGACCTTTGGCAGCTTTCCCGGCGTGATGCCCTTTGTCAGCAGCGGCAAGCTGCGGGTGCTGGGCGTGGCCTCGGACAAGCCCACGCAGCTCGCGCCCGAGATCGTGCCACTGGGCAAGGGCCTGGCTGTTACCAGCTGGTATGGGCTGTTTGCGCCGGCCGGCACGCCCGAGACCGTCGTCGTGCGCCTGCATGCCGCCATCACCAAGGTGCTGGCCACGCCGGTGATGACCGAGCGCCTGAAGACCTTGGGCGCCGAATCGGTGGTGTCCACGCCGCAGAGCTTCAAGGCCAGCCTGCCGGCCGAGCTGGCCTACTGGAAGCAGGTGGTGCAGGACTCGGGAGCGCACATTGACTGAACCCCAAGACTCGGCGCCGCTGGCCGCCTGCCAGCAACTGCCCGTGGTCGGCCTGCTGCCTGCGGGCCCGCGCAATGCGATCACCGATGTGGCGGGCCTGCGCCTGGGGCACTGCACGGTGGCCGATGGCGATCTGCAGACAGGGGTAACCGTGCTGATACCGCCGCTGGACAACCCCTTTATGCACAAATTGCCAGCGGGCCTGGCCGTTATCAATGGCTTTGGCAAAAGCGCCGGCCTGGTGCAACTGGCCGAGCTGGGCCAGATTGAAACGCCGATTGCGCTGACCAACACCTTTGGCGTCTCGGCCGTGGTGCAGGCGCAGATTGCGCAGTGCATTGCCGCCAACCCCGAATGCGGCCGCAGCCTGCCGACGGTGAATGCGCTGGTGCTGGAATGCAATGACGGTTACCTGAGCGATATCCAGCGCATGGCAGTGGGGCCGGAACACTACCAGGCGGCGCTGGACAGAGCCTCACCCGAAGTAGTGCAGGGCGCGGTGGGCGCGGGCCGGGGCATGTCGAGCTTTCAGCTCAAGGGCGGCATCGGCAGCGCATCGCGCCTGGTCACACTGGGCGAGCAGCGCTATACCGTGGGCGCGCTGGTGCTGGCCAATATGGGCAAGCTGGCCGATCTGCGCTGGGGCGGCCAGGCGGTGGGCGCGGCGCTGGAGCGGCGTCTGCAGGCCAAGCTGGCGGCGGGCATACCAGCTGGCAGCGCAGCGGGCGATGGCGTCGACAAAGGCAGCATCATCATGCTGCTGGCCACCGATGCGCCGCTGGACAGCCGCCAGCTCAGCCGCGTGGCGCGGCGTGCCGCTGCCGGCCTGGCCAATACGGGATCCTGCTACGGCCACGGCAGCGGCGATATTGCGCTGGCGTTCTCGACCGCCTACACCGTGCCGGCCGATGCGGCCGCGCCGATGCCGGCGCTGGCGATGCTGCATGAGGCGCAGCTCGACCCGCTGTTCCGCGCGGCGGCGGATGCGGTGGAGCAATCGATTTTGAATGCGCTGTGGCATGCGCAGAGCGTGCAAGGGCGTGACGGCCACCAGCGTTGGGGTCTGCAAGAACTGTGCAAGGACTGAGGCGATGAAAGTACTGATTTCTGTCGATATCGAAGGCGTGGCCGGTGTCTACCACCCCGAGCAGGTGCGAGCGGGCAACCCCGAGTATGAGCGCGCGCGCCGCCTGATGGCCCAGGAGGCCAATGCCGCCGTCGAAGGCGCTTTTGCCGCTGGCGCGCTCGAGGTCTATGTCAATGACTCGCATGGCGGCTTTCGCAATATGCCGCCCGATCTGCTCGATGCGCGCGCCCAGGTCATCCAGGGCAAACCGCGCTACCTGAGCATGGTCGCTGGCGTGGAGCTGGGGGTGGAAGCGGTCTGCATGGTCGGCTACCACTCACGCGCGCAGGGCCGGGGCATTCTGGCCCACACGATCAACAGCTTTGCGTTTGCCAGCATCCATATCAATGGGCAGGAGGCCAGCGAGGCCAGCCTTTACGGCGCCTTGGCAGGCGCCTATGGCGCGCCGGTGGTGATGCTGGCTGGCGATGATGTGCTGCGCGAGGAGAACCAGGCGATCTTCCCGCAGGCGGTGTTTGTACAGACCAAGCGCGCCACCGGCCAGGGCAGCGGCATCAGCCTCTCGCCTGAGCAGGCGCAAAAAGCCATCCGCGCCGGGGTGGAGCAGGGCCTGGCCGGGCGCGGGCGCTGCCAGCCACTGCACACCGCCAGCCCGGTGCAGGTGCAGATTGTCGCCACCTCGCCCGGCATGGCCGATCTGTTCTGCCAGTGGCCGACGCTGGAGCGGGTCGATGGCCGCACGGTACGTTTTAGCGCGCCGGACATCGAATCGGCGGTGCGCATGACCAATTGCCTCTCGGCCATGTCCAGCATGCTGCGCTGAGCGGCGCTGGGGCAGGCCCCCGGCTGGCATGGCATGAAACCTGCTGGGTAGAGCGCTCAACATCGGTGGTGCGCGTTTATGAAGTCTTCCCTGCATTTTCTGGTCGCTGCTCGCCAGCATGAGATGGCCGCGCTGGAGCAGCTGGGTAAGGCCTGCTCGCTGGTGGTAGCGATGTCCTCGCTGGTGCATGCGCTGCAAAAGGAGCGCGGGCTGTCGAACATGGTGCTGGCCAGCGGCGGCGCGCAGGGCGCCGAGCTGCTGGCGCCCCAGCGCCTGCTGGCGGATGCGCAGATCGCCCACGTGCGCGATGAGCTCGATCGCCTGGGCCCACACCCCTCCGGCGGCAGCGGCGCGCGGCTGTGCAATGCGATTGCCTATACCTTGCAAGGCGTGGCGGCGCTGCCTGCGCTGCGCGCCCAGGTGCAGGCCGGGCGGCTCACGCCCTCCGCCTGTACCGACGCCTTTGCGCGCCTGATTGCCGGCTGTCTGTCCGTCGTGTTTGAGGCGGCCGACAGCGCCAATGAGCCCGAGATATCGCGCATGCTGGTGGCCCTGTTTCACCTGATGCAGGGCAAGGAGCTGGCCGGGCAGGAGCGCGCCTGCGGCACCAGCGCCTTTGCCTCAGGCCAGCTGCAGCCCAGTGCCCGGGCGCAGTGGCTGCATTTGATCGAGTCGCAGGAGCGCTGTTTTGAGGTGTTTGCCAGCCTGGCCACGCCGCGCGTGCTGGTGCTGTGGCAGGCCCATATGGCGGGCGACACCGACATGGCGGCGGTGGAGCGCATGCGCCGCGTGGCCCATACCGCGAGCGGATCGAGCCTGAGCCGCAGCTGGAGCGCCGACTGGTTTGCCGCCTGCAGCCACCGGCTCGATGCCTTGCATGGGGTGGAGACCTTGGTCGCGCAGGAGCTGCAGGTGCTGTGCCTGCACAAGCTGCAGGCGCAGGAACAAGCGCTGGCGGCCTTGCAGGCGTTGCCACCGGGCGCTGAACCTGCCCAAGAGGGCGCAGAGGGCGCTGAGGGCAGCGAAGCCGGCATGGCCTTTTTTGAGGCCTCGGCACCGCCCGATACCTGGTCGCTCGATGCCGTGGGCGCGCCGGCGCTGGGGCGCGATATCCTGTCGCTGGTGCAGCAGCAATCGCAGCGGCTGCAGACCATGCAGAGCCAGATCCAGGAGGCGCGCACTGCGCTGCACGAGCGCAAGACCCTGGAGCGCGCCAAGGGTCTGCTGATGGCCCAGCACCAGCTCAGCGAGAGCGATGCCTACCAGCTGCTGCGCCAGACGGCGATGAACCAGAACAAGCGCATGCTGGAGGTGGCCGAGGCCGTGCTGGCGATGGCGGCCTTGGTGCCCCAAGCCCCTGCAGCGCCCGCAGGCCCTGCTGCAGCTGAGCGCTAGCAGCTTTCCGCCCGCGCACCAAAGCATGGCAGCCGTTGGCCCGCAGGCTGCTGCAATGCACCATTGCAGGGATCCGGGCCGGTGTGCAGCGCCGGCCCAGGTTGGCTCTTCAGAGGGAAGCACTGCAATTTTTGAATTGGCATGGAATATGCATTGATCTTCCCAACCAGGCCAAAGGCGGCCTGTTTCCGGTAATCGCGAGTTATTTCGGGACAACGGCGTCCCTTTCCTGATGGTGCAAGCCCTCAGCGAAAGGACGCCGTTTTTTGTTTTTGGAATCTGCAACGCCTTCGATGGAGTTTGACAAGAATGACGATACGCCCCACCCCTGACACCGCCCCGGCGGCAGAGGCTTCGCCCGCTTCTTCGCCGCTGGCCGGCCGCCGTCAGTTCTTGCGCCATGGCGCCCAGGCAGCGGCAGCCACCTTTGTCTACAGCGCGCTGGGCCACCAGGGCGTCTGGGCCGCCGGCTCGGATGCGCCGGAGAAAAAAGAGGTCAATATCGGCTTTATCCCGCTGACCGACTGCGCCAGCGTGGTGATGGCCTCGGTGCTGGGCCTGGACCAGAAGTACGGCGTCAAGATCACGCCGACCAAGGAAGCGAGCTGGGCCGGCGTGCGCGACAAGCTGGTCAATGGCGACCTGGACTTTGCCCATGTGCTCTATGGCCTGGTCTATGGCGTGCAGCTGGGCGTGGGCAGCCCGCAAAAGGACATGGCGGTGCTGATGACGCTCAACCGCAATGGCCAGGCGATCACCCTGTCCAAGAAGCTGGCCGACAAGGGCGCCGTCGATGCGGCGTCACTGGCCAAGCTGATGGGCGCGGAAAAGCGCGAATACACCTTTGCGCAGACCTTTCCGACCGGCACCCATGCGATGTGGCTGTACTACTGGCTGGCGAGCGCGGGCATCCACCCGCTCAAGGATGCGAAAGTGATCACCGTGCCGCCGCCGCAGATGGTGGCCAATATGCGCGTGGGCAATATGGATGGCTTTTGCGTGGGCGAGCCCTGGGGTCACCGCGCGATCATGGATGGCATCGGCATCACGGCCATCACCACCCAGGACATCTGGCGCGACCACCCGGAAAAGGTGCTGGGCTGCACGCAGGACTTTGTCAGCCGCCACCCCAACACCGCGCGCGCGGTGACCATGGCGATTCTGGAGGCGGGCCGCTGGATCGATGCCAGCTTGCAGAACAAGCAGAAGATGGCCGAGACCATTGCCGGCAAGGCCTATGTGAACACCAGCGTCGATGCCATCAACCAGCGCATTCTGGGCCGCTACCAAAATGGCCTGGGCAAGACCTGGGACGACCCCAACCACATGAAGTTTTTTGCCGAGGGCGAGGCCAGCTACCCCTACCTGTCCGATGGCATGTGGTTCCTCACCCAGCACAAGCGCTGGGGTTTGCTCAAGAGCCACCCCGACTACCTGGCTGTGGCCAAGAAGATCAACCAGACCGCCCTGTACAAGGAAGCGGCTGCGCAGCTGAAGATCGCCGTGCCCAAGTCGGACATGCGCAGCAGCCCGCTGATCGACGGCAAGGTCTGGGATGGCTCGGACCCCGCCAAGTACGCCGACAGCTTTGCCATCAAGGCCTGACAAGGAGAGCCCCATGCCCGCTGCATTGCGAGAGAGTGTTTCGCCCCTGCCCACGCCGGCCCCGGCCGAGCGCAAAGTGTTGTCCATCCATGAGCACATGGCGCGGAGTTTGCCGGTGGTAGCGGGCAGCCAGCCTGCTGCTGCCACGCCTGCCGTGCCTGCCGCCGCCAAGCGCGATATGGCTGCCCTTTGGCAGCAGCGCTTTGGCGCGCTGGTGCAAAGCCTGCTGCCGCCGGTGCTGGGCTTTGGCCTGCTGCTGGTGCTGTGGTCCATCGTCGCCCAGGGCAACCCCGGCATTCCGGGCCCGCAGGAGACCTGGGCCCAGGCGCAGGAGATCTTCCGCGATCCCTTCTACCGCAACGGCCCCAATGACCAGGGCGTGGGCTGGAATGTGCTGGCCTCGCTGCAGCGGGTGAGCATCGGCTTTGGGCTGGCGGCACTGGTCGGCATTCCGCTGGGCTTTGTCATTGGCCGCTTTGACTTTCTCTCGCGCATGTTCAACCCGGTGATCAGCCTGCTGCGCCCGGTGTCGCCGCTGGCCTGGCTGCCCATTGGCCTGCTGGTGTTCAAGGGCGCGAACCCGGCGGCAATCTGGACCATCTTTATCTGCTCGATCTGGCCGATGGTGATCAACACGGCGGTGGGCGTGCAGCGCGTGCCGCAGGACTATATGAATGTGGCGCGGGTGCTGAACCTGAGCGAATGGAAGATTGCCACGACCATCCTCTTCCCCGCCGTGCTGCCCTATATGCTGACGGGCGTGCGCCTGGCAGTCGGCACCGCCTGGCTGGTGATCGTCGCTGCTGAGATGCTGACCGGTGGCGTGGGCATTGGCTTCTGGGTCTGGGACGAGTGGAACAACCTCAATGTCAAGAACATCATCATTGCGATCTTTGTCATCGGCCTGGTCGGCCTGCTGCTGGAATGGGCGCTGATCCGCCTGGCCTCGGCATTCACTTTTGAGGAGGTCAAGGCATGACGCCCAATACGCCCAACATTCCCGCGACGCCCCAGGGCAAGTACATCGAGATCCAGCAGGTGGCGCAAAGCTTCAAGACCGCCAAGGGCCTGTTCCAGGCGCTGCAGGGCATCAACCTGGAGATTGCCCAGGGCGAGTTTGTCAGCCTGATCGGCCACTCGGGCTGCGGCAAATCGACCTTGCTGAACCTGATTGCCGGCCTCACCAGCCCCAGCGAAGGCACCTTGCTCTGCGCCAACCGCGAGATCAAGGGGCCGGGGCCGCAACGTGCCGTGGTGTTCCAGAACCATTCGCTGCTGCCCTGGCTCACCTGCTGGGCCAATGTACACCTGGCGGTGGAGCGGGTGTTTGGCGGGCGTGAGCGCAAGGCCCAGTTGGCTGCGCGTACCGATGCCGCGCTGGCACTGGTGGGCCTCACCCATGCAGCGCACAAGCGCCCCGGCGAGATATCGGGCGGCATGAAGCAGCGCGTGGGCATTGCCCGGGCGCTGTCGATGGAGCCGCAGGTGCTCTTGATGGACGAGCCCTTTGGCGCCCTCGATGCCTTGACCCGCGCCAAGCTGCAGGACGAGCTGCTGGAGATCGTTGCGCGCACGCGCAGCACCGTGGTGATGGTGACCCATGATGTGGACGAAGCCGTGCTGCTGTCCGACAAGATCGTGATGATGACCAATGGTCCTGCTGCGACGATTGGCGAGGTGCTGCCGGTGCCCTTGGCCCGCCCGCGCAACCGGGTCGCCTTGGCCGAGGATGCGCAGTACCAGGCCTGCCGCAAGGCGGTGATCGACTTTCTCTACACCCGCCAGGCCCATGTGGAGAAGGTGGCCTGATAAAGCCTACTTAGCTAGCAACAGGCGCTCTATATGGAGCGCCTTTTTTGTGCACGCAAATGAGGCGAGGCGGCGCCTGAGCCGCACAAAAAATGTGCAGCGCTGAGTTCGGCTGCTGGGCGCTCCCCGCATGTCAACTTGGTATGGAACTTGCATAGTCCTTGGCGTGGCCATGGCGGCCACCGGGTGGCGGTGCACAGTGGCGCTGCCGTCCAAAGACAAAGACGTCTATGCGCGCATGCCTGGCATGCGGCGCCTAGACGTCTTTTTTTTTGTGCTGCCCACGGGAAACGCTATGAAAAAAATCAAGTTGGTCATGGTTGGCAACGGTATGGCGGGTGTGCGTGCGCTCGAAGAGCTGCTGGCGCTGGCGCCGGATCTGTACGAGATAACGGTATTTGGCGCAGAGCCCCACCCCAACTACAACCGCATCCTGCTGTCGCCAGTGCTTGCGGGCGAGCAGACCCTGGATGACATCGTGCTCAACGACTGGCGCTGGTACGAGACGCATGGCGTGCGCCTGCATGCCGGCTGCACGGTGCATGCGGTGGACCGCGCCCGCCGCGTGGTGCATGCCCGCAATGCCGATGGTGAGGCGGTGACGGCCGACTACGACCGGCTGATTCTGGCGACCGGCTCCAACCCCTTCATGCTGCCCATTGCCGGCAAGGAGCTGCAGGGCGTGCTGGCCTACCGCGATATTGCCGATACCCAGGCGATGATCGATGCGGCCCAGCACTGGCGCCATGCAGTGGTCATTGGCGGCGGCCTGCTCGGGCTGGAAGCGGCCAACGGCCTGATGAAGCGCGGCATGCAGGTGGCGGTGGTGCATGCCGGTGAGTGGCTGATGGAGCGCCAGCTCGATGATCAGGCTGGGCAGCTGCTGAAGAAATCGCTGATCGAGCGGGGCATGCAGTTTTTCATGCAGGCGCAGACGCAGGAGCTGCTGGGCAATGCCGAAGGCCGGGTGCGCGCGCTGCGCTTTGCCGATGGCCGCGAGATCGACGCCGATCTGGTGGTGATGGCCGTCGGCATCCGCCCCAACACGGCGCTGGCCGAGGCCATGCACCTGCATGTGAACCGGGGCATTGTCGTCAGCGACACCATGCAGACCATCACCGACCCGCGCATCTATGCGGTGGGCGAGTGCGCGGCGCACCGGGGCATTGCCTACGGGCTGGTGGCGCCTTTGTTTGAGCAGGGCAAGGTGCTGGCCAACCACCTGGCCGAGATGGGCATTGGCCGCTACCAGGGCTCGCTCACCTCCACCAAGCTCAAGGTCACCGGCATTGACCTGTTCTCGGCCGGGGATTTTCAGGGCGGGGAGGGCACCGAGCAGATCGTGCTGAGCGACCCCTACTCAGGCGTCTATAAAAAGCTGGTGATCAAGGAAGACCGGCTGGTGGGCGCGTGCCTCTATGGCGACACGGTCGATGGCAGCTGGTACTTCAAGCTGCTGCGCGAAGGCCGCAGCGTGGCCGATATCCGCGACAAGCTGATGTTTGGCGAATCCAACCTGGGCGATGCCGGCCACCAGGGCCAGAACAAGGC
This sequence comes from Comamonas sp. 23, assembly GCF_049601575.1. Taxonomy (NCBI): domain Bacteria; kingdom Pseudomonadati; phylum Pseudomonadota; class Betaproteobacteria; order Burkholderiales; family Comamonadaceae; genus Comamonas; species Comamonas sp. 23. Next base: position 4,335,170 of record NZ_CP187127.1, on the reverse strand, counting down.
CGTCGCACTGGCCGATGGCGACGAGGTCTGCGGCTGCAATGGCGTGAGCAAGGGTGCCATCTGCAAGGCCATCAAGGACAAGGGCCTGTTCACCCTGGACGAGGTGCGCAAGCACACCAAGGCCAGTGCCAGCTGCGGCTCCTGCACCGGCCTCGTAGAGCAGATCATCATGTTCACCGTCGGTGGCGACTATTCGGCATCGCCCAAGACCAAACCGATGTGCAGCTGCACGGAGCACGGCCACCAGGCGGTGCGCGATGCGATCCGCGAGCACCGGCTGCTGACGACTGACAGCGTCTTTCGCTTTATGGAATGGAAGACGCCCAATGGCTGCGCCAGCTGCCGCCCGGCCATCAACTACTACCTGATCAGCACCTGGCCCAAGGAGGCGCGCGATGATCCGCAAAGCCGCTTTATCAATGAGCGCAGCCACGCCAATATCCAAAAGGACGGCACCTACAGCGTGATCCCGCGCATGTGGGGGGGCGAGACCACGGCCGCCGAGCTGCGCCGCATTGCCGATGTGGTGGACAAGTACCAGATCCCCACCGTGAAGGTGACCGGCGGCCAGCGCATTGACCTGCTGGGCGTGAAAAAGGAAGACCTGCAAGGGGTGTGGAACGACATAGGCATGCCCTGCGGCCATGCCTATGCCAAGGCGCTGCGCACCGTCAAGACCTGTGTGGGCAGCGAGTGGTGCCGCATGGGCACGCAGGACAGCACGCAGATGGGCAAGGACCTCGAACGCGCGATGTGGCGCATGTATGCGCCGCACAAGGTGAAGTTTGCCGTCAGCGGCTGCCCGCGCAACTGCGCCGAATCGGGCATCAAGGATGTCGGCATCATCGGCGTGGATTCGGGCTGGGAGATGTACATCGCGGGGAACGGCGGCATCAAGACCGAGGTGGCGCACTTTCTCACCAAGCTCAAGACCGCCGAGGAGGTGCTGGAGTACACCGGCGCCTTCATGCAGCTGTACCGGCTGGAGGGCTGGTACCTGGAGCGCACGGTGCACTACGTGAGCCGCGTGGGGCTCGACCATGTCAAGCGCCGCATCCTGGACGATGCCGCTGGCCGCCAGGCGCTGTGGGCCCAGCTGCAGCAGGCGCTGGAAGGCGAGCCCGACCCCTGGTTCGAGACCGACAAGGCGGCTGTGGATCTGCGCCAGTTCCAGCCGCTGCCGGTGCTGCCCCCACTGCAGGCTACGCCTGCGCTGCCAGCCCTTTCCTCACCCCTCACCACCGCCGGCGCATGATGCTGCGCCACCAGGAGACCGACATGAATGAATGGATCACCATCTGCGCCATCGATGAGATTCCGGTGCTGGGCGCCCGCCGCGTCGCCCGCGCCCAGGGCCTGGATGTGGCGGTATTCCGCACCGCCAGCGGCGAGGTGTTTGCGCTGCTCGACCGCTGCCCGCACAAAGGCGGGCCCTTGTCGCAAGGCCTGGTGTTTGGCAGCAGCGTGGCCTGCCCCTTGCACAACTGGACGATTGCACTGGCCACCGGCGAGGCCGCTGCCCCCGATGAGGGCTGTACCCCGCGCTTTGCGGTACGGCTGGAGGGCAGCGCGGTACAGCTGCGCGCCGATGAGCTGGCCGGGCATGCGCTGGCGCAGACCCGGCCTGTAGCAGGGCCGGTGGGCCTGGGGCGCTGCGGTTCTGCCGCCTCCAGTTGCAGCCCGTCGCCATCCTCCGTGGCCGCTTAAGGCTGCCCCACCGGACGGAGCCGCCCATGCAAGAGACCCGATCGACCTGTCCCTATTGCGGCGTGGGCTGCGGCGTGATCATCACGTCCGACGGCCAGCAGATCACCGCCGTGCGCGGCGACCCGGCGCACCCTGCCAACCTGGGCAAGCTCTGCACCAAGGGCAGCAGCCTGCACCTGACGGCAGCGCCCGCGCTGGCGCGGCAAAGCCGCTTGCTGCAGCCGATGCAGCGCCTGCAGCGCGGCGCCGCACCCGAGGCCCGCAGCTGGGACACGGCGCTGGACAGCCTGGCTGCCCAGCTGCTGCAGATCCGCGCCGACCATGGCCCCGATGCGCTGGGCTTTTACCTGAGCGGCCAGTTGCTGACCGAGGACTACTATGTGTTCAACAAGCTGGTCAAAGGCTTGCTGGGCACCAACAACCTGGACACCAACTCGCGCCTGTGCATGAGCAGTGCGGTGGCCGGCTACAAGGCCACCCTGGGCGCGGATGCGCCACCGGCCTGCTACGAAGACATCGACCTGGCCGGCTGCCTGTTCATCAGCGGCAGCAATATGGCCTGGGCGCACCCGATCCTGTTCCGGCGCGTGGAAGAGGCCAAGGCGCGCCATCCCGAGCGCAAGATCATCGTTGTTGACCCGCGCCGCACCGAGACCGCCGAGCTGGCCGATCTGCACCTGGCCTTGCAGCCGGGCACCGATGTGATGCTCTGCCACGGCCTCTTGCACATCATGCTGGCCCAGGGCTGGGCCGATGCGGCCTTTGTCGATGCGCACACCAGCGGCTTTGCGCAGCTGCATGCGATCGTGCGCGAAGCGACGCCGGAACGCGTGGCCCAGGTCTGCGGCCTGGCGCTGGCAGATCTCTACCTGGCCGCCCAATGGTTGGCCTGGGGCGGGGCCGATGCGCCGGGCAGCAATAGCGAGCGCCAGCCCACGCTCAGCCTGTACTGCCAGGGGCTCAACCAAAGCAGCAGCGGCACGGCCAACAATGCGGCGCTGATCAACCTGCACCTGGCCACCGGCCAGATCGGCAAGCCCGGCGCCGGCCCCTTGTCCTTGACCGGCCAGCCCAATGCGATGGGCGGGCGCGAGGTGGGCGGCCTGTCCAACCTGCTCAGCGCCCACCGCGACATGGCCAACCCGCAGCACCGGGCCGAGGTGGCCCAGCACTGGGGCGTGGATGCGGTGCCGGCGCTGCCAGGCAAATCGGCGCTGGAAATGTTCGAGGCCGCAGCCGATGGCCAGATCAAGGCCTTGTGGATTGCCTGCACCAACCCGGCGCAAAGCCTGCCCGAGCAGGCCATGGTGCGCCGTGCGCTGGAGCGGGCCGAGCTGGTGGTGGTGCAGGAGGCCTTTGCCCAGACCGAGACGACGGCCTACGCCGACTGGCTGCTGCCCGCCACCACCTGGGGCGAGAAACTGGGCACGGTCACCAACAGCGATCGCCGCATATCGCGGGTGCGCGCTGCGGTGGCCGCGCCCGGCCAGGCGCGCCATGACTGGCAGATTGGCGTGCAGCTTGCCCAGCGGCTCGAGCGCCATCTGCGCCCTGGCCGCCCCAGCCTGTTTGCCTATGACACCGAGCAGGCCGAGCGCGGCTGCGAAGCCATCTGGATGGAGCACCGCGACAGCACGCGCGGGCGCGACCTGGACATCACGGGCCTGAGCTGGGCGCTGCTGGAAGCGCAAGGCCCGCAGCAGTGGCCGCTGCCCAGCGGCGCGGCCCAAGGGCGCCAGCGCCTCTACAGCGATGGCCGGTTTGCCACCGGCGATGGCCGCGCGCGCTTTGATGCCCAGCCCTGGAAGCCGGTGGCGGTGCCGCGCGATGCGCAGTTCCCCTTCAGCCTCAACACGAGCCGGCTGCGTGACCAGTGGCATGGCATGAGCCGCACCGGTCAGCTCGGCCGCCTGTTTGCTCAGGCCAGCGAGCCCAGCGTGCAGGCCCACCCGCAGGACATGTGCCGGCTGCAGCTGCATGACGGCGACCTGGTGCAGCTGCACAGCCGCTACGGCAGCCTGGTGGTGCCGGTGCAAGCCGATGCCGGCCTGCAGCCCGCGCAGCTGAATCTGCCGATGCACTGGGGCAGCATGCACCTGAGCGGCAGCACGGTGGACGGCCAGCGCCTGGCAGGGGTGAATGCACTGACCACACCCGAGCGCTGCCCGCGCTCCAAGCAGCCCGAGTTGAAGCATGTGGCGGTGCAGCTGGAAAAAGCCGAGCTGCCCTGGCAGTGCCTGGGCATGGCCTGGCTCGATGACCGCCAGGTGCTGGCCACGCGCCAGGCGCTGGCGGCCTTGATGGGCGAGTTTGACTTTGCCAGCAGCGTGCTGTTTGGCCGGGCCGTGCCGCTCGATGGCGCTGCCGGTCAGGGGCGCAATGGCGTGCAGTTCCGCGCTGCTGCGCGCCAGGCGCCGCCGGCGGCCTTGCTGGCGCGTTTGCAGCAGCTGCTGCAGCTCGATGGCCCGCAGACCCTGCGCTATGCTGATGCGCAGCGCCAGTGCAGCCGCGCCATCGCCATGGGCGAGCAGGCGGGCGAGCCGGTGCTGCAGGCCTTTTTGCTCTGCGGCGATGCCAGTGCCGGCCAGTGGCTGGCGCCGGTGCTGCGCGATGAGCAACCCACGCGCAGCTTTGGCCGCCTGCTGTTGGCCTCGGGCAGCCAGGCGCCAGCTGCTTTGCCGACCCGTGCGCGCCAGGTCTGCGCCTGCATGAATGTGGACGAGGCCGCCATTGGCGAGGCCCTGGCCACGATGGATGGCGCGCCGGAGCAGCGCCTGCTGCAGCTCAAAAACACGCTGGGCTGCGGCACACGCTGCGGCTCCTGCATTCCCCAACTCAAGCAGCTGGTGCAGCGCGTGGCCCCAGCCGCATTGGCGCCTTCTGTTTGATGCTCTTGAAAGGTCTTGCCATGCATGCCATTGCCACCACTCCCTTTGTCGCCGGCCGCTGCTACCTGGTAGGAGCCGGCCCCGGCGACCCCGAGCTGCTGACGCTGCGCGCCTGGCGCGCGATCCAGGCGGCCACCTTGCTGCTGGTGGATGACCTGGTCTCCGCCGACATCGTGGCGCTGGCACCGGCTGCCACCCGCACCATCTATGTGGGCAAGCGCGGCGGCCGGGCCAGCACCTCGCAGGCTTTTATCGAAAAGCTGATGGTGATGGCCGCCCGCCAGGGCGAGACGGTGGTGCGCCTCAAAGGGGGCGACCCCTTTATCTTTGGCCGGGGCGGTGAGGAGGTCGCGCACCTGCAGGCCCAGGGGGTGCAGGTGGAAGTCATCAACGGCATCACCTCGGGCCTGGCTGCCGCCACCAGCCTGGGTGTGCCGCTGACCCACCGCGACTATGCCCACGGCGTGGTCTTTGTGACCGGCCATGCCAAGCCCGGTGGCGCGCCTCTGGATTGGCGGCAGCTGGGGGCGACGGCAGAGGCGATGTCTCTTAGCTTGGTGGTGTACATGGGGGTGGCGGCAGCTCCTTTGATCGAAGCGGGCTTGCTGGCCGGTGGCCTGGCGCGGGATACGCCGGTGGCCTTGGTGCAGAACGCCAGTTTGCCGAGTCAGCGGGCGGTGTTGACGTCCTTGTCTTGTTTGGTGAGTTGTTTGCAGGGGAGTGGGTTGGGGAGTCCTTGCATGATGGTGATTGGTCGGGTGGCTGGGTTGGCGGATGCCAGTCTGTTGTGGCAAGGGTTGGTTGAGCCTCTTGAGCGGCAGGCTTGATTTTTTGTTTTTCGGCAGCGCTTGTTTATTGGCTCTGGTTACTACTGGCGTAGGGCAGCTGGCCGGGTCTCGCCCCGGCGGGCGAGGTACTTTTCTTGCTCAGCCAAGAAAAGTACCCAAAAGAAGGCTGCCCCTGCTGCCAGCGACCCCCAAAGCTTCGCGTAGCGAATCTTTGGGGGCAACCTGCGGGGACCAGAGCATGGGGTGTGCGGCCGAACTCACTACGCGCCAAGGCGCTCCGTTCAAACAGCGGCCGCAAGTCAGTTCACGAAGTTTGGCTGCTCTTCGGCAGCCAAACCACCCCATGCTCTGGTCTCCTCGGCGCTGGCAAAAGGGGTGATGGACAGCCAACAGCCTTCAGGCCATCGCTGCGCTCGGCCTGTTTGGGGGCCGAGCGTAGCGATGGCCCATTGGTATTTGGCTGTTGGGGTGTTCGCATTCCCCTTTTGCATGCGCCTGGGGCGTGGTGTTTGCGGGGTGGCGCTGGCACCGAAGAGTGCCAGCGCTTCGTCAACTAGCTTGCCGCGTCTGTTCGAACGGAGCGCCTACGGCGCGTAGTGAGTTTCGCGGCACACCCCGCAAACGCCACGACACAGGTTGCCCTTCGCAAAGCGAAGGGTCGCAAGCAGCAGGGGCGACCTTCTTTTGGGTACTTTTCTTGGTCGCCAAGAAAAGTACCTCGCTCGCCGGGCGAAATCCGGCCAGCAGCCCTACGCCAGTAGCAAACAGCGCCCACGATTAGGCGCTGTTAACAAAGAGCTAGCAGCTCTGCGCCACTAGTAAAACTGAAAATTAAATAAGCGCAGAGCAGGTACCGGTCACTTGACCGGAATAACCGTAGAAGCAGGCACCGCCACCGCCGTCACACTGTTCTGCGGCGAGCCCTCAATGACCTTGTCCGAATACGTCATGTACACCAAGGTATTGCGCGCCGCATCCACCATGCGCACCACCCGCAACCGCTTGAACAGCAGCGAAGTGCGCTCGCTGAACACCTCCTCCTGCTGCTTCAAAGGCTTGTCGATACTGATCGGCCCGGCCTGCACACAGGCAATCGAGGCTTCGGAGCGGTCTTCTGCCAGGCCCAGTGCGCCCTTGACGCCGCCCGTGCGGGCGCGGGAGACATAGCAGGTCACGCCCTTGACCAAAGGGTCGTCATAGGCCTCGACAACGATCTTGTGGTCGGGGCCGATGAACTTGAACACCGTGTCCACCGAGCCGATGGTGTCCGGTTGGGCCCAGGCGGCGGTGGCGGCCAGGCAGCCTGCGGCGGCGAGGGTGCGGCGCCAGGAAGAGGTGATCAGCATGGAGGGCGTCCGAAAAAGAAGAGAGGGCTGCACCGGCGCGCTGGCCGGTGCATGCGGGGTCCGGATCAGGCCTGAGCGGCGGCTTGGGCCACGTGGCGCTGCAGGTGCTCGAGCGCTTCTTCGACCTGGTCGACCAGCACCAGGCAGAGGTCGCCCGGTTGCAGGCGTGCGAGCGCGTGGTCGATGGCGATGAACTCGCCGTGGATATCGGTCACGTAGCTGGTGCGGCTGGCGCCTTGCAGGCCCTGGCGCAGCAGCGCGATGACTTCGCCGTCGGCGCGGCCGCGCTGGGCGGCATCCTGGTAGAGGATCACATCGTCAAAGGCCTCGCCCAGCATCTCGGTCTGCACGCGGATGTCTTCGTCGCGGCGGTCGCCGGCGCCGCTGATGACCACGCTGCGCTTGTTGGCGGGCATGGCTTCCACGGCCTGGATCAGCGCGCGGATGGCATCCGGGTTGTGGCCATAGTCGGCAATGATCGTCGCACCGCGGTAGTCCATCACATTGAAGCGGCCCGGGGCGTTGTCGCTGTCATTGACAAAGCCGGCGAGGCCTCGGCGGATGGTCTGCCAGGGCAGGCCGGCGGCCCAGGCGGCGCCAATCGAGGCCATGACGTTCTCGACCTGGAAGGTGATCGCGCCATTGCGGGTGATCGGGATCTCGCGCAGCGGGATCGACTCGCGCCAGGAGCCTTCGGCGGCCACGATGCTGTCGCCATCGACATACACCACGCGGCTGCCTTGGGCGCGGTGCGTGGCCATCACGGGGTGGTGACGGTCAGCGGCAAAGAAGATCACCTTGCCGGGGCAGACATGGGCCATCGCGGCGACCAGCGGGTCGGCGGCGTTGAGCACGGCGTAGCCAGTGGGGGCGACGTTCTGCACGATCACGCGCTTCAAGACCCCCACATCTTCCTTGGTGGTGATGAAGTTCAGACCCAGGTGGTCGCCTTCGCCGACGTTGGTGACCACGGCCACCTGGCAGCGGTCAAAACCCAGGCCTTCGCGCAGAATGCCGCCGCGTGCGCATTCGAGCACGGCCGCATCGGTCTCGGGGTGGGCCAGGGCGTTGCGCGCGCTGCGCGGGCCCGAGCAGTCGCCGCTGTCGATCTGGCGGCCGTTGACGTAGACGCCATCGGTGTTGGTCATCGCGGTGCGCCAGCCGTGCGAGGTGAACAGATGGGCGATGACGCGGGTGGTCGTGGTCTTGCCATTGGTGCCGGTCACGGCGACGAGCGGGATGCGGCCGTCGTTGCCGGCGCTGAACATCTCGTCAACCATCGGCACGCCGACATGGCGCGGCTTGCCGAACGAAGGCGCCAGGTGCATGCGCAGGCCAGGGGCGGCGTTGACTTCGACAATGCCGCCACTTTGCTCTTCGAGCGGCTTGAGCATGGTCTCGCAAACCACGTCCACGCCGCAGATGTGCAGGCCAATGGTCTGGGCCGCTTCGATCGCGCGGGCGGCAATTTCGGGGTGCACGTCATCGGTCACATCGGTGGCGCTGCCGCCAGTGGACAGGTTGGCATTGTTGCGCAGCACCACGCGCTGGCCCTGGCCGGGCACGCTGTCGGGGGTCATGCCTTCGCTGGCAATGCGGGCGATGGCGATGTCATCGAGGCGGATCTTGGTGAGCGCCGTGCCGTGGCCGGTGCCCCGGCGCGGGTCCTGGTTGACCAGGTTCACCAGCTCGCGGATGGTGTGCTGGCCGTCGCCCAGCACCTGGGGCGGCTCGCGGCGGGCCGCGGCGACCAGTTGGCCGCCCACCACCAGCAGGCGGAAGTCGTGGCCGGGCAAAAAGCGCTCGACCATGATCTCGTCGCCAAATTCGCTGGCCGTCTTGTAGGCCGCTTCCAGGCCTTCGCGGGTGGTGATGTTGACCACCACGCCCTTGCCCTGGTTGCCGTCCTGGGGCTTGACCACGACGGGCAGGCCCACTTCCAGCGCCACTCGCCAGGCCTCTTCCACATCGGCCACGGGGCGGCCCATGGGCACGGGCACGCCGGCGGCATGCAGCAGGCGCTTGGTCAGGTCCTTGTCCTGCGCAATGGATTCGGCCACGGCGCTGGTCGAGTCGATCTCGGCCGCCTGGAAGCGGCGCGCCTTGGAGCCCCAGCCCAGCTGCACCAGCGAGCCGCTGGTCAAACGGCGAAACGGGATGCCCCGAGCGACAGCGGCATCGACGATGGCGCCGGTCGAGGGACCGATGCGCTCGTCTTCATCCAACTCGCGCAGCGCCGCAATGGCGGCGTCGGCATCGAAGGGGCTGTCGTTCAAGGTGGCCTGGATCAGCGCTTCGGCCTTTTCCATCGCCAGCTTGCCCACCGCTTCTTCGGTGTATTCGACGACAACCTGGTAGGTGCCGGGCTCAGTGGTTACATGGGTGCGGCTGAAGGTGACCGGGCAGCCGGCCTGCGCCTGCAGCGACAGCGCGGCGATTTCGAGCACATGCGCGAGCGACAGCGCCTGGTCGGCGCCATGGGGCTGAAGCGGGGCGATATTGGGGAAGCGCGCACGCAGTTTTTCTTCAAAACCAGGGATGGTGCTGTAGCGCTGTTCGCTGTCTTCACAGCGCACGATGGTCTCGATGGCGGTGCTGCGGGTCCAGAGGTTGGGGCCACGCAAGGCACGGGTGCGGGAGAGCTGCATAGTGTTTCTTTCAGATGGAGGGCCCGCTGAATCAGCGGGCCGTGCATGCTTGTCGTCGTGGAGAGCCGTGTCCGGCGTATCAGGCGTTGTACTCGAAGGTCTTGATACCGGCGCCGATCAGATCGGGGGTGATATCCAGCGCCCAGGCCGTGGCGATGGCGGCAAGCAGGGCCGAGGTGTCGGGCTTCTTGCCACCCGGCAGGCTCAGCGCATCGAGGGTTCCCAGCACGCGCTCTTGCGCGCCGGTGGCCAGCACCACATTGTTGCCCTTGATGAGAACGGCGCGGCCGCCTTCGTGCTGGGCTTCGGTGTTGGCGCGGTGGGTGGCCACGGCTTCGTTGTTCGCATCGGTGGTGTACAGCACCACTTCGCCGTCGCACAGCTCGGCCAGATCGGCCACTTCGGGCAGGTCGGCATTGAGCACGCCGGCGCCATCGCTCAGCACCACATCGATCTGGGTGCGCATCACGCGGCGCATCTGGCCGGCTTCGAGCACATCGTGGTCCGCCAGGCTCTCAAAGCCTTGCATATCGGTCACCACACCGACCAGGCAGCGGTCGTAGGCCAGGCCTTCTTCCAGGATGGAACGGGCCGTCGTCTGGATCACCGCAGCCTGCGCCAGGCGGTTGGTCAGCAGGCGATGGGCGCCGGCCCAGTTGGCGGTATTGGTCTTCTGGGTCTGGCGGTTGGACAGGAACATGCCCTCGTCGCTGGCCACGCCGGTGAGCTTGCCCGACAGCTGCAGCAGCCAGCCTACGAGGCGCGCGATGAACGCATTGTTCTGCGTGCCGACAATGCCGACGATCGGGATACGGCCCGCGCCGGCACCTTCTTCGCGCGGGAAGAGGTGGTCGGCAATGGCCATGCCGACCGGGCGCGGCGCGCCGCTGGTGGGCTTGAGGTGCATCAACAGGCCCGGGCCAGCGTTGACTTCGAGAATCGCGCCCTGGCCTTGCATCGGCTGGGAGACGTCCTTCAGGATCATGTCCATGCCGGCGATGTCCAGGCCGACGATCTTGGCCGCCAGCACCGCGTAGTAGGCCACATCCGGGTGCACGTCATCAAGGCAGTCGATGGCCATGTTGCCATTGCGTTGCAGCAGCACGCCCTGGCCTTGCGGAATGACCGAATCGGGCGTGACATGCTGGCGGTTGAGTTCGAGCTTGACGGCGCCGGCTTCGAGCTTGATCCAGTCGAGCGGGTACTCCTGCTCGGGGCCTCGGCGGGGGTCTTCGTTGAGCACAGCCACCAGCTCGCGCAAGGTGGCCTTGCCATTGCCGTAGACGCTGACGGTCTCACCCTTGGTGGCCGCGACCACCTTGTCGCCCACCACCAGCAGGCGGTGCTCGACGCCGTCAATGAACTTCTCGACGATGACGTCCGAGCCTTCGGGCTGGGCCAGCGCAAACGCGGCCTTGATATCGGCCTCTTGCGACAGCTCCAGGGTCACGCCCCGGGCATGATTGCCGTCAGACGGCTTGACGGTGACGGGGAAGCCGATTTCCTGGGCCACTTCCCAGGCTTCTTCGGCGGTGGCCACGATCTGGCCTTCGGGCACCGGCACGCCGCAGGCGGTCAGCAGGCGCTTGGTGAAATCCTTGTCCTGGGCAATGCCTTCGGCAATCGCGCTGGTCTGGTCTGACTCGGCCGTCCAGATACGGCGCTGCGCAGCGCCATAGCCCAGCTGCACCAGGTTGCCATCGTTGAGGCGGATATGGGGAATGCGGCGCTCGCTGGCGGCATCGACGATGCAGCCGGTCGAGGGGCCGAGGTAGCGGTCATTGATCGCCGTCTTGATCGCATGGACCGCCGGCTTGATGTCGTAGGGCTCGTCGTTGATCGCGGCCATCAGCAGCTGGTGGCCATGCTCCAGCGCGACGCGGGCCACGGCCTCTTCGGGGCAGCGGAACACCATGCGGTAGACGCCGCGCTTGGAGATCTCGCGCGTCTGGCCAAATTCGGCCGGCATGCCCGCCAGGTTGAGCAGCTCGATGATCACGTGCTCCATCACATGGCCCATCCAGGTGCCGCCTTCGAGGCGCTGGATGAAACCGCCGCGTTCACCGACGCCGCAGGTGTGCTCGATCAGGTCGGGCAGCCAGGTGGTGAGACGCTCGTTCAGCCCGGGGATCTTGTTCGAGGGATAGTCCTCCAACTCTCCAAGGTCCAGCCAGACCTCCAGTACGGGGCGGTAAGTCCAGACGCTGGGGCCGCGCAAAAACGTGGTGCGCAAGAGTTGGATGGTATTGAATTTCGCCATATCGATCAACGGATAAACATAAGTAACAATTCCGGGGGGAATCGCCGTAGATGGGAAAGCATTGTGCGCCCAAATGAGGCAGATTAATCGCTGTCAGCCTATTGGGGCTGTCAGACGTTAAAGACAGATGAGGGCGGGGCGACCCATGCCGCCGTTCGCCACAATAATATGCGGTTGTTCACCGGACCACTGCCACCGCCCCGTGCGGAGAGAAAAAACGCCATATGCAACATCTTCATTCCGCGGACGCGTCAGCATTCTTTGCGGGTCCGCTAGGAACCCAATTGCGAGCCAAGCTCAACACCCTGGAAAACGTGCTTGCCGTCACTCCCGTTGACCTGACCTCGGATTTGCGCTTCGGCAGCGGCCAGGTGGTACTGACTTCTGAACGCCTTCTGGCCTTTGATCCCGATGCCCAACAGTGGAGTGAGTGGGCGCTATCGCCCGATTTGAGTCTGCGTTTTTTTGACCATGGCGGCGTAGGCAGCCTGGAGCTCCATGACAGCGCGCAGCGCCTGGGCCTGTGGCGCATCACCTTGAGCCACCAGACGGCGGTGCTGGGCCTGATGCAGCAGTTCGAGCGCCAACGTGAGCGCTTGCTGCGCAACGAGGCCTACCAAGTGGCCGAGGACGAGCGCTCGCTGTGCCCGGTCTGCGGCAGCGTGCTGCCCCCCGACAGCGAAGAATGCCCGGCCTGCGCCCGCCAGCAGAATGCACCGACCTCGAGCTGGGTGCTGCTGCGCCTGTGGCGCTTTGCCAAACCCTACAAAATGCAATTGTTGTTGGGTTTCGTCCTGACGCTCTGCACCACGGCTGCCCAGCTGGTGGCGCCGTACCTGACGATTCCGCTGATGGACAAGATCCTGATCCCGTTCCAGAACGGCGAGAAGATCGATGCCGGCCTCGTGCGTTTCTACCTGGGCGCGCTGCTGGTCTCGGCACTGATCGCCTGGCTGCTGGGCTGGGCGCGTACCTTTGTGCTGGCACGCGTCTCCGAGCGCATTGGCGCCAACCTGCGCACCACCACCTACAACCACCTGCTCAAGCTCTCGCTCGATTTTTACGGCAGCAAACGCACCGGTGACCTGATGGCCCGTATCGGCGCCGAAACCGACCGCATCAACCTGTTTCTCTCGCTCAACGCGCTGGATTTCGCGACCGATGTGCTGATGATCGTGATGACCTCGGCGATCCTGTTCTCGATCAACCCCTGGCTGGCCCTGGTGACCCTGGTGCCGCTGCCCTTTATCGCCTGGATGATCCACACGGTGCGCGACAAGCTGCGCACCGGTTTCGAGAAGATCGACCGCGTCTGGTCCGAAGTGACCAATGTGCTGGCTGACACGATTCCCGGTATCCGCGTCGTCAAGGCCTTTGCGCAGGAGCAGCGCGAGGCCGACCGCTTTGCCGCTGCCAACCAGGTCAACCTCGAAGCCAATGACCGCGTCAACAAGACCTGGTCGCTGTTCACCCCCACGGTCACCTTGCTGACCGAAATCGGCCTCTTGATCGTCTGGGCCTTTGGTATCTACCTGGTGGCCGGTGGCTCGATCACTGTCGGTGTGCTGACCGCCTTTATCGCCTACATCGGCCGCTTCTACACGCGTCTCGATTCGATGAGCCGCATTGTGTCGGTCACGCAAAAGGCCGCTGCCGGCGCCAAGCGCATCTTCGACATCCTCGACCATGTCAGCAACGTGCCCGACCCGGTCAACCCGGTCAAGCTGGGCAAGGTGCAGGGCGCCATCACGATGGAGAACGTCGGTTTCCGCTATGGCAGCCGCACCGTCATCAAGGACCTGAACCTGCAGATCCGCCCCGGCGAGATGATTGGCCTGGTGGGCCACAGCGGCTCGGGCAAAAGCACCCTGGTCAACCTGATCAGCCGCTTCTACGACGTGACCGACGGCTCGATCCAGCTCGATGGCGTCGATGTGCGCCGCATCGCCGTGTCTGACTACCGCAGCAATATCGGCCTGGTGCTGCAGGAGCCCTTCCTGTTCTTTGGCACCATTGCCGAGAACATTGCCTACGGCAAGCCCGATGCGACGCGCGAAGAGATCGTCGCCGCAGCGCGCGCCGCCCATGCGCATGAGTTCATCCTGCGCCTGCCCCATGGCTATGACTCGCTGGTTGGCGAGCGTGGCCAGGGCCTGTCCGGCGGTGAGCGCCAGCGTATCTCGATTGCACGTGCACTGCTGATCGACCCGCGCATCCTGATCCTGGACGAGGCGACCTCGGCGGTGGATACCGAGACCGAAAAGGAAATCCAGCGTGCGCTGGACAACCTGGTGCAAGGCCGCACGACGATTGCGATTGCCCACCGCCTGTCGACCCTGCGCAAGGCCGACCGCCTGGTGGTGATGGACCGTGGCGAGATTGTCGAAGTCGGATCGCATGACACGCTGATGGCCCAAGAGGGCGCCTACTGGCGCCTGTACATGGCGCAGGCGCGCCGCGCCGAGGAAGATGCCGAAGCCGCTGGCGTGGTCACCGCGCGCGCTGCGGGCGTGACCTATGACATGCAGCCCCTGCCCAAGTCCCATGTGGACGGGTCCGATGACAACCGCTGATCAGCAGCCCAGGAAAGCCCTTTCATGACAACCATTTCCTCTCCGCTGGCGCTCAGCCGCAATCCCTTTGGCCGCCTGGTTCTGGACAAGGACGGCAGGCCCCACCAGGTCAACCCGGTGCGCGCCTTTCCGCTGTCGGCCCCATCGCTGGGCATCTCCCTGGTCGGCGAAGACGGCAAGGAGGTGCTGTGGATCGCTGACATGGACGCGGTGGACCCGGCGGCCCGCGCACTGCTCAACGAAGACCTGGCCGCGCGCGAGTTCCAGCCGCTGATCGAGCGCATCGTCAGCGTCTCGACCTTCTCAGTCCCCAGCATCTGGACCCTGGAGACCGACCGGGGCCCTGTCCACATGACCTTGAAGGCCGAAGAAGACATCCGCAAGCTGCATGGCCGCCAGAACCTGCTGATCACCTCGGCCGATGGCGTGCACTACCGCCTGCCCGATACCAACCGCCTCGACAAGGCGTCGCGCAAGCTGCTGGAGCGCTTTTTGTAAGCAGCCTCTACCGCAAGCTGCAGTGCGGGGCCTGGAATTGCGGGCCCTTGCCTTTTTGCGGGCCTTGTCCCTTTCGGTGCTGCTTTGCCTGGCATTTACAGGCATAATGCAATTCATTTGCAATAGTGGCCGTCGTCTGCGCGGCCACTGGTTTGATTGTCTGCCCGGCCTGTGTCTTCCCTGCGCGCTCTCCACCCCCTGTCTGTCTCGGCGCATGCGCCGAGGCCGCTGCGTGGCTGGGCGATGGCGCTGCTGTGCTGGCTGTGTTTTGCGCAGCTGTGCCTGCCGCTCTTGGGCAAGGTCCATGACATCAGCCACCTCCATGCCCGCGCGCTGCAGACGGCTGCGGCCACGGCATCGGCTGGCGAGCGTGACGGCAGCGATACCGTGGTCAGCCCCGGCCATGGTGCGCATGACCTGTTTGGCAAGCATTCCGAGGCCGACTGCCAGGGCTTCTCGCACATGGCGCTGGGAGCTGGCCTGCTCTGCGATGCGCTGCAGGCTCCGTTGCTCGCGGCGGCGCAGGAAGCGGCACCCACCGTGCTGGCCATCTTGCTGCGCCAAAGCCCGGCGCTGTTCTTTGCGCGCGGCCCTCCCTCTCTCTCCCCCTCTTCGTTCCAGTGACACGGCCCCTTAGCCCTTGACCTTTGATGGTGCAGGGCAGCGCAGGCCGGTCTGTCTTGTTTTTTCGCGCAGCTGCCCGGCGCCACTGCGCCGGGCCGGTTCAGCCAGCAGTGCTGGGCTGCGCGCGCACATGCGCTGGATGCATGTGCTTTTCGAGGGGTAGACCATGGGTTTCCATGCACAACAGGCGCAGCCGCTGGTGGCGCGCACAGCAATTTTGAAGCCACAGGCGCGGGATCTGCGCCCGGTCGCAGCCGCCGTGATCGGCCTGCTGCTGGGCAGCGCCGCGCTGGCGCAAAACGCCGAGGGCAGCACGCCGGCAACGGCCACAAACACCACCACCTTGCCCGAGGTGACGGTATCGGCCAGCGGCACCAACCGGACGGTCGACGACATGACCACGCCGGTGACGGTGCTGCAAGGCGATGAGCTGGTGCAAAAACGCGGTGCCAGCCTGGGCGAGACCCTGGCCAATGAGCCCGGCATCCAGGCCACGCACTTTGGTGCCGGTGCCAGCCGCCCGGTGATTCGCGGCATGGATGGTGCGCGGGTCAAGGTGCTGAACGATGGCGCGGTGATCCAGGATGCCTCGACGATCAGCCCCGACCATGCCGTGGTGAGTGAGCCCATGCTGGCCACGCAGATTGAGGTGCTGCGCGGCCCCTCGGCACTGATCTATGGCGCCGGTGCGATTGGCGGCGTGGTCAATGTGCTGGACAACAAGATCCCCACCAAGGTGCCCGAGAAGGGCTATGAAGGCCAGGTCGAAGTACGTGCCGGCACGGGCGCCAACGACGCGGCGACGGCTTTGTCGCTGACGGCTGGTTCGGGCCCCTTTGCCCTGCATGTGGAGGGCATGGCCCGCAATGCCGATGACTACCGCGTGGGCAGCGGCTGGGGCCTGGGCAACAAGGTGGATGGCAGCCGCGCGCGCAATGCCGGCGGCAGCATCGGGCTGTCCTGGATAGGCGACAGCGGCTATGTGGGCCTGGCCTACACCCGCACCCAGGCACGCTACGGCCTGCCCGGCCACAACCACAGCTTTGAAGGCTGCCACACCCACGGCCTGCACCTGCACTGCGGCGGCCATGATGGCCATGACCATGGGGATGACGACCATGACCACGACCATGACCATGAGGAAGAAGGCGTGCCGGTGGTGGACATGCACAGCGAGCGCTATGACCTGCGCTCCGAGTGGCGCCAGCCGTTTGCCGGCGTGTCGGCCATCCGTGTGCGCGGCGGCGTGACGCGCTACCACCACGACGAGATCGAGGGTGGCGAGATCTCCACCAGCTTCAAGAACCGCGCGCATGACATGCGTGTCGATGTGCTGCATGAACCGATTGCCGGCTGGACCGGTCTGGTCGGCTTTGAGGCCGCGCAGCGCCGCTTCAGCGCCACCGGTGAGGAAGCCTATGTGCAGCCGACCCGCACGCAAAGCCAGGGCGTCTACCTGCTCGAAGAGCGCCGCTTTGGTGACTTTGGTGTCGAGGCCGCACTGCGCCACGACTGGCAAAGCGTCTACGCCAACGACGACGGCCTGGTGCGCAAGCACAAGGGCAATTCGGTGTCGCTGGGCGGCAGCTGGCGCTTTATGCCGGGTTACCGCCTGAGCGCCCATGTCACCTCGGCCAGCCGCCTGCCCACGGCCGAAGAGCTGTATGCACGCGGCCTGCACATGGCCACCTCGACCTATGAGCTGGGCAACCCCGACCTGCGCAAGGAGCGCTCGGGCAATATCGACATCGGCATTGCGCGCACTGCGGGCGACACGACCTACTCGGTCAATGTCTACCGCAACCGCGTGAACAATTACATCTATGGCCGCACCGTCGATGAGCATGAAGGCCTGCAGCTGCTGCAGTATGCGCAGCAGACCGCCACCTTCACCGGTCTGGAGGGCCAGATCCAGCACCGCATCAATGCGAACTGGACGGTGGGCGCCACCGGTGACCTGGTGCATGCCAAGCTCGAAGACGGCAGCAAGATCCCGCGCCTGGCTCCCGCCCGCGTAGGCTTGCGCGTGGCCGGCAAATGGGCCAACTGGAGGAGCGAAGCGCAGTGGCAGCTGGTCAAGCGCCAGAACAAGGTGGCCGATTACGAGACCGAGACCCCAGGCTACGGCATGCTGAACTGGCGCGTGAGCTACCACCAGACCTCCAGCGATGGCACGCCATGGCAGATTTACCTGAAGCTGGACAACCTGACCAACAAGCTGGCGTACGTCCACACCTCGTTCATCAAGAACGCGGCGCCGCTGCAGGGCCGTGCAATTTCTCTGGGCTTTATCAAGCAGTTCTAAGCCTCTGAAAACCCAGGCCTGAACGCCAAAGCCGCTGTCTCGATCAGGAGCCAGCGGCTTTTTTGCGTCTGCGGTGGCTAGAGCGGATCAGAGGTTGGAGATGCCGCTGCTGACATGGCCGGCCGGCACATGGGCCGCCGCGCTGGTGGCATGGCCCGTCTGGTCGTCAAAGAAGAAATCGGGCTCGAACTCGCGCAGAAATTCGCCCTTGGCCAGGCCGCCCAAGAACATGGTTTCATCAACGCCGATGTTCCAGTCCATCAGGGTGCGGATGGCGCGCTCATGCGCGGGGGCGCTGCGGGCGGTGACCAGCGCGGTGCGGATGCGCATCTGGCTTTGCGTATCTTGCTGCAGCCGGTGGAGCGCCGCCAGCAGCGGCTTGAAGGGGCCATCGGGCAGCGGACGGGTGGCATGCTCGATCTCATGGCGCTGGAACGCATCCAGCCCCTGGGCCTGGAAGACACGCTCGGCCTCGTCCGAGAACAGCACGGCATCGCCGTCAAAGGCAATGCGCACTTCATCGGGGTTGCCGTCCTGCGCCTGGGCCGATTCGGTCAGCACACGTGCGGCCGGAAAGCCCAGCTGCAGCGCCTGCTGCACATCGGTGGCATTGGCCGAGAGGAACAAATGCGCGCCCAGCGGCTTGAGGTAGCGAAAAGGATCGCGCCCCTGGGTGAACACGCCCCGCTGGATGGAATGGAGCCCATGGGCCTTGCAGCTGCGGAACACCCGCATGCCGCTGACCGGGTCATTGCGCGAGAGCAGCACCACCTCGACCTTCTGTGCCGTGCCGCTGTTGAAAGCCAGCAGCTTGCGCACCAGCGAGAACGCCACCCCGGGTGGCGCGGGGGTCTCCAGCCGCTGCAGCTGCAGCCGGGCATAGGCCTGGTCCTTGTCCTGCTCGAAAACCCGGTTTTCTTCTTCAAAGTTGAACAGCGCCCGCGACGAGATCGCGACCACCAGCTTGTTTTCGAGAGTGGCAGCCATGGCCGTCCTTGTTGCTGAACTGAGGGCCAATATAGCGCAGTCTTCCCAATCAACAGAGGTACTTTCTCCAGGGGCTAATACGGCCCAGCCAACCCAAGGTTGGCGGTTGAAGCTAGGCGCTCCCAACGACGCGTGAAGCCGCAGGCAGTACTGAAAGTACGACAAGGCTTGGCGCGGCCGGCCAGGCAACGACGTATCAAGGGCTGTATTAGTCCCTCTCAATACCAGGCCTGGGAGAACTGCGAGATCACCCGCCCCAGATGCTGCTGCATCGCCTGGCGCGCCTGCGCGGGCTGGCGCTCGGCAATCGCGGCAAAGATGGCCTGGTGGTCCTTGAGGCTGGCCTCGCGCAGCTGCTCGGAGTGGAAATGCTGCTCGATCTTGTCCCAGCGCGGGTCCTGGCGGGCGTTGTCCCACATGGCCTCCACCATGTGCTGCAGCACGCGGTTGCCGGTGGCCTCGGCAATGGCAAGGTGAAAACGCCGGTCGGCCGCGTCGTAGGCGTCCTTGTCGGCCAGCTGCAGGCGCATGGTGGCAAGGGCGTCGAGCATGCGGTCCAGGTCGGCATCGCGGCGCTCGCTGGCAGCGGCTGCGGCAATCTCGGCCTCGACCAGCACGCGGGCGCGCAGGGTTTCCAGCGGGCCGGGGCCCGTGGGCACATCAAAGGCGGGCAGGCGGCTGGGGCCGCTGGCACCCGTGGGCTGCAGGTAGATGCCCGAGCCCAGGCGCACCTCGACGAGGCCTTGCACCTCCAGCGCAATGATGGCCTCGCGCACGGCAGTGCGGCTGACGCCAAACATATCGGCCAGGGTGCGCTCCGAGGGCAGGCGCTGGTCGGCCGCCGCGCTGTCTGTGGCAGTTTCTTCCAGGATTTTTCTGGCGAGGTCCTGGTAGGACCTGACACCGGTGGTGCGGCTGTCGTCGTCAACCGTCGGGACCAGCTTGTTGGGCATCTTGCGCGTATTCCGTATTCCGTTCATCGGCCGGTCCGACAAAACCGGAAGGGCCAGCAGCAGTGTAAGCCGCCGTCCGGCCCCAACGCGGCAAATACCGGACATAGTGGTAAACCATCAATCTAAATGGTCTAGCCAGTTTGTAGAATTGGTCTAACCAGATTTTTGATTGCAGCAAAAGGTTTTTCATGAAGATGTCGTTTCGTTGGTTTGGCAGCGCAGACCCCGTGTCCCTGGCCTATATCCGCCAGATCCCCGGGGTCACGCATATCGTCTCGGCGATCTACGACGAGCCGGTGGGCGCCGTCTGGCCGCTGGCCAAGATCGAGGCGCTCAAGCAGCAGATTGAAGACGCTGGCCTGGCTTTTGAGCTGGTGGAATCGGTGCCGGTGCACGAGGACATCAAGCTCGGCCGCGACAGCCGCGACCAGCTGATCGCCAATTACCAGCAAACCCTGCGCCATCTGGCCGCCGCCGGTGTGCAGGTGGTTTGCTACAACTTCATGCCAGTGTTTGACTGGACGCGCACCGAGCTGGCCAAGCAGCTGCCCGATGGCTCCACCTGCCTGGCCTTTGACAGCCGCCAGGCCGACAGCATCGATGCGGAAAAAGGCATCTCGCTACCCGGCTGGGACAGCAGCTACCGCAGCGATGAGCTGCAAGGCCTGCTGCAGGCCTACCGCCAGGTCGATGCCGAGCAGCTCTGGCAGAACCTGGCTTATTTTCTGCAGGCCGTCATCCCGGTGGCCGAGGAATGCGGCATCAAGATGGCCATCCACCCCGATGACCCACCGCGCCCGATCTTTGGCCTGCCGCGCATCGTCAAGAACCGCGATGACCTCGCCCGCATCGTCGACCTGATCGACAGCCCCGCCAATGGCCTGACCTTGTGCTCGGGCTCGCTGGGCGCTGGCCCGCAGAACAATGTCGAGGCGCTGGTGCGCGAGTTTGGCGGGCGCGGCCGCATCCACTTTGCGCATATCCGCAATGTCAAGGTATCGCCCGAGGGCGACTTTGAAGAAACCGCGCACCTCTCGACCTGTGGCTCGCTCGATATCGCGGCCATCGTCAAGGCCTACCACGATGTGGGCTTTGCAGGCTATGTGCGCCCGGACCACGGCCGCATGATCTGGGGCGAAACCGGCAAGCCCGGCTATGGCCTTTACGACCGGGCGCTGGGCGCCGTCTATATCAATGGCCTGTGGGAGGCGGTGGACAAGTTCTCGCCCGAGCAGCAAGACAGCGCAGTGCCTGCTGCAGTCTGATTTCACACCAAGGAGACATAACAATGACGACCGTTCAACTATCGCACGCCATGCTGCGTCGCAAACTGACCCTGGGTCTGGCGCTGGGCGCCAGCTTGATCGGCGCGGGCGCCCCGGCGCTGGCGCAGACCGCCTACCCGACCAAGCCGGTCACCCTGATGGTGGGCTTTCCGCCAGGGGGGCAGACCGATTTTGCCGCCCGTGTGCTCAGCAACAGCCTGGCGGCCAATCTGGGCCAGGGCGTGGTCATCGAGAACAAGGCCGGCGTCAACGGCAACCTGGGCTCGGCCGACATCATGCGCTCAGCCCCCGATGGCTACCGCATGCTGGTGGGCAATGGCTCGATGACGGTGACCCCGCACGTCTTCCCGACCTTGGGCATTGTGGACCCGACCAAGTTTGTGCCCGTGGGCATCTTGCTGCAGTCGCCACTGGTGCTGGTGGTGCCCACCTCGTCGCCTGTCAAGGACTTTGCGCAGTTTGCGGCCCTGGTCAAGGAGCGCGCCAAGGCTGGCAAGGGCGTGGACTATGGCACGCCCGGTGCCGGCTCGCTGGTGCATGTGACTACCGAGCTGATGCGCGAGCGCCTGGGCAGCCCGGCGATGAACCATGTGCCCTACAAGGGCAGTGGCCCTGCCGTGATCGACCTGATGGCCGGCCGCATCGAGGCCATGTTTGATGCGACCTCGGTGTTTGATCCGTATATCAAGTCCGGCAAGGTGCGCCCCATCCTGGTCACCAGCAGCAGCCGCGTGGCCTCGCTCCCCGATGTGCCGACCCCCGCCGAAGTGGGCCTGAAGGATTTCGAGATCATCTCCTTCATCGGCATGTACGGCCCGCCCGGCACCCGCCCTGAGGTGGTGCAAAAGCTCAACGCTGCCATCAACACGGTGCTGAAGGAACCTGCGGTGATCCGCAGCTTTCAGGAGCGCGGTGACCAGCCTGGCGGCGGCACGCCCGAGCAGCTCGACGCGATGACGCGCGCGCAGTACAAGCTCTGGGGCGATGTGGTCAAGGCCAACAAGATCCACGCCGAGTAAGAGTCGCTAACACAACCCTTGATACGTCGTTGCCCTGCCTTGTCGTACTACTGTACTGCCTGCGGCAGGACGCCTAGTCTCAACCGCAAACCTGCGGTTTGCTGGGTCGTGTTAGCGACTCTAAAGGGGGCCCCGCTGGCCTTGGCAGAGCCAAGCGGGGTCAGACCGGTGGCTTAACGCACAAACTGGTTGAGCTGGATGATCGGCATCAGCACCGCCATCACGATGATGCCGACAATGATGCCCATGCCGACGATCAGCAGCGGCTCCAGGATGGTGGCCAGGCGCATCGCGCGGCGCTTGACATCGCCAGCCAGCTGGTTGGCCACGCGCTGCAGCATCTGCGGCAACTCGCCGGTCTGCTCGCCCAGGCGGGCAAACATCGACAGCAGCGCGGGGAAGCGCTTTTTCTGCGCCAGGGCCGAGGCGAGCGGCGCGCCCTCGCGCACCTGGTCCAGCGCATCGATGGCATCCTGGCGCATCGCCTGGTTGGA
The DNA here is from genome assembly GCF_049601575.1 of Comamonas sp. 23. Lineage (NCBI taxonomy): Bacteria > Pseudomonadati > Pseudomonadota > Betaproteobacteria > Burkholderiales > Comamonadaceae > Comamonas > Comamonas sp. 23. The sequence goes on along the minus strand of NZ_CP187127.1, from coordinate 4,312,794 downwards.
GACGGTCTGCGCAGCGGCCTGCAGCGCCTTCAAGATGGGCACGCCGGCATTGCTGAGCATGGCCAGGGTCGAGGCAAAGCGGGCGGCGTTGTAGTTGCGCGAGAGCTTGCCGACGACCGGCAGCTGCAGCCAGCCGGCATCAAAGCGCTGGCGAAAGGCGGGCTGGCGCAGCGACAGGCGCAGCAGCACGGTGCCGACAACCGCCAGGCCCGCGCCCAACCACCACCAGTGGCGGATCAGATCGCTAAAGCCCAGCATGATGCGGGTGAGCAGCGGCAGCGCATGCTTGGTGCCCGAGAACACCTCGGCCACCTGGGGCACCACATAGCTCATCAGCACCATCACCACGACAAAGGCAAAGCAGGTGACGATGGCCGGGTAGAGCGAGGCACCGATGAGGCTGTTCTTGAGCTGGTCGCGCTCTTCCAAATCATCGGCCAGCCGCGACAGCACCTGGTCGAGGTGGCCGCTGTGCTCGCCCGCATCGATCACGGCGCGGTATATCTGCGAAAAATCACGGGGGTAGAGGGCCAGCGACTTGGCAAAGGTGGAGCCGCCATTGACTTCGGCGCGCAGGCTGGCCACCAGCTGGCGCTGGGGCTCGCTGTCGATCTCTTCCATCAGCGCGGTCAGCGCGCGCTCGAGCGGCAGGCCCGAGCTGATGAGGCCGGCGAGTTGGCGCGTCCAGACCGCCAGGCCCGTGGCATTGAAGACCGCACGCCGGCTGCGCACCATGCTGGCACCGCTGTCGTCGACATCGCCCAGCGGCTCGACCGCCAAGGGCACCATGGCCTGGGCACGCAGCAGGCTGCGCGCGGCCTTGGCGCTGTCGGCTTCGATCATGCCCTTGCGGGTCTGGCCCTGGGCGTCTAGAACTTCGTACGAAAAAGCGGGCATGGGGCAGGTGGATAAAACAAGGTGGCTCCATGGCCACCCCGGGCTATTGTGCCTGATCCCCATGGCATGCAGATGGCAGTGGCCCGATCAGGCAGCGGCTGCGGCGGGCATCTCTGCGGGGCCATCGAGCGCATCGGCGCGCTGGGCAGCGGGGCGCTGCAGCAGCGGCAGCGCGTAGTCCTGGAACTCGGGCAGGCTGGGCAGGGTGCCTTCGTGCATGCTCCAGCCGATATAGCTGGCCAGGTACAGGTCGGCGGCGGTGAAGTGGTCGCCACAGGCATAGCGCTTGCCGGACACCGCCAGCTGCAGGCTGCGCAGCACATCGTCAAAACGGCCATAGCCGGCCGACAGTGCCTGGCGCTCGGTCTGGTTCTGCAGCCAGCCTTCGGCCTTGGCGGTGGACACCGCCTCGACCGGGCCCGCCACCAAGAACAGCCAGCGGTAGTAGCTGCCGCGCTCGGCGCTGCCCAGCGCCGGTGCCAGCTTTTTCTCGGGATAAAGATCGGCCAGGTAGGCCAGGATCGCGCCGGTCTCGCTCACCACCGTGTTGCCATGCTGCAGTGCCGGTACCTTGCCCATGGGGTTGAGCGCCAGGTAGTCGGGCGACTTCATCGTGCCGCCAAACTCCAGCCGCACCGGCTCGTAGACGGCATCGCACTCTTCGAGCATCCAGCGCACCATGCGGGCGCGGGACTGGGGGTGGTAGAAAAAGCGCAGCGGGGCGTTGTGGGGGGTCATGTCTTGGTCCTTCGGGTGGCTGGCAAAATCGCCATGCCCGTAGGTTAGGCAGGGAGGCTGACAGAAACTGTCAGCAGCTGGCATCAAGCCGCAGATGAGCGCTTACGACCAGCCGTCCAGCGTATAGCCGGTCTCTGCCAACCACTGCTGGATGAGGCTATGGCGGCTTTGCGGATAGCGCTCCTGCAGCTCCTGCATCGCATGCACCCGGTCGGCGCGAAAGTGGCGAAAGCCCTGGCGCAGCTCGCACCAGGCGGAGACCACCCGGCTGCGGTCGAAATAGGCCATCGCAAAGGGCCAGACCAGGCGCTCGGTCAGGCGGCCGTGCTGGTCCTCATAGTGCAGCACTACCTTGTGCTCGGCACGGATCGCGCGGCGCAGTCCAGTCTGCCAGGTCTCGGGCGGGGGGCTGGGCTGCATGTTGGGAACCATCAGGCCGCTGGTATCGACGGCGATGCGCAGCTCCAGCGGCAAGGCGCTGCGGATGCGATCCATCGCGGCGCTCGCCGCACTGGCCAGCTGCGGGTCGGCCTGCAGGCTGGCCCAGCGCGCGCCCAGCAGCAGGGCTTCGAGCTCATCGGCATTGAACATCAAAGGCGGCAGCAAAAAGCCAGGCCGCATCTCAAAGCCAATGCCTGGATCGCCCTCGATCGCCGCACCTTGCTCACGCAGGCTGGCGATATCGCGGTAGACGGTGCGCAGGCTCACCTCCAGGGTCTGGGCCAGCGCCGGGCCGGTTTGGGGCTGGCGGGCGCGGCGCAGCAGATCGAGCAGGCGGAGCAGGCGGGCAGGGCGGGACATCGCGCAAGCATAGCCGGTCTGCCAGGCCTGTCATAGATTCAGGCAGGTGCCTTTTGCCCGATCTCGAAATTGGCCTGGATCTCCAGCGCGCGTACCAGGCCGGAATGGTCCCAGCCCGCACCGCCATGGGCCACGCAGCTGTTGAACAGCTGCTGCGCCTGGGCGGTGTTGGGGAGGGACACGCCCAGCTGGCGCGCGCTGGCCAGCGCCAGGTTCAGGTCCTTTTGGTGCAGCGCAATGCGAAAACCGGGATCAAACGTGCGATGGATCATGCGCTCGGCATGCACTTCGAGAATCTTGGATGACGCAAAGCCGCCCAGTAGCGCCTGGCGCACCCGTGCGGGGTCGGCACCGGCGCGCGATGCAAACAGCAGTGCCTCGGCCACCGCCTCGATGTTCAAGGCGACGATGATCTGGTTGGCCACCTTGGCGGTCTGGCCGTCGCCATTGCCGCCGACCAGGGTGATGTTCTTGCCCAGCGTCTCGAACAGCGGTTTCACCCGTTCAAACGCCGCCTCCGGCCCGCCCACCATGATGGACAGCGTCGCATTCTTGGCACCCACTTCGCCGCCCGATACCGGCGCATCCAGGTACTGCGCGCCCAGCGCGCTGATGCGTTTGGCAAAGTCCTTGGTAGCGACCGGCGAGATGGACGACATATCGACCACGATCTTGCCGCTGCTGCCCTTGAGGCCGGCGGCCAGGCCATCGGGCGCAAACAGCACTTGCTCGACGTCGGGGGTGTCGGGCACCATCACAAAGACGATATCGGCCCGCTCGGCTACGCCGCGCACCGATGTGCATTGGGTGGCGCTGCTCTCTGCGATGGGGGCCGGCACCTTGCCGCGCGTGTTGATGAACAGCTGGTGGCCGGCGGCAATCAGGTGGCTGCACATGGGCGCGCCCATGATGCCCAGGCCGATGAATCCCAGTTTGAGGGGCGTTGCATGCATGCAGAAATCTCCTTGGTTTTTATGGAAAAGGGTGTGGTTCTCGAGTGCGATCAAGCGGTAGCCGTCGTGCGCCTTTGGCCCGCCACGGTCTGCAGCCAGTGCAGGCCCGCCTCGGTGCCCTGCGCGGGCTTGTACTCGCAGCCCACCCAGCCGCTGTAGCCAATGCGGTCCAGGTGCGCGAACAGGAAGGGGTAGTGGATCTCGCCCGTGCCCGGCTCGTGGCGGCCCGGGTTGTCGGCCAGCTGCACATGGCCGATGCGCGCCAGGTGTTTTTGCAAGGTGGCGGCCAGCTCGCCTTCCGTGCGCTGGGCATGGTAGATGTCGTACTGCACAAAGGCATTGGCGGCGCCCACTTCATCCAGAATGGCCAGCGCCTGGTCGGTGCGGCTCAGGTAAAAGCCGGGAATATCAAAGGTATTGATGGGCTCGACCAGCAGGCGCAGCTTGGCCAACTTCAGCGCCGCTGCGGCAAAGCGCAGGTTGTCCACCAGGGTGCGGCGCAGGGTGGCGGCATCCACATCGGCGGGCGCTTTGCCTGCCAGGCAGTTGAGCTGGGGCACGCCCAGTGCATGCGCATAGGTGACGGCCTGGGCGACGCCGGCGCGGAACTCGTCCACCCGCCGGGGATCGCAGGCAATGCCGCGCTCGCCCGATTCCCAGTCGCCCGCAGGCAGGTTGTGCAACACAATCTGCAGGCCAGTGGCATCGAGCCGCTGCTGGATCTCTTCAACCGTATAGGCATAGGGAAACAGAAACTCCACGGCCTCAAAACCGGCCTGGGCGGCGCGCTCAAAGCGGTCGAGAAACGGCACTTCGGTAAACAGCATGCTGAGGTTGGCAGCAAAACGGGGCATGGCAAAACTCCGGTTAAAAAACGAGGGATCCATCAATCCAGCAGTGCAAGGGCGCTGGGCGCATCGGCCTTGCCGCTGGCCAGGTCCTCGAACTCGATGACGTTGTCGATCTCGGTGCCCATCGCGATATTGGTCACGCGCTCCAAGATGCATTCGATGACGACCGGCGTGCGGTGCTCGGCCATCCAGGCCTCGGCCTGCTGCATCGCCGGGGCAAAGTCTTCGGGGCGGTGTACGCGGATGGCCTTGCAGCCCAGGCCTTCGACGACCTTGACATGGTCCACGCCATAGCCGCGTGCGGCCTCGTCGGGCTCCATGTTGATGTTGTCAAAGGCCAGCTGCACGCAGTAGTCGATGCTGAAGGCGCGCTGCGCCTGGCGGATCAGGCCCAGGTAGCTGTTGTTGACCAGCACATGGATATAGGGCAGCTTGAACTGCGCGCCAACGGCCAGCTCCTCGATCATGAACTGGAAGTCGTAGTCGCCCGACAGCGCGACGATCTTGCGCTGCGGATCGGCCACGCGCACGCCCAGCGCGGCCGGTGTCGTCCAGCCCAGGGGGCCGGCCTGGCCGCAGTTGATCCAGTTGCGCGGCTTGTAGACATGCAGAAACTGCGCCCCGGCAATCTGCGACAGGCCGATGGTGGAGACATAGGTGGTGTCGCGGTCCAAGCTCTGGTTCATGCACTGGTAGACACGCTGGGGCTTCATCGGCACGTTGTCGAAGTGGGTCTTGCGCAGGTAGGCGATGCTGTTCTTGCGGCCCTGGCAGTCTGCGACCCAGGCGCTGCGGTCGCGCAGCTTGCCCGCGGCCTTCCAGTCCTTGGCCACGGCGACGAACTGCTCCAGCGCAGCCTTGGCATCCGAGACGATGCCGAAATCGGGCGCAAACACGCGGCCAATCTGCGTGGGCTCGATATCGACATGGATGAATTGGCGGCCCCGGGTGTAGACATCGACCGAGCCGGTATGGCGGTTGGCCCAGCGGTTACCGATGCCCAGCACAAAATCCGAGGCCAGCATGCTGGCGTTGCCATAGCGGTGGCTGGTCTGCAGGCCACACATGCCGGCCATCAAGGGGTGGTCGTCGGGGATGCTGCCCCAGCCCATCAAGGTGGGGATCACCGGCAGATTGAGGGTCTCGGCCAGCTCCACCAGCAAGTCCGCCGCATCGGCGTTGATGACGCCCCCGCCGCTGACGATCAGCGGGCGCTCGGCCGCATTGAGCATCGCGATAGCCTTTTCGGCCTGCTTGCGCGTGGCGGCAGGTTTGTAGACGGGCAAGGGCTCGTAGGTGTCGATGTCGAACTCGATCTCGGCCAGCTGCACATCGATGGGCAGGTCAATCAGCACCGGGCCGGGGCGGCCCGAGCGCATCAAATGGAAGGCCTGCTGGAAGGCACCGGGCACCTGGGCGGGCTCCAGCACGGTGGTGGCCCATTTGGTCACAGTCTTGGCGATGGAGGCAATGTCCACGGCCTGGAAGTCCTCCTTGTGCAGCCGGGCGCGCGGCGCCTGGCCGGTGATGCACAGGATCGGGATCGAGTCGGCGCTGGCCGAGTACAGGCCCGTGATCATGTCGGTGCCGGCCGGCCCGCTGGTGCCGATGCAGACCCCGATATTGCCGGCCACGGCGCGGGTATAACCCTCGGCCATGTGGCTGGCGCCTTCGACATGGCGGGCCAGGATATGGCCGATGCCTCCATGCGCCTTCATCGCTGCGTACAGCGGGTTGATGGCAGCGCCAGGAACGCCGAATGCGACGCTCACACCTTCTTTTTCCAGCACGCGGACTGCGGCTTCGATCGCTTTCATTTTGGCCATGGGGTCTCCTTTACAGCTGGGATCGACTGTAGGGAAGGCGAGCGTTTGCCGGAAGGCGCAGGCGGACCATAAAATTTATTCCAGCCAGGAATGGACAGCACTGCGCTGCATGCCGCATCATCGGGCGCAGAGGCGCCACGAACCTGTTCAGAAAAGCGCCCAGCATGTGACATGCGGCAAGCCATGCCGCAGCAATCCCAGGAGACACAACCATGGACCGACTCGATGCCATGCACATGTTTGTGCGCGTGGTGGAAACGGGCAGCTTCACCAAGGTGGCGCAGGAGTTCTCATCGACCCAGCCCACGGTGACCAAGCAGGTCGCAGCGATGGAGGCGCGGCTCAAGGTGCGCCTGCTCAACCGCAATACGCGGGGGGTGAGCCTGACCGAGCCGGGCGCGCTGTACTACGAAAAATGCAAGCGCATCGTGAGCGACGTGGCCGATGCCGACAATGTGGTGCAGGTGCGGCAGACGCAGGTGCAGGGTCAGCTGCGCATTGGCAGCTCAGTCGCGTTTGGGCGGCGCGTGCTGATTCCGCTGGCGATGGAGTTCATGCAACACAACCCGCAGGTGCAGGTGGACCTGAGCTTTGAAGACCGCTACACCGACCTGGTGGCCCAGGGCATCGATGTGGCGCTGCGCCTGGGCAAGCTGGCCGATTCGTCGCTGGGTGCGCGCATGCTGGGCGTCAATCCCTGGGTGCTGGTGGCCTCGCCCGCCTACCTGCGCAAGCACGGCACGCCGCGCCGGCCATCGGATTTGAAAGAGCACTCGGCGCTGATCTACAGCAGCGTGCAGGGCAACGATGTCTGGCGGCTGCGCAATGCCAGTGGCGAGTCCGTCTCCGTGCCGGTCACCGGGCGGCTGCGTTCCAACAACCTCTCGGCCTTACTGGCCGCGGCGCGCTCGCACATGGGCGTGGCCGCACTGCCGCGCTATGTGGCGCATGAGTCGCTCAAGGCGGGCCGCGTGGTCGAGGTGCTCAAGACCTGCCGCCTGCCTGAGCAGGAGATCCACGCCGTCTACCCCTCGCCGCGCCTGGTGCCGCAAAAGGTGCAGTCCTTTATCGCGTTCTTGCAGGGCAGCTTTGATGCCGCCTGGTGGGAGAACCTGGCCCAAGGAGGCTAGGCGCGGAGGGTCTGGCAAGCCTGGCAGCCCGCATCACAGGATCAGAATGGCGCGGAAATCGTTGACGTTGGTGTGCGTAGGCCCGGTCACCACCAGGTCGCCCAGCGCCTCGAAAAAACCATAGGCATCGTTGCGGTCCAGGTGGTCGCTCAGGCGCAGCTGCAGTGCAGCGGCGCGCTGCAGCGTGTTGGGTGCCAGGCGCGCGCCGGCATTGTCTTCGACGCCATCGATGCCATCGGTATCGGCCGCCAGCGCCCAGACTTCCGCCTGGCCTTGCAGGGCCTGCGCCAGGCCCATGCAGAACTCGCCAGCGCGGCCGCCGCGCCCCTTCGCAGCACCGGGTTGGCGCGGGCGGATGGTGACGGTGGTCTCGCCTCCGGAGAGGATGACGCAAGGTTTGGCAAAGGGGCTGCCGTGGCGGGCCACGGCGCGTGCCAGCGCCGCATGCATCTTGCCGATCTCACGCGACTCGCCCTCGATCTCATCCGACAGCACATGGGCGGCGATACCGGCTGCACCTGCGGCTTCGGCCGCCGCATCCAGCGATTGCTGGGGCGTGGCGATCAGATGCACCTCATGGCCGGCAAAACGCGGGTCGCCGGGTTTGGGCGTCTCCAGCGAGCCATCTTCCAGTGCGGCGCGCAGGCGCTCGGGCAGCGCGATCTGGTAGCGGTTCAGAATCGCCAGCGCGTCGGCGCAGGTTGAGGCATCGGGCACCGTGGGGCCGCTGGCGATGACCGAGGGGTCGTCCCCGGGCACATCGCTGATGGTCAAGGTCACCAGCTTGGCGGGGTAGCAGGCAGCGGCCAGGCGCCCGCCCTTGATGCGCGAGAGGTGCTTGCGCACGCAGTTCATCTCGCCAATGGCGGCGCCGCTCTCCAGCAGGGCCTGGTTGATGCGCTGCTTGTCCTGCAGGTCCATGCCGTCGGCTGGCAGGGTCAGCAGGGCCGAGCCGCCGCCCGAGATCAGGCAAAGCACCAGGTCATCGGCCGTCAAGCCCTGGGTCAGCGCCAATATACGTTCGGCAGCGGCCAGGCCGGCGGCATCGGGCACGGGATGGGCGGCTTCAACCACCTCCAGGCGCTGGGCCAGCCCAGGCGGGCGCGGCGGAATATGCCCATAGCGGGTGACGACCAGGCCCGACAGCGGCGCGTCCTGGGGCCACAGGGCCTCGAGCGCCTGGGCCATCGAGCCGCCCGCCTTGCCGGCGCCCAGCACCACGGTGCGGCCTTTGGGCGGCGGGGGCAGGTACTGCGCCATGCTGTGCAGGGGCTGGGCGCGCTGTACCGCGCGCTGGTACAGGTCCAGAAGAAACTGCAGGGGATCGCGCCGGGGATCGGCCAGCGCTGGCTGGGGGGTGTGGCTCATGCGGTAGGTCTCCGCTGGCCATTATGAAAGCAGGCGGCAGGCGCAGGTGGAATAGGCGTTATTCCTGGCCAGGGGGTGTTCAGCAGTGCGATAACGCCGCGCACGGCGCCGCGTGTCAACCGGGTGGCGTGCGGTTGCCCCAGTCGGTGTAGAACACGCCCGCCGCATCCTTGCGGATATAGACATAGGCCGGGCCGGCATGGGTGTCGCCATGGGCATGGGCCTTGTCGGGAATGCGCCAGTAGTAGACGGTGCCATCCAACTCGGCAAACTGGCCGATGTACTGCAGATCTTCGGCACGCACCGGGTCGGCGCTGGCGAGCGACTGGCCCAGCTCCATGCGCACATAGCGGGGCACGGAGCGCTCCTGGGCCTCCGTCAGGCCCGTGCTGCCCAACCAGGGGGCGCTTTCCTGCACCTCGGCCTCGGTCTGCAATTGCTCCTGCTTGCTGCGGTATTCGCGGCGGAACTCGGGCGTTTGCATATGCGCGGCCAAGGCCGGGTCTTCGCTGCGAGCGCTGGGCTGGGGCTGCGCGGCTGCGGCAGGCGGGGCCACGGCCGGTGCGGCCTGCTGGGCCTGGGGCGTGGGAGCTGGGGGATCGTCGGGGGGCTGCTGCATGCAGCCGGCCAGCAAGCTGCAGGCCGTCAGCGCCGCTGGCAGGGTGGTTCTATAGGAGACAGACATGGCGCAAGCATAGCCTGGGTGGGACGGGATCAGCGTCCCTTTTGCTGAAAAAAGGGCGCCGATCAGGGAGTAAAGGCCGTGTTTAGGCTGCGTAGCCGGCCCGCAGGGCCTGCGCAGCAATATCGAGCGAGCGCAGACGCAGATCGCCATCATAGATATCGCAAACCAGCATCAGCTCGTCGGCGCCGGTGTGCTGGGCCAGCACCTTGAGGCGCTGCTGTACACGCTCGGGGCCGCCGATGGAGGCCACCGCCAAAAAGCCTTCGATCGCCTGGCGCTCGGCCATGTTCAGGCCCTCCATAAAGCCTTCGACCGGTGGAGGCAGCAGACCGCGCTTGCCCGTCACAATGCCCAGCACGCGCTGGTAGGTGCTGCTGGCGAGGAACTCGGCCTCGCTGTCGGTAGGCGCTGCGATCACCGGCGCGCCGACGATCACATAGGGCTTGTCCAGCGTGGCCGAGGGCTTGAACAGGTCGCGGTACAGCTGCACCGCCTGCTGCAGCATGCGCGGCGCAAAGTGCGAGGCAAAGGCATAGGGCAGGCCCAGGTGCGCGGCCAACTGGGCCGAGAACAGGCTCGAGCCCAGCAACCACAGCGGCACATTGGTGCCAGCGCCCGGTGTGGCCACCAGCTTTTGCCCGGGTTGGGCGGGGCCCAGCAGGCGCTGCAGCTCCAGCACATCGCGGGGAAAGTCTTCTTCGGTCTCGACCCGGTCACGGCGCAGCGCCCGCATCGTCATGCCATCGGTGCCGGGCGCGCGGCCCAGGCCCAGGTCGATACGGCCTGGGTAGAGCTCGGCCAAGGTGCCAAAGGCCTCGGCCACCACCAAGGGGGCATGGTTGGGCAGCATGATGCCGCCCGAACCCACACGGATGTGCCGGGTGGCGCCCGCCACATGGCCGATCAGCACGGCCGTGGACGAGCTGGCAATGCCCGGCATATTGTGGTGTTCGGCCATCCAGTAGCGCGTAAAGCCGAGCGACTCGACATGCTGCGCCGTGCGCACGGCCAGTTGCAAAGCCTGAGCAACGGTGCCGCCTTCGCGCACAGCCACCAGGTCCAACATCGAAAGCGCGGGGGGTGTTTTTGTCTCAGTCATGCGGACATTCTTGCCTAGGCAAATATCCTTTGCTGACTGTGGGTATGGGGGAAATGCGAAGGTCGGAGCCTTGTTCTTGCCCGACCGGCCCCTTGTACAAGGAGCCTGAATTCAACGCTGCCGAATCGCCCGCGCGCAGCTGATGCCCACCAGAATCCCCCAGAGCAGCACCAGCAGCGCGGTCGCCAGGTAGCGCTCGCCTTGCTGCATCGCAAACCAGGAGATCACCAGCGCCATCAGGCCGGCGATGCGCATCAGCCGGCGCAGCTGTGCGGTGGACATGCGCGGCTGAAAATGGCGCAGCGCTGCCAGGCTGGCGATGGCCAGCACGGTGAGCCAGAGAAACAACATGCCGCCGTAGGGCGCGACGAGGGTATTGAGCGATTCCAACATGGGGCGATTGTGTCAAATCGCCAATACCCGTTGGCGTGGGCGGCGACTACGGGGTATTCGGCGAATTTTGGTTAATCGCGGGTGACGCGCACGACCTCTTCTGCACTGGTGATGCCTTCGCGCACCAAGCGCTCGCCATCCTCGCGCATCAGGTGCATGCCGGCGGCCATCGCCTGGTTGCGGATTTCGGTTTCCGGCGCCTGGGCGTGGATCTGGGCGCGGATGGCCTCGTCCACCACCAGCAGCTCGAAGATGCCGGTGCGGCCCCGGTAGCCGCTGGGGTCGCTGTCGTCGATGCGGCGCACCAGGCGCTGGGCCAGCACGCCCAGCAGCGACGAGGACAGCAGAAAGGGCTCGACGCCCATGTCGGTCAGGCGCGTGATGGCGCTGGTCGCATCGTTGGTGTGCAGGGTGGCCAGCACCAGGTGACCGGTGAGCGAGGCCTGGATGGCGATCTGCGCGGTCTCGAAGTCGCGGATTTCGCCAATCATGATGATGTCCGGGTCCTGGCGCAGGATGGCCCGTAGCGCTTTGGCAAAGGTCAGGTCGATCTTGGGGTTGACCTGGGTCTGGCCGATGCCCGAGAGCTCGTACTCGATCGGGTCTTCCACCGTCATGATGTTGCCCTGGCTGGCGTCGAGGCCGCTCAGCGCCGCATACAAGGTGGTGGTCTTGCCCGAGCCGGTGGGGCCGGTCACCAGCACGATGCCGTGCGGCTGGGCCACCAGTTTTTCAAAGCGCCGCAGGGTTTCGCCCTGCATGCCGACCGAGCCCAGGCTGAGCTTGGATTCGCTCTTGTCGAGCAAACGCAGCACAGCGCGCTCGCCATGGGCGCTGGGCAGGGTGGAGACGCGCACATCAATGGCGCGGGTGCCCAGGCGCAGGCTGATGCGGCCGTCCTGGGGCAGGCGTTTTTCCGAGATGTCCAGATCGGCCATGATCTTGAGGCGCGAGATCAGCGCCGCATGCAAGGCGCGGTGGGGTTGCACCACTTCGCGCAGCGAGCCATCGATGCGAAAGCGCACGCTGGAATGGCGCTCATAGGGCTCGATGTGGATGTCCGAGGCGCCGTCGCGCGCCGCTTGCGTGAGCAGGGCGTTGAGCATGCGGATGATGGGCGCGTCGCCCGCCGATTCGAGCAAGTCCTCGACGGCAGGGATGTCCTGCATCATGCGCGAGAGGTCGGTGCCTTCTTCGACCTCGCTGATCACGGTGGCGGCATTCGATTCGCTGTGCGAGTAGGCAGCGCTGATGCGCTGGGCCAGCTCGGCATCGCCCAGCTGGGCCAGGTGCTGCACGGGGTACTTGCGCAGCACCTCGGACAGCGCCGAGCCCTGGGGCTGGGCGCCGTGCCACAGCAGGTGCTGGCCGGCATCTTCTTCGAGCAGCAGCTGGCTGCTGCGCGCAAAGGCATAGGGCAGGGGGTGGCGCATGGCTTCGGGTCTCTGTGGGCGCTATCAGGGCTCGAAGCGCATGCCTTGCGGCGTCACGGTCAGGGGGCGCGATTCGATCACCGGCGTCTCGGACGCACCCAGCGGCAGGCCGGAGGTCTGCTGGGCCAGCGGCGTGATGATCGACGACTCATTGATCGGCACGCGGGTGCTTTGCTCGGGCTGGGCGGCGATCTGGGCGCCGCGCATCAGCTCGTAGCGGTCCATGCTGACCTGCTGGGTGGCGGCGGCATCGCGCATCACCACGGGGCGCAGGAAGACCATCAGGTTGGTCTTCTTGCGCGAGCGGGTGTCGCTGCGGAATAGCGCGCCAATGCCGGGGATATCGCCCAGGTAAGGCACCTTCTGCACCGAGCCGGAGTACTGGTCCTGCAGCAGGCCGCCAATGACGATGACCGAGCCATCGTCCACCAGCACGGTCGATTCGATCGAGCGCTTGTTGGTGGTGGGGCCGTTGGCATTGGTGGTCGTGCCGGCGAGCACGTCAGACGTCTCCTGGTAGATCGTCAGCTTGACGGTGCCATTGGCATTGATCTGCGGGCGCACGCGCAGGGTCAGGCCCACATCCTTGCGCTCCACCGTGGTGAAGGGGTTGACGGTGCTGCTGCCGGTGCTGTTGGCGTAGGAGCCGGTGACAAAGGGCACATTCTGGCCGACCAGGATCTGCGCTTCCTGGTTGTCCAGGGTGAGCAGGTTGGGGGTGGCCAGCACATTGCCATCGGCATTGGACTGCAGCAGGTTGGCCAGCGCGCCCAGCACATACTCGCCGTTGTGCTTGAAGGCGATACCGGCGTTCATGCCGGCGCTGGGCAGGGTGCTGTAGGTGTTGTTGGCAATGCCGGCGGCCAGGTTGAACAGGTTGGCCCCGCCCACGGTGAAGTTGTTGCCGATGACGCCGACAACATTGTTGCCCTGGCCCAGCAGGCTTTGCCACTGCACGCCAAACTGCGCGGCCTTCTCGGCGCTGACTTCGACGATCAGGCTCTCGACCAGCACCTGGGCGCGGCGGCTGTCGAGCTGGTCGATGACCGAGCGGATCTGGCGGTACAGCGGCTCGGGCGCGGTGATGATCAGTGAATTGGTGGCCGTGTCGGCCTGGATGATGCCGCCGGTGGCGCTGCCGCTCTCCCCCGAGGTGCCCAGCGAGGTGCCGGTGCCCAGGCGTGCGCCCGAGCCCAGGCCGCCCGCACTGCTGCTGCTGGCGCTGTTGCCCAGCGTGCCGCTGGTGCTGCCGCCCAGCGACGTGGCGCCGCTGCGCGTGTTGCTGCTCAGGCCCCCGCTGCTGCCGCTGCTCGACAGGTTGGTGGCGGGGCTGGCGCTGTTGCCGTCCTGGCCGGCGAGGGCCGCGCGCAAGGTGGTGGCCAGCGCGGTGGCATCGGCATTGCGCAGATAGACCACATGGATGTTGCCCGAGGCATTGCCGCCACGGCTGGGGCTGTCGAGCTTGCCGATCAGCATCTTGGCCTGCGACAGGCGCGCCGGGTTGGCTGCGCGCAGCAAGATGCTGTTGGTGCGCGGGTCGGCCAGCACCGAGGTGCGGTAGGCATTGTCGGTCTGCGCGGCGCCGGGGGCTGCACCGGCGGTGGCGCTGCCGCTGGCAGACACGGTCTGGCCGCCTTCCAGCAGGCGCTGCAGCATGGGCACGATGTCGGTAGCGACCGCGTGTTCGAGCTGCACCACTTCGACATCGCTGGCGTTGGCCACATCCATCGACGCGATGATGCGCGAGAGGCGCTGCAGGTTGTCGGCGTAGTCGGTGATGACCAGGGAGTTGTTGCCCGGGTTCACATTGATGGTGTTGTTGGGGCTGATCAGCGGGCGCAGCACCGGCACCAGGTTGTTGGCGCTCTCGAAGTTGAGCTTGAAGATCTGGGTGACGATCTGGCCGCCACCGGGCACCTGGCCGCCCGCGCCGCCCTGGGTGATGCGCACCGTGCCGCCTTGCAGCTTGGCATCGGCCTCGGGCACCACCTTGTACAGGCCTGCGGCCTCGACCACGGTGTAGTTCTGCAGGCGCAGCGCTGCCAGGAACTGCTCGAACGCGGCCTGGGGCGAGACGGGCCGGTCGGTCACCAGGTTCATCGTGCCCTTGATGCGCGGATCGACCACCACGCTCTTGCCGGTGATGGTGGCCATGGTGCGCGCGATGGACTCGATGTCGGCGTTGGCGAAGTTCAGCGTCACCGGCTCGCCGGCGCGAATGCTGGCCGTGCCGGTGTTGATGGCTGTCTGCGCCAGCGCCGCGCCGTTGCCGCCCATTAGAAGGACGCTCGCTGCGATGGAGTGCAGCGCAAATCGATAAATGGGAGAGTGGTATTGCATCATATGTTCAGCCAACCGAGAGCAGCACGCGGCTTCCGCTGCGCTGCCCAATCATAGTCAATAGATTCGCAAGAGCCGCCTCGCGCCCTTCGGCAGCCCAGGCTTCTCCCTGAAAACGCAGGCGCTGGCCCACCCATTGGCCCTGGCCTTTGAGCTGGAGCGCGCCGTCCAAGGTGGACAGCTGCAAGCTGGTGCTGTCACCGCCTTGCAGTTGCAGGCGGTAGCTGCCCAGCGGCTGTATCGTGGACAGGCGTGAGGTCACCGCCATCACATCGAGATCGGCGCCGCCCTCGACCTGCAGGCGCCCGGCGTTGAGTGCCAGCGACAGCTCACGGGTCTTGAGCAGCAGCTGGCCCTGGGGCTGGATGGTGTTCCAGGGCGTGCCCAGGCCCACCAGCAGCGATGCCGGCCAGCGGCTTTCATGGGCGCCCAGCTGCACCTTGGCGCCACCCCAGTGGGGCTGGATGCGGATGGGCATCGGCGCGGCCATGCAGCAGCTGGCATTCCAGCGCATGTTGAGGCCGCGCAGGCTGGGGCGCAGTGCCCAGTCCACCCGGCCGGGCAGGGCCATCTGGTCGCGGCTGGCCTGGCCACCAGTAAATACCCATTGGGCTGAACCGTTCCAGACGGTGCCACGCGGCTCGCGCAGCTGCAGCTGACCCTGGCTGGCCCAGGCCAGGCCCTGCGCCAACCAGTGTGCGGGCGCAAACAGCACCAGGGCGGCCAGGCCGCCGGTGCAGGCGCCCACGGCGGCCCAGCGCCAGGGCGCACGGGCGCTGCCGTGGGGCAGGGTGGGGTTCGAGTGTTGCCGGGCCATGCGCTGTGTGCCGCTTATTGGGCCGGCAACTGCAAGACGATATTGCCCGACCAGGTGGGCGCGGCAGCCGGGCCTGCGCCCTTGGCCGGCTCATCGCGGGTCAGGCGCAGCTCGGTGGCAATCGCATGCGCATTGGCACGCACCTGGCCCAGCCAGCGCTGGGTGGATGCGGCCGAGGCGCGGCTCAAGGTGACGGTCACGCGCTCGCCGAGCACGGCCAGTTTGGCGCTGGTGCCCAGCTGCTGCGTGAGCGAGGCTTCGAGCTGCTGGCGCGCTTGCGTGGTGGTCACCGTGGTGGCCGATTGCAGCTGGCGCGCTTCGGCCTGCAAGGCTTGCATGCGGGCGAGTTGCTGGTCGAGCTGGGCATGCGCGGCGGGCGCGCTGCGCCAGGTCTGCAGTACCGGCGCAATCGCCAGCCACCACAAGAGCGCCATCAGCACCAGGGCAGCGGCCAGGCTGACGCCCCGGCGCTCACGCGCATCCAGCGCGCGCCAGCGTTGGCGCAGCAATTGGGCTGCGGGGGACGAAGCCGCTGCAGATGCCGACGGTCGGGAGGAATTTTTCTTCATGGCTGGGCCTGCGCGCGGATGACCCACTGGTCGTTTTGCATCTGGGCCTGCAGGCCCTGGGCTTGCAGTTTCTGGCTGAAGGCATCAAAGCCATCGGTGGGCAGGCCGCGCAGGCGCAGCTCGCCGCCACTGTATTCGACCGTGCTGGGCACCGTGCCTGCGGGCAGGCTGGCCAGCGCCTGGCCGGCGGCGGCCAGCAGCGGCTCGGCGTCCGATGGCGACAAGCCACCCGAGGCCTGGCGCAGGTTGGCGACTTCGCGCGCCATCTGCACGGGCGCATCGACGACCACCTGCACCTTGGGGAAGGCCTGCGTCAAGCTGCTGCGCACCAGTGCGGCCTTGGCCTGCAGCTGCTGGCGCTCTTGCCACGCCCAGATATTGGCGCCCACCAAGCTGAGCACGACCAGGGCCAGCAGGGCCCAGCGCGCCGGGCGCCAGGCGGGGGTATGGAGCACATCATTGAGGCCGCTGCCCAGGCGCCGCTGCAGGCGGTTGCGTCCACTGTTGGCAAATTCGAGCTGCGCCAGGTCCCAGTCGCTGCGCGCGGCATCGCGCATGGTTTGCGCCGGGCTGTAGAGCTGTACCGGGCGTTGAAGCCAGTGCTCGGCGGTGCTGACCACGGCCGGCTCGGCATGGACGATGCTGTCGGGCCCGAGCGGGGGCAGCAGCGCTGCGCTTTCGCGCGAGACTGGCAGCACCAGCACCGCGTCGGCGCTGTCCGTGCCATAGACCACGGCCTGCGCCAGCTCGGGGCTGCCGGTGACCAGGATCTGCGCGCCATCAGGTGCGGGCTCGCCCGGGGCATGGCTGGGCACCACGCGGGCCACGGCGCGGCCTGCGGCTTCGAGCGCCTGCAGGTGCTCGCGCAGCCACTGGCGCGGGCAGCAGGCGATCCAGATCGGCTCGCCCTGGCCGGCGGCACGGGTGTCGGGTTGCAAGGCAAAGTGCAGTTGGGCGGGGTCGTCGAGCAGGCGCTCTTCCAAGAGACCTTCGAGCACCGCTCGCAGCCGGGGCGAGCCCGGGCCGACGCCCTGGGGCAGGCTGACCCGTTGCCACGACAGCATGGCCGCGGGCACCACGGCCACCACTTCACCGGCGCGGCCGGGCTGGGGCAGCAGGCCGGCGGTGGTGCTGCCTTGCTGGCCGATGGTCACGCCATCGGGCGACAGGGCATAGCTGTAGCTCCAGGCCGAGCTGGGCCCTGTATCTGGCCCCGAGGCCAGCGGCAGTGAAATCAGTAATGTACTCATGAGCGTGTTGTGCGCTGCATTGTAGAGGGCCCGGCTTCACCAAACTGCAATACGTTTGTCATCATGTTCCTGTTAGCGCGCCGCCACCGGGTTGGCGCTGCCATCGCCCATCAGGCTGGTGGCCAGTGCGGCACCACGCTCACGCACCACGGTTGTTACATTCAGCCCCTGGCGGTAGACCAGGGATTTCTCCTGCACCACCAGGTCGTCAAAGCGCAGCCGCGCCCAGACCTCGAAATACACCGATTTGACATCGAGCACTGCGTTGGCATTGTTGAGCGCGGTGTTGCTGCTAAAGCGCTGCTGCAGCTCGGCGCTGCTCTCGAAAGCCTTGTTAAGGCGCAGCTGGGCGATCTGCTGGGCAGTTGCAAAATCCATGCCCTCGACAGCGGCCCAGATCACGGTGGCCGAGGCGGTGTTGACGTTGACCTTGCTCTCCTGGGGCAGCAGCACCACATAGGGCTCCAGCTGGGTCAGGGTGGACGGCGACAGGCCCCACCAGGCCAGCTCCTTGTAGGTGCGCGGCAGCAGCGGCGCATTGGCCGCCTTCCCCTCGGTGCGCAGCGCGGCCAGTGCCTGCTGGCTGAGGACGGTCAGTTCGGTGCCGGGCAGGCCCAGGCGCTCGAACAGGCGCTGGAACTGGCGCAGCGCGACGCTGTTGATCTGGTTGTTGGAGACCAGGTTGCGGATATTGAGCCGCGCCTGGGCATCGACAATCGCACCCGACAAAAACGCCTGGGCCGCATCGATGCTGCTGTCGTCGGCATTGCTCTGGTTGTTGGAGGCCTGCAAGAAGGTGGACAGGCGCGCTTCGGCCAGCGGCACCGACCAGGGCTCGGAGAGCGAATCGGGGCCGCCCACACGCGCATCCTGGCGCAGCACCTGGCGCGAGAAATCCAGCCCGCCCAGCAGCAGCCAGGCGGCCTGCACGCGGGTGCGCTCGGCGCCTTCGACCTCCAGATTGCGCCACTGCTGCCAGACGGCGCTGGCGGCAATCGTGGCCACCAGGGTGACGGTGAGCATGGCCGCCAGCAGCGCTGCGCCGCGCTGGCCACGGCGGGGAATGCGGAGCCGCTTCATGATTTGTTGCCCGACACGATGGGGTTGACCCAGTCGTTGGTGATGACCCCGGAGAGCGCACCGGGCGCGGGCAGCTCCAGACGCAGGCGGATGCCGTCGGGCAGCGCCACCGTCGTGGGGTTGTTGGCATCGGCCTGGGGATTGGCGCCCTGGCTGGACAGCGGATTGCTCCAGCTGTTGCCCCGGAAATACAGCAGCTGCCAGCCGCTGATGGGCATCAGCACCGTTTGCTGCGGGCCGCCATCGGCGTTGTTGGTCAGCGCGCTGTTGGTGACCGCATGCGCGGCCATGTCCCAGGCCTGCTGCCACTGCTGCAGATCACGCACGGGGGCCGACTGCCAGCGCACCCAGTAGTCGCGGTTGCCCAGGCGGCGCTGGGCCCAGCTGACCACGCGCAGGCCTTGTTCATTGATATCGCTGCTGCGGCGCGTCAGGCGCAGCACGCGGCCATCCCAGTCGATCGGGGTGGTGGCTGCGACGCGCTCAATGCCATTGAGGTCGGTGTTCCACTGCGACAGCGCCGCCTGCACCACCATCACCTCTTCGCTGTAATCACGGGCCTGCTGCTGGGCGCGCACCATGCCATCGATGCCGCGCCAGCTGGCAATGGTCATCACCGCCAGAATGGAAATCGCGATCAGCAGCTCGATCAAGGTAAAGCCCTGGCTGCGTGGCTGGCTACAACGGGGGAAGCGCTGCATCAGTACCTCCCCACGATGGTGCTCAGGCGCAGCAAGGGCGCGCCGCCGGAGAACACATGGGCATCGATGCGGCGGAAATCCGGGTTGGGCGTGGCAAACACGCCCACGCGCACATCGAACATGCGGCCGGCCTGCTCACAGGCCACGCTGGTGCTGCCCAGTCCCGGCAACTGCTGCGACAGGCGCGCGGCGATCAGCTGGTTTTCGGCGCAGATCTGCGCGAGCATCACATCGCTTTGCCGCCCTGCCGTCTGGGTCAGCGCGTTCATCGCCTTACCGCCGGCGAGCAAGGCGATGGCGACAATGGCGAGCGCGACCAGCACCTCTATCAGGGTGAAGCCGGAATGGGGAGAGGGCTTGCTGGGCACGCGGGGCTGGTCGGGAAAGGGTTCAGGGGGCCTGTAGTTCAAACGGGCGCACACCATCGGTCGCCACGGCAATGCTGCCCGCATTGCGGCTGGGGTAGGCCAGCAGCACCGTCTGCGGGCCGATCAGTGCCTCGGGCCCCAGGATGATATCGCCACTGCTGCGCACCGCCACCGGCGGGTGCAGCCAGGCGCCCTGGCGGGTGCCGCCTTGCAGGCCTTCGATGACAAAGCCCTGGCTGTCGGCCCGCCAGCGCACCGGCTGGCCACTGGCGCGGGACTGGGCACGCGCGGCTTCGAGCTGGGCGGCCAGGCGCTGGCCTTCGCGCTGGAGCTGGTCCTGGCTGTTGTCACCTATCGCAAACACCACGCCGGCGCTGGCCAGCGCCATCAAGGTGATGACGACCAGCAGCTCCATCAAGGTAAAGCCGCGCTGGCGGCGCGGCTGGAAGGGGTGGGCAAGGGCGCAGGGCATGGGGCCGGAGAGCGGGGCAGCGGGAAAAGGCAGAAAGCAGCGATCAGGCGGGCTTATTGCCGCTTATTGCCAGCTGCCGATGTCGGCATTGTTGCCTTCACCACCGGCCTGGCCATCGGCGCCAAAGCTCATCACATCGACTTCGCCTTTGACGCCGGGGTTCAGGTACTGGTAGGGGTGGCCCCAGGGGTCATTGGGCAGCTTTTCCAGATAGGGCTTCCAGTTCATCGGCGCGGGGCCGCTGCTGGGGCGGTTGATCAGCGCGGCCAGGCCCTGCTCGGCGGTGGGGTAGCGCTGGTTGTCCAGGCGGTAGCGCTTGAGCGCACCACTGATGTTGGTGATGTCGGTGCGCGCTGCGGTCACGCGCGCTTCGTCGGCAGCGCCAATCACATTGGGCACGATCAGCGCGGCCAGCACGCCGATGATGACCAGCACCACCATCAGCTCGATCAGGGTAAAGCCGCGCTGGATATTGGCTTGGATGCGGCGTGCAGCCGACTGCGGGCGGAAGGAAAACATCATGCTCTCAGGTCAAAGGGGGTCAAAGTGGTGAAACTGACATCTGGGTGCATCATAATCTGCGAATGGTGACACTATCACGCAACCCCTGGTCTCCTCGGCTGGCGGCCGGCCTTTTGTGGGCTGGCGCTGCGGCATTGGCGGTGTTCTGGGGGCTCAAGCTGTCGGCGCCACGCCAGGTGCTGTTGGCCCCGCAGGCCGGTGGCCCCGCCCAGGTGCAGGTCGATGGCGCTGCGATGGCGCGGCTCTTTGGTGTGCAGGATGGCGCGCCCGTTGCGGCGCCCGCTGCCCCGACCCGCTGGCGCCTGCTGGGCGTGATGGTGGGCAAGGACAGCGGTGGCGGCGCGGCCGTCATCGCCGTGGATGACCAGCCTGCGAAGGTGTTCCGCGTGGGCACGGTCGTGGCCGATGGCCTGGTGCTGCAGGCCTTGCGCAGCGATGCGCCCCGTGCCGTGAGCCTGGGCGCCGGTGTCGATGGCCCGGCAGCTGTGACGATCAACCTGCCGGCCTTGCGCCCAGTGGATACGGTGGCTGCGCCGATCCCGGCCACTGTGCCCAATGCCCAGAATGCCCCAAATGCCGTGGCTGCGGCACCGCAAGGCGCTGCCCCCGTACCCGCTGCCGCACCGAATGTGGACCGCAGCACCGGTTCCTTGCGCGACTGATCGCCGGCGCTTTACGTAAAAGTTTGTTGGGGGCGGCCTGAAGCGGCTCTCAGGCCTCGCCGAACAGCGGCAATCGGAGCCATTCCCCATACGTGAGCTTGACCGAGGGCCAGTCCTTGGCCAGCGGTAGCCTTTGGCCCCGGGTCAGCAGCCAATGCGCGCATTGCGCAACACCTGCGTGGCTGATCCACAGCACGGGCTGGCCGGTGTCCAGCGCCTGTTGGCGCGCGGCATCCAGCGCACGCGCCACGCGCGCCATCATCGTGGCCAGCGCCTCACCACCGCCTGGTGCATAGGCCATAAAGTCAGCGGTCCAGGCCTGCATCTCTTCGCGGGCGATGCCGTCCCAGCGCTGGCCTTCCCAGGCACCAAAGTCCATTTCTGCCAGATCGTCGCAGGCGCGCAGCGCGAATGCCGGTGCCTGCGCCTGCAAGGCGGTGGCCAGCTGGCTGCAGCGCTGCAGTGGCGAATGCCAGACGGTGCCGGCCGGCAGTGCCTCAGCCGCCCAGGCACTTTGCAGGGCCAGTGCGGCGGCAGCGGTGGCCTTGTCATCGGCGGCGATGTTGGTGCGGCCGTAGCAGATGCCCGGCGCCACCAGGGGCTGGGCATGGCGCTGCAGCCACAGTGCGCTCATGCCACAGCCTTGGCCAACCACAGGCCTGCGGGGCCCAGCGACAGCGCCGCGCCCAGGTAGAACGCCATCTCGCTGACCTGCTCGGCAGCGCCCAGGCCATCACCGGTAAAGCCTTGCAGGCGGCGCTGCAGCCACTGGCGCATCCACAGCGCAGCGGCGGCGCTGAGCACCAGCGCCAGCAGCAAGACCACCCAGCCTTGGCTGAGACCCAGCAGCAAGGCGGCGGGCAGCGACCAGAGCAGGCAGCAGGCCAGGCCTTGGCGGCTGATAAAGGCAGCCAAAGGCTTGCTTTTGGACGAGGCGCTGTCGCCCACATGGGGCAGGCTGCGCACGACAAACATGGGCCATAGCCGGGCAATGACATGGGCGGCCACCAAGCTCGCCATGGCCAGCGCCAGGCTATGGCTGGCCAGCAGCGCGATGAGGGCCGTCTTGCTGAGCACGGCCAGCACCATCGCCATCGCGCCATAGGCGCCGATGCGCGAGTCCTTCATGATCTCCAGCGCGCGCTGGCGCTCGTGGCTGCCGCCCAGGCCATCGACCACATCGCTCAAGCCATCCTCATGGAAGCAGCCGGTGAGCAGCACGGTGGCCAAGGTGCTGAGCACGGCGGCGACCAGCGGGCTGTAGGCGTTGCCAGCTGGCAGCAGCAGGCTGCCAGCGGCGAGCACCCCGGCGGCCACCAGGCCCACGATCCAGCCCACGCCGGGGAAGTGGCCGGCGCTGGCGCGCAGCATCTCGGGGCTGTAGCCCACCCAGTCGCCCAGCTTGCCGGTGACCGGGATGCGGGTGAAAAACTGCACCGCGAGCAGAAAATGGCGCAAGGCTTGCATGCTGCGGCTGGGCCCGTTTGGCGTTAGGCCTGCAGGAACAGCTTGTAGGCCGGGTTCTGGGTCTCTTCGATCCAGGGGTAGCCCAGGTTGTTCAAGAACTGCTCAAAGCTGTGCGAGTCTTCCTGGGGCACCTGCATGCCCACGAGGATGCGGCCGTAGTCTGCGCCCTGGTTGCGGTAGTGGAACAGCGAGATGTTCCAGTTCGGCGCCATCAGGCTCAGGAACTTGAAAAGCGCGCCGGGCCGCTCGGGGAAGATAAAGCGCAGCAGGCGCTCGTCCTGCGCGAGCTGCGAGCGCCCGCCCACCATGTGGCGCACATGCTCCTTGGCCAGCTCGTCAAAGGTCAAATCCAGCGCTTCAAAGCCGTTCTTCTGGAAGTTGCGGCAGATTTTTTCCGACTCACCCTTGCTGTTGGTCGAGATGCCGACAAAGACATGGGCGCGCCGGTCATCGCTGATGCGGTAGTTGAACTCGGTCACGCTGCGTGCGCCACCGGGCAGGTTGCCGATGACTTCGCAAAAACGCTTGAAGCTGCCGCGCTCTTCGGGGATGGTCACGGCAAACAGCGCTTCCTTTTCCTCGCCCACATCAGCCCGCTCGGCGACAAAGCGCAGGCGGTCGAAGTTCATGTTGGCGCCGCTCAGGATGGCGGCATAGGTCTCGCCCTTGGTCTTGTTCTTGGCAACGTATTGCTTGATACCGGCCACGGCCAGCGCGCCCGAGGGCTCGACGATGGAGCGGGTGTCGACAAAGATATCCTTGATCGCGGCGCAGACGGCATCGGTGTCGACGGTGATGTATTCATCGACCAGGCCATGGGCGACGCGGAAGGTCTCCTCGCCCACCAGCTTGACGGCCGTGCCATCGGCAAACAGGCCCACATCGTTCAGTGCCACGCGCTTGCCTTCGCGGGCCGACTGGATCATCGCGTCCGAGTCGTTCATCTGCACGCCGATGACCTTGATCTCGGGCCGCACTGCCTTGATGTAGTTGGCAACACCTGCAATCAGGCCGCCGCCACCAATCGCGACAAAGACCGCGTTCAGCGGCGATGAGCCGATTTTCTGCACCTGGCGCATGATCTCCATCGCAATCGTGCCCTGGCCGGCGATCACGTCCGGGTCATCAAAGGGGTGGACAAAGGTGAGGTTCTGTTCCTTTTGCAGCTTGAGCGAGTGCTCATAGGCATCGCTGAAGCTCTCGCCGGCCAGCACCACCTCGCCCCCCAGGCCCTTGACGGCATCGATCTTGAGCTGCGGCGTGGTGGTGGGCATCACGATCACGGCGCGGGTGCCCATGCGGCTGGCCGACAGCGCGACACCCTGGGCATGGTTGCCAGCCGATGCACAGATCACGCCGGCCTTGAGCTGCTCGGCCGTCAGGTGGGCCATCTTGTTGTAGGCGCCGCGCAGCTTGAAGCTGAACACCGGCTGCTGGTCTTCGCGCTTGAGCAGCACCTTGTTGTGCAGGCGGCGGCTGAGGTTCTTGGCCGAGTCCAGGCTGGATTCAATGGCCACGTCATAGACACGCGCAGTGAGGATTTTCTTCAGGTAATCGGCCGGCGTCAGCGCGGCTGCAGTCTTGGAGGGCATAGGGATGCACGCTAGAGAAAGGAGGCAACGAGAAGGTAGCGCATGCGGATGGCGCGCCTGGTTGATGTGCCAGCCAGCAGGGCATGCGCGGGTGGCGGCATGGGCGGGGTGGCGAACATCAGGTGATCGAGAGACCGATGCACTATAACCGCTGGCATTCACTGGAGCGGACCGGCGGTGGAATTGCGCCGGCGCCGGGCAGAAAAAAAGCCCCTGATGTGAATCAGGGGCTTGAAACCACCATTTGAGAGGTGGAGGAGACAACTTGCAAGCTGCATCCCGCAGTGGGGGCTTTCGCCTGGCTGTGGAGCAGCAGATGAGTCCAAGTATAGCGATGTTTCTGCTGCGTTGCAGCAAAATAATGCCCGCAACCATTTTTTTTCCCAATGCTGTTGATAGACAGCAACAAGTGGCAGGGGAGAGGGCAGATCTGCCACACTGGTGGCGTTTGATTTTTGGAGTCTTGCAATGGAATGCACGGTAACGTGGACGGGCGCGAGCGGCGCCCGCTCGGGAATGGGCTTTGTCGCAGAAACGGGCAGCGGCCACGTGGTGGCCATGGATGGCGCGCCTGATGCGGCCAATCCTGCCAACGGCGGCCAGAATCTCGCCGCCCGCCCGATGGAGCTGCTGCTGGCCGGCACCGGCGGCTGCACCGCCTATGACGTGGTGCTGATCCTCAAGCGCGGCCGCCACGATGTGAAAAACTGCACTGTGGCGCTGAAGGCTGAGCGCGCCGACACCGAACCCAAGGTCTTCACCAAGATCCATATGCAGTTCACCGTCACCGGCAAGGGCATCCCCGCAGCGGCGGTGGAGCGTGCGATTGCGATGAGCCATGAGAAATACTGCTCGGCCAGCATCATGCTGAGCAAGACGGCCGAGATCACCACGGGGTTTGACCTGGTGGAAGCCTAAGCACGGGCGTAGACCTCCCGCAATGCCCAGGTGGCCATTGTGCGGGATGTCAACCTGACTGGAAGTTCGATGCAAAAAAGGCGACAATTGACGCCTTATATGAATCAATCTCTGATTGCCTTGTTGCTGCCGGAGTACCGGCGACGTGTCCTGGGGTTGCTGCTGCTGCACCCTGATGCACAGCTGCACGGGCGAGAAATTGCCAGGCGCACGGGGCTGCCGGCAGGCACCATCACCAGAGAGCTTGGCAAGCTGACATCGGCGGGCCTGTTGCAATGAGAAAAACGGGGCAACCAACAGCTGTACCGCGCAGACTGGAGCTGCCCCGTTTATACAGAGCTGGCCCGTATTTTGCGCAAGACATCAGGCGTGGCAGATGTCTTCGCGACCGCCCTGGCACCTGTCGCCGACAAGATCGATGTGGCCTTTATCTATGGCTCTGTGGCGCGCGGGCAAGAGACTGCGGGCAGCGACATTGACCTGATGCTGGTCGGTACACTAGGCTTTGACGAGGCGGTGCATGTGCTGTGGCCGCTGCAAGCGGAGCTGGGCCGGGAGATCAATCCGCAGGTACTGGGCCAGCAAGAGTTCGCGGCGCGCGCCCAGGCGGCGTTCATGCGCGATGTGCTGTCCAAGCCCAAGATCTTTGTGATGGGGGGTGACGATGAGCTTGCAAAACTTAGTCGGCATCAGTCTTGAGACCGTGGAGCCCAACGCAGCAAGTGCAGTCTTTGCTGGCTGCGCCTGACCGCAATATTGCCGATGCGCACATTGCCGGCTTAAGTGAAGAAAACCAGTTTGATGCCGCCTACAAGGCCATCATGCAGTTGGCCATGCTGGGCCTGATGGCCAATGGCTACCGCACACTGAAGAGCAAGCCCGGCCACCACCAGACCGCCATCCAGACGCTTGCGCTCACCGTGCAGTGGCCCAGCGAGAAGATATGGCCGCTGGATGCCTTGCGCAAACAGCGCAATTTGACGGACTATTCGGGAGACTTGGTCTCCCAGGCGGCGGTAGGCAGCTGCCGGAGCAATGCGATGGCCTTGCTCGCCCATGTGCATGCCTGGCTGCTGGCGCAGCGGCCTCACTGGCTCGATTGAGTGCTTTTGCAGGCCACCTCTGAGGCAGCCTTTGCATGGGGTCCCCGTCCGGGCCCTATCTATCTCTCTATCTCTATATATGGTGCGCCGTCACGGTCATCACC
Organism: Comamonas sp. 23; assembly: GCF_049601575.1. Lineage (NCBI taxonomy): Bacteria > Pseudomonadati > Pseudomonadota > Betaproteobacteria > Burkholderiales > Comamonadaceae > Comamonas > Comamonas sp. 23. Next base: position 4,286,655 of record NZ_CP187127.1, on the reverse strand, counting down.
TTGGAGGCGATCTTCATCAGCATCCGGGCGGGCAGGGGCACGGGCAAGGCGCCGGCGTCCACCGCAGCGGCCGCGTGGCGCTCCTCGTCGGCTTTCATCTGGCTGACGACAGCCCGCGATGGTGCGTCGTGTGCTGGCAACAGGTCCAGGTGGGACTGCAGGTGCAAGGACACCTGGTTTTCCGTCTCCTCGACAAAGCCCAGGCTGGCGCGGTCGCTGACCTTGGCGGCCACAGTGCCAATCACAAAAGCGCCGGCAAACCACAGTGGGTTAAGCAGGCTGGGGCGTTCGCCCAAATCCTGCAGGCGCTGGTGGGTCCAGGCCAGGTGGTCCATCTCCTCCTGGGCCGCTTCCAACAGGTGCTCGCGCAGATGCTCGTCGCGCGTGACCATGGCCTGGGCGGTGTAGAGCGCCTGCGCGCAGACTTCGCCCACGTGGTTGACCCGCATATAAGAAGCGGAGAGCTTCTTCTCCTCAGGGCTGAGGTCCGCCTCATCGATGCCCGCAGCGGGCGAGGGGTTGGCCGCACGGGGCGTGGCAAACAGGGTGCGCAGCGCAGTATCTGCTGCGCAAAGGAGTCGATCTTGCATAGGGTGCCATGCTAACCAGTAGAATACACCCCGCTGCAAACATGGCGAATCTCCTCTGGAGGGGCTTGTTTTGCAGCAAATTTTTGTCGAAAAATTGGACGGCGGCTGACATTCGTTAAACGTTGCACTCAAGCAACGATTTACAGCGAATAGGTCCTCAAGTGGGGGAATTTGTTTGCGCAACCGCCTGCGGTCTGTTGAAATAGAGAGAACTTCCACACTAGGAGGTTGGCGCGGGAGCAGGTAGAAGTTGTGCAGAACCGTGAGGCTGACATCAACCCCCCCGTACCAGCGCCGTCTGTTAAACCTTGGAGTAACTCGCAATGAAAAAATCTCTTGTTGCCTTGGCAGTGCTGGCCGCTTCCGGCGCCGCAATGGCTCAATCTTCCGTGACCCTGTTCGGTATCGTTGATGCTGGCGTGACCTACGCTAAGACCAGCGGTGGCGAAAGCAACTACGGTCTGACCAACTCCGGTAACGCCACCAGCCGTCTGGGCTTCCGCGGCGTGGAAGATCTGGGTGGCGGTCTGAAGGCTGGTTTCTGGCTGGAAGGCGCAATCCAGAACGACAGCGGTACCGCTTCCGGCGGCGGCGCTGCAGGTCCTGGCTTCGAGTTCAAGCGTCGTTCCACCGTGTCCCTGATGGGCAACTTCGGTGAAGTGCGTCTGGGTCGCGAACTGACCGCAGCTTACAACACCGTGTCTGGCTACGACGTGTTCGGCCAAGTCGGTATCGGCCAAAACTTCAGCTTCGGCAACGGCACCTACGGCTTCGGCGACCCAGTTCGCGTGGGCAACATGGTTTCGTACTACACCCCTAACATGTCCGGCTTCACCGCTGGCGTGAACTACGGCTTCGGCGAAACCGCTGGCGACAGCTCCGCTAAGCGTTACATCGGCGTGTCCGCTGGTTACAACAACGGCCCTCTGAGCGCCGGTATTGCTTACGACCAGCAAAACGATCCTACCGCCAGCTTCGAAAAGGCTCAAGGTCTGGGTCTGGGCGCTGCTTACAACTTCGGCGCTTTCAAGCTGTCGGGTCTGATCCGTCAAGTGCAAAGCACCCCAGTGGGTGGTGGCAGCAAGGCTAAGTTCCAGTCCGCTGGTCTGGGCGCAACCGCTGCTGTCGGCGCTGCTGGCGAAGCCCGTCTGGCTTACAACTACTACGACAACAAGGAAATCGAAGGCAAGGCTCACCAGCTGTCGCTGGGCTATGTCCACAACCTGTCGAAGCGCACCGCTCTGTACGGCACCTACGCTTTCCTGAAGAACCAGAAGAGCGAAACCATGAGCCTGTCGGCTAACGGCCTGGGCATCGACCCAGCCCGCGCCGGCAAGAACCAAAACGCTATCACCGTTGGTGTGCGTCACGCTTTCTAATGAATGGCTAGGGGTTCCTAGCTACTCAATCTGAAAAGCAAAAAGCCCGTCGAAAGACGGGCTTTTTTTATGCCTGCTCGCCGCTGCCCTGTCCAGGCGCTCGGCCTTGTTCTGGGTAGATGGGGTCACTGCAGCGGCGACAGCGGCTGCGCCCGCTCGTGTTATCAGCCTGTCAAAGGTCCCATCTTGAAGCCCCACGCCGTGGGAAGCGCGAGACCCGTTGTGCTTTCCTGCCGATGCGGCAGGAGCGCTGCGGCGCTGGCTTGTGGCAGGCTTGATACATACCGCATGCTGTATCGGCGCTGGTAGCCGCCAAGATGCGCCTGTATCGCTTTTTTGACATGTGGGAATGGAAGGGCAGGCGTGGTCTGGCAGGCAGCGCGTTTTCATAATTAGCAGATGAAGCCGTGTTTTGCCCGACAAAACACCTGCTTTTGCCGGTCACCTAACAGAAATAAACGCGACTCGGGAATATCCCCGCCCTGGGGGAAGCACCATGCGGAAGATCGATTCCTTGCGGCATAGTGAAGCACTACTATTCTGCGAGGACTTATGAAACAGCCTTCTCTTGCTCTGGTTGCGATAGCGGTAGCCACCGTTTTGTCAGCTGGCGTGGCCCAGGCCAAGCCCTTCAAGTGGGCCAGCCAGGCCGACGTTGCCAGCTGGGATATCCATGCGCAAAACAATGGCCTGCACAACGCCATTCATCCCTATGTCTACGAGACCCTGGTCACCTACAACAGCAAGACCTTTGCGGTCGAGCCGCTGCTGGCTACCTCGTGGAAGGAAGTCACCCCCAAACAGATGCGCTTTTCATTGCGCCAGGGTGTGAAGTTCCAGGATGGCTCGAACTTCACCGCCGATGATGCGGTGTTCTCGATCACCCGTGCGATGGCCAAGACCTCGAACTACGGCCCCTTTGTCCAGGGCATCGAGAAGGTCGTCAAGGTCGATGATGGCACCATCGATATCTTCATGGTGGACCCCAATCCCGTGCTGCTGCGCCAGATGACCGAGCTGCGCATGATGAGCAAGGCCTGGTCGGAGAAGAACAAGTCCACCGAGCCGATGGACATCAAGAAGTCCGACGAGAATTTTGCCCACCGCAATGCGATGGGCACCGGCCCGTTCATTCTGGAGTCCTGGCAGCCCGATGTGCGCATGGTGCTCAAGAAGAACCCCAACTGGTGGGGCCAGATGCCGGGCAATGTGACTTCGATCACCTACACCCCGATCAAATCGGCGCCGACCCGCATGGCGGCGCTGCTGTCCGGTGAAGTGGACATGGTGCTCGATCCAACGCCGCAAGACTTGAACCGCCTGCGCGCCAGCCCGGACCTGAAGATCCTTGAAGGCTTGGAGAACCGCACAATTTTCTTTGGCATGGACCAGTTCCGTGACGAGCTGCCCGGCTCCAGCGTCAAGGGCAAGAACCCGCTCAAGGACCAGAAGGTGCGCCAGGCGCTCTACCAGTCCATCGACATCCAGGCGATCACCAAGACCATCCTGCGCGGCCTGGGCAAGCCCACTGGCACCCTGGTGGCGCCCCAGGTCAATGGCTGGACCGAGACCGTGGGCCAGCGCCTGCCCTATGACCAGGACGCCGCCAAGAAGCTGCTCACGCAAGCGGGCTACCCCGATGGCTTCGAGGTCGACTTTGCCTGCCCCAACAACCGCTATATCAGCGACGAGGCGATCTGCCAGGCGGTCACCGCGATGTGGGCCAAGATCGGGGTCAAGGCCAAGCTGCGCACCTTGCCAATGGTCACCTACTTCCCGATGATCCAGCGCAACGAAGCGAGCATCTACATGCTCGGCTGGGGTGTGCCGACTTTCGATTCGCTCTACAGCCTGCAGTCACTGGTGCGCACCGTCGGCAAGGGCGGCGACGGAAACTACAATGTCGGCCGCTACAGCAACGAGCGCATGGATTATCTGGTGGACCGCGTGAAAACGGAAACCGACCAGCCCGTGCGCACCCGCATGCTGACCGAGGGTTTGCAGCTGTCCAACGACACGGTCTCGCACCTGCCGCTGTATGACCAGGTGATCCCCTGGGCGATGAAGAAGAACATCGACCTGGTGCACCGCGCAGACAACCGGGTGGACATCAAACTGGTGACGGTCCGTTAACCAACGGCGAGCGGTGCGCAGGCCGGCTGCCCGATGCGGCAGCCGGCCATTTCATAAAAAGCGAAAGAAGAATAGGCAGACAACACGGGTGCCAGGAACGCTCTGCAGAACCCTCACCAACTGGGTTTTGCAGAGAGTTCCTAGGGCACCTTCCCTCTGTTTGTCACGATGAGAGTCAGCCATGTTTGCATTCATATTGCGCCGATTGATACAGGCGGTGATCGTGATGATCGCCGTGGCGTTCATTTCCTTCATGTTGTTCCAGTATGTGGGTGACCCGGTCACCTTCTTGCTGGGCCAGGATGCCACCCCACAGCAGATTGCCGAGTTGCGCAGTGCGCTGGGGCTGGACAAACCGTTTTTCGTGCAGTTCTGGCACTTTTTGCTCAACGCTGCCCAGGGCGAATTCGGCATCAGCCTGCGCCAGGGTGCCAAGGTCTCGTCCCTGATTGCCGAGCGCTTCCCGGCGACCTTTGAGCTGGCTATGGTGGCTGCGTTGCTGGCCTTGGTCATCGGTGTGCCGATGGGCGTGTATGCCGCGCTGCGGCGCGGCAGCTTCATGAGCCAGGTGTTCATGACCTTGTCGCTGCTGGGTGTGTCCCTGCCCACCTTCCTGATCGGTATCTTGCTGATTTTGATCTTCTCGGTGCACCTGGGCTGGTTCCCGAGCTTTGGCCGTGGCACGACGATGCAGCTGGGCTTTTGGAGCACCGGCTTGCTGAGCGCCAAGGGCTGGCACCACATCATCTTGCCGGCCATCACCTTGGCCGTGTTCCAGCTCACGTTGATCATGCGCCTGGTGCGCGCCGAGATGCTGGAGGTGCTGCGCACCGACTACATCAAGTTCGCCAAGGCCCGGGGCCTGAGCAACCGTACGATCTACTTTGGCCACGCCCTCAAGAACACGCTGGTGCCGGTGATGACCATCACCGGTCTGCAGCTGGGCGGCCTGATTGCCTTTGCCATCATCACCGAGACGGTGTTCCAGTGGCCCGGCATGGGCCTGCTGTTCATCCAGGCGGTGACCTTTGCCGATATCCCGGTCATGGCCGCCTACCTGTGCCTGATTGCGCTGATTTTTGTGGTGATCAACCTGGTGGTCGATCTGTTGTATTTCGCTGTCGACCCGCGCCTGCGCGTCGAAAAATCGGGAGGGCACTGAGATGCCACGTCTGCCTTATAGCGCGAGCTCGCGCGCCTTTTCTCACCTGGCCCAGATCCATCCGGAGCTGACGGCCTTCCGCCGTGACCTGCATGCCAATCCGGAGCTGGGTTTTGAAGAAAAATACACCGCTGCTCGCGTGAGCGAGGCGTTGCGCCTGTGTGGTGTCGATGAGATCCACCAGGGCATCGGCAAGACCGGCGTGGTCGGTGTGATCCGTGGCCACAAGCACGGCAGCGGCCGCATGATCGGCCTGCGCGCCGATATGGATGCACTGCCGATCACCGAGCAGGGCAACTGCAGCTGGCGCTCGGGCAAGCAGGGGCTGATGCATGCCTGCGGCCATGATGGCCACACTGCGATGCTGGTGGGCGCGGCGCGCTATCTGGCCGAGACGCGCAATTTTGACGGCACCGCTGTGCTGATCTTCCAGCCCGGCGAGGAGGGCTATGCCGGCGCGCGCGAGATGATCCAGGATGGCCTGTTCGAGCGCTTCCCGGTCGATTCGGTCTATGCGATGCACAACTGGCCTGCGATGCGCCAGGGCATGATCGGCATCAACCCCGGCGCGATGATGGCCGCGGCCGACCGCATCCAGATCAATATCACGGGCAAGGGCGGCCACGGCGCCCATCCTTACCAGACCAATGATGTGGTGCTGGCGTCGGCACACCTGATTACGGCGATCCAGTCCATCGTCTCGCGCAATGTGCGTGCCATCGACTCGGCCGTCATCAGCATCTGCGCGCTGCAGTCGGGGGACCTGGCTGCGTTCAGCGTCACGCCGGGCTCGTCGACCTTGGTGGGCACGGTGCGCACCTTCAACCCCGATGTGCAGAACATGGTCGAGCGCCGCCTGGGCGAGCTGTGCCAGGCGCTGGGCCTGGCCTTTGGCGTGAACGCGCAGCTGCAGTACGAGCGCTCCTACCCGGCGACGATCAACACGGCCGAAGAAGCGGTGTTTGCCGGCGATGTGGCCTCTGACCTGGTGGGCGAAGCCCTGGTGGTGCGCAACATGGACCCGAGCATGGGCGCTGAGGATTTCTCCTTCATGCTGCAGCAAAAGCCCGGGGCCTATCTGCGCCTGGGCCAGGCCGTCGGTGACGACATCATTCCGCTGCACAACAACCGCTACGACTTCAATGACGATGTGCTGCCGCTGGGTGCGGCGCTGCACGCCGGCATTGTCGAGCGTGGCATGCCACTTGCTTTGGGCTAAAGCCTCCGCACCCGGCCCTTGCGGGCCGGACTTCAGAAAAGGGGAAAACGATGAAACACACGATGAGCAAGACCTTGTTGGTATCGATGTTGGCGGCCGCCTATGTTTGCGCCGGCGCGCAGACGGTGCGCATCGGTTCCCAGGGCGACGCCCTGTCCATGGATCCGCATTCCTTCAATGAGACGGTGCAGCTGAGTGTGACCGGCAATGTCTACGAGCCGCTGGCCGGCCGCAACAAGGACCTGAGCCTGCGCCCGGTGCTGGCCACCAAGTGGGAGCAGACCTCACCGACCGTCTGGCGCTTTACCTTGCGCAAGGGCGTGCAGTTCCATGATGGCACGCCGTTCACCGCCGATGATGTGGTGTTCTCGATGATGCGCACGCAGCTCGAAGGCTCGGACATGAAGTCCTACACCAACCCCATCAAGGAGACGCGCAAGGTCGATGACTACACGGTGGACATCGAGACCAAGGACCCGGCCCCGATCCTGCCGAGCATGATCTCGCAGGTCTACATCATGAGCAAGGCCTGGTCCGAGGCCAACAATGCCGTCAACCCGGTGGACCGCCGCAAGGGCATCGAGAACACCGCCTCGTTCAAGGCCAATGGCACCGGCCCCTACCGCGTGCGCGAGCGCCAGCCCAATGTGCGCACCGTCTTCAACCGCAGCGCCAACTACTGGGACAAGGTCGAAGGCAATGTGCAGGAAGTGGTCTACACGCCAGTGGCCAATGATGCGACCCGTGTGGCCGCGCTGCTGTCGGGCCAGGTCGATGTGATCGACCCGGTGCCGGTGCAGGATCTGGACCGTGTCGCCAATACCGGCGGCACCCGTGTGGTGTCCGGGCCTGAGCTGCGCGCCATCTTCATGGGCATGGACCAAAAGCGCGATGAGCTGCTGAACTCCAGCGTCAAGGGCAAGAACCCGTTCAAGGACAAGCGCGTGCGCCAGGCCTTCTACCAGGCCATCGATATCGAGGGCCTGCACAAACAGGTGATGCGCGGGGCCTCGGGCAATCTGGCCACCTTGATCGGCAAGGGCGTCAACGGCTACACCGACGACATCAAGCGCCTGCCCTACGACCCGGCTGCGGCCAAGAAACTGCTGAGCGAAGCGGGCTACCCCGATGGTTTCTCGCTGACCTTGAACTGCTCGAACGACCGCTATATCAACGACAGCCGCATCTGCCAGGCGGTATCGGCCAACCTGGCCAAGATCGGCGTCAAGGTGCAGCTCAATGCCGAGACCAAGGGCACCTATTTCCCGCGCATCATGCGCCATGAAACGGCCTTCTACATCCTGGGCTGGACGCCGTCGACCTACGACGCCCACAACCCGCTGCTGGCCTTGATGAACTGCAATGACGGCAAGGGTGCTGGCGCGTTCAACTACGGCAACTACTGCAATCCCAAGGTCGATGCCTTGACCCGCCAGGTGCAGTCGGAGACCGACACCACCAAGCGCAACCAGGCGATCCATGAGGCGCTGCAGACCGTGGCCGACGATGTGGGGTACCTGCCGCTGCACCAGCAGTTCATGAACTGGGGGGTGAGCAAGAACGTCGAGCTGGTGCAGATGGCCGATGGCTTCATGCCCTTCAAGTGGATGACCGTGAAGAAGTAAATGCCCCGGGCCGCTGCGCTGCAGCGGCTGGCGACTAGAGAGAGAAGATGACGATGAAAAACCGAATCAGGCGCTGGATGGACAGCGATGTGGGCTACAGCTTTCGCAATTCGCCCACAGCCATCGTGGCCGCCCTCATTGCGGCGGTCTGCGTGTTTTGCGCGCTGTTTGCCGGCTGGGTGGCGCCGCACAACCCCTTTGACCTGACCACGCTGGAGCTGAGCGATGCGCGCATCCCGCCGGTGTGGAGCGAAGAGGGCGGCTGGAAGTACATCCTGGGCACCGATGACCAGGGCCGCGACATTCTGTCGGCGCTGATGTATGGCGCGCGCATTTCGCTGATCGTGGGACTGGCCTCAGTGGCCCTGTCCGTGGTCGTCGGGGTGGGTCTGGGCCTGCTGGCTGGCTTCAAGGGTGGCTGGATCGATTCGGTGCTGATGCGCCTGTGCGATGTGATGCTGTCCTTCCCGGCCATCCTGGTCGCCTTGCTGATCGCCGGTGTGGGCCGCGCGGTGTTTCCCAATGCCAATGAATCGCTGGCCTTTGGCGTGCTGATCATCTCGATCTCGCTCACCGGCTGGGTGCAGTACGCACGCACGGTGCGCGGCTCGACGATGGTCGAGCGCAACAAGGAATATGTGCAGGCCGCCCGCGTCACCGGCGTGGCGCCGCTGCGCATCATGGTCAAGCATGTGCTGCCCAATGTGCTGGGCCCGGTCATGGTGCTGGCCACCATCCAGGTGGCCACAGCCATCATCACCGAGGCGACCCTGTCTTTCCTCGGCGTGGGCGCGCCGCCCACGTCGCCCTCGCTGGGCACCCTGATCCGCGTGGGCAATGACTACCTGTTCTCCGGCGAATGGTGGATCACGATCTTCCCGGGCCTGATGCTGGTGCTGATCGCGCTGTCGGTCAACCTGCTGGGCGACTGGCTGCGCGATGCGCTCAACCCGCGCCTGCGTTGATGGTGCGGACACAAGACGAACAAGGAACAACCACGATGTCATTGTTGGAAGTTAAAAATCTGGTGGTCGAGTTTCCCAATCGCTATGGTGTGCTGCGGGCGCTGGACAACATCTCCTTTTCCATCGCCCCCGGCGAGATCCTGGGCGTGGTCGGTGAATCGGGCGCGGGCAAGTCGCTGACGGGCGCGTCCATCATCGGCCTGCTCGAGCCGCCAGGCCATGTGGCCTCGGGCGAGATCGTGCTCGAAGGCGAACGCATCGACAACCTGTCCGCCGACAAGATGCGCCATATCCGGGGCCGCCGCATTGGCGCGATCTTCCAGGACCCGCTCACGTCGCTGAACCCGCTCTACACCGTGGGGCGCCAGCTGATCGAGACCATCCAGACCCACCTCAAGCTCTCGGCCTCGGAGGCGCGCCAGCGCGCGATCGAACTGCTCAAGGACACCGGCATTCCGGCAGCCGAAGAGCGGATTGACCACTTTCCGCACCAGTTCTCCGGCGGCATGCGCCAGCGCGTGGTGATTGCGCTGGCCCTGGCGGCCGAGCCCAAGCTGATCGTGGCCGACGAGCCCACGACGGCGCTCGACGTATCGATCCAGGCGCAGATCATCAGCCTGCTCAAGAACATCTGCCGCACCCGGGGTGCGGCGGTGATGCTGATCACCCATGACATGGGCGTGATTGCCGAGACCTGTGACCGGGTCGCGGTGATGTACGCCGGCCGTGTTGCGGAAATCGGCCCGGTGCATGAGGTGATCAACCACCCCGCGCACCCCTACACACGCGGCCTGATGGCGTCCATCCCCGATATGGAAGCCGACCGTGAGCGCCTGAACCAGATCGACGGCGCCATGCCCCGGCTCAATGCCATCCCCAAGGGCTGCGCCTTCAACCCGCGCTGCCCCCAGGTGTTTGACCGCTGCATGGAGCAGCGCCCCGAGCTGATGGCCGCGGGCGCCACCCAGGCCGCCTGCTGGCTGCATGCAGCCGATTACCAGCCCCAAGTGGCTGCCACCGAGGACACGGTATGAGCGAGATGGCAACCATGACGAACAAGGACACAGCAGCGCTGCAAGGCGCGGGCGACAAGCAGCCCCTGGTGCAGGCGCGTGACCTGGCCAAGACCTTTGATGTGTCGGCGCCCTGGCTCAACCGGGTGCTGGAGCGCAAGCCGCGCAGCCTGCTGCGCGCCGTCGATGGCGTGAGCTTTGACATAGAAAAGGGCAAGACCCTGGCCTTGGTGGGCGAGTCCGGCTGCGGCAAGAGCACGGTGGCGCGCCTGTTGGTGGGCCTGTACGGCCCCACGCGCGGCACCTTCACCTTCGATGGCCAGGACGCGCATGCCGCATTCCGCGACCCGAATGCGCGTGCGATGCGCCGCCGCGTGCAGATGATCTTCCAGGATCCCTATGCCAGCCTGAACCCGCGCTGGTCGGTCGAGCAGATCATTGGCGAGCCGCTCAAGGAGCATGGCCTGATCACCAACACCGAGCAGCTCAAGGCGCGCGTGGCCGAGCTGCTGGTGCAGGTGGGCCTGGCGCCGATGGACATGATCAAGTACCCGCACCAGTTCTCGGGCGGGCAGCGCCAGCGCATCTCCATCGCCCGCGCACTGGCGACCGAGCCGGAGTTCCTGGTCTGCGACGAGCCCACCTCGGCGCTCGATGTGTCGGTGCAGGCCCAGGTGCTCAACATCATGAAGGACCTGCAGAAAAAGCGCGGTCTGACCTACCTGTTCATCTCGCACAACCTGGCCGTCGTGCGCCATGTCAGCGACCAGGTGGGGGTCATGTATCTGGGTAGGCTGGTAGAGCTGGCCGATAAGCAAACCCTGTTTGCCAAGCCGCGCCACCCCTACACGCGCATGCTGCTCGATGCCATCCCGAAGATGCACGACACCGGCAAGGCGCGCACCCCCGTGCAGGGCGAGGTGCCCAATCCACTGAACCCTCCCACCGGCTGCGCTTTCAACCCGCGCTGCCCGCTGGCCAATGAACGCTGCCGCAGCGAGCGTCCACAGCTGCTCGACGATGGCGGCGTGAAGGTGGCCTGCCATGCGGTGCAAGAGGGGCGCATCCCCGTTGTGTGATGCACTGGCGACCGCCTGCGCTGTGCGCGGGCAGCCCTCCAAACCGGCGTCCTGGACGCCGGTTTTTTCTTGGAGCGGATGCCTTGACAAGCCCCTTGGCTATTACAGAAAGTCACACCTACGTCATCTGGCGGACAAACCATAGAGCTCTTTGTCAAAACGGAGAGAGCAGAAATGGTTGCATTGTCAGTGCGAGAGGGTGCACGTCAGGTGATGGTTTGGACCGTGTGCGGCGTGGCAGCCGCCGTGTTGATGGCTTGCGGTGGAGGCGGCTCCAGCGACAACGACAGCGAAAAAGACGATGTGCTGACGATCCTGCACATCAACGACCACCATTCCACCTTGGCCAGCAAGACGGCGACGCTGCAGTTGCCGGTGGACGGCAAGACCACGGCCGTCACCGTGGACGCCGCAGGTTTCCCCCGCGTGACGGCCGCCATCGAAGCGATCGCTGCGCAGTCGACCCATGTGCTCAAGCTGCACGCCGGTGATGCGGTGACCGGTACCTTGTACTTCAACCGCGCAGGCGCCGATGGCGAGGCCGACATGGCCATGCTCAATACCGTGTGCTTTGATGCCTACACCTTGGGCAACCACGAGTTCGACAAGGGCGACACGGGCCTCAAGGGCATCCTCGATCGCCTCAAGAACGGCAAATGCACGACCCCGGTGCTGAGCGCGAACGTGCAGTTCGGTGCCAGCTCGGCGCTGAACCCCAGCCGCGCACCGAACATGGTCTCGCCCTCCACCGTGGTCGAGCGTGGCGGCCAGAAGATCGGCATCGTCGGCCTGACCATTGCGCAAAAGACCAAGGCCTCGTCCAGCCCGGACAAGGACACCTTGTTCGAAGACGAAGCCCTGGCGGCCCAGCGTGAGATCGACAAGCTGCAGGCCCAAGGCGTCAAGCGCATTGTGCTGCTCAGCCACATCGGCTACGACAACGACCGCACCCTCGCCAAAAAGCTGCGCGGTGTGGATGTGATCGTCGGCGGTGACTCGCACACGCTGCTGGGCCCGGATGCGATGAAGACCATTGGCGTGGGCACGCCAGGCGGCGCCTACCCCACCAACACCACCGACCTCGACGGCAAGCCCGTCTGTATCGTGCAGGCCTGGGAATACTCGCAGGTCGTCGGTGAGCTCAAGGTCAAGTTCGACAAGGACGGCGTGGTCAGCCAGTGCGAAGGCACGCCACACGTGCTGATCGGCGATGACTTCAAGATCGCAGGCACTGCCGCGACTGAAGCGCAGCGCACGTCCATCATCAGCAGCGTGAACGCCGCCGGCTTCCTGCGCATCACGTCGCCGTCTGCCCAGGCGGCCGCCGTGCTCAAGCCTTTCACCGAAAAGGTCGCCAGCTTCAACGTGACCAAGGTGGCCTATGCCCCGCAAGAGCTGTGCTCGCGCCGGGTGCCGGGCGGCGAAGGCAGCACCGACTACAGCCGCTCCAGCGCGGCCTGCAATGCCGAAGGCAGCGTCAGCCTGCGCGGTGGCGATATCCAGCAGCTGGTGGCCCAGTCCTACCTGGAAGTGGCCAACGCGCACTACGGCGGTGCCGACATCTCGCTGCAAAGCGGCGGTGGCGTGCGCATTCCGCTCAATGGTGAAGTGACCGCGGCCAATGCGATCCAGGTGCTGCCGTTTGGCAACATGCTGTTCCGCCTGGATGTGACCGGCGCGGAAGTCAAGGGCATGCTTGAAGACGGCCTGGAAGCTGTCTACGGCGCAGGCGGCTCGACGGGCCCTTACCCCTACACCGGCGGCATGCGCTTTGATGTGAATGCCAAGGCCGCCTTTGGCAGCCGTGTCACCGGCATCGAAGTGCGCGACACCACCAGCGGCCAATGGACTGCGCTGGACCAGGGCAAGACCTATCGCCTCTTTGTACTGAGCTTCAACGCCAACGGCGGTGACGGCTACAAGACCTTGGCCTCGGTGCCAGCAGCGCGCCGCCTCGATATCGGCGTGCTCGATGCCGATGTGTTCTTCAACTACATCGAATCGCAGCCCAAGGATGCCACCACCGGTCTGCCAGCGCTCAAGCGCCTGTCCACCGACCTGTACAGCACCAAGAGCTTTGTGGATGTGCGTTAAACACTGACGCCGCATGACGAAGGGCAGCCTAGGCTGCCCCATTTTTCGTTCCGGCCAGGCAAAAACGCCGTCAGGTATAGCGCTTGGCGTGCAGGTTGTCCTTCATCTGCTGCAGCACCGGCTGCAGCGGCTCGCCGATGCGCAGCGCCACGCTGGTGGCCAGCACATCGAGAATCAAGAGGTGCAGCAGGCGCGAAACCATGGGGCTGTAGCGGTCATAGCCTTCGGGGTGGTCGGCGGCCAGGTGGATATTGGCCGCGCGTGCCAGCGGCGAGCCGCTGGCGGTGATGACAATCGTCGTGGCGCCATTGCGCTTGGCAATGTCGGTGGCATCCATCAGGTCGCGCGTGCGGCCGGAGTTGGAGATAACGATAGCGCAGTCGCCCGCACCCAGCATGGTGGCGCTCATCACCTGCATATGGCCGTCGCTGGTCGCCAAACTGGTAACGCCCAGGCGGAAAAACTTGTGCTGCCCATCCTGCGCGACGATGCCGGAATTGCCCACGCCATAGAACTCGATGCGCTTGCCCGCCTGCCAGGTCGCCACGATGGCGCTGGACGCGGCCTCCAGCGCCGTGGTGCTGGCAGCATTGCGGTAGGCCAGAAAGGCCGCGACCGAGTTGTCCACCACCTTGACCAGCACATCGCTGGTCTTGTCATCGGCATCGACACTGCGGTGGATAAAAGGCACGCCTTCGCTGACGCTGCCAGCGAGCTTGAGCTTGAAATCGGCCAGGCCGTCATAGCCCATGCTGCGGCAAAAGCGCACCACGGTGGGCTTGCTGACATGGGCGAGCTCGGCCAGCTCGCGCACCGGGCGCGAGGCAAAGGCGCGCGGGTCGGCCAGCACCAGGCGGGCCACGCGCTGCTCGGCCGGTGCCAGCGAGGGGAGAGAAGCGGTGATGCGGTCTAGCATGGGGATCCCTTGTGGGTGGTAGCGGTGCTCAAAACTCTTCCATCCAGCTGTGGCCGTCGCGCGCGACCAGTGCGCTGGCAGCGCCCGGGCCCCAATGTCCGGCCACATAGGGGCGCGGGCTTTCGCCGCGGGCATTGGCCTGCTGCCAGGTCTCCAGAATCGGCTCCACCCACTGCCAAGCGGCCTCCTGCTCGTCGGCACGCACAAACAGGTTCAGGCGCCCAGCGATCACGTCGAGCAGCAGGCGCTCGTAGGCGCCCACGCGCTCGGTGCCAAAGCGCTGGTCAAAGTCCAGATCCAGCGCGGCGGGCGACAAGGTCTGCACACCGCCGGTATCGGCCTGGCTTTGCGCAGCAGCCATCAGCTGCAGGGTCAGGCCATCCTTGGGCTGCAGGTGGATGGTGAGGCGGTTGGCCGCGCCCAGTGGCGTGCGGTAGATGGCATGGGGCACCTGGCGGAAATGCACGACGATCGAGGCCTCGCGCCCGGCCAGGCGCTTGCCGGTGCGGATGAAAAACGGCACGCCGGCCCAGCGCCAGTTGCTGATCTCGGTGCGCAGCGCCACAAAGGTCTCGGTCTGGCTGGTGGGCGAGACGCCTTCTTCCTGGCGGTAGCCCGGCACCGGCTTGCCGGCAATCTGGCCGGCCGCATACTGGCCGCGCACCACGTCGCGGCTCACCGTCTCCGGCGTCCAGCGCTTGAGCGACTGCAGCACCTTGAGCTTTTCATTGCGGATCGCATCGGCGTCAGCGCTGATGGGCGGCTCCATGCCAATGGCGCAGAGCAGCTGCAGCGCATGGTTTTGCACCATGTCGCGCAGCGCGCCGGTACTTTCGTAGAACTCGCCGCGCTTTTCCACGCCCAGCTGCTCGGCCATCGTGATCTCGATGCTGGCGATGTTCTCGCGCCGCCACAATGGCTCAAAGATGGCATTGCCAAAACGCAGCGCCAGCAGGTTCTGGACCGAGGGCTTGCCCAGGTAGTGGTCGATGCGGAAGATCTGCGCCTCGGAAAACACCTCGCGCACCGCTGCGTTGATCGCGCGGTTCGAGGGCAGGTCATGGCCCAGCGGTTTTTCCAGCACCACGCGGGTGCGCTCGGTGGCCAGGCCCGCTGCGCCCAGCTGCTCGCAGACGGTGGTGAACAGCGAGGGAGCGGTGGCCAGGTACATCACCACGGTGTCGGCATCGCGCGCCTGCAGCAGCGCGCGCAGCGCGGCATAGTCGGCCGGTTGCGACAGGTCCATGCGCAGGTAGTGCAGGTGCTGGGCAAAGCGGGCAAATTCCGCGTCGCTGGGCCGCTTGTCGGCCTCGACCTCGGCCAGCCGCTGGGCGATCAGCGCGCGGTACTCGTCGTCACTCATTGCCCCTCGGCCCACGCCGATGATGCGCCCGCCCGCAGGCAGGCTGCCGTGGCGGAAAGATTGAAACAGCGCGGGCAGCAATTTGCGCCAGGCCAGATCGCCGGTGCCGCCAAATAAAACCAGATCAAAACGCATGAAACTTCCTGAACATCAAGGCAGGGATTAATGTAACTCAGTTTCATGTTCGGGGAGAAGACGTAGAATGCATCCACCCCTCAACCGCACATAAGTTCGGTTAAGCTTGAGCGCCCCCCGTGTTGGCTGCAACGCGTAGGGGCAGACAAGCACGGCTAACCGGATATGGACCAAGAGCAGACCATGAACCAACTCGATGCACTCAAAGCGCTGACCACGGTGGTGGCAGATACCGGTGACTTTCACCAGCTGGCGCAGTTCCAGCCGCAAGACGCGACGACCAACCCGTCCCTGATCCTCAAGGCTGTGCAGAAGGCCGAATACGCGCCGCTGCTGACGGAGACCGTGCAAAAGTTCCGCGGCAAGCCGCTCGATGAGGTGATGGACCGCCTGCTGGTGCGCTTTGGCGCCGAGATCCTGTCCATCATCCCGGGCCGTGTGTCGACCGAGGTCGATGCCCGCCTGTCATTCGACACAGACGCGACAGTGGCCCGTGCCCAGCGCATCATCGCGCTGTACGAGGCCGAGGGCGTGCACATCGACCGCGTGCTGATCAAGATCGCCTCCACCTGGGAAGGCATCCAGGCGGCCAAGGCGCTGGAAGCGCAGGGCATCCACACCAACCTGACCTTGCTGTTCGCCCAGTGCCAGGCCATCGCCTGCGGCCAGGCCCAGGTGCAGCTGATCTCGCCGTTTGTCGGCCGTATCTACGACTGGTACAAAAAGCAGGCTGGCAGCAACTGGGACGAAGCTGCGATGGCCGGTGCCAACGACCCGGGTGTGAAATCGGTCAAGGCCATATTCGATTACTACAAGCATTTCGGCATCACGACCGAAGTGATGGGCGCAAGCTTCCGCAATATCGGCCAGGTCACCGCGCTGGCGGGCTGCGATCTGCTGACCATCTCGCCCGAGCTGCTGGCCCAGTTGGCCGCCGCTGACGCACCGCTGCAGCCCGCGCTGAACGCCGAAGCGGCCAAGGCGCTGTCGCTGGAGCATGTGCAGTATGACGAGGCGGGCTTTCGCTTTGCACTGAACGAAGACGCGATGGCCACCGAGAAGCTGGCCGAAGGCATCCGCGCTTTTGTCGCCGATGCCATCAAGCTCGACAAGTTGTTGCAATCGGCCTGATCGGGTGGCTGCCAGCCCGCCTGGCAGCCCCGTGCAGCCATTTACACTGCCCTATGAACCGAGAATGTGCGACACAGCGCAAGCGCTGCGATGAAACGCCCGCGTGGCAAGAACTGCAAAAATACTACGACGCTGAGGGCCGAGGCCAGGACCTGCGCGCGGCCTTTGCCGACGATGCGTCCCGACTGGACCAGTTCAGCCAGCAGGCGCCCCATCTGTTTGCCGACCTGTCCAAGAACCTGATCGACCGCCACAGCCAGCAGCTTTTGCTGCAGCTGGCGCGCGACTGTGACCTGGAGAAGGCGCGCGATGCGATGTTTGCTGGGGCAGAGGTCAATGCCTCCGAAGGCCGCGCCGCCATGCACTGGCTGCTGCGCCAGCCCGCCCAGGGCCTGGACAACTGGCTACCGGGCAGCTCCGCCGAGGTGCATGCGGCGCTGGCCGATGTGCACAGCAGCCTGGCCCAGATGCTGGCGCTGGCCGAGCAGGTGCGTGCCAACCCGCAGATCACCGACATCGTCAACATCGGCATTGGTGGCTCGGACCTGGGCCCGGCCATGGTGGTCAATGCGCTGGAGGACTGGCGCATTGCCGGCAAGCGCTTCCACTTTGTCTCGAATGTGGACGGGCATGAGCTGGGCCATGTGCTGGCGCAGACCCGGCCCGAGAGCACCTTGTTCCTGGTCGCATCCAAGTCTTTCACGACCCTGGAGACCATGGTCAACGCGCATTCGGCGCGCGACTGGTTCATTGCGCAAGGCGGCAGCGAGGACCGCAGCGCCGCGCTGTCGATCTCCAAGCACTTCTGGGCGCTGACCACCAACACCGAGGCGGCCGCTGCCTTTGGCATCGACACCACGCTGGGCTTTTGGGACTGGGTCGGTGGCCGCTA
This sequence comes from Comamonas sp. 23, assembly GCF_049601575.1. Taxonomy (NCBI): domain Bacteria; kingdom Pseudomonadati; phylum Pseudomonadota; class Betaproteobacteria; order Burkholderiales; family Comamonadaceae; genus Comamonas; species Comamonas sp. 23. The sequence continues at coordinate 4,268,959 of NZ_CP187127.1, read as the reverse complement.
CTCGCTGTGGTCGGTGATCGGCCTGCCGATTGCGATTGCGGTGGGGGCCGAGTCCTTCCGTGCGCTGCTGCAGGGCGCGCATGACATGGATGTGCACTTCAAGACCGCGCCGCTGGCGCAGAACCTGCCGGTGCGCCTGGGCCTGCTCGATGTCTGGTACCGCAACTTCCACGGCTTTGCCACACGCTGTGTAGCGCCCTACAGCCATGGTCTGCGCCGGCTGTCGGCCTATTTGCAGCAGCTGGAGATGGAGAGCAACGGCAAGGGCCGGGATGTAGACAACCAGCCGCTGCCCTATGCAACGTCGCCGGTGGTCTGGGGCGAGCCCGGCACCAATGGCCAGCACGCCTTTTTCCAGATGATCCACCAGGGCCGCGATGTGATCCCGGTGGAGTTCATCGCCGCGCGCGAGGGCGGCAAGAACCTGGCCAGCCACCAGAACAACCTGGTGATCAATGCGATTGCGCAGGCGCAGGCGCTGCTGGTGGGCCGCACCGAAGAGCAAGGCCCCAAGTACTGCCCGGGCAACCGCCCCAGCAGCTTCTTGCTGATGGACAAGCTCACCCCCACCTCGCTGGGCGCGCTGATTGCTCTGTACGAGCACCGCGTGTTTGTCAGCGGTGCCCTTTGGGGCATCAACAGCTTTGACCAGTGGGGCGTGGAGCTGGGCAAGCAACTGGCCAAGGACCTGTTTGCGCGCCGCGACCAGGGTGACTGGCAGGGCGTGGATCCCTCGACCGTGGCGCTGGTGAGCCGGCTGGCGCCCTGACGCTGCTCGCCAGGCACTGCCGTGTGGAGATACGGCAGTGCAGCACGGTGTTTCCAAAACAGCAACACATGCTTCTAAATACGCGCTAGGGATTGGCGCGACTCTCTGGAATACTCGGAGGCTGGATGCGCTGGCGCAAAACCGGCGCATCCTTTTTGTTTTAAAGCGCATGTGCAGCGCACCAAGACCAGCGCAATCGCAAAGCTGGTGAGGCATCTTGGCCCGGTGCCGGGATACCCGTTCGTTCATTCCAAGGAGTACACAATGACATTCAGCATCAAGATGGTTGCTGCGGCGGTGGCTTTTGCCGCAGGCGGCGCGGCGTTTGCGCAAAGCACCTTTGACAAGATCAACAGCACTGGCAAGGTGGTGGTGGGCGTGCGCGAGAGCTCGGCCCCGATGGCCTATGCGATTGGCTCCAACCAGACCTTTGGCGGCTACCACGTTGAGCTGTGCGAGCGCGTGCTCAAGGAAATCGCGCCCAAGGCCAAGATCGAATACATGGCGCTGACGGCGCAGAACACGATGCCGCTGGTGCAAAACGGCACCGTGGACATTGGCTGCGGCCCCACCACCAACAACCTGAGCCGCCAAAAGCAAGTGGCTTTTGCCGTGACCACCTATGTGAGCCAGGTGCGCGCAGCGGTGCGTGCGGACTCCAACATCACCAGCGTCAAGCAGCTCGATGGCAAGACGGTGGCAGCCTCGGCCGGTACCACCGCCGTGCAGCTGCTGCGCAAGTTCGCCAAGGACAACAGCATCAACCTGCCCACCACCTTGGGCAAGGACCATTTCGAGAGCTTCATGCTGCTCGAATCAGGCCGCGCTGACGCCTTTGTGCTCGACGACAACCTGCTCGCTGGTGTGATCGCGAACTCGGCCAACCCGGCTGGCTACAAGATCGTCGGCGAGGCGCTGGGGTCGGAGCCCATTGCGCTGCTGTTCCGCAAGGACGATCCGGCCTTCAAGAAGGCCGTGGACGACAGCCTGACCAAGATGATGAAGTCCGGCGAGCTGGCCAAGGTCTATGACAAGTGGTTCATGCAACCCATCCCGCCCAAGGGCCAGGCGCTGAACCTGCCGATGAGTGATACCCTGAAGAAGCTGCTGCAAGAGCCCAACGACAAGCCACTGGAAGCCTACGCGGACCAGTAAGCCGCGCGCTTGCACCCTGCACCCCACCCAGCCCCGGCTGGGTTTTTTTATGCCCGCAGGCCGCGCCTATCAGGCAGCGATGGCTGCGCCAAACATCGCATTTTTCATCGCAGGCACCGGCCTCAGCCATGTTGTGCGTAATTGGAATAATTTGCCGCGCTATTGTCGTTTGACCTGGCACAAGGCTCTGCCTAGCATGACGCGCAGTGTTGTCTTGGTGCCCAGCCGCTTTTTGGCCGGCCGCCAAGGACCGGTTTTCCCGTTTTATTAGCTATTGTTGATCTGGTACCCACGATGACCCACTTTGTGCACCCCGATGAGGTTCGTTCGCGCTTCTCCCGCGCCATGTCCGATATGTACCGCGACGAAGTGCCGCAATACGGCAACTTGATGGCGCTGGTGGCCCAGGTCAATGCTGAAGTGCTCAAGGCCCAGCCCGCACTGGCCAATGCAATGGCGCAGGCCGACGAGCTGGACCGCCTGGATGTGGAGCGCCATGGCGCCATCCGCGTGGGTACCAAGGAAGAGCTGTCCACCCTGCGCCGCCTGTTTGCCGTGATGGGCATGGAGGCCGTGGGCTACTACGACCTGTCGGTGGCGGGCGTGCCGGTGCACTCCACCGCCTTCCGGCCGGTGTTGGGCAGCTCGCTCAACCGCAACCCGTTTCGCGTGTTCACCTCGCTGCTGCGCCTGGACCTGCTCGCCGATGAAGCGCTGCGCGCGCAAGCCGCGGAGATTCTGGCCCGCCGCCAGATCTTTACCGAACGCGCACTGGCGCTGATCGCCCAGTGCGAAGCCGCTGGTGGCCTGAGCGATGCAGAGGCCGACGAGTTCGTGCGCGAAGCGCTGGAGACCTTCCGCTGGCACAGCGAGGCGACCGTGGATGCCGCCACCTACGACAAGCTGCACAAGGCGCACCGCCTGGTGGCCGATGTGGTCTGCTTCAAGGGCCCGCACATCAACCACCTGACGCCGCGCACCCTGGATATCGACGCCGCCCAGCTGGGCATGCCCGCCCATGGCATGGATGCCAAGGAGGTGGTCGAAGGCCCACCCCGCCGCGCCTGCCCGATCCTGCTGCGCCAGACCAGCTTCAAGGCGCTGCAGGAGCGCGTGAACTTCCCCGGCAGCGGCGACCAGGGCACGCACACCGCCCGCTTTGGCGAGATCGAGCAGCGCGGCGTGGCCCTGACCCGCAAGGGCCGCGCGCTGTACGACAGCCTGCTGGCCAATGTGCGCAGCATGGGCAATGCCGGCAGCGCCAGCGCCAACTACCAGGACCGCCTGGAGTCGTCCTTCGCCGCCTTCCCCGACAGCCATGACGCCATGCGCCAGCAAGGCCTGGCCTTTTACCGCTATGTGCTGCAGCAGCCGGTGGGCGATGCCTCGGCCGATATCGAGACCCTGATTGCCGATGGCGTGGTGCGTGCCGAGCCCATCGTGTACGAAGACTTTCTGCCGGTGAGCGCGGCCGGTATCTTCCAGTCCAACCTGGGCGGCGAAGAGCAAAAGCACTACGAGGCCAACCAGGCCCAGCAGGCCTTCGAGGCCGACCTGGGTGCCCAGGTGCATGACGAGATCGCGCTGTACCAGGCGATGCAGGATGCATCCTTGCAAGCGGTGCGCCAGGCCCTGGCGCAAGCCGACGTGGCAGAAAGCGTGGCCTGAGCGATGGCCGCCTCTGACCTGGCCATCCGCGACAACAGCGAACTGCTGAGCGCGCTGCACGCCATCGTGGGCGAAGTAGGGGTGCTGCAAGGCGCCGATATGGCCGCTTATGAAGAAGGCGCGCGCTACGGCCAGGGCCGTGCGCGCCTGGTGGTGCGCCCTGCCGATGTGGCGCAGGTGCAGGCCGTGGTGCGGCTGTGCGCCGAGCGCGGCATTGCGCTGCTGCCCCAAGGCGCGAACACCGGCATGGTGGGCGCCAGCACGCCGGACATGAGCGGCAGCCAGCTGGTGCTGAGCCTCTCGCGCCTGCGCAGCCACTGCGCGGTGGATGTGGCCAACCGCAGTGTGGTCGTCGATGCCGGCGTCACCCTGCAAGAGCTCAACGAGCAGCTCGAAGCCCATGGCCTCTGGTTCCCGATCGACCTGGGGGCCAACCCCTCGATCGGCGGCATGGTGGCCACCAACACCGGTGGCACGCGCCTGATCCGCTACGGCGATGTGCGCTCCAACCTGATGGCGCTGCAAGTGGTGCTGATGGACCCGCCCGGTGAGGTGGTGGAGCTGGGCCGCGCGCTGCGCAAGAACAATACCGGCGTGGACTGGAAGCAGCTGTTTGTCGGCGGCTCTGGCGCCGGCGCCATCGTGACGCAGGCCACCCTCCAGGTGCATGCCCGCCCGGCGCAGCGCGCCACGGCGCTGGTGGTTCCGGCCTCGGACGAGGCGGTGATGGAGCTGCTGCAGGCCTTTGAGCGCGACCTGGGCGATTGGCTGGCTGCGTTTGAAGGCATCTCGGGCAACGCGATGCAGGCGGCCATTGACCATGTGCCCAACCTGCGCAACCCCTTTGCGCCCGACGATGCGCCCGAGTTCGCCATCCTGGTCGAGCTGGAGGCCAATGCCGCTGCCAAATACAGCCAGCTGGATCTGCAAGAGGCGCTCAACAGCTTCTTGGAAGACCAGTTCGAGTCGACCATCGTCAACGCAGCCTTGGGTAATGCCACCGAGCTGTGGCACCTGCGCCATAGCATCAGCGAAGGCGCGCGGGCGCTGGGCAAGCCCATTGCGTTTGATGTGTCGGTGCCGCGCTCGCGCATCATGGAGTTCTGCCGCAAAGGCCGCGAACTGGTGGCGCGCGACTACCCCTTCCTCACGGTGGTGGACTTTGGCCATATCGCCGATGGCGGTGTGCACTTCAACGTCATCTGGCGCAAGGATGCCCCCGAACAGTACGACCCGGCCGTGGTGCAGCGCCTGCGTGATGCCATCTATGGCATGGTGGTGCAGGACTTTGCGGGCAGCTACAGCGCCGAGCATGGCGTGGGCCCCCACAACCAGGCCTATTACCAACGCTTTACGCCGCCGCTGCTACAGCAATGGGCCGATGGCTGGCGCGACCGGCTAGACCCCCAGCACCTTTGCGGCACCGTGGATTTGGGCACGGCCAAAAACTAAGACCCTGGCCATGCCTGCGTTGGCAGACATGGCCAACAACAACCAGAGACAACCCAGCGAGACAAGGCCATGTCCTTTTTTCAATTCACTCCCGCATTCGCCAACCCCCAGGGCTCGCCCATCCGCGAGCTGTTTCCCTACCTGAGCCGCCCGGGCATGATCTCGCTGGCGGGTGGCTATCCCTCGCCCAGCCTGTTTGACCAGGAAGGCCTGGCAGCGGCGGCCGCGCAGGCGATGACCACCGGCGCCACCGCGCTGCAGTACGGCGCCACCGAAGGCTCGCCCGCGCTGCGCGAGCAGCTGGCAGCCCAGTGCCAGGCCCGGGGCATCCGCTGCACAGCGGCTGACATGCTGGTGACTACCGGCTCGCAACAGGGCTTTGACCTGCTGCTGCGCGTGCTGATTCAGCCCGGCGATGCCGTCTGCGTGGAGACCCCGGCTTACCCCGCCACCCTTGCGGCGCTGCGCCAGGCGGGCGCCAGGATGCTGAGCACGCCGGTCGACGGCGATGGCCTGGATGTCGAAGCGCTGGCCGCCATGCTGGCTGCGCTGCCGGTGGCCGAGCGCCCCAAGCTGCTCTACACCGTGCCCAACTTCTCCAACCCCTGCGGCACCTTGCTGACACAACAGCGCCGCGAGCGCCTGGTGCAGCTGGCGCTGCAGTATGGCTTTGTCGTGGTCGAGGACGATCCTTACGGCGAGCTGGCCTTCACCGACGCCCGCCCAGCCCCCGTCTATGCCGCAGCCCAGCAGCAAGTGGGCGAGGCTGAGAACCCGGTGGTCTACCTGTCGAGCCTGTCCAAGACCGTGGCCCCCGGCCTGCGCGTGGGCTGGATGGTGGCCGACCCGGCCGTGCTGCGCCGCTGCACGGTGGCCAAGCAGACCAATGACCTCTGCACCTCGCCGCTGGCGCAAGCCGTGGCCGCCAGCTACCTGCAGTCGGGCCGCTATGGCCAGGCCGTCGCCAAGGCCTGCGCTGAATACCAGCGCCGCATGCTGGCCTTGACCCAGGGCCTGAAGGCGCGCCTGGGTGACCTGGTGCAGTTTGTGCAGCCCGCTGGCGGCATGTTTGTCTGGTTGACGTTTGATGCCCGCATCGATCCGCAAAAGCTGTTTGATGCCGCCGTCGCCGCCAACGTGATCTTTGTGCCGGGCAAAGCCTTTTATGCCGACAACGCCCATCTGCATTCGATGCGCCTGTCATTTGCCGCGCCCGATGTGGCGCAGATTGAGCAGGCGGTCGATAGGCTGGCAGAAGCATTTGATAAAGCCGGCTAATCGCTAGGCAAGCCATAGCACCCGAGCCCGTTGGCATCGAAGCTGACGGGCTTTCTTATTGACGTTTTGTGCTTGGCGCTGAGGCTGTCAGCCATGCGTTTCTGCATTCCGCAGATGTTGCTTTGGTATGTTGCTGTTAATTCAGGAGATTTTGGCAAGAATGCCGAGCAGAATGGCACTGTCTTGGACGCTATGCCGTGCAGGACTCAAGGCTCAACCGGGGGCGTGTGAGGGATCGGTCGGCATACCAGCCTGTTCTTTCGCCTGTACTCCGATCTTCTGGAGAAACGCCATGGCTGCTGCACTGTTTTCACGTCGTTCGCTGATGGTCGCTGCGGGCTTGCTGGCTTATAGCGCGCACGCGGCCTACCCTGATAAACCCATCAAGATCATTGTGCCCAGCGTGGCTGGCAGCAGCCCCGATGTATTGGTTCGCTTGGTCGGCAATGCGCTGTCGCTGCAGTTGGGCAAGCCGGTGGTGATCGAGAACAAGGGTGGGGCGGGGGGCAATATCGGCATGCAGGCGCTCGCCAACGCGGCGCCCGATGGTTACACGCTTGGCTACGGCAACAATGCGACGTTGACAACCAATGAGTTTCTGTTCAGCAGGCTGCCCTATGACCCGCGCAGCCTGGTGCCGGTTGGGGGCATTGCCACGACCAGCAGTTTCTTGCTGGTCAACAACCTGGTGCCCGCCACATCGGTGACGGAACTGGTGACCTATATCAACAGCTCGGATGCGCCGGTGCATTATGGGTCCGGCGGCATTGGTACCACCAGCCATCTGGGCGCGGAGTGGTTCAAAACCAAGATGGGGCTGCAATCGGCAGTGCACGTCCCGTACAAGGGCTCACCTCAGGCACTGAACGATTTGGTCGGTGGCACTTTGCAGTTTTACTTTGAAAACATCGTTACCGCTGCGCCGCAGCTGCAAGCGGGCAAAGTACGCGCGTTAGCCGTGACAAGCGCCGAGCGCTCCCCCCAGTATCCAGACATACCGACTATGCAGGAAGCGGGTGTCCAGGGATTTGTAATGAACGCATGGGGAGGGTTGCTGGTACCACCGGGCACACCGCAGAAGGTGCTGACGCGGCTGAACACGGCATTGAACCAAGTGCTCCAGATGCCCGAGATCAGGGCGCAGCTGGAAAAGATGGCCTACATCCCGCTGGCGGGGGCTCCTGAGGATTTCGGGGCGCTGGCCGACTCAGAGCGTGCGCAATGGGGGGCCGTGGTGAAAGCAAGTGGTGCCAAGGTGGAATGAGGTCGCGCCTGTCTACTGCATTCCGTTGGTGCAGGGAATCCATCCATCCTCTTTGGGCGAGCAAGCATCTTTGGGCGAGCAAGCAAGATGAAGACGCAGGCATTTGATGTGGTAATCCGAGGCGGTGTGGTCATCGACGGCAGTAACTGCCCCCGCTACAGAGCCGATGTAGGCATTCGAGGCACGATGATTGCCGCCATGGGTGACCTGTCCTCAGCCACCGCCCATCGGGTTATCGACGCCAACGGCAAGATAGTGGCACCCGGCTTTATTGATGCGCACTCGCATGACGACCAGGCGCTGCTGCTGCAGCCGCAGATGGAGTGCAAGCTCTCACAAGGGGTGACGGCAGTGGTGACCGGCAACTGCGGTATTAGCGCTGCGCCGCTCTACCCGGATTCGCCGATGCCCGCGCCGCTGAACCTGCTCAGCGATGCTGCCATGCGGTTCACGACCTTTCAAGCCTATGTGCAGACGCTGCGCACATCACCGCCTGCGGTGCATGTGATTCCGCTGGTGGGCCATACCAACCTGCGGGTGTTGGCAATGGCAGACCTGAACCGGGCGGCCACTGCGGAAGAAATTGTTCAAATGCGGGCATTGCTGCGTGAGGCGCTGGTGGCTGGAGCAGTGGGGCTGTCATCGGGCACCTATTACCCGCCCGCTGCAGCTGCGACCATGCAAGAGGTGTGCGATGTAGCCCAACCCTTGGCCGAATTTGGCGCGCTGTATGTGAGTCATATGCGTGACGAGGCTGTGCACAGCCAGCAGTCGATTGATGAGACCTTGCAGATTGGACAGCACGCGCAGGCCGCCGTCGTCATTTCGCACCACAAGCTGCAGGGTCAGGCCAACTGGGGGAATTCGGCGCAGACATTGCCGCAGATCGAAGCGGCCATGCACTGCCAGTGCGTGGCACTTGATTGCTATCCCTACCACGCCAGCTCCACCATGCTGCACCTGCAGGAAGAGCGCTTGTCCGGCAAGATCGTGATAGCCGACAGCGGACCTCATCCCGAACTGCAAGGCAAGGAGCTGGGCGACATCGCCAGGGACTGGCAGGTGTCTCGCGCCGAAGCCTCCAACCGCCTGCAACCGGCCAGCGCCATTTATTTCAACATGGATGAGGGTGATGTGCAGCGCATTTTGCAGTTTGCTCCCACCATGATTGGCTCAGATGGCGTGCCCTCCAACGAGCGACCGCACCCGCGCCTGTGGGGTACCTTCCCCCGCGTGCTGGGGCACTACAGCCGTGATCTGGGCCTGCTCCCGCTGGAGACCGCCGTCTGGAAAATGACGGGCCTCACTGCCCAGGTCTTTGGTATCGAAAAGCGAGGTGTGTTGGTCGAAGGCCATTACGCAGACCTGTGCGTGTTTGATCCCCAGGCCGTGCGTGATACCGCTACCTATGACGATCCGAAACAGCCCGCTGTCGGCATCGACTGTGTCATTGTCAATGGCGCCATCGCCTACGAGCAGGGTGCTTACCAAGGAAGTCGGACGGGCACCGTGTTGCGGCGCACGTTGCCTGCCAAGACAAGCCCAGGCTTGCAGATACTGGCTGAGCCAGGGAGCCGCCTGTAAGCCGTACCTCGGTCGCTGACATCGCCTTCGAAAACCATGGCACACCATCGCGCCAGAGCCCACAGAATGTGGGCTGTGGCATTTGTCACCAAGATGGGCGCAATGGTTGGCCACCCGGCCCAGGTACCGCTATGGTGACCGCTTAGAAGTCGTAACGCATGCCCACATTCACGCTGCGCGGCGCTCCCCAGGTGTAGTACAGGCCAATGGCGCTGAAGTTGTTCACACCCGCTTTGTAGTGCTTGTCCAGCGCGTTGTTGACGTTCAGGCTGAAGGACAGTTGCTTGTCGACCTGGTAGCGGGCCATCAGGTCCAGCACCGCGTAGCTGCTTTGTTCCAGGGTAGCAGCGCTGTTGCTGACGGAGGTCTTGTCCTGCCAGCGGGTGGAGGCACCGACGGTCAGGCCACGCAGCGCGCCTTCGTCAAAGCGGTAGGTGCTGCCCAGCTTGAACTGGTACTCGGGGTACTGGCTGGTGTTGCTCAGCGAGCTGTTTTGCCGCACCAGGCTGCCCTGGGCCTGCCAGCCGCGCGCCAGCTCGCCCGACAGCTCCAGCTCCCAGCCGTGGCGGGTGGCAGAGGCGACGGAGCGGTAGGCGGTGTCGCCACCAGGGGTGAGGCCACCGGTTTCCTCGGCGGTATTCTTGGTCTTGATCCAGTAGTGGCTGATGCTGGCGTTGAGGCGCTTGTCAAAGAACTCGCCCTTGATGCCGACCTCATAGGTGTTGCCTTCTTCGGGCTTGAGGGTGCGGCCCTGCTCGTCCTGCGAGGTCTGGGGTTGGAAGATGCTGGCGTAGCTGGCGTAGGCCGACATGTTGGGGTGGAAGTCGTAGACCAGACCGGCGTAGGGCGTGTAGACCGCGCTCTCGTTCATGTCGTAGTTCCACCAGTAGGGGGTGATGTCGCGCTCCTCGAACTTGGTCACGCGCAAGCCGGCAATCAGCTGCAGCGGATCGCTGAGCTGAAAGCGGCCAGCCGCATAGGCGTAGCGCTGTTTTTGGCTGAAGCGGTTGTTGCCATAGGTCCAGCTGCTGGTGTCGGGCTCGGGCAGGTAGGCGCCGCCCTGGTCGTAGCTGGTGCCCAGGCCATCGAGCGGCAGCAGGGTCAGCGCGTTCAACGGCAGCTTGACGCTGCTTTGGAAGCGCGAGATACCGATGCCGGCGAGCAGCTCATGCTGGCGGCCCAGCAGACTGAACGGGCCCTTGATGTCCAGGTTCACGGTCCAGTTGTCGTTGCGCATGTCCAGCCAGCGGCCATAGTTCAGCCGGTCCTGGTCGTAGAGGTAGCCGGCAAACATGTCATCCATGCGCACCTGCTGGTGCGAGAACTTGAGGCTGGTGGACCAGCCATTGCCCAGGCGCTGCTCCAGGCTGCCGAAGAGGTTGAGCGCGTTCTGGTCATAACCGCCCCAGGGCGCGCCGGTGTTGAACGAACGCGGACGGTCGGGCGTTTTGACACCGGCGCGGGTGTAGCCCTGGATGGGTTGGGTGGTGCCGATGCCGTTGGCCGCACGCTGGCGGTAGGTAAAGCCGACATTCAACAAGGTGTCCGGGCTGAGGTCCGCTTCCAGGGTGCCGAACAGCATCTTGCTTCTGCTGTCTTCATGGTCGCGAAAGCTGCCCGCATCGGTGGCTGAGGCGACCAGGCGGCCACGCAGGGTGCCCGCCTCGTTGAGCGGGCCGCCGATATCGGCCTGCGCGCGGTAGCTGTCCCAGCTGCCGGCGCTGGCCTGCACGCTGGCCTGGAAGGTCCGTGTGGGGCGCTTGCGCACCATGTTGACGGTGGCGCCGTATTCGCCCTTGCCAACCACCAGGCCCGACGAGCCCTTGAGCACATCGATGTGGTCGATCTCGGCCATGTCGTCGAGCGAGAACAGGGTGCTGGTCAGGTAGTACCAGCCGCTGCGCACTTGGGCCATGCCATCGGTCTGCAGGTTGACCGAAGTGCCGCGCGCCTGGAAATCGGTGGCATTGCCCTGGCGGTAGGTGCCGATGCCCGGGGTCTGCTCCATCACATCGGTCAAGGTGTCGAGCTTGAAGTCGTCCATGCGCTGGCGCGTCATCACGCTGACCGACTGCAGGGTTTCGCGCAGGCTCAGGCTCAAGCCCGTGGCGGTGGCGCTGGGGCCGCGCTGGGTATAGCTGCCCGTGCCTTCGGTGGCACCATCGCGCTGGGCATCGGCCGTCACGGTGACGGTCGCCAGGGTCGCGCCTTCTTCCCCCACCGAGGCGGCCTTGATCACCACCGCCTGGCCTTCCACCGTGGCCACCAGGCCGGTGCCGGCCACCAGGCGGTCCAGCGCCTGGTTGGGCGTCAAGGTGCCGACGATGGCTGGTGCCCGCTTACCGGCGACCAGGCCTTGCTGGGCAATCAGCTGGATGCGCGTTTGCCGCGCCCAGTCGTTGAGCGCCTCGGCCAGCGGCTGTGCCGGGATGCTGAAGGCCAGTGGGGTGGTCGGCAGTGCGGCGCTTTGCGCATGGGCTGCTACGGAGCCCAAGGCCAGGGCCATGGCCAAAGCCAGCGGAGCGGGACGCAGAAGGGGGTACGACATGGAGGTCCTCAAAGTAGTCAATGCAAATCATTCCTACTGAGGTAGACGCACGAGTTCCGAGAAATACGGTAGTCAGCGCGAAAAATATTAAAATTTTCTGGGGCTTGGCGACGTCAACGCAGCGCGCGTATTTCCAGTCCGCCCGCCACCTGCTGCAGTCGCACCGGCAGCGCATGGGGCAGCACCTTGCGCAAGGTCTGGGTATCGCTGGGGTCAAAGGTGCCGCTCAGGCGCAACGCGGCCACGGCCGGGTCGCTGATTGTCAGGCCCGTGCTGCCATAACGCTCAAACTCGGCCAGCGCCTGCGCAAGCGGCGTGTTGACAAAGCTGATGCGGTGCTCGCGCCAGGCGGCAATGCCTTCGGCGGCGACCGCTTGGATGGGGCTCAGGCCACCTTCGGGGTTGGCGCTGATCTGCTGGCCGGCCACCAAGGTCTGGGCTTCGGGGAGCTGCGTCAGCGCGGGGCCGGGCGCGCCATCGCGGCGTACCACGCGCACCTTGCCTTCTTCGACGGCCACGCGCACGCCATCGCTGTCAGCCAGACCCGGTGTATAGCGTACCGAAAACCGGGTGCCCACCACGGTGATGCCGACCGGGCCGCTCAGCACATGGAAAGGGCGCTGCGGAGCGGCCTGCACGCTGAACAGGGCCTGGCCTTCGTGCAGCAGCACTTCGCGGCGGTCGCGGTAGTAGGCCACCTCCAGCCGGGTGGCGGTATCGAGGCGCAGCTCGCTGCCATCGGGCAGCTGTACCTGCAGCTGCTGGCCGCGCTGCGAGGCATAGGCCTGTTTGAACACGGGTTGCGCCTGCCAGTGCTGCCAGGCCAGCAGGCCCGTGCCGCTGGTCATCACGATCGCAGCGGCCATGCCCAGCGATGGCAACAGCCAGCGGCGGCGCAAGGCTGGCAGGGCTGCGGCAGGCGCAGGCGCAGACGCTGCTGCGGCCGGGCGCGGCGTGGGGGCAGCAGCGGCCGTGGCGCTTGGCAGCGCCTTGTCATGCGCCAGGTTGCGGCGCAACTGGGCGATGGCATCGGCTGGCATGGCATCGATCGCGCGCCAGTGCTGCTCCCACTGCACATAGGCGGCGCGGTGCGCGGCATCGGCCGCCAGCCACTGCTGCAAGGCCTGCTCTTCCGCCGTGCTCCAGCTCTCGCGCTGGCGCCGGACAAACCAGTCCAGCACCTGCTGGCGCAGGCCGGCGGTGTTCTCTGGTGGCAGGGGCGATGCGTTCATCTCGTGGTCAATTCTGGAGTCGGAGGCGGGCATGGGCGGCTCATGGCTTGGCGCGTCTGGTGCGGGCGCGTCCATGGCGGGCATGTGCAGCACCGTCGAGCCGGTCCTGGCAACGCCAGCAGGCCTCCATCGCGATTTGCAGCTGCATCTCGACCGTGCGGGTGGAGATGCCCATGTGCTCGGCGATCTGGGCATAGCTCAGGCCGTCGAACTTGTAGAGCATAAAGGCTTCGCGGCAGCGCGGGGGCAATTGGTCGATGGTGGCGACCAGGGCCGCCAGACCTTCGCGCGAGGCCAGGATGGTCTCGGGCTCCAGGGTGCGCGGGCCCGGCAGGTGCTCCAGCGCCGGCTCATCGCCGGCTGCGGGCGCTGCGGTCTCCAGCTCGGCGCGAATGCTGCTGCGCCGGTGCTGGTCGATGACCAGGTTGCGGGCGGTGCGGTAGAGCAGCGCGCGCGGGTCATGCACGGCCTGGCCGGTCTGCTGGGCCGCCAGCACGCGGGCATAGCTCTCCTGGGCCAGATCGGCCGACGTGTCGCGGTCCTGTACCGATCGGGACAGAAAGTTCAGCAGTTCGCGGTAGTAGCGCTCAAACACCAGGCGGCCGTTGCAAAAAGGGAAAGAGGGGACTTCGCAACCGGTGGACGCCGTCGCCGTGGCCAGGAACGCAGTCCTGCCATATACGCAAATGGGAATTGTTATCATTATCGCTGATTGCTGGCCCCGCTCCACCAATGCCGCTGGGCTTGGAGGGGGATGGCGCACGCTTATCCCAAGGGACTGGATTTGCGCCGCCAGCCACATGCAGATCTTCCGCTGGCACTGCTTGCTGCGCGGGTGATGGCGCCTGGCAGATCGGCGCATGCGCCGATGGATCGCCCCTTCATGGCAGGCCAGCTTTGCGCACTTTCGCAAAAGCCCAGAACGCCAGGTTCGCGCCAGGCCAGCCCCGCCTCGTGGCCGGACTGAAGCGTCAGTCGTAGCGTTTGCCTAGTGTTTTTACCAGTGCGTAAAACTTTAATCGGGCATTTAATGGTTCCCTAAGTGCTGCGGCAACAGCAGCACAGGACAGATCAAACACCCACGATGAGGGCCTGATGAACCCTCCCTGGTTGGTGCAGCTTTGGCGGTGAATGGATGGCGCAGCCATGCCATTGGCCGGACTTGTTGTAGAGGCAGTGGCGCGGTCGCAGGCGGCATGGTGATGGAGCCGTTCGCACTCGCGCTGGTAACCCAGTCGAGGAGGATGAGTCATGAACGGACCCACAGGATGCGGTGTGCGCGCAGGACGGCTTGGCGCGGACCAATACGCTGAAAATTTCTCGGATGCGCACCCGCCGCTGACATGGGCGCAGGCATCGATCGAAGCCGAGCGCTGTTACTACTGCTACGACGCGCCCTGCGCCACGGCCTGCCCGACCAGCATCGATGTGCCCAGCTTCATTGCCCGCATTGCGCAGGACAACATCCGGGGCGCGGCCAAGACCATTCTCGAATCGAACCCGCTGGGGGGCATGTGCGCCCGGGTGTGCCCGACCGAGGTGCTGTGCGAGCAGGCCTGCGTGCGCAACACCCATGAGGACAAGCCGGTGGAAATTGGCGCGCTGCAGCGCTATGCCACCGACCGCTTCATGGCAGCGGGCGGCGCGCCGCTGTTCCAACGCGCCGAGCCCACCGGCAAGAAGGTGGCCGTTGTGGGCGCTGGTCCGGCCGGGCTCGCCTGTGCGCACCTGCTGGCCTTGCAGGGCCATGATGTCAGCCTGCTCGATGCCAAACCCAAGCTCGGCGGCTTGAACGAGTACGGCCTGGCCAGCTACAAGACCACCGATGATTTTGCGCAGCGGGAAATTGACTGGCTGCTGTCGGTGGGTGGCATTGCCCCGCGCAACAACCAGCGGCTGGGCCGCGACTTTAGCGTGGACAGCCTGCTGGCCAGCCATGATGCGGTGTTTCTGGGCCTGGGCCTGGCAGGGGTCAATGACCTGGGTATTGCCGAGCCCGCCGCCCAGGGCCTGCGCAATGCGGTCGATTTCATTGCCGATATCCGCCAGGCGCCCGACAAATCCACGGTGCCGGTAGGCCGGCGTGTGGTGGTGATTGGCGGGGGCATGACGGCCGTGGACGCGGCCGTCCAAGCGCGCCTGCTGGGTGCCCAGGAAGTCACCATCGTCTACCGGCGTGGTCAGGATGCGATGTCGGCCTCCGCGGTGGAGCAGCAATGGGCGCAGACCCATGGCGTGACGATCCGGCTGTGGGCGGCGCCGCAGGAAGTGCTGGTGGACAACGGTGCCGTCAGCGGCATCCGCCTGGCGGCCACGCAGCAGGTCGATGGCAAGCTGCAAACCACCGGCGAGACCGAGGTGCTGGCGGCCGACATGGTGCTCAAGGCCATCGGCCAGAGCTATATCGCCGAGCCCGCCGGCGCACGTATCGCCCTCAAGGCCGGGCGAATCGAGACGGACGAAGATGGCCAGACCAGCCTGGAGCGGGTCTGGGCGGGAGGCGACTGCCGCTGGGGCGGCCGAGACCTGACGGTGGAAGCCGTGGAGCACGGCAAACGCGCCGCAGCGGCCATGCACCGCATGTTGATGCGCGAAGTGGGTGTCAGCGCCTAAGCGCACGCCCAGCCCTCTTTCCACCGAACCTAGGAGTCGCCATGGCCGATATTCGCAGCAATTTTCTGGGCATCCGCAGCCCCAACCCTTTCTGGCTGGCCTCTGCGCCGCCGACCGACAAGGAGATCAACGTCACCCGCGCCTACGAGGCGGGCTGGGGCGGTGTGGTCTGGAAGACGCTGGGCGAGGACCCGCATGTGGTCAACGTCAACGGGCCGCGTTACTCCACCTTGATGTCGCAGGACCGGCGGGTCATGGGCCTGAACAATATCGAGCTGATCACCGACCGCCCCTTGCAGATCAACCTGGAGGAGATGACCCGGGTGAAGCGGGCCTGGCCCGATCGCGCGCTGATTGCGTCGCTGATGGTGCCCTGCGTCGAAGAGAGCTGGAAGCGCATCCTGCCGATGGTGGAGGACACGGGTGCCGATGGCATTGAGCTGAACTTTGGCTGCCCGCACGGCATGAGCGAGCGCGGCATGGGCGCTGCGGTGGGTCAGGTGCCCGAGTACATCCAGATGGTCACCGAATGGTGCAAGCACTACAGCCGGCTGCCGGTGATTGTGAAGCTCACGCCCAACATCACCGATGTGCGCTTTCCGGCGCGCGCGGCCAAGGCGGGCGGGGCGGATGCGGTGTCGCTGATCAACACCATCAACTCGGTGATGGGCGTGAACCTGGACACCTTGGTGATGCACCCCAGCACCGATGGCAAGGGCTCGCACGGCGGCTACTGCGGCCCGGCAGTCAAGCCGATTGCGCAGAATATGGTGGCCGAGATCGCCCGAGATCCGCAAACCGCTGGCCTGCCGATCTCCGGCATTGGCGGCATCACCACCTGGAAGGATGCGGCCGAATACATTGCGCTGGGCTGCGGCACGGTGCAGGTCTGCACCGCTGCGATGGTCTATGGCTTCAAGATCGTGCAGGACATGTGCGATGGCCTGTCGCATTACATGGACGCGCATGGCTTCAAGACCATCGAAGACTTCCAGGGCCGCGCCGTGCCCACCGTCAGGGACTGGAAGGACCTGAACCTCAACCACATCGACAAGGCCGTGATCGACCAGGACAGCTGCATCCAGTGCGGGCGCTGCCATGTGGTCTGCGAAGACACCTCGCACCAGGCCATCTTCTACCAAAAGGGTGCGGCCGGTGAGCGCCGTTTTGAGGTGAACGAGGCCGAGTGCGTGGGCTGCAACCTCTGCGTGTCGATCTGCCCGGTGCCCGACACGATTTCGATGCGCAGTCTGCAGCCCGGCGAGGTGGATGCGCGTACCGGCAAGACCGTCACCGGCGAGTGTGCGAACTGGACCACCCACCCCAACAACCCGTCACGGGTGGACGCGCAGATCTCCCCTTGAGCGGCGAGCGCGCCATCCGTTGTGGTGGCGCGCTTTTTGCATGACCCGATGTGCTACAGGATGGAAACCAAGACTTTGGATTTGGACGCTTAGAACCTATCGATAACACCTCTCAAGGAGTGAGCAATGTCCCATGACGCGCAAGCAAGGGGTGCCGCCGGCAGCGAAGCCGGTGGCCTTTGGAACGACGACCTCGCACCCACGCAAGCCTCGCAGCGAACGTGGACCTGGTACCACTTCACGGCGTTGTGGATAGGCATGGTGATGTGCATTCCGGCCTACACCTTGGCCGCCAGTCTGGTCGAAGGCGGCATGTCGGCGTTCCAGGCGGTCATGACGGTGTTTCTGGCCAACCTGATTGTGCTGGTGCCGATGCTGCTGATCGGGCATGCGGGCGCCAAATACGGCATCCCCTATGCGGTGCTGGCCCGCGCCTCCTTCGGCACCCGGGGCGCCAAGCTGCCTGCAGTGCTGCGCGCGCTGGTGGCCTGCGGCTGGTATGGCATCCAGACCTGGTTTGGCGGCCTGATGATCTATACCTTGCTCGGGGTGATCCTGGGCCATCCGCTCGAGAGCGAGAAGATCTCCTGGCTGGGCATCAATGTGGCGCAGTTGGTCTGCTTCCTGGTCTTCTGGGCCATCCAGTTCTACTTTGTGGTGCATGGCATCGAGTCCATCCGCAAGCTCGAGACCTATACGGCGCCGGCCAAGATCGTGATCTGCTTTGTGCTGCTGTGGTGGGTGTATGACAAGGCGGGCGGCTTTGGTCCGATCTTGAGCAAGCCGTCGGCCTTTGCGGCTGGCGAAGCCAAGGCCGGCCAGTTCTGGGGCACCTTCTGGCCGTCGCTCACGGCCATGATTGGTTTTTGGGCCACCTTGGCGCTGAACATCCCCGACTTCACCCGCTTTGCCCGCTCGCAGCGGGACCAGATCGTGGGCCAGGCCATTGGCCTGCCGGTGCCCATGGGCCTGCTGGCGGCCCTGGCGGTGATCGTCACCTCGGCCACCGTGGTCATCTATGGCAAGGCGCTGTGGGACCCCGTGGATGTGGCCGCGCGCATGACCGGCGCTGCAGTGCTCATCGCCCTCATCGTGCTGCTGGTCGATACGGTGAGCGTCAATCTGGCGGCCAACCTGGTGGGCCCCGCCTACGACTTTTCTGCGCTGAACCCCCAACGCATCAGCTACCGCACCGGCGGCTACATCACCGTGGCGATTGCCATCCTGATGATGCCCTGGAAGATTCTGGAGTCCACCCAGGGCTATATCTTCACCTGGCTGATCGGCTACTCGGCACTGCTCGGCCCGATTGCCGGGATCTTGATGGTCGATTACTTCCTGATCCGCCGCACCCAACTCGATGTGGACGAGCTCTACCGCGAGGGCGGCAAATACAGCTATTCCGGCGGCTGGAACTGGGTGGCTGTTGCCGCATTTGCCTGCGGCGTGGCGCCCAATATTCCGGGCTTTCTCAATGCCGCGTTTCCTGCCAGCTTCCCCGATGTGGCAGCGATCTTCAAGGACCTGTACGCTTATGCCTGGTTCATCGGTCTGTTCATTGCCGGTGTGGTGTACCGCATCGGCATGGCCAGCCATGTGGTGGCGTCGCAGGCCATGCTGCGGCGCGCTTGAGCGCAGCAGCCGCCGTTTTTGTGATTTGAACCAAGGAGAGACATGATGAGCACAGCCAGCCACCCCCTTCTGATCCGTGGTGGTACCGTCGTGAATGCGGACCGTGAAGAGCGCGCCGATGTGCTGCTGGTGGACGGCAGGATTGTGGCCGTCGGTGAAGGGGCTGCGGCCCAAGCACCGGCCGGCACCGAAACGCTGGATGCCAGCGGCCAGTATGTGATGCCCGGTGGTATCGATCCGCACACCCATATGCAGCTGCCCTTCATGGGCACGGTCACCGCTGATGACTTCTTCACCGGCACTGCCGCGGGCCTGGCCGGTGGCACCACCAGCATCATCGACTTTGTGATTCCCGCGCCGCAGGAGCCGCTGATGGACGCCTACCGCAAGTGGCGCGGCTGGGCTGAGAAGTCGGCGGCCGACTACTCCTTCCATGTGGCGGTGACCTGGTGGAGTGAGCAGGTGCGCGAGGACATGGGCGTGCTGGTGCGCGACGAGGGCATCAACAGCTTCAAGCACTTCATGGCCTACAAGAACGCCATCATGTGCGATGACGAAACCCTGGTCAACAGCTTCCGGCGCGCGCTGGAGCTGGGTGCCATGCCCACCGTGCATGCCGAAAACGGCGAGCTGGTCTACCTGCTGCAGCAGGAGGTGGCGCGCATGGGCATCACCGGACCGGAAGGCCATCCGCTGTCGCGCCCGCCGATGGTGGAGGCCGAGGCCGCCAACCGGGCGATTGCGATTGCCGATGTGCTGGGCGTACCCATCTATGTGGTGCATGTGAGCTGCATCGAGGCGGCCGACGCCATTGCCCGTGCCCGGGCGCGCGGCCAGCGCGTCTACGGCGAGGTGCTGGCCGGCCATTTGACGATTGACGACAGCGTGTACCGCCATCCTGATTACGCGACGGCCGCTGCCTATGTGATGAGCCCGCCGTTCCGCCCCAAGGAACACCAGGAAGCGCTGTGGCGTGGCCTGCAGGCCGGGCATCTGCACACCACCGCCACGGACCACTGCACCTTCTGCGCCGAGCAAAAGGCCGTGGGCAAGGACAATTTTGCCAAGACACCCAATGGCACCGGTGGCGTCGAAGAGCGCATGGCCGTGGTCTGGGATGCCGGAGTAAACACCGGGCGCCTGACGCCCAGCGAGTTTGTTGCGATCACCTCGGCCAACACGGCCAAGCTCTTCAATGTCTATCCGCGCAAGGGCTTTATCGGCGTGGGCGCCGATGCCGATGTGGTGATCTGGGATCCGAAGGCGACCAAGACCTTGTCGGCCAAGACCCAGCACTCGAAGGGCGACTTCAACATCTTTGAAGGCCGGCAGGTGACAGGCCTGCCCAGCCACACCATCAGCCGGGGCCGCGTGGTGTATGCGAACGGCGACCTGCGCGCCGAGAAGGGCGCAGGCCAGTATTTCAAGCGGCCGGCCTTCGGCCCCAACTTCCAGGCAGTGCAAAAGCGGGCGCAAGAGACGGCGCCCACGGCCGTGGCCCGCGCGCAATGAAACAAGGAGACCAAGCATGGACACGAAAGTGAAGACCGATACCAGCCAGCTGCGCATCAATGGCGACCGGCTCTGGGCATCGCTGATGGAGCTGGCCCAGATTGGTGCCACCGCCAAAGGCGGCGTGTGCCGCCTGGCCCTGACCGACCTGGACCGCCAGGGGCGCGACCTGGTGACACGCTGGGCCCAGGAGGCGGGTATGACGGTCACCATCGACAAGATCGGCAATGGCTTTATGCGCCGCCCAGGCCGCAACAACAGCCTGCCGCCGATCATGACCGGCAGCCATATCGACACCCAGCCCACGGGCGGCAAGTTCGACGGCAACTATGGCGTGCTCGCCGGCATCGAGGTGGTGCGCACGCTCAATGACCATGGCATTGAGACCGAGGCGCCCATTGAGGTGGCGTTCTGGACCAACGAGGAGGGCTCGCGCTTTGTGCCGGTGATGATGGGCTCAGGCGTGTTTGCCAAGGCCTTCAGCCTGGAGCATGCCTATGCGGCCAAAGACACCGACGGCAAAAGCGTCAAGGACGAGCTTGCGCGCATCGGCTACATCGGCCCGCAGGAGCCCGGCGACCACCCTATCGGCTACTACTTTGAAACCCATATCGAGCAGGGCCCGGTGCTGGAGGACCATGACAAGACGATTGGCGTGGTGACCGGGGTGCTGGGAATCCGCTGGTATGACTGCACCGTCACCGGCATGGAAGCGCATGCCGGCCCCACGCCGATGGCGCTGCGCAAGGATGCGCTGCAAGTTGCCACCCGGGTGATGCAGGAGGTGGTGGCCTGCGCGCACCGCCACCCGCCGCACGGGCGCGGCACGGTCGGCATGGTGCATGTGCATCCCAACAGCCGCAATGTGATTCCGGGCGAGGTGAAATTCAGCATCGACCTGCGCAATGCCACCGACGCCGACTGCGAGGCCATGGACCAGGATATTCGCGCGGTGGCCGCGCGCATCAGCCAGGAGACGGGGCTGACGATCAAGATCGATCTGGTGTCCAGCTACACCGCGCAACCTTTCAACCCCGATTGCATCGATGCGGTGCGGCGCGGCGCGCAGATGCTGGGTTACTCCCACATGGATGCCGTCTCGGGCGCGGGCCATGATGCCGTCTACATGGCGCGCCTGGCGCCAGCGGGCATGATCTTCATCCCCTGCAAGGATGGCATATCGCACAACGAGATCGAAGACGCCAAGCCCGAGCACATCACGGCCGGCTGCAATGTGCTGCTGCACGCGATGCTGGAGCGCGCAGGCCGTTGAGCCGGTGAGAGGCTGCGCGGCGGGTCTCCACCGCGCTGCAGCAGTCCCACCGCAAGGCGCTGTGAGCCTGAGGCACAAGCCATAAAAAAACCCGGCCACCTTGACGGTGCCGGGTTTTTTGGTGTCTGGCCCCAAGCCCGCAAGGGGTCTTGCAGGCTTGATGGTGCGCTATGACAGCCGGGGCAATTACATGCCCATGCCGCCCATACCACCCATGCCGCCCATGTCGGGCATGGCAGGAGCGGATTCAGCCTTGGGGGCTTCAGCGATCATGCACTCGGTGGTCAGCAGCAGCGAAGCCACGGACGCAGCGTTTTGCAGCGCGGTGCGGGTCACCTTCGTTGGGTCCAGGATACCCATTTCCAGCATGTCGCCGTAGGTGTCGTTGGCAGCGTTGAAGCCGAAGTTGCCCGTGCCCTTGAGCACGGCATCGACCACCACCGATGGCTCGCCACCAGCGTTGGACACGATTTCGCGCAGAGGCGCTTCGATGGCCTTCATCACCAGCTTGATACCAGCGTCTTGCTCGGCATTGCCGGTAGCCAGCGCGCCCACGGATTGCTTGGCACGCAGCAGCGCCACGCCACCACCGGCCACGATGCCTTCTTCCACCGCAGCGCGGGTCGCGTGCAGGGCGTCTTCCACGCGGGCCTTCTTTTCCTTCATCTCGACTTCGGTGGCAGCGCCCACCTTGATCACGGCAACACCGCCGGCCAGCTTGGCCACGCGCTCTTGCAGCTTTTCACGGTCGTAGTCGGACGTGGCTTCTTCGATCTGAGCGCGGATTTGCTTGACGCGGGCTTCGATTTCAGCAGCTTGGCCAGCACCGTCGATGATGGTGGTGTTTTCCTTGCCGATTTCGACGCGTTGGGCTTGGCCCAGGTCTTCCAGGGTCACCTTTTCCAGCGACAGGCCCACTTCTTCAGCGATCACCTTGCCGCCGGTCAGGATGGCGATGTCTTCCAGCATGGCCTTGCGACGATCGCCAAAGCCTGGAGCCTTCACAGCCACGACCTTCAGGATGCCACGGATGGTGTTGACCACCAGCGTTGCCAGTGCTTCGCCTTCGACGTCTTCTGCAATGATCAGCAGAGGACGGCCGGCCTTGGCCACAGCTTCGAGCGTAGGCAGCAGGTCACGGATGTTGCTGATCTTCTTGTCGAACAGCAGCACGAAGGGGTTGTCCAAAATAGCGGCTTGCTTTTCTGGGTTGTTGATGAAGTAGGGCGACAGGTAGCCGCGGTCGAACTGCATGCCTTCAACGACGTCGAGTTCGTTGTCCAGCGACTTGCCTTCTTCCACGGTAATCACGCCTTCCTTGCCGACCTTGTCCATCGCGTCAGCAATGATCTTGCCCACGGATTCGTCGGAGTTGGCGGAGATCGAGCCGACTTGGGCGATTTCCTTGGAGGTGGTGGTGGCCTTGGATTGCTTCTTGAGCTCTTCCACCAGGGCGGCGACAGCCTTGTCGATGCCGCGCTTCAGATCCATCGGGTTCAGACCAGCGGCCACGTACTTGGAGCCTTCGCGCACGATGGCTTGGGCCAGCACGGTAGCGGTCGTGGTGCCGTCACCAGCGATGTCGTTGGTCTTGGAGGCCACTTCCTTCACGAGCTGGGCGCCCATGTTCTGCAGCTTGTCCTTGAGTTCCACTTCCTTGGCCACGGACACACCGTCCTTGGTCACGGTAGGGGCGCCGAACGAACGCTCGAGCACCACGTTGCGGCCCTTGGGGCCCAGGGTCACTTTGACTGCGTTAGCCAGAATGTTCACGCCTTCAACCATGCGTGCACGTGCTTCACCGCCGAATACTACGTCTTTTGCTGCCATTTTTGGCTCCTAAATACTTGAAAACTTGAAATGAGAATGAATGCTCGGGAGAGAAAGCGTAGCGAGCAGGTGTCAGGCTAGGCGCACGGATCGCAGCAACCGGAACGTACTTGGGTACGTGAGGATTGCGAGCACCGCGCAACGACGCCTGGCGCCTGCGCAGTAGCTTTATTTCTCGACGACGGCGAAGAGGTCTTCTTCCTTCATCACCAGCAGTTCATTGCCGTCCACCTTGACCGATTGGCCAGAGTACTTGCCGAACAGCACGCGGTCGCCGACCTTCACACCCAGGGTGATGGACTCGCCCTTGTCGTTCTTCTTGCCTGGGCCGACGGCCAGCACTTCGCCTTGGTCTGGCTTTTCAGCAGCGTTGTCGGGGATGTAGATGCCCGAAGCGGTCTTGGTTTCGTTTTCCAGACGCTTAACGATCACGCGATCGTGCAGAGGACGCAGGTTCATAACAACTCCTTCAATATCAATACCAGGTTTTGATGAAAGATGGCCCGGCAGATGCCGCGCCAAATACGCAAAAATGTCTGAGAAGTGGTGGTTTTAGCACTCTACCCCTTCGAGTGCTAATAATAAGGTCATTTGATGACAGTTCAAGACTGCGGGGGCTAAAAAATCGATCCAGGGGCACTGCCCGATCACGATACCTCTGCGCAAGAATCACGAAAGCGCTGGTGGGGACTGAAGATGCTGCTATTGAAAGAGGTGCATCTCATGGCGGCAGCCGATCCCGCGCAGCGCACCCATGCTGCGAAGCCCGCACGGGGGCCCGGGCCAGATCACCGCAGCTGGAACTTCCATGCATGGGCCTGGAGGCGGCATGCCCCGGGTCAGTCCGGCAGCTCGATCTTGAGCGTGGCCGACAGCATCTGCACCAGCAAGGCCTCGGCCTGGGCGAAGTCACCCGCGTCCAGCGCGGCCTTGTTTTGCAGCAGCGCAAACTGGGTTTGCTGGTCGACATAGCCTTGGGTGATGGCCCAGATGCTGAACATCAGGTGCTGGAAATTGACGGGCGCAATCAGGCCTTGTTCGGCCCAATGCGCAAACGCTGCCACATTGGCTGCCAGCAACGGGGCGATGCGCTCGCGCACGGCCGAGGCGGCAAAGGGCGCGCCAGCAATCATCTCCTTGGTGAACAGCTGGCTGCCATAAGGGCGGGTGCGTGCAAATTCGAACTTCTCGCGGATGTACTGGCGGATCTGCTGGGCCGGGTCGCCGTCCTTGGACAGGCCTGTCATATGGCCCAGCCAGTCGTCGATCACCGATGCCAGCACGGCCTGGTACAGCGCCTCCTTGCTGGGGTAGTAGTACAGCAGGTTGTGGCGGCTAAAGCCGGCATCCTGCGCGATCTGCTCCAGCGGAGCACCTTC
Organism: Comamonas sp. 23; assembly: GCF_049601575.1. Lineage (NCBI taxonomy): Bacteria > Pseudomonadati > Pseudomonadota > Betaproteobacteria > Burkholderiales > Comamonadaceae > Comamonas > Comamonas sp. 23. The sequence goes on along the minus strand of NZ_CP187127.1, from coordinate 4,244,406 downwards.
AAAACCCAGCAATGCGAAATGCCGCTCTGCCGAGCCCAGGATCAGGTCAATCTTGCGCAGACGGGCCGCACTGGGTTTGCGTGCCATCTCTGCAGTGGCTGCCTGCGAGAGCGCTGGCGGTGTGGGAAGGGCATCATTCATGAGCCTGTATTGTCTGGCATTTGCGATCGCCGATGGCGCGGCTGCATGAAGAACCTGCTGGTCGCGGGCGATTTCCTCGCGCTGTGACGCTGTCCTGGTGGACTGTCTGGCAGACCCGTCTGCTGCCTTGCTCACCGAGCCGGCTTGGATGACGCATCCATCGAAGGCGTGGGCAACGATGCGCGCTCTGGACCGTGGCAACTGGGAGCGGTTGTTGCGGCGTCATTGGCTTTTTTGTGCGCACCAAGCAGCGGACACCAGGCATAAAAAAAGGCAACGCATTGTGCGTTGCCTTGGATGCCAAGCGGTGCCTTGCGGCACCCGGGCATGCTGCCCGGCTTGGGGTAATTATTGTGGGCGGCTGTTGGTTGGGAAAGGCCATGCCGCATTGGTGCTGAGCACGGTCTTGACAGGCTCTGCAGCAGCAGGCGCAGCAGCTGGGGCCTTGGCAGGAGCAGCAGCCTTCTTGGCGGGAGCAGCCTTCTTCGCAGGTGCTGGAGCCTTGGCAGCAGGGGCCTTGGCAGGAGCAGCGGCCTTCTTGGCGGGAGCTGGAGCCTTGGCAGGAGCAGCAGCCTTCTTGGCAGGAGCAGCGGCCTTCTTGGCGGGAGCAGCGGCCTTCTTGGCGGGAGCTGCAGCCTTTTTGGCAGGAGCGGCAGCCTTCTTAGCTGGAGCAGCGGCCTTCTTCGCAGGAGCGGCCGCCTTCTTAGCTGGAGCTGCAGCCTTCTTGGCAGGAGCAGCGGCCTTCTTGGCAGGAGCTGCGGCCTTCTTCGCAGGAGCAGCAGCCTTCTTGGCGGGAGCTGCGGCCTTCTTGGCAGGAGCAGCAGCCTTCTTCGCAGGAGTGGCAGCCTTCTTCGCAGGAGCGGCAGCCTTCTTCGCAGGAGTGGCAGCCTTCTTCGCAGGAGCGGCAGCCTTCTTCGCAGGAGCGGCAGCCTTCTTCGCAGGAGCTGCAGCCTTCTTAGCTGGAGCAGCGGCCTTCTTCACGGCAGTCTTGGCAGCTGCGGTGGATTTGGTTGCGGGCTTGGCGGCGGCCTTCTTGGCGGCTGGCTTAGCAGCGGCCTTTTTGGCGACGGCCTTAGCAGCAGGCTTTGCCGCTGCCTTGGTGGCGGCTGGCTTGGCAGCGGCCTTGGGCTTTGCAGCTGCCTTGGGGGCGGCTGCCTTGGTTGCAACTGCCTTCTTGGCAGTTGCCTTGGTGTCAGCAGTTTTCTTGCTTGCTTTGGACGTTGCCATGCTCTTCTCCTTCGGTCAATTTAGAAAGCAGACTTCATGCCTGATTGAATTCGACACGAAGTTTTGATAGCAAACTGAATTGTGCATCAGCTGCTAGCAACTGGCATAGTGCAAACCTCAATAAAGACGCCAAATTTCACAGTTTTCTCTCAGGAAAACCACATTCTGACGAGGTTTGCACATCAAGGTCGGCGTCAATCCCAGGAAAGCGCGCCACCGGACTGGTATTCGATGACCCGTGTCTCGAAGAAATTTCGCTCCTTTTTCAGGTCGATCATCTCGCTCATCCACGGGAAAGGGTTGTCCTCGTTGGGGTACAAAGCATCCAGGCCGATCTGCGTTGCGCGGCGGTTGGCGATGTAGCGCAGGTAGCCTTTGAACATCGATGCGTTCATGCCCAGCACACCTCTTGGCATCGTGTCTTCGGCGTATTGGTATTCAAGTTCGACTGCCTGAATAAACAAGGCCTTGATCTCGTCCTTGAACGCGCTGGTCCACAGCTGCGGGTTCTCCAGCTTGAGCTGGTTGATCAGGTCGATGCCGAAGTTGCAGTGCATGGACTCGTCGCGCAGGATGTACTGGTACTGCTCGGCTGCGCCCGTCATCTTGTTCTGGCGGCCCAGCGCCAGGATCTGCGTGAAGCCGACATAGAAGAACAGGCCCTCCATCAGGCAGGCAAAAACGATCAGGCTTTTGAGCAAGGTCTGGTCGGTCTGCGGCGTGCCGGTCTGGAAGTGGGGGTCCATGATCGCCTCGATGAAGGGGATCAGAAACGCATCCTTGTTGCGGATCGAGGGAACCTCGTTGTAGGCGTTGAAGATCTCGGCCTCATCCAAGCCCAGCGACTCCACGATGTACTGGTAGGCATGCGTGTGGATGGCTTCTTCAAAGGCCTGGCGCAGCAGAAACTGGCGGCACTCCGGCGCAGTGATGTGGCGGTAGGTGCCCAGCACAATGTTGTTGGCGGCCAGCGAATCGGCGGTGACGAAAAAGCCCAGGTTGCGCTTGACGATGCGGCGCTCGTCCTCGGTCAGGCCATGGGGCGATTTCCACAGCGCGATGTCGCGCGTCATGTTTACTTCTTGAGGCATCCAGTGGTTGGCGCAGGTGGCCAGGTATTTCTCCCAGGCCCATTTGTATTTGAAGGGCACCAGCTGGTTGACATCGGTCTTGGCGTTGATGATTCGCTTGTCGGCGGCATGGACGCGCTTGAATGTGGCGGCTGGGGATGCGGCAGGCGATGCAGAGGGCGAGGCCGCAGAGGTGGCCGGCGCGGCTGGTGTGGCCAGCGCGTCCATCGAATCTTCTTCAAAGCTCAACATGAATGAATGCTCCTGGTGGGGGCCGCGGCTGCGGCCAGGTTCAGACGGTTAGCAGCTCTTACTGGCAGGCTTCGCAGCCGGGGTCATCGATGGCGCAAAAGCGGATGTCGGTGCCGGGCGCGGCGGACTGCGATGCAGCAGCGGCGGCGTGGGCGACAGCCTGGGCGACGGGCGACGCATAGCTGCTGGGCACGGCATTGAGCACGCGGCTTTGGATGGTGGATTTCTCGGCCTGCGTGGCGCTGGTGGTGCGCAGGTAGTAGGTGGTCTTGAGGCCACGCACCCAGGCGAGCTTGTAGGCATCGTCGAGCTTCTTGCCCGAGGCCCCTGCCATATAGATATTGAGGCTTTGCGCCTGGTCTATCCATTTCTGGCGCCGGGAGGCCGCTTCCACCAACCAGACGGGGTCGACCTCAAAGGCTGTCGCATACAGGGCCTTGAGTGCGTGGGGCACGCGGTCGATGGGGCGCAGCGAGCCATCGAAATGCTTGAGGTCCATGACCATCACATCGTCCCACAGGCCCAGCGCTTTGAGGTCGCGCACCAGGTACTGGTTGATGACGGTGAACTCGCCCGAGAGGTTGGACTTGACCGAGAGGTTGCCAAACGAGGGCTCGATCGAGGCATCGACACCGACGATGTTGGAGATGGTGGCGGTGGGCGCAATGGCCACGCAGTTGGAGTTGCGCATGCCGTCCTGCGCGATCTTGCGGCGCAGCGCCTCCCAGTCCAGGCGCATGCTGCGGTCGACCTGCACATAGCCGGCCTGGCCGCGCGCCTGGGCGAGCAGGTCCAGTGTGTCCAGCGGCAAGATGCCTTGGCTCCAGAGCGAGCCGGGGTAGCTGCTGTAGACGCCGCGCTCGCGCGCCAGCTCGGTCGATGCCCAGTAGGCGTAGTAGCAGACGGCTTCCATCGAGGTGTCGGCAAACTGCACGGCCGCATCGCTGGCGTAGGGGATGTGCAATTGGTAGAGGCTGTCCTGAAAGGCCATGATGCCCAGGCCCACCGGGCGGTGGCGCAGGTTGGAGTCGCGTGCCTTGCCCACCGCGTAGTAGTTGATGTCGATGACGTTGTCGAGCATGCGCATGGCCGTGGCGATCGTGCGCTTGAGCTTGTCATGGTCAAGCGCCAGGCCGCCTTGGCCGTCGTCCTTCAGGTGGCGTGCCAGGTTGACCGAGCCCAGGTTGCAGACGGCGGTTTCCGTGTCGCTGGTGTTGAGCGTGATCTCGGTGCAGAGGTTGGACGAGTGCACGACGCCGGCATGCTGCTGTGGGGAGCGCAGGTTGCAGGCATCCTTGAAGGTGATCCAGGGGTGGCCGGTCTCGAACAGCATCGACAGCATCTTGCGCCACAGATCGACCGCGGGCACGGTCTTGCTCAGCGCCAGCGCGCCGCTGGCCGCCTGGGCTTCGTAGGCGGTATAGGCGCGCTCGAAATCCTGGCCAAAGCGGTCATGCAGATCGGGCACATCGGAGGGGGAGAACAAGGTCCACATGCCTTTTTCCATGACCCGTTGCATGAACAGATCGGGGATCCAGTGGGCGGTGTTCATGTCGTGGGTGCGGCGGCGGTCATCGCCGGTGTTCTTGCGCAGCTCCAGAAACTCCTCGATGTCCAGATGCCAGGTCTCCAGGTAGGCGCAGACGGCGCCCTTGCGTTTGCCGCCCTGGTTGACGGCCACGGCCGTGTCGTTGACCACCTTGAGAAAGGGCACCACGCCTTGCGACTCGCCATTGGTGCCCTTGATGCGGGCGCCCATTGCACGCACCGGCGTCCAGTCATTGCCCAGACCGCCGGCAAACTTGGACAGCAAGGCGTTTTCGCGGATCGCATCGTAGATGCCGCCCAGGTCATCGGCCACCGTGGTCAGGTAACACGACGACAGCTGCGAGCGCAGGGTGCCGCTGTTGAACAGGGTGGGCGTGGATGACATGAAGTCAAAGGACGAGAGCAGGTCATAGAACGCGATGGCGCGTGCATTGCGGTCGTCCTCCTTCAGCGCCAGGCCCATGGCCACGCGCATGAAGAAGGCCTGGGGCAACTCGATGCGCTGCTGGCGTACATGCAAAAAATAGCGGTCGTACAGGGTCTGCAGACCCAGGTAGTCAAACTGCAGATCACGCTCGGGCTGGAGAGCGGCGGCCAGCCGGTGCAGGTCAAAGTCCAGCATCTCGGGGGCGAGCAGTTCGTGCTCAACCCCTTGCGCGACAAAGCCGGGGAAGTAGCTGCGGTAGGCCGCGCCCATATCGGCACTGCTGACGTCCTGGCCGATCACTTCGCGCGTGATGGTGTGCAGCAGCAGGCGCGCGGTGACAAAGCTGTAGTCCGGGTCCTTTTCGATCAAGGTGCGGGCAGCCAGAATGGAGGCCTTGAACACCTCGTCCATGTGGACGCCGTCATAGAGGTTGCGCAGGGTCTCGCTGAGGATGGGCGCGGGGTCGACGTCCTGGCCCAGGCCCTGGCAGGCTGCGGCAATGCGGTCATGGAGTTTTTTGACATCAAGCACCACCTGCTGGCCCCGGTCCTGCACATGCAAGCTGGCATGGGCCGGCGTGTGCTGGGCCTGGAGCTGGGCACGCTCCTGGTTGCGGCGCTCGCGGTACAGCACATAGGCGCGTGCCACCTCATGGTTGCCGCCGCGCATCAGGCCCAGCTCGACCTGGTCCTGCACATCTTCGATATGGAAAGTGCCGCCGCCCGGGCGCGAGCGCATCAGCGCGCGCACCACCGTGTGGGTCAGGTTCTCGACCACTTCGCGCACACTGGCCGATGCCGAGCCCTGGCTGCCATGCACGGCCAGGAACGCTTTCATGATGGCGGTGGTGATCTTGGGGGGCTCGAAAGGGACGACTGCTCCGTTGCGCCGCATGATCTGGTAGTCCGGCAGTACGGTAAATCCATCCAGGGTGCGCGAGCTGGCGGCCGGTGCGGCTCGTTGCTCGGAAAGCGAAGCAGCGCTCATGATGTCCTCTCTGTGGTGCGTGAAAAGCCGGAGAAACAGCGCTGTGCATGCCGGTATCACTGAGCCGCTGGATACCACCTCACACTACATATAGTGTTTTATTAAGCGCTGGACACTACCTGTAGTGTATGGCGCAATGCATGGTTTGTGTGTAGTGCCGATGACCATGCTGCGCAGCAAAACGGCGGCTACTGCGCATGGCGTCGTGGTTTGCGCCTGCAAACCACCACTGTGCGTGTGTTTCTGCGCCATCTGCGTTGCAGAGCCTGCGTAAAACTTAGGCATTGCATCTGAAAAAAAATTTTTCAGATGTGGGGAAATTGCTGTGTTTTTGAAGTGCGCATGCCATCAGCTGCATGCGGATGCGTGAAAAATGCAGGCTGTTTAGAGGGTTGGCCTATAGCCTGATTTAGAGCTGCCAATACGGGCCAGCAAACCAACGGTTTGCGGTTGGAACGAGGCACACCGCCGCAGGCCGTACAAGCGTAGGGCAAGGTGGGGCAACGACGATCAAGGGGGGTGTTGCTGGCTCTCAGAGATGCAGTGAGGCAGGAAACATGGATGCCGGCCAGGCCAGATCCTGCTGCAGCTGGGGCCACAAAAATCCTGGGCCCGGGTCGTTCTTGCGGCCTGGCGCAATGTGTTCGTGGCCGGCGATATAGGCGATCGCATACTGGGCGCGGATCTGCTGGCACAGCTGCACCAGACTGTGGTACTGGGCGGGCTCGAAAGTCTCGCCCTCCAGGCCTTCGAGCTCGATGCCGATGGAGTCGTCATTGCAGCGCGGCCGGCCGCGCCAGAACGACTGGCCGGCATGCCAGGCGCGCTGGTCGGCGCTGACAAACTGCCACACCACGCCTTGGCGCGTGATGAAGAAATGCGAGGACACCTGCAGGCCCCGGATGCTCTGGAAGTAGGGGTGCGCATCCCAGTCGAGCTGGTTGGTAAAGAGCCGCTGCACATCCCCCGTGCCGTAGATGCCCGGCGGCAGGCTGATCGAGTGGACGACCACCAGATCGATGCATGCCCCCTCGGGCCGGGGACTGTAATTGGGCGAGGGGCAGTGCGTGGCCGTGCGCAGCCAGCCTTTTTGCCAGAGCGCAGCTTGCGGCGCGGTGGCAGCGTGGGGAGCGGGGGCGCCGGGCGGCGTCTCGGGCAGATCTTGGGGCATGGCGTTGGGCCCCTAGGGCTGCACCCCATCGCTGGGGTCATGGATCTGCAGCCGCTCCATGCGGTAGCGGATCTGGCGCAGGCTGATGCCCAGGCGGTTGGCCGCTGCGGTGCGGTTAAAGCCAAACTCCTGCAGCGCGCGCACGAGGATGTCGCGCTCGATGCCATCGAGCCAGGCCTGCAGATCGGCGGGCAGATCCTGTGGCGGCGCAAAGCCGTGGAGGCGCTGAGGCGCGACGGCTGCGGCCTTTGGCGCGGGCGTGGGCTGCTCATAGGCAGGGGCCGGCTCTGCAGCCTGGCTGTGCACGGGCGCCGGATGCGCGGCATCGGCCCGGGCCGGCTCCACATCCAGAAACGCGCCATCGCTCAAGGCGACCGAGCGCAGCAACAGGTTTTCCAGCTCGCGCACATTGCCCGGCAGTGCATGGCCTGCCAAGGTGTGCAGCGCCTGGGCGCTGAGCTGGGGCACCGGCTGGCCGCTCTCGCTGGCGATGCGCTCGAGCAGCGCCTGGCACAGCGCAGGCACATCTTCGCGGCGCTCGCGCAGCGGCGGGATGAAGATGTCAATGACGTTGAGCCGGTAGTACAAGTCCTGGCGAAAGCGCCCGGTCTGCACGTCGGCCGCCAGGTCGCGGTGGGTGGCACTGACGATGCGCACATCGACCGCTTCTTCCTGTTGCGAGCCCAGGGGCCGCACCTTGCGCTCCTGGATCGCACGCAAGAGCTTGGCCTGCATCGACAGCGGCAGCTCGCCGATTTCATCGAGGAAGAGGGTGCCACCATGGGCTGCCTGGAAAAAGCCTTCGCGGTCCTGGTTCGCGCCGGTGTAGGCGCCTTTGCGGGCACCAAAGAACTCCGCTTCGAGCAGGTTCTCGGGGATGGCGCCGCAGTTGACGGCCACCATCGGCCCGCTGGCCCGCTGGCTGTTGCGGTGCAAGGACTGGGCCACCAGCTCCTTGCCGGTGCCCGATTCGCCGCGCACCAAAATGGGCGCCATGCTGCCGGCCACCTTGGCAATGCGCTCGCGCACCTGCTGCATCACCAGCGACGGGCCGATCAATTCGCGCTGGGCCGGGGGGGCAGGCCGGGTGGGCGTGCCGGGCTGCGGCGCCGCTTGAAAAGCGGACTGCGCCGGGGCCAGCGCAGCGGCATCCTGCAGCCCCTGGCAGGCGGACGCCACCACCTGGCGAAACTGCTTGAGGTCCACCGGCTTGGTCAGGTAGTCAAACGCGCCTTCGCGCAGGGCCGCGACGGCATTGTCGGCCGAGCCATAGGCGGTCATGACGATGGCGCGCTCGCTGCGGCCCTGGCTGCGCAGGTCCTGCAGCAGCTCCATGCCCAGGCCATCGGGCAGGCGCATGTCGGTGATCAGAATCTCGAAGCGGCGCTGCTGCAGCTGGGCGCGCGCTTCCTGCACCGAGCCGGCCGTGTAGACCCGGTAGCCTTCGCGCAGCAAGGTCAGCTCATAAAGGGTTCTGAGGTCGGGCTCATCGTCCACGACCAGAACAGTGGTGTTTTCAAAACTCATGCCTGGTGGATCAAATCAGTCTGCTGGGGATGCGCGGGGCTGGCGGCCCGGCGAAACTGCACTATGAAGGCATTGCCCTGTGCCAGCTCGGGCAGCGCTGCGCTCTGCCTTTCATAGCGGATCATAGCGCCATGGCGGGTGCACAGCTCGCGGCAGATGTACAGGCCCAGGCCGCTCGATCGGCTCTCGGAGGAGAAGAAGGGCTCGAACAGATGCTTTTCGATGGTCGGCTCGATGGGCGCGCCATCGCTCCACACGACCAAGGTGGTGGTGCCCGTCAGGCTGCTGTGCGTGCTGACACGCAAGGAGTCTGCACAGTCCCGGCGGTAGCGCTGGCCGTTGTTGAGCAGGTTGTAGAGCAGCTGGCGCAGGTGTCCGGTATCAAAGGCCACCAGGCTGTCCTCGGCACTGAGCGACAGCGCCACGGTGTGGGCGGCGGGGGCCAGCGCCATCCAGTCATGGCAGATGTGCAGCACGGTCTCATTGAGGGCAATGGAGTCGCCATCGCCGGGCTGGATCTGGTTATGTACGCGGGCAATGTCCAGAATATCTTCGGCAATGCGGCCCAGGCGCTGGGCATTTTGCTCGACCATGTAGGTCAGGCGCTTCTGGCCCGGGTCGGTCAGCTCCTCATCGAGCAGCGCATTGGCCTGGGTGATGGCCGTCAGCGGGTTGCGGATTTCATGGGCCACGGCCGCGGACATACGCCCCATTGCCGCCATTTTCTCGGTGCGCAGCCGCGCCTCTATCTCACGCAGGTCATGCAAGAACACCAGGCACAGCGGGTCATTGTCATTGCTGCCAATGTTGCCGAAGGTGGGCAGCGGGTGGGTCAGCCAGGTGCGCACATGCAGGCCAATGGGGGCCATCTGCGGCGCGGTCAGCGCCAGGTCTTGCGAGAAGGGCTTTTGCTCTGCAAAGGTCTGGGTGACCTGCTCGACCACACCGCGCCAGGCGGGCAGCTGCGCCAGCGCCAGTGGCAGGTGAGGGTGACCCAGCAAGGTCATGGCGGCCGGGTTGGCAATACGCACCTGCAAGGCCTGATCGGCCACCAGCACGCCATCGGGCAGGTTCTGCAAGATGAGCGCATTGATTTGCTCTTGCTGGTTGGCCGCAGCGGCATTGCGCAGGCCCTGCAAGGTCTCGCGCTCCACCCGCGAGGCGAGCAGCCGCACGAGAATGCCCACCAGAAAATAGGCCGCTCCGGCGAGCCCGGCCTGCACGGTGTTCTGCGTGCCATCGGGGTCAAACACCGACAGGCGAAAACTCAGCGACTCGACAATCAGGAAAATCGTGATATAGGCGCAGCTGCCCAAGGTCACCAGCCAGCCACCCAGGGTCCCGGCAAACAGCACCGCCAGGCCGAACATCGGCGTCAAGGTGTAGGTGCCGGTTTTGGTCACTTCCAGCAGCGAGATCAGCAGCAGATCCATGCCGATCGTGGGCAGCCAGGCGTAGACGCGGCGCTGCGGTGGCGGCTGGTGGCTGAGCGCGGCATACAGCATGGCCGAGATGCCATAGGCGCCCAGCAGCGCCAGCTGCGACAGCAAGGGGCCCGATTGCGCCGGCGTGATGGCCATGGCCCCCAGAGCCAGCAGCAGGGCCACGAAGACGCGGGCCACCAGGTAGCCGCGCCACAGGCGCTTGAAGGGGGTTTCCATCAACGCCAGCGCGGCCATCGTGGCGATGCCCAAAGCCTAGCGCTGGCCAGGCGGCAGCGCCTGGGCGAGATGGGCTTGCGAGCAGTAATGCGCGCCCTGGTAGCCGATGGCATCGGACTGCGGCAGGTGCACGCCGCAGTGCGCGCAGTGCACCATGGGCTCAGGCTTGCCCAGGCCTTTTTTGGGCGGTGGCGGCGGCGCGTTCTTGACCCGTTGGCTGCGCCACATGTGCCAGCCCACGGCCAGCACCAGCAATACCAGCAAATACTTCATGGCAGCTCAGTGTTTCAAGATGACTTCAAGGACAAAGCGCGAGCCCACGTAGGCCAGCAGCAGCAAGGTGGCGCCCACATAGAGCATGTTGACGGCGCGCTGCCCGCGCCAGCCAAAGCGCTTGCGGCCCACCAGCAGCACGGCAAAGGTCAACCAGGCGAGCAGCGAGAACACCGACTTGTGGTTCCAGACCCAGGCCTTGCCGTACAGCGCCTCGCCAAACCACCAGCCGGCCAGCAAGGTTGCGGACAGCAGGATGAAGCCGGCCGTGACAAAGCGGAAGGTCAGGCGCTCCAGCGCCAGCAGCGGCAGGCCGCCGTCGTGGCTGCCATCCTGGCGCATCTGGCGCTCGGCCCGGGTCATCAGTGCGGCATGCACGACGGCTGCGGCAAACAGGCCATAGGAGGCAATGCCCAGCGCCAGGTGCAGCGGCAGCCAGGGCGAGGCATTCACATGCAAAGGGCTGCCGGGGTAGACGCCGGCCAGCAGGACCGCGATGCAACCCATGGCCGACAGTGGCCAGCGTGAGCGCAGCTGCGGGTAGAGCTGCTGCTCGACCACATACACCGTCAGCACCAGCCAGGCGGTGACGGACAGCGCCGGCGCAAAGCCGAAGTGGGGCATGTCACCGATCAGGCTCCAGGCGATGGCCGCCAGGTGCAAGGCCCAGGCCGCGCGCAAGCCCAGCCGCGCGCTGGGCTCCTGCAGGCGTCGGGCCGCAAGTGCGGGAATGGCGTAGGCAATAGCTGCAGCAATGGCCAGTGCCCAGCCGATGGGGCTGGTGCTGGCTGCGGCAAAGGCGGGAGAGAGCATGCCCGCTATCATAGCGGCGGCGAAAGGCCTGTGTGGTCTGCGCGGGCGCTAGCGCCTCGCCATCTGCTGGCTATTGCCGGCAATAGGCCGCAGAGGCTTCCTGGGGTGCGCTACAGGCCGATGCTGGTCGCGCAGACCCGGTTGCGGCCGCTGGTCTTGGCCTCGTACAGCAGTTCATCGGCCCGGCGCAGGCAGTCCTCCAGGCCGTCGGTCTGGCCGCAGTGGATGGTCAGCACCCCGCAGCTCACCGTCAGCTCAGGCGCCGTGGTGGAGGCCGCATGGGCAATCGCCATCTTCTGCACTTCCTGGCGAAAGCGCTCCACCACGGCCACGGCATCGGCGTGGCCGGGCAGGATCAGTGCAAACTCCTCACCGCCAAAGCGGGCGGCCAGGTCATAAGGGCGGCGGGCATGGCGCGCCAGCGTACCTGCTACTTGCTTGAGCGCCTCATCACCTTGCACATGGCCGTAGTGGTCGTTGTACAGCTTGAAGTGGTCGATATCGATCAGCGCCAGGCCCAGCGGGTCGTGCCTGCGCAGGCACAGGCGCTGGCTGCGCTGCAGCATGTCATCAAAATGCCGGCGGTTGGCCAGGTTGGTCAGGCCGTCGACCTGCGCGAGGCGCTGCAAGGCTTGGCGCTGCAGCGCCAGGTCGATCTGGTTGCGTACCCGCACACTCACCACTGCCGGGCGGATGGGCTTGGAGACATAGTCGGCCGCGCCCAGGCGCAGGCCATACTCTTCGGCCGCGGCATCGCTCTGGCCGGTGATGAAGATGATCGCAATGCCGGCCGTCGCCTCCTGTTTTCTCAGCTGGGTCAGCACCTCGTAGCCATTCATGCCGGGCATGCTGACATCGAGCAGCACCAGCAGCAGGCGGTGCGATTCGCGCGCGGCGATCGTGAGCGCACTGGGGCCGTCCTTGGCCAGCAGCACGCGGTACTGCTGGCCGAGCAACTCGGCGAGCATGGAGCGGTTGACGCGCTCGTCATCCACAATCAGGATGGTGGGTTGGTCGTTATCGGGCTCAGCTTGCATGGTGCGATGGTAAGGGGTCTCAAGGGGGCTGGCAGCCAGATGGTCAGGGCAGTATGTGTTCGAGCCGCTCGATCGCCGCCAGCGCGGCGTCGCCGTCCAGGTCTTCCACATGCTGCAGGATCTGCTGGAGCAGCGGCGTCCAGCGCGCCGCCGGGCTGGCCAAGAGCATCCGCTCGAGCTCGCTGACAGCCGCATAGTCGCCGTCAGCCACCAGGCGCTTGAGGTGCTTGAGGTCCTGGCGCAGGCTGGCAGCGGCAGGCGGGTTGGCCGCAGGCGGCGCGTCCAGCGCTGCGCTCGGCGGGGCCGGTGCAGGCTGGCGCGTGGCCAGGCCTTGCAGCAGCGTCTGCAACTGGGCGGCAAACTCGGCCGTCTCGGTATGCAGCAGGCGCTGGGGCTGGGGGGCGGGCGGTGGGGCCTGCATCCACTCCCGGGCCTGGTTCTCGATGGTTTCGGCCGCCTGTACCAGGGAGGTGGCATCGAGGTAGCCCAGTGCCCCCTTGAGCGAATGGGCGAGCATGGACAGCGGCTCCCAGGCCGACTGCTGCACATGCAGCACCAGGGTCTGGGGGGCATCGGCAAAGTCGCGGTAAAAGCCGGCCAGCACCCGGTCGACCCGCTCGGCATTGCCGTGGAAGCGCTGCAGCAACTTGGCGTGGTTGATGCCGGGCGTGGCTGCCACGCGGGCCTCGTCGCGCAAAAATTCGGACTCGGGTGCATCCAGTGCTTCGGCACTGTTGCCAGGGCCTGCGATCCATTCGCTCAGCGTTTCGTACAGCTTGCGCTCATCAATGGGCTTGGTCAGGTGGGCATTCATGCCCGCCTCTTCAATGGCGCTGCGGTCTTCGACGCGGGCCTGTGCGGTCAGCGCAATCACCGGCAGTTGCTGCAGATGGGGCAGCTGGCGCAGCGCGCGGGTGGCGTCCAACCCATCCATCTGCGGCATGTGCACGTCCATCAGCACGGCGTCGAAATGGTGGTGCTCGAGCATGCTGAGCGCTTCGGCGCCATTGGTGGCCAGGCTCACCTGCACGCCCACGAGGCTGAGGAAGTCGGCGGCCACCTCGCGGTTGAGGGCATTGTCATCGACGACGAGCACATTTTTGCCATGCAGCTGGGGATAGAGCTGGATCGGGTTGCTGTGAACCACCTGCGGTGGGCCCGAGGCACCGGGCAGTGCGCGCCGCGAGATGCTGCTGCCTTGCGACTGCAGCGCTTCCAAAATGGCATTGAACAGCACGGACTGTGTCACCGGCTTGATCAGCAGGCCTTGCAGACGCAGCTCCTCGGACCTGCGCATGACCTCGTCACGGCCGTAGGCAGTCACCATCAGCACTGCCGGGGTGGCCGAGAGATGCTCTTCCTCGCGGATGCGGCGCGCCACCTCCAGCCCGTCCATGCCGGGCATGCGCCAGTCCATCAGCACCAGGCCATAGGGCGTGCCTACGCGCGAGGCGAGCTGCAGATCGAAGAGGGCTTGCTCGCCGGAATCCACCGTGTCGGCGCGCATGCCAAAGCCGCGCACCATCTCGGCGAGGATGTCGCGTGCGCTGGCGTTGTCGTCGACGATCAGCACGCGGTCGACCGGCGTGCCGTGGTAGCGGGCCGGCTTGGGCGCCTGCTTGAGTTGCGCGGGGTGCAACTGCACCGAGAAGTAGAAGGTGCTGCCCAGTCCCGGGTTGCTCTCGACCTTGAGCTCACCGCCCATCTGGCCCACCAGGCGCTGGCAGATGGCCAGGCCCAGACCCGAGCCGCCATAGCGCCGCGTGGTCTGGCTGTCGGCCTGCGAGAAGGGGCGAAACAGCTGGCTCATCTGCGCCGGGCTCATGCCGATGCCCGTGTCCTTGACGGTGACCTCCAGCCCGATCTTGCCAGGGGCCACGGGGCGGTTGCCGGCGGTCTCGGTGGTCTGGATGCTGATGACCACCTCGCCCAGGTGGGTGAACTTGATGGCATTGCTCACCAGGTTGTTGAGCACCTGGCTCAGGCGCAGCGGGTCGCCGCTCAGCTGCCGGGGCACATCGGGCGCGACCGAGTAGACCACCTCGATGCCCTTTTCCTCGGCGCGCAAGGTGGTGACGGCCGAGACGGTCTCGAGCACATCGTCCAGCGCGAACTCCACGTTCTCCAGGGTCAGCATGCCCGCCTCGATCTTGGAGAAATCCAGGATGTCATTGATCACCGACAGCAGTGCGTTGGCCGACAGCTCCACCTTCTCTAAGTAGTTGCGCTGCTTGGGCAGCAGCGGGGTCTGCTGGATCAGGCGCGTCATGCCGATGACGGTGTTCATCGGCGTGCGGATCTCGTGGCTCATCGTGGCCAGGAACTCGGACTTGGCGCGCTCGGCCGCTTCGGCCATCTCCTTGGCTTTTTGCAGCGCCAGCTCTGCCTCGCGCTCGCGGGTGATGTCAAGCATGATGCCGTCCCAGATCGTGCCCGCTTCCTGGCGGCTGGGTGCCGAGCGACAGCGCAGCCAGCGCAGTCCGCCATCAGGGCGGATGATGCGGAAGCTGCAGTCAAACAGGCTCAGGCGCTCCAGCGCTTCGCGCTGGTGCTGCCGGTACATCGCCAGATCTGCCGGGTGGATGGTTTTGATATAGGCATCGTTGTTGGCCATGATGGCCTGCGCGCTCACACCGATGAGCTTTTCAATACCGGCGCTGATGTAACTCATGCGCAAGGTCGTGGCTGAGCCTTCAACGCGGTAGATCGCGCCACTGGGGAGGTTGTCGGCCAGAGCTTCCAGCCGCTGGCGCGCCTGTTCACGCTCGGACAGATCCTGCAGCGTGCCGCTGAGGCTGACGATGCGGCCACTGCTGTCATAGTCCGCCTGGCCCAGGATGCTGGCCGGGAACTGGCCGCCATCGGGCGTGTAGTGGGTCACATCAAGCCGGTAGGGCTGGCCGGTCTGGGCGCATTGCGCAATGGCCGCAGTCACCTTGGCATAGTCCTGCGGCGGCATCATGTGGGCTATGTTGTCCTGGGTCAGCTTTGGCCCCTGCGGGTCCAGGCCATTCATCTCGTACATCATCTCCGAGGCCTCGATCTGCCCGCTGGCCAGGTCCAGCGTCCAGCTGCCGATGCGCGAGAGCCGCTCGGCGCGGCGCAGCGAGTCATAACTTTGGCGCAGCTGGTTTTCCGACTCGCGCATCTGCGTCATGTCACGCGAAATACCCAGAAGGCCGATGACCTCGCCGTTCTCGTTGCGGTACTGGCTCTTGATGGACTGGAAGCTGAGCCGGCGCCCATCGATCAGTGCGTGCGACTCCGACACCACGGGCGTGCTGCTCCGATAAACGGCGGCATCGTCCTCGGCAAAATTGTTGTGTCCGCCAAGGATTTCGGCGTCGGTCTTGCCAATCAGCCCCCCGGGCGGCATCTTTGTGATGGCCTCGGCCGCAGGGTTGGCAAACACATAGCGGCCCTGCCTGTCCTTGACAAAGACGATGTCCGAGGTGCCGCGCATCACTGCATCGAGCAGATGGGTGGAATGGCGCCACTGCTGGGTGCTTTTCTCGACCTGCTGCTCGAGCGCGGCGTTGAGCAGCTGAATTTCCTGGTCGCGGCGCACGCGCTCGGTGATGTCGTGGGAGATGGTGAAAAAGCGCTTCTCGCCCTCGACCAGCTGGCAGGTGATGTGCACCTCCACGGGGAAGCAGGAGCCATCCTTGCGCTGGTGCGTATTGGTGGCCACAGTGTGTTCACCGGGCTCCATTTTCTGCCACAGGGCCAGCAATTCATCGCGGGTGTAGTCCAGCGCAAAATCGGCCACGTTCAGGGCCATCAGCTCTGCCAGGCTGTAGCCCATCTCCCGGTAGGCCTGGCTATTGACATCCAGGATCCGGCCTTGCGTATCGGTCACAAAGAAGGCGTCCGAGAAATGGTCTAGCAAGTGGCGATACGGCGTATCTGGCATCGGTGATCCTGGTCAAAGAAAGCGCCACCTCAGGGTGGCGGGCAGGGCTTTGGCATTGCGGGAGGCCATGCAAGCGCGGGCACGCCCAGGCCGCGGGTGCATTGTCGCGGCTTCGGGCAGGCATTTGCGCAGCCTCAAAGGCTAAATTCGTTTGGCGCTTTACGGGCAAACATTTACCTATTGTAGGAAGCGGGCCATAGTTTCTTGCGCTGGCGGGCGAGCTGCCAGCCCTGGTCCCGCGTCAGTTTTGGGGCGAGCGGGTAGAATCAAAGGTTTGCAGGGCTGTGGCTTACAGCCCCTGGCGCCAGCCGTTTTTAGCCCGGGCTCCGGCTAGCGGCTACACCTGGGCGCCTCCTTTGCCACGATTACTCAAGACTCCACCCTATGGCTTCCGCACTGACCGATAAACTCTCGCGCCTCGTCAAGGAAATGCGTGGCCAGGCCCGTATCACCGAATCCAACGTCCAGGACATGCTGCGTGAAGTGCGCATGGCCCTCTTGGAGGCGGATGTGGCCTTGCCCGTGGTGCGTGACTTCATTGCCCGCGTCAAGGAAAAAGCGCTGGGCCAGGAGGTTCTGGGCAGCCTCAAGCCGGGCCAGACCCTGGTGTCGATCGTCAACAAGGAGCTGGCCGCCACGATGGGCGAGGGCGTGGCCGACATCAACTTGCAGGCCCAGCCGCCTGCGGTGATCCTGATGGCCGGCCTGCAAGGTGCCGGTAAGACGACCACCACGGCCAAGCTGGCCAAGCACCTGATCGAGCGGCGCAAGAAAAAGGTGCTGACCGTCTCGGGTGACGTCTACCGCCCCGCCGCTATCGAGCAGCTCAAGACTGTGACCCAGCAGGCGGGCGCGGAATGGTTCCCCAGCACACCCGACCAAAAGCCGTTGGATATTGCCAACGCGGCGCTCGATTACGCCAAGAAGCACTACTTTGATGTGCTCCTGGTCGATACCGCCGGGCGCCTGGCCATCGACGAAGTGCTGATGACCGAAATCCAGCAATTGCATGCGGCCTTGAAACCGGTCGAGACCTTGTTTGTCGTCGATGCGATGCAGGGCCAAGACGCGATCAACACTGCCAAGGCCTTCAAGGAGGCACTGCCGCTCACCGGTATCGTGCTGACCAAGCTAGACGGCGACTCGCGCGGCGGTGCGGCGCTGTCGGTGCGCCAGATCACCGGCGCGCCCATCAAGTTTGCCGGTGTGTCCGAAAAACTCGACGGCCTGGAAGTGTTCGACGCCGAGCGCCATGCGCAGCGCGTGCTGGGCATGGGCGATATCGTGGCCCTGGTCGAGCAGGTCTCCAAGGGCGTGGACATGGAGGCGGCCCAGAAGATGGCCGAGAAGATCAAGTCCGGCGACGGCTTTGATCTGAACGAC
The DNA here is from genome assembly GCF_049601575.1 of Comamonas sp. 23. NCBI lineage: Bacteria > Pseudomonadati > Pseudomonadota > Betaproteobacteria > Burkholderiales > Comamonadaceae > Comamonas > Comamonas sp. 23. The sequence goes on along the minus strand of NZ_CP187127.1, from coordinate 4,226,976 downwards.
TTCCTGGGCCAGCTCCAGCAGATGAAGCAGATGGGGGGCCTGTCGACCCTGATGGACAAACTGCCCTCGGAGCTGGCGGGCAAGGCTGGCAAGGTCGACATGGACAAGGCCGAGCGCGAAGTGCGCCGCAAGGAAGGCATCATCTGCTCGATGACCCCCTATGAGCGCGCCAAGCCCGAATTCATCAAGGCCACGCGCAAGAAGCGCATTGCCGCTGGCGCTGGCGTGCAGGTGCAAGAGGTCAACCGCCTGCTCAACGAGTTTGGCCAGATGCAGCAGATGATGAAGAAGATGAAGGGCGGCGGCCTGATGAAGATGATGAAGAAGATGGGTGGCATGAAGGGCATGATGGGCGGCGGCATGCCCAAGCTGCCGTTCTAAGAACCTGTTCAAAGTCTCTACGCAGCCGCGTTGGAGTGCAATCGGGATGAGTTCGAAGGGGTGGAGCGCAGCTTGCACCGGGGTGCAAGCAAGGGCCAGCGCGAAGAAATCGCCCGATTTCACGCCAACCCATAGTGACAGTGGCTTTGCGCTACCCGGGAAGGGGCGCCCGGCGAGGGCCTCCCGGGCAGGGGCGGTCTGCGTCGTTGCAAATCCTCGCAATAGCATGGCTATTGCTGCGGTATTGCGCGGCTGGGCGCCCCCTCGCATCCCATCTCGCAAAGACACTGTCGCGGCGCGAGGAGACATTGAACAGGTTCTAAGCCCATACCGGCTTTATCGCGGCCCCAACCACAACGCCTGCATCCAGCAGGCGTTTTTGCATCCAGGCGCTGCGGTGTTACGACACCACGACCTGCGCCTCGCCGGCCTGCATATGGCCGACTACGCAGGCATCGGCAAAGCCCTGTGCTTTGAAGAGTTCGAGCACCTGACCGGCAGCCTCCGGCGCGCAGGAGACCAGCAGGCCGCCGGAGGTCTGCGGGTCGGTCAGCAGGCTGCGCATCGCATCGGGCACTTGCGCGCCCATTGCCACATCATGGCCGTAGGACGCCCAGTTGCGGCCCGATGCGCCGGTCACCACGCCTTGCTTGGCAAGATCGAGGACGCCAGGCAGTAGCGGCAGCGCCTGGCTGTCGATCACGGCTGTGAGCTGCGCGCCGCGTGCCAGTTCCAGGGTATGGCCCAGCAGGCCAAAGCCAGTGACATCGGTCAGCGCATGCACATCGGCCAGTTGCGCCAGAGCAGCGCCAGGCCGGTTGAGCTGGGTGGTGGTGCGCACCATGCTGGCGTAGTCACTGTCGCTGAGCAGGCCTTTTTTCAAGGCCGCGGACTGGATGCCCACGCCGATGGCCTTGCCCAGGATCAGCACATCGCCCGCCTGGGCATCGCGGTTGCGCTTGAGCTGCGCCGGGTTGACGATACCGATGCCGACCAGGCCATAAATGGGCTCGACCGAGTCGATCGAGTGGCCGCCGGCCAGCGGAATGCCGGCATCGCGGCAGACGGCCTCGCCGCCTTCCAGAATCTTGGCAATGACGTCGTGGGGCAGCACATTGATCGGCATGCCGACAATGGCAAGCGCCATCAGCGGCGTGCCGCCCATCGCGTAAATGTCCGACAGCGCATTGGTCGCGGCAATGCGGCCAAAGTCATAGGGATCATCGACGATGGGCATGAAGAAATCGGTGGTCGCGACAATCGCCTGCGTGTCATTGATCTGGTAGACCGCCGCGTCATCCGCTGTCTCGGTGCCCACCAGCAGCTGTGCATAGAACTGCTTGGGCACCGCACTGCGGCTCATCAGATCGGCCAGCACCCCAGGGGCAATCTTGCAGCCGCAGCCGCCGCCATGCGACAGCGAGGTCAGGCGTGGCGAGGTGGGCAGGGTGGCGGTAGGGGCATTCATACGGGCATCCTCAGGGCTAACAGACTGGCGAGAAAAGCGGTGCCGCCCATGGCGGCCCACCATTATCGGCATTTGGCGGGCAGGCGTGCGCCATGCTGCATTGCGCGTGAGGGGCAAAGCGGCAGCAATCGCCGATGGGGCCAAAAGTGGCTCCGATGAATTCAGTGCCACCTTGGCTGTGGCAACCAGACAGCTTAAAAGCCGAGCATCGATAGTCGTCAGGGAAGCGCTGACCCGTGTCGCATCGGGTATGCTCTCGGATTTTTCTGCGGGATCCTATTGAGGCAGGGGTATGCGAGAGAATAACTTTGACCTGCTGCGACTGATGGCGGCCCTGGGCGTTTTCTGGGCCCATGGCTCGCTCTTCTACGACCTGCAGATCACCCCATTTTTCAACAATACCTACAGCATGGGCTCGCTGTCGGTCTATGTCTTTTTCTTCATCAGCGGCTATCTCAATGTCCAAAGCTGGAGCCGAACGGCGCAATGGACTGCGTTTGGCATCAAACGGGCGCTGAGAATTTTCCCTGGGCTGCTGGCGGCAGCCTTCGTATCCGTGTTTGTCATTGGTGGGCTCATGACGACGCTGGACCTGAAAAGCTTTCTGTCTTCGGGGCAGACCTGGGGGCTGTTTGTCAACTATGGAACAGGCCTTGCGACACTCAATGACCTCCCCGGGGTGTTTGCGCACAATCCAATTCAGAACGTGGTAAACGGCTCGTTGTGGACGATCAAGTACGAGGTCTTGATGTATGTGCTGCTGGTTTTATTCGGCATGACGCTAGGGCTCTCTCGCCGGATTCTTGTGCTAGTAGTGGCCGTGTCGGCCGCTGCTTTTCTGTTGGTGAAAATCCCCGCGCTGGATGAGGGCGCGATCAGCTGGCGAGATTTCTGGCAATTCGCCACGATGTTCTTCGCAGGAGCCGCTTTTAACTACATCCCGGTGGACCGCAGGCTATGGCTGGTACCGCCAATGCTGGTGGGCTTTGTCATTGCTTGTACCAGCACCACCCTGGCGATCGTTCAGGGCAGTGTCTTCCTTTGCTTGCCCTGTGCCGTTTTTCTGCTTGCCTATTGGAAGCCTTTGACCCGCATTCGGCTGGACCAAGATCTGTCCTACGGCATCCACATTTATGCATTCCTGGTGCAGCAGGCCATCACCGAGATCAGTCAAAGGCATGGGATTTCCAAACCGATATATATATCGTCGTGGCGCTGGTCATCGTGTTGATGCTGGCGCTGGCTTCCTGGGTCTTTATCGAGCACCCGGCCATCGCCTGGTCCCGGCCTCTGGTGCCGCCTACGCGTCGGTCCTCACATCCCCATGTAAAACCGTGAAATGATTAAACAGATACAAATACTCCGGCTGATGGCAGCCCTCTGGGTAGTAGTTTTTCATGGTGCAATACTCGGTATTTTTTCGGATGCGACACCTTGGGTGGCTGCTGTCATCAACTTTGGCTATGCCGGGGTGGATGTTTTCTTCGTCATCAGTGGCGTGATCATGGCGCATTCCACCAAAAATATGGGCCATGGGCCACGCACTGCCACTGCATTTTTGCTGGCTAGATTTTCAAGAATCTATACAGGCTGGTGGCCGGCCATGCTGCTCTATGTCATTTACTTAAAACTAACGCAGCAACTCGATCCCCACATTCAGCTGCAAGCATCTTTTTTTCTCTACTTTTCCGATCTTGCAGGCCTTGTCAGTATTGCCATCTGGTCACTGATGTTTGAGCTGTATTTTTACGTGGTCTTGTCACTGGTCTTGTTGTTTCCGAAATGGCATCGCCAGCGCTTTATTAAAACCCTGTTTGCGGCACTCGTTGTGCTCAACCTCTACTTGTTGGCGCATCGCTCTGCCGCAGATGGAGGCATCGAGCAAAACTGGATTCGGCTCTTTTATGTGGCTCCCCTTGTGGCAGAATTTTTCATGGGCTACTTCCTCTACCAGTACCTGCAACGCCCTTCGCGCGCATCATGGAAGTTTTGGGCCTTGCTGGCTGCAGCATGGATTGCCTTGATTGTCTATTTCATGCCCCATTTTGAAGATTATCCCTATGGTTTGGCCAATTTTCACTATTGGCCTGAGCGCGCAGTATTGATGGGCGGCGCAGCAATGGCGATCGTAGGCATGGCGTTGAAGCTGCCCTCTCCGCGCAGCCAGATCGCACTGGCGCTGGCAAAATTTGGTGACTATTCTTACGCCATCTATTTGCTGCATATCCTGGTATTCAGCATGATGTTGACGCTATTGCCTTGGCACAGCTGGCATAGCCAGGTGCAGCTTTTGATTGTCGTTGGTGTCCTCGTTGCATTGCTACTGGTGTCAGCCGCTTACTACCACTGGGTGGAGCGGCCGGTCTACATGTTTTGCCGCCAAAAAATCAACCACTGGTTGCACCCCACTGTCCCTGCCCAGCCTGTTCTTCAACCACTCTACAAAAATCAACAGCTGCGATAACGCATTTGCAGAGGGTCCTTTGCATAGCCCTCGCCAAGCGGGTTGGATGCGGATGGAGATAAGACGCAAGGCGTCTTTTGACGGTGGAGCCGTGGGTAGCTATTGCGGAGGAATGCGTCCCTAAGGTGCATGAAGCCAGAAAACTTGCCTTGGATTTGAGAAATTCCCGGCGCAAGCATCAGGACTAGGAGCCATGCGCTGCAGTGCTCATAAGCGGGGGATCAGAAGAGCGCTACCTGACTGAGCGCATACCACCTGTACGGAGACCGAGATGGCGGAAGACAGCTGGAGTCGAACCAACCCAGGAGTGGCTGACACCCCTCACCGGGTTTGAAGCCCGGCCGCGCCACCGGGCACGATTGCCTTCCCTGCAACACGTGCGTGTTGGGCAAGATGGCCGATTGTAGCGGCTCTGCGTGGCGCCTGCGGCTGGCGCTGCCGCAGACCCTTGGGTGGCTTACGAGGTTGCGCCCGCCTGCCAGCGCACACCCGGGCGCAGCACATGCGTATCGCGCACGCGGCGGGTATAGCCCACGCGGTCGAAGAACTCCAGGATCTGGATGGCGCGCTTGCGGCCCAGGGCCGTGGCATCGCGGAAGGCATGGGCCTGCACTTCGCCGCGCTCGGCCTGCTGGGCAAGCTCTGCGGTGAGTGCCGCCAGCGCATCCATGGAGGGGGCGGCATAGAACAGGTCCTTGACCACCTGGAACACGAGGCCCTGGCGCGAGAGCTTTTTGAGCAGCTGGCGCACCAGCTCCTCCCCGGCGCCATGGTCGCGGGCCAGGTCGCGCACCCAGGGCGGGTCAAAGCGGCCTTCGGTGATCGCTGGCATCAAGCGCTGGGCGAGGGCCTGCTCGGCCTCGCTCAGCTGCACCTGGTGGCCGGGCAGGTGCAGCCAGGCGCCGCTGCTGGCGATCTGGCCGGCGGCGATCAGCGCATCGAGCAGGCCGTGGTAGAGCGCATCGTGCGGGCCATGCTGCAGCGCGGGCAGGGCCATGCGGCGCAGCCGGGCTGCGTTGATGCCGGGCTCATCGGGGGCGACTTCATGAAAGCGGTGCAGCGCCTGCAGCAGCTGGTCTTGCAACGTCTGCCAGGCCTGGCTGTCTACCAGCAGCGCATCGCCATCGGGCAGCGGCAGGTGGGTGCAGTGCTCGGCCACGACCGGTGTCGCCGTGCCAGTCAGCCGTACCAGCTGTGAGCGGGCCAGGCCCAGCGGGGCTTCGGCCAGCAGCGGACCGGTATCGGCGGTATCAATCCAGTGCGCCAAGGCGGCCAGGTAGGCCATGCGGCTGTCGCTGCGGCGCTTGCGGGCGGGCGCATAGGGATCGAGCAACATGGCGCCGGCAATGGTACGGCTGGCCTGGGCATTGCGCACGATGACGCGGTCACCCGGCAGCACCAGGGCGGGGGCATCCAGCACCAGCTGGGCCAGCGCTTCGGTGCCCGGGGCCAGGTCGCCATCTTGCAGCAAGGCGATATGGCCGGTGCAGCGCATGGTGCCCAGGTGCAGGTGCACAGCCGACCACTGCGCCAGCGGCGCTGCATCGGCGAGCAGATGCAGGCGCACATCGATACGCTGGGTGGGTTGGCGCAGGCGCGCGTCCATGATCCAGTCGCCGCGCGTGATGGCCTCCTTGGCAATGCCTGCCAGGTTCAGCGCGCAGCGCTGGCCGGCCAGGCCGTGCTCGCTCGCCTGGTTCTGCGCATGGATGCTGCGCACGCGTACGGGCGCGCCGCTGGCCGAATGCACGAGGCTGTCGCCCACGGCCACCTGGCCATTGAAGACGGTGCCGGTCACCACCGTGCCCTGGCCGGGCAGGCTGAAGACCCGGTCCACTGCCAGGCGGAACAGCCCGCTGTTGGCGCGCTGGGGCATGGCCTGGGCCTGCTGGTGCAGGTGCTGGCGCAGCGCCCGCACGCCCGGGTCATCGGGCAGCGCGGCTGCGGTTTCAAAGACGGGCGCATCGGCCAGATTGCTGCGGGCCAGGATGGCGGTGATCTCGTCCCGCACCTCATCGATGCGGTCGCGGGGTACGCGGTCGACCTTGGTGAGCGCCACCGTGCCCTGGCGGATGCCCAGCAGCTGCAAAATTTCCAGATGCTCCAGGGTCTGGGGCATCACGCCGTCATCGGCAGCCACCACCAGCAAGGCATGGTCAATGCCGACGGCGCCGGCGGCCATCGTGTGCACAAATTTCTCATGGCCGGGCACATCGATGATGCCCAGCACATCGCCATTGGCCAGCGGGGTGTAGGCGTAGCCCAGCTCGATCGAGATGCCGCGCGCCTTTTCTTCCTTCAGGCGGTCGGTCTCCACGCCGGTGAGCGCGCGCACCAGGGTGGTCTTGCCATGGTCGATATGGCCTGCGGTGCCGATGATCATGCCTGACCGTCCGCTGGGGTGCTGCCCAGGGCCAGCTGCTGCAGATTGGCGGCAAAGTCGGCCTGGTCAGCGGCTTCGAGGCAGCGCAGATCCAGCCAGAGCGCATCGTCGCGCAGCCGGCCGATCACCGGGCGCGGCAGCTGGCGCAGCGCGGCTTCGAGCTGCTGCAGCAGGCGCCCGGCGCGTTTGCGCTCTTGGGGGCGCACGACCAGGCCGTGGCTGGGCAGGCTCTCGACGGGCAATGCGCCGCTGCCGATCTGGCTGGTCATCGCGGCGTGCTCCACCCGATAGTCCGGCCCCAGCAAGCTTTGCAGTGGCGCCTGCAGCGCGATCGCTTGCTGCTCCATGGCAGCGGCCGGGCGGGTGAACAGGCGCAAGGTGGTCAGGCGCTCGGCCAGTTTTTCCGGGTGCAGATAGAGGCGCAAGGTCGGCTCGAGCGCAGCCAGGGTGAGCTTGCCCACGCGCAGTGCGCGCTTGAGCGGGTTCTTCTTGATCTGGGCGATCAAGGCCTTGCTACCGACGATGATGCCCGCCTGCGGGCCGCCCAGCAGCTTGTCGCCGCTGAAGGTCACGACATCGGCGCCAGCCTCGATGGTCTCGCGCACCGTCACCTCATAGGGCAGGCCCCAGTCGCGCATGTCGACCAAGGTGCCGCTGCCCAGGTCCACGATCAGCGGCAGCTGGCGCGCATGGGCGATGCGCGCCACATCGGCTTCGGCCACCGACTTGGTAAAGCCGCTGATCGCGTAGTTGCTGCAGTGCACCTTCATCAGCGCAGCGCTGTGCTCGCCCAGCGCGGCCTCGTAGTCTCTCTCATGGGTGCGGTTGGTGGTGCCTACCTCCACCAGGCGGGCGCCGGCGCGCGTCATCACATCGGGGATGCGGAAGGCGCCGCCAATCTCGACCAGCTCGCCGCGGGAGACCACCACTTCCTTGTCGCGTGCCAAGGTGGACAGCACCAGCAGCACGGCTGCCGCATTGTTGTTGACGATGGTGGCGGCTTCGGCGCCAGTGAGGCGGCAGACCAGGTCTTCGACCAGGTCATCGCGGTCGCCCCGGCCGCCGTCGGCCAGGTCGTATTCGAGATTGCTGGGGGTCGCCAGCGCCTGCACCACCGCGTCAATAGCCTCTTGCGGCAGCAGCGCGCGGCCCAGGTTGGTGTGCAGCACCGTGCCGGTCAGGTTGTAGACCGCCTTGAGGCGCGGCGCAAACAGCTGCTGGAGCTTTTGCTCGGCAGCGTCCAGCAAGGCATCGGCACCCTCTGCGTTGCTGCCCGCCTCTGCCAGCCAGCGGCTGCGCGCCTCGCCCAGCGCTGCGCGGATGGCCTGCGTGCACTGGGTCTTGCCATAGCTGTCCACCAGCGCAGCGGTGCGCGGGTGCTGCAGCAGCTTGTCAACAGAGGGCAGGTGGGACGGTGCGTTCATGGGCAAACAAGCTCAAACAAGGGCTGAAACAAAAAAACGATGGGCTGCAGCGGGCAGCGCCATCGTCCAGTATGGCATGGTGCCAAAACGTTCAGGTGCTCGGCACGCGCTCAGTGCAGATCGGGCACGCTGCCATCGGCATCGGCCGCTTGCGGCTCGGCCACGGCGACAAACAGCAGCGGGTTGCCGCTGGCGCGCGAGAACGCGGTCTGCTCGCTCATCAAGAGGTCCAGCATCAGGCTGGCCAGGTCATCGGCCAGCGGCTCGGCCAGCGGGTCTTTTTCCTGGTTGACCAGCTTGCGGTAGCTGCCGCATTCGGTGCAGGTTTCGGCCAGCACCACATCCTTGCCACCTTCCAGGCCCTGGTAGCGCACGCCCTTGGTCGATTCGCAGTGGCTGCATTTGACGCGCACCATATGCCATTCGGTGGCGCAGCAGCCGCAGTGCAGGTAGCGGTGGCCGGCCATCTTGCCGCCAATGCGTACCACGCCGGCGACCGGCTCGCTGGCGCAGACCGGGCAGATGGTGGCCGGGTCGGTGAAGGGGATGTCGGCCAGGCGCAGCTGGCTGGCGCGGGTGGCAAACACCACTTGCAAGGCCGCCATGACAAAAGGTGCCAGGCCCACATCGCGCGCGGCCAGCTCCTTGGTCAGCAGGCGCTTGGCCAGCGCATTGCGGTCGTCGGTGTTGCAGCGCTGCAGCTCGCCAATCAGCGGCTGCAAGGCCTCGGGCAGGCCATCGGCACTGGCCAACTGGGCGAGCATGCCGTCCAGCACCTGGTGCCAGATGGGGTCCAGGTGGTCAGCGGCCGGCAAGAGCGGCGACGAGTACTGCTGAGCCTGGGCGATGGCCGCTGCATCGGGGGCAGCCACCTGCAGGCCCTGGGCTGCTTTGTGCTGGGCATCCACCAGCTTGGCGATGAACAGCAGGTAGTCTGCAATCGGGTTGCCGTCGGCCAGTTGGCGAATACGCTGCGCACGGTCGAGGAAAAGACTGCTGGTATTGGGCAGCAGCACGCGTGGAAAACTGGTGTGGTCGAGCGACTCGATCTCACCGGGTTGAAGAATGCGTTGCATACGGGGATTTTCTCAAAAATCAACGCCGATAGACCTGGCGGGGCTATCGGCGTTGGGGAGCAGGGAGGGCCTGGCCCGGCGCAGCGCTGGGCTGCTCGCCGGGGCATGCCCAGGGGGCGCATCAGGCGCCGTGCTTGTGGCTGGCGGGCTTGTCCAGGTCCGCCGTGTCACCCGTCATGCGGCGGTACCACAGCGGGTGGTGAAAGCGCGCCCAGGCGCGGGTCACCGTGCCGCGCGTCATCGCGCGGATCGTGCCCTGGGTCCAGATGGCCGCGTAGATGTGGGCGATGATCAGACCGATCAGGCCGAAGGCCGACAGCGCATGCAGCAGCGCCGCAGCGCGCACCACGTTCACCGGCAGGTTCCACCAGGCGCGCCACATCAGCACGCCGGTCACCAACAGGCCCGCCATGCACACCACCAGCATCCAGAACAGCACTTTCTGGCCGCCGTTGTACTTGTCCACCGGTGGCATCTTCTCGTGCTCGCCGTTGACCAGCGCGGGCACATTCCTGAGCCACTCGACATCGTTCTTGCGGATGATGTTGAGCTGCCAGAAGCGGAAGAACATCAGCACGAAGCCGACGGTCATCACCAGACCGATGTAGGGATGCAGAATGCGGGTCCAGGGGCCGCCACCGAACAGGTTCGTCATGAAGAAGAACGAGGGGTGGAAGAACGCTAGGCCCGACAAGGCCAGCAGCACAAAGCTGATCGCGACCACCCAGTGGTTGACGCGTTCGCCAGCGGTGTAGCGTTGGAGATCACGGGTCTTGCTTTTCATCGTCCAGACTCCTCGTGGTGGTCGGCGCCCTTGTCCGCGCGCGCCTTGGCGGCCTCTTCCTCTTCCAGCTCCTCGGGCACTTCGATCGGGCCCTTGGTGATGTAGTGGAAGAAGCTGCCGACAGCGGCCACGCCCAGCGCTGCCAGCGCCAGCGGCTTGGCCACACCCTTCCACAGGCTCACCATGGGGCTGATCGATGGATCATCGGGCAGGCCGTGGTAGAGCGAGGGCTTGTCGCCATGGTGCAGCACATACATCACGTGGGTGCCGCCCACGCCTTGCGGATCGTAGAGGCCAGCCTTGTCAAAGCCGCGCTCCTTCAGGTCGACAATGCGCTCCTCGGCACGCTCTTGCATGGCGGTCTTGGTGCCAAACATGATCGCGCCGGTCGGGCAGGTCTTGACGCAGGCGGGCTCCTGGCCCACGGCCACGCGGTCCGAACACAGCGTGCACTTGTAGGCCTTGTGGTCCTTTTTGGAGATGCGCGGAATGTTGAACGGGCAGCCGGTCACGCAGTAGCCGCAGCCCACGCAGTTTTCCTCCTGGAAATCCACGATGCCGTTGGTGTACTGCAAGATCGCACCGGGAGAGGGACAGGCCTTGAGGCAGCCCGGGTCTTCGCAGTGCATGCAGCCGTCCTTGCGGATCAGCCATTCGAGGTTGCCGGTGGCTTCGTTTTCGTACTCGGAAAACCGCATCACCGTCCAGGAGTTGGCCGTCAGGTCGGTCGGGTTGTCGTACACCCCGGCCGCTGCCGTGCCCACATCGTCACGCAGATCGTTCCACTCCATGCAGGCGGTCTGGCAGGCCTTGCAGCCGATGCACTTGGAGACATCGATCAGCTTGGCCACCTCACCGCCATGCGGGCTGCGCACGCTGGGCGATGGGGTGGTGGTGGCGGAGCGGCGCTTGATATCCAATGATTGAAGAGATGACATCGCTGCTCCTTAGATCTTCTCAACCTTCACGAGGAAGGTCTTGAACTCTGGCGTGTTGCTGTTGCCATCACCCACAAACGGGGTGAGGGTGTTGGCGAGGAAGCCAGGCTTGGTCAGGCCCTTGAAGCCCCAGTGGATAGGGATACCCACGTGGTGCACCGTCTTGCCTTCGATCTGCATGGGCTTGATGCGCTTGGTCACCACCGCAGCGGCCTTGATGTAGCCACGCTTGGAGCTGACCTTGACCATCGCGCCCGTCGCGATGCCGATCTCCTTGGCCAGCGCCTCGCCGATCTCGACGAACTGCTCGGGCTGAATGATGGAGTTGAGCAGCGCGTGCTTGGTCCAATAGTGGAAGTGCTCCGTCAGGCGGTAGGTCGTGCCCACATGCGGGAATTCGTCTGCCTTGCCGAAGGTCTCCCAGATGGCCGGGAAGACGCGGGCGGCCGGGTTGCTGACCGCCTTGTCGTTCTTCGGGTACATCGGGTTGTAGCCCAGCGGGTTGTCGAATGCCTCGTAGTGCGTCGGGAACGGGCCTTCGTTCATGCCCTTGCGGGCAAAGAAGCGTGCCACCCCTTCGGGGTTCATGATGAACGGGCCGGTGCCGGTCTCGGGCTTGATGGTCGGGCCGTAGTCGGGCACGTCCGCGCCGCCCCAGGTCGAGCCATTCCACTTGACCAAGGTGCGGTTGGGGTTGAAAGGCTTGCCTTCCAGATCCGCCGATGCGCGGTTGTACAGCACGCGGCGGTTGGCCGGCCAGGCCCAGGCCCAGTTCAGCGTGTTGCCGATGCCGGTCGGGTCGCTGTTGTCGCGGCGGCCCATCTGGTTGCCCGCCTCGGTCCAGCTGCCCGTCCAGATCCAGCAGCCACTCATCGTGGAGCCGTCGTCACGCAGCTCGCCAAAGCCGGACAGCTGCTGGCCGGCAGGGCGCAGCACCTTGCCATCGGGCGCCGTCAGGTCGGTCAGTGCGCGGCCGTTGTACTCCTTGGCAATCTCTTCGGACGAAGGGTGCGCGGGCTGTGCATATGGCCACCACAGGTTCTGGATCGGATCGGGGAACTTGCCGCCGTCCTTTTGGTAGGCCGCCTTCATGCGCAGGTGCAGCGCCGACATGATCGCGATGTCGGTCTTGGCCTCGCCTGGGGGCTCGGAGGCCTTCCAGTGCCACTGCAGCACACGCGAGGAGCTCACGACGGCGCCATCTTCTTCTGCGAAGCAGGTGGTGGGCAGGCGGAACACCTCGGTCTGCACCGATGCGGTATCGATGTCGTTGTACTCGCCGTAGTTCTTCCAGAACTCCGAGGTCTCGGTGGCCAGCGGGTCCATCACGACCAGGAACTTGAGCTTGGCCAGCCCGTTGCGCACACGGCTCTTGTTGGACAGCGCCGCCAGCGGGTTGAAGCCCTGGGCGATGTAGCCGTTGACCTTGCCTTCGTTCATCAGCTCGAAAATCTGCAGCATGTCGTACTGCTTGTCGAGCTTGGGCAGGTAGTCATAGGCCCAGTTGTTGTCCTTGGTTGCAGCCGGTCCCCAGAAAGCCTTCATCAGGCTGACGTGGAACTTGGGGTAGTTCTGCCAGTAGCTCATCTGGTTGGCACGCAAAGGTTTTTGCGTGCGCGCGTCGATGTACTTCTGGTAGTCCTGCTCCCCTTGGTTGGCCAGCGTCAGGTAGCCGGGCAGTGCGTTGGACAGCAGGCCCAGGTCGGTCAGCCCCTGGATGTTGGAGTGACCGCGCAAGGCGTTCATGCCACCACCGGCGACACCGATATTGCCCAAGAGCAGCTGCACCATGGCGCCGGTGCGCAGGATCTGCGCGCCGATCGAGTGCTGGGTCCAGCCGAGGGCATACAGGATGGTTGCCGCGCGGCCCGCTTGTGCCGTCGATGCGAGCTTTTCGCAGACATGCAGGAACTTGGCCTGGGGCGTGCCGCAGACGCTCTCCACCTTCTCAGGCGTGTAGCTGGCGTAGTGGCGCTTGAGCCATTGGTAGACGCAGCGCGGGTGCTGCAGGCTCGGGTCGGTCTTGACGTAACCGTCCTCGCCCAGCTCGTAGTCCCAGCTGGCCTTGTCGTAGGTGCGCTTTTCCGGGTTGTAGCCCGAGAAGATGCCTTCGTCGAACGCAAAGTCTTCCCGCACGATGAACGTGAAGTCGGTGTAGTTGCGCACGTACTCGTGGTGGATCTTGTCGTTCGTCAGCAGGTAGTTGATCACACCGCCGAGGAAAACAATGTCCGAGCCGGAGCGGATAGGGGCGTAGAAATCTGCCACCGATGCCGAGCGGTTGAAGCGCGGGTCGACCACCATGAAGTGAGCCTTGTTGTGCTCCTTCGCCTCGGTCACCCATTTGAAGCCGCAAGGGTGGGCTTCAGCGGCATTGCCGCCCATGATCAAAATAACGTCCGCGTTCTTGATGTCGACCCAATGGTTCGTCATCGCTCCACGGCCAAACGTCGGGGCAAGACCTGCCACCGTCGGGCCGTGTCAGACACGGGCTTGGTTATCGAACGCCAACATGCCCCAAGAGCGGGCCACTTTGTAGGTGATGTAACCGGCTTCGTTGCTGGAGGCCGAGGCGGCCAGCATGCCGGTCGAGGTCCAACGGTTCACCGTCAGGCCATCATCGGTCTTCTCGAGGAAGTTCGCGTCGCGATCGTCCTTGAGCAGCTTGGTAATGCGGGTCAGGGCCTCATCCCAGGACAGGCGCTTCCACTCATTGGAGCCGGGCGCGCGGTATTCGGGGTAGAGCAGGCGGTTGGGGCTGTGGACGATGTCCAGCAGCGATGCGCCCTTGGGGCACAGGGTGCCGCGGTTGACGGGGTGGTCGGGATCGCCTTCGACGTGGATCACCGAGAGTTTGGCGTTCTTGCCGCCATCGCCCAGCGAGTACATCAAAATGCCGCAGCCAACAGAGCAATACGTGCAGGTTTGCCGTGTCACTGTGCTGCCGACCAGCTTGTACTGACGGACTCCGGCAAGCGCAGTGGCGGGCGAGAAGCCCATCACTGCCAGGCTGGAACCCGCCAGAGTCGAACCAGTCACTTTCATGAACTGGCGTCTGGAGAATTGCACCATGGGGTGTCCTTTCAATGAAGGATGCTTGTTTTCTATGCTTACGACACAAATTGTAGTCTTCTCCCTCTGAAAGCAGAATAGTTGGGCATTCCGGGTATTCAGCACGTTTGACAAATTGGTAAAAATACGAGTGGGACCATCTGTCAGCGAGAAATACCAATACATTTCACAAACTTGCATGAAATTGTGAATAATATGCTTTATGAATTTTTTGCGGCCTGAATCCAAGGGGGAGACCATGGACCACGAAGACGCGGCTGCGCGCCGTCCCTTTTTGCTCTGGGCGCTGTCGGCATCGGCATCGGCATTGCTGGCGGGCTGCGGCTCGTCGCCGCCGCGCAGCGCCCGGCGAGAGAGTGGCCAGCGCACGGCAGGTGGCGCGGGGTCCTCGCCCCGGGTGGACACCGGCGTGGTACCCGTCAACCTGGGCTTGAGCGGCGAGCTGCGCGAGGCGCTCTATGCACGGGTCATGCTGGTGGTCAACACGCCCTACACCTATGGCGGCAATACGCCCGAAGGTGGCTTTGACTGCAGCGGTCTGATCCAGTACGCGATCCAGGGCATCACCACGCGCCGCTTGCCCCGCACCACGGCGCAGTGGGCGGGCGTGAGCGCCGAGATCGACCGGCGCGACCTGCAGCGCGGCGATTTTGTGTTCTTCAACACCATGGGCGGGCGCTACTCGCACATGGGCATTTATGCCGGCAACAACCAGTTTGTCCATGCGCCGTCGAGCGGCGGCGTGGTCAAGACGGTGAGCCTGGACAATCCCTATTTCTCACGCCGCTTCACCGAGGCACGCACGATTTTTGACGCATGAGAATATTCATCGGCTGAATAAAACAAGAGGCAGCGCGCCCAAAACGGCGGCAAAGGCGGGGTCAGCGCCAGGCATAGGCACTCCAGGGATGCGAGGCATCCTGCAGCCATTGCTGCAACTCCTCCGGGTCCAGGCTGCGGCCCAGCGCGTCCGAGCGGCCCTTGGCTACCCATTGCGCCCGGCCCTGGACATAGGCGGTGCCCAGCTCCTGCCAGCTGCCAAAGCAATCGCGGGCGCGCGCGGCATTGAGCTGCAGCAGCTGCCACTGATGCTCGGCGCTGAGCCAGCCCAGCATGGCGGCGGTACGCACAAAAAAGGCAGTCCGGACGCAGGCAAAGGCCATCGCGGCGCGGGCGTCATCCCCCGCCTGCAGCCGCTCCACATCCAGGCACCACCAGCGCGTGCGCATGCGCTCGGGCAACTGCTCGCGCACCTTGGCATCGTCCAGGTCGGTGCGCAGGCCAAAGGCATGCAAGGCCATGGGCCGCAACGATGCTGCCAGGCCGGTGGTGGGCGACGGCATCGCGCTGTCGGCAAAGCCATCCTTGAGCGCATGGAAGGCCATCGGGTGCGCCAGCGCCAACGCCCAGTTCTGCTCGGGCGTGAGCCGGTAGTGCCCCAGGGGGCCCGAGGGCGCAGGCGCCTGGCTGCCCCATTGGCGGCGAAAGGCCTGCACGCATTGCCACACCAGCCACAGCCCGATCGCTGCCACCACGATCTGGATCATCGCTGTGCCTCCGGCTGCATGCCCGACGGCATGTTGGCGGGCGCCCTGCCCGCTTGCGCCAGGCTGTAGGCCAGCGCAGGGGGCAGCTGCTGGCCGGCCAGCAGGCTGCTGTCGTGCGCGGCTGCCAGCCATTGCACCAGTGGTGAGGCCTGGGGCACATGGGCCAGCAGCCTGGGCTGGCGCTGCCACAGCTGCAACTGCTCGGCCTCGCTGAGCAAGCTCTCCACCGCATGCCAGCCCGCCTGGGCACCGGTGGTGCGCAGCAGGCGCATGCCCAGTGCATCGTCTGGCGTGTCCTCGCTGGTGTTCAGCTGGTTCAAAAAGGCAATGACGTCAGCGCGGTAGCGGTCCACCGGCGGGCGGTTTTGCTTGCCCTTGATCTGGTCGATGCGCAGGCGCCCATCGGGCTGCAGCCAGGCATTGATGGTGATGCGCGGCTGGCCCTGGCCGGTGCGGTAGCTGAAGATGCGCATGCGGCCTTGCTCGCAACCCTCGGCATAGTGCTCGCCATAGCCGCCGCTGAGCTGGCGGCGGTTGGCAAACTGGCCCAGGCAGTGGCGCATCATCTGGCTCTCGTAGGCCATCTCTTCGCGCAGCACGCCGCTGCCGGGCAGCAGCTCGACAAATGCGCCCTGGCTACCTTGCCAAACCGTCTGCACCGCATGGGGCTGGTGCTGGCGCCAACCGGCCAGTTGCTGGGCCTCGAAAGCCTGGTGCTCCTGCGCCCAGCGCTCCAGCGCCTGCGGGCAGTTGATGCGGGCGAGCTTGCCCTCCAGCGAGGTGCCCTGGCGCGACTGCAAGAACTCCAGCAGCTGGCGCTCCAGTGCCAGGACACTCTGATGGGCAGGGCTGATCCACCACAGCGCCGTGTCTGCCGGCGCAGCCTCAGGCCCGGGTTTGCGCGCCAGCAACGCGAGCGCCCAGGCCGGCGCACCGGCGGCATAGCGCTGCTGCAGTGCCTCGGTCGTGGGGATGGCCTGAACGGCCTCGGGCGGCGACTGAAGATTGCCCACCAGGTAGCGGTAGAAATGGTTCTGCAGCCAGGCGGCGATCTCGGGCGTGTCGCCGCGCTCGCGGCTGCGCGCGATGATGCGGGCCTTGAGCTCGGGCGCGTTGACCACATTGCGCGCCAGGTACACCGTGCTTGAGCGCATGAACGGGCTTACCAGAACTTCCACCAGGGCCTGTCGCCCGCGCCAGGCGCAGCGGTGATCAGCTGGGCATGGAGCTTGTCGATCGTGGTCTGCAGCTTCTCGCGCTCGGCCGCGTCATCGGCAGGCGCGCAGGCCAGCGCCTGCTGGTAGATCTGCAAGGCCTGCTGGTCTGTGCCCGAAGTCTGCATCGCGTCGCCCGCGCGGCGCAGCAGGTAGGGGTTCTGGCGCTGCTCCAGCTCGGGCAGCAGCGCTTGGAGGCGCGGCAGCACCTCGGCGCCATGCGTAGCCGAGTAGTAGTCGAGCTGGTTGAGCAGGCTGCGCAGGTAGTCATAGCGCTCGCTGCGCTGCTCGTCTTCGTCCAGCTGGCTCCACCACTCGTCCAGGCGCTCCAGCCAGATGCTGTTTTCCACATTGCGGTCTTGCTGGTAGAGCGCGTAGGCCACCTTGGGGAAGTAGTCGCAGGGGCTGTGTCGGCTGTAGCCATTGTCCTGGCTGTAGTGCCACAGCTGCTCGGCGGCGCCGATAAGCTGCGCGTAGTTGTCGCTGTCGATATGGGTCGAGACGATGCCGTTGTAGTGCTCGGCAAAGGGGCTGGTCGCAATGCCTTTGGCATGCAGGGCCAGCGCGCCGTCGTAGTTCTCGTCGTTGTAGCGGTACTTGATGGCCAGGTTGTTGCACAGCATTGAGTAGTCGTGCAGGTTGCCATCCTTGTAGCTGCCCTGGCCAGTGGCAAACCAGTGCTCGAAGCGGGCCTGGCCAGTCTCGTAGTAGTGCTTGATCCAGCGCAGCAGCTCGTCGTAGGGCCAGTCGGCGGGCAGCTCGTCACCTTCACCGCCAATGGCCTTCATCAGCTCTTCGTCGTCATCCAGCTGCACGCCCATCGCATAGCACCAGCTGCCGCTGTCGCAGCGGATATAGGGCGACTGCAGCGCGCTGGCCAGGCCCGCCACGCGGGCGCGGCAGACAAACAGGCGGTAGGCGAGTTCGCCATTGGCGCACTGGGGGCGCTCGGCCAGGGTTTCCAAGAGCGGCAAGGCCTGCGCATAGTCCTGCTGTTCAAACAGATGGTTGCCCTGCAGCAGTCGCCACATCGGGTGGTTCAGCGACTGCTGCTGCACCAGCGCGCTGTAGTGGGCAAAGGCCTGCTCGGCGTCCATGTCGGCAGGCAGGAATTCGGCCAGGTCCTCGTCCTGGGCTGCGACCATCAGGGTCAGCGCCCAGTACGGCGCACCGCCCGGCTCACCCAGGTGGGCCAATGCCTGGCGGCAGGCAGCTTCGCGCGATCCGGGGCGGCTGTGCAGGGTACTCTCAAAGCACATGTGGGCCGCCTCGGGCAGGCGCGCTGCCTGCACCAGCCAGTCGATCAGCAAGGCACTGCTACGGTCGTTGCTGTCGCGCACCAGCGCAAAGCGGCCTTCCTGGCCTTTGCTGATCGCGGCATCGAGCGCGCCTTGCTGGTGCAGGCTGCCAGCAGCCAGGCGCGCGAGCTGGGCGCGGGTATCGCGCCAGGCGGCGGGCGAGGCGGTGCTGGGCAGGCTCGCCAGCGTCAGCTCGCTGTGCTGGGCCAGCGCATCCGGGGCCAGCGCAATGATGTCCTCGCCCAGCAGCAGCCAGTCATCGGTGTCGATGTCCTGGCCCGCTTCGGCGCGCTGGAGTTTTTGCAGTGCGTAGTGGCCCAGGTCGCGGGCTGCAGCGCTGTTGCCCCTGGCCGCTTCGATGCGGCCCAGGCGCGTGGCCAGCATCGCATCGTCCCAGGCGCGCAGATGGGCGCGGTCGGCCTGCTGGCTTTTGTAGTGGTGCTGCTTGCGGGTGATCTGCTCTTGCAGGTCCAGCGCCTGGGCCTGGTGGGCATGGCGGGCCAGATGGCGCCAGGCGCGGTCCGGATCGCCCAGGTCACCGGCCTGGTCCACGGCAGCCATGGCCTGCGCGATTACCGCGCGGTACTGTTCGGGGGGGAGGTCGGGCACATCCTCGGCGGCATCGGCTTGCAGCATCGCCATCGTGACGGCGGCGTCGCGCTGGGCGTCGGCGGTCAGCTCCTGCAGCAGGCGGGCCTGGTGCTGCTGCACGGCGGCCAGGGCCTGGGCGGGCTGGCCGGCCATGCTCCACAGCCGGTAGAGGCGGCGCAGCTGGTCCAGGTCTTCGGGCTCCAGCGCGCGCGATGCGAGCTGCTGGGCGGCAGCGGCCTGGCGGTCAGGCCACTCCTGCGTCTCGTCCTCGGTGTTGAAGAGGGCATCAACATGGTCCAGAAAGGCGTCAAGCGCCTCGCTGCGCAGTGCGGTGGACGGGTCGGACACGGATGCCATGGTGATGATGCCTTTCTGGTGATGGCGCATCCCTCATGCGCCCCCTGCATGCTAACGGGCCCCAAGGCAGATATGGCCTTTGCGGGCCACAAAAGCAGGGCAGAGGGCTATTTTCACCGTGTTTGCTGCGGCTGACCAGCGCGGCATCAGCCGACCGGCTCTATGCCTCAATGGGTGATCAGCACTTCGCCGCGCAGCGTATAGGTCATCGTCTCGGTAATGCGCACATCGACCATCTGGCCAATCAGCCGCTCCTGGCCGGGGAAGTTGACCACGCGGTTGCACTCGGTGCGGCCCATCAGCTCGCCGTTGTCGCGCTTGGACTTGCCCTCCACCAGCAGGCGCTGGACGGTGCCCAGGCGCTCTTCGCTGATGGTCTTGATGTTGTGGTTGATGACAGCTTGCAGATCCTGCAGGCGGCGCAGCTTGACCTCGTAAGGCGTGTCATCGGGCAGGTTGGCAGCGGGGGTGCCGGGGCGCGGGCTGAAGATAAAGCTGAACGAGTTGTCAAAGCGCACGTCATCGATGAGCTTCATCATCTTCTGGAAGTCTTCTTCGGTCTCACCGGGGAAGCCGACGATGAAGTCGCTGCTCATCGCCAGATCGGGGCGAATGGCGCGCAGCTTGCGCACCGTGCTCTTGTACTCCATGGCGGTGTAGCCGCGCTTCATCGCCATCAGGATCTTGTCGCTGCCGTGCTGCACCGGCAGGTGCAGGTGCGAGACCAGCTTGGGGATCTTGGCATAGGCCTCGATCAGGCGCGGCGTGAACTCATTGGGGTGGCTGGTGGTGTAGCGGATGCGCTCGATGCCGGGGATCTCGGCCACGTATTCGAGCAACAGCGCGAAGTCGGCAATCTCGGCCGTATCGCCCATCTTGCCCAGGTAGGCATTCACGTTCTGGCCCAGCAAGGTGATTTCCTTGACGCCTTGCGCGGCCAGGCCTGCGACCTCGACCAGCACGTCCTCAAACGGGCGGCTGACCTCTTCCCCCCGGGTGTAGGGCACCACGCAGTAGCTGCAGTACTTGGAGCAGCCCTCCATGATCGACACAAAGGCCGAGGCACCTTCGACGCGGGCAGGGGGCAGGTGGTCGAACTTCTCGATCTCGGGGAAGGAGATATCGACCTGCGGTTTGGCCTTGGCCGCGCGGGCATTGAGCAGTTCGGGCAGGCGGTGCAGAGTCTGGGGGCCAAACACCACATCCACATAGGGCGCGCGCTTGATGATCTCGGCGCCTTCCTGGCTGGCCACGCAACCGCCCACGCCAATCAGCACGCCTTTTTCCTTCAGGTGCTTGATGCGGCCCAGGTCGGAGAACACCTTCTCCTGCGCCTTCTCGCGCACAGAGCAGGTATTGAACAGGATCAGGTCGGCCTCGTCCATGTCCTGCGTGGGTTCATAGCCCTGGGCGGCGCCCAGCACATCGGCCATCTTGTCCGAGTCGTACTCGTTCATCTGGCAGCCGAAGGTTTTGATAAATACTTTTTTGGACATGGTGCAAATCTCGTGGGGGCCCGGGGCTGCCATCGCAGGCCTGGGTGAATACAGCAATACGGCAACAAGCCAGGCGCCCGGCGGGCGCACTGCTGCTGATGGGTGTCGATGCGCGGGCGCCGAGCCGGGCTTGACCGGTGCGGTCAGGCCATGCGGCGGCGCTGGGGCGCGTTATTTAAAGAGTCCGCTCCAAAAGCCGTTGTCGGCGCGGTCGCGCTTGAGGGCGGCTTCTTCGCTGTTCAAGATCCAGGCGGCATGCACACGCCCGCTGGTTTTCTCGATCACATAGTTCACCGTCAGCCGCTCGTTGAGCACCGTGCCGGGGCGTATCGTGGTGTTGCGCGGGTTGTAGAGCTTGAAGGCGGGAGCGAGGCCCACGGTCTGGCCATCGATCGTGGCCTGGCTGGTGCTGGTGACCACCAGGTTGCCACGCAGGGCCTGTGGAGGAAAGGCGCGGACGGGGCCTTGGAACGGGGCAAAGGTGGCGGTCTGGGCCAGGCTGGGCAGGGCACTGATGCCGCCCAGTGCCAGCGCCAAGGCTGCAAGGCTGGCGCGGGCCGTGCGTCGCAGGCGATGGTGGTGGGATGTGTGGGGTGTGGTGCAGCGGTTCATGGTGTATATCCAGGGGCTGGAGGCCGCATTCTACAAACACTGGCGGTGCCACAGTCCAGCACTGGGGCAAGGCTGCAGCTTGAGGGCGCCAAGGCCGGGCTTAGCGCGCTGCTGCCTGGGTGCTCACGACCAGGCCCGCCAGCACCAGGACCAGGGCGGCCAGCAGCGCAGGCGATGGCAGGCGCTGGTGCAAGGCCAGCTCCAGCAAGGCCGCAGTGACAGGGCCCAGCGCCTGGAAGGCAATCACCAGCGATGCCTGCAGCCGGCCCAGCGCCCACAGCAGGCAAAAGTAGCCCAGGCCGCTCGACAGCCCGACAAAGACCATATGGCCCCACTGCGTGGCAGAAAACACCGGCCACAGCGGCTGACCCTGCCAGCTGCAGTAGAGCGCCAAAAACAGCACCGATGCCGCCATGGCCAGGCCGCAGGTGGGCAGCGCCGGGTAGCGCCGCATATAGGGACCGTAGAGAATGCTGGTGGCCGCACCCACCAGCGTTGCGGCGAGCAAGGCCGCCATGCCGCTGCCGCCCAGCAGGCCCAGGCTGCCTGCGCCACCCCCGCCGCTGGCAGCGCGCGCACTGCCGAGCAGCAGCACGGCGACGCCGCCGACGGCCAGTGCCAGGCCCGCCAGCCGGCGGCGGCTCAAAGGCTCGCGCCCCGACAGCGCCGCCAGGCACCAGGTAAAGAGCGGCATGGTGGCGAACACCAGTGCGCAGGTGGAGGCGGGCAGGCGCGCCAGTGCATGGTTGAGCAGCAGGATCAGCAGCGCAAACTGCGCCACGCCAAGCAAGGCAATGGCCAGCGCATCGCGGGCGCGGTAGCGCGGCCAGGTGGCAAGCAGCGCAGGGCCCGCCAGGATCGCCAGCCCGATGGCATAGCGCAAAAACGCCAGGCTGGCTGGCGAGGCAGCCGATGACAGCGCACTGGTGGAGACCATGGCCGCGCCCACCAGCATGCCGGTGGTAGCGGCCGCCCACAGCGCTGGCTGGTGCGCCTGCATCGCGCACCTAGGCGCCGTGCCGGCGGCGGCTGAACTGCTGCTCGACCACGGCCGAGCCCCATTGCTGGCCGGTCTCTTCATGCACCAAGGCAAAGCCCAGCGATTCATAGAGCTTGCGTGCCGCATCCAGCCCCTGGAAGGTCCAGAGCTCGGTGCTGGCAAAGCCGCGCTGGTCGCAAAAGGCGAGGGCCTGCGTCAGCAGCTGGCGGCCCACGCCGCCACCGCGGCAGCCATCATCCAGAATGAACCAGCGCAGATGCGCCTGGTTGTTGCCCAGGTCCTGGCCGTCAATCGCGACGGAGCCGACGATGCGCTCGTTGTGCACCGCCGTCCAGATCTGGTTGCAGGGCTCGCCCAGGCGGCCGCTGAATTCGGCAAGGCCCGAGGCCACCTTGCTTTCAAAGAAGGCGCCAAAGCCCCAGTGCCGGGCATAGAACACGGCATGCATCTCCGCCACGCGGCCGATGACGCCGGGCCGGTAGCCGCTGTGGATCTGGATACTGGTCGTGGCCGAGGTGGCAGCGCTGTCCTGGCCCGCCGCGCTGCCCAGCCGGTGCGCCTGCAAGGCCTGGGCATAGGCCATCAAGCCCTGCACCACGGACTGCTGCAGCGAGGGGTTGAGCTGCGCCAGCGCACTGCGCACCTGGGCCTGGCCGTAGGCGTGGATGCCTGCGACGGTGCGTTGGCCTTGGGCCGTTAGCAGCAACTGCTTGGCGCGGGCATCGTCTGCGCAGGGCTCTTCTTGCAGCTCGCCGTTGGCGATAAGCTTGGCGAGCATGCGGCTGACGCTGGATTTGTCCAGCCCCAGATACTCTGCCAACTGGGCGGCGGTGACCTGGCCATGCGTATCGATTTCCAGCAGCGCATGGACGGCAGAGGCGGAGTAGGGCGTACCCGCCAAGGTGCTCGCCATAAAGCCCAGCTCCCGCACCATGGCGCGAGAGGCGCTGCGGATGTCGTTGACCAAGGGGGTGTCGGTAGCGGCTGCCATGCGTCTCTCCAGTATTTGGTTGCAATATACAACTTTTTGGTTGTATGGTGCAACTTTTTTGGACAGGGAGCCAGCATCCCGCCCTCAGCAGCGCTTAGGCGGCATCCAGCCGGTAGCTCGACACGGCGAGCCCGCCCATGAAGTTGTCTTCATGGTACACACGCACGGCGCGGTCAGCCTCGGCGGCGCCGACCGCCACCATCAGCGGCAGCAGATGCTCTTCGCGCGGGTGCGCAATGCGTGCGGCGGGGGCGTCTTCCCAGTCCAGCAGGCGCTGGCTGCGGCGGGCGCTGTCCGCCTGCAGCATGGTCTCGGCCAGCCAGTCGTCAAAGGCTTTGGAGGGCACGCGCGCCTGGGGCCCAAAGGCACGCAGGTTGTGGTACGACAAGCCGCTGCCAATGATCAGCACATCCTCATCGCGCAAGGCGGCCAGCGCCCGGCCCAGCGCCAGGTGCTCGGCCGGGTCCAGGCCCCGGCGCAGCGACAGCTGCACCACCGGCACATGGGCCTCGGGGTAGATCGCGGCCATTGGCGAGAACATACCGTGGTCATAGCCGCGCTCGGCGTCCTGCTGCACCGCAATGCCGGCCTGGGCCAACAGGCCAGCGACCCGCTCGGCCAGCGCAGGCGATCCGGGCGAGCGGTAGTGGATCTGGTAGGTATGGGCCGGAAAACCGCCGTAGTCATAAATCATGCCGGGCTGGGGCGTGGACTGCACCGTAAACGTATCGGCCTCCCAGTGGGCCGACACCATCAGGATCGCGCGCGGTGTGCGGCCGATCTGGCGCGGCATATCGGCCAGCGACGCGGCCAGCTGCGCATAGTGGTCGTGCATCTCGGGCATCCATGGCCAGGGGCCGCCGCCGTGCGAGATGAAATAGACGGGCAGGCGGCTGCTGCTGGTGCTGACGGGGGTGGTGGTCGTCGTCGTGGTCATATGGAAAACTCCTTGTCTCCAATGTAGTAGCTGCCTAAAAGGAAACCAAGTAGCTAAAATGCAGCAATTGATTTCCTACTAAGAAACTATGGACCAGCTCACCAGCATGCAGGTATTCCAGGCGGTGGTGGATAACGGCAGCTTTGCGCAGGCTGGCGAGCGCCTGGGCATCTCGGCCCCGATGGTCAGCAAGCATGTGGCCCAGCTCGAGCAGCGCCTGGGTGCGCGCCTGCTCAACCGCAGCAGCCGCCATGTCAGCCTGACCGAGGCGGGCCAGCGCTGGTATGCGCAAAGCAGCCTGGCGTTGGAGATGCTGGACGCTGCTGCCCAGGAGATCGGCCAGCACCACCAGGCCCCCAGCGGTCAGCTCAAGATCAGCGCGCCGGTCTGGTGCGCTACCCCGCAGATGGCGCGCATCCTGGCGCGCTACCGCGCCCGTTATCCGCAGGTGCTGGTCGATATCCACCTGGACAACCACAAGATCGACCTGGCCACCGCCGGCTATGACATGGCCATGCGCGCCTCGTCCGACCCCGCCCCGCATCTGATTGCCCGCCCGCTGTGCCAGGTGCCGTTCTACCTGGTGGCCAGCCCCGCTTACCTGGGGCAGGCTGGCCCGCCCCAGCAGCCTGCCGACCTCGCCCAGCACCCTGCCGTGTTGCCCAGCTATGTATCGCTCAGCCCCTTGCAGCTGAGCCAGCCCGGCGCACGCAGCGCGCCGCTGCACCTGCAGCCGGCCCTGCTGTCCGATGATTCCAACCTCAGCCTGCATGCGGTGCGCGCCGGCATGGGCCTGGGCTTTTTGCCATCCTGGTTGGTGGAGGACGACCTGCGCAGCGGCCAGCTGCAGCGGGTGCTGCCCCAGTGGGAGGCGCTGACGGTGACCCTGTATGCGATCTACACCAGCCGGCGCTACCTGGCGCCCAAGGTGCGCAGCTTTATCGATTGCCTGTCGCAGGAGCTGGGTGGCGCGGCCCCTGAGCCAGCGGTCTAGCTTGCGCGGCGGAAGGTCAGGTTGATTCTTTGGCCATCGAGCAGCGGATGCGCCACAGCGCTCACCCCATCCTTGACCGGCATCACCCCGTGGTAGCGCATGCGGTCCACGCCACCCCAGACCACCACATCGCCATGCTGCAGCGGCAGCTTTTGCGTGGCATCGGCGCGGGCATCACCACCCCACAAAAAGATGGCGGGCAGGCCCAGCGATACCGACACGATCGGGTGGCGGGCATCACCTTCGTCCTGGTGCAGGGTCAGGCGGGTGCCGACGCTGTAGCGGTTGATCAGGCAGGCATTGGGGGCAAAAGGCGGCAGCTCGGCTGCCTGCGCCGCCTGGGCGGCCAGCGCTGCGAAGGCGGGTGGCATGGCGGGCCAGGGCTGGCCGCTCAAGGGGTCGGTGGCGCTGTAGCGGTAGCCGTGCTGGTCGCTGTACCAGCCAAATGCGCCGCAGTTGCTCATCGCCACCTGCATAGGGCGCCCGCCGGGGGTGCGCAAATGGCGAAACGGCGCCTGCTGCACGATGGCCTGCACCTGGCGCAGCAAGTCATCCTCCCAGCGCAGCGCAAAGCCGCGCAGCACACAGGCCTGGCGGCCAATGGCAATGCGCTCCCAGTGCGTCTGGTCATCGTTGGCGGCGGGGCTGAACAGGTCTTGCATGGGGCTATTGTGCCCCTGTGGGCATAAAAAAACCGCAGGGCCTGTGGCAGGCACTGCGGTGGGATGTGGTGGTCGTAGTGGGACTTGAACCTACGACATCAGCATTATGAATGCTGCGCTCTAACCAACTGAGCTATACGACCGGCAGACTCCATTGTAGGGGCGGATGGGCGGCGTACCGGCTGCTGGCTGCGACTTTTTCGGCGCGACTTGCAGCCATCAAAACGGATGCGCCAAAGAGAAAAGCCGCAGTGATCATGCAATCACTGCGGCTTGAAACCTGGTGGTCGTAGTGGGACTTGAACCTACGACATCAGCATTATGAATGCTGCGCTCTAACCAACTGAGCTATACGACCGGCAGAACGAAATTATATACCGAAAATTTGGCTCGGCGATCAATGTCGCCAGGTTTTGTCAAAAACAGTCATTTTGCGTGGCGGGTGCTGGCAAGGACCATGGCCCCTGCACCAATGGCACCGTAGCGCCTGATCAGCTGTTGCTGAACTGGGCCGGGCGCTTGTTGACGAAGGCGTCCATGCCTTCTTTCTGGTCATTGGTCGCGAACAGCGCGTGGAACAGGCGCCGCTCGAACATCACGCCGTCGTTGAGGCTGCCCTCGAACGCGCGGTTCACCGATTCCTTGGCGGCCATCACGGCCAGCTGCGAGAAGCCGCTGATGATGATGGCCGCGCCCAGCGCCTCTTCCATCAGCTTGTCCACGGGCACCACGCGGCTGACCAGGCTGGCACGCTCGGCCTCGTCGGCGTTCATCATGCGGCCGGTGAGGGCCAGGTCCATGGCCTTGGCCTTGCCCACGGCGCGGGGCAGGCGCTGCGTGCCGCCGGCGCCGGGGATGACGCCCAGCTTGATCTCGGGCTGGCCAAAGCGGGCGTTGTCGGCGGCGATGATGAAGTCGCACATCATGGCCAGCTCGCAGCCGCCACCCAGTGCGTAGCCGCTGACGGCGGCAATGACGGGCTTGCGGATGCTGCGGATCGCTTCCCAGTTGCGGGTGATGTAGTCGCCGCCATAGGCATCGGCAAAGCTGTACTTGGCCATGGCGCCAATGTCGGCGCCCGCGGCAAAGGCCTTTTCGCTGCCGGTGATGATCATGCAGCCAATGTTCTTGTCGGCGTCAAAGGCCTTGAGCGCCTCACCCAGCTCGTTCATCAGCTGGTCGTTGAGCGCGTTCAGCGCCTTGGGGCGGTTGAGCGTGATGATGCCCACTTTCTCGGCTTCGACGCGCACTTCGATCATTTCATAGGCCACGGTCTATCTCCTTGGGTTGTGGGGCAGCAGCGGCCTGCTGGCGCCCGCATGGTCGACAGGCATCCTACACCAAGCGGGCTGTTGCGGCGTAGCGAGCTGCGCAAGATGGCGCTTTTTGGGTGCAGGTGGGCGGGTCACTGCCCGCGATCAACGCCCGTCCAGCCAGAGATTGACCAGATTCGCATCGGTGACAGCCAAGGTGACGGTGTCGCTCTGGCTGGCAGTTTTTGGGGCTTTCTTGCGGCCTTTTGCAGGGGCGGCGTCTGCGCGGGCTGGCAAGGCCAGCGGCAGGCGCAGCAGGCGCTTGTCCCGGGCTACCAGGGCCAGCACCTGCTGGGCATCCCCGGCGTAGAGCAGCAGGTCGTCGAGCTTGTGCAGGCGCCAACCGCCGCTCTGGGCACTGGCCTGCAGCGGCTCGATGCCGATCCATTCGTCGCCCGCCATCATGCCGGCGGCCTCGGCCGCGCCGCCGCGCAGCACCACCTTGATGCTGATGCCCGCAGCGCCCTCGGCCACGCGCAGGCCCAGCTGCTGGGCGATCTGGGGCTTGTCGGGCTGGCAATCGACGCCATGGGCCTGGAGCAGGGCGGCCACGGGCAGATCGAGCTTGCCATGCACCCAGGCGCTGATGTCGGCGGCCCAGCTGCGGTCCGTCAGCTCGTGCAGCACATCGAGCAGGTCCTGCTCGCGCATCGGGCCGGCCTTGCAGCGCCGGTACAGTGCCCGCATCACCCCATCAAGCCCGCTGTGGCCTGCGCGGCGCAGGCTCAGGTCCAGGCACAGGGCCACCAGCGAGCCCTTGGTGTAGTAGCTGACGGTGGCGTTGGGCGTGTTCTCGTCCTGGCGGTAGTACTTGACCCAGGCGTCATAGCTCGCCTCGGCCACGCTTTGCAGATGGCGGCCCGGCGTCTGCAGCACCTGGTTCAAGGTCTTGTTGAGCAGCTTGAGGTACTGGCTGTTGTCCAGCAGGCCGGCGCGGCGCAGGACCAGGTCGTCGTAGTAGCTGGTAAAGCCCTCGAAGAACCACAGCAGCTCGGTGTAGTTCTCGCGTTCGTAGTCGTAGCTGGCCAGCTCCATCGGGCGCAGGCGCTTGACGTTCCAGGTGTGGAAATACTCGTGGCTGATGAGACCCAGCAAGGTGATGTAACCGCTGCTGGCCTGGGCCTCGCCCTTGCGGGGGAGGTCGCGCCGGCTGCAGATCAGGGCGGTGGAGTTCTTGTGCTCGAGGCCGCCGTAGTTGTCGTCCATGGCGTTGAGCATGAACACATAGCGCTCGAAAGGCGGCCTGCCCCGGGGGTGCCAGAGGCGGATTTCGGTCTCGCAGATCTTTTGCGTATCGGCAATGAGGCGTGCGCCATCAAAACTGGGCGGTGCGCCGGCCACCACAAAGCGGTGCGCCACGCCGTGCGCGCTGAACTCGGCGCTCCAGAATGGCCCCATCTCCACCGGGCAGTCCACCAGCTCATCATAGCTGCTGGCATGGTAGCGGCCAAAGCCTTGGGGGTTGGTCTGCGCGGCCAGGAGGCCGGTGGCCACCTGCCAATGGGGCTGCTGGGCCGGCGGCTCGATGTGCAGCACCTGCAGCAGGGCCTCGCTGCCATGCACACGCAAAAATACACTGGTGCCGTTGAAAAAGCCGCGCTGGCTGTCGAGCCAGGCAGTGCGCACCGAGCTGTCATAGGCGCAGATCTGGTAGCTCAGGGTCAGCGGTTCCGCTGCGCTGCAGTCCACCACCCAGGTGTTCTTGTTCTGCTGCTGGATATCGACCAGCTGCGCGCTTTGGCTGGCGCTCAGGCCCTGCAGCGATTTGGAGAACTCACGCACCAGGTAGCTGCCCGGGATCCAGACCGGCAGCGACACGGTCTGCATCGCCTTGGGCCGGGGGATATTGAGCACGACCTGGTAGAGGTGGGCGTGCAGATCGATGGGCGTGATGGTGTACTGGATGGCATGGGGTGCCGTGGCGGCTGCGCTTTGGGTCATAGCCCGCAAGCGTAGCCCCAATTGCATGGGCGCGTGCCGACCCAGGAATTCAGCGGGCACAAAAAAGGCCCCGAAGGGCCTGATGGAATGCGGGCAGCAAGCTGCCTGGCTTACTTGACGGCCTTGAGGCGCTTTTCCAGGTCGTCCGAGCCGATTGCGCCGGGAACGCGCGAGCCATCGGCAAAGAAGATCGTCGGCGTGCCGGTGATCTTGTACTTGCGGCCAAATTCCATATTGCGCTGCAGCGCCGTCACGTCGCAGCTCGATGCGGCGGCGGGGGCATCGGTGCCCTTGAGCATGTGGCTGGCCCATTCCTTGGCCGGGTCCTTGGCGCACCAGATGTTGCGCGACTTCTCGACCGAGTCGGGGCTCAGGATCGGGTAGAGGAAGGTGTAGACCGTCACGTCCTTGACGTTTTGCAGGTCCTTCTCGAAGCGCTTGCAGTAGCCGCAGTTGGGGTCTTCAAAGACGGCAATCTTGCGCGAGCCATTGCCCTTGACGGTCTTGATCGCGTCCTTCAGGTTCAGGCTGTTGAAGTCCACTGCCGTCAGCTTGTTCATGCGGTCTTCGGTCAGGTTGCGGTGTGCCTGGGTGTCGATCAGCTCGCCCTGGATCAGGTAGTTGCCCTTGGCATCGCTGTAGAACAGGTCGGTGCCCACGCGCACTTCATAGAGGCCCTGCATCGGCGTGGCGCTGACTTCGTCAATCTTTTGCAGCTGGGGGATACGCTCTGCCAGCGCCTTGCGGATCGCGTCTTCTTGTGCACTGGCGGAGAAACTGGCCGCGATGGCAGCACTGGCCAATACGGTAGAGAGAATTCGCATGAGAAACCTTTTTTTGAATCTTGATGGTGAAAAGCCCAGGCACTGGCAGATACCAGTGCCTACAAGCCGCTTGACCGCACTCCGACGTCTGTCTTCGAAGCAAGCATGTGCCCCGGGACCCCTCAGGCCCGGGCCAGCGCTAAGCCCTCGCAACTATTAACATTTTGCTACCTGCAAGCGGCTTCAGGCCGAGCACAGCTTTGTACCAGATGGGCGCTAAAAGTTCACTCCCATGGCCTGGCGGGTGACCCAGGATTTCAGCGGGCCGCTGCTCTCAAAGCCGCGCATGCCCCAGTTTCTCAGGCTTTGCAAAGGCGTCTCGGGCCTGGTAAACAATTGTTGAATGCTGTCCATCGCCAAGCCGATGGGGGCCAGGCGTGCCTTGCGCTCGCGCTCATAGCGGCGCAGCAGGCGCAGGTCCGACAGGCGGCGCCAGCGCGCATCTTCGCTGGTTAGCAGGCGGGCCAGCGCGGCGATGTCGGCCATGCCCAGGTTCAGGCCCTGGCCGGCCAGCGGGTGCACGGCATGGGCACTGTCGCCGGCCAGCACCCAGCTCTTGGCGCGGGCGCTGTCTTGCAGGGCGCTCCCCGGCAGGGGGCCGCACCACTGGCGCGCCACCGACTGCTGCAGCGGCCAGGCGGCGCGCTCGGCGCAAACAGTGAGCTGGCCCAGCATGCCCTGGCTGGCCGATTCCAGCGCCATCGCCAGGCCGGCATCGTCGAGCGCCTTGACGCCTTCGACCTGGCTGACCGGCAGCGACCAGACGACGGCCACCTCATGGCCGTCCGGGCCGCCCAGCGGCAAAAAGGCCAGAATGTCGCCGGCTGCAGAAAACCACTGGCGCGCGGCCTGGCCATGCGGGCGCTCGCAGCGCAGGCGGGTGGCGACGGCTGTCTGGTGGTAGGGGATCGTGGCAAACTCCACGCCAAATTCTTCCCGGGTGCGGCTGTGCTTGCCCTCGCAGACCACTGTCAGGGCGGCATCGACCGGGCTGCCTACCGTCTCGACCATCGGCTGGTAGCGCACGGCAGCGGCCAGTTGCGCTTCCAGCGCCGGCACATCGACGATCCAGTTCAGCGCCTGGGTATGCTGCTGAGCCGCATCAAAATGCACCTCGCCGCCCTGGTCGCCATAGACATCCATGCGGGTTACCGGCGTGGCGTGCTGGGCCTCGGGCCAGCTGCGCACCGACTGCAGCACCTCGCGCGAGAGCTGGTTGAGCGCATAGGCGCGCACATCGCCGTGGCCGCTGTTGCTGGGTGCAGGCGCCGTGTCCACCAGCGCCACGCGCATGCGCTCGCGCGCCAGCAACAATGCCAAGCTGCGGCCCACAATGCCCGCGCCACGGATACAAACGTCGAATTCAGAAGCCATAAGCGATCTATTGTAGTGGGGCACCATGGCAGTGCAGCGCGCAGGTACGACTTGGCGCAGGGGGCTGGCCACCGTTGGGCGCTCAGCAGGCGGTCCCCAGATGCAAGGCGGCCATTTACTCGTTACAGTGTGGTTTGCCCAGAATCAACCCAGGCGCAGAGCAGCATGGCAAATAGCGAATTTTTTGATGTCACCGGCCATATTGGCCAATTGTGGGTTTTTCCCATCAAATCCTGTGCCGGTATCGCCGTGCAAAGCGCACGCCTGTTGGCCACAGGCTTGGAGCATGACCGGGCCTTCATGCTCGTCGATGGTCGGGGCGAATTCATCTCGCAGCGCGAAATCGCCCGCATGGTGCTGGTGCAGCCGGCCATTGCCGATGGCGTGATGACGGTCACCGCCCCGGGCATGGACCCGCTCCAGGTGGACATGGCCTTTAGCGGCCCCGAGCGGGCGGTGCGCGTCTGGGACGACCAGGTGACGGGCCTGCAGGCGCCCGATGCCGTCAATGCCTGGTTCAGCGCGTTCCTGCAGACCGAATGCACTTTGGTGCGCATGGCGCCGCAGGCGCTGCGGCTGGCGAGCAAGAAGTGGACAGGCGGGGCCGATGCGCCCACGCAGTTTGCCGATGGCTTTCCGGTGCTGGTGGTCAGCCAGGCCTCCGTCAATGAGCTCAATGAGCGCCTGCGCCAGGCGGGCGACGCGCCGGTGGTGGCTGAGCGCTTTCGCGCCAATATCATTGTCGAAGGCTTTCAGTCGCATGACGAAGACCGCATCGAGAGCCTGTCGGTGCAGCAGGGCGGCCCGGGCAGCCAGCAATGGGCCGATCTGCCGCTGGTCAAGCCCTGCGCACGCTGCCCGATCCCCGATATCGACCCGGCCACCGCTGCGAGCGGTACCAGCGTGACCGACACCTTGCAGACCTACCGTCACGATGAGCGCCTGGACGGCGCCGTCACCTTTGGCATGAATGCCTATGTGCCGGCAGGTACGGGCGGGATATTGCGGGTGGGTGATGCGGTCGGCGGTGCCTTACAGTTTGATTGAGGCTTTCCGTTGAAATACGCCTGGATTCGCGATTGCCATGCAGTCGGCTTAAAATGCCTGGTTTGTCCGAAAGAATAGAGAAAGCACTGCCATGAGCCTCAAATGCGGCATCGTCGGTTTGCCCAATGTTGGCAAGTCCACCCTTTTTAATGCGTTGACCAAGGCAGGGATTGCCGCCGAAAACTATCCTTTCTGCACGATCGAACCCAATACCGGCGTGGTGGAAGTGCCCGATCCGCGCCTGGACCAGCTGTCCAAGATCGTCGAGCCCGAGCGCGTTGTTCCGGCCATCGTGGAGTTTGTCGACATCGCCGGCCTGGTGGCAGGCGCCTCCAAGGGCGAAGGCCTGGGCAACCAGTTCCTGGCCCACATCCGCGAGACCGACGCCATCGTCAACGTCGTGCGCTGCTTCGAAGACCCGAACGTGATCCACGTGGCCAACAAGGTCGACCCGATTGCCGATATCGAAGTCATCCAGACCGAGCTGTGCCTGGCCGACCTGGCCACCGTCGAAAAAGCGCTGAACCGCTACAGCAAGGCGGCCAAGTCGGGCAACGACAAGGAAGCGGCCAAGCTGGTCTCGCTGCTGACCCCCATCCAGGCCGTGCTCGACGAGGGCAAGCCCGCCCGCATCGTGCCCGTGTCCAAGGAAGACGCGCCGCTGCTCAAGCAGTTCTGCCTGATCACCGCCAAGCCCGCGATGTTTGTCGGCAACGTCAGCGAAGACGGCTTCGAGAACAACCCGCTGCTCGACAGCCTCAAGGCCTATGCCCAAGCGCAAGGCGCGCCCGTGGTCGCCATCTGCGCCAAGATCGAGGCAGAAATGTCCGAGATGGGCGACGAAGACCGCGACATGTTCCTGCAGGAAATGGGCCTGGAAGAGCCTGGCCTTAACCGCCTGATCCGCGCCGGCTTCTCGCTGCTGGGTCTGCAAACCTACTTCACCGCCGGTGTGAAGGAAGTGCGCGCCTGGACGGTGCCCGTGGGCGCCACCGCACCCCAGGCCGCTGGCGTCATCCACGGCGACTTCGAGCGCGGCTTTATCCGCGCCCAGACCATCGCCTTTGATGACTACATCCAGTACAAGGGTGAGCAGGGTGCCAAGGAAGCGGGCAAGATGCGCGCCGAAGGCAAGGAATACATCGTCAAGGATGGCGATGTGTTGAACTTCCTGTTTAACGTCTGACCGTTTCGGCAACAACACTGCCCGCAGGCATTCGCTGCGTGCTGGCCGTCAGAACCCCCAAGCCCGCTGCAGGTCAGCGGGCTTTTTCGTGCTGCACTGCGCTCATGCGCATGGGGCAGCGCGATGGCAGAGCAACGCTGCAAGCCGTTATAAGATAGCCGCTGCTTGCGACGTAGCGCCCTCTTGGCTGGCACTGCAAGCGCCGCCCCGTCCATCGATTTTTGAAAGCCCCCCTTTGGTGACCCCACCTGCCGCGATCACAAAAACCACTGCTGCGGATGCGCCCCTTGCGCAAAACGCCGCCGAGCGCGAGCAGCATTCGGTGCAGGCCGATCTGGTGGCGGTGCTGGTGGCGGTGACGGGCGGGCAGCCGCGCATATTGACCACGCAAGCGGGCGAGACGCTGCCGGCCGGGCCTTTTACCGCCAACCACCGCTCGCTGCAGGCCAGCCTGCGCGCCTGGGTGGAGACGCAGACCCACCACCCGCTGGGCTTTGTGGAGCAGCTCTACACCTTTGCCGACCGCGACCGCTCGCAGGAGCTGGGCATGCGGGCGATCTCCATCAGCTACCTAGCATTGACGCGCGAGTTGGACGATGCCGGCCAGGCCCAGCGGGGCTGGCAGGACTGGTACCGCTATTTCCCCTGGGAGGACTGGCGCAGCGGCGCGCCGGCGATGCTGGGCCAGCGCATTGCGCCTGCCTTGCAGGCTTGGAGTGAGCAGGCGGCGGACAAGGCGGCAGCCAGCGCGCGCTGGGAGCGGGCCTGTGTGAGCTTTGGCCTCGAAGGCAGCGATTGGAACGAAGAGCTGGTGCTGCAGCGCTACGAGCTGCTGTTTGAAGCGGGCCTCGTGGCTGAGGCCTGGCGCGATGGCATGGCGGCCCCCCAAGGCCAGACTTTGCTGGGCACGGCGATGCGCAATGACCACCGCCGCATTCTGGCTACTGGCATGGCGCGGCTGCGGGCCAAGATCAAGTACCGCCCGGTGGTGTTCGAGCTGATGGCCGACAGTTTCTCGCTGCTGCAGCTGCAGCAGGCGGTGGAAGCGCTGGCCGGGCGCAGCCTGCACAAGCAGAATTTTCGCCGCCTGATCGAGCAGCAGGCACTGGTCGAAGACACCGGCGAGATCAGCAGCCAGGGCGCAGGCCGCCCCGCCAAGCTGTTTCGCTTCCGCCGCAATGTGCTGGTGGAGCGGGCAGTGGCAGGCAACAAGCTGCCGCTGGCACGCGGCTGAGTACCCCAACCCCTTTTTGAAGGCCTGAGCGCAGGTGACAGGTCCCAGGGCTTCAGCGCTTGACAGTATTTATGCTCAGGTTTAGCATAAATACCCGTGCGACTGGTACAAGGCTGGTGCGCCCCTTTTTTTACTCCATAAATACTCAAAATGAGCATTAATCAAACGGCTGCGCTGCCCGTTCCTCCTCTGCCCGATGTGATGCTGGAGCCGCTGGTGCGCATGGCGCTGCTCGAAGACCTGGGCCGCGCCGGTGACCTGACGACTGACACGATAGTGCCAGCTGACGCCAGGGACAGCCTGCGCCTGGTGGCGCGGCAAGCGGGGGTGCTGGCGGGGCTGGATCTGGCGCGGCTGGCGTTCCATCTGCTCGACAGCGGCGTCGTGTTTGAGCCGCTGTGCGGCGACGGCACGGTGCTGGCGCCGGGCATGGAGATCGCCCGCATCCATGGCAAGAGCCGGGCGATCCTGACGGCCGAGCGCACGGCGCTGAACTACCTCTGCCACCTGAGCGGCGTGGCCAGCGCCACCTATGCGATTGCCCAGGCCATCCAGCCCTATGGCACGCGGGTGACCTGCACGCGCAAGACCATGCCGGGCCTGCGCGCGCTGCAAAAGTATGCCGTGCGCGTGGGTGGCGGCAGCAACCACCGCTTTGGCCTGGATGACGCCGTGCTGATCAAGGACAACCACATTGCGCTGGCTGGCGATGTGGCCACCGCCGTGGGCCGCGCCCGGGCGGGCGTCGGCCATATGGTCAAGATCGAGCTCGAGGTGGACACGCTCGCGCAGCTCGATGCCGCATTGCAGCTCGGGGTGGACGTGGTGCTGCTGGACAACATGGACCTGGAGACCCTGCGCACGGCGGTGGCCATGTGCCGGGGCAAGGCGGTGACCGAGGCCTCGGGCCGCATCACGCCCGAGACGGCGCCCCAGGTGGCCGCCACCGGGGTGGACCAGATCGCAGTGGGCTGGCTCACGCACAGCGCCAAGGTGCTCGATATTGGCCTGGATGCCTGAGCTGGCCCTCTATTACCCGAACACCTGGCATAACCTGGAAGGAGGCCTGTGATGCCCCGAGTTTTCCAACGCTTTTCCTGGTGGTGGGTCGCAAGCGCCACTGTGGCCTGCATTGCAGCTGGCCTGTGGCTGGGCGGCAGCAGCATGGCGGCGGCCCGCTTTGACAAGCTCATCACCATCGTCGTGACCTTTCCGCCCGGCGGCGGCACCGACCTGCTCGCGCGCAAACTGGGCGCCGCCTTGCAGCAGCGCACCGGCCAGACCGTGGTGGTGGAAAACCGCCCCGGGGCCAGCGGCAATATTGGCGCGCGCCATGTGGCACAGGCCCCGGGCGATGGCAGCAGCTGGCTGATGGTGAACAGCTCGTTCGCGATCAACCCCGCCGTCTACCGCCAGCTCGATTTTGACCCGCGCCAGGATTTCAAGGCCGTGTTCAATGTGGGCACGATCGCGTCGGTGCTGGTGGTGCCGCAGGGCAGCGCGCTGCGCAGTCTGGCCGATGTACGCGCTTCGGCGCAGCAGCTGCAGCTGCCGTTTGCCTCTTGCGGCAATGGCACGCCACAGCACCTGGCCGGCGAAATGCTGGCCCAGGCCGCGCAGCTGCATTGGCAGCATGTGCCCTACAAGGGCTGCGGGCCGGCCATCACCGCCGTGGCCGCCGGCCAGGTCGCCATGGGCATGGTCACCGCCAGCAGCGCTGCGCCACTGATCGAGGCGGGCCGCGTGCGCGCCATTGCCATCACCGCGCCCCAGCGCCTGGCGCAGTGGCCCCAGGTTGCCACTGTGGCCGAGCAGGGCAGTGCCGGCTTCAGCGTGGAGCAGTGGCATGGTCTGTTGGCGCCTGCCGCCACCAGTGATGCCGTCGTGCAGCACATGCATGCGGAGCTGGCGCAGATTCTGGCCGAGCCTGCGATGCAGCAGTGGCTGCGCGAGCAAGGCTACACGCCGATGCAACAAAGTGCGGCCGAGTTTGGGCGGGTGATCGCCAGCGACATCGACCGCTATGCGGCCGTGGCGCAGCAGCTGGGTCTGCGGGTGGATTAGTGCGGCAGAGGTGGGCACCAGCCTCAGCGCGACTTCACGAGGGCCAGAAATGCAAAATGGTGGCCGTCATTACCAAATAGCGCAAAAACTTGCCCACCGCCATATAGAACACGCAGGGCCAGAACGGCAGGCGCAGCCAGCCGGCCACAGCGCAGAGCGGATCACCGACGATGGGCAGCCAGCTGAGCAGGCAGGCCTTGGCGCCAAACTTGCGCAGCCAGATGCGGGCCATGCGCTGGTGGCGGCTTTGCTTGTTGGGTGGCGCAGGGGGCTGGCTGGGGTCGGCGAGGTCAAGCCCAACCTTACGCAGGCTGCGGGCCTTGTACCAGGCGGTGCGGGCGAGCGCGCCGGTCCACCAGCTGATGGCGCCGCCCAGGGTATTGCCGGCGGTAGCCACCAAGATGGCCTGCCAGAACAGATCGGGGTTCAGGTGTAGCAGGCCGGCCACAGCGGGCTCGGAGCCCAGCGGCAGCAAGGTGGCCGATATCAGGGCCACGATAAAGACCGTGCTGAGCCCGAACTGCGGCAGGGCCAGCCATGTCAGCAACTGTTGAATCCAAGCTTCCATGGCTGCCAGTGTAGCGGCTGGGGGGCGCCCGTCAGCGGCGCTGCGGGCCGCTGCCGTGTCAGCCAAGAGGCCGAAAAATCCCATCTGGACAAGCGCTTGCGGCAGCGGCGCTGGAGCGCCCACTGCGGCCGCCAAGTGCGTTGTTGGGACCTGGCCAGCGGGCGTCCCGTCGCCGATTTTTTGGGCATTCCCAAATGTCAAGCGGGTAGATTGGATGTTTGCTACTTTTTTAAGCAGTACAATCTGCCCCTTCCCCTCACCACAACAACCAGCACTTCGGTGGCGAAGTGCTCGCTTTTTGCATTCCATGTCCGTTCGCATCGGTCCCTACACTCTGGCCAACAACGTGTTTGTGGCGCCCATGGCGGGCGTGACGGACCGGCCTTTTCGCCAGCTGTGCAAAGCGCTGGGGGCGGGGTATGCGGTCAGCGAGATGGTGACCAGCCGCAAGGACTTGTGGGACAGCCTCAAGACCAGCCGCCGCGCCAACCATGCCGGCGAACCCGGCCCGATCTCCGTGCAGATCGCAGGAACCGACGCGCCGATGATGGCGGAGGCGGCGGTCTACAACATTGAGCGCGGCGCGCAGATCATCGACATCAACATGGGTTGCCCGGCCAAGAAGGTCTGCAACAAATGGGCCGGCTCGGCGCTGATGCAAAACGAGCCGCTGGCCGTCGAGATTGCTGCAGCCGTGGTGGCGGCTGCCGCCCCCTATGGCGTGCCGGTGACCTTGAAGATGCGCACCGGCTGGAGCGATGACCACAAGAATGCCGTGCAGCTGGCGCGCCAGTTCGAGCAGGCGGGCATCCAGATGCTTACCGTGCATGGCCGCACGCGCGAGCAGGGCTACCGGGGCCTGGCCGAGTACGACACGATCCGTGCCGTCAAGCAGGCGGTGTCGGTGCCGGTGGTTGCCAATGGCGATATCACCAGCCCGGCCAAGGCACGCGATGTGCTGGCCTTCACTGGTGCGGACGCGGTGATGGTGGGACGGGCGGCCCAGGGCCGCCCCTGGATTTTTCGCGAGATCGTGCATTTTCTGCAGACCGGCGAGCTGCTCGCGCCACCCTTGGTGGCCGAGCTGCGCCGCCATCTGCTCGAGCACCTGCAGGACCACTATGCGCTGTACGGCGAGAGCACGGGCGTGCGCTCGGCGCGCAAGCACATCGCCTGGTATGTGCGCGATCTGCCGGGGGGCGATGCGTTTCGGCGCGAGATGAATGTGATTGACAACAGTGCGGCGCAATGGCAGGCCGTAGCCGATTACCTGTTAGCCCTGGGGCAACAGATGGACCGGCTGCCTGGCATGGCTCCAGCACCAGAGGCCAGCGGGAGTGCGATGGCCCAAGCAACAACAATGAGTGATGACTTTGTATGAGTAAGACGACGATTGAGCAGTCCGTGCGGGACAGCCTGCAGACCTATTTTCAGGATCTGGAAGGCGAGGTGCCGGACCGCGTGTACGAGATGGTGGTGCGCATGGTGGAGCGCCCGATGCTGGAGGTGGTGATGAACCACGCCGACAACAACCAGTCGCGGGCCGCCGAGTGGCTGGGCCTGAACCGCAACACGCTGCGCAAGAAGCTGGTCGAGCACAAGATGCTCTGACTCGCGCCCTGATTTCAGTGCTGCTTGCGCCCGCTGCGCATGCGGCACAAGCCTGTTTCTATCTTTGAAGTGATTGACATGAAAGCCCTGATTTCCGTTTCCGACAAAACCGGTATTGTCGAGTTTGCCCAGGCCCTGCATGCGCTGGGTGTGCACCTGCTGTCCACCGGCGGCACCGCCAAGCTGCTGGCCGACAAGGGCCTGCCCGTGACCGAAGTGGCCGAGGTCACCCGCTTCCCCGAAATGCTCGACGGCCGCGTCAAGACCCTGCACCCCATGGTGCACGGCGGCCTGCTGGCCCGCCGCGACCTGCCCGAGCACATGGCTGCGCTCAAGGAACACGGCATCGAGACCATCGACCTGCTGGTGGTGAACCTCTACCCCTTTGAAGCGACCGTTGCCAAGGCCGGCTGCACCTTGGCCGATGCGATCGAGAACATCGACATTGGTGGCCCGGCGATGGTGCGCTCCGCTGCCAAGAACTGGAAGGATGTGGGCGTGATCACCGCCGCCGACCAGTACGACGC
The DNA here is from genome assembly GCF_049601575.1 of Comamonas sp. 23. Classification (NCBI taxonomy): domain Bacteria; kingdom Pseudomonadati; phylum Pseudomonadota; class Betaproteobacteria; order Burkholderiales; family Comamonadaceae; genus Comamonas; species Comamonas sp. 23. The sequence continues at coordinate 4,187,598 of NZ_CP187127.1, read as the reverse complement.
GGTGCTCGCCGAGCTGAAGGCCGGCGGCAAGCTGAGCAACCAACTTCGCTTTGCACTGTCGGTTGCCGCTTTCAACCGCATCAGCCAGTACGATGGCGCGATCAGCAACTACCTGTCGTCGGTTACCTTCGAAGACGAAAAGCTGTCGGAAGAATACGTGCCCGAGCGCGCCGCCTTCCCCGGCCAGAGCAACAGCCAGTTCATCAAGATCCAGGACCTGCGCTATGGCGAAAACAGCCACCAGCAAGCGGCCTGGTACCGCGATCTGTACCCCGCACCCGGCTCGCTGGCCACGGGCGTGCAACTGCAAGGCAAGGAGCTGAGCTACAACAACATCGCCGATGCCGATGCCGCCTGGGAATGTGTCAAGAGCTTCGAAGTGCCCGCTTGTGTGATCGTCAAGCACGCCAACCCCTGCGGCGTGGCCGTGGGTGCCGATGCGTTCGAAGCGTACTCCAAGGCCTTCCAGACCGACCCGACCAGCGCTTTTGGCGGCATCATCGCCTTCAACCGCGCCGTCGACAAGGCTGCAGCCGAAGCCGTGTCCAAGCAGTTCGTCGAAGTGCTGATGGCCCCGGACTTCAGCGCCGAGGCGCTGGAGATCTTCAAGTCCAAGGTCAATGTGCGCCTGATGAAGATCGCACTGCCCGCTGGCGGCAACACCGACTGGGAGCAGGGCCGCAACGCCATTGAATCCAAGCGCGTGGGCTCGGGCATCCTGCTGCAATCGGCCGACAACCACGAGCTGCAACTGGCGGATCTGAAGGTCGTGACCGTCAAGCAGCCGACCCCGCAAGAACTGCAGGACCTGCTGTTTGCCTGGAAGGTGGCCAAGTTCGTCAAGTCCAATGCCATCGTGTTCTGCAAGAACGGCATGACCATGGGCGTGGGCGCGGGCCAGATGTCGCGCCTAGATTCGGCCCGTATCGCGTCGATCAAGGCGGAGGCGGCCAAGCTGTCGCTGCAGAACACCGTTGTGGCGTCCGATGCCTTCTTCCCCTTCCGTGATGGCCTGGATGTGGTGGTCGATGCCGGCGCCACCTGCGTGGCCCAGCCTGGTGGCTCGATGCGCGACCAGGAAGTGATCGATGCCGCCAACGAGCGCGGCGTGGCCATGGTGTTCACCGGCGTGCGCCACTTCCGCCATTGATGGCACGGGCGGCGCCTGTGAGGGCGCTGCCGCTTTTCACCCAGGGCCGCGAACCTGCGCGTTCGCCGGCCCGTTTCCAGCGCTGGCCCCCGGGCCGATTCCAGCATGAGCGATTCGCAGCAACCAGACCCGCACCTCCATCCCGATTCAGAGACCGAAGCCCCGCGCCGCTCGCGCTGGCTGGGCGTGCTGATCGTGGCATTTGCGCTGGTGGTGGGCCTGGGCATGTTCAATATCGGGCGGCTGATCATCCGGCCCAAGCCCGAGGTGACGGCCGCTGACCGCCTGATCGAGGCCAGCCCGCAGCTGCAAAAGGGGCGTGAGCTGGTCACCCGCAGCAGCGACTGCATGCGCTGCCACACGATGGAGCTTGACGTGGTGGGCCCCGGCTTTCGCAATATCGCCAAGCGCTATGCGGGCCGTGACGACGCCGTTCCCTACCTGGCCGGCAAGATCCGCGAAGGCAGCGTGGGCGAATGGGGCCGCATCGTGATGCCGCGCCACCCGCAGATCACGCAGGAGCAGGCCGAGCTGATGGCCGGCTGGCTGATGGCGCTCAGCCCCGCCAAGACGCCCGCTGCCAGCCCGCCTTGATGGCCTGCTGCACCCACGCTCTGGAGCCCGCTGTGACTGCGGGCTTTTTTGTGCCCGGCGGCAATGCCCGTAGGCAGGGCCTGGAAAGGCCCAGCTTTGTAAAGCAAATCTGCGATACTGCTCCGACATAGACCTGAAGGAGGACGCATGAACTTTCCCGAATACGCCGGACACGGCGGAGGCCTGGCCGAGGCAAACAGCCGTGGCCAATTTATCAAGGCGGCCTACAGCCATCTGGCCGTAGCCATCTTGGCTTTTGCCGTGCTGTCGTTTGGCCTCTACGCCAGCGGCGCATCGTTTGCGATGCTCAAGATGCTGGGTGTCAGCAAATGGGGCTGGCTTGCGGTGATGGGCGCGTTCATGGTGGTGGGCTGGCTCGCCACCAACGCGGCGGACAATTCGGAAAGCACCGGCGTGCAGTACCTGGCGCTGGGTGGCTTTGTGTTCGCCGAGTCGCTCATTTTCGCGCCGATGCTGGCGATGGCCAGCATCATTGCGCCGGGCTCCATCCAGGCGGCATCGATCGCCACCCTGGCACTGGTCGCGGGCCTGACCTTCACCGCTTTTACCAGCAAGAAGGACTTCTCCTTCCTGGGCGGCTTCTTGAAGATCGGCGGCCTGGTGGCGATCGGCATCATCCTGGCCGGTGTCGTGTTCGGCTTCAAGCTGGGCATCTGGTTCTCCGGCGCGATGGTGCTGTTTGCCGGCGCTTGCGTGCTGTATGACACCTCGCAGATCATGCGCCACTACCCCGCAGACCGCCCCGCTGGCGCGGCCCTGCACCTGTTCGCATCGGTGGCGCTGCTGTTCTGGTATGTGCTGCGTCTGATCATGCAACTGGGTGGCAGCGACGACTGATCGCCTGCGACAGACCACAAAAAAACCTCGGCATGCCGAGGTTTTTTTTATGCCCGCCAGAAGCGCTGGCAGAGGAGGGGGACGTGGCTTACAAGGTCTTGAAGACTTCGCGGGCCGCGTCGATGGTGGCTTCGATGTCGGCATCGGTGTGCGCGCTGCTGACAAAGCCGGCCTCGTACAGTGCCGGCGCAAAGTAGTGGCCGCGCGCGAGCATGCCGTGGAAGAACTTGTTGAACAGCGGCTTGTCGCTCTTCATCACTGCCTCGTAGTGGCTGGGCAGCTCGGGCAGCAGGAAGAAGCCGAACAGGCCGCCCTGGTGGTCCACGCTGAAGGGGATGCCGGCGGCATCGGCCTCGGCCTTGAGGCCGGCCATCAGCTGGCCGGTCTTGGCATGCAGCGCTTCATGGAAGCCCGGCTGGCTGATCAGCGCCAGGGTCTGCAGACCGCAGGCGGTGGCAATGGGGTTGCCCGACAAGGTGCCGGCCTGGTAGACCGGGCCCAGCGGCGAGAGCTTTTCCATGATCTCGCGGCGCGCGCCAAAGGCGGCCATCGGCATGCCGCCGCCAATCACCTTGCCCAGGACCGTAATGTCGGGTTGGAAGCCGGGGATCTGCTGCGCATACAGGCTCTGCGCGCTGCCCAGGGCCACGCGGAAACCGGTCATCACCTCGTCGTAGATCAGCAGCGCGCCATGTTCCTTGGTCAGCTCGCTGATGCGGCGGGTAAACGCGGTGCTGGCGCGCACAAAGTTCATGTTGCCGGCAATGGGCTCCATGATCACGCAGGCGATCTGGTCGTCGTACTTGGCAAAGGCCTCTTCCAACTGGCCGATGTCGTTGTACTCCAGCACGATGGTGTCCTGCACCACATGGCTGGGCACACCGGCCGAGGACGAGGCGCCAAAGGTCGCCAGGCCCGAGCCGGCCTTCACCAGCAGCGCATCGGCGTGGCCGTGGTAGCAGCCGTTGAACTTGATGATCTTGTTGCGGCCGGTAAAGCCGCGCGCCAGGCGGATCGCGCTCATGCCCGCTTCGGTGCCGGAGCTGACCAGGCGCACCATGTCCATCGAGGGCATCAGCTTCAAGATGGCTTCGGACAGCGCGATCTCGCGCTCGGTTGGCGCGCCGAAGGAGAAGCCTTCGAGCAGCGCGGCCTGCACGGCGCTCAGCACCTGCGGGTGGCCATGGCCCAAAATCATCGGGCCCCAGGAGCCGATGTAGTCCACATACTGCTTGTCATTGGCATCGAACAGGTGCGCGCCCTGGGCGCGGGCAATGAAGGCCGGCGTGCCGCCCACCGCATTGAAGGCCCGCACGGGCGAGTTCACGCCACCGGGGATCACCTGGCGGGCACGTTCAAACAACTGGGCGTTTTTATCGATCGTCATAAGGGGCTCACATCTACACTGGCCTTGGATTGTCGGCCAAGCGGGCGCTTGGGGCTGTCAATCCGGTATTCACTGCACTGGAATGCGCAGGCTTTTGAACAGGTTTTAGAGCGGGCGGGTATCGATACCGCCACCCTCATCGGCCGCTTCGCTCTCGTCTTCTTCTTCGTCATCGGCATGCACCCAGAAGAGGCGGTCGGGCACAGTCTTGCCCATGCCGGGGCGCAGGCCGCCTTCGAGGCACTTGTCCAGGTAGGTCATCGCTTCGGCGGTGGCGTCGCTCAGCGGCACCTCGGTGGCCAGCAAGGCGGTGAGGGCGGCGCTCAAGGTGTCGCCCGCACCGATGTATTCGGTCTCGAACAGTTCGAACTCGCCGCTGCCGTAGATGGTGTCGGCCGAGGCGAGGACGTTTTCCACATGCTGGTCGTGGGCGGGGATGCCGGTGACCAGCACAAAGGGCACGCCGTGGTCGGCGGCGGCTTTGGCAATGTCCCGGGGGCTGGGGCGGTGCTCGGAAGTGCGATCGGGCAAAAGCCAGCGCCACAGCAGGCCATAGGCACCCACCAGTACGGTCACCTGGGGCAGCAGCAGCTCCTGGTAGGCGTCCAGGTAGTCGTCGATCAGTTCGCTGTCCCACCAGGCCATGCCGGCCACATAGGCCACCACCGGGACATCCGGGTAGTCGTTCGTTACTTCTGCACACACCCTGATGTTTTCGATCGAGCCCAGGAAGCCCAATTTGATCGCGCGGATGGGAATATCCTGCAATACGGTCTGCGCCTGTTGTTGTACCGCATCATCAGAGAGCGGATAAAAGTCGATGGTGTCGAGGGTGTCACGGATCAAGGCACCGGTGACCACGGTGCAGGGGTGGCCGCCCATGGAGGCCACGGCCAGCGCATCGGCATTGGTGCCGCCTGCGCCACTGGGGTCATTGGCGTTGATGCACAGGATACTGGCGGTATCGATCGTGGCGGCCAACGTGCTCTCACTCGGGCTGGATTCTGGCTGGTTTGTCAAGGAGGATGTCATAGGTCAACGAGATAAGGCACATTGGTACGGGAATCACCGTTAAATCTGTGTTGAAAAGCTACAATCGTTGCATTCTATGTAAAGCCTCTGTAAGCTTTTCAAAATTAGGAGCAGGGACGACGGATGCAGTGTACGCGCTGTGGTGCAAAATGCATCTCCAGCACATGCGGATTCGTCGAAAGAAAAATTGCCATAGGGCGTATGTGTTCAATGCAAACGGGTGGGAGGGGCTTTGTCAGCCTTGGCTGCCGCGTGCATTCACATTTCATGACATGCAATGAGGAGGGTGGCCGGTGACAGTTTCCGCAGACAACTTCAAGGTATTGGTGGTCGACGATAGCAATACCATTCGCAGAAGTGCTGAGATTTTTCTCAAGCAGGGCGGCTATGAGGTGCTGCTTGCCGAAGACGGCTTCGACGCCCTCTCCAAAATCAACGATTTCAAGCCGGACATGGTGTTTTGCGACATCCTGATGCCAAAACTGGACGGCTACCAAACCTGCGCCATCGTCAAGCGCAATGATGCTTTTGCATCGACACCCGTGGTCATGCTGTCGTCCAAGGACGGCGTCTTTGACAAGGCCCGGGGACGAATGGTGGGGTGTGAAGACTACCTCACCAAGCCATTTACCAAAGATCAATTACTGGAAACCGTCGGACGTTTCGTTGCCGAGCGTTAAGGAGGGGTCGTGCCTATTCAAAAAGTTCTTATCGTTGATGACTCAAAAACTGAATTGATGTTTTTGAGCGATCTGCTTGTACGCCAGGGTATGGTGGTGCGCACTGCGCAAAACTCGGACGAGGCGATGCTGCGCCTGTCGGAAGACCGCCCTGACCTGATTCTGATGGACGTGGTGATGCCCGGACAGAACGGCTTTCAGCTGACCCGTCTGATCACCCGCAGCCCCGAGTATGCGGATATCCCGATCATCATGTGCACCAGCAAGAACCAGGAAACCGACCGGGTCTGGGGCATGCGCCAGGGCGCGCGTGGCTATGTGACCAAACCGGTGGATCCGGCCGAACTCAAGGCCAAGATCGAGGCACTGGGATAAGGCATGGCACAGCGCGAAGACTTGCGAGAGCTGCAAACCCGGCTGGCCGATCGTCTGAGCCAGGCACGCAACCAGACCGCAGTAGGTGCCTCGTGGTTGGCCGTCAAGATCAGTGGCAAGAACTTTCTGCTGCCTTTGAGCCAGTCTGGCGAAGTGCTGGGCTGGAGCGGGGTGGAGCCTGTACCCTACACCAAACCCTGGATGCTCGGCGTGACCAGCATTCGGGGTATTTTGTTGACGGTGGTGGATTTGGCCCGCATGCTGGGCCTGCCCGTCGCGCGCAGTGAGCAGGTGTTTGCCGGGGCCTCGGTGGTCGCGCTCAATCCCATGATGGGCGTCAATGCCGCACTGTTTGTCGAGCAGCTCGAAGGCTTGCGCGGCAGCAATGATTTTTCGCAATCCAAAGACAAACCGGCCGATGCGCCGGAATTTTTTGGTGCGTTGTACCTATCCGCCAATGGCGAGCAGTGGCAGGAACTCAACCTGCAGCTGCTGGCCAATGCGCCCGATTTTCTCGATATCACGGTTTAGTGCGGGGCTTCCGCGGCTTCATCCTTTTCGGTATTTGTATGTTCAACAAATTATTCAAACGCAAAGAAGACGTGGCAGACCCAGGTGTCAGCATCTTCCCAGATGGTGACCAGGTAATGCTCTCCGAAGGCTCGACCGGTGACGGCGTGCCGCCCGCCAAGACGGCGGCAAGCGCCTCGGGCGCTGCGGTGCAGGATGACTACATGGCCCAGCTGGTCGAAGGCGATACCGCCAGCGAAGACCTGGTGACCTTGCCCATTCTGGGCGCCGCGCCGGCTGCCAAGCACCAGAAGACCTTGCTGACCATCGTGGTCGTCGGTCTGGTGGTGTTCTTTGGCCTGGCGGTGTGGGCGATTTTGCAGTCGCGCACCACTGGTGGCCAGCTGGCCGCGACCGGCCAGGCTCTGACCCAGTCGCAGCGTCTGGCCAAATCGGTGGGCCAGGCCGTCAACGGTAACGAGCAGGCGTTTGCCGAAGTGGCAGAAGCCTCGTCGATTCTGAAAAAGAACATCGACGGCCTGAACATGGGCTCGGACGACCCGGCCATCAAGGCGCTGGGCAGCTCCTACGCCGATGTGCTGGCGCCGCTGGTGGAAGCCTCTGACCGTACCGCAAGCAAGAGCGATGCCGTGGTCAAGCAAAAGGCCTCGCTGGTCGCGATGAACAAGGACTTGCAGGCGATTCACAAGAACACCCAGACCCTGCTGGAGCTGAGCGAGGCGGTGGTGAGCCTGAAGCTGCAGCAAGCAGCACCGACCGCTGAAATTGCCGCCGCCAGCCAGCTGGCCATGCTGACCCAGCGTATCGGCAAGTCGGCCAACGACTTCCAAAGCGCCTCCGGTGCCAATGCCGAAGCGGTGTTCCTGCTGGGCAAGGACTTGAACACCTTCAAGGAAATCGTCGCCGGCCTGCTCAACGGCAGTGCCGAGCTGCGCCTGAGCCCCGCCCGTGACGGCGCCGTGCGCGACAAGCTGCTGGAGCTGTCGACCCAGTACGACATCACCTTGAAGGACGGCTCCTCGGTGCTGAGCAACCTCAAGGGCATCTCGGAGGCCCGTGAGGCCGAAGTCTCGATCCAGTCGGCCAGCGATCCGCTGCGCAAGGGCCTGGAAGTGTTGCAGGCAGATCTGAACAGCTGGTCCGACCGCGTCTGGCTGTACCTGGTGGGCATTGTGCTGGCCGCCTTGCTGGTGGGCCTGGGTGTCTGGGGCCTGGTGCGTCTGCAGCTGGCAGACAGCTTGAACCGCCGCCGCTCTGCCGAATCGCTGCAGCAAGAAGCAACCCGCCAGGAGCAGGAGGCCAAGCGCCTCAACGACGCCAACCAGGCGGCTATTTTGCGCCTGATGAACGAGTTGCAGTCCGTCGCTGAAGGGGATCTGACCCAGGAAGCGACCGTGACCGAGGACATCACCGGCGCGATTGCCGACTCGGTGAACTACACGGTGGAAGAGCTGCGCATGCTGGTGGGCAGCGTGCAGAACACGGCGACCCGCGTGGCGCAAACCACGTCGACGGTGGATGCCACCTCGACCGAACTGCTGGCCGCCTCGACCGAGCAGCTGCGCGAGATTCGCGAAACCGGCAAGTCCATTTTGGACATGGCAACCCGTATTAACCTCGTGTCCTCGCAGGCGCAGGAATCGGCCTCGGTGGCGCGCAAATCGCTGATGGCTGCCGAGTCCGGTCTGCAGGCCGTGGAAAACGCGATCGGTGGTATGAACTCTATCCGTGACCAGATCCAGGACACCTCCAAGCGTATCAAGCGCCTGGGCGAGTCCTCGCAAGAGATTGGTGAAATTACCGACCTGATCTCGGACATTACCGAACAGACCAACGTGCTGGCGTTGAACGCGGCCATTCAGGCTGCGTCCGCAGGTGAAGCCGGTCGCGGCTTCTCGGTGGTGGCCGAAGAAGTGCAGCGCCTGGCTGAACGCTCTGCGGATGCAACGCGCCAGATCTCGGTGCTGGTGAAGGCGATTCAGACCGACACCCAGGACGCGGTGGCCGCTATGGAACGCTCGACCCAGGGTGTGGTGGAAGGGGCCCGTCTGTCAGACAGCGCCGGTACGGCACTGGCGGAGATTGACCGTGTGTCGCGTGAGCTGGCAGATCTGATTCAACAGATTTCGCGTTCCGCGTCCGATGAAGCCGTTCAGGCCAATGATGTGGCGGAGAATATCCAGCATATTTTTGCGGTGACGGAGCAGACCAGTGATGGCACCCGTACCACGGCGCAGCAGGTGCGTGAGCTGTCGCAAATGGCCGAGGAGCTGCGCCAGTCGGTGTCTCGGTTCAAGATTGCCTGACCCCATGCCTGCTGTTTAATTTTGACCCGCAATCGGGGACTGTTGCATGTCTATAGCTATTGAAAATAAAGCGGAAAACGCACAGCCAACAGAAGAGAGGGATCTCGGGCCATTGGCGTGGATCAATGACGAGGTACGCCGGTCATTGGAATCCACGGTCAAGGCATTGCTTCGCTACAGCCGGGATGTGGAAGCGGCCAAGGTATCGGATCTGGAGGCTATCGACACCACCGGTATCCGCGTGGCCAAGCAGTACCTGCACCAGGTCAAGGGTGCCTTGCAAATGGTGGGTGTCGACCAGGCCGCCGAGCTGGTGGGTTTGATGGAGGTGGCCGCGCAGCGCTTTGCGGCCAAGCCCCATCTGTGCACCGAGAAATCGGTGGCGCTGATGGAGAAGACCTCGTTTGCGCTGTTGGAGTACCTGAGCCATGTGCTCAAGGGCCGCAACGTCTCCTTTGTGGCCTTGTTTCCGCAGTACAAAGAGATGCAGGCCTTTGCCGGCGTGGAGCGCGTCCACCCGGCCGACCTGTGGCATGGCGACCAAGCGCAGCAGGAGCCGCTGACCCCGGCCGTGGCCGCGCTGCCGCTGGACCGCAGCGCGCGTGAGCGCCTGGACTCGGACATGCTGCAGATCATCAAGTCTGCCGACAGCCGCGCTGCGCAGGATTTGACAGCCGTCTGCCTGGGCCTGGCCCAGGGCCAGACGCAAAAACCCCTGAAGCTGTTCTGGAAGGTGGCCGCAGGCTTCTTTGACGCGCTCGCGTACAAGTTGCTCGACCCCGACCTCTATGTGAAGCGCTCGGCGTCGCGGGTCATCATGCAGTTCGCAGCGCACGCCAAGGGTAGCAGCGATGTGGACCAGGGCCTGCAGCATGAGCTGAATTTCTTCTGTGCCGTGGCCCAGGGCCCCGATGAGGCCAAGGCGGCGGTGCTCCAAGCGGTGCGCGTCAGCCTGCAGACGGAAGCACTGCAAGGCGTCAACTACGGCCAGGAGCGGTTTGGCCAGTATGACCCGGCCGTGCTGGCGCAGGCGCGCAAGCGCCTGGAGTCCGCTGCCGAGCTGTGGTCGTCGCTTGCCGATGGCGACCGCTACAAGATCAAGCCGGTGGCCGACCAGTTCCACCTGATCCGCGAATCGCTGCACAAGCTGCATATCGGTGCCGACGAGCTGGGTGCAGCGCTGGGCCGCGTCACCGAGCGGCTGGTGAGTACCAGCACGCCACCGTCGACGCCGATGGCCATGGAAGTGGCCACGGCCGTGCTGTACCTGCAGGCCAATCTGGAGTCGCTCGATGTCAAGCCCGCGCTGATGCGCGAGCGCGCCGACCGCCTGGCGCAGCGCCTGGACCATGTGCTGGCCGACCAGCCACCCGAGCCGCTGGAGACCTGGGTCGAGGAGCTGTACCGCCGCGTCAGCGACCACCAGACCATGGGCAGCGTGGTCGATGAACTGCACTCCACCTTGGCCGAGGCCGAAAAGCACCTGGACCAGTATTTCCGCAACCCCGACGATGTCTCGATGCTGGGCACCGTCACCGGTTCGCTGTCGCAGATGCGCGGCGTGCTGTCGGTGCTGGGCCTGGACCAGGCCGTTGCTGCCACGCAGCACCTGCGCACCGTGGTGGACCAGCTCGCGGCCGGCCAGGTGGCCGACGAGGACAAGCCGGTCGTGTTCGAAAAGCTGGGCAACAGCCTGGGCGCGCTGGGCTTCCTGCTCGACATGCTGGGCTACCAGCGCACCTTGGCGCGCAAGCTCTTTGTGTTTGATGCGACCAGCGGCGAGCTGCGCATTGTGATGGGCACGCAAAAGGCCGGCGATGTCGCACCTGCCCCTGTGCCTGTGGCAGCAGCGCCGGTCGCAGCGCCTGCGGTGCCTGAAGAGCCGGAAGACGATTCCGTCTACTTTGCGCCCACCATTCCGGCGCCGCTGTTCGATGCCAGCCCCGCTCCGGCGCCCAAGGCGCCTGCGGTGCTCGCGCCCGATCTGCAGTTTTTTGCGCCCACGCCGGTGCATGCACCAGCGCCGGCGCCCGCGCCGGTGGTGGTCGCTGCAGCACAGCCAGAGGCATCGGATGAATCGCTGGACGAAGAGCTGCTGGAAATCTTTTTGGAAGAAGCCCAGTCGGTCGTGCAGACCGGCGGCCAGGCGCTGCAGTCCTTGCGCCGTAACGCGGCCGATGCCGAGGCGCTGACGACCCTGCGCCGCGCCTTCCACACGCTCAAGGGCAGCTCGCGCATGGTCGGGCTGGTCCAGTATGGCGATGCCGCCTGGTCGATGGAGCAGGTGCTCAACAGCTGGCTGGCCGAGCACAAGCCGGCCAATGCGCCGCTGCTGGCGCTGAGCGCCGAGGCACTGACCGGCTTTGGCCGCTGGGCCGAGGACATTGGCGCGCAGCGCCAGTCCACCTGGAACCCCGAGATCTTCCGCATCTCGGCCGATGCCATGCGCATCGATGGCCTGCACCTGCCACTGGTGGTGCCCGCCGAGCCAGGCCAGGCCCCCGAGGCCGAGGAATGGCCCCACGATACGCAGCAAATGGCGCTGGAGGCCGATGCCCCTGACGCGGTAGAGACTGCCCAGGCCCTGGCCGAGCTGGAGCTGCCGGTGGAGGACGATGCCCCCGCGCTTGTGGCCCAGGCCGAGGCAACGCCCGCGCTGGTATGGCCGCTCGACGGCATCGACCTGGAGCTCAATCCACCCGCTGCACTGGCGCCCGCGCCGGAACTCACCACGCCTTCGGGTCTGGTGCCGCTGGCCATGGCGCCCGAAAGCGCCGAGGAAGTGGACTTCTCCGAGTTCGCGCAGGCCATGGCCAGTGCCGAGGCCAAGACTGCCCCTGTGCAGGCCCCCGAGTCGCTGCAGCCCCATGACAGCGCGCTGGACTTTGTCTCGATGGATGCCGGCCTGGAGTTTGTGGCCGAGGACGAGGCAGCCAAGCTCGATCCCGCACCGACCCGCTTGCCGCTGGAGCTGCCTTCGCTGGATTTGACGGGGCTGCCCCTTGCCCCTGAGTCATCTGCGCCCTCCGCGCAGCCTGCCGCCACCGCTTTCGACTCCATAGAGTTTGCAGACACCATGCTGCCCGAGCTGGAAGCGCTGCCCGAAGAACCTGTGGCCGAGCCCCAGACCTGGCTGGAAGTGCCCGCCGACCTGGTGCTGCCTGCAGTGGCCACGGGCGCGGTGGAAACCCCGCTCGTTGCACAGCCCGAGCAAGCGCAGCACGTGGACACCGCGGCAGAAAGCCTGGGCGAAGCGCTGGCCCCTGCCGCTGTGCCGGAGCCTGAGGCGGTGCTGCAGCCCGAAGCCGTCGCCGAGCTGGAAGCACCCGCCGAACCGGAAGCCCCTGCCGAAGTGCCTGCAGCGCAGGAAGCACCCGAAGTGCCTGTGCAGCCAGAGGCTTTGGTAGAAGCGCTGGCGCCGGATGCCGCCCCGACAGCCCCGGCCGTGGCGGACAACGAGGAGCCTGCCGAGGTGGCCAATGTGCTGGGTGTCAGTACCGCGCTCTTCAATGTCTACCTGGCAGAGGCGGAGAACTGGTCGCACAACCTGGAGAAGGTGCTGTACGCCTGGGCCCAGGCGCCCAACCGCAACTTCCCCGAAGATGCGATTGCCTATGCCCATTCGCTGGCGGGCAGCTCGTCCACGGTGGGCTTTGGCTCGCTGTCTGAGCTGGCACGCGCGCTCGAGCATGCGCTCTCCCATATCCACAACTTCTCCAACCCGGAGGTCTCCTGGCTCAATACCTGTCAGGCGGCGGGCTCGGAGATTCGCAAGCTGCTGCACCAACTGGCAGCCGGTTTTGTCAAACCTGCCAGCGAGATCGTTGTGCAGGACCTGGTCGATATCGCCAACCAGGAAGTCAACTCGCAGCTGCATCCTCCTTACGGCATGGCCGAGTTCGACGCCGAGCCCTCGGGCCTGGCCGAGCTGCGCGAGCACGCACCTGCGGCGGCCGAGCCGGTGCGCACGTTTGCGCCTGCAGCGGTATCCTCAGCCGCCTTGCCCGATATGCTGGAGCTGCGCAACGACGATGCGATCGAAGTGGTCGACGTCATCGACCCGGACCTGTTCCTGATCTTCGAGGAAGAAGCGCAGGAGTTGCTGCCCAAGCTAGGCGCGGCCTTGCGGGAATGGTCGGCCGACGCGCAGTACCTGCCCCCGCGCGGCGAAGTGCTGCGTCATCTGCACACCCTCAAGGGCAGTGCACGGCTGGCGGGCGCGATGCGCCTGGGCGAGATGTCGCACCGCATGGAGTCCGAGGTCGAGGACATTGGCACGGAAAACCTGACCAGCCAGGACATCGAGATTCTGCTGGCGCGCTATGACGGCCTGCAGCACGAGTTTGTCGGCCTGCAAGAGCGTGGCAACCAGGTGCTGGCAGAAGGCGCCTTGCCCCAGCAGGTACCACCCGCGACCGAGATGGGCGAAGTGGTGGCTGAAGTGGCCGCCAGCACGCCAGCTGCCCAGGAAAGCGCTGGTGCCGAGCAGGCTGCGCATGCGGCAGATACGGCCGACGCAGGCGCTGGTGTCCAGCACAAGCCGCTGATGCTGCGCATGGCGCCGGTGCGCGCCGCGGCCGGCCAGTCGGTGCGTGTGCGCTCGCAGCTGCTCGACCGCCTGGTCAACGAGGCAGGCGAGGTGCTGATTGCACGCTCGCGCCTCGATATGCGCCTGAGCAACATCCGCTCGTCCATCAAGGACATGTCGAGCAACCTGGAGCGCTTGCGCACCTTGCTGCGCGATGTGGAGATGCAGGCCGAGTCGCAGATGCAGTCGCGCATGGCGCTGGCAAAGGATTCGGACTCGGGCTTTGACCCGCTGGAGTTCGACCGCTTCACCCGCGTGCAGGAACTCACCCGCATGATGGCCGAGTCGGTCAACGACGTGGGCACCGTGCAGCGCAATCTGCAGCGTACGGCCGAAGGCGCCGAAGACGATCTGATTGCCCAGGGCCGCCAAGCCCGTGAGCTGCAGCGCGACCTGCTGCGCACGCGCATGGTGGAGTTCGACTCCATCTCCGAGCGCCTGTATGCGATCGTGCGCCAGATCTCCAAGGAGCTGGGCAAGCAGGTCAAGCTCGACATCACCGGCGCCTCGATCGAGATCGACCGCGGCGTTCTGGACCGGGTGACCCCGGCGTTCGAGCACTTGCTGCGCAACAGCGTGGCCCACGGTATTGAATCACCCGAGGAGCGCAAGGCCCAGGGCAAGCAGCCGGTGGGCACCATCGCCATCGATGTGCGCCAGGAAGGCAACGATATCGCCGTGTCCATCCACGACGACGGCGCCGGCCTGCAGCTCGATGCCATTCGCCGCAAGGCGGTGCAGTCGGGCCTGATCACGGCCGACGAGCCGCTCGATGTGGACCAGGCCGCGCAGCTGATTTTTGCGCCCGGCTTCTCCACCGCCTCCGAGGTGTCCGAGCTGTCGGGCCGGGGTATCGGCATGGACGTGGTGCGCACCGAGATCCAGTCGCTGGGTGGCCACATCGTGACCACCTCGGAGACGGGCAAGGGCACGCGCTTCCAGATGGTGATGCCGCTGACCACCGCCGTCACCCAGGTGGTGATGATGCGAGCGGGCGACATCAAGTTCGGCGTGCCGGCCAACCTGGTGGAGTATGTGCGACGCGTGCCCAAGGCCCTGATCGAGCAGGCCCATGCCAACAGTATCTACACCGACAACGAGCAGGCGCTGCCGTTCTACTTTGCCGGCGCGCTGCTGCAGGGCAACCTGCGCAGCAACGAGGAGCCGGAGAAGACCAGTGCGGTGGTGATCCTGCGCTCAGCGACCAAGCGGGTGGCGGTCCACGTCGATGAAGTGCTGGGCAACCAGGAAGTCGTGGTCAAGAACCTGGGCCCGCAGCTGGCGCGTTTGCCAGGCCTGGCAGGCATGTCGGTGCTGGCATCGGGCGCGATTGTGCTGATCTACAACCCGGTGGCTTTGTACACCGTCTATGGCGATCAGATCGCCGAGCGCATTGCCCAGGCGGCCGTGCACCCCGAGGTGGCCAAGGCACCGGTGCGCGAGCTGGCCGAGCAAGTGGTGCAGACGCCGTTGGTGCTGGTGGTCGACGACTCCATCACCGTGCGCCGCGTGACGCAGCGCCTGCTGCAGCGCGAAGGCTACCGGGTGGCACTGGCTGCCGATGGCCTGCAGGCACTGGACCGTCTGCGCGAAGAGCGCCCGGTCATGGTGCTGTCGGACATCGAGATGCCGCGCATGGACGGCTTCGAGCTGGTGCGCGAGATCCGTGCCGATGCGGCGATGAACGACCTGCCGGTGGTGATGATCACCTCGCGCATTGCCGACAAGCACCGCGAGCACGCCGCCAGCCTGGGCGTGGACCACTACCTGGGCAAGCCCTATGCCGACGAGGTGCTGCTGTCGCTGGTACGCCAGTGCGTGCTGGACCACGAGATCAAGGCGGCCGACGCCGGCACGCTGCACTGATCGGGTGGAGGGCTCCTGCCAGAAGGGCTGCCTGCGGGCAGCCCTTTTTTTATGCGCGCCAGGCAGCGCATGCAGAGGGCTGTGCAGACAAAAGGGCGGCAGCCTGCCCGTACAATGGTTCCCATGAGCGCTGAGACTGACACTTCCGGGACCATGAACCTCACCCACCACTTTCTGATTGCGATGCCTGGCATGCAAGACGAGATGTTTGGCCGCAGCGTGGTCTATGTGTGTGAGCACAGCGAAAAAGGCGCGCTGGGCATCATCATCAACAAGCCCTCGGACATCACGATGGGCAAGCTGTTTGACAAGGTCGACCTGCCGCTGCGCCGTGAGGACCTGGAGCTCGAGCCCGTGTTCCAGGGCGGCCCGGTGCACACCGAGCGCGGCTTTGTGCTGCACGATCGGATCGTGATCGAGTCGGGCGCCGCCGATGAGTCGGCGTACTCGGCGACCCTGACCATTCCCGGCGGGCTGGAGATGACCACCTCGCGCGATGTGCTCGAAGCGCTGTCCACCGGCGCCGGCCCGCACCGGGTGCTGGTCTCGCTGGGTTATTCGACCTGGGGCGAAGGCCAGCTGGAGTCGGAGATCACCGAAAACGCCTGGCTCACGGTGCATGCCGATGCCGGCGTGATTTTTGACACCCCTGTGGCCGAGCGCTATGACACCGCGCTGGCGCTGCTGGGTGTGCAGCCCTGGGCCCTGTCTGCCGCCGCAGGCCGCGCATGACGGACGCGGCCACCAAGCCTTTGCTGGCCGAGGCTGCGCGCATGCAAAGCTTTATCGCCTTTGACTTTGGCATGAAGCGGACCGGCGCTGCCTTTGGCACCCGCATGCTGGGCACGGCCCGGCCGCTGCCGACGATCCATGCCGAAGGAAAAGCCCGCTTTACCCCGATGGAGAGCCTGATTGCGCAGTGGCAGCCCGATGCGCTGGTGGTCGGCATTCCCTTTCACCCCGATGGCGCCGCCCATGAGAACACGGCGCTGGCGCTGCGTTTTGCGCGCCAGCTGCGGGGGCGCTTTGGCCTGCTGGTGTTCGAGGTGGACGAGCGCTACAGCACCACCGAAGCGCTGGCCAACGGCGCGCGCGACGCCGATGCGGCCTCGGCCTGCATCATTCTTGAACAGTTCATGCGCAGTCTGGATGTGCCTGACGTGGGCCACCCGAACTGAGCCGCTATAGACCCTCCATGCCCGTACTGACTCGCTCCCTCATCGGCCTGTGGCGTCTTGCGCGCATGGGCGGGCATATCACCACCGGGGTCATCACGATCTGGCTGAAATTTGGCCGCATGGGCCATGAGGAGCGCAACCGCGCGGTGGAGCGCTGGGCCGGCAAGCTCATGCAGCTTTGCGGCATCGAGCTGCGCGTGCTGGGCGCCGTGCCCCAGCAGGGCCCCTTGCTGATTGTTGCCAACCACCTGTCCTGGCTCGATATTCCGGCCATCCATGCGGCCCGGCACTGCCGCTTTGTCTCCAAGTCCGACGTCAAGGCCTGGCCGGTGATTGGCGGGCTCGCCAGCGCTGCGGGCACCTTGTTCATCGAGCGCAACTCCCGGCGCGATGCGATGCGCACCGTCAGCCGCATGGAAGAGGCCATGCGCAACGGCGATATGGTCGCCGTGTTTCCCGAAGGCACCACCGGTGATGGCCAGCAGCTGCTACCCTTCCATGCGAACCTGCTGCAATCGGCGATTGCCGCTGAGGCCCCGGTGCTGCCGCTGGGCCTGTGCTTTTACGACAAGCACAGCGGCCGCATGAGCAGCGCCCCCAGCTATGTCGGCGATGAGAGCCTGCTGGGCTCCATCTGGCGCACGGTGACGGCCCCGCCGCTGGTGGCCCAGCTCAACTATGGCGAGCCGCAAAGCAGCGCAGGCCGCAACCGGCGCGACTGGTCGGCCGAGCTGCAGGCGGCAGTGGACCAGTTGCGCCAGGTGCAGCGCTGATACGGACGAGATTTGTTGGGCTTGAGACCCGCGCGTAACGGGGCTTGAGTCATTGAACAGGTTCTCAGTGCTCGGGCGCAAAGCAGACCAGGTGCTCGGGCTGGGCGCGCAGGCCAATGCTCTCGCCCAGCGCATGCTGCAGCTGGCTGGAGACCTGGGCGTAGACCAGCTGCTGGCTGGGCAGCTGCAAGGTGTACAAAAACTGCGATCCCCGAAACGACTTGCGCAGCAGGGTTGCCCGGTAGGGCGATGCCGGGTCAAACACCACCTCGCTGGCGCGCAGCAGCACATCGCAGGCCTCTGGGGCCTCAGGCGTGGCAATGGAACCGAGGGGGGTGTCCAGCTGCCAGCCCTGTGCAGAAGGCAGCGGGCTGGCCGGCAGCAGGCTGCCATGGCCAATAAAGTTGGCCACAAAGCGGCTCGCCGGCTTTTGGAACAGGGTCGTGGCATCGGCCCATTGGTGCAGATGGCCGCTTTCCATCACGCCGATCTGGTCGCCAATGGCAAAGGCTTCGAGCTGGTCATGGGTGACGAAGAGGGCGGTCGCCCGTGCGGCCTTGAGGATGTCGCGCAGCTCATGGGCCAGGCGCTCGCGCAGATCCACATCGAGGTTGGAGAAGGGTTCATCGAGCAGCATCAGCTGCGGCTCGGGTGCCAGCGCCCGGGCCAGCGCCACGCGTTGCTGCTGGCCGCCCGAGAGCTCATGCGGGTAGCGCGCAGCGCTGTTCTCCAGCCCCACCAGGCGCAGCACCTCTTGCACGCGCGCTTGTTGCTCGGCCTTGGGCCGCTGGTGGATGCCAAAGGCCACATTCTTGCCGACGCTCAAATGCGGGAAGAGGGCGTAGTCCTGGAACACCATGCCGATGCGGCGCTTCTCAGGCGGCAGGCTGGTGCTGGTGCTGCTGACCACCTGGCCTTGCAGTCGGATCTCGCCGCCGCTGATGGGCTCCAGCCCGGCCACGGCGCGCAGCAAGGTGGTCTTGCCGCAGCCCGAGGGACCAATCAGCACCCCGATATCGCCAGCTTGCAGCTGCAAGGACACCTGCGCCACGGCAGGCTGGGGGCGCCCGGCGTAGCGCACATTCAGTTGGGAGACCTCAAGAAACATGGTGGCATTGTAGAGGGCCGCCCAATGGCAAGGGCATAAGGATGCTTTGCATAACCCTCGCCCGATGGAATGGACGCAGATCGGGATGAGCCGCAAGGCGTCTTTCGCAGTGAATAGCCGTAGCTATTGACAAGGGAGACAACGCAGCGGATCGCCCGAGACCGCGTTCAGGCCATGGCAGGGATTTATGCAGAGGATCCTTCGCAAGGGCGCAGGTAGAATCGCCAGCTTTTGGCCCGTCAGTGATTCGCATTTGCAAAACCTTGCCCGCTTCCGTCGTCAGCTGCTGCTCGTAGCCATTGCCCTGGTGTTGGTGTTGCCAGTGCTCACGGTCTTTAGCGCTTGGCTGCCCGGGGCGGGCAATGACGCCGATGCCTTTGCCGTGGTGCGGGAGATGTTTGCCACGGTGCTGCCCGGCTATATCCGCACAACGGTGGCGCTGGGCCTGATGGTGGCGCTGGGCGCGGCGGTGCTGGGCAGCTTGTGCGCGGCGGTGGTGACCTTGTTCGATTTTCGCGGCCGCAAGACCCTGGAGTGGCTGCTGCTGCTGCCGCTGGCGATGCCGGCCTATGTGACGGCCTATGCCTATACCGACTTTCTGCAGTTCAGCGGGCCGCTGCAGGTGTGGATGCGTGCCAGCTTTGGCTGGGAAGGGCGCTTGCTGCCGGAGGTGCGGTCGCTGGGCGGCGCCGTGCTGGTGTTTGTGGTCTCGCTCTACCCCTATGTCTACCTGCTGGCGCGCACGGCGCTGAGCGAGCGCGCCGCGCACCTGATGGAGGCCGCGCGCCTGCTGGGCGCGTCGATGCCGCGCCGCATCTGGACGGTGGCCTTGCCGATGGCGCGACCTGCCGTGGTGGCCGGGGTGGCGCTGGTGATGATGGAGACCCTGGCCGATTTTGGCGTGGTGAGCTACTTTGGCATCCAGACCTTTACCACCGGCATCTACAAGGCCTGGTTGGCGATGGAAAACCGCAGTGCTGCCGCCCAGCTGGCCACGATGCTGCTGGTCCTGGTGCTGGTGGTGCTGCAGCTGGAGCTGCGCGCGCAGCGGCGCATGCGCTTTGTCACCAGCGGGGTGGGGCGCGCCTCATCGGCCGAGGCCCAGCCCTACCGCCTGCAAGGCGCGCGCTGCCTGGCTGCCTGGCTGGTCTGTGGTCTGCCGGTGCTGCTGGGCTTTGTGCTGCCCGTCATGTTCATGCTGCGTCCCCTGGCGGCCGATTGGTCGGTGATTCCGCTGGACCGCTTTGTGCAGTGGGCGGGCAACAGCATCCGCTTTGGCGCCATCACCGCCGTGCTGGCGGTGGCCATTGCGATGCTGGCCGCCTACGCTGCACGCCGCAGCCAGGACTGGGTCACACGCAGCACCGTGGGCCTTATCAGCCTGGGCTATGCGGTGCCTGGCGCGGTGATTGTGGTGGGCTTGCTGCTGCCCGTTGGCTGGGTGCAGCAGGCGTTTCCGCAATGGGGCTTTCCGGCGCTGATCACCGCCACCTCGACCGGCATCATCTGGGCCTACCTGGTGCGCTTTACCGCCATTGCGCTGCAGGCCTTGCAAAGCGGCTACACCCGCATTCCCAAGAGCCTCGATGAATCGGCGCGCATGCTGGGCGTGGGCAGCGCCGGCCTGCTGGCCCGCGTGCATGGTCCGCTGCTGCGCCGCTCGGCCTTGACCGCTGCCTTGCTGGTGTTTGTCGATGTGATGAAGGAGCTGCCCGCGACGATGGTGCTGCGGCCCTTCAACAGCGACACCTTGGCCGTCGTCGCCTACCAGCTGGCACGCGATGAGCGCCTGGGAGAGGCGGCGCTGCCATCGCTGGCACTGGTGCTGGTGGGGCTGGTGCCGGTCATCTTGCTGATCCGCACCATGCGCAGCTCGGCTGCGCGCTGAGAGTCCTCGGCTCCTGGGTCTTTGCCTGTCTGTTGACGCAGCGGGCAGGTCCGGCTATGCGCTTGCCATGTGCTGTCCACCCACAGCGCGCTGTGGCCGCAATAATTGGCAATTCTGTGGTGTTCTCGCCGGATCCATAGCGGACCTATATCGCATTTGATCTGGATCAAACAATCACTTCGGGTTTCCCCCTAAACTTCATTTTTGAAACATTAATTGACTATTGGTGTTTCGTTTTTTGAATCACCGGGATGGTCACCATCCGCTCGGTCGGATGGCAGGCGCGCTGAGGTCGTGCCCGGCTTGGCTCCCTGTCCACCTCCCACTGCCGCCCAGCGGCTCCCATCGCGTGCAAACACCAACACCCGTTCTGGAAACAGACAACTGGGGCGTGGCCTATGGCGACAAGGTCATCCTCTCCGGCTTGCAACTGCAGATTGCGCCCTGCGCCGTGACAGCCCTTATGGGGCCGGTGGGCGGGGGCAAGTCCACCGCGCTGCGCAGCCTGGCCGGTCTCAATGACGAGAACCCGCGCTTTGTGCAATGGGGGCAGCTGCGCTATGCCGGCCAGCCGCTGGCAGGCACGCACCGGCCCCAGCTGGTGCGCCAGCATGTGCGCCTGATGCAATCGAGCGTGCTCGATTCGCTGACCGAACTGCTGCAACACAGCCATCCGCGCTCCGGCCTGGACCGGCGTGCCTGGTGCGAGGCCTATCTGGAGCGCATGGGCTTTGCCGATATCCAGCCGCTGCTGGCGCGCACGACGATCGAGCTGTCGGCAATGCACCAGCGCGCCATTGCCATCTTGCGCGAGGCCGCGGCCGAGCCTGCGCTGCTGATGTGTGACGAGCCCACCGCCGACCTGCAGGACTACGACAGCTACCTGCTGCTGGAGCTGCTCAAGCGCATTTCCCAGGAGCGCGCCGTGCTGCTGGTGACCCACAACCAGCGCCACGCCCAGCGCGTGGCCGACCATGTGCTGCTGCTGGCCGGCGGCGCGGTGCAGGAGACGAGCCGCGCCGAGCGCTTTTTCTCTGCGCCTTATTCACCCGCCGGCCAGCAGTTTGTGCGCAGCGGCAGCTGCGCGGTGGTGGCCCCGCAGCGAACGGTGCAAGAGGCCATGCAGGCCGAGCCAGCCCCTGTCACTGTTGCCGCGCCGGCGCCCACCGCTGCGCAGGCCGCACGCCAAAGCCAGCGCGCGGTATTGCCCGATCTGGTGCTGGCCAATCCGGTGCTGGCGGCCGAATATTTTGTGCCTGGCGCACGCGGGCCGCGCGGCTTTGCCTGGCTGGTGCCCGGCAAGCTGGCGGGCACGCCGCTGCCAGGGGTGGTCAACGACACCGATGTGGACATGCAGGCCTTGAAGCGCTGCGGCATCACCGTGCTGGTGTCGCTCACCGAAAACGACATCGACCAGGCGGCGCTGGCGCGCAACGGCCTGCGCAATGTGCATCTGCCCGTGCATGACCGCGAGCCGCCCTCGGTGTCGCAGCTGCAGATGCTGATGCTCAAGATGAAACGCCTGCTGCTGGCCGGTGACGTGCTGGCCGTGCACTGCCTGGCAGGCCTGGGCCGCACCGGCACCGTGCTGGCCGCCTGGCTGGTATTTGAAGGCGTCACCGCCGAAGAAGCGCTGCGCCGTGTGCGCGAGATCGAGCCGCAGTACGTGCAGTCCGAGCAGCAGGAGAGAGCGCTGCTGGCGTACGAGGAAATGCTGCTGGAAAAAATGGGCTGATCGCCGTTTGGCGTCGGCCCTTGACCTACCCACTTTGAAGGAACACAACTCATGTCCATGGATACCGTTTTACAGAAAGTCGCCACCTTTGTGCCCGAATGCCTGGCTGCCGGCTATGTCGACGTGGCCACCGGCATGCTGCTGGCCATTCGCACGGTGGATTCGCACCCGCGCGAGGTGATCGACCTGGTGGCCGCTGCAACGGCCGACCTTTTCAACGGCCCCAATGTCTCGATGATCGAGCGCATGTTCAAGAAGTCGCGTGGCCTGCAGGACGACGGCCACCACTACTTCCAGGAGATCATCGTCAACAGCGACAACCTGATCCACATCTTCATGCGCGGCAAGACCAACCCCGAGTATGTGGCCGTGCTGGTCTGCCGACGCACTGCCAATCTGGGCATGGCGCTGACCAAGGCGCGCATCATCATGCCCGAGCTCGAAGCCTCTCTGTAATAAGATCGGGGCCATGGCCCCAGAAGACACGATCACCATCTACCACAACCCGCGCTGCAGCAATTCGCGCGGCGCGCTGGCGCTGATTGAGGCGCGCGGCATCCAGCCCCGGGTTGTTGACTACCTCCATGCCCAGCTCGATGCCGCCCATCTGGCGGCGCTGATCGCCCAACTGGGTTTGCCAGTGCGCGAGGTGATGCGTAGCAAGGAAGCCATTTACCAGGAACTGGACCTGGGCCTCGAAGGCCTGAGCGATGCCGAGCTGATCGCGCAGATTGCCGCCCACCCCGAGCTCCTCAACCGGCCGATTGTGGTGAGCGCCAAGGGCGCCCGTTTGTGCCGCCCGCCCGAGCGGGTGCTCGATCTGCTCTGATGGGCCCGGCCACCTGCCTGCCAAGCCGCAGCCCTGCACCAGCAGACGGGGGCTAGCAGATGCTGCGCGTGACCGTCCTGTCCGGCCTGGGCCACACGATTGCGGTGATGGTGGCGCTTTTGGTCTACACGCTGGTCACACGCGCCGGCCACCAGCGCCGCCACCCGGCATCGGCCATTGGCTGGGTGCTGGGCATGGTCACCTTTCCCTATCTCTTTTTGCCGCTGTTTCTGGTGTTCGGGCCGCGCAAGGCGGTGCGGCCCCCGGCGCATGCGGTCATCCCCAACAGCGGGCAGCGCCGCAGCAGCGTGCCCAAGCAGGTGCCGGCCTGGGCCGGCCAGCTGCTGGCGAGCATGGAGCTCGATGCCGCCCAGCCCAATGCCAAGGTGGTGTTTCACCAGGATGGTTTGCAGGCCCTGCAGCAGTTGCTGCGGCTGATCGAGCATGCCCAGCGCAATCTGGACCTGTGCACCTATGTGTTTGCCGACGATGTGGTGGGGCGCCAGATTGGCACGGCGCTGCAGCAGGCAGCGGCGCGCGGCGTCAAGGTGCGCTTGCTGCTCGATGGCGTGGGCTGCTGGCGCCTGCTGCCGTCGCGGCTGCGCCAGTTGCGGCGCTCGGGCGTGCTGGTGCGCCGTTTCATGGTGCCGATGCTCCAGCCCATTCGCGGCGGCAGCAACCTGCGCAACCACCGCAAGCTGGCCGTGGCCGATGGCGTGCATGTCTGGAGCGGTGGGCGCAATCTGGCCGATGAGTATTTTTTGCCCAGCAGCGCCGGGCACCCGGCCTGGGTGGACCTGAGCTTCAACGTGCAAGGGGCCTTGGCCGGTGTGGTGACGGCGCAGTTCGAGGCGGACTGGCGTGCAGCCCGAGGGCGGCGCCGCCCGGTGTGGCTGTCGCCGGCGATGGCGCTGGGTGGCGGGGACCAGGCCTGGGCGCAGTGGCTGCCCAGCGGGCCCGACCATGCCGACGACACCTTGCATGCGCTCTACCTGGCCAGCGCCTTCCATGCGCAGACCTCCATCACCTTGGTGAGCCCGTATTTTGTGCCCGATGACGCGCTGCTCGAAGCCTGGTGCCTGGCCTGCCGGCGCGGCGTGCACCTGCGCGTGGTGGTGCCCCAGCGCTCCAACCACCGCCTGGCCGACTGGGCGCGCGAGCGCGCGTTGCGCGCCTTGGTGCTGGCGGGGGCAGAGGTATTTTGCTCCCCCCACATGGTGCATGCCAAGGTGGTGGTGGTGGACGACCGCATGGGGCTGTGCGGATCGGCCAACCTCGACGGGCGCAGCCTGTTCTTGAACTACGAGGCGATGACCGCCTTCTACAGCGCCCCCGACATCGCCTGGCTGCAGCAGTGGTCTGAGCAGCAGATGGCGCAAAGCTCCCCCTACGCCTACCGCGCCCCTGGCTGGTGGCGCGATGTAGGGGAGGGGCTGGTGCGCGCAGTCGCCTTTCAGCTCTGAGGCGCAACGCAGCGCCAGCGCCACCACAAAGCCACCCGCAGGTGGCTGGCATCAGGCCTGCGGTCGTTTGCGTGCACGCGCCAGGCCCCATCCGGCAACCAGGCCCGACAGACCGAGCAAGGCCCAGATATCGAGCAGCGGAACTGCCTTGGGCGTGGCCGGTTGCGGCGGCGTCGTGGTCTTGATCGGCCCAAAGGCGGCACTGCAGACCTCGGCACCCACCAGGGTGCCACGCTGGGCCACGGGGGTGACGCAGTAGTACAGATAGGCCTTGTCGTCGGCCGCTTGCGTGGTGTAGGTCACCGTGCCCGATGCGCCCATCGTGTTGCCTGACTGCAGCACCGTACCCTGGGCCGCCTGGGTCAGGTCGGCATTGGCACTGCGCACCCATTGGTAGCGCGTACCTGCCGTGCTGCCATCTTCAGGGTCGGTTTCGGTGTCGGCATAGCTGTAGCTGCCGGTCAGCGTCTGGCCGACCTCGGGCTGGCCATTGACGGCAGGGATGGCGCTGGGCGCCTCATTGGCGGTACAGGCATTGGCCCCTGCGATGGCGGCGGCAAAGCCCATGGCGGGGTTGCCACTTTTGACATAGACCGTGATGGTGTTGGCCCCTGCCTGCCAATCGGGCGAGGCCATCGCAATGGTGAGCCAGCGAGAGCTGCCAAAGCCGTTGTAGCCAAACTGGTTGGCGCTGCCCGCTTGGGGCAGACCCCAGGTTCCCGCACCGCGTGCCAGCTGCGATTGGCCGTTGATGAAGATATCCACCACCGAGTTGTCGGCGCTGTAGGTCATCGAGGGCTGAAAGCTACCCAGAGACACGCTGGGGTCGAGGTTGAACTGTACCTGGAACAGCCCATCGATATTGCCAAAGTTGGCGCCATCGATGTAGGGCTGGCCGCCCCAGGCATTGAGGCCAATCCACTGCGCGGTGCTGCTGTTGGCTGGCGTGCTGGTCCAGCTCGCGTTGCGGCTGGTGACGATGGCTGCATCACCAAAACTGCCCCAGTTGGCAGGCGAGCTGCCCGCGTAGGCCGCCAGGTACTGGAAGCGCCAACGTCCGTCGATGGCTGGGTTGGATGCACTGGGCTGGCCGGTGTTGAGCTGCGCCAGCGAGTTGGGGCTGCAGTCGATGGTGACGGGGCTCTGGGCTTGCGCCGGCAGGGCACAGACGGCCATGGCTGTCGCCAGCAGCGAGCTGGCAAGCCAGGCTTGGGGCTGTGGTGTGGACCGGAAAAACATCGTAAATGGCATCCAAGAATTCAATTGATTTTTTATTATTTCAAATCGAATTGTCCGCGTCTGTTACCAACGCTGCCCAGGGATGCCTTTTGATAATTGTCCACAGAGTTGTGGCATTTTGCTGCTGCTCCGGTGCGGGCAGGCTGCCTGCAGTGGCCTTGTCAACGGTGGAGGGTGGGGTGGGCGTGGCTTGCGGCTGCACCGAAGGTGTGGTCTGCGATGCAGGCAGCCATTGACAAGTAAACCTGACATTTGCTAAAGTCAGGTTTACTTTACATCTCGCTTTATCCTGACCATGCATAACGCTCTTCCTCCCCCTTACCCCAGCCCCAGCATGCGCGCCTACTTCCTCCGCACAGCGCTGTGGATGGGCCTGTACTGCGCCCTCCATGCGCTGGTCATCGTGGGCGTTTTTGATGCCATCCTTGGCACGCCCGCGGCCTGGCTGCTGGCGCTGTCCGTTGCGCTGCCGATTGCCGCGCAGCTGCGTGCGTCCTTGCAGTGGATACAGGCAGCGGACGAGTACCAGCGCGCGCAGGCCGTCCGCAGCGTGGTGATCGCCTGCGGCCTGGTGCTGATACTGTGCAGCGTCTGGGGCTTTGGCGAGAGCTATGCCGCAGCGCCCCATGCACCGGCCTGGCTGGTGGTGCCGCTGTTCTGGCTGGTCTGGGGGCTCGTCACTGGCGTGATGCGGCTGCGCAGCTGAGATGGACAACCATCTGCGTACGCTGCGCGCCCAGGCCCAATGGACCCAGGCCGATCTGGCGCAGCGCCTGGGGGTATCGCGCCAGGCCGTCAACGCGCTGGAGACGGGCAAGCACGACCCGTCGCTGGACCTGGCCTACCGCATCAGCGTGGTGTTTGAGCTGCCGGTCGAGGCGATCTTTCAGAACCCTTACCGCAGCGCGCCGGGCTTCGATCGCTGATCTGTGTCAAGCATGGGCGTGCATAGCCCCCTATCGTCGGCATTGGCTGACAGGGTTTTCTCTGCTTTGGTATGAAGCTAGTGGCTCTCTGAATAAGAGAGCTGAACAACATGCGCGCCGCCATCTGGCTGCCATCATCGGGCCAGATACTGGCCGCTGGCGCCACTCGCTCTCGCTTCGTTTGTCTTCAATGCTTGTTTGAAAGGTACACCATGGCCAAATCTGAACGCAGCACGAAAACGGATATCAAAGCCCGCCGCAAGGCCCCGCTGGCAACGCCCAGCGATCTGGATGCCGGGGCCACCAAGGACATCAGCGCGGCCCTCAACGGCATCCTGGCCGATGTGTTTGCGCTCTACCTGAAGACCAAGAATTTCCACTGGCACATGAGCGGCCCGCACTTCCGTGACTACCACCTGCTGCTCGATGAACAGGCCGACCAGCTCTATGCGATGACCGACGCGATTGCCGAGCGCATCCGCAAAGTGGGCGGCACGACCTTGCGCTCCATTGGCCACATCGCGCGCCTGCAGCGCATCAGCGACAACGATGCCGACTATGTCGATCCGCTCGATATGCTGGCCGAGCTGCGTGAGGACAACCAGCAGCTCGCCGCCCGCCTGCGCGAAGCCCACAACGTGACCGACGAGCACCGCGACATTGCCTCGTCCAGCCTGCTGGAAAACTGGATTGACGAGACCGAGCGCCGCACCTGGTTCCTGTTTGAATCCAGCCGCAACGCCGGCTAAGCGCCCCAGGCTATCCCCGTTGCAGTAGCCGGGGACCGTGCCTGGCTCAGCGCCGCGCTGGCTTTGCCACTGCGCGTTGGCGGCGTTGCTGCATCCAGGCGATGGGTGCCAGCACCAGCGACAGCAAGGCCAGGCTCCATGGGGCCAGGGTGGGCACCGGGGTGGGAGCCACGGCAGGCACTACCACCGCACGACCGACCACCTCACCCGAGGCGATAAATCGCATGGCGCCTGGGCCTGAACAGGTGGCATCGGGGCAGAAGGTGGAAAAGGCCTTGTTCCGTAGTGCCACCGTGACTGCCGCTTCTGCTTCAGGCGGCTTGATCGCAATCGTGCCACCGGCATCCGTCATCGGGCTTTGCAGGTCCAGCAAAATGACTTGCTTGCCCGTCAGATCGCTGGTGTCAGCAGGCACAAAGATCATGTTTTGTGCCGGGTCGGGCAGGTAGGCGTCGCAGTTGGAGCCATCGCAGGTATTGCTGAAGCTGGCAGCCGGTATGCCCTCCGTGCTCGTGGCGGTCACATTGATGGCGCTAAAGGTCTGGGTGGTGGCATCAAACACATAGGAGCCAGAGGCGGTGCCGCCATCGACAAACTTCACGTCTGTCAGGGTCCACTGCACCAACGCCGCATTCGCGGCCGAGGCAAAGCCCCCGACGGCCAGGGCCAGGGCGCCGGCGCACAGCAATGTTTTCATCGCAATCTCCATGTGTGTGGAATGCAAACAAATGTATCGCATTTGCAAGTATTTACTATCCCGTATTCTGGGGATTTCATGGGCGTTGAAGCTGTGTTAGACGCTATTGTCAGACGCCACGCCTTTTTGCTGAGAGTTGGCCTGGCGAGGGCACAAGTGCACGTAAAGATTGCTACAGTTTGAGCCTGCATCAATTTTTGTGGTGGATCTATGGATAACCAAGAAACAGTCACCATCCATACACCTTTTGCGATCTCGCCCCGGGGGGCTGAGGTTCTGGCAACGGGTTGGAGCGTCAGGAAAGAGTTCATCGGCGAGCCGGTGCACGATACCAACGGCCAGGAAATTGGTACCGTGGATGATGTGATCGTCGGCAAGGAAGACAATCTTATTTTTGCCATTGTCGGCATTGGCGGCTTTATGGGCCTGGGCACCTACGATGTCGCCATTGAGTTCTCGCGTTTCAAAGTGGGCAAGTACGGCTTGCTGCTCCCCGATGCGAGCAAGGAGACCTTGCAGGGCCTGCCCCAGTTTGTGTATCCGAAGGCCACTGCTTAAGGTCGATCATGTCGCGCAGAGCGCCGTGTGCTGTGCAACACAGCTCCGGCGCTTTTGCCTTGGTGGTCTTTGGGTCAAGGTGCCTGCGCCCGACCATAAACTACCCGCAAAGGAACATGCGGGCTGAGCCAGCCGCCGGCACATCTGCCCAGCATGCGTGGACATGAAAAAGCCACCTTGCGATGGCTATCCGTGATCGGCGATGGTATTTAGCCGATGTGCTTGCGCTGGCGCCGGATCCCCAGCAGGGCGATCAGCGGTGTCAAGCCCATGAGCGCCCAGGGGCCCAAGCCTGGCACCGGTGTTGGCGCCTGCTGCACCACGCGGGTGGTGACCGGCCCTACAGGGCTGGTGCACACCTCCAGCCCAGGGCTTGCACCGGTTTGCGCGGCAGGCTTGACGCAGAAGAAGACATATTGGTTCAGGTCTGCGGCTTGCAGGGTATAAGTAGGCGTCTGGCCTGCCCCCCCGGTGGTGCCGCTCGCTACTACTGTGCCGTCGCTGGAGCTGCTGATGCTGGGGTTGGGGCTGGTCACAAACTGGTAGGTGGTGCCGCTGGGGTTTTCAACGTCGCTGTTGTTGTCCGCATAGGTGTAGCTGCCGGTCACGGTGGAGCCGACCTGGGGTGTGCCGGTGATCGACGGGACGGCCGTGGGCACCACATTGGGTGGCAGCTCGGTCACCGGGCCCAGCGCGGTAGTGCAGACCTCCAGCCCGGGGGTTGCGCCGGTTTGTGCATCTGGCCTGACGCAGAAAAAGATATTTTTATCCTGGTCCGCTGGCTGCAAGGTGTAGGTGGGCGTCTGGCTTGCACCTCCGGTTGTTCCGCTCGCCACTACCGTGCCGTCGCTGGAGCTGCTGATGCTGGGACTGGCGCTGGTCACAAACTGGTAGGTGGTACCGCTGGGGTTTTCAACGTCGTTGTTGTTGTCCGCATAGGTGTAGCTGCCGGTCACGGTGGAGCCGACCTGCGAGGTGCCGGTGATCGTCGGCTCGGCAATCGGTACGGTGTTCGGTGGTGCGCGTTCGATCAAGGCCACCATGTGCTGGTAGGCAGGATCGCGATTGCGAAACAGGTCCATCGTGTAGGTGCCGGACCGGTAGGAGGTACGCAGCGTCGGCAGACTGGCCTTCATGGCGTCGTACAAGGAGTTGTACGCGCTTACAAATGCGGCTTGGTCCGAGCCGCCATACTCAATGACGTTCTCTGAAGCAGGACGGGATGCGCCTGCACTGATGTTGATGCTGGCGGCGCTTCCGTCGTAGTCGTTGCCAAGCTCCCACAGTGCATACTGGAGGGCTCGCCGCTGCTCCACGCTCCCATTCTTGTAATAGCTGAGGTAGTACTGGTCGAGCAGCCAGTAAATCGCTGCCTCACCCGCCGCTCCTGAGGCGCCCTTGATGGCGCTGGCGCCCGCTTCCGTGTCAAATTGGGCTTGGGGGACGGGTGTGGCGGCGTTGGCAAAAGGCGGTTGTGTGGAATGGTCAATGCAAATCAGCAGTACTGGCTCATCGCTATACAGCGCCCCATTGGCATCGTATCTGAGCTCTTCCGAGGTCCCGGAATAGATCGAACTGAAGTTGTAATTCACCGCACCAGAAACGAACGCGGCGCTGGACAAGCCAGGCACCGCCATCGCAAGCGCTGCAGCAAGGGTCTGCATTTGTTGTCGCATGATTCAATTCCATTCTCTAGGGGAGGCGAAAAGATGCCTCGGTTGAGAAAAATACCCACCATTCATTCAATGCGGCAGGGTATGGGGCTGCCTCTATGGCCGCACAACCAGATAACCCGGGTGGAGATAATTGCCTGATAACTGCTGGCTAATAGGTCAAGACCCATATATTTGACATGAATGTGCAGAAAGTTATGGGTTCATGTCTCTTAAGGGCTTGGCGGCAAAACAAAACTTACAGTTGGAACTGTACAACGCAATACCATTCAGGCATCTTTGGTTTTATTTAAAGAAGTTTGTTATTTGTATTTTTGGGCGGGCGAAGGTATAAATAGCGATGAAAATTAATATTGTTCACAATCAACGCAGCTTTTATTCAATGGCAAGATAAATCAAAACAATTAATAATGGTTGTTTAATAATTGTCTGACCGTTGGTATGAATAAGGCCCTGAACCGGTTGCTCATCGATAGAGCCCGCGCGTGCTCACTGAGGATGCTGCTTGAGCAGGTGGCCATCACGAAGATGGCCGTAGGTGTGACCTTGGGGCTGCGCCGTCCGTCCCATTGTTTGGCAGGCCGCCAGCCCGCTCTAGCGGTGTCAGCCGCTGATCGGGCCAAAGCGATGTGCGGCCATCGTGGCTGTGCGCAGCCCATAACCCCAGGCGCTCGCGCAATACAAAGCGCAGCTGGCACCTGTGCATGACCTGGCGCGGGTCACAGTGACGCTGGAGCGCGGCAGTGGCAATGGCGCCACCGGGATGGACAGCGCTACCTACGGGCCTGGGCCAGGGCGATCTGGATGATCAGGATGAAGCGGCTGGCTTTTGCACGGCCTGCTCCGCTGGCGTGGGCGCTGCGCTCTGCACCTGGCTGAGCATGTAGTTGGCCAGCGTCTCATACAGCGGCCTGGCGATCATGCGTGAGACCAGGCTGGCCAGCATCGCGGCGGCCATCAGACTCAGCACCATCGAGTGCCCATCGACCATCTCCATCACGATGATGAAGGCCGTGAGCGGGGCTTGTGTGACGGCGGCCAGGAAAGCGGCCATGCCCATCGCAATCAACGCGGGGGCGATGTCGCTGCCCAGCATCAGCGAGACGTTGTGGCCCACACCTGCGCCAATCGACAGCGAGGGCGCGAAGATCCCGCCAGGCACGCCCACCCAGGCAGACAGCCAGGTGGCGATGAATTTGAGCGTCACATACAGCGCAGGCAACTCGGCCTCTCCCGCCAGCATGTGCTTGACTTCTTCCGAACCGGCGCCAAAGGTGGCGCCGCTGGTGGACAGGCCGATGACGGCAATCAGCAAGCCGCCAGCAGCTGCAAAGCGGATGGGATACTGCGCGCGCAGGCGGTTGAGGCGCTCTGGCGCGCCGGTCAGGGACGCAGCCATGAGCTTGGCAAACAGGCCCCCCAATACGCCGCAGCTCAAGGCCACACAGATGCCGGGCAGCAGTGCGTGCCAGTTGAGGCTGGGCACCTGGATGCGCCCAAAATAGTTCAGGTTGCCAAATGCGGAAACGCCCATCAGACCGGCCAGCACGATGGCGGCAATGATCAGGCCGCTGGCGCGAGATTCCAGCTTGCGGGACAGCTCCTCAATGGCGAAAACGATCCCTGCCAGCGGCGCATTGAAGGCGGCTGCAATGCCCGCTGCACCGCCTGCCACCAGCAGCGCATGGCTGGTAATGCCTGAGCGCGGACCAAACCAGCGCTTGGCATGGTGCATGACGCCGGCGGCCACCTGCACGGACGGCCCCTCGCGGCCAATCGACAGCCCCGCCAGAAACCCGAGTCCGGCCAGTGCAATCTTGCAGGCAGACAACCACAGCGAGACAAAGCGGCTGCGCTGCGGGTCGTTGAGCGCCGTCTCTTGCGCGGCCATGACCTGTGGAATGCCCGAGCCCGCAGCGCCAGGCGCCCAGCGGCGTGTGGCCCACACAATGGCTGCTGTCAGGCACGGAGTCCAGACCAGCACCGCCCAGCCACCTTGCCAGTGGTAGATGTGCATGAACCAGTCAAAGGCCTTCTCGGCCACCATCGTGAAACCGACCACGCACAGGCCCGCTGCCGCAGCGTAGGCCAGCACAATGCAACGCTCCACCCAGCGCCATCCATCCCCGAATTCTTGCCTCAGGTTCTGTACGAAATCGGGTTCTTGCTGCATTGCGCCCTCATGGAGTGAGGGTGCCAGTCTAGTCAATTCGACTGTGGCCAGTCAGGCCGCCTTCCAACCCGTGACCATAACGCTCAGGTTTTTGGGGCGAAAACGGATGTGTATGTAAAGGAAGCCTGACATGCGTCATTCAGTCCCTGACTCCCATCGCGCTTCGGATGCGCTGGTCGGCACAACGCGCCGCGATCCAGGCATGAAGTGGGGCGCAATGTACGCCACCGCGGTTGCAGGCGCGCTGAGCGTGCAGCGAACAAACCTTTGGGGAGGCGGCAGCGGCAGCCCGCGCGCTGAACTGCAGCAAAGGTGCCTGTCGCTCTGTGGCTGTTTAACAGCAACTATTAAAAGTATTTCCACATAGCTTGTTTTTTGTTACATTGCGGGTGCTCATTACAGAGAAACATTTATGTACATAAAACGCCTTCTGTTTCCTTTGGTCATTGCGGCAGTAGCCGCCACCAGCAGCTTCGCCCAAACAGGCATTTTTACCAATGGCACGCTGAGCTCTGACCTGTCATTCAAAGACGAACTGGCCAGCACCTCGATGACGCTGGCGTATGACGGTAGCCATTACTGGTCTTCTTCAGGCGGCAGCGCAAGTGGCGAACGGCTGGCGCAGTACAGCAGTGCCGGTGCACTGGTCGCCAAGTTTGCCTCCGGACTGGACTTTCGGTCGGTGTTCACGCAAGGCGCAAACCTGTACGCGAGGCAATTCAACGACGCGACTATTTACCAGCAGGCGGCTGCCGGCACATTTGCACCACTTGTCACTCTGACGGATCTGACGGAGCAGCAGGTGGGGGTGGTGCTGAACGGCGCCGGCAACGAATACATTGCACTGGTAGAAGGAAACGTCTATCGTTGGAGCCTCGCGGGTAGTCCGTTGGGCAGCGTTGCCTTGGTTGGCTTTGGCACCCAACCGGGCGAGAACGACTATCCCCAGAATCGAGGCATCAGTGCATCGGGGAGTTACTGGTTTACCTATTCCCAGGGCGTTGTATCGGCTTGGGATGCTGCGGGGCAGCGGGTTGGCCAGACTTCCCTGGCGGGTGCGGGCACCTCTTTTGATTCCCATTTCAGCTTTAGTTTTGCCAATGGTCGCTTCTGGGTCGTAGACCAAGCCGGTGCGGCCTGGCGTGGCTATCCCCTGGTGGTGTTGGCGATTTCACCGGCGAGTTTGCCCGCCGGCAAGATCGGCGTGGCCTATAGCAGCACGATGACTGCAGGTGGGGGGACTGCTCCTTATACCTGGTCGGCCAGCGGATTGCCGGCAGGGTTGAGCATCGGCGCCGAGACGGGAGTTATCAGTGGTGTGCCGTCGGAGGCGACCACTGCGGAGGTCACCATTTCGGTGGTTGACAGTGAGAACCGGGACAAGAGCACAAATATCACGCTCGTCATTGATCCACTGGATCTGACCGTCAACCCCAGCTTGCCCAATGGTCAAGTCGGCAAGACGTACACCGCCAGTATTGGGGTTTCAGGGGGCGTGGCGCCCTACCACCTGGTGCTCGATGGTGAACTGCCAGAGGGCTTGAGCCTGGATCTGACAACGGGAGCGATCACAGGCACACCCACAAAGACCCAGATCAGTACCTTTAGTGTCACGGTGTCGGATAGCACGGCCATCAGCTTGGCTAGCGCGACCAAGGCTGCCGTCAACAGCGTGACGCAGAGCTATACGATCACCATTTCCGCGCAGGCTGCCCCTGCTCCGGTGCCAACACTGGGCGCATGGGGCTTGGTGTGCCTGTCGTTGCTCTTAGGGGTGGTGGGCAGGGGCCGAAGCAGCAAGCGCACCGCGTAGGTTAACGGCAAGCTGGGAGCTTCCAAGGTCCGCAAGACCGAGTGGCGGCTCTTTTCGCATTCTGCATTGCGCGGGCCTACAACATGGCTCGCTGCAGGCGCCCATGCAGCAAGATATGGCCCGTACCGGGGCACAAACCGCGTCCACCGAGCGGAAAGCTATGAACTTCAGGTCGTGTCTGCGTTAGCGCCTTTTCGCGATCTCGGCGCCCATGTACTCGTTCAAGTCCCGCAAATCCTTCACCCGCCAGGCAAAGGCTGGCAGCTTGACGCCGTTCTCGCGCAAGGTTTTCGGAATCAGATCGCCGTTGGGCCGGAGCACCACCGGTGAGACGATGACACCGGGGTAATCGTGCAGGCGCTTTTTGAAAGCTGCCGTGGTGAGATCGGGTGTGGGCGGGTTGCTTTTGCGCGCCAGCGGCCCGCTGCCTTGGAGGTCAGCGCCATGGCACATGGCGCAGCGCTGCACAAAGATATTTTTGCCATTGCTGTTGTCTGCCTGTGAGCAGGTGGCGTGTGCCAGCAGCAGAAGGCCGAGCGAGGCGAGGACGGTTTTATTCATGGGGTGTTATCGAATTTGTAGCCCGCGATATTGTGTCGCAGGCCGCAGGCGTTCTGCTGTCACTGGGCGGTGCCCGGCGGATTTTCGTTGCCAGATGACGCGGCCCGCATAAAGCCACTGGGCGCCCTGCCCAAGCGCTTGCGAAACATGGTCGAGAAGGCGCTGGGGCTGTCATAGCCCAGATCAAGAGCGACCTGGGTGACCGACTGACCGCCCGCCAGGCGGGGCAGGGCCGCGAGCAAGCAGGCTTGCTGCCGCCAGGCGCCAAAACTCATGCCGGTCTGCTGCCGAAAATGCCGGTTAAAGCTGCGCAGGCTTTTGTGCAACTGAGCAGCCCATGCCTCAGGCGCGGCCCGGATCTGTGGCGCCTTCAAGAAGGCCTTGCACCGCGCAGCCAGCAGCAGGTCCTGCGGGATCGGCGCGAACAAGGGCATGGTGGGCGCCTGGCGCACTTCGTGCATCAGCAGCTGGGCCAAGGCGCCATCACGCCCTTGTTCGTCATACAGCGCCTCCATCGTGATCGAGGCCAGCAGCAGCTGGTGCAGCAGTGCGCTGACCACCAGCGCTTCGCAATGCCGGCCCTGGCGGGGCGCAGCAGCGGGCTCGATATACAGGCTGCGTGTGCTCACGCCCTGCATGCGCACCCGGTGGGGCTTGCCAGCGGGGATCCAGACACCGCTAAAGGGCGGGATCACCCAGGCGCCATCGTCCGTTTCCACTTCCATCAGGCCGCTCATGCCGTACAGCACCTGCGCGCGCCGGTGGCTGTGCGTGTCCAGCAGGGTGCCGGGTGCATAGTCGGTGCTGATGGCCAGGAGCGGCCGGGCCACGGCATCTACCGATGCGAGAGGGATGTTGTGCATCGGCCGATTTTGGCCTAAATGCAAGGGTACTTGGCTTTTAATCGAAAGTCAGCCGCAGCCTGGCGCTCTATCGTGGCGCTTTGCAACCGTTGATGGTCCTTGTCCATGTATTTGCTGCTGCTGTGTTTTGGGGTTCTGGCTGGTGTGACCACCGTGCTGTTTGGTTTTGGTGGCGGCTTCGTCGTCGTTCCGGTGCTGTATGCGGTGCTGGTGGGGGTGTATGGCGCAGACAGTGCGCTGGGGCTTGCCGCCATGCACATCGCGGTGGCCACATCCACCTGTGTGATGGTCTTTGGCGCCGGGCTGGCCAGCTGGCGGCACCACCGGACCGGCACGGTGCCCTGGGGCCAGGTGCGGCCGCTGCTGGGCTATGTGGCGCTCGGGGCCATCCCTGGGGCGATGGCTGCGCTGGTGCTGAGCGGCGGCTGGATCCGCTGGGCGTTTGTCGGCTATCTCGCGCTGACGATTCTCGACTGCCTGCTGCGGCCCGGTTTTACCCAAGAGCGCAGCAGCCGGATGCGCCCATTGGCCAAGCCAGCGGCCGCTGCGCTGGGGCTTTTTATCGGCGCAATCGCCGCCTGCCTGGGAGTCGGCGGCAGTGTCATGACCGTCCCGCTGATGCGCCGGCGCGGCGCCAGCATGACGGCCGCTACCGCTGCAGCCAATCCGCTGTCATTGCCGATGGCCATTGTGGGCACCGCCACCTACGCGCTGCTGGCGTCCAACACGGCGCCGTTGGGCGCATGGCATCTGGGCTACATCGATGTGCGCGCCTGCCTGGTGCTGGTGGCGGGCTCCTGGTTGGGCATCCGGCTGGCGTCGCGCTGGATTGGCAAGATCCCGGACCGTATCCATGCCAAGGTCTATATCGCCTTGCTGTGTGCGGTGCTCTTGGCCATGGTGGTGCATTGACGGCCGCTGGATGATGGGCGCCGGGGGAGGGGTTGCTCAGCCATGGGGCTGCGCAAACCAGCGTCAGAACCCCAAAGCGGTGCATTCCTTGGCATCTTCTGCCAGACTCTTGTCCCATCGGATCAGCGCGGATCACCCGCGCCTGCGTTCAGACTACAGCAGACTGTGTTGCCAAGGGTTCCTAGACCTTGCGGCGCCTGGAGAATCCCAAGAAGCCGGCCAGACCCATGATGGGCGAGAGCGCCAGCAGGCCCCAGGCTGTCATCGTGGGCACCGGGGTCGGCACGGGAGTGGGCTCCACGGGTGTTATGGGTGGGTCTGGTTCCACAACAAAAGCCATGCGAACCATACCGGCCTGCCCCGGTTGCCCACCGTCGCCGCCAGCGCCTGCACCAACATTGACTCCTCCGGCAGCGCCGCCGCTTGTCCCCGATCCATTGGCGCCTGCGATGCTTTCTCCTGCGCACGCTGCAACGGCCAATGGGCCTGTCAGGATCAGGCCGTCTGCTCCCGGCATGCCGGGAACTCCAGGTACGCCATTGGTACCTATGTTTCCGTAGCCATAGCCGGGAGAGCCCGAGCCACCGTTTCCACCATGGCCTTCGTAGCCCGCCTGTCCGCCAGCGCCGCCTATCCCAGCTATGGCACCGTCGCCGCCGTTACCGCCATCCCCGCCATTGCCGCCGTCCGTCCCATTTCCTCCGGGTATGCCGGGCCCTTCCCAGCTGGCATCCCAATCAGGTGCGCTACTTCCGTCCACTCCATTGGCGCCATTGCCACCTGCGCCACCCGAGCCTCCGATGGAGCCAGCGCCTCCGCCTCCGCCCAGGCCGCCAGGGCGCCCCAGGAAATTGGCCCCTCCAGCACCACCGGTGCCGCCACGGATTGCGGTCGCACCTTCCCCCGGTAAGCCGCGTGCGCCATCGTAATAGTTGAGGTCCACGGTGCTGCCGCCGCCACCGCCGCCGCCATTGGCAGTCACACCGACCACACCGGGCCCCGTCACTGCAGAGAACCCGCCTCCCGTGCTGTGCGTTCCGGTGGCTGTCCAATCTGCGCTGTTGACCAAGCCAGGCGTGCCGCCGGCAGCGACGATGACCAAGAGCTCGTTGCCTGCAGTCACTGCAAGACGGGCTTTGCAATAAGCCCCGCCGCCGCCACCGCTGCCGCCCCCTGCGATGCCGTTCCAGCCCTGGTCATTCGAGCCCCCACCACCGCCGCCACCCCAGGCCTCAAAGCTGATGTGGGTCACCCCTGCAGGCACCGTGCAGGTGCCCGCCGCATTGACGCCATTGACGCAATCTGCGGCTATGGCGTGGCCCGCAACCCCGAAGCAGGCCACGGTTGCTAACTTTGCAAGTAATGGATTTTTCATGTTTTTCCAGTGAAAGCATGGGAGAAGGCCGGCCCATTGAGCAGGGGTGGTGCAGAGAATCCCGCATGGGTATTGCTGCGTGATCGAAGGCCTTGAAGCTTTCCGCTGCACGAGCTCCAAAAAAAAAGAGCCTCGCTGGGGCCAATAAGGCACTTACGAAGCTCTTTTGTCGCAGCAGGGCCCAGCGTGTACGCCCATATGCGGTGGTCAGACCTTGCGGCGACGAGACATGCCCATCAAGCCCGCCAAACCCATCAATGGAGACAGCACGAGCAGGCCCAGCGCGGTCATCGTGGGTACGGGGGTAGGTGCCGCAACGGGGGGAACAGTGGCAGGGGTATCGGTGTCCGTTGCCGTGTCGTTGGAGGGGTCCGGGTCGGGATTGGTATTGACTGCGCTGGCGCTGGAGCCATCGGCTTCGACGGTGGCGGTGTTCACCAGATTGCCCGTGAAACTGGCTGGGATGGCCATCGTCAGCGTATAGGTCGCGGTCGCATTCACCGCCAGATTGATGGTGTCATCAATGCCGCCTGCGCCACTGGCGGTGCAGCTTCCACCGGCCGAAGCGCTGCAGGACCAGTTGGCGGTGCTGATGCCGCTGGGCAATACATCCGTCACCTTGGCGCCGACGGCGGTGAACGGACCGTTGTTGCGCACGGTAATGGTGTAGACGACATTGGTGCCCGGCACATAGGTGGTTTGGCCGTTGGTTTTGGTGATGCTCAAATCCGCAGGAAACCGGATGGGCGCATTCGGGCAGTTGGCGCCATCGTTGGTGCCCGATCCGGGCGAGCCGGCAATGAGCGTTTTGACGCCGGTGAGCAGGTTGATCTGGTAAAAACCGCTGCCATTGTTGGCCGAGCCAAACATGCCGTTGGTGGCACCGAATTGCGCGCCAAGCACACCACCGGTGCCGTCTGGCGTACCCATGGCCGAGACGGCTCCAGTACCCACATCGATGGCATAGAGCTGGCCTGCGTCAGACACTGAATACAAGCCCCCGGAAGCGCCACCGACCCAGGCGATGTCCGAGGCCGTGAATGCCGTATCCAAGGTGATGGTGGTAGCCGTCAGTGCGCTCGTATCAATGGCATAAATCACCGAGGTGTTGCCAAAGGGTTTGACATAGTAGGTGCCATCGCTGCCCACCGTGCCCGAGTTGTAAGCGGGACTCGCTGGCAGCCCCGTCACAGCGCCCACAACGGTGACAGCGCCAGTGCTCTGGTTGACGCTCAGCAGATTATTGCCATTGGCATCGGTGCGCATGGCATAGATTTGGCCATCGGTGGGGGAATAGCCCAAGGCATTGTAGGAAACCGCAGAAGCCCCCCCAATGCCGGTAAACACCATCGGATTGGTATCCGTAGACACGCTGTTTAACGAGGTCGGTGCGTTTTGCGACAGAAAAAGCCGGCTATCGCAGGCGACTTGTGCCATCGATACGGCTGGTAATAGCAAAGCGGCCGAGATTAGCAGCTGCTTGAATGTCTTTTTAAGGTCGGGAGAATTCGTCAGTGGCGACGAAAATGCTGGAAAGGCTGAGCCAGGCGGCATTTTTTTAGAATCGGTCATATTCACCCTTTACTGAATTGAAGCGAATGCAGTAATGAAACAAAAATGCAAGTTCTCTTGGCTTTGAATGATGGAAGGATCACGATAGCGGAATCCTATGCCCTTCTATTCACTCGGTCACGCTGTTTACAATGCCACACACCTAAATCATGGTCAAGGCGCAGGTGGACATGGGCAGCATTTTTTTTGTGAGCTGTTTCAAATCGGGTGGTGTGCAAATTCAAAACCTTTGCTTTTTATCCATTTTCTTTGTTTTTATTTAATTCCCTTTGATTTTTTTGATTTTTGTAGATAACTTGGGATTGGCCATTGTCAATACCCCTTTTCAACCAAGCGGGTGCGAATGATGGGGCGGTACGGTTTAACAGTGCAGCGGGAATGGGGTTATCCAGCTATTTTTTGAGGCAGATGGATGGTCCGCTGCGTGATGCGTGCCGAATACCGGTTCACGGCAGGGATGTGATATAGGCTGTGAGCCTTGGGAACTTCTGCACAACTCCCCGCCATGGTCTGAACGTGCTCTCGGACGATCCAATCCCATGTCTTTCTCGGCAATACCTCCGGTTCGCCTTTAAGGGGCGCGTTGAGCGTTTTAACCCGATCGGTGTCCGTCGCGCTTGGTGAGGCTTGTGCAGAGGCAGCCCAAAGAGGGCGGTGTCTTGTCTGGCTAAAGCGCTTGGTCAATGTCTTGGCAAATGCCGCTCGTCATACCGGTTTGTGGGGGCGGCCTGTCAGCAATGGCCGAGTCGGCTGTTGGTATTGCATTGTCGAAAGGTCTTGGAATAAAAAAAATCGCCTCCAGCTGGAGGCGATTAGTAGTAACTCGCTAAGTCTTCAGGCCCTGAGACTTCTAGCCCTCACTGGCTGCGTTGGCGGCGGCGCAGTGCCAAGGCACCGATACCGGCACTCAATCCGCCCAGCAGTGCCAAGCCAGCCAGGTCCAATGCGGGGACTGGGGTGGCAGAGCCAGGGGTGGCGATAACGCTGTTGGCGGTTGCACTGTTGTTGGCCGGAGTGGGGTCATCCATGCCCGCTGGAGCCGCGATGCTTGCCGTACTGGCCAGCGAACCGGTGGCATTTGCAGCGACCTTGGCGGTGACGGTGTAGGTCACGCTGGCGCCGACGGGCAGGTTGACCGTGTCGCTGATATTGCCGCTGCCCGATGCACTGCAGGTGCCGCCGCCTGCGCCCACACAGGTCCAGGCGGCATCTGTCAATGCGGCAGGCAGGGTGTTGGTGACCGTGGCGCCCGTGGCTTCCACCGGGCCGGCATTGCTGGCGGTGACAGTGTAGGTCACCGTTGCACCAGGTGCTACGCTGGTCGCGGCACTGGCGTTGGTGATGGACAGGTCGGCACTTGGAGGCTCACCCGTGCAGGCTGCGGTGACATAGAAGTCAGCAATGGCACCCAACGCACAAGTGCCGCCGGCGCAATCGTTGGTTTTTTGACCGCCATCCAGGCGGAAGCCCACGGTGTTATTGCCGCGTGCAAAACCAAGCGCTGCGGACGTTGTATAGGTCGAGAATGCACCGTAGCCATTGGGCAGATACACGGGTCCCGCAGCAGATTCCGCACCAGCTGCAGGCTTCACATAGACGGAGCTTCCATAGTCATCAAAGGCAAACCGCCCGGTGAGCTTGATGCTGGCCAAATCGACATTGCTGCCAATATTGACAGGCTGGTTCATCACGAACGTGGAGCCGTCCTGGATGCCGCGTGACTGGCCGGTAGCCACTGGGTAAGGCACACCAGGAATGTCGCTGCTCGCAGGGTTTGTCGTTCCCGGGCTGATCCAGCGGGCGTCGGTAGCCGTTGCCAGCGATGCTGGATCGAAATAGCTGCGATACCGGTAGCTGTCAAACAAAGGCTGCTCGACGTTCTCCAGGGCGGTTCCTGCCGCATTCATGCGCTGCGTCCATTTCCAGTCTCTGGCGTTGGTGGTGAATGGGCCAACACGGACTTCATCACCAGCTTGGCTGCCGGCGGGGCAAGCCAGAATGGTGGCGGGCTGGGCGGGAGGCTCATCCTGGCAATCGGCCGTGATTTCAAAATCTGCAATGAGGCCAGTTGGATTTCCAGAACTGGCGGTGGTCGATGCAGTGTTATACACCACAAAACCGATGGTGTTGTCTCCATAATAGAAACCCAGACCGTTGTCATTACCGTCCAGATTAATAGTTCCTGGAGAACCATAACTCATTCCCAGATTCTGCATCTGCAACCAGGTCGTGCTGCCAGAAGGCGGGCTAGCGGGGCGAACAACAAATTCCGAGCTGTCATCTACTCCGCCACTACCGATGATCTTGATACTGGAAAGCTTGATATTGCTGGGAATGGTGATAGGCTCGTTGTAGTAGAAAGTAATTCTGTTTTCAACCCAGGCACCATTTGCCACCACACCGCGCGCATTCACTGCCGGATAAGGTCCGTTACCCGTAGTAGCCCCTGCACCCGCCGGATACTCGGCATCGCCAAAAGAAATCCAATCCCCTTGGAGCGGAGTGCCGGCAAGATCGCCTGCTCCGCTGGTATGCACCGCTGTCGTTTTATCAAACCAGCCGCGCCATTTGTAGTCGTCCACAATGGCTGCTGCACCTGTGGCGGTGCCGCTTGGAGGAGGTACGTATTGGGCATCCGTTGACCAGGTCGCCTTAGCGGTGTGAATGCGTAAGGGCGCACCACAAGCCAATGTCGCAGCCTGTACGCCAGCAGCAGCCGTCAGCCCTGCAAGCGACACTGCAAAAAGAGCAGCCTGTCTGTGAATTAATCTCATCTTGAAAACTCCATCCCCATTGAAAAATATCCCATATGCACCTGTAAGATAAACTAAATCAATTGAATATTATCTAGCATAACTTACATCTATCGTGTATATGCGAACCGCAAAACAGGGAGAAATCTAGCAGATGGTTTCAAACTGCATCTTTGCTTAATTTAAATTTTTTTTGGATTTATTGAGATTTCTTTCAATCCTCCATTATTTCGTTTGATAGCGTTGTGTTTCTGAATGTAATTTTTAAAAATTAACATATCTTGATGGCGAACCCGCTACATTGCATGTAGATTTTCTTGATTCATTTTTCGTTGTTGAAAAATGAATATCAAAAGTTCGTTGAGGGGTTCAATATGTTGCATCGAAGCATAAGGGTCACCGTCCTGGGTTTGCTTGGCGCCTTGTTCATGGGCAGCGCCACTGCCGCGCCGGTGGAATGGGACTACACCGTCTCGGCCCGGTTTGTGACGACTACGGGTGCCACCACATTCAATGGCGCGGGCCCAGGTTCCGCCAATGGCTGCGAACTGGTCTTACCCACTGATATCACCTGGGGAGCATGTCCCAGCGGGCCTGCTGGGACCGGGCGCAGTGGTATCGGTGTCTCAGCCAGTGAGCAGACGGGTACCTTGGTGGCCAATGGCGCCGCGCAATATGCCAATGTCTACACCCATACCAACAATATCGTGGCTTCAAGCTATGCCACCTTGGCCAGTGCCACGATCAGTACCACGCTCGGTCTGAGAGCCAAAGGCAGCAGTGATCCCTACACCTATGAGAACTTCATCTACACCATCAAGTTCTCTGAAACTCCTAACGGCAGCGACCCGACCCTCTGTGTGGTGCCAGGCGGCGTGCCCTGCAGCGACATCTGGGTGCTCGACGGTTCGGTCAACCGCACCGTGGTGATGAACGGCCAGGAGTTTACTTTCAGCTTTTTCCCTGAGCCTGCAGCCATTCCGCTGGATCCGGAGATTTGCGAGGCGGCAGGCGCGGAGGACGGCTGCATCGGCTTTACCACGCAGGAGAACATGGTCAACGCGATCCCCTTCATGATGAACCTGACCCAGGTGGCCAATGTCTCGGGCCGGGTATATGCAGAGGGTAGCGACCCCGCCAACACGCAAGACGATGGCAACGGCCTGGATGCCGGTATGGCCGTGGCCGTGTCTTTGCTGTGCACCGGGCCGGATTACAGCGCAGGCCCGGTGGATGCGGCAGCCGATGGCAGCTTCAGTTTTGAGAATGTACCGACCGGTGCAGACTGCGCCATCACGACGACGCCGCCCGCTGGTT
The DNA here is from genome assembly GCF_049601575.1 of Comamonas sp. 23. Lineage (NCBI taxonomy): Bacteria > Pseudomonadati > Pseudomonadota > Betaproteobacteria > Burkholderiales > Comamonadaceae > Comamonas > Comamonas sp. 23. The sequence goes on along the minus strand of NZ_CP187127.1, from coordinate 4,144,076 downwards.
ACCAGATGGCCTATACCCAACAGGGCACGACCGGAGAGAGTGGCGCGCCAGGCGCGCTCAACACCAGCGTGGCGGGTAGCACGGGTGTGCAAAGCATTGCGATCAGCGTGCCGCCCGATGGATCGAGTGGCAATCTGTTTGCGCTGCGCGCTGTGACCGATATGCTCAGCACCACGGTATGCACCCCGGGCACGGCAGCGGCCGGTGCCGCTGTCAGCTGCACAACCACCTGTACCAATGCCGGCAGCGCCGCTGCACTGCAGGCTTTTTGCGCCATCCCCAACGCCGCCAGCTTGCCCGGCAGCCCCACACCTGTCTGTAGTGCGCCCGCTGATCTGCCGCCCAATGGCACGCTCAGCTGCACCCTGAGCTTTACAATGGCCGGCAACGCCAGCATCACGGTCGTGGGCGGGGCTGGTGCGGACAATGACAGCAATGGCGGGGGCGATGCAGCGGCGGGCAACAATGCATCGAGCGCGGCGGTTGCCCCGCAGGTCACGACGCCGACCAACCCTACGAATCCCAGCAACCCCACCCCCGTGCCTGGTCTCGGAGGGTTTGCGCTGGCGGTGCTGGCGGCCTTGATGGGGCTTGTGGTGTGGCGCCGACCACGGCTTGTGGCAGGCGGCCGCATGCGATGAGCGCGGCAGGGCAGTGCGCGAGGCTGCCCCCGTGCTATGCGCTCGCGGTTCGGGCCCTGATGATGGGTCTAGAGCCATGGCAATGGGTCTGTCTACGACAGTCGCCGGTTGGCCAGGAGCAGTCGCTGGATGAACGCTGTCCAGACCGATTCATCAACCCCAATGGCAGTTCAAATGGACGATGTGCAGCGCAGCACTTGAGGGTTGCTTTTGCGGGCCCTAACCGGCTTATTTCGATGAAGTCTGACGCCATTTGAGCCATGACTTGGCTGGGTAGACCGAAGCAGGTGTTCTATCGCTGTCTATGGATGCGTTGCATTCTCGACACCCCGCGATGCCAGCGTATGTATGCCGGAAAAATCGAAATTCTCCAGCATGTCTTTGACGAGGACCGTCATGGCTCCTGGCGAACCTCAAGACAGGCGTTGATTTTGATGAGCGTGCTAGGCTTGCGCGTGCTGAGCGCCTGCACCGCAACACCGACAGTCGAGCCGCCACTTATCGCGCGCAAGCCCAAGCCGACGCCGCTGCCCGCGGCGATCTTGCAGATAAAGCCGCAGCCCTCGACCGACAGCTTGCAGAAGGCCTCGGTGTGGTCGCAAGCCTCGGAGGCGACCTTAAGCGACGAGACGCCGAAGTAGCCGCGCTGTGCGACCAGGTGCAGTTTCTGCCTCGTACAAGCGCATCAAGAGCGAGGCACTCTTGGCACAAACCATCGCTGAAATGGAGCGAGCAACGTTGTCGCCAGGATAGCAAGCGTGGCCGTGGAAGGTCCAAAATCTAGACCTGGTGCCGTGTCGCCAGGAGAGTCGTCCTGCCAATCATCTGCTGTCACCCGATATATTTGGCCCACAGTCAACCCAGACATGTTGCGGCGCATCTCACCTCTGGCGCGAGACGTAGCCGTAACACTGTCAAAAGAGGCTTCATTTAGCCAAGCCGCTTTAATGCGCCACCTGGAAACACAGTGGCTCCATGTGGTGTGACAAGGTAGGAAGCGCCATCGAACGCCCAGGTGCCTCCGCATGTCGGCTGTCCATACTCTGCCGCTGGCTCAGCACGAGGGTAGAACATGTTCGCGGGGCCGATACCAGTTGCCATGGGAGATGCGCGGTTCAATCCCACAGTGCAGAATTGCAGCTGATCTAAGAAGGCGAGCGTTTGCGCTTTGACTGGCTGGATGGAACCGATTGCTGCAAAAAACATAACACACAGCAGCTGGCGCATTGGCCGAAGAAATCTTGAGGGCATAAATCACTAACTTTGTTCTTACGCGTTTACGCACAATCAACACGAAATCATCAATCTTAAACAACTGATCTTTTACGTAAATTTGGAGGATTGTGTTCCCTCAACTGAGTGTTCCAATTTGTATTATTCATTCGCCTGCAGTTGCATTAGAGGTTACACCTTCCAACCTACTTATGTAGCCTCCTACTAACCAGGTTTTGAGCAAAGTCAGCCTGTTGCAATAGCACCCGTGATCTGCTTATAGCGTGGTTGAACGGTGGCTGCGGCAACCAGGCCTGCAGCCAAAAATAGAAATAGCCTCCCCGGCGCCACTACGGCACTGGCGAGGCTATTTTTTTGTTTGGGAGCCATTGCACCTTGGCTAAACTGTATTTTATCCAGTGATAAGGATGACCCTATGCAGATCGATCCGGTTGCCATCGCGGTGCTAGGTACAAGTGCCGCTTGGCTGTCGCAAGCCCGCGCTGAGAGCTTCCCGCGCTGGGCGTGCATCTTCGCATGCCGGGCCAGCCTTTCTGGTTCTACGGCTCTTGGAAGTCCGAGCAATAGGGAATTTTCGCAGTCAGTGTGCTCTATGCGCTGGCCTGGATGAAGGGGCTGTGGATCCATTGGATTTGGCCTACAGCCAGCACCGTGGCGGTGGAGAAAATAAGCTCCGTTGATCCAATCCGGAGTAACAAATGATCCAGAGCCTGCACATCGAAAAAAGCGCGCCCGGTCAGTATCTGGCCAGGGTCATGAATGAGTATTCAGAGGCCTTGAGTTTCACCGCCAGCTCAATCGCTGGAGCGATAAGGGACACCGCTCAGATGCTGCCCAAGGCCCGCGCCTTCCACATTTGGTATGAGCATGTGAGCATTGGCACAACCCCTGTGCTGCACATGCAGCATGATCCCGAAACGCTGGCCTCCCGGCTGAAGCTGTTGCATGTGCAGTTCTGGGGCTGAACATTGACAAACCCGCATTCTAGATTGACAAAGCCCTGTTCTGGGTTGACACACTGAGGTTCGTACAGGGTTGTCCTCAACCGGTGGTTTGCACAGAATCGCAAACCGGCACTATCGAGCCTGACTCGACACCCCCATGTTGCTTTTTCCCGCCTACACTGGAGGTCAAGGAAATCAATATCCGGCTGCAAACGGACAACACCAGTTCTTGAATGCAACCTTTCCTGAGGTTCCATTTCAGCACCCTTGCTGACTGATAATTGAAAGGCCTAGCACTTCGACGACCGCTTTGCGCGTAGCTCGTTCATCTCGATAGAGCCGGTCGAGGCTTGAGCAATGGCAGTCTGGATGACCAGGGCTTTAAATTGCAGATGCGCTATGGCTGTCTTTGAGTGCATTCCTGGACTCGCAATGCCAGCGTATGTATACCGGAGAAATCGAAATTTTCCAACATTCCTCTGAGCTGGGTTATTAATGGGGCGCAGCTAGGATCTTGGCTATGGAATTCGACCCAGTTTTCAATATCCGTTAGACGGCCATGCAATGCTAGGCTGGCGAGCTCATCCAGGGCTGCATCCTCCGGTAGAGCCTGCTTGGACCAGTCCATATCTTGCTGCACGTCGCTATAGCCTGTCTTGCTTGGTGGGACAACAGACCAACTCGATTCAGTGTCTTCTATCTCAAGCATGGGCAATGCAAATGAAAACGTGGAACCTTTACCAACGCGGCTGGACACACGCAAGGTACTGCCCATGGCCGAAAGAATGCGCTGCGCAATGAACAAGCCCAACCCTGTGCTTCCGCTTGCTGCTTGGATCTGCTGAAAAGCCCCAAATATATCGATGTTTGAAGTCAAATCAATCCCAATTCCTGTGTCGCTTACCGCGAAATGCAGATAGCGACCTCCTTCATTAGAATCCAGAGTTACCGATAGCGTTACGACCCCATCATGCGTAAATTTCGCTGAGTTAGAAAGTAAATTAAGGAGTACTTGACGCAGTCGATTGCCGTCCACATCAATCAATGTCGGAACTCTTGATGGAAGTTGACAATGGAAGCAGTTCTTCTGTCTTAAACATAAAGCAGTAGCATATTCTGAAATATCTTCCAACAAAGGAAGTAAATAGGTTAATTCGGATATCAGGGCTAGTGGCTGTAATTCAAGCTTCGAGTAGTCCTGTAGCTCATCGATCAAACTTAATTGATATTTAATATTATTTTGAATAGATATCAGAGATTTTCTTTGTGCATCGGTAGCATCATTGAGTAGTAGCTCGGTATATCCAGAAATAGTAGCCAGGGGCGCACGAAGATCGTGACTGATAAAACCTAAAGTTTCTGTTTTTTGTTGATTTTTAACTTTGGCATCAACAATAGTTTTTTGCTGAAGTAAATAGTTCCCGTTGATCATCAAGCAGATGGCGGTGATTGGCATCACTGCGCAAAAAACAAAAACGTAAACAATTTGAATATAAGAAGATTCCCTTGGATTAGAGGGTGTTAGGTCAGGTATAAATAAAGTGACAAATCGAATCAAATAAACCAAGCTTTCGATGGCAAGCGAGGTGGTAAGTAAGCGGTTAACGAAAGACTTTTCACCATATCTAATAACGGTGAGGAATTGAATGAAAACAAATACAAACAAAAAAGAAGTAAAGCTCATCAGTCTATACTGATAATTTGCATTACCCCACATAAACCAAAGAACCAAGACCTCGGAAATTAGCATGCAGGGTATGATAAAATACCCTATCAAAGGCCGGTCATAAAACCTCCTGATACCAAGGGTTTGCACGGCCACACCTGGCGTCAACAAGCCATTTCCAGCAGAAGAGTAAATTGTTGGATTATCACCAAACCAGCCGACATACAAGCACACTGCTAAAGTAGCAATTAAAAAACCAAGTGTGTATAGTCCAATTCTCTTAACACCAATTTGGCGAGTATGGTTGGACAAAACCAGAGGAATAAGTGCGAGCCCTGAAACGAAGGCGGACGTGGCAAAGAATAAATTGTAGTTAATCGCGATCATCTTGAGCTCGTTATCAGACCACCCTCAACACAACTTAATAATGCCAATAGTCATCAACGGGCGCATGGAGTCCATGCCAAGTATGAAATTGACACCGACTATGCGTCGTCACCAGACATGCACAGGGGCTGCCACACATCGGCTTTGGATGCTCTCATCAAGACTTCTGATGGAAACAATAGGAATCCTTGCCATTGGTGCAGTTGGATGGATGGCTGCTTAGCGATCACGAGGGTCAAAACTGTTCTTATTGCTAGCAGCATCACATTGTGGCTTGGACGATGCAGCCTGCATAAATGGGCATTCCCTTACTGAGCTTGTAGTGACAGACATACAACGCGGGGGGGTATCGCTAAGCCCGCTGATGAAGGCTCCGTGGTGGCGTGTCATGCCATGACTATGGAAGGGTCACGCGTCAGGGAAGTGAGATGTGAGTTACATCTAGAAGGCGACCGTTCAACGCAAGTCATGTCCCTGATAGCCGTAGGGGCTATGCATCAAGGATGCATTCAGGAATCGACTGCCACTTGCAGGTAACGATGCAAAGCAAGCATTGACTAGCGAGCCGCGAACGATAGCAACGTTTCGGTAGCGCCTGCACGGCGATAGCGGCATCTAGCAGACACTTGGAGTGCCCTGATGGCCAGCGTCGGCTACTTCGCTGAAAGCAGTCACTGGTTCGGCTCGAACCTCGGTACTCGGATGACCGCTATGAGTTTATGACCGAACGCACACGATGCGGCCATGGGAGGCAGCAACCGCTGCGCATCAGACATTGGCATCAAAGGTGTGAACGAGAGCAGCGGGTCGATAGCCGTCATCCTTAACTTCAGTGGCTCGGTCCAAGATACAAAAAATCCGGCAAAAAGCCGGATAACGCAGGTCAGATCTTTCAAGCAATTTGGCCCAGGTCAGCCAATCAATGCAAAGGGTGGGGGCTCGCCGGGTTTGGGTAACAGGCGCGCCTCGCTCTAGAGCCGCGCCGGAGCGACTATAGCCTTGCGCTGGAGCCAGTAGTGGGTGGCAGCGAACAATGGTCTGCGCCGGCCGGCTTTCGCCGCCACAGACAAAGACGAGCGCAGGAATGCAGTACGCACCAATGAAAAAACCAGCTAACGACCTGCCGAAATAGGTCTAATTAGTCTGGTTTTGTCCCGGTCTTGTCCCGTTGGTGTTTTTATAGCACTTCTGTGCTTGATTCCATTGCAGAATCTTGGTCCCCCCGACAGGAATCGAACCTGTATCTAGCGCTTAGGAGGCACTCGTTCTATCCATTGAACTACGGAGAGGGACAGCGGTGTATTGTAGAGGACTTGCAAAGCTCCCAAGCCAATCTGCGACGTCACGACGCTGGTGCCTTCCGTTTCGACATGGTTGGGGCGCAGGGGCTCAGCGCCGCCTGCCGCGAGAGCGTCTCTGCACCGCTGGCCATTCCCAGCATGGGAAGTGCAAAATGGCAGCGCATGTTCCCCGTTCATCCCCTCCCACTTCCCTCCTTGGCCGACCTCCAAGACAGCTGGCAGCCCATGGGTACGCTGCAGGCGCTCTACGTCAGGATGGGCCAGGAGCCTGAACCCCGTTCAGTGGCCGAAGTTCAGGCCCTGGGAGGCTATGGGCTGGCGGGAGACCGGCATGCTTCCTCGTTATCCCCCCGGCAGTTGCTCGTCGCCGGCACCGATGCCTACCAGCGCTGGGGCTTGGCGGAAGGCTCGCTCCGAGAGAATATACGGGTGGATTTCTCCACCAGCGAGCTGGCCTCCGGTGATCTGTTGCGCATGGGCAGCGAGGTCGTCATCGCGATCACCTTCCTCTGTGAACCTTGCCGGTTGCTGGAGCGCAGGTGCTCGGGGACGCTGGCTTCGATCGGCCGAGACAGAGGCATGCTCGCTCGCGTGTTGAGAGGCGGAACCATTCGCCGTGGTGCCGGGGTATCGCTGTGCCGAGCCAAGGGGCCAGCCTTTAGCGACCAGTGGCAGGAGAGGGTTCAACACGTGGCCTGCGCGGTGCCGGAGGGTTCCTGGATCAGCTATCGGCAGCTCGCTGAGATGGCAGGCGTGCAAACGGCCTACTGCAGAGCTTTCCCCAAGGTACTGTCCCAGCTCCCAGAGCGCATGGCCGCCAGAGTGAGGAGCCAGCGCGATGCGCCGGGCGTTGCGCCGTGGTCCGGTGCTGGATTCTTCGATATGGGCATGGATTGATGCCTACGCTGCCAGCGCAACGCTGAGCCTAACGTCTGCGGAACCCCTGGCAAACAGGCCCCCGCCGTTTGGCAACTGCAGGGGCCTGTCATAGGTCACATCGCGCATGGCACGCGCTCATGGGCTCCATCAGTCATAGCGCAAGGTATAGATCAGGTCCAGCGCGCTGGTCGTACCGGCTGAGCCGCGCAGCTGCAGGTTGCGTGTGAAGTCGTAGAAGATGTACAGCGCACCCAAGGTCCCGGCCAGGCCCGCTTCGTAGGTCACGTACAGGTCTTGCGACAGGCGCTTGCCGACGGACAGGCTGGCGGAATCGCGGTCGGTGCCGCCAATGCCGATCTCGTCAAAGCCCAGGCTCTTGGCGATATTGCCGGTCACGCTCTCGCCCGAGCCTCCGCTCAGCAAAGCCAGTGCGGCCTGCTGTATCAGCGCACTGCTGGCGCCACCTTGGCCAGGATCACGGCCCATGACCACCCAAGAGATCTTTTCCGCATCGGGCATCTCCGGGTTGGAATACAGGCTCACGCGCGGCGCCTGCGCCGAGCCGCTGACCTGCACGCCGGCCTTGACGGCGATATTGGGGCGCAGCGCCAGAATATCGAGTGAGGGGTTGTTGTAGGGGCCGTTGAAGCGGATCAGGCCGGTTTCCACATTCAGCACCTGGCCCCAGGCGCGGTAGCGGCCTTCTTCGGTGCTGATGACGCCGGTGATGCGCGGCATGCCGATGCCGGCGCTGCCGCTGCTTTGCACATTGAGTGTGCCAGTGAGGCGCGTGGTGATGCCATAGCCTTGCAGCGCAAAGTCACGGCCCATGTCCAGCTTGATATTCAGGATCAGCGGCTTGGCGGGCTCGACCCGGCCGGCGGGGGCATCGAGCTTGGCCTGTGCGGCCTTGGCCGCTTCTTGCTTGGCTTTTTCTGCGGCGGCTGCGCGGCTGGCCTTGGTGCTGACCACCACATCGCTGCCCAGCTTGGGCGAGGATTCATCGGCCAGCATGATGCTGGCGCGGTCCACCTTCAGGTCGCCAGTGATGCTGAGCTGGCCCTGCTGCAGCTGGCTGCGCACCTGGCCCGAGACGCTGACCTGGCGGTCGGCGCGCACCAGCACCTGCAGCGCCTTGGCCTGGGTGCGGATGTCCATGCGGATATCGGGCGCGGCGCCGTTTTGCGGCATGGTCCAGCTGATGGTGCCGGTGGCATCGAGCGTGCCGCCGCTGGTGGGCGCGGCCGTCAGGTTGCCGCTGTAGCCGGCAATGCGCGCGCGGCTGCCTTCGCCGCCGTCAAAGTGCAGGCTTTGCAGCTCCAGCGTATTGCCGTTAAGCTGGGCGCGCAGGCTTCCGTTGCGCAGGTCCACGCCATCCAGTTGCGACTGGATATGCATCTTGTCTGCGGTGATGGTGCCGCTCCAGCGTGGGTCTTGCAGGTTGCCCGCCAGCTGCACATTGGCCGCCAGGCTGCCGGCAACGCGCCAGCCCGGTGGGGCAAAGCTGGCCCAGATGCCCAGGTCAGGCATTTGGGCCTGCACGTTGCCGGACAGCGGTGCATCGGGGGCCACGGTGGCGCCCAGGTAGTTCTTGCCTTCGTACTGCAGCGCGGTTTGCACATCGGCCGTGAGCTGGCCGGCGTTGACCGAATCCCATTGCACGCGGCTGCGCACCTGGCGGTCCTGCACGGTTAGCTCGACCTTGGCGGTGCGGATGCGGGCGATGATCGTCTGGCCTTCGGCCGAGAAGGCCTTGGAGACCGCGCCTTCCTTGCCGCTCGAGTGGAAGGTGACGTTTGTGGGCGCGCTGCCCTGGGTGTGCAGCTGCAGATCGCCGCTGGCGCGCTCGATCTCGACCTTGGCGTTGAGGCCGTTTTGTGTGTTGACATCCCAGCGGCCCTGGACCACCAGGTCAGAGTCAAAAGGGCTGTGCTTTTGCGCCTGGCTGGGATCGGGCTTTTGGAAAGCACGGATCCAGCGCAGGGGCAGGCCTTGCAGGCTGCCGGTGCTTTGCAGTTGTACCGCTTTGTCTGCCCCTTGGCTGAACTGCAGGGGGTTCCATTGCAGGGTGACCGTGCCGGGCTCGGGCCCGGTCAGCTGCAACTGGCTGGCGCCGGTGCTGGCGCGCAGTGGCTGGTTGCCGGCGGGCAGCTGCAGTTTGAAGTCCAGCGGCTGCTGCAGCTGCACCTGCCACGGCGCCTTATTGGGCGGCAGCGTGGCGCGCGCCTGCAGCTTGCTCAAGGCGCCGCTCCACTGTTTGGCCGCCGTGCTGTTGGCGGCCATGCTGACCTGGGCGGCCATCTGCTGCTCGCCATGCTGGGCTTGGGCACGCAGATCAAGCTGCACTTTTTTGAGGTTGCCGACCAGCGCCAGCTCGGTATCGCGCAGCTGCCACAGGTCCGCGGCATCGGCGCTGGTGCGCACGCTCAGCTGCGGGGTGGTGATGTTGGCATCGAGCGCAAAGGGCTGGCCGCCGGTGGGAATGCCCGCAGGCAGCTGGGCCAGCAGCCCCGCTTGCTGCAGCTGGCGCAGCGCATCGCCATAGCCGCCGCTAAAGCGCAGCTTGGCGTCGAGGCTGCCCTGGGCCAGCATGCCCTCGGGCAGCGTCTGGGCCATGCCGGGCAGCTTGCGCAGCCATTGCAGCAGTTGCTCGGCACTGCTCAGACGCAGTGCGATGGTGCCCTGGCCTTGCTGGGGCGCGGCCTGGGCCTTGGCGTCCAGGTTGGCACCGGGCGCCTGCACCGACAGCTCGCCCGCGCCACTGCGCTGGTCGATGTTGGCGGTCAGCTGCTTGGCGCTGATGTGGGCGCCCAGCGCATCGATCTGCGCGCTTTGCAGCTGCAGCTCGGGCGCTTTCCACTGGCCCTTGGCGATCACGCGGTCGATCGGCAAGCTGGTGCTCGCTGCTGTGGCCTTGGCCGGTGTGCGGCGGTCGGACGTGATGTTGGCGTCAAACACAATGGCGTCGTTTTGCGACTGGGCCGACAGGCTGCCAGACAGCGGTGCACTGTCGATGCGGGTGTCGACCAGCGCCGGGTTGATCGCGCGCAGCGCCGCCTGGATGCCGGCATGGTGGTCCGCCAGGCGGTAGTGGCCTTGGGCACTCAGGCTGCCGCTGCCCAGTTGCACCTGGCTGCCGCCTAGCACATCAACACGCTGGCCATCAAACAGCGCATGGGTCTGCACGGCGCTGACGGGCAGGTGCTGGTGGTTGATAGGGCCGGGCAGGGCGTTGCTGAGGTCGATCTGGATATCGAGCGGCACCGGCAGCAGCGCAGGGGGCGCGGCGGGCTTGGTATCTGAGGTGTCTGAACCTGCTGGTGCAGCGCTGCTGGTGGCCATGGGGTCCACCGGCACATCCAACAGTGCGGGCGCTGGATGGGCGGCATGGGTGCTGCTGAGCAGATCAGCGGCCGCCTCCGTCACAGTCAGCTGGCCATTGAGCAAGGTGGTGGGCAGGCTGGGCAAAAAGGCAGCCAGGTTGACGCTTTGCAGCTGGGCTTGCGCGGGGCCCAGCGGCCAGGGGCGCCAGGGGTAGACGGTGGCATCGACGTTGGCCTGCATCGGCGCGGCGCCCGCCAGCGCCTGGGCGGAACGGGCGGCCTGGGCCTTGGCGGCTTTCTCTTGCGCCGATGGCGCCTTGGCGGCCGTCTTTTTGCGGGCGGCGGTGGGTGCCGGTGCATCGGCAGCGGCAGGCTTGGCGGCAGCTGCCTCAAACTGCGGCTTGACCTGGGCCTGCACGCGCAAGGCGGCATCCAGGCCGGACAAGGTGCCGGTCACCTGCACACCGGCATCGGCCAGGATGGCGGGCAGGGTGTCGGTGGCGGGCTGGTCCAGCTGGGCTTTCAGATCGGCAGCGATCTGCATGGGCGCCAGCGCATCCACATCGGCTTTGAACTGCAGGAGGCTGTTGAAGGCCTCGACCTCGTCGATCTGCAGCTGGTGCTTGTCCGCCGCATAAAGGTAGTGGCCCTGCAGTTGCGTGACGGTGATGGGCTTGGGCGCAGCCCAGACAATCTCGTCCACCGCGAAGGGCACCTCCAGCACGCGCAGCGGCAGGGGCAGCTGCTCCAGAGGCTGGCTGGGTTCCTTGGGTTGGTCGATGCCCGACGGCGTGATGCTGAGCTTGGCGATATGGATGGGCGCCAGGCGCAGCTCGCGGTCCCAGATCTTGTCCAGGCTCCAGCCGATGGTGGCTTGCTCGACCTGCACGCTGATCGACGGGTTGCTCCACTGCAGCTGGCCAATGCTGCCGCCGCCGCGCAGGCTGCCTTGCACGTCCTGCGCTTGCAGTTGCATGCCGGCCGGCAAAAAGCGCTGGGCCAGGGCGATGCTTCGGGCGAGCGAATCGTTCTGCCCGGTCCACCACCAGGCACCGCCCACGAGGGCGGCCAGCAGCAGGATCAGGGCGACGAACAGCCACAGCAGCACGCGCACGGCGCGCCGTAGGCCGCTGCGCTTTTTGGGGGAAGAAGGGCCGCTGGGCGGCGACGCCGCTGGTTGCGCTGCGCTGGCGGTTGGTGCGGTTGCGTGTGTATCTGCCATGTTTTAGAAGCTGTATCCCAGACGCAGGTGCAAGCGGAAGCGTTCGTCTTTCAAGCCGTAGGCCACATCGGCCTGCAGCGCGCCCACGGGGCTGCGCCAGCGCAGGCCCGTGCCAATGCCCCAGTAGGGCGACAGATCACCGGCCTTGTCGGCGACCGAGCCCACATCGGCAAACACGGCCGATTCCCAGGCGCTGATCTCGCCATTGCGCACCAGGGGGCGCTGGTACTCGACACTGCCCACATACATATAGCGGCCGCCGTAGACCTGGTCATCGGCCACGCGGGTGCCGATCTTCTTGTAGCCATAGCCGCGCACGGTGGTGTCACCACCGGTGATGAACAGCTGGGTGGCCGGGATCACGGCCGAGTCCTTGGCGAGGATGGCGCCGCCCTCGGCCCGCAGTGCGATGCGCGCGCTGCGCGAGCTGCCATTGGGCGCGGTGACCTTGCCTGCCGGCACAAAGCCTTGCCAGCGCAGCAGGCTGCGTACAAAGGGGTCGCGGTCCGGCGTGATGGTGTAGCCCGCGCCCAGCTCGGCGGCAATGCCGTAGCCGCGCGTGGGGTCGGTGTTGTTGTTGAAATAGCGGCCCGTCCAGCCGTAGTTCACGCTCAGCGCGCTGCTCGATGGGATCTTCTCCTGGCCCTGCACCGACGAGAAGTCGTACTGCAAGAACGCGCTGCGGTCGATATGGTCGCTGCTTTTTTTGTGGCCGCCGCGCAGCTGCATGGAGTTGACGGTGAAGTCGCCATTGAGCTCGCGCTTGACCTCGCCCGCGCCAAAGTAGGCCCAGCCACTTTCCTTGGGCAGATCGGTCCATTCGGTGGACAGCAGCTTCTTGTCACGCTCGAAAGAGAACTTGCTCACCGCCCGCCAGCCCAGCCAGGGCATCTTGTTGTGCGTGTGGTCCAGGCTCAGGCGCGGCCCGGTGTCGGTGGACATACCGATACCGAACACCACCTTTTGCATCTTGGCCTCGCGCACCTGGGCGATCACCGGTGCTTCCTTGGGGTTGGCGGTGTCGGTGTCCAGCGTCAGAAACACCGAGTCGTAGTAGCCGCTGCCCGCCAGCCGGGTCTGGGCGTCGAGCATGTCGGCCTCACTGTAGTTCTGGCCGCTGGGCAGGCGCGCAATGCGGGCTATGCCTTGGGCGTCGTAGCGCTCGGCGCCTTCGATGCGCAGCGGACCAAACTTGTAGAGCGGGCCGCTGTCGTAGCCCACCGAGAGCTTGGCCTCGTTGGTATCACCATCGATATTGGCCTGGCTGTTGCTGATCTTGGCCGTGGGGTAGCGGTTGCGCTGCAGGCTGCGCAGGCCCTCGGACTTGGCGCTGCTCCATTCTTTCTGGGTAAAGCCCTCGCCGGGCTGCAGATCCCAGTTGCGCTCAAAGCGCGCGCGACGTGCGGGAAAGTTCTTCTCCTGGGTCACTTCGCCGCTGTAGTCCAGTTCCACCTCGGTCACCTTGGTCTGCGGGCCGGGTTCGACCTCAATGACCAGCTGCGGGCGCGCCTGGCTGTTTTCTGCCGATATGCCGCTGTCGGCGGGAGCCGCTCCGGTGTCATAGGCATCGATCTTGATCTCGGGGCTGAAGTAGCCCAAGGTGCCCATCAGCTCACGCACATCTTCATCGGCGCCGCCCAGCAGGCGCGTCATCTCCGTCATTTGCAGGCCGGGAAAGTTGCGGTAGCGCTTGAGCTCCACATACTGCTCCAGGTATTCGCGCACCTTCTTGGGGGCCTTGACGGTGATATCAAACGCGGGCTCACTGCTGGCATGCGTCGCGGAGTCGTCCGCGTCATCGGCCTTGGGAGTGCTGCTGCAGCCTGCGAGCAGGGCAGCAGTAAGAATAAAAAACGCCGGCAGAACCGGCGTTGTCAGACGGTGTCGCATGGTCACTTTGACAGCAAGCGCATGGTGTCCTCCAGCCCTTTGAGTGACAGAGGGAACATACGATCGCCTACGAGTTGTTGTATCAGGCTGATGCTTTGGCGATATTGCCACACGCCTTGCGGCTCCGGATTGATCCAGGCGTGTTTCGGAAAGGCATAGGTCAATCGCTTCAGCCACTCGGCCCCAGGTTCCTCATTGTTGTACTCAACAGAGCCCCCGGCTTGTAGGACTTCGTATGGACTCATTGTGGCATCGCCCACAAAGATGAGTTTGTAATCTTTGTTATATTTTCTGATGATGTCCCAGGTGGGGAATTTCTCAGCGTAGCGGCGTTTATTGTTCTTCCACATATAGTCGTAGACGCAATTGTGAAAATAATAAAACTCGAGGTGCTTGAACTCGCTTTTGACGGCGCTGAATAATTCCTCGACGCGTTGAATATGGTCGTCCATGGTGCCGCCCACATCCATCAGCAGCAGTACCTTCACATGGTTATGGCGCTCGGGCACCATCTTGATATCGAGGTAGCCGGCATTGGCGGCGGTCGCGCGGATGGTGTCTGGCAGGTCCAGCTCCAGTTCATTACCTTCACGGGCAAAGCGGCGCAGGCGGCGCAGTGCCACCTTGATATTGCGGGTGCCCAGCTCCTGGGTGTCGTCGTAATCGCGGTAGGCGCGCTGCTCCCAGACCTTGACGGCGCTGCGGCTCTTGCCCGGGCCGCCAATGCGCACGCCTGCCGGGTTATAGCCACCATGGCCAAAGGGGCTGGTGCCGTTGGTGCCAATCCATTTGTTGCCGCCTTCGTGCCGGCCTTTTTGCTCTTCCAGGCGTTTTTTGAGCGTCTCCATCAGCTCGTCCCAGCCCATCGCCTCGATGGCAGCCTTTTGCTCGGCGCTGAGCTCTTTTTCCAGCACCTGCTTGAGCCAGTCCTCGGGCAGCTCCTTCTTCCAGTCGGTGAGCATCTCCATGCCCTTGAAGTAGGCGCCAAAGGCCTGGTCGAACTTGTCGAACAGCTTTTCATCCTTGACCAGGCATAGCCGGGCCAGAAAATAAAAATCGTCCAAGCTCCAGGCGTCCTCGGAGCGGGGCCCGGCCAGGCCCTTGTCCAGGGCTTCGAGCAAGGTGAGCAGCTCCTTGACAGACACTGGCAACTTGGCCGCGCGCAAGGTGTAGAAAAAGTCTATCAACATGGTCTTGTAAACAATCCGTAACAGTTTGGCGCTAGCCTTTCCAGTCTAACGGGTACTCAAAAGGCAAGCTGTCATGGTGATGATCAAAACGGACAAGGCACGCCAGGCGTTGCGTGACCGCGGCAGCCTGTCCGTGCAGGAGCGCCAGATTCTGATCTTGTGCGATGGCAACCGCTCGCGTCAAGAGATCGCGCGTTGGGTCGGGGACAGCGCTGGCAGCGTGCTCGATGCCTTGGTCACGGCAGGTTATCTGGCGATGCAGCAGCCACCCGCTCCACCACCTCCGGCTCCCGCACCGCCACCGCCACCGCCTCCCGTCGCAGCACCTGCGCCCGTGCCTGCGCCAGTGCAGGTGGCGCCCAGCCCGGCCGCCGCGCCCGTGTATGTCGAGCAAACGCGAGCCAGCCAGGGCAGCAAACGCTCGCTGGCGGGCTGCAAGATGTATGCGGTGGGGATTTTGCAGATGCAGCGCAGTGCCGATGCAATGGCGCTTGCCGTGCGGGTGCAGCAGGCCAGCGACGAGACAGAGCTGCTCCTGGGCCTGGTGGACATGGTCACCTTCCTCGAGCAGATGACCAACACCGGCTATGCCGACAATGTCAAAACCCATCTGCGCCAGATTCTGCCGGAGCAGTACCTGGGCGTGCTGAACCTGCAGACGGCTTAAATCAGCCGTTTCTTTAATCTCAGCGCGGCTGGTTCAGCAGGTAAAGCAGCTGCGCCTTGGCCTCGGGCCATTCACCGGCGAGCATGCTGTAGAGCACGGTGTCGCGCACGGTGCCATCGCGGCGCGGTGCATGGTGGCGGATGACGCCGTCCTTCTTGGCGCCCAGGCGCTCAATCGCCCGCTGGCTGGCAAAGTTGTAGTTGTCGGTGCGCCAGCCCACGACGGCGGCGCCCAGCGTCTCAAAGGCATGGGTCAGCAGCAGCAGCTTGCAGGTGGTGTTGACATGGCTGCGCTGCACGCTGCGGGCGTACCAGGTGTAGCCAATCTCCACGCGTTTGAGCGCCGGCACGATGTCGTGGTAGCTGCTGGTGCCCAGCAGCTGGCCGCTGGCCTCGTCCACCACCGCAAAGGGCATGCGGCTGCCCGCTTCGCGCATCGCCAGTGCCTGCTCGATGTAGGCGCGGGTGTTCTCGGGCTCGGGCACCGAGGTGACGCGGATGTTCCACAGCTCACCGTCTTGCGCGGCGGCGCGCAGGCCCGCCTCATGCGCCAAGGTCAGCGGGGTCAGCAGCACGCCACGGGCGCGCAGTTCGGTGGGTTCTACAAAGGCCATTGCCTCGTCCTATTCAGTGTGGTTGTTGCGGCGGATGCGCCAGCGCCGGGCCAGTTGCAGGCCGGCGCCGCCGCCCAGGCCCACCAGCGCAATGGCGGCGATGCTGCTGGCGCCATAGCCTTCGGAGAACAGCTGCCAGCCCAGCAGTGCGCCAATGCCCCAGCCCAGCAGCGCGCCGGCGAGAAAACCGGCTGCATCGCTCAGCCCTTCGATCAGCAGTTGCTGTGGGGTGGCCATGGCGGCTTTAGCGGTTGCGCTGGTTCATGAACACCAGCTTTTCAAACAGGCTCACATCCTGCTCGTTTTTCAGCAACGCGCCCACCAGCGGCGGGATGGCGATTTTCTGGTCGGCCGTCTGCAGCACTTCGGGCGGAATGTCCTCGGCCACCAGCAGTTTGAGCCAGTCGATCAGCTCGCTGGTGGAGGGCTTTTTCTTCAGGCCAGGCAGGTTGCGGATGTCAAAGAACACCTTCATCGCCGCCGACAGCAGCTCCTGCTTGAGCGCAGGAAAGTGCACGGCCACGATCTGCTGCATGGTCTCGGCATCAGGGAACTTGATGTAGTGGAAAAAGCAGCGGCGCAGGAAAGCGTCCGGCAGCTCCTTTTCGTTGTTCGAGGTGATGACCACCAGCGGGCGGTGCTTGGCGCGGATCATCTGGCGCGTCTCGTAGCAGTAGAACTCCATGCGATCGATTTCGCGCAAGAGGTCATTGGGGAATTCGATATCCGCCTTGTCGATCTCGTCGATCAGCAGCGCCACCGGCGCGTCGGCCGTGAAGGCCTGCCACAGCACGCCTTTGAGGATGTAGTTGTTGATGTCCTTGACGCGGGCTGCGCTCTCGGGGTCGGCGAGCTGGCTGTCACGCAGACGACTGACCGCATCGTACTCATACAAACCCTGCTGGGCCTTGGTGGTGGACTTGATATGCCACTGCAGCAGCGGCATGCCTAGCGCCTGTGCAACCTCCTCCGCCAGCATGGTTTTCCCTGTCCCTGGTTCCCCCTTGACGAGAAGCGGTCTTTGAAGGGTAATTGCCGCATTGACCGCCAGCATGAGGTCATTGGTCGCGACGTAGTTCTGTGTGCCTTGGAATTTCATGGAAGTGGATGCAGAATCGTGATGACGGGGCCAGTACAGCGTTGACTATAAACCCAGATCTCCGCATCACTGCGGCGGCCTGAACCACACGATTGTGCGCACAATGAATAAAAGATGGACCACGATATTTGCCTTGCTTGTCGCCTCAGCGACCGGCGCAGTCTGCGCGCAGGAGATCAAGGGCAATGCCAAGGCGGCTGAGGGCAAGGTGGCGATGTGCATCGGCTGCCACGGCATTGTGGGCTACAAGGCCAGCTTCCCCGAGGTCTACCAGGTGCCCAAGATTTCGGGCCAGAGCGAAAAATACATCGACGCTGCCTTGCATGCCTACAAGAAGGGCGACCGCAAACATCCGACGATGCGCGCCATTGCCGATTCGCTGAGCGAGCAAGATATTGCCGATCTGGCCGCCTACTACGCGCAGCACACGGTGGGCGAGACCCAGCTGGCGGATAAACCGTCCAAGGTGCCCAGCGCCGAGGTGGCCGAACTGCTGAAAAAGGGCACCTGCGTGAGCTGCCATGGCGACAACTTCTCCAAGCCGCTCGATCCCTCGTACGCCAAGCTCGGCGGTCAGCACCCTGACTACCTTTACGCGGCACTCAAGTCCTACACCATCGAGAAAAACGCCCGCATCGGCCGCAACCACCCGATCATGGTGGGCATGGCCAAGCAGCTGACCCACGCCGAGATGAAGGCGCTGGCCAACTACATTGGCAGCCTGGATGGTCCGCTGCAAATCGTGCCCGAGTCGCGTTTTCGCAGCAAGCAGGCCTCCAACTGACACCTGAGTCTGGCCAGTGGTTGGCCGCTCAGTCTTTGGTGGCCTGGCGCTGCACGGCCGCCACATAGGCATTGCCGTCCGGTGGGCGGCCCGAGCGCTGGCTCTCCCACAGCATCGTGCCCAGGCATTCCATGGCCACATGGTGGGCGTCGTGCAACGAACCCAGGCGCTTGGCCAGCAGCTCCACCGCCTGGCGAATGCCGCGCGGCTGGTCAATGCTGCACTGCTCGCTGATCGACAGGTGCATCGACAGGTGCAGGAAGGGATTGGTCTTTTCCGGCGTGAGGTCGTAGTTGCGGGCAATGGCCGCGTCCACATCGCTCAGGTCTTCGCGGTATTCCGGGTGCTCATCGATCCACAGGCTGGCCAGGGTTTCGATGGCCTCCATCGGCTGGCCCGCCTGGTGCTTGGCATAGGCGGCGCAGAAAAATCGCCGGACATCGGCTTGGGAGGGGTTGAACATAGGGCGCACAGCGTAGCATGCGCTTGGCAGCGACGCTGGGCTGTGGTTAAGGCGGTGGAGGGATGGCCGGCGCTCAGATCTGGCTGTGCGGGTCTTCGGGCGGCGGCGGGTAGGGGCTGCTCGGTGCGTCCTTGGCTTCCTGCACCTGCTCTTGCCTTTCCTGCCGCTCGCGCGCCATTTGCTCGACCAGTTGTTCACGTCCCTGCTTGGCAACGGCGAGCATGGTTTCGCGGTCATGGTGGTGTTCGTACATCTTGTCCGACAGCTCGATGTTGTGCGCGCGGAACACCGTCACCACGTACTGGGCGTCTTCGGCGCTGTAGCCCATCAGCTCCAGCGCCTTCTCGGCCGTCTGCAGGCTGGAGTCAAACACCTCGCGGTCGACATGGTGCACGCCCATGTCGCGCAGCGCATACCAGTGCGCCACATCCTTGGCCCGGGCGACGATCTTGAGGTGCGGAAAATGCTGCTGCACCAGGCGCACGATCTGGTTGGTCTGCAGCTCGTCATCCACGGCAATCACCATGACTTCGGCCTTCTCGGCGCCGGCAATACGCAGCAGGTCCTGGCGCGTGGCATCGCCGTAGAACACCCGGTAGCCAAAGTTCTGCGCCACTTCCAGCATCTCCACGCTGTGGTCGAGGATCACCGCCTTGATGCCCTGGCTCAGCAGCACGCGGGTGACGATCTGGCCGTAGCGGCCAAAACCGGCGATCAGCACGGTGGCCTCCTGCTGCTCACTCAGCTCAGGCGGCACATCGTCGCCCTTGGCCAGGTTGGCAAAGCGGGGCATCAGCCAGCGGTCCATCGCCGCCACGATGAGCGGCGTGGCCACCATCGAGATGGCGACCGAGCCGATCAGCAGGGACGACTGCTGGGGCGTCAGGATGCGCTGCGCTTGAGCCGCGCTGAACACCACAAAGGCGAACTCGCCGCCTTGGGCCAGCAGCAGGGTAAACAGCGGGCGCTCCTGCACCGGCATGCGCAGCAGCTTGGCCAGCCCATAGATGACCACGGACTTGATCAGCAGGAACATCAGCACCAGCACCAGCATGGTGAGCGGCGCCTGCAGGATGACCGCGAAATCGATGCTCATGCCCACCGCGATGAAGAACAGGCCCAGCAGCAGGCCCTTGAAGGGCTCGATATCGGTCTCGAGCTCGGCGCGGAACTCGCTGTCGGCCAGCAGCACACCGGCGAGAAAGGCGCCCAGCGCCATCGACAGGCCAATCTGTAGCATCAAAAAGGCAATGCCCACGACCAGCAGCAAGGCGGTGGCGGTCGATATCTCGCGCGACTCGCTTTGCGCAATCCAGCGCAGCACCGGGCGCAGCAGGTAGCGGCCCACCAGAATCACGGCCACGATGATGGCCAGGGTCTTGCCGATCTCCAGCAGGATGTTGCCGTCGTTCTGCGCCGCCTGGTGGCCCACGGCCAGCAGCGGAATCATGGCCAGGATCGGGATGGCGGCCACGTCCTGAAACAGCAAAATCGCAAAGCTGGTCTTGCCGCTGGTGGTGGACATCAGGTTGCGCTCGGCAATGCTTTGCAGTGCGATCGCGGTCGATGACAGCGCCAGGCCCAGCGCTGCAATCAGCGCCAGATGCCAGTCATAGCCAAAAGCCAGGCCCGCTGCAAAGAGCCCGGCGGTGCACAGCAGCACCTGGGCGGTGCCCACGCCGAAGATGGGCCGGCGCATGCTCCACAAGCGGCTGGGCTGCAGCTCCAGCCCGATCAGGAACAGCATCAGCACGACGCCGAATTCGGAGAAATGCAGGATGTCCTGCACATTGCTGACCAGCTGCAGGCCGCTGGGGCCGATGATGATGCCCGCGACCAGGTAGCCGATGATGGTGCCCAGGCCCAGCGCGCGGGAGATCGGCACCGCGATGACGGCTGCGGCCAGGTAGAGAAAGGTATAGGTAAGCCAGGCGGGAGCGTGTTCCATGCTTGCGTTTTGTTATCGGTGTTTTGTCGTTGCGGTGCACAGATTACTTTTATTTGCCGGGTCACGGTAATTTATTGCAATGTTTTGCGGTTGGCGCAGGTGGGTATTGCCGCCTTAGCTATCAAAAAGGGATGTGCGGATGCTCGGCAATGGCAGCGGCGCCCACGGGCCTGGCCGGGCCGCGCGATAATCGCCGCTTTGCCCCGCAGGGGCTGCGTTGGTGGCAGACGGCTCTGCTGCCTCAGGATGGACCATGGATTTGCATACTTGGATGGCGTATCTCGTTGCGGCTTGCATCATTGCCGTATCTCCCGGATCGGGCGCCGTGTTGTCAATGAGCCACGGGCTCTCGTACGGCGTGCGCAAGACCAGCGCCACCATCCTGGGCCTGCAATTGGGCCTGCTCCTGATCCTGCTGATTGCCGGGGCCGGTGTCGGCTCGCTGTTGATCGCTTCGGAGACGGCTTTCAATGTCGTCAAGATCGTCGGGGCCTGCTACCTGATCTATATCGGCTTTTCCCAGTGGCGCGCCAAGGGCGGCATCATGGACACCCAGGCCGAGCAGCCCGCCAGCGGCAGCTGGCAAAAGCGGGCGCTGAGCGGCTTTTTGACCAATGCCACCAACCCCAAGGGCATCATCTTCATGGTGGCGGTGCTGCCCCAGTTCATGACCTCCGAGCGGCCGCTGTGGCTGCAGTTGCTGATTCTGGCGGCCACCACCTTGGCCGTCGACACCGTGGTGATGCATGGCTACGCGGGCAGCGCCAGCGTGCTGCGCCGCCTGCTGCGCGACAGCCGCGCCATGCGTATCCAGAACAAGGTGTTTGGCGGCCTGCTGATGCTGGTGGGCATGGGCCTGTTTTTCGTCAAGCGCTCGCAAAGCGCGGCTTGAGCCTAAGAACCTGTTTAAAGTCTCCTCGCGCCGCGACAGTGTCTTTGCGAGATGGGATGCGAGGCACAGCGCGCAGCCAATAGCCAGCTATTGGCAAGCGCTGCAACGAAGCAGACCGCTCGCAAAGCCACTGTCCCTACGGGTTGGAGTGAAATCGGGCGATTTCTTCGCGCTGGCCCTTGCTTGCACCCCGGTGCAAGCTGCGTTCCATCCCTTCGAACTCATCCCGATTGCACTCCAACGCGGCTGCGAAGAGACTTTGAACAGGTTCTCAGACATGCCCCGCTGAGGTTGCGGGGCAGGTGGGTAGTTACTGCGCTGGCGTGCCGTCCGGCATCGCAAAGCCATTCTGGCGCCAGGCCTCGAACACCGTCACCGCCACCGCATTGGACAAGTTCAGGCTGCGCTGGCCCGCCACCATCGGCAGGCGCACGCGCTGGCTGGTGGGAAAACCCTCGCGCAGCGCCACTGGCAAGCCCCGGGTTTCACAGCCAAACACCAGCCAGTCGCCGGGCTGAAAGCGCACATCAAACGCCGGGCTGCTGCCATGGGTGGTCATCGCAAACATGCGGTCGGCGGCAGGCTGCATGCGTTCGATAAAGGCGTCCCAATGGGCATGGCGCTGGGTGGCGGCGTACTCGTGGTAGTCCAGGCCGGCGCGGCGCATCAAGCGGTCTTCCATCGAAAAGCCCAGCGGCTCGATCAGGTGCAAGCGGCTGCCGGTATTGGCACACAGGCGGATCACATTACCGGTGTTGGGAGGGATTTCGGGTTCGACCAGGACGACGTTGAACATGGCAAATGCGCAAAAACAAGGGCGCCAGTGTAGCGGCCCCGCCAAACAAGGGTGGACCGCTGCGCTATTGGCCGGGCGCCGGCGTTCTGGCAAACACCAGCGCCTGCACCGCTGGCGCGCCTTGCGCCTGCAGCAGCTGCGCCACCGCGCCCAAGGTGGCGCCGGTGGTCATCACATCATCGATCAGCAATGGGCACGCACCCAGATCCTGCGCTTGCAGGCCCGGGCGCAGCGCAAAGGCATGGCGCAGGTTGCGCAGCCGGGCAGCGCGCCCTAGGCCGGCCTGGGCGGGCGTGTCCACCAGACGCTGCAGGTAGCGCGGCTGCACGGTTGCCAGTCGCAGCGAGACAGGGGCCTGGCGGCGCAGTGCCTTGGCCAGCAGCAGTGCCTGGTTGTAGCCGCGCTCGCGCATGCGGGCAGCAGACAGCGGCACGGGCAGGATGACGCTGGCCTGCTGCAGACTGGCCAGCACCCCCGGCGTGTGCAGCAGCAACTGCGCCATGCGGTTTGCCCATGCCAGCTGCTGGTGAAATTTGAGCCGCAGCACCAGGGCATCCCAAGGCGGGCTATAGTCCACGGCGGCATGGCAGCGCTGCAACAGCGGCGCATCGCGCAGGCAGCCGGCGCAGACCTCGGTGCTGGCCGGCAGCGGCAGTGCGCAGCGGCTGCAGCGGCGCAGACCCGGCTGCCAGCAGACGCTGGCGCAGGCCGTGCAGATCCAGTCACTGGGCCAGCTGCGGCAGACTAGGCACTGGCTGGGCCAGTGGCCCAGCACCTGGGCCGCACGCTGCCACAGGCTGGGCCGGTGTTTCTCGGGTGTGGCTGCTGTCATCGCTTTAATACCAATCAATAATCTGCGCGCCAAAGCGCAGGTGTTCCCCCATGGCTGAATTTACCGCACCTCCGTCGATCGACCCCAACGCCGCCCATGCCTGGCAGCGGCGCGCGCCTGCGCACAGCCCCTGGCTGCACGAAGAGGTGGGCCGTCGCATGCAGGACCGGCTGCAGTGGATCGTGCAAAAGCCCGAGGCCTGGTGCAGCTGGGAGCCCGTATACGGCGGGCTGGAGGCGCACCAGCAGGTGGCAGAGCGCTACCCGGCGGCCGATATCCATATCGTGGAAAGCCGCCCGGCCCATGCCGCGCTGCTGCGCAGCCAGCTGGACAAGCCCTGGTGGGCGCTGAGCCGCTGGCGCCAGGCCAAGCTGCACTGGGGCCTGCCGGCGCCCGGAAGTGTGCAGATGCTCTGGGCCAATATGGCGCTGCACCAGCATCCCAACCCCCAGCAGCTGCTGCAGACCTGGCACCAGAGCCTGGCGGTCAACGGTTTTGTGATGTTTTCCTGCTTCGGGCCCGATACGCTCAAGGAGCTGCGTGCGGCCTATGCCAGCCAGGGCTGGCCCGCTGCCAGCCATGAGTTTACCGATATGCACGACTGGGGCGATATGCTGGTGCAGGCCGGCTTTGCCGAGCCGGTGATGGACATGGAGCGCATCACCCTGTCGTACTCAGGCGCCGCCCAGTTGCGCGCCGAGCTGCGCGAGCTGGGCCGCAACCTGCACCCGGCCCGCTTTGGCGGCCTGCGTGGCCGCCAGTGGCGCAACCAGCTCGATGCCCTGCTGACGGCCAAGCTGGCCGATGCCCAGGAGCAGGGGCGCCTGGTGGTCTCGTTCGAGATCATCTACGGCCATGCCTTCAAGCCCACGCCGCGCATGAAAGTGCAGGGCGAGAGCAGCATCAGCGTACAGGACATGCAGCAGATGCTGCGCCAGGGGCGCCCAGGTGGCGCCTGATGGCTGGGGCCGCTGCCGGCTCTGCTGATGTGTTGTGCGCAGGCGATTGGGTGATTCAGCAAACCACCTAACATATGGGCGCGCTGTCCAGTGGTGGACAGCTGCTGTTGTCAATCTCCAATGATCCCGGGATTGCATGGGTTGCAATCTTGCGCGGTTGCGGCCATGCTCGCTGTAATGACCAAGTGGCATGGGTGCAAGCGGAGATGCACCCGGCGGTGTCTGCACCACGCGGCTGGATGTCTTCCCCCCACAGGACACCCCAGCCTGCCCTACATAACGATGAGAAGATGAGAAGTAAGTGACAACTATGAAAAGTGATTCTCATAAGCTGGCTTCTTGGCTGCTGCTGGTGGCATCTGGCCTCACCTCGGCAGCACATGCGGTGCAAAGTCTTCCCGGCGGCCCGGCCGTTGGGCAGATGAACCTGGCGCCCCCCGTCACCCGAATTGCCCAGGAGCAGCACACGCTGCACTGGATGATGCTCTGGATCTGCACCATCATCTTTGTCGGTGTGTTCGCGGTGATGTTCTATTCCATCTGGAAGCACCGCAAATCCAAGGGGGCGGTGCCCGCCACCTTCCATGAATCGGTCACGGTCGAGGTCACCTGGACGGTGCTGCCCTTCATCATAGTGATCCTGATGGCCTTGCCGGCGACCAAGGTGCTGGTCGCACAAAAGGACACCACCAATGCCGACCTGACGGTGAAGGTGACTGGCTACCAGTGGAAATGGGGCTACGACTACCTGACCGGCGAAGGCGAGGGCCTGAGCTTTATCTCTACGCTGGACAGCGGCCAGCGCGCGATGTCCAACAGCGGCGATGTCTCCAAGGCGCCCAATGACTACCTGCTGCGCGTCGACAAACCTTTGGTCGTGCCCGTTGACAAGAAGGTGCGCATCATCACCACCGCTGCCGATGTGATCCACTCCTTCATGGTGCCGGCCTTTGGCATCAAGCAGGATGCGATCCCCGGCTTTGTGCGCGACACCTGGTTCCGCGCCGAGAAAACCGGCGACTACTATGGCCAGTGCGCCGAGCTGTGCGGCAAGGAGCATGCCTACATGCCCATCCATGTGAAGGTGCTGTCGGCCAGCGATTACTCCGCATGGGTCGCCGAGCAAAAGAAACTGCTGGCCGCGCAGGCCGATGACCCCAACAAGGTCTGGGAGCTGGCCGCACTGGTGGCCCGGGGCGAGAAGGTCTATGCCGCCAACTGCGCCGCCTGCCACCAGGCCAATGGCAAGGGGGCCGGCCCCATCAAGGCCTTGGATGGCAGCCCGGTGGTGCTGGGCCCCACGGCCGACATGATGCACACGGTGCTCGAAGGCCGCGCCAATGGCGCCATGCCGTCCTGGAAACAGCTGAGCGATACCGACCTGGCAGCGGTCGTCACCTTTACCAAGAACCACTGGAGCAACAAGACCGGCACCATGGTGCAGCCAGCCCAGTTTGTCGCGGCACGTACCGGAAAATTCCCGGAAGGCGGAGGCTTAGCAGGTGCTGCGCCGGCTGCAGCCCCCGCCGCGGCCCCTGCGGCGTCTGATGCCGGCGCTGCTGCAACCGCTGCGCCTGCTGCGCCTGCTGCGGCATCGGCATCGGCCACCGCAGAGGCGCCGATCTCCCAGGTGCTGTTTGCCAGTGGCAAGAGTGAGCTCGACAGCCAGGCCCAGGAGGCCGTGAAGAAAGCCGCCACCACGCTGGCCGGCCAAAGCGGCAAGGTGGCGTTGTCCGGTTTTGTCGATGGCACCGGCAATGCCGACCAGAATGCCGAGCTGGCCAAGAAGCGCGCGCAGGCCGTGGCCGAGCTGCTGGTGGCCCAAGGCGTGGCAGAGGCGCGTATCGAGATGCGCAAGCCGCAGACCATAACCGCAGGTGAGGGCGCTGACAGCCAGGCGCGCCGTGTCGATATTGTTGCTGCACCCTAAGGCGTGCAAGCCCTAGAAGAGCCATCGGAGTCAAGATTTATGAGCGCTGTTCTCCCCACAGACCCCAGCCATAGCGACCACGGCCACGCCGACCATGCCCACGACGACCACCACCATGGTGCGCCCACGGGCTGGCGGCGCTGGGTGTTTGCCACCAACCACAAGGACATCGGTACGCTCTACCTGCTGTTCTCGTTCACCATGCTGATGGTGGGTGGCGTGCTGGCGCTGCTGATCCGTGCCGAGCTGTTCCAGCCTGGGCTGCAGCTGGTCAACCCCGAGCTGTTCAACCAGCTGACGACGATGCACGGGCTGATCATGGTGTTTGGCGCGATCATGCCGGCCTTTGTCGGCTTTGCGAACTGGATGCTGCCGCTGCAGATTGGCGCGAGCGACATGGCCTTTGCGCGCATGAACAACTTCAGCTTCTGGCTGATGATCCCGGCCGGCCTGATGCTGGTGGGCTCGTTCTTCATGCCCGGCGGCGCGCCCGCTGCCGGCTGGACCTTGTACGCGCCATTGACCCTGCAAATGGGTCCGTCGATGGACACCAGCATATTTGCGATGCATATCATGGGCGCCTCGTCCATCATGGGCTCGATCAACATCATCGTCACTATTTTGAACATGCGCGCGCCAGGCATGACCTTGATGAAGATGCCGATGTTCGCCTGGACCTGGCTGATCACCGCCTACTTGCTGATTGCCGTGATGCCGGTGCTCGCTGGCGCAATCACGATGACCCTGACCGACCGCCACTTCGGCACCAGCTTCTTCAATCCCGCTGGCGGTGGTGATCCAGTGATGTACCAGCATATCTTCTGGTTCTTCGGCCACCCCGAGGTCTACATCATGATCTTGCCGGCCTTTGGCATCATCAGCCAGATCGTGCCGGCCTTCAGCCGCAAGAAGCTGTTTGGCTATGCCTCGATGGTCTATGCGGTGGCAGCGATTGCGATCCTGTCCTTTATCGTCTGGGCGCACCATATGTTCACCACCGGCATGCCGGTGACCGGCCAGCTGTTCTTCATGTATGCGACCATGCTGATCTCGGTGCCCACAGCGGTGAAGATCTTCAACTGGGTGGCGACGATGTGGCGCGGCTCGATGACCTTCGAGACGCCGATGCTGTTCTCGGTGGGCTTTATCTTTGTGTTCACGATGGGGGGCTTCACCGGCCTGATCCTGTCGATGGCGCCCATCGATATCCAGCTGCAGGATACCTACTACGTGGTGGCGCACTTCCACTATGTGCTGGTGGCCGGTTCGCTGTTCTCGATGTTCGCTGGCTACTACTACTGGGCACCCAAGTGGACAGGCGTGATGTATTCGGAGTCGCGCGGCCGCATCCACTTCTGGGGCTCGCTGATCTTCTTCAACATCACCTTCTTCCCGATGCACTTTCTGGGTCTGGCCGGCATGCCACGCCGCTATGCCGACTACCCGATGCAGTTTGCCGACTTCAACATGATCGCCTCGATCGGCGCCTTCGGCTTTGGTCTGATGCAGGTGTATTTCTTCGCCTTTGTGGTCTGGCCCGGCATGCGCCACCGCGGCGAGAAGGCTCCCCAAAAGCCCTGGGAAGGTGCCGAAGGCCTGGAGTGGGAGGTGCCATCGCCCGCGCCATTCCACACCTTTGAGACCCCGCCCAAGCTGGATGCGACTGCGACCAAGGTGATTGGATGATCACGCCGGCGCAGCGCAAGGCCAACCGGCGACTGGCATGGATTCTGGCGTCGATCGCGCTGGCGTTCTTCATCGGATTTCTCGTAAAAATGACGGTGCTCTAGCAGCACAGGGAGCAGCAGGTGAGCAGACACGCAGACAACGCGAAGATGGTGGGCAAGCTGGCCGTGGTCGCCTTTGGCATGTTTGCCTTCGGCTACGCGCTGATCCCGCTGTACAAGCGCATCTGCGAGGTCACCGGCATCAACATCCTGGCGCTGACTGAGCGCGATGTGCCGGGCAACGGCACGGCCGGCAAGAACGTCAAGCTCAACAGCCAGGTCGACGAGAGCCGCACCATCACCGTCGAGTTCGACGCGAATGCGCGCGGGCCCTGGAGCTTCAAGCCGGCGGTGCGCTCGATGCAGGTGCACCCCGGCGCGCTGAGCACGGTGATGTACGAGTTCCGCAACGAGCAGGACCACCGCATGTCGGCCCAGGCAATTCCCAGCTATGCGCCCAAGCAGGCCGCACCGTATTTCAACAAGCTCGAATGCTTCTGCTTCAACCAGTACACCTTGGAGCCGGGCGAGCGCAAGGAATGGCCGGTGGCCTTTGTGATCGACCCCAAGCTGTCCAAGGATGTGACGACGATCACCTTGTCCTACACCTTCTTTGAGGTCGGTGGCCGCATCCCGGCGGCACCTGCATCGACGGCGGTGCTGGCGCCTGCGGTGCAGGGTGCTGGCGCACCGGCAGGGGCATCCTGATGGCCAGCGCGCCCGGCCCGCAACCGCCGCGCAAGGGCAATCTCTGGCGCACGGTCAAAGCCGTGGCCTGGTCGTTTTTGGGCGTGCGCAAGGGTTCGGAATGGCAAGAGGATGGCGTGCAGATCACGCCACTGCAGGTGATCGCCGTGGGTTTGGTGGCGATCTTCCTGTTTGTGCTGGGGTTGATGGCCCTGGTGCAATGGTTGGTTTGATGCCAGTATTGGCATAGCGGAAGAATGAATTAATAAACGAAATACCAGGAGCAGCGATGAGTGCGACTTCCCATGGCACCACACCGTACTACTATGTTCCGGCCGAGTCCCGCCACCCGGTGATGGCGGCCATTGGGCTGGGCTTTGTCATTGCCGGCGCCGGCAACTGGGTCAATGGCCACACCTGGGGCATGTACCTGCTCTTTGTCGGCATTGCCTGGTGGCTGTTTGTGCTGTACCAGTGGTTTGGTGATGCGATCCGTGAAAGCGAGCAGGGCCTCTACAGCCACCGCATCGACCTGTCCTACCGCTGGAGCATGAGCTGGTTCATCTTCTCGGAGGTGATGTTCTTTGGCGCCTTCTTCACCGCGCTGTGGTGGGCGCGTGCCCATTCGCTGCCGGCGCTGGGCAGCCTGGACAATGCCATTCTCTGGCCCGACTTCAAGGCCGTGTGGCCCAGCGTGGAAATGGGCGCGACCGCCTCGCCAGCGGGCATCGTCGAGCCGTTCCAGACCGTGGGGCCCTTCTGGCTTCCCACCATCAATACCGCGCTGCTGCTGACCTCGGGCGTTACCTTGACCATTGCCCACCATGCCTTGCAGGCCGACCAGCGCAGCAAATGCATCCGCTTCATGTGGATGACCGTGGTGCTGGGCATCGTCTTCCTCTGTGTGCAGGGCTATGAGTACTTCCACCTCTACACCGAGCTCAACCTCAAGCTCAACTCCGGCACCTACGGCTCCACCTTCTACATGCTGACGGGCTTCCACGGCTTGCATGTGTTCATCGGCATGCTGATGCTGCTGGTCATCACCTTGCGGCTGCAAAAAGGCCATTTCACCGCCAAGAAGCACTTTGGCTTTGAGGGTGCTGCCTGGTACTGGCACTTTGTCGATGTGGTCTGGCTGGGCCTCTATATCCTCGTGTACTGGATGTAGTTGGGGTGGGGGTGCTGCCGAGGGCCTCAAGCCCCCAGCGGTATGCCATGGGGCTGCAGGTAGCCCAGCTTCCAGGCCAGCAAGATGCCGGCAAACACCAGCACCGACAGCGCAATGCGCAAGGTCAGCGCCCAGGCCATGCGCTTGCTGCCGGCGCCGGACTGGTTGCCGCGCAGCATGAAAATCCCGGCCGCTGCCAGGCAGGCCAGTATCACGACAAAGGCGAGTGCGATGAGCAGATGCATGGTGCTGTCCTCAGGGTGGTCTCGGTGTTCTTGGAGTGCGCTGCGAGTCGCTTCGAACGGCTCTCTGGCGCCCGGCGCAACAAACCCATTGTGCGGCAGCGCCAGACGGGGCGCTATCGGCCTGCACCCCAATAGCCTCTCCTCGCAGCATTGTGGCCAGCGTGCTGCTGGCTGCCGCGCTCTGCACCGGGTATAAGCAGCGTATGCCCGCGCCTTCTGCTTCCTCCTCCATCCCCAAGACCCCTACGGAGCGCCGCGCCCAGCTGCGTTTTGTGCTGATCACCGTTGCGGCAGCAGCCTCGATGCTGCTGACCGCCTCGCTGGGGTTCTGGCAGCTGCGCCGCGCCGATGAGAAGCTGGCCTACCATGCCCAGCTCGATGCGCGTGCAGCCCTGCCGGCGCTGGACGGGGCCAGCCTGTTGCAACCCATGAATGAGGCCGAGCGTTCCAGCCTGCAGCACCGCCAGGTGGTGCTGCGAGGCGAATGGCTGCCACAGTACTCGGTCTACCTGGACAACCGCCAGATGCAGGCGCGCCCCGGTTTTTATGTGCTGACACCGCTGCGCCTGGCCGGCTCGGTAGCGCCAGGCCAGCCGCAGACCGTGCTGGTGCAGCGGGGCTGGGCGCCCCGCAATTTTGAAGACCGCCTGGCGCTGCCGCAGGTGCAAACGCCTGGCGGTACCGTGCAATTGCAGGGCCGGGTGGCGGGCCAGCCGGCGCGCCTTTTGGAGCTGCAGACGTCCGCCGCGCAGCCAGGGGTTTCCCGAATCCGGCAGAATCTCGACACCGATGCTTACGCGCAGGAGACCGGACTGCCCTTGGCAGCACTGACCGTGGTGCAGACCGGGCCGGCCAGTGAGGGCCTGCTGCGCGACTGGCCCGTAGTAGGCAGCGGCGTGGAAAAGCATTATGGTTATGCATTTCAATGGTTTGGTCTGTGTAGCCTGATTGCGATCCTCTATGTCTGGTTCCAAATTGTCCGACGTGTCCTTCGACGCCGCAGCCACCCAGGCGCCGCCGCCCGCTGACGAGGCGCTGCTGGGCCTGACCGTGCATGGCCTGCCGCCTGCCGAGCAGGCGGAAGCCGCACTGGAGGAGGCCGAGCGCTCGCGCAGTGGCCGCCTCAAGATGCTGCTGGTGCTGCTGGTCTGTGCGGCGCCGGTGATCGCGTCCTACTTCACCTACTACGTGATCCGTCCCGAAGGGCGGCGCAATTTTGGCGAGCTGGTGGGCCAGCAGCCGACGATTCCGGTCGCGCAGGTCAAGACCCTGGACGGCCAGCCCTTTGAGCTGCAAAGCCTCAAGGGCCAGTGGTTGCTGCTGAGTGCCTCGGGCGCGGCCTGCGACGAGGTCTGCCAGAACAACCTCTACCTGCAGCGCCAGCTGCGCGAGAGCCTGGGCCGTGAGAAGGACCGGCTGGACTGGGTCTGGCTGGTGACCGATGACGGCGAGCCGCCGCCAGCCTTGCGCACGGCACTGGACCAGGCCACCGTGCTGCGGGTGCCCCAGGCGCTGGTGGTCCAGTGGCTGCAGCCGGCGGCCGGCCAGCAGTTGGGCGAACATTTGTACGTGGTGGACCCGCTGGGCCACTGGATGATGCGTTTTCCCGCCCAGCTCAGCCGCTCCGATGCGGCCAAGGCGCGCAAGGATCTGGAGCGGCTGCTGCGTGCGTCGTCGAGTTGGGACAAGGAAGGGCGGTAGTGGATAGCTAGCATGACATCGCAGGATTTATATGATTTCGCGCCGCTGGCGCGTGTGTTGCTGACCGGGGCCATCATTGCGCTGGGCCCCATCGTCTGGATTTGGTGGCGCCACCGCGGTGCCACGCCGCTCAAGCGCCTGCAGGTGCTCGCGGTGCTGACCCTGTTCCTGTCCTTTGACCTGGTGATGTTTGGCGCGTTCACGCGCCTGACCGATTCGGGCCTGGGCTGCCCGGATTGGCCCGGTTGCTACGGCAATGCCAGCCCGATTGGCGCGCATGCCGAGATCTCTGCCGCGCAGGCGGCGATGCCGACCGGCCCGGTGACCCATGGCAAGGCCTGGGTGGAGATGATCCACCGCTACCTGGCCACTGCGGTGGGCGGCCTCATCATTGTGCTGACAGCCAGTGCCTGGCTGCAGCGCAAACGCGGCGGGCCGCAGCCGATCAGCCCCTGGTGGCCGACGGTCACCCTGGTCTGGGTGCTGATCCAGGGGGCCTTTGGCGCGCTCACGGTGACGATGAAGCTGTTCCCGGCGATTGTCACCTTGCACCTGCTGGGCGGCACCGTGCTCTTGATGCTATTAACCGTGCAGGCAACGCGCCACACGCAATTTGCCGATAATCTAGGGTTAGTCCCAGTGCCGCGCCTGTTGCGCGGCCTGGTGGCGGTCACGGCGCTGCTGGTGTTTGCGCAGGTGACCCTGGGTGGCTGGGTCAGTACCAACTATGCGGTGCTGGCCTGCACCAGCTTTCCCATGTGCAATGGCGCCTGGTGGCCGGCGATGAACTTTGACGGGTTCCAGATCTGGCGCCCGCTGGGCTTTCTGGCCGACGGTGCGCATATCAGCTATGAAGCGCTGGTGGCCATCCACTACATGCACCGGCTGTTTGCCTACCTGGTGATTGCCGCCTTGCTGTGGCTGGGCTGGGCCCTGAGCACGGTGCCGCTGCTACGGCAGCAGCGCCGCTGGCTGGTGGGCCTGACGCTGCTGCAATTTGCCACGGGACTGTCGAATGTGGTGCTGGACTGGCCGATGCTGGCGGCCGTTTTGCACACCGGGGGCGCTGCCGCCATCATGGTGGTGCTGACCTGGATCTGGTGTACTGCGGGCCCTGAACCTGCCCGCAGTGCTGCGAGTTGATGACGCTGTATGGAACAAAGACTGAGTGCCCCGATGACCGAACTTGCCGCAACGCCAATGCCGAACCGCTTTGCGCAGTTCTATGCATTGACCAAACCCAAGGTGGTGCAGCTGATTGTGTTTTGCGCACTGATCGGCATGGTGCTGGCCGTGCCCGGTGTGCCCACCGGCGCCGAGCTGCTGCGCATGGCCGTCGCGTGTGTGGGCATCTGGCTGGTGGCGGGGGCCGCTGCCGCCTTCAATTGCCTGGTCGAGCAGAGCATCGATGCGCGCATGAAGCGCACCGCCTGGCGCCCCACAGCGCGCGGTGAGCTGTCCAACCTGCAGACCCTGATGTTTTCTGCCGGGCTGTGCATCGCCGGCTCGGCCATTCTGATCGTCTGGATCAACGCCATCACGATGTGGCTGACCTTTGCGACCTTTGTCGGTTATGCCGTCATCTACACGGTGATCCTCAAGCCGCTGACACCGCAGAACATCGTGATCGGTGGCGCATCGGGCGCGATGCCCCCCGTGCTGGGCTGGGCCGCGATGACCGGCGATGTCTCGCCCCAGGCGCTGCTGCTGTTTTTGATCATCTTCCTGTGGACGCCGCCGCACTTCTGGGCACTGGCGCTGTACCGGGTCGAGGACTACCGCAAGTCCGGCCTGCCGATGCTGCCGGTCACGCATGGGAACTATTACACCCGCGTGCAGGTCTTGCTCTACACCGTGGTCTTGTTTGCCGCCGGCCTGCTGCCCTTCATCATCCAGATGAGCTCCTGGATCTACCTGGTGGCCGCAGTCGTGCTGGGTGCCGGGTTCTTTGGCTATGCCTTTGCGCTGTGGCGCAATTACTCCGACGCGCTGGCGCGCAAGACTTTCCGTTTTTCGCTGGTCTACCTCAGCCTGCTGTTTGTGGCGCTGCTGGTGGACCACTATGTGAGCTGGTAAATCTGCAATGAACAAGCGCAATGCCCTTCGCTGGCTGGCGGGCTCGGCCATGCTGGCCTCGGCCGCCGGTGTCCTCACCGCCTGCAAATCCAAGGCCGATTTCAACGCCATCGACCTGACGGGCAGCAAGGAGTATGGACAGGATTTCTCCATGCCCGACCAGCATGGCCAGCGCCGCAGCATGGCCGACTTCAAGGGCAAGGTCGTACTGGTGTTCTTTGGCTTTACCCAGTGCCCCGATGTCTGCCCGACCACTTTGGGCGACCTGGCCGCCGTCAAGCAAAAGCTCGGCGCCAAGGGCGACAAGCTGCAGGTGATCTTCGCCTCGGTCGATCCATCGCGCGACACACCCGAAATCTTGCAGGCCTACCTCGCCAACTTTGACCCCAGCTTTCTGGCGCTGCGCGGCAGCGACGAGGAAACGGCCAAGATGGCCAAGGACTTCAAGGTCTACTACAAGCGGGTCGAGGGCCAGACCCCGGGCAGCTACACGATGGACCATACCGCTGGCGACTATATCTTTGACCCGCAAGGGCGTCTGCGCTTGTACAGCCGCTATGGCACCCCCGTTGAAACGCTGGCCAAAGATATCGAGCAGCTGATCGACGGCGCTTAAGCGCTTACACGCTTAACAGCGCTGGGCAAGCGCTGCACTCACATCGACCAGATACGCGGCCGCTGCGCCGGCAGGCCCCAGAGGCTGCTGCGCCAGTGGCCCCAGACCGTCTTCCACAGCTGCATCGCCGGCTCCACCACGGGCGCCAGGCCACGCAGCACCAGCATATGCTCGTTCGGCGCGGTCACCCCGGCCATCAACCCCGCTGGGCCTGCGTCCAGCAGCTGCTGGGTGCTCTCCAGCAGCGCTTCGCGTTGCGCGCGGTTGATGGGCGAGCCGCTGGCGTAGATCAAACTCCCCAGGCAGCGCTGGCCCGCCAGGCCCAGCTGTGCGTTGAGCAGCAGCCCATCATCGGCCCGGATACGGCCGCGTTCCAGAAAATGCCCCGGCCATGCGATGTGCTGCGAAAACACGCCCTGGGTAAAGGGCTGACCCGCCAGCGGCAGGCCCAGCGCGGTGATGTCCCAGGTCAGCAGCTCTGCATCCGGTGCCAGTTCCATCTGCAGCTCATTGGCCGCATCGCAGGCGTTGTAGGCAATGGCTTCCAGCGGCAACCATTCCAGCCGGGCGCCGGCCTGCAGTTTGAGGCGGGTGCGCTGCAAGGCCGGCTGGCCATTGCTCTTGTAAAAGCGCGTTGCGCCCGGCGTGGTGACGAGCGCATGGGCGCCTGCCGCCACCTCGACCGAGATATCCAGCATATCGCCACCCACCAGGCCGCCGGGCGGGTGCACCAGCACGTTGTGGCAAATGCCCGGGCCTTCGGGGTAGAGGCTTTTGAGAATGCGCAGCGGGCCATCGTGGCTGAACTGCACCGACGTCTTGCCGGCTTGCTGGCCGTAGCGCAGGTCTAGTTGGGCATGCCAGCTCATGGCTGCGGCGGGCGGTGGGTGCCTGGCGGGCAGCAGGGCGCAAGGGCCGGGATCGGGAGCGGGAGCAGGGGGACGAAAGACATGCGTGGGCTTTTGCAAGCCACGTGCCAGGAACTGCACTGCTCTGGGGTGTGGTCTGTGCCGAATTGGTGCATGCGCGGCTGCTGTGCATGCATGTGGTGCAAGGCGGGCGGGTGGCGGCACGGAAAGCGTGCATGCCCAGCCGTTGTAGCCCCTTGGCATGTGCCTTGCTTTGCACTAGGTATGGAACTGACACCTCGCGAAAAAGACAAGCTGCTGATCTTTACCGCCGCCTTGCTGGCCGAGCGGCGCCTGGCCCGGGGGCTCAAGCTGAACTACCCCGAGGCGGTGGCGCTGATCAGCGCCTTTGTGATGGAGGGCGCGCGCGATGGCAAGACCGTTGCCCAACTGATGAGCGCCGGCCGCACGGTGCTCACGCGCGCCGACGTGATGGAGGGCATTCCCGAGATGATTGCCGATATCCAGATCGAGGCGACCTTTCCCGATGGCACCAAGCTCGTCACCGTGCATGAGCCCATTGTCTGAACCTCCCATTTTTCTCGCGCACTCGACCACTATGAACTTCAAGAAATTCTCTGCCGCGCTGGCCACCGCCGCTGCGGCTTTGCCGCTGTC
This sequence comes from Comamonas sp. 23, assembly GCF_049601575.1. NCBI lineage: Bacteria > Pseudomonadati > Pseudomonadota > Betaproteobacteria > Burkholderiales > Comamonadaceae > Comamonas > Comamonas sp. 23. The sequence goes on along the minus strand of NZ_CP187127.1, from coordinate 4,108,668 downwards.
AGCCATGGCCCATGTGGGCGCCGATGGTGGCGGCCACCATGGCTTTTTGAGCAGCTTTGGCCATGCCTTTGCCCATCCGTTTACTGGCGCCGACCATATGGCCGCGATGCTGGCCGTGGGCGCCTGGAGTGCGCTGACGGTGACGCCCGCCTGGCGCGCACCGGCCGCCTTTGTGGCCCTGCTGGTGGCGGGGGCGCTGGCAGGTTTTGCCGGTCTGTGGGTGCCCGGCGTGGAGCCGATGATTGCCGCATCGGTGCTGGTGTTGGGCCTGCTGGTGGCGGTGCAAAAGCAGATGCCCTGGGTGCTGGCCGCTGCGCTGGCCGGGGTGTTTGCGTTTTTCCATGGCGCGGCCCACGGCTTTGAGCTGGCAGCAGATTCGGCGTTGGCATCGGCGGGCGCGCTGGCGGGCATGGCGCTGGGCTCGGCCTTGTTGCATGTGGGCGGCATGGTGCTGGGCAAGGCCCTCATGCAGCGCCACCGCTGGCTGGCCAAGCTGGCGGGCGGGGCCACCGCGGTCTTGGGCGCGGCCATGCTGACGCGCCTGGCCTGACGAGGAGCGGCACCATGATCCCAGGTGAACTGCTGCTGGACGAGGGCGAACACACGCTGAACCCCGGGCGCCGTACCACCACGCTGGTGGTACACAACGCGAGCGACCGGCCCATCCAGGTAGGGTCGCACTACCACTTTGCTGAGACCAATGCCGGCCTGAGCTTCGACCGCCAGGCGGCGCACGGCATGCGACTGCATATTGCCAGCGGCATGGCGGTGCGCTTTGAGCCCGGCCAGCAGCGCACGGTGGAGCTGGTGGATGTTGGCGGCGAGCGGCAGATCTACGGTTTTCGCGGCCTGGTGCAAGGGGCGCTGGAATGAAGCCCGGCATGCTGTGCCAGCGTTCTAAGACAGGATGGTTCTGATGGCAACAATGGACAGACGCGCATACGCAGAGACCTATGGGCCCACGGTGGGTGACCGCCTGCGCCTGGCCGATACCGAACTGGTCGTGCAGGTGGAGCAGGACTTCACCCTGCGTGCGGGCGGCTACGGCGAAGAGGTGAAGTTTGGCGGTGGCAAGACCATCCGTGATGGCATGGCGCAAAGCCAGCGCAGCAGTGCGCAGGGCGCGATGGACACGGTGCTGACCAATGCGCTGATCATCGACCACTGGGGCATCGTCAAGGCGGACATTGGCCTGAAGGCCGGCCGCATTGCCGCGATTGGCAAGGCCGGCAACCCGGACACGCAGCCGGGTGTGGACATCATCATTGGCCCGGGCACCGAGATCATCAGCTGCGAAGGCATGGTCGTGACCGCTGGCGGCATCGACACGCACATCCACTTCATCGCGCCCCAGCAGATCGAAGAGGCGCTGACCAGCGGCGTGACGACGATGATTGGTGGCGGCACCGGCCCGGCCACCGGCACCTTTGCGACCACCTGCACGCCCGGCGCCTGGAACATGGAGCGCATGCTGCAGGCGGCCGATGCCTTCCCGATGAACCTGGGCTTTCTGGGCAAGGGCAATGCCAGCCTGCCGCTGGCCCTGCATGAGCAGATCGATGCCGGCGCGATTGGCCTCAAGCTGCACGAGGACTGGGGCAGCACGCCGGCGGCCATCGACAACTGCCTGGATGTGGCCGAGCTCACCGACACCCAGGTGGCGATCCATACCGATACGCTCAACGAAAGCGGCTTTGTCGAAGACACGGTGGCCGCGTTCAAGGGCCGCACCATCCACACCTTCCACACCGAAGGGGCGGGCGGCGGCCATGCGCCCGATATCTTGAAAGTGGTGGGCGAGGCCAATGTGCTGCCCAGCTCGACCAACCCGACGCGGCCCTACACGATCAACACCTTGGATGAGCATGTGGACATGCTGATGGTCTGCCACCACCTTGATGCCGGGATTGCCGAGGACCTGGCCTTTGCTGAAAGCCGCATCCGCAAGGAAACCATTGCGGCCGAGGATATCCTGCACGACATTGGCGCCATCAGCATGTTCAGCTCCGACAGCCAGGCCATGGGCCGGGTGGGTGAGGTGATCCTGCGCACCTGGCAGACGGCGCACAAGATGAAGCTCCAGCGCGGCGCCTTGCCCGGCGACAGCGAGCGGCATGACAACTTCCGCATCAAGCGCTACATCGCCAAGTACACGATCAACCCGGCCATTGCCCATGGCATCAGCCATGAGGTGGGCAGCCTCGAAGTGGGCAAGTGGGCCGATATCGTCATCTGGAAGCCGGCCTTCTTTGGCGTCAAACCCAGCTGCATTCTCAAGGGCGGCTTTATCGCGATGGCGGCCATGGGTGACCCCAATGCCTCGATCCCGACACCCCAGCCGGTGCACTACCGCCCGATGTTTGGCGCCTTTGGCGGGGCGATTGCCAGGACCTCGCTGACCTTTGTCTCGCAAGCGGGCTTGGCTGCCGGCATTGGCCAGCGCTTTGGCCTGGCCAAGACCTTGTCGGCTGTCAAAGGCATACGCGGCTTGCAAAAGCAGCACATGGTGCACAACGACCTGGCGCCGCACATGGAGGTCGATGCCCAGACCTATGCGGTGCGCGCCGATGGCCAGCTGCTGACCTGCGAGCCAGCGAGCAGCCTGCCGATGGCCCAGCGTTATTTTCTGTTTTGAACCGGTAAGGACCCATGGCAAGCCCATTGATTTTCAAGCTGGACCCCGTGACCGACGCGCGCGTGCTGGCCTTTTTGGAAGCGCACCTGAGCGATATGCGCCGTATCTCGCCGCCCGAGAGCGTGCATGCGCTCGACCCCGCGCAGCTGCGCGCGCCCGGGCTGCAGCTGTGGACCGGCTGGACCGCTGCGCAGGAGCCCAAGACCCTGGTCGCCACCTGCGCGCTCAAGACCCTGGATGCCGGCCACCTGGAGCTCAAATCGATGCGGGTGGAGGCGGCGCAACGCGGCTCAGGCGCCGCCCAGCAGGTGCTAGACCATGTGCTGGCCCAGGCCCGCGCGATGGGGGCCAGGCGCATCAGCCTGGAGACGGGTACCGAGGCCTTTTTTGCACCGGCGCGCCGTTTTTACGCGCGCAATGGCTTTGTGGACTGCGCACCGTTTGGCAGCTACCAGCCCGATCCGAACAGCTGCTTTATGCGCCTGGAGCTGCCATGACGGACGGGGCGATGCTGCAAGTCTCCAAATGCCTGCCCGCTGGCCAGGGCCTGGCACCGGCCCTGCGCAAGCGCGCAACTGTTGTCGAGCTGGACTGGGATGTGCGCCAGAAATCGCGCTTCTCGGCCACCGACAGCAGCGGCCGTGCGCTGGCGATTTTTCTGCCACGCGGTCAGGCCGTGCGCGGAGGCGATGTGCTGGTGGCCGAGGACGGCTCGGTGATCCAGGTGGTGGCCGCGCCGCAGAACGTGCTGCATATCAGCGCTTGCGCGCAGCATGGCTCGGCTTTTGACCTGATGCGCGCCGCCTACCACCTGGGCAACCGCCATGTGCCCATCGAGCTGCAGCCCGACCACCTCAAGATCGAGCCCGACCATGTGCTGGCCGACATGCTGCGCAGCATGCATATGACCGTGGTCGAGGCGGAGCTGCCTTTTGAGCCGGAAGGCGGCGCCTATGGCGGGCATGTCACCAACGATGGCCACAGCCACCATGGGCATGGCCATTCCCATCCGCATCCGCACCACCTCGGATGAGCACGCCGCTCCTCACCCTCTCACCCGCCAGCTTTTTGCAGCTGATGTGGCTGGCTTCGCCGGCTTTGCCGATCGGCGGCTTCTCCTATTCGGAGGGGCTGGAGGCGGGCGTGAATGCCGCGCTGGTGGGCAACGAGGCGCAGGCGGCCGACTGGATTGCCGAGCAGCTGCAGCTCAGCCAGGCCCGGGGCGATATGGCGGTGCTGGCCCAGGCCATGCAGGCCTGGCACAGCGATGAGCGTGGGCGCCTGGTGGCACTCAACGCCTGGGTGCTGCAGACGCGCGAGAGCAGCGAGCTGCGCCTGCAGACCGAGCAGATGGGCCGCTCGCTGGTGGCCTGGTTGCAGAACCGCTATGCCGATGATGGCGAGGCGCTGGCCCGGGTGGCCTGGCTGGCTGCCCAGGATGCAAGCTACCCGCTGGCCTTTGCGCTGGCCGCGCACCTGGCAGGCGCAGGCGCGCGCGATGCGCTGCTCGCCTATGCCTTTGGCTGGGCCGAGAACATGGTGCAGGCAGCGATCAAATCCGTGCCGCTGGGCCAGAGCGCCGGCCAGCGCATTCTGGCGCGGCTGGCAGAGGCGATACCGGCGGCGGCCGAGCATGCGCTGGTGCTGGGCGATGACCAGCGCCAGGCTTTTTCCCCGATGCTGGCCATTCTTTCGGCCCGGCATGAACACCAATACTCACGGCTTTTTCGATCATGAGCACTGCACTGCACCACATCCCCCACCGCAGCAAAAAGCTGCCTCCGCTGCGCGTTGGTATCGGCGGGCCCGTGGGCTCGGGCAAGACCACCATCTTGGAGATGCTGTGCAAGGCCATGCGCGACAAATGGGACCTGATCGCCATCACCAACGACATCTACACCAAGGAAGACCAGCGCCTGCTGACCGTCAGCGGCGCGCTGCCAGCCGAGCGCATCATGGGGGTGGAGACGGGCGGCTGCCCGCACACGGCGATCCGCGAAGATGCCTCCATCAACCTCGAAGCCATCGACCGCATGCTGGGCCAGTTTCCCGATGCCGATATCGTGTTTATCGAATCGGGCGGCGACAACCTGGCTGCGACCTTCAGCCCCGAGCTGTCGGACCTGACCATCTATGTGATCGATGTGGCGGCCGGCGAAAAGATCCCGCGCAAGGGCGGCCCGGGCATCACCAAGAGCGATCTGTTTGTGATCAACAAGACCGATCTGGCCCCCTATGTCGGTGCCAACCTGGAGGTGATGCGCAGCGACACCGAACGCATGCGCAGCACGCCCAAAGGCACCAAGCCCTTTGTGATGACCAACCTGAAGACACTGGACGGCCTCGATGAGGTGGTGGCCTTTATCGAAAAGCAGGGCCTCCTGCTGGGCTGAGTTGCCGTACCGAGGGCATCAGCGCTGGGGCGTATTGAGGCTAAAAGCCGTATCGGGGTGCTCGCGGCCCTGCTGCGTAATCCAGGCCAGCCAGTCCTGCGCCGTGATCTGCGTGCGGCCTTGCAAGGCCGGGGGCAGGGCCTCGTAGACCAGCACCTCCAGCGGCTGTTGGCCGCCGCTGGTCAGCGCGACGTCCAGCGTCAGCACGCGCTTGGTGTATTCACCCACATCCTGCGGCCAGATGCCTTCGATGCGGTCCATGGCCTGCTCCAGTGCATCGTTCAAGGGGTAGACCTCGGCGAGCACCAGGCTGCTGCCCTGCAATTGCAGGCCCGGGTACCAGCCCAGGTCATACAGCGTTCCCGTCAGCAAGCTGCGGCCCAGCAGGGCGATGCCAGGCTGCAGCCGGGCAATGTCGTTGACGCCCCCGGCGCGCAAGGTGCCATAGACGGCGACATGCCCCGCGCCGCAGGGGTGCCAAGGCGGGTTGCGGATGGGATGTTCTGGGGGCGGAGTCTGCATCGAATACTGTGGTGGAGATTGATCAGCCGGCCTGCGCAGGCCGGCCCGCCGCTTGCCGGGTCTTGGCAATTTCGCGGCTGGGTAGCGGGGTCTCGCCGGTGGCCATGCGCATCAGCAGGCAGTGCAGCATCTCGGTGGACAGGCCATGGAGCACCAGGCGGTGGCCAGCGCGCAAGGTGGACAGGGGCACCAGCGGGTGCTTGTTGTTGAGCATCACCAGGTGCTCGGGCGAGGACAGGATCTTGGCCGCATAGATGGCAACGGTTTCATCGAGCTGCAGCGAATTGCTGGCGCGCCAGAAATCGTTGTCGGTCAGCAGCAGCTGGTACACCGGCGTGTAGATCTCGATGGCGCTTTGCAGATCGAGAATGTTGAGCCGGCCATGGGGCATCGCGGCCAGCTGCAGCGGTGGGTCGCAGAGCATGCCAAAGTCGGGCTCGGCCACCGGGCCCATGTGCTGGCCGTGGCTGCGCAGCGTGGTGTTGAGCCGGATGACAAAGTTGAACAGGTTCAGGTCGTGCTTCAGGAACAGCTCGTCCTTGATGTCATCGATCTCCATCGGGGCCAGCGGCTTGGTGGGCACGGGCGTGGGCGCATTGGCGCCGATAAAGCTCAGGATCTGCGAGCCCAGGTGGAAGTGGCGCATGATGAGCCAGTTCGCCTCGGGCGAGACAAAGCGGTTCATGCTGAAGGCCAGGGTGCGGTGCAGCAGCTTGGAATGCGCCCAGCGCTTGGGCAGCAGCACCTTGAGCACCTGGATCAGAATGATGCTGATGCGCGCAATCGGCCGGATGAAGGGCAACAGAAACTGGCGCGAGCGGCTGCTCGAATCCTTGAGCCAGGCGGCCTTGACATGGTCGGGCAGCGGCGTGCTGTCGTCCAGGTAGAGCGCGAGCCAGGGGTTGGGGTCGCGCTCGTCGTGGGGGATGTCCCGAAAATCGGTCATCGTGCGCGCTCCGAGGCCGTGGCTTCCAGAATGTGCCGGAACTGCATCAGGTAGAGCGCAGAGGTATGGCGTGCGGTCGCGGCAATCGCTGCTGCGGCGGTGCCGGTCTCGTCCAGCGCCATCACCATCTGCACCGCCAGCAGCCAGCGCTCCAGGTGGTCTTCGTCATTGGCGCCGTGGTACTCCAGAAAGCGGAAGCACTCTGGGCCCAGCGCCAGGTGCTGGCGCAACAGCGGCAGCAGGCTGGGAACGATGCGCTGGCCCGTACCTTCAATGATGTAGATGGCGCCCAGGAGGCCAATCGGGTTGGGAGTGGCTGCCAGGCTGTGCAGGTAGCTGTTGAGCGCCTCGCCGCCGGGGTTGCGGCGCAGCTGCTGGATGTCGGTTTCGGTGCCCCCGGCATTCAAGTAGTCCTGGTGCAGGATCTTGAAGTCGTTCTGCTCCTCGCTGGCATGCACGCCCATCAGCGCAGCCAGCTCGGCATAGGCCCCTGTGAGCGAGGTGGCACCTTCGCGCATCCACAGGCTGCCTTCGCGCACCTGCGGCACCCATTGGCTCATCCAGCGCACATAGTCGGCCTGCTGGATCTGGCCGCTGTGGATGCGGTGCACCAGCGGCGTGCGCCAGACCTGGGAGCGGTAGTCATGCCAGATGCTGGCCAGCTCGGTCAGCAAGGGCGCCAGGCCCGCTGGGGCTGCGGCCGGATCATGGGGCGGGGCGATCAGCGCGCTTTCTGCAGCGGCTGCGGCCTGGGGCGCGCGTTGGGCCGGGGTGCTGGCGCTGGTGGCAGACGTGCCAGCAGGCGTGCTGCGCTCCACCTCCAGCAGCATATAGCCAGCGGTAAAGCGGCCGGACTCGGGCACAAAGCACAGCATGGTGTCGCCGGGTTTCAAGCGCTCATGCTGGGTCTGCAGGTATTCGGCGATCATCACAAAAATCGAGGCCGCGCCGGTATTGCCGCGCCAGGCCAGGTTGCTCCACCAGCGCTCCCGCGGGATCGACAGCTGCGCCTTGTTCAGCAGCTCATCGACGACGGGAATGAATTTCTCGGACGAGTAGTGGCACAGAAAATGGTCAATGCCGCGCTCGGGCAGCCAGCCCTGGTGGGCGATGCGGGCGTACTCGTGGATGCAGACATCGAAGAGGTGGGGCAGCAGGCGGATGTCCTGGCGCAGGGACAGCGCGCCTGCGGCCTCGGCCTCGGCCCAGGAGGGGAAATCGAGGTGGCTGCGCTGGCGGTCATGCGTGAGGCCCAGCTGCATGCACACCGGGTAGTCGCCGGCAAAGCTGCGCTGGTGGGTCCAGCGCAGTTTGAGGCGCAGGTCGGGGCGCTGGGGCAACGCGGCGCCCTGGCCCAGCAGCACGGCGCCGGCGCCATCGCTCAGCATCCAGCGCAAAAAGTGCGCATCGAAATCGGTGTTGTAGTCCTGGCCCGCGTAGCGCGAGCGCTTGAAAAGGCGCGAGGGCATCTCGCTGGCCACCGCCAGCGCATGGGCATGCGTGCCGTGCTCCACCGCCAGCGCCGCGCTTTGCAGCGCACCCACGCTGGCCGCGCAGACGCCCTGCACGCTGAGCAGCTCCATCGGCGGGGCGGCCATCTCGCCCTGGATCATGCTGGCAAAGCCGGGCATCAGCGCGTCGCCGCCAGAGGACCCGCTGGCCAGAAAGCCAATGTCGGCCAGCGGCCGCGCGGCCTGCGCCAGGGCCGCTTCGATGGCGCCCTTGGCCATTTGCGCATTGCTGTAGCGGGTGCTGCCATCGGGCGCAATCGCGTAGTGGCGCTGCTGGATGCCGTTTTCCGCCAGGATGCGGCGCTTGATGCGTTCGGACAGGCGGTTGAGTGGTGCGACATAGGCATCCATGCCGTCGTTGGCAATGGGGGCGCCGGGCATGAAGTGACCGGCGGATTCGATATAGACCTGCGAATAAGCGACTGGCATAGATGACTACTTTTTCTCCATAGGCGGCATCAGCGACCGGCTGCGGGCCGATCGGCAAACCATCCCTCCAACAAAGACCCGTGCCATATAGGGCAACAGGCCTGCCTCATTGAGCGCCGGGTGGACCCGGTGTCGGTATTCTTCAGCATGCAAACGGGTCAACGCGGACCAGTGGGCATGCGGGCATTCGTGGTGGGCGGTGTGCAGGCCAATATTAAAGAGCAGCGGGTTGACCCAGCCTTCAAAATTGCGCGCGTAGTTCAGCATGCCACCGTCGGTATCGTTTTTGGACTTTGGGGACTTGCGGCCATCGGCATGTGCATGCTGCAGGTAGTTGGTGGCCAGCAGCCAGTGCAGGCCATGGAGCTGGGGCAGGATGACAAAGACCAGCGCCTTTTTCCAATCCAGCGCCAGCAGCCCCGCCCAGCTGCCCAGCCACAGTGCGTACTGGCCCATGCAGTAGCGAAAGGCGCCGGGCTGGCGCCGGCGCAGCCCCGCCAGCCAGCGGATGAACAGCGGGTACAGCACCCAGGCCGCCTGCAGCGGGTGGAGCAGGTAGCCCCATAGGTGGTTGCTGTCACCGCCAAAGCGGTAGGTGCGGGCGATGTCCTGCTCGCCATGCTTGTAGCGGTGGTGGTTGGCCACATGGGCGGGCCAGAACACAAAGGTAGGGTGGCCCTGCAGCAACGTCAGCGCATAGTCGGTGGCGCGGTTGGCCCAGCGGCTGTGCGGCCCCGTCCACATGCGCAGGTGCGTGTGGTTGTGGTGGATGACGCCGATGCCCAAGGTCAAAAATAGCTGGACCAGATAGAGCCACCAGACCAGGCCATGCTGCCACTGCCAGGTGGCGATCAGCGGCAGGGCCAGCATGTAGAGCAGCGATTGCCAGTCACGCCAGTGGCGCAGCCGGGGCAGTGTGCGGGAGGCGGTGGCGGGCAGGGGCGGGCTGTCGTCGCGGGTCATGCCAACCGGGTCAAGCAGCGGGGCGGCCTGGGGCCGGGCGTGGAGGGCGCGGGGGCAGCGGGTCTGCTTCGCTGCGCATCAGGCGGTCCATAAAGGCCAGTGCAAAGCCATAGTTGCCGGCGGGCCGGGCATGGTGCAGGTGGTGGCGGCGGCTGGCAGCCAGCGGGTGGCGGGGCCCTACGCGCGGGAAGAAGTCGTAATTGGCATGGCCTACGGCGTTCAGGAAGATGCTGAACACCGGCACCGAGGCCAGCGACCAGAAGGCAAAGTCATGCAGCACCATCGGCAGCAGGATCACATTGCCCAACATCATCGCCTCGATGGGGTGAAAGCTGTAGGTCGACCAAGGCGTGACGACGACCGAGCGGTGGTGGTCGCCATGGAAGCGCTTGAACCAGCGCGTGTGCAGCAGGCGGTGGTTGATCCAGAAATGCACATCGTTCCAGATCAGCAGCACCCAGATCTCGATGGCGATTTGCCAGCCGCTGGGCGCCACTGCAAAATGCGCCCAGCCCAACTGCACGAAGCCCCAGGGCACGACCATGCCCAGGCCAAACACCAGGATCGAATGGAAAGACTGGCGCCACTCGCGCCGCAACTGGTCGGGCTTGAGCGGCCGGGTATCGAGCACCTGGCCGATGCCGCGTCGTTGTAGAAAGCCGGTGAGCGCCGTCATGCCCAGGCCACCCGCCACATACAGGACACTGAAAAATGCCAGGCCCCAAGCCATCACCTGCCAGGCGCTGAGGTCGGAGAAGACTTGGGCGGCCGTCATTGCGCGCGGATGTTCTGCTCTTTGATGATGGCGCCCAGCGCCTTCACATCGGCATCAATGCGGTTTTTCAGGCCTTCGGGCGAGCTGCCCACCGCCTGCCAGCCCTGCAGGGCGAGCTTTTGGCGCATCTCGGGGCTGCGCACGATCTCGCCCACGGCCGCAGCGAGCTTGTCGACATGGGCCTTGGGCATGGCCTTGGGGGCGGCCACGGCGTTCCAGATTTCCATGTCGTAGTTGGCAATACCCAGCTCCTTGAGGCTGGGCAGGCCGGGAGCCAGCGGGCTGCGGGCGGCCGAGCTCACGCCAATGCCGCGCAGCTTGCCGGCCTGGATCTGGTTCATCGCCAGTGCTGGTGGCAGCATCGAGAGCTGCAGATCGCCGCCCTGGATGCCGTTAAATACCTGCGGGTAGCCGGGGTAGGGGATGTGCTCGGGCTTGATCTTGGCACGGCTCTTGAGCAGCTCCATGCCCAGGTGGCCGATGGTGCCCACGCCAGGTGAGCCATAGCTCCAGCTGCTGCCCGCCTGGCTGGCGGCCTCGAAAAAGGCCTTGCCCTCCGGGGCCTTGGCCGGGGCGACCAGCACCAGCGGGGCCACGCCAATCAGGCCGACAGGCTGCAGATCGGTCAGCGGGTCGTAGCGGATCGCGGGGTTGAGCAGCTTGGCAATCGTCATATTGCCGTTGATCATCACGCTGAAGGTGTAGCCGTCGGTGGCGCGCGCCACGTATTCGGCGGCGATGTTGCCGCCAGCCCCGACCTTGTTCTCGACGATGATCGGTTGGCCCAGGGCCTTTTCCAGCGGCTCGGCCAGCGCGCGGGCGGTCAGGTCAGGCGAGGATCCTGCCGGGAAGCCCACGATCAGGTGCAGGGGTTTACTCGGCCAGTTGTCCGCAGCCAGGGCGCCGGTGCTGGCGAGGGTGGCCAAAGTGGCTGCCACCAGGCAGCGGCGGGACAGGGAAAAATGCATAAAAGCTCCAGATTCGCATGGCTGCCCGCATGGGTGGAGGTTTATCCGTCTGTACGTCCGCCGGGCTCATACGGGCCATAAAAAAAGCGCACAGGCCGGAGGCATGTGCGCTTTGATTATCGCCAATTGCGATATGGATGTGTGCTGCGATAGCAGATCGTTGCAATACGGCTTAAGCGTATTCGGCCAAGGCCTTGCGCATCTTCTTCATCGCTGCCGATTCGATCTGGCGAATCCGCTCGGCGCTGACGCCGTAGACAGCGGCCAGGTCGTGCAAGGTCATGCCGCCCGAGCCATCGTCGTTCACCTTGAGCCAGCGCTCTTCCACAATGTGGCGGCTGCGCTCGTCCAGGGTGGCCAAGGCTTCCTGAATGCCATCGGTGGCCAGGTAGTCGCGCTGGCGCGACTCGATCATCGCGGTGGGCTCATGCGAGGCGTCTGCCAGATAAGCGATCGGGCCATAGGCCTGCTCGCCGTCATCGGAGGGGCTCGGATCGAGCAGCACATCGCCGCCCGACAAGCGGGTTTCCATCTCGATCACGTCTTCGCGCTTGACATTCAGGTGCGCGGCCATCGCGTCGATTTCGCTCTCGGAGAGCGTCTCGCGCTGCATCGCGCCGTCTTCCATGCCCGCTTCGGCCTTGAAGCCCTGCTTCATCGAGCGCAGGTTGAAGAACAGCTTGCGCTGGCTCTTGGTGGTGGCCACCTTGACCATGCGCCAGTTCTTCAGAATGTATTCGTGGATCTCGGCCTTGATCCAGTGCATGGCGTAGCTGACCAGACGTACGCCCTGGTCCGGGTCAAAGCGCTTGACGGCCTTCATCAGACCGACGTTGCCTTCCTGGATCAGATCGCCGTGCGGCAAGCCGTAGCCCATGTACTGGCGGGCAATGGATACCACCAGGCGCAGGTGCGAGAGCACCAGGCGGCCGGCGGCCTCTACATCACCGTTTTCCTTGAGTTTCTTTGCATAGCCCAGCTCTTCCTCGGGGGTGAGCATGGGGATGCGGTTGACCGCAGTGATGTACGCGTCCAGATTGCCCAGGGGTGGCACCAACGACCATGGGTTTGCAGGAGCCAATGCGGTAGAAATGGTGGCGGCTCCAGAATGAGTTGTCACGCTAGAAGTCCTTTCGTCTATGCGATACATAGTAACACCGGTAGGAGTCCCTTGATGCTGTGGGAGTTCCCATGCTGCAGTGCGGTAATCTCGGGTTTAAGTTCTGACTAAGAACGGCGAGGATTGGCGTAGATAAAGAATAGCTTGCTCCTGATTTTGATGCTATTCACATTTCTTTATCGCGACCATAGCGGCTGGCGGGGCGCTGTCTGACACCCGTTTCCGCTTTCAGGGCAGTTGGAGTGGGCAGTCTGTGGATAAGTTCCATACTGGCGGCTAAAAATCTGGATATATTCTCAGTGGTTGGGGTGCTGTCAAGCAGCCTTCCAAATGCAGCGTGTTTGATAAAAATCATGGAGTTGAATAATGCATCCCTTGGCCATGAACCCCGGCCCGGCCGGCCACTACCTGGTGGCATGGGCCAGCACGACGGTGGACAGTGAAACGGCGGCCCAGGCGCTGGCCCAGGCGGGCGTGAAGGCCCGCCTGGCGGCCTGCGCCCAGGTCGAGAAAATCCATTCGCACTACTGGTGGGACGGTCAGTTGCAGCAGGCCGATGAATGGCGCATTACCTGGAAGACCACGCCCCCCAGCCTGCTGGCCTTGCAGCGTTTGCTGCTGCCGCTGCACCCCTATGCGCTGCCGCAGTGGCTCTGGGGTGAGAGCGCGGCCAGCCCCGCCTATGCGGCCTGGGTCGCGGCGGAAGTGGGCTCTGCGCTGCAGGTGTGAAGGGCTACGGCGTCTGGTCAGCCTTATCAGACGGGCAGCACAGCCACGCCCTGGGCGCCGAGCGCTGCCAAGGCCTCGGTGTTGGCGGGATGGGCATTGGTGATCAGCGTCTGCTGGGTGGGTGGGCAGGCGACGGCGTAGCGGCTGCGCAGTCCTATCTTGCTGTAGTCGGCCAGCACCAGCATGGACGAAGACTGCTCGGCCATGGCGCTGGCCAGGCTCGCTTCATGCTCGTTGCCAAAGGTCACGCCATCGTGCGCGCTGATGCCCACCGGCGAGAGCAGCGTGACATCGGCGCGGTAGCGGCGGATCTCATTGAGGGTGACCTCGCCATAGGTGCAGGGGATCTCGGGGTTGGTATCGCCGCCCAGCAGCACCACGCGCATGCGGTTCGCCGTGCCAGCGGGCGCCTGGGTGCCAGCGAGCTTGAGGGCCACGGTGATGGAGTTGGTGACCACGACCAGGCGGCTGATCAGGCTGAGCTCTTCGGCCAGGATGGCCGTGGTGGTGCCGGCATCGATAAACACCATCTGGCCCGGTTGCAGACGCTTGACCGCCGCCTTGGCGATCGCGCGCTTCTCGGCCACGCGCAGCGCCTGGCGTTGCACAAAAGGGGGCTCGTCTTGCGTGACGCGGGCGACGCCGCCATGCACGCGCCGCACCAGGCCCATGGATTCGAGCGCCAGCAAATCCTGGCGCACCGTTTCGCGGGAGACCTGCATGTCCTGGATGAGTCTTTCGGTGCTGAGCCGGTCGATCGAGGCGAGCAGCGACTGGATGCGGACAAAGCGGTCTTCTTGCAGCATGGATGCGTTTCCTTCAAGGGCAGTCCGGCAGCGCGGCCTGCGCTATTTTGCAGTAGCGGCCTGGACGGCCGTGTGTAATCAAAAAGGCCCCCTGCATGACCCATGCCCAAGGGCAGAAGGTGGTGCAGAGGGCCCGGAGGCTGCCAATCAGCGTTGACGACGTGCGAGCGCAGCGCCTGCCATCAGCAGCATCGACACCAGCAGCAGGGCCAGCGGCTGGTTGGTGGGCACGGGCGTTGCCGCTTGCGATGGCGGCACCACCACATCGGCAGGCACGGCGACCAGCACCGGATCGACGATGGCGCCGTTGACCAGGCCGTCTTCGTCGAGCGGGCCGCCGTCGGTCACGGTATAGCGGACCACGCCGCCGGCCATGCTGGCGCCGGCGATCTCGCTGACCTGGCGCTTGCCGTCTGCTGCGGTATGCACCTTCATCACGCGGCTGTTGGCGGGCAGGTCGGCGGGCACCTCCAAGCGGACCTGGGCGCTGAAGCCTTCATGGGCGCAGCCCGACAGCGTGAAGGACAGCAGACCGGTGGCGGCTTTCAGGCCGGCGGGCAGCAGGTCGGCAGGCACTGCGCTGACGCTGGCGTTGGACTGGTCGCAGCGGGTGGCGGCCTGGATGTTCAGGGCCATCGCGGGCAGGTTGCCGCCGGGCGTGGGCAGCTGGGTGTCGATGAGGTCCTGCACCGGTGGCTCGGGCTCAGGCGCAGGGTGGCCCAGCTCGAAGGAGCCGGTGGCGCTCCAGTCGGACCAGTTGAGGTGCGTATCGCGCACGCGCACCCGCCAGTACCAGCGCTCATCCTGGCCCAGCTGCAGCACCTGCGGGGCCTGGCCCTGGAAGGGGTCCCAGGCCGAGCCCTTGCTGCCATCGGCCTTGGCCAGCTGCGCATAGCACTGGCGGCCGCCCTGGCGCTCAGCGCCGCTGTCACCGTCTTCATCCCACTTGTAGCCGCAGCTCCAGCGGTCACGCAGGCTGTTGCCGCCGGCAATGATGGCGCTGGTGAGCTTGCCGCGCTCCGTGCCCGCATCCACATTCGGGTAGACGCGCTGGGGGTTGGCCAGCAGGTAGCCCAGCGGCAAGGTCGCAATATCGGCATCCTTTTGCGTGTTGACGCGCACACCATTCAGGTAGGTCCAGTTCTCGCTGCGGGTGTCGTTGCCCCAGACGTCGTAGACCGGTTGGCCGGCGGCAAACTGCGGGTCCTTGGAGACCTGCCATTGCGCCTCATAGAGCGCCGGGCCTGCGCCTGTGCGGTAGGCGAGCTTCAGGCTGGCCGGGTCGACCTGGCCGAGCTTGGCCTGGACCAGCTCCGGCTGGAAGGACCAGGCCTGGCTGGTGATCGCGATGCTGTCGTCGGGCGTGCTGCTGGTGGTGGACGCACCCAGGTCGTAGCGCTTCCAGGTCAAAGCCGGGGTGGCGCTGCCAAAGCTGGCTTCCAAGGTGCCGTAGCCAAAGCTGAGCTTGGTGTTGGCGATGACGTCCAGGTCGCTGTCATCGCTTTGCTTGGCGCCTTCGAGCGCGCCGCTGCCCGAAGCCACATTCAGCCAGAGGTGGCGGCTGTTCATCGAATTGCCGCGCTCGTAGAAGTGCACATGGCCGTTCAAGTTGGCGGTGATGGCGCCGGTCGTGCGGCCATAGTCTTCCATCTGGGCGATGAAATCGCAGGTGGCCATCACCTCGCCTTGGCGCCATTTTTCGCTCAGGCAAGGGTGGTGGTTGAGCAGCACCATATAGGGCTTCTTGTCCACACGGGTCTGGGCCATCAGGCCGGTAAACCAGTTCAGGTGCTCTTGCATGTAGTCGGCGCGAAAGAGCCCGCGGCCGTTGTCGTAGCCGGTCCAGCCGCCGGTGTTGTGCATGGCCGAGGCGGGGTTGAAATCGCTGCCGACAATGCGCATGCCCAGGTAGTCCAGCTGGTACCAGTGCAGCGGGTGCTTTTGAGAGCCATTGGCGGGCATGCGGTTGAAGTACTTGCGGTAGGTCTTGGCCCAGCTTTTCTCGCTGCCGGCGCTGGCCTGCTCGCCGCCAAAGTACTCGTGGTTGCCGGGCGAGGGGATCAGCGGCACATAGGCCGTGATGGCGGCGATCGGGCCGAAGAACTGGTCTTTCCAGTTGCTGCGCGTACCGCCCGATCCGACCAGGTCGCCGGGCACCATGAAGCCGGCCAGGCTCTGCGCGCACTGGGCAGCAGAGCCCGCGCAGTCGTTGTTGATCACGCCCAGGGTGATGTTCTTGAGGCGGTTGGCCAGGCCATCCTGGGTGTCCGAGACCACGGCGAACTTGGCGCTGGCAACGCCATCGCCCTCGCGCGGCCAGGTCTTGAACTGGAAGGGGCCGGCCAGCTTGGGCGCTGCACTGGTGCCGGTGACCACCGCGTACTCATAGAGCGTGTTCGATTGCAGGCCGGCAATATCGGCAAAAAATATGCTGCTGTCAGCAAAGTCACCCACCGGGTTGATGGCGGGCGCCAAGGTGTAAGGCCCGCTGCTGCCGGCCAGGCGCCACCAGATGGTGGGGGCCGGTTCGCTGGTCTCCAGCATCACCGCCATGTGGTCGGGGCCGGGGTTCTGCAAGGTGGGGCCCACGGTCAGCGCGGGCGCGTTGGCAGTGCTGGGCAGCTTGGCGGGGTCAAAGGGCTTGGGTGGTTCGCTGCTGGTTTGCGTCAGCACCACATCATCGAGGCCCCAGTACCAGTTGTTGTCGGTGTTCAGGTAGCTAAAGCGCAGGCTGACTTTTTTGGCGCCGGCCGGGGTACTGAAGGCCAGGCTCTCGGTCTGGTTCAGGCGCGAGGCACTGGTCTCATGCAGCAGGGTCTGCACGGAGCTGTCATCAAACACGGCCTCGACCTTGATGCTCTCCTTCTTGGTCGAGCCCATCTGGAAATGGTTGAGAAAGCCCAACGCGTAGCTGCCGCCGCCCAGCACCGCAATGCTGGGGCTTTCCATCACGGTGTTGAAGAACAGACCGCTGTTGGGCCGCAGGCCATCGGATTCGGCCACCGCGATCTTGCCGCTGGCCTTTGTCAGCTTGGCGCGATCGCCGCCCGAGACCTGGGCGGTCCAGTAGGCGGGCGTGACAAACTTCCAGCCCAGCCAGGGCAGTTTGGCGGCGGTGGAGCGGCCACTGGTGGCCACTGTCTCGGCATTCTCTAGGCGCATTGTCCAGCCAGCTGGCCCGGTCGTGCCCAGGCCGCTGGGTGCATCGGCGCTCGCCGCATTGAAATTCTCGCTAAAGACCACCGTTTGGGCCAGGGCCAGTCCGCTGACTGCCCAGAGCCCGGCGGCACACAGCTGCCGCAAGCTTGCTATTTTCATGAAACCTCCTGCCGTCAAGGCCGATGTGGTGAATGCATGTCGTCACCAGGAAGTGCAAAAAATAACAAGATTGCATGAAACTACAATGACGCGGGCGCAAAAAAGCCCTGCGCCAGAGGGCAGGGCTTGGAACTGCGATGGGGCTGCTGGGCGATCAGGCGAGCAGCGCCTGGGCAAATTCCTTGGCGCTGAAGGTCTCGAGGTCTTCGACCTTTTCACCCACACCGATGAAGTACACAGGGATGGGGCGCTCCTGCGCGATGGCGGCCAGCACGCCGCCCTTGGCCGTGCCGTCGAGCTTGGTGACGATCAGGCCGGTCAGCTGCAGTGCATCGTCAAAGGCGCGCACCTGGTTGAGCGCGTTCTGGCCGGTGTTGCCATCAATGACCAGCAGCACCTCGTGCGGCGCGCTGCCATCGGCCTTGGTGACGACGCGTTTGATCTTCTTGAGCTCTTCCATCAGGTGCAGCTGCGTGGGCAGGCGCCCGGCGGTATCCACCAGCACGACATCCTTGCCCCGGGCCTTGCCGGCGGTCACCGCATCAAAGCTGACGGCCGCGGGGTCGCCGCCTTCCTGGCTGATGATCTCGACGGTGTTGCGGGTGGCCCAGACGCCCAGCTGCTCACGCGCCGCAGCGCGGAAGGTGTCGGCCGCTGCCAGCAGCACGCTCTGGCCGGCATCGGCCAGGTGCTTGGTCAGCTTGCCGATCGAGGTGGTCTTGCCAGCGCCGTTGACGCCAGCCACCATGATGACCGTGGGGCTGTGCTCGCCAATGACCAGTGGCTTTTCCAGTGGCGCGAGCAGATCTGCCAGCGCGCTGGCCAGCAGGTCCTTGACAGCGGCGGGGTCGGTGGTCTTGCTGTCCTTGACGCGCTGCTTGAGGTCTTCGAGCAGATGCTGGGTTGCCTTGACGCCGGTATCGGCCATCAGCAGCGCCTCTTCGAGCTCTTCGTAGAGCTGCTCGTCGATCTTGGTGCCGGTGAAGACCGTGGCAATGCTCGAGCCGGTTTTGCGCAAACCGCTCTTCAAGCGGTTCATCCAGCTGTCGCGGCTGCTGGCGGGCTCGGATGCTATAGTGATAGGAGCTACCGGAGCCTGCGGGGCTTGTGTAACTGGGTTTTTCGTGACCGTTTCTGCAGCCGTGGGTGCCGGGGCTGCGGCCTTGCCGCCCATGCCCAGGCCACGCAGCCAGCCCGTCTTGGTGGGCTCGGCAGCCACAGGGCGGATCGGGGTCAGCGGCGCGCTGGGCACCTGGGGTGCGGGCGGCGGGACATCGGCCGCTGGAGCGGGCGCAGGCGCTGGCTCGGCGGCGGAAGGGCTGGGGGCTGCGTCGGCAGCGGGAGATTTTTTCTTGAAAAAACTGAACATTGTGCGCTACGTAGAATCAGCCTATTTTATGAAACGTTCCACCATTTTGCTGGCCTTGATGGCCTCCCTGGGCGCTGGGGCTTCTCCAGCCTGGGCCGCATCGCCTATGCCCACCACTGCCATCGCCTCCAATTCTGCTGGGGCCCAGCAGTTCAAACTGTCCAATGGCATGGACCTGATCGTACAGCCTGACAAGCGCGCGCCCACGGCGGTGCACATGGTCTGGGTGCGCGTGGGCTCGATGGACGAGGTCGACGGCCGCTCGGGCCTGGCCCATGCGCTCGAGCACATGATGTTCAAGGGCACGGCCACCGTAGCGCCCGGCGATTTTTCGCGCAAGGTCGCAGCGCTCGGCGGGCAGGACAATGCCTTTACCAACCGCGACTACACCGGCTACTACCAGCAGATTCCGTCGGGCAAGCTCGAAGAGGTGATGCGCCTGGAGTCAGACCGCTTTGCCAACAACCAGTGGCCCGACAGCGAGTTCAAGAAAGAGATCGAGGTCATCAAGGAAGAGCGGCGCATGCGCACCGACGACAACCCGCGCGCCAGCCTGATGGAGCAGCTCAACGCTGCGACCTGGCAGGCCTCGCCCTACCACCGCCCGGTGATTGGCTGGATGGGCGACCTCGACTCCATGCACCCCGATGATGCCCGCGCCTTCCACAAGGCCTGGTATGTGCCGGAGAACGCGGTGGTGGTGGTCGCTGGCGATGTGGATGTGGACAAGGTGCGTGCGCTGGCCGAGAAATACTACAGCAGCATTCCAGCGCGTGCCTTGCCGGAGCGCAAGCCCCGGCCCGAGCCACTGCAAAAGGGCGAGCGCCGGCTCGACTACAAGGCGCCTGCCGAGCAGGCCTATGTGGTGATGAGCTTCAAGGTGCCCGACCTGCGCAACCTGGTCGAGCCCAAGGACAGCGACAAGGATGCGATGGCGCTGTTGATGCTGGGCTCTGTGCTCAGTGGCTATGACGGCGCGCGCCTGGACCGCCAGCTGACCCAGGGCCCCGGCCGCGTGGCTGACGCCACCTTCAGCGGTGCCAGCGTGGTCAACCGGGGGCCTTCCACCTTCTTGCTGGGCGGCGTGCCATCGCAAGGCAAGACCGCCAAGGACGTGGAGGCGGCTTTGCGTGCCGAGGTGGCCCGCGTTGCCAAGGAAGGCGTGGGCGAGGCCGAGCTGGAGCGGGTGCGCACCCAGTGGCAGGCCTCTACCGTGTATGAGCGCGACTCGGTCTTTGGCCAGGCCAATGACCTGGGCTCCAACTGGGTGCTGGGCTTGCCGCTCGATGCCAATGACAAGCTGCTGGCGCTGATGAAAACGGTGACAGCCGCGCAGGTGCAGTCGGTGGCTGCGCGCTATTTTGGCGATGACCAGATGACAGTGGCGACCCTGGTACCCCAGCCGCTGACCGATGCCGACCGCGCCGCGCAAAAGCGTAGCGGTGCCGCGACCAAGGACGGGGCGGTGCACTGACCAAACCCCGTGGCGGATGCACTGTTTGACGCACCCGCCAACGATTGTTTTTACCAGGACCTGCCGCAGATGGCAGCGGGCCCTGGCTAGCAGAGATACCCATGCGAACCTCTTTTTGCAAAACACTGGTCGGCGGCGCAGCCGCCTTGCTGGCCTGCCATTCGGCCTGGGCCTTGCTGCCCATTGAGCACTGGACCCAGGACAGCGGCGCCCAGGTCTGGCTGGTCAACAGCCCCACGATCCCGATGGTGGATGTGCAGCTGAACTTTGATGCTGGCAGCCGGCGCGACCCGGCGGACCAGGCAGGCCTGGCGAGCGCCGCGGCCATGATGGCCTCCAAGGGCGTCAAGGCCCAGGGCAGTGCGCCTGCGCTTGACGAGAACGCGGTCGGCGAAGCCTGGGCCGATCTGGGTGCCAGCTTTGGCGCCGGCGCCAGCAGCGATGCGCTGACCTTCTCCTTGCGCTCGCTGACCGATGGCAGCCTGCTGGGCCGCGCCGCTGACCTGGCGGCCCGCCAGATGGCCCAACCCAGCTATGACGATGCCGTCTGGCAGCGCGAGCGCGAGCGCTGGAATGCCGCGATCAAGGAGGGCAATACCCGCCCTGCGGTGGTGGCGGGCCGCGCCTTCAACCAGGCCGTGTTTGGCAGCCACCCTTACGGGCAGCGTGCCACTGAAGAGACCCTGGCCCGGATCAGCCCGGCGGTGATGCAGCAGTACCTGGCGCGCTCGGTCGACGCCTGCCGCGCCAAGGTGACGCTGGTGGGCGCGCTGGACAAGGCCCAGGCCGATGCGCTGGTCAAGCGCCTGCTGGCCCAGGTGCCGGCCACGCCCAAGGCGCAGTGCGCGGCCCCCGCTGAGGTGCCGGCCGTGCAGCCGCTGGCCAAGGCCGATGACATCCAGATCGCGTTTGACTCGGCCCAGGCCCAGGTGCTGCTGGGCCAGCCCGGCATCCGCCGCGCCGACCCGGATTTTCTGGCCGTGCTAGTGGGCAACCATATTCTGGGCGGCGGCGGCTTTGCATCGCGCCTGATGGAAGAGGTGCGTGAAAAGCGCGGCCTGGTGTATGGCGTGTACTCGTCGTTCAACCCGGGGCTGGATGCCGGTGCCTTCCAGATCGGTTTGCAGACCCGGCCTGACCAGGCGGCCGAGGCGCTCAAGGTGACGCGCGAGGTGCTGAGCGATTTCATCGCCAAAGGCCCCACCGCCGAGGAACTGCGCGATGCCAAGGACAACCTGATTGGGGGCTTTGCGCTGCGCGTGGACAGCAATGCCAAGCTCTTGGGCAATGTGACCAATATCGCCTGGAATGGACTGCCTCTGGACTACCTGGACCACTGGACGGACCGGGTCGAAGCCCTCAGCGCCGACGATGTGCGCAAGGCCATGGCGCGCATGGTGCAGCCCGACAAGCAAGTGACCGTGGTCTTGGGAGCAAAACCATAATGGGACGCAGTGCCATCAAAAGCGAGGGCGCGCTGCGCGCCCTGGTGCAAAAGGCAGCCGCTGCTGCCGAGGCCGCGCCTGACGCGGCGCCCGCCCGCAAGCGCGGCACTACCGGAAACTCCGGCAATGCCGCCCGCGTGGCAGCGTCCGCTGCCGGAGAGATCCGCATCATTGGCGGCCAATGGCGCCGCACCAAGCTGGCGGTGCTGACCCGCCCCGATCTGCGGCCCACGCCCGACCGCGTGCGCGAGACCTTGTTCAACTGGCTGGGCCAGGACCTGGCTGGCTGGCGCTGCCTCGATGCCTTTGCGGGCACCGGCGCGCTGGGGCTGGAGGCTGCATCGCGCAACGCGACCCAGGTGCGCATGGTCGAGTCCGATGTGCAGCTGGCCGCGCAGATCAAGCAGCTGGCGCAGAAGCTGGGTGCCACGCAGGTGGAGGTGAGCCGGGGCGATGCGCTGGCTGCGCTGCAGGCCTACACCGCGCACTGGGATCTGATCTTCCTCGATCCACCATTCTCCGGCCAGCTGTTTGTGCCAGCGCTCAAGGCGGCGCAGGCGGCGGTGACGGCGCAGGGCTTTATCTACCTCGAAGCGCCCCAAGCCTGGAGCGACGAGGCCCTGGCCGAGCTGGGCCTGGTGCGCCACCGCTACCTGAAGGCGGGCGCCGTGCATGCGCACTTGCTCAAGAGGGCTGAGGACGCAGCCGGCTGAACGGGAATGCCTGCCCGCTGGCAGGGTGGTGGCAGAAATGGTTTATGCTGCGCTGCAATGTGCCAGGAGACTGGCACAACGATGATGCTTTGCAGGAGACAGACATGACACTGGCCATCTACCCAGGCACCTTTGACCCCATGACCCTGGGCCACGAAGACGTGGTGCGCAGGGCTTACCAGCTGTTTGGCAATGTGATTGTGGCCGTGGCCGAAGGCCACCACAAGAAGACCATGTTCTCGCTCAAGGAGCGCATGGACATGGCGCGCGAAGCGGTCAAGCACTACCCCAGCGTGCGGGTGGAGAGCTACTCGGGCCTGCTGCGTGATTTTGTCGTCGCGCAAGGCGGCAATGCGATTGTGCGCGGCCTGCGCGCAGTCACCGACTTTGACTACGAGTTCCAGCTCGCTGGCATGAACCGCTCGCTGATGCCCGATGTGGAAGCCGTGTTCCTGACGCCCAGCACCCGCTACCAGTTCATCAGCAGCACTTTTGTGCGCGAGATTGCGATGCTCAGCGGTGAGGTCGACAAGTTTGTCTCGCCCTATGTCGCGCAGGAGCTGCAGCGCAAGGTGGCGCAGCGCCGGGCCGAAGAGGCCTGATGGCCGCGCGCAACCCGCTCAGTGCTGGTGCATGACAGGGGGGCGACCACTCTCGAGCGGGTGGGGCCGCCGCACAATGTCATGCACATAGCGCAGCTTTTGCAGCGCCCCGGCCGATAGCGCAAAAGGATAGGCGTCCTGCTGGCCCAAGCTGCGGTTGAGGCTGTTGAGCAGCAAGGTCACCGGCACCCACTGCGCCACCATGTCTTCAAAGCGGGGGGGCGGCTGGACAAAGGGGTCGCTGATGGTGACCGAGGGGCGGCCTTCGGCCATCGTCAAATCGGTTTGGTAGCTGGCTGCGGTCTCCAGCATGTCGACCATGTGCAGGTAGTGGGCCCAGGATTCGGCCCAGTCTTCCCACGGGTGTGCGCTCGCATAGGCGCTGACGAATTGCGCACTCCACTGCGAGTAACCCGGCGGGTTGGCATAGTAGTCTTGCAGCGCTTGCGGATAGCTTTGGCGCTCATCGCCAAAGAGCTGGCGAAAGCTGTCGAGCTCGCCGCCATCGCGCACCAGCTTGTCCCAGAAGAAATGACCCGACTCATGGCGCAGATGGCCCAGCAAGGTGCGATAGGGCTCGTGCAGGGCCACGCGGCGGCGCACGCGCTCGTCATCGTCGGCCTCTGCGATGTTGATGGTGATGAGCCCGTTGGAATGGCCGGTGATCACCGGCTGGTCGGGCACATCGGCGAGAAACTGGTAGTGGGGCGTCCAGTTCGGCTGATCGGGGTGCAGCCCCAGGCGCGCCAACGTAACGTACAGCCGCCGCTTGGCGTTCTCCAGCTTTTGCCAGCGCAAGGTGTTGCCGCTGACAGAGAGATCGGGCAGCACCAGCGTCTGGCGGCAAGAGCTGCACAGCCTGTTGGGCTCGTCAGCAGGGATCGCAAAATTGCAGGCTTGGTATTGGTCGCGGTTGGCACACATGCGGTAGCGCTGGCTGCTGTGCGTCGCCTTGGAGGGAATGCGTTGCCACAAAGCGGATGGCACGCCGTCTGCAGATGCCGTGCCATCGGTGTTCACGGCTGCCATGGCCCCGACATCGTCGCAGTCCGGCAGGTAGGCCAGCGTTGCGCCGCAGTTGACGCAGTGCACGCTTTCAAAAAATACCAGGTGACCGCATTGGTCGCAGTGGAAAAGGCGCATCGGCCAAGCTTAACGCATCGCCGGTCAATTGACCATGGCCTTCAAGTCGGACACGGACGGGTGTGCATGCGAAAAAAAACCAGCCGGCATGCACCAGCTGGTTTTTTGGCGAGCCAGGCTCGCGCCGCTTATTGCTTGACGATCAGGCTGTTGCGCACTTCGGTCACGCCCTTGACGCCACGAGCGATCTGACCGGCACGGTCCTTTTCCATTTGCGACTTGGCAAAACCGGACAGCTGAACAATGCCGCCGTCCATGGTCTTGACATTGATGGAGCTGGCCGAGGTTTCCTTGTCTTCAGCCAGCTTGGCCTTGACAGCGGTGGTCACAGCGGAGCCATCGATGTATTCACCCACGGTTTCTTGCTTGCGAGCCACGGAGCAGCCAGTGGCCATCACCAGGGTTGCACCAGCGAAAGCAGCGATAGCGATAGTACGGGAGAGTTTCATTTTTGTTTCCTCGCAAAGTGTTGTTAGGGTGCTTGAAAATCGATCGGCATCTGCACCGCACTTATCCGTTATATGCCGATAGATACTTGAAAATCAGTCGCGACGGCGGGTCGCCATGATGACCAGGGTTGCCAATGCGGCACCTGCTGCCATGGCAATCGCCATCGACTTGCCCGGCTGGTCAGAGACGTACTCGTTGGCACGCTCTTGGGCACGGTAGAACTGCTCACGGGCACGGTGCGAGGAGTCAGCGGCGAGGCCAATGCCGCGCTCTGCCCAGTCCTGTGCACGGGAGGCAATGTGATCGATGGAATGGTTCTTTTCATGGCCGTATTCATCGATCGCACGCTCGGCCTTGTTGGCTGCGGACTTCACGGCACGGCGCGTGTGGCCCACCGCCTTTTCAGCGCCATCGAGCACGTCGTTGGCGGTGTCTTCTACCTTGTCCACAGCGTCCTTGGCAATTTTTTCGGTATCCATGAAATAGCCTCTTTCTATGATGTTCAATGAAGATCTTGCAGTGTACGTTGACCTGCGCGTACCGGATAAATGTATCGTGTGGTGAGCACAGGTTCAAGGGTTGTCAAAGCGCTACTTCTTCAACAATCCCATCAGGAACGATGCGACAGCGAGCACGATGAAAATCACAAACAAGATCTTGGCAATGCCGACCGCACTGGCCGCAATACCACCGAAGCCGAAGACGGCCGCAATCAGTGCGATGACCAGGAAGACAACAGCGTAATGCAGCATATTTTTTTCCTCATGTTGTTTGCTGTGCAAGAAGGTGCGAGCAATGACTGCATTCTGGCCGCTGCCCGCATGCAGCCTTGCCAGTAGGTGCGAAGAACAGGTGTAGGACAGCTCCCGCGATGTGTGGATGCGCGGCGGCGAAGACGCGGTTTGCAGGGGTGCAGCAAGGGCACCGCGCGTGGCTTTCGCGCGGTGTTTGGTGGACTGCTGTGCGGATGGCGAGGGAGGGGAGAGGACGCCAGGCTGCTGGCCGCAGCCCGGGCCCTTAGTTCTGCGGCAGATTGGCCGAGATGGTGGTGCCTTGCTGCGGGGCAGAGGCGATGTGCAGCCGGCCGCCACTGGCCTCGATACGGTGGCGCATGCCCGCCAGGCCGTGCGAGTTGGGGTGGGCCTGGCTGGGGTTGAAGCCGACGCCGTCATCGCGCACCTGCACGAACACATGCTTGGGGTGGCTTTGCAGGCTGATGAGCACATTGCGCGCCTGCGCGTACTTGCCGATATTGGTGAGCGACTCCTGGATCAGGCGGTAGATGCTCAGCTGCATGGCTTCGGGCACATTGATCTGCTCCAGACTCAGCTCGACGGCCACATTGCTGCTTTCGGAAAACTCCTTGGCCAGGATCTCCAGCGAGGCGGTCAGGCCCAGGTTGGACAGCGATGAGGGGCGCAGGTTTTCGATGATGCGGCGCTTGAGCGCGATGCCGCTGTTGAGGGTCTCGATCAGGTGCTTGATGCGCTCTTGCACATCGGGCGCTGCCATGTCGATCTTGGATTTGAGGCGCGCCACATCGAGCTTGGCCGTGGTCAGCAAGGCGCCCAGCTCGTCGTGCAGCTCGCGCGCCAGATGGGCGCGTTCGTCTTCGCGCACCTGCTGCAAGTGGGTGGCCAATTCGCCCAAGGTGGCGGTGCGCTGGCGCACCTGCTTTTCGAGCTGATCGCGCTCGTCCTCGAGCATGCGCTGCTCGCGCAGCATCAGGCCGGTGAGGCGGTTGGATTGGCGCAGGTACAGGTAGAACGCGAGCAGGCCCACGATACTGACGATGGCAATGCCCAGGCGTGCGAGGGTCAGGGACTTGAGAATCTCGGCCTCGTTGTGCATGCGCCGCTCGTTGCTGTGGATCACCAGCTCGTTGCTGAGCCTGCGCATGCTGTCCATCGTGGCCTTGGCTTCCGGGCTTTTGACCAGGAAACGCCAGGCCTCTTCCAGGCCCTCGCGCCGCAGTGCAATGCCCGTATCCATCTGGGTCAGGCGTTTGGCCACTTCACGGCCCAGCATCGACGAGGTCTGCAGGTCCTCGGGGAAGACGCTGTAGATGGCGCGCAGCTCATCGACCGCGTTGTTGACGTTGGTGCAGGCCTGCTGGTAGGCCGTCAGATTGCTGTCTTCGCCACTGAGCAGATAGCCGCGCGCATGGGTTTCTGCATCCACGACCTGCTGCATCAGCTTGTCCAGCGTGGTGCGCGTCTGGTAGGTGACCGTGAGGTTCTGCAGCGAATCGTGCGAGCGGTAGTAACCAGCTTCGTTGATGCCGATCAGCACGGCAGCGGCCAAAAAGGCGGCTGGCAAACTGATGGCCCATTTGCGCAAGCGAGACCAACGCATGGAGCTTCCTTTTTTGATGGTTTTTGGTTTATGCGAGTGATAATAGAGCAAACTTCGGGCAGCGCCAGCATGGGGCCGGTGCTGCAGTCTGCGCTGCATGAGGGGATATATGATTAAAGTTGGTATCGTCGATGACCACGCGATTGTGCGCTCGGGCCTCAAGCAATTTTTGGCCGAGCATGTCGATCTGCGCGTCGTAGGAGAGGCGGCCAACGGCCGTGAAGCCATTGACCTGGTGCGCAAGGAAGAGATCGACGTGTTGATCATGGACCTGTCCATGCCCGGCCAAAGCGGTATTGATGCGCTGGCCATGCTGCGCGCCAAGGCGCCCGACATGGGCATTCTGATCCTGAGCGGCTACCCCGAGGCCCATTATGCGATCAACCTGATCCGCCAAGGCGCCAGCGGCTACCTCAACAAGGAGTGCGACCCATCCGAGATTGTGGAGGCGCTGCGCACGATTTCGCTGGGCAAGCGCTACCTGACGCCGGCAGTGGCCGATCTGCTGGCCCAGCAGCTGCATCGCAAAGAGGATGCGCCCCCGCACGAGCAGCTCTCGGAGCGCGAATTTCAGGTGTTCTTGAAGCTGGCCAAGGGTGAGACGGCCGGCAATATTGCCGACCAGCTCTCGCTCAGCGTCAAGACCGTGAGCACCTACCGCACGCGTTTGATGGAGAAGATGGGCCTGGCATCGAACAGCGACCTGACCTACTACGCGCTGAAAAACGGGCTGATCGACTGAGCGCGCAGCGCCGTGCAAAACCAGCGGCCCATTTGGGCCGCTTTTTTGTGGTTGTCTGCAGGGCCAAATGGTGGGCCTCATGGTGGCCTCACTGCAGCTGGGATGTACGCTCCACGCAGTAGTCGATCAGCGCATCGATGTCTTCGGATTTGTCGAAAACCCGGTTGGCGCCAAGCTGGGCGCAGCGCTCGCGCATACTGGGTGTGGCGTAGTTGCTGAGGATGACCAGATGCTGGTGTGGCGCGCGTTCCTGGAGCTTTTCCAGAACACCCAGGCCACTGCCTTCGAGCAAGAAGATATCGACCACCGCCAGATCCCAGTCGGTCGAAGGGTTGCTGAGCCAGCTGGTGGCGTCAGATTCGGTGCTGGCATGCCCCACGGTCTCCACCTGGGCCAGGTCTTCCAACGTGGCTATCAGGTTGTCGCGGATGGTCTTGTTGTCTTCAACCAAATAAGTTTTCAAACGGCGATGCATATACGGCTACACGGGTGTGTCTTACCGTAACAATGATAGCAACAAGCCGTAGGCACGCCATCGGTCTGAAAGGATGGCCTAAGTAGGACAAGGCCTCGTAGGTTTATTGTTTGTCTATTATTGTATACATAAAACAAATAATAAGCTGAGATATCAAAGGTGTTGCTCACCGCAGACGGGGCATTGCGGGTTGCGGCTGACCCGCATCGTGCTCCATTCCATGTCCTTGAGCTCGAGCATCATCAGACGCCCATCGAGGCTGCGGCCAATGCCGGCAATGAGTTTGAGCGCTTCTGCAGCCTGCATCGTACCGATAATGCCCACCAAGGGTGCAAATACCCCCATTGTCGAGCAGCTGGCTTCCTCGAACTGCTCTTCGGGCGAGAACAGGCAGGCATAGCAGGCAGCGCCTTTGTGGCGCCTGTCAAACACGCTGATCTGGCCATCAAAGCGGATGGCCGCGCCGCTGACCAAAGGCTTGGCCAGCGCCACGCAGGCGGCATTGATGGCCTGGCGCGTGCGGTAGTTGTCGGTGCAGTCCAGCACCACGCTGGCATCGCCCACCAAGGTCTGCAGCCGCTTGGCATCGACCCGCTGCTGCACCGTATGGATCTGGACATGCGGATTGATGGCCTGCAGGCTGGCTGCGCAGGAGCTGACCTTGGCCTGGCCCACGCGCTCGGTCGTATGGGCAATCTGGCGCTGCAAATTGGTCAGGTCCACCGTGTCGTCATCGACCAAGGTGATGCGGCCCACGCCGGCCGAGGCCAGGTACATCGCTGCCGGGCTGCCCAGGCCGCCCGCGCCAATCACCACCGCATGGGCGGCGAGGATGGCCTCCTGGCCTTCGATGCCGACCTCATCCAGAAAGATATGGCGGGAGTAGCGCAAAAGTTGCTCGTCGTTCATGGGCTTATTGTCGGAAAAAACAAAGGCCGCAGCAGGAACTCTGCTTGCGGCCTTTTGACGCAGCGCAACGAAGGTTGGGCGCTACAGCTTGACGGCTTTACTTCTTGGGCTCGCTAGCGGGCGGCAGCTTGGTGTCGTCCGTGGTGGACTCTGCGGGCTTGTCGCTCGTGCTGGTCTTTTCCTCGTCCTTTTTCTCGGCCGGGCGCTCGGTCTTGGTCTGGCTCACCTGCACGGGCTCACCCTTGAGCTGGTGCAAGGCCTGCTGCAGCTGGAAGTCCTTGTCCGAGCCGAACTCGGGCGGACGGCGCTCGGAGGCGGGCTTCTTGCTCTCTTCGTCCAGGCGCTTGAGCGCCGCTTCACGGGCCTTCTCGCGGGCTTCGTCCTTGACTTCGGGGCCTTGGCCGCTGGAGAGGTGCTTTTCCAGATCCGCTTCGCGGGTGCGCAGCGCGGCAAACAAATCGCCTTCGGCCGACTCGTCGACCATGATGTCGGGCACGATGCCCTTGGCCTGGATCGACTTGCCGCTTGGCGTGTAGTAGCGCGCCGTGGTCAGCTTGATGCCGGTGTCCGGACCGAGGGGGCGCACGGTCTGCACCGAGCCCTTGCCAAAGGTCTGGGCGCCCATGATGGTGGCACGCTTGTGGTCCTGCAGCGCGCCCGAGACGATCTCGGAGGCCGATGCCGAACCTTCGTTGACCAGCACCACCAGCGGAATGTTCTTGATGGCAGCGGGCAGCGACTTGATCGGGTCACTGCCGCGGCGCGCGTAGAACTCGGGCGATGCGCGGAAGATCGCCTTGCTCTCGGCCAATTGGCCATCGGTGGTCACCACGGTCACATTGGGCTGCAGGAAGGCCGCCGAGATGGCCACGGCCGCATCCAGAAGGCCACCGGGGTCATTGCGCAGGTCCAGCACCAGGCCCTTCAAGTTCGGGTCCTGTTTGTACAGGTCATCGACCTTGCGCACGAAGTCGTCGACCGTGCGTTCCTGGAACTGCGAGACGCGCACCCAGCCGTAGCCCGGCTCGATCATCTTGGCCTTGACCGACTGGGTCTTGATCTCGGTGCGGGTGATCGTGACGGGGAAGCTGCGGCTCTCGTCCTTGCGCAGAATCGTCAGCACCACCTTGGTGTTGGGCTCGCCGCGCATGCGCTTGACCGCATCGTTGAGCGACAGGCCCTTGACCGCCGTGTCATCGATCTTGGTGATCAGGTCGTTGGTCTTGAGGCCGGCCAGGTCCGCCGGTGAGCCTTCGATGGGCGAGACGATGCGGATCAGCCCGTCTTCCTGGGTAATCTCGATGCCGACGCCGACGAACTTGCCGCTGGTGCCTTCCTGAAACTCGCGGAAAGACTTCTTGTCGAAGTACTGCGAGTGGGGATCGAGCCCGGAGACCATGCCGGAGATGGCATCGGTGATCAGCTTTTTGTCATCGGCCGGCTCGACATAGTCGGTCTTGATCAGGCCGAACACCGCCGACAGCTGCTGGATTTCTTCCAGTGGCATGGGCGACATCACGCCCCTTGCGACCGTCTGCAAAGACACAGTGGTGAGCGCGCCGGCGACCACGCCCAGTGAAACCCAACCGGCAATCTTCAATTTTTGGCCCATATGCTCGCAACTTTCTATAGCGTGCCAATATACACCCAAGCGCCTGCGCTGGTGCGGCGCAGCAGCGGTTTTCGGGTGCTAAGACAAGTATTTACTTTCGCCGGCCGCCCGCTGGCGCGGGCAAGCGGCATCGGCTGACACCAAGAACTTCTGCGCGCCTGCCGATCAGGGCGGGGGCCCGATCTGGTTCGGCGGCGCTGGCATTTTTTGCCGCGATGGGGGCTGCGTGCCCCGCCTGTCTACCGCACCGACGCTGCCTGGCTCGGACTCCAGGCATGGCCAGTAGTTCCCGGCGGGGCCTACGGGGCCGCCCTTGGGTGGGCTGCCCGTCGGATCAGGCCTTGCCCTGGGAGGCGACTGCAGCAGCGGCCTTGGCGGCAGCTTCGGCGTCACCCAGGTAGTAGTGGCGCAGCGGCTTCAAGCTGGCGTCCAGCTCATAGACCAGCGGGATGCCGTTGGGGATGTTCAGGTTCACGATGTCGCTGTCGGAGACGCCATCGAGGTACTTGATCAGCGCGCGGATGGAGTTGCCGTGGGCGGCGATCACCACCCGCTCGCCGCGCTGGATGGCTGGCGCAATGGCTTCGTTCCAGAACGGCACGACGCGCTCGACCGTGTCCTTGAGGCATTCGGTCAGCGGCACCTGGTTGGCAGCACCGGCGTAGCGGCGGTCGGTTTTCTCGCTGCGTGGATCGGTAGACTCCAGCGCGGGCGGCGGGGTGTCATAGCTGCGGCGCCAGACCAGCACCTGCTCATCGCCAAACTTCTTGGCGGTTTCGGCCTTGTTCAGGCCTTGCAGCGCGCCATAGTGGCGCTCGTTGAGCTGCCAGCACTTTTGCACCGGCAGCCAGGTGCGGTCCATCTCGTCCAGGGTGTGCCACAGCGTACGGATGGCGCGCTTGAGCACGCTGGTGTAGGCCACATCGAAGTCATAGCCCTCGGCCTTGAGCAACTGGCCAGCCTGCTTGGCTTGCGCCACGCCGGTGTCGGTCAGGTCCACATCGGTCCAGCCGGTGAAGCGGTTTTCCAGGTTCCAGGTCGATTCACCATGGCGAATCAGGACAAGCTTGTACATGCAATCCTCGTGCGATAGTCAAAAATCGGTGCGTGTCGCTGGCGGGTGGCGCTAGAGGGGCCTGGGCAGCCCGCCGCATTCACAATGGCGCCGATTGTAGAGGCAGGCTTAAATCCCAGGGCGCTTGCAGAGCTTGCCAGGCAGCGCCTGGTGCGCGTTGGGGGTGGTGCTAAAGGCTTTTGCCGCGCAGCGGCATGGTGGCCCTTTTAGAATGTGCGGCTGTTTGAGCATTTTTTGACAAGGGACTTGTGTGAACTTTCTGATCGACAACTGGTATCTGATCGTGCTGGTACTGGGCTCGGGCGCGATGCTGATGATGCCCGCCATGAAGAACATGGGAGGCGGCACGCTCAGCCCCGCCAACGCCGTGGCACTGATCAACCGCGAAAAAGCCGTGGTGGTGGATGTGTCGGACGCGCAGGAATTCGGCGCCGGCCATATCGCCAATGCCAAGAATGTGCCGCTGGACCAGCTCGAAGCGCAACTGCCCTCGGTCGTCAAGAACAAGGCCTTGCCGCTGATTCTCGTTTGCGCACAGGGCCAGCGCTCGCAGCGTGCCGTGGCCGTGGCCAAGAAGCTGGGCTACACCAATGTGCAGGCCCTGGCCGCTGGCATGAAGGGCTGGCGCGCTGCCAGCATGCCGCTCAAGAAGGCTTGATTTTTGGGGTTCATGGCCCCAGATACTGGCTTTAGACACCCACTACAGAGCTGGCGGCCTTGTGCAGGCCGCCGCCGCAGGACACTCCGATGCAAGCTGTAAAGATGTATACCACCGCCGTCTGCCCCTACTGCATTCGCGCCAAGCAAGTGCTCAAAGCCAAAGGCGTGGAGCAGATTGAAGAAATCCGCATCGACACCGATCCGGCCCAGCGTGCGGTAATGATGGAGACGACCGGCCGCCGCACCGTGCCGCAGATCTTCATTGGCGAGACCCATGTCGGCGGCTGCGATGACCTGATTGCGCTGGACCAGCGCGGCGAGCTGACCCCCTTGCTCCAAGCCTGAGCCCGCGCATCCCTTCACTGGCCGGCGGGCGCCCGGGCTTTTCCATGCTGACACTTTGCCATTGCATAATGGCAGGCTGCATGCGAGGGGCGCACACACCGGGCGGCATCGCAGCTGCACTCCATTCCTTTTTCTAGCGAAAGACAGACAACCATGGCGGATCAAGAAAATCCCGTGTTCCAAATTCAACGCGTGTACCTGAAGGACGCGTCGCTGGAACAGCCCAACTCGCCAGCTATCTTGCTGGAGCAAACCCAGCCGAGCGTGGACATCCAGCTGGGCGTGGAAGCCACCCCGGTGGCCGATGGCATTTTCGAAGTGGCGGTCACCGCCACCGTGCAGACCAAGATCGAAGACAAGACCGTGTTCCTGGTGGAAGCCAAGCAAGCCGGTATTTTCGAGATCCGTGGCATCCCTGACGACCAGATGGGGGCCGTGATCGGCGTGGCTTGCCCACAGATCGTCTACCCTTACCTGCGCGGCAACGTGGCAGACATCGTGACCCGCGCCGGCTTCCCGCCTGTGCACCTGGCGGAAATCAACTTCCAGGCCATGTACGAACAGCAACAAGCCCAGGCCAATGGCGCTGGCGCAGGTGCCGCACTGGCCCAGTAATCGCTTGCTGCCAACGCAAGGGCCTTGCAGTCTCGGTTGCAAGGCCTTTGTTGTATCTGCTGGGTAAGCAGCTGCAGGCAGCGCCACCGTTTGAGTTGATGTAAGAAGGGGTTGTGGCTATGAAGATCTTGGTGATTGGCGCCGGTGCCTGGGGAACGGCTTTGGCCATGCATGCTGCCGCACGCCACCGCGTGCAGCTGTGGGCGCGCGATGCGCAGCAGGCGGGCCAGTTGCAAACCAGCCGTGAGAACCAGCGCTATTTGCCAGGCATCCGCTTGCCCGATGCCTTGGAGGTGACGAGCGGCGATCTGCAGCCCCTGGTGGCCCAGGCTGAATTGATCGTGCTGGGCACGCCGATGGCGGCACTGCGCGGCGGCCTCACGATGCTGCGCGACTGCCAGGTGCCGGTGGCCTGGCTCAGCAAGGGTTTTGAAGCCGTGCCCGCCGATGCCCCTGCCGGCAGCCATGGGCTGCTGGGCAACGAGGTCTGCGCCCAGGTGGCGCCCGCGCTGCACGCCGGCGTGCTGAGCGGCCCAAGCTTTGCGCAGGAAGTGGCCCAGCACCAGCCCACGGCCCTGGTGGCGGCCAGCCGCCATGGCGATGTGCGCGATGCGCTGGTCGCGGCCTTCCATGGCGACAACCTGCGCGTCTATGCCAATGAGGACATCAGCGGGGTCGAAGTGGGCGGCGCCGTCAAGAACGTGCTGGCCATTGCCACAGGCTTGTGTGATGGCCTGCACCTGGGGCTGAATGCCCGCGCCGCGCTGGTGACGCGCGGCCTGGCCGAGATGACACGTCTGGGTGTGGCGCTGGGCGCGCAGACCGATACCTTCATGGGGTTGTCGGGCCTGGGCGATCTGGTGCTGACGGCGACGGGCGACCTGTCGCGCAACCGCAAGATCGGCCTGTTGCTGGCGCAGGGCCAGAGCCTGGAGCAGGCGGTGCAGTCGCTCGGCCATGTGGCCGAAGGCGTCTACAGCGCCCGCACGGTGCTGCAGCGCGCCCAGAAGCTGGGCGTGGAGATGCCGATCACGGCCGCCGTCGTGGCCTTGCTCGACGGCAGCCTGTCAGCCCCCGATGTGGTGCAGGCGTTGATGGGGCGCGAGCCCCGCGCTGAATAAGCGGGGCCCTGAACAACGCGCTTCAGGCCTTGGCCAGCAGACCGATCAAGGCCGGCAGCATGGCATCGCCATGCCGGGCCTGGACCTGGTCCTGCAAGGTGGTCGCAGCCGCATCGGCAATCAGGCTGGGCGCCTGCGCATCGTGGGCCATCGTGGCGTAGTAGCTCAAATCCTTGGCGGCGTTGGAGATCGAGAACGCAATGCCCGAGGGGTCATCGGCCAGGATATAGGACTGCAGCCGGTCCAGCGCCACGCCCGCGCCGCCGCCCGCAGCCAGTACGCTGTGGAAGGCCTGCATGTCCATGCCCTGCTTGCGCGCGCAGGCGGTGGCCTCGGCCAGCAGGCTCATCTGGCCCACCGAGACAAAGTTGTGCAGCAGCTTCATGCGGTGTCCGTCGCCCAGTGCACCGACATGGGTGACCTGGCTGGTGAAGGTGGCCAGCACCGGTTGCACCTGGGCCAGCACGGCCGCATCGCCACCGACGAGCAGATTGAGCTGGCCGTCATGCGCCTGCTTGGAGGTCTTGGTCATCGGTGCATCGATGAACTTGCCGCCCGCAGCCTGCACGGCCTGGGCCATGCGCACCGTCGATGCGGGCACGGCTGTCGAGCAATCGATCACCACGGTGCCGGGGCGCAGTGCCGACAGCAGGCCTTGCTCGCCAGTCAGCACGGCTTCGACCTGGGGCGAGCCAGTCACGCAGAGGATCACCACATCGCAGTGGCTGGCCAGTTCGGCCGGGCTTTGGCAGGTGCGTGTGCCCAGGCTGAGCAGCTCGGTCAGCGGCTGGTTCCCAGGATGCTCCAGCACATAGAGTTGAAAGCCTTTGGCGGCGACATTGCGGGCGATGCCGTGGCCCATCAGGCCGACCCCGATCAGGCCGACGACGGGCTGGGCTGTTTGCGATGACATGGAAATCTCCTGGCGGTGCGCAGCAATGCGCAAAGGCTCCCAGCGTACCGCAAGCCCTGTGCGCCAGGGGGGCTGCGGGCGCGGCCGCAGTCAACTTGGTGACCGGCGGGACCGCAGCCCGATTCAGCGCGCGCGCAGTTCGGCCAGCACCTCCAGCGCGCGGTCGGTGCGCACATCGTGCTCGGCGGCCAGGCGCTTGGCGACCTGGTCGACCTCGGCACCCACGGCCCCGGCCACCAGCGCGATATTGCGGGCATGCAAGGCCATGTGGCCGCGCTGGATGCCTTCGGTGGCCAGCGCCCGCAGCGCGCCCAGGTTTTGCGCCAGGCCGACGGCCGCGGCAATCTCGCCCAGCTCCTGGGCCGATGTCACATCCATGATCTTCAGCGCCAGGCGCGCCAGCGGATGCGTCTTGGTCGCGCCGCCCACCAGGCCCACGGGCATGGGCAGCTCGATGGTGCCCACCAGCGCGCCGCTGCCGTCTTTCTCCCAGGTGGTCAGCGAGGTGTAGCGCCCGTTGCGGCTGGCATAGGCATGGGCGCCGGCCTCCACCGCACGCCAGTCGTTGCCGGTGGCGACGATGACCGGGTCGATGCCGTTCATGATGCCCTTGTTGTGGGTGGCGGCGCGGTAGGGGTCGATGGCGGCAAAGGTGTAGGCATCGAGCACGCCCTCGATGATTTCTTCGCCGCTGCGCTCGGCAGTCGCCAGCGTCTTGGGCGTCAGGCGCACGCGGGCGCGGGCCAGGCGCAGATCGGCCAGGTTGGACAGAATGCGCAGCCGCACCGCGCCGCCGGTGATCTGCTCGACCAGCGGCGAGACCGATTCGGCCATGGTGTTGACGGTGTTGGCGCCCATCGCATCGCGCACATCGACGATCAGATGCATGACCACCATGGGGCCCCGGGGTGAGTCGGGGAAGACATGCACCTCGATGTCCTTGCAGCCGCCGCCCAGGCCGATCAGCACCTTGTCGCGGCTGTTGGCCAGCGCCAGGATCTGCTCGCGCGCCTGGTACAGCGCCAGCCGCACGCCATAGGGGTCCTGGATGCCGACTATCTGCACCTGGGCGCGCATCAGCGGCTGGGTGCTGGAGGTCTGAAACCCTCCGTCCTCGCGTGCCAGCTTGGCCATGTACGAGGCCGCCGCGATGATCGAGGGTTCTTCGACCGCCAGCGGCACCAGCACATCGCGGCCATTGATCTGGAAATTGCTGGCCACGCCCATCGGCAGCTCAAAGGTGCCGATCACGTTTTCGATCATGCCGTCGGCCACGTTCGTGGGGAGGGCCCCTGGCTGGGCCAGCAGCGCGTGGTCTTCGGCGCTCAGCTGGCAGGCCTTGGCGATGACATCCCAGCGCTGGGCGGGGCTGAGGGCGCGGAACTGCGGCAGACGGGAATCGGTGGCCATCGGTGTCTCCTGGTGATTTTTTGAGGAATGCGAAACGCAGAGCCACCAATCTACCTAAACTGTACCCTTCTAGACAGGTACAGTTTGCCGGGACAGTGCTGCTGCATTGCAGCATCGGCGCCTGGTCTTCCCCAAGGAGCGCCCATGCCCCCAGCCTCTGGCCGCAAGGCCTCGATTGCAGAAAACCTGGCCGCGATGCTGGGCCGGCAGATGGCCGATGGCGTGCTGCGCGCGGGTGACAAGCTGCCGTCACTGCGCGCGTTGGCGCAGCTGCATGGCTATGCCAAGAACACCGTGGTGGCGGCCTTTGAGCTGCTGGTCTCGCGCGGCCTGGTCGAGGCGCGGCGGGGATCGGGCTTTTATGTGCTGGCCCAGCGCCCGGTGGCAGCCGTGCCTGCGGCCGAAGACAGCGCCCCGCTGCAGCGCGCGATGGATGTGGTCTGGCTGATGCGCGAGCAGCTCAAGACCCAGCCCGATGCGCTGGCGTTGGGTGATGGTTTTCCGCCGGTGGACTGGCTGGCCGATATGCGCCTGGACCGTTACCACCACCAAGTGGTGCGTACGGGGCTGGGCGCGCTGTTCCGCTACGGCAGCCGCCTGGGCTATGCGCCGTTGCGGGACAGCCTGGTGCGCAAGCTGGGCATGTTCGGCCTGGCGGTGACGCCCCAGCAGCTGCTGCTGACGCAGGGGGCCAATGACGCGCTGGACCTGGTCATCCGCCACTGGGTGACGCCGGGCACGACGGTGCTGGTGGACGACCCGGGCTACTACCTGCTGTTTGGCAAGCTCAAGCTGGCCGGCGCGCGCGTGCTGGGTGTGCCGCGCCAGGCCGATGGCCCGGATGTGCTGGCGCTGGAGCGGCTGCTGCAGACCGAGCGCCCGCGCCTCTTCTTTACCCAGTCGCTGGCGCACAACCCCACGGGCTCGGACCTGAGCGCCGCCAAGGCCTGGCGCATCTTGCAGCTGGCCGGCCAGCAGCAGATGCTGATCGTCGAAAACGACCCGCTGGCTGATTTCAAACCAACTTCGGCCACACGCCTGTCGGTGCTGGACCAGCTGGCGCGCACGATCTACATCGGCAGTTTTTCCAAGTCGTTCTCGGCTGCGCTGCGGGTGGGCTTTATCGCCTGCCACCCCGATCTGGCCAGTGACCTGGCCGATCTGCGCAGCCTCATCCATGTGAGTGGTTCGGAGTACTGCGAGCGCATGGTCGATGTGATGCTGCGCGAAGGCCAGTACGAGCGGCACCTGGTGCGGCTGCGCGGGCGCCTGGGCCAGGCCACGGCTCAGGCGCTGGCCTGGATGGACCGCCAGGGCTGCGAGGTGTTTGCGCGCAGCGAGCAGTCTCTGTATCTGTGGGCGGCCTTTCCCGGCTGCGAGGATTCCGCGCAACTGGCCGAGCAACTGCGGGCCCGGCAGGTGACGATGGCGCCGGGCCGGGTGTTCAGCCTGGACAGCAGCGCGACCTCGCGCTGGTCGCGCTGCAATGTCGGGGCCATGCAGTCCCCGCGCCTGGACGCGGCAATGGCGCCATGGCGCGCGGCCCCGCGCTGATCAGAGGCCCAGTTCCAGCGCCAGCAGCTCTTCGACCGTCTGGCGGCGGCGGATAAGGCGCGCCTGGCCGTTGTCGACCAGCACCTCGGCGGCCAGTGGGCGGCTGTTGTAGTTGCTGGACATCGAGGCGCCGTAGGCGCCGGTGTCGTGGATCACCAGCAGATCGCCCACCTGCGCATCGCCCAGCGGACGGGGCAGCACCACGCCGGCCTCGCCCTGGGTGAAGACATCACCGGATTCGCACAGCGGACCGGCGACAACGGCCTCGCGCTGCACAGGCAGCACGCCGGCGCCACGGCGCTGCACATGCATCGCGTGGTAGCTGCCGTACATCGCCGGGCGCATCAGCTCGTTGAAGCCGGTATCGACCAGCACAAAGTGGTTGCTGCCGGCATCCTTGGTCGCGCGCACCGTGCCCAGCAGCACGCCCGATTCAGCCACCAGGTAGCGGCCCGGCTCCAGCTCCAGGCCCAGGTGGTGGCCCACCAGCGCCTCAGCCTGCTTGCGCGCCGCATCCCAGAGGCCAAAGTAGTGCTGGGTGTCGATGGTGGCGTCACCGTCCTTGTAGGGGATGGACAGGCCGCCGCCTGCCGAGATGGCCTGCAGGCGGTGGCCGGCGGCGTGGGTGCGCTCGACCAGCTGCACCATCGCGCCGCAGACCTCTTGCAGGTGGCCGTAGTCCACGCCCGAGCCGATATGCATGTGCAGGCCCACCAGCTGCAGGCCGCGCTCGGCGATCACCGCCAGCGCCATCGTCAGGTCGCTGTGCCAGATGCCGTGCTTGCTGTGCTCGCCACCGGTATTGGTCTTGTTGCTGTGGCCATGGCCAAAGCCGGGGTTGATGCGCAGCCAGACCGCATGGCCGGGCGAGGCCTGGCCCAGCTGGTGCAGCATGTCGATGGAGCCGGCATTGACGGGGATCTGGTGCTCGACCACGGTGGCCAACGTGGCCTCGTCCATCACATCGGCGGTGAACACGATGTCGGAGGGCTCGCCAAAACCGCCCTGGTAGCCGGCTGCCAGCGCGCGCAGCACTTCGCCGCGCGAGACCGCATCAACCTTGACGCCTTGCGCCCGCATCAGCTGCAGCACATGGATGTTGGAGCAGGCCTTTTGCGCAAAGCGCACCGTGTCGAATGCCTGGAGCTCGGCGATGCGTTGGCTGATGGTGGCCGCGTCATAGACCCACAGCGGGGTGTTGAAGTCATCGGCCAGCTGCCACAGCAGATCGGGGGAGAAGGGGTTGCTCATAGTCGGTGTGCCGGAAGGTGTGGAATCGGAAAAACAGCTTGCCAGTGTGCCTGGGGCAGGGTATTTGGTCTAATGCTTATTTATCGGGATGTCATTCATAATGGATATGTCTTTCTCGAGTTGCCCAGCCGCCATGCCCCGTCCGCCAGCCCCGGTCCCATCCGCTTCCGATCTCCATCCGGAGCCCAGCCCCTCAGCGCCGCGGCTGCAGCACCGCCATATCGAGGTGTTCCGCGCCGTCATGCTGGCCGGGGGCGTGACCGGCGCGGCGGGACTGCTGTTCAGCTCCCAGCCGACGGTGAGCCGCGATCTGGCCCGCATGGAGCAGCTGCTGGGCTACCCGCTGTTTGAGCGGGTGCAAGGCAGGCTGCGGCCCAATGCACGCGCCTTGGCGCTATGGGAAGAGGTGCAGCGCAGCTGGCAGGGGCTCGACCGGGTGATTGACCGGGCAGTGGCCCTGTCGCGCCCGCAGGCGGCGCGTATCAGTGTGCTGAGCATGCCTGCGCTCAGCCATGCGCTGCTGCCGGCGGCGCTGGCGCGCATGCAGCAGGCGCAAGGGCCGGTGGCGGTCAGTGTTGCCACCCAGGAGGCGCCGCTGTTGCAGCAGTGGATGGCCGCCCAGCGCTATGACCTGGGGCTGACCGAGCAGGGCGAGGCGCCAGCGGGCACGCGCGCTGTGGCGCTGCCGGCGGTCGATGAGGTGGCCGTGCTGCCCGCAGGCCACCCGCTGGCGCGCAAGAAGCGGCTGCAGCCCGCCGACTTCGCGGGCCAGGCCTTTATCAGCCTGGCCGAGGGCGATCCTTACCGCATCCAGATCGACCAGGTGTTTGCCGATGCCGGCGTGGGCCGGCAGATGCTGCTGGAGACGCACAGCGCAGTGGCGGTATGCGCGATGGTGCAAAACGGTCTGGGCCTGGCGATCGTGAACCCCTTCACCGCGCAGGCCTGCATGGGCCAGGGCCTGGTGCAGCGGCCGCTGGCTTTTTCGATTCCGTTCCGCACACAGGTGCTGCTGCCGCTGCACCGGGCAGCGGTCCCCGAAGTCGATGCCTTGCTGACCGCCCTGGCCCAGGCTGCAGCCAGCCTGCCGGCCTACAATGCGCAGCATGCCGGGCCGCAGTGATAGGCCGGTGATCTGACCCAGGAGAAATGCCCCATGTCCCGTGCCCCGCTTCGCTCTCTCGCCCGTCCGCTGTGCGCCAGCGCCTTGCTGCTGGCGCTGCTGTCCGGCTGCGCCAGCACCGGCCGCAGCGCGGCCCAGACCGCGCAGGCCGCGCCGCCGGTCCAGGTCAAGGTGTTTGTCGCGGCCATGTTCGAGATCGGTGCCAACACCGGTGACCGGGCCGGTGAGTTCCAGCACTGGTATGAGCGCTATTTCCGCGATGCCCGGCCTATCCAGGTGCCCGGCGCGCTGGGGCCGGTGTTCTGCAATGCCGATGGGGTTTGCGGCAGTGTGCTGGGCATGGGCAAGGTCAATGCCTCGGCGTCGATGCAGGCCATCGTGCTGAACCCGCAGTTCAATTTTGACCGAGCCTACTATGTGATCAGCGGCGTGGCCGGCACCCCGCCTTCGCGCGGCACCATTGGCGATGTGACCTGGGGCAGCTGGCTGGTTGACTACGACTTGGGCCACCGCTGGGCGCCCGAAGAGGGCCAGGCCGGTGCGCCAGTGTTCATGCCACGCAAGGGCTATGAAGACTACCGCCGCTTTGCGCTGAACCCGGCCCTGACCCAGGCCGCCTATGCGATGAGCCGCGCCGTGCCGTTGCAGGACAGCGATGCAGCCCAGCGCTACCGCTTGCGCTACCCCGATGCGGCCGCGCGCAAGGCGCCCAGCGTGCATGTGGGCACGCACATGACGGGCGACACCTTCTTCCACGGCCCTGGCCTGTCCCAAGAGGCGCAGTACATTGCCAAGCTCTACGGTGCGGACGACTATGTCGCCACCGAGATGGAGGCCGCCGCCATTGCGCTGGTCTTGAAGCGCAGCCATGGCACGGACCGCGTTCTGAGCCTGCGCGGCTCGGTCAATTTTGACCAGGGCAACCCGCAGGAAACCACCCAGGCCCACCTGGACCCCAAGCCCGGCGAAACCGCGGGCGGCTTTGCCGAGACGGTGGCCAATGTGGCGGCCGTCGGCGGCGTCTTTGTCGACACCGTCGTCAAGGACTGGCCGCAATGGAAGGATGGCGTGCCGGCCCAGCGCTGATCAGAGCGGGGTTGAGCTGGATTGAGCTGGGCTGAGCGCCCCGGCCCGGCCCGGTACCGCAGGCCCCCCATGCACTTGGGGGGCCTTTTTTTGTGCTTATTTCCAGGGCTGGCTCAGGATGGACGCCAGGCTCTTGACGCCATCGAAGTAGTTGCCCAGGCGCATGTTCTCGTTCTTGCTGTGCTGGTTGTTGTCGGCATTGAC
Source organism: Comamonas sp. 23 (assembly GCF_049601575.1). Taxonomy (NCBI): domain Bacteria; kingdom Pseudomonadati; phylum Pseudomonadota; class Betaproteobacteria; order Burkholderiales; family Comamonadaceae; genus Comamonas; species Comamonas sp. 23. The sequence goes on along the minus strand of NZ_CP187127.1, from coordinate 4,066,907 downwards.
CATGGGCACGATCACAAAGGGCACCTTGAGCGCCTGCACCGCTGCGCCGGTGGGGACCGTGCCGCCCATCATGCGGATCTGCACAGGGGCCTGGCCCCATGCCTGCTGCATGCCTTGGCGCAGCCAGTCGCCAATGGGAGCGTTCAGATCGGTGCGCACGGCGCTGGACGAGGCCGACACGCCGCCCATCTTCAGGCTGGCGAGCTTGGGGTGTTGGGCGCGCTGCTCGGCGCTGGGCTCGCCCTCGATCAAGGTAAAGCCCTGGCCTTCGATATGGGTCTTGAGCAGCTGCAGCAGGCGCTCGGGTGGGGTCTCGGGGACCGTGCGCAGGTCCAGCTCGGCAATCGCCTGGGCGGGCACCACGGTGCGGGCCTTGGCGCCTACATCGGCGCTTTGCAGGCCGCGTACATTGAGCGAGGGGTACTGCATCGACTCCTGGTAGTTGTTGCCCACCTTCTCGGCCTGGGCAATGCCCAGGCGCTTGCGCAGCGCGACTTCGTCATCGGGCACGGCCTGCATCACGGCCTGGGTGGGGGCATCAAAGCGGATGCCGTCGTAGTAGCCCTTGACGAGCACGCGGCCATCGGGCGCCTTCATCGAGGCGAGCAGCTGCGCCATCGTGAACGCGGGGTTGGCGGCATAGTTGCCATAGTGGCCGCTGTGCAGATCCTGGCTCGGGCCATAGATGGTCAAGGTGGCCTGGGCCACGCCCCGGTTGCCAAATACCAGGGTCGGGCGGTTGCTGGCATGCATGGGGCCATCGAGCACCAGCAGTGCATCGGCCTTCAAGGCATCCAGGTTCGCATTGATGACACCGCCCAGCGATGGCGAGCCCTTTTCCTCTTCGGAGTCGAGCAGGATCTTGATATTGGTGCTGGGCGCCAGGCCCTGCTGCTTCAGCGCATCGAGGGCGGCCATCAGCATGATGATGGGGGCCTTGTCATCGGACGAGGAGCGGCCAAACACACGCCACTCGGGGTTGGGCTCGGCGCCGTAGAGCTGGTCGAGCGCAATCTCTTTCCAGGATCCATCGGCCTGGCGTTCCTTGAGCACCGGCTTCCAGGGGCTCTCCTGCTGCCATTCGGCCGGCGTCACCGCCTGGCCATCCATATGGGCGTAGAACAGCACCGTCTTGGTGGCGCCGGGCACGGGCGGCAGGGTGGCCAGCACCATGGGCTTGCCCTGGTTGGGGAGCAGCTGGGTCTGGAAGCCGCGCTTGTCCAGCGCCGCCTTGAACCACTGCGCATTCTTCTCGATGTCGGCCGCCACATTCGAGTCATTGGGCAGCGCCAGCACCTCGATCCATTCGCGCAGGCTGGCGCTGCTGGCCTTTTGCACGCTGGCATCCGAGGGGGCAGCGGCCTGTGCCAGGCCGGCGGCGCACAGCGCAGCGCTGAGCAGGGTGAGGGTCGAGAACTTCATGCAAGGGCTCCGTCAGAGATAAAAAAACAGCTTGGTCTGGAGTATGTCCGAGTGCGCGTTCACCCACGGGGGCGCAGGCGGGCGCATTGTCGCCAGGGCGCCAATCGCTCAGTGTGCCGTGCGCAGGCGTTCGTATTGTGCGATCAGCCCGTCAAAGGACTGCTGCAGCGCCTGCAGCGGCGGCGCGCCACCGGGCCAGGCCTCCAGCTGCTGCAGCGCCAGCGCGGCGGCCTCCAGGGTCGACAATTGGCCCGCGCGCGGCGCCTTGCGGATGCGGTAGCCGGCCGGCCCGGTGTCCGTCAGCGCCAGGCGGGGCAACTGGGCCAGCAGCGGGTTGGCGTAAAGCATCTTGCGGCTTTTGCGCCAAGTGCCATCGATCAGTACCAGGCGCCGAATGCCTGCTGGCGCATCGCTGCCCGCCGCCGTGCTCAAGGCGGCGGGCTGGTCGGGCGTCTGGGGGTAGAGCAGCAGCGTTTGCTGCGGTGCCTGCGCGCCCGGCCAGGGGCCATGCAGCCATTGCTGCAGCTGCACTGGGTCAAAGGCCTCGCCCACTACCAGCTGGCTGCCCGGCAGGCACAGGTGCAGCAGGCGCGCGGTGCCCTTTGCCTCTTGCAGCTCCAGCGGGTGTTGCAGGATCAGCACCTGGGTGGCAGCCTGCACCGGTTGCGCCAGCGCGCAGATGCAGGCGCTTAGCGGACGCAGGCAGTTGGGGCATTGGGCGCGGCGCGGGGCGGAGGGCACAGGTGTGGCGTGAGAAGCGGACAAGATGGCTATTGTGCTGCAAGGACAAGGCCAGGCCGCTATGCTGGCGCCCCTATGACAGCGCACAAGCCCTTTTCTGCCCGCATCGACATGGGCCAGCCTTTGTCTGGCGAACGGGAGCGCCTGCGCCTGAGCCTGACGGGTCCCGACCGCGTGCTGGAGGCGCAGGATGCGCCATCGTTGCGCGCCTTGCTGGATGCTGTGGAGCAGGCCGCGCGCGCCGGGGCCTGCTGCGTCGGTGGTCTGCGCTATGAGGCCGCCACCGCGCTGAACCCCTATTTGCCCACACAGGCAGCGCTCAGCGGCGAGCCCCTGGCCTGGTTTGCGGTGTGGGATGCGCCAGCTGCTGACATCGCGCAGCTGCCTGAGGCACAGACGCCTGCCGTGCAGGTGCAATGGCGCAGCACGCTCGCCCGCCCGCAGTTCGATATGCAGATGGCACGCATCCATGCCGATATCCGCGACGGCGCTTATTACCAGATCAACTACACCCAGCAGCTGCAAGGCGATAGCGCCTTGCCTGGCGGCGGCGATGTGGACGGCGCCGCGCTGTTTGCCGCGCTGCAGCAGGCCCAGCCCGGTGGCTATGCGCTGCATATCGACCGGGGTGAGGAGCAACTGCTGTCGGTGTCGCCCGAGCTGTTTTTCGACTGGCATCAGCCGGAGGCGGGCGCAGGCGACATCCTCACCCGCCCGATGAAGGGTACCGCCGCACGGGGCGCCAGCCCCGCGCAGGACGAGGCCCAGGCCCAGGCCTTGCGCGCATCGGCCAAGGAGCGCGCCGAGAACGTGATGGTGGTCGACCTGCTGCGCAATGATCTGGCGCGCATCGCCGAGCTGGGCAGTGTGCAGGTACCCCAGCTGTTTGCGCTGCAGGCCCTTCCCACCGTCTGGCAGATGACCTCGGACGTGCGTGCCCGCCTGCCCCAGGGCACCGGCCTGGTCGATGTGCTGCAGGCCTTGTTTCCCTGTGGCTCGGTCACCGGCGCGCCCAAGCGGGCGGCGATGCAGGCGATTGCTGTGTTGGAGACGGAGCCACGCGGCTGGTACTGTGGCGCGCTGGGCGTGGTGCGCTCCGATGGCGCAGAGGGCATACGCGCTACTTTCAATGTACCGATCCGCACCGTGGCCTTGCGCGGCACGCAACTGCAATGCGGTATTGGCAGCGGCATCACTGCCGATGCGACGGCCGACGGTGAGTGGCGCGAATGGATGCACAAGCGCGCTTTTCTGGAGCGGGCCAGCATGCCCTTTAGCCTGATCGAGACCTTGGCGCTGGACGGTGGCCAGCTGCGCCATGCCGCGCTGCACCTGGAGCGCATGGCCGCTGCGGCCGCGCATTTTGGCTACCGCTGGGATGCGGTGGCCGCGCAAGCGGCTTTGGACGCGCTGGCTGCATCCCACCCGCAAGGCCTGTGGCGCCTGCGCTTGCTGCTTGATGCCCAGGGCACTTTCCAGGCCGAAGCCTTTGCATGCCCGCCATCGCCCGCGCAGGTGGTGCTGCAATGGGCGCCTGCGCCACTGGCCGAGGCGCATGGCGAGTTTGTGCGCTTCAAGACCAGCCGCCGCGCGCACTATGAGCGCTGGGCGCCGCAGGACAGCAGCGTGTTTGACACCCTGCTGTGGAACGAGGCTGGCGAGATCACCGAGACCACCCGGGGCAATATCGCCATGCAACTCGATGGCCGCTGGGTCACCCCCGCGCTGCATTGCGGCTTGTTGCCCGGTGTAGGGCGCCGCCTGGCGCTGGAGGCGGGTCAGGTGGTGGAAGCGGTGGTAACACTGAGCGATGCGCCGCGTGTTGAGGCCTGGGCTTTTCTCAACAGCCTGCGCGGCTGGATACCGGCTCGGGTGTTGGGTGAGGCGCCGGTGGGGCCGCAGGCCGGAATGGCTGGCTGAGCCCGGCAAAAAGGCCGGTGCCTGCAGAATCACAGCATGTCGCCACCGTGACGAATGGGCCAGAGGCCCAGGGTTTTTTTGCCGCACGCTACCATGGAGGCTGTTTAGCAACCCTTCGGATTTTATGCCCGACAACCCGGACCCTGAGCCTCTCCCGTGTGCGACCACGCTGTCGCTGTTCTTTCGTTCTAGCCCCAGTACACCGCTGACGGTGTCTCTGCCCGTTGAAGGGAGCGCCGCATGATCGAGCTGCTCTCCGACCCGCAGATATGGATTGGTCTTCTCACCTTGGTGGTGCTGGAGATCGTTCTGGGCATCGACAATCTCATCTTTATCGCGATCCTGGCCGACAAGCTGCCGCCCCACCAGCGGGACAAGGCGCGTGTCATCGGCCTGTCGCTGGCCCTGGTGATGCGCCTGGGGCTGCTCACCGCCATCTCCTGGCTGGTCACGCTCACGCAACCGCTGTTTTCCGTCGGGCCGCTCAGTTTTTCGGGGCGCGACCTGATCTTGCTGCTGGGCGGTTTGTTCCTGCTGTTCAAGGCCACGACCGAGCTGCATGAGCGCATGGAAGGCGTGAGCATGAGCAAGTCCAGCAGCACGGTCTACGCCAGCTTCTCGGCCGTGGTCGCGCAGATCGTGGTGCTCGATGCGGTCTTCTCGCTCGACGCGGTAATCACGGCCGTGGGCATGGTCAACAACCTGGGCGTGATGATGGCAGCGGTCATCATCTCGATCGGTGTGATGCTGTTTGCCTCCAAGCCGCTGACCCGCTTTGTCAATGCGCACCCGACCATCGTCATTCTCTGCCTGAGCTTCCTGCTGATGATCGGCTTCAGCCTCGTGGCCGAAGGCCTGGGCTTCCATGTGCCCAAGGGCTATCTGTACGCCGCCATTGGTTTCTCGATCCTGATCGAGACCTTCAACCAGGTGTCCTCGCGCAACGCGATCCGCCATGAGCAGCGCGTGCCGCTGCGCGAGCGCACGGCCCTCAAGGTGTTGTCGCTGATGGCCGGGCGCAGTGGCAATGCCCAGGCCGAGCATGCGCAGGACGACCCGGCCGCCGCCGAGGCCGAGCTGACCTTTGCGCCCGAAGAGCGCATCATGGTGAGCGGCGTGCTGGCGCTGGCAGACCGCAAGGTGCGCTCGATCATGACGCCAGTCTCGGACGTGGACTGGGTTGATTTGGATGACGATGCCGAGGCCATCCAGCGCTCGCTCGCTGACAATCCGCACAGCCATTTGCCGGTGTGCCTGGGCCATGTGGACCAGCTCCAGGGGGTGGCGCGCGCCAAGGACATGCTGATGGACCTGATGCGGCATGGCGCCATCCAGCCGGCCACCATCCGCAAGCCGCTGATGGTGCCCGAGGGGGCTGGCGTCATCGCGCTGATCAACGACCTGCGCCAGTCCAAGGGCCATATGGTCATCGTGATCAACGAGTTCCATGTGATGAGCGGCGTGGTGACGCCCGTCGATGTGCTCGAGGCGATTGCCGGCGAGTTTCCCGACGAGGACGAGAGCTTCACGATCCAGGCGGTGGACGGGGAGCCCGACACCTGGATTGCCAGCGGCGCAGCCGATGTGCACATGGTGCAGCAGCTGCTGGGCTCCAGTGAGCTGGTGTCGTCGGCCGATGCCTTCACCACCTTGGGCGGGTTGCTCACCGAGTTCAACGGCGCGCTGCCCCAGCAAGGCGATGTGGTGGTGATCGATGGCTGGCAGTTTTCCGTCACCGAGGCCACCGATGGCGTGATGCGCAAGATCCGCATCGAGAAGGAAAACAAGGGCCAGATGCCTCTGGAGCACTGACCCCTGCGTAGGCGGCTGCCTGGCACCGCCTCTGCATGAATAAGGCCTGCCGTCTTCAGAGAGACGGCAGGCCTTTGTATTGGCGGTGCCGCGAAGCTCGCGGCCCCTGAAGGCTGCTTACAGCGTGCCCTTGTAGTACGCCCCCCGGTCCATGTCGACAATGTCCACGCTCAGCTGCACCAGCATGCCTTCGGGGTGGGGCGTGAACTCGCGCAGCACCGCGCCGATGCGGTCGGACAGGTCACGCTTGGCCTCGGGCGTGCGGCCGGCCAGCAGGCGCAGCTCGGCATGCACAAAGCCGCGCAGGGCGGTGGGGTCGGCGCCAATGACGAACTGCTCGGTGCGCACGGTGCGGCTCTTGAGGTCCTGCTCGTTTTGCACCTGGCCGCTGGCGATGACGGCGGCGTTGAGGGCATCGAGCAGATGGGCCTCGGGAAAGTTCTCCAGGTTGCTGGTGTATTCGATGACGAGATGCGGCATGGTGTGTCTCCGATGGAATAAAGGGCAGTGAAAAGGGGCTTGGGCAGCGGCTCGGTCCGATCCCGCCGTGCTAGACGGGCGTATAGGACAGCCGCACATAGATGGGCGCAAAGGCTTCTGCCTGGGTGATCTCGATCAGCGTTTCCTTGGCCAGCTCCAGCAGCGCGATGAAGGTCACCACCAGCACGGTGCTGCCTTTTTCCGGCTCGAAGATGTCCTCGAACTCAACAAAGCGCCGCCCTTGCAGTCGCTTGAGGATCGCGCTCATGTACTCGCGCACCGAGAGCTCCTCGCGGGTGATCTTGTGGGTCTGCACCAGCTTGGCGCGTTTGAGGATGTCGCGCCAGGCCTCTTGCAGCTCGGACATCTCCACATCGGGAAAGCGCGGCTGCAGCGCCTGCTCGATAAAGACCTGGGCCTTGATGAAGTCGCGCCCATACTGCGGCACGGCACCCAGGCCCTGGGCGGCGAGCTTCATCTGCTCGTACTCCAGCAGGCGGCGCACCAACTCGGCACGCGGGTCTTCGGCTTCTTCGCCCTCGGCCTGCTTTTTGGGCGGCAGCAGCATGCGCGACTTGATCTCGATCAGCATCGCGGCCATCAGCAGGTACTCGGCGGCCAGCTCCAGGTTGCGGCTGCGGATCTCGTCGACATAGCTCAGGTACTGGCGGGTGACGCTCAGCATCGGGATGTCGAGGATGTTGAAGTTCTGCTTGCGGATCAGGTAGAGCAGCAAGTCCAGCGGGCCTTCAAACGCCTCCAGGAACACCTCCAGCGCATCGGGCGGGATGTACAGGTCGGTGGGCATGGCAAACAGCGGCTCGCCGTAGAGCCGCGCGAGCGCGACCTGATCCACCACCTCGGGCATGGCGGCAGCCCCAGCGGCGGGGCGCACGTCGTCCTCAGCCTGGGTCAGGTTGCCGGGTGTTGCCATGCGCGGGGGCTATGCGGGATCGAAAGCCGCTGCGGGCCAGGCGGCCGGCAGCGGGCAGGGCGATCAATCGTGGTTGGTTTGGTACACGTAGGGCTTTTGCGCCACACGTGCGGTTTGGTACTCGGCTTGCTGCTGGCGGTCCAGATCCTTGTCCCAGAGCAGGGCACGGCCTTCGCGCTGGCCTTGTTCCAGCTCGGGCTTGTCGGCCTTGAGCTTGAGCAGGAACTGGGTGGTGTCGGATTGGTAGTCGGGGCGGCGGAAGAAAGACATAGCGTATATTTACCTCTTGTGCCTGGATTCTACCGAACCTGACCATGTCCTTCTTCACCAAGCTTGCAATCGCCACCTCTGCGCTGGCCGTTTCCGTGTTTTTGGCGGGCTGCGACCAGCAGCGCATCAAGGAACTGGAAGAGCACGTCTCCACCGAGCAGGACGTGCGCGACCGCTTTGGTGAGCCCAACCAGATCTGGGACGAGGCCGATGGCTCGCACACGCTGGAGTACACGCGCCAGCCCGCCGGTGCGCAGAACTACATGATCACCATTGGCACCGACGGCAAGATGAGCGCGCTGCGCCAGGTGCTGGCCCCTGCCTACTTTGCCAAGGTGCAGCCGGGCATGGATCAGCAGCAGATCCGCCGCCTGCTGGGCCAGCCGGCCAAGCGCACCAGCTATCCGCTGAAGAACGAGGCCGAATGGGACTGGGGCTGGATCGACCCGCCCAGCACCAAGATGCTGTTCACCGTGGTGTTCGACGCCCAGGGCAAGGTGCTGCGCAGCAACAGCACCCAGGTGGTGAATAGCCGCTGAGCGCTGCCTTCATTTGCACTGAAGGGCCCTGAACTGTTGCGGATATGCCTAACCGTAACGGGCTGAAACTCTTTAAAATTCGGGTTTATACCTAGCATTACCCATGCCAGGCAGCCCCGCGCACCACCCTTGTGCGGGCATGAAACTTGCTGTCAACCCGACATGTCCTCACCGCTATCCCGCCCTGATGGCCCCACGGCCCTGCCTGGCCCTGTCGCCGCTGCGCCCGCGTCGCTTGGCCCTGCGCTGCGCCATGGCCGCTTTGAAGATGCACAGGCGCTGTTCACCGGCTCGCTGTTTGTTTCGATCACCCTGGGGCTGTTTGCGCAGGCCGGGCTGCTGACGGGCAGCACGGCAGGCTTGGCGTTCTTGCTGCACTACGCCACAGGCCTGCCGTTTGGCGCGATTTTCTTTGCGATCAATCTGCCCTTTTACTGGTTCGCCTGGACGCGCATGGGGCCGGAGTTCACGATCAAGACCTTTGTCTCGGTGGCGCTGCTGGCGCTGCTGGTCGATATCGGGCCGCGCTTTATCCATATCGATTACCTCAACCCGCTGTATGCCGCGATTGCCGGAGGCCTGTTGATGGGCACCGGTTGCCTCTTCCTGGCGCGCCACCGCTCCAGCCTGGGCGGCGCCACCATCGTGTCGCTCTACCTGCAGGACCGCTATGGCATCCGCGCCGGCAAGGTGCAGATGGTCATCGACTGCACGGTCGTGCTGCTGGCGCTGTGGGTCGTGCCCCTCGAGCGCGTGGCGTACTCGGTGCTGGCCGCCATCGTGATGAGCGTGTTCCTGTGGATCAGCCACCGGCCCGGGCGCTATGCCGGTAACTGACCCGGCCTGAGCCCGCGCCATTCAGGGCCCGCTGGGGATGGCTCTTTCTGGGGGCATGGCCGGTGGCGCTGGCTGTGTGGGTGCTGGCAGCGGCTGGGCCTGCTGCTGCGGCGGGAAGGTCTCGCCCGGCTTGGGCTCCCGGTAGCGCACGGTGATGCCGCTGTTGTCCTGCTCCTCGCCGGTGGCCATGTCATAGGCCTTGCCGACGCCTTTGCCCACCACCTTGGCCGTGCCCACAGCTGCATCGGCCGCCAGCCCCACGGCAGTGGCGGTCACGCTGACGGCAGCGGCGCCCACGGTCACCACGCTGCAGCCGCCCAGCAGCGATGCGCAGATGCAGTAAAAAGCCCCTGCGGCTAGGGAGCGCAGGGGCTTGCAGCGGGGGCGGTCAGCAGCCATGCAGATCAATGGATGCGCATGCCGGGCAGCGCGCCGGGGAAGGGCTCGAGCACATAGATGCCGGGGTGGGCCTTCTCATCGGCGTGGCTGGCGGCCAGCACCATGCCTTCGGAGATGCCGAACTTCATCTTGCGCGGCGCCAGGTTGGCCACCAGCACGGTGAGCTTGCCTTGCAGCTGCTCTGGCGTGTACATGCTGCTGATGCCGCTGAACACATTGCGCATCTTCGGCTGGCCGTCATCGCCCTTTTCGCCGACATCCAGGGTCAGCTGCAGCAGCTTGGTCGAGCCTTCGACGGCCTTGCATTCGACAATCTTGGCGATGCGCAGGTCGATGCGGGCAAAGTCGTCAATGCCGATGGTCTCGGCCAATGGCTCGCCGCCGGGGGCGTTCGGGTCCACCACGGCCTCGGCTTTTTTGTCTGCCTTCTTGGCCTTGGCAGGCGCTGCAGCGGCGGCGGCCTTTTCCTGGCTGGCAGGGGTCTCGAACAGCGCCTCGAGCTGCAAGGGGTCCACGCGTTGCATCAAATGCTGGTAGATGCCAATCTGGTGGCCGGCGCCCAGCGCCTTGTCTACGTCGCCAAATTGCTCGGGCGGCACGATCAGGAAGTTCGCCACTTCGGCGGCGACGCCCGGCAGCATCGGCTTGAGGTAGATGGTCAGGATGCGAAAGGCCTCGATGCAGACCGTGCACACGTCGTGCAGGCGCGCCTGCATGTCGTCCTTCTTGGCCAGCTCCCAGGGCTTGTTGGCATCGACATAGCTGTTGACCTTGTCGCACAGCAGCATGATCTCGCGCGCGGCGCGGGCGGTGTCGCGCACCTCGTAGGCGGCCACAATCGCCTCCTTTTGCGCGCGCAGCACGGCCAGCAGCTCCTGGCCATCAGCGCTCACTTCGCCCAGGCGGCCTTCAAAGCGTTTGCTGATAAAGCCAGCGGCGCGCGAGGCGATGTTCACGTACTTGCCGATCAGGTCGGAGTTGACGCGCAGCATGAAGTCTTCGGCAGTGAAGTCGATGTCCTCGTTCTTGCCATTGAGCTTGGCGCCCAGGTAGTAGCGCAGCCACTCGGGGTTCATCTTGAGGGCCAGGTACTTGAGTGGGTCCAGGCCCGTGCCCCGGCTCTTGCTCATCTTCTCGCCGTTGTTCACCGTCAGGAAGCCATGCACGCAGATCTTGGTCGGGGTCTTGCGGCCGCTGAACTTCAGCATCGCCGGCCAGAACAGGGTGTGGAAGGTGATGATGTCCTTGCCGATGAAGTGGTACTGCTCGAGCGCCGGGTCGGCCATGTAGGCGTCGTAGTCTTCGCCGCGCTGGGCCAGCAGGTTCTTGAGCGACGCCAGGTAGCCCACAGGCGCATCCAGCCAGACGTAGAAGTACTTGCCCGGCGCATCGGGGATCTCGATGCCGAAGTAGGGCGCATCGCGCGAGATGTCCCAGTCGTCCAGGCCTTCGCTGGTCGAGCCATCGGGGTTGGTGCGCACGCCAAACCATTCCTTGATCTTGGCGGCCACCTCGGGCTGCACATGCTGGCCGTCCTGGGTCCAGCTGGTCAGGAACTCGACCGCGCGCGGGTCGGACAGCTTGAAGAAGAAATGCTCCGAGCTCTTCATCACCGGCTTGGCACCAGACAGCGCCGAGTAGGGATTGATCAGATCGGTGGGCGCATACACCGAGCTGCAGACCTCGCAGTTGTCGCCGTACTGGTCCTTGGCGTGGCAGCGCGGGCATTCGCCCTTGATGAAGCGGTCAGGCAGGAACATGTTCTTCTCAGGGTCGAAGAACTGCTCGATGGTGCGCGTCTCGATAAAGCCGGCTTTTTTCAGGTCCAGGTAGATCTGCTTGGACAGCTCGTGGTTCTCGGGGCTGTCGGTATTGCTCCAGTTGTCAAAACCGATGTGGAAGCCGTCGAGGTACTGCTTGCGGCCGGCGGCGATGTCGGCCACAAACTGCTGGGGCGTCTTGCCGGCTTTTTCGGCGGCAATCATGATGGGCGCGCCATGGGCGTCATCAGCACCGACAAAGTTGACCGCATTGCCCTGCATTCGCTGCGCACGCACCCAGGTATCGGCCTGGATGTACTCCATGATGTGGCCGATGTGGAAGTTGCCGTTCGCATACGGCAGGGCGGTGGTGACGAAAATCTTTCGTTGAGACATAGGGTTGCGGAACTTTCTAATCACAGAGAGGACGCAGGCCAGCGGCCGTTGCGGATTCTGGTCACAGGCAGGGCGGCGCGCGGCCAGCCCTCGCGCCCGCGGGCGCTCCAGAACCGAGCAATTCTAGGCGCTTACGGGGCCAGCTGGCGCGACCAGGGGTTTGGCGGGGCCGGTGGGGCGGCTGCCCCAGCCAAAAAAGGCACAGACCTCGTCGCGCCGGGCCATGGTGTCGGCTCGGCCCAGCGCCATCAGTGCCCGGGTGTAGCCCGGCTCGAACAGCAAATAGCTGGCCAGTGCTGCGCTGCCCACGTTCTGGCTGTGCATGGACACGCCCATCGCGCCCAGCAGCGTGCGCACCGGCGTAGGGAGCTCTTGCAGGTGGGCCAGCGCCAAAGCGTCCAGCGACTGCGACGGCGTGATTACCAGCAGGTCCAGCGGACGCAAGGCACTGCGGGCGCGCTCGGCCTCGGGGATCAGGCTCAAGGTGTGGTTGATGCGCTGGGCCCGCTCCACATCGACCGACAGCGCATCGAGAAAGATGGTGGACAGGGCGTGGCCGGCCACCTGCGCGAGCGAGGGGTACGGCGGGTGTTCGCCCTGGGGCAGGTTCAGCACCTCGTGTGAGCGGCCGACGCCGACGACAACGATGCGCTGGGCGCCCAGGTGCACGGCTGGGGCGAGCGGCGCGGTCTGGCGCATCGCACCATCGCCCAGGTAGTTGTACTGGCCGCGCAGCATCAGCTCGGCGGGCGCAAAGATGAAGGGGATGGACGAGGAGGCCATCAGGTGCTGGTGGCTGATGCGGTCCTGGATGGCGCGGCGCTGCGTGCGCGACCAGGCGGGCACATGCGGGCCGGCTTCATAGAAGGTGATGTGCTCGCCTGTGGTGTAGCTCGATGCGGTGATCGCCAGCGCCGACAGCTTGCCGCTGTGCAGCAGGTGCGGGATTTTCTCCAGCGGCAGCTCGGCCTTGAGCAGCTCCAGGAGCGGCGCGTTGTCCAGCAGCGAGCGCGGTTTGCTATGGTGCCAGCGCGTCAGCGCCCAGCCCAGCGTCAACAGGCTCAGCCAGCGCGCGCCGCTGCGCATCACGCCAAAGGCATCGGCACGGTAGACCTGGCTGGTGGAGAAATTGCGCCACACCCGCGAGAGGCGCTGCACGGCCAGGTCGAAATGGTCAGCGCCGCAGGCAAGACCTGCGGCATTGATCGCGCCGGCCGAGGTGCCAACCGCGATGGGAAAGGGCGTTGGTTCATGGTCGGCCCCGGCGTTCTGGCGCAGGCGCGAGAGCGCCTGCAGCACTCCCACCTGGTAGGCGGCACGCGCGCCGCCGCCGGAGAGCACGATGGCGGTGGCGGCGGAATGGGGGCTGTAGTGCAGAGCGGGCGACATGGCCTGCACCATAGCCGAAACTGCAGGCCTTCGCCAAGCGGCCCTGTCGCTCAATCGCTACTGCGGGCGCAGGCGGTGCAGCATCAGCGCGCCGCGCCCTTTTTCAGCAAGGTCGCCAGCTCCAGATTCTGCAGCAGCACGATTTTTTGGTCACGGGCAAACAGGCGGGCATTGTCGCTCAGCTCGCCTTGCAGCAGCACATAGACGCTGGCGGCGCCGGCCTGGCTGGCCGCGTCATGCAGCGCGCGCAGCGGCTCGATGCCGTGCACGCCGGCCTTGCTGCGCTTGGTCTGCACCAGGGTCGTCTGGCCGTTGCGCGCCAGCTGCAGATCGGCCGCGCCTTGCTGCACGGGGGTGACAGCGTAGCCCTCGGCCTGCCAGGCGCGGCTGAGCCAGGCCTGCAGATCGCGGCTGGACATGGCGCCAGCTTGCGCGAGCAGCGCCTCGGTGGCCGCAGCGCTGGGCTGGCTCCACTGGCGCTTGGCGGCCATGGCGCCGATCACGAGGAAAGGCAGGCTGCCGGCAGCGCCGACAAAGCGGATGTCCTTGGGCAGCAGCGCCAGGCACAGCACCACGATGATGGCTCCGACCACCACACTGATCCACCACGACGAGCGCAGCAAGATTGCAAACACGGAGTTCTCGGCCATTTTCAGTTTCACGGGTGCAGGTCTTTCAAGAGGTGCAGGGGCAAAAGCCCAGATTGTCGCTGGTTCGCAAGGGCAAGCGCGGTTCGCTAGACTTATTGCTGTCTCAGGAATAGAAAACACGATGACAGTGACCGAACCAACGATACTGGCCGCGCTGGCCAGTGTTCAAGACCCGCATACGGGCAAAGATTTTGTCAGCACGCGTGCCGTGCGCAACCTCCAGATCAACGGTGGCGACGTCGCCTTTGAGGTGGAGATGGGCTATCCAGCCAAAAGCCTGGTGCCGCAGCTGCGCAGCCAGTTCGTGGCCGCTGCCAAGACGGTGCCGGGCGTGGATAACGTCTCGGTGAGCATCAGCAACAAGGTGATCTCGCATGCGGTGCAGCGCGGTGTGCCGCTGATACCGGGCGTCAAGAACATCATTGCGGTGGCATCGGGCAAGGGCGGCGTGGGCAAGAGCACTACCACCGCCAACCTGGCGCTGGCCCTGGCGGCCGAGGGCGCCAGCGTCGGCGTGCTGGACGCCGATATCTACGGCCCCAGCCAGACCATGATGATGGGCGTGGACGGCAAGCCCGAGAGCAGCGATGGCAAGACCATGGAGCCCAAGCTCAACCATGGCGTGCAGGTGATGTCGATCGGCCTCTTGGTCGACCAGGACCAGGCGATGATCTGGCGCGGGCCGATGGCCGTGCAGGCGCTCGAGCAAATGCTGCGCCAGACCAACTGGGCGGGGCTCGACTACCTGCTGATCGACATGCCACCGGGCACCGGTGACATCCAGCTGACCTTGAGCCAGCGCGTGCCGTTGACCGGTGCGGTGATCGTCACAACGCCGCAGGACATTGCCTTGCTCGACGCGCGCAAGGGCATCAAGATGTTCGAGAAGGTGGGCGTGCCCATCCTTGGCGTGATCGAGAACATGGCCATGCATGTCTGCACGAACTGCGGCCATGTGGAGCATATCTTTGGCGCCGATGGCGGCAAGCACATGGCAGCCGATTACAAGCTGGACTACCTGGGCGCGCTGCCGCTGTCGATGCAGATCCGCGAGCAGGCCGACAGCGGCACTCCCACCGTGGTGGCCGCGCCCGACAGCGAAGTGGCCGCCATCTACCGGCAGGTGGCGCGCAGCATTGCGGTCAAGATTGCGCAGCAGGCCAAGGATTTCTCGTCGAAGTTCCCGACGATCTCCGTGAGCAGCAACACCTGATGAACCTGCTCGCTGCCATGCGCTACCTGGCCGCGCTCCATGCGCATGGCCATTTCGCGCGGGCAGCCCAAGCCTGCCACATCACCCAGCCGGCGCTGTCCAATGCGCTGCGCGCGCTGGAGGCCGAGTTTGGCGTGGCCATCGTGCGCCGGGGCCGGGTGTTTGCCGGCTTTACGCCCGAGGGCGAGCAGGTACTGCAAACCGGGCTTGAGATGCTGCAAAGCGAGGCGCGCCTGCGCCAGCGCCTCTCGGCCCAGGCGGGGCAGTTGCAAGGGCAGCTGCGCATGGCGGCAGTGCCCACGGCCATGCCAATGCTGCTGCGCTTTGCCAGTCTGCTGCGCCAGCAGCACCCGGGCCTGGTGCCGGCGCTGCATGCGATGAGCTCGCCCGACATCGAGCGCGGCCTCGAAGAGCTGAGCCTGGACCTGGCGCTGGGCTACAGCGACCGCATCCGCCGCCCGCGCACCCACTGCGCGCCCCAGTACCAGGAGCACTACTACCTGCTGCAGTCCGCGCCAGCACGCGCCTGCGTGGCCGATACCCTGCATGCGGCCGAGCCCCTCACCTGGGTGCAGGCTGCGCAGCAGCCGCTGTGCCTGCTGACCCCCGATATGCACAACCGCCAGATTGTGGAGCGCAGCTTTTTGGCCGTCGGAGTGCTGGTGCAGGCGGCGATGGAGACCAACTCGGTCCAGGCCTTGCTGCAGGCGGTGGGCGAGGGCCAGATGGCCAGCATCGTGCCCGGCGCCGTGCTGGCGACCGTGCGCCATACACCAGGTCTGCGCGCCTGGCCGCTGGCCGAGCCGGTGGTCGTGAGCGAGGTGGCCTTTCTCTACCAGCAATCCCAGCAGGCGATGCCCGCTATGGAGGCGGCGCGCGCACTGATGGCGTTGGATGAATGGCAGCAGCAATGCCTGCAGCATGCCGGGGCTTTGCAGGCCTTGGCAACTGCGCCGCCACCCCAGCCATAGTTTGTCGAATGCCGGCATTGCCGCATTGAATTTGACGGCCAGCGGGCAGCGGGTTGAAATGCAGGGCTGAGAACGTGTTCACGATCTCTACGCAGCCGCGTTCTAACCAGTCCCTGCCATGCAAGAACAGAAAATCGCCTTCTACAAAGGCCCAGCCGGTGGCTGGGGCGCTTTGAACAGTGTCAAGAACACGCTGCTGCACCACGACATTGCGCTCAAGGGTGCCAAGACGCTGCTGTCGGCCAACCAGCCCGATGGCTTTGACTGCCCGGGCTGCGCCTGGCCCGACCGCAACCATGCCTCGACCTTCGAGTTCTGTGAGAACGGCGTCAAGGCCGTCGCCGCCGAGGCCACGGCCCGGCGTGCGGGCCCCGAGCTGTTTGCCCGCTACAGCGTGCGCGAGCTGGCCCAGCACAGCGACTTTTGGTTGGAGGACCAGGGCCGGCTGACGCATCCGATG
This sequence comes from Comamonas sp. 23, assembly GCF_049601575.1. Taxonomy (NCBI): domain Bacteria; kingdom Pseudomonadati; phylum Pseudomonadota; class Betaproteobacteria; order Burkholderiales; family Comamonadaceae; genus Comamonas; species Comamonas sp. 23. Next base: position 4,050,714 of record NZ_CP187127.1, on the reverse strand, counting down.
GTCTATGACGCGGCCAGCGACCACTACCTGCCCATTGCCTGGGACGATGCCTTTGCGCTGATTGCCCAGCACCTGAACGCGCTGCCCAGCCCGGACCAGGCGGTGTTCTACACCTCCGGTAGGGCGAGCAACGAGGCGGCTTTTCTCTACCAGCTGTTTGTGCGCGAATACGGCACCAACAATTTCCCCGATTGCTCGAACATGTGCCACGAGCCCAGTGGTTCGGCGATGCGCGAGCAGATCGGCGTGGGCAAGGGAACGGTGACCCTGGACGATTTTGAACAGGCCGATGCGATCTTCATCTTTGGCCAGAACCCGGGCACCAACCACCCGCGCATGCTGGGCGAATTGCGCGAGGCGCACAAGCGCGGCGCGCGCATTGTCAGCTTCAACCCCTTGCGCGAGCGTGGGCTGGAGCGCTTTGCCGATCCGCAGGACAAGCTGGAGATGGCGACCCTGGGCTCCAGCCCCATCAGCACGCACTATTTTCAGCTGCGTGTGGGCGGCGATCTGGCAGCGCTGCATGGCATGCTCAAGCATGTGCTGGAGCAGGAGGCGGCGCGGGGCGGCGTGCTCGACCATGCGTTTATCGCCGCGCACACCACCGGTTTTGAGACGATGGCGCAAAGCCTGCAGGCTGAAGACTGGGCGCTGCTGGTGCAGGAATCGGGCCTGAGCGAAGCGCAGATGCGGGCGGCGGCTGATGTCTACCTGGGCGCGGACAAGGTGATTGCCTGCTGGGGCATGGGCATTACCCAGCATGCGCATTCGGTGGCCACCATCCAGATGATTTTGAACCTGCTGCTGCTGCGCGGCCATATCGGCCGGCCAGGAGCGGGGCCGTGCCCGGTGCGCGGCCACAGCAATGTGCAGGGCGACCGCAGCATGGGCATCTGGGAAAAGCCGCCGGCGGCCTTGCTTGACCGGCTGCAGGAGGTCTATGGCTTTGCGCCGCCCCGCGCCCACGGCATGGACACGGTGGACGCCATTGCCAGCATGCGCGATGGCCAGGCCCAGGTGTTTTTTGCGCTTGGGGGCAATTTTGCCGCCGCCACGCCCGATACCTATGAAACCTGGAAAGGCCTGCAGCGCTGCGCGCTGACCGTGCAGGTCACCACCAAGCTCAACCGCAGCCATGTGGTCCATGGCCGCGAGGCCTTGCTGCTGCCCTGCCTGGGCCGCACCGAGATCGATCTGCAAAACGGCCAGCCCCAGGGCGTGACGGTCGAGGATTCGATGAGCATGGTGCACCTGTCGATGGGCATGAACCCGCCCGCCTCGGCCCATCTGCTGTCCGAGCCGGCGATTGTGGCGCGCCTGGCCCATGCCACCTTGGGCGCGCGCAGCCGGGTGGACTGGCTGGCGCTGGCCGCCGACTACGCGCTGATCCGCGACGAGATCGCCAAGGTCTTCCCCGATTTTGCCGACTTCAATCAGCGGGTGGCCGTGCCCGGTGGCTTTCGGCTGCGCAACACCGCCAGCGAGCGCATCTGGGCCACGGCCAGCGGCAAGGCCAGCTTCCACGCCCATGCGGTGCCGGTCGATACCCCCACGCACCGGGCGCGTGTGCGGCTGCGTGACCAGCAGGTGTTTACCTTGCTGACCACCCGCTCGCACGACCAGTACAACACGACGATCTATGGCATGGATGACCGCTACCGGGGCGTGTTTGGCCAGCGCCGGGTGGTGTTCATCCATGCCGATGACATCCGCGCGCTGGGCCTGGCCGATGGGGACTGGGTGAATATCCGCACCGTTTGGGACGATGGCCAGCAGCGCTGTGTCGAGGGCTTCAAGCTGGTGGCCTATGACATTCCGCGCGGTAACCTGGCTGCCTACTACCCGGAGACCAATCCGCTGGTGCCGCTGTCGGCCGTGGCGGCCCATGCCGGCACGCCCACCTCCAAATCGATCCCCGTGGTGCTCGAGCCCGGCCAAGCACCGCAGTGATGGGGACGTTGAGCACCGCCCCGGCCCTCTCGCCGCTGGCGCAGCATCTGCTGACGGCTTTGGCGCAAGAGCAGGCCCGCACCGGGCAGGCGGTACCGCTGGTGCGCATCGCCAAGCGCCTGGATGCCCCTGCCAGCAGCCTGCTGCGCGAGCTGGCGATGCTCAACCTGCTGTTGGAGCAGGCCCAGCAGCTTGCCTGGGTGCTTGCCCAGGCGGTGGATGGGCGCTGGATGCTGGCGCTGACGGCGGCCGGCGCAGCGGCTGCGGCGCAGATCGGCGAGGCTTGATCGCCGCCTCAGGGTTTGCTGAGGCGTTGGATCAAGCGGCGACCGGATGGCGGGCTTTACGCGCCTGCTTGGTCTGGTACATGGCCAGATCGGCCTGCTGCAACGCGGTATCGGCATGGGTGCCCGGCGTGACGGCCACCAGGCCCACACTGGCGCCGGTGTAGTTCAGGCTCACGCCCTGGCCCAGGCACAGCGACTCGGCCCGGGTGCTGGCAAACAGGCGCGCCTGTGTCTCGCTCAAAGCCGGCGCAATTGGCTCATGCAGGTGGGGGCCCAGCCCGGCAAAAACGAACTCATCGCCGCCCTGGCGGGCGATCAGGTCCGAGCCGCGCATCGCCTGGCGCATCTGCTCGGACAGCAGCTGCAAGAAGCGGTCGCCCGCTTCATGGCCATAGCCGTCGTTGATGGCCTTGAAGCCATCCATGTCGATCATGCCCACGAGCACATAGCGCTCCTGGCGGCGGGCAATGGCCTGCAGCTGGTCGAGCTGCTCGATCAGTGCGCGGCGGTTGGGCAGGCCGGTCAGCGCATCGGTGCGCGCCAGGCGCTGCAGCTCTTCGTTTTGCACCTGGATCTGCACGAGCAGCTGCTCGCGCTCGACCTGCTGGCCCAGGAACTGGGCAAACAGGCGCATCACATCCCGTGTCTCGGGCAGCAGCGGTTTGCGCGATGCACTGGCGCCGCACAGGGTGCCGTAGAGCATGCCATCGGACAGGTGCACCGGCGTGCTGGCATAGGTCTGGATGCCCAGCGCCTGCGCGGCCTGCGAGTCGCCCCAGAGGTGGCTGACATCGTCGGTGTAGAGGCAGTTCTCATCGATGGCGCGTTTGCACAAGGTGTCTTCCCAAGGCACGCTCAGGTTCTCGGGAATCTGCAGGCTTTGGGTATTGCGCGCGAACAGCACCTGCTGGACACGCTGGCCCAGGTCAATGCGTGTGAGGTAGGTGGATTCCAGACTGGTGACTTTTTGCAGCATCTCCAGCAGGGGGCGCGTCAGCTCCTCCAGACTGCGAGCTTTAGCAAACGTCTGGCCCAATTGTGAAATCAAGGCATTCATAGGATGGCTCGTTGGGAGATTGTTGTTTCATATCGTAACTCGCAATCGACTGCTTGGGGATGATCTCTTTCAATGGGGCCGGTAGGGTGCGTCTACAAAATCTGCTGGCACGGGTCTGCAGGGGGCAGGCTGCGGGGAAATCCGGCAAGGGCTGGGGGTAAACGCGCATCAGTTATGTTTGCTGCATGAAACACAACTTTTTTGCGTTGGGCTGGCGCCAATTGCTGCGCGACTGGCGTGCCGGTGAGCTGCGGCTTTTGTTGGTTGCGGTGGCGCTGGCGGTGGCCGCGCTGACCTCGGTGAGCTTTTTCTCGGACCGCCTCCAAGCGGGGCTGCAGCGCGATGCCAGCCAGCTGCTGGGCGGCGACGTCGTGGTGGTGAGCGACAACAGCACGCCAGCGGCCTTTGCCGACAAGGCCCGGTCGCTGGGTTTGCAGGGCGTGACGACAGTCACCTTCCCGACGATGGCGCGCTCGGACGATGCCGATGGCGGTGAATCGCGCCTGGTGGGCCTCAAGGCGGTGCAGGCCGGTTATCCGCTGCGCGGCAGTCTGCGCACGGCCGCCGCTGCCGGCCAGCCCGATGCGCCGACCCGCGACATTCCAGCGCGCGGCGAAGTCTGGGTGGACCCGAGCCTGATCGAGGCGCTGGGCCTCAAGACCGGCTCGGTGCTGTGGCTGGGCGACAAGCGCTTCACCATTGGCCGCGTGCTGACGATCGAGCCGGACCGGGGCGCCGGCTTTCTGGGCTTTTCTCCGCGCGTGATGCTGGACTGGAGCGACCTGGCCGCGACCGGCCTGGTGCAGCCGGCCAGCCGCTTGCTCTACCGCTTTGCCGTCGCCGGTGAGCCCGCTGCAGCGGCGCAGTTTTTGCAATGGTCCGAGACCGAAGTGGCCCAGCCCCACAGCCATGGCGTGCGCATCGAGTCGCTGCAAAGCGGCCGGCCCGAGATGGAGCAAACCCTCGAGCGCGCGCAGAAGTTCCTGAACCTGGTGGCCTTGCTGGCCGCGCTGCTGTCGGCGGTGGCCGTGGCCTTGGCCGCCCGCACCTTTGCCAGCGCCCACCTCAATGGCGCGGCATTGCTGCGCGTGCTGGGCCTGGCCCAGCGCGCCATTGCCGGCGCCTATGTGGTCGAGTTTGTCATCATCGGTCTGGCCGCCAGCCTGCTGGGCGTGGCGCTGGGCTATGCGATGCACTATTTGTTTGTCTGGCTGATGGCCGGCCTGCTGGCCGTCACCTTGCCCGCTGCCAGCGGCTGGCCCCTGGTGCTGGGCGTGGGCATGGGCATGACCTTGCTGCTGGCCTTTGGCCTGCCCCCTGTGCTGCAGCTGGCCCAGGTGCCGCCGCTGCGCGTGCTGCGCCGTGATCTGGGTGCGCTGCGCCCGGCCTCGGCCTCGGTGCTGCTGCTGGGGGTACTGGGCTTTGCGGCGATGCTGCTGCTGGTCAGCGGGGATGCCAAGCTTGGTGGTATTGCGGTGGGCGGTTTTGCGATGGCGATCGTGGTGTTTGGCCTCTTGAGTGCTGCGGCCATCACGCTGCTGCGGCGCATGGTCAATGAGCGCACGGCGCCGCGCTGGTTGCTGCTGGCCACGCGCCAGGTCGCCGCCCGGCCCTGGTTTGCCGTGGTGCAGGTCAGCAGCCTGGCGGTGGGCCTGATGGCGCTGGTGCTGCTGGTGCTGCTGCGCACCGACCTGATCCAGACCTGGCGCCAGACCACGCCGCCCGATGCGATGAACCGCTTTGTCATCAACATCCTGCCCGACCAGGCCGATGCCTTCCAGCAGCGCCTGCGCCAGGCCGGCATCGACAAATGGGACTGGTACCCGATGGTTCGCGGCCGCCTCATCCAGATCAATGGCAAGGATGTGGGGCCGGGCGACTACAGCGAAGACCGCGCCAAGCGCCTGGTCGACCGCGAGTTCAATATCTCCCACAGCGATGTGCTGCAGGAGCACAACCAGATCGTGCAGGGCCAGTGGACCCCAGGCGAGGCGGGGGGCGTCAGTGTCGAAGAGGGCATTGCCCAGACGCTGGGCCTGAAGATGGGCGACCGCCTGCTGTTTGACATGGGCGGCGTGCAGCACGAGAGCACGATCACCAGCCTGCGCAAGGTGGACTGGGGCTCGATGCGCGCGAATTTCTTTGTCATGTACCCGGTCGCGCAGATGAACGATGTGGCCGTCACCTACCTGGCCGCCTACCGCGCGCCCGATACGGCGGGCTTTGACAATGGCCTGGTGCGCGAGTTTCCCAACATCACCAATGTGGACCTGCGCGCCACGGTCGCCCAGCTCCAGCAGGTGCTCAACCAGGTGATCCGCGCGGTGGAGTTCCTGTTTGGCTTTACCTTGGCCGCGGGCCTGGTGGTGTTGTTTGCCGCGATCACCGCCACGCGCGAGGAGCGCGCCCGCGAGTACGCGATCATGCGGGCCGTGGGCGCGCGCAGCCAGTTGCTCCAGCAGGTGCAGCGCGCCGAGCTGGCCGGTGTGGGCCTGCTCGCCGGTGTGCTGGCCAGCGTGGTGGCCATGGCCATTGGCTGGGCGCTGGCCCAGTTTGTGTTTGACTTTGCCTGGGTGCCGCGCTGGTGGGTGCCGCTCGCTGGCGGCGCCTGTGGCGCCTTGCTGGCGCTGGTGGCCGGCTGGTGGGGCCTGCGCGAGGTGCTGCGCCGCCCGGTCGTCGTGACCTTGCGCGAAGCGGTGTGAATGCCGCGCCATAGAGCGGTAATATCGCGGGTGGCAGGACCGTGGGCGCTGTGCAGGCGCAGCGCCCGCTGCCTGATCCTCTGCCCCTGCGTACCCTGAGAGCCCTCTATGCACATCGAAGAAAAGCCCCCGTTTGACACCCCTTTTGACTGGATAGGCGGCGAGAGCCAGGTGCGGGCGCTGGTGGACCGCTTCTATGACCTGATGGACCTGGAGCCCGGCTACAAGGAGTTGCGTGACGCCCATGGCAGCACTTTGCAGGATGCGCGCGACAAGCTGTTCTGGTTTCTCTGCGGCTGGCTGGGCGGCCCTGACCATTACCAGCAGCGCTTTGGCCACCCGCGCCTGCGCATGCGCCATATGCCGTTTTCGATCGGCATTCTGGAGCGCGACCAGTGGCTGGCCTGCATGGACCAGGCGATGGGCGATGTCGGCGTCGATGAGAAACTGCGCAGCGGCCTGGGCCAGAGCTTTTTCCTGACTGCGGACTGGATGCGCAACCGCTGACTCCAGCCCGAGCCGCTGGTGGGTTGCGCAGGCATTCTGTGCAGCGCCCCGTCTGCGGCGGGAGGCTTGCCGCCCATTACCTGATTTCTTGACTTCTGTCATGCACCAGGTTCGCAAAATGCAACGTCCACGCTGGTTTGCATTCCCTATGGGGGCGCCGCAGCGCTTTGGCCCATAATCAAGCCACTAAAAACGATGAGGGTGGATGAGGGTTATGAATACCAATTTGATGGTGGTCTCGGCGGTGGTTGCTGCCTTGCTGGTCTGGGGCGTGCTGGTCTACAACCGCTTGATGGCCTTGCGCAACCGCACCAGCAATGCCTTGGCGCAAATCGATGTGCAGCTCAAGCGCCGCTACGACCTGGTGCCCAACCTGGTGGCGGTGGCCAAGAAATACCTGGAGCACGAGTCCCAGACCTTGGAGGCCGTGATCCGCGCGCGCGGCCAGGCGCAGGCTGCAGCCAGTGCGCTGCGCGCAGCCCCTGGTAAACCCGAGGTGGCGGACGCCATGGTGGCCGCGGAAGGGGCGCTGGGCGGTGCCCTGGGCCGCTTGATGGTGCTGACCGAGAGCTACCCGGACCTCAAGGCCGATGACACGATGCGCTCGCTCAGCGAAGAGCTGGGCAGCACCGAAAACCGCATTGGCTATGCGCGCCAGGCCTATAACGACCAGGTGCTGGCGTTCAACAACGCTTCGCGCGCCTTCCCGGCGATTGTGGTGGCCTCGATGCTGGGCTTTCATGCGATGCCGATGCTGCAGTCCACGCAAAATGCCCAGGAGCGCGACACCGTCCGCGTGCAGTTCTGAGCCGATGAAGGCCGCAGCCCGCGACCATGGCCACGCGCTGCGCGGTGAGCCTGCAGCGGCGCAGCCATGAACTTCTGGGATTTCCAAGCCAGCGCACGGCGCCGCACCTGGGGCCTGGTGGCCGCTTTTGCGCTGCTGGTGCTGGGCATTGCGGTGGGCGTGCACCTGGTGCTGGCGCTGGTGTTCTGGACGCCGGCGCTGGTCGCAGTGCTCTTCAGCCAACTGCGGCTGGAACAGGTCGCAGTGCATTACCCGGCCGGCTTTCTGGCCACCAATATCGGCATCGTCAGCCTGATGGTGCTGGGCGGCGCCTGGATCAAGCGCAGCAATCTGCGCCAGGGCGGCCTGCACCTGGCTAGGCAGCTGGGCGCGCGCGAACTGCGCCCATCGGTGTCTCATGCCGAGCAGCAGTACCAGAACATTGTCGATGAGCTGTGCATTGCCGCCGGTGCCCAGCGGCCCCAGGCCATGGTGCTGCCACGCGACCGCTCGCTCAATGCCTTTGCCGCTGCCTGGGAGGCCGAGGATGCGGTGATCGTGGTGTCCATGGGCGCGCTGGAATACCTCAGCCGCGATGAGCTCAAGGGCGTGGTAGCGCATGAGCTGTCCCATCTGCACGAGGGCGATACGCGGCTCAACATGGAGTTGGCCGGCTATGTGTTCGGGCTGGAGATGCTGTTCAACTATGGGCGCGACTGGGTCGAGCGCGGCGTGTCGCTGTTTGGCCGGCCGCTGATGGCCGTGGGCTGGCTGGGCTGGTTGGCGGCGCAGGCGCTCAAGGCTGCCGTATCGCGCCAGCGCGAATACCTGGCCGATGCCCGCGCCGTGCAGTGGACCCGCAATCCCGATGGGCTGGGCCGCGTGCTGCGCAAGGCGCTGTGGCAGCAGGACTACCCGTTGCAGGCCGATGCCCTGCAGCCCCGTGGCGGCGCAGCCGGGGCCTATTCGCCGCTTGTGGAGCACATGCTGCTGCTGGAGGTGCACAGCATCGAAGAGATGCATGACTTCTGGCACCTGGGCGGCGCGCGCTGGCTGGCCAGCCACCCCAGCCTGGAAGCGCGGATCGCCCGCATCTATGGCGAAGACGAAGCGCGCGAGGCGCTGCCGCTGCAGGACCCGGACCAGCGCTGGGTAAACCCTTTCAGCGCTCCCTTGCCGCAGGGCAAGCCCGGGGCTTCTTAAGGCCTGTCAATCAGCGCTTGGGCTTGTCACTGCGGTACTGCGCCGCCCAGGATGCGACCTGCTGGGCCACCGGGTCGGGTGCCGGCACGGCCGCTGCCTGCTGGGCCAGTGCCTGCATCTGCAGCAGCGCATCGGCCACATTGACGGCGCTGGCCGCCATCGATGCGGCACGCAGCAGCACCACCAGGGCGCCGGCGCCACCATCGGCCGGGCGCGCCTGTACAAAGGCCAGCACCTCGTTTTTCTGCACCAGCCAGCTGTGCACCCGGCCTTTGAGCACCGGCATGCGCCCGGGTGAGCCCAGGCCCTTGCCATGCACCACGCGCACGCAGCGCAGCCCCTGGCGCTGCGATTGACGGATAAAGCTGCCCAGCGCCTGACGCGCCTCGTCGGTGCGCAGGCCATGCAGGTCGATCTGGCGCTGGATGGTCCAGTGCCCGGCGCGCAGCTTGTGGACCACATCGCGGCCAATGCCCTTGCGCCGAAAGCTCAGCTGGTCGTCGGTGTCGAGCAGGGTGCTGGCGTCGAACTCATCGCTCATCGCTTCGAGCAGCACACGCTGCTCGTCGGCCCAGTGCTGCAGCGGTAGCGGGTCGGGCGGGGGCGTTTCGGCGCTGATCTGGCCGCTGCTGGGCAGCGGGCGCACGGCGCCTACGGTCTGGCGAAACAGCTGGCGGTCGCGCTCGCTCTGGCGCAGCGCCTGCTGGCGGGCGGCTTCTTGCAGCTGGCGCTGGGCTGCCTGCTCGGCCTGCAAGGCCGTCAGCGCCTTGCGCAGCTGCTTGAGCTCCCGCAGCGATGCCACGCTGCCGGTTTTGTCCTGCTTACTCACATCTCACCTTCCTCGGCCATCGACAGTGCTGCTCCGGGCCCAACAATAATATGGTCCAGCACACGCACATCGACCAGGGACAAGGCGGCCTGCAAGCTCTGCGTGAGTTGCTGGTCCGCCTGGCTGGGCGTGACCTGGCCGCTGGGGTGATTGTGCGCCAAGATCACCGCTGCAGCGTGGTGGTGCAGGGCCCGCACGACCACTTCGCGCGGATAGACGCTGGCCTGGCCCAGGGTGCCGCGAAACAATTCCTCCAGCGCAATCAGCTGGTGCTGGCTGTCGAGAAACAGCACGGCAAACACCTCATGGTGCTTGTGCGCCAGGTGCAACTGCACATAGGCTTTGACAGTGGAGGCACTGCCAAGCAGGCTGCGCTGCTGCAATTGCTGGGCCATCGCGCGGCGGGCCAGCTCCAGCACCGCGATCAGCTCGGCGCGCTTGGCCGGGCCCAGGCCCTTGACCTGTGCGAGCTCGGCGCTGCTGGCCTGCAGCAGGCCGTTGATGCCGCCAAAGCTGCCTGGGGCATCGGGCTGGCGCGGGGCCAGCAGTTCAGCGGCCCATTGCAGCACGCTCTTGCCGGCCATGCCGGTGCGCAGCAAGATGGCCAGCAGCTCGGCATCGGTCAGCGCGCCGGCGCCCTTGGCGAGCAGTTTCTCGCGCGGCTGGCAGTCGGTAGGGATGTCTTTGAGGGGCATGGCGTCCTCTCAGTGCAGCTGGCCCGGCAGCGGCTGGGCGCGAGACGGGCAGGGCAGGGGCCGTGCATGCCTTGCGCAAGCGCGGGCAGCGGCAGGGGCAAGGCAGCAAAGATGGGTGTTCATAGGCACTCCTGGAGGTTCGCTGTCGGCCGGTGGCCTGGGGACCGGGCAAAACCACTGCCTGGGGCGCGGGCTCTGCCTGGGATCTTTTGATGCAGGTTGCATGCAGGGGTTTCACCCTACAACCTACAATACACCCCAGTTTATAGGGATTTGCATGACTACTCCGATGGCCCCCGTGACGCCGCTGCCTGCCGATGCGCCAGTGGTACAACCCGGATCGTTTCTGACCTTGCACTACCGCCTGGCTGGCCCGGCGGGCGATGTGATCAACACCTTTGAAGGCAAACCCGCGACCCTGTCGCTGGGCATGGGTGAGCTGTCGCCGTCGGTCGAGAACCTGCTGCTGGGTCTGCCCGAGGGCACGCATGCGACCTTCCACGTTCCCGCCGGCGAAGCCTTTGGCGAGCGCAACCCGGACATGGTGCAGTGGGTGGCGCGCCGCCTGCTCAATGAGCTGGGCGATCCGATGGAGCAGTACACCCTGGGCGATGTGGTGCAGTTCCCCACCCCCGATGGTGCCAGCACCTATGCCGGTGTGGCGATGCAGGTGCGCGACGATGGCGCAGTGCAATTTGACTTCAACCACCCGCTGGCCAGCCAGCCGGTGACCTTTGAAGTCCAGCTGATCGGGGTGCTCTGAGCATGTTGCGGCCCCAGGAAATCGTATTGGCCGAGCCGCGCGGCTTTTGTGCGGGCGTGGATCGGGCGATCGAGATCGTCGAGCGTGCGATCGAGAAATTTGGCGCGCCCATCTATGTGCGCCACGAGATTGTGCACAACACCTATGTGGTCAACGACCTCAAGGCCAAGGGCGCGATCTTCATCGAAGAGCTCGATGACGTGCCGCCCGGCGCCACCTTGATCTTCTCGGCCCATGGCGTGAGCAAGGCCGTGCAGCTGGAGGCCGAGCGCCGAGGCTTTAGCATTTTCGACGCCACCTGCCCGCTGGTGACCAAAGTCCATGTGGAAGTGGCCAAGCTGGCCAAAGAGGGCTATGAGTTCATCATGATCGGCCACAAGGGCCACCCCGAGGTCGAAGGCACGATGGGCCAGCTGTCCGAAGGCATCCACCTGGTCGAAGAGGTGGGTGATGTGGCCCATGTCCACCCCAGCCAGACCGACAAACTGGCGGTGGTGACCCAGACCACGTTGAGCGTGGACGATGCCGCCGAGATCACGGCTGCCGTCAAGCTGCGCTTTCCGCAGATCCGCGAGCCCAAGCAGCAGGACATTTGCTATGCGACGCAGAACCGCCAGGATGCCGTCAAGGTGATGAGCAGCCAGGTGGACCTGGTGATCGTCGTGGGCAGCCCCACCAGCTCCAACAGCAACCGCCTGCGCGAGCTGGCCGTCAAGTTGGGCACGCCGGGCTATATGGTGGACAACGCTGACGAGCTCCAACCCGAATGGTTTGACGGCATCGCCCGCGTGGGCCTGACGGCAGGCGCCTCGGCCCCCGAGGTGCTGGTCAAGCAGGTGATCGAGCGCATCAAGGTGCTGGGCGCGACCTCGGTGCGCAAGATGGATGGCATCGAAGAGACCGTGAAGTTCCCGCTGCCCAAGGGCCTGAAAATCGATGTCGGCGGGCTGGAGATTTCTGCACGATCTCCGGAGACGGGTCGCTGAACGAGGCCTGGTGGCCTGGCGGCTCGTCCACTCCCGTTTATCGCGGTGGGCAGTGCCCACCCCCACCCCCTTTCATTGGGCAGGCCTAGGCGCTGCCCCACCCCAAGAGGTAATTCATGCTTGATATTTTGTTGCTACGCAAAGACCTGGACTCGGTCATCGCCCGTTTGCAGACCCGCAAGAGCCCCCAGGCGTTTTTGAATGTCGAAGCCTTCAAGGCCTTGGAGGCCGAGCGCAAGACCATCCAGACCCGCACCGAAGAGCTGCAGGCCAAGCGCAACCAGCTGTCCAAGCAAATTGGCATGCTGATGGGCAAGGGCGAGAAGGACGCGGCCGAAGCGGCCAAGGTCGATGTGGCCGCGATGAAGACCGAGCTGGAACAGTCGGCCACGCGCCTGGATGAACTGCAGGCCGAGCTGCAGGCCATGCTGGTGGCCGTGCCCAACCTGCCGCACGAGAGCGTGCCGGTGGGCGAGGACGAGTCGGCCAACGTCGAAGTGCGCCGCTGGGGCACGCCGCGCAGCTTTGATTTCGAGATCAAGGACCATGTCGATGTCGGCATGCCGCTGGGCCTGGACTTTGAGGCTGGCGTCAAGCTGACCGGCTCGCGCTTTACGGTGATGAAGGGCCCGATCGCCCGCCTGCACCGCGCGCTGGCGCAGTTCATGATTGACCTGCAGACCGAGCAGCACGGCTACACCGAGTGCTATGTGCCCTACATCGTCAACAGCGACTCGCTCAAGGGCACGGGCCAGCTGCCCAAGTTCGAGCAGGACCTGTTTGCCGCCAACAAGGGCGGCCAGGATGCCGAGCCGGTGCCCGATACTGCGGCGCTCTACCTGATCCCGACCTCGGAAGTGCCGCTCACCAATCTGGTGCGGGACGAAGTGCTGAGCGAAGACCAGCTGCCCATCAAGCTGACGGCGCACAGCCCTTGCTTCCGCTCGGAAGCGGGCTCGGCCGGCCGCGACACGCGTGGTCTGATCCGCCAGCACCAGTTCGACAAGGTCGAGATGGTGCAGGTGGTGCATCCGGACAAGAGCTACGAGGCGCTCGAAGAGATGACGCGCCATGCCGAAGACGTGCTGCAGCGCCTGGGCCTGCCGTACCGCGTGCTGGCGCTGTCGACCGGCGACATGGGTTTTGGCGCTGCCAAGACCTATGACCTGGAAGTCTGGCTGCCCGCGCAGAACACCTACCGCGAAATCAGCTCGGTGAGCAACTGCGAAGCCTTCCAGGCCCGCCGCATGCAGGCCCGCTTCAAGAACGCGCAAGGCAAGAATGAGCTGGTCCACACCTTGAACGGCTCGGGCCTGGCCGTGGGCCGCACCCTGGTGGCCGTGCTGGAGAACTACCAGAATGCTGACGGCTCGGTGACGGTGCCAGAAGCGCTGCAACCTTACCTGGGCGGCGTGGCCGTGCTGAAGGTCTAAGCTTTTTAGGCTTTCCCTCGTCCAAAGCCGGTGCAGCAATGCCCCGGCTTTTTTGTGGGTGCCGGCTTATGCCAGCGCCAGGCGCGCCTCTCCCCACACCGGCATATAAAACAGGCGCGGGCGCGGCAGTTGTGCCGTCCAGGCGCTGTAGCTGCGCGCGGCAATCTGGTGCAACTGGCGGATGTGCTGGGGCAATTGCGCCAGGATCTGCGCCCGGCTTTGCACGGCGGGGCCAGCTGCGCTGCGCAACTCGGGCGCACCTTCATCGCACCAGTCGCGCACGCTTTGCGCGGTGACCTCCAGATGGCCTTGGAAGGCCCAATGGCGTCCATGCACAAAGCCCTTGTTCAGGCAGTGGCGGCCGTACATGCTGCGGCTTGCGCCTGGCGGAATCTCAAAGCTGTCGTAGTGCCAGTTGAAGATGGTGGCCTCGGCGGGCAAGTCCATCTGTTCTTGGGCTTGGGGCGTGACCCAGACGCGACCCCAGCCGATGTTGGCGCAGGGGTTGCGCCAGACGCGCGCGCCCATCGCACGGGCCAGCATCTGCGCGCCAAAGCAGTGGCCGAGCACGGGCACGTCCGCCGCCAGGGCGCTTTGCAACAGGCAGCGCTCCTGCTCGATCCAGCGCAGCTGCTCATTGGCGCAATGGTTGCTGCCCAGCACAATGATGCCGCGGTAATCACGCGCGCGCATGGCTGCGATGCCCTCGTTGCAGGGCCTGATCAATGCATAGGGGATGCCGTGCTGCTGCAAATGCGCGAGCAGCACGCCTGGGCCCTGCGAGGTTTCATGCTGGAGGATGGCGACAGGTTTCATGGAGGCTGGCTTGCAGGTCAAGCCCTGGGTGGAGAGGCCTCCACTGTAGAAAGCCTGGCATTGAGCGCATATCTAGACTGCGTGGGCTGGCATCAAGATGGCGTCAAGGGGCCGCAACCTGCGTTGTGGTCTTTTTCGGCACTGCTGCAGCGCGCTGGGCTCCTCTCTATGATCGGCAGCAGGTGGCCTTACCGCACTTGCGCCCGCACCCCGCCGGGCCGCAGCGGTGGGCCCCAGCCCTACACAGAAAGCTGAGGTAAAGCATGTCGGATCAAGCCTACCAACCGCCCAAGGTCTGGACCTGGGACAAAGGCAATGGGAGCGCATTCGCCCATATCAACCGCCCCGAAGCGGGCGCCACGCATGACAAGCTGCTGCCGGTGGGCAAGCACCCCTTGCAGCTGTATTCGCTGGGCACGCCCAATGGCGTCAAGGTGACGATCATGCTCGAAGAGCTGCTGGAGCTGGGCATTGCCGAGGCCGAGTACGACGCCTGGCTGATCAATATCGGCGAAGGCGACCAATTTGGCAGCGGCTTTGTCGAGGTCAACCCCAACTCCAAGATCCCCGCGCTGCTCGACCGCAGCGGCAGCACGCCTGTACGCGTGTTCGAGTCGGGCTCCATCCTGCTGCACCTGGCCGAGAAGTTTGGCCAGTTCCTGCCCAAGGAGGGCGCAGCCCGCACCGAGGTGCTGAACTGGCTGTTCTGGCAGGTGGGCAGTGCGGCCTTTCTGGGCGGCGGCTTTGGCCACTTCTATGCCTATGCGCCAGAGAAGATGGCCTACCCGATCAACCGCTATGCGATGGAGGTCAAGCGCCAGCTCGATGTGCTCAACCGCCAACTGGCCGAGCAGCGCTTTATTGCTGGGCAGGATTACAGCATTGCCGACATGGCCGCCTGGCCCTGGTATGGCGCGCTGCTGAACAACGAGGTCTACAACGCGGCCGAGTTCCTGGATGTCGAGTCCTACCAGCATGTGCGCCGCTGGACCGATGAGATCGCGCAGCGCCCTGCGGTGCAACGCGGCCAGCGGGTCAACAAGGTGCGCGGTAGCTCGCCGATGCCCGAGCGGCACAGCGCAGCGGACTTTCTGCGCTGATTCAGAAGCTGGCGTGCTGGGCCGATCAGGCGCGCCAGAAGTACCAGCCCGCCAGCACCAGGGCCAGCACCACCACGAATACGGCCGTCCAGGCGCCCGAGCTTTGCACCCGGCCGGGTTCATGGCCGGGGGCCATCCAGGCTGCGGTACCTGCGGGCGCGGGCGCTGGGTGGCTGGGGGTGTGGGGCAAATGGGCCTCGACCAGCCATTGCTGCGGGTCGCCCGATTCAATGCGGTCCTTGGCGTCCTTCAAGCCGATGCCGGTCGCATCCCGCAGCAGCTTGATGGCGACGATCTTGTCGCCCCGGGCCAATGCCGTCTCGATGGCAGTTCGCAGCGCGGCACCCTCGCGTGGCGGCTCATGGCCGTCGCCGCCATCCAGCTGTGATTCCAGCGCATGCTTGGCTTCTGCCAGGCCCATGCCGGTTTCTTCGCGCAGGCGCTTGATGGCGGCAATCTTGTCGTTATTGCGCCAAAGCGACGCGATATGGGCAGGGATGGGAGCGGACATGGGCAAGGCTGCGGATGGTGGAGCAGCAGCCTTTGTACCCCGTTTGCGCGGCTGCGGCCATAGGACGGAGGCTGACATTACCGCCTCCTGGGTGGGCGCCTTAGCCCGGTGTCCATCCCTTGGGTACGCGCGGCTTGTCAATGCCGGCCAGGCCGCAGAGCACATCGGCCATGCCTGAAAAATCGAGACCGCCATGCTGGCTGGCGCGGGCCAGGCTGTAGGACTCGTGCACGGCCGCGGCCACCGGCATGGGCACCTTGCTGGCATGGGCGGCAGCGACGACCAGCGACATGTCCTTGTGGGCCAGGTCGATCGTGAAGCCCGGCGTGGTGTCACCCTGCAGCACCTTGTTGGCAAAGTTCATGCGCAGCTGGCCATTGGTGGCCGAGGTGCCCAGCAGCACCTGCAAGGTCTTGGTGATATCGAGGCCAAAGCGCTGCGACAGCGCCAACGCCTCGGCATTCACCTGGGTCAGGGTGACAGCCAGGTAGTTGTTGACCAGCTTGGTGCGCCCGCCCGTGCCCACCGGGCCGCAGTGGTGCGTGGTGGTGCCCATGGCGTCGAGCAAGGGCTGCACGCGGGCCAGATCGGCGTCGCTCGCGCCCACCATGAAGAGCGACTCGCCCCGGTCGGCATGCTCGGCCAGGCGGCCCACGGGCGCATCCACCATCGTCAGGCCCTTGGCAGCGGCCTGCTGGGCCAGCCGGTCGGTCGCTAGCGGGTCGATGGTGCTCATGTCCATCAGAATGCTGCCGGGCTGGGCATGCGCAAAGATGCCACCATCGCCCAGCGACGTCTGTTCCACCTCCACCGACGAGGGCAGCATGGTGACGATGATGCTGCAGTCGCGGGCCAGCTCGGCCACGCCGGCGCTTTGCGCGCCCATCGCGACCAGGTCCTTGACCGCTGTCGGGTTCAGGTCATGCACAACCAGTGCAAAACCCTTTTTGACGAGGTTGGCGGCCATGGGCTTGCCCATGCGGCCCAGGCCGATAAAACCGATCTTGTCTGCCATGCATGTCTCCTTGTTGGTATGCAGCCATGATGGCAGGCGTGAGGTGCTGCCCCCTGTCAAACACAGGACATCAGCGGGGTAGTGCAAAAGCGGCCAGCACCTCCAGCACTGCAGCGGCTGCCGGGTTGTGGCTGCCATCGCGGCGGTGGGCCACGGCCATGGGGCGCATCAGCCGGGGCCAGAGCTGGCGCACCTGCACGCCAGGCAGGTGCAGCTGGTCTTCCACCTCTTCGAGCGGCAGGATCACCGCACTTTGGCTGGCCGCTGCCAGGCTTTTGAGGGCGCCGGGGTAGCTGAGCGTGAGAAATGGCCGGGGGTGGTGGCCTGCCTGGCCGAACCAGCCGGCAATCAGCCCATGCATTTGCGTGGCCGGCGCAAACGAGGCCCAGCGCTTGTCCGCCAACCAGTCCGGCGTCACCCGCTTGGGCGCCTTCCAGGCCGCGGGCAGCAGCACCACCATCGGGTCATTGCGCCAGGGCGTGAGCACAATCTCGGCGCTGCTGGGCTGGGGGCTGGCCACAATCGCCACATCGAGCGATCCCGCGCGCAGGCGCTGCATCGCATCGGCCGAGCCCACCGCTTCGAGCTTGACCTCGACGCCCGGGCTGCGCTGGCTGAGTTGCTCGAGCATCATCGGCAAGAGGCGTGTGCTTACCCCTGCCGAGACGCCCACCTTGACCAGGCCTTCGCGGCCACTGGCGCGGCGCTGCACCAGGTCGATCAGCTCATCGCTGGCGTCGAGCAGTTGGCGGCCCTGGGCCACCAGCACTTCGCCCGCTGCCGTAAGCACCGCCTGGCGCCGGCCGCGCAGCAGCAGGGCCGTGTCCATGCGCGCCTCCAGCTCCTTGATATGCAGGCTGATCGCCGGTGGCGACAGGTGCAGCGCTTGCGCGGCTGCGGCAAAGGTGCCCAGGTCGGCGATGGCGACCAGGGTTTGCACCTGGTCGAGGTTGAGGTTTCGCATCAGTTTTTCTGAAGTGAATGCATAGGAAATTCAACTTTACAGAAGTCTGGCCGGCGCCGAGCATCGGTGTCCATGCAAAACCCTCGACCACTCCCCGATTCCAGGCTCCAGCAGCCGCCACCTATAGCTGCCCAGCTGCCGCTCGGCTGGCTGGCCAGGCGCTGGCGCCGCTGGCTGGATCTGTGCCAGCGCGCCGAGCAGCGCATCAGCGAGAACTTCCGGGTACCACCAGGTGGTGGCTAAATGGGTGCATCGTTTCTCCATGGCGCCATCTGCCAGCGGTCGCTATCGAGCGCCAGCCGGTGCGTCAGCGCCAGCGCATCAAGCAGCGCCTCATCGTGCGAGACAACAACCAGGCAGCCCGGGTAGCTGCGCAGCATGTCCTCCAGCGCTTGCAGTGCGGACAGGTCCAGGTGATTGTCCGGTTCGTCCAGCAGCAGGAGCTGCGCGGGCGCATCGCGGTACAGCGCGCAGGCCATCGCAGCTTTGAGCCGTTCGCCACCGCTCAGCTGGCCGCTGGGCTGCAGAATGCAGCGCGCATCGAGCCCCAGCTGCGCCAGGCGCATGCGCAGCACGCCTTCCGGTGTCTGGCAGTTGCTTTGCTGCAGCTGGGCGAGCAGGCTTTGCGCCGGGTCCAGCCCGCTTTGCTGCTGGTCCAGCATGGCCCAGGGCACATGCACTTGCCGCTGTCCGGCGCTGGGGGCCAACTGGCCGGCGAGGATCTGCAGCAGGCTGCTTTTGCCGCTGCCATTGGGCCCTGTGATGGCCAGGCGCTGGCCCGCGCGCAGCTGCAGGTTCAGGGGCTGCGCGCCGGGCAGGCGCGGTGACTGCAGCGCCTGCAGCTCGGCAACGATGGCATCGCTGCTGCGGCACCGATCAAAGGCCTCGGGCGGCAGCTGCCAGTGGATGGGGCCGGCCTGCCAGTCGATGGCCTGGGCCGCTTCGCTGACGCGGGCGTTCAGCGCCTCGCGGGCAGTGGCATGCTGGGTCAGCAGTTTGCCTGACGATGCCTGGGCGCGCTGCTTGGCGCCGCCCAGCAGGATCTTGGCCTGGTTGGCTTGCTTGCCCTCTTTTGCGCCTCTGGCCTGCCTTCGCTCCTGCCGCTCTTGCTGCGCGCGCAGCGCCTGCTCGCCGCGTTTGCGCTCCTGCTTGCTGCGGGCCAGCGCATCCGCCGCCAGTTGCGTGCGCTGCTGCTGGGCCTGCTGGTGGCCGCCAAAGGAGCCGCTGTACAGCTGCAGTCCCTGGCTGCTCAGCTCGGCAATCGTCTCCATCTGCGCGAGCAGGCGCCGGTCATGGCTGATCAGCAGCAGGCCGCCGGGCCAATGCCGCAGGCGCTGCGCCAGTGCGGCGCGGCCCGCGGCATCGAGGTGGTTGCTGGGCTCGTCCAGAATCAGAAAATCGGCCTGGGCCCGTTGCGCGCCCAAGAGCGCCAAGCGCATCGCCTGGCCGCCGCTCAATGCGCTGGCCGGGGTCTCTGCGGGCAGCGCGGGCAAGCCGCTGTCTTGCAGCAGGGTCTGGAACTGCTGGCGCAGATCCCAGCGCTCGGCCACCAGGGCAAAGTCCTGCGGGTCGCTGCTGCCTTGCTCGATGCGCTGCAAGGCCGCCAGTGCAGGCGCCAGCCCAGCCAGCGCGGCAATGCTCTGGCCGGGGTGCTGCACCAGCAGGTTCTGCGCCAGGTAGTGGATGCGGCCTGCGCGGCTGATGCGGCCACGCGTCGCCTCGAGCTCGCCGGCCAGCAGCCGTGCCAGCACCGTTTTGCCCACGCCATTGCGGCCGACCAGCGCGGTGTGCTGGCGGTCAAAACGGGCGTGGAGATCGGAGAAAAGCGGCCGGCCTTGCGGCAGCGAATAGGAGACGCCATGCAGCGCCAAATGTGTGTCTGTCATACCCGTGCGATGTCATCGATGCCGAACATCCCCGCGCCATGGCTGGTGAGCCTGCAGCCTTGGCGCCCGTTAGACAGGGCAGCCGCTGCCATCAAGGGGCGGGACGTGGGGCCGTCAACAAGACGGCAGCATCAATGGCGCATGGGTAGAAGACCTCGCACAGGTAAAGAAGCGGCCCATTGTAGGCCGCATGCCGCAGCGGTCAAGGCTGCGGTTTGGCAGACCCTCAGCCCATCATGGATGCAAACGCTTGCTGGTACTGCTGCAGCTTGTGCGGGTAGTGGGCGGCACCGGTGTCAAACACCCAGTGCCCGATCGCAGGCGCGGGCGCCAGCCCCAGGCTGTGCAGCTGGTGCAGCGCATCGAGCTGGGTCTTGAAGCCATGCAGCATGGGGCCGTTGACGTCTTCATCGGAGTGGATGCCGGTGTCCAGAATGCTGGGCGCGATCGCAATGCTGCGGGCATTGCGCAACTGGCCGACGCGCAGTGCGCAGGCCACGGCCGCTGCGCTGGTCGCCGGGCTCCAGTCTTCGGGGTGGCCCATGCCGATGACCAAGATGGCAGCGGCTTGCGCGGCGCCCGCAGGCGGGGTGATGAGCAGCGTCTCGAGCGGCTGGGCGCGGAAGGCGCCATCGCGCCGGGCCTGGGCCAGCTGGCCGCCCAGGGCGGCATCGAGGTTGGCCAGGCCGCCTGCCAGGGGCTGGTGGTCCACTTCATGCGTGAACATGCAGGCGCAGGAGAGGTCGACCTGCGCCCCGGTGGCGTCCACCGTGACAAGTTCTATCTTTACGCCACGGTACTGGCCGATCTCGCCACGTTCTACTGCTGCTGCCATGCTGGGGTCTCCTGTCAAGCGGGGTTGCACTGCGGCCCGGTGCCGCAGGCGTGATCGATCGTACCCAGCTCCTCAATGGGGTGCAGCGGACGGCCCATTTTTCGGAGTGTGGGGGCCTTCGTCATGGGTCTCTTGCTGCGCCAGCTGCTCTTGCAGCAGTTCGACAAAGGCACGCACCTTGACTGGGCGAAAGCGCGCGGCAGGGAACACCGCATGGATGCCGCCCGAGGGCAGCTTCCAGTCGGGCAGCACCTGCAGCAGCCGGCCGCTGTGCAGGTCGTCCGCCACCGCATAGTCGGGCAGCACCGACAGGCCCGCGCCGTGGCGCACTGCCTCGCGCACGGCCATCGTGGCGTTGAGCGACAGCACCGAGGGCATATTGACATTCTGGCGCTCCAGCGCGCTGCGCGAAAAGCTCCAGTGCAGCGGTTCGCGCAGCGCCGTGTTGGCAACAAAGGGCAGGGCGCGCAACTGCTGGGGCTCCTGGATGCCAGCCAGCTGGCTGCGCCAGGCAGGTGCGGCCACCAGCAGCTGGCGAAAGCTGCCGATCTGGCGCGCCTGCAGATGCAGCTCGGTGAGCCAGCCCACGCGGATGGCCAGCTCCACCTGGCCGTCCATCAAATCCAGCGACTGGTCGCTGAGCGACGCATCGACCTTGCACTGCGGGTAGCGGCGGCAGAACGCGGTAATCGCCGGCACGATGGCCGCGATGCCGTAGTCGAGCGGGGCGGTCAGCCGCAAGGTGCCCGAGGGTGCCTGGGCCGACTGTGACAGTTCATCAAAGGCGTCTGCGGCTTCCTTGAGGATCAGTGCGCAGCGCTGGTAGAAGGCCTGGCCCGCATCGGTGGGGGCCACCTTGCGCGTGCTGCGGGTGAGCAGACTGGTGCGGAAGTCCGCCTCCAGCCGGGCCACCTGCTGGCTGACCACGGCCTTGGTGATGCCCAGGCGCTCGGCGGCGGCCGTGAAGCTGCCGGTCTCGACCACCGCACTGAAATAGGCCAGGCGCTTGAGGTTGGAGAAGTGGCCAAGGCTGGTATCGTTCACATTGTTTGCTTTTTGCATACGAATTATCTATTTGATATCTATTTATTTGTCAATCCAAACCACCTACTATGGCGGCATTGCATCCGATATGGAATAGATATGAAACGTCTGTACTACCTTTTTGACCCCCTGTGCGGCTGGTGCTATGGCGCGGGCCCGCTGCTGGAAACCCTGGTGCAGCGCAGTGGCGAGCAGCTGCAGCTGCTGCCCAGCGGCCTTTTCTCGGGCGAAGGTGCCCGCCCCATGGATGAGGCCTTTGCGGCCTACGCCTGGAGCAATGACCAGCGTATCGAGCGCCTGACCGGCCAGCCCTTTAGCCAGCGCTACCGCAGCGAGGTGCTGGACAAGCCCCAGCAGATGTTTGACAGTGGCCCGGCCACGGTGGCGCTCACTGCCGTGCACCTGACCGCGCCGCAGCGCGAGGCCGAGGCGCTCAAGGCGATCCAGCATGCGCGCTATGTCGATGGGCTGGACAACACCGCCATCGCCGTGTTGCTGGAGTTGCTGCGCGGCCTGGGCCTGGATGACGCGGCCGCCCGGCTGGCGCAGCCCGATGCCGCTTTGCTGCAAGCCAACAGCGCACGCGTGGCGCAGGCCCGGCAGCTGATGCGCGAGCTGGGCGCCCAAGGCGTGCCCAGCTTTGTGCTGGAGCGCGATGGCCAGCGCCAGCTGCTCAACGCAAGCACCGCTTTTTCCAACCCCGAAGCCTTTGTGGCGCAATGGCTGGCCGCCTGAACCTGTACGGAGACTGTATGACCACCAGCAACCTGGACACCATTGCTGCCACCTATGAAGGCAGCCCCGAGGACAACGCCCGCCATTTGATGGCCGCGCTCGCGCCCGAGGTGCTGTGGATCGAGGCTGCAGGCTCGCCCTATGCGGGCCAGTATGTTGGCGCGGCGCAGATCGTGGAGGGCGTATTTGCGCGGATTAGCAGCGACTGGGCGGTGTTCAGCGCTCAGGTACATACCTACCTGGCCGATGGCGACCGGGTCGCCGCTTTTGGCCGCTACACCGGCACGCACCGCGCCAGCGGCAAGGCCATGGTGGCGAGCTTTTCGCACCTGTACCAGCTGCGCGATGGCCAGATCATCCGCATGGAGCAGGTGGTGGACAGCGCCCCCATGCTGCAAGCGATGCAGCCATGACGGCCATGTACAGCGCCGACGAACTGCGCGAGCTGCAAGTGCTGGCGGCCCGGTTGCAAGCGGGCGACTGGCATGCCGCCCACGATGGTGTGCAGCGCTACTCCGGCCTCATGGCCGCCTGGCTGCATGGCATCGTGCATTTGCAAGAAGGCGATCTGGAAGACGCCGAGAACTGGTATGAGCGCGCGGGAAAGCGCTTTCGCCAGCGCGAGAGTCTGGCCCGGGAGCTGGAAAAACTGCAGGCGGCGATTGCGCAAGCTATTGCAGAGCGCATCGCTGCCGATGTCTGAATCCCTGGGGTGCAGCCTCGCCTGCGCCCACCTTTTTTCACTTCTCTTTTGAAAGCAAACACGACCATGAAACAACACTACTACACGCTGTCGGCCTGCGCACTGGCCGCCGCCCTGTTGGCCGGCTGTGAGCGCAGCAGCACGGCATCGGCGCCTGCTGCGCCAGCCGCCAGTGCGCCGGCAGCCCCCGCGCCGGCCGACACCCAGCAAGTTGCGCTGACCACCGAGGTCTTCAACCCGGGCGAGCAGGCGATCTTTGCCGTGTCCTCGGTGCTGGTGCAGGGCAAGAGCGAGGTGCTGCTGATCGATGCGCAGTTCTCGGCCGAGCAGGCGCGCAAGCTGGCCGACAAGATCAAGGCCACCGGCAAGCGCCTGACGACGATCTATATCAGCCATGGCGACCCGGACTTCTACTTTGGTCTGGACACCCTGCAGGCCGCGTTCCCCGAGGCCAGGATTGTGGCCACACCGCAGACCATTGCCCATATCGAGGCCACCAAGGACGCCAAGCTCAAGGTCTGGGGGCCGCAGCTGGGTGAGAACGCGCCCAAGCAGCTGGTGGTGCCCCAGCCGCTGCAAGGCGACAGCCTGCAGGTGGATGGCCAGGCCTTGCAGCTGATCGGCCTCGATGGCCCGACACCGGACCGCACCGTGGTGTGGATTCCGTCGATCAAGACCGTGGCCGGTGGCATCCCGGTGCTGGCCGGTGAGCATGTCTGGATGGCCGATACCCAGACGCCGCAGTCGCATAGCGACTGGCTGGCGATGCTGGCGCGCATCAAGGCATTGAACCCGGAGGTCGTGATCCCCGGCCACTTTGCCGGCGTGATGCCCGCTGGCACGGCGGCGCTGGACTTCACCGCTGACTACATTCGCGCCTTTGACGAAGAAACGGCCAAGGCCAAGGATGGCGCGGCGCTGGAAGCGGCGATGAAGCAGCGCTTCCCCAACCTGGGCGGCCTCGAAAGCCTGGCGCTGAGCGCCAAGGTGGCCAAGGGCGAGATGCAGTGGCACTGATGAAGGCGGAAGAGGTCGCATCGAGTGGCACCCTGGCGGGATCGAGCCATCCCCGCCGGGGTGCATTGCTTTTTGCCTACAATGCGTGTTTTGGCTGGAATCTCCAGCCCCTTTGGCGTGCGCGCCAGATTCCAGGCCTTTTTCCGTTGTTTGTTAATGCAGCACATTCGTAATTTTTCCATCATTGCCCATATTGACCATGGCAAGTCGACCTTGGCGGACCGCCTGATCCAGTATTGCGGAGGCCTGGCTGAGCGCGACATGGAGGCACAGGTGCTGGACTCGATGGACATCGAGAAAGAGCGCGGCATCACGATCAAGGCGCAGACGGCGGCCTTGCAGTACAAGGCCAAGGACGGCAAGGTCTACAACCTCAACCTGATCGATACCCCCGGCCACGTGGACTTCTCCTATGAAGTCTCGCGCTCGTTGTCGGCCTGCGAAGGCGCGCTGCTGGTGGTCGATGCCTCCCAAGGTGTCGAAGCGCAGACAGTGGCCAACTGCTACACCGCGCTGGACCTGGGCGTGGAAGTGTTTGCCGTGCTCAACAAGATGGATCTGCCCAATGCAGACCCGGACAATGCCAAGGCCGAGATCGAGGATGTGATTGGCATTGATGCGAGCGATGCGATTCCCTGCTCGGCCAAGACAGGCATGGGCATTGAAGAAATTCTGGAAGCCGTGGTGGCCAAGGTGCCGCCACCCAAGGGCGAGCCCGAGGCACCCCTGCGCGCGATGATCGTGGACAGCTGGTTTGACCCCTATGTGGGCGTCGTGATGCTGGTGCGCGTGGTCGACGGCCAGCTCAAGAAGAACGAGCGTTTCAAGATGATGGCCACCGGCGCGGCCTATGAGGCCAACAGCCTGGGCGTGTTCACGCCCGCCAACGAGTCGCGCGATGTGCTCAGGGCCGGCGAGGTGGGTTACATCATTGCCGGCATCAAGGAGCTGAAGGCCGCCAAGGTGGGCGACACCATCACCCTGGAAAAGAAGCTGCCCAACAACCTGGGCCCGGCCAGCGCGCCGCTGCCGGGCTTCAAGGAAGTCAAGTCCCAGGTGTTTGCCGGCCTGTATCCGACCGAAGCGTCCGAGTACGACCAGCTGCGTGATGCGCTGGAAAAACTCCAGCTCAATGATGCGGCGCTGCACTACGAGCCCGAAGTCTCGCAGGCGCTGGGCTTTGGCTTTCGCTGCGGCTTCCTGGGCCTGCTGCACATGGAAATCGTGCAGGAGCGTCTCGAGCGCGAGTTCGACCAGGACCTGATCACCACCGCGCCCAGCGTGGTCTACCAGGTGCTCAAGGCCGATGGCGAACTCGTCGATGTGGAAAACCCCTCGAAGATGCCAGATGCCGGCCGTCTCGAAGAGGTGCGCGAACCCATCGTGACCGTGCACCTCTACATGCCCCAGGACTATGTCGGCCCGGTGATGACCCTGGCCAACCAGAAGCGCGGTGTGCAGATGGACATGGCCTACCACGGCCGCCAGGTGATGCTGACCTATGAGATGCCACTGGGCGAGATCGTGCTGGACTTCTTTGACAAGCTCAAATCGGTCTCGCGTGGCTATGCCTCGATGGACTACGAGTTCAAGGAATACCGGGCCTCCGACGTGGTCAAGGTCGACATCCTGCTCAACGGCGAGAAGGTGGACGCGCTGTCCATCATCGTGCACCGTTCGCAGTCGGTTTACCGTGGCCGCGCCGTGGTTGCCAAGATGCGCGAAATCATCAGCCGCCAGATGTTCGACGTGGCGATCCAGGCGGCGATTGGTGCCAACATCATCGCCCGCGAAACGGTCAAGGCCATGCGCAAGAACGTGCTGGCCAAGTGCTATGGTGGCGACATCACGCGTAAGCGCAAGCTGCTGGAAAAGCAGAAGGCCGGCAAGAAGCGCATGAAGCAGATCGGCTCGGTGGAAGTGCCCCAAGAGGCGTTCCTGGCGATTTTGCAAGTGGACGATTAAGAAGAGAAGAAGCCAAGAACAACGCTATGCAACTCCTGACAACACTGATTCTGGCCGCTTTTGTGGCCTATATGGGCGCCTGGTACAGCGGCGCCATCGAAGGCAATTTTGCACTGCTGCTGTTTTTGGCCACGGTGATCACCGGCGCCTACTGGCTGGCAGAGCGCTTTTACTTCTTCCCCCGGCGCCAGGCGGCCGCTGCCCAGCTCGAGGTCTCGGCGGCCGAGCGGCGCCGCCAGCTCGATGCCCAGGGCATCGACAAGGTTGACGGCGACGATGTGCAAGAAGGCAAGGCGCGCCTGTTGATGCAGCCCTGGTGGCTGGATTGGACCGCGGGCCTCTTTCCGGTGATCGCGGTGGTCTTCATCCTGCGCTCTTTCCTGTTTGAGCCCTTCAAGATTCCGTCGGGCTCGATGATTCCCACCTTGCAGGTGGGCGACCTGATCCTGGTCAACAAGTTCACCTATGGGGTGCGCCTGCCGGTGATCAACAAGAAGATCACCGAAGGCACGGCGCCCAAGCGCGGCGATGTGATGGTGTTCCGCTACCCCCCGCAGCCGAGCATGGACTACATCAAGCGTGTGGTGGGTGTGCCCGGTGACGAGGTGGCCTACATCAACAAGCGCCTGACCATCAATGGCAAGGCGGTGCCGACGACCAACCAGCCCGATTACTTCGAGCAGGATGCGATGCGCTACTTCAAGCAGATTGAAGAGCAGCTGGGCGACAAGCCGCACCGCTCCATCATCAACCCGGACGTGCCCAACTTCGTGCAGGGCGTGACGGATTTCAAGTACAAGGACAACTGCCGCTACAGCGTCGAGGGCGTGACCTGCAAGGTGCCCGAAGGCCATTACTTCATGATGGGTGACAACCGCGACAACTCGTTGGATTCCCGTTACTGGGGCTTTGTGCCGGATGCCAATATTGTCGGCCGGGCCTTCTTTGTCTGGATGAATTTCGGTAACATCAAGCGTATCGGACCGTTTAACTAAAAAAGTTTTCTAAGAGGGATTGACTATGCAGGCTATGAAACAAGCACCCCGGCAGCGCCAGCGCGGCATGTCGTTCATCGGTGTGGTGCTCTGGGGTTTCATCATCGTGGCCCTGGCCATTGTGGGCAGCAAGGCAGTCCCGATCGTGATCGAGAACATGAACATCAAGAAGGCCGCCGTCAAGGCTGCCCGCCAGGGCACGACGGTGCAGGAAGTGCGCGCCATCTATGAGCGCTCGCAGGCGATTGATGACATGACCTCGGTCAATGCCAAGGATTTGGAAGTGACCAAAGACACGGACGGCAAGATTGTGGTGTCCTACAGCTACGAGCGGGACATCCCCTTGTACGGGCCAGCCTTTCTGGTCTTCCGTTTTAACGATAGTGTGAAGTAGGTGGAATCAGAACTCAGTCGATTGCAGGAACGCCTGCAGTATTCTTTTGCGAACGGTGCGTTGCTGCAGCGAGCGGTAACGCACCGTAGTTTTTGTGCGGATCACAATGAGCGCCTGGAGTTTCTGGGCGACTCGGTGCTGGGCCTGGCGGTATCGACGATGCTGTTCCAGAAGCTCAAGGGCACCCCGGAGGGCGAGCTCTCGCGCATGCGCGCCAACCTGGTCAAGCAAGACACCTTGCACCAGATTGCGCTGCGCCTGCAGCTGGCCAAGGTGCTGCGCCTGGGCGAAGGGGAGTCTAAATCGGGGGGGCGTGAGCGCCCCTCGATACTCGCCGATGCGGTCGAGGCGATTATTGGAGCGGTTTACTTGGATGCCGGCTACACGCGGGCCGAGGCGATCGTGCATCATCTCTATGAGCGTGTCGAAATCTCGCAGCACATGCCCGCCGCATCCAAGGATGCCAAGACGGCGCTGCAGGAGTGGCTGCAGGCACGCAAGAAATCGGTGCCGGAGTATGTGGTGACCGGCACAACCGGGGCTGCGCATGCGCAGACCTTCCATGTCGACTGTGTGGTGCCGGCCTTTCAGGCCCGCAGCGAAGGCGCTGGCGCATCGCGCCGTGCGGCCGAGCAGGCGGCAGCCGCCATCATGTTGCAACAACTGCAGACCCAGCATCGCTAAGCTTTTTATGACCTCGAAAAAACCCCTATCTCCAAGCGCTGCTGGCCAAGACCCTGCAGAGCTGTTGCCTTCGGGCCAGACCCTCTCTGACCTGGATGCGATGCTCGCGGCCGCCAAGCCCGGCGCGACTGTGGCACGCGTCAGCGCCCCCGATGCCGACCAGGCCGAGGCGCCTGCCGCGCCCACCGGCCCGCAGCGCTGCGGTCTGATTGCCATCGTCGGCAAGCCCAATGTGGGCAAGTCCACGTTGATGAATGCCCTGGTCGGCCAGAAGATCTCGATCACCTCGCGCAAGGCGCAGACCACACGCCACCGCATCACCGGTATCCGCACAAAGGACAACACCCAGTTCGTGTTTGTCGATACGCCGGGCTTTCAGACCCGCCACTCGCGCGCCTTGAACAAGTCGCTCAACAAGACGGTGATGGGCGCCATCGGCGATGTGGACCTGATCCTGTTTGTCGTGGAGGCGGGCAGCTTCACCTTGGCCGACGCCAAGGTGCTGTCGCTGTTCAAGCCCGGCATTCCCACCTTGCTGATCGCCAACAAGCTCGACACCGTGCACCGCCGCCACGAGATTGCGCCCTGGCTGCGCGACATGCAGGAGCGCCACCCCTTTGCCGAATTCGTGCCGATGTCGGCCAAGAACAAGGGCGATATCGAGCGCCTGTTCGGCATCTGCGAAAAGTACCTGCCCGAGCAGGCCTGGTTCTACGGTCCTGAAGAGCTGACCGACCGCAGCGAGAAGTTCCTGGCGTCCGAGACCGTGCGCGAGAAGCTCTTTCGCTTCACCGGTGATGAGCTGCCCTACACCTCGACCGTTGTCATCGACAAGTTCGACGAGGAGCCCAGCAAGACGCATGGCCGCTTCATGCGCATTGCAGCGACCATCGTTGTCGAACGTGATGGCCACAAGGCCATGGTGATTGGCGAGAAGGGCGAGAAGCTCAAGCGCATCAGCACCGAGGCACGCCAGGAGCTCGAAAAGCTGCTGGGCGCCAAGGTGTTCCTGGAAGTCTGGGTCAAGGTCAAGTCCGGCTGGGCCGATGACGAGGCCCGGGTCAAGTCCTTCGGCTACGAATAAGCGCAAGCCTGGCGCATACCGGCGCACCGCCTGCTGTGCCCGGTCGGCGCCCAGTGCGTGATACCCGATCTCTTCTCTGGCCCCAACGGGGTCACGTACTGCACCCCCTGAGCCATGGCTGTCAAGCGCGTCAATGAAGAACCGGCCTACATCCTGCACCGGTATGACTGGAGTGAATCCAGCCTGGTGCTGGAATGCTTTACCCGGCACCGGGGACGCGTAGCCCTGGTCGCCAAGGGCGTTAAAAAACCCACGTCCAACTTTAGGCCGGTGCTGCTGGCCTTGCAGCCGCTGCGCCTGTCCTGGGGCATCGCGGGCGAGGGGGCCTCGGACATCCATACGCTCAAAAGCGCCGAGTGGGTAGGCGGCCACACGATGCCGGTGGGCGCGGGCCTGCTCTCGGGCCTGTACCTCAATGAGCTGCTGATGCGGCTGTTGGCGCGCGAAGACCCGTTTGCCAACCTGTTCGACATCTATGCCGGTGTGGTGCGGGTGCTGGCCACCGACCATGGCGAGGTGCTCGAGCCCGTGCTGCGCGCCTTTGAGCTGCTGCTGCTGCGCGAGCTGGGGCTGCTGCCATCGCTGGCGGCGCAAACCCTGTCGCTGCAGCCGCTCCAGCCCGCCACCCGCTATGTGCTGGTGCCCGACGCCGGCCTGCGCGAGGCCCATGGGCAGGACAGGGCGGGGCTCAGCGGTGCACAATGGGAGGGCTTGGAGCAAGCGCTGTCCGCTGCAAACCCCTATCCCGCAGTGCTCAGGGCTTGCGTGTTGTGCGCCGCAGAGTTAAAAGTTCAGTTGCGTACGCTACTGCAACACCATTGTGGTCAGCCGGTATTGCGTACGCGCCAGTTGATGATGGATATCCAATCACTATGACTACCCCCGTGAAAACTGCCCTGTCTATCAACCTCAACAAGGTGGCACTGGTGCGTAACACCCGCCACCTGGACATCCCCAGCGTGACGCGTGCGGCACGTCTGTGCCTGGAAGCGGGCGCGCAGGGGATCACCGTGCACCCGCGGCCGGACGAGCGCCATATCCGCCCGGGCGATGTGGAGCGGCTGGCCGATGTGATCGCCACCTGGCCGGTCAAGCGCGAGTACAACATCGAAGGCAATCCTTTCCAAAATCTGATGACCTACGTGCGCCAGTACCGCCCGCACCAGGCCACCTTTGTGCCCGATGGCGAGGACCAGTTCACCAGCGACCATGGCTGGAACTTTCCGCAAGACGCCGAGCGCCTCAAGCCGCTGGTGGACGAGTGCAAGGCACTGGGTGTGCGCGTGAGCCTGTTCATGGACCCGATCCCCGAGCAGATGGCCGCTGCCAAGGCGGTGGGCGCCGACCGGGTCGAGCTCTACACCGAGCCCTATGCGGCCGCCTTTGGCACGCCGGAGCAAAGTGTGCAATTGGCGCGCTACGTGGCCGCGGCCAAGGCGGCGCAGGCTGTGGGCCTGGGCGTCAATGCCGGCCATGACCTGAGCCTGCGCAACCTCACCCCCTTTGTGACCCATGTGCCCCAGGTGCTGGAAGTGTCGATTGGCCACGCCTTTGTCACCGATGCGCTGGAGATGGGCTACGCCGAAGCCGTGCGTGCCTACCGCCGCTCGCTCGATGCCCGCGCCGATGGCGTGCTGCTGTAACCGCACGCCCAGGTCTGTGACAGCATGATCTACGGTATTGGCACCGACATCTGCGATATCCGCCGCATCCGCGCTACGTTGGAGCGCCAGGGCGAGCGCTTTGCCCACAAGGTGCTGGCCGAGGGCGAGCTGGCCGTCTGGCGCCGCCGCAGCGAGCGCTGGCCTGACCGGGGCGTGCGCTACATGGCCACCCGCTTTTCGGCCAAGGAGGCCTTCAGCAAGGCCGTGGGCCTGGGTATGCGCATGCCGATGACCTGGCGCAACTGCGAGGTCATCAACCTGCCCAGCGGCAAGCCGGGCATCCGGCTGCATGGCGAGCTGGCCGCCTGGTTCGAGGCGCAAGGGCTGACGGCCCATATCACCGTGACCGACGAGGTCGACTATGCCGCGAGCTTTTGCGTCGTCGAAAAGCTCTGATTCCCGCTCCCCGGGCCCTGCCAGGGCCCGTTTTTGAATTGTCCGCATCCCTCCCATGCACGCTCCTCTGATCATTGATATCGCCGGCAAGGCCCTGACCGATGCCGACCGCGCCCGCCTGGCCCACCCGCTGGTGGGGGGCGTCATCCTGTTTGCCCGCAACTGGGAGAGCCGCTCGGCGCTGGTGCAGCTGTGCGCGCAAATCAAGGCCATCAAGCCCGATTTGCTCATTTGTGTGGACCATGAGGGCGGGCGCGTGCAGCGCTTCCGTACCGATGGCTTCACGCACCTGCCATCGATGCGCCATTTTGGCCAGATGTGGATGGACGACGGCCAGGGCCGCCAACACCGCACGGGCAGCGGCGCGATGCGCGCGATGAATGCCGCCACTGCAGCGGGCTATGTGCTGGGTGCCGAGCTGCGCGCCTGCGCGGTGGATTTCAGCTTTACCCCGGTGCTGGATCTGGACTATGGCGAAAGCTCGGTGATCGGTGACCGCAGCTTTCACCGCGACCCGCGCGTGGTGGCGATGCTGGCCAAGAGCCTCATGCATGGCCTGCTGCAGGCGGGCATGGGCAACTGCGGCAAGCATTTCCCCGGCCACGGCTTTGTGAAAGCCGATTCGCATGTGGATATTCCCGTCGATGGGCGCAGCCTGACTGCCATCCTGGCCGAGGATGCCGCGCCTTACCCGTGGCTGAGCAGCGTGCTGACGGCCGTGATGCCCGCCCATGTCATCTACCCCAAGGTGGACAAGCGCCCGGCCGGCTTTAGCGAGAAATGGCTCAAGGATGTGCTGCGTACGCGCCTGCGCTATGACGGCGCGATCTTCAGCGACGACCTGAGCATGGAAGGCGCGCGCCGCATCAATGGGAGCTTGATCAGCTACACCGAGGCCGCGCTGGCCGCCTTGTCCGCCGGCTGCGACATGGTGCTGCTGTGCAACCAGAGCCTGGGCCTGGGCGCCCATGTCGATGAGCTGCTCGATGGCATGGACGACGCGCTGCGCAGCGGCCGCTGGCAGCCCGACGAGGATTCGGAATCGCGCCGCCTGGCGCTGCTGCCCGAGACCGTCCCCCAGCCCTGGGATGAGCTGATGCGCCAACCCGCCTACCAGGACGCGCTGGACCTGCTGGGCTGAGCGGGTAGGGCCACCCGGGGAGGGCTGCCCGGGTAGGGCCACCCGGGTAGGGTCACCCGGGGAGGGCCGCCCGCATTGCTGGCTGCGGCAGCGGTTTAAGCCTCGCCTCAGCCCCGTCCTCTAGATTGCTCTTATCCCCTAGATGGCTGAGAGCATATGCCCCTTCACAACCCCTTGCGCCGCGTGGCGCTGGCCGGCCGCGAGGCCCTGACGCTGACGCGGCCCTATTTTGTCTCCGAGGAAAAGCTCCGCGCCTGGGGCCTGCTGGCCGCCATCGTCGCGCTCAACCTGGCAGCGGTGTTCATGCTGGTGCAGATCAACAGCTGGAACCGGGTGTTCTACGACGCGCTGCAAAACAAGCAGGCCGATGTGTTCTGGCACCAGCTCTGGCGCTTTTTGTGGTTGGCGCTGGTCTACATCGTCATTGCGGTCTACAAGTTCTACCTCACCCAGCTGCTGCAGTGGCACTGGCGGCGCTGGCTCACCGAGCACCTGCAAGGCCGCTGGCTGGCCCACAAGGCCTTCTACCGCATGGAGCTGGGCCGCTACAGCAGCAGCGAGCAGATGCCGGACAACCCCGACCAGCGCATCCAGGAAGACATCAACCTGTTTAGCAGTTATACCGTGGCGCTCAGCATGGGGCTGTTGAACGCCCTGGTCACCTTTGTCAGCTTTGTCGGCATCCTCTGGGGGCTGAGCGCGGCGATGGATCTCAGCCTGCCTGCTGTGCTGGGTGGCGGCAGCCTGCATATTCCCGGCTTTATGGTCTGGATGGCCGTCGTGTATTGCCTCGTGGGCAGCGCCCTATCGCTTTGGCTGGGCAAGCCCCAGGTGGGCCTCAATATCGCGCAGCAGCGCCTGGAGGCCGACTACCGCCACCACATGGTCCGGGTGCGTGAGCATGCCGAGGCCATTGCGATGGACGGCGGCGAGCGGGTGGAGGGCGCGCAGCTGCGCCTGCGCTTTGGCGATGTGCTGGGCAACTACCTGCAGCTGATCCGGCAGCAAAAAAAGCTTGCCTGGTTCACCAATTTCTTTGGCCAGGCCGCCGTGGTGTTTCCCTTCATCATTGCGGCGCCGCGCTTTTTCAGCGGCGCCATCCAGCTGGGCCAGCTGATGCAGATTGCCTCAGCCTTCAACCAGGTGCAGGACTCGCTCAGCTGGATCGTCAACAACTACAGCGATATAGCCGCCTGGCGCGCTACCACGCGGCGTCTGGCCAGCTTTGAGGCCGGTCTGCGCGCCCAGGCCCAAGCCCAGGGCCCGTCGCTGGAAGCGGCCGACCATCTGCAAACCCAGGGCCTGCAGGTGGCGCTGCCGGGGGGCCGGGTGGTGATCGAGGATTCGGCCTTGCAACTGGCCGCCGGCCAGGATGTGCTGATCAGCGGCCGCTCGGGCAGCGGCAAGTCGACCCTGCTGCGCAGCCTGGCCGGCATCTGGCCGTTTGCGCGCGGCCGGGTGCAGCGGCCGCTGGACAGCATGTTCATCGCGCAGCGCCCTTATTTTCCCGATGGCAGCCTGCGCCAAGCCTTGGCCTACCCGCAGCCTGCTAGCGACTATGGCGATGGCCAGCTGCAGGCAGCCTTGCGTGCAGCGCAGTTGGCGCCGCTCATGGAGCGGCTCGATGAGGTTGCCGCCTGGAACGCCGTGCTCTCCGGGGGCGAGCAGCAGCGCCTGGCGATTGCACGGGTGCTGCTCAAACGCCCGGCCTGGGTGTTTGCTGATGAGGCCACCAGCGCGCTGGACCAGGCGACCGAAGCCGAGGTCTATGCGCAGCTGGTGCAGCTGGTACGTGAGCGTGGTGGATCGCTGGTGTCGGTCGCCCACCGCGACAGCGTGCAGGCCTTCCATCGCGGGCGCTGGCAGCTCGATCCAGCGCAGCGTGCGGTAGTGCCAGGTTCCGTCACGCGCTAGCCTGGATCGCCTTCAGCTCTCCAGCTGCGATGGGCCAAAAAAATGCCTGCACAAGGCAGGCATTTGTCAGTGTCAGATGGTTAATGCACAGGTCAGGCGACGGCGCCCACACCCAGCAGGGCAATCACCAGGAAGATCACCGTGATGGCAATGAAGATGAAGAACAGGATCTTCGCAATACCCGCCGCGCCCGAGGCAACACCGGTAAAGCCGAAAACGCCGGCCAGCAACGAGATCACCGCAAAAATAATGGCCCACTTAAGCATCGAAAACCTCCTGTTGTCATGTGATGGTTCATCTTAAGCAGGGGGCCCGGTACCTGCCGTGGGCCGAAGATGTAAGTAGCGGTAGGCTGGCGCTGACAGCGCTTGGTGGGCGCCTCACGGGGGCTGTATCAGGGAGCGGCCGGCCTATCGGCTGGCACAGCGGGGCTGGCTTCAGGGGGTTGCTGCGGTGGCGGATCATCGGTCCAGCGGCGCACCACCTTTTGGAAGATATGGGTGTTAGGAATCTGCAGCACCACGCTCTGGCTGCGGTCGGCTGCGAAGTCTTCGATGGTGGTGTAGAGCATGTTGATATCGACCACGCGGCCCTTGGCCCCGGGCTTGTCCAGGCCATCGAGCACCTCGATGTAGTCGCCCAGCCGGTAGGGCCGCACGGTGAAGATCAGCACCGCACAGAAGAAGTTGGACAGCACGCTCCAGGCGGCGAAGAAGGCCACAGCGCCAACGGCGGCAAAGCCCGAGAACGCCGTCCACAGCACGGTGGCGCTCACTCCCAGGCGCTCCAGAATCAACAGGCAGGTGCCGCCAATGATGAGCCAGCGCACCAGGCCCTTGATCGGCACGGCCAGTTCCAGCGGCCAGTGGTAGTGCTGGGCCACGCGGGTGATGAGCTTGCGGGTGACATAGTTGAGCGTGATGGCCAGCAGCAGGATCAAGGTGATCTGCATCGCCGGCACGATGATGTCCACCCATTCGGTGGCCCAGTCAGGGATCAAGAGTTTGAGTCGGTTCATGGCAGGCGTCGGGAGCGCAGCGGGTGCAAAGCAGCCCGTGGTGGTGGATGCGCCGATTATCGGCGACGAGAGGCCGCGTTGGGGCCGCGTTCAGGCCAGCGGCAGCTGGCTTTCTTCGGCCCGGCAGGCCTCGTCATGCCAATCGACCAGCGCCTGGATATCCATCGCAATGCGGGCCTGGCCCAGCTGCGCAACGAAGCGGCAGGCGCTGTACTGCGCCGCTTGCTTGTCGTAGACATGCGTCCAGTCTGCGCGCGCTGCCAGCTGGTTGGCCGCGACCGGCCAGCGCCGCACCTGCGGGCTGGGGCCGGACATGCCCATGCGCCAGGGCTTGCCGGTGACGCGGGCACGAAAGCACTGCTGCTGCAGGCACAGGCGCTGGTAGATCGGATCGACCTGCAAGGCCGCGAACAGGTTCTGCACCGCGCCGTCCGTGGGCGCCATGGCCTCATGGGTGACGATGATGCGCAGGCCCTTGGGTGTGCTGTAGACGCGCAGACCCCAGTCGGGGTGCTGCTGGCTGAAGGCGGTGACCCGCTCCAGCGCCAGCTGCCGGGGATCGGCGCTGCCGGCCTGCTTCTGCCGCGCATTCAGCAAGCGCCGGAGCCACAGCGCCATCACCACCACCGTGCCTGCCAGCACCACCATTGCGGGCAGCGCGCCGCCCTGCGCAAAGATGACAAAGCAGGCCGCCAGCGCAAAGAAAGCCGCGATCAGCAGTGGTGCCGCGCTGGGGGGCTTTGGCTGCGGCGGGAAGTCCATGTCGGCAATGGCGACATCGGGGGTGTTGAGGCAGTGCGCGCCGTAGCTGTTGCGCGTCATCACCGCCCGGCCGCGCTGGCCCAGAATCTCTTCGCGGATGGGGGTCTGGTCGTTCAGTCCGTATTCGCCGAGCCGCTCCATGCGCTGAAAGCGGGCATCGAGGTTGCGCGCCTGCGGGGCGCTGAGCACCTGGTCGAGCGCGGCCTGGGCGCGCTGCTGCGCGTGGGCTTGCGCGGCATCGGGGCTCTGGTCGGACCAGCCCCAGCGCTGGACGGTGGCGCCATGGCGGGGGCTGGTTTCATGGCGCAGGCGCGCTTGCGCCCAGTAGCGAGGTATCTGCATGCAGGCCAG
The DNA here is from genome assembly GCF_049601575.1 of Comamonas sp. 23. NCBI lineage: Bacteria > Pseudomonadati > Pseudomonadota > Betaproteobacteria > Burkholderiales > Comamonadaceae > Comamonas > Comamonas sp. 23. Next base: position 4,014,521 of record NZ_CP187127.1, on the reverse strand, counting down.
TATATCGGCGGCAACTGGCCATGAAAAAAGCGGCACAGGCTCTGGGCAGAACCTGTGCCGCTGGGCGCAGTTGGCAGGCCGGGGGCCTGCGGGGCGCCTTATTGCTCCCGGCGCAGCGCGGGGAACAGGATGATGTCGCGGATGCTGGCGCTGTCGGTCAGCAGCATCATGAAGCGGTCGATACCGATGCCGCAGCCGCCGGTGGGGGGCATGCCGTACTCGAGGGCGCGCACAAAGTCGTGGTCGTAATACATGGCTTCGTCATCGCCGCCATCCTTGGCAGCGACCTGGGCGTTGAAGCGCGCGGCCTGGTCTTCGGCGTCGTTGAGCTCCGAGAAGCCGTTGCCGAACTCGCGTCCGGTGATGTAGAGCTCAAAGCGCTCCGTCACTTCGGGGCGGTCATCGTTGGCGCGGGCCAGCGGGCTGATCTCGGTCGGGTGCTCCATGATGAAGGTGGGGTTCCAGAGCTTGTCCTCGACCACTTCCTCGAAGTACAGCACCTGCAGGCTGGCCAGCGTGCGGCCAGCCAGCTTGTCTTTCTCCTCCTTCATGCCCAGCTTCTTCAAGGCATTGGTGAGCCATTCGCGGTTGCCCACGTTCTCGCCTGCATCGGTGTACTTGACGATGGCTTCGGTAATCGTCAGGCGCTCGAAAGGCTTGCTCAGGTCCACCGGCTTGCCGCCATAGGTCAGCTCCAGGGTGCCCACGGCCTTCATCGCCGCGTCGCGGATCAGTGCTTCGGTGTAGTCCATCAGATCGCGGTAGTTCCAGTAGGCCGCGTAGAACTCCATCATCGTGAACTCGGGGTTGTGGCGCACCGACACCCCTTCGTTGCGGAAGTTGCGGTTGATCTCGAACACGCGCTCGAAGCCGCCCACGATCAGGCGCTTGAGGTAGAGCTCAGGCGCAATGCGCAGGTACATCTCCTGGTCCAGCGCATTGTGGTGGGTGATGAAGGGCTTGGCATTGGCACCACCGGGGATGGGGTGCAGCATGGGGGTTTCCACTTCGAGGAAGCCGTGCTCGACCATGAACTCGCGGATGCCGGATACCGCCTTGGAACGGGCCACAAAGCGCTTGCGGGCCTCTTCGTCGGTCATCAGGTCGACATAGCGCTGGCGCACCTTCTGCTCCAGATCGGCCATGCCGTGGAACTTGTCGGGCATGGGGCGCAGGCTCTTGGTGAGCATGCGGATCTGGGTCACCTTGATCGACAGCTCGCCGGTCTTGGTCTTCATCAGCTGGCCTTCGGCACCGATGATGTCGCCCAGATCCCACTTCTTGAAATCTGCGTACAGCTCTTCGCCCACCGCATCGCGGGTGACGTAGAGCTGGATGCGGCCGGTGGCATCCTGCACGGTGGCAAAGCTGGCCTTGCCCATCACGCGCTTGAGCATCATGCGGCCGCCGACGCTGACGGTCAGCGCAGCCGCGTCCAGGTCAGCGGCGTCTTTTTCGGCATGGGCCGCAATCAGGTCGGCAGCGCGGTCGGCGGGCTTGAAGTCATTGGGGAAAGCCACACCTTTGCCTTGGCGCTGTGCTTCGCGCAGGGCTTTGAGTTTTTCACGGCGCTCGGCAATCAGTTGGTTTTCGTCGTGCGCAACCGGCGCGGTCTCGGGAGTGGTGTGGTTTTCAGACATGAAGAGGCCAGCATTGCGCTGGTAAACGGCCAAAACCTGTCATTTTAAGATTTTTAGCGCACCCCTTGCCGGCAATTGCCGTAGTGTCCGACTGCTGCACCGCTTTTCGTCCCTGGCCGCCAGGGGGATTTGCGGCCACTGGCGCACACTGCGAGCCTAGAATAACTGCTTCAAGCCCTTTGCAATGGGCCTGTCAGCTTCATTTTTAATAGCAAATTCAATAGCAAATTTTGCGCAATCGGGACCGATCCCGACTGGAAACACCGATGCTTTTTCAAATCCTGTCCCTGCTGCTCAATATTGCAGGCGGTCTGCTGACCGGCGCATGCCTGCTGCGCTGGTACATGCAGTACCAGCGCATCTCCTTCAACAACCCGCTGGGGCAGCTGGTGCTGGCGCTGACCAGCTGGATGGTGCTGCCCTTGCGCAGGATCACCAAGGGGCTGCCCGGTGGCGACTGGGCCAGCATCCTGGGTGCCTGGCTGGTGCAGGTGGTCCAGTTTGTGCTGCTGTGGCTGGTCTCGGGCGGCCTCGCATCACTGCTGTCGGTGCTGGTGGTCGCCACCATTGGCGTGGCCAATATCGCCATCTCCACGATGGTGGTGGTGACCCTGGTGCACGCCGTGCTGTCCTGGCTGTCCTCGGGCAATGCAGTGATGAATGCCGTGTTCCACCAGCTCACCGCGCCGCTGCTGCGCCCCTTGCGCAAGGTCATTCCGCTCATTGGCGGGGTCGATCTGTCGCCCATCGTGCTGCTGGTGGGCTTGCAGATCATCTCCATCATGCTGGCCCACCTGCAGTCGCGCCTGTTGATGGCGGTGTGATACGGTAGTGGGGCCGGAGCCCAGACGCAGAAAAACCGCCAGAGGCGGTTTTTTTGTGGGTGTTTAGCGCCCCAAGCGGGGCCACTGGGCCGCGCCGGGCCGATCAGGCCACCGCGTCAGCGGGCAGGCGCTGCAGCATGGCCAGGCTGCTGGCAATGCGGTCGCGCAGCTCGCGGCGGTCGACAATCATGTCCACGCCACCCTTTTGCTGCAGGAACTCGGCGCGCTGGAAGCCCTCTGGCAGCTTGACGCGCACGGTGTTCTCGATCACGCGCGGGCCGGCAAAGCCGATCAGCGCCTTGGGCTCGGCCATGACGATATCGCCCATGAAGGCAAAACCGGCAGACACGCCGCCCATCGTCGGATCGGTCAGCACGCTGATGTAGGGCAGGCCCTTCTTGGCAAATCGGGTCAGCGCGGCATTGGTCTTGGCCATCTGCATCAGGCTGAGCAGGCCCTCCTGCATGCGCGCGCCGCCGGTGGCGGTAAAGCACACAAACGGCACCTTTTGCTCGATGGCGGTTTCAACGCCGCGCACAAAGCGCTCGCCAACGACCGAGCCCATCGAGCCGCCCATGAATTCAAACTCGAAGCAGGCGACCACCAGGTTGATGCTCTTGACCGAGCCACCCATGACGACCAGTGCATCGGTCTCGCCGGTGTTTTCCAGAGCTTCCTTGAGGCGCTCGGGGTACTTGCGGCTGTCCTTGAACTTCAGCGCATCGACGGGCAGCACTTCCTGGCCAATCTCGTAGCGGCCTTCGGCGTCGAGGAACTGGTTCAGGCGCGCGCGCGCCGACATGCGGTGGTGGTGGCTGCACTTGGGGCAGACATTGAAGTTGTGCTCCAGGTCGGCCTTGTACAGCACGGCTTCGCATGCAGGGCACTTGATCCACAGACCTTCGGGCATCTGGCGACGCTCGGCCGGGTCGGTGTGCTGGATCTTGGCGGGTAACAGTTTCTCTAGCCAGGACATGGTTGTTTTCCTTTGCTCTCGCACTCAAGGGGCTGCGCACGGCGCAGCCCAGGAGGCGCATTATGCGTCAAGCGCCTTGCGGATGCCACGCAAAAAATCGGAGACCAGCGCCACGACTTTCTCGTGCGGCTGGTTTTCGATCAGCTGGATGATGCGGGTGCCGATCACCACGGCATCGGCCACCTTGCCGATGGCCTGGGCCGTCTGCGCATCGCGAATGCCAAAGCCCACGCCCACAGGGATGTGCACATGCTGGCGGATCAGCGGCAGCATCGCCTCGACGGCGCCGGTATCGAGCGTGCCCGCACCGGTGACGCCCTTGAGCGAGACGTAGTACACATAGCCACTGGCCACGCGCGCCACCTGCTGCATGCGCTCTTGCGTGGAGGTGGGCGCCAGCAGGAAGATGAGGTCCATGCCATGCGCACGCAGATCGGCCGCAAAGGCTTCGCATTCTTCGGGCGGGTAGTCTACCACCAGCAGGCCATCGACTCCGGCGGCAGCGGCATCGCGCACAAAGGCGCCCTTGCCATGCAGCTGGTCATAGCGCTCGACCGGGTTGGCGTAGCCCATCAGCACCACAGGGGTGGTGTTGTCCTTGACGCGGAACTCGGCCACCATGGCCAGCACCTGCTTCATGCCGATGCCCAGCGACAGGGCTTTTTCTCCGGCCTTCTGGATGACGATGCCATCGGCCATCGGGTCCGAGAAGGGCACGCCCAGCTCGATCACATTGGCGCCGGCATCGACCATGCCATGCATCAGCGCAGGCGTGATGTCGGCAAACGGAAAGCCGGCAGTGACATAGGGAATCAAGGCCTTGCGGCCGGCCAGTTTCAGCTGGTCAAAAGTTGCGGCGATACGGCTCATTTGGTGTAGTTTCCCTTGACGGCCACGCCGCGGCTGGAGGGTTGGGCGTAAAAGTCGACGCCCGAGAGGTCGGCCACGGTGCCAATGTCCTTGTCGCCCCGGCCTGACAGGCTCACGAGGATGGACTGGTCGGCGCGCATGGTCTTGGCCAGCTTCATCGCATAGGCCACCGCATGGCTCGACTCCAGCGCCGGGATGATGCCCTCGGTATGGCACAGGTAGTGGAAGGCGTCAAGCGCCTCCTGGTCGGTGATGCCGACATACTGGGCGCGGCCGATTTCCTGCAACCAGGCGTGCTCGGGGCCCACGCCGGGATAGTCGAGACCTGCACTGATCGAATGGGTTTCGGTGATCTGGCCGTTGTCGTCCTGCAGGATGAAGGTGCGGTTGCCATGCAGCACGCCAGACGAGCCGCGCTGCAGCGACGCCGAGTGCTTGCCGCTGTCCAGGCCTTCACCGGCCGCTTCCACGCCGATCAGGCGCGTGTTCTCATAGGGGATATAGGGGTAGAAGATGCCCATCGCGTTGCTGCCGCCACCCACGCAGGCGATCACGGCATCGGGCTGCTCGGCAGCCATGTTCTGTTCCTTGAACAGCGCCGGCATCTGGGTCAGGCACTCGTTGCCGATCACGCTCTGGAAATCGCGCACCATCATCGGGTAGGGGTGGGGGCCAGCGACGGTGCCGATGATGTAGAAGGTGTTGTCCACATTGGCCACCCAGTCGCGCATCGCTTCGTTGAGAGCGTCCTTCAAGGTCTTGCTGCCCGACTCGACCGGCACCACGGTGGCGCCCAAGAGCTTCATGCGGTAGACGTTCGGGCTTTGGCGGCGCACGTCTTCGCTGCCCATGTAGACCACGCATTCGAGGCCATAGCGGGCGCAGATGGTGGCCGTCGCCACGCCGTGCTGGCCGGCGCCGGTCTCGGCAATGATGCGCGGCTTGCCCATGCGCTTGGCGAGCATGGCCTGGCCGATCACATTGTTGATCTTGTGGGCGCCGGTGTGGTTGAGGTCCTCGCGCTTGAGGTAGATCTGCGCGCCACCCATCTCGCGCGACATGCGCGCTGCGTGGTAGACGGGCGAGGGGCGGCCGACATAGTGGGCCAGCTCGTACTGGAATTCACGCAGGAACTCCGGATCGTTCTGGTACTTGTCATAGGTCTCGCGCAGCTCGACCAGGGCGTGGGTGAGGGTTTCGCTGGCAAAGCTGCCGCCATAGGGGCCGAAATGGCCCGCGGTATCGGGTTGCTGGTATTCAAACATGGAAGGGATTCTTGGCAAGTAGTGTGTCAGCGGCACGCACGGCAGCGACAAACTGTTGGATTTTTTCGGCGTCCTTGGTGCCCTTGATGGGTTTGCCATCGGCACCAGTCATCTCAACGCCGGAGCTCACATCCACCGCGAGCGAGATGCAGCGCGGTCTGACTTGCACAATGCCATCGGTCACGTTTGCAGGCGTGAGTCCACCAGACAAAACGAGATGAGAGGCTACGTTTGTTGGAAGCAGTGACCAATTGAATGCTTTGCCGCCGCCGCCGAACCCCTCGACATGGGCGTCGAGCAGGATGGCCTTGGCGTGTGAATATCGATGGGCATATTCTACGAGGTCGAACTGCACCGCAGCGTCGCCAAGGGGTATGCGTGCGGCGCGCAAAAAGCTGCGCTCGCCGCCGCCCGTCGACGCCAGGCATTGCTCCGGGCTCTCGTCGCCATGGAACTGGGCGATGGCGCCGGGCACGCGGGCGCAGGCAGCCATTACCTGGGCCGGGGTCTCGTTGACAAACAGCAGCACGGGGGTGACGAAGGCGGGCAGGCGGCGAGCCAGCTCAGCGGCGCGCTCGGCGGTCACGGCCCGGGGGCTGGCGGGGTAGAGCACAAAGCCGATGGCATCGGCGCCGGCGGCCACGGCCGCGTCCACATCCTGTTCGCGGGTCAGGCCACAGATCTTGATGCGGGTGCGGCCCGCAGTTGCTTGCATGGCGGTCAATGGAGCTCCTTGTTCAGGCAAACCAGTCAAACGATATGGCCTCGCTGGGCAGGCCCCAGTGCGCATCGTACTGCGGGCCCAGAAAGTACAGGCCATCGGGCGAGAAGGTGGGGGCGGCGGTCTCGCGGCTGCGCGCGTCGAGCACCTCTTGCATCCATTCTGGCGGCTTGGTGCCCTGGCCAATCACGACCAGGCAGCCCATGATGTTGCGGATCATGTGGTGCAGGAAGGCGCTGCCCTGGAAATCAAAGCGCCAGTAGCAGGACGGCACGCCATCGCGCGAGGCACTGGCGCGCTGGGCGCTGCGGCCAATATTGATCGCATACAAGGTCTTGACGGGCGACTTGGCCTGGCAGCCGGCGGCGCGGAACGAGGAGAAATCATGCTCGCCCAGCAGATACTGCACCGCGCGCTCCATGGCCTGCAGATCCAGCGGCTGGAACACCCAGCCGACCCTGCCATGCTCCACGCTGGGGCGCACCGGCGACTGCAGCAAGGCATAGCCATAGCGGCGGGATGTAGCGCAGGCGCGGCTGTGGAAGGCATTGGGCACGTTGCGCGCCCATTGCACGGCTATATCCTTGGGCAAGAAGGTGTTGGTGCCACGCACCCAGGAGGCCTCGCTGCGCTCGACAGGGGCGTCGAAATGCACCACCTGCATGAGGCCGTGCACACCGGCATCGGTGCGGCCAGCGCAAATGGTGGAGAGGGGGGAGGCGGCAAAGCGGCTCAGCGCCGCTTCTAGATGGTCTTGGACAGTGTTGCCGCTGGGCTGGCTTTGCCAGCCCTGGTAGGCCTGTCCGTTGTAGGTGATGCCCAGGGCGATTCGCATGGCGCCATCATAAGGCTGCCGGCCCACCCGGCCATGAAAAAGCCCCGCAGAGCGGGGCTGGTGCCAAGGAGCGGCTGCGGGTCAGCGGCTTTGGTCCAGCAGGCGCTGGGCCTGGGCCTTGACCGTGGCGCTGGACGACTCGGCCATGACTTCTTCGGCCAGCGAGCGCGCGCCTTCCTTGTCGCCGATGGCCAGGAATTCCTGGGCCAGGGTCAGCTTGGTGGCCAGCGGATCGCTGTCATCGATCTCCAGACCGGCCATGTCATCGGCCAGGGTGACCGGATGGGTGTGGTCGGGCTCGCCGCTGCTGGGCAGGTCCAGCGACAGCGAGGTCATGTCAAAGTCCATCGTCGGCATGCTCTTGTCGCCAATGGGCATCTGCGCCGTGCTTTGGCTGTCGAAGTCGCTCAACTGGAAGTCTAGCGAGCCAGGCTGGGTCTCCAGGCTCTGCGCGGCGCTGTGGCTGGCACTGGGCGAGAGCTCGGACGGAATGCTCAGCGCTTCGGCCAGCTGGCGGTCAAAGTCTTCCATTGACAGCGCAGGCTTGCCTGCGGCAGGCGCCAGCGCTTCAAAAGCCAGGCCCGCATCAGCGGCCGGCGCAGCTGGCGCGGCTACCGGGGCAGCAGGCGCTGCCGGTGCCTGGAACTGCGAGGCGGCATCCGGGGTCTCGGTCAGCTGGCTGCTCATCGCGAAATCCAGACCGGTGGAGGGGCTGAATGCGCTGGCAGGGCTGGAGGCCGCCATCGTCGTGGGCGGTAGCGTGTTCTCGAATGGAATCGGCTCGGCGCGCGCAGCAGCGGCGGCGGCGGCCAGCGCGGCAGGCGTGGCGATCTCGGCCGCAGAAGGCACCGCAGCGGTGCTGTTCTGGTAGATCGGGTTGGCCGCGTCCAGCTCCTGGCCCAGCGCGGCGATGCGCAACCAGTCGGGGCCGGTGCCACCGGTCAGCTGGCGGGCATCCTTGGCGATGCTCTCCAGCGCCAGGCGGTCCTTGCGCTTGGCGTAGATCTCGGCCAGCTTGGCATGGAGCGCGCTGCGGGTTGGGCTGGTGCGCAGCGCTTCCTTGAGGATTTCCTCGGCCTGCAGGTCACGGCCGTAGGCCAGGTAGACATCGGCTTCGGCCACCGGATCGACATCTCCGGCATCGAGCTGGCTGGGGGTGTAGGCCAGCGAGGAGTTGCCGGTGGTCATCGCGCTCACCGAGGTGTCGATGTGCTGGCCACCGCTGGCGCCAAAGAACGAGTCCTGGGCCAGGCTGCTCTCGAGCACCGAGTCGGTCGCGGCGTTGACGCCTTCGTTGCGTTTTTTGTTGCGGTACCACAGGCCGCCGAGCAGCGCGAGGATGGCCAGGCCGCCAGCCACGGGCATCAGAGGGTTGCCCAGCAGCTCATCGACAAAGCTGGGCTCTTCGACCGGCGCGGGAGCTGGAGTGGGCTTGGGTTTGGGTGCCGGGTCAGGAGCGGGCGCTGCTGCAGGCGCAGCGGTGTCACCGGTGCCAGCAGCAGGCGCTGCGGCGGGCGCGGTAGCGGGGGCTGCTGCCGGTGCTGGGGCCGTTGCCGCAGGCGTTGCGGGTGCAGCAGGTGCAGTCGTGCCTGCAGCAGGCGCCGGCGTAGCACCAGGTGCAGTGGCTGCAGGCCCATTGCCCGTGGCAGCAACGGTGGCCGTAGCGGCAGGCTTGGCGTCTGCCGGGACGCCTGCGGATGTCGCCGAGGCTGCGGTGCCCGCAGCGGCTTGCTTGAGCTTGTTGAGCTCTTCGATGTTCTTGTTCAGCTCGGAGCTGCGCTCCTGGGCCGCATTGGCCTGCTGGGCGCTGGCGACGCTGGCTTCGGCCGACTTCGTGCCCTTGGCCGCTTCCTTGCTCAGCTTGAGCTGGTCCGGTGCCACGCTCTGGGGCTTCTTGTCGTCCACCGAGGCCTCGACCTTGCCGCTGGCAGCGCGCGTATCGGTGGCGATCTGGGCGGGCGCGGCCTTGGCCGCGAGCTGGCTGCGGTAGCTGTTGAAGTCGCGGCTTTGTGCGGCCACCATCTGGCGCGCCTGGCGGGGCGATACCGCGCGGGCCTGCTCGGCCGTCGGCATGGTCAGCGTGACACCTGCCTTCATGCGGTTGACGTTGCCACCGACAAAGGCGTGCGGGTTGCTCTGCACCACGGCGATGAGCATCTGGTCGAGCGAGATATCAGCGGGCTTGTTCTGCGCGGCGATGCGGCCCAGCGTGTCACCCCGTTGGGTGCGCACGGTGTCGCCACCGCTGTTGTTGCTGGCGCTGGGCGGAATGTTGGCGCGTGGTGCTGGTGCAGGGCGTGGTGCTGCAGCACTGCGGGTGGCCGGGGCAGGCGCTGGCGTGGCCGATGCCAGGGGTTCTTCGATCACGCGCACAGGTGGCGCCGGTGGGCGCGCTGCTGGGGCGGCGGCTGCGCTCAGCTGTGGGGCCACCGTTACGGCGGGTTCGGGCTTGCGCAGGTTGGGCGGGTCGAACAGCATGGTGTAGCTGCGTACGACCTGGCCGGAATTCCAGTTGGCGTCGATCACATAGTCGACAAAGGGGTCGTTGACCGGCCGCTGCGTGGTCAGCACGATCACGGCTGTGCCATTGGCGCGGCGCTGCAGCTGGGCGCGCACGGCGCTGGCCGTGCCCGAGTAGTCCATGCCCTGGGTGCGGAAGACGGCCGACGAGGCCGTCTTGACCTGCAAGGTATCGGCCTCGGCGTCGGTGATCTGCGGAACTTCGATTTCCGCGCGCAGGGGCTCGCCCAGCGCGGATTTCACATTGATCTTGCCCAGCGCGAGCGCTGATGCTTCCCCTGTGTACAGGCCAAAGGCTGCCATGGCGGCGGCAAGCGCAGTGATTTTCCAGCGATGCATAGTGCTATTTGATTGAATAGTAGAAGCGCGCGGGGTTGTTTTTGTACCCATGAGAAAGCCCTCCCCCTAAGACGCGAAATCGGTAATTATCAGTAAAAAGAACCTTAACAGTAATGTGTTGGGGTGACAAGTTAAGGAATGGGCATCTCATTTGATAGGGTGCTTGGGCTCGCTCCGGCCTGTTCGATTGTTGTTCCGGAGCAACTCTCCAGAAGGCGGGCGCCGAGCAGCGCCGTGCCTGAGGCCTGCGCCAACGCACTATGAAAAACACCTTCCAGCTGCTGGGAGCAGATCCGGAAGGTGGGATGGTTGGGCTGCTGACGAATCAGGCGGGCATCAAGCGGCCAGCAGGATACGCAGCATGCGGCGCAGTGGCTCGGCAGCGCCCCACAGCAGCTGGTCACCGATCACGAAGGCCGAGACGTACTCGGGACCCATGTTCAGCTTGCGCACACGGCCGACGGCCACTTCCAGGCCACCGGTCACGGCAGCCGGGGTCAGTTCCTGGACGGTCACGGCGCGCTCGTTGGGCACCCACTTGACCCAGTCGTTGCCGCCCTTGATCAGTGCTTCGATCTCGGCCAGCGGCAGGTCCTTGTTGAGCTTCAGGGTCAGCGCCAGGCTGTGGCAGCGCATCGCGCCAATGCGCACGCACAGGCCGTCGACGGGGATGGTGGCATCGGTGCCCAGGATCTTGTTGACCTCGGCCTGGCCCTTCCACTCTTCCTTGGACTGGCCGTTGTCCAGCTGGGCATCGATCCAGGGGATCAGGCCGCCGGCCAAGGGGGCGCCAAAGAATTCGGTGGGCACATCGCTGCGGATGGTTTGGGCCACCTTGCGGTCGATCTCCAAAATGGCCGATGCGGGCGTGGCCAGCTCATCGGCAACGGCAGCGTGCACCACGCCCATGCCCTTGAGCAGTTCGCGCATGTGGTTGGCGCCGCCGCCGGACGCGGCCTGGTAGGTCATCGACGAGACCCATTCGACCAGACCGGCGTTGAATAGGCCCGACAGGCCCATCAGCAAGATGGAGTTGGTGCAGTTGCCGCCAATCCAGTTCTTGCCGCCAGCGGCCAGCTTGCGCTGGATCAGTGCGTCATTGACCGGGTCGAGCACGATGACGGCATCGTCTTGCATGCGCAGCGAAGAGGCGGCATCGATCCAGTGGCCATTCCAGCCGGCAGCGCGGATCTGGGGGAAGACTTCCTTGGTGTAGTCGCCGCCTTGGCAGGTGATGATGATGTCGCACTTGGACAGCTCGGCAATGTCATTGGCATCCTTGAGCTGGGTGTGCACGGTCGCCATCGCCGGGGCCTTGCCGCCTGCGTTGGAGGTCGAGAAAAACACCGGCTCGATCAGCGCGAAGTCACCTTCTGCCTGCATGCGGTCCATCAACACCGAGCCGACCATGCCGCGCCAGCCCACCAAACCTACCAATTGCTTGCTCATAAAACGCCCTTGTGTACCTAAAGGAAATACCACGTGGGGCTGAGGGCCTGGCTCGTCGGCCAGGGGGAGGCGCACGACGAACCAGGCTGGATCAGCCGGTAATCTTCGTGGTGGTTGTGAATGTGTATGCGCGCGCAGCCATACCCGCCTCAATGGGGGTGATGGGGTTCAGCCAAGAAATAGGGCAGTGCGCAGACATAGGAAGCTATTCTAGCGCCAAATTTTAAAACCTGTGCAGAAATTTTTATAAATTTCGAGTGCTGGCGCATCGAAGCGCATGCATATACGACATTAAAAACTATTTTTCGACCATTTATGGTATTTTATTTCGTCGAAATGACTAAAGTCGAAAGCGTGCCGTGCTTCTGTCGTCGTTTTGGTGTTGAAACGGGGTGGCTACATGCGTTGTCGAAGCGCTTCATTGTTCTGCAGGCACAAAAAAAGCGACCCGCAGGTCGCTCTTGGAGAGGCCTTGTGAAGACGGTTGCTTACAGAGCGGCCACCACGGCGTCGCCCATTTGCTGGGTGCCGACCTTGGTCGTGCCTTCGCTGTAGATGTCTGGCGTGCGCAGGCCCTGGGCCAGCACCTTTTGCACAGCCGCTTCGATCTTCTGGGCAGCGGCTTCCTGGCCCAGGCTAAAGCGCAGCATCATCGCCGCAGACAGGATGGTGGCCAGCGGGTTGGCAACACCCTTGCCGGCGATGTCCGGTGCCGAGCCGTGGCTGGGTTCGTACAGGCCTTGCTTCTTGTCGTTGAGGCTGGCCGAGGGCAGCATGCCGATCGAGCCGGTCAGCATCGAGGCTTCGTCGCTCAGGATGTCGCCAAACATATTGCCGGTGACGACCACGTCAAAACGCTTGGGTTCCTTGACCAGCTGCATCGCGGCGTTGTCCACATACATGTGGTCCAACTGCACATCAGGGTACTGCTTGCCCACGTCGGTCATCACGTCCTTCCACAGCTGGAAGGTTTCCAGGACATTGGCCTTGTCCACGCTGGTCACGCGCTTGCTGCGCTTTTGCGCGGCCTGAAAGGCGACATGGCCGATGCGCTCGATCTCGGGGCGGGTGTAGCGCATCGTGTCGAAGGCTTCTTCGGCGCCGGGGAAGTGACCGTCCGGTGCGCTGCGGCGGCCGCGCGGCTGGCCGAAATAGATATCGCCGGTCAGCTCGCGGATGATCAGGATGTCGAGGCCGGACACCAGCTCGGGCTTCAAGCTGGAGGCGTGGGTCAGCTCCTTGTAGCAGATCGCGGGGCGGAAGTTGGCAAACAGGCCCAGCGCCTTGCGCAGGCCCAGGATCGCCTGCTCGGGGCGCAGCGCGCGCTCGAGCGTGTCGTACTTCCAGTCGCCCACGGCGCCAAACAGGATCGCGTCCGATGCCTTGGCAAGCTCCAGCGTGGCGGGTGGCAGCGGGTGGCCGGAGGCCTCATAGGCGGCGCCACCGACAGGTGCGCTTTGCAGGTGCAGGTCGAGCTTCAGGGCGTCGAGCACCTTCACGGCTTCTGCAACGATTTCTGGACCAATGCCGTCTCCGGGCAATACAGCGATTTTCATGGTTTTTTCTCAGTCAGGATGGCAGGGCTGCGCCCGGGGGGGCGCAGCGGGGATGGCGTGAAAGGGATGCGCGCGGCGCTCAGGCCTAGGCTTGCACCAGGCTGTGTGCCAGCCAGGGCTTGGTGGCCAGGCGGTTGGCTTCATAGGCCTGGATCTTGTCCTTGTGGCGCAGCGTCAAGCCAATGTCATCAAAGCCGTTGAGCAGGCAGTACTTGCGAAAGGCGATCACATCGAAAGGGATGGTTTCGCCACCGGGGCGCAGGATGACCTGCTGGTCCAGGTCGATGGTCAGGTTGTAGCCGGGATGCACCGCGACTTCGTTGAACAGCATGTCGATCGTGGCCTCGGGCAGCACGATGGGCAGCAGGCCGTTCTTGAAGCAGTTGTTGAAGAAGATATCGGCAAAGCTGGGGGCGAGAATGGCGCGGAAGCCAAACTGGTCCAGCGCCCAGGGCGCGTGCTCGCGGCTGGAGCCGCAGCCAAAGTTCTTGCGGGCAATCAGGATGCTGGCGCCCTGGTAGCGCTGCTGGTTGAGCACAAAGTCCGGGTTGGGCTTGCGGGCGGACTCGGGCACGCCTGGCTGGCCGGGCTGGTCCAGGTAGCGCCATTCGTCAAAGGCGTTGACGCCAAAGCCGGTCTTCTTGATCGACTTGAGGAACTGCTTGGGGATGATGGCGTCGGTGTCGACGTTCTCGCGGTCCATGGGTGCCACGAGGCCGGTGTGGATGGTGAATTTTTGCATGTTCAAGCCTTTGGGCTGGCCACGTTCATGGGCTGAGCGTGGCCAGCGGTGTATGGGATGGGGTTAGCGTGCTGCGCGCGAGATGGCGTTGCCCGCCCCCTGCACGTCCTGGCCAATGCCGTGGACAGTGTTGCAGCCCGACAGCAGCGCGGCGAGCGCGATGGTGAAGAAGGCAAAACGGTTTTTCATCGCATAGCTCCTGGGGTCATGCAAAACGGCGGATGTCCACAAAGTGGCCGTGCACGGCAGCGGCTGCAGCCATCGCGGGGCTGACCAGATGGGTGCGGCCCCCGGCGCCCTGGCGGCCTTCGAAGTTGCGGTTGCTGGTCGATGCGCAGCGCTCACCGGGCTCGAGGCGGTCGGCGTTCATCGCCAGGCACATCGAGCATCCGGGCTCGCGCCACTCAAAGCCGGCGGCGGTGAAGATCTGGTCCAGGCCCTCGGCCTCGGCCTGGGCCTTGACCAGACCCGAGCCCGGAACCACCATCGCCAGCTTCACATTCTTGGCCACTTTCTGGCCCAGTTTCTTGACCACGGCAGCGGCTTCACGCATGTCTTCGATGCGGCTGTTGGTGCAGCTGCCGATGAACACCTTGTCGACGAAGATGTCGTTGATCGGCTTGCCTGGCTCCAGGTTCATATAGGTCAGCGCGCGTTCGATGGCGCCGCGCTTGTTCGGGTCCTTTTCCTTGTCCGGATCGGGCACGGTGGCATCGACACCCAGCACCATCTCGGGGCTGGTGCCCCAGGTGACCTGGGGAACGATGTCTTCGGCGCGCAGGGTGACCACGGTGTCGAACTTGGCATCGACGTCGGAGTGCAAGGTCTTCCAGTAGCTGACGGCCTGGTCCCATTCGACGCCGGTAGGCGCCAGCGGGCGGCCCTTGACGTAGTCGATGGTCTTGCTGTCCACCGCGACGAGCCCTGCGCGGGCGCCGGCTTCAATGGCCATATTGCAGACCGTCATGCGGCCTTCGATGGACAGGTCGCGGATGGCCGAGCCGGCAAACTCGATGGTGTAGCCGGTGCCGCCTGCGGTGCCGATGCGGCCGATGATGGCCAGCACGATGTCCTTGGCGGTCACGCCCGGGGCCACCTTGCCATCCACCTTGATCAGCATGTTCTTGGCCTTCTTGGCCAGCAGCGTCTGCGTGGCCATCACGTGCTCGACCTCGGAGGTGCCGATGCCGTGGGCCAGCGCGCCAAAGGCGCCATGGGTGCTGGTGTGGCTGTCGCCGCAGACCACGGTCATGCCGGGCAGGGTGGCGCCTTGCTCGGGGCCCATCACGTGGACGATGCCCTGGCCCTTGTCCATGAAGGGGAAGAAGGCGGCGGCGCCGAATTCGCCGATGTTGTCATTCAAGGTGACGATCTGCTCCTTGCTGATCGGGTCCTCGATGCCGTCATAGCCGCGTTCCCAACCGGTGGTGGGGGTATTGTGGTCGGCGGTGGCGACCACGGAGCTCACGCGCCAGAGCTTGCGGCCCGCCATGCGCAGACCTTCAAACGCCTGAGGGCTGGTGACTTCGTGCACCAGATGGCGGTCGATATACAGCACGGCGGTGCCATCCTCTTCGGTGTGGATGGTGTGCTCGTCAAAAATCTTGTCGTAGAGGGTGCGTCCGGTCATCGTGGTTCTCTTTGGGTCAAGGGTCTCATCAAGGGGCTAAATGCTGGATATCAAAGATGCGCAAAGGTCTGCAGGTGCACGGCCAGGTCCGCGTCCTGCTGGTCGGTGGCCTGGTCCTCATTGGCAGACCGGGGGCTCAGGTGCTCGACCAGCAGGCGGGCGGTGACCGGCAGCGCCTCAAAATCACGCGCCATCAGCCGCAGCTCGCGCTGCGCCCAGGCGTCGGCCAAGCGGATGCCGCGCAGGTTGCCCACGCCATGCATCAGCGCAAAGGCGCGGTCGGGCAGCAGGCCGATGCCCAGGCCGTTGTCGATCATGCGGCACATGGCGTCCAGGCTCGTGACCTGGATGCGCTGGCGCAGCGGCCGGCGCAGCTGGGCCGATGCGGTGCGCATGGCCTGGCTGATGCTGCTGCCCGATTGCAGGCCGACAATGTCCCATTCCAGCGCTTCTTCAAAACTGATGCTGTTGCGCTGGGCCAGTGCATGGTCCAGCGGCACCACCAGCATCAGGTGGTCGCTGCGGTAGGGGCGCGACTGCAGATCGAGCTCGGCGGTGTTGGCGACGGCATCGGGGTTGCAGATGCCCAAATCAGCTGTGCCTTCATGCACGGCCTGGATCACCTGCGCACTGAGGTGCTCCTGCAGGTCGATCTTGATCTGGCTGTGCGCGCGGGCAAAGCTGCCCAGGTCCTCGGGCAGAAACTGCACGATCGCCGAAATATTGGCATGGATGCGCACATGGCCGCGCACGCCATCGGCGTATTCGCTCAATTCGCCCTGCATGCGCTCCAGCCCGAACAGCACATTGCGGGCATGGTGCAGCAGGCTCTCTCCCGCTGGCGTTAACGTCACACCCCGGCTGTGGCGGTACAGCAGCTGGGTGTCGACGGCCGTTTCCAGGTCGGACAGGCGCTTGCTGACGGCCGAGGCCGCGATGAACTCCCGCTCTGCCGCCCGGCCAATGCTGCCCAGCTCGCACACCGCCACAAACAGCTGGAGCGAGGTCAGGTCAATGCGGCGCGCAAAACTGCGCTCTGAGCTTTTCATGGCGGGGGAGGTATCGTGTTTTTAGAAATCAGCAGCCATTTTATCGCCAAATATCGCGTTTGGTATCGTGGATGGCGATGGCTGATGTGTCATTTGCATGAAAACGTAGCAGCTTGCGCCAACTACGGCCTTCACCAATCTGCGCTGAATGTGTTCGTTTTTGTAAAGGCATCACCCCATGGGGCAGTCTCACCGCGATTGAGCAGACATCGCAAGCAGCGATGCTCTAGAAACGGAATCACCCATGTTTTCTCGCTCCCCTTCTGTTGGCTTGTTCAATGCGCGTCCTGGTGGCCTGGCGGCCATTGCCATCGCGGTGGCGGCCCTGCTGGCCGGCTTCTCGCCAGATGCCGGGCAGAGCGCATCGACGGCCGAGGCCCACATGGCCATCCCGGCTGCGCCCGCGCCGGTAGCGCCTATGGCCGCCCGCTCCATGGCCAAGATGGCGACGATGGAGGCAGCGCCCGCTGCCGATATGGCCATGGGCCAGGGCGGGGCGGCCGCGCCCAGCGAGCGCTTCTTGGCGATCAGCCACCGCATCCAGGTGGAGACGCCGGCGGCCGATCTGGCCGCGCTGTGGGAGGAGGTCAAGGCGCGTTGCGAGCGGCTGGACTGCTATGTCGAGGGCTCGCAGCTGCGCCGCGAAACCCCGCAGTCGGCGGCCGAGGCTATGCTGGCGATGCGGGTCAGCCCTCAGGACTTTGCTGCGCTGACCGCGTCGCTGGGCGCTGGGGCCCGCGTGCTCAACCACCAGACCACGACCGAGGACAAGACCTATGAGGTGGTCGATGTGGAGGCACAAATCAAGAACCGCACGGAATACCGCGACAGCCTGCGCGCGCTGATGCTGGAGAAGAATGTCAAACGCAGCCTGCAGGACCTGATGGCCATCCGCGACACGCTCTCCCAAGTGCAGGCCGAGATCGATGCGTCCAACACGCACCGCGCGCTGTTGCAGCGCGATACCGCCAAGCAGTTCGTGCAGATGCGCTTCCAGCCCACGCGCGCCATCGTCAGCGGCACCTACAGCCCCTGGCAGCAAACCTGGCAGCGCAGCTGGGATGGCCTGACCCGCAGCGTGCAGTCGCTGATTCTGACTGCGGCGCAGTCGCTGCCCTGGCTGCTGGCGCTCGCGCTGGTGGTGCTGCTGCCGCTGCGCTTCGCCATCCGGCGCTGGATGCGCCGCAGCGCCGCGCGGGCGCAGCGTGCAAACCAGGCAGAAAAGCAAGACTGACAAGCGCAGCGGCCATGAAAAAAGCACCAGCGAGGCTGGTGCTTGGCTAGGCTTGGCGAAGGAAGGAGGCGCCGCATCGGATGGATGCGGCGTTTCTTTCTATCAGGTGAACAGGTTCTTCAGACGGTCGGCCCAGGACTGGTTGTTGGGTGTGTGCTTGGCGCCGCCCTTTTTCAGCGAGTCATCGAGTTCCTTGAGCAGCTTGCGCTGGTGCTCGGTGAGCTTGACGGGGGTCTCGACGACGATGTGCACATACAAGTCACCAGGGTAGCTGGCGCGCACGCCCTTGATGCCCTTGCCGCGCAGGCGGAACTGCTTGCCGGTCTGGGTGCCTTCGGGGATGTCAATCGCAGCCTTGCCACTGAGCGTAGGCACTTCGATCTCGCCGCCCAAGGCAGCGGTGACCATGCTGACCGGCACTTCGCAGTGCAGGTCATCGCCATCGCGCTCGAACACCTCATGCTTGCGCACGCGGATCTCGATATACAGATCGCCGGGCGGGCCGCCATTTTGGCCAGGCTCGCCGTCACCGGTGGAGCGGATGCGCATGCCGTCGTCGATGCCGGCAGGGATGCTCACTTCCAAGGTCTTTTGCGACTTGGTGCGGCCCTGGCCGTGGCAGCTGGTGCAGGGCTCGGGGATGATCTTGCCGGTGCCCCGGCAGTGCGGGCAGGTCTGCTGCACTGCGAAAAAGCCCTGGCGCATCTGCACCTGGCCGCTGCCGTGGCAGGTGCTGCAGGTCTTGACCTGGGTGCCGGGCTTGGCGCCGCTGCCATGGCAGGTATCGCACTCGTCCCAGGACGGAATCTTGATCTGCGCGTTCTTGCCTGCGGCTGCCTCTTCAAGGCTGATGTCCATCGCGTAGGACAGGTCGTTGCCCCGGTAGACCTGGGGGCCACCGCCGCCACGGCGCCCACCGCCAAACATCTCGCCAAAGATGTCGCCAAACGATTCGGCAAAACCACCAAAGCCCTCGCCGCCCATGCCCGAGCGCATATTGGGATCGACCCCGGCGTGGCCGTACTGGTCGTAGGCGCCACGCTTTTGGCTGTCGGAGAGCATTTCGTAGGCTTCTTTGCACTCCTTGAACTTCTCTTCCGCTTCCTTGGCCTTGTCGCCCTGGTTGCGGTCGGGGTGGTACTTCATGGCCATCTTGCGGTAGGCCGTCTTGATTTCGACTTCCGTGGCGGATTTGCTCAGGCCAAGGACTTCGTAGTAATCGCGTTTGGACATGGTGTTCTTGAATTCTGTGGGGTTTAACCAGCGGCGTTCAGGTACGCCCGGGCATGGGTGCCCACAAAGCTGCGGCCGGGATTGTCGCCGTCAATCCATTGCTGCGGTGGAAATAGCTCAAACAAGCCCACCTTGAACAAGGTGGGGATTGCCATCTTCAGCTCTTGTTCAACAGCGCCGCGCTCGCCGGCATTGTAGAGCGCGATGTTGTAGAGCATGGTGGCCACGGTGCCGGTCTGCACCCGGCTGCCGTCCTTGAGCGTGACGGCGGGCAGGTCTGCTGCGCCATCGGTGATCTTCTGGTTGACACGGCTGAGCTCTGCAACATGCAGTGCGTCGCTCGCAGGTGCTGTAGTAGATGTCATCGTGTGCCTTTGGATGCTTGCGTGAAAGGGAGACAGGGCCTGCAGCCCTCTGACCGGAGCTACGTGCTACAGAAGAAAGAGCGATTCTGTAGAAAAGCCATGCCGGAGTGCGGCAATGCGAACTCCGGCATGGGTGCTGGGTAGCGTCGGCTCCAAGCCTGTCAGAAGGCGATTAGTCCTTCTTGACTTCCTTGACTTCGGCGTCGACGACATTGTCATCGGCTGCCGCAGCGCCGGCCGCGCCAGCTGCTGCACCGGCGGCTCCGGCCTGTGCAGCCTGGGCGTCGGCATACACCTTCTCGCCCAGCTTCTGGCTGGCGGTCATCAAGGCCGTAGTCTTGGCTTCGATCGCGTCCTTGTCCTCGGTCTTCAGTGCTTCTTCCAGCGCTTGGACCGCGCTGTCGATGGCCGACTTCTCAGCGGCATCGAGCTTGTCGCCATGCTCGCCCAGGCTCTTCTTGACGCTGTGGACAGCGGCTTCGCCTTGGTTGCGGGCCTGCACCAGCTCGAGCTTCTTCTTGTCGTCGGCAGCGTTCAGCTCGGCGTCCTTGACCATCTTCTGGATCTCGTCCTCGGACAGACCGGAGCTGGCCTTGATGGTGATCTTGTTTTCCTTGCCGGTGCCCTTGTCCTTGGCAGAGACGTTCAAGATACCGTTGGCATCGATGTCGAAGGTCACCTCGATCTGTGGCGTGCCACGGGGTGCGGCTGGAATGCCTTCGAGGTTGAACTCGCCCAGCAGCTTGTTGGCGCTGGCGATTTCACGCTCACCCTGGAACACCTTGATGGTCACGGCAGGCTGGTTGTCCTCGGCGGTCGAGTAGGTCTGCGCGAACTTGGTCGGGATCGTGGTGTTCTTCGTGATCATCTTGGTCATCACGCCGCCCAGGGTTTCGATACCCAGGGACAGAGGCGTCACATCCAGCAGCAGCACGTCGGAGCGATCACCGCCCAGCACCTGGCCTTGCACGGCAGCGCCCACGGCCACGGCTTCGTCAGGGTTCACGTCCTTGCGTGGGTCCTTGCCGAAGAATTCCTTGACCTTCTCTTGCACCTTGGGCATACGGCTCATGCCGCCCACCAGAATCACGTCGTCGATGTCGGACACAGCGATGCCTGCGTCCTTGATCGCGGTGCGGCAAGGGGCGATGGTGCGCTCGATCAGCTCGTCGACCAGGCTCTCGAGCTTGGCGCGGGTGAGCTTGATGTTCAGGTGTTTGGGGCCCGAAGCGTCAGCGGTGATGTAAGGCAGGTTGATGTCGGTCGCTGCCGAGCTCGACAGCTCGATCTTGGCCTTTTCAGCCGCTTCCTTGAGGCGTTGCAGCGCCAGCACATCCTTGGACAGGTCCACGCCTTGCTCTTTCTTGAACTCGGCAATGATGTATTCGATCACGCGTTGGTCGAAGTCTTCGCCGCCCAGGAAGGTGTCGCCATTGGTCGACAGCACTTCGAACTGCTTTTCGCCGTCCACATCGGCAATTTCGATGATGGACACGTCAAAGGTGCCGCCGCCCAGGTCATACACGGCGATCTTGCGGTCACCCTTGCCGCCCTTGTCCAGGCCGAAGGCCAGGGCTGCAGCGGTCGGTTCGTTGATGATGCGCTTGACTTCCAGACCGGCGATACGGCCAGCGTCCTTGGTGGCCTGGCGCTGTGCGTCGTTGAAGTACGCAGGCACGGTGATCACCGCTTCGGTCACGGGCTCGCCCAGGAAGTCCTCGGCGGTCTTCTTCATCTTGCGCAGCACTTCTGCGGAGATCTGTGGCGGGGCCAGCTTCTGGTCACGCACTTGCACCCAGGCGTCGCCGTTGTCAGCCTTGACGATCTGGAAAGGCATCAGGTCGATGTCCTTTTGCACTTCCTTCTCGTCAAACTTGCGGCCGATCAGGCGCTTGGCAGCGTAGATCGTGTTCTTGGGATTGGTGACGGCCTGGCGCTTGGCAGAAGCGCCCACCAGGATTTCGCCGTCTTCCTGGTATGCAACGATCGAAGGCGTGGTGCGTGCACCTTCGCTGTTTTCGATCACGCGGGTGGTGTTGCCTTCCATCACGGCCACGCAGCTGTTGGTCGTGCCCAAATCAATACCGATAATCTTTCCCATTTCTCTACTCCTGTATTTGTTGGGGCGGCTCAGCCGCCCTGATTGACTGTTATCTGTGGCTTTTTGGCCGTTGTTCAAGTGCGCAGCGCAAAAAAGCCGGGAGCTGCGTTTTATTGTGGTGCCGCAACGGTCACCAGCGCCGGGCGCAGCACGCGCTCGGCAATGGCATAGCCCTTTTGCAGCACGGCGACCACGGTATTGGGGTCCTGCGCCGCAGGCACGGCCGAGATCGCCTGGTGGTGGTGGGGGTCGAACTTGTCGCCGGCAGCCGGGTTGATCGCGACCACCTTGTTGCGCTCCAGTGCGGAGACGAGCTGGCGCAAGGTGGCGTCCGAGCCTTCGCGCAGTTGCTCGGGGCTGGCGTTCTGGATCGCCAGCGCGGCATCGAGGCTGTCGATCACCGGCAGCAGGCTCTCGGCAAAGCTCTCGACGCCGAACTTGCGGGCCTTGGCCACTTCGTCATCGGCGCGGCGGCGCGCGTTTTCAACTTCTGCCTTGGCGCGCAGGTACTGGTCGGCGAGCTCGGCATTCTTGGCCTTCAACTCCGCCAGCTCTGCTTCCAGTTGCGACTGGTTGGCAGCGGCAGCGGCTTCCAGCTCTTCGGCGGACATGGGGTTTTGGCCTTCGGGGTGGAGGTTGTCTGACATGGTGCTGTTCGTATTTCGTTAACAAAAAGGACTCTTGTCGCCGCACCTGGGGGCATTTCCTTGCTTTTCAAGGGGCTTATTTGGCATTTCCGCTTGGGAAGATGCACGCCGAGGCGTCTGCAGCGGCCCGTGTTTATAAACCATGTTTGACGGTTTTTGAATTGGTTTGTATAATCGTTGGTTTCCCTTGCCACACCGCGCTGTATTTGCAATCAAGTGCACTAGCGGGTGGCGCAATCCACAAGGAGTTTGCATGCGTCACTATGAGATCGTGCTGCTGATCCACCCCGATCAGAGCGAACAAGTTCCAGCTATGCTGGAGCGTTACAAAGGCATGATTACCGCCGGCGGCGGTAAGATCCACCGCGTTGAAGACTGGGGCCGCCGTCAACTGGCCTACATGATCAACAAGCTGGCCAAGGCCCACTATCTGTGCCTGAATATCGAAGCCGACCAGGCTGTGATGGCTGAACTGGAACACGCGTTCAAGTTCAACGACGCTGTGCTGCGCCAACTGACTGTGCAGAAGAAGAAGGCTGACACCGCTCCTTCGGCCATGATGAAGACCGTGGAACGCGAAGAAGCGCGCAAGGCCAACCAGGCTGAGCACGCCGCTGCAGAGCGTTAATCACACAGGAGGTGGAGAACCGCGTACTTGTCACCGCCGTCATCGCTGAAATCAAGATTTTGCGATACACGCCGGCTGGGCTACCTGCTGTAGATGTTGTGCTGGAGCACCGCTCCACCCAGACCGAAGCAGACCAACCCCGACAAGTCAATGCCGTGCTCAAGGCGATTGCCTTTGGTGCACTGGCAGAGCGAATCGCTCGGCAGGCTGTAGGGAGCACCTGGACATTCCAGGGCTTTTTGGCCACACCGCGCAACAGCAAATCGCTGGTTCTGCACATCCAGGATATTCAACAAGATACTTATTGAGAGGTCCGAAAATGGCCACGTTCAAGAAATTCAACAAAGACAAGCGCCCAAAGCGCAACACCCAGTCGCTGCTGTTCAAGCGCAAGCGTTTCTGCCGCTTCACCGTGGCTGGCGTCGAAGAAATCGACTACAAGGATGTCGACACCCTGCGTGACTTCGTTGCTGAAAACGGCAAGATCATTCCCGCACGTCTGACCGGCACCCGCGCCATCTACCAACGTCAGCTGAACACTGCCATCAAGCGCGCTCGCTTCCTGGCCATGGTTCCTTACTCTGACCAACACAAGATCTAAGGAGCACGAACATGCAAATCATTCTGCTCGACAAGGTCGTGAACCTGGGCAACCTGGGTGAAATCGTGAAGGTCAAGGACGGCTACGCACGTAACTTCCTGATCCCTTCGGGCCGCGCACGCCGCGCTACCGAAGCTGCCAAGGCTGAATTCGAAGCCAAGCGCGCTGAGCTGGAAAAGGCTGCTGCTGAAAAGCTGGCTGCTGCCCAAGCACAAGGCGAGAAGCTGTCCGGCCAGACCGTGAAGCTGACCCAAAAGGCAGGTGTGGATGGCCGTCTGTTCGGCTCCGTCACCAACCACGACATCGCTGATGAACTGGGCAAGATGGGCTTCCAAGTGGTCAAGTCGCAAGTACGTCTGCCCAACGGTCCTATCAAGACCGTGAGCGAGACCGCTGTGGAAGTGGCTCTGCACACCGACGTGGTGGTGGAAGTGAATGTGTCCGTCTACGGCGAACACGTTTAATTCCTACGCTCTGCGTTGACAAGCCGCCCTCGGGCGGCTTTTTCGTTCCCGGCCGCAGCGTTTCCGGGATGCGGGTTTTGTTTGTCGCTGCCAGCCTTGCGCGGCATCTGCGCTATTCTTGCGGATTGCTGGCTGCCGGGCCAGCGTTTGCTCATTTGGATTTCCCATGTCAGAGACCTTTCCCCCCCTGGATGACACTGCCTTCATCACCCCCGACAAGCAGGTGGCGCAGCTGCGCATTCCGCCGCATTCGATCGAGTCGGAGTCCAGCGTGCTGGGGGGGCTGCTGCTGGACAACAACGCCTGGGACCGGGTGGGCGATGTGCTGGCCGAAGACAACTTCTACCGCCATGAGCACAAGCTGATCTTCGCGGCCATGGCCAGCATGATCAATGCCGGCAAGCCCGCCGATGTGATCACGGTCTATGAGCACCTGCAAAGCATCGGCAAGGCCGAAGAGGTGGGCGGACTGGCCTACCTGAACCAGCTGGCCCAGTATGTGCCCAGCGCCACCAATATCCGCCGCTATGGCGAAATCGTGCGCGAGCGCTCGATCCTGCGCAAGCTGGTCACCGCCAGCGACGAGATCGCTACCAATGCCTTCAACCAGCAGGGCAAGACGGTGGACCGCATTCTGGACGAAGCCGAGCAGAAGATCTTTGCCATTGGCGAAGAGGGCTCGCGCATGAAGCAGGGCTTCCAGTCGCTGGACAACCTGGTCGTGGATCTGCTCGACCGGGTGCAGGAGATGGCGGACAACCCGGTCGATGTGACCGGTGTGCCCACCGGCTTTGCCGACCTGGACCGCATGACCAGCGGCCTGCAGGCCGGTGACCTGGTGGTGCTGGCCGCGCGCCCCTCGATGGGCAAGACCTCGTTCGCGGTGAACATTGCCGAGCATGTGGCGCTCAATGAAGGCCTGCCGGTAGCCATCTTCTCAATGGAAATGGGTGCCGCCCAATTGGCGGTGCGTATCGTCGGCTCGATCGGCCGGGTCAACCAGGGCAATCTGCGTACCGGCAAGCTGACCGATGAGGAGTGGCCGCGCCTGTCCGAGGCGATCGAGCGGCTGCGCACGGTCTCGCTGCACATCGATGAGACCCCGGGCCTGACGCCGTCGGAGCTGCGCGCCAACTCGCGCCGCCTGGCCCGCCAGTGCGGCAAGCTTGGCCTGATCGTGGTCGACTACCTGCAGCTGATGAGCGGCTCGGGCTCGGCCGCCAGCTCGGACAACCGGGCGACGGAGCTCGGTGAAATCTCGCGCGGATTGAAGATGCTGGCCAAGGAGCTGCAATGCCCGGTGATTGCGCTGTCGCAGCTCAACCGCTCGGTCGAGCAGCGCACCGACAAGCGCCCGATGATGTCCGACCTGCGCGAATCGGGCGCCATCGAGCAGGATGCGGACATCATCATGTTCATCTACCGCGATGACTACTACAACAAGGAGAGCAATGAGCCCAATGTGGCCGAGGTCATCATCGGCAAGCAGCGTAACGGCCCGACCGGCACGGTCAAGCTGTTCTTCCAGAAGAACCAGACCCGCTTTGAAAATCTGGCGGTGGGCGGCGACGACTATTGATGCACGCCAGCGCCGGGCAGGCTGGGGTGGGGCTCAGTCCTGCTGCCCCTGGCTTTGCTGGAGCACCCATTGCTCAAAAGCCTGCAGTGCGGCCGACGGTTCGCGGTAGGTGGGGTAGCTGAACCAGTAGCTCTGCGTGCCCGGCAAGGTCTGGGTATGGGCGGGGATCAGCTGGCCCGCATCAAGCGCCGGTTGCACCAGCACCTCGGGCACCAGGCCCACGCCCAGGCCGGCGGCGGCGGCCATGATGACCATCGAGAACAGCTCATAGCGCGGCCCGCGCGAGGCCTGCACCGAGTAGTCCCAGCCCAGGCCGTTGTACCAGTCGCGCCAGGCAGCGGGCCGGCTCTCCAGCCCGATGTGCACCAGCGGCTGCCAGTCCTCCTGCGTGGCCAGCGCATGCTGCGCTGCAAAGGCCGGGCTGCAGACGGGGATGCAGGCGCCATCGCGGGCAATGCGCTGCCCCTGGGTCTTGGACCAGAGGCCGTCGCCCGAATAGATGGCACCGTCAAAACCGCTTTCCTCGAACGCAAAAGGCTCGGAGCGCACCGACAGGTGCACATGGATGTCCGGGTGCAGCTGCGCAAAGGCCGGCAGCCGAGGCACCAGCCACTGCGTGGCAAAGCTGGAGACGACGGCCAGGTGGATGGCATAGCCCTGGGCGCGGCTGTTGGCGATCTCTTGCGTATCGCGCTCCAGGCCGTTGAGGTGCACACGCACACGCTGCGCATATCGTTTACCCGCATCGGTCAGCATGACGCGGCGTTTGTGGCGTACAAAAAGCGGCACCCCCAGCCGGTCCTCCAGCGCCGCGACATGGCGGCTGACGGCACTGGCGGTCAACGCTAACTCATTGGCAGCGCGGGAGAAATTGCCGTGCCGGGCCGAGGCTTCAAAAGCCATCAACAGGCCGATATTGGGAATCGCGTTGCGCATGGGTGGGGACTTTGTTCAAAAAACGCACTATGTCTCACCATTTTCTCATTTTGTTGTTCCTGATAGTTCACATAGTATTTTTAAGTTGGTGCTTCTGCCCCCGCCGCGCACTGCCGCAGGCGGGCCCTGTGCAGCCCTGTCACGGACAGGGTATACAAAGTGCTGTGCCCGTGTCCGGGCGCGCAGCGCTTTAAGCTGCGATGGCAGCACCCCCCATCATGGTCCGGGCCCGCACAGAGGGCCGGACAGTTTCTGTTGTGATAGTGAATAGGAAAGACGAGCGATGACGCAATCCACCCAACGTTTGAACGAAATTCTCAAGGCGCTTGCGCTCGACCTCCAGCCCCTGGCAGGCCAGGACATCACCAGCCGCTCGCCCGCCGACGGCGCCACCCTGGCCGTGTTGAAGGCCCACAGCGCGCAACAGGCGCAGGACGCCATTGCCGCTGCCCACCAGGCCTACCTGCAGTGGCGCACCGTGCCCGCCCCCGTGCGTGGCGAGTTGGTGCGCCGCTTTGGCCAGACCCTGCGCCAGCACAAGGCAGCACTCGGCGCCCTGGTGTCGATTGAAGCGGGCAAGATCACCTCCGAAGGCCTGGGCGAAGTCCAGGAAATGATCGATATCTGCGACTTTGCCGTTGGCCTGTCGCGCCAGCTCCATGGCCTGACGATTGCCAGCGAGCGCCCCGGCCACCGCATGATGGAAACCTGGCACCCGATGGGCGTCGTGGGCATCATCTCGGCCTTCAACTTCCCCGTGGCCGTCTGGTGCTGGAACAGCGCTTTGGCGCTGGTCTGCGGCGACGCGGTGGTGTGGAAGCCTTCCGAGAAGACCCCGCTGACGGCCGTGGCCTGCCAGCACCTGCTGGAGCAGACGATGGCTGCCTTCAACCAGGAGCAACCCGGCGCCGTGCCAGCGGGCCTGGCCCAGCTGCTGATTGGCGCCCGTGAAGTGGGCGAAGTGCTGGTGGACAGCCCGCTGGTGCCCGTGGTCAGCGCCACCGGTTCGACCCGCATGGGCCGCCAGGTCGGCGTCAAGGTGGCCGAGCGCTTTGGCCGCTCCATCCTGGAGCTGGGTGGCAACAACGCGATGATCGTCACGCCGTCGGCCGACCTGGAGCTGGCCGCCCGCGCCATCACCTTTGCAGCCGTCGGTACTGCCGGCCAGCGTTGCACCACCTTGCGCCGCCTGATCGTGCACAAGTCGGTGGCCGACCAGCTGGTGGCACGCCTGGAAAAGATCTACGGCAGCGTCACCGTGGGTGACCCGCTGACCGACGGCACTTTGGTGGGTCCGCTGATCGACAAGGCCTCGTTCGACGGCATGCAGGCCGCACTGGCCCAGGCCAAGGAAGAGGGCGGCACCGTCATCGGCGGCCAGCGCGAGCGCGAAGACCTGGGCCAGGACGCCTACTATGTGCGCCCGGCTCTGGTGAAGATGCCTGCGCAGACCAAGGTGATGGAGCACGAAACCTTTGCGCCCATCCTCTACATCGTCACCTACGAAGGCAGCGCCGACGACGCGATCGCGGTGCAGAATGCGGTGCCCCAGGGCCTGTCGTCCGCCATCTTCACCAGTGACCTGCGCGATGCAGAGCGCTTCATGTCGCCCGCCGGCAGCGACTGCGGTATTGCCAACGTCAATATCGGCACCTCGGGCGCGGAAATCGGTGGCGCCTTTGGTGGCGAGAAGGAAACGGGCGGCGGCCGTGAATCGGGCTCGGACGCCTGGAAAGGCTATATGCGCCGCGCCACCAACACCATCAACTACAGTGGCGCGCTGCCACTGGCGCAAGGCGTGCGCTTTGACGTTTGATGAGTGGGCAGCCGCAGGCTGGCGCCGTGGGCATGCTGCCCGCTGCCCGGGCCTGCAGGTTTCCCCACCGGGGCGGCCACTGCGCCGCCCGGTGTGTGCTGCCAGCGCAGGCCACTGATATGCGGGTGCCCTGTGCGGCCTCCCACCCAGACAGGGGCTTGGCGCTCCTGTCTCCAACTACTCCAGCATCTGCCAAGGGCTGGCCTGCCACCGTTGCAGGCCAGCCCTTGTTGCATCCGATGCTGCCGTTATTTGTGGCGCTGCGCAGCCATTTGCTGCGCTGGCGCAATGTGTAGCCAGGCCAGATCGGGTCCAATGCCCCGCTTCTGGCGCATCGATGACAAGACCAAGGAGACAAGACATGGCAGACAAGCAACAAGCACGCACCGGTGGCCAGCTGGTGGTGGACCAGCTGCTGGTGCACGGCGTGCAGCAGATTTTCACGGTGCCGGGCGAGAGCTTTCTGGCGGTGCTCGATGCGCTCTATGACGCGCCCATCGAGACGACGATCTGCCGCCAGGAGGGCGGCGCCGCGATGATGGCCGAAGCCCAGGGCAAGCTCACGGGCCAGCCGGGGATCTGCATGGTCACGCGCGGGCCAGGTGCTACCAATGCCTCGGCCGGCTTGCACATTGCGATGCAGGACTCCACGCCGATGATCCTCTTCGTCGGCCAGATCGAGCGCTCGGCGCGCGGCCGCGAGGCCTTCCAGGAGCTGGACTACCGCGCGGTGTTTGGCAGCATGGTCAAGTGGGCCACCGAGATCGATGATGCGGCGCGCATCCCCGAGACCATTGCCCGTGCCTTTGCCGTGGCCACCAGCGGCCGCCCCGGCCCGGTGGTGATTGCGCTGCCCGAAGACATGCTGCGCGACACCGTCAGCGTGCCCGATGCGCGCCGCTACCAGCCCGCGCCCGCCAACGCCGCCGATGCCGATGTGGCCGCCGTCGTCGCCCAGCTGGCCGCCGCGCAGAACCCCATCATCATTGCCGGTGGCTCGCGCTGGACTGCGCAGGCCCATGCGGATATCGCCGCCTTTGCCGCCGCCCATGCGGTGCCGGTGGCCTGCTCCTTCCGCCGCCAGATGGTGTTCCCCGCCCACCACGGCAACTATGCTGGCGATGTAGGCCTGGGCGTCAACCCCAAGCTGATTGCCCGCATCAAGCAGGCCGATCTGGTCGTGCTGCTGGGCGGTCGCATGTCCGAGGTGCCCTCGCAGGGCTACAGCCTCTTGGGCATTCCGGCCAGCAGCGGCCAGCGGCTCATCCATGTGCATCCGGATCCCGATGAACTGGGCCGGGTCTACCAGGCTGACCAGGCGGTGGTGGCGGCGCCCGACTCCTTTTGCGCAGCCCTGGCACGCCAGCCTGCCGCTGCGCCGCGCGCCGAGCGCCAGGCGCTGGTGCAGCAGGCCCATGCCGACTACCTGGCATGGAGCAATCCTGCGCCCATCCAGGTGCCTGGCGCGCTGCAAATGGGCCAGCTGATGGCGCATCTGCGCGAGGTGCTGCCGGCCGACACGGTCTGGTGCAATGGCGCTGGCAACTTTGCCACCTGGGTGCACCGCTTCTGGCCGTTTACGCACTACGGCAGCCAGCTCGCTCCCACCAGCGGCAGCATGGGCTATGGGCTGCCTGCCGCCGTGGGCGCCAAGCGCCTGGACAAGCGGCGCAGCGTCGTCTGCATTGCCGGAGATGGCGACTTTCTGATGCATGGCCAGGAGTTTGCGACCGCCGTGCAGTACCAGCTGCCGGTCATCGTGCTGCTGATCGACAACGGCATGTACGGCACCATCCGCATGCACCAGGAGCGCGACTACCCCCATCGGGTCAGCGCCACCGAGCTGCGCAACCCCGACTTTGTCGCCTATGCCAAGGCCTTCGGCGGCAATGCCGCCCTGGTCGAGAAGACCGAAGACTTTGCGCCCGCGCTCGCTGCCATGCGCAGCTGGGCGGAACAGCACCAGCTGCCGGTGATCCTGCACTGCAAGCTCGATCCGCAGGCGATCACGCCGGCGCGCAGCCTGGACCAGATCCGCGGCACCGGCGTTTAAACGCAGGCTGAAGGCACGAAAAAAAGGCACCGAGTGGAGACTCGGTGCCTTTTGTGCTTAGGCGCGTTGGCAGCGGCTACAAAGCCCCCGCTGCAACCTAAAGTGGTTTACAGCACATCGCTGGCAAAGTCGGCCAGGCGCGAGCGCTCACCGCGTGCCAGCGTGATGTGGCCGCTGTGTGGCCAGCCCTTGAAGCGGTCCACCACATAGGTCAGGCCCGAAGAGCCTTCGGTCAGGTAGGGCGTGTCGATCTGGGCCAGGTTGCCCATGCAGATGATCTTGGTGCCGGGGCCGGCACGGGTGATCAGGGTCTTCATCTGCTTGGGCGTCAGGTTCTGCGCCTCATCGATGATCACGTACTTGTTCAGGAAGGTGCGGCCGCGCATGAAGTTCATGCTCTTGATCTTGATGCGGCTGCGGATCAGGTCATTGGTGGCAGAGCGCCCCCATTCACCGGGGTTGCCGCCGTCGCCCTTGGCTAGGAACTCGAGGTTGTCATCCAGCGCGCCCATCCAGGGGCCCATCTTCTCTTCTTCGGTGCCGGGCAGGAAACCGATGTCCTCGCCTACGCTCACCGTGGCGCGGGTCATGATGATCTCGGTGTAGCGGCGCTCGTCGAGCACCTGGTTCAGACCGGCGGCCAAGGCCATCAAGGTCTTGCCGGTGCCTGCCGTACCAGCCAGGGTGACAAAGTCCACATCCGGGTCCATCAGCAGGTTCATCGCGAAGTTCTGCTCACGGTTGCGCGTGGTCACGCCCCACACATTGTTCTTCTGGTGGCCGTAGTCCTTCAGCGTCTCGAGCACGGCGGTCTTGTCGCGGATCTCGATCACGCGGGCAAACAGGCTGTTCTCGCCCGGTGCCTCGTAGAAGACGAACTGGTTGATGTGCAGCTGCTGGGTGATGGCGCCGCTGATGCGGTAGCAGGTGGAGGCGCCCGACTGCCAGCTCTCGACCTTCTTGCCGACCTTGGCCCAGAAGTCCAGCGGCAGCTGCAGCATGCCGGTGTAGAGCAGGTCGCCGTCTTCCAGCGTCTTGTCGTTCTGGTAGTCCTCGGCCTCCAGGCCCAGTGCGCGCGCCTTGACGCGCATGTTGATGTCCTTGGACACCAGCACGACGGGCCGGTCAGGGTGGCGCTGGCGCAGGGCCTCGACCACGCCCAGGATCTGGTTGTCGGCCTTGCCCTGGGGCAGGCTCTGGGGCAGCTGGTAGTTCAGCGGCTCGGTCTGGAAGAACAGGCAGCCGCTGGCGCCCTTCTGGCCGGTGGCATCGAGGCGAATGCCCTGGGCCAGGTGTGCTTCCTGGCTGGCCACCAGCGCGTCGAGCGTGCGGCTGGCCTGCCGGCCGTTGCGGGCCACTTCGGTCATGCCCTTCTTGTGGCCGTCGAGCTCTTCGAGCACGATCATCGGCAGGTAGATGTCGTGCTCTTCAAAGCGGAACAGGCTGCTGGGGTCATGCAGCAGCACATTGGTGTCGAGCACAAAGAGCTTGGCCTTGTCGCTGCGCGGCTTGGTGGCCTTGGCAGGTTTGCTAGCCAGCACCGGGCTGGCTTCGGCCACGGCAGGGCTGCGGGCCGGTTGCGCAGGCTTGGCTGCTGCTGGCGCCTTGGCGCTTGCGGCCACGGGCGCTGGGGCTTGCACGGGAGCAGGGGCGGCCGCCGCTTTCTTGCTGCGGCTGCTGGTCCTGGGCGCGGCAGCGGCTTGCGTGCCACGGCGCGGCGCAGGGCTTGCGGCCACGGTGGCGGGCGCCGTGTCCAGGTCTAGAAGATCGTTGTCTTGTTCATCGCGCGCAGCGGCCGCGGATGCACGGGATGGGGTGTTGGTCTTGGCGGAAAAGTCACCAGCGGATAGCTGGCTGCCACGGCGGGTAGGTGCGGGAGGCAAGGGCATGGAGCTCGGGGCCTTTATCTAAACACTCGCCAAATGGGCGAACTCACTCCGAACGCCTGCCACCCCGGATGCAAAAAAGGCCATCTCGCAAGCAAGACAGCCTTTTTCATGGGGAATGACAGAACAATCCGGACTCACATACATATGGAGCCCATTATGCACATTCTGGGCGTCCCGAAACCAGCAATCGCAGTCATGGATCGCGGTGTCGGCCCAGAAAGACGGAAACAGCAACGGCGCGCATCCGCAGATCGCGCGCCGCCGCACGGTCGCCGCCTGGCGCAGCGGCTTAGGCAGCCTTCTTTTGCGCAGCCTTCATCGACTTGACGGCCTTGAGCACTTCTTCGACATGGCCTAGCACCTTCAGGCCGCGCCATTCTTGCACCAAGATGCCATCAGGGCCGACCAGGAAGGTCGAGCGCTCGATGCCCTTGACCTTCTTGCCGTACATGATCTTGTTCTTGACGACGCCGAACATGTGGCACAGCTTCTCTTCGGTATCAGCGATCAGCTCGAAGGGCAGTTCGAGCTTTTCCTTGAAGTCGTCGTGCGACTTCATGTTGTCGCGCGACACGCCGAAGACGGCTGCACCAGCCTTGACGAAATCCGCGTACTTGTCGCGGAACTGCATGGCTTCGGTGGTACAACCGGGGGTGTTATCCTTGGGGTAGAAGTACAGCACCAGAATTTGCCCCTGATGCGACGCATTGGAGACCTTCAGGCCTCCCGTCGCTTGTGCTTCAAATTCTGGCAAGGGTTTGTTGACAACAACAGCCATAGCTCTCTATTTTCTCCGGAGTAATCGCAAAAAGGCCGCAGGAATCAAAGTATTCATCTAGTTGTTATTCAGGCCCGCGGCCGCAAGCGAGTATTTTAACCCGAATCGAAATATTTATCGAGCCCCACTGATAAACACAGGCTATCGATTGTGGTTATAGCGCAGGAGCCTCCAGCAGCACAGCCAACAAGACCTTGCGTCTTTCACCAGCCAATACGTTGTAGGTCCGGCATGCAGCGGGCGTATCCATGGTCTCGAAGCCGATACGTTTTGCAATCAGCGGAGCGAGCCAGGCCGGTGAAGGAAAACGTAACCGATTGCCACTGCCGAAAATGACCGTTTCAACATCGGCCTCCGCCAGCTGGGCGAAATGGGCGGGGCCCAGGTCTTCGAAGCGCGCGCAATCCCAGCGCTGCAAGGTACCGTTGGAGCCGACCACCAGGCTGTATGCGTAGGACTGCTGGTCCACGGCCAGCCAGCCCGGGCCATAGCCTGTGATGGTCAAGGTGTCGGATTTATCGGGCTGGAACTTCATGGCGCGGGCTTTCGGCAAACGGGGCAAGGACAGGGCAGGGCCCGGTGCCGCAGGCACTGGGAGCCACTACAGGGCGATCAACGCAAGGATCTGTGGTCAAATTATAGTTTTCACCTAGTTGGGTTGTGGGTTCGAGGTATTGGCATGGTTGCCAGCCGGCTGCAATCCCGTGTTTTCAGAGGTAGTGGTTTCTGTCATGAAGACGATTCAAAAATCCGCCAAGCTGGCCAATGTGTGTTACGACATTCGAGGGCCGATCATGGACGCGGCGAAGCGGATGGAGGACGAAGGACAGAAGATCACCAAGCTCAACATCGGCAACCTGGCGGTGTTCGGCTTCGATGCCCCTGAAGAGGTGCAGCAGGACATGATCCGCAACCTGCCCAACTCGGCAGGCTACTCCGACAGCAAGGGCATTTTTGCCGCGCGCAAGGCGGTGATGCACGAAACCCAGCGCCTGGGCATCAAGGGCGTGGGTCTGGACGACATCTACCTGGGCAATGGCGCCTCCGAGCTGATCAGCCTGGCCACCAATGCGCTGCTCGATACCGGCGACGAAATGCTGCTGCCGGCCCCCGACTACCCGCTGTGGACGGCCGCCACCAGTCTGTCGGGCGGCACCCCGGTGCACTACCTATGCGACGAGGAAAACGGCTGGATGCCCAACCTGGCGGACATCCGCGCCAAGATCACGCCCCGCACCAAGGGCATCGTGGTCATCAACCCCAACAACCCCACCGGTGCGCTGTATTCCGACGCACTGCTGCGTGACATCGTGCAGATCGCGCGTGAGCATGGCTTGGTCATCTTTGCCGATGAGGTCTATGACAAGGTGCTGTATGACGACGCCAAGCACACGCCGATGGCTTCGCTGTCGCAGGATGTGCTGACCATCACCTTCAATTCGCTCTCCAAGGCCTACCGCAGCTGCGGCTACCGCGCAGGCTGGATGGTGATCTCTGGCGACAAGAGTGGCGCTGCCGACTATATCGAGGGCTTGAACATGCTCTCGAACATGCGCCTGTGCGCCAATGTGCCCGGCCAGTGGGCCGTGCAGACCGCGCTGGGCGGCCACCAGAGCATTGACGAGCTGGTGCAAGAGGGCGGGCGCCTGCGCAAACAGCGTGACCTGGCCTGGGAGCTGATCAATGCCATCCCCGGTGTCAGCTGCGTCAAGCCCCAGGGCGCGCTCTACATGTTCCCCAAGCTCGACCCTGCGGTCTACCCGATCGAGGACGACCAGGAATTCTTCCTGCAGGTGCTCAAGGAGACCCGCGTGATGCTGGTCCAGGGCACCGGCTTCAACTGGCCACGGCCTGACCATTTCCGCATTGTGTTCCTGCCCCATGAGGCGGACCTGCGCGAAGCGATCAACCGCCTGGCCGCCTTCCTGGCCAAGTACCGCCTTCGCCACGGAACCGAGCAGCTTGCGCAAGCCCATAAGGCCGATATCAAGCTGGTCAAGACCAAGGCAGAAAAATCCGCTGCCTGAGTCGCCGCTTTTCCTATCTGACAACAACAGGCGTCCGGCTGGGCGCCTGGTTGGTTATTCAACGTATCCAAGAGAATTTATGAAACCGATCCAAGTAGGCTTGTTGGGCATCGGCACCGTCGGTAGTGGTGTCTTCAACGTGTTGCAACGTAACCATGACGAGATTCGCCGCCGCGCTGGCCGTGATATTGCCGTGACCATGGTGGCCGATCTGGACGAAGCCCGTGCCCGTGCGGTGGTGGGTGACCAGGCCGTCGTTGTCAAGGACGCGCGCGAGGTGATCGCCAATCCCGACATCGATGTGGTCATCGAGTTGATCGGTGGTTACGGCATTGCCAAGGCCCTGGTGCTGGAGGCCATTGCCGCGGGCAAGCATGTGGTGACGGCCAACAAGGCCTTGCTGGCCGTGCATGGCTCGGAGATTTTCAAGGCAGCGGCCGACAAGGGCGTGATGGTGGCCTACGAAGCGGCCGTGGCCGGTGGCATCCCGATCATCAAGGCGCTGCGCGAAGGCCTGACCGCCAACCAGATCCAGTGGATTGCCGGCATCATCAACGGCACCACCAACTTCATCCTCTCCGAGATGCGCGACAAGGGCCTGGACTTTGACGTGGTGCTCAAAGAGGCGCAGCGCCTGGGCTACGCCGAAGCCGACCCGACCTTTGACATCGAAGGCGTGGACGCCGCCCACAAGGTCACCTTGATGAGCGCCATCGCCTTTGGCGTGCCGGTGCAGTTCGACAAGGCCTATGTCGAGGGCATCACCAAGCTGTCGTCGGTCGATATCCGCTATGCCGAGCAGCTGGGCTACCGCATCAAGCTCCTGGGCATCACCAAGCGCACCGACAAGGGCATCGAGCTGCGGGTGCACCCCTCGTTGGTGCCCACCAAGCGCCTGATCGCCAATGTGGAAGGCGCGATGAATGCCGTGGTGGTGCATGGCGATGCCGTGGGCACGACCCTGTACTACGGCAAGGGTGCAGGCTCCGAGCCCACCGCCTCGGCCGTGATCGCCGACCTGGTCGACATTGCCCGCCTCGAAGGCGCCGATGTGGCCCACCGCGTGCCGCCACTGGCCTTCCAGAGCAGCACCTTGCGCGAAGCGGGGCAGGAGCTGCCGGTGCTGCCGATGGCCGATATCACCACCAGCTACTACCTGCGCATGCGCGTGGCCGACGAGGCTGGCGTGCTGGCCAAGGTCACCGGTCTGCTGGCGGGCGCCGGCATCAGCATCGATGCGGTGCTGCAGCGCGAAGCCGACGAAGTCGGTGGCGAAGGCTCGACCCAGACCGACCTGATCATCCTCACGCACGACACGCGCGAAGGCGATATGGACAAGGCGCTCGCCGAAATCCAGGGCCTGCCCACCGTGCTGGCGCCGATCACCCGTATCCGCAAGGAAGAGCTGAACTAAGCCGAGCGCTAGAGCCGCTGCGGCCGCAGGTCGCACCGCCCGGCGCCTGCCGCCTACCCAACCGCCTGTGGCCGATTCGGCCCAGGCGGTTTTGCTTTTTTGGGCCCAACGGCTACGAAAACATCCGCATCATTCTGTTACTTGTGGGTATTTGTTCACGTCATTATTTTTCTAAATAATGGCCGCTCACAAATGCAGCGCCCCCGGGGGCTGCAGATCGATAACAAAGACGGGGAGTTGCACTATGTCGGACACCGACAAGAAATGGCTGGCGCTGGCCAAGCGCTGGGGGGTGTTGTTTGGGATTCCGCTGCTGATGCTGGCCATTGGCCTCTGGCAATGGTCGCGGGCAGATACGCCGGTCTCGGATGTGGGCGCGCAGATCGCCCAGTACCAGCAGGTGGTGCGCCAGCTCGAGGCGATCGAGGCCGAAAAGCCCGGCCGCCGTGCGACGGTGCGGGACAGCGAGGGCAAGGAATACCCGGTCTGGAAGGTCAAAAACGAGTACCTGATGGCCATCCAGGACCTGCAAAACCAGGGTCTGAATGTCACCACCCGTAACTTGCAGCCGGTGCTGGCGGGCGGCACCATCGCCTTCAGCGTGCTGGCGCTGCTGTGGTCGGCGCTGGGTGTGGTGTACCAGCGCGGCATGGGCACCAAGGCCCTGCAATCGCGCGAGCAGCTGCTCGCGACCTTCCAGAAGGGCCGCAAGCTCTTGCCGACCTATATGGTGGTCATGGTGCTGCTGCTGTTCGGTGCGGCCATCCCGCTGCTGGTCTACGAGATGATGCCCATCCTGCGCCACCGCAACTACAGCAAGGGCGACATGAAGCTGATGTTCATCCTCGGCGGCCTGGCGCTGTTCCTGCTCTACTCGGGCTGCAAGGTGCTGATCGATGTCTGGAAGGCATCGCGCAAGCCGCTGGAGAACGCGCCCATTGAGGTGATGGGGCAGACCGTCAGCCGCCCGCAGGCGCCCGAACTCTGGGCCTTTGTGGACCGCGTGGCCGCCAAGACGGGCGCCGGTATGCCCGATGCGCTGGTCGTGGGCCTGGACGAAGGCTTTTTTGTGACCGAGCACCCGGTGCAGCTGGCCAGTGGCGCCTTGCTGCCCCAGGGGCGGGTGCTGTACCTGCCCTTGCCCTATATGGCCTTTCTCAATGCAGGCGAGGTCGCTGCGGTGATCGGCCACGAGTTGGGTCACTTCATCGGCGAGGACACGCTCTACAGCCAGCGCTTCTCACCGATCTACAGCGCCACCCTCCACCACCTGGTGGCCATCAGCGGCGGTGAGCGCCATGAGGGCTCCTGGATGGACATCCTGCGCCGGCCAGCCACCTTGTTTGGCGAGATGTTCTTGGACAGCTTCCACGAAGCGGTGCGCTACTGGAGCCGCAAGCGCGAGCTGGCCGCCGATGCGGTGGGCGCGCAGGTCGTGAGCCCACAGGCCGTTGCGTCGTCCTTGCTGCGCATCAGCGCGCTGGCCCCGCTGGTGGATGAGGCGCTGCAGGCCAACTGGGACCGGGGCGAGACGGTCGCAGGCGGCGTGCTGGGCCATGTGCGCCAGCTGGTCGCTGCCAAGGGCATGGCCGACCCGAGCGAGCACCTGGACCAGCGCCAGGCCCACCCGACCGACACCCACCCCGAGCTGGCCGAGCGCCTCGCTGCGCTGGGTGTACCCGTCAGCCCCGAGCTGCTGGCCCGGGCGATGGATGCCCAGGGCAGCCAGCTGCTGCAGGAGTTTGGCCTGGAGCAGGGCGCGCCCGCTGCCGGCAGCCGCACCCTGGCCGGGGCGGTCG
The DNA here is from genome assembly GCF_049601575.1 of Comamonas sp. 23. Classification (NCBI taxonomy): domain Bacteria; kingdom Pseudomonadati; phylum Pseudomonadota; class Betaproteobacteria; order Burkholderiales; family Comamonadaceae; genus Comamonas; species Comamonas sp. 23. The sequence continues at coordinate 3,976,541 of NZ_CP187127.1, read as the reverse complement.
CACCGGCCCCGGTCGCCGATCTGAATGCCGCCTTGCAAAACGAGCTCAGCAGCGCAGCCGCGGCCAACCGCAGTGCCAAGCTGGCCGAGCTGCGCGAGATCGCGGCGCTGGCTGCGCCCGAGACGGTGATCCATGAGCGCTCGGCCTTCATGGTGGGCTTGTTCGGCTTTCTGGCCCTGGCCTGCTTTGGCGGCGCGGTGGCCTTGTTCATGGCGGGTCTGCACATGGCGGTCGGTGCAGGTGTGCTGGCCGGTGGTCTTGTCTGCGTATGGGTGGCGTGGCTGTTCTGGCGCGACAGCCAAAGCCCGGCGATGGTGCTGCAGCCCGCGGGCCTGCGCCTCTTCAATGCGCAGGAGCTGCTGCCCTGGTCGGCGATCGATGATTTCGAGTTCAACCAGGCCAACCACATGCTCACCGTCATCATGGCCCTGGAGCCCGGTGTGCAGCCGCCCGCAATGGGCGTGGGCAAGCGCCGCGCCCAGTTCCAGAAGAAAAAGCAGCGTGTGGTCGTGATGCTCAAGGGTGTCAAGAAGATGAAGAACCAGGCCTTTGCCGAGCTGGTGCTGAACCAGTGGCGCGCCTACTACGCCCGCCAGGAACTGGCGCGCATGGGAGAGCAGGTCTAACGGCTGCTCCACAACCCAGCCAGGCCTCGGACCCAGTCCGGGGCTTTTTTATGCCAGCGGCTGCCATCGGTGTCGCAGCCTGGCCGCTGCTGCTGGCTGCTGCGCCCCACATTCCTGCGCAAGCTGTGCCAGTACTGGCGACTGCAGGATAATAAGCAGTTGCTCCTTGCCCGTGCGCGGGCTGTGTCCACTTATTTCGCACCCTCCATGCTGTATCTCTCCACGCGCGGCCATGCCGAACAAAAACGTTTTTGCGACATTTTGCTCGAGGGCCTGGCGCCCGATGGCGGTCTGTACATGCCGGTGCAGTACCCGCAGATTGACGATGCCAAGCTGACGGCGCTGCGCGAGACGCTCAAGAGCAAGGGCTATGCCGCGCTGGCGTTCGAGATCCTGTCGCTGTACATCGACGACATCCCCGCCGAGGACCTGCGCGCGCTGTGCAACAAGACCTACACCGAGGCGGTGTTCGGCACGGCGGCGATTGTTCCAGTGCGCCAGCTCGAAGGCCCGCTGATGATCGAGGCGCTCTCCAATGGTCCCACCTTGGCCTTCAAGGACATGGCGATGCAGCTGCTGGGCAACCTGTTCGAGTACGAACTGGCGCGCCGCGGCGAAGAGCTCAATATTCTGGGTGCCACCAGCGGCGACACCGGCAGCGCGGCCGAATACGCGATGCGCGGCAAAAAGGGTGTGCGTGTGTTCATGACCAGCCCGCACGGCCGTATGAGCCCCTTCCAGCAGGCGCAGATGTTCAGCCTGCAAGACGAGAACATCCACAACATCGCCATCGAAGGCGTGTTTGACGACTGCCAGGACATCGTCAAGGCGGTCAGCAATGACCACGCCTTCAAGGCGCAGTACAAGATCGGCACCGTCAACTCCATCAACTGGGCCCGTCTGCTGGCCCAGGTGGTCTACTACTTTGCCGGCTACCTGCAGGCCACCAGCCAGAACAGCGAGAAGGTGAGCTTCACGGTGCCCAGCGGCAACTTCGGCAATGTCTGCGCCGGCCATGTGGCGCGCCAGATGGGCCTGCCGATTGCCAAGCTGGTGGTGGCAACCAACGAAAACGATGTGCTGGACGAATTCTTCCGCACCGGTGTCTATCAGGTGCGCGGCGCTGCCCACACCTTCGAGACCTCGAGCCCCTCGATGGACATCTCCAAGGCCAGCAACTTCGAGCGCTTTGTGTTCGACCTGGTCGGCCGCGATGGCGCCCGCCTGCAACAGCTGTTTGCGCAAGGCGTGGCCCAAGAGGGCCGCTTTGACCTGCAGGCTGATCCGGCCTTCCAGGATGCGGCCGGCCGCTACGGCTTTGTCAGCGGCAAGAGCACGCATGCCGACCGCCTGGCCACGATCCAGGACACCTTCCTGCGCCTGGGCCAGATGATCGACACCCATACCGCCGATGGCGTGAAGGTGGCACGCGAGCACCTGGGTGCCGAGCCGATGATCGTGCTGGAGACGGCCTTGCCGATCAAGTTTGCCGCCACCATTGAAGAGGCGCTGGGCCGCACACCCGAGCGCCCGGCCAAGTTTGACGGCATCGAAGACCTGCCCAAGCGTGTGGTGGTGATGCCCGCCGATGTGGACCAGGTCAAGACCTATATCAAGGACCACTGCCGCTGAGCCGGCTAAGCTGCCGCTACCGCCGCGTGTCTGGGTGCCTTGGCGGGCCGTGGAATCATCAAGGAGGCGGGTATGCAGGTCGTGTGTTTTGCAGGCTATTCGGGCAGTGGCAAGACGACCTTGATCGAGCAGGTCATCCCCGTGCTGATCGCGCGCGGCCAGCAGGTGTCGGTCATCAAGCATACCCATCACCGCTTTGACATCGACACCCCTGGCAAGGACACCTGGCGCCACCGCCAGGCCGGCGCCTTTGAGGTGCTGGCTGCCTCCGACCAGCGCGTGGTGCTGATGCGCGAGCTGCCAAAGACGCAGGAGCCCGATGTGCATGCGCTGATCGCCCAGCTCGACAGCCGGGTGGACTGGGTGCTGGTGGAGGGCTTCAAGGACTGCGACCTGCCCAAGCTGGAGGTGCTGGCCAATGCGCCAGAGGCCAACGGCAAGGCACCGCTTTATCCGCAGGATGCGGCCGTGCAGGCCGTGGTGCTGTCACCCGCCCGCCAGCTGCTGCCCGCCACCGCCCTGCCGCAGCTGCCCCGCGATGCACCCGCTGCCGTGGCGCAGTGGCTGCTGGTGCACAGCGCCCGCTTTGCCTATACCCCGCCTTGTGTATTTGCAACCGATACCGCCGGGTGAGCGGGCCGTTGCGATGGTCGGCCCGATTGCAGGCGGCCGATAACCGAAGGAATGATTGAGATGAACAGCCAGCCCCGTCCCCCCCTGAAATCCCTCGATGCCGCCCTGGCCGAGCTGCTGGCCCATGCCCAGCCGCTGGCGGGCCATGAGCTGCTGGACACCTTTGATGCTGACGGCCGCGTGCTGGCGCAGGACCTGGTCGCTGCCTTGCAGGTGCCGCCTTTCGACAACAGCGCGATGGACGGTTATGCGCTGCGCGCGGCCGACCTGAGCGGGCCCGCACTGGCCCTGCCGGTTAGCCAGCGCATTCCAGCGGGCAGCATCGGCGAGCCGCTAGCTGCCGGCACCGCCGCCCGCATCTTTACCGGGGCAGCGGTGCCTGCGGGCGCCGATGCGGTGGTGATGCAGGAAGAATGCACCGTGCTGGACGATGGCCGGGTGCAGATCAACACGGCCGTCCAAGCCGGGCAGAACATCCGCAAAAGCGGCGAAGACATGCAGTTGGGCAGCACGGTGTTGGCGGCCGGCACGCGCCTGGGCCCGGCCGAGCTGGGCCTGGCTGCCAGCATGGGCTGCGCCCGCCTGCCACTGGCCCGGCGCCCGCGCGTGGCCTTGTTCTCCACCGGTGACGAGCTGGTCATGCCCGGCGACGTGGCGCCCCAGGACCTGCCCTTGGGCAGCATCTACAACAGCAACCGCTTCTTTTTGCGCGCCATGCTCCAGCGCCTGGGCTGCGAGGTACGCGACCTGGGCATCGTGCCCGACAGCTACGAGGCCACCGTCGCTGCGCTGCAGACCGCCGCGCAGCACAGCGACCTGGTACTGACGAGTGGTGGTGTGTCGGTGGGTGAGGAAGACCACGTCAAGGCGGCCGTGCAGGCCTTGGGCAGGCTTGACCTGTGGGCGATTGCCGTCAAGCCGGGCAAGCCCTTTGCCTATGGGCGCGTGGGCCAGGCCCATTTCATCGGCCTGCCAGGCAATCCGGTGTCCAGCTTTGTGACCTTTGCGCTTTTGGTGCGGCCTTTTCTCCTGCGGCTGCAAGGCGTGCAGGCGCTGGCGCCGCAGGCGATCGATATGCGTGCCGATTTTGACTGGCCGCGAGCCGACAAGCGCCGCGAATTCTTGCGCGTGCGCGTCAATGCGCAAGGCGGGCTGGACCGTTTTGCCAATCAGGGCTCGGGCGTGCTGACCTCGGCCGTCTGGGCCGATGGCCTGGTCGACAACCCGCCCGGCCAGACCATTGCGCAGGGCGATACCGTGCGCTTTGTGCCCTTTGCCCAGCTGCTGGGCTGAGGAGGGCGAGGAGATGACGATGAAGACTTTGCAACTGCGCTATTTTGCAAGTATCCGCGAGGCCATTGGTAGCGGCAGCGAGGCCTTTGCCACCGAGGCCGGCACCGTCGCAGAGCTGCGCGAGGCCCTGCTCGCGCGCGGCGAGCCCTATGCCAGCTGCCTGGCGCGGGGGCGCGCGGTGCGCACCGCCGTCAACCAGGTGCTCAGCGACGACAGCGCGGTGCTGGAGGCGGGGGCCGAGGTGGCGTTTTTTCCGCCGGTGACTGGCGGTTAGGAATCCTTAAGCAGCGCCATCTTCTGCGGGGTTGGGCAGCAGTAGCTCGGGCGCTTTCCATTCCAGCAGTTCGGCCAGGCGCAGCACCACCCAGCGCGCTTCCTCCGCGCTGACGCCCGCGTCTGGCGCCTGCAGGCCGCTGTAGATGGTCTGCAGGATGGCGCTCTCGGAGGGCGCACTTTGGTGGTAGAGGATCTGCGCCTGCTCGACCAGCATCTGCGCCAGGTCTTCGCACAGCTCATAGCGCTGGGCGATGTCAGCGAGCGGCTGGCGCAGGCGCTGGTTGCGGCCCTGGAACAGGGCGATGAAGGAATCAGGGACAAAGATTTGGCTGCCGTCTTGCATGGGTATCCATCAGGTGAGGTGCGCGTTCAGGGCGCAAAGCGCTTTTCAAAGCGGGCCACATCTTCTTCCAACTCAAAGGTCACGACCTGGCCCATTTTCCGGTCGCTCTCGCGGCAGGCGGCATAAACGCTGGTCTTGCCGACCAGGCCCATCGCCGGGATGTCGATGATCGCGTAAGGGTAGGGCACGAACACGTGGTGCTCAAACACAATGCGGTGCTGGTTGCGCGGATTGGGGTAGAGCAGGAAGCCGTGGGCATTCAGGGTCTGACTGGGCATGGAAAGCATCCAAAGAGAAAACAGGTCCTGCAAGCGTGCGGGCAGCCGGTGGAGCGTGGGCATTCCAGCAGCCCAAAGCTTGCAGAGGGCCACCAGTGTGCCGCAATCGCGAAGCTGGGGTGGCCTGCCATGGTTTGTGGCAGGGCCCGGTGGGCATGCTAGGCTTCGGCCTTGATGCTTTTTTCGCCGAGATACCGCCATGCTGCACACCCATATCGCCGTCCAGACCGCTGACTTTGATGTGAGCGAGGAGCTGCGCCTGCTGCGCGCCGCCGATGGCCGCATCGGCGCGGTCTGCAGCTTTGTCGGCACGGTGCGCGACCGCAATGCGGGCAGCGAGGTGGCGACGATGGAGCTGGAGCACTACCCGGGCATGACGGAAAAATCGATCGCCCAGATGGTTGAGGCCGCCAGCCAGCGTTTTGACATTTTTGGCGCCCGCATCATCCACCGCGTGGGGCTGCTCGCGCCTGGCGACCAGATTGTGCTGGTCGCCGTCTCCTCGGCGCACCGGGGCGAGAGCTTCCAGGCCTGCGAGTTCTTGATGGACTACCTCAAGACCGAAGCGCCATTCTGGAAGAAAGAAGACACGCCCCAAGGCGCGCGCTGGGTCGATGCCCGCGTCAGCGACGAAGCGGCGATGGCGCGCTGGGGCCTGCCCCAGCACCAGAGCTAAAAAACGGGCCCCATTGCAGCGGCATTGACCGGGCGCAAGCTTTCTCAGCCCTATAGCTGCTGCAATGGGTGCGGGGAGCGTGGCCGCCTCGCTGCGATGTCCGCAGGGCGTAGGAGGCGGCGCACAGCACTTGGCGACGTGGGCCGACAGAAGCTATATGTGCGGCGAGGTTCTTGAAAATACGGCGTCCAGCGCAAAATATTCCCCAGTAACAATTGTTGAGTGGGGAACATTCATGCGAATCGACAAACTGACAACCAAATTTCAAGAAGCGCTGGCCGACGCCCAATCGTTGGCCCTGGGCAATGACAACGCCTATATCGACCCGGTCCATGTGCTGGCAGCCATGCTGCGCCAGCCCGATGGCCCCAAATCGCTGCTGGCGCGCGCAGGCGCCAATGCCACGGCGATGAGCACGGCGGCAGAACACGCGATCAAGCGCCTGCCGCAGGTGCAAGGCCAGGACCAGGTGACGGTGGGGCCCGATCTGCAGCGCATGCTGCAGGCCACCGAGAAGGAAGCCATCAAGCGCGGCGACCAGTTCTATGCCAGCGAGCTGTTCTTGCTCGCCCTCACCGATGACAAAGGTGAGGCCGGCCGTATCGTCAAAGAGGGTGGCCTCAGCCGCAAGGCGCTGGAGGCGGCGATTGACGCCGTGCGCGGCGGCCAATCCATGGACAGCGCTGACGGCGAAAGCCAGCGCGAAGCCTTGAAGAAATACACGCTGGACCTGACCGAGCGCGCCAAGCTGGGCAAGCTCGACCCGGTCATTGGCCGCGATGACGAGATCCGCCGCACCATCCAGGTGCTGCAGCGCCGCAGCAAGAACAACCCTGTGCTGATCGGTGAGCCTGGCGTGGGCAAGACAGCCATCGTCGAAGGCCTGGCCCAGCGTATCGTCGCAGGCGAAGTGCCCGACACCTTGCGCGACAAGAAAGTGCTGGTGCTGGATATGGCCGGCCTGCTCGCTGGTGCCAAGTACCGGGGAGACTTTGAAGAGCGCCTCAAATCCGTGCTCAAGGAAGTGGCGCAGGAAGAGGGCCGGGTGATCCTCTTCATTGACGAAATCCACACCATGGTCGGCGCTGGCAAGGCCGATGGCGCGATGGATGCGGGCAATATGCTCAAGCCCGCGCTGTCGCGCGGCGAGCTGCACTGCATTGGCGCGACCACCTTGGACGAGTACCGCAAGTACATCGAAAAGGATGCGGCGCTGGAGCGGCGCTTCCAGAAGGTGCTGGTCAACGAGCCCTCGGTGGAAGACACCATTGCGATCCTGCGCGGCCTGCAGGAAAAGTACGAAGCCCACCATGGCGTGGACATCACCGACCCGGCGATTGTGGCTGCGGCCGAGCTGTCGGCGCGCTATATCACCGACCGCTTCCTGCCTGACAAGGCCATCGACCTGATCGACGAGGCGGCTGCCAAGATCAAGATTGAGATCGACTCTAAGCCCGAGGTGATGGACAAGCTTGAGCGCCGCATGATCCAGCTCAAGATCGAGCGCGAGGCGATGAAGAAGGAAAAGGACGAGGCCTCGCAAAAGCGCCTGTCGCTGATCGAAGAGGACCTGTCCAAGATCGAGCGTGAATACGCCGACATGGAAGAGATCTGGAAGGCCGAGAAGGCCGACGCGATGGGCTCGGAGCAGCTGCGCAAGGAGCTCGACCAGGTGCGCTTCCAGATCCAGGAAGCCACGCGCAGCGGTGACTTCAACAAGGTCGCCGAGTTGCAGTACGGCAAGCTGCCCGCCCTGGAGAAGCAGCTGGCCGAAGTGCAGGCCGACGAGAAAAGCGAAGGGGCCAAGGACAAGGGCCACAAACTGCTGCGCACGCAAGTGGGCGCCGAAGAGATTGCCGAGGTGGTCAGCCGCGCCACGGGCATTCCGGTCTCCAAGATGATGCAGGGCGAGCGTGACAAGCTCTTGCGCATGGAAGACAAGCTCCACGAGCGTGTGGTCGGCCAGGATGAGGCGATCTCTGCTGTGTCCAACGCCATCCGCCGCTCGCGCTCGGGCCTGTCCGATCCGAACCGGCCCACCGGCTCCTTCCTGTTCCTGGGCCCCACGGGCGTGGGCAAGACCGAGCTGTGCAAGGCGCTGGCGGGCTTTTTGTTTGACAGCGAAGACCACCTGATCCGCATCGACATGAGCGAGTTCATGGAGAAGCACTCGGTCTCGCGCCTCATTGGTGCGCCTCCAGGCTACGTGGGCTATGACGAGGGTGGCTACCTGACCGAGGCCGTGCGCCGCAAGCCCTACAGCGTGATCTTGCTCGACGAGGTGGAAAAGGCCCACCCCGATGTGTTCAACATCCTGCTGCAGGTGCTCGACGACGGTCGCCTGACCGATGGCCAGGGGCGCACGGTGGACTTCAAGAACACTGTGATCGTGATGACCAGCAATATCGGCTCGCAACTGATCCAGGCGATGGTCGGCGAATCGTATGAGGATGTAAAAGACGCGGTCTGGGGGGAACTGAAAAACCATTTTCGGCCCGAGTTCCTCAACCGCATCGATGAAACCGTGGTGTTCCACGCTCTGGATGCCCAGCACATCGAGTCGATTGCACGCATTCAGCTGCACCAGCTCGAAAATCGCTTGGCGAAGATGGACCTGCACCTGCAGGTGTCCGATGCGGCCATGGCCGAGTTGGCCAAGGTGGGCTTTGATCCGGTGTTTGGTGCGCGGCCGCTCAAGCGGGCGATCCAGCAGCGCATCGAGAACCCGCTGTCGCGCTTGCTGCTTGAAGGTGTCTACCCGCCCAAGAGCCGTATCCCGGTGACAGTGGATCCGGTGCAGGCACCGGGCGAGTTCCATTTTGGCAAGGCCGAGGTGCAGTAGTACCCTTGGCGGTGGGCCATGCATAACCATGCATGACCCACCATCTTTACGCTGCGATATGCTTGTTGACAGTGCAAGGGGCTTGAAAAAGCCTGCCATCGGCATAACATGGGTAACAAGCGCTGTCATACAGCGATGAAAGGAAGTGCGTTGAACGAGTTGTTGGCAACTGTGGTGAGCTGGACTTTGCGAATTGCGATGGTGCTGGCTGGTCTGGTGTTTTTTGTCAGCCTGATGGTGGTGGCCGCAATCGCTGCCATGCTCTGGGCTGTGCGCCTGCTCTGGGCCAAAGTTACCGGCAAACCTGTGGCGCCTTTTGCGTTCAAGATGAACCCCGCGTCGGGCTGGACCACGGTCTACCGCAGCACGGCGCGCTGGTCTGCCAACAAGGGCGCACGCGCTGCTGAATCGGCCGCCAGCCCCTCGGGCATGCGTGCTTCCGTGATCGATGTGACGGACGTGGAGCCTCGTGAAATCCGTTCACAACACTGACTGACCTGATGCAGGCTGCGGCCTGCCTTGTGTACAAAGCCCGGTTGTGCCTGATGCAGACCGGGTTTTTTTATGGGGCCATGCTATGGATGTGAGCGAGTTGCACAGCCGTTTTGAGGCCATGCGCGCGGCCAGCCGCGCGCAGGCCGATACGCCGCTGCTGCTGCGGCGCGAGCGCTTGCTGCGGCTGCAAAAGCTGCTGCAGGACAACGAGGCGCGGCTGTGCGCCAGCGTGCAGGCCGATTTTGGCCAGCGCTCGGCGCGGGTGACGACCTTGACGGAATTGCTGCCGCTGCACAGCCAGCTGCGCCAGGCGCTGGGCGCTCTGCGGCGCTGGGCAGCGCCCCGGCCTGAGGCCACGCCCTGGCATTTGTGGCCTGCGCGCGCCTGGGTGCAGGCGATGCCGCTGGGCGTCATCGGGGTGATCGCTCCCTGGAACTATCCCCTGCTGCTGTCCTTGGGGCCGCTGGTCAGCGCGCTGGCTGCGGGCAACCGCGTGATCATCAAACCCAGCGAGTACACCCCGCAGACTATGGCGCTGCTCGCCCAGCTGCTGCCCAGCTATTTCGCAGATGACGAGGTGGCGCTGCTGGCGGGAGACGCCGGCGCTTCGGCCGAGCTCGCGGCTTTGCCGCTGGACCACCTGCTGTTCACCGGCTCGGCCGCCACTGGCCGCAAGGTGGCGCTGGCCGCTGCCAACCAGCTGGTGCCCACCACCTTGGAGCTGGGCGGCAAATCGCCCTGCCTGCTGGAGCAAAGCTGCGATATCCAGGACGCGGCCAGCAAGATTGCCCATGCCAAGCTGCTCAATGCGGGCCAGACCTGCATTGCGCCCGACTATGTGCTGCTGCCACGCAGCAGCGCTGCCGCCTTTGTCGAGGCCTATACCCAGGCCGTGCAACGCATGTACCCACAGCTGCAGGGCAACCCCGATTACACCTCGGTCATCCATGCCGCCCATGCCAGCCGGCTGCTGGGCATGCTGGCCCAGGCCGAGCAGGCCGGCGCCCAGGTGATTCGGCTGCAAGGCGGCGGCGCGGAGGTCTCCCAAAGCCGTATCGGTGATGGCATCAGCCGCCAGCTGGTGCCGGCGCTGGTGCTGGGCGTGGGCGCGCAGATGCAGCTGATGCAAGAGGAAATCTTTGGCCCGGTGCTGCCGGTGCTGCAGTACGACGACCGCGAGGAGGCGATTGCGGCCATCAACCACGGCGAGATACCGCTGGCGCTGTACTGGTTTGGCCAGGACCGCCGCCAGGGCCGCGATGTGGCGCAGCGCGTGCGGGCTGCTGGCATGTGCATGAATGACTGCCTGCTGCAGTTTGCCCATGGGGCCCTGCCGTTTGGTGGCTGGGGCAAGAGCGGATGGGGCGCACTGCATGGCTACCATGGATTCATGCGCTTTTCTCATGCCAAGCCTGTGCTGCGTCAAGGCAGCTGGTCGGGTGCGGCCTGGCTCTATCCGCCTTATGGCCGGCGCTTTGATGGGCTGATGCGGTGGTTGGCTCGCAGCTTCATGCGCTAAGACCTTGATTTATAAGCAGGGGTGTACTTCGGGTAAACGCCTAGCGCAAATGCAGTCATTTGCAAACCCCTGCACAAATTGACCTACAAGCCTATTGTGGGGCTACCCAAATGATGTCAGGAGTGAGACAATGGCGGGCTTTCGCGCACCATACTCTCTAGCGCGCTGTTCACGCGCTGACTCTTCCATATGCCCTTAAAAAAGCCTTCAGCAGTGCCTTGTTGCCTGCTGATGCTGCGTGAGCCATGGTGTGTTGCAGGTGGGTGGATGTTGAGCCTCAGGGTGCTCCATCCCCACTTGACACCCGGCCGGGCGTGATGGTCGCAGTGTACGACGAGATATACGTGCTTTTTGGTTAATTCATTGATTTTTGTTTTCGGTTATCCATGTCTGAAACTATCCAGGTTCGTCCCGCAACTCTCCGTGATGCCAAAGCCATTGCCCAAATCCATGCCGCCGCTTCGGTGGAGAGCTATCGCGGTGTTTTGCCCGATGACCAACTGAAGTCCATCTCTTCCGTCGAAAAGCGCCAGGCTTACTGGCGCGAAGCCATCGAATACTGTGAGCCGCAGGTGCAAGTGGCCGTTGAAAACGACAAGATCGTCGGTTTCATCGGTTTTGACCGCTCGCGCGATGCCAAGACCCGCCCCACGACCGGTGAGATCTGGGCGATCTATGCTGCGCCTACCCACTGGGACCAGGGCGTAGGCGTGGCGCTGTGGGATGCCGCGCGTGATGGCCTGTCCGAAGAAGGCTGCACCTCGGTGACCGCCTGGGTGCCGCTGCGCAATGAGCGCGCACTGCGTTTCCACGAGTCTGCCGGTTTCAAGCGCGAGATGTCGACCGCCAAGACGGCGACGGTGGGTGCCATCAAGATCGAAGAAGTGCGCATGCAGCGCTCCTTGATGAACCGCTGATCCTTGCTGGCCGGGCATGCACCGGCCCTGCGTTGGCAGGGCGGGGCAGCCTTGGTCTCAAGAGGCCGTCTTGGACGGCCTCTTTGTTTTTTCCCCCTTGGCAGCTGGCGCCTCGCCGCTCTGCCCCAGAAAGCATTTGTATGACCACTGCCCAGCCAGAGAGTTTTCCCACCATCCACTGGGAGGAAGGCGGCGAGCCCCGCAGCGCCCGCTGGCGCTGCGAGCGCGGCACTGGGCCTACTGCCCGTGTGGTGCTGGGCGATGACACCATGCCCGCCGATGTGGCCTACCGTCTGGCCTGCGAGGGCTCGGCGCTCTTGTGGCGCGGTGACTTTCAAAATGCCCGCATGCTGCTGCAGTCGCTGGCCCGCCGTCTGGACAAGACCGGCGAGCGCAAGGCCAAGAAAAAGCCTGCCGCAGCCAGTGCCACCGGCATGCCCACCCCCCAAGTGGCTTTGCCCTTCCACCAGCAGCGCCACCTGCAGGCGCAGCGCGCCCGTGTGCTATCGATGGTGCTGATCGAGCTGGACCCGCAGTATGCAATCAGCCTGCGTCGCGCGCCGCAGGTGCAGGCCGCTTGTGTGGATGCCTGGGGCGAGCCCGTAGGCGACCTGCCCCAGGTCGTGTCCCTGCGCGAGCTGCAGGCCCTGGTGGGCGCGCATGAGTGGCGCAAAAAAGGCGTGGAAATTCCCGCGCTGGCCAAGCTTGCGCCCAAGGCCTATGACCGCATCCACCCGCACTACGGCGTGTTCTCGCCAGTGCGCGGCGAGTATGTCGACCTGATTGCCCAGGCACCGTTGCCCACCGCGCTGGCCAAGCAGTCGTTGGCCTATGACATCGGCACCGGTACCGGCGTGATCGCAGCGGTGCTGGCGCGCCGCGGCATCCAGAAGGTGCTGGCCACCGATACCGACCCGCGTGCCCTGGCCTGTGCCAAGGAGAACCTGCAGCGCCTGGGCGTGGACCAGCGCGTGGAGCTGGCGCAGACCGATCTGTTCCCGGAGGGCAAGGCCGCGCTGGTGGTCTGCAACCCGCCCTGGGTGCCGGCCAAGCCCAGCGCGCCCGTGGAGCGCGCCGTGTATGACGAAGGCAGCCGCATGCTGCGCGGCTTTCTGGCCGGGGTGCCCGCCCACCTGGTGCCCGGTGGCGAGGCCTGGCTGATCCTGTCCGACTTTGCCGAGCACCTGGGACTGCGCAGCCGCGAGGAGCTGCTCAGCTGGATCGCCGAGGCCGGCTTGCAGGTGGTGGGCAAGAACCAGATCCGCCCGCGCCACGCCAAGGCCCAGGATGCGGCCAACCCGCTGCACCAGGCCCGCGCGGCCGAGATGACCACGCTGTGGCGCCTGCAGGTGGCCTGGTGATCGGCCCGATGGTCTGAACGGGGCCCACATGCGCTTGTTGCTCGCGCCCATGGAGGGCTTGCTCGATTTTGTGCTGCGCGATGTGCTCACCAGCATTGGCGGCGCCGACCGCTGCGTCTCGGAGTTCATCCGCATCACCGGCAGCTTGCTGCCCGACAAGGTCTACCTGCGCACCATGCCGGAGTTGCGCAACGGTAGCTGCACGGCAGCTGGCACCCCGGTGCGCGCCCAGCTGCTGGGCAGTGATGCCGCCAGCATGGCGGCCAATGCGGTGCAGCTGGCGGCGCTGTCGCCCGAGGGGATCGATTTGAACTTTGGCTGCCCGGCCAAGGTGGTCAACCGCCATGGCGGCGGCGCCGCCTTGCTGCAGGACCCGGCCGCCATCCATGCGGTGGTCAGCGCGGTGCGCGGCGCGGTGCCTGCGGCCATGCCGGTGTCGGCCAAGATGCGCCTGGGCTTCAACGACCGGGCGCTGATGCTGGACTGCGCGTTGGCGATGCAGGAGGCCGGCGCCTGCGAGCTGGTCGTGCATGGCCGCACCAAGCTCGATGGCTACCGCCCGCCCGCCTACTGGGACCAGATTGCGCGCATCCGCGAGGCCGTGCGCATCCCCGTCGTGGCCAATGGTGAAATCTGGACCGTGGAGGATGCCTTGCGCTGCCAGGCCGAATCCGGCTGCCAGGACCTGATGCTCGGCCGCGGCATTGTGGCCGATCCGGGCCTGGCCTGGCGCATCCGCAAAGCGGTGGCCGAGCGCGATGGTCTGCCGCTGCCCGCCGGCATGCGCGATGTGCAATGGCCGGACCTGCTGCCCGCCTTGCTGCGCTTTTGGCAGCTGGTCTGCGAGGACCTGGAGCCACGCCAGCGCGCTGGCCGCTTGAAGCAGTGGCTCAACCTGATGCGCCGGGCCTTCCCCGAGGCCGAGGACGCCTACCAGCATGTGCGGGTGATGACCGACCAGGCAGCGATCACCGTGTGGCTGGATGACTTGCAGCGGCAGACGCTGCTGCAAGCGCCTGTTTATGGCAGCGTTTAAAGCAAAGAGTCGGGCGTAAAGGGGCTGATGATCTTGAGCATCAGCCGCAGCGGCAGACTGGCATCGGGCTCGGTGGTCTGGTCTTTCAAGCGGCTGTTCTGCGGCGCCTGCCACAGCAGCTTGCCGTCTTTGAGCACCACATGCCAAGCGGCGCTCTCCAGCCCCTTCTCGATCATGCCGGCAGCCTGCCCCGAGAGCTTGCGGCTGCGCACCAGCACGGCGATTTCGGTATTTTGCAGCTTGGAGCGCTGGTCCAGGTTCATCGACCCCACCACCAGCAACTGGCCATCGAGCACCAGCACCTTGCTGTGCAGCATCACACGCCGCCCTTCGCGAAAACTGTTCTGGCCGCTGCCCAGGCCAAAGGCGGCGCGCAGATCGCTCTCGTCGCTGACCAGCTCGTACAGCTCCACGCCATCGCGCAACAGGTTCTCGCGGTGGCGGGCGTAGCCGATATGGGCAATGGGCGCGTCGTTGGACGACAGCGAGTTGGTCAGAATGCGCACGCGCACCCCGCGCTGCACGGCATCCTTGAACGCCTGGCGCATCGATTCGCCGGGTACAAAGTAAGGCGAGACGATCAGCAAATCCTTTTTGGCATAACTTAGCAGCTGCACCAGGCCGTCCACCACCGAATCGGCACTGGGGCTGTGGCCAGGGTTGCGGGTTTCAGCCAGCGCCCGCAGCTGCGCCAGGCGCTTGTTGTCCAGCACGCCGGGCGCGGCGCTCAGCGCGTTGGTCTGGCCGTCGGAATCGACCGCCGGTATCTTGCTGGGCGCATCGGCCATCACCACCGAATGGGCCCAGACCAGCGGGACGGCCTGGAGGTCCACTGGCTGCATGTCCCAGGCGCGCTCGCGCTGCTCGTCGGAGATGGCGCCGCCCGGGCGGGGCTCGCCATCGGGCGGCGAGGGCAGCGCGCCGCCGCTGCTGGCGCTGCTGGCAGCGGGCTCGGATGCCACATTCGTCGTATCGTCATCGCCCCCTTTGCCGGGGCGGGCCTGGTAGGCCTGCTGCATATCTTCCAAGGTCTTTTTGCTGATCAGCGACTGCACCGGATAGGCGCGCTCGTTGTTCCAGTAGCTGTCAAAGCTGCTCGACAAGTCCTGCACAGCGGGTCCCATGACGAGCACATCGGTGTCCAGGAAGTTGGAGCTCTCGTCGTTGTCGAAATAGGCATCACCCAGGTTGCGCCCGCCCATGATGCCCATCACGTTGTCGGCCAAAAACAGCTTGTTGTGCATGCGCTGCTGCGCGCGCTGGAAATCGGTGGCCGCGTTCCACATGCGGCTGATCGGCGAGTCGCGGTCACCGGGCAGCGGGTTGAACATGCGCATCTCGATATTGGGCTCAAAGGCCAGGCGCATCACCTGGGCGTTGCGCCCGGTGCCATGGAAGTCGTCGAGCAGCACGCGCACGCGCACGCCCCGGCGCGCGGCATTCACGACGCTTTCGAGCAGGCGCGCGGTGCTGGCATCGGCATGGATGGCGTAGTACTGCACATCCAGCGTGTGCTTGGCGCCTTGCACCAGCGCCAGGCGTGCGCCGTAAGCGGCTTGCGCACCGGCCAGTATCTCGAAGCCCGACACCCCGGGGCCGGCCTTGCTCTCAGCCTTTTGGCGCTGCTGGCTGATCTGCACCAGCGGGCTGCTGGCCGCTGGCGGCTGGGCCGATGAGACCGGCCTGTCGACCTGGGTGGGCAGCTTGCTGGCGCAGCCGGCGAGCAGCACGGCCGCACACACCATCACCAGCCCGCGCCGCAGCTTGGGCCAGGATGTTATCTCAGGGGGGCGTAATGGAGACTGGGCAGAGGTTGGCAAAGCAGTCGGCATGGCGGCAGGTTCAATCAGTGGGCTGGCGCTATTGTGCGTGAGCGCAAGCCCTTGCGGTGGCCGCGTGGCTGCTTTGGCGGTGCTGTCGTACAGCCAGATGCTGCTCCTGCGTCGTGGCGCAGCAACGCTGCAGCAAACGGGGTGGCTGCTCAACAGGGTTTGTGCCTGGGCCGTTGCTGCAGGCCTGCCGCTAGGATTGCTGAAAACATTCGAAAATATTTTATCGATAGCCAAAGGAGGCCTGCTTATGCTGCGATCACTGCGCTTTTCCACACTGGTGCTGCTGCTGGCGGCCATGGCCATGCCGCCCGAGAACGCCTGGGCCGCGCGCAAGAAAAAGACCGAGGCCACGCAGGCGGCCAAGAAGCCGGCCAGAGTCAAGGTCAAACGCCAGCGCAGCAGTGCCGAAACCCTGGCCGAGCGCGACCGCCGGCTGCTGCGCGAATGCAAGGGGCTGCCCAATGCGGGCGCCTGCCTGGGCTACGCCAAGAGCCCCTAACACCACCCTTGATACGTCGTTACCTGGCCGGCCGCACCAAGCCTTGTCGTACGCCTGCACTGCCTGCGGCTTGGCGCCTCGTCTCAACCGCAAACCTTCGGTTTGCTGGGTCGTGTGAGAGGCTCTAATGCGCTTGAATCAGAAAGCGCCATGGCCCTGGATCCGGGCGAGCACGCGCAGGTCGGCGCCCAAGGGCTCGATCGAGCGAATATCCAAGGCGGGCGCCTGATCTAGCTTTTGCAGCGCCATGCCGGCAAACGCGGGCAGGCCCTGGCCGAGCAGCTTGGGCGCCAGGTAGAGCAGGCACTCGTCGACGAGGCCTGCCTGCAGCAGCGCGCCATTCAAGATGCCGCCCGCTTCGACATGCAGCTCGTTGACTTCCCGTTGGCCCAGGTCTTGCATCAGGGCGGCCAGGTCGATGCGGTGGGCAGGGCCTGCGGCGTGTGGAGGCGGTAGGCGCACGATGGTGGCGCCCACGGCTTGCAGCGCCGCCTGGCGCGCGCTGTCTTCGCTGTGGGTGTAGACCAGCACTTCGCGCTCTGCGGCAAAAATGCGGGCCTGCGGGGGGGTGCGCAGCTGGCTGTCCAGCACCACCAGGCGCGGTTGCCGAGGCGTCTGCACATAGCGCACATCCAGCGCCGGATCATCGGCCAGCACGGTGCCCACGCCCGTCAGGATGGCGCAGGCCCTGGCGCGCCAGTGGTGGCCATCGGCCCGGGCTGCTTCGCCGGTGATCCACTGGCTGCTGCCATCGGGCAAGGCGGTGGCGCCATCGAGCGACATGGCGGCCTTGAGCCGCACCCAGGGTTGCTTGCGCACCATGCGGCTGAAAAAGCCGATGTTGAGTTCGCGCGAAGCCTCGCCGCCGTCCTCGGGCGCGCAGACCACGACCTCCACCCCCGCTGCGCGCAGACGCGCAAAACCCATGCCCGCGACCAGCGGGTTCGGATCGGTGATGGCGCCCACCACTTTGGCAATGCCGGCGGCGGCCAGCGCATCGCAGCAAGGCCCCGTGCGGCCGTGGTGTGCACAGGGCTCCAGGGTGACATAGGCGGTCGCGCCTGCGGTGCTGTGGCCGCGAGCGGCCGCATCGCGCAAGGCCATGATTTCTGCGTGCGGCCCACCCGCGCGCTGGGTGTGGCCCTGGCCGATCACCTGGCCGTCTGCGGCGACCAGCACGCACCCTACGCGGGGATTGGGCGAGGTAATGAACAGGGCGCTGGCAGCCAGTTCCAGCGCGGTTTGCAGGTGTGGATCAGTCATGGAGCTTGGTCGCAATAGGGCTGGTACGGAGGGGCAGGGCATGGATGGTCAGGCCCGCTCGATGATTATCGGCGCAACACCGCGCCGGCTCTGCATTGGCACTGCTGTCAGCCCCAGCGCATTTAATTTTTAAATCGAAAAAAGACTTTACGCCGTCGTGTGAAGCATAAATAATCAATAACATGAATTCAATAGTTTTAATTAATTTATTGAAACATCAACGCGGGTGCCGGCACAGCGGGCTGACCGCGGTCGAGCTGATGGTAGTGGTCAGCGTGCTGGCCATTATCGCGAGCCTGGCCGTGCCCAGTGCGAGCGGGCTGCTGCAGCGCTGGCGCGTGCGGCAGTCGCTCGAGGCCATGCATTCTGCGGTATTTCTGGCGCGCTCCGAAGCCATCAAGCGCAGTGGCCTTGTGGCCTTGCAGAGGATTGCCGACAGCGGGCATTGCCGGGCACAAGCCACCAGCAGTGACTGGAGCTGCGGATGGCAGGTCTGTGTGCATGCGCTGGGCCAGCAGCAGTGCGCCGACGATGCACCGGTAGTGCAGCGCTTTGAAACGCCGCCGGGCCTGCAGGTGCAGCGCAACAGCCTGGGTGAAGGTATCCGCTTTGACCGCTGGGGCATGCCGGTGGCAGGTTTTGCCTTTGCGCTGCTCCCCGAGGGAAAAACGCTGGAGCACCCAGCCGCCAAGGGCCTTTGCACCAGCCGGGGTGGGCGTGTGCGGGTTGTCGACGGCCCCAGCTGCAGCCCCAGGAGCTAGGCGATGCGCATCTTCGTGCCCACCCACCCGCAGGCCTCCCTCTCACGTGGCATCAGCTTGCTGGAGTCACTGGTGGCCATGGTGGTGCTGGTGTTGGGCGTGTTGGCGATGCTGGCCATGCAGCTGCGCACGCTCGCCGATGTGCAGACCAGCACCCGGCGTGTGCAGGCCATTCGATTGATCGAAGACCTGGGCGAGCGCATACGCGCCAACCCCCGTGCCTGGGACCAGCTGGAGCACTATCTGAGCGATTGGCAGCATGCTGCGGCAGCGCCGCCCAGGTCCTGCAGTGCGCAGGCTTGCAGCGCCGCTGAGCTGGCGCAGCATGAATTGGCGCAATGGCGCCTGCAGGTGGCGCGCAGTTTGCCACTGGGGCAGTCCCGGATTTTTCTGGCGCCCGGCGAAGCGGTGGGCGCCAACCGGCGCCAGCTGGGCGTGATGGTCCGCTGGCGTGACAGTACGCATGCCCCCTTGGGTGCCTCCGATCCGGCGCTGTACTGGGACTTGGTCGATGCCACCCGCCGAGTGGGCGAGGGAGGGGGCGCAGATGCAGTGGAGGAACGCGGCGGCGAGGTAGTCTGCCAGGATGGCGATGGCGGTCTGCGCTACAGCTGCCACCTGCAGTACCTGGCCTTGAACGCACGCTGCACGGCAGAGCGCATGGGCAGCGCCGTGCACTACCACTGCGGAGGGACTTGATATGCTGGACCAGCGTCATTCCGCATGGGCCTTCGATCTGATCGGCACGCGGCGCCGCGCCATGGATCGCGGACAGCATGGCTTTAGCCTGGTCGAGCTGATGGTGGGCCTGGCGCTGGGCCTGCTGGTGGTGGCCGCGGCCAGCGTCGCCTTGCTGACCTCGCGCAGCCTGGCAGGCACCGTGAGCGAAGCCAGCCATCTGCAGCAGCAGGCCAGTTATGCCTTGCGCGTCATCGGCCAGCAATTGCGCCCATCGGGCAGCCTGTACCTGAACCTGCAGCTGCCCGCAGGTGCGGACCCCACGCTCAGCGCCGCGTTGACGCCAGCAGCTTTTGAGACGGCAGCCCCGGCGGTTGGCAGCGCCCGCGGCTATGCGCCGCGCGCCGATGCCTTGCGGGGCAGCGATAGCAGCCTGGCGGCCGGCTTGCGGCGCTACAAGCAGCCTGTCTTTGCCCAGGCCGGCCTGGCTGCGCAAGCGCGCAACTGCCTGGGCGGGCCTGTGGACGCCAGCCCCGATCTGCGGCTGGAATCGCGCTTTAGCCTGCGTGGTCAGGTGCTGCGCTGTGGTGGCAACGATACCGCTGCATCGCCGCAGCCCTTGGTGGACAACGTCGCGGCCTTTCGCCTGCGTTATTTGCGCATGCAGGCGGCGGGCGCGGCGCAGCCGCAGCTGCAGTACGTCAATGCGCAGCAGGCAAGCGGCGATTGGTCGCAGGTTGTTGCGGTCGAGGTCTGCCTGGTGCTATTTGGCCGCCAAGCTGGCCCACTGCCTGCCGGCAGCGGCTACACCGGTTGCGACGGTGAATGGGTGGAGCTGGCCGACCTGCCCGGCGCGCGCCAAGGGCGCATGCACCGCAGCTTTCGCAACCTGTTCCAGCTGCGCAGCCAGGGCAGCCTATGACAAGGCCCCGCCACGCTCGCTATTGCCATGGCCGTCACCGCGCCCGGGGCGCAGCCTTGCTGACGGTGCTGGTCTTTGGCATGTTGTCGATGCTGCTGGTCCTGTGGTCGGCGCGCACGGCCTGGTATGGCGAGTTGGTGGCCGGCAACGATGCCGATTACCAGCGGGCGTTCGAGGCGGCAGAGGCCTTGCTGCTTGATGCCGAACTGGATATCCGTGGCGAACGGGCCGATGGCCGGCCCTGTGCCTATGGCGGCCTGCCCCAGGGTGCCTCGGCCCAGGTGTGCCGCAGCGGCGGCACCACCCGTGTGCCGTTGGAGAACGCCGACGTGCCGGTGTTTTTGGCCCAGCTCAGCGCCCAGCCGCAGCGCTGCATCGACGCGCTCTGTGCCAAGCGGGTCGGCCGCCAGGATATCTGGAATGCGCCGGCAGCGGGCACAGCAGCCCGTCGCGCGGGCGAGCAGGACCTGTTTGCGCTGATGCGGGCCGGCACCGGCGCGCGCTATGGCCAGTACACCGGCGCGCAGCTGGGCGATGCAGACCACCCGGCCCATCCCATCCTGGCGGACAGGAGCGCGCCCGACACCGGCGGCTGGTACTGGATCGAAGTCATCCCCTATACCGACAGCAAGCCCGGGCTCATCAGCAATGCGCCGGCCCACCAGCTGGAACTTGCCGGGCTGACGCCGCATGTGGTCTACCGCATCACCGCGGCGGCCTTTGGCAGAAAGCCGGACACCCTGGTGGTGCTGGAGCAAAGCTACGCCCGCCCCCGGCGCAAAGACTGAGAGGCAGCTATGGATGGAACAAGACCAAGCTGGGTTGTACTGCCCAATACCGCAAGCCAGCGGCAGGCTGCGCTGCTCAGCCTGGCGCTGCTGCCCGCCGCCGCCTGGCCCTTGGAGCTGGCCACCGCGCCTGCCAGCGGTGCCAGCGCCTGGGTGGCGCCCAATATCATCGTCTCCATCGATGACTCGGCCGCCATGCAACGCCGCATGGGCAGCGCCGAGCCTGGAGTCGCCAGCATCACGGCGCCGGGTGGCGACGGCCGCTGGGATGCGCGGGCGCAGCGCATCGCCGTGCTGCGCCATGCCCTCAAGGAGGTGCTGGGCGATGGACAGCAACTGCCCGATGGCACCATCCGCCTGGCCTGGCAGGCGATGTGGAACCATGGCGCTGCGCCTGGTGGCGGGCCCGGTGGCATGGTGCAGGGCCAGCGGCGCAGGCCCGGGGCCAGCACGGTCAACAGCCCGCGTTTGGCCACCAATGGCATGCAGGCGCTGCAGGGCCGCCATCGCCAGCATTTTCTGGCCTTTGCCGGCTCGCTCCGCACCGGCCACCGCAGTGACCTGCACCACCTGCTCGGCCAGGCCGATGCCTACCTGCGCCGGCCCCTCAGCCCGCAAGGGCCCTGGGCTAGCCAGCCGGGCGCTGCCACCGGCGCCAGCAATACCTACCTGGGCTGCCGCCGCAACTACCACATTGTGCTGGCGGGCAGCCGCTGGGCGGGGCCTGCTACCGGTGGTGCGCAAGACGACCACACCCGCGCCAAGGTGCTGCCCGACGGCCAGGTCTACGGCGGCGGCAGTGCCGCGCAAAGGGCTGCCACCCAGCTCTACAGCGATGCGGTTCCAAGCACCTTGGCGGACTGGGCGTTTCGCAGCTGGGCCGACCCTTTGCAGCGGGCAGGCCTGAGCGGCAGTCTGGCGCCTGACGCCGGTTACCGCCAGGCACCGCCCCGGGAGCGTTTTGGGGATGGAAGCGGCCAGCCTGCCGTGCTGGAGCGCTACTGGAACCCGCGCTACAACCCTGCCAGCTGGCCCCATCTGCAAACTTATACGGTCGGCATTGGCCTGGACGCCAGCACCTGGCCGGGTGCGCAGCAGATTCTGGCGCCCACGCAGCAGCTGCCATTGGGCTATGACGGCAGCTTTGCCGCGCTGGCCAGCGGCGACGTCCGCTGGCCCGATATGCAGGCGCAGGGCGAGGGCGTGCGTGCGCTGGATTTGTGGCATGCGGCGCTCAATGGGCGGGGCCGCTTTTATGCCGCAACGCATGGGCAGGATGTGGCCCATGCGTTGCGCAGTATTTTCAGCGAGATACAGGCCCAGCAGGCAGGCGGTGCGGCCGGCAAAGGTGCGGCCGGCCCAGGCGCAGTCACGGCCAGCACTGGTGCCGCCAGCGCCAGCCAGGCGATTGCCCAGGATGCCTTGCTGTTCAGCGCCAGCTATGACCCGGGCCGGGCCTGGTCCGGCGCCATCCAGGCCCAGGCCATGGGCAGCAATGGCCGCTTGCAGCCGGCGCTCGGCTGGCGTGGGCAGACAACGGCTGACAAGCTCGATGCCATCGCCTGGCAGCAGCGCCTGGTGCTGACTTGGGGCGATGTGCAGCAGCGCGGCGTGCCTTTTCGCTGGGCGGCAGATGACATCTACTTGAGTGCGGCGCACAAGCAGGCCCTGCAAGGCCCTGCCGATAGCGCGCAAGGCCAGGCCAGCGGCGAGCAGCGCCTCCACTACCTGCGTGGAGAGCGCCGCCATGAAGTGCAGCATGGCGGTAACCTGCGCAACCGGCATTCGCGCCAAGGCGATATCGTGCATTCGCAGATCTGGTACCTGGGCAAGCCTTCGGCCCGCTACCACGAGGCGAGCTATCTGGACTTTGTGCTGCGCCACCAAAACCGCCTGCCCATGCTCTATGTCGGCGGCAATGACGGCATGCTGCACGGCTTCTCGGCCCATACGGGCGAGGAAAAAATAGCCTATGTGCCCCGGGGCGTGATCCCCAGCCTGCAGGGCTTGACCAGCCCGGCCTACGATGGCCAGCACCGCTATTTTGTCGATGGCTCGCCGCTGGCGGGTGACGCCAACCTGGGCAGCGCCAGCAGCCCGCGCTGGCGCACGTTGCTGGCAGGCACCCTGGGCGCCGGGGGCAAGGGCTATTTTGTGCTCGATGTCACTGAACCGGAGACGGCCTTTGCCGAGGCGCAGGCGGCCGATCTGGTGCTGATGGACCGCAGCTGGCATGCGACGGAATCTGCGCCGCGCTGCGATGCGGAGACGGGCGCCGCGCTGCAGGCTTGCACACAGCTGGCCGAGGCCTTTGCCGATATCGGCCATATCACCGCCAGCCCCTCCCGCGACGACATCGACCCGCAGCGCACAACGCAGATCGCACAACTGAACAATGGCCGCTGGGCGCTGGTGCTGGGCAATGGCTACAACAGCGCCAATGGCCGCCCGGTGCTGTTGATCCAGTACCTCGATGGCGGGCGTGAGCTGCTGCGCTTGGTGGCGACGGGCAATGCATCGGCGCAGGGCTGCAGGCAGCAAACGCCGCCCCAGGCGCATTGCAGCCAGCTGGAGGACAACGGCTTGTCTGCCACGCGCCTGGTCGACATCAATGGCGACGGCCGCCCCGATGTGGTCTATGCCGGTGACAACCAGGGCAATCTCTGGAAGTTTCTGATCAGCTCGGACGATGACACGCAATGGGGTGTGGCGCAGTGGGGTGCACTGGCGGCAACGACCAGCAACCATGGCACTGCCGGCGTGCCACTCTACCAAGCCCGGGGCGGCGCGCGCAGCGCGCCTGGCCAGCGCACATGGCGCCAACCCATCAGCACGGCGCCCTTGGTGCGCAGCAATGACCGTCTGCGCACGCTGCAGCAGGCGGGCGGCCAGCGCCAGGTGCCTGTCGGTGGCTTGGTGGTCGCCTTTGGCACCGGCCGCAATGCCAGCCGCCAGGATCCGCAAGACGACCGCGTGCAGAGCCTCTATGCGGTGCTCGATACCACCCGCTACAAGCGCGTGGGCGAGCGCGGCGAGCGGGTGGCGGTCTGCGCGTCGGCGGCCGATGCGGATTGCCAGTCGGCGCTGGGCAGCGATGCCGATCTGCCCGGGCCGGTGGCGCACAGCCAGCTGCTGCAGCGCCGCATCAACCCCCGCCCCGTGCAGGCGCGCAGCAGCGACCGCCGCATGTTCTGGCGCACCGACGAAAGCGAAGGCGCCGATGCGCTGGATTGGAACCGCCACCGGGGTTGGTTTATGGATTTGCCCGAGGCAGGCGAGCGCCTGCTGCAGCCGCTGCGCTTTTACAGCGGCAGCAACCTGCTGGCGGTGATCAGCGAAGTGCCGGCGCATGCCAGCCATGGCGCACAGGGAGAGCCGGGCCAGGAGCGTTGCGAGCCGGGGCCAGGCACAGCGCAACGCCAGTTTTTCAGCCTGCTCAATAGCATCGATGGCCTGCGGCCGCGCTTGCAGCTGCTCGATACCGATGGCGATGGGCTCTTTGATCCGCAGGCCGATGGCCAGGCCTCGCGCATGTCACTGGGCGCGGGCGCGCATTCTATGCTCCGCGTGCGCGATGACGTGGGCCAGCAGCGCATCCGCATCGATGGCGAATCGCTGCGCGACCTGCCCGAAGTGCCAATACGGCCCACCTGGCGCCAAGCGCGATGAAAGGGGGAACCATGCGAAAACACCTTTTTACGGCGCGCGCAGGTTGGACCTTGGTGGAGCTGATGGTGGTGCTGGCCATCATCGGCATCCTGAGTGCGGTGGCCTGGCCCAGCTACAGCGAATATTTGCGCCGGGGCCACCGCACGGAGGCCCGCACGGGGCTTTTTCAGGCCGCGCAATGGCTGGAGCGTGCCGCGACGGCCAACGGCGTCTATCCGCTGGAGCTGCCCACCCAGCTTAGCTGGCAGGACCTGCCCGACAAGCGCTACACCATTGGCTTTGCCCAAGGCAACAGTGCTGCGCGCTATACCCTGGTGGCCACGCGCCGGCCCGGGGCGCAGCAGCAGGACCGCTGCGGCAACTACACGCTGACCCAGGACGGCCGGCAAGGCAATCTGCAGCTGGCGCAGGGCAGCAGCACGGCCGATTGCTGGCGCTGATCTGCAGCGCAGGTCATCGCATGCTGCGCATGCAGACGCTTATTGCGCGCTCCAGCGGTCGTTCCAGCTGCGCAGCTCCTGCATGTCGCGGCGGTCTTTCTTGGTGGGGCGGCCGGCTTGCAGGCTGTTGGCGGGCTCGGGCGCCAGGCGGCGCTGCTCGCTGAGCACTTCGCGCTGGCGGATGCTGTCGGCTGTTTCCTCGTACATCTGCTGGGCCACCGGGGCCGGGCCGCGTGTCGCCGCCATGCCCAGCACGGCTACGGTGCGCGGTGTCTGCGCCTGCAGCAGCTCGACGGTGTCCTGCGCGCGCACTTCCTTGGAGGGTTTGGCCACCGTGCCATTGACCTTCACATGGCCCTTGTGGATGGCCTCGACGGCAATCGCGCGGGTTTTGTAAAAGCGGGCGCACCACAGCCATTTGTCGATGCGCATCGTGGGAGTCTGTTCGGTCTCAGTGTGGGCCATCTTCGGCGGGTGGTTGGACATTCGGTTTGAACTCTACTACAGCATCGAAACCTTGGACAAGCCCCTGGTGCAGGCGGTTGTGCAAGGACAGGCGCGCGCCCAGCGCGGTGACGATGGAGTGGCAGATCGCCAGGCCCAGGCCCGAGCCGTCGCGCAGGTTGCCGCTGACAAATGGCTCGGTCAGGCGCGCCTGCATCTCGGCGCTGACGCCTGGGCCCCAGTCGCTGATGCGCAAGGTGGCTGCCGGGCCTTGCTGCACCAGCTGCAGCAGCAGTGGTGCGTCGGGCGGCGAATGCTGGATCGCATTGTGCAAAAGGTTGCGCACCAGCTCGCGCAGCATCCAGGGATGGGCTGCCAGCAGCACCTCGTCGCTTTGCAGCTCGAACTGCAGGTTCTTGTCGGCCAGCAGCGGCGACAGCTCAATCACCATGTCGCGCACGATGGCCGTCAGGTGGGCGGTCTGGGGGTGCTCGGACTGGTGCAGCTGCTCGACCTTGGCGAGCGACAGCATCTGGTTGGCCAGCAAGGTGGCGCGGTCCACGGTGGCGGCAATCTCGCGCAGCGCCTGCTCGGGCTCCACATCACCACGCTGGGCCGACTGCACCTGTACCTTGAGCACCGCCAGCGGCGTGCGCAGCTGGTGCGAGGCGTCGCGCACAAAGCGCTTTTGGTGCTGCACCAGGTGCGAGAGCCGCGCCATCACGCGATTGGTCGCATCGACCAGCGGCAGCACTTCCGAGGGCGTGGCCGCCGGGGTTTTGAGGGGCTGCAAGGCATGGTCGCTGCGCGCATTGAGCTGGTCGCTCAGCTGCAGGATGGGCAAGGTCGCGCGCCGCACCACGACTACCACCACGGCGGCAATGCAGCCAAACAGCAAGGCCTGCTGCACCAGCGTGCCCCAGAGAATGTCGCGCGCCAGCGATTCGCGGATCTCCAGCGTCTCTGCCACCTGGATCAGGGCCATGCCCCTGCCGGTGGCGCTGGCCACCGGCTGCAGCAGGGCGGCCATGCGCACCGGCATGCCCCGGAACTCGGCATTGTAGAAATCGACCAGTGCGGCATAGGGCGGCTGCTGGGCGATGCGCCCGCGCCAGATGGGCAGCTCGGCAAAGCCGCCGATGAGCTCGCCGCTCATGTTGGAGACGCGGTAGAACAGCCGCGACTGGTTATCGGCCTCGAAGGCCTCCAGCGCCGAATAGGGCACGGCCGAGTCGACAATCGCCAGGTCGTCATAACCGGCCACGGTCAGCTGCTCACCAATTACCTTGGCTGAAGCGAGCAGGCTGCGGTCGTAAGCGGTATTGATGGCCTGCAGCGACTGGCGGTAGAGGCTGCTGGTGTTGTAGATGATGAAGACCACCACCGGCAGCAGGATGCCCAGCAGCAGATTGCGGCGCAGCGAGCGTATGCGCGGCGCCTGGGATCGGCCGCTGGCCTTGCCGGTGTCAGGCGCCATCGGCGGCACCGGGCTTGAGCAGGTAGCCCAGGCCGCGCAAGGTCATCAGTTGCATATGCGTGGGCGCCAGCTTTTTGCGCAGGCGGTAGGCCACCACTTCCACCGCTTCGAGCTGCACATCGCTCTCGCCGGCAAAGACGGCGCTGAACAAACGCTCCTTGGTCACGGCCTGGCCCATAGGTTGGCTCAGCACGCGCAGAAATGCCACTTCGCGTGGCGTCAGCTCAAACAGCGTGCCGCGCCAGTAAAACGATTCGGAGGCCTTGTCATAGCGCAGCGCCATGCCGGAGGGGGGCGCGGCGGGTTCGGCCACCAGTGGCTGCGCGCGCCGCACCAGCGCGCGGATACGGGCTTCGAGCTCGTCCAGGTCAAAGGGCTTGGCCAGGTAGTCATCGGCGCCTGAGTTCAGGCCCAGAATGCGGTCGCCGACGGTGCCGCGTGCCGTCAGGATCAAGGTGGGGGCGGCCAGGCCTTCGCTGCGCGCCTGGGCGATGATCTCCAGCCCGTCCATTGTCGGCAGGCTCAGGTCCAGCACCACCACATCGGGCTCGAGCTTGCGCCAGGCCGGCAGCGCTGCACCGCCATCGGTGATGGGCGTGACCTCCATGCCCCGCCGGCGCAAGGTGCGCTGCAAGGTGGTCTGCATGGTGGAGTCGTCTTCGATCAGCAAGAGGTGCATGGCGGGAGTGTGCACCAATTCGCCAGCGCCTCCGGGCTCGGTGTTTTCCCTAGCTTCGGACGGCCTGGCTGACAGCCATTTGACAGCTAGCGCAGCGATGATGCAAGCACTAACAACACGATCAGGAGACAACCATGCGCCGTGATGCGTTCCTCAAATCCATGCTCGCTCTGGCTGCTGCCGGCAGCTTGCCCCTGCACGCCTTGGCCGCCACCAATGTCAAGATGCTG
This sequence comes from Comamonas sp. 23, assembly GCF_049601575.1. Classification (NCBI taxonomy): domain Bacteria; kingdom Pseudomonadati; phylum Pseudomonadota; class Betaproteobacteria; order Burkholderiales; family Comamonadaceae; genus Comamonas; species Comamonas sp. 23. The sequence continues at coordinate 3,948,932 of NZ_CP187127.1, read as the reverse complement.
CTGCCCGCCAACCCTGGCGGCGGCTGGGATACGACTGGCCGCGCGCTGGGCAAGGCGCTGCAGGATGCCGGCGTGGCTGGCTCCGTCACCTATGACAACAAGGGCGGCGCGGCAGGCGCCATCGGCCTGGCGCAGTTCGTCAATGGCAGCAAGGGCGATCCCAACGCGATGATGGTGATGGGCGCGGTCATGCTGGGCGGCATCATCACTGGCAAGCCGCCGGTGGACCTGAACCAGGCCACCCCGCTGGCGCGCCTGACCAGCGAATACAACGTCTTTGTGCTGCCTGCCAACTCGCCCTACAAGACCATGGGCGAAGTGGTCGCCCAGCTCAAGAAGGACCCCGGCTCGATCAAATGGGGCGGCGGCTCGCGCGGCTCCACCGAGCACATTGCTGCGGCAATGATTGCCCGCGCCGTGGGTGTCGATCCAGCCAAGATCAACTATGTCGCCTTCCGGGGCGGCGGCGAGGCGATTGCTGCGGTGCTGGGTGGCAATGTCACCGTCGGGGGCAGCGGCTTTAGCGAGTTTGCCGAGTACATCGCCACCGGCAAGATGCGCCCGATCGCGGTCACCTCGGCCCAGCGCCTTGAAGGCTCGACCGTGCCCACGCTCAAGGAGCAGGGCATCGATGTGGAAATCGGCAACTGGCGCGGCGTCTATGGCGCGCCCGGCATCTCGGCCGACCAGCGCGCGCAGCTGATTGCGATGCTGGAAAAAGCCACCAAGAGCGCCAGCTGGGCCGAGTCGATGAAGAAGAACGACTGGACCTCGGCCTGGCTTGCCGGCGACGCCTTCAGCCAGTTCGTCACGGCAGAGTTCGCCAATCTCAAGGACACCATGACCCGCGCAGGCATGGTCTAAGCGCAGCAGGCATGGCCCCTGGCGGCCATGCCGCGCGCGTTGCGCTCTCTATAGCAACCCGCCCGAGGAACCGGCCTGGCCCGGTGCCCGGCTGGGCTGTTGCCGCCCGCAGGGCGGAGGGGCGCCACGGTCATCTTTTTCAGGAGTTTCGATATGAGCAACACCGCAGATTCTTCGGAGCCGGCCGCCAACGGCGCAGCCGCGCCTGCGCCAGAGGCTTTCGAGCATGCGCACACGCCGCGTACCACCTCGCAGCTGCTGGTCGGCATAGCGGTCTTGGTCATCGCCGGCCTGTTGTCCTGGGGTGCTTTGCACATCCCCTCGCAGGCGGGCTACAGCGGCGTGGGGCCGGATTTTCTGCCCTGGCTGTCGGCCAGCGTGCTGGGCCTGTGCGGCATCTGGCTGTGCTGGGAGGCCCTGACCGGCGGTTTTCACCACCTCGATGCCCCCGATGGCGCCCAGCATGGTGACTGGGGCGCGCTCACCTGGGTGTGCGCGGGGCTGCTGAGCAGCGCGGCGCTGATCACCACCTTGGGCTTCATTCTCAGCTGCACCTTGTGCTATGTGCTGGCCACGCAAGGACTGCGCCGCGCCACCGGCCAAACGCAGGCGGGCTCGTTCAAGACCATGGGCAAGGACCTGGTCACCGGCCTGCTGATTTCTGCGCCCGTGTTCTGGGCCTTTACCCAATTCCTGGCAATCAACTTGCCTGGACTGACCGAGACAGGGTGGCTGTGATGGAAATTTTCAATGCACTGATTCAAGGCTTCATGACGGCGGCCACGCCGGTGAACCTGCTCTGGGCGCTGGTGGGCTGCGCCCTGGGCACGGCGGTTGGCGTGCTGCCGGGCATTGGCCCTGCGGTGGCGGTGGCCATGCTGCTGCCCATCACTGCCAAGGTCGAGGTGACCGCCTCGATGATCTTCTTTGCCGGCATCTACTACGGCGCCATGTATGGCGGCTCGACCACCTCGATCCTGCTCAACACCCCGGGAGAGACAGCGAGCATGGTGACCGCGATGGAGGGCAACAAGATGGCCAAGAGCGGGCGCGCCGGTGCGGCGCTCGCGACCTCGGCCATCGGCTCCTTTGTGGCCGGCACGATTGCGACCGTGGTCGTGACCCTGTTTGCGCCCACCGTGGCCGAGTTTGCCGTGCGCCTGGGCCCGCCCGAGTATTTCATGCTGATGGTGCTGGCCTTCACCACCGTGAGCGCGGTGTTGGGCAAGAGCAGCCTGCGCGGTCTGACCGCCCTGTTCCTGGGCCTGGCCGTGGGTTGCATCGGCATGGACCAGATCACCGGTGCGGCGCGCTACACAATGGGCAAGCCCGAGCTGCTCGACGGCATCGACATCGTGCTGGTGGCCGTCGGCCTGTTCGCCGTGGCCGAGGTGCTGTACTTTGCGCTCTATGAGGCCAAGACCCGCGATACGCAAAACACCATGGGCCGCGTGCACATGACACGCCGCGACTGGAAGCGCTCGGTGCCCGCCTGGATCCGTGGCACGGTCATCGGTACGCCGTTTGGCTGCATCCCTGCAGGTGGCACCGAGATCCCGACCTTTCTGAGCTATGCGGCCGAGAAGAAGCTGGCCAAGGGCGACGACAAGGCCGAGTTCGGCACGAGCGGCGCCATCGAAGGCGTGGCCGGCCCCGAGGCCGCCAACAATGCGACGGTGACGGCGGCGCTGATTCCGCTGCTGACCCTGGGCATTCCCACCAGCAACACCACGGCCGTGCTGCTGGGCGCATTCCAGAACTACGGCATCAACCCCGGCCCGCAGCTCTTTACCAGCTCGGCCACGCTGGTGTGGGCGCTGATTGCCTCGCTCTACATCGGTAATGTGATGCTGCTGGTGCTGAACCTGCCGATGGTGGGCATGTGGGTCAAGCTGCTCAAGATCCCCAAGCCGCAGCTGTACGCCGGCATTCTGATCTTCGCCACCGTTGGGGCCTACGGCATGCGCCAGAGCACCTTCGATCTGTTCCTGCTGCTGGGCATTGGCGTGCTGGGCGTGGTGATGCGGCGGTTTGACTTCCCTACCGCGCCGGTGGTCGTCGGCATGATCCTGGGGCCGTTGGCCGAGGCTCAGATGCGCAACGCGGTCGCCATTGGCGAGGGCAGCTGGACCATCTTCCTGCAGCGCCCCATGTCACTGACTCTGATCATCATCGTGCTGGCGGTGCTGATCGTTCCCCGGGTTCTGAAGTGGATGGGCCACAAAAAGGCGCTGCAGGCTGCAGCGGCCTGATGCCCGGCGCTGGCAATGCATCCTTCTCTTGGCACCCTGCGGGGTGCCTTTTTTATGGCGTTCGCTGCGCGAGCGTTCTAAAGCTGCAACACTGTATTGCCCATTTGCGGGCTAGGCAGCAGCTATTGCATGGCCTACCATCCATGCATCAAAAACTGTCGCTGCGCCTGCAGCATATGAACGGCTTGTCTCCATGGATCTGATTGTCGCCCTGGTGCGCGAATACGGCATTGGCATCGTCTTTCTCAATGTGCTGATCGAGCAATTGGGCGCGCCCATTCCTGCCTATCCGGTGCTGATGGTGACCGGCGCCATCCATGGCCATTCGCTGGCGCAGCAGTTGCTGCTGATTGCAGTGGCCGTGCTGGCGGCGCTGATCGCCGATAGCGTCTGGTATGCCATGGGGCGGCGCTATGGCCGGCGTGTGCTTGCCAGGGTGTGCAAGGTCTCGCTCTCGCCCGATTCCTGCGTGCAGAACACCGAATCGCTCTATGGCCGCTGGGGTGCCAAGTCGCTGCTGATTGCCAAGTTTGTGCCCGGCTTTGCATCGATTGCCAGTGCGCTGGCCGGGGCCGTGGGCACGACGCCCGCCCGTTTTGTGCTGTTCGATGGAATAGGCGCGCTGCTGTGGGTGGGCTCGGCCGTGCTGCTGGGGGGGCTGTTCAGTTCCACGGTCGAGGACCTGTTGGCGGTGCTCGCGCAACTGGGCCAGTGGGGCTTGCTGCTGCTGGGGCTGGCGTTTGCCATTTTTATCGCGCGCCGCTGGTGGAGCCGGCGCCAGGTGATCCGTTCGCTGCGCATGGAGCGGCTCACGGTCGACGAACTCAATGACATGCTGGGCGGCGGCGATCTGCCTGTCATCCTTGATGTGCGTGCCGGCACCGCGTTCGAGGCATCGCATATTCCCGGGGCGCATTCCTATGACCCGCATGCCAGGGGGGCGCGGCTGCCGGCCATCGATCCCGACGCTGCGGTGATCGTGTACTGCGCCTGCCCCAATGAGGTCTCGGCAGCCCGTATTGCCCAGCTGCTGCGCCGCGCCGGCATCCAGCGGGTGCGGCCGCTGCTGGGCGGCATCGATGCCTGGATCGATGCGGGCTACCAGGTGCATGGCAAGAGCGCTGCCCCGGCCTTATAAGCCGAGCTTTATAAGCAGAGGAAGGCCAGCGCCGCAATGGCCGTCGGCAGCAAGGCGCCCAGCAGCAGGCCGCCAATGCTGATGGTTGCGTTGCTGAAGCCGTGCTTGAGCAGCGCCACACCGGCAGGGTTGGGCGCATTGGCGATCACCGTCAGGCCCCCGCCGGCGACGGCACCGGCCATCAGCATGTACTTGGCCGCATCGCTCATGCCTTCGATCTGCGAGCCCAGGTAGGTGAGGGCGGCGTTGTCGGTGATGGCGGTCAGCCCCAGCGCACCAAAGAACAGCGCGAGCGGCGCCATGCTGGCCACCAGTGGCTGCAGCCACCAGCTTTGCAGGCCGCCCAGCACCACCAGGCCCGCCAGGAAAAAGCCCACCAGCAGCGCCTCCTTGAGGATCAGCGGGCTTTGGTACCTGGCATAGGCATGGGTGTAGCCCAGAAACAGCAGAAATACGCCCAGGAACAGCACCGGATGGTGGGCCAGCACCACCACGGCCGCCAGCAAGGCCGCATGCACGGCCACCACGCCCAGCGGCATGGACGCTTGCGCATCGCCGCTTTGCGGTGCTGCCGTCAGATGGCCGCGCATGCACCAGGTCGCAATGCTGGCGTTGATCAAGACGGCAATCACCGCTTTCCAGCCAAAGTGGCTCAGCATGAAGGCGCTGTCCCAGCCCCAGGTCGCAGCGACCATCAGCACCGGCGGCGCTGCATAGGAGGTGAGCGTGCCGCCAATGGAGATATTGACGAAGAGCACACCCAGCGCCAGGTACTTGAGGCGGGTGGGCATCAGAGGGGTGAACACCAGCGGCGCCAGGGTCAGTGCGGCAATGGTCATCGCGGCCGGCTCGGTGATCAGCGAGCCCATCAGCGGCACGGCGGCCAGGCCCAGCCAGGCCAGGCTCAGGGCCGTGGGCAGCGGCGTGGCGCGGGCCAGCGCCGCCAGGGTGCGCTGCACCGTCATCACGATGGGGCGGGAGGCGGCCATGACCATGACGACAAAGACAAACAGGGGCTCGGTGTAGTTGCGCGATTCGGCGTAATCCACCGCCTGGGCCGGCCCGCTGGCAAACGCCATGACGCCGATCAGCACCATGGCCCAGAAACCGAAGACGATCTCGACCTCGCCCAGCAGATGGAAGACGCCCGCATGGCGCGGGTAGCGGTGCGACAGGCGCTCGAACTGCTTGGCAAGAAAGGTGTGGGCCAGCGCGATGGCAAAAATGCCAGCTGCCAGATGCTCGATGGCAAACATGGTGTGCTCCGATGCGAAGCATGCAGCCGTTTGCAGGCCATTGGGCGCGCACGGGGGTGTCAGCGCCCCGCAGGCCAAACGGTGCAGGCAACAGGGTTCCAGCGAGGCGGCCCGACCTTCGCTAACAACCTGCCGCTACACCCTATGTGACGACACCCAAGCCTTCTATTTTACAAAAAAATAATCAGTGATGGGTTTTCAATGTCTTTTTGCAGACGCTGAACAGCTTCTCAGGTCGGCGGGTTGCGGCGCTTGCTGCGCAGCCACCAGGCCGCGATCAACGAGAACAGCACGATCACCCCCACCAGCAGCCAAAAGCCCATCGGGTCCTGGCTGAGCGGGATGCCGCCCACATTCATGCCGAACAGGCCAGCCATCATGTTCACCGGCAGGGCCAGCACGGTGATCATCGTCAGCGTGTAGAGCGAGCGGTTGGTGTCTTCGTTGATGCCGGCGGCAATCTCTTCTTGCAGCAGCTTGATGCGCTCTTCGAGCGACTGCATGTCGCGCAGAAAAACGGAGAACTCTTCGCTGGCCGCGCGCAGCGCATGCAGGTCCTCGTCCAGCATCCACTGCGGGGGCATCTGCAGCAGGCGGAACATCGCCGAGGGCTCGGGCGCGAGCAGGCGCTTCAAGCGCACCAGCAGGCGGCGCAGCGCACCCAGCTGGCGCGGCTGCATGCGCGTGCGCCCGCCCAGCATGGTGTCCTCGATCTGGTCGACGCGCTGGGTCACATCGCGCACGATGCGCACCAGCACATCGGCCTGGGCGCGCAGCAGGCGTTCGAGCAGCTGGGGGCTGGAGCCGGGCGTGTCGCCCTGGCGAATCTGCTGGCGCAGCGCATCGACCGAGCGCAGCGGGTGGGCCCGGGCCGATAACACCCACTGGGGCGAGGCCTGGATCCACATCGTGTGGATATCGCTGGACTCGAACTGGAAGTCGAAATCGATGTCGTTGATGACGGCCAGCAGCGCGTCATCCATGCGCTCGATACGGGTTGAGGCCAGGCCATCGCGCAGCGCCTCAAAGTACTGCTCATCGAGCGCCGCATACTGCTGCAGCCAGCGCAGGCAGTGGGCATGCGAGAGGTTGAAATGCAGCCAGACAAAGCCGGTGCTGCTGGGCGGTGCGGCCAGCCAGGCCTGCGCTTGCTCGGCGGTCAGCGCCGTGGCGGGGCCCTGGCCGTCAAAGGCATAGCCCCAGATCAGGCCGCTGTTGTCATGGGGGGAGATCAGCGGGGCCGTATCAGGCTCGCGCGGCAGGGGTTCAGTCAAGATAGCACTCCGGGGACGGGCGGATGCCCCGCGCCAAACCCCGTATTTTTGGCAGCTACCGTGACTGTTTCATGACAAAGCCATGACGCGCGCGGGCGTGCTCAGTCGGGCATCGAGCAGTGGCCGCCGCTGGCATGCTGGCCCGAGCCTGCAGCGATCAGCGGCGCCTCGTAGCGCAGGTCCACGGGCTGGCTGTGGACGTAATCCCAGGCGATGAAGGCGACCAGCAGCAGCCAGAAGCTGCTGCGCAAAAGGGTGGTGTTCATGTGCGGCTCCTCGCGCTTAAAAACCAAAATGGCGGCGAATGCGCAGCCCGAAGATCGTGCCGGCAAAGGCGAGCGGCACCCAGATCCAGCCATGGATGCTGCCGGTGCTGATGCCAGACAGCATCGCGCCCACATTGCAGCCAAAGGCCAGGCGCGAGCTGTAGCCCAGCACCAGGCCGGCGACCAGGGCCACCAGCCACTGCGTGCCGGTCAGCGCCTTGGCAGCAGTCGGCTTGCCCGCAGCAATCCACAGCGCACCGGCCAGAATGCCGATGTTGGTGATGCTGGTGATGTCCAGCAGCACGGTCTCGTGCAGGCGCTGGGCATTGCCCGGCTGGCTCCAGAACCAGTTGCCCGCCAGGTCCACGATGCCGGCGCCATTGGCCACCTTGGCGGCCCAGAGGCCAAAGCCATAGACCACGCCCCAGGGCTGGCCGGCAATCACCAGGTTCAAGGTGGCGAAGATGGCCAGGCCAATGGCGCCCATCACCCACTTGCGCTGCCACAGGCCGGGCATGCTGCGCTGCTGCGCGGCATGGGCCTTGGCGCAATAGGCCTTGACCGCAAAGCCGATGACAGCCAGCGCCGCCAAGGTGGCGAGCAGCGCAGGCAGCCAGCCCCAGGTGCTGACCAGGCCGACTGCCGGCATGCGGCCCAGGTCCAGCCACCAGCCCAGGTGCAGCGACCCTAAGAAGCTGCCAATCGCAAACATCGGCAGGATGGCCGTGTTCATCGGGATGCCCATGCCCGCCTTGTACAAGGTGCCGCTGCCGCAGCCGTCAGCAATCTGCATGCACAGGCCAAACACAAAGGCGCCCACCAGCAGGCTGATGCTGGGCGGGCCCAGCGCGGCCGTCAGCTCCGGGTAGTGGCCCAGCAGCGGCATGGCCATCGCGGCGGCCAGTGCCAGCAGCAGCAGCTGGCCAAACACGCCGCGTGGGTCCTTGTCCTCGACCAGCATGCGCCAGCCGGTGGTAAAGCCAAAGCGCTGGCCAGCCAGGATGGCACCCAGGCCGATGCCGACCAGGAACAGCGCCGCCTGGCGCAGCGATACCGACCACAGCAGCCAGCCAAAAAAGGCCGCCATCAGGATCGACAGGGGAAGTCGTTTCATCACGATCACCGTTGAGAGTCAATACAACAAAAAGCTGCCAGCGCTTCTGCAGAAGTGCTGGCAGCCAAAGAACCGGGTCCGGCTTATTTGAACTTGCGCTGCCACCATTGCTTGGCGTCATAGGCCAGCGATTCGGCGCGGCCGGGCTGGTTCTCCATCGCCGGGGCGTCGGGCTGCTGGGTCCAGTCCACCATCGAGCCGGCATACAGCTTGACATTGGGCAGGCCGGCCATCTCGCTCAGGCCAAACCAGTCGGTAGCGGCCCAGTGGCCGGTATTGCAGAAGGCGACGGTGTCCTGGCCGTCCTTGCGGCTGACCTTCTGCGCAATCTGCCGAGCGGTGGCCGGGTCCACAAACTGGGCCGTGCCCTTGACGAACCACTGGTTGAAATCGAGCTGTTGCGCGCCGGGCAGGGTGCCCGAGAGCTTGGCCGCTGGCGCGCGGGTCTTGCCCTGGTAGAACGCATCGGGGCGGGAATCGACCAGCGCGGCATTGCTCAGGTCGACATGGGAGCGCACCTGGTCGCGCGTGGCGATCAGGCTCTCGTCCAGCACGGGCTGGTAGCTGCTGGCCTGCACCTGGGGCGTCTCGGTGCTGACGGGTTGGCCCTCGGCCACCCAGGTCTTCATGCCACCGTTGACGATGGACAGGTCCTTCAAGCCCAGCACCTTCAGGCTCCAGTAGACACGCGCCATCGCACCAAAATCGGTGGCATCGGCGCCGGTCGATACCACGACGGCATGCGTGGCAGGGGTCAGGCCCAGCGACTGCACCAAGGCCGTGAGCTTGGGCAGATCGGGCAGCTCACCGGGGTTGGTGGCCGGGCCGCGCCACTTGCCATAGGGCGCGTTGAGCGCGCCGGGAATATGGCCTTCGGTATAGAGCTTGGGCTCGCGGATATCGATGACGACAGGCGCGGCCGCGCTTTGTTGGGCGCTGGCCAACTCGGCCGGGCTCAAAAGGGGCTGGGCGGCATGGGCTGCCGTGAGCCAACTGCTGGCAAACAGGGCGCTGGCCACAGCCAGCTGGCGAAAGGTTGTCATGGCAATAGCGTGTGGGGGCAAATCAATGGGCCTATTGTCCCGCGATTGCGGTCTGCAAGCATGCTATGCGCGGATTGAATATATGGCGGTAAGGTTATATGCTCCCAGGGAATATGGATGGTGCTGCACCAACCCCTGCCTGTGTTAGACCCACAGGCCGGCGCGAAAGCCGCGCGCCGCGTAATAGGACTGCACGCCATTGTGGTAGGTGAACACGCGCTCATAGCGCCGGTCGCCAAACAGCGCGCCACCCAGGCGCCGCATCTCGTCAGGCGTGGCCAGCCAGCTGGAGGTCTTGCCGTCAAACGCGCCCAGGGTCTGCAGATGGCGGTACTGCGCCTCGTCCAGCAGCTGCACACCCATCGCATCGGCCATGCCCTGCGCACTGCCTGCGGGTTTGTTTTCCTTGCGCGCGGCCAGCGCCTCTTCGTCAAAGCACAGGCTGCGCCGCCCCGTGGGGCTTTCGGCGGCGCAATCGGCAAACAGCAGCTGGCCGCTGGCGCTGTCCTGCAAGATCACGTCGGGCTCGCCGCCGGTCGCCTCCATCTGGGCCAGCGCCTGGTGGGCGGCCGTGTTCTTGTCCAGGCGCTGTAGCACCAGAGCCCAGTCCAGCGACGGGTGGCGGGCGGAGTGGGCCTCAAAGCGGGCTTGGAGTACGGCGATCAATGCCTGCAGTTCGGTCTTGTTCATGGTTGTCAAATCCTTGTCAAGCGGCTGCCACTTTTGCGCACTTCTACAATCGGCGCAAGCTTTTTTAAGGATTACCAGCGGCGGCACCCTGCCGCCGCTCTGCATTATGGATATTGTTGTCAACGAAGAACTCAAGGCCTACATCGACCCACTGACCCCGGACGAGCATGCCTCGCTGGAGCGCAGCATTCTGGCCGAAGGCTGCCGCGATGCGCTGGTGCTCTGGGGCAATGTACTGGTCGATGGCCACAACCGCTACGGCATCTGCCAAAAGCATGGCCTGCCTTTCAACACGGTGCAGAACACCCAGTTCCAGTCGATGCAGGATGTCTACCTGTGGATGATTGACCAGCACCTGGGGCGCCGCAGCGTCTCCGATTTTCAGCGTGGCGTGCTGGCACTGCGCAAGCGCGAGATTCTGGAGCACCGCAAGCTGGAGAAGGCCCACCCGGTGCCCGCGCAACAGGCCGAAGGCGAGGCGCCAGCCGTCAGCAATGCCGATGATGCGTTCTCGCCGGTCGATGCGGCCGAGCTGGAAAAAGTAGCCACGCGCGAGGCGATTGCCAAGGCGGCGCGCTTGTCGAGCAGCCAGGTTGCGCAAATCGAGAAGATCCAGAAAAGCGCCGCGCCTGCGCTGGTCGAGGCTTTGAAGGCCGGCGATATCTCCATCAACGCCGCGGCCGTGGTCGCGACCCTGCCGCACGAAGAGCAGCAGGCCGCTGCCCAAGGCGGCAAGGATGGCTTGAAGCAGGTGGTCAAGCAGGTGCGCGAAGCCAAGCGCAAGCCCAAGGAAGAGGCGCCCGAGTCCGCCGAGCCGGCCAGCGCCCCCTCGGCCGCGCATGGCGCCGAGGCGGTAGATGCTGCGCTGGACAAGGCCCAGCAGCAGATCAGCGACTTGCGCGCCCGCGTGCAGGCGCTGGAGCTGGAAAACGCCCAGCTGCGCCTGCAGCTGGCGGCAGCGTCGTCACAGGACCTGCCCGTCCCGGACGAAGCCTGAACGACCCAGCGCTCAATCCAGCGGCGGGCGCTTGACGGGCTTGGGCATTTGCCGTTGGCGCGCCCGTTGGGCACGGGGCCGCGCCGCATCGGCACGCTGGCAGGCCAGGCGGTACTGCAGCAAGGTCGCCTCGGCCGCCTGTAGCACGGCGATCGGCAGGCGCTGTGCTTCTTCCACCGCGTGCGCGGCGTTGGCGGGCAGCTCGCACTGGCCCGTCAGCAAGGCCAGGCCCTGGCCCACATGCTCGGCCGTGTAGACATGGAACTGCCCGGCCTCGACGGCCTGCACCACGCGCTCGGCCAGCATCAGGTGGCGCTGGTTGCGCGCCGGGATCAGCACCCCATGGCTGCCGTCCAGGCCCTGCACGGCGCAAAGGTCAAACCAGCCTTCGATCTTTTCATTGAGGCCGCCCACCGGCAGCACCTCGCCATGCTGGTTGAGCGCGCCGGTCACCCCGATGCTCTGGCGCAGCGGCATGCCCGACAGCGATGACAGCAGCGCGTAGAGCTCGGCGCAGCTGGCAGAGTCGCCCTCGACACCGCTGTATTCCTGCTCGAACACCACCGAGGCATTGAGCGCCAGCGGGGCCAGGTGGCCAAACAAGGCCGTCAGATAGCCCTGCAAAATCAGCACGCCCTTGTCGTGGATGGGGCCGGACATGGCCACCTCGCGCTCGATGTTCATCACCCCTTCCTGGCCGGCATGGGTGCGCGCGCTGATGCGCACCGGCAGGCCAAAACGGTGGTCACCGGTGTCGATCTGCGAGAGCCCATTGATCTGGCCGACCTGGCTGCCGGCAAACGAGATCAGGTGCTCGCCGTCGGTGATGGCGGCATGCAGGTCCTGCTCCATCGCGTTGTGGCGCAGGCGCTGGGCGGCCAAGGCGGCCTCCACATCGGCGGCCTGCACCAGGCGGTGCTGGCCCGATGGCTGGCCGGATTGCCGGGCGCGCTGGGCGCTCTCCAGCAGCAGGGCTTCGAGCTGGTTCAAGCGGCCGCTTTGGCGCTGCTGGTCATCGGCCTCCCGGTGGGATTGCTCCAGCAGCCGGGCGACTGCGCCGGCGTCGCAGTGCGGCATCTGGTAGAGCTTGCAGCGCTGCGCCATCAGCGCCGCAGTGGCGCGGTAGGTGGCGAGCGAGGCCTGGAACTGGTCGGCAAAATCGACCTTGACGCGAAAGCGCCGGGCCATGTCCGGGTCGCTCTCCTGCAGCTGGTAGTAGGCCTCTTCGGAGCCGACCAGCACCAGCTTGAAGTTCAGCGCCAAGAGCTCGGGCAGCATCGCGCCGCTGCTGCTGGGGCCTTGCGCGGCATGCGCATCCTCAATGCGCAGCTGGCGCGTGCGCAGCACCCGGCGCAAGGCCTGCCAGCTGTCTTCGTCGCCCAGCAGATCGCGCAGGTGCAGCATCAAGAAGCCGCCATCGGCGCGCAGCACGCTGCCCGCGCGGATGCAGGAGAAATCGCTGCGGCGCTCGTCGTCTTCCGGCGGGTCGATGGTGCCAAACAGGTTGCGCAGGCTGGGCTGGTCCTCCAGCACCACAGGGGCATGGGCCTCGCCATGGTGGTCCACGATCAGGTTGAGCTGGCTGAGCGCGCGCAGCGCCTTGCGCTTGGCCTCCAGCAGGGCGCGGGCATCGTCGCGTGCGTCCTGGCTTTCGCCTTCGCCCTCGATGCTGTCGGTCTGGTCGAGCAGCGCATCGGCGTCTTGCGCAATGCTGCCCGGCACCCACAGCGCCATGTTCTTGAGCCACTCGGCCTGCATCTGCGACAGCCAGCGCTGCAAGGTGGCCCCATGCTCGGCGCTGGGCGTCAGGCCATCGAGCACCTGCGCGGATGCAGCCTGCCACAGCGGCGTGGCCAGCGATTGGTAGAACAGGTTGAGCGCCGCATCGCGCGCCATCTGTGCCTGCCGCACCAGGCCGCGGAACTGCGCCAGCTGCACACGCAGCTGGTATTCCAGATCTTCGGCGGGTGCCGTGGCACTGGGGGCGTCTGCGCCATCCTCGCCTTCTTGCTCTGCGCCTTCGCCAGGAGACAGCAGCAGGGCCGGGTCGGCCTCGGTGTCGGCTGGGGGCTGAGAGTCGCTTTGCAGCGCTGGCGGCAGCTGATTGGCGTCAGCGGCGGACGGCTCCTGCAGCCGCTCTGCGGCAGTCAACGCAGCAGGCGCATCGGCAGCGGGCTGTCCGGCGTCCGGGCATCCGGCATCCCCTGGGCCGGCAGGGCCGCTGTCCTGGCTCTCGACCACCAGCTGGCCCTCTTCACGGCGGATGCGCAGCCCGGAGCCCTGGGCCCAGTCGTGCAGCGTGCCAAAAGCGGCCTCTTCGGCCTGGCGGGCCTGGTTGTAGAGCTGCTCGATCTGGCTGCGGTGCTGCGCTTGCTGCACGGCCTTGTCGAGCTGCTCGGGCAGCTTGTCCACCATGGCCTCGATGCGGCGGCGCAGGCTGCGGCCCTGGCCGGCGGGCAGGCGCAGCGCCTGGGGACGCTCGGGCACGGCAAAGTTGTGCACAAAGGCGATGTCCTGCGCGGCGGGGCGGCGCTGTGCCTCGGCCTGCATGGCCTGGCGCAGCAGCGAGGTGCGGCCGCTGCCTTCTTCGCCCAGCACAAACAGGTGGTAGTCGGGCGGGTCCATCGCCAGGCCAAACTCGGCCGCCGCCTGCGCGCGCTGCTGGCCGATCCAGGAGAAGGGCTCCTGCACCAGTTCGGCCGTGCTGGCAAAGCCGAGTTGGGCCGGGTCAATGCGCAGGCGCAGCTCGTGGGCCTGCAGCAGCTCGGCGCAGAGCAAGGAGGCGGCAGGTGGGGAAGGGGTCAATGGCGTGTCGGACAAGGGAATCTTTTTTGGAAGGCGACAGGCGCGCGGGGCGCCAGGGGCCTTGTGGTGGGTCAATGTGGCTGTCTGGGCAAGGCGAAAGCGCTGCGTTACAGCGCCAGCCGCATGATGTGCTGTGGGCCGTAGCCGCCGCCCAGGTACAGCTCGCCGGTGTCTGCAAAACCGCACTGGCGGTACAGCGGGATGGCGGCGGCGTTCTTGCAGTTCACCGTCAGGAACACGGCTGTGGCGGCCATGCCTTGCGCCTGCAGGTAGGCGGGCAGCGCCTGCAGGCTGCGCTTGGCCAGGCCCATGCCCTGAAAGCGCTGGTCGACAAAGAAGCTGCGCAGGCCCACGCTGTCCGCCGAGGCAAAGGGGTAGCGCTGCGCGTAGTCCTGGTCGATTAGGAAAAAGCCGGCAATCTGCTCGCCATGGCCGATCAGGTGGGCGCTGAGCCCCGGGTGGAGCTCGGCCAGCGTCTGGGCCATTGGCGCGACATAGGGCTGCTGCGCCTCGTGCAGGGACAGGGCCAGCACGCGCTCGCGCTGCTCGGGCCGGTAAGTGGTGAGGAGGGTCATAGGCTACGGTCTCGGGCAGCGTGGGCGGGTGTTGTGCGGGTGGGCCGCTCAGCGCGGCTGGGGCGGCGGGGCGCTGGTGTCCCAGCCTTGCAGGTGCTGCAGGGCCAGCTCGCGCAGCGCCTGGATCCAGCGGGGCTGGTCGTTCAAGCAGGCAATGTAGTCGAACTGCTGGCCGCCTGCATGGACAAAGGCTTCGCGCACCTCCTGGTTGATCTCCTCGAGCGTCTCCAGGCAATCGGCGGGAAAGCCCGGGCACATCACCTGCACATGGCGCAGGCCTTGCTGGGCCAGCGCGATCAGGCTGGGCTCGGTATAGGGCTCCAGCCATTTGGCCTTGCCAAAGCGCGACTGGAAGGTCAGCAGGTACTCGCTCTCGGCCAGGCCTAGCTCGGCGGCCAGCAGGCGGGCCGTCTCCTGCGATTGCTGCTGGTAGGGGTCGCCCAGGCGCACATTGCGCTCAGGAATGCCGTGGAAGCTCATCACCAGCTTGGGCGCGCGGCCATCCATCTGCCACTGCTTGCGCACGCTCTGCGCGAGCGCCTGGATATAGCCCGGGTCGCGCTGGTAGCTGCGCACAAAGCGGATCTCGGGGATGTCGCGCGCGCTGGCGCACCAGGCGTTGACCGCATCGACCACGCTGGCCGTGGTGGTGGCCGAATACTGCGGGTACAGCGGCAGCACCAGCACACGGCGCACGCCCTCGGCCTTGAAGGCATCGAGCTGGCGGGCAATCGAGGGGTTGCCATAGCGCATCGCCGGCCGCACCAGCACCTGGTGGCCCGCTTCGCCCAGGCTGCCGCGCAGCAGTTTGGCCTGCTTGTCGGTCCAGACGGCCAGCGGCGAGCCCTCGGGCATCCAGATGCTGCGGTACTTGGCGGCCGACTTGGCCGGCCGGGTGCGCAAAATGACGCCATGCAGTATCGGCTTCCAGACCAGCGGCGGGATCTCGACGACGCGCTGGTCGCTCAGAAACTCGGCCAGGTAGCGGCGCGTGGCCGCTGTGGTGGGCGCATCGGGTGTGCCCAGGTTGCACAGCAGGATGCCGGTTCGGTCAGGGAGGGGTTGGCCAAGGGGCTCGGGTCGAAAGCGTGAAACCATGGCTAGGATTGTCGCAGCTTGGCGGCCGGCCCCGGTGCATACCCCTGGGCGCAGCGGGCCCGCGCGCGCTTGTCGGGCTGCGGACGGCTGCGGCGCGCCAGGCGGCCGCGATCCGCTATGCTGGGCGCCATGCTCGATCTCTCCCGAATCCGTGCCATCAGCCTTGACCTGGATGACACCCTCTGGCCCGTGCTGCCCACCTTGAAGGCGGCCGAGGCCGCACAGCACGCATTTTTGCTGGACCATGCCCCTGCCACTGCGGCGCTGCTGCAGGACGCGGCCGAGGCCCAGCGCATCCGCCAGTCGGTGCGCGATGACTTTGTACACCTGGCGCATGACATGACGCATTTCCGCCAGCAGTTCATCCGCCGCGCGCTGCAGCAAAGCGGTGGCGATGAAGCGCTGGTCGAGGCCGTTTTTGCCCAGTTCTTTGCGGCCCGCAACCGCGTGACCTGGTTTGCCGAAGTCGAGGATGCGCTGGTTTGGCTCTCCTCGCGCTACCCGCTGGTCGCCGTCTCCAACGGCAATGCGCAGCTGGACCTGGTGGGCCTGTCGCCCTGGTTTGTGGCCAGCACCAGCGCGCGCGAGGTGGGGGTGGCCAAGCCCGATCCGCGCATTTTTGCCGCTGCTGCCGAGCGCGCAGGTATCGATCTGCCGGCCTTTTTGCATGTGGGCGACGACGCCGAGCTGGATGTGCAAGGCGCGCTGGCCTGCGGCATGCAGGCCGCCTGGGTGCAGCGCCAGGAGCTGGACCACCACCAGCGCAGCGAAGCAGGCCTGGCCTTGCGCTGGCCCTTGAGCAGCCCCCCGCCCCAGGCGCTGGTGCGCAATCTGACCGAGCTGTGTGATCTGCTGGGGCGGCGCGCTGCCTGACAGCTCGGTAGCGCCACGGCGGTGATTGCTGCACCCACTGCAGCTATCTATTGTATGGCGCACTATTTATCCGTATCCATGCAGGCTCTAAGCTGGCGCCATCGACAAAACCGCAAGGAGTGATAGATGGCGCAAGTGATTCGTTTGGCAGCGGCCGGTGGCCCGGAATGCATGCAACTGCAGCAGCTGGATGTGGCCGCACCCGGCCCGGGGGAGGTCCTGCTCGCGCAGGAGGCGGTGGGCGTGAACCCGCTCGATGTGCTGCAGCGCAAGGGCATAGCGCCCATCCCGCTGCCATCGGGCCTGGGTCTGGAGGGCGCGGGCACCGTGCTGGCGCTGGGCGCCGGGGTGAGCCAGGTGGCGGTGGGCGACCGGGTGGCCTATGCCACCGGCCCCTTGGGCGCCTATGCCAGCGAGCGCCTCTACCCGGCCGAGCGCCTGGTCAAGCTGCCCGATAGCATCAGCGCCGAGCAGGCCGCCGCCGTGCTGTTCAAAGGCATTACCGCGCAGTACCTGCTGACGAGCACCTATGCCGTCGGCCCGGGCACCGTTGTGCTGCTCTATGGCGCATCGGGCGGTGTGGGCCAGCTGATGGCCTCCTGGGCCAAGCACCTGGGCGCCACCGTCATCGGCGTGGTCTCCAAACCGCAAAGCCAGGCGCGGGCGCTGGCTGCCGGTTGCGACCAGGCGCTGGTGTTCGATCCCCAGACCCTGGCCGCCCAACTGCGCGAGGCCACTGCCGGGCGCATGGCCGATGTGGTCTATGACGGCCTGGGCAAGCTGTCGTTTGCCGCATCGCTGGACTGCCTGCGCCCACGGGGCCTGATGGTGTCCTTTGGCGCCACCACCGGCGCGCCGCCCGCCGTCGAAATGGGCACGCTCAACGCCAAGGGCTCGCTCTACATCACCCGCCCCTCACTGGCCGCGCACACTGCCTCGGCGGCCGAGTACCAGCAGCGCGCCACTGCCGTGCTGCAGGCAGTGGCGCAAGGCATCCTCCAACCGGCCATTGGGCGCCGCTATGCGCTCGCCGACGTGGCTGCCGCCCATGCCGATCTGGAAGCGGGGCAGACACAGGGGGCGGTGGTGCTGCTGCCTTGAAGCCAGGCGGCTTGTATGGCGGCATGGCCGCCCAGGCAAGGGCCGCCACCGCGTCTTCGTCTATAGTGCGGACACCAACCACTCCGCCAGCGACCATGCCCCTGCTCGACAGCCAACACGCCGATGAACTCAGCGCCTTGCTGGCGGTGTTCGATGCCGGCTCGTTTGTCGCAGCGGCCGCGCAGTTGCAGCGCCACCCGACGGTGCTGTCGCGCCGGCTGAGCGCGCTGGAGGCGCGGCTGGGGATTCGGCTGCTGGAGCGCTCCACGCGCCAGCTGCGGTTTACCAGCGAGGGCCAGCATTTTGTGGCCCAGGTGCGCGAGGCGATGGCCTTGCTGGAACAGGCCCAGCGCCAGGCCAGCGAGGCCGCGGCGGTGGTGCGCGGGTCGCTGCGGCTGTCGCTGCCGGCCAGCATGGGGCGGCGCTGGCTCAGCCCCATGGTGGCGGGGTTTGCCAAGGCCCACCCGCAGGTGGTGCTGGATGTGGAGTATGCCGAGCGCTTTGTCGACATCATCGGGGAGCGTTTTGATGCCGCGATCCGTATCGGCTCGCTGGCCGACAGCAGCCTGGTGGCGACCCGGCTGTGTGACCACCGGCGCCTGGTCTGCGCCGCGCCCAGCTATCTGGCAGCGCAAGGCTGGCCGCAAACGCCGCAGGACCTGGCCAGCCACCGCTGCCTGGGTTTTACCGGGCTGCGCAGCTACCCGCAGTGGCAGTTCTCGCGCGCGGGGGAATCCTGCACGGTCAGTATCCGCGCCAGCATGGTGAGCAATGACAACGAGGCCTTGCTGGTCGCCGCGCGCCAAGGGCTGGGCATCATTGCGGGCGGCGACTGGTTGCTGGGCCCCGAGGTGGCAGCGGGCCATCTGCAGGAGGTGCTGCCGCAGTGGCAACTGCAGGCCGATGCCGGCATTTACCTGGTGCGGCCTTCCAGCCAGTGGCGCAGTGCCGCATCCAGCGCCTTGCGCGACTGGGTGATGGCGCATTTTGCGCAGGGCGCGCCCTGGGGCCAGCCAGAAGGCGCTGCTTGAGGAAGGGTCAGGCCAGCGCGTGGGCGGCGGCAATGCCGCTGCGCACGGCGCCTTCCAAGGTCGCGGGGTAGGGCCCGTCGATATAGTCGCCGCAGGCCAGCAGACCGGGTGCAATGGCCATGCCAGGGCGCTGCAGCCCAGGCGTGCAGGCAAAGGTGGCGCGCTTTTCCACAATGGTTTTGAGGGACTGCAAGGCCAGGCCCAACTGGGCCTGTGCCTGGGCGATGACCTGCTGCTCGATCTCGGCGCGGTCGCCCTCGCTAGTACTGATGACAAAGGCCAGCAGGCCCGCCGGGTCACCCAGCTGGGCGCGGTCGAACACAAACTGCGCGGGCTGCAAAGGGCTGCTCTTTAGCGCCAGCCAGGGCGCAGTCAGGCTGTGGCCCTGGGCGTTGGGGGCCGGGTTCCAGGCGTAGACGGTGGCAATGGCGGTGTGTGCCAGGCGCTGGGCGTCGTCGGCCCAGGCCTGAGCCTCTGCCTGCTCGGGCGCTGACGGATCGGCAAAGGCCGCTTGCACCAGGCGCGCGGCCTCCCAGGCCGGGCAGGCCAGCAGAATCTGGTCATAACGCTGGCCGTTGACCCGCCAGCCGGACTCGGACCTGGCCAGCTGTTGCACCCGACCGCTCAGGTGGCAGTCATGGCCCCGGGCTTGCAGCCAGCTGGCGGCAGCATCGGGGAAGAGCCTGCCAAGGTCCACCAGCGGTAGCCAGAAATGCGAGCCTTTGTGGGTGGCAAACAGGCTGTCTTGCAGCACGCGCAGAAAGACCTGGCCGCTGGCTTCGTGCAGGGGCGTGTTCAGCGCCGAGATGCACAGCGGGTCAAAGAACTCTGCGAGCAGGCGCTGGGGCAGACCGGCGCAGAGATCGGCCACGCTGGCCTGCGGTGCGCAGCGAAAACCCTGGCGTTGCCAGGCGGCGGCGCGGCGCAGCAGTTGCAGGCGTTCGATCAGCGACCAGCCCCTGGCCGTGGCAATGCCGATCAGCGCATCCCAGGGCGGGGCGGTATCGGGAAACTGAATGCCCCGGCCGTCGGGGTAGCGCATGGCCAGTGGTCGCTTGATAAAGGACGCATCGGTGCTGACACCCACCCGCTCCATCAGCGCGCGGCAGGCGGTGTAGGCACCAATCAGAATGTGCTGGCCGTTGTCGATGGTGATCTCGTCGCCGCCGGGCAAGGCCAAGGCCAGACCGCGCGCGCGGCCGCCCCAGTGGGCGGAGGATTCCCAGACCGTCACCTGGTGGGCGCTGACCGCAGCGAGCTCGACGGCAGCGGCCATGCCGGCCCAGCCGCCGCCGATCACGGCGATACGTTGGCTGCGGTCCACTTACATGCGGCCCAGCGCTTGCATGCGCCAGGCCAGCCAGAGCTTGCGCAGGGGAGTCAGGCTCACGCGCTGGTGCAGCACCTGGAACTTGTCCTGCTCGATCTCGCGCAGCAAGGTGCGGTAGATGCTGGCCATCATCAGCCCGGGCTTTTGCGCGCGGTAATCGGCCTGCGGCAGCAGGGTCAGCGCCTCGTCATAGAGCTGGTGGGCGCGCTGGGCCTGAAAGCGCATCAGCGCTTCGAACCGGTCCGAGTACTTGCGGTTGAGCACCTCATGCGCCTTGACATCGAACTGCTGGAGCTCATTGACGGGCAGGTAGATGCGGCCGCGCATCGCGTCCTCGCCCACATCGCGAATGATGTTGGTGAGCTGGAACGCCAGGCCCAACTTGTGGGCGTACTGCGTGGTTTGCGGGCTGGTCTGGCCAAAGATGCGGGCTGCCACCTCGCCCACCACGCCTGCCACCAGGTGGCAGTAGCGCTGCAGGCCGGGAAAATCCAGATAGCGGGTTTGCTCCAGGTCCATCTGGCAGCCTTCGATCACCGCCAGCAGGTGCTCGGCCTGGATGGAGAAGGCGCTGGCATGGGGCATCAGTGCCTGCATGACCGGGTGGCTGGGCTGGCCGGCAAAGCTCTTGCGCACTTCGCTCTGCCACCAGGCCAGCTTGGTCGCTGCCACGCCCGGGTCGCTTACCTCGTCGACCACATCGTCGACCTCTCTGCAAAAGGCGTAGAAGGCGGTGATCGCTGCACGCCGGTCTTTGGGCAGGAAGAGGAAGGCATAGTAAAAGCTGCTGCCGGAGGCTGCGGCCTTGTTTTGAACATACTGCTGGGGCGTGGTCATAAGCGCCGTATTGTCCCATGGGCCGGATGCCCGGGAAGAGTACCCCAGCGACAGAGATGCAAGTCATCACGGCGCCTTGCCTGGCCTCCCTGTGAGCCCGAGCAAACCGGGCTGCACTGCCCCGATGGCGGGGGTGAGTGCTTGCACAGCTTTGTTGACAATGCCTGCCGGAGTGGCTGGGGTGCGAATAAAAGGGAAAAATTATAAATAAATTCAAAGATCTTTTTCCATATGGCGGAAAGGCAGGGTGCGGCGGGACGGCGGATCGAAGTCTTTTGTTGCAATAGTTGTTGGGTATTGACATGTCGATCTCCATATAATCGCTGTCGTCATTGAGCACAAGGGGAGATGCATGCCGCCCGGGCACCAGGACCAAAGCCAACAACAAGTCCGGGATCCCACACTGACGGCGGCATGTGTGGAGGGACGCTGCAGGCACCACGATTGACGGGGTGCCTGTGGCGGATCTTTCTGTCGTGGATCTAGCGGGTACGGGCTGAGCACCATTGAGGGGTTCAGCCCGTTTTCCTTCTGGGTCTGTGAGCCATCGTGTGATGGGCCGCTTGCATAATGCTGCCATGCGCATACTCCTGGTAGAAGATGATCAGATGATTGGCGAAGTGGTGCTCGATGCACTGCGTGCCGAATCCTGGGCGGTCGATTGGGTCAAGGACGGGGCGATGGCGCAGACGGCGCTGGCGACTGCCGGCTACGACTTGGTGCTGCTGGACCTGGGCCTGCCCAGGGTGGATGGACTGCAGGTGCTGCGCGAGATGCGCGCGCGCCAGGTCCGCATCCCCGTGCTGGTGGCCACCGCGCGCGATGCCATTGCAGAGCGCGTCGCGGGGCTCGATGCCGGTGCCGACGACTACATCATCAAACCCTATGACCTCGATGAGCTGCTGGCGCGCATCCGCGCGCTGCTGCGCCGCGCCAGCGGCCGGGCCGAGCCCGAGTACTGCTGGGGCCAGGTGCGTCTGGTGCCCGCCTCGCGCGAGGCCTTTGTGGCCGGCCAGCCGGTGCAGCTGTCGGCCCGTGAGTGGGCGGTGCTCGAGCCCTTGATCGCCCGGCCCGGCCGCGTGCTCTCGCGTGCGCAGCTGGAAGAAAAGCTTTATTCCTGGCGCGATGACATCAGCAGCAATGCCGTCGAGGTCTATATCCACGGCGTGCGTAAAAAGCTCGGCGCCGATCTGATCCAGAATGTGCGCGGCCTGGGCTACCTGGTGCCGGTCGAGTCGCTGCCAAGCGGGGTGGCGCCTTGAGCCATGCGCTGCGGGCCGGGCGGCCTTTTTCGCTGCGCGCGCGGCTGATCTGGGCGCTGCTGGCCGTTGTGGTGGTGGCCGCGGGCCTGCAGGCTGTCAGCATCTACCGCACGGCGCGGGCGGAGACCGAGGCGCTGTTCGATGTGCAGATGCAGCGCATTGCGCTGGCGCTGTCGGCCGGGCTCGCGTCCGAGGTCGCGTCGGACGCGCTGGCCGATCCGCAGGCCAAGGCGCAGGACATGATTGTGCAGATCTGGCGCGCCGACGGCATCATGCTCTACCGCTCCAGCAACTCGCGCCTGCTGCCCCAGGTCGCCGTGCTGGGGTTCAGCGATGCGCGGGAGCACGGCGTGGCCTTTCGCATCTATGCGCTGCAGACGCCGACCCAGGTGATCCAGGTGGCGCAAGAAGCGGCATCGCGCGGCCAGATGGCGGGCAATGTGGCCTTGCGCTCCATCGTGCCGGTGCTGCTGTTGGCCCCGCTGATCATGCTGGTGGTGTGGTGGGTGGTGGCCCATACCTTGGCGCCGTTGGCGCGCACCCGCGCGCAGCTGGCGGCGCGCCAGGCCGATGACCTCTCGCCGCTGGCCGATGCCGACCTGCCGCTGGAAGTGCAGCCCCTGGTGCAGGAGATGAACCTGCTGCTGGCGCGCTTGCAGGCGGCCTTTGATGCGCTGCAGCGCTTTGTAGGCGATGCTGCCCATGAGCTGCGCACACCGCTGGCGGCCTTGCGGCTGCAGGTGCAAGGCCTCGCCCGCGCGCCCGATGATGCCGCGCGGCGCGTGGCCAGCGAGCGGGTGATGGCCGGCATCGACCGGGCCACGCGCATGGTCGAGCAGTTGCTGCACCTGGCCCGCCAGGAGGCCGGGCAGATGCAGGCGGCGCCTGCGCAGCCGGTTGCGGTCGCTGCGCTATGCGAGATGGCGGTCGATGAACTGCAACCGCTGGCCCAGCAAGCCGGCTTGACCTTGCAGCACCAGCTGGACGACACCCTGGAGCCCGTGCAGGGCCAGGCCGATGCGCTGGGCCTGCTGCTGCGCAATCTGCTGGAAAACGCGCTGCGCTACACCCCCGCTGGTGGCCAAGTGCTGTGCCGCTGGTACGCCGATGCCGAGTGCCAGCGCGTGCTCAGCGTTGAAGACAGCGGGCCCGGTATCGCTCCCGAAGAGCGCGAGCGGGTTCTGGACCGCTTCTACCGCGTGCCCGGCACCACCGCGCATGGCAGCGGGCTGGGGCTGGCCATTGTCAGCGCGGTGGCGCGCCAACATGGTGCGCAGTTGCTGCTGGATGCATCTCCCAGCTTGGGTGGCCTGCGGGTGCGGGTGATTTTCTAAGCCCACACGGCGCAACTGATTCGTTGTAAATATCAGCTTATTCAATCTGCGAACTTCTAGGGTTAGCAGGGGGAGGGGGCTGTCGGTACCCAAGGGATAAAGGAGCGTAAACTTAGGAGACCGGCATGAACCCATGGAACATCGCGCTCAGTGCAGCGCTGTTGGGGGTGTGGGGCGCTGCAGCGCAGGCCCAGCCCAAGGCCTATCCGGAGCAGCCCATCAAGCTGGTGGTGGGCTATTCACCGGGCGGCTCGGTCGATATCGTGGCGCGCCAGTACGGGCAAAAGCTCTCCGAGCTTCTGGGCCAGAGCGTGATTGTCGAGAACAAGGCGGGCGCGAGCGGAACCCTGGCCGCCAATGCGGTCAAAAACGCAGCGCCCAATGGCTACACCCTGTACTTTGTGGCCAGCCCCACGATCAGCATCACGCCGGCGGTGACCAGCACCAGCTTTGACCCGGTGGCCGATTTCTTGCCCATCGGCTCGGTCGTCAAGTACACGAATGTGCTGCTGGTGGGCGCGCAGTCGCCGTTCAAGTCGCTGCAGGAGCTGGTGGCCTTTGGCAAGGCCCAGCCGGGCCAGCTGAGCTATGCCTCGGCGGGCAATGGCTCGTCCAACCACCTCTCGGGCGTGCTGCTGGCCAAGTACGCGGGCATCACGATGACGCATGTGCCTTTCAAGGGCAATGCGCCGGCCATGGCCGAGCTGATGGCCAACCGCGTCTCCATCCTGTTCGATCTGAACACGACGGCTGTCACGCAGGTGCAGGGCGGCAGCGTGCGCGCGCTGGCACTGACATCGCCGCAGCGCAACCCGCAGTTGCCCCAGACGCCGACGATGGCCGAGTGCGGCTATCCCGACTTCAATTTCGAGGGCTGGATCGGCCTCTTGGCACCGGCCAAGACCGCGCCCGAGGTGGTCGAGGCGCTGGCCCAGGCCAACCAGAAAATCCTGGCCGATGCCCGCTTTGTCGCCGACATGGAGCGCTCGGGCTATGCCATCGACCCGGTCAGTACCGCTGATCTGAAAAAACGCATTGCCAGCGACTACGCCTTCTTCAAGCCATTGGCCCCGGACGTTCAGGCCAGCCAATAAAACCACTATGCCCCACACCTTCAATATCGGCGACCTGGTCGCCCAGTTCCTGCACGCCATCGGTACCGAGCTGGTCTTTGGCATCATCTCCGTGCACAACATACCGATCATGGACGGCATCGCGCGCCAGGGCGGCATCCGTGTGGTGATGACGCGCGGCGAGATGGGCGCGGCGCATATGGCCGATGGCTATGCCCGCCGCAGCGGCAAGCTGGGCGTGCTGGTCTCCAGCACCGGGCCGGGCGCGGCCAATACCGTGTCGGGCTTGCTGGAGGCCTCGTTTGCCTCCAGCCCGCTTTTGCATATCACCGGCCAGGTGCCGCGCAAGTTCTTGGGGCGCGATACCGGCGCCACCCACAATGTGCGCGACCAGCTGGGCATGCTGCAATCGGTCTGCAAGGCCAGCTACCGCATTGAGCGGGCTGAAGACGCGCTGCGCATCTTGCAGCAGGCGGCCAGCGAGGCGCTGACGGCGCCGATGGGGCCGGTCAGCATCGAGATTCCGATCGATGTGCAAAAGCAGCCCATCCCGCAGGCCGATGCGGACACCAGCCTGGCGCTGCCGACCCTGCCTGCGCGCCCCCGGGCCAGCGATGCCGATATCGCGCAGCTGGCCGAGCGCGTGCGGGCTGCGCGGCGGCCCATGCTCTGGGTGGGGCGCGGCGCCATCGATGGCGGCGCAGCGCTGCAGCAGCTGCTGGACAGGGGCTTTGGCATGGCATCGAGCTGGGCCGGGCGCGGCATCGTGCCCGAGGACCACCCTTGCAATCTGGGCGGCCTCAACGGCACCGGCGCGCCGGAGGTGATTGACTTCTACAAGACCGTGGACCTGATGCTCGTGGTGGGCTCGCGGCTGCGCGGCCAGGAGACCGTGGACCAAAGCCTGGCCTTGCCCGGCCAACGGGTGCAGATCGACCTGGACCCCGCGGCCGAAGGGCGCAGCTATGACTGCGCGCAGTTTGTCTGTGGTGATGCCCGCGATGTCTTGGAGCGCCTGGTCGCGGCGCTGGGCAATTACCAGGCCGAGCCCGGCTACCGCGCGCAATTTGCAGAGATGAAGCAGCGTGCCCGCCAGGCCTTTGCCCGCACCCTGGGCCCCTATGCCGGCTTTGCCGAGCAGCTCCGAAGCCAGCTGCCGCGCAACGCCGTCTGGGCGCGCGATATCACCGTCGCCAACTCCACCTGGGGCAACCGTTTGTTCGAGGTCTATGGCCCGCGCGATGCGATGCACCCGGTGGGCGCAGGCATTGGCCAGGGCCTGCCGCTGGGCATCGGCGCGGCCTTTGCCGCTCGTGGCGCCAAGACCGTGGTGCTGAGCGGTGATGCCGGCTTCATGATGAATGTCTGCGAGCTGTGGACCGCCATGCAGGAAGCGCTGGACATGCTGTTCATCGTCATGAACGACGCCGGTTACGGCGTCATCAAGCACATGCAGGATGCGAACTTTGGCGGCCGGCGCGTCTATGGCGATCTGGCGCCGCCGGACTTTGCGTTGCTGGCCCAGTCGGCGGGCATCGCCTACCGCAAGCTCAGTGAGGCCCATGGCTTGGCAGAGGCCGTGGCGCAGCTGGCGAGGCAACCCGGGCTGGCATTGCTGGAGGTCGATATGCTGGCCATTGGCGAGGCACCGCCGTATTTCCCCTACCAAAAGTCCTGAGGCCGAAAGTGAGGCGCGTCTAAGTTTCTTCTAAGTCTGGGCAGGCACATTAGCTCCATCGACCTCATGCAAGTGGTATTCAGGAGTACAAAATGTCTGTTCCTTCTTTTCAACTCGGTTCGCGCAAACTGGTGGCTGCCTTGCTGACGGCAGGGGTGTTGGGCGGCGTGGGTGCCTCTGCGCTGCAGCATGTGCAGTGGAGCGCCCATGCCCAAGGCGCGCCTGCGGTCATCGCCCAGTCCGCCCCGGCGGCCGCGCCCATGGTGAGCCTGCCCAATTTCAGCGCCATCACCCAGCAGGCCGGGCCTGCGGTGGTCAATATCAGTGTGCGCGGCACGCGCAAGGTCTCGGACGATGAGGACGACGGCGATGATGCCGATGCCGCACCCTCGGCCAACCGGGGCCAGCAGATCGACCCCAATGACCCGATGCTGCAGTTCTTCCGCCAGTTCGGCTTTGGCGTGCCCCAGCAAGGCATGCCGCGCGGCTTTGGCCGCCAGGTGCCGCAAGAGGTGCCGATGGCCGGCGAGGGGTCGGGCTTTATCATCAGCCCCGATGGCACCATCCTGACCAATGCCCACGTGGTCAAGGGGGCCAAGACGGTAACGGTCAAGCTCACCGACCGGCGCGAGTTCAAGGCCAAGGTGCTGGGCTCGGACCCCAAGACCGATATCGCGGTGATCAAGATCGATGCCAAGGATCTGCCAGTCGCCAAGATCGGTGACTCCAAGGCCATCCAGCAAGGCGAATGGGTGCTGGCCATTGGCTCGCCCTTTGGCTTTGAGAACTCGGTGACCGCCGGTGTTGTCAGTGCCAAGGGCCGTGCGCTGCCCGATGACAGCTCGGTGCCCTTTATCCAGACCGATGTGGCGATCAACCCCGGCAACTCCGGCGGGCCGCTGATCAATGCGCGGGGCGAGGTGGTGGGCATCAACTCGCAGATCTACAGCAAGAGTGGTGGCTACCAGGGCCTGTCCTTTGCGATCCCGATCGACCTGGCGGTCAACATCAAGGACCAGATCGTCTCGCACGGCAAGGTCGACCATGCGCGCCTGGGTGTCGTGATCCAGGAGGTCAACCAGGCCTTTGCCGATTCCTTCAAGCTGCCCAAGCCCGAAGGCGCCTTGGTGGCCAGCGTGGAAAAGGGCGGCCCCGCCGACAAGGCCGGCCTGCAGCCCGGCGATGTGATCACCGGCTACAACGGCCAGGCGATTGTCTCGTCCAACGACCTGCCTGCAGCCATTGCCACAGCGCGCCCCGGCACCCAGGCCGAGCTGCAGGTCTGGCGCGGCGGCAAGGCCACGACCTTGCAAGCCACCCTGGGCGGCAATGTCAGCAAGGGCGAGCAGGTGGCCGGCAATGAGAAGGTCGGCAAGGGCAAGCTGGGCCTGGCGCTGCGCGAGCTGACGCCCCAGGAAAAGCAGGCCAGCGGCAGCCAGCAGGGCTTGATCGTCGAGCAAGCGGCCGGGCCTGCGGCGCTCGCCGGTGTGCAGCCCGGTGACGTGGTGCTGTCCGTCAATGGCGCGGCGGTGAAAGGGATCGAGGATCTGCGCAAGCAGGTCGCCCAGTCCGACAAGTCGGTGGCGTTGCTGATCGAGCGCAATGGCCAGAAGATTTTTGTGCCGGTGCAGCTGGGTTAAGAAAGTTGAGAAAGGCTAGACCATGACCAGCGTATTGCCCTCGTGGGCCAAGGATGGCTGAGCCCTGAGCCGCCTGGCCGCCTGGCCGCAAGGCCCGTAAACACTCTCCTCGGGGGTTCCCATAACCCCTTTAGGCCGGATCGCAGGATTCGGCCTTTTTTTGTGGGGGCGGCAAGGGGGCGAATAGCGGGCGAACAGCGGCTCACATGCGCCAGGCGCGCCACAGCATCAGCGGCACATCGCCCTTGCCAATGGTGCGGCGCTGCCACAGGCTCTGGCCTTGCAGGGCTTCCACCTTATCGAGAATACGCAAACCCCCTTGCACCACCAGGCGCAGCTCCCAGCCGGCGCGGCCGGACACGCGGTGCACCAGCGGCGCGCCTTCTTCCATCAGGCGGCGCGCCCAGGCGGCCTGGTCCATCACCAACTGGCGCAGCGCCGGGCTGTCCTGGCGCTGCTGCATCGCGGCGGCGCTGATGCCGGCGGCCTGGCAGTCGGCATCATTGAGGTAGTAGCGGCCGCGCGGAATATCGACGCTCAGGTCCTGCCAGAAGTTGATCAGCTGCAGCGCGCTGCAGATGGCATCGCTCTGGGTCAGGGACTGGGCATCGTTCACGCCATACAGATGCAGCAGCAAGCGGCCCACTGGGTTGGCCGAGCGGCGGCAGTAGTCGAGCAGCTCGCTGCGGTCGGCATAGCGCGCGCCTTGGGCGGTTTTGTCGATGTCCTGCATGAAGGCGCTGATCAGGTCATCGAGCAGCGCCACCGGCAGCTGCCACTGCACGATGGCCGCCTGCAGCGGCGCGAACACGGCCTGCCAGCGCGCGAGCGGCGGTTGGCCCTGGGCGATATGGGCGAGCGCATCGCGGTAGGCCTGCAGCTCGGCCAGGCGGGGGGGGGCATCGGCATCGCCCTCGTCGGCAATGTCATCGGCCGTGCGCGCAAAGTGGTAGATGGCCGCAATGGGCGGGCGCAGCGCCGGTGGGCACAGCCAGGAGGCCACCGGAAAATTCTCGTAGTGGGTGACGGGCGTGGTCACAGCGGGCGTGGCGGCGGTCGCAGAAGGGGAGGGCGTGGAATCTTTCACAGCGCCGATGCTAGCGCATACCGCGCTGACCACAGGCAAGCATTGACAGCCGACATCGAACTGTCTAAATTAGTGACCGTTTGGTCATTAAGGATCCTCTGCACAGCGCTCCTCCGGAGTGTTTTGCAGAGGGTCCTTGCTGCGTCTCTCCCCTTTTTATCTGCCGGGCCAGGGTCTTCTTGGCCGCTTAACGCCCGATTGCACACCATGTCCCTACCTCTTCGAGCGCCCAGCGCACGTGCCGCAGTGCTGCTGCTGTCTATTGCTACCGTGGCCACATTGACGGCCTGTTCACGCCAGGAATCCCCGCCCGAGCCGATCCGGGCGGTCAAGCTGCAAACGGTGGGGGCGGCGCCCTTGCAGGCGCAGACGGCGTTTGCCGGCGATATCCGCGCCCGCACCGAGGCGCAGCTGGGCTTTCGGGTGGCGGGCAAGGTGCTCAGCCGCAACGTGGAGCTGGGTCAGGCCATCAAGCCCGGGCAGTTGCTGGCGCAGCTCGATGGCGCCGATTACGCGCTGGCCGCGCAAGGCGCGCAGGCCCAGGTGCAGGCGGCGACCACGCAGCGGGACCTGGAGGCGGCCAACTACCGCCGCTTCAAGGAACTGCGTGACAAGAACTTCATCAGCGCCGCGGAGATGGAGCGCCATGCGGCAGCGCTGAAATCGGCCCAGGCCCAGCTCGACCAGGCCAAGGCCAATGCGGCCAGCCAAAGCAACCAGACGGCCTATACCCGCCTGGTGTCCGATGTGGCGGGCGTCGTGACCGCCGTGAATGTGGAGCCCGGCCAGGTCGTGTCTGCCGGCACCCCGGTGCTGCGTGTGGCCAAGGATGGTGCGCGCGATGCCGTGTTTGCCGTGCCCGAAGACCGCATTGCCCAGCTCAAGCCCGGCCAGCCGGTGCAGGTCAAGGTCTGGCCTGAGGAGCAGTCGCTGGGCGCCCATATCCGCGAAGTGGCCGCCAGCGCCGATGCTGCCACGCGCACCTACCAGGTCAAGGCCTCGCTGGATGCGGCGCCCAATGATGTGCTGCCCAAGCTGGGCGCCACCGTGACCGTGCTGCCGCCCGAGCGCGCTGCCGGCGCGGACAAGGCGAGCGATGTGATCAAGCTGCCGTTGTCGGCGCTGTGGGACAAGGCCGGCAGCAGCCAGGTCTGGGTGTTTGACCCGGCCAGCTCCACCGTGCAGCCCCAGGCAGTGGCGGTGGCGCGCATGGACGGCAATGACGCCGTGATCCAAAGCGGTCTGCACGCGGGGCAGCAGGTGGTGATTGCCGGCGTGCATGTGCTCAATGCCGGGCAGAAGGTGACGGTGTTCCAGTCCAAGTATGCGGCTGCTGCGCCTGCGCAAACCCAGGCCGATGCACCAGTGGTCAATGCGCCCGCCGCTGCGGATGCTGCGGCTCCTGCCGCCAAGCAGTAAGAGGTGGCCATGCAAACACCTCCGAACACGCCGCAAGGCGCTGCAACGCCCGCTTCGGCCCCCGAGCCCGATGGCGAAAAGCACAGCAGCAGCAAGGGCTTCAACCTCTCGCGCTGGGCGCTGCAGCATGTGCCGCTGACGCGCTACCTGCTCATCATGCTGCTGGTGCTGGGCATCGGTGCGTATTTTCAGCTGGGTCAGGATGAAGACCCGCCGTTCACCTTCCGCGCGATGGTGGTCTCGGCCGCATGGCCGGGCGCCACGGCCCAGCAGATGGCCGAGCAGGTGACCGACAAGGTCGAACGCACCTTGCAGGACGTGCCCAATGCCGACAAGATCGTCAGCTACTCCAAGCCCGGCGAGATGCTGGTCATCCTGAACCTGCGCGAAGACACGCGCCCACAGGATGTGCCACAAACCTGGCTGGCGGTGCGCAAAAAGGTGGGCGATATGCGCGCCAGCTTGCCCCAGGGTGTGCTCGGCCCCTTCTACAACGATGACTTTGGCGATGTCTATGGCGTGATCTATGCGCTGCAGGGCGAGGGCTACAGCTACGCCGAGCTCAAGGAATATGCCGACAGCGTGCGCCAGAGCCTGCTGCGGGTCAAGGACGTGGCCAAGGTCGAACTCTTTGGCGTGCAGGATGAGAAGCTCTATATCGAGATCTCGCGCAGCAAGCTGGCCCAGCTGGGGCTGGACATGAACCAGGTCATCGCCCAGCTCGGCCAGCAAAACGCGGTGCAAAGCGGTGGCGAGGTGCAGGCCGGCGCCGACCGGGTGCAGGTCGAGGTGACGGGCGAGTTCCGCCAGTTGGACGACGTCAAGGCCATGCCGATCCGGGGGCCCAACGGCAACCAGCTCAAGCTGGGCGATATCGCCGACATCTACCGCAGCTACCTGGACCCGGCCAAGACCAAGGTGCATTTCCAGGGCCAGCCCACGGTGGCCCTGGGCATCTCGATGCGCAAGGGTGGCGATGTGATTGCACTGGGCAAGCACCTGCATGAGGCGGTGGACAAGATTGCGCCCACCCTGCCGGCCGGCCTGAGTCTGGAGAACGTGCAGGACCAGCCCAAGGCCGTGTCCACCTCGGTCAACGAGTTTGTGCGCGTGCTGATCGAGGCGGTGGTGATTGTGCTGGCCGTGAGCTTTGTGAGCCTGGGCATGCATATACGCAAGGGCAAGGACCCGCTGTGGCGCCGCATCACGCTGGACCCGCGCCCCGGGCTGGTGGTGGGTATCACCATTCCGCTGGTGCTCTGCGCCACCTTCCTGGCGATGTGGTACTGGGGCATTGGCCTGCACAAGGTCTCGCTGGGCTCGCTGATCATTGCGCTGGGCCTGCTGGTGGACGACGCCATCATTGCCGTCGAGATGATGGTGCGCAAGATGGAAGAGGGCTATGACAAGCTGAGCGCGGCCACCGCCGCCTATGACATCACCGCCAAGCCGATGCTGACAGGCACCTTGATCACGGCGGCGGGCTTTATGCCCATTGGCATCGCCAAGTCCACCACCGGCGAGTACACCTTTGCGATCTTTGCGGTGACGGTGATTGCGCTGGTGATCAGCTGGGTGGCCTCGGTCTACTTTGTGCCCTACCTGGGCACGGTGTTCCTGAAGAAGCCCAGGCATGCGCCGCAAGAGAGTGAGGGTGGTGAGGGCGGCGAGCATGCGATGTTCGACACCCCCTTCTACAACCGCTTCCGCCGCACTGTCTCGTGGTGCGTGGAGCACCGCTGGCTGACGATTGGTGCCACGGTGCTGGTGTTTGCGCTGGGCCTGTTTGGCATGAGCCGGGTGCAGCAGCAGTTCTTCCCCGACTCCAACCGCACCGAGATCCTGATGGATGTCTGGCTGCCCGAGGGCTCGAGCATGGCCGCCAACGAAGAGGTGACGCGGCGCATCGAGCAGCGCATGCAGGCGCAGGACGGCATCGAGTCGGTCACCTCCTGGATTGGCTCGGGCGTGCCGCGCTTTTACCTGCCGCTGGACCAGATCTTCCCGCAGTCCAATGTGTCGCAGCTGATCCTGCTGCCCCACAACCTGGCCGACCGCGACAACCTGATGAAGCGGCTGCCGACCTTGCTGGCCCAGGAGTTCCCGGAGGTGCGGGCCCGCGTCAAGCTGCTGCCCAGCGGCCCGCCGGTGCCCTACCCGGTGCAGTTCCGCGTGATGGGCCAGGACCCCAAGCTGCTGCGCACGCTCGCCAGCGAGGTGCGCGCCAAGCTGGAGGCATCGCCCGATATGCGCGGCGTCAACGACAACTGGAACGAGTCCATCAAGGTGCTGCGCCTGGAGGTGGACCAGAGCAAGGCGCGTGCGCTGGGTGTGAGCAACCAGAGCATTGCCCAGGCCACGCGCACCCAGCTGTCGGGCAATACCATCGGGCAGTTCCGCGAAGGCGACAAGCTGCTCGACATGGTGCTGCGCCAGCCGGTGGACGAGCGCCAGGCCGTCACCGACGTGGGCAATGCCTATGTGGCCTCGAGCAGCGGCCAGGCCATCTTGCTGTCGCAGATTGCCAAGCCCAGCTTTGTCTGGGAGCCGGGTATTCTCTGGCGCCAGGGCCGGGAGTATGCGATCACCGTGCAAGGCGATGTGGCCGCCGGCCTGCAAGGCCCGACGGTGACGCAAAAGCTCTGGCCCGATCTGCAAAAGCTGCAGCAGGGCTGGGCCGACAAGGGCCTCAACCAATACCGCATCGAGATTGCCGGTGCGGTGGAAGAGAGCGCCAAGGGCTCGGACTCCATCATGGCGGGCATGCCGATCATGGTGTTCATCGTCTTCACCCTGCTGATGCTGCAACTGCACAGCTTTAGCCGCTCGGTGCTGGTCTATATCACCGGCTTCCTCGGCATTGCGGGCGTGACGGCGGCCTTGCTGTTGCTGAACCGGCCCTTTGGCTTTGTCGCCTTGCTGGGCGTGATCGCACTGATGGGCATGATCCAGCGCAACTCGGTGATCCTGATCGACCAGATTGAGGCCAACCATGCGGCGGGCCTCTCCACCTGGGATGCGATTGTCGAGGCCGCCACCCACCGGCTGCGCCCGATTGCGCTGACCGCTGCGGCTGCCGTGCTGGCGATGATTCCGCTGTCGCGCAGCATTTTCTGGGGGCCGATGGCCGTAGCCATCATGGGCGGCCTGGTCGTTGCGACGGTGCTGACCTTGCTGGCGCTGCCGGCGATGTATGCGGCCTGGTTCCGCGTGAAAAAGGAGCACAGCGAGGTGCCACTGTCGGCAGCGGTTTGAACCCGGTGTGGCAGAGGCCGGCCAGAGGCGGCCGGGCCCTTGCAACATGGACGGTTTTCGGCCGGTCTTGCTGAAAATGCCCATGCCTTGCATTAGAATCTTGGATTGACCTAAAAACAGGCGGGTTGGCTCACAAGCTGGCTGCAGCCGCAACCGCGCGGGTGGCGAAATTGGTAGACGCACCAGGTTTAGGTCCTGACGCCAGCAATGGTGTGGGGGTTCGAGTCCCCCCCCGCGCACCAAAATTTGATAGCAGAAGGTATAAGCACCGTCTGATTTTTTGCTGAATATGAGCCGAATTTCCTGCTGGAGATTCGGCTTTTTTGTTGGTGTTTGGCGCCAGCGGCTGCCGGCATCCGGGTTCTGACCCTGCAGCAAGACGGTATTGGCAGCCAGGAAAAGAGCTGGCTTTATATATAATGTTCGGTTTCGGTCGATGGCGCCTTGCGCTGCACCGCTTTCGTGACAACGCTGGTTTTTGCCGCGTCACGCCTGGTGTTGCTTGCTACTGAATGCGCTGTCATCGTTTGATTTTTGGGTGTGCTGGGCTTAGGGCCAGTCGCCTATCTACTGGGACCCCAGGTTGTAAAACGGTGCCAATCCCCGTTGATGCCATCCCCGATGTGACACGGACAGTCCTCGCATCGGACGCAAGCTTTGCCGCTTGCAGGCTGGCTTCAATGGCGTTTGCACACCGTGGCCGGAAGGGTTCGTGCCTAACTAGGATTAACCATGGCAGTGAATGTTGAAACCCTTGAAAAGCTCGAGCGCAAAATTTCGCTGAGCTTGCCTCTCGCATCCGTGCAAACCGAAGTGGACAGCCGCCTCAAGCGCCTGGCCCGCACCGTGAAGATGGACGGCTTCCGTCCAGGCAAGGTGCCGATGAACGTGGTGGCACAGCGCTATGGCTATTCCGTGCAGTACGAAGTGCTCAACGAGAAGGTCGGCGAGGCTTTTGCCAAGGCCGCCAACGAAGCCGAGCTGCGCGTGGCCGGTCAGCCCAAGATCACTGAAAAAGAAGGCGCACCTGAGGGTGAGCTGGCATTTGACGCCGTGTTCGAAGTGTTCCCCGAAGTCAAGATCGGTGACCTGGCTTCCGCCGAAGTCGAGAAGCTGGCTGCCGACGTGGATGACGCTGCTATCGAAAAGACCATCGACATCCTGCGCAAGCAGCGTCGCACCTTCGCCCAGCGCCCAGCCGATACGGCTGCCGTGGACGGCGACCGCGTGACCGTGGACTTCGAAGGCAAGATCGACGGCGAACCCTTCGCTGGCGGCAAGGCTGAAGCCTTCCAGTTCCTGAT
Source organism: Comamonas sp. 23 (assembly GCF_049601575.1). Taxonomy (NCBI): domain Bacteria; kingdom Pseudomonadati; phylum Pseudomonadota; class Betaproteobacteria; order Burkholderiales; family Comamonadaceae; genus Comamonas; species Comamonas sp. 23. The sequence goes on along the minus strand of NZ_CP187127.1, from coordinate 3,914,336 downwards.
CGGCGAAGGCCAGATGCTCAAGGAATTCGAAGACGCCGTGCGCGGCATGAAGACCGGCGAATCCAAGACTTTCCCCCTGGCATTCCCTGAGGACTACCACGGCAAGGAAGTGGCTGGCAAGACCGCCGACTTCCTGGTGACCGTCAAGAAGGTGGAAGCGGCCAACCTGCCCGAAGTGAACGAAGCACTGGCCAAGTCCCTGGGCATTGCTGACGGCTCCGTCGAAGGCCTGCGCGCTGACATCAAGAAGAACCTGGAGCGTGAAGTCAAGTTCCGCGTTCAGTCGCGCAACAAGCAAGCCGTGATGGAAGCCCTGGTGTCCAAGGCTGAGCTGGACCTGCCCAAGGCCAGCATCGACGCCGAAGTCGGCCGTCTGCTCGAAGGCGCCCGTGAAGAGCTCAAGCAACGCGGCATCAAGGACGCTGAAAAGGCGGAAATCCCTGCTGACGTGTTCCTGCCCCAAGCCGAGCGCCGCGTGCGTCTGGGCCTGGTGGTGGCCGAGCTGGTCAAGGCCAACAAGCTGGAAGCCACGCCTGAGCAGATCAAGGCCCACATCGACGAGCTGGCATCGAGCTACGAGAAGCCAGAAGACGTCGTGCGTTGGTACTTTGGCGACCGCCAGCGTCTGGCCGAAGTCGAAGCCGTTGTGATCGAAAACAACGTGACCGAATTCGTGCTGGGCAAGGCCAAGGTCAGCGACAAGACCGTGTCCTTCGACGAACTGATGGGCCAGCAAGGCTGATAGGACGCGCGCCGGGCGGCCATGGCCGCCAGCGCTGCCGCCAGCTACAAAACAGGGGCTTGTGCTTTTGGGCGCAGGCCCCATTTTATTGGGGTACAGTTAGCGCAGTCACAGTGCATTGACGCTAGCTTCCACCAATCCTGAACGGAGATGTAATGAGCGCACAAGATATTCAGAACTTGGGTTTGATCCCGATGGTGATCGAGCAATCGGGCCGTGGTGAGCGCTCGTTTGACATTTACTCGCGTCTGCTCAAGGACCGCGTGATTTTTCTGGTCGGTGAAGTCAACGACCAGACCGCCAACCTCGTGGTGGCCCAGCTGCTGTTCCTGGAAAGCGAAAACCCCGACAAGGAGATTTCGCTCTACATCAACTCGCCAGGCGGCAGCGTGACCGCTGGCATGGCCATCTATGACACCATGCAGTTCATCAAGCCGCAGGTCTCGACCATGTGCCTGGGCTTTGCTGCCAGCATGGGCGCTTTCCTGCTGGCCGCTGGCGAGAAGGGCAAGCGCTACTCGCTGCCCAACTCCAAGATCATGATCCACCAGGTGCTGGGCGGTGCCCGCGGCCAGGCCACGGACATCGAAATCCATGCCCGCGACATCATTCGCACCAAGGAGCAGATGAACCGCATCCTGGCAGACCGCACCGGTCAGCCTTATGACAAGGTCAAGGCCGATACCGAGCGCGACTACTTCATGACGGCGCCAGAAGCCCAGGAATACGGTTTGGTCGATACTGTGGTAGAAAAGCGCCCATAAGTAGGCTTTTCCGGATAAGCGGCCCCAACCCTACCGGTTGAGGCCGCTTTGTAGTTGGTTATCATTGTTTCCACATAGATTCGATTGAAGGCATTGCCCCCATGGCCGAGAAAAAAGGCTCATCCAGCGAAAAAACCCTGTACTGCTCCTTCTGCGGCAAGAGTCAGCACGAGGTGAAGAAACTCATTGCCGGACCGTCCGTGTTCATCTGCGATGAGTGCATCAACCTGTGCAATGACATCGTGCGCGACGAAGTGGCGGCAGAAGGCAAGGAGGGCGAGAAGGCCAAGGGCAATGATCTGCCGACACCGGCCGAGATCAAGGCCACCCTGGACAACTATGTCATCGGTCAGGATCCCGCCAAACGCACCCTGGCCGTGGCGGTGTACAACCACTACAAGCGCCTGGCGCACAAGGACAAGGCCGGCAAGGACGATGTGGAGCTGGCCAAGAGCAATATCTTGCTGATCGGCCCCACCGGCTCGGGCAAAACCTTGCTCGCCCAGACCCTCGCTCGCCAGCTGAACGTGCCCTTTGTGATGGCGGACGCCACCACGTTGACGGAAGCGGGCTATGTCGGCGAGGACGTCGAGAACATCGTGCAAAAGCTGCTGCAAAGCTGCAACTACGATGTCGAGCGTGCCCAGCGCGGTATCGTCTACATCGACGAAATCGACAAGATCACCCGCAAGGCGGACAACCCCTCGATCACCCGCGACGTATCGGGCGAAGGCGTGCAGCAGGCGCTGCTCAAGCTGATCGAAGGCACGATGGCCTCGATCCCGCCTCAGGGCGGGCGCAAGCACCCGAACCAGGATTTCCTGCAGGTCGACACGACCAATATCCTGTTCATCTGCGGCGGCGCCTTTGCTGGTCTGGAGAAGGTCATCGAGAACCGCTCCGAGGCCTCGGGCATCGGTTTTGGTGCCACCGTCAAGAGCAAGCAGCAGCGCTCCATCTCCGAGGCCTTCCGCGATATCGAGCCCGAAGACCTGATCAAGTTCGGCATCATCCCCGAGCTGGTGGGGCGTCTGCCCGTGGTCACGGCGCTGGCCGAGCTGTCGGAAGACGCGCTGGTGCAGATCCTGACCCAGCCCAAGAATGCGCTGGTCAAGCAGTACAACAAGCTGCTGGGCATGGAAGGCGTAGAGCTGGAAGTACGCCCGGACGCACTGACCGCGATTGCGAAGAAGGCGCTGGCCCGCAAGACCGGTGCCCGGGGGCTGCGCTCGATTCTGGAGCAATCGCTGATGACCACCATGTTTGACCTGCCCACCACCGACAACGTGGCCAAGGTCGTGGTAGAAGAAGCGACGATCAACGAAGGCAAGCCGCCCCTCCTGGTGTACCGGGAAGCGGCCAAGAAGGCCTGATGGGCCCGATGGCAGAGGCCGCTTGGACTCTGCCCTCTGTGTTTACCAGGATCGCCCGGCGCTGCCGGGCTGTATCCAAAGGGTTTGAGGGTGTCTTTCTGGCCTGCACCCGCCCTGGCCCCTGGTTTTTGATGGCCAAGGGTTGAAATATCGCTTTTACGGATCATCTTCGTAGAAGTTTCAAAAGGATTTTCATGTCCGACAACCAAACCCAATCCTCCCACCCCCTGGAATTGCCCATGCTCCCGCTGCGGGACGTGGTCGTGTTTCCGCACATGGTGATTCCGCTGTTCGTAGGCCGCCCCAAGAGCATCAAGGCGCTGGAGACGGCGATGGAAGGCGACCGCAAGATCATGCTGGTGGCCCAGAAGACGGCGGCCAAGGACGATCCCACCGTCAACGACATGTTCAGCGTTGGCTGCGTCTCGACGATTTTGCAGATGCTCAAGCTGCCCGATGGCACCGTCAAGGTGCTGGTCGAAGGCGTGCAGCGTGCCCAGGTGCAGGAAATCGCCGAAGGCGAGGACTACTTCACCGCGCAGATCGAGCCCGTGGAGCCCGGCGACAGCGCCGACAAGGCCAGCGAGATCGAGGCCTTGCGCCGCGCCGTGATGCAGCAGTTTGACCAGTACGTCAAGCTCAACAAGAAGATCCCATCCGAGATCCTGACCTCCATCTCCGGCATCGATGACGCAGGCCGCCTGGCTGACACCATCGCCGCCCACCTGCCGCTCAAGCTCGAGAACAAGCAGGCCGTGCTGGAGCTGCAAAAGGTGCAGGACCGCCTGGAAAACCTGTACGACCAGCTTGAGCGCGAGGTCGACATCCTCAATGTCGACAAGAAGATCCGTGGCCGCGTCAAAAAGCAGATGGAAAAGAGCCAGCGCGACTTCTACCTCAACGAGCAGGTCAAGGCGATCCAGAAGGAACTGGGCGAGGGCGAAGACGGCGCCGACCTGGAAGACCTGGAAAAGAAGATCAAGCTCGCCAAGATGACGCAGGATGCGCGCAAGAAGGCCGAGGGCGAGCTCAAGAAGCTCAAGCTGATGTCGCCGATGTCGGCCGAGGCCTCGGTGGTGCGCAACTACATTGAGACGCTGGTGAATCTGCCCTGGGGCAAGAAGACCAAGGTCAAGAAGGACCTGGTCATCGCCGAGGATGTGCTTAACGAAGACCACTATGGCCTCGACAAGGTCAAGGACCGCATTCTTGAGTACCTCGCGGTGCAGCAGCGCGTGGACAAGGTCAAGGCACCGATTCTGTGCCTGGTCGGCCCGCCTGGCGTGGGCAAGACCTCGCTGGGCCAGTCGATTGCCAAGGCGACCGGGCGCAAGTATGTGCGCATGGCGCTGGGCGGCATGCGCGACGAGGCCGAGATCCGCGGTCACCGCCGCACCTACATCGGCGCGATGCCCGGCAAGGTGCTGCAGAACCTGTCCAAGGTCGGCACGCGCAATCCGCTGTTCCTGCTCGACGAAATCGACAAGCTGGGCATGGACTTCCGGGGCGATCCTTCGAGCGCCTTGCTGGAAGTGCTCGACCCCGAGCAGAACAGCAAGTTTGGCGACCACTATGTAGAGGTCGATTTCGACCTCAGCGATGTGATGTTTGTCGCTACCTCGAACTCGATGAATATCCCGCCCGCGTTGCTGGACCGGATGGAAGTGATCCGCCTGGCCGGTTACACCGAGGACGAGAAGACCAATATCGCGATGCGCTACCTGCTGCCCAAGCAGATCGAGAACAACGGCGTCAAGGCCGGTGAACTGGAGCTGCGCGAGGACGCCGTGCGCGACATCGTGCGCTACTACACCCGCGAAGCCGGTGTGCGTTCGCTCGAGCGTGAGCTGTCCAAGATCTGCCGCAAGGTGGTCAAGAACATCCAGCTGGGCAAGGCGCAGGCACCGGTGCAGGTGACGGCCGACAACCTGCCCGACTACCTGGGTGTGCGCAAGTTCAGCTACGGCCATGCCGAGCAGAAGAACCAGGTCGGTCAGGTCGTGGGCCTGGCATGGACCGAGGTGGGCGGCGATCTGCTGACCATTGAAGCGGCTGCCATGCCCGGCAAGGGCGTCATCAACCGCACCGGCTCGCTGGGCGATGTGATGAAGGAATCGGTCGAAGCGGCTCGCACCGTGGTGCGCAGCCGGGCCCGTTCGCTGGGTATCCGCGATGACGTGTTCGAAAAGCGCGACATCCACATCCACGTGCCCGATGGCGCCACCCCCAAGGATGGCCCCAGCGCTGGTGCGGCGATGACGACGGCGCTGGTGTCGGTGCTGACCGGTATCCCGGTGCGTGCCGATGTGGCGATGACCGGCGAGATTACCTTGCGCGGTGAAGTCACCGCCATCGGTGGCCTGAAGGAAAAGCTGCTGGCCGCGCTGCGTGGCGGTATCAAGACCGTGATGATCCCGGAAGAGAATGTCAAGGACTTGGCCGAGATCCCCGACAACGTCAAGAGCGGTCTGGAGATCGTGCCGGTGCGCTGGATCGACAAGGTGCTGGAAGTGGCGCTGGAAGTCACTCCCACACCGTTGAGTGACAGCGATGTGCCTGCCGCCGAGCCGGTGCCCGTGGTGCCTGCTGTGGCCGTTGCGGCAACGGCCGCCAAGGCGGCACCTGCGCGCCGCTCGCGTGCCATCAAGCACTAGATCGGCTACTGGTCTGCACGGAAAACCGGCCCGTCATCAAAAACGGGCCGGTTTGCCTAAAAGACCAAAAAATATGCGTTACAATGCATACCATCGCGGAGCCCGGTATATAATAGCGGACTTCCGGTAAAGCGGATACGCGGGAATAGCTCAGTTGGTAGAGCGATACCTTGCCAAGGTATAGGTCGACGGTTCGAACCCGTTTTCCCGCTCCAAATTGGCTGTGTTGATGGTTTCAGCATGGCAACAATCCATGGCGCGATAGCAAAGCGGTTATGCCCCGGATTGCAAATCCGGTTAGACCAGTTCGACTCTGGTTCGCGCCTCCAGGACATGCTTGTCAGTACGTTTTGGGTTCGTGGTGAAACGAACAATGTATGCGGGAATAGCTCAGTTGGTAGAGCGATACCTTGCCAAGGTATAGGTCGACGGTTCGAACCCGTTTTCCCGCTCCAGTTTTCAAAGCTGGTGTGGATCCGTTCATGCTAGTTTTTGCGGGAATAGCTCAGTTGGTAGAGCGATACCTTGCCAAGGTATAGGTCGACGGTTCGAACCCGTTTTCCCGCTCCAGTTTTCAAAGCTGGTGTGGATCCGTTCATGCTGGTTTTTGCGGGAATAGCTCAGTTGGTAGAGCGATACCTTGCCAAGGTATAGGTCGACGGTTCGAACCCGTTTTCCCGCTCCAACACATTGCGAAAAGAGCCTCAGGGCTCTTTTTGCTTTTTCGGCGCCGGTTTTTGCGTTGCGGGGCGTGCTGCTGCCTCTGCCAACGGGTCGCGCAGCCTCTGCATCGTCATCCCGTCTCTTTCACGTTTTACGCCCTCGGTAGTGCCTGCATGTCCGCATGGGAGTAGGGCGGATCTGCCTGGCGCGTCGCAAAGCGGCACCCCCCCATAGCCTTCATTGAACTGCAGCGTTGCCCAGAGCCACGATCCATGCCTGTCTTGCTCCAACAGCGCAGCGGGAGCAGCTAGAATGGCAGGCTGCGTGCCCCGATGGTGAAATTGGTAGACACCCGGGACTTAAAATCCCGTGCCGCGAAAGTGGCGTGCCGGTTCGATCCCGGCTCGGGGCACCACCGTTCTGATGGCTTCTTGGTCGTTGGCGCCCTGCGCGGACAGACCCTCTGCAAGCCTGGCGCAGTGCTGACATGGCAGCACCATGAATTCAACCGACCGACCATGGTCTGCATTCACCGACGCGCTAACGGTCTTCCTTCGGCGTGGACCGCTGCTCTGGAAAGAACACCCGCTCAATCTCTCGCAGCGTTCCAGTGCCAATCGTGCGAATCTTCAACAATTGGCGGGGATAGGCCTCGCGCAGCTGCTCGGGCGTCTTGATGCCTGCGCGGGCGAGTGCGCGCACCGTTACCAGCGGCAGCTTGCCATTCAATGATGAGTCGTAGGCATACCGGATCGCCGGCGCGGCAAAACCGGGCTCATAGCGCTGGCCGGGGAAGAGCGCCATCTCGATCCTGCGCAACCGCAGCATGCCTATGCCATGCATTCTGAGCAAGCCCAGCGGATAGGCTTGTCTGACGGCTTCGACCGAATCCACGCCATTTTTGGCCAGTATGCGGATGGTGCGCTCGGACAGCAGACCGTCCAGAGGCGTGTGAGACGGGATAGATTTGTTGTATTCATTCGACATCCGGCCAGATCGTAGTGGCTGGTATCGCGTGGCAATGACGGCCAACCCAGGGCAGATTCTGTAGGCGTTGGTAGACAGCAGATGCCAGTGCCCTGCCGCCGCTGCACAACAGGTAGAGGCCTGGCCTGCGCTTGTTGTTCAGCGGTCTTGCGGGCTTTGTTTCACTGCGCCAGTCTGTCTCTCCTTGTGCTCTGTCAAGTCTGTCTCTTCGAGCATATGCAGCGGCCCCATCCACCGAAAGGGCCTGCGGTGCGGGCTTTGCTGGCGGGCCAGCGCGTCGACCGATTGCAGCCACTGGGCGAGTTCCTGGGCGGGCATGGTGGCGCTGCGCTGGTCGCCCAGCCGGCGCAGAAAGCGGCCCAGTTCCTGGTGCCAGGCGGCATAGTCACCGCAGCCATGGGTGCACCAGTGCGGGCGCATGCCCAGCCAGGCTTTGATGCTGGGGTGCTGGCTCAGCGCGCTGGTGTCCAGGATGCAGTGCACATCCATATGGGGCGGCAGCATGGCGTCGACCTCGCGCAGAAAAACCAGAAACTCCTGGTGCCGCAGGCGCGGCTTGCACTGCAGGGCCGGGCTTTTGCAGGCGGTGCTGAGTGCCTGGCAGAGTGCGGCCGATAGCGGGTGCTGGCAGCCCTCGTTGCCGGAGATGCGCTGGGGCTCGCTGGCTTCTGCGGGCGCAGCGGGCAGGCTCAGCGGGCTCTTGGTGTCCAGGCAAATGACCAGGGCCTTGTCGCTGCCGCTCAGGTAGAGCGCTGCAGGTGCCTGCAACTGCTCCATGAGGAGCGGGTCGCTGAACAGCGCAAAGTGGGGGCGGGACTTGGTTTTTCCCAGCAGCTGCAGATAGCGGGCCACGCTGCTTTTGGACATGCCCGTGCGTGCGGCCAGCGCGCGCACGCTGCCCTGGGGCGTGTCTGCGGACACCAGCGCTGCTTTGGCGCTGGCAGCGATGGCTTGCAGCTGGCGCTCATCAATGGTGCGGGGTTTGCCCGGGCGCATGCTGTCATACAGGCCCACCACGCGGTGGCTCGCAAAGCGTCGGCGCCACTTGCCGACGGTTGCCTGGGTCAGCGCCATGCTGTTGGCGATGGTGACGTTGCTGTCGCCTTCCACGCTGCGCAAGATGATTTTGGCGCGGGTGGCGATGTGGCCGTGCTGGTCGGGGTTGCTGGCCAGGTCTTCGAGTTGCTCGCGTTCCCGCGCACTCAGCGTAATCCCTGATTTCGGTCTTCCTTTTTCCATTGTGTTTTCTCCGTCGCCCGCTATGTATTGGGGCAGCAATTAATGCTGCATATTTATTGGACAGATGAAATGATTACTCGCTACTTATGGCAAGTTATTCTGGGACGGTATCGAATATCGATTGCATATTTATGTTGTGTAGTTATGGGACGGGTGGTGTGTTGGCTGCTTTGGGTCATGATTTATATGAAATTATTGTGGAATCTGTGCATCTCTGCCTAGGATTGTTCAATAACCCATGGATGTCATCAATATGACAGTTGAAAAATTTCATCTAGCAACAAATAAATTTTGACAAATAAGCTTATTCAGTCTATTTAGGATAAGAAACACTTTGTTAACATTTTAATGAAAATGGCATGTACATGGGCAAAACAGATAGATACCATTGCGCCGTTCAGTAATTGCGCTGCGCGGTCGCATGGCATGGTTTCTGAAATCACTGAATTTTCTTCTGAATGATCCATGAATGAGGAGCTAGCCTTGACTATGACAAATCACACCAATTCCCATAGTGCAACTATTGCCAAGCCTGTTGCCCAGCGCAAATCGCGCGGCCAGGGTATGACGGAATACATCATTATCTTGGGCCTGATTGCGATTGCCGCGATTGCCGCTTTCAGCTTTTTTGGCCAAACCGTTCGCAGCCAGGTCGCAGGTATGGCCAAGGAAGTGGGCGGTGAGTCGGGCAAGGAAGGTATTACTGCTGCACAGGCTGCTTCGGGTAAGGCGCTGACCAATGCCCAGAAGAATATGAATATGTCGACCTATACCGAAGGCGGTAACGACGGCGCCAAGTAAGAGCCGCTATCGCAACCCCGAAACCTTGCTGCCAAGTCGCAGGCACCTGGTATTTCCTTGCGCTGCCAGGGTCTGTGACGGTGTGCCGCATATGCAGTGCATACCCTGGGGTGTGCGGGGTTGAGATAATGGCTTGAGCTTATCCATGGGAGGGAGGGCCTCCGGAATTCAACGAATTACATAACAGTGGCCATCATGCATAAACCATCTTCGTATCGGTCTGGAGATCGCGTACAAAAAGGGCAGGTGATTGTCTATTTGTTGGCCATCATTCCGGTGGTTTGTCTCAGCATATTCTTGGTCTATAACACGGCCATTGTTGCGCGAGACAAAATGAAGCTGCAAAACAATGCCGATGCGATGACCTATAGCGCATCCACGGTATTTGCGCGGCAATTGAATTTTCTGGCCTATACCAATCGGGCCATGGCCGCGAATGAAGCAGGCGTGGCGATGCTGGCCAGCTTTCAGACATCGATTGGCATGGTGGTCAGCACGGCGGCCAATATACAAGTGGCGCGGGTGGAGATCGAAGGCCAGAAGGGCGTGTGGAACCTGGCCCAGGCATCGGCAGCGGCTGCGCGTTATGACTTCATCAGCGCCATCAATTACCTGGTCAAGTGGGGCCGCAATGTGCAGGCCGCGGCCAAGTACCAGCGCCAGGCCAACAACATCGCCAAGGCGATCGAGCCTTCGGCCCGGCCGTTCCAGATCATGGTCGATGCACTGCGGGTGCTCAACACCGCCATTTCGCTGGCCCAGGCGGCCACCACGGGCGTCAGCATTCCCGAGGCCATCGTTGTCGCCAAGGATGTGCTCAACGACAACGACGACAAGGCCTATTTGCCGGTGGCGGCCAATGCACCGCTGATTGCCAGCTCGTCGCTGGAGTTTCTCAACTTCATCAAGCTCTACAGCACCACGTCGGACCGCCGCAACGACGACGACGATTTTTTTGATGCGATGCGCTTTGCCCATGCAGCCCAGGCGACGCGCGATGATTTCACCAAGGACCGGCGCATTTTCCCGGGCCTGATCGGTCAGGGCATCAGCGGTATGCAGAACGATGGCTCGAGCTTTGACCTCTCCAGCGGTCCGATTGCAACCGCCATGCAGGAGCTGCTCAAGGGCACGGTGTCCTGGAAGGGCGGCACCGAGCTGGTCGCCACCCAGGGCTCGGACCTGGCCGCTGAGCGTGGCCGCATCCGCTGGCAATCTGCTGATTCGGTAAACATTTTCGGCGCCGGGGTGCTGCTGGGCGAGCGCTTTGTCGGCGACTTCGGGCTGGGCGCGGCCGCTGCCACGGGCGGCTCCGGCTATGCGGACAAGGGCTGGTCCGGCAACCGCCTGGCCTTGCGCTCCTATGACAAGAACTTCAAGCCGCGCAATGTCGACCCCGAATACCAAAGCGATGAAAAGCGCAACTACGGCAAGCTGACCTCAGACGGCCTGTCCGACAGTGCCATCTACGCCGCAGGCCGTGACCGCGATGGCAACAATTTGCTGGTGCCTTATGCCGTGCTGCAGTTCAACTCGGCCTACAAGTACAAGCCGCGCACCGACATTGGCCTGGTCACCAAGAATTTCTCCTTGCCCCGCTACTGGGATGTACGCCAGCTGCGCACGCTCAAGGGCCGGGACCAGGACAAGTGGTATGGCGACCTGTCGATGACCAGCATCAACCCGCGCAAGTGGGGCAGCCTGACCGACAAGGGCCCGACCATTTCGGTCATGGTGGCGCGCCGGGGCAGCGATGTGCGCACCGGCGAGCAGGCGGGCTTTGGCTATGCCAAGGATGACTACAGCATTGGCTTGCGCGACCGCTTGTTTGGCGGTGACATGAGCGCGCTGTCGTCGGCCCAGCTGTATTTCAAGCGGCCACAGGACCGCTGGCAGCGCCGCGACATGACCAAGGACCAGTACAAGTCGCTGCAGATTGCCGGCCGCACGATCAAGGTCGGCTTTACCGGTGGCTATATCGAGCACAAGAACCTTTTCTCCCCTTACTGGCAGGTCCACCATGTCGAGCCCTCCATCTGGGCGCGTGGCGTGGCCGTGGCTGGCTCGGCCCTGGGCGGGTCGGACGGCCTTTTCGGGGGCGGTGAGCCCGACAACCAGGATGCGGCGCAATGATGTCCCAGACTCCCCCGATGAAGACCCTGCGCCGCCGTGCCCGGCGCCGCGCGCAGCAGGGCAGTGCGCTGGTCGAGGTGACCTTGATCAGCGGTTTTGCGGCATTGCTGATGGCGGCTATCCCCTTGATCGCCGACTACGGCCAGGCACGCATGCAGGTTACCGCAGCGGCCAAGCTCAATGCCTGGCAGCGCTCGGTCTGGTTTCCTGCAGCGACGGAGACCGAGGTCATGTCGGCCGACCAGTACAAGGGCGCGAGCGGGTCCATCCGCAAGTCCGATGCCGAGCTGAGCAATGACTTGCGCCGCCATGTGTTCCGTGATCCGGCGCAGGACACCGACACCGGCGTGCATGGCGAGACCGTGTCCGAGTTCACGTCGGGCCAGGCGCGTATGCCCGACTTCAACGAGTCGCTCACGGCCAAGACCACGGCCGCGCCGCTGCCTTCGGTCGCCGCCTTCATGGACACCATCTTCTCCAAGGTCGGTGAGGTGCAGAACCTGGCCAAGGGCGAGTCGATCGCCAAGTTCCGCTTTGTCACCCAAGGCTATATGCGCACCGAGGTGGCGCTGGAGCGAGGTGCCGGTTTTTCTGCCGAGCGCTTCCCAACCGAATTTGGCAAGGTGGAGTCGGCCTTGCACAAGAACGACACGCCGCTGCCGCTCAAGCTGCAGATCAAGGACCATGTGACCATGCTGTCCGAGCCCTGGAGCGCCGGCGGCACCAACCGCGAGGAATCCAAGATCCAGGGCCTGGTGCCGATGAAGCTGCTGGACCGGCCCGAGTACCAGGATTTCCGCGCGCCACTGGGGCAGCTGGGCAGCACGCTCAAGTGGCTCTGGCCCACCTTCGACCACAACCTGCTCACCATGGGCCTGGCGCCAGGCGATGCGCAGGAGAAGTCGGTACCGCTGGATCGCTACGAGTGGCTGCAGAAGGTGCCGGCCGACGACACCTACAACGACAACCCGGGCGCGCATGAGTGCGGGCCGTTGGAGAAGCCCGACGGCAAGGACTGCTTCCGCTTCTACCGCGCGTTCCCGCCGCCGCCGGTCGTCAACACCTTGCCATGACGATGATGCTGTTGCACCGGCGCACACGGGGAGCGCTGGCAGCCCGCCGGCCAGCAGGGCTGTGGGGCCCATTGGCCTGGTTGCTGTTGACCGCGCTGGCTGCCGCGATGCCGCTGGCAGCGCGCGCTGCACCCGCCAGCGCCATTGCCTGGCCGGCCATCCTGTTCCCCGAGAAGAACCTGTCGCCCTACTGGGTGGCCGAGCTGATCGTGCAGAACAAGATTCCGATGCAGATCCAGGCCTTCGATGTCGATGGCGACACCCGTAAGGCCCAGCGCTTCTACCAGGAATGGCTGGGCGGCAAGGCCGATTTTTCAGAGACCACGCTCGACGGCATTCCGATCCTCGGCGCGCGTGACGGTAATTTCCGCATCACGGTGGAGTTCCGGCCCCTGCCCAGCGGCAAGCAGCAGGTGCGCATCTCCTCGGCCTGGCTGCACGGCGCGGTGCCGCAACTGGTCAGCGACCAGCTGCAGCGCCGCAGCCACCTGGCCGTGCCGATCGGCAGCGATGAGTTCTCCGACACCTTTTCGTTCGATGCAGACCGGGTCAACCGCACCAGTGTCTGGGGCAATACCTTGAGCGTCGAGGCCAATGAGCTCTACATCCGCGAGCAGGCGCTGGTGGCGGGCTGGACGGTGCTGAGCCGCAAGACCATCAAGGGCGGCACGCGCGCCCAGGTGGTGCTCCGGCGTGGCGGGCAGGAGGCGGTGATCGCCATCGCCCACAACGGCGTGGGTTGCTCCATCGTCATCAGCAACACCTTGCCGCAGGCCTAGCCGCGTCCCTCTATGCCGATACCCAAGCACCTCACCCCTGTTCCTCGCGCCAGCCGGCAATCCGGGCAGATCATGACCGAGTACGTGATCGTTGCCGGCGTGCTGGCCGCCGTTTTTTTTGCACCGATGCCGGGTGCCGACAAGTCTTTGTTTCAGCTGCTGATTGATGCCTTTCGCGCAGCCTGGGCTTCCTATTCCTACACGATCTCTTTGCCATGGTGACCCCAAACTCTCCCAAACCGAATCGTTTCTCACGGCTGGCCAATGGCTCGCGCCGTGCCGCCCCGCTGATCGCCGCCATCACCCTGGGTGTGGTGGCCGCGGGCCTGGGCTGGTACTACCTCAAGACCTCCGAGGCCGAGATTCAGGCCAACCTGGAGTCCGAAGCCGAGCGACTGCGCACCGATGTGGTGGTGCCGATCCAGAACATTCCCGCCGGCACCGCGCTCTTGCCCGAGATGGTGGCCAAGCGCAGCGTGCCCTCGGCCTATGTGCATGCCGATGTGCTGACGCCGGACATGATCGACGGCTTTCTGGGCCGCCAGCTGTCGGTGGACATCAGTGCCGGCAAGCCGTTGCTGGCCAACTTTTTTGTCACGCCACGCAAGCTGTTCTCCGAAGAGCTCGAAGCGGGCGTGCGCGCCGTGACCATTCCGGTCGATGAGGTCAGCACCATCTCGGGCATGCTGCGCGCGGGCGACCATATCGACTTTCTGTTCATCGCCGACAAGGATGGCGGCACCCAGGCCGAAGACGCCATCGTCGTGCCGCTGTTGCAGGACGTGGTCGTGCGTGCCACCGGCCAGATCACCTCCGAGCAGTTCTCCGAGCTGCGCAAGCGCCCCGACATTGCCAACACCGTCGATCCCTACCGACAGCGCAGCTACACCACGGTGACCGTGGGGCTGCCGCCCGTCGATGCCCAGCGCCTCATCCTGGCGCAAAAGCTCGGCAAGATCGTCGCAGCACTGCGCAATGCCGATGACCGCCAGAAGCTCGACACCGGCACCAACGCCCAGCAGCTGGCCAGCTATATCGACAGCTTCCGTCCCCGGCAACCCGTGGTGCGCGCAGCGCCCACCCGCGCACCGGCGATGGTCGAGTACATCGTGGGCGGTGGCGGGGTCAAGACCCAGATGCAAACCCCGCTGGCGGCCTTGCTGGGCGCCGCGGCCGTGCCTGGCGCTACGGTGCCCGCGCCCCAGGCGCCTGCCGTCACCGGCTCCTACTGATTCCCACCCCGTCCTGCATTCCTCCCCGGCCACGCTGCGCCATTCGCTCCATAGAGTTGGTAGACCATGAATTCCTCGATGATCTGTATGCCTCGTCCCCGCCCAGCCGTCCCGACCTTGGGGGCAAGGGCCTGCGTTGCGCTCGCCCTGGCCTTGCCCATGGCCCCGTTGCTGGCCGCGCAGGCCTCCACGGGCACCAGCTCGCCCACTGCGGGCGGCGCACTGGGCGATATGCTTCGCGCCGCGCAGCGCGCGTCGCTGCAGGCCGAGGCCGAGCAGCGTGACGGCGATGGCAGTGATTTCGCCCGCGATACCGAGGGGGGCGCGGCGCCTTCCGCATCGCCGGGCTTTCGCACCTTGCCCACTGTCAGCGTCAACACCCAGCCCGCCTCTGATGTATCGGGCATCGGCGGTGTGCAGCCCTTGGTCATCAAGCACCTGCCCACGTCGCTGTCGCTCTATGTGGGGCAGATGACCTTGATCGAGCTGCGCGACGTCGTGCGGGTGGCCGTCGGCAACGGCAAGGTGATGGAGGCGCGGGTGGTGGACCAGAAGAGCCTGCTGCTGACGGCGCTGGACGCCGGCGAAAGCACGGTCCATATCTGGCGCAAGGACGGCCAGGTCAGCAGCCTCAAGGCGCGCGTCAATGTGGTCGATCTGGACCGCATCGAAAGTGAGATATCGATGCTGACCGCCGGTATCACCGGTGTGAGCGTCTCCCGCGTGGGCGAGAAGATCATCCTTGATGGCGCCAACCTTGACCCGGCGGCGGTCTCGCGGCTGCGGGAGATTGCGCGCATGTACGGCCCGGCCGTGGTGTCCTTCGCCACCTCCGAGCGCCTGCGTGTGGACCGCATGATCGAGATGGATGTGCGCATTGTCGAGTTCTCGCGCTCGGCGCTGGACGACCTGGGCATGAAGTGGGACACCACGGGTGGTGGCTTCAACTTTGGCCTGTTCTCCGATATCGCCTCCAACGGCGGCTACCGCATCCTGCCGGAGAACTCGCCCTTTCTGAACATGGACAGCGGCTACGGCCAGGGCTTTTTGGACCAGCGCCGGCGCAAGGCGCGCTACTACTTTGGCCTGAGCACGGCGCTGACCTCGGCCATCAACTTGCAGGTGCAGCGCGGCAATGCGATGCTGTTGGCATCGCCCAAGCTCACCACCCGCAGCGGGGGCGAAGCGCGCTTCCTCTCGGGCGGTGAAATCCCCTTGCCCGCGATGAGCGCGCTGGGCACCGGATCGGTCAACTACAAGCCCTATGGCCTGCGCCTGCATGTCAAGCCGATGGCCGATGGCGCGGGCAATATCTCCGGCTCGATCCTGGCCGAGGTCAGCAACATCGACCAGTCGGTCTCGGTCGATGGCATCCCGGGGCTGCTGACGCGCCGCACCGAGAGCGAGTTCAATGTCGATGACGGCGACACCATCATCCTCTCGGGCCTGCTCAGCCGCCAGTCCTCGCGCGCCACTGATGGCCTGCCGGGCCTGCGCAATGTGCCGGTACTGGGCTGGGCCTTCAAGAACAACAACGACAGCGACACCCAGATCGAGACCGTGGTGTTCATCACCCCGCGTGTGGTGACCGCGCGCGATTCGCGCCCCCGCCTGGAGCGCACGCAGCAGATGGAAGAGCAGATCTCCAACGGCTTTACCGACCTGACCGAAGACCTCTACCGCAACTCCAAAAAGGCCGAGCCGCCCCTGCCCGAGCGGGGTCTGGACCCCGAGAGCTATTCGCACAACTGATGGCTGCGGCCGCTGATCCCGGAGAAGACCGTGCATAAGTTACTAGTCAATTCGCCCCGGCAGAAGGCGCAGGAGTTCGAGCTCGGCGCCGAGACCTTCACCATCGGCAAATCCAGCGACCGCTCCTTGCACCTGACCGGCTGGAACGTGGCGCGCGACCATGCGGTGGTGATGCTGCATGACGGCGACGTCTTCATCGAAGACCGGGGGAGCCTGTTTGGCACCTGGGTCAACAACGAGCGCGTGACCCGCTATGGCCCCTGCCGAGGGGGCGAGGAAGTGGTGGTCGGCGGGCATTCGATCATCGTTGTGCTCGATGACAAACTGGGCGGGCAGCGCGAAGAAGCGCACAGCCCGGGCCAGACAGCGCAGCCCGCGCTGGAGCACCAACGCCCCACGCGCAACGAGCCGCGCCCCGAGGACCCGATGCTGCAGTGGCGCCGCCTGCTGCACCGCCAGTTGCTCGAGCAATTGGAAGCGCGCCGCATCGACACCATCAAGATGAAGGACGATGAGCTGCGCTCCAACGTGCGCGCGCTGATTGCCGAGATCATCCGCGACACGCCCAACCTGCCCGAGACCATTGACCGCGCCGAGCTGAGCCAGCAGCTGCTCGACGAAGCCATTGGCCTGGGCCCACTGGAAGTGCTGCTGCAGGACGATTCGGTGACCGAAGTGATGGTCAACCGTTTTGACGAGATCTGGATCGAGCGGCGCGGCCGGCTGGAGCGCACCGATGTGTCCTTCACCAGCGATCTGGCGGTCAATGGCGCCATCGAGCGCATCGTGACGCCGCTGGGCCGGCGTATTGACGAGAGCTCGCCAATGGTCGATGCACGCCTCAAAGACGGCTCGCGGGTGAACGCCATCATCCCGCCGCTGGCGATTCGCGGCCCCAGCATCACCATCCGTAAGTTTCCGAAGAAGCGCATGGGCGCCGAGGGCATGGTGCAGTACCAGTCGATCTCGCAGGCCATGGTCGATTTCCTGCAGCTGGCGGTCGAGAACAAGCTCAACATCGTGGTCTCGGGCGGTACCGGCACCGGCAAGACCACCTTGCTGAACATGATGTCCAACTTCATCCCCAACGACGAGCGCATCCTGACGGTGGAGGATGCCGCCGAACTCTCGCTGAACCAGACCAACCTGGTATCGCTCGAAGCACGCCCGGCCAACGTCGAAGGCAAGGGCGCGGTGTCGATCCGCGACCTGGTCAAGAACTCGCTGCGGATGCGCCCGGACCGCATCGTCGTCGGTGAGTGCCGAAGCGGCGAGGCGCTGGACATGCTGCAGGCGATGAACACCGGCCACGATGGCTCGCTCACCACCTTGCACGCGAACTCGCCGCGCGATGCGGCAGCCCGTATGGAGGTGCTGGTGACCATGGCGGGCATGAACATCCCTGTTACCGCGATCCGCGAGCAGATCGCCTCGGCCATCCACCTGATGGTGCAGCTCACCCGCTTTCCCTGCGGCAGCCGCAAGATCACCCAGATCACCGAGGTGCTCAACTGCACCGATGGCGTGATCCAGATGCAGGATATTTTTGTCTTCCGCAAGACCGGGCTGGATGCCGAGTTCCGCACCCAGGGCCGCTTTGAGGCGACCGGGGTGATCCCGGACTTTGTTGCCAAGCTGGTTGAGCACGGCGTGCCGGTGAACATGGAGGAATTGTTCTTCCAGGGAGAGCCGGCATGAAGAACTGGCAGTTCCTCGGCTTTTTGCTGGCCGCCGCCGGCTTTGTGGTGCTCTCGGGCTGGCTGGTCTACAGCCGCATGGGGGAGTGGCGCGACAAGTCCAATGTCTACCTGCGCGGCCGTGGCCTCCGGATTCTGGGCATCTCGGAGTTCCATGCGCAAAAGGCGCTGACCCTGGCGACCGGCCATGTGGCCATGGTGGTCGTGGCCGGCATCATCACCTACCTGATTGCGCGCAACTGGTTGCTGGTGGTGGTGGTCTGCGGCGCCGTGTACTTTCTGCCAGCGCGCTGGTTTGCCTGGCAGCGCAAGAAGCGGCGCGAGCGCATCGAGGCCGAGCTGCCCGACGCCTTGCTCTTCATTGCCAGCGCATTGCGCGCAGGCAGTGCGCTGTCGGTGGCGCTGCAGATTCTGGTGCGTGACCAAAAAGGCCCGCTGGGCGATGAGTTCGCGATCGTGCTCAAGGAGCAGCGCATTGGCCTGTCGTTTGACGACGCGGTGCAGAACATGTCGCGGCGCATCCAGATTCCGGATTTTCTGCTGGTGGTGGTGGCCTTGCGCGTGGCCAAGGAAGTGGGCGGCAACCTGTCGGAGCCCCTGCAGCTGCTGGCCGAGACCCTGCGCAAGAAAGCGATGCTGGAGGGACGCATCAAGGCGCTCACGGCCCAGGGCCGCATCCAGGGCCTGGTGATGACCATGTTCCCGGTGGTGCTGGGCGGCATTCTGTACCTGATGCAGCCGACCATGCACCTGCTGTTTGTCACGCCCATCGGCTGGGGGGTGCTGGCCGTGATGGTCGTGATGCTCACCTTGGGCTATATGTCCATCAAGAAAATTGTCGCCATCGACATCTGAGCCATGAAAAACGCCATTCTGCTTGCCGCCATTTTTCTATCCGCTGTGAT
The DNA here is from genome assembly GCF_049601575.1 of Comamonas sp. 23. Lineage (NCBI taxonomy): Bacteria > Pseudomonadati > Pseudomonadota > Betaproteobacteria > Burkholderiales > Comamonadaceae > Comamonas > Comamonas sp. 23. The sequence continues at coordinate 3,895,542 of NZ_CP187127.1, read as the reverse complement.
GGCCGGCATCATCTTGCTGTACTTCGTCGCCATCGTGCGCAAGGCCCGGCCATCGGTGCGCGAGCACATGGACCCGCTGCCCTGGGGCATTCGCCTCATCTGGCCAGCGGTCAACGTGCTGCAGTTCCATGTCTCGGAGATTGCGCCCACCTCCAGCCTGCTGCGCTGGAAGCGCAAGCTGCAGCTGGCTGGCCTGGAGTATGTACTCAAGGCCGAGGAGATCATCGCCGTGCGTGTGATCTCGATGGCATTGGTGGGGCTGGCCTTCACCGGCGCTGCGATGGCGCTGAAGATCGATGGCCAGTGGGTGCGCCTGGCCTGCCTGGCAGGCCTGCTGCTGGGCTGGATGCTGCCGGCGATCTGGGTCAATGACCGCAAGAAGCGCCGCGACAAGGAAGTGCTGCGCACCTTGCCCGGCTACCTCGACCTGATCACCCTGTGCTGCCAGGCGGGGCTGGGTTTGACGGCCGCGATCTCGCAGGCGGTGCAAAAAGGCCCCAGCGGTGCGATGCATGAGGAGCTTGAGCGCCTGCTGCGCGAGATGCGCACCGGCATGAGCCGTATGGATGCCTTCAACGCCATGGCCGAGCGCATGGACAACAAGCATGTGCGCGGCCTGGTCTCCAACCTTACGCAGGCCGAATCGCTGGGTGCCAGCGTCACCGATACCCTGGTCGCCATCTCCGAGCAGCGCCGTACCGAGCGCTTCCAGCATGCCGAGAAGCTGGCGATGGAAGCGCCCGTGAAGATGCTCGGCCCACTGGTGATCTTTATCTTTCCGGTCACCTTCATGGTGATCTTTTTTCCACTCGCGGTGCAGATGTACCAGACCTTGAAATGAAAGGGCCGGGCATGCCCGCAGTCAAAGTACAGCTGGCCCGGCGCTTTTCCGAGCGCGCCTTTGGCCTCATTTTTCGCCCGCCACCGGCCAGCGGCGAGGCGCTGGTGTTCGACCGCTGCGCGGCCGTGCACACCTGCTTCATGCGCTATGCGATCGATGTGGTGTTTGTCGATGCGCAGCAGCAGGTGCTGCGCATCAGCGCGGGCCTGGCGCCTTGGCGCATGGCCTGGTGCCGGGGTGCCAAGCGCGTGCTGGAGCTGCGCAGCGGCGAGGCCGCGCGCCTGGGCCTGGCGCCGGGCCAGCGGCTGCAACTGTGTTGAAGGAGCTTTGCCATGTTCTTGAAGAAAGCCAAGCCAGCGCGGCAACGCGGGGTGTCGATGACCGAGACCTTGATCGCGCTGCCGGTGGTACTGGTGTTCACGCTGTCGCTGATCCAGTTTGCGCTGATCTACCGCGCCAGGCTCACCTTGCGGTACGCCGCCAACGAGGCCGCGCGCGTGGGCTCGCTCAACAATGCGCTGCCGCTGCCCTATGACCTGCGCATTCCGCTGGCCAAGAAGGGCATGCTGGCCGATGTGAGCCTGGGCAATGTCAAATCGGCGCTCACCAAGGGCAGCGTCTGGCAGGGCTTTGTGCGTGGCATGATGCCGCTCTATGTGGCAGAGTCCAGCGTCTCTGGCCTGCTCAAGGGCTGGGTCAATACCAACACCGACCTGATCCAGGGCAGCTGTATCGAGTACGTCAACCCCACGCAGAACACCTTTTTGGACTGGGCCATGGTGGAGAACTATGGCGAGTCGCGCGGCATCGTGCGCATCCCCAACGACAGCCTGCGCTACCGCAAGCCGCTGCCCTATGAGCGCGATGCCCGCATGGGTGCCACCGACACCTACAACGGCGACACCCCGAACCTGGAAGACACGCGGCTGCGCGGCGCGGTCTCCAACAAGACCTTGGGCGAGACCAATATCCTGCACCTGCGCGTGCACTATGGCTACAAGCTCAGCGTGCCGATTGCCGGGCCCATCATCATCAAGGCCATGCAGGGCTACCGCTATGTCTCCAAGCACATCGGCTCGGTGCTGACCACCGGCGACGATGTGCTCGGTGCCGAAGCCACTGACCTCTCGGCCATCGATGCCTTCTTTCTGGCGAGCGACCGCTTTCCGCTCACGCAGGAAGCCTCGGTGGGCATGCAGTCCTCGCTGTACTGGCATCCGTTCTATGCCTTTGGGCCGGCGCGCGATACCTCGGACCTCAATGCCAGCTTCAAATGGGACGTGGCCGACGGCAACAGTGGGCTGGGCGACTACGCCACCCTGGTGCCGGATCTGGTCGGTAATATCCGCAACGGAGCGCAGTGGGTGACCGCCCATGTGGGCAATGCAGCCATGGATGGCCTCAAGGATGTGGTGGGCCTGCGCAATGCTTTTTGCCCCGCGATCTGGGCCAATCCGATGGGGGTGGAGAATGTTCCCAATCCATTCGATGCGGCGCCTTGATAGGTCCCTGGCTGCTGCTGCGGCGGCGCTGCTGCTGGTAGCTGCGCTGACCGCCGTGCTGGGCGCCGCCCCGGCCTGGGCGCAGACGGTGTGCAAGAGCGAGGGCGTTGAATACATTCTGGGGGGGGCCGCTGCCGCCGGATCCGGCTGCAAGGCCGCTGCCGCCGCTGCACCGCCAGCACGCCGCACCTTGCGCACGGCCGCATCCGCACCCGCCCCAGCGCTCACCCCGTCGCAAGGCCCGCGCCCGCGTGAAGGCGCAGATTTTGGCCAGGACGAGCGCCGCCTGATCCTGGAGACCGAGCTGAAAAAGGCCCAGCAGGTGCTGCAGGGCTTCTCGCAGGCGCTGGGCGGTTCAGCCGGCAGTGCGGCACCGGCAGACAAGAGCCGTGCGCTGGCCGATGTGCGGGCCCTCACGGCCGAGCTGGCCCGGCTGCCGCCGGTAGCAAGCCGCTGAGCGCATTAGTCTTGCTCCTCCAGCGATTGCAGCAGCGCGCCCGCGTTCGCATAGCCCGCCGCCTTGGACCGTTGGGCCCAGAACCGTGCGCCGGCAGCGTCATGGGTGTAGATGGCGATTTGCGCCAGGTTGTAGGCGGCGGCGCCATCGCCCAGATCTGCGGCCAGCACCAGCCAGTCCCGCGCCTGGGCGTCATCGTTGTTTACGGAGCGCAGGTGCTGGTAGACATTGAGGGCGGCGCGCTTGTCGCCCGCCTGCGCCAGGCGCTTTTGGCGCAGCAGCTCAGATTCCGACATGCGCGCAATGCCGGCGCTGTTGGCGCCGGGCTCATAGCGGATGCCGGTCGGCGGGGCGGGCAGCGGCGCGTAGGGGATTTGCTTGCAACCGGCGCTGGCCAGTAGCGCAAGCAATGCCAAGGGGAGGGCGGTGGAGGACAGGCGCATCGACGCATTGTGGCATTGCGCAAGCCGGCGCCGCCAACACCCTCAGCGCACAAAGGTGGAGGGCTGCAGATCTGGTGTGGTCGCCTTGCGCCGCTCCAGCCAGAATGCCTCGTTCTTTGTCAGCATCTGGAAGTCCTGCGCATCCTGCAGCTTTTGCGCCGCATCCATCGGCCAGTTCGGGTTGTAAATCAGCTCACGTGCCAGCGCCACCAGGTCCGCATGGCCGTTGCGCAAAATGGCCTCGGCCTGCTGCGCATGCACGATCAGGCCCACGGCCATCGTGCGCGCGCCGGTGGCAGCCTGGATGGCCGATGCCAGTTCGACCTGGTAGCCATAGCTGGCAGATTGGCCGCTGCGCAGCGGCGAGCCGGCAATGCCGCCCGAGGAGCAGTCGATCACATCGACACCCAGCGGCAGCAGGCGTTTGACCAGCGCGATGCTGTCCTCCAGCGTCCAGCCCCCGGGCGCGCCGTCGGTGCAAGACAGGCGCACAAAGAGGGGCAGGGCTGCTGGCCACACGGCGCGCACCGCATCGACGACGGTCAGCAGCAGCCGGCAGCGGTTGTCCAGGCTGCCGCCCCAGGCATCGCCGCGCTGGTTGGCCAGCGGTGACAGAAAGCTGTGCAGCAGGTAGCCATGGCCGGCATGCAGCTCCAGCACCTGGTAGCCCGCCTGCGCGGCGCGGCGGGCCGCAGCGGCAAAGGCCTCCACCACCTGCTGGATCTGCTGCAGCGACATGGGCAGCGGCGTTTCGAGGCCCTTGCCCGCCGGGATGGCGCTTGGGCCCATCGGCATCCAGGCATCCCAGTCGGCGATGTCCGGCTGGTAGGGCAGGGGCCCCCGGCCCTGTGCGGGTGTCAGTTGCCGGGCCTTTCGGCCGGCATGCATCAGCTGGATGCCCGGTGTGGTGCCGCAGTCGCGCATCAGCTGCACAATGCGCTGCAAGGGCGCGACCATGTCGTCCTGCCACAGCCCTATATCTCCCAAGGTGCCGCAGCCGCGCCGCTCCACACCGGTGCCTTCCTGGAACACCAGGCCGCTGCCGCCGGCGGCCAGGCGCCCCAGGTGCATCAGATGCCAGTCCTGCACCTGGCCGTGGCGGCCCTGGTACTGCCACATGGGGGCGGCGACGATGCGGTTCTTGATCACCACATCGCGCAGCTGCAGTGGGCTGAAAAGCTGGTTCTGGGTTTCGCTGTGGGCCATGGTGCTGCCGCCTACTTCTTGACCAGCGGGCAGGCCGATTCGGACAGCGGCAGGAAGGCCTTGTCGGCCGGCACCGTGCTGATGACCTTGTAGTAGTCCCAAGGTGCCTTGGACTCCTGCGGCGACTTGACCTGGAACAAGTACATGTCGTGCACCATCATGCCGTCCTCGCGCAGGCGCCCGTTCTTGGTGAAGACATCGTTGATGGGCATCTCGCGCATCTTGGCCATCACCGCCTTGGCGTCCGTACTGCCGGCCGCCTCCACGGCCTTCAGGTAGTGCTTGACCGAAGAGTAGGCGCCCATCTGGCTCATATTGGGCATGGCGTTGACCTTGGCGAAGTACTTCTTCGAGAACGCGCGCGTCTCGTCATTCATGTCCCAGTAGAAGGCCTCGGACAGCAGCATGCCCTGCGCAGTGCGCAGGCCCACCGAATGCACATCGTTGATGTACATCAGCAGCGAGGCGAGCTTTTGCTTGCTCTCGGGGGTGATGCCGAATTCGCGCGCAGCCTTGATCGAGTTGACCAGGTCATTGCCGAAGTTGGCCAGGCCGATCACATCGGCCTTGCTGGCCTGGGCCTGCACCACGGCCGATGAAAAGTCCGAGCCATTGAGCGGGTGCCGGGTCTCGCCGATCACCTTGCCGCCCACGGTGGCAATGGCCTGGGTGGTGGCCTTGACGATGTCATAGCCGCCCGAGTAGTCGGCTGTCAGAAAGTACCACTGCTTGCCGATCTTCTCGGCCGCCGCCTTGCCCACGGTATTGGCCAGCGCGTACGAGTTGTAGGCCCAGTGCGCGACGGTGGGGCCACACATGTCACCGGTGATGCGGTCGCTGGCCGGGCCGCTCATCACCAGCACCTTGCCTTTTTCCTTGGCGATGTTGAGCACCGCGAGCGCGGCCGCGGAGCCGCCCACGTCCTGGATCGCGTCGACGCCGTTGTCATACCATTCGCGCGCCTTGGCCGCTGCCGAGTCGGCCTTGCTCTGGTGGTCAAAGGTCAGCAGCTCGACCTTGCGGCCCAGCACCTGGCCGCCGGCCTCATCGAGCGCCATCTGGGCAGCGGTGATGCTGCCCTTGCCGGTGATGGCCGAGTAGACGCCCGACTGGTCAACGATCAGGCCGATGCGCACCGGCGGGCCCGATTGCGCGATGGCGCTCAATGATAGGCACAGCAGCGCTGCGGCCAGGCCCAGCGGTTTGACGGGTGCGCGCAGCGCGGGGAGGTGAGAAATACGCATGGTGGTGTCTCCTGTTCAGCTTGTTGTCAGTACCTGGGATTCGCGGATCATGTGCTGCCAGCGCAGGCGCTCGGCCTGCAAGAATTTTTCATAGGCCTCCGGGCCCTGGGCGGTGACCGAGACGCCTTGCTTTTCCAGCAGGTTCTTGAGCTCAGGCGCCTGCAGCTGGGCCACGGTGGTGCGGCCCAGGCGCTCTACAACCTGGGCACTGGTCTTGCGCGGCACAAAAAAGCCGTTCCAGATCGGCGCGGCATAGCCGGGGTAGCCCAGCTCGGCGACGGTGGGGATCTCGGGCCAGGAAGCCATGCGCTGCGCGCTCAAGGTGGCCAGCACGCGCAGCTTGCCCGACTGCACCTGCGGCCGGGTAAAGAGCGCCGTCATCATGCCCATGTCCACGCGCTGCTGCAGCAGGTCCGGCAGGGCCGGGGCCTCGCCCTTGTAGGGCGCATGGATCATTTGCGCGCCAACGAGCTTGCCCAGGTACTCCATCGCCACATGCAGCGGGCCCAGCGGCCCGGTGGACATATAGCGCAGCTTGCCCGGTGTCTTCTTCGCATCGGCCAGCAGCTCGCCCAGGGTCTGGTAGGGGCTGTCTTGCGCCACCACGAGCACATAGTCCACATTGCAGATCGAGGCCACCGCCGCAAAGTCGCGCTGCGGCCGGTAGCCCAGGTCGGGCATCGTGTGCTCGAGCACGATATTGGTGCCCACGCCGCCCATCAGCACGTTGTAGCCATCGGGTTCGGCATGGGCCACCTGGGTCGCGCCGATGGCGCCGGCTGCGCCCACCTTGTTGTCGACCACCACCGGCTGGCCCAGGCCCGGCTCCAGCGCCTTGGCCAGCAGGCGGCCGAGCACATCGGTGGCGCCGCCGGCGGCAAAGGGCACGACCAACCGCACCGGGCGCGACGGGTAGGGGCTCTGCGCCCAGGCGTGCTGGCCTGCCAGCAGGCTGGCTGCGCCCCAGGCTGCATTGCGCAGCAGCCAGCGTCGCCGGTCCCGGTTGGCGGGTGTTTGGGTTGGGGAAAGTTGGTCGTTCATGGCATTGTCTCCGTGTCCTTTTTGTGGTGTTGCCGTGTCCAGAGGCCCCTTTTGAGAAAGCTATAGCCGGGTTGCGCTGATCGTGAGCCCTCCGTCGATGTGCAAGGTCTGGCCGGTGATGTAGCCCGCCAGCGGGTGCAGCAAGAAGTCGATGGCATGGGCGATCTCCACCGGCTCGGACACCCGCTGTAGCGGCACGGCGGCGAGCAACGCCTCGGTCTGCGGCGCGCCGGGCGGACTGGCGGTCTTGAACAGCTCGGTGGCGACGGGCCCGGGGGCAATCACATTGACCGTTATCTGGTCCGGGGCCAGCTCCAGCGCCCAGGTGCGGCTCATGCCGATGACGGCGGCCTTGGTGGCGCTGTAGGCGGTGCGGTTGGGCTTGCCCAGCGCTGCGCGCGAGGAGATATTGACGACCCGGCCCGCGCGCGCCTGGCGCATGCCCGGCAGCAGCGCCTGCATGCAGACCAGGCAGGCGTTCACGTTCAGCGCCATGGCCTCGTTCATGTCGGCCACGCTGGTGTGGGCCAGGTCGGTGGTGTGGGCGAGCGCCGCGTTGTTGACCAGGCCATAGAACGGCGCCTGCGCGGCCAGGTCGCTGACCAGCGCCCGCGTGCCTTCCAGGTCCATCAGGTCACAGGCGATGAACTGCTCATCGGGCCGCGCGTCGGCGGGGATGCTGCGGGCCAGGCCAATCGTCTGGTAGCCCTTGTCGGCGAGGTAGCGCATCGTGGCGCGGCCAATGCCCCGGCTGGCGCCGGTCACCAATACGCGGGGTTGGCGGGAGCTGTCTGTCATGCCTGGCCTTTCAATAGTTGTCGACCGATGATGGTCTTTTGCACTTCGGTCGCACCTTCGTAGATGCGCATAGGGCGCACTTCGCGGTAGAGGCGCTCGACCACGCTGCCGCAGGTGATGCCCATGCCGCCCCACAGCTGCACGGCGGCATCGACCACCTGGAAGGCGGCCTCGGTGCCCTGCATCTTGGCCATCGCCGCCTCGGTGCTGATGCGGCGCTGGCGCACATCGCGCAGCCAGGCGGCCTTGTGCACCAGCAGGCGTGCGGCTTCCAGCTGGGTGGCCATATCGGCCAGCTTGTGCTGCACGGTCTGCATCTCGGCCATCGCCTGGCCATAGAGCTGGCGCTGGCTGACCCGCGCCAGGGTCTCATCGAGCGCGCGCTGGCCCATGCCCAGCGCGGCGGCCCCCACCGAGCTGCGGAAGATATCGAGCACGCCCATCGCCACCTTGAAGCCTTCGCCCGGCTGGCCAAGCAGGCGGCCCGCAGGCACCTTGCACGCGTCAAAATGGATCTCGGCGAGCGGGTGGGGCGCGATGATGTCGATGGCGCGGTGGATGTGGAGGCCCGGGGTGTCGGCATCGACCAGCAAGGCCGACAGGCCGCTCGCGCCCCTGGCCTCTTCGGTGCGGGCGATGACCACATAGAAGTCGGCGATGCCGCCGTTGGAGATATAGGACTTGGCGCCATCGAGCAGGTAGTGGTCGCCCTGCAGCACCGCCCGTGTCTTGGTAGCGGCCACGTCCGAGCCGCCATCGGGCTCGGTCAGCGCAAACGCTGCCACCTTGCGGCCCTGGCTGCAGGCCTGCACATAGGGCGCCACCAGCTGCGCATCACCCTTTTGCCATAGCGCAGCACTGCCGATGCCCTGCATGCTGAAGACAAAATCGGCCAGCGGCGCGTAGTAGCCCAGGCATTCGCGCACCAGGCAGATGGCGCGCAGGTCCACCGCAGGCGGCAGACCATCGGCCATTGCCGGCGCCGCATATTCCAGCAGGCCATGCTGGGCGAGGCTGTGCAGCCAGTGGGCGCATTCGGCCTGCAGGTCGTGCGGGGTTTCATCGGCCAGGCGCGCACGGTTGTGGCTGATCCAGTCGTTGAGCCGGGCGATGACCTCGGCATGCCGCTCGTCAAAAAATGGCGTCTCGGCCAGGGTCCAGCTGTGTTTCATGCGCTGGCCTCCTGGGCGAGCAGGCTGTGGGCCAGGTCGCGCAGCTCGTTGCGTTTGACCTTCTTGCCATTGGGCCCCATGGTGTAGGGAAAGGTCTCGACCCGGAAGATACGGATGGGCACCTTGTAGCGCGCAATCTGCTGCTGCAGCTGGGCCTTGATCGCCTCCTCGTCCCAGCGTTGGTCGGCGTTGTCCCGGGGATCCAGCACAAAGGCCACCGGGCGCGAGCTGCCCGAGGCATTGACCGCGACCACCTGGCATGCGCTGGCGCCGCAAAGCGCCATCACCGACTCCTCAATCTCGGCCGGGTTGACCAAAAAGCCGCCGATGCGCAGCACATCGCCCAGGCGCGAGATATGCGTGAAGCCGCCATCGCCATTGAGGTAGCCCAGATCACCCGAGCGCAGGAAGCCGTCATCGGTAAAGGCCTGCTGCGTCGCCTGCGCGTCGTGCAGGTACTGCTGCATCAAGGTGGGGCTGTAGAACTCCAGCTCACCGGGCTCTTGCGCCTCGGCGATGGCGCCGGTCTCCAGATTGCGCACGCGCACCCGTGCCTGCGGGCAGACCGGAAAACCGCCGGACTGGGCGCGCCGGGGCAGAGGCGCCGCCGGGTCCTGGTGGGCAAACAGCGCAAAGGTCTCGCTCATGCCAAAGCAGCCGACCATCGGTATGCCGTACTGCAAGGCACGGGCGGGCAGCGCATCGAGCCCGGGCACAAAATTGGCATGGCCAAAAAAGCGCAGCGCCTGCGGCTGCCAGCCCGAGGGCAGCTCGGCGATGAGTTTGTCGACCATGTCGTTGGTGCCAAACATATGGGTGATGGGCTCGCGCTGCAGGCAGGCCGCTGCACGTGCGGTATCGAATACCTCGTGCAGCACCAGGCACGCGCCAGCTGCCAAGGTGGCCATCGCCGCCGTGTAGCCAAAGGCCCCGCACAGCGGCAGCGCCAGCAGGCTGCGGCAGCCGCTGTCGATGCCAAAGCCGGGTGCCACATCCTGTGCATGCTGGGCCACGCTGGCCTGGCGGTGCACGATGAGCTTGGGCTGGCTGGTGGTGCCCGAGGACGACAGGATGATGCAGGTCTGCGCGCCCTGGCAGTTGCTGCTGTGCGGCGTTGTTGCGGCTGCGGCCATCAGCGCCTGCCAGGGCTGGATCTGCAGCACGCCGCCACCGGCCTGCAGCGGGGCAGAGGCAGCGGTAGCCGGGCTCAGGCTGGCATCGACCAGGCACTGCAGGCTGCCGCCTTGCTGCGCCAGAATTTGCTCCAGGCTATTGCCGGGCAGCAGGCTGGCAGCACTCGCGGCTGCGCCATTCATCACGGCCAGCGCATTGGCGGTGGCTCGGTCAAAGGCCAGCGCCTTGCAGCCGGAGCGGTCGATAAAGCGGCTGATCTCCTTGACGCCCAGCTTGAGGTTGAGGCTCAAGCTGGTGATGCCCAACTGGGCGCAGGCCAGGTGCAGCAGCAGCCAGTGGGGCGTGTTGGGCAGCCACAGGCCCAGCACATCGCCGGCCACCAGGCCTTGCTGGCGCAGGCCGTGGGCGCATTGCTGCACCTGGCTGCGCAGCTGGGCATAGCTGTGGGTGCTGGCGCCAAACTGCAGCGCGGGCGCATCGTCCGCGCCCAGCGCCAGCAGGCTGCGCACATCGTTGGCCCGCGCGCTGGGGGGCGCGCTGGCCATAGTTTGGGAGGTCATAGGTCGGCCTTTAGACGGTGGCCACGGGGGTGACGGGCGAGCCCACGGCGCCGGGCAGGCGCAACGCAGGGGCCGTGAGCATGAAGCGGTAGCGGCCATGGGCCTGCAGCCACTGCGCCAGCGGGTGCAGGTACCACAGCTCGCCAAACGGCATGCCGAGCTTGAACAGGCACAGCTCATGCAGTGGCAAAAAGGCGCAGTTGCCATCGACGGGCCGGCCGGGCACCGATTCGATGCCGTAGTTGTCGGCCACCAAGGTGGTGATGTGGCTGTCGATGATCCACTGCTGCAGCTCGGGATCACGCCCGTCGAGCACCGCGCCGACGGTCTCGGGCATATCGGACTTCGGCGGGCCATCGCAGGCGAGCAGCAGCTCGCTAAAGCCGGTGTAGAGCGCGACGATGTCGCCACGGGTCACCTCGATGCCATCGGCCTTGAGCACCTCCTTGAGCATCTTGCCCGAGACGAGCGTGTGGCCGTCGCCAAAGTGGCGGCGCAGGTTGACCAGCACGCCCCGGCCCTGGATGGCCTGCTCGGCCAGGCGCTCCACACCCAGCGCCTTGGCGCGGGACTGGCCGCCCATGTCCGGCAGGTCATCGGGCGCCAGAATGTCGATACCGGCCTGGAAGCCGTTGTAGTAGACCAGCTCGTCGACGCCATCGCCATTGATGTCGAAATGGCTGCCCACGTGCGAGAGCGCATCCCACTGCGTCGAGTACTGCAGGTAAATCTCGGCATAGTCGTCGCTGACCACATCGGTGTAGTTCGGGTTCTCACGCGAGAGCGCAAAGTTCAGGCCTGGGCCCAGCGGGCGGCGCGAGGGCTTGATGATCGGCGGGTGGCGGCGCGGGTTGAGCGCATTGCCGCCGGGCTTGTCCAGCGGCAGGCTCAGGCAAAAGCGCTCGCCGGTCTGTATCTCCTGCGCCGCTTCTTTGACCTTGTCCGCCGTCAGGTAGTTCAGGCGGCCGAGCTGGTCATCGGGGCCAAAGTCGCCCCAGTTCGATTGCGCGGGGCGCTGGGTCCAGCGCGGCGAGCCGGCGCTGCCGACAACTGGGGCAAGGTGCGGGGCATGTACAGGGCGGTAGGCGTTCATAGGGTTTTCCAGATAACGGGGGAGACAGCGCGCAGCGGCGATCTGCCGTAGCTTGTGCGCACCTCAAGAGGTACCGAGCAACTATGAGACGGGATGTGCCGGGATGGCAAAAGCTGGCAGCACGGATGTTCACGATATGAACTCAGGTTTTCCCGGGGCGCAAAGCCCTGCGCGCTTGGTCAAGGTGCTGCGGCTGCTCACGCGCCACCATGTGCAAGGCCTGTCGATTGCGGAATTGACCGCGCAGTCGGGGCTGGACCGCTCGACCGCACGGCGCTTGCTGATGGTGCTGGCCCAGTCTGGCTATGCGGCCAAGGATGCGGTCACAGGCCGCTACCGCTTGGGGGTCGAAGCCATGCTGACGGGGCTGGCGGCGATGGCCAAGCCGCCCATCTTCGAGGTCTGTCACCCGGTGATGGTCAGCGTGGCCCGGCGCAGCGGCGACACGGTGTTTCTGATCATCCGCGTGGGCGACTTTGCCCACTGCCTGCATGTGCAGCCGGGCAGCACGGTGCTGCATGCCCACAGCCTGATGACCGGGCAGATCCGCCTGCTGGGCCAGGGCACGGCCAGCCTGGCGCTGGCCGCCAGCCTGCGCGATGCCGAGCTGGAGCAGATCTACCAGCGCCGCCGGCTGGACTACGAGGCCGCCGGCATCAGCCAGGAGCGGCTGATGGACATGGTGCGCCAGACGCGCAAACGCGGCCATGCGCTCAGCGTCAACCTGCTCACCTCGGGCGCCACCGGCGTGGGGCTGGCGATCGAGTTCCAGACCGCCCATAGCGCGCACATGGCCGCCATCAGCGTGGCCAACCACGACGCGCAGATGGATGCGCTGCACCAGGCGCAGGCGCTGCAGGTGCTGCGCGAGGAGTTGGCCCAGGCGGGTATTGCGCAGGTGGGCGGCGGCGATCGCGTAGGACGGTAGCGCAGAGTGGCCGCTGGCAAGCCAGGGAGCGGAACCTGGGCCGCGCCCTGGGCTCCAAGTGCGTTCTTTTGTGCACTTTTAACGCGGAGCCCTGATACATGACGACTGAAGAAATTCGTGCCACTTTGACCCTGTGCCTGCTCGCCTCGTTCGCCGATGGCGAGAAGCACGAGCGCGAGCGCGAGCAGATCCGCCAGGTGGCCGAGGGCCTGGCGGCCGACCAGCAGATCAACCTGCCCCACCTCTACCAGGATGTGCTGCTGCGCCGTGTGCAATTGGGCGATGTGCTGGCCCAACTGCAGACCACCGAGGCGCGCCAGCTCGCCTATGAGATGGCGCTGTGCGTCTGCGAAGCCGATGGCAGCACCAGCCCCAAGGAAGCGGCCTTTTTGGCGCAACTGCGCGAGGCTTTTGGTACGGCAGGGCAGGCGCCCACCGCGCCCGGTCCTACCGCAGCGCCTGCAGTGGCTGCCGCGACGGGGATGGCTGCAGCGGCAGCGTTGGCCACGCCGCCTGCGCAGGCGCTGGCCGGCAACCTGGTCGATGCGCCATTGAACGCCGCCTTGCCCGACACCCCGCTGGCGCTGACGGAGCCCGCGCCCCATCCGGCAGCGGCCGACCCGCTGGTGCCGGCGCAGGCCGAGCGCCGGCCTTCGAGCTTGTCGGTGGAGGCGATGGACCAGAAGATCCTCAAGGCCTCGGTTCTCAACGGTGCGATCGAGCTGCTGCCCGAGAACCTCTCGACGCTGGCGATCATTCCGCTGCAGATGCGCCTGGTCTACCAGATCGGGCAGAACTATGGCTACGAGCTGGACAAGGGCCACATCAAGGACCTGCTGGGCGCGCTGGGTGTCGGCTTGACCTCGCAGTACCTGGAGCAGGCGGGGCGCAAGCTGCTGGGTGGCCTGCTGGGCAAGGCCGGCAAAGGCCTGCTCGGCGGCCTGGGCCGGCAGGCCGTCAGCAGCGGCATGAGCTTTGCCTCCACCTATGCGCTGGGCCATGTCGCCAACCAGTACTACGCCGGCGGGCGCCAGCTGTCGACTGACATGCTGAAGAACGCCTACCAGCATGTGATGCAGGATGGCCGCCAGCTGCAGTCGCGCTACCAGGCGCAGATGCAGGAGACTGCGAGCGGCCTGAACACCGCCAAGATCCTGTCGATGGTGCGTGGCGGTCAGTAGCGATATTTCTGAATGTAACTATCGCTGTAGGTCAAATGCTTGAATAAATGCAGGACGACACCGGCAAGGTTGTCAAAATGCATGAATAGTCGCTTGGTGATTTTGCGATGGGGTTCTGCCCAGCCCGCCATTTTGGCGGGCTTTTTTGTCTGACGTCTGCGCGACAAAAAATCATACAAAAACTAGCACTTATCCTATATTTCTCCTCTGAGTTCTGGCGGAGAAAGACCCGAAGTGCACGGCATATTCTGTCGCTCAAGAGGGCGAGGGCGGTAACCCGCACAGGCGGTTTGACCCGCTGGCGCAGCCCGCTTTGGTTATAGACCAGAACTAGCTGCGCTTATAGATTCTTTCAATAAATTAATTTTAGATTTACCAAAGGTTCGCAGTACGGTTGCCCTTGTGAATCGTTGTGTTTGCATGAGTAATCAGCGGCACCTGTCCTCGACCGCCGGGGGGTATGGCCTGGGTTTATCCCACCCATCCTGGCGTCCTGGCTTGGTGCCCAAGGAGACGCTATGAACCCGATTGGTGCGCAGAGGACCCTCCGCCATCTGCTCTACGGGGGGCTCGCGAGCCTGGCCCTCATCTGCAGTTCCGCCGTCCAGGCGGCCTCGGCCGGATCCGGCCGGGCCTATGGCCTGCAGGTCACCGCCGATGTGGTGGGTGTGGGACTCGGTGTCCCGATTGCCGATACCGGCCAGAAAACGGCACCACCGGATTTCAATACCCCCACCTCGGTCGTCAGTGCGTCTGTCGCTGCAGGCGTAGGCAATTTGCTGACCGTGCGTACGGGCGTGCTCAACGCCGCCACGCAAAGCAAGCTGGCGCAAAACAGTGTGGTGTCTTCGTCCTCCGTCAACGGCTTGGCCCTCAAGCTCGCGGGGCTGGCGCTGGGGGCTGACACCATCAGTTCGCAAGCCAAGATGTCGTGCGACAACGGGGTGCCCAAACCAGAGGGCAGCGCACAAATCCTCGGGGCGACGGGATCGCTCGTGGGGGTGAGTGTGGCGGCAAATACCCAAACCAATCTGACGATTGGCGTGCCCACGCTCGGAACCATGGTGGGGGTCGTCCTCCACACCAATGAGCAAATACTGAGCAACCAGGGCAAGACACTGAGCGTCAATGCGCTGCGTGTGGAGCTGGTCGCCTCTGCGCTGGGCGCGCGGTTGCTCGGTGCATCCGTCGTGGTAGGCAACTCCTCTGCAACCCTGTCCGATTGCGCGCCCACGGTCACGCTGGCGCCCTTGCCGTTGATTACCACCAGCAACCAGGCGGCTATATCCGTTAGCGGAACCTGCAGCGCCGGCAGTGGCAATGTGGCCATCAGCTCTACGCCCACCGGCGTGAGCCAGTCGCTGCCTTGCTCTGCCACTGGCAGCTATTCCGGTTCGGTGGACACCACAGCGCTGGCCGATGGTCCCGTGACGCTCACGGCATCACAGAGCCCCGCAGGGCCGACCAGCTCGTCGAGCCAGTCCACCACCAAGAACACGGCCCCGGTCTTGCAACCGCCAGTCGTGACGGTCGTCTCTGCGCCGCCTATCACCGCAGCGAACCAGGCGTCCTACAGCGTCTCGGGCACCTGCTCGGCCAATGGTGCATCGGTCTCCATCCTGGTCGGGGTAGTGCCCGCATCGGCACAGTGCAGCGGCGGCCTCTGGTCCGCCGCCGGCCTGAATGTCACAGCCGTGCCCAATGGGGCGGTCACGGTCATGGCCTCGCAAACTGTCAGTGGTCTGCTCGGCTCGGGCAGCTTGACGACCAGCAAGGACGCCGCAGGGGTTCTGCCCGTGGTGGTCGTTACGTCGGCACCGGCGATCACCGCAGCGAACCAGGCCTCCTATAGCGTCTCGGGCACATGTTCGGTGAACGGCACCAACGTTTCCGTCGTCATCGACACTGTCAATGCCACGGTGCCCTGTACTGGCAATATCTGGGCCGCCGCAGGCCTGGATGTCACGGCCTTGCCCAATGGGGCTGTCACGGTCACTGCGTCGCAAACCGTTGGTAACCAAACGGGATCGGGCAATCTGGGGACCACGAAGGACTCGGCCGGTGCTATCCCCGTCGTGACCATCAGCCTGGCTCCCGCCATCACGCTGGCCAACCAGGCGGCCTATACGGTTTCGGGCAACTGCTCGGTCAACGGCAGCAACGTGGCCGTGCTGGTGGGCTCGGTCGCTGCCTCTGCGCTGTGTGCGAATGGCAGCTGGTCCACGGCCGGCCTGGATGTCAGTGGCTTGCCCAATGGGGCCGTCACGGTCATGGCGTCGCAAACGTTGGGCGGCCAAACCGGATCGGCCAGCCTGGTGACCAGCAAGGACGTGACGGGCGCCGTGCCCGTGGTAGCGGTGACCTCGGCCCCCGCGATCACGGCAGTGAACCAGAGCTCTTACACGGTATCTGGTACCTGTTCGGCCAGCGGCACCAACGTGGCCGTGCTGATCGGCTCCATCTCGGCTGCGGCGCCTTGTAACGGCGGCATCTGGTCCACCGCAGCGGTGGATGTCGGTAGCCTGCTCGATGGCGCGGTCATGGTGACGGCGTCGCAGACGGTGGGCGGCCAGACGGGATCGGGCAGCCTGCAGACCAGCAAGAACACGGTGGTGGACGCCCCCGTGGTGACCATTAGCTCGGCACCCGCCATCACGGCGCTCAATGAGGGCGCCTATACCGTCTCGGGCACCTGCTCGGCCAATGGCACGAATGTCGCTGTGCTGGTCGGCTCCGTGGCGGCTGCGGCGCCCTGTACGGGCAACATCTGGTCCAGCTCAGGTCTCGATGTCAGCGGCTTGGCGGATGGGCCGGTGCTGGTCTCCGCCTCGCAAACGGTAGGCGCGCAAACGGGGTCGGGCACGCTGGTGACAGCCAAAGACACGGCGGGTGTCGCACCGGTGGTGACCATCAGCGCTGCACCCGCCATCACGGCGCTGAACGAGGCAGCCTATACCGTCTCGGGCACTTGCTCGGTCAACGGGTCCAACGTCAACGTCCTGATCGGCTCCATCTCTGCATCGGCGACCTGCGATGCCGGCCTCTGGACCACCCCGGCGCTGAATGTCGCTGCTTTGCCGGATGGCGCGGTCACCGTGACCGCTTCGCAAACCGCCAATGGCCAAATCGGATCGGGCACGCTGGTGATCGCCAAGGACACGGCGGGAGTCGCTCCTTCCGTGGCCGTCACATCGGCTCCCGCCATCACGGGTTCCAACCAGGCGTCCTATGTCGCTTCGGGCACCTGCTCGGCCAACGGCAGCAACGTGGCCGTTCTGGTCGGCTCCATCGCTGCCACGGCACTGTGCGACGGCGGTGTGTGGGCCACGGCAGGCCTGGATGTCAGTGGCTTGCCCGATGGCGCGGTCACGGTCACGGCCACGCAAACCGTCGGTGGCCAAACGGGATCGGGCAGCCTGGTGACGAGCAAGAGTTCGGCCAGCATCGCTCCTGTGGTGAGCATCACCTCGGCGCCTGCGATCACGGCAGCGAACGAGTTGTCCTATACCGTCTCGGGCACCTGCTCGGTCAACGGCACGGGTGTTGATGTGCTGGTCGGCACCGTCGCTGGCTCGGCGCCCTGCAGTGGCGGCATCTGGTCCACCGCAGGCCTCAATGTCAGTGGCTTGCCCAATGGACCCGTCTCGGTCGTTGCCTCGCAGACGGTGGGCGGCCTGACGGGCTCGGGGAGTTTGGTGATTGGAAAGGACTCCGAGGGAATCGCCCCGGTGGTCACCATTACCTCGGCGCCCGCGATCACCGCGGCCAACCAGTCGGCCTATACCGTATCGGGCACCTGCTCGGAAAACGGCGTGGTGGTAACGGTGCATGTCGGTGACGTTGCAGCGGTGCCGCAGCCTGTGTGCAACAGCGGCATCTGGTCGACCGCAGCGATGGATGTCAGCGCCTTGCCCGATGAGATGGTGCTGGTGACGGCTTCGCAGACGCTGAACGGCCAAACCGGATCGGGCAGCCTGGTGACCGCCAAGGACACGGCCGGCATCGCGCCGGTGGTGGCCATCAGCTCGGCACCGGCCATCACGGCTGCCAACAAGTCAGCCTATACCGTCTCGGGTACCTGCACGGTGGATGGCAGCAACGTGGCGGTACTGGTCGGCTCGGTTGCGGCTTCGGCCCCATGCAGCGGCGGCAGCTGGACCAGCGCAGGGCTGGATGTCAGTGGTTTGCCCGATGGATCAGTCACGGTGACGGCCTCGCAAACGGCCGGTGGTTTGACGGGATCGGGCAGTTTGGTGACCGCCAAGGACACGGCAGGCGTTGCCCCGTCGGTGTCCATCACTTCGGCAGCGGCGATCACGGCGGCCAACCAGTCGGCCTATGTCGTATCGGGCACTTGCTCGGTCAACGGCACGGATGTCTCCGTTCTGGTGGGCCAGGTCGCTGCAGCGGCGCCTTGCAGCAGCGGTACCTGGGTTACCGCTGGCATGGACGTGAGCGGCTTGCCCGCTGGCGCGGTCACGGTCATGGCATCGCAAACGGCGGGTAGCCAAACGGGATCGGTGAGCCTGGTGATCAACAAGGAGCCGGTGGGGATCGTGCCCGTGGTGGCCATCACCCTGCCACCTGACATTACCGTATCTAACCAGGCGGCCTACACCGTCTCGGGCACCTGCTCGGTGGCCGGTACCAACGTGGCGGTTCAGGTTGGATCCATCGCCGCATCGGTGGCATGCGACGGCAGCAGTTGGACCACGGCTCCGCTGGATGTCAGTGGCTTGCCGGATGGATTGGTGACGGTGACCGCCTCGCAGACCGTGAGTGGCGGCTCGGGATCGGCCAGTGTGGTGGTCAACAAGACTGCGGCCGCTACTGCGCCTGTGGTGACCATTGGCTCTGCTCCCGCCATTACGCTGGCCAACCAGGCGTCCTACACGGTCTCGGGCACTTGCTCGGCGAGCGGCATCAGTGTCGCCGTCCAGGTCGGCAGTGTCCCAGCGTCTGCGACCTGTGACGCGGGAGCCTGGACTGCGTCGGGTCTGAATGTCAGTGCCTTGCCTGACGGGGTGGTCGTCGTGACCGCGGAGCAAATCGTTGGCGGCTTGTCCGGGTCGGACAGCGGGGAGACCACCAAGGCCACTGCAGCGATTGTTCCTGTGCTGGTCATCACCTCCGCACCTGCAATCACCGCCTTGAATGAGGCCGCCTATACCGTCTCGGGCACCTGCTCGGTCAATGGTGAAGTGGTGACGGTACTCGTCGGCTCGATACCCGCATCGGCAACCTGCAGCGATGGCATCTGGGCCACCGAGCCCATCAATGTCAGTGGGCTGGCTGATGGACAGATTACGGTGCAGGCCTCGCAAGACGCCGGTGGCCAGACGGGAACAGTCAGCCTGGTGATCAGCAAGGACTCTGCCGGAGCTGCGCCCGCCGTGGGTGTGATCTCGGCACCGCCGATCACGGCAGCGAACCAATCGGCTTACACCGTCTCGGGTACCTGCTCAGTCAATGGCGCAGCGGTGGCTGTTCAAATCGGCTCGGTTCCTGCATCGGCGCAGTGCAATGCCGGTATCTGGTCGAGCACGGCCGTGGACGTCAGTGCCTTGCCCGATGGCCCGGTCACCGTGACAGTTTCGCAAACGCTGGGCACCCAAACCGGCACGGGCAGCCTGGTGACCACCAAGGATGCGGCCGGAATCGTACCCGTGGTGAGCGTGACGTCGGCACCTGCGATCACGTTGGCGAACCAGGCAGCCTATACCGTCTCGGGCTCTTGCTCGGTGGGCGGCAGCAACGTGGCGGTCCTGGTCGGCTCGGTATCGGCGTCGGCAGTGTGCAATGCGGGCATCTGGTCCACAGCAGCTGTTGATGTCACTGCCTTGCCTGATGGAGCAGTCACCGTCATGGCCTCGCAAACTGCCAGTGGTCAAACGGGATCGGGCAGCTTGGTGACCAGCAAGGAGACGGCAGGCGCCGCCCCAGTGGTGACCGTCAGCTCGGCACCCGCCATTACCGCAGCCAACCAGGCGTCGTATACCGTCTCGGGCAGCTGCTCGGCCGGCGGCATCCCTGTCGCGGTTCAGGTCGGTTCGGTGGCTGCAAGCGCGCCATGCGCGGCTGGCAACTGGTCCGCCGCTGGTCTGGATGTCACTGGCCTGGCCGATGGACCGGTCACCGTAACTGCGGTGCAGACCGTCGGCAGTGTGCTGGGCTCGGGTAGCCTGGTGACCAACAAGAGCACAGGTAGTGTCCAACCCGTGGTGACGATTACCTCGGCTGCGGACATCACGGCAGCCAACCAGTCGGCCTATAGCGTCTCGGGAACCTGCTCGGTCAACGGTACCAATGTGGATGTGCTGGTCGGCTCGGTGTCCGCATCGGTGCCCTGCACCAGCGGCAGTTGGATGACCGCAGCGTTGAATGTCAGTGGCTTGCAGGACGGCACGGTCACTGTGACGGCTCAGCAAACGGTGGGGGCCCTGGTGGGGTCGGCCAATGTGCAGGTCAACAAGGGCACTGGCGTAGCTACGCCTGTGGTGACCATTACGTCGGCACCTGCCATCACGGCAGCCAATGCATCGGCGTACTCCGTCTCGGGCACTTGCTCGGTGGGCGGCAGCAATGTGGATGTGCAGGTCGGCTCGGTGTCTGCAACGGCGCCGTGCATGGGTGGCCTCTGGGCGACCGAGGGCATGGACGTCAGTGGGCTGGCGGATGGGCCGGTTGCGGTGACGGCGACCCAAGTGGCAGGTGGCCAGACGGGCACGGGCAGCTTTGCCACCAGCAAGGACACCGCAGGCGTGGCACCGGTGGTGGCAATCACCTCGGCGCCTGTGATCACGGCAGCCAACCAGTCGGCCTATACCGTCTCGGGTACCTGCTCGGCGGAGGGCGCCGATGTGGATGTGCTGATAGGCGGCCTCACCGCATCGGGGGCTTGCAACAACGGCATCTGGGCGACTGCGGCCATCGATGTCAGCGGCTTGGCCGATGGACCGGTCTCCGTGTCGGCGTCTCAGACGGTGGGTGGCCAGATCGGCTCCAGCGGTTGGACGACCAGCAAGGATGCGGCTGGCCTGGTACCTGCGGTGGCCATTACCTCGGCACCTGCGATCACGGCGGCGAACCAGTCGGCCTATAGCGTATCGGGCACCTGCTCGGCAGATGGCGCTGCTGTCACGGTGCTGATTGGATCGATCCCGGCATCGGCACAGTGCAACGCGGGCATCTGGGCCAGCTCGGGTGTGGATGTCAGCGGCTTGCCCGATGGCGCGGTCACCATCATGGCCTCGCAAACCGCTGGTGCCCAAACGGGATCGGGTAGCCTGGTGACCACCAAGGACTCGGCGGGCGCTTCACCTGCGGTGGCCATTACCTCGGCGCCAGCCATCACGGCGGCCAACCAGTCGGCCTATACCGTCTCGGGCACCTGCTCGGCCGATGGTGGCAATGTGGCTGTGCTGGTGGGCTCCGTCTCGGCGTCCGCTGTCTGCACCGGCGGCATCTGGGCCAGTCCGGCCATGGATGTCAGTGGCTTGGCTGATGGACCGGTCTCCGTGTCGGTGTCGCTGACGGCGGGTGGCCAGACGGGCACCGGCGGCTTTGTGACCAGCAAGGATGCGGCGGGGGCTATTCCTGCTGTGGCGATTACTTCGGCACCTGCGATCACAGCGGCCAACCAGTCGTCCTATACCGTATCGGGCACCTGCTCGGTCGGTGGTACCAATGTGACGGTTCTGGTTGGCAGCATCTCTGCGACGGCCGTGTGCAGCGGTGGCAGCTGGTCCGTTATGGGTCTGGATGTCAGCGGCTTGCCCAATGGACCGGTGACGGTGACGGTGGCGCAGACGGCGGGAGGCCAGACGGGCTCCGGCGGTTTTGTGACCAGCAAGGACGCGGCTGGAGTAGTGCCTGCCGTGGCCGTGACCTCGGCGCCGGCGATCACGGCGGCCAACCAGACTGCCTATACCGTATCGGGCACCTGCTCGGTCGATGGCACCAACGTCATTGTGCTGGTCGGTTCCATCTCTGCCACAGCACTGTGCAGTGGTGGAACTTGGTCGACACCTGGACTGGATGTCAGCGGCTTGCCAGATGGCGCGGTCACGGTGACTGTCGCACAGACAGCGGGTGGCCAGACGGGAACCGGTGGTTTTGTGACCAGCAAGAGTGCGGGTGGCGGCACGCCAGTGTTTGCCATCACTTCGGCGCCAGCCATCTCCTTGTCCAACCAGGCGTCCTACACCGTCTCGGGCACTTGCGCGGCCAGCGGCAGCAATGTGACCGTCGTGGTCGGCTCCCTGTCTGCCTCGGTGCCTTGCAATGGCGGAACCTGGTCCACGGCAGGGCTGGATGTCCGTGGCTTGCCTGATGGTGCGGTCATGGTGACGGCTTCGCAGACGGTGGATGGTGCAGTGGTCTCCAGTTCCCAGAATGCGGTCAAGGACACCGTGGCACCCGTCGTCTCGATCGGCATGGCGCCGAGCATCGATACGTCCAACCAGGGCGCATACAGCCCTGCGGGCAGCTGCACCTCGGGTGACGGCACCATGACGGTGAAGGTGGGTACTGTCCAGGCTGCGGCAGCCTGCATCAACGGCAGCTGGACGGCGCCTGGCATGGATGTCCGTGGTCTGCCCGATGGAGCAGTTGCCGTGACGGCATCGCAGACGGACCAAGCCGGCAACACGGGCAGCATCACCCGCGAAGTCTCGAAGTCGACGGGCTCTGGCGGCGAGCCGCCCGAGCCTCCCGTTGCCCGGATTGCGCCCCAGAACGGTACCTGGATCATCAGCGATGAGCTCAATGGCGAGCCAGGCCGCGGCATGGGTATCGACATCCAGGACGGCGTGCTGTTCATGCAGGTCTACAACTACCGCCAGTCGGGGGAGGCGACCTTTCACACGGCACTGGGCACCTTGCGCGACAACAAAGTGACCGCTCCGCTGTACTTCTACGAAGGCGGGCGCTACTTTGGCAGCGAGCAACGCGATGGCCATGCGGCCGGCAGCCCTGGCAATGTGGTCATCACCTTCACCAGCCGCAGCACCGGTACGATCCAGTTCCCGGGCGAGCCGGTAAAGGCCATGCACCGCTTTGACTATGAGGGCACGCCCGCTGGTGTCTTCTCCGATCCGGCCTTTGTCGACCGCTGGGCCATGGTCGAGCTCAACAGCAGCAACCAACCGGTGCGCAGCTGGTGGGCCGATATCGGCACGAGCGAGCAGGTCTCGATGAGCGAGGATTGGGCGGCAGCAGCGATGGGCTGGCCATACCCACCTACCGTGGCAACGGCGGTCCATGGCTTTGGCGGCACCTTGTCGGGCCATGTGGTGGCGCAATGCAGCTACGGCGGCCGGGGTCTGGTGTTCAACTGCTCGGGCAACCGTGCGGGGGCTAACGGTGCGCCGGTGATCGCGATGACGATGCAGCGTGGTGTTGACCAGCTCAGCGGCACGGTGAAGGAGGGCGGTGGAGACACCCGGCGCCTGGTGGGCTTCCGCGTGGCCCGTGCTGCCTACTCCTGGCAGGACAACCAGAGCGTGCGCACCAGCTACTACGCGCCAGGCTACCTGCCTGAGTCGGGTACCTGGGTCGTCAGTAGCGAGTTGCGGGGCCTGCCAGGTCGCGGTATTTCCATCGAGCTGCAAAAGCCGCTGAACCAGGAGGAGCATCTGTTGTTCATGTCGGTGTACGACTACCAGAGCGACGGCAAGGCGACGTTCCACAGTGTGCTTGGCGCGCATGACGCATCGACCACACCAGAGCCCAACACCCCCGATCTGCCCACAGTGCAGTACCAGGGCGGGCGTTACTTTGGTGGCCCGGCTGCGAGTGCTCGCTTCAAGGTGGAAGCGGGACCGACCCAGTCGATCCACTTCAGTGCGCCTTCGGTGGGAACGCTGGCCTTCCCCGGCGAGCAGCCGTTGCAGATAGAGCGTTTCTACTATGGCGTCAACAAGGGCTCGGCCCAGTCGCTGCGCGGATCCTGGTCGGTGCTGTCTGCCACGGATGCGATGCCAAGCCGGATCTTCCGCTTCCAAAAGCGCGACGAGAACTCGGTCATCGATACCGACTCGGGCTATGTCTGTGTCGCCGAAGTGCTGCGCCAGTACAACTTCCGCTGCACTGGCCCTGCGGGCACACCGGCCTTCCGTTTTGTCGCAGGCTTCTATGGCGCCAGCTCCGGCATTGTGGGAGACGCCGAAGATGCCCCAGCCATCACCGTGATGCGGGTGACGGATCCGAACGGCGAGATGGTGCAGGCAGGCGACTGAGGCCAATGAGCCACCGCGGGCCGGCCAAGGCGCAGCGGTGGCAACTGAGCCGGGTTGCGGTCCAGATAAAGCATCTACTTGAGGTTTGAAGGCTATGGCGCTGTTGCCAAATCGGCATCGAATCTATGCCAGGATGTAACCGCCGCTGTAAGCCGAGGCCTTGATTTGACGGTAGAAGGCGCTGTCAGATATGTCAGACGGAGCAGAGTTGAGACGGCTCCCGGGGGCTATGTACCTCTCCACCGCACCTGGCCCACCGTGATTGGGGGGCTCTTTGGTGACTGCGAGGGCTGCGAGCGACCTTTGCAAAAAAATGCATTTATGCGCGATTTCTCCTCTGTAAATCCGCAGTGCAGTAGCAAGGGGGGGTCCGACATGGGCGGATTGGACAGGTCTGCTCCCCCTGTGCTGTGCGGCCCGTAAGAGCCGGGGCTGTTGTAACCAGCTATTGGGGGGAGATGGTTGTGCTTATAAGTGTACTCAATAAAATAATTTACCGTTTACCAAAGATTCGCAGTACCTTTGCGCTTGTGAGTAGTTGTGTTTGTATGAGCAATCAGCAGCACCTGTCCTCGGCCGGTTGGTGGGGTCTGAGTGGATCACCCCCAACGGGCGTTATGGCGGTGCAGAAGGAGACGCTATGAACCCGATTGGTGCACAGAGAACTATCCGCCGTCTGCTGTACGGGGGGCTTGCAGGGCTGGCCTTCGTCTGCAGCACTTCCGCCCTGGCGGCATCCTCAGGATCCGGGCGGGCCTATGGCCTGCAGGTCACTGCCGATGTGCTCGGGGCAGGGCTGGGAGTCCCATTTGCGGATACCGGCCAAAAAAGTGCACCACCGGATTTCAACACGCCTGTTTCTGTAGCGAGTGTGGGCGTGACCGCCGGAGCCAATCTGCTGAGCGTGGGCACGGGTGTCATCAACTCCTCCACCCAAAGCAATCTGGCGCAGAACAACGTGGTATCCAACAGCTCCGTGGACGGTTTGAACCTGACGCTGGCGGGGTTGTCTCTGGGTGCCAATACCATCAGCTCTCAAGCCCGTATGGCCTGCGTCAACGGCGTGCCGCAAGGCTCGGGCGATGCCCAGATACTCGGCGGAACCGGCGCGCTCAGCGGAGTCAGCGCAAGCCTCAATGGTCTTGTAAACCTGACGATCGGGGTGCCAACCATTGGCACGGAGGTGGGTGTCAAGCTCTACACCAATGAGCAAAGCCAAAGCGGCACCTCCATGAGCGTGACCGCGCTGCGCATTGAGTTGGTGGCCAAGGCCTTGACCCTGCCTTTGCTCAACGCCTCGGTGATCGTGGGCAACTCCACCGCATCCATGCCCGATTGCAAGCCCACGGTGACCCTGAATCCTCTGCCGCCGATCAACGCGGGCAACCAGGCGTCGGTGCCCATCAGCGGCAGTTGCAGTGCCGGCAGCGGCAATGTGGCCATCAGCTCCAACCCAGCAGGCGTGAGCCAGTCGCTGCTCTGTGCAGCAGACGGCACCTATTCGGGCTCGGTCAATGCACAAGGCCTGCCCGATGGCACGGTGACGATCACCGCGACACAGACGGTGTCCGGACAGCCCCCTGGCTCGGCGAGCCAGTCGACCACCAAGAGCACGGGCTCGGTACCCCAGTTGCCGGTGGTGGCCGTCGTTGCGGCGCCCCAGATCACGGCAGCGAACCAGGCCTCGTACACGGTGTCGGGCACCTGTTCGGCCAATGGTGAGGCGGTGGCCGTCATGGTTGGATCGGTCCCGGCATCGGCGCTGTGCGGCGGCGGTGTCTGGTCGGCCTCGGGCATCAATGTGAGCGGTTTGCCTGATGGATCGGTCACGGTGACGGCCTCGCAGACGGTGGGCGGTCAGACCGGCTCGGGTAGCCTGGTGACCGGCAAGGACGCGACCGCCCCCGCGGTGGCGATTACCTCGGCACCGGTGATCAATGCGGCCAACCAGTCGTCGTATGGCGTGGCGGGCAGCTGTTCTGAAAACGGGGCGGCGGTCACGGTGCGCGTGGGGACCGTGGCTGCTGTGCCGCAGCCTGTGTGCAACAGCGGTATCTGGTCCACCTCGGGCCTGGATGTCAGTGGTCTGCCTGCAGGCGCGGTTACGGTAACCGCGATGCAGACCGATGCGGCCGGCAACATCGGCAGTGCCAGCCGCACGACCAGCAAGGACAGCAGCGCAGCTGCCGTCACGGTGGTGGTGGCGCCGCGTATCAACAGCAGCAACCAGGCCAGCTATGGCGGCGTCTCCGGCGCCTGCAGTGCGGCTGGCGGCATGGTGACGGTGGCCATTGGCAGCATCAGCAACACGGCGGCCTGCACGGGTGGCAACTGGAGCTTGAGCGCTGTCGATGTGCGCAGCCTGCCTGAGGGCACGGTGGTGGTGAAGGCCTCGCAGACAGTGGCTGGCACCGTCATCTCCGGCACGCTCAACACCGTCAAGGACACGACGGCGCCTGCGGTCTCGATCAGCACCGCGCCGACCATTGATACCTCGAACCAGAACGCCTACAGCCCAGCGGGTACCTGCACCAGCGGCGACGGCGCAGTCACGGTGAGTGTGGGATCCATCAAGGTGACGGTGGCCTGCGTCAACGGCACCTGGACGGCGCCTGGCATGCAGGTGGGCGCCTTGCCCAAGGGACCGGTCACGGTGACGGCATCGCAGACCGATGAAGCGGGCAATACCGGCAGCAGCAGCCGCGAAGTGGCCAAGACCTCGGACCCCAATGGCGAGCTGCCTGCCGGTCTGATCGCAGCCCAGAGCGGCACCTGGATCATCAAGGACGAACTCAATGGGGAGCCGGGTCGCGGCATGGGCATCGACATCCAGGATGGGGTGCTGTTCATGCAGGTCTACAACTACCGTGCTTCGGGTGCGCCGACCTTCCACACAGCACTGGGCACCCTGCACGACAACACGGTGACCGCGCCGCTGTATTTCTACGAAGGCGGGCGCTTCTTTGGCAGCGAACAACGCGACGGCCATGAGGCGGGCAGCCCCGGCAATGTGGTGATCACCTTCACCAGCCGCAACACCGGCACGATCCAGTTCCCAGGCGAGCCCACCAAGGCGATGCAGCGCTACGACTATGAAGGCACGCCAGCTGGCGTCTTTTCCGACCCGGCCTTTGTCGATCGCTGGGCGATGGTCGAGTTCAACAGCAGCAACCAACCGGTGCGCAGCTGGTGGGCCGATATTGGCACGAGCGAACAGGTGCCCATGAGTGGCGAATGGGCGGCTGCGGCGATGGCCTGGCCTTATCCCGCTACAGCGGCAACAACCGTGCATGGCTTTGGCGGCACCTTGTCCGGCCGTGTGGTGGCGCAGTGCAGCTACAGCGGCAGCGGTGTGGTGTTCAACTGCGCGGGCAACCGGGCGGGCGGCGCAGGCGGCGGTGCCGTGGTGTCACTGTCCTTGCAGCGCGGCGTGGACCAGATCAGTGGCAGCGTGCAAGAGGGCGGTGGCGAGGCCCGGCGCCTGGTCGGTTTCCGCATCGCTCGTGCCGCCTACACCCGCCAGAACAACCAGAATGTGCGCACCAGCTACTACGCACCGGGCTATGCCCTTGAGTCGGGCACCTGGGTGGTCAGCAGCGAGCTGCGGGGTCTGCCGGGTCGGGGGATTTCGATCGAGCTGCAAAAGCCTGTGACCAGCGAGGACCATATGCTGTTCATGTCGGTGTACGACTATGAGAGCAACGGACAGGCGACCTTCCACAGCCTGCTGGGCGCGCACGATGCCTCCACCACGCCAGAGCCCAACACCCCCGATCTGCCCACGGTGCAGTACCAGGGTGGGCGCTACTTTGGTGGCCCGGCTGCGATTGCCAGCTTCAAGGCCGATGCTGGTCTGACCCGGTCGATCCACTTCACCGCGCCATCGGTGGGAACGCTGGCCTTCCCCGGTGAGCAAGCGGTACAGATCGAGCGCTTCTACTACGGTGTGAACAAGGCCTCGGCCCAGTCGCTGCGCGGATCCTGGGTGCTGCTGTCGCAAACGGATGCGATAGCCAGCCGCAGCTTCCGCTTCCAGACACGCGATGCCAACTCGGTGATCGATGCGGCCTCGGGCTATGTCTGTGTCGCTGAAGTGCTGCGCCAGTTCAACTTCCGCTGCACCGGCCCGTCAGGCTCCCCAGCCTTCCGCTTTGTGGCCGGCTTCTATGGCGCCAGCACCGGCATTGTGGGAGACGCCGAGGATGCGCCGGCCATCACCGTGGTGCGGGTGACCGACCCGAACGGCGAGATGGTGCAGGCGGGCGACTGAGGAGGGGACACATCGCTGGCCCGGCCTTAGCCGGCCGGGCCGGACCTGGCCTCACCAGGCCGGGCACAGCGGTGGCTACTGACCCTGCGGGACAGGTCCGGGGCCAGACCTGTTAAAATACCTGGGCGCCAAGCACTACTGAGCAACGGTTTCGCAGAAAACGCCTGCAAACCGTTGTTTTTTATTGCCTGCGCCCCAGGCGCTGGCCGGGCATTGCGAAGACATGCTGGCAGCGACGACGACCGTTTCGCATCCCCGGCCTGTGCTGTGCGGGATGCGGTGCGCGAGCCAGCAGGCATCCTGCTGGCTTTTTCTTCGTCTGTGGTCGACAAACCGGGCACAATGTCCGATATTGAAGATATTGCGCCGCTCGGGTGGGTGGCGCATGGAGAGTCGCCAACCTGGCCCCGCATCGGTGGCTGTGCTGGCGCCTTGTGCAGAGCGATGCGGTGTGCCGTGTCATCAGGCGTGGGGTTGGCGAGCGCAAGCGGGCAGCCCCCATTTAGGAAGGTACAGAACATGCCCAGTTACAACCCACCCTTTGAGATCCATGTCCACGGACAAGTGCTGCTGCGCGCCGATGTCGGATTTGACCAGCTGCAAGAGGCCTTGAAACCGCTGTGGGGCTATGCGGGCGCCAAGTCCCTGGTCGATGGCGCGGAGAGCGCTTACGAGGAAGAGCCCGGCATTCTGTTCGAGCCCAAGGACCATATGCTGCAGATGTGCTGGACGGTGCGCGGCGATGATGATTTTCGCCAGTCGCTCGACGACATGTGCATGAACCTCAATGAGCTGGCCGACCAGGGCGCGGCGATCGAGGTCACTTTCTATGACGCCGAGTTTGACGACGAGGAGCAGGACCGCAGCGCCGAGTCGCGCGATGACTTCATGATGCTGTTTGTGGGCCCGACGCCTGCGGCCATCATGCAGGTGCAGCGCGACATGCTGGTGCAGGACGTCGTGAGCACGATGGAGCGCCACTTCGATGCCGGTGAACTCGTCGGTGTCGTCGGTGAGATCGACAAGCTGTTCAGCCAGCGCTTTGATGCGCTGGTCGATTCACTGGAGATCGGCAAGCCGCCTCGCGGCACGGGTGGCACCGGCGGCCCTGGTGGTGGCCACGGCGGCGGCGGTCGCCGCCCGCGCCACCTGCACTGAAAATAAGGCTGCGCGCGCCCCAAGCGCAGCGCATGTTGTTTATCCCAAGGCAGCCGCTGTGCTGCCTTTGTTGTTTGCTCGCGCCATGTCCAGCCCTGTCCCGCTTCCCTATTTGCAGTCCTACCCCGCCAGCTTACAGCAGCAGGCCGCAAGCCTGGTGCAATCGGGCCAGCTGGGCCAGTGGCTGCTGCAGCGCCATCCGCAGCCGCACCAGATGCGCTCGGACAAGGCCTTGCATGCCTATGTGATGGGCCTCAAGGGCGAGCACATGCGCAACAGCGCGGGCCTGGCCAAGGTGGTGTATGACAGCAAGCTGCAGCTGGTCTACCAGGCGCTGGGCATCCATGTGCGCAGCGGCAAAAACCATGGCGGCAAGACCCAGTCGCGCCACGAGATCCGCATTGGCAGCCTCTTCAAGCATGCGCCCGAGGCCTTTTTGCGCATGATTGCCGTGCATGAGCTCGCGCACCTGCGCGAGTCCGACCACAACAAGGCCTTCTACCAGCTGTGCGAATACATGGAGCCGTCCTACCACCAACTGGAGCTGGAGGTGCGCCTGTACCTGACCTGGCTGGACCAGGGCGGCCACCGGCTGTGGCAGCTGGGTGCTGAATCGGCGGACGGCGCCCGCTGATCAGCCAGCGGCCTGGCAGCGCTGCGGCGGCAGCCCCAGCCACTGCGCGGCGGCGTATTGCAGCGCCGCCAGCTCGCCGGTGGTCACCAGGCTGCAGGCCTCGTCAAGGCTGGGCGCCTGCGCCGGCTTGCGCAGCATTCCGGTGGCGTGCAGCAGGCTGAAGGTGCGGCGGGCCACGGGCGTGGCCGTGTCGAGCAGTTGCACCTGCTCGCCCACCAGCGCGCGCAAGGTGTCGGTGGCAAAAATGTAATGGGTGCAGCCCAGCACCAAGGTGTCGATCTGGCCGGGCTGCGCGCCAAAGCGGCCCATGGCGGCCAGGTAGGTCTGGCACAGGTCCTGGATTTGCGCGGCATCGGCGGCTGCATCACTCCCGGGGCGGGTGCTGTCTTCAATCGCCCGTGCCAGCCCATTGCAGGCCTGCACCACAAAGCGGGTCTGGGCCGCATGCGCCGTCTGCAGGGCGGCAAAGCGGCTGCTGCTGACGGTGCCCTGGGTGGCGATCACGCCCACCACATGGGTCTGGCTGTGCTGGGCGGCGGGCTTGAGGGCAGGCTCCACCCCGATGATGGGCAGGCCCGGGTGCTGCTCGCGCAGGCCCTCAATCGCCGCTGCGGTGGCGGTGTTGCAGGCAATCACCAGCGCCTTGATGTCGTGGCGCTCGCGCATCTGCTGCGTGATGTGGGCGCAGCGCTGCTGCACAAAGGCGTCGCCACGCTCGCCATAAGGGGCATTGCCGCTGTCGGCCACATAGACGAACTGCTCATGGGGCAGCACATCGCGCAGCGCGCGCAGCACACTCAGGCCGCCGATACCGCTGTCAAAAACACCAATGGGGGAGAGAGGGTGGGGCATGGGGGCGAGCAAGGTCAAGGCTGAGAAAAAGGCGCAGGCGCCGTGATTGTAGGCAGGCTGCAGCTTTTATGCATCGACCGCTGCGAGCAGCATCAGGCTGGTACAGACAATGCTGAGGAGCCAAACCCCGAGCACGACGCCCAGCACATGGGGCCAGCGCGACAGGCCCGGCCAGCAGCGCCGCAGCAGGCAGTGCAGCGGCGTGATCAGCAAAGCCTGCAAAAAGCTCGCCGAGATCAGGATGGGCCAGAGGCTGTCGCCATGGATGGCCTGGAGCAGCGCGCCATCGCCCGCCCAGACAAAGAGCTGCTCGGCCGGCGCGTAGCTGGCAAAGCCGGGTAGGCCCAGCAGTACCAAGGACAGCACGAGGCCGCCCAGGCTCCAGAGCAGGGGGGTGCGCTGGGCCTGGGTCCAACGCCAAAGTCGCTGCAGAACATGCATGGCGGTATTGTGCCTTTGAACGGCAGGCGCAGCCCGTGCTGCGCCGTCGCCCCAGCGTCGCCTGGCCGCTGCGATGCCCCAGGTTTTTTGGCAAGAATTTCCCCTTATAGCCAGCACAGCCTTGGGCGGCAGTGTATAAATTTGCCCTGTCAATCTGGGCTTTGCCCGGCATTGTTGCCAGCAGCGACCGCTGCTGCCCAACCAACAACTAGGAAAACGCAGCCATGGGCGCGCAATGGAAAGCAAAGGGCAAGGCGCTGGTCGCTGATGCCAAGGGAAAACTCTTTGGCAAACTGGTCAAGGAAATCACGGTCGCGGCGCGTTTAGGCGGGGGTGACCCGGCCAGCAATTCGCGCCTGCGCATGGCTGTGGAAGCGGCCCGCAAGGCCTCGATGCCCAAGGACACCTTGGAGCGCGCGATCAAGAAGGGCTCGGGCGCTGGCGCCGATGCCGTCAACTACTCGACCGTGTTGTTCGAAGGCTATGCACCCCACCGCGTGCCGGTGATGGTCGAGTGCCTGACCGACAACCCCAACCGCACGGCGCCCAATATGCGCGTGTGCTTCCGCAAGGGCCAGCTCACGGCCGTGGCCTGGGATTTTGACCATGTGGGCATGGTCGAAGGCGAAGCGGAGAACGGCGCTGATGTGGAGCTGGCCGCGATCGAAGCGGGCGCGCAGGATTTCGAGCCCGCCGAAGAAGAGGGCGTGACCCTGTTCATCACCGAGCCCTCGGATTTGGATACCGTCAGCAAGGCCTTGCCCGACCAGGGCATCAAGGTGCTGTCGGCCAAGCTGGGCTACAAGGCCAAGAACCCCGTCAGCATGGGCAGCCTGCCCGCCGAGGCGCAGGAGGAAGTGCAAGCCTTCCTGGCCGGCCTGGAAAACGATGACGACGTGCAGAACATCTATGTGGGCCTGGTGGACTAATCGCAGTCCCTGCCAACCCTCTTGAGAACGGCCGCGCAGGCCGTTTTTTCATGGGCGCTTGTGAGGCCGTCGTAGGCAGTTTGCGCTTCTTCATCATCTGCCCATTGACAGGGCGGGCCAGATATGCAGAAATTCGCTTGCGCTGGTCGTCGGCGCAGTTTAGATAAGAGCCCATACCATGAAAAAACTCATCGTCCTTGCCAGCATCGCGCTGGCATCCCAGTTTGCGCTGGCAGCCGACAAGACCCCCACGGCCCAGCAGCAGCTGATGGGTACGTGCAACACCGAGGCCAAGACCAAGGAGCTCAAGGGCGATCAGCGCAAGGCGTTCATGTCCAGCTGCTTGTCTGATGGCCGCAAGCGCCAGCAAGAACGCATGAAGACCTGCAACGTCGATGCCACTGGCAAGAAGGGCGACGAGCGCAAGGCCTTCATGAGCGAGTGCCTGAAGAAGTAAATACTTCTTTCGATCCGGCGCCAACGTGCTGGGTCTGCCGAACCGGCAGGAAAAAACGCCAAGCATGCACACATGCTTGGCGTTTTGCGTGGTGGGCCCGAAGGCCGCACAGATCGCTACAGAAACCGTTTAGAAGCGGTGGCGCACGCCCACACCAAAGCTGGTGCCGTTGCCGAAGTTCTTGACCTTGTCGTACATCACGATCGCGTAGCCATCGGTGCGCTTGGAGAAGTCGTAGTTGTAGCCGACCGAGACGGTATCACGCTTGGAATCGCTGTCTTGCAGCTTGCTGTGGGCCCAGGCGGCGAGGATGCGGCTGGTGGCGCCCAGTGGCACGGTCGCGCCCAGGCTGGCGGTCTTGATCTTGAAGTCGGTGTCCTTGCCAGTGGTCTGGCCGTAGGTCGCGTAGGCCTTGGCAAAACCGGCGTCATAGCTGGTGCCCAGCATCCAGTTGCGGTGGTTCTCGGGCAGCACCACGGACACGGGGTTGCTCAGGTCCACGTCTTCGTAGAAGCCGGTGATGGCAAAGGGGCCGCTCGCGTAGGTGGCGTTCAGGCCGATGTTGTTCTTGCCGCCTTGGCCAGCCTGTTCACCAAACTGGTAGTGCAGGTTGCCGCTGAAGCCGCCGACCTTGGGCGTGCTGTAGATCACCTGGTTGCCCCAGCCGGTGTCGGAGGGGTTGCTGCTCTGCCAGCCGCTCTTGTTGAACAGCGACACGTTTTGGTGCAGCACCAGCGGCGAGAAGGTGAAGGAATCCCCAAAGGGGTTCATCGAGATCGTGGGCACAAAGTTGGGCGCCACGGTGCGGCCCAGGGTGACGGCGCCGAAATCGCCTGACAGCGACACCAGCGCATCGCGCGACCAGAAGATATCGCCGTTGAAGCGGCCGGGTGTGCCGGTGTCTGCGCGCATGAAGCTGGTCAGCACAAAGCTGGCCTTGAGGCCGCCGCCCAGGTCTTCCGTGCCCTTGAAGCCGAACCAGGAGGTGGTCATGCCACCGCTGCCCAGCGTGGAGGTGCGGCCATCATCGCCAGGAGCTTTCATCGAGCCGATATACATATCGACCAAGCCGGTGGCGGTCACCGACGATTGGGCCTGCGCCGCGGAGGCGCAGACGGCCATCACGGCCAGGGCGAGCAGTTTGTTGTTCATGGCATTCCTTTGTTACAAGCGTGTGAATTTGTGATAGCGGTGAATTGTGAAGTCAGTGCCGACCGCTCTGAGCAATATGTGTGCCAAAAGCTAAAAAAACCGCTGGTAAAGACCCGAGGTGTGGCGTGTACGCCGCATATTGGGGGTATATGGTTTTTGCATGGACTTAGCCGCTGTTGCCAGATGAGCACGGTGGATCAGGGCTGAAAGCTGCCGTGGTGGCGGGGCTGATCGCTGGCAAGGATTGATGTAGCTCAATGTGCGCAGGCGTCAATCGGGGCAAAGTGCGGCCCATGCCTGACTTACTCTGCCTGGATGAATTCGCCCCCCACAGCGCCGGCGCCGGTGCCTTGCTGCGCCAGCGCCACCAGCACTTGCTGGATGTGCTGTACCTGGAGCGGGGCTCGGTCGCCTTCGGGGTGCAGGAAGAGGGCCGCATGCGCCACCTCCTCGGGGTCATGGAGGGGCCCTGCTGGCTCGATGCCGCGCCGGCACTGGCCGAGCAGCCCTGTGCGGTGGACATGGTGGCGCGCACCGCCGTGCAATGGCGGGCGGTGCCCGTAGTGCAGCTGCGCAGTTACCTGCTGCAGTGGCCGGCCGAGGCCCAAGGCCTGGTGGCCAGCATGGCCCAGGGCTACTGCCAGCAGGCTGCGCTGGCAGTCAGCCGGGTGGCGCAGGACGCTGTGGCGCGCTGCGCCGAGTGGCTGCTGCAGCATGCCGAGCCCGGCGACCAGGGGCTGCGGGTGCAACTGGCACAATCGAAACGCCAGATTGCCGCGCACCTGGGCATTGCGCCCGAGACGCTCTCGCGCGTGCTGCGCCAATTGCGCGACCAGGGCCTGCTTGACGGCCTGGGAAAGAACCTCTGGCTGCCGCAGCCCGAGTCGCTGCGCCAGCTCGCCAAGTCCTAGCCAACCCTATCGGGCCCTGCCCAGCATGGGCCAGCCCATCGGTGACCCGGGTTTTCTCCGTCCGGTCTTTTCCCGATACCGGCGCCGGACCTAAACAGCGAACATGTGCGCAGCTGAAAGGAGGCGCCGCATGCCAGAGTCTGTTATTTGCTATTGCCGGGCCGACTCGGGCGTTCGCTGCCGCAGGCCATGGGCCATGCAGGTCAGGTAGCGCGGCATGGATGACAGGAAGGTGCATTGGCAGCCAGATCCCCCACCCCCGGTCGACGGCCTGCGCGATACGGCCGGGCCCTGGCTGTGGCGCCTGTGGGTGGTGGTGCCCTTGATGGTGCTGCTGGGCACGGCGCTGGTGCAGTGGCTGGCGATCCATGCCAGCCAGCAGACGGTGATCACCCAGCTGTCGGCCCAGCAGGCCGACGAGACCGAGATGCTGGCCAGGCTGATGGGCAGCAAGTTCGAGCAAAGCCAGAAGGTGCTGGGGGCCCTTGCCGAAGCGGCTGCGCCCTGGGTGCAAGGCCCCGCGTCCCAGCCGCCCCCGCTGCTGGAGCAGGGTCTGGCGGCCACGCGCTACTTTGACAGCCTGGTGTTTGCGCGCGGCACCCAGGTCTTCAGGCGCCATGTGCGCGATGCGGGCGAGGGCGACGAGGCCGTCGAGCCAGCCGAGCGCGATGTGCTGCGCCGCGTGATGGTCGATGGCAAGCCCCTGGTGTCCGAACCTTTCAAAAGTGCGTCCGGCGGGCCCAGCATTGCGCTGGGCATTGCGCTACGCGACAAGCAAGGTGCAGTGCAAGGCGCCATGGCCGGGGTGCTGCGGCTGCAGTCCCAGAGCCTGTTGCCGGTATCGCTGGCAGCCACCCCGCCGGACAGCGGACAACTGGTGCTGATGACGGCAGCGGGCGTGCTGGTATCCCACCCCGACCCGACGCGCATTCTGGGCACGACCGAAGATGACGCCTTGTTGGCCCCGGTGCTGCAACGCTGGCAGGAGCGCGCTGCCCGTGGCGGCGCCCAGACCGCGCAGTCCTGGTGGCTGGCGCCCAACCTGGTGAGCGTCGCGCAGATGCCTGCGGCCCGCTGGCTGGTGGTGCGCGTCATGCCCCATGACCAGAGCCTGCAAAGCTGGGGGCGCCAGTGGCGCAGCTGGTGGTGGCTGCTGCTCATGCCTGTGGCCCTGGCAGCGCTGACCTGCCTGTGGCTGTGGGCGCACAGCCGGCGCTTCAAGCAATTGGTGGCGCAGACACCGCTGCCCGCTGCACCCACCCCGGTGCTGGCACTGGCCTCGGGGCCGGTCCAGGTGGCCGACCCTGCCAGCGGCCCGCCGCCCGACGAGATTGACCGCATGGGCATGCACCTGCAAGAGCTGGGCCAGCAGCGCGAATCGCTGGCCGAGCAGTTGCGCCAACAGCAGCAACTGGCCGAGAGTGTGCTCGCGCATGCGCGTTTTTCCTTTTTGCTGCTGCAGCGCGATCAGATTCAACAGGTCTCCCAGGCGCTGGCCCATTTGCTGGGCTACAGCCGCCAGGACCTGCAAGGCCAGCCGGTGCGCATGCTGGCGATGGCCGACCAGGACTTCGACCAGGCCTGGGAGCAACTGGCCCCGGATCTGGAGCGCCTGGGCAGCGCTGAGACCAGTGTGGTGCTGCGCCACCAGTCGGGCGCGCCGGTCATGGTCAGCCTGCACCTGGTGAACATTGCGCAGGCGGGGCCGGATCTGCGCTGGTGCTTTGTGCGCGCCGGCCAGGCCCGCGTGGCCGCGCAGTCGCCCAGCCGCATGGACAAGCTCACCCTGCTGCCCAACTACGAGGCCTTGCTGCTGCACCTGACCGCCCTGCTGCAGGCTAGGCGCGAGGGGCTGGACCAGTCCTCGCCCAGCGCGCCGGTGCTGTTCTATGTGAATGTCGACAATATGTCGGCCATCAATGCACTGGCCGGCCATGCACAGGGCGATCTGGTGCTGCAGCATGTGGCGCGCCAGCTGCAGCTGCTGCAGCCTTTCCAGGGCTATGCGGCGCGGGTGGCGGGCGACAAGTTTGCGCTGGTGCTGCGCCAGTGCAGCCCGGAAAAGGCCCATGAGCTGGCTGCCCAGCTCTGCGACACCCTGCAGAATTGGCAGCCCCAGCTGCGCAGCAAGCATTTTGTGGTCACCGTCAGCATCGGTCTGCTTCAGATGGATGCCTCGTTTTCCGATGCGCTGCAGGTGGTGCGTGCCGCCGACATGGCCAGCTACAGCGCTAAGCGCCAGGGCGGCAACCGGGCCTGCTGGCGTGAGGCCAAGGTGGCCTGAAGGCCAGGGGCTGAGGGACATCCGCCACAGCTTGGGGTAACAACCGGGATAGGCTGCAGCCCCCGGCTGATAAGCTTGAATGTCCTCATTCAAAACACCCGCATGCGCGACCAAGCCCTGTTTGACAAGATTGACCTGCACCTGATCCGGGTGCTGCACACGGTGCTGACCGAGCGCAGCGTCTCGCGGGCGGCCTTGCGCCTGGGCATGTACCAGCCGGCGGTGTCGGCCGCACTCAAGCGCCTGCGCGACCTGGTGGGCGACCCTTTGCTGGTGCGCTCGGGCGCGGCGATGATGCCCACCGACAAGGGCCAGCGCATGGTCGAGCCGGCCGCTGCCATCCTGCGCGCTGCCGAAGGCCTGTTCAGCGATGCCCGCGATTTTGACCCGCAGACGGCGACCCGCACTTTCCGCATTGCAGCGAGTGATTACTTCGATCCGCTGTTCCTGCCCGCGCTGGTCGCGCGCATCAAGTCCGAGGCGCCGCTGTGCGTGGTGGAGATCTACCCGCTGTCGTCCGAAACCCACTACCACGCCCAGCTCGCCCAGGGCGATATCGATGTGGTGGTGGGCAACTGGCTGCAGCCCACCGGTGACCTGCACATGACCAGCCTGATGAGCGATGAGGTGGTGAGCCTGGTCAGCCGCCGCCACCCGGCCGTGCGGCGGGGCTGGGATGTCGAGGCCTGGCTGCAGGCCGAGCATATTGCGCCCACTGCCACGCACCCGGGCGCGCGCGGCATCATCGACGCCCGGCTTGATGCACTGGGGGTGGAGCGGCGCATCATGGCGCGCTGCGCCCACTTCAGTGCCATTCCTGCCATGGTGGCATCGAGCTTGCTTGTGCTGACCACGGGGCGCCAGTTCTGTGAGCGCTTTGTCGACACGCATGCGCTGGCCATTTTGGACTGCCCGCTGGCGCTGCCGCCGCTCGATTACTACCTGCTGTGGCACGCCCGGACCCATGCCTCTGATGCGGCCATCTGGCTGCGCAGCTGCCTGAAAAAAACCGCGCTCTCGCTGCGAAGCCCGGCGGGCTATTCGCCGTGAGTGAGCGCATCTTCGCGTTTTATCCCGCGCTCGGGTAACAATTTGAGGGACAATTGCCGCCCATGAAAGAACAGACCCCGACACCGACGACCGATGGCGCGGCCGCGCCCCGGTTACAGCTGATCGGCATCACCAAGCGCTACCCAGCGGTTGTAGCCAATAACAAAGTAGCGTTGACTGTACGCGCCGGGGAAATCCACGCCGTGCTGGGCGAGAACGGCGCGGGCAAGTCCACGTTGATGAAGATCATCTACGGCTCGGTCAAACCCGATGAGGGCCAGATCCTGGTCGACGGCCAGCCAGTGCAGATCCGCAACCCCCAGGAGGCACGCCAGCTGGGCATCAGCATGGTGTTCCAGCATTTCAGCCTGTTTGACACCTTGACGGTGGCCGAGAACGTCTGGCTGGGTCAGAACAAGCGGATGTCGCTCGCGGAAGTGACCGCCCGCATCACCGAGGTGGCCAGCGAGTATGGCCTGGACATCGATCCGCAGCGGCCGGTGCACAGCCTGTCGGTGGGCGAGATGCAGCGGGTGGAGATCATCCGCGGCCTGCTCACCCGCCCCCGCGTGCTGATCCTCGATGAGCCGACCTCGGTGCTCACGCCCCAGGCGGTGGAAAAGCTGTTTGTCGTGCTGCGCAAGCTGGCCGCCGAGGGCTGCAGCATTCTCTATATCAGCCACAAGCTCCATGAAATCCGCGCGCTGTGCACCGCCTGCACGGTGCTGCGTGGTGGCGAGGTGACCGGCGAGTGCGACCCGCGTGAGCAAAGCAATGCCTCGCTGTCGCGCATGATGATTGGCGCCGAG
Source organism: Comamonas sp. 23 (assembly GCF_049601575.1). NCBI lineage: Bacteria > Pseudomonadati > Pseudomonadota > Betaproteobacteria > Burkholderiales > Comamonadaceae > Comamonas > Comamonas sp. 23. The sequence goes on along the minus strand of NZ_CP187127.1, from coordinate 3,856,757 downwards.
CCGCCGATGCTCAAGCTGCGCCCCAGCCAGGCAGGGGCCACGGTGCTGAGCGTGCAGCAGCTGCGCCTGGCCAAGCAGGACCCGTTTGGTGTGGACCTGGATGGCATTTCGCTGCAGGTGCGGGCCGGCGAGGTGGTGGGGATTGCCGGTGTCTCGGGCAATGGCCAAAAGGAGCTGCTCTATGCGCTCTCGGGCGAAGACATGCGCGCCGAGCCGCAGGCCGTGCTGATGGATGCCACGCCGATGGGGCGCATGGGTCCGGGCCAGCGCCGCGCGCTGGGCCTGCATTTTGTGCCCGAAGAACGCCTGGGGCGGGGCGCCGTGCCCAGCATGAGCCTGGCGCACAACCTGGTGTTGACGCGCAACGAGATGCTGGGCGCCGGCGGCTGGCTGCGCATGGGCCAGCTCGACCAGATGGCGCGGGGCATCATCGCGCGCTTTGGTGTCAAGGCTGGTGGCCCGCAGGCCAGTGCGCAGTCGCTCTCGGGCGGCAACCTGCAAAAGTTCATCGTGGGCCGGGAAATCGATGCCCAGCCCCGCCTGCTGATCGTCTCGCAGCCCACCTGGGGGGTGGATGTGGGCGCGGCAGCGCAGATCCGCGGCGAGATCCTGGCGCTGCGCGATGCGGGCTGCGCCGTGCTGGTGCTCAGTGAGGAGTTGGAAGAATTGTTTGAAATCAGTGATCGCCTGCATGTGATTGCCAAGGGCCGCCTGTCGCCATCGGTGGGGCGGGCCGATGCCTCGGTGCAGTTGATCGGCGAATGGATGAGTGGCCTCTGGGAAGGCCGCAATGCCGCCCCGGCTGCCGCTGCTGCCGCTCTCGCCGAGGAGGGCCGCCATGCTTAAGCTAGAGCAACGCCCCCAGGCCTCGCGCTTTTGGACTTTTGGCTCGCCGGTGCTGGCCTTGCTGATCACCGTGCTGATCGGCGTGGGCCTGTTTGTGCTGCTGGGCAAGGACCCGGTCAAGGGCCTGCAGGCCTTTTTCTGGGAGCCGATCAAGTCTGGCTACGCGCTGGGCGAGCTGACGATGAAGGCCACGCCGCTGCTGCTGATTGCACTGGGCCTGGCCGTCTGCTTTCGCTCCAATGTCTGGAACATTGGTGCCGAGGGCCAGTTTGTCATTGGCGCCGTGGCCGCGGGCGGTATGGCCTTGCTGGCTGACAAGAACACCGGGCCCTGGATCGTGCCCGTCATCCTGCTGGCTGGCATGCTCGGCGGCATGGTCTGGGCCGGCATCGTGGCCTGGCTGCGCGACCGCTTCAATGCCAACGAGATCCTCGTCAGCCTGATGCTGGTCTATGTCGCCACGCTGGTGCTGGGCTACCTGGTCTACGGGCCCTGGAAAGACCCGATGGGCTACAACTTTCCGCAGACCAAGAGCTTCGAGAAAATCACGCAAATCCCCAAACTGGTGCAAGGCATGCGCATGAACATCGGCGTGCTAATTGCGCTGGCCGGTGCTGCGCTGCTGTGGGTCTACCTGTTCCGCACCCGCGCCGGGCTGGCCCAGCAGGTGGGGGGCCTGGCGCCCTCGGCGGCCCGCTATGCCGGCTTTTCGTCGCGCAAGGCCTTGTGGACGGCGCTGATGATCTCGGGCGCCACTGCCGGCCTGGCCGGCGCACTGGAAGTGGCCGGCCCCCTGGGCCAGCTCACCCCCTATGTGCCCGCCGGCTATGGCTTTGCGGCCATCATCGTCGCCTTTGTCGGTCGCCTGCACCCGGTGGGCATGGTTTTCTCCGCGATTCTTATGAGCATGTTCTATATCGGCGGAGAGCTGGCGCAGTCGCGCCTGGGCCTGCCCAAGGCCCTGACCGGCGTCTTCCAGGGGCTGCTGCTGTTCACCTTGCTGGCTTGCGACACCTTGGTGGTCTACCGCCTGCGTTGGGTGGCATCGCGCGCCGCAGTGAAAGGAGGCCTGTGATGGAATCCTATGCACTGCTGTTGGGCGCCACGCTGAGCGCTGGCACCGTGTTGGCGCTCGCCGCACTGGGCCTGCTGATCAACGAGAAGGCCGGCATCGTCAACCTGGGCGCCGAGGGCATGATGCTGTGCGCAGCGATTGCCGGTTTTGCCACCGTCGTCCACACCGGCAGCACCTGGCTGGGCTTTGGCGCGGGCATGCTCGCTGGCGCCGTGTTGGCCGCCATCTTTGGCGTGCTGGTGATCTGGCTCAACACCAACCAGTACGCCACGGGCCTGGCACTGTCGCTGTTTGGCGCCGGTTTCTCGGCTTTTGTCGGCCTGTCCTACGTGCAGGCCAAGCTGCCCAGCCTGCCCAAGTACGCGATTCCGGGCCTGGCCGATATCCCGCTCTTGGGCCCGGCGCTCTTTAGCTTGCACCCGCTGGTATATGGCGCCATGGCGCTGGTGCTGGTGATGATGTGGTTCCTCTACCGCACGCGCGCAGGCCTCGTGCTGCGCGCCGTCGGTGAATCGCCCACATCTGCCCATGCGCTGGGCTACCCGGTGCGCCGCATCCGCCTGATGGCGGTGGTGTTCGGTGGCGCGATGTGTGGCCTGGCCGGTGCCTATATCTCGACCGTCTATACGCCGCTGTGGGTGGAGGGCATGGTCTCGGGCCGGGGCTGGATTGCGCTGGCGCTGACCACCTTTGCCACCTGGCGCCCCGCGCGGGTGCTGCTGGGCGCCTACCTGTTTGGCGGTGTGACCATGCTGCAGTTCCACCTGCAGGCCAGCGGCGTGCAGCTGGCCAGCCAGCTGCTGTCGATGCTGCCTTACCTGGCCACCATCGTGGTGCTGGTGCTGATCTCGCGCAATCCAACCTGGATTCGCGCCAATATGCCGGCCTCGTTGGGCAAGCCTTTCTATCCCGGGTCATAAGCGCGTGTCAGCACGCGCCCATCACAATAACAGCGGCCCGCTTTTTGTCCGTTCTTTATAAAAACCAAGGATTCATCCATGCAAACCATGCGCAAGCGCTCCGTGATCAAGTTGATCGGCCTGTCGGCCCTGTCGTTGGCGACCCTGGCCGCCTGCGGCAAGAAGGAAGAGCCCGCCGCCCCGGCAGCTCCTGCGCCGGCTGCCGCCGCCCCTGCTGCCGACAAGCTCAAGGTCAGCTTCATGTATGTGAGCCCGATTGGTGACGGCGGCTGGACCTTCCAGCACGAGCTGGCACGCAAAGCGATTGCACAGAAGTTTGGCGACAAGATCGAGACCTCGATGGTCGAGAGCGTGCCCGAGTCGGCCGATGCCGAGCGCGTGCTGCGCGACATGGCAGGCCAGGGCAACAAGCTCATTTTTGCGACCAGCTTTGGCTACCAGGAATTTGTGCAGAAGGCCGCTGCCGACCTCAAGGATGTGAAGTTCGAGCACGCCACCGGCTACAAGCAGGCCGACAACGTGGCGGTCTACGACACCAAGACCTTTGAAGGCGCCTACCTCGCCGGTATCGTGGCCGGCTCGATGACCAAGACCAAGACCGTCGGTGTGGTCGCCTCGGTGCCGATTCCGGAAGTGGTGCGCAACATCAACAGCTTTGTGCTGGGCGCGCAAAGTGTCGACCCCAGCATCCAGGCCAAGGTGGTCTGGGTGAACGAATGGTTTGCACCGCCCAAGGAGTCGGAAGCGGCCACCAGCCTGATCAACGGCGGCGTGGATGTGATGTACCAGAACACCAACTCGCCCGCCGTCCTCAAGACCGCCGAAGAGCGCGGCGTCTACGCCTTTGGCAAGGACGGCGACATGAGCGCTTTTGCACCCAAGGCCCACCTGGGCTCGGCCGTGATCGACTGGACGCCTTACTACAGCAAGGTGGTCGAAGACACCTTGGCCGGCCAATGGCAGTCGGGCAACTTCTGGTGGGGTGTGAAGGAAGGCGCGATGGACCTGGTCAAGATTGCCGACCAGGTGCCCCAGGACGCCAAGGACAAGGTCGAAAAGGCCAAGCAAGGCATGAAGGACGGCAGCTTCGCCGTCTGGACCGGCCCGATCGTGGACAACAAGGGCCAGGAAGTGCTGGCCAGCGGCACGGTGGGCGATGATGCCTTCCTGCGCGGCATCAACTTCTATGTCAAGGGCATCGAAGGCGCAGTGCCCGGCGCCAAGTAAGCCGGCTGCAGCGCCAGGTCGGGACTTGGGCGCCCGGCCGGGCCTGCTGGCAAACAAACAACAGTGCCGCGCGGCGGGCCGGGCGGCACTTGGAACCTGGCCCGATTTATGCATATATTGGCCGGGCGATGTTCTACCCGCTGCAGGCCGGCATGGTGGCTTGTAGAGCTCGGCATTCCAACAACATTCGAGGACACACAGATGACTGATTTCCGTAAGCGTTCGCTGATCAAGGTGGCCGCGCTCTCCGCGCTGGCTGCTGCCGCCGTCGTGGGTTGCAGCAAGAAGGAAGAGGCGCCAGCGCCTGCACCCGCTGCTGCCCCGGCAGCCGCAGCCCCTGCGGCCGATCCGCTGAAGATCGCCTTTGCCTACGTGGGCCCGGTGGGCGACGGCGGCTGGACCTTTGCACATGACCAGGCGCGCAAGGCGCTGGAGAAGGAATTTGGCGACAAGATCCAGACCAGCTTTGTCGAAAGCGTGCCCGAAGGCGCGGACGCCGAGCGCGTGCTGCGTGACATGGCCACCCAGGGCAACAAGCTGGTGTTTGGCACCACCTTTGGCTATATGGACGTGATCCAGAAGCTGGCGCCCGAGTTTGCCGATGTGAAATGGGAACACGCCACCGGCTACAAGGTGGCCGGCAATGTCAGCACCTATGACAGCCGCACCTACGAAGGCGCGTACCTCGCCGGTATCATCGCCGGCTCGATGACCAAGTCCAACACCTTGGGCGTGGTGGGCTCGGTGCCGATCCCCGAGGTGATCCGCAACATCAACAGCTTCACCCTGGGCGCGCAAAGCGTCAACCCCAAGATCAGCACCAAGGTGGTCTGGGTCAATGAATGGTTCAGCCCTCCGAAGGAAACCGAAGCGGCCACCAGCCTGATCAATGGCGGCGCGGACATTCTGTTCCAGAACACCGACTCGCCGGCCGTGCTCAAGACCGCTGAAGAAAAGGGCAAGCGCGCCTTTGGCTGGGATTCGGACATGACCGCCTACGGCCCCAAGGCCCACCTGGGCTCGGCCATCATCAACTGGGCGCCGTACTACATCGACACCACCCGCAGCGCGCTGGACGGCAAGTGGACCAGCCGCCAGACCTGGTGGGGCGTGAAGGAAGGCACGATCGACCTGGTGTCCATGGCTGACGATGTGCCGGCCGAGACCAAGGCCAAGGTCGAAGAAGTCAAGAAGGGCCTCAAGGACGGTACGTTCAGCATCTGGAAGGGCCCCATCCTGGGCCAGGATGGCAAGGAAATCCTGGCGGCCGACAAGGTCGCCGACGACGACTTCCTCAAGGGCATCAGCTTCTACATCAAGGGCGTGGAAGGCCAGGTTCCTGGCAAGTGATGCGCGGGCGCTGCGCCGGTGCTCGACGCCCGGCGTTCGATGTCCGTTCTAAACGCGAGTGGCAGCGGTGCTTTTGGCTCCGGTGCTAACATTGCGACCAAAGGCTGCCCCAGGGCAGCCTTGTCATTTATACCAAGAGATTTCCCCCGATGATCGAAGCCCAACAATGGCACCCGGTTGCCTTGTCTGATGTGGTGGTGGATGCCCCGCTGCCGGTGCGCCTGCTGGACCAGGAGCTGGTGCTGTGGCGCGATGCGCTAGGCCAGGTGCAGGCCTTTGTCGACCGCTGCCCGCACCGTGGCGCCCGCCTGTCGCTGGGCCGCGTGCAGGATGGCCAGCTGGAGTGCCCCTACCACGGCTGGCAGTTTGCCAGCGGCGGCCAGTGTGTGAAGGTGCCGGCCGTGCCCGCCTTTGTGCCGCCCGCCAAGCACTGCGTGGCCTCCTATGGCGTGCAGGAGGCCCATGGCCTGGTGTGGGTGCAGCTGGCGCCGGCGGCAGAAGGCCAGGCGCCCGTGCCTCTGCCGGTGTTCGAGGCCGAAGCCGATGAGCGCCTGCGCAAGCTCAACTGCGGCCCTTATGATGTGGAGGCCAGCGCCCCGCGCATCATCGAGAACTTTCTCGATATGTCGCACTTTGGCTTTGTGCACGAGGGCTGGCTGGGCAGCCGCGATGCAACCGAGATGTCCCACTACGAGGTCGAAGCCACCGAGCGGGGCGTGAAGGCCACCGGCTGCAAGGCGATCCAGCCCCAGTCGAACCTGCACTCCACCAAGCCGGCTGAAGTGGACTACAGCTACGAGGTGACCGCCCCCTACACCGCCTTGCTGACCAAGGTGCCCGAGAGCGGATCGAGCAAGCAGGGCTGGCGCGAGGCGATTGGCCTATTTGTCTGCCCGGTCACGCCCGAGCGCAGCCGCGTCTGGTTCCGCCTGGCCGTGGCGGATTTCGACAGCTCGGACGAGCAACTGCAGCAGTTTCAGCATACGATCTTTACCCAGGATCAGCCCGTGCTGGAGTCGCAGATGCCCAAGCCGCTGCCGCTCGATGCCAAGGCAGAGCTGAACTCACCGGCCGACCGCATGTCGGTGGCCTACCGCCGCTACCTCAAGGCCAGTGGCGTCACTTTTGGAGTGTGTTGAGATGTACACCGTCCCCCAGATCGAAGCGGCCCGCCTGCCGGGCCTGCTGCGTGCCATGCCCAAGGCCGAGCTGCATATGCACATCGAAGGCTCGCTCGAGCCCGAGCTGATCTTTGCGCTGGCCCAGCGCAATGGCGTGGCCTTGCCCTATGCCGATGTCGAGAGCCTGCGCGCCGCTTACGCCTTTACCAACCTGCAGAGCTTTCTCGATATCTACTACGCGGGCGCCAGTGTCTTGCTGACCGAGCAGGACTTCTACGACATGGCCATGGCCTACCTGGAGCGGGCTGTGGCCGACAATGTCGTGCACACCGAGATCTTCTTTGACCCGCAAACGCACACCGCCCGTGGCGTGGCGATGGCGAGCGTCATCCAGGGCCTGCACAAGGCCTGCGTGGATGCGGAAAAGCGCTGGGGCATCAGCGCGCAGTTGATTCTGAATTTTCTGCGCCACCTGAGCGAAGAAGAAGCGCTGCAGACCCTGGGTGAGGCCTTGCCTTACCGCGCCTATTTCAGCGGGGTGGGTCTGGACAGCAGCGAGGTCGGCAACCCACCGGAGAAATTTGCCCGCGTGTTTACGCGCTGCAAGGACCTGGGCCTGCGCCGCGTGGCCCATGCCGGCGAGGAAGGGCCACCGGCCTACATCTGGGGCGCGCTGGATGTGCTGCATGCCGAGCGCGTGGACCATGGCGTGCAAGCGGTGCACGATGCCGCGCTGATGCAGCGGCTCAAGGACGAACGCATTCCCCTGACCGTCTGCCCGCTGTCCAACCAGAAGCTGCAGGTGTTCCCCGACCTGGCCGACCACAATATGCCGCAGCTGCTGGCTGCGGGCCTGGTGGCCACGGTCAACTCGGACGACCCGGCCTATTTTGGCGGCTATATCAACGAGAACTTTGTACAGCTGTTTGCCGCCACCGGCATGGGCTCGGACGAGGCCTACCAACTGGCGGCCAACAGCTTTGAAGCCAGCTTTGTGCCGCAGACGCGCAAGCAGGCCTGGCTGGGCCAGCTGCAGATGGCCTTTGCCGAGGCAGCCCGTTGAACTGAAACGCTAAAGCAAACAGGGCGCCGCGAGGCGCCCTGTTTGCTGGCAGGTGAGCGGCGACGTTAAGCGGCGGCTGCTGCGGGCACCGACTCCGACAGCATGGCATTGCGCAGCTGCAGCGCATAGCCTTCCAGCACCGCGCCGCCAGGCTCCTTGCGCGGCCAGCTGAAGCTCACGCCGTCGTCGGCATGGCGCGGCACGACATGCAGGTGGAAGTGCGCGACGGTCTGACCGCCTTCGACGCCATTGGCCTGCAGCAACGTGAGGCCTGCGGGCTCGAAAGCGATCTTGGCGGCCAGTGCCACCTTGCGCGCCGTCTGCATCACCGCAGCCGATTCTTCGTCGGTGATCTCGAAAATATTGGCTGCGTGGCGCTTGGTTGCGACCAGCACATGGCCGGGGTTAACCTGGCCCAGGTCCATGAAGGCGATCGTCAGCGCATCTTCATACACCTTGGCCGAAGGGATTTCTCCTTGCACCAGTCGGCAGAAAATGCAGACACCGGCAGGGGACGGATCAACAAAATGCGGCATGGGCCAAGCCTCCTCCTTGGGCTTTGGCAGCGGCTGCTGTCTGTGCAGTGCCACTACCAGTGGATTTAACCAACAGGTAAAACAAACACTATAGACCGCAGATATGACCCGCGTATACATCTGAGCCTGGGGTTTTCCCTGGTTAACCATCGCGCTGCTGTCAGCCTACAGCCCGAGTTGCAGCGCGGTCAGCAGCCGGCACTGCCGACAGCGCTGCTGCGGCGCATAGAAACTATTGCCAGGTCCATATAACGGCAGACCTTGGCAGACGCTAAGCTTGGCAGCATGCATATTTACCGATCCGCCCTGTTGCGCTTTGCCGATGACGGCCAGGCGCTGTATGAAGAAGATGGCCTGCTGGCCGTGGCCCCGGGCCCCGATGGCCGCGAGCGTGTGCTGGCCGCAGGCAGTTGGCAGGCGCTGTCGGCCCAGCTGATGGCCCAGGCGGGGGCCGATGCCGTGGTCGAGCAACTGCCCGGCCGCATCATCGCGCCGGGTTTTGTCGACATGCACATCCACTACCCGCAGACCGATGTGATCGGCTCGCCCGCCAGCGGCCTCCTGCCCTGGCTCAATGACTACACCTTTCCCCATGAGTCGCGCTTTGTCGATGCCGCCTACGCGGCAGAAGTGGCGCAATTCTTTGTCGATGAGCTGCTGCGCAATGGCGTGACCACGGCGCTGACCTTTGCAACCTCGCACCCGGCATCGGCCGATGCGCTGTTTGCCCAGGCGCACAAGCGCCAGATGCGGCTGATCACCGGCAAGGTGCTGCAGGACCGCCATTCGCCCGACGGCGTGCGCGATGAGACCGAGCAAAGCCTGGTCGACACCGAGGCGCTGATCTGCCGCTGGCATGGTGTGGACCGCCTGGGATACGCGATCACGCCGCGCTTTGCGCCCACCAGCAGCGAGGCCCAACTGCGCGGCGCCGGCGAGCTGGCAGCGCGCTACGGCGATGTCTGGATCCAGTCGCATGTCGCCGAAAACCTCGACGAGATTGCCTGGGTGCGCGAGCTGTTTCCGGACAGCCGCAGCTACCTGCAGGTCTATGCCGACCGGGGGCTGATGCGTGAGCGTGCCGTCTATGCCCATTGCATCCACCTCGATGCACGTGACCGCGCGCTGATGCACGAAACCCGCACCGCCGCAGCGGTGAGCCCTACCAGCAACCTTTTTTTGGCCAGCGGCTTTTTTGACTATGCCCAGGCCGACGCCGCGCAGATGTTGTACGGCCTGGCCAGCGATGTGGGCGGCGGCACGAGTTTTAGCCCGTTTCGCACCATGCTGGCGGCCTACTTTGTCGGTCGCGAGGGGCGCGACAAGCAGGGCCTGTCGCTCGCGCCCAGCCATCTGTGGTGGCAGCACACGGCCGGTGCGGCGCAGGCGCTGGGCCTGGCTGGGGTGGTCGGCAACCTGCAGCCGGGTTGCGAAGCCGACTTTGTCGTGCTCAACCCGCAGGCCACGCTGCTGATCGCCCGCAAGACGGCGCAGGCCCGCAATCTGGAGGAGCTGCTGTTCAGCCTCATCGTGCTGGGCGATGACCGCCTGATCGAGCGCAGCCGGATTGCGCAGAAGCAGGGCTGATCCTGGTGCAGCGGTAGTGCAGGGGCAGGCCTCGGGGCGGCTGCAGATGCCGCCCGCCGGGGCAATGCCTTTCGCTACAATGCCGCCTAGGAGTTATTTCAGACATGAGCATTCAAAGCGACAAGTGGATTCGCCGCATGGCGGAACAGCACGGCATGATCGAGCCCTTCGAGCCCGGTCAGGTGCGCCAGGTGGATGGCAAGAAAATCATCAGCTATGGCACCTCCAGCTACGGCTACGACATCCGCTGCGCCCGCGAATTCAAGGTGTTCACCAACATCCACAGCACCGTGGTCGATCCCAAGAACTTCGATGAAAAAAGCTTTGTCGATTTTGAAGGCGACTACTGCATCATTCCGCCCAACAGCTTTGCGTTGGCCCGCACCGTCGAGTACTTCCGCATTCCGCGCGATGTGCTGACCGTCTGCCTGGGCAAGAGCACCTATGCGCGCTGCGGCATCATCGTCAATGTGACGCCGTTCGAGCCTGAGTGGGAAGGCTATGTAACCCTCGAGTTCTCCAACACCACGCCGCTGCCGGCCAAGATCTATGCGGGCGAGGGCTGCGCGCAGGTGCTGTTCCTGCGCGGTGATGAGCCCTGCGAGGTGAGCTACAAGGACCGCAATGGCAAGTACCAGGGCCAGCATGGCGTCACCTTGCCAAAGGCCTGACAACGCGCCATCTTGCCCTGCAGCCACTCCCGTTTTGGAGTGGCTTTTTTACGGGGCCTGTTTACAGTGGCCCAGGTCTTTGCAAATTTTCTTCAATGGGGGCGCTGCGGGCCCATTTTCTGCGCGCTCGGGAGCCGGTCTTACGCGCTGGGCCACCGCAAATGCGCTACTGTAGACGGATCAATAACAGAGGCAGTGCCAGGGCACTGCAAGGAGAGCGACCATGAAATGGGAAGGCAACCGCGAATCGAGCAATGTGGAAGACCGCCGCGGCAGTGGTGGCGGGGGCGGCGGAGGCTTTGGCCTGGGCGGGCGCAGCATCGGCATTGGCACCGTGGTGCTGGCGCTGATTGGCTGGGGGGTGTTTGGCATCAACCCGCTCACCACCATCGGCGTGCTCTCGGGGGGGGGCTCGCCCGCGCCCACGCAGCAAGGCCCGGCCAAGGCGCCACCGGCCAATGACCAGGGGGCCAAGTTTGTCTCCACCGTGCTGGCCTCGACCGAAGATGTCTGGAGCGATATCTTCACCAAGGGTGGCGCCCAGTACCGCGCGCCGCGCCTGGTGCTGTTCACCGGCGTCACGCGCACCGCCTGCGGCACCGGCCAGTCGGCGATGGGCCCGTTCTACTGCCCCGGTGACCAGAAGGTGTACCTGGACATGGATTTCTTCAACACCATGAGCCGCCAGCTGGGCGCGCCCGGTGAGTTTGCGCGCGCATATGTGGTTGCGCACGAGGTGGGCCACCATGTACAGAACCTGCTGGGTATCTCGGGCAAGGTCGATGCGATGCGCGGCCGCATCAGCGAGCGCGAGCAAAATGCGCTGTCGGTGCGGCTGGAGCTGCAGGCCGACTGCTATGCCGGCATCTGGGCCAACCATTCCCAGCAGGCCAAGAGCTGGCTGGAGCAGGGCGACATTGAATCGGCCGTGAATGCCGCTCAGCAGATCGGTGATGACAAGCTGCAGCGCGAAGCCACCGGCACCGTGCGCCCCGACAGCTTCACCCACGGCTCCAGCGCCCAGCGCGTGCGCTGGTTCACGCAGGGCTACAAGACCGGCAGCGTCCAGTCTTGCGATACCTTCCAGGCCGGCAGCCTGTGATGCACTTGGCCCCGGCCGCTAAAAATCGGGCTGGGCCGATCCGCTGCGGCCTTCCGCTGCAGGCTGGCGGCGCCCGTTTCTACGCTGGCCAGCCAGGATTTTCAGGGGCCGCGTGCGAATCCGTAAGGCAAGACAGGGTTAAGCTAAGCGCCGATTTGTCTGCAGTGCGACAATAGGGGGCTTACATGACAAATTCTTTCTCCAACCTTCATCTGGCCGAGCCCCTGGCCAAAGCCATCTCCGAGATGGGCTACGCATCCATGACTCCCATTCAGGCACAGGCCATCCCTGTGGTGCTGACTGGGAAAGACGTCATGGGTGCTGCACAAACTGGCACGGGCAAGACAGCTGCTTTCTCATTGCCGCTGCTCCAGCGGATGATGGTGCACGAAAACAGCTCGGCATCGCCCGCGCGCCATCCGGTGCGTGCGCTGGTGCTGCTGCCGACGCGTGAACTGGCCGACCAGGTCGCCCAGCAGATTGCCCAGTTCGCCAAACACACCAAGCTGCGCAGCACCGTGGTGTTTGGCGGCATGGACATGAAACCGCAAACCCTGGAGCTTAAAAAGGGTGTGGAAATCCTGGTGGCGACCCCCGGTCGCCTGCTGGACCACATCGAGGCCAAGAACGCGGTGCTCAACCAGGTGGAGTACGTGGTGCTGGACGAGGCCGACCGCATGCTCGACATTGGTTTTCTGCCCGATCTGCAGCGCATCCTGTCCTTCCTGCCCAAAAAGCGCATCACCTTGCTGTTCTCGGCCACGTTCTCGCCCGAGATCAAGCGCCTGGCCGGCAGCTACCTGCAAGACCCGGTCACGATCGAGGTTGCACGCCCCAACGAAACCGCGTCCACCGTCGAGCAGCGCTTCTACGCTGCCTCTGACGATGACAAGCGCCGTGTGCTGACCAAGGTGCTGCGCGAGCGCAAGATCCGCCAGGCCTTTGTGTTCGTCAACAGCAAGCTGGGTTGCTCGCGCCTGGCGCGTACGCTGGAGCGTGAGGGCCTGCGTGCCGCAGCGCTGCACGGCGACAAGAGCCAGGATGAACGCCTCAAGGCGCTCGAAGCCTTCAAGCAAGGCGAAGTCGATCTGCTCGTCTGCACCGATGTGGCCGCCCGTGGTCTGGACATCAAGGATGTGCCCGCCGTCTTCAACTTTGATGTGCCCTTCAATGCCGAAGACTATGTGCACCGCATTGGCCGCACCGGCCGTGCTGGCGCATCCGGTCTGGCCGTCACGCTGGTCTCCCATGCCGATGCCCGCCATGTGTCGGACATCGAGAAGCTGATCAAGAAGAAGATCGACGTCGAGAACTTTGCGCTGGACGAGCAGCCCCAGCGCGAGCGCTTCAACGATGGCAACCGCGAACGCCGTGAGCGTGAAGCTGGCCGTGAGCGCGACAGCTCGCGCAGCCGCGACCGCCGCGCGCCGCGCGAGGACGACGCGCAGGACCGCCGTGAGCGCTACCGCCCGGCACCCGTCTCGCGCGATCCGTTCTTTGACAAGCCGTACGAGCCCAAGGCCGCTGAGCCCGCTGCCTGGGATGCGAACGCCAAGCCGGCGCCAGCACGTGGCCCCGGCATCAAGCCACGCCGCAAGGTCGCTGCGCTGTTCAAGCCTTCGCCAGCATCTGAATAATCTCGGTCACGACGATAGACAAAGGCCTCAGCTAACCGCTGAGGCCTTTTTTTGTTGCGCTCATCCCGGCTGCTGGGCCTGCTCGCAATCGACATGGATCAGCTCGCGCTCGGCCAGCGTATTGCCAAAGCGCACCGCGCTCAGGCAGCCACCCCAGACGCAGCCGGTATCGAGCGCCAGCAGATGGGGGCGCTGCAGATCGCCCAGGGTGGACCAGTGGCCAAAGGCAATGGTGGTGTTGGCAGTGGCGCGCCCGGGCAGGTCAAACCAGGCGGTCAGACCTTCGGGGGCATCGGCCAGGCTCTCGGTACTGTCAAAGTCCAGGCTGCCATCGGCATGGCAAAAGCGCATGCGCGTGAGCACGTTGGTGATCATGCGCAGACGCTCCATGCCCGTGAGCTCCGGATCCCATTGCGCAGGGATATTGCCGTACATGGCTTGCAAGAAGCTGGTCAGCTCTTCGCTGCGCAGCACCGCTTCCACCTCGGCCGCATAACGCAGCGTGTCGGCTGCATTCCAGCTGCGGTGCACGCCGGCATGCACCATCAGCAGTTGTTCACCCGCCACTGTGTGCGTACGCGCCAGCGGCTGCTGGCGCAGCCATGCCAAGAGCTGTGCGGCATCGGGTGCCTGCAGCACTTCCAGCAAGGTGTCGCGCCGGGAGAACTTGCGCCGGCCATGGGCAGCCGCCAGCAGGTGCAGGTCATGGTTGCCCAGAAGGGCCTGGATGCTGCCGTCCGCGTCTATGCAGCGGCGCAGGGTCTGGGCCGATTCGGGGCCCCGGTTGACCAGGTCGCCCAGCAGATAGACCGTGTCGCGGCTGGGGGAGAAGTCGATTTTGGCCAACAGACGGCCCAAAGCGCTATCGCAGCCTTGGATATCGCCGATACAGTAAAGTGACATGCTTGTTGAACTACCTGTGAACTATTTTGTTAGACGTACTCTTGATCGCGCTTTTGACCTTGCTCAACGGGGTCTTTGCCATGTCCGAGCTGGCGCTGGCCAGCAGCCGCAAGTCCCGTTTGCTGGCCATGGCCGAAAGTGGCGACAAGGGCGCCAAGGCGGCGCTGGATCTGCTGAGCAATCCTACCCAATTTCTGTCCTCGATTCAGGTGGGTATTACCTCGATCGGCATGCTCAACGGCATTTTTGGTGAAGCGGCTTTCAGCGACGGGCTGGCGCAATCGCTGATCACCTGGGGCATGCCGGCCTCGTTTGCGTCGGTGGTGGCCACCACCACGGTGATCATTGTCATTACCTTCATGACCATTGTGTTTGGCGAGCTGGTGCCCAAGCGCATTGGACAGATGTACCCCGAGGCGTCGTCGCGCCTCATTGCGCTGCCGCTCACCTGGGTGTCGCGCATCGCCAAGCCTTTTGTCTGGCTGCTGGCCATTTCTGCACAAGGCGTGCTGCGCCTTCTGCGCATCAAGGATGAATCGGACCGCGCGGTGACCGAAGAGGAAATCGTCGCCAGCCTCGATGAAGGGCGAGACGCTGGCGTGATCGAGCACCACGAACACCAGATGGTGCAGAACGTGTTCCATCTGGATGACCGCCCCCTGATCTCGATGATGGTGCCCCGGGGCGATGTGGAATGGCTCGATGCCAATCTGACCGTGGCCGAGGCCTTGCATGCGGTGCGTGCCTCCAGTGGCAAGGGAGCGCATTCCTGGTATCCCGTCTGCCGCGAATCGCTGGACAACGTGGTGGGCCTGGTCAGCGTGGCGCACCTGCTCGACGTCGTCGATACGCACAACACGGCGATTGCGAAGGTGGCCTTGGCGGCCAGCTACGTGCCCGAAACGCTCAGCGGCTTTGAACTGCTCGAGCAGTTCCGCGCGCGCGCGGGCCGCATGATTTTTGTTGTCGATGAATACGGGGTCGTGCAAGGCATCATCACGCCGCGTGACTTGCTCGAAGCGATTACCGGCGAGCTCAAACCCGGGGCCGCCAGCGAGGCCTGGGCGGTACAGAACGACGATGGCTCCTGGTACCTTGATGGCCTGATGCCGGTATCCGAATTGAAGGCGCGTTTGGAAATCAAGGAGTTGCCCGATGAGGACAAGGGCCGCTATAACACCTTGGCTGGCATGTTGATGGCCGAATCGGGCCATCTGCCGCCGTTGGGTGAAAAGATTTATTGCGCGGGTTGGGTATTTGAGGTTCTGGCGCTGGAAGGCAAGCGCGTCGACAAGGTAATCGCCAGGCTGGACGTGATGGCACTCGATTACTGAAAGTTACAGGTAGGGGGATCCAGGTTTACCATTCCTTTAAATAGAAAAATGTGTGGACTTACTCGGTTATTGCATTTTTAGGTATACTGCAAACGTTAACCGAATTGAATGGATATTAAACATGCCTACTTTGAAGGAAATCGATGCCCAACTGGCAGCACTGCAACAACAGCGTGAAGAAGTTCGTCGCAACGAACTGAAGACCGCTGTCGACCAGGTGCGCAAGCTTGTGGCAGATTACGGCCTGACCGAACAGGATGTATTCCCTCCTGCACGTGGCCGCTCGGCTTCCGCAGGCTCTAAAGTCGCTCCCAAGTACCGCGACCCAGCAACGGGCGCTACCTGGACGGGCCGTGGCAAGGCGCCAAAGTGGATTGAAGGCCAGGATCGTGAAAAGTTCGCGATTTAAGTGGGGCGTCCTTCAAAGAAAAAACCTGCTTCGGCAGGTTTTTTTTCGTTGCGGGGTCGACTTGTCGGGCAGCTTTATAAAAATTCCTACATCTCTTCTTCATTTCTCCTATTTTTGTAGGAGTGGATTGTTGCTAACTATCCGTTGAGCGATCCATCATATCTGAGCGATGCTAAATGTATGCAATTGCTCATAGTGCCTTGCTATAATTGCATTTGCTAATCTATAGGCTTATTCATTTTTTTTACGATTTTGTAGATTTTATGGAGGCCTGGCAGCGGATTGGCAGTTTGCGGAGTGGGTCGCATTTCGATGCCCATGGTGTCCGGTATGGATGGTTAATGGGAATGCGCAAATCGCATTGCGATCACTCCTGCGATTGCACCTGGGATTGCAGGGCTTAGCCTTTGGATGACATATGCAGGACCAGGCCCGGGAGTAGACTGTTTGCAGCGTTCCGTCTAATACGCGTAAAACAGGAGTCACGATGAAATCAGGTGATCATGAGGCAGCGCAACACGCCTTCGCCTCGACCCTCCAAGCCCTCTCGATCCCTTCGTCCAAGAAGTCTGGCAAAGGTGGCAAGGCCAAGTTCTATTCGCTGCCCGAGCTGAGCAAACAATTCCCCAATATCCAGCGCCTGCCGATGTCCCTGCGCATTGTGCTGGAGTCGGTCTTGCGCAACTGCGATGGCCAGCGCGTGCTGCCCGAGCATGTGGAGCAGCTGGCCAACTGGAAGCCGCAGGCCGAACGCACCGAAGAGATTCCCTTTGTCGTGGCACGCGTGGTGCTGCAGGATTTCACCGGCGTGCCGCTGCTCGCCGACCTGGCTGCGATGCGCAGCACGGCCGAGCGCATGGGCAAGAACGCCAGCGCCATCGAGCCGCTGGTGCCTGTCGATCTGGTGGTGGACCACTCGATCATGGTCGATTACTACGGCAGCAAGAACGCGCTGGACCTGAACATGAAGCTGGAGTTCGAGCGCAACAACGAGCGCTACCAGTTCATGAAATGGGGCATGCAGGCCTTTGACACCTTTGGCGTGGTGCCGCCGGGCTTTGGCATCGTGCACCAGGTCAATCTGGAATACCTCGCGCGCGGCGTGCACCAGGACAAGCACCATGTCTACTACCCCGACTCGCTGGTGGGCACTGACAGCCACACGACGATGATCAATGGTGTGGGAGTGGTGGCCTGGGGCGTGGGCGGCATCGAGGCCGAAGCTGCGATGCTGGGCCAGCCGGTCTACTTCCTCACGCCCGATGTGGTGGGCTTTGAGCTCTCGGGCAGCCTGCGCGAAGGCGTGACCGCCACCGACCTGGTGCTGACCGTCACCGAGATGCTGCGCCGTGAAAAGGTCGTGGGCAAGTTTGTCGAGTTCTTTGGCGAGGGCACGCGCAGCCTGTCGGTGCCTGACCGCGCCACCATCGGCAACATGGCGCCCGAGTACGGTGCCACGATGGGCTTCTTCCCGGTCGATGACAAGACCATGGACTACTTTGAAGGTACGGGCCGCAGCAAGGCCGAGATTGCCGCCTTTGAAGCCTACTTCAAAGCCCAGGGCCTGTATGGCGTGCCCCGGGCGGGAGACATTGATTATTCCCAGGTCGTGCGGCTGGACCTGGGCACGGTGGCGCCCAGCCTGGCGGGCCCCAAGCGGCCCCAGGACCGTATCGAGATCGGCCAGGTGGCTGCCAAGTTTGACATGCTGTTCAGCGCGCCGGGGGCCCAAAACGGCTTCAACCTGCCTGCAGACCAGCTGGCCCGGCCCGTCAAGGTGCGCATCAATGGCGCGGGCGAGACGGCCGAGCCGTCCACCAAGCCCTTGCCGGCCGGCTCGCCGCGCAATGCCGAGGAGATGGTCGCCAACAAGCCCGCGGTGGTGGATGAAGAAGCCAGCCTGGATGCGGCCGATGCCCATGCCGAGCGCATCGACGGGCGCGATGTGGACCTGCACAACGGCGATGTGCTGATTGCCGCCATCACCAGCTGCACCAACACCTCCAACCCCAGCGTGATGCTGGCCGCGGGCTTGCTGGCCAAGAAGGCCGTCAAGGCTGGCCTGCGTGTGCAGTCGCACATCAAGACATCGCTGGCCCCTGGCTCGCGCCTGGTGACCTTGTATTTGACCGAGTCGGGTCTGCTGCCCTATCTGGAGCAACTGGGCTTCAATATCGCCGGTTATGGCTGCACCACCTGCATCGGCAATGCTGGCGATCTGCTGCCGGAATTCAACAGCGCCATCCAGCACCATGACCTGGTCTGTGCGGCCGTGCTGTCGGGCAACCGCAACTTCGAGGCGCGCATCCACCCCAATATCCGCGCCAACTTCCTGGCCAGTCCGCCGCTGGTGGTGGCCTATGCGATTGCCGGCAATGTGCGCAAGGACCTGATGACCGAGCCGGTGGGCCAGGGCAAGAATGGCCGCGACGTCTACCTGGGCGATATCTGGCCGACGACCGACGAGGTGCAGAAGCTGATGAAATTTGCGATGAACGGCAAGGCTTTCCGCGCCAACTACGAAAAGGTCAGCAGCGAGCCGGGCAAACTCTGGGAAAAGATCAAGGGCGTGACCGGCGCCACCTATACCTGGCCGCAGAGCACCTATATTGCCGAGCCCCCCTTTTTCAAGGACTTCTCGCTGGCAGCGCCCGAGCCGCGTGCCGATCAGCGCGACAATGCGGTGCGTAAGGCCAGAGTGATGGCTTTATTTGGTGATTCGATTACCACTGACCATATCTCGCCCGCTGGATCGATCAAGGACAGCTCGCCCGCCGGCCAATGGCTGCTGGCCAACGGCGTCAAGAAGAGCGAGTTCAACAGCTATGGATCGCGCCGCGGTAACCATGAGGTGATGATGCGCGGCACCTTCGCCAATGTGCGCATCAAGAACCTGATGCTGGCGGCCAAGCCGGACGGTTCGCGCGAAGAGGGTGGCCTGACGCTCTACCAAAATCCGGGCGACGAACAAGGCAGCAAGCTCTTCATTTACGATGCCGCCATGCGCTATATGGCAGCGGGCACGCCCACTGTGGTGTTTGCCGGCGAGGAATACGGCACGGGCTCGAGCCGCGACTGGGCGGCCAAGGGCACCCAGTTGCTGGGTATCAAGGCAGTGGTGGCGCGCAGTTTCGAGCGCATCCACCGCGCTAATCTGGTGGGTATGGGCGTGCTGCCGCTGCAGTTCAAGCAAGGTGAAAGCTGGGAGAGTCTGAACCTGCGCGGCGACGAGCTGATCGACATCGTGCCCGACCCGTCGCTGGCGCCGCGCAGCAAGGCCAAACTGGTCATCCAGCGCGCCGATGGCAGCGTTACCGAAGCCGAGCTGGTGTTGCGTATTGACACGCCTATCGAGGTCGAATACTACAAGGACGGCGGTATACTCCCCTTCGTTTTACGCCAATTGCTGTAAGAGTTGACCTACACGCGACTGACACGGGCCTTGTTACGACGAGGCCCGTTTGCATTTGTTGACCGTTACTGGTCAAATAGATGGACGTTAGTTTACTTTTAATTACATTTAGCCAACTATGGCCCATCCCTACACCCCCTTGTCGCTAGGCAGGCGCATGCACGAGATCCACACGCGGATCATGTGGTGTCTGCTCGCTGGCGGGGTGCTGTTGGCGGGGCTGGTGTCTACCGATGCGCAGGGCGTGGGCTTTGCCCGGGCGCTGCAGACCTGGATACAGGTGCTGCTGCTGCTCGCAGCTCTTGCCACCTTGGGTTGGGGCGGGCGCCTGTTGCTGCAGGGCACGGCCGGCAGTGCGTTCATGGGCCGGCCGCTGTGGGTCTGCAGTGCCGTTGCGCTGGGCGGCTTTGCGGTGTTGCTGGCGCTGCCGCTGCGGCTGTCTGAACACGGCAGCCGGCCGGCCTTGTGGCTGGAGCTGGCGGTCAATATTTTGCTATCAATATGCCTATTGATAGTCTCCATAGATTTATTGTCGTCTGCGCGGCGCAATAGCCCGGGCGCCGTGCCCCGAGCCAGCCATTGGTTGCACCTGCAAAGCAATGGCGCGGTGCTCACGGCGCTGGCGCTCTTGGTGGCGGTCACGGCAGGGGTGGCGCAGGGCCTGGTCGATCTGGAAGGCATGCGCCGCTATGTCTTGCCGCTGGGCATGCTGGCCTGCTGCGCCTGGGCTGCGCTGCAGAGCCGCCATTTTGCGGGCCAGTCCGGCCGCTGGACAGTGTTGAGACTCGCGGCCGCCTTGGCCGTGGGCGCAGCAGCCATCTTGCTGGGCGCGGGCAGCCACTGGGCCATGCTGCTGGAGCAGGCGGCCTGGTGCTATGCGTTGTCGGTGCTGGCCCTGGTGCTGGTCATGGCCTCGCTGCGCCACAGCCTGGTGGGCTGGGCCTCGGCCCATCCTGCGCGCCTGCAAGGTGAGGAGTGGCTGGAGCAGGCCCCCATTGGTGTCGTGCGGGTCGACGGCTCGGGCGCCATCGTCCATGCCAACCGCACCCAGCTCGACTGGCTGGGCGTGCCCAGCCTGGTGGACCAGCCCTGGACCGAAGCGCTGGCGCCGAGCCTGCGCAACCAGGCGCCCGATTGGCTCGCACGCTTGCGCGCGGGGCAGTCGCTCGCCTTTGAGCAAAGCATGGATACGCCCCAGGGCCTGCGCCACTTCCAGACCGATATCCTGGTCGCCCCGCAAGGGCGCGATGCGCATGCCTTCATGCTGCTCTCGCACGATGTGTCGATGCAAAAACTGATGGTCGGCCGCGTGCAGGAGCAGCAGTCGCAACTGGTGTCGCTGGTCAGTGCCATCCCGGACCTGGTCGTGCTCAAGGGGGCCGATGGGCGCTTTTTGCACTGCAACCAGGCCTTTGAGCGCCTGGTGGGCCTGGCACACGCGCAGATCATCGGCCGCACGACCTCGGACCTGGGCCTGCAAGGGCGCATGCCCTCCGATTGGGAGACTGATCTGCGTGCGCGCAATGCCAACACGCCGGTGGTCTATGAAGAGACCTTGCAGTTTGCCGACAATGGCTACCAGGGCCGTTTCGAGATCACCAAATCGGCCATCCGTGCTGCCAATGGCGAGGTCACCGGCCTGCTGTGCATCTGCCGCGATCTGGCCGAGCGCAGCCGCGCCCGCAAGGAAATCGAGCGCCTGGAGTTCTTCGATGTGCTCACTGGCCTGCCCAACCGCCGCATGCTGATGGACCGGCTCGAATGGTCGATCATCGCCTGCAAGCAGCGCGGCACCTATGCGGCGCTGCTGTTCATCGATCTGGACAATTTCAAGGACCTCAATGATTCGCTGGGCCACCAAAAGGGTGACCGGCTGCTGTGCGAAGTGGGCAAGCGCCTGATTGCCAGCGTGCGCAGCGGCGATGTGGTGGCGCGCTTTGGCGGTGACGAGTTTGTCGTGCTGGTCGAGAACCTGGGCGCCGAGCGCGTGCAGGCCGAAGCCCATGTGCGCTCGGTGGTCGAGCATGTGATCACCCGGTTCAAGCAGCCCTTTGTGCTCGACGGCCAGTCCCACCACAGCACGCCCAGCATTGGCGTGACCGTGTTTGGCGACCAAGAATCGCTGACGGTGCAGGAGCTGCTCAAGCGCGCCGACCTGGCGATGTACGAGGCGAAATCGGCCGGCCGCAACACGCAGCGCTTCTTTGATCCGCAGATGCAGGCCATCGTCAACGCGCGTGCCAACCTGGAAAGTGATCTGCGCCAGGCCATCCATGACGGCGAGCTGCAGGTCTACTACCAGCCGGTGATGAATGGCAGCGGCAGCCTGGTGGGCGCGGAAGCCTTGGTGCGCTGGCGCCACCCGGCGCGTGGCCTGGTCATGCCGATCGAGTTCATCGACCTGGCCGAGCAGACCGGGCTGATTGTCGACCTGGGCAACTTCGTGATGCGCACCGCCTGCGAGCAGCTGGCGCTGTGGGCCGCCAGCCCTTCCACCCAGGCGCTGACCATGTCGGTCAATGTGAGCCCCCGGCAGTTCCATAACCAGGGCTTTGTTGACGAGGTGCTGGGCATTGTGGCGCAGACGGGTGCCAACCCCGCACGCCTGAAGCTGGAGCTGACCGAGAACCTGCTGCTGGGCGATGTCAATGAAACCGTCAACCGCATGCGCCAGCTCAAGGAGCGCGGCGTGGGCTTCTCGCTCGATGACTTTGGCGTCGGCTACTCGTCGCTGTCCTACCTCAAGCGCCTGCCGCTCGACCAGCTGAAGATCGACCGCAGCTTTGTCAGCGATGTGCTGAGCGACGTCAGCGACGCGGTGATTGTGCGCACCATCCTGGCGCTGGCCCACAGCCTGGAGCTCGAAGTGGTGGCCGAAGGCGTGGAGAACTCCGAGCAGGTGGATTTCCTCGTCAGCAACGGCTGCAAGCGCTTCCAGGGCTTCCACTTTGGCCGCCCGGTGCCGATTGGCGAGTTCGAGCGCCTGCACGGCTTCGCCAGCTTCCGGCCGGCTTGAGCCCCACGGCCGATACAGTGTTGTGGGCTGCTGCAGCCAGGCACGTGGCAGTTGCGCTAGCGCACAAGGCAGGCCCTGCAATCTGGGCACAATGGCGGTATGCATGAACAGATTTTGATCGCCGGCGGCGGTATCGGCGGCCTGGCTGCTGCGCTGGCCGCCCTTCGCGCGGGCACCGAGGTGCGCCTGTTTGAGCGCGCTGCGCAGTTCAGCGAGGTGGGCGCCGGTGTGCAGCTGGGCCCCAACGTCGTGCGGCGCCTGCAGGCCTGGGGCCTGCAAAGGCCGCTGCAGGCGGTGGCAGCCTTTCCGCAGGCGCTGGTCTCGCGCAATGCCATCAGCGGCCAGGAGCTGGCCCGGCTGGACTTGGGTGCACACGCGGTGGCACGCTATGGCGCAGCCTACGCCACCATCCACCGCGCCGACCTGCACCAGCTGCTGCTCGATGCGGTGCGGCCCAGCGCCGATCTGCACCTCAACCTGGACAACGCCGTGGACTACCACGAGGACAACGGCCGCGTCGTCACCCTCACCACCAAGCAGGGCAAGCAGATCGAGGGCGATGCGCTGGTGGGGGCCGATGGCATCTGGAGCCGCACGCGGCTGCGCCTGCTCCATGATGCGCCCCCGCGCGTCACCGGCCACCTGGCCTACCGGGCACTGGTACGCCAGAGCGATCTGCCGGCGGCCCTGCGCACCGACGTGGTCAGCGCCTGGATGGGGCCGCGCTTTCATGCAGTGCAGTACCCCGTGCGCGGCGGCGACATGCAGAACCTGGTCATCATTGTCGAGGGCGCCGCGCCCGATGACCTGGAGCACTGGGACCATGCCGGCAACGGCGCCGATCTGCTGCGGTGCCTGGCCGGTGCGCATCGCCAGTTGCTGGGGCTGGTGGAAGCGGTCAGTGCCACAGGCGCTGCCTGGCGCCTCTGGCCGCTGGCTGATCGCGCACCGATGACCGGCCCCCAGGAGATGGCGCAAGGCCTGGTCGCGCTGCTGGGCGATGCCGCCCACCCGATGCGGCCCTACCTGGCCCAGGGCGCCGGCATGGCGATTGAAGATGCAGCCGAGCTGCAGCGGGCCTTGACCATGCACGACCTGGAGATGCCACTGCGCCTGCGGCGCTATGCGCTCAACCGCTGGCAGCGCAATGCCCGGGTGCAGGCGCGGGCGATCCGCAATGGCGAGATTTTCCATGCACGCGGCCTGGTGGCCCTGGGGCGCGATACGGCGCTGCGCGCGCTGGGCGCCAAGCTGATGGATGTGCCCTGGCTGTACCGGGGCGATGGTTCATCGGCCTCGGTGCTGTAGTGCGGGCTTGCCAAGCCGCGCAAACCGCGCAAGTCCCGATGGGGCCTTAACTGCGCGCCGACGCCTGCTGCGCCAGCAGCGGCGACTGCGGCAAAAAGCGGAAGGCCAGGCAGCCGAGCATCAGCATGCCCGCGACAAACAGCATCACATACTGGTAGATCTCGCCGCCGTGCTGCTGCGCGTACGACGCGACGATGCCCGAGAGCCACTGCATCAGCGCCACACCCAGGAACATCGCCATCGTGTAGACCGACAGCGCGCGGCCGGTGGTCTCCTTGGGGTAGGAGGAGCGCACATCGGCGTACTGCAGCACCGAGTAGCCCGAGGCCAGGCCCATGAACATGATCAGCGCCACGGTGGCCGCCGCATGGTGCACAAAGGCCAGCGCGCAGAAGGTGCAGGCCATCACCGCCGCCCCGGCGATGATGCGGCGCCGGCGCCGGGCCGGGCCCGGATCGAGCCGGCCAAAGACCGAGGGCGTGAACAGCGAGATCATCGAGACGATCAGGGCCACGTTGCCAGTCGCCACCAGCGAGAAGCCATAGCGGTCGATCAGCATCGGGCTGAGCCAGAGCCCGCGCACCGTCAGAAACGAGGCATAGCCCACCATACCCATGATGGCGATCGCCCAGGTGTGCGGCACCAGCAGCAGGCCGCCAAAACCCTTGACGGCGGTGAGCCAGTTGGGCTTGGGCAGGTCATCGCTGGGCAGGTGCGGCTCGTGCACGCGCAAAAAGATCGCTATCCAGGACAGCGCGCAGAGCACCGCCAGCAGGCCAAAGCCCCAGCGCCAGCCGTAGTGCTGCACCAGCCAGGCCAGCGGCGTGCCGGTAAACAGCAGGCCCAGGCCGCCCACGCCCATGCCGACGCCGGACATGAACGCAAAGCGGTCGCTCGGGAAATGGCGCGCAATGAACATCGTGCAGGCCAAAAACGCAGGCGAGCAGCCAATGCCGATCAGCAGCTGGCCCAGCATCAGCCCGTGGTAGCTGGGCGCAAGCGCCGAGATCAGCGAGCCGGCAATGGCCAGCGGGAAGGCGGTGAGCACGGTCTTGCGCAGGCCATACAGGTCCATGCCCACGCCCATGAACAGCTGCGTGACGCCAAACGACAGGCCGAACAGCCCGGCAAAGGCGCCCAGCGACTCGGCCGAGAGCCCGAAATCGGTGCGCAGCCCATCGGCAATGATGGAGGTGACGGTGCGGAAGGCCTGGCTCAGCGAGAAGGCCGACAGCAAGGTCAGCAGCATGGCCCAGAGCAGGGTGGACGAGGGTGCCGCGGGGCGCCCGGTGGGGGAGGGTGTAGGTGGAACCGGCATGGCTGAGAGTGAGCGAAACAAGCCAGGGCCAGAAGGTGCCGGTCCTATTGGAGTCGCTAACATAACCCTTGATACGCCGCTCTCAAGCCTTGCCGTACGTTTGTACTGTCTGCGGCTTGATGCCTCGTCTCAACCGCTAACCTTCGGTTTGCTGGGTGATGTAAGCGCCTCTTAATATGCGCCATTGGCCAGCAGGGGGCTGGCGCGGCTTGTTATATGCGCCTGTCACTATAGAGGACTCTGGCCGGCTCTGCACGGCGCGGTGTCACTTGAGGCAACCCTGGGTGGACTGGCGGGCCGCCGTGCCTCAGAGGTGGGTGCGCAGCGTCCAGATCTCGGGGAAGAGCACGACGTCGAGCATTTTCTTCAAGTAACTCACGCCGCCGGTGCCGCCGGTGCCGCGCTTGAAGCCGATCACGCGCTCGACGGTGGTCAGGTGGCGGAAGCGCCAGAGCCGGAAGGCATCCTCGATATCGGTCAGCTTCTCGCCCAGCTGGTACAGATCCCAGTACTTGTGCGGATCGCGGTAGACGGTGATCCAGGCCTGCTGGACCCCTTCGCTCTCGGCGTAGGGCTGGGTCCAGTCGCGCTGCAGCGCCTCGGCCGGCACGGCAATGCCTTCGCGGGCCAGCAGCTGCAGCGCAATGTCGTAGAGCGAGGGCGACTCGTAAGCCGCCTGCACCTGGGCCAGCAGGTCTGCCCGGTGTGCATGGGGCTTGAGCATGGCGGCGTTCTTGTTGCCCAGCGAGAACTCGATGCTGCGGTACTGCGCGCTTTGGAAGCCGCTGGAGTTGGCCAGGTAGGGGCGCATGGCCGTGTACTCGGGCGGGGTCATTGTCGAGAGCACGGTCCAGGCATTGACCAGCTGCTCCATGATGCGCGAGACGCGCGCGAGCATCTTGAAGGCCTCGGGCTTGGTATTGTCTGCCGGATTGGCCATGGCCTGCATGGCGGCGCGCAGCTCATGGAGCATCAGCTTCATCCACAGCTCGCTGGTCTGGTGCTGCACGATGAACAGCATCTCGTCGTGCGCGGGCGACAGCGGGTGCTGGGCGTTGAGGATCTCGTCCAGGTGCAGGTAGTCGCCATAGCTCATGTCTTTGCTGAAATCGAGCTGAGCGCGCTCTTCATGCACAATGGATTCGGGCTTGCTGGGGGTGTCTCGCATGGTGTGTGGGGCAGTGCAAGCGGCGTCAATTGCAGCGCAAGAATGGCACTGCACAACCGGGCCGCAAGGCCTAAAGTGGCTGCATCGATTGTACTGAGGTGATTCGCATGAAACCGTCTGTCCCATCCACACCCAGCGCCACTTCTGACACCCCTGTGGCGCGCGGTGCTGCCGCGTTAGCTGCCTCCCGCGCGCAGCAAACCCTGGCCGATCCGCGCTGGGCCGATGTACAGGGCCGCCAGGCCGCAGCCGATGGCCGCTTTGTCTATGCGGTGCGCAGCACCGGCGTTTTTTGCCGGCCCTCCTGCAGCTCGCGCCTGGCCAAGCCCGAGAACGTCAGCTTTTTCGACACTGCCGCGCAGGCCCAGGCCGCCGGCTACCGCGCCTGCAAGCGCTGCCAGCCCGAAGCGGCGGCCAAGCCCGGCCATGCGGCGTTGATGGCCCAGCTCTGCGACTGGATCGCCAGCGCCGAAGACGAGCCCAGCCTGGCCGAGCTGGCCGAGCGCGCCGGCATGAGCCCCTTCCATCTGCAGCGCGTCTTCAAGGCGGCCGTCGGCGTATCGCCCAAGGCCTATGCCAAGGCCCAGCGCCGCCAGCGCCTGCAAACGGCGCTGGGCGATGCGCAAGAAGCGCCCCGCGTCATCGATGCGATCTTTGATGCCGGCTTTGCCAGCACCGCGCAGCTCTACCGCGACAGCCAGGCCGTGCTGGGCATGACCCCGCGCCAGTACCGCACAGGGGGCGCCGCGCAGCAGATCCGCTTTGGCGTGGCCGAATGCAGCCTCGGCCCCATCCTGGTGGCCGCCACCGCGCAGGGCATTTGCGCGATCTTGCTAGGCGACGATGCCGATGCGCTGGTGCAGGACCTGCAGCAGCGTTTTCCCAAAGCCCAGCTGGCCGGGGGCGACGCAGCCTTTGAGCGCTGGATGGCCCAGGTCATCGGCTTTGTCGATGAACCCACGCGCGGCCTGGCGCTGCCGCTGGATGTGCGCGGCACCGCGTTTCAGCAGCAGGTCTGGCAGGCGCTGCGGCTGATTCCCGTCGGCAGCACCGTCAGCTACAGCGAGCTGGCGCGCAAGCTGGGCATGCCCCAGGCCAGCCGCGCCGTTGCTGGCGCCTGCGCGGCCAATGCGATTGCCGTGGCCATTCCCTGCCACCGCGTGGTGCGCAATGACGGCGGCCTCTCCGGCTACCGCTGGGGCGTGGACCGCAAGCGCGCGCTGCTGCAGCACGAGGCCGAGCTGGCACCGCAGGCGCCACGGGTGGCGCGCCATGGCTAAGCGCACGGCCAGCGCTGCACAGGTTGCATTGCCGCTGGATGCCGAGGCCAGCGCGCCGCTGTTGCAGCCCACCGCCCCCGCAAAACCCGATGCAGATGGCGCAGATGTAGCCAGTGAGGCAAGCCTGCAGCGCTACGACTGGGCCGCTGTGGGCAGCGAGCTGAACCGCCAGGGCTGGGGCCTGCTACCAGGTTTGCTGGATGCCGCGCAATGCCAGAAGATGGCCGCGATGTATGGCGAAGCGGCGCATTTTCGCAGCCGCATCCAGATGCAGCGCCACGCCTTTGGCCGGGGCGAGTACCAGTACTTTGCCTACCCGCTGCCAGCGCTGCTGCAGGCTCTGCGCACGGCACTCTATGCCCGCTTGCAGCCCGTGGCGGAGCAATGGCGCGCGCAGCTCGCAGCCGCCGCGCCGCCTTGGCCTGCGCAGCATGCGGCCTTGCTGGCGCAGTGCCATGCAGCCGGCCAGCGGCGGCCCACACCGCTGCTGCTGCGCTATGGCGCGGGCGATTACAACTGCCTGCACCAGGACCTGTATGGCGCGCTGGTGTTTCCGCTGCAGGTGATTGTGCTGCTGTCGCAGCCGGGCGAGGATTTTGACGGGGGCGAGCTGGTGCTGACCGAGCAGCGCCCCCGCATGCAGTCGCGCGTGCAGGTGCTGCCGCTGCAGCGCGGTGATGCGGCCATCATTGCGGTGCGCGAGCGGCCGGTACGAGGCACGCGCGGCAGCTACCGGGTGCAGCACCGGCATGGGGTGTCCACGGTACTGCGCGGGCAGCGCCACACGCTGGGCATCGTGTTCCACGATGCGGAGTAAACACTGAAACAGCCCTGACTTTATCGCCCGCAGTCCATCCTCTATAGTGGGGATCCACGGCCGCCGCCGCCTTCTACCGACCCCGCCATGCCCCTGCCACTGACGACCCAAGTCGCCCTGCCTGCCAACTACCGCCCGCAGGACATGCTGGCCCTGCATGCCCGCGATGCCTTGCAGGCGTCCGAGAAGGTCGAAGGGTTGCGTGTCAGCAAGGGCTTGGTCTGGCAGGGGCAGCCTGCGCTGCTGCAGCTGGAGATGGTGGACGGCGCGTCCCGCGCGGTCGCCAGCTTGGCAGTCGATGGCACTGCGCCTACTGGCAACGACCCCGCTGCACTCGATGCGATGCTGGCGCGCATGCTGGGCCTGGGTGATGGGGCGGACCAGCTGGCACTGCAGCATGGCAAGCACCCGGTGCTGGGCCCCTTGCTGCTGGGCCAGATGGGCTTGCGTGTGCCCGCCAGCAGTAGCCCGTTTGAGGCGCTGGTCTGGGCCATCACCGGCCAGCAGATCAGCGTGGCAGCGGCCATTGCGCTGCGCAGGCGCCTGATTGCGGCAGCAGCGGTGCAGCACAGCAGTGGCATGCTCTGCCACCCCGATGCCGCCGCGCTGGCGGCGCTGACGCCCGAACAACTGCGCGCGGCGGGCTTTTCGGTCAGCAAGATCGCTACCCTGGAGCGCGTCTGCGCCGCTGTGCTGGATGGCAGCCTGCCACTCGATGCCTGGGCCGCCCAGCCCTTGCAGGCGCAAGATGCCCAGGCGATTGAAGATGCGCTATTGGCCATCAAGGGCATTGGCCCCTGGACGGTGCATTACGCCTTGCTGCGCGGCTTTGGTTGGCTGGATGGCAGCCTGCATGGCGATGTGGCGGTGCGCAATGCGCTGGCCCGCTTGCTGGATGTGCCCAGCGTCTCGCAGCGCGAGGCCGAGCAGTGGCTGGGTGCGTTCGCGCCCTGGCGGGCACTGGTGGCGGCCCACCTCTGGGCCAGCCTGTCGGCCAAAAGCTACTGAGGACTGGCCGCAGCCACCTGCAGCGCATCGCCACTGGCCGGGCGCAGCAGGCCCAAAACCACCAGGGCCGAGACCGTGGCTATCGCCGCCAGCACATACATAAGCTGTGCAAAGGCCTGGCCATAGGCCTTTTGCAAATCTGCTGCCGCACCCGGCTGGGCGGGCAACGGGGCCAGCGCCTGGCGCAGCTCGCCCATCGCCAGCTGCTGGGCGGCCGTTTGCAGGCTGGCCCCATCCAGCGCCGCGGGCAGATGCGGGCTGATCAAACCGGCCAGCAGGGCGGTCACCATCGCCAGCGCTATGCCTTCGCCGGCCACCCGCACGGTGCTGAAAATGCCGGTGGCCATGCCTGCGCGCTCCTGGGGCACCAAGCTCACCGACAGCCCATCCATCAGGCCCCAGGGCAGGCCCGCACCGCAGCCGATCAGCAAGAGCGGCAGCACCCGTGCCATGCCACCCGCATCCACAGGCACCTGCGCCAGCCACACCAGGCCGCCAGCCGCGATCAGCAAGCCAGCGGCCGAAATAGGGCCGGCGTGGAACCAGCGCGTGAGCCAGGCTGCGGCCAGCGGCACCACCAGCATCGGGGCCGACAGCGCCAGCATCCACCAGCCCGCCGCCACCTCGCTGTAGCCGGCAATGCCGATCAGCTGCAGCGGCAGCAGCACCAGCAGCACCACATAGCAGTAGCAGGTCGCAATGGGCAGCACCTGCACACCGATAAAGCGCGGGTAGCGGAACAGGCTCAGGTCCAGCATGGGCCGGGCCACGCGCCGCTCCACGGCGATAAAGAGCAGCAGCGCCGCGATGGATGCCAGCAGCAGTGCGATGACCTGCGGACTGCGCCAGCCCAGCGCGGCGGCCTGCACCATGCCCAGCGTCAGCAAGGCCAGCATGCTGGTGAACAGCAGCGCACCGGGCCAATCCAGCCCCTGGGCCTGCGGGTCGCGCGACTCGCGCATCGCCCCCATGCCCACCAGCAAGGCGACCAGGCCCAGGCCAGCGCAGAGCGCAAAACCGGCCTGCCAGCCGGCTTGCTCGATCAGCCAGCCCGTCAGCAGCGGGCCAAAGGCCAGGCCGGTGCCGAAGGTGGTGCCCAGCAGGCTAAAGGCCTGGGCGCGCTGGGCCGGCGCAAACTCCTGCGCCAGCGCGGCCGTGCCGCCGGCCAACGTTGCAGCTGCGGCCACGCCTTGCAGCGCACGCAGCAGGTCAATCTGCCAGACGCTGCGCGCCAGCACCAGCGCCAGGCCGGCCAGGCAGAAGGTCGACAGGCCCAGCAAAAAGAGCCGCTTGCGCCCCCACTGGTCGGCCAGCGCGCCGGCGGCCATCAGGCAACTGCCAAAGCCCAGCATGAAGGCATTGGTGATCCAGCCCAGGCTGGTGGCGCTGCCGCCCAGTGCGCGGCCAATTGCCGGCGTGGCCACGGCCCCGCCAGAAAAACTCAGCGGCAGCACCAGCGCTGCCAGACAGACGGATGCCAGAACCATCCAGGGCCCGCGCCAGGCGGCGGGTAAAACACGGTGCATAGCCAACTCCTGCAAAAACACGCTGTGGAGCTTAATGAGGAATGAATCGCCGATAAACAGGCCAATCGTTGTTTGATTAACAACCAAAATTCCGTAATATGCGCGCATGGACAACCTCAACCACATCGCCGCCTTTGTGCAGGCGGCCGAGCGCCGCAGTTTTGTGGCCGCCGCCCGCGCCCTGGGCATCTCCGCGTCTGCCGTTGGCAAAAGCGTGGCCAAGCTGGAGGCGCAGCTGGGCACGCAGCTGCTGGTGCGCACGACGCGGCGGGTGTCGCTGTCGCATGAGGGCGAGCTGATGTACACGCACTGGCGCCGCATTCTGGATGACCTGCAGGATGCGCAGGCGCTGCTGTCGAGCACCCAAAGCAGCCCCCGGGGCCTGTTGCGCATAGGGCTGCCCACCATTGGCTACCGCTTTTTGCTGCCGGTGATTCCAGACTTCCGTGCGCGCTATCCGGACATTGAGCTGGACCTGGACTTCAACGACCGGCTGGTGGATGTGGTTGAGGCGCGCCTGGATGCGGTGATCCGCAGTGGGGTGCTGGCCGACTCCAGCCTCAGCGCCCGGCGCCTGGGCCTGTTCCGCTTTGTGCTCTGCGCATCCCCCGCCTATCTGGCGCAGCGCGGCCGGCCCCAGCGGCTCGAGGACCTGGCGGCGCACGACTGCCTGCGTTTTCGTTTTCCCACCTCGGGCAAGCTGCAGCCCTGGCAGATGGGCGGTGACACGGCCGAGGCACAGCAGGATGCCGCAGCCCACCCGCCGGCGCTGACCTGCAACAACATGGAGGCCTTGCGCGGCGCGGCGATCGCCGGCCTGGGCATCGCCTATATGCCCGATTTTCTGGCCCGCGACGCGCTGGCCGATGGCAGCTTGCAGACGGTGCTGGACGACTGTCTGACCTATTCCGGTCAGTTCAGCATCCTCTGGCCTTCGGGCCGGCTGATGTCGCCGCGCCTGCGCGTGTTTGTGGACTTTGTGGCCGAGTGGCTGTTCCAGCCACCGTCGCCATAAAGCCCATCGAGGCCAGGCGCAGGGGCATCAGCCGCCGTGTGCCGGAGCTGCCACCAGCAGGATGAAATGCGCAACGCCCCGGCCTTCGTTGGCAAAGTGGTGCTCGGTGTCCATCGCCAGCTGGGCGCTGTCACCCGCCTGCAGCAGCACCGAATCAGTACCGGTGAAGACGCGCAGGCTGCCGGTCTCGACATAGAACACCTCGCGTGTGCCCGGGCGGTGCGGCGCGAAGTGGCTGGAGCTCTGGCCGGGCGGCACCGCATAGTGCAGCAGCTCGAGCCCCGGCAGCGGGCGGGCCAGCGCCAGGCGCACGATGCCGGTGTCCTCATGCACAAAGCGCGCATGGTCGCCCGCGCGGGTGATCTGCGCCGGGGCAGGGCTTTGCACCAGGTCGCTCAGCTCGCAGCCCAGGCCGCGCGCAATGGCCATGGCGTTGCGCAGGCTCACGCTCAGTAGCCCCCGCTCCACCCGGGACAGCGCCCCGGAAGTTACGCCACTGGCCTGGGCCAATTGGTCCAGGGTGATGGCTAGCTGGGCGCGGCGGGCGCGCACCGCCAGGCCGAACTGCAGGTCGGAGTCCGCGCTGGGTGGGGAGTTTTCAGTCGACATGGATTGACGATATTTCGTGTAGGAAATATTATTTACCTATATGCAATTTCAACAAGAGCTCTCCCAATGTACCTGTTATTGAGTGCGTCGCCGGTCCTGGCCGTTATCGCCGGGTTGCTGCTGGGCCTGCGCTCGCTGTATGCGGCGCTGATCGGCGTGGCGTTGGCGCTGGTCGGCTGTGTGATGGCGTTTCCGCTCAGCGCGCCCGCAGCGCTGCAGGCCCTGGCCAGCTGGATGCCGGTGCTGGTCGAGGTGCTGCTGATTGTTGGCGGGGGCCTCTT
Organism: Comamonas sp. 23; assembly: GCF_049601575.1. NCBI lineage: Bacteria > Pseudomonadati > Pseudomonadota > Betaproteobacteria > Burkholderiales > Comamonadaceae > Comamonas > Comamonas sp. 23. Next base: position 3,824,218 of record NZ_CP187127.1, on the reverse strand, counting down.
GCTGTCCGAAGTGCTGCGCGCCGCCGGCGCGCAAAAGGCGCTGGCGCAATGGGTGATGGGCCGCACCGGCGAAGGCATGGGTGCGGTGTTGCTGGTGGTGCATGGGGTCACGCCCTTTGCCGAATCGCTGACCGGCTTTGGCATTGGCATCACGATTGGCATTCCACTGTTGGTGCACAGCGGTTTGCCGGCGCGCAAGATTGCGCTGATTGGCCTATTAGGCCTGTGCGCCGTGCCCTGGGGTTCGATGGGCCCGGGCACCTTGGTTGCCGCGACGATGGCCGGGCTGTCATTTGACGCGCTGGGCGTGGCCTCGGCGGCAGTGAGCGTGATCCCGATGGTGGTCGTGGGTGTGGCCGCCGCAGGGCTGGCCAGTGCGCCGGGCCGGCGTGCGGGGGCTATGCTGCAGGGCGCGCTGTCGGGCCTGTTGCTGGCACTGGCCATTGGGCTGAGCAATGCGGTGGTAGGTACCTCAGCCGCCGGAGCGCTGGGCGCCTTGCTGATGACCGTGCTCTGGCTTTGGTTGGGCCGGCGGGGCGCAGGCGCTTTTGCGGGCGATGCCGCTGCGCCGCTGGGCCCTCTGGGCTGGCGCGCGCTGGCCGCCTATGGCTTGCTGCTGCTCGGTGTGCTGGTGGCAGGGGCCGTGCTGCGGGCCTTGCAAGCTGCGGGCGCCTGGCATCTGCTGGCGTCACCGGCCTTGTGGCTGTTTGTGGCGGCGGCCTGGTTTGCGCGTGGCCTGCCAGCGCCCAGCAGCCTGCAGCGGGTGTGGCAGTCCTGGCGCCAGGTGGCGCCCGTGACGGGGCTGTTCATCGTGCTGGGTGTCGTGATGGCGGTATCTGGCATGGCCGCGCAACTGGCCCATGCCTTGGCCCAGGGCGGCAGCGCCTATGTGTTTGCTGCGCCTTTTGTCGGCGCGCTGGGCGGCTTTGTGACCGGCTCCAACACGGGGGCGAATGCGATGTTTGCCGCTACCCAGGCCGAGATTGCGCAGGCCTTGGGCGTCGCGGTGCTGCCCTTTATGGCGGTCCACAATGTCAGCGCGGCGCTGCTGCTGATGGCATCGCCCGGCAAGGTGGAGATGGCCTGCCAGCTGGTGTCCGGGACGGCACAGACTGAGCGCGCCTGGGTGCAGTCCCAGGTGCTGCTGGTCACCGGGCTGGCGGTGCTGCTGATGGCGGTGCTGAATGTGCTGCTCAGCGCCGTGCTGCAGCAGCCTTAGGCGCCAGTGTGGCCACCAGTTCGGGCAGCTGTGGCTGGGTCTGGCGTGCGGAGGTGTTGCTGAGCCAGCGGCCCAGGTGCTTGCGCTGGCAGACCTGCAGCTCGCTCAGCAGTGCATGGCTGGGGTCGGGGATATGCCAGCGGCTGCGCAGATCGGCCTGCATGCGCAGCAGCAAATGGGCGGTCATCTCGGCATCGGCCAGCGCCCGGTGGGCCTTGTCGGCCGGCGGCAGTTGCAGATGGCGCACGATCTTGCCCAGCGAGTGGCTGGGCGCCTCGGGGTAGAGGCGGCGCGACAGCAAGACCGTGCAGGCAAACAGGCTGCCGACAGGCGCCGCGGCCGGGCTGGCCGCGCAGCCTGCGCGCTCGAGCTCATCCAGCCAGAACTTGCTGTCAAACGATGCGTTGTGTGCGACCAGCGGCGCCGTGCCGACAAAGTCTGCTGCCTCGCGCATCACCTGCTCAGCGGGCGCTGCCGCCTGCAGCATCGCTGTGGTGATACCGGTCAGTTGCGTGATAAAGCTGGGCATGCGCTGGCCGGCATTCATCAGGTTCTGGTAGCGGTCCACAATGCGGCCGTTCTCGACCATGACAATGCCGACCTCGGCCGCACGCGCGCCATGCGCCGGGCTCATGCCGGTGGTTTCAAAGTCGAGAATGGCGATGCGTTCGGACATGGCGGGGCGGGTGCTGGAGGTGCTCGGCAATCAGGTCACCGCATGGATGCGGTTGAACTCGGGCTTTTGCCATTCGCCCGATTCCAGCACCTGGCGCAGGTGCTCGACCGCGTTCCACACGTCTTCAAAACGGGTGTAGAGGGGGGTGAAGCCAAAGCGCAGAATGTCCTTGTGCGGGCCGTTGCCGCCGTCGCCCTTGCGGAAGTCACCGATGACGCCCCGGGCAATCAACGCCTGCACGATGGCGTAGGCGCCGCTGCCCTGGCCGTCCACGCCCGCGCCGTCGTCGCGCGTCAGGCACACCTGCGAGCCGCGCGCAAAGATATCGCGCGGCGTGGCCAGGCCCAGGCCGTAACCGGCGCAGCGGGTCTCCACCAGCTCGATGAACAGGTCGGTCAGCGCGATGGACTTGCGGCGCAGCGCCGTCATGCCGCCGTATTTCTCGGCTTCGGTAAAGATGTCCAGGCCGCACTGCAGCGCCGACAGCGCAATCATCGGCTGGGTGCCGCACATATAGCGGCGGATGCCGGCAGCTGGCTGGTAGTCGCTGGTAAAGGCAAACTGCTCGGCATGGCCAAACCAGCCCGACAGCGGCTGCCAGAACTTGTCGGTATGGCGCGCATGCACCCAGACAAAGGCCGGGGCGCCGGGGCCGCCATTGAGGTATTTGTAGCTGCAGCCCACCGCGTAGTCGGCGTTGGCGGCGTTCAGGTCCACCGGCACGGCGCCGGCGGCATGGGCCAGGTCCCAGACGGTCAGCACGCCCTGCGCATGCGCATCGCGCGTGACCTGGGTCATGTCGTGCATATGGCCGGTGCGGTAGTTCACGTGGCTGAGCAGCAGCACGGCGACGTCGGTGGTCAGGCAAGCGGGCAGCTCTTCGGGCTCGATCAGCACCAGCTCCAGGTTGTGCTGCTTGCACAGTGACTCGGCGATGTACAGATCGGTGGGGAAGTTGCTGCGCTCGCTGATGACCTTGGTGCGCGGCGCCGGGTCGGAGAACTCCTGCTGCGACAGGCGGATGGCCGCGCTCAGCACCTTGTAGAGGTTGACCGAGGTCGTGTCGGTGAACACGACTTCGCCGGGCTTGGCGCCTATCCAGGGCGCAAACTGGTCGCCCAAACGTTGGGGCAGGTCGATCCAGCCGGCATCGTTCCAGCTGCGGATGAGGCCCTGGCCCCATTCACGCTGCACCACATCGGCCACGCGCGCGGCCGTGGCCTTGGGCAGTGGGCCCAGCGAGTTGCCGTCCAGGTAGATCACGCCGTCGGGCAGGTCGAACAGATCGCGCAGCGGTGCCAGCGGCTCTTGCTGGTCAACGTCGCGGCAGGCTTCCAAGGTGGTCATGGCTATGTCTCTTTGTCAATGGTGGCGGGCAGGCGCTGGTGGGCCAGGCGCCTGCCGCAAGGGATGGGGTGGTTCAGACCGAGGCCTGATTGTAGGTGCCGGGCAGCGCGCGCAGCACGGCGCGCACCGGCGAGGCATCGGCCTGCACGAGCTTGAGCGGCAGCGCGATCAGCTCGTAATCGCCCTCGGGCACGGCGTCCAGCACCAGGTTCTCCAGCACACGCATGTCGTGGCGGCGCACGGTCTGGTGGCTGGGGAGGGCCTTGCTGTCGGCCGGGTCGATGCTGGCGGTGTCAATGCCGATCAGGCGCACACCCAGCGCAGCCAGGCGCTCCACGGTCTCGGCCGCGTAGCCCGTCAGGCCCGCATCCCACTGGGTTTGCGGCATCTGCTGGTAGGTGCGCACCAAAACGCGCGCAGGCAGGTCGTCGCTTATCGCGTGTTCGATGTGCTGCCACTCGATCAGCGGGCCGCAGCCAATCGCATGGACCACGCGGCAGCGGCCCAGGTAGGGCGCCAGATCGACCTGGCCGATGGTCGCGCCATCGGGGGCGTAGTGCAGCGGCGCATCGGCGTGGGCCCCTGCATGTGGGGTGCTGGTGATGCTGGCCACATTGACCGGGCAACCCGGCCCGATGCTGGCCACCCATTGCTGCTGGTAGGGCGTGTCGCCGGGAAACACCGGCATGCCGACGTAGACGGGCGGTGAGATGTCCCACAGGGTTGGCGCGGAGTGAGGCGTGTTTGGCATAGCTATGCAATGTATCAGCGCTTGCGGTACCAGATCAGGTAGACGGCGGTCATTACCAGCAGCATGGGCACGCCGATCAAGGTGGTCATGTGGAACACATCGGTGAAATAGGTGGTGATGATCACGGCCAGCATCAGCACGGCGCCCAGCAGGGTCAGCACCGGAAAGCCCCACATGCGGAACTGCAGGCGCTCGCCCGGATGCTCGCGCTGCCAGCGGCGGCGGAAGAAGAGGTGGGTGACAAACACCATGAACCAGGCAAACATGGCGCCGAACATCGAGATCGACATCATCAGGGTGAGCGACTCCTCGGGCTTGAGCACGTTGAGCACCATGGCGACCGCCATGCCCAGGCAGGAGATCGCAATTGCGCCCATCGGCACGCCCCGGCTGTTGACCTTGCCCAGCGCTGCCGGCGCGTAGCCGCCGCGCGAGAGGCTGAACATCATGCGCGAGGTGACATAGAGCTGCGCATTCATCGCCGAGAGGCTGGCGACGAGCACCACAAAATTGAGCACGCTCGCCGCGCCGGGAATGCCGACGATCTCCATCACCTTGACGAAGGGGCTCTTGTCGGTGCTGGCATGGCTCCAGGGCACGATGGCCAGCATCAAAGCCAGCGACAGCAGGTAGAACAGCACCAGGCGCAGCACCGTGGTCTTGAACGCCGAGGTCACCGCCTGGCGCGGGTTCTGCGCCTCACCGGCGGCAATCGCGATCGACTCCAGGCTGAGGTAGCTGAAGATGGCGATGATCACCCCCACCCAGGTGCCCCACCAGCCATTGGGGAAAAAGCCCCGGTCCGCGGTGTAGTTGGAAAAACCCACACCTTCGGGCCGCGAGCCGAACACCACATAGGCGCCGATCAGGATAAAGGCCACGATGGCCACGACCTTGACCATGGAGAACACATACTCCATCTGCCCAAAGGCCTTGACGCTGGTGGCATTGACGGCCGCCAGCACGACCGAGAACAGCGCCACCCAGACCCATTGCTCCACCTCGGGGAACCAGTACTTCATGTACTTGCCAACCGCGGTGACCTCCATGCCTACCGCCAGCACCACGGCCGCCCAATAGGCATAGCGCACCACAAAGCCGGCCAGCGGGCTGAGGTAGTGCTCGGCATAGGCGCCAAACGAGCCGCTGGTCGGGTGTGCGACGGTCATCTCGGCGAGGCAGCCCATCAGCAAGAGGCCGATGAGCGCGCCAATGGCGTAGCTGATGAGCACGCTGGGCCCGGCAAAGCCGATGGCAAAAGCGCTGCCCATGAAGAGGCCGGTGCCGATGGCGCCGCCAATGGCGATCATCGTCATTTGGGCTGCAGTGAGTTGCTGCAGCAGCCCGCGTTCGCGGCGGGCAATCGATTCAAAAGGGGACACGGGTTTTTGCTTGTTGTGGCTGGGGTGGCGCTGGGGCGGCTTTGCGGGCCGCTGGTGCGCGGGGAAGGTGGGGATTTTAGGATTTGTGGGAAATCCATGTCGCTTGTTTGTGCCATGGCTGTTAGATGGGCATTTATCTTTGCAAGTTATTGCTGGCCGGGTTTCGCCCCGGCGGGCGAGGTACTTTTCTTGCGCTGCCAAGAAAAGTACCCAAAAGAAGGCTGCCCCTGCTGCTTGCGACCCTTCGCTTTGCGAAGGGCAACCTGTGTCGTGGCGTTTGCGGGGTGTGCCGCGAAACTCACTACGCGCCGTAGGCGCTCCGTTCAAACAGACGCGGCAAGCTAGTTGACGATGCACTGGCACTCTGCGGTGCCAGTGCCACCCCACAAACACCACGCCCCAGGCGCATGCAAAAGGGGGGATGCAAACAACCCCCAAACAGCCAAATACCAATAGGCCATCGCTGCGCTCGGCCTGTTTGGGGGCCGAGCGTAGCGATGGCCTGCGTCTGCGAATCTCCCCTTCTGAATGCGCCGAGGAGCACAGGGTATGGGCTGGGCAGTTGCACCGTAGAGTGCAACTGCATCGTGAACTGACTCACCGCGTCTGTTTGAACGGAGCGCCTTTGGCGCGTAGTGAGTTTCGCGGTGCAGCCCATACCCGAGCACCACAGGTTGCCCGTAGCGAAGCGAAGGGACGTAGTCAGCAGGGCGACCTTCTTTTGGGTACTTTTCTTCGGCCGGCGATCCGGGGTCGCCAAGAAAAGTATCTCGCCCGCCGGGGCGAGACCCGGCCAACAAAATCAAGCAGCGCCGCAGGCATATGCATAAGCAAGAGCTGCACACGCCCAGCAGCATGCAATGCACAGCGGAAGCTAAAAACAGCAAGCGACCTCAAAGGGCTCAACGAGCACCACAAACCACATCCCAACTCAACCCAAACTTCTGCAAATACTTGCGCAACCGATCCGCATCATTGACCACCGCCCGCTGCGCCCGCGAAGCCTGAAACAACTGCCTCCCCGCTTCTGACAAACTGCCAGATGAACGACACACCCGCACCACTGACGCCAACTGCATCCGGTCAAACAAATCCATGGCCTCAATGGCATCGCCTGGCAACAAGGCCTCCAGCGCCACTTCAGCAGAACCATCGACAGACGAGGCCACAGCCTCCGGCCGCTGCCACAGCCACTGCAAGCGCCCAATCTCCGCCTCCACCTGGTCCTCGGTGATACGACCACTGGTCGACAAGGTGGCCAGCCGCGTCACGCTCGCGTGCAGATCGCGAAAATTGCCGCTCCACAGCGCTTGCGGGCTCTGGGCGAACTGCAGGTAGCGTTTGCGCGCCTCGGCGTTGAAGCGATCGGTGCGGTGGGTTTGCTGGGCATGCTGCACCAGCAGGTGGTCGATGTTGGGCTCGATGTCTTCGCTGCGCTGGGCCAGGCCGGGCAGGTTGTAGGTCCAGAGGTTGATGCGGGCAAACAGGTCTTCGCGAAAGCGGCCGGCGCTCACCTCCAGGCGCAGGTCGCGGTTGGTGCCTGCGATCAGCTGGAAGTCGCTGCTCACCTCCTTGTCCGAGCCCATGGGATAAAAGCGCTTTTCCTCGATCGCCATCAGCAGCATGGCCTGCTCGTCAGCGCCCAGCTCGCCGATTTCGTCGAGAAACAGCAGGCCCTGGTCTGCGGTGCGCAGCAGGCCGGCGCGCTCGGTGGCAGCGCCGGTGAACGCCCCTTTCTTGTGGCCGAACAAGGTGCTGGCGGCGCTGTCGCCGCGCAAGGTGGCGCAGTTCACTTCGACAAAGGCGCCGCTGAGCTGGTGGCGTGCCTTTTTCAGCTCGTACATGCGGCGCGCCAGGAAGGACTTGCCCGCGCCCGTAGGCCCCACCAGCAGCATGGGCGCCTGCGAGCGGCCTGCCACCTGCTCGATCTCGGCGATCAGCTGGTTGAAACGCGGGTTGCGGGTGGGGATGTGGCTTTTGAGAAAGGCCACCGCATCCTGCTGGGCCTGCGCATGGCGGGTGGCCAGCGCGTCGTAGCGCGACAGGTCCAGGTCGATCAGCGCATAGTTGCCCGCCGCGCCATCGATCTGCCGCTTGGGCGGCGAGGCCTGCAGGATCACGCCGGGGATCGTGCGCGATTCGGCCAGCAAAAACAGGCAGATCTGCGCCACATGGGTGCCCGTGGTGATGTTGAGCCAGTACTGGGCCTGGTCGCTGTCGAAGTGGTAGCTGCTGGTCCAGTCGTAGAGCGCGCCATAGACCTCTTCAAAGTCCCAGGGGTCGTGGATCGGCAGCTCCACCAGGTGGACTTCGGTCTCGGGGCTCACGGTGGCGATGTCCTTTTGCACCAGCCGCGCCAGGTCCACATGCGCGCGCGTGTAGAGCAGCTCCATGCGGGCCACCACCATGTCCTCATGCTGCGTGATGGCCACCGAGGGGCGCCATTTGCTCCAGCGGCCTGCGCCGCGTCCGCTGTCGAGCTGGGTGCCAAGGAAGCCGATGACGGTGATGGGTTTCATGCGAGTGCGATCTTGAAGACGATTCCATATTCTAAATAGATTAGATAAAAAGATAAAAATAGCGAGACGATGGTGAAGTGGGAATTGGTGGTGGTATGAAAATTTATATTTAAATCAATAAGTTAATTTCGTGCGAGTGCTGGATATAAAAGTTGGCACGCTTTTGGCAATAAACCTAACAAGCGCCACGTGGCGTGCGTTGGGGAAAGCAGAGCAGGGTCTCTGCTTTCCCGAGGCGTTGAATGAACAAGAAAGAAGAACACCATGGTCAACCTGCAACTGTTTCAAACCTACAAGGGCTCCCAGCTGGCAACGGCGGATGCCACCAACCAATCGGGTATGGCGGCCTATGCATTTGGCCCGCAGCACCAGCTGGCGCAAATGGCGCTGACCGGTTGCCTGGGCCAGACTTTTTATGCCAGCCCGCAGGACCAGCTCTCGCATCTGATGGACGTGCTGGCCAAGGTCGAAGCGCCTTTTATTGCCAAGACGGCCATCTATGCCCGTGAGCGTGGCTATATGAAGGACATGCCTGCCACCTTGGCGGCGGTGCTGGCCGTGCGTGATGTCGAGCTGCTGGCACAGATCTTTCCCCGCGTGGTGGACAACGGCAAGATGCTGCGCAATTTTGTGCAAATCCTGCGCAGCGGAGTGCTGGGGCGCAAGTCGCTCGGCACCCGGCCCAAGAAGCTGGTGCAGCAGTGGTTGCTGACGGCGACGGAAAAGCAGTTGCTCAACGCCGCCATCGGTAACCAGCCCTCGCTCGCCGATGTGGTCAAGATGGTGCACCCCAAGCCCCAGGAGGCCTGGCGCGCCGCTTGGTTTGCCTGGCTGATTGGCAAGTCGTATGACGAAGCCAGCCTGCCACCCATCACCTTGGCGTTCGAGCGCTTCAAGCGTGCCGTGGCCCAGGGCCAGATGCCCGAGCAGGTGCCGGAGGTGCCGTTCCAGATGCTGACCGCGCTGGGCCTGGGTGCGCAGCAATGGGCGCAGATTGCAAGCCAGGGTTCGTGGCAGATGCTGCGGCAGAACCTGAACACCTTGGCACGCCATGGTGTGTTCGAGCTGCCTGGTATGGCTGAGCGCGTGGCCGCCAAGCTGCAGGATGCGGCAGCCGTGGCCAAGGCCCGTGCCATGCCTTACCAGCTGCTGGCGGCCTACCAGGCTGCGGGCCAGCAGGTGCCGGCTGCCGTGGCAGAGGCGCTGCAGGATGCGATGGAGCTGGCAACGGCCAACGTGCCGCAATTTGCGGGCCGGGTCGCCGTCTGCCCTGATGTCTCTGGTTCCATGCACTCGTCGGTGACGGGTTACCGGGCCGGTGCCACCAGCGCGGTGCGCTGCATCGATGTGGCTGGCCTGATGGCGGCTGCCGTGCTGCGCAAGAACCGCGAGGCGCGCGTGCTTCCCTTTGAATGCAAGGTGGTGCCGCTGTCGCTCAACGGCCGTGATTCGGTGATGACCAATGCCAGCCGCCTGGCGGCTGTGGGCGGAGGCGGTACGAATTGCAGTGCGCCGCTCAAGCTGCTGGCCGATGAAAAGGCGGCCGTGGACCTGGTGATCCTGGTCTCGGACAACGAGTCCTGGGTGGATGGCAAGCGCTCGGGTGCGACGGAGACGATGCAGCAATGGGCGCGCATCAAGCAACGCAACCCCGCTGCCAAGCTGGTGTGTATTGACATCCAGCCGTATGCGACGACGCAGGCGCAGGAGCGTGCCGATATCTTGAATATCGGTGGTTTCAGCGATGCGGTATTTGATGTGGTGGCCCGTTTTGCCGAAGGCAAGCTGGGTGCCGCACATTGGGTGGGCGAGATCGAGCAGATCGTGCTGCCCGCCCAGTAAGCTGTGTTTTATCTGCTGTTGGCGAATGCCGGTGTGACTATATTCCAAAACTGTTGCGTCACACCACCTTCTGGTCGCCAACGGTGGATACCGACAATGAATAAGGTTTAAAAGGTTTGGGTGGCTTGCGGCGAATGCCGGTGAAATTACAGCCTTTAACGCTCGAGGGAGCAGGTTCGAGTCCTGCCAACGCAAGTTGTAGCTCATGGGTAGAGCACGAAAAATATTTCACCTTTTTAGTCGCTGCAGGTGGCCCATCTGTACAAGATTTTTGGTTTGCGCGAATGCTGGCAAGACTACATCCGGAACGCCGGGGGTTCGAATCCTCAGCCGGGAAACCGGTGTGGCAGTTGTCTTGCCGACCCTGGTCGCGCTTTTGTTGGGATAGTGTTTTTGGGAAGGTTTGCATCGCTGGCTGCGAATGCCGGTGGAACTACATTGGAATCCGGCGATGCGGGTTGGAATCCCGCCAGGTTCTTTGAACCTGTAGCTCAGTGCCTGAGCTCCGGAAGTGTTTCACCAAACCCTGGTCGCAGCCCAGAGGTGCTCACCGTGTCACCCCTACCAAGTCATCGCTGTCATACAGCGGTGTGAAGATAAAGAAGAGAGCTAAGAGATGTCGCAATACAACGAAATGCAAGTGCCTAATGGCGTGCCCGTGAAGATGTGGACCAATGGCGTGCCGGTCGAGGCCGAAGCGCAGAACCAGCTGGCCAATATCTCGCGCCTGCCGGTGGTGTTCAAGCACGTGGCGGTGATGCCTGATGTCCACTTGGGGATTGGTGCCACCATCGGCTCGGTGGTGCCTACGCTCAAGGCCATCATCCCGGCGGCGGTGGGGGTGGACCTGGGTTGCGGAATGATGGCCTGCAAGACCACGTTGACGGCCAGCGATCTGCCCGACAACCTGGCGCCGATCCGCGCTGCGATCGAGCGGGCAGTGCCGGTGGGGATGACGCCCAAGCGCTATGGCCGCGACAAGGGAAGCTGGGAGACGCCGCCTGAGGAAACCGATGCCGCCTGGACGGGCCTGGTCAAGGAGTTCGACGAGATCTGCGAAGCGCACCCGCGCATGAAGAACACCAACAACTACAAGCACCTGGGAACCCTGGGGTCCGGTAACCACTTCATCGAAGTCTGCCTGGACGAGAACCAAGCCGTGTGGATCATGCTGCATTCGGGCTCGCGCGGGGTGGGAAACGCCATTGGCACCCACTTCATCGAGCTGGCCAAGAAGGATGCCGAGCTGCACCAGCGCAACCTGCCCGATAAGGACCTGGCCTACTTTGAAGAAGGCGCCGCCTACTTTGGCGACTATGTCAAAGCGGTGGGTTGGGCGCAGAAGTTTGCGCGTGCCAACCGCGAGGTGATGATGGTTCGCGTGATCCATGCCTTGAAGAAGGTGATCAGCAAACCGTTCGAGACGCACCTGGAAGCGGTGAACTGCCACCACAACTATGTGCAACGCGAGACGCACTTTGGCCAGGAGGTGTTTGTGACCCGCAAGGGCGCGGTGAGCGCACGCCAGGGTGAGCTGGGCATCATCCCGGGAAGCATGGGGGCCAAGAGCTTTATCGTGCGCGGTAAAGGCAACCCCGAGAGCTTCAACAGCTGCAGCCACGGTGCCGGTCGCACGATGAGCCGGACCAAGGCCAAGAAGCTGTTCACCGTCGAGGACCAGATGCGCGCCACCGAAGGCGTGGAATGCCGCAAGGACGCCGAGGTGATCGACGAGATCCCCATGGCCTACAAGGATATCGACGCGGTGATGGCGGCGCAAAGCGACCTGGTGGAGGTGGTGTACACGCTCAAGCAGGTGGTGTGTGTGAAGGGGTAAAAAGGGGGCGGCCATGGGGCCGCAACCCTGAGGAGAAGGGTGATGAAGAGCAATAAGCAACGTCGACACGAGATCAAGCAGCGCCGTTGGGCGCGCATGGAGGCGCAGCGTGAAGCAGCGTTACGCCCAGCCATGCCGCATGGCGCCTTGGCTGCTGATGTGCAGCGCCTTGAACTGATCCACGGCGCGCCTTTTTGGCTCCCCGGTTACTACGTCGATATCAGCTACCGCTGCTGTGATTGCGGCGCCGCCTGTGTCTGGACCGCGCAGGACCAGAAATGGTGGTACGAGCAAGTGCAAGGCAGCCTGTATGCCAGTGCCAGCCGCTGCAAGGACTGCCGTGCGCGGCACCGCGCCTGGCGCCAAAGCCATTGCGATGCGGCCGAGATGGCAGCCTTGCGTGCGCTATGGCGTGCCCGCCCCGATGCGTCTGCCCGTGCCCGTGTGTATGCCGCCTTGCAGTCCAAGGCGCCGGATCTGCGCAGCCTGGCAGCGCAGGCCCTCGCCTGGTGGTGGGTGCAGTTTGGTGACAAGCCCGCGCATGCGCAGCTGGAGGCGCTGAGCCTGGAGCGCAGCTGGGCGCCGCGTATCGACCGCATCTTGCGGCGCCAGGTAGAGCTGCGTCCCGGTGTGCATCGCGTCTGCCGAGTAGTGGCCTATCCCCGCGTGACCATGGGCGCTGCGCTGTCCGGTCACTGAGCCAGCGCAGGTAAATCAGAAGAAGAAAACAGAGAGAGGGAAACGATTCCAATGCAAATCGCAAGCCAATCCATAGAAAAGGGCCTGGTCGAGATCGACGGCTCGCAAGGCGAGGGCGGTGGCCAGATGCTGCGCACGGCGCTGGCGCTGTCGGTCATCACGCAAAGGCCGCTGGCGATGCACAGCATCCGGGCCAGGCGCTCCAAGCCGGGGCTGATGCGCCAGCACCTGGCCTGTGTGCAGGCCGCGCAGACCATCAGCGATGCGCAGCTGTCGCCCATCGCTGCGGGCGTGACGGAGCTGCAGTTTGCGCCGGTGACGCTCAAGGCCGGGGACTACCGCTTCCCGATCTCGGGCGCGGGCAGCGCCATGCTGGTGCTGCAGACGGTGCTGCCGGCGCTGCTGATGGCCGATGGCGCGAGCACGGTGCAGCTGGCGGGCGGCACGCACAACCCGCTGGCGCCCAATTTCCACTTCATTGAACGCGCCTATGCGCCCTTGGTGGCGCGCATGGGGGCAGGCCTGGATATGCGGCTGCGCCGCTTTGGTTTTTACCCGGCAGGTGGTGGCGAGGCGCTGGCCTGCATCAGCCCGGCAGCGCAGGGTTTGCAGCCTTTTGACCTGCTGGCGCGCGGCATGCTGCAGCATGTGTCGGTGGAGGCGGTCTGCGCGGCCGTGCCGCGCGGCGTTGCGATGCGCGAGTTTGATGAGCTGGCGCGGCTGACCGGTTGGGACCGGCGCGCGATGGAGCTGCTGCCGGTGGACCAGGAGGAAGGCCCGGGCAATCTGCTGCAGGCCACCTTGCGCTATGACCATGTCACCGAGCTGTTCTGGTGCCTGGGCGCGCATGGCGTCTCGTCCGAAGCGGTGGCGCGCAAGCTCTGCCAGGACCTGCGCGATTACCAGAAAAAGCCCGATGCTGCCGTTTGTGCCTACCTGGCCGACCAGCTCTTGCTGCTGCAGGCGCTGGCCGTGTGGCAAAGCGGCCAGCCCGCTGCCTTTAGCTGCAGCGAGGCCAGCGCGCACCTGTACAGCAATATGGCGGTGATTGCGCAGTTTCTGCCGCTGCGCATGTCGATTGAAACAGCCAGTGCGCCCGTGGTGCGGATCGCTCCGCTCTAGCGCCGCTGTAGCGCAACGCATCGGGCGGTGGGGGGCTGGCTAGTACAGCCCGCCTTCCAGCGCCGGCATGCCATGGCGCAGGCGTGCCTTGTTGCAGGCCTCGCTGCCGGCGGCAAACTCCCGGCAGGGCGAGGGGCGCCATTCATAAATGCCGCAGGCGGCTTGCTGGCCGATGGTGCCGGTCAAGGCCGCGCAGCGCGGGCGGGCATAGTCGGTGCCGCGCATGCGGCTGGTGGTGTCGTTGACCTCTTCAGCCAGGCCCGAGGGCACACGCCCCCCGTTGCTGTCGCATTCATGGACCGAAAAATCAACGCGAAAGCTGGCGCAGCAGGCGCCGCAACTGAGGCAGGGATGGGACATGGGGCATGGGCGTTGTTTGGCGGCTATTGTAGTTTTGCGCCGCTGAACGCCACAAAAAAGCCCGCTGGGTGAGCGGGCTCGGGTGGGCACGGCGAGTGCCAAACTTATTTGGCGGCCAGCGCTTGCTTGATCCAGCCATCAAACTTGGCCTGGTTGTTCTTGATCCAGCTGTCCACATGGCGCTGGATATCGGCAGTCTTGTTTTCGCCGTTGCGCATCAGCAGGTTCTGGGCGGTGATGTCTTCAATGGGCACCTGCATGGTGGCAAACAGCTTGGCGGCGGCCGGGTTGGCGTCGGTCCATTTTTTGTTCGCGAGGATGTACTGGTTGTTCACTTTGAAGCCATAGTTCTTGCCGTTGGGCAGGCGGGTGTCGTCATCGCCCTTGGCATTGGGGATATTGGGCACCTGCAGCCAGACGACATCCTGGCCGGGCTTGAGCACGCCGTTGACCCAGTAGGGGGTCCAGACATAGTAGAGCACCGGCTTGCCCGATTGGTAGCGGGCGATGGTGTCGGCAATCAGCGCCGCATAGTTGCCCTGGCGGTGGGTCACGCTGCCTTCCAGGCCCAGGCCCTTGAGGTGCTTGTTGATCGCCAGCTCGCAGCCCCAACCGGGGTTGCAGCCGGTCAGATCGGCCTTGCCATCGCCATCGGTGTCAAACAGCCTGGCGATCTTGGGGTCCTTGAGCTGCATGATGTCGGTGATCTTGTACTTCTCGGCCGTGGCTTTGTCGATCAGGTAGCCCTGGGCTGCATTGGTCGAGAACATGCCCTCACGGTAGAAGACCTTGGCGCCGCCATTGCGCTCATAAAACTCCTGGTGCAGCGGAATCCAGTGGTTGGCCATAAAGGTGGCATCGCCCTGGCCGACCACCACGTGCTCGGTGCCGTTCTCCAGCCCCTTGGGGTCCTTGACGGTGTAGCCCAGCTTTTCCAGCGCGCGCGAGACGATCAGGGTCTGGAACATCTCTTCATCCACGGTGCCCAGCAGCGGCAGCACATCCTTGCCCTTGCCGGGCAGGTCTTGCGCCTGGGCGAAGGGCCCCCAGGCCATCAAGGAGATGGCGGCGGCGCAGGCCAGGTGGATGGGGCGATTGAAGCGGTTTTTATCAGTCATGGTCTTCTCCTTGGATGGATACGCGATGCACCAGAGGTGCACCGAGAGGGAACATGGGCAGCCCTGGGGCAAGACGGCGCCCGGGCCGGCCGGTGGTGCCGGGTGGTCTGTGTGCAGCTTGCGGGGGGCTTGGGGCGGGGCAGCGCTGGCGCTGCAGCGGTGGGCATGGCGGCATGCCCCTGGGGGAAGGCACCGGCCCGGCAAGATCCTGCCAGGCTGGTGTTGCCAGCTGGCTTATTGCGCCTTGGCGGCGTCCAGCGCCGTCTTGATCCAGCCGTCAAACTCGGCCTGGTGGGCCTTGATCCAGCCGTCGGCATGGCGCTCGATATCGGCAGGCTTGTTCTGGCCGTCCTTCATCGCCAGGTTCTGCGCGTTGATGTCCGCGACCGGCAGCTTCATGATTGCAAACAGCTTGGCGGCCGCTGGGTTGGCTTCGGCGAACTTCTTGTTGGCGACGATCTTCTGGGTGTTGAGCGGGAAGCCGTAGTTCTTGCCGTTGGGCAGCGCAGTCTTCAGATCGGCCTGGTTGCCGGGCAGTGCGGTGAACGGCACTTGCAGCCAGACAACATCACGGCCAGGGCGCAGCTCGGCGCTGACCCAGTATGGCGTCCAGGTGTAGTAGAGGATGGGCTTGCCGGACTTGTAGCGGGCGATGGTGTCGGCCATCAGCGCGGCATAGGTGCCTTGCACATGGGTGACGGTATCGCGCAGCTTGTAGGCAGTCAGCTGATGCTCGATTGCGCCTTCGCAGCCCCAGCCGGGGGTGCAGCCGGTCAGGTCGGCCTTGCCGTCCCCGTCGGTGTCAAACAGCTTGGCAATCTTGGGGTCCTTGAGCTGCTCGATATTGGTGATCTTGTGCTCATCGGCGGTCTTCTTGTCGATCAGATAGCCCTGCACGGCGCTGGTCGAGTACTCGCCTTCGCGGTAGAGCTTGTCGGCGCCGCCGGCATTCTTGTAGAAGTCGGCCTGCAGCGGATCCCAGTGGTCGGCCATGTAGGTGGCGTCGCCGTTGCCGATCGCCACGTGGGCGGTGGCATATTCCACTTCGCGGATGGGCTGCACGTCATAGCCGAGCTTTTGCATGGCCTTGTTGACCAACAGGGTCTGGAAGGTTTCTTCGGCGATCGAGCTTTGCAGCGGCTGGACCTTGATGCCCTTGCCGGGCAGGTCCTGGGCCATCGCATGGCCGGCGGCGGCGAGGCCAGCGGCCAGCAAGCTGGTGGTCAGCAGGCTTTTGACCAGGCGGGTGGGGGCGGCGAAGGCCTGCCAGGAATGGGCGGTGGATGTCATGGATGCTCCTTGTTTGGGGTTCGGCGGGCACGCGCTGCGTGCCGCCGATCAATGCACAAATGGGGGGCCAAGAGGGCGAGCAGGGCAGCCTTGGCCAACGGGTGTGGGCTGCCCCGCCTGGGCTTAGGCGGCAGGTACGGCGTCCTGGCCGGGCTGCGTGGCTGCCTGTGCCTGCTTTTGGGCCGCTGCCTGGGGCAGGGGCTTGGGCGCAGGGCTGGCTTCAGGCTTGTGCAGGGCGCGGGCGATGAGGCCGGCCGGGCCGGTCTGCCACCAGTGGCGCACGCCGCGGCGTGGCTGGCCCATGGCCTGGGTGATGCGGTCGAGCAAAATAGCCAGCAGCACAATGCCCAGGCCGCCAACAGTGGCCAGGCCCATGTCCAGGCGGCCAATACCGCGCAGCACCATCTGGCCCAGGCCGCCCACGGCGATCATCGAGGCAATCACCACCATCGACAGCGACAGCATCAGCGACTGGTTGATACCGGCCATGATCGAGGGCATGGACAGCGGCAGCTGCACCTTCCACAGCAATTGCAGTGGCGAGGCGCCATAGGCACGGCTCGCTTCGATCAGGTCAGGCCGGACCTGGCGGATACCCAGGTTGGTCAGGCGCACCAGCGGTGGCAGTGCAAACACGATGGTCACCACAACGCCTGGCACATTGCCAATGCCAAACAGCATCACCACCGGCACCAGGTAGACGAAGGCCGGGGTGGTCTGCATGGCGTCCAGCACCGGGCGGAAGAACTTCTGCGCCCGGTCGCTGCTGGCCAGCAAGATGCCCAGCGGCAGACCGATGATGATGCAGAAGGCCAGCGAGGTCAGCACCAGCGACAGGGTGACCATGGCTTCGTGCCAGATGCCCAGCATGCCGATGATCAGCAGCGACACCACGGCCCCAATGGCCAGGGCGCCGCCGGCAAATTGCCAGGCGATCAGCGCCAGGATCGCCACCATCGCGAGCATCGGGATGGCGGTCAGAAAATGCTCCACACCGGTGAGCGTGGCGTCAATCGGCGCGCGCACGGTCTGGAAGAAGGGGCGGAAATTGGCCACCACCCAGGTCAGGCCACTGTTGATCCAGTCCTGCACCGGCAGGCTGCCGTCCCAGAGCTGGCTCAGGTGGAAACCGCTGTCATGGGCGGCCTGCGCATGCTGCGCTGCGGCCTGGGCGGCATCCGCGGTCTGGCCCACGGCGTCGGGGCCGCCCAGCCAGTCGGTGTTGCCCGAGACATTGCCCACGGCAACCCAGGGGTCGTCCACCGGTGCGGCCTGGGCGGGTGCTGCTGCCGCGTCCGTAGCGTCGGTGGAGGTCCATGCGGTGGCCGCGCTCGAGCTGGTCGATGCGGTATCGGCCCAAGGGTCGGCAGCGGCAGTGTTCTGGGCGATGGTCAGCGTGTTGTCGGTACTCATGCGGCACTCCTGTTGTCGTTGTTGCCGGTATTGGCGGCGTCAGCGGCAGCGGCCTCGGTGGCCGCTTGCATGGCGATCACCGCAGGGTCGGTGGGCGGCACGGGCGGCGTGTCGCGGTCCAAGAAGCGCAGCAGGGTGTTCTTGCTAATCGCGCCGACAAAGCGCCCATCGGCACGCAGCACCGGCAGCGGGCAGGGGGCCTGCGCGACCTGGCCAAACAGGTCGGCCACCAGCGCGTCTTCGGCAATGGGCTCGACCTTGTCCAGGTAGGCATGCTGCAGACCCAACGGGCCGACATGGCCTTTCAAGGCATTGCGCAGGGATTCGGTCGAGACAGTGCCCAGGTACTGCTTGCGGGGCGAGACGACATAGGCGAAATCCCGGTCTTCGTCCTGCAGCAGCTGCATGGCGGCGCGGGCGCCGCGCTGGTCGCTTTCCTTGACGACGGTGATGGCGCGGCGCGCGATATCGGCGGCCTTGAACACGGCTGCGGCATCCACGCCCTGGATAAAGGCGCGCACGTAGTCGTTGGCAGGGTTGCGCAAAATATCGTCGGGCGTGCCGACCTGCTGGACCATGCCGTCCTTCATGATGGCAATGCGGTCGCCGATGCGCATCGCTTCGTCCAGATCATGCGAGATGAAGACGATGGTGCGGCGCTTGATCTCCTGCAGGCGCATCAGCTCGGACTGCATCTCCGTGCGGATAATGGGGTCGAGCGCCGAGAAGGCCTCGTCCATCAGCAGGATCGAGGGGTCCGATGCCAGCGCCCGGGCCAGGCCCACGCGCTGCTGCATGCCGCCCGAGAGCTCATCGGGGTAGCTCGCGCCCCAGCCGGCCAGGCCCACCTGCTCGAGCGCTTGCTCGGCAGCGGTGAGGCGCTCTTCGCGGGCCACGCCGGCCAACTCCAGGCCGAACGCGGTGTTCTCCACCACGGTGAGGTGGGGCATCAGTGCAAAGGACTGGAACACCATCGAGATGTCCTTGCGGCGCAGTGCGCGCAGCTTGCTGTCGGACAGTTGGTTGATGTCCTGGCCATCGACGACGATGGCGCCGCTGGTGGGCTCGATCAGGCGGTTGAGCATGCGCACCAGCGTGGACTTGCCCGAGCCCGACAGGCCCATCACGACAAAGATTTCACCGGCTTCGATCGTGAAGTTGGCGTCAAACACGCCGATGGAGTTGCCGGTCTTCTCCATGACTTCTTGTTTGGTGGCGCCTTTGCGCACCAGCTCGAGCGCGGCTTTTGGGGAATCTCCGAACACCTTGAAGACGTGCTCGATACGGATTTGTTTGGCCATGTGTGGCTCCTCCCTAAGTTGTAGTGGCTACAACGCTGAAGACGCCCATGAAGGGCGTCGTCCAGCACGGGACCGTCAATCTCTCAACCCTGATGCCGATAGCTGCGCCTGGCTGTCGAAGCGACAACCATGGCAAGCCCTCGTGGGGTGGGCAGGCCACGCAATGTGACCAACAATTTCTGCCTGTACCGGGCGTGCATGCCAGCAGCGATGGGCTCCAGGGTCGAGCCGGGTACAGGGTCTCTCGTGCGCATTGAAACCCGATGGTTTCAATCACGCGAGCGCGGCGGACACTGTAAAAAGGCCACCACGCCGGGGCATCAGGGCCGGGAATATTCCGGCCTGTTGACGGACTTTGGCGCGACGCCAAAGACCCGACGGAGACGATCCGCACCTGTCAGAAAGGCACGGATTACCTGCGTTGCAGGTTGTAAAACATCCTTTAAGTATACGTATTGGAAATATAGAAGTCAAAAAAAGCGGGTTTCATCCGGGCGAATTTGGCGTTCTACACGGCCATTTGCAGCATCTGATTTCTGGATTGCTACTTTTTTAATAGCAATAAAAAACCAAATATGGTCGGATCAAGCGGTCAGGACTTTGCATGAACATGAAACATATAGTTTCAATTTTATGCGGAGCCATTGCCGAAAAGACCCCAATTTTAGCAATTGCGAACCGATCGCGTTGCTTGTGCTATGGATGCTGTCTTTTAAGGGTAAATGACTGCTGATATCTGAAAACCAAAGGTTGCCTTGTAGGAATTTCTCGCCAATACGGATCTCCAAAGCGCCCATGAAAAAGCCCCGCACGGGGGCGGGGCTGGAGGGGGCGCGAAGCGGCTGATGGATCAGTGACTGTCCTTGTGTGCAGGGCCTGCTGGGTGCAGGATGCGGTCGGTCCAGGCGATGGCCAGCGCAGACAGCAGGAACACCACATGGATGATGGTCTGCCACATCAGCACCTTCTCGCTGTAATTGGGTGCATTGATAAAGGTCTTGAGCAGGTGAATGGAGCTGATGCCGATGATCGACAGGCCCAGCTTGACCTTGAGCACCGAGGCGTTGACATGGCCCAGCCATTCGGGCTGGTCCGGGTGGCGGTTGAGGTGCATGCGGCTGACAAAGGTCTCGTAGCCGCCGACGATGACCATGATCAGCAGGTTGGAGATCATCACCACATCGATGAGACCGAGCACCACCAGCATGATGATGGTCTCGTTGAGCGCCGTGATCTGGACATCGGGCGAATATCCCACCGAGGTGACGAGGATGCGCAGCGCAGTATCGCTGCCAAAGGCCGCTTCAACCAGGTGCAGCAGCTCGACCAGGAAATGCCAGACATACACCAGCTGGGCAACGATCAGGCCCAGGTAGAGCGGCAGCTGCAGCCAGCGGCTGGCAAAAATCAGCGCCGGCAAGGGGCGCAAAGGAGCATTTTGAGGGAGAGACATGGTGGAGGGGGTAGTGGAGAGAGTGCCCTGCAGCAGGTTTGGAATCTGTGTTTCGGCCGTCCATCGCTGAGGTCCGTGCCAGCCTGTCCGGATGCTGGCTCAGCGCGTGCGGAAATGCCGCTAAAAAGAGCGTCGCGCATTGTAGCCAGCGCCCTGCGTCTGCAGTGTGGCGATTGGGAAAATTCCTCGCCTGGATCGGGTGGTTGGTTTTGTCTATCGCAAGCGGTGGCAGGCAGTGGAGCCTTGTCAGATGCCTGTAAGTGCGCCGGTCCACAGTAGCAGCGATTTTCATACCTACAATGTTTGCAAAGGAGACCCACCCATGACAGCCCCAGCCCAAGGAACCATTGAATCCGTTCTGGTCGAAAACCGCGTATTTCCCCCACCGGCCAGCCTGTCTGCCACGGCCCGCGTCGGCAGCATGGAGGCCTATGAGGCGCTGTGCGCCGAGGCCGAGTCCGACTTTGAAGGCTTTTGGGCCCAACGTGCCCGCGAGCATGTGCAGTGGACCAAGCCCTTCACCGAAGTGCTGGACCAGAGCACGCCGCCATTCTTCAAGTGGTTCCAGGATGGTGAGTTGAACGTCAGCGCCAACTGCCTCGACAAGCACATCGGCACGCCGGTGGAGAGCAAGACAGCGATCATCTTTGAAGCTGATGATGGCCAGGTGACCAAGATCACTTACCGTGAGCTGCTGGACAAGGTCAGTGCCTTTGCCAATGCGCTCAAGGCCCAGGGCGTGCAAAAGGGCGACCGGGTCCTCATCTATATGCCGATGACCGTCGAGGGCATTGTGGCGATGCAGGCCTGCGCGCGCATTGGTGCGACCCACTCGGTGGTGTTTGGCGGCTTCTCGGCCAAGGCGGTCAATGAGCGCGTCATCGACGCCGGCGCGGTGCTTATCGTCACCGCCAACTACCAGATGCGCGGCGGCAAGGAGTTGCCGCTGAAGGCCATTGTCGACGACGCACTGGCCATGGGGGGCTGCGACACCGTCAAGAAAGTGCTGGTGTTTGAACGCACCCAGACAGCCTGGAACAAGGTGGACGGCCGGGATGTGAGCTTTGGTGAGGCGCTGGCCGGCCAAAGCAAGGAATGTGCACCAGTGGCCGTCCATGCCGAGCATCCGCTCTTCATTCTGTACACCAGCGGTTCCACCGGCAAGCCCAAGGGCGTACAGCACGCCAGCGGCGGCTACATCCTTTGGGCCAAGATGACGATGGAGTGGACCTTTGATCTAAAGCCCAGCGATGTGTTCTGGTGCACGGCCGATATCGGCTGGATCACCGGTCACACCTATATTGCCTACGGCCCGCTGGCCGCTGGCGCGACCCAGGTGGTGTTCGAGGGCGTGCCGACCTTCCCCAATGCCGGGCGCTTCTGGCAGATGATCGAGCGCCATGGCGTCTCCATCTTCTACACCGCGCCCACGGCGATCCGCTCGCTGATCAAGGCTGCTGACTCGGACGACAAGGTGCACCCGCGCAACTGGAACCTCAGCAGCCTGCGCATTCTGGGATCGGTGGGCGAGCCCATCAACCCCGAAGCCTGGATGTGGTACTACCGCAATATCGGTGGCGAGCGCTGCCCGATTGTCGATACCTTCTGGCAGACGGAAAACGGCGGCCATGTGATCACGCCGCTGCCGGGCGCGACGCCGCTGGTGCCGGGCTCCTGCACCTTGCCGCTGCCGGGCATCATGGCCCAGATCGTCGACGAGACCGGCAAGGAGCTGCCCAACGGCACCGGCGGTATCCTCGTGATCAGCAAGCCCTGGCCGTCGATGATCCGCACGATCTGGAACGACCCCGAGCGCTTCAAGAAAGCCTATTTCCCCGAAGAGATGGGCGGCAGCATCTACCTGGCCGGCGACGGCGCGGTGCGCGATGCCAAGACCGGGTACTTCCGCATCACCGGCCGTATTGACGATGTGCTCAACGTCTCGGGCCACCGCATGGGCACGATGGAGATCGAGTCGGCCCTGGTGTCCAAGACCGACCTGGTGGCCGAGGCGGCCGTGGTGGGCCGGCCCGATGACATGACGGGCGAGGCGATCTGCGCCTTTGTGGTGCTCAAGCGCTCGCGCCCCACCGGCGACGAAGCCAAGCAGATTGCCAAGGAGCTGCGCGACTGGGTGGCCAAGGAGATCGGCCCGATTGCCAAGCCCAAGGACATCCGCTTTGGCGACAACCTGCCCAAGACCCGCTCGGGCAAGATCATGCGCCGCCTGTTGCGCTCGATCGCCAAAGGCGAGGCGATCACGCAGGACACCTCCACCTTGGAGAACCCGGCGATCCTCGACCAGTTGTCCGATACCCACTGATCGGTAAATGTCAACAAATGGCGCGCTGGATCCTTCCAGTGCGCCAAGCTGTTGTTAAAGCTGAAGAACTGGTAAGAAATTGCCAGCATTGGCTGACAAGCGCTGGTGCATAGATCGTGCTATGGTCTATGCATTCCACTCTTGCCATCAAAATCCACTATGCGCAGCATTCTTCTTCTCATCATCGCCGTGCTCATCGGCGGCCTGGCGGCCCTCAACTGGCAGGTGCTGTCCACCCCATCGGAAGTCAACCTGGGCCTCACGACCATCCACGCCCCGCTGGGAGTGCTGATGCTGGCGCTGACGGTGCTGCTGTGCGTGATCTTCGTTGCCTATGTGCTGTCCTTGCAGGGATCGGTCATGCTGGAGGCGCGCCGCCACAACAAGGAGATGACGGCCCAACGCGAGCTGGCAGACAAGGCCGAGGCATCACGCTTTACCGAGCTGCGCCAGGTGCTGGAGAGCCAGCATGCTGCCGGCCAGTCGGCACTGCTGGCCCGCCTGGCAGAGCTGGAAGCCCACCTGGTGGCCCGTGCCCAGGAGTCGGACAACAGCAATGCCGCTTACCTGGGCCAGATTGAAGACCGCATGCGCCATGTCGAGCCGCCGCGCAATACGTTCTAAAGGACGCACTTGCGCAGCCAGCAAAAAACCACCTCGCGAGGTGGTTTTTTCATCGGAGTGGGCCAGCAGGCCCGACCTGCATGCGAGGCGCTCTTTACTTGAGGGTCAGTACCCAGTCGGCCAGCTTCTTGGCATCGGCTTCGCTGACCTGGGTGTTGGCGGGCATGGGCACGGGGCCCCAGACGCCGGCGCTGCCCTTGATGATCTTCTGGGCCAGCATGTTGGATGCGCCGGGCTGGCCTGCAAACTTGGCGCCAATATCTTTGAATGCGGGGCCCACCACTTTCTTGTCGACCGAATGGCAAGCCATGCAGTTCTTGGATTGGGCCAATGCCTGATCAGCCCACGCAGGTGCGCTGGCCGACAAGGCCAGTGCCGTGGCAATCAGAATACGGTTCATCGTGTTATCTCCTTAGCGCATGAGGTACATTAATTCTAATGGCTCGCTGCGTAAGACTGCGGGGGCGCCAGTATGTTCCACAAGTTTGCATTCTTTACGGGCTTTACGCCACCGACATACAAGGGGCCAAAGCGGATGGAGAGACCATGTATTTTCTGATCCTGGGGATCATTCTGCTGTTGTTGAAGTACCTGGAGATAGGCCCGGTTGCGGCCTGGTCCTGGACTGCTGTGCTGGCGCCCTTTGGGCTGGCTGCGCTGTGGTGGGCCTGGGCCGACTGGTCGGGTTACACCAAGCGCAAGGCGATGGAGCAGGAGGTGCTGAAAAAAGAGCGCCGCCTGCAAAAATCCAAAGAAGCGCTGGGCCAATCGGCCCGCCGGCGCCGCTGACAGCGGCTGCTGGGGCACCAACCGCCGAGCAGGCGGTTTTTTTCTGCCCGGGCGCTGCCCCTACGGCCGTTACTGGCTGGAACCCGAGTGTCTCCGTCATTTGCCCAGCTGCGCGATAATCATCGCTCACATCGGCGTGCACTCAAGAGGTTCTCGCCAACTTGCCCGCTGGCCCTGGCGTATATCCAGGCCCGCACTATGCAAGACAGGCCGCATTCTTATTGTTTACTGATTCGTACACCACGATGCCCGCATACCGTTCCAAAACCTCTACCGCCGGTCGCAACATGGCTGGTGCCCGCTCCTTGTGGCGTGCCACCGGCATGAAAGACGACGATTTCTCCAAGCCCATCATTGCGGTGGTGAACTCCTTTACCCAGTTCGTTCCAGGCCATGTGCACCTCAAGGACCTGGGCCAGCTCGTCGCCCGCGAGATCGAAGCGGCAGGCGGCGTGGCCAAGGAGTTCAACACCATTGCCGTCGATGACGGCATTGCGATGGGCCACGACGGCATGCTGTACTCGCTGCCCAGCCGCGAAGTGATTGCCGATTCGGTCGAATACATGGTCAATGCGCACTGCGCCGATGCCATGGTCTGCATCTCCAACTGCGACAAGATCACCCCCGGCATGCTGATGGCTGCGATGCGCCTCAATATCCCCGTGGTGTTTGTCTCGGGCGGCCCGATGGAAGCGGGCAAGGTGCGCCTGGCCGTGCCGGCGGCTGACGGCAGCAAGACCATCCAGATCAAGAAGCTCGACCTGGTCGACGCGATGGTGATGGCCGCTGACAGCAATGTGAGCGATGCCGATGTGGCCGAAGTCGAGCGCTCGGCCTGCCCGACCTGCGGCTCCTGCTCGGGCATGTTCACCGCCAACTCGATGAACTGCCTGGCCGAAGCGCTGGGCCTGGCCCTGCCAGGCAATGGCACTGTGGTGGCCACCCACTCGGACCGCGAGCAACTGTTCAAGCGCGCAGGCCGCCTGATCGTGGAGCTGGCCAAGCGCTACTACGAGCAAGACGAAGCGACCCTGCTGCCACGCGCTGTTGGCATCAAGGCCTTCGAGAACGCGATGACCTTGGACATCGCGATGGGTGGCTCGACCAACACCATCCTGCATTTGCTGGCGATTGCGCAAGAGGCGGACATCGATTTCACGATGACCGACATCGACCGCATGTCACGCACCGTGCCGCAGCTGTGCAAGGTGGCGCCCAATACCAACAAGTACCACATCGAAGACGTGCACCGTGCCGGTGGCATCATGGCCATCCTGGGTGAGCTCGACCGCGCCGGCAAGCTGCACACCGATGTGCCCACCGTGCATGCCAAGACCATGAAGGACGCGCTGGACCAGTGGGACATCGTGCGTACCGAAGACGAGGCCGTGCGCACCTTCTACATGGCGGGTCCTGCCGGCATCCCCACCCAGGTGGCTTTCAGCCAAAGCACGCGCTGGCCCAGCCTGGATCTGGACCGCGCCGAAGGCTGCATCCGCTCCTACGACCATGCCTTCTCCAAAGAAGGCGGCCTGGCCGTGCTGCGCGGCAATATCGCGCTGGACGGCTGCGTGGTCAAGACCGCCGGTGTCGATGACTCGATCCTGGTGTTCGAAGGCTCGGCCCATGTGGTCGAGTCGCAGGACGAGGCGGTGGAAAACATCCTGAGCGACAAGGTCAAGGCCGGTGATGTCGTGATCGTGCGCTACGAAGGCCCCAAGGGCGGCCCCGGCATGCAGGAAATGCTCTACCCGACCAGCTATATCAAGTCCAAGGGCCTGGGCAAGTCCTGCGCACTGCTGACCGATGGCCGCTTCTCGGGCGGTACCTCGGGCCTGTCGATTGGCCACTGCTCGCCAGAGGCAGCGGCTGGCGGCGCGATTGGCCTGGTGCAAAACGGCGACCGTATCCTCATCGACATCCCCAACCGCACGATCAATGCGCTGGTGAGCGACGAGGAATTTGCCAAGCGCCGCGAAGCGCAAGATGCGCTGGGCTGGAAGCCTGCCAAGCCCCGTCCGCGCAAGGTGTCCACCGCTTTGAAGGCCTATGCCAAGCTGGTGACCTCGGCCGACAAGGGCGCAGTGCGCGATATCTCGCTGCTGGACTGAGCGTGCTTCGCCTTCCATGAAGAACCGCCCCAGGCGCAAGCCCGGGGCGGTTTTTTCATGAGGCCATTGGGGGCATAGGGGGCATAGGGGCAGGCGCCAGCGCGCTTGCCCCGCCGCCACCACTTACCAGTGCAGGCAGATCTTGCCAAAGTGCTGGGCGCTGATCTGGTGCGCAAAGGCATCGGCGATTTTCTCCAGCGGGTAGCTGCTGTCGATGATGGGGCGCAGCGCCAGCTGCTCGAGCGCGCGCACCAGGTCTTGCTGCTGCTCGCGGCTGCCGACGATCAGGCCTTTCAAGGTTTGCTGCTTGCGCATCAGCTCCACGGTGGGTACAGCGCCGGCAAAGCCGGTCAGCACACCAATCAGCGCAATATGGCCGCCAGGCGCGCAGGCGCGGATGGACTGGGGTAGGGTCGCAGGGCCGCCCACCTCCACAACGATATCGGCGCCGCGACCGCCGGTAGCCTGCAGCACCGCATCGCCCCATTCGGGCTGGTCGCGGTAGTTGATGACGGTGTCGGCGCCCAAGGCACGCAGACGCTCTGCCTTGGCGGCGCTGGAGGTGGTCGCAATCACCTTGGCGCCCATCGCATGGGCCAGCTGCAACGCAAAGATGGAGACGCCGCCCGTGCCCAGCACCAGCACGGTTTGCCCCGCTTCGATGCGGCCGTCAACCACCAGCGCGCGCCAGGCCGTGAGGCCGGCGGTGGTCAGGGTTGCGGCTTCTTCATGCGTATAGCCCTTGGGTGCATGGGTAAAGGCCGTGGCGGCCATCGTGACGTGCTCACGCGCAAAGCCATCCACGCCATCGCCGGGCACGGTGGCAAAGGTGGAGGGCACCTGCTTGCCCGATTGCCACAGCGGGAAAAAGCAGGACACCACGGCGTCGCCGACGGCAAACTCGGAAACGCCTTCACCCACGGCCGTCACCACACCGGCGCCATCGGCCATCGGGATGCGGCCATCGGCGGTGGGCGAGCGCCCAGCGGCAATGGCCAGGTCGTGGTAGTTGAGCGAGCTGGCATGCAGGCGCACCTGGATTTCGCCGGCGCGGGGCGCAGCAGGCGCTGGCAGGTCGACCAGCTGCAGGTGGTCCAGGCCACCGGGGGCGGCAACTTGTATGGCTTTCATGGCGTTTCTCTTTCCTGGGTTGCTATCACTTTGAAGAGCGGTTTAGGCTGCACGGCGCAGCCACCCGGCCATCATGCAAGCGCCGGGCTCAGAAAGCCAGAACCAACATATTTGTGGTCTAGTATTAAAAATGTAAGCAATGCATGGGCATTGGCTTGGCGCTAGGATGGCGCCCTGGCCGACTGGCTCGTTGGAGAGAATATGAAGCGTTTGAACAGCAAAAGTGGTTGCGCGGTGGAGGTGACCTTGTCTGTCATGGGCGGTACCTGGAAGCCGATTGTGCTTTTCCATCTGCTCCATGGCACCAAGCGCTTTAGCGAACTGTCCCGGGCCATTCCCAATGTCACCCAGCGCATGCTGACCCTGCAGCTGCGCGAGCTTGAAGAGGCCGGCATTGTTGCGCGCACCGTCTATGCGGAAGTGCCGCCGCGCGTGGACTATGCGCTGACCGACATGGGGCGCAGCCTCAAAGCGGTGCTGATTGCGATGCGCGACTGGGGCATGGACTATGCACAATCCCAAGGGCTGCAGGACGAGGCGCCAGGCGTGCAGGCCAGCTGCGCGGCCTAGTTGTGAAGGTTCAATAGGTTGTATCCGGTGTTCATCCGGGTTGGATTTGAGAGACTGGAAGTCGCCAAACACCCAACCCACTCAGGACAGCCAACCGGATGAACACTCATAAGCATGCCCGACTTACCTTTGCCCGGAGACTGGAGATGGTCAAACAGATGACCTTGCAAGGCCTGGATGCCTCTCAGGCCGGAGCCCTTCAAGGCGTCACCGCACAGACCGCTCGCAAGTGGCTGGGCCGCTACCTCTCGGGCGGCGAAGCAGCCCTGGCCGATGCTTCCTCCAGGCCCATTTGCTCTCCCAAAGCCATCTGCGAGTCCAAGGCCTTACTCATTGTTGAGCTACGCAAACGCCGCATGCTGCAGTCGCGCATTGCCAGCTACGCAGGCGTCTCGGCGTCCACCGTGAGCCGGGTATTGGCCCGTGCGGGCCTGTCTCGACTCAGCGATCTGCAGCCGTCCGAGCCCGTGGTTCGCTATGAGCACGATGCGCCTGGAGACATGCTGCACATCGATACCAAGAAGCTCGGGCGCATCGTTCGGCCCAGCCACCGCGTCACAGGCAATCGGCGCGATTCGGTCGATGGTGCGGGATGGGAGACACTGTTCGTGGCCATTGACGACCACGCACGCATTGCCTTTACCGCTATGCATCCGGACGAGAAAACGCCGCAAGCCGTCGCCTTTCTGCGCAACGCCGTGGCGTACTACGCGGGGCTTGGAGTGAGCATCAAACGCCTGCTGACCGACAACGGTGCGGCATTCCGCTCAAGGGAGTTCGCTGCGGCCTGCAACGCCTTGGGCGTGCAGCACAAGTTCACCAGGCCGTACCGGCCACAGACCAACGGCAAGGCCGAGCGATTCATCCAATCGGCGCTGCGCGAGTGGGCCTATGGTTGGACATACCAGAATTCAGCTGAGCGAACACAAGCCTTACATCGCTGGCAGCATTACTACAACTGGCACAGGCCTCACAGCGGCATTGGTCGAATTACCCCGATGGCCAGGCTCAAATCTGCAAACAACCTCTTGACAGTTCACACCTAGTCCCAGTTTCCTGCTCGGGAGGATAATTCTCCTCTCTGATGTTGCGTGCCCACCTGCCATGATGTCCCGCTTTCCATTCCTGCGCGCGTTTGCGCTGCTGTCCGCGCTGTTTTGTCTGGGCCTGGCGTTGGCCGGCGCTGTGACGGCGCAAGCGCAGGAGCGGCGCGCCTACCCGAGCCAGCCGGTCAAGCTGGTGGTGCCTTTTGCGCCGGGCGGCTCGACCGATATCGTGGCGCGCCTGCTGGCCGATGCGATTCGCGAGCCGCTGGGCCAGCCGGTGGTGGTGGAGAACAAGGCCGGTGCCGCAGGCCTCATCGGCGCCGAGGCGGTGGCCCGTGCCCAGCCCGATGGCTACACCCTTGGCGTGGGGACCATCAGCACCCTGGCCGTCAATACGGTGATGCTCAAATCGGTGCGCCGCGATCCGCTGCAAGAGCTGGCACCGGTCATGGCACTGGCGCAGATTCCGTCGGTGTTCTCCACCCATCCCAGCCTGGGGGTACACGATCTGCAGGGCCTGGTGGCGACGTTGCGCGCCAAGCCCGACCACTACACGATCGGATCGGCGGGTGTGGGCTCCATCGGCCACCTGATTGCTGAGGCGATGAATGAAGCGCTGGGCGTACGCCTGCGCCACATCCCCTACAAAGGCCAGGGCCCGGTGATCAACAGTGCGCTGGCCGGCGAGACCCAGGTGCTGAGCGACCAGTACCCCTCGTCAAGCAGCCTGGTGCAATCGGGGCGGCTGGTGCCTTTTGCGGTGGCCGCGCCGCAGCGGTTGCCGGCGCTTCCGGGCGTTCCCACCCTGGCGGAGGCCGGCTACCCGGCGCTCAACCGCCTGGCCATTACCTGGTTTGGCCTGGTAGCGCCCGCTGGCACGCCGCCGGCCGTGATCGACACCCTCAACCGCGCAGCGCAAGAAGCTATGCGCCAACCGGCCGTGCAGGCGCGCCTGGCGCAGCTGGGTGTTGTGCCCATGGGCGGCAGCCCGCAAGCGTTTGCGCTGCTGATCAGCGATACGCGCGCCCAGATCCAGCAACTGGTGCAGCAGCGCAAGCTGGTGCTGGACTGAGGGTTCTGAAAAGCGCAGGTAAAGACTGCGTTGTGCTTTCCAAACCACTGGCGGTTTTGGGGGCGTTGGTCTACAATCCGCCCAGATTTTTTACTAGGAGTAACCCTGTGGACTTACCGAGTTGTTGGCCAGCGGCCAACCGACCACAGGCAAGGTAATCGCAAACGCCCCAGCTTTGCGCGCTGCCTTGCCCAACCAGGCGGGCAGCTGTCAGGCGCCGTAGTTTCTTAGACCTACGCGCCAACGGCATCCCATTCGATCTTCCAGTCTTGCCCCGTGGCGAGCGCCTTTGTTGCGCGCTGCCACGCCGGGTGTGGGAGCTTTTCATGCCACTGCGTATGTCTTCGCTGGCCCCCTTGCGCGCACTGCAGCGCAAGGCTGCGCCATGGGCCATTACGCCTTGCTGCGGCCTGGGCCTGCCCTGCCGCATGCAGCGCCAGCTCGCGACCATGCTGCGCCGCCGCGCTCCGGTGGGCAAGGGCGCAGCGCAGTCCTGCTCGGCATCGGCTGCGCTGGACCCCTTCAGTCGCTGACCTTTCTTCTGTCTGATGTGCATATGTGCCGCCGCACCGCAGCGGCGCGCAGTTGCACGCCTGTATTGCTTGCAGACGCCATGCGGCGCGGATCAGCCGCGCCCCTGGCTGGGAGATGGGTCATGTTGAACCTGCTGAAGAATGGATTCGTCAACTTTTTGCGCTCGCGCCACTGGGGCGTGCATTTCCGCCGCTTGCCCATGTTGGAGCAACTGGCCCACACGCCGGTGGATACCGGCATTTCCAAGGCCATGGGCGAGCGGCTGAGCGACGCCGCCCATGCCCCTGAACAGGCATTGCTGCACAGCCTGAACACCAGCCGCCAGGGCCTGGACGATGCACAGGTGCAGCAAGCCCGTGCGCAAGCGGGCTGGAACACCATTGCGCAGGACCAGGCGATGACCCGCACAGAGCACCTGTGGCTGTGCTTTCGCACGCCTTTCAACCTGCTCTTGACGGTGCTGGCTGCCGTCTCGTGGCTGACCGGCGATACCAAGGCCACGGTGGTGATCGGCAGCATGGTGGCGCTGGCCACCGGCCTGCGCTTTTGGCAGGAGGGCCGCGCCAACAAGGCCGCTGCCGGCCTGCAGGCCATGGTCTCCAACACCGCCGCCGTGCTGCGCCGCACGGCGCAGGATGAAGAAGGGCGGGAGCTGGATACGCCGCCCTCGCGCCTGTCGGCACTGCAGGCCGTACGCGAGCTGCCCGTGCGCGAGCTGGTGCCCGGCGACATCATCCAGCTGGCTGCCGGCGATATGGTGCCCGCTGACTGCCGCCTGCTGAGCGCCAAGGACCTGTTTCTGGCGCAATCGGCGATGACCGGTGAATCCATGCCGGTAGAGAAATTTGCCCAGCTGCCTGATGGGGCACAGCACAACCCGGTGGAGCTGTGCAACCTGGTGTTCATGGGCACGAACGTGGTCTCGGGCGCTGGCCTGGCCGTGGTGCTGACCACCGGCAACCACAGCTACCTGGGCGCGCTGGCCGGCAAGGTCTCGGCGATGGACCGCAGCCCCACCGCGTTCCAGATGGGCGTCAACAAGGTCAGCTGGGTGCTGATCCGTTTCATGCTGGTGATGGTGCCGCTGGTCTTGCTGATCAATGGCTGGACCAAGGGCGACTGGACCGAGGCGCTGCTGTTTGCGCTGTCGGTGGCCGTTGGCCTGACGCCCGAGATGCTGCCGATGATCGTGACCGCCACCCTGGCCAAGGGCGCGGTGTTTCTGTCGCGCAAGAAAGTGATCGTCAAGCACCTGGACGCCATCCAGAACTTTGGTGCGATGGATGTGCTGTGCACCGACAAGACGGGCACCCTGACCGAGGACCGCATCTCGGTCGAGCGCCACCTCGATGCCTGGGGTGATGTCTCGCACTATGTGCTGGACATGGCCTACTTGAACAGCTACTACCAGACGGGCCTCAAGAGTTTGCTCGATGTGGCCGTGCTCGCCCATGCCGAGCGCGCCCCGCTGGTCGATGCCTATGCCAAGGTCGATGAAGTGCCGTTTGACTTTGTGCGCCGGCGCATGTCGGTGGTGGTGAGCGACAGTGCCGGCATCGGCAAGATCATCACCAAGGGTGCGGTCGAGGAAATCCTGCAGGTCAGCAGCATGGTGCAGGCCGCAGGCGGCGTGCTGGACCTTGATGCGGGCCTGCGCAAGCGCATTGTGGCAACAGCCGAGGCGCTCAATGCCCTGGGGCTGCGCGTGGTGGCGGTGGCCACGCGCGAGACGCAAGCGGGCCAGAGCAACTTTGGCGTGGCCGATGAGGCCGGCATGGTGTTGTGCGGCTTTCTGGCCTTTATCGATCCACCCAAGGAAAGCGCTGCGCCCGCGCTGCAGGCGCTGGCCCGGCATGGTGTGCAGACCAAGGTGCTGACGGGCGACAATGCCGCCGTCACCGCCAAGGTCTGCGAGCAGGTGGGCATCAACGCGCAGCACATCGTGCTGGGCGGCGATATCGAGCAGATGGACGACCAGCGCCTGGCCCAGGTGGTCGAAGAAGCCCATATCTTTGCCAAGCTGAGCCCTGCGCACAAGGAGCGCATTGTGCGCATGCTCAAGGCCAATGGCCATGTGGTGGGCTTCATGGGCGATGGCATCAACGATGCAGCTGCGCTGCGCACCGCCGATATCGGCATCTCAGTGGACACGGCCGTCGATGTGGCCAAGGAAGCGGCCGACATCATCTTGCTGGACAAGAGCCTGATGGTGCTCGACCAGGGCGTGCAGGAAGGCCGGCGCACCTTTGCCAACATGCTCAAGTACATCAAGATGACGGCGAGCTCGAACTTTGGCAATGTGTTCTCGGTGTTGATTGCCAGTGCCTTCATTCCCTTCCTGCCCATGCTGCCGATGCAGCTGCTGGTGCAGAACCTGGTGTATGACTTCTCGCAATCGGCGATTCCGTTTGACCATGTCGATCCCGAGCTGCTGACCCAGCCCCAGCGCTGGAACCCCGCCGATGTGGGCCGCTTCATGCTGTTCTTCGGCCCCATCAGCTCCATCTTCGATATCACCACCTTTGTCGTGATGTGGAAGGTGTTTGGCGCCAACACGCCCGAGCGCCAGGCGCTGTTCCAGTCCGGCTGGTTTGTCGTGGGACTGCTCACGCAGTCGCTGATCGTGCACATGATCCGCACCATGCGCATTCCGTTTATCCAAAGCCGCGCTGCCTGGCCGGTGGGCCTGATGACCCTGGTGGTGGTCGCCATCGGCATCTACCTGCCCATGGGTGCGCTGGCCCCTTATTTCAAGCTCGAGCCCCTGCCTGGCCTGTACTTTGTGTTCCTCGTTGCCGTGTTGCTGGCCTATATGGGTCTTACGCAAGTCATGAAAAAGTGGTACATCCGTCGCTACGGCTGGCAATAAACAGCGTTAAAAATAATCATTTACAGAGGAGGGCGCCATGCTCGAAGCGCTGAACTACACACAACTCAATTCGCTGATCAACACGGCCATCAGCCTGGTCACGGCCTTTGTGCTGGGCACGGTCATTGGCCTGGAGCGCCAGTACCGCCAACGCACGGCCGGGCTGCGCACCAATGTGCTGGTCGCCGTTGGGGCGGCCATCTTTGTCGACAGCGCCAACACCATTGCCGGGCCGGATGGCGCGGTGCGTGTGATGGCCTATGTGGTCTCGGGCATCGGCTTTCTGGGCGCCGGTGTCATCATGCGCGAAGAGGGAAATGTGCGCGGTCTGAACACGGCTGCGACACTGTGGGGATCGGCCGCAGTGGGCGCTGCGGCAGGCGCCGATCTGATCGTGCAGGCGGCCTTGGGCACCGTGCTGGTGCTGGCGGCCAATACCTTGCTGCGGCCGCTGGTCAACGCCATCAACCGCAAGCCGCTGGATGTGGCCTCCGCCGAAATGACCAATGCCGTGTTTGTCGTGGCCGAGCGCCTGCACCAGCGGCTGGCGCTGGCCATGCTGCAGGATGTGCTCGAGCGCGGCGGCTACCCGCCCGGCGACATCGACATCCAGCCCTTTGGCGAGGCCGAGGTCGTCATCGAAGCGACCTTGGCCGCGCAATCGGTGGAGGGCGACGAGCTCGATGCGATGGTGCAGCAGCTGGCGGCCAAGCCGGGCGTGCGCCAGGCGTTCTGGAGCCCCAGCACGCGGGATTGAATCGTGGCTTTAGCCTTCAAAGGCAAAGCCGACGCCATAGATCGAGCGGATGCAGTCCGCGTCATCGCCCATGACGGTGCGCAGCTTCTTGCGCAGGTTCTTGATATGGCTGTCGATCGCGCGGTCGCTCACCTCCAGCGCATCGGCATAGGCCAGGTCCAGCAGCTGGCTGCGCGGGTAGATCTTGCCGGGGTGGCGCTGCAGGATGTGCAGCAATGCAAACTCGCGCCGCGTCAGGCCCAGGTCCTGGCCGCGCCAGCTCGCCTGGCTGGTGGTCTCGTCCAGCTGCCAGTCGCTGGCGGCCAGGCTGGCTGGCGCACCAGGGGCGGGCGGCGCATGGCGGCGCAAGATCACCTTGACGCGGGCAATCAGCTCGCGCGGTGAAAATGGCTTGCAGATGTAGTCGTCGGCGCCCATCTCCAGGCCCACCAGGCGGTCCACTTCTTCGACCTTGGCAGTCAGGCAGATGACGGGGCAGATCTGGCGGGCGCGGCATTCGCGCAGAATGCTCAGGCCATCGGTGCCGGGCAGCATCAGGTCAAGAATGGCCAGCTGCGGCGGGCGTGCGCGCAGCGCCGCCATGGCCTGGCTGCCATCGGCAAAATGCTCGACCTCGAAGCCGGCATGGTGCAGGTAGTCGATGACCACCGAGGCAATATCGGCCTCGTCTTCGGCGTACAAAATGCGGGGTTTGGCAGTGTTCATGCAACAGGGTGTATCAAGGGCAGGATCAAGGTAAGGCGCAGCCCGCCCAAGGACGAGATGGAGGCCTGCAATTGTCCTCCATGGGCTTGCACAATGCTTTTGCAAATCGCCAGCCCCAGGCCCGAGCCGCCGCTGGCGCGGCTGCGCGAAGTCTCTACGCGGTAAAAGCGTTCAAAAATGCGGGGCAGCTCTGCAGGCGGCACGGAGGGGCTGCTGTCATCGAGGTGCAGCTCCAGCCAGCGCTGGCCCGACTCGGGCGCGGGCCCGTGCAAGCTGGCGCTGATGCTCAGCCGCCCGGGGGCATCGGTGTAGCGCAGGCTGTTTTCCAGAATATTGCTCAGCACCTGATGCAGCTGCTGGGCATTGCCCTGCACCCAGGCGGGCGGCAGCGCATGCAGCAGCTCTTGCGCCGTGGGCAGTGCGATGCCGGCCTGGCCAAAGCGGATCTGCACGGCTTCCACGGCCTCGATGGTCAGCGCCCGCATATCGAGCGGGCGGGCCGTGGCGGGCAGGTGGGCGGTCAGCTGCAGCGCGGGGGCGGCCTCGGGCGCGTGCACGACCAGGGCCGTGGGAATGGTGGCGCGCATGTCGCTGACCAGCTGGGTCAAGCGCAGAATCTGGCGGTGCAGGCGCGCAGCGGTTTGCGAATCAAAGCTGCGGATGCCGTCTTGCACTGCCTCGATCTCGGCCCGCACTGCGGCCAGCGGCGTGCGCAGCTCATGGGCCACCTGGGTCAGCCATTCATGCTGCTGGGCCTGGGCCTGGGATAGCTGCTCGGCCATGTGGTTGTAGCGGTCGGCCAGCTCCACCAGCTCGTCGTGGCCTGCGACTGCAATGCGGTAGTCGAGCTGGCCGCTGGCAAAGGCCTTGGCGCCTTCGCTCAATGCCTCGATGGGGCGAATCCAGCGCCGGCTCAGCCACCAGGACAGGGCCCCGGCCAGCAGCAGGCCCAGCAGACCGGTGATGGCCAGGAACACCAGGTGCTCCTTCAAAAAGGCACTGTCGATCTGGTTTTTCAGGTCTTCGGGCTGGTTCAGCGTCAAGGTGCCGATCAGCATATGCTGGCTGTCGAACAGCGGGTTTTTGGCGCTGCCTAGTGTGGGCGGCACACCGGCCAGCAGCTTGCCCTGGTTGTCGAGCAGGCCCAAACGCTGGGAGAGGGGGTGGCGTTCAATGGGGCGCAATTGCTGGGTCAGCATGGGGCCAATCGTGGCGCGGCGCGGCGCCTCGCTCTCCGCCGGGGGCGAAACGGGCACGGCCGCCTGGCTGCCAAAGCGGGTCAGCGCATTCCAGCGCTCCGACGTCAGCGAGACCCAGTGCGGATCCTTGGCATACTCGCGCCGCAGCTGGCTCTCCAGGTACTCCAGCCGGCCCAGCTCGATCTGCGCCACATAGCCGCCCAGACCGCGCTGCAGGCTCCAGTACGAAAAGCCGAAAAACCCCAGCAGCAGGCCCAGCAGCAGCAGCACCATGGCCAGCAGCACCCGCGTTTGCAGACGGGTAAAGCGAAACAGCTGAAGTCGGGGTGTGGTCACAGAGGGCGGGTGGGGCAATGGCGGTGTGGGCACAAACGGCAAAACGGGCAGACGCAATGCCTGCCCGGCTATTCTCTTACACAGTGCGTGGGTGTGTAAAAGGGTTGCTTGATCAGGACGTCATCACCGGCCCTTAGGGCCCGATGGAGGCGCCGCGCTGCGCCACCAGCTGCTTGCCGACCATGCGGCAGGTGGCTTTGGCTGTTTTTCCGTTGTCCAGTGTCAGTTGCACGGCTTCGCCGGCCTTCTTGCCCTGGCAGGCCTCAATGGCTTGCTTGGACGGCGCGGGCTTGGCGGGGCTGGCCGCGTAAGCCTGGGCGGTGGCGATCCAGAGGGCTGCAGTCACGGCGGTGCTGCACAGCAGACGGTGGCGAAGTGGTTGAGAACTCATGGCATTCCTTTGTAAAAAGAGGCTCTGCGGCCAGGCCGCGATCTGGTGTGGGACAGAAAGAAGCGGGTGAAACAGAGAAACTGGAGTGTGTTTACGCCTCTCCGCAGAGCCCATGACTGAACTATAGGAGCCAAATGTGGAGGAAGTTGGGCCAGCTTTGTGGCAGGTGTGACAAAGCGAAAACCGCATGCCTATTGGCTTGGCGCAGGAGCGGGCGCCATTGCGTGCGCCGCAAAGTTATGCAAAGCGGGCCGGGGCTCAGGCCAGCAGCGCAGCCGGGATGGGCGCCCCGTCCAGCGGGCGGCGTGCCGCAATCCGCTGCACCACCCGGTCCGGGTTGCGCAGCAGCCCTGCCTCATAGGCGATGACAGACCAGCTGGCACAGACTTGCAGCAGCTCGCCGGGCTGCAGCAGGAAGTCGGGCCGGGAAGGCTTGCCATAGGCGGCATTGCCTTGGGCAAAGGTCTCGTACAGCAGCAGCCCGCCGGGCGCCACACTGGCCAGAATGTGCGGCCATAGCGGGCGCCACAGATAGTGGGTGACGACCACCGCGTCGAACGCCCGGCCTTCCAGCGGCCAGGCCCCGTTTTCGACATCGGCCAGCAGCCATTCTCCCGCCGTGTCCGCCTGCAGCGACTGCAGCGCCGCGCCATCGCGGTCAACGCCGGTTACCCGCAAGCCCTGGGCCTGCAGGTAGCGGGCATGGCGGCCCTGGCCGCAGGCCAGGTCCAGCACCTGGGCGCCTGCAGGTATCAGTGGCGCAAAGCGGGTGATCCAGGGCGAGGGGGCGGGGCTATGGGGCATGCGCTAGAAACAGGCCCAGACATGGTCAGCCATCTGCACCATGAATTCCGGTTGCGCGTAGAGCATGAACACCAGCGCCAGCAGCACCGCCACCAGTAGCCAGATGGCGGCGCGCTGCCAGCCGCGCAGCGGCGCGGCGCCAGCAGTGGGGGCGGTGGGTGGTGCAGGCTGTTGCATGAAAGTTCGGTTATCAGGCCGCCAGCGGCAGCCGCTGCACGGGCTCTTCCTTGACCGGCAGATTGACCAGGCCGGCGAATACGCCCAGGCCAATGGCCACATACCAAACCACATCATAGCTGCCGGTGCGGTCATAGAGGTAGCCGCCCAACCAGATGCCCAGGAAGCTGCCGATCTGGTGGCTGAAGAACACAAATCCGCTGAGCATGGACAGGTGCTGCACGCCAAAGATCTGCGCGATGGCGCCGTTGGTGAGCGGCACGGTGGACAGCCACAAAAAGCCCATCACTGCGGCAAAGACATAGACCGACCAGGGCGACAAGGGCACCAGCAGGAAAACCACGATGGCGATGGCGCGGATGAAATAAATGCCCGAGAGCAGGTAGCGCTTGGCCATGCGCTGGCCGAGCGACCCGGCCAGGTAGGTGCCAAAGATGTTAAAGAGGCCGATCAGCGCCAGCGAATAGCTGGCCACATGCGGCGGCAGGCCGAAGTCCTTCAGGTAGCTGGGCATGTGCACGCCGATGAACATCACCTGGAAGCCGCAGACAAAGTAGCCTGCGGTCAGCAGCAAAAAGCTGGGGTTGCGAAAGGCCTCTGCCACAGCCTGGGCAATGGTTTGCTGCGCGCCACCGGCAGCACTGTGCTTGAGCGCGTGGAAATTGGGCTCGCGCAGCGCAATGGCCAGCGGCACGATGGTGAGCACCAGGATTGCGCAGACCAGCAGCGCGTTCTGCCAGCCCAGGCTGGCGATCAGCTGGCCCTCGACCGGCACCATGAAGAACTGGCCAAAGGAGCCCGCGGCCGCGGCCACCCCCATGGCCCAGGAGCGTTTCTCGGCTGGCAACTGGCGCCCGATGACGCCATAGATCACCGCATAGGTGGTGCCCGTTTGCGCCATGCCGATCAAAAGGCCGGCGGTGAGCGCAAACATCAGCGTATTGGGCGCCCAGGCCATGCCGGCCAGGCCCAGCGCGTACAGCAGCGCGCCGCAGACCAGCACCTTGCTGGCGCCAAAGCGGTCGGCCAGCATGCCGGTAAAGATGCCGATCAGGCCCCAGCTGAGGTTTTGCACCGCCAGCGCCAAGGCGAAGGACTCACGCGTCCAGCCCATCTCCTGGGTGATCGGCTGCAGCCAGAGGCCAAAACCGTGGCGGATGCCCATGGACAGGGTCACTACGGCGCCGCCACACAGCAGCACGCGGGCCATGGACAATCGTTGTGCGTTGTTTTGCATAGTCAGGGGATGTGTCTCGTTATTTAAGAACGTGATTGCGGTCTCTACGCGCGGGGAGATCGTAAGCACGTTCTAGAAATTGTTACTCCAACGCCAAAAACCGGCTGTCGCCCGCATATTGCCCGGTGGCTGTCCAAGCCCATTGCAGGCTTTTGCGGCCAAGCGTCGTGAATCGTCAACAAGTTCCACCTGTTTATCTATACAGCTATTTACAATGGCAGCCGCTAGAATGGAAAGTTATGGCAAGCAAAAACACGTCTACCAGTGAATACGCAGAGGGCTCGATACGGGTTCTCAAGGGGCTTGAGCCGGTCAAGCAGCGCCCGGGCATGTATACCCGTACCGACAATCCGCTGCACATCATCCAGGAGGTGATCGACAACGCGGCCGACGAGGCCCTCGCCGGCTTTGGCAAGAAGATCCGCGTCTATCTGCACACCGATGGCTCCATCAGTGTCGAGGACGATGGCCGGGGCATTCCGTTTGGCATGCACCCCGAAGAGCATGCGCCGGTGGTGGAGCTGGTGTTCACCCGCCTGCACGCGGGCGGCAAGTTCGACAAGGGCCAGGGCGGCGCCTACAGCTTCTCGGGCGGTCTGCATGGCGTGGGGGTTTCGGTGACCAACGCCTTGGCCACCCGCATGGAGGTGACGGTGCACCGCGATGGCTCGGTCGCCACGATGGCCTTTGCCGGTGGCGATGTGGTCGAGCCTCTGCAGGTGCGCGCGATGGTCAGCGGGGACCGCAAGCAGGGCACGACGGTGCGCGTCTGGCCCGATGCCAAGTATTTCGAATCCAGCCACCTGCCGATGGGCGAGCTGGTACACCTGCTGCGGAGCAAGGCCGTGCTGATGCCCGGCGTGAGCGTGCAGCTGACGCAGGACAAGAGCCGCGAGACGCAGACCTGGCAGTACAAGGGTGGCCTCAAGGACTACCTGCTGCAGACCCTGCCGGTCGACCCGATCATCCCCGTGTTCGAGGGCGAGGGTTTTGCCGGCCGCAGCGATGACCATTTTGCCGAGGGCGAAGGGGCATCGTGGTGCGTGGCCTTTACCGATGAAGGGCAGCCGGTGCGCGAGAGCTATGTCAACCTGATCCCGACCACGGCGGGCGGCACGCATGAAAGCGGGCTGCGT
Source organism: Comamonas sp. 23 (assembly GCF_049601575.1). Classification (NCBI taxonomy): domain Bacteria; kingdom Pseudomonadati; phylum Pseudomonadota; class Betaproteobacteria; order Burkholderiales; family Comamonadaceae; genus Comamonas; species Comamonas sp. 23. Next base: position 3,784,078 of record NZ_CP187127.1, on the reverse strand, counting down.
GATGGCCTGTTCCAGGCCGTGAAGAGCTTTATCGAGCTGCACTCGTTGCTGCCCAAGGGCGTCAAGCTGATGCCCGAGGATGTGTTTGCCCGTGCCAGCTATGTGCTCTCGGCCAAGGTGCTCGATCCCCAGTTCCAGGGCCAGATCAAGGAGCGCCTGAACTCGCGCGATGCCGTACGCCTGGTCTCGGGCATGGTGCGGCCAGCGCTGGAGCTGTGGCTCAACCAGAACGTCGAATACGGCAAGAAGCTCGCCGAGATCGCGATCAAGGCGGCGCAGACGCGCCAGCGCGCCGGCCAGAAGGTGGAAAAGCGCAAGGGCAGCGGCGTGGCCGTGTTGCCCGGCAAGCTGACCGATTGTGAAAGCCGCGACCTGGCCTATAACGAGGTGTTTCTGGTCGAGGGTGATTCGGCCGGAGGCAGCGCCAAGATGGGCCGCGACAAGGAAACCCAGGCCATCCTGCCGCTGCGCGGCAAGGTACTCAACACCTGGGAAGTGGACCGCGACCGCCTGTTTGCCAATACCGAAATCCACGATATCTCGGTAGCCATTGGCGTGGACCCGCATGGCCCCGATGACGAGGTGGACCTGAGCGGTCTGCGCTACGGCAAGATCTGCATCCTGAGCGATGCCGACGTGGACGGCTCGCACATCCAGGTGCTGCTGCTGACCCTGTTCTTCAAGCATTTCCCGCAGCTCATCGACAAGGGCCATGTCTGTGTGGCGCGGCCGCCGCTGTTTCGCGTCGATATTCCTGCCCGGGGCAAAAAGCCTGCGGCCAAGGTCTATGCGCTCGACGAGGCCGAGATGCATGCCATCTTCGACAAGGCCGCCAAGGATGGTGTGCCGCGCGAGAAATGCCAGGTCAGCCGCTTCAAGGGCCTGGGCGAGATGAATGCCGAGCAGCTGTGGGAAACCACGCTGAACCCGGACACCCGCCGCCTGCTGCCGGTGCGTCTGAGCCAGACCGATGTGCTGCAAACCCGTGAGGTCATGACCCAGCTGATGGGCAAGGGCGAGGCTGCGGCCCGCCGCGACCTGATGGAGCTGCACGGCCACGAGGTCGAAATTGATATCTGATGTCCTGCTGCCCACGCCGCTGAATAAACAATCGAACCCAAGCCAGCCGCGCGCAGCCGTGCCACAAGCAAAGAAAGCTGAACCCCTATGAGTGAAGAGAACGGTCAGGACCTGCTGTCCAACCCGGTGCCCGAGGACGGCGACAGCCTGGACCTGGGCAATTACGCGCAGCGCGCCTATCTGGAATATGCGCTGTCGGTGGTCAAGGGCCGCGCACTGCCAGACGTCTGCGATGGCTTGAAGCCCGTGCAGCGACGCATCCTGTTTGCGATGGAGCGCATGGGCCTGGGCTACAGCGGCCCCAACCGCGCGACGGCGGCCAAGCCGGTCAAAAGCGCCCGTGTCGTTGGTGATGTGCTGGGCCGCTTTCACCCGCATGGCGACCAATCGGCCTATGACGCGCTGGTGCGCATGGCCCAGGACTTTGCCCAGCGCTACCCGCTGATCGACGGCCAGGGCAACTTTGGCAGCCGCGATGGCGATGGCGCAGCGGCCATGCGTTATACCGAGGCGCGCCTGTCCAAGATCACCAGCCTGCTGCTCGACGAGATCGACATGGGCACGGTGGACTTTGTGCCCAACTACGACGGCTCCACCCAGGAGCCCAGCCAGCTGCCGGCGCGCCTGCCGTTCTCGCTGCTCAACGGCGCCAGCGGCATTGCGGTGGGCCTTGCCACCGAAATCCCCAGCCACAACCTGCGCGAGGTGGCCGATGCCTGCGTGGCGCTGATCAAGAAGCCGGCGATGACCGACTTCGACCTGCAGCAGATCATCCCCGGCCCGGACTTCCCCGGTGGCGGCCAGATCATCAGCAGCGACAAGGACATTGCCGACGCCTACCGTACGGGGCGCGGCTCGATCAAGGTGCGTGCGCGCTGGACCATCGAAGAGCTGGCGCGTGGCCAGTGGCAGCTGGTCGTCAACGAGCTGCCGCCGGGCGTTTCCTCGCAAAAGGTACTCGAAGAGATCGAGGACCTGACCAACCCCAAGATCAAGACCGGCAAGAAGACCTTGACCCAGGAGCAAAGCCAGCTCAAGGCCACGGTGCTGTCATTGCTCGATGTGGTGCGCGACGAGTCGAGCAAGGATGCGGCCGTGCGCCTGGTGTTCGAGCCCAAGACCGGCAAGACGCCGCAGTCCGAGCTGATCACCTGCCTGCTGGCGCACACCAGCCTGGAGAGCTCCTCGTCGGTCAACCTGACGATGATCGGCATCGACGGCAAGCCCACGCAAAAGTCGCTGCGCCTGATGCTGGAAGAGTGGATCGAGTTCCGCCAGACGACGATCACGCGCCGCTCCGAGCACCGGCTCGCCAAGGTGCTCGACCGCATCCATATCCTGGAAGGCCGGCAGACCATTCTGCTCAATATCGACGAGGTGATCGCCATCATCCGCGCCAGCGACGAGCCCAAGGCCGCGCTGATGGCGCGCTTTGACCTGAGCGAGCGCCAGGCCGACGACATCCTGGAAATCCGCCTGCGCCAGCTCGCCCGCTTGGAAGCGATCAAGATCGAGCAGGAGCTGAGCGAGCTGCGCGCAGAGCAGGGCAAGCTCGAAGACATTCTGGCCAACCCCGCCTCGCTCAAGCGCCTGATGGTCAAGGAGATCGAAGCGGACGCCAAGCAGTTCGCCGATGCGCGCCGCACCTTGATCCAGGAAGAGAAAAAGGCGGTTGCCGAAGTCAAGGTGGTCGATGAGCCGGTCACCGTCGTCGTGTCGGAAAAAGGCTGGGTGCGCGCGCGTACCGGCCACGGCCATGCGGCCGACAGCTTCAGCTTCAAATCGGGTGACAGCCTCTATGGCACCTTTGAATGCCGCACGGTCGACCAGCTGCTGGTCTTTGGCAGCAACGGCCGGGTCTACTCGGTCGCCGTGGCCAACCTGCCCGGCGGCCGCGGTGATGGCCAGCCGGTGACCACCTTGATGGAGCTGGAAGCGGGCACCCAGATCCAGTACTACTTTGCCGGTCCGCTGTCGGCCCATTTGTTGCTGGCCAGCAGCGCGGGGTATGGCTTCACGGCCTTGGTGGAAAACATGGTCTCACGCCAAAAGGGCGGCAAGGCCTTTGTCAGCCTGGACGAGGGCGACACGCTCTGCGCCCCCTCGCATATCTCGGGCAGCAGCGGTAGCCAGCCGCTGGCCGATGCCAGCCACGTGGCCTGCGCCTCGGTGGGTGGCCGCATCCTCACCTTCGAGATCGGCGAGCTCAACCACATGGCCAAGGGCGGCAAGGGGCTCAAGCTCATTGACCTGGAAGACAAGGACCGCTTGGCCGGTGTGGCCGTCTACACGCGCAGCATCCGCATCGAAGGCTTGGGGCGCGGCGGCAAGGCCCGTGAGGAAACCCTTGAGATCCGCAGCCTCAACAACGCCAAGGCCGGACGCGCCAAGAAGGGCAAGCTCGCAGACCTGGGCTTCAAGCCCAGCGCCGTGTTCCGCGTCGAATAAAGCGCGCGGTCATGCACGACCAAGCCCTGCCCGGCATTGCCCGGCAGGGCTTTTTCATGGCCCGCCGTTGCAGCGCCGATCAGCGCGGCGCGGGCAACAGCGCCCGCAGATGGTCGACAAAAGCGCGCACGCCCCGGGGCAGGTTGCGGCCCGTCAGCGTTTGCAGCTCGATGGAGCGCGCATGCATGCCGCGCTCGCGGATGGGCACGGTGTGCAGCAGGCCCCGGCGCACATACTCGCGCACGGTGACCTCGCCGCCCAGGGTGAGCCCGCCGCCGTGCAGCACAAAGCGCACCAGCGCATCGAACTGCCCGCTCTCGAGCACCGGGTCAAACACCAGGCCGCGCTGGCCGCTGGCAATGTCAAACAGCTGGCGCGCGGTATTGCCGTCGTCCAGCAGCGCGAGCGGGTAGGGCTGCATCTGCGCCAGGCTGACGCTGGCAAAACGGGCCAGTGGGTGGCCGGGTGGCATGATCAGGATGACCGGCGAATTCTGGCGGTGCTGCACATCGATATCGCGCACGGCGGCGCGGCTGTAGGTCAGGCCCACATCGGCCTCGCCATTGCGCACCGCCTGGGTCACCTGGGCGGGCGAGGCCGAGACCAGCTGGAACTGCATGCCCGGGTGCTGCTCGCGAAACGTGGCCATCGCGAGAGGCAAAAACTCAAACGCAAAGCCGGCCGATGCGCAGACCCGCACCTGGCCCCGGCGCAGGCCTTGCAGTGCCTCGATATCGGCCACCACGCGCTCGGCATCCAAGGCATGGCGCTTGGCATGGGTGGCCAAGAGCTCACCGGCCGCACTGGCGACCATGCCGCGCGGGCGGCGCTCGAACAGCGGCACCTGCAGCACTTCCTCCAGCGATGCGATCTGGCGGCTGACGGCCGAGGCCGAGACATTGAGGCGCAGTGCGGCCTCGCTCACCGAGCCGCTGCGCACGACTTCCAGAAAGTAGCGGATGGCGGTGTCCTGGAGGTGCTGCGAGGGAGTCATGGTCTGCTTTGCAAAAAACGCAACGATAACCGCAAAAAATTGTGATTGTCGAAATAGGCCGCATTGCCTATGCTGGATTTTTCTGACATCCAAGAGACATACATTCCATGCCATCCCAGCCTGTTCCTGCCGACCACAGCATCGTCGAGTTGAGCGCCGTGGCGCTGTCGGCAGCCATCCAGCGGCGCGAGTTGTCCTGCACCGAGGTGCTGCAGGCCTTCTGGGGCCAGATTGACCGGTTGAACCCCCAGGTGAATGCGCTGGTCGCGCCCATGCCGTGCGAGCCGCTGCTGGCCCAAGCCGCACAGCTCGATGCCGAACTGGCCCAGGGCAAGAGCCGCGGGCCGCTGCACGGTTTTCCGCAGGCGCCCAAAGACATTTCGCCGGCCGCCGGCATGGTCACCACCAAGGGCTCGCCGATCTTCCAGGGCCAGGTCAGCAGCAGCGATGCGGTGATTTTTGAGCGCATGCGCGCGGGCGGAGCGCTCTTTGTGGCGCGCAGCAATTCACCGGAATTTGGCCTGGGCGGCCACACCTACAACCCGGTCTACGGCACCACCCGCAATGCCTTTGACCAGAGCCGCTCGGCCGGTGGCAGCAGCGGCGGTGCAGCCGTTGCGGTGGCCTTGCGCATGCTGCCCGTGGCAGATGGCTCGGACATGATGGGCTCGCTGCGCACGCCGGCGGCCTTCAACAATGTCTACGGCCTGCGCACCTCCGTGGGCTGCGTGCCGCATGGCCCGGGCGATGAGGTGTTCTTCCAGCAGTTCAGCGTGGCCGGGCCCATGGCACGCGATATTCCCGATCTGGCCTTGCTGCTGTCGGTGCAGGCGGGCTTTGATGCGCGCTTGCCGCTCACGCGCCGCAGCGAAGGCGCGCAGGACTGGGGCCAGGGCCTGGAGCGCGATTTCCGGGGCCGCAAGATCGCCTGGCTGGGTGACCTGGGCGGGCACCTGCCCACCGAGCCGGGCCTGCTCGAGACCTGCCGCGCGGCGCTGGGCGCCTTTGCCGACATCGGCTGCACGGTCGATGAGGTGCTGCCCGACTTTGACCTGGAGCAGCTGTGGCGCGCCTGGATTGATCTGCGCAGCTTCAGCGTGGCAGGCGCCAATGCGGCGCTGTATGACGACCCGCAAAAGCGTGCGCTGCTCAAGCCCGAGGCGCTGTGGGAGATGGAGCGCGGCCGCGCGCTGTCGGGCATGGATATCTATGCCGCCGCCAAGGTGCGCAGCAGCTGGTACGAGGTGCTGCGCCGCCTGTACGAGCGCTATGACTTTGTCGTGCTGCCCGCTGCGCAGGTGTTTCCGTTCGACGCCGAGCTGGACTGGCCCCATGCCGTGGGCGGCCGCAGCATGGACACCTACCACCGCTGGATGCAGACGGTGGTGGGCGCCACGATGGCGGGCTTGCCGGCCTTGTCGGTACCGGCCGGGTTTGGCCCCAACGGGCTGCCTGCCGGCCTGCAGATCATCGGGCCCACGCAGTCGGACAAGGCGCTGCTGCAAATCGGCCATGCCTATGACCAGGCCAGCGGCCATGCCCGGGTGCGCAGCCCTTTGCTGGGCTGACAGCACGCTGTAGATCGTTGACCCGGCGCGTCTTCTAAGGCTGCGCTCCCACCCAGGAAGGCGTTGCTGCAACGCCTGTCTGATCCCTCCCTTGCCCTCGTTTTCCGCAAAAAAGGTAGATCCCATGTCCATGCCGATATCCCGTCACCGCTTTTTGACCTACCTGGCCGCAGGCGCTGCCGGCCTGGCATGGCGCCCAGTGCTGGCGCATGGCTACCCTGACCGTGCGATCAAGCTGGTGGTGCCTTTTGCACCCGGCGGGGCCACGGATATATTGGGACGGCTGCTGGCCTCGCAGCTCAGTGACAAACTGGGCCAGTCGGTGTTTGTGGAGAACCGGCCGGGGGCAGGCACGGCCGTGGCGGGCGGCCAGGTGGCCAAGTCGGCTGCCGATGGCTATACCTTGTTTCTGGGTGCCAGCTCCACCTTGGCGATGAACCCGGTGGTGCGCAAGGCGCTGCCCTATGACCCGATGCGCAGCTTCAGCATGCTGGGCCTGGTGGCTGACATGGGTCTGGTGCTGGTGGCGAACAATGCCGTCAAGGCCACGTCGTTGCAGGACCTGGTGGCGCAATCGAAGGCGGCGCCGGACCGCTTTTCCTACGGCTCCTTCGGCCCGGCCTCGTCGGTGCACTTTGCCGGCGAGATGCTCAAGACGGCAACCGGCATGCGCATGCTGCATGTGCCCTTCAACGGCAGCACACCGAGCCTGACCGCGTTGATGGGGGGCCAGGTGCAGTTGGCGGTGGACACCGTGGTGGCGACCACGCCGCTCATCAAGGCCGGCAAGATCAAGCCGATTGCCGCGCTGGGCGCCCAGCGCCTGGCCTTGCTGCCCGAGGTGCCGACCGTGGCCGAAAGCGGCTACCCTGGTTTTGACATGAGCACCTGGTTTGCGTTCCTGGCGCCTGCTGGCCTGCCCGAGCCGGTGCGCGCCAAGCTCGAAGCTGCCTTGGCCGATGTGATGGCCCAGCCCGCTACCCAGCAAAAGCTCGAAAGCATTGGCCTGACGCCCGCCTGGGGCAATGGCCGTGCGCTGCAGGCCCGGGTGGAACGCGAGCTGCCGCTGATGCGCGATGTGGCGCAGCGCGCGCAGATCGAGGTGGAGTAAGTCTTGGGCGAGCGGTGCTGACGTAGGGAAAAAAAGCGCTTAACGCAGCGCTTCCCACCACTGCTTGTTGCTGCGCGGCTGGCCCACGGTCAGCACCTCGCCGATTTCTGGCGTGGCCAGTTGGATGCCCTGCTGCTGCGCCAGCGCCGCGAGCCGGTCCAGCGGCTCACGCCAGCCGTGCATGGCCAGCGCAAAGGTGCTGTTGTGCACGCTGTAGAGCACCTGGCCGCGCACATCGGTAAAGGCCTGGATGGTTTCTTCCGGTGTCATGTGCACGGAGGGCCAGTAGGCGTCGTAGGCGCCGTTTTCCATCAGCGCGAGGTCCATCGCGCCAAACTTGTCGCCAATCGCCTTGAAGCCGGGAAAGTAGCCGGTATCGCCGCTGTAGTAGATGCGCTGGCCGCCGGTTTGCAGCACCCAGGATGCCCAGAGCGTGCTGTTGCGGTCATTGAGCGTGCGGCCCGAGAAATGCTGGCTGGGCGTGGCGGTGACCTCGACACCGGCGTGTTGCTCCTGCTGCCACCAGTCGAGCTCGACAATGCGCTCGGACGCCACACCCATGTCGCGCAGGCGCGCGCCCACGGCCAGCGGCACAAAGTAGCGCTCGACCTTGCCCAGCAGGAACTTGATCGTCGGCTCGTCCAGGTGGTCGTAATGGTCGTGCGACAGGATGAGACCGGCAATCGGCGGCAGGTCCTGCAAGGGCAGCGGCGTGGGGTGGAAGCGCTTGGGGCCGATAAAGCTGAACGGCGATACGCGCTCACCAAACACCGGGTCGATCAGCCAATACTGGCCCTGGAGCTTGAGCAGGTGCGACGAGTGGCCGAGCCGAATCACATGGTTGGCATCGGTGGGCAGCGCTTGCAGCTGCGCCGGGGTGACGGTGTGGACCGGAATACTGTCCTGCGGAGTGGTGCCGCTCTTGTCGCCAAACAAAAAGCGCGACCAGATCTGAAAGCCGCCGGCATGGGGCTTGGCCGCCGGGTTGGGCGGGTTCTGAAAGCGCTTGTCGGCCGAGGAATACTGGGGCGATGCCTGGTAGCGGCGCTGGCTGTCCTCGTCGGGGGTGGAGGCGCAGGCTACCAATGAGCAGGCAGTGGCCACCAGCCAGCCGCTGCGCAGGCGCTGAAAGCCGCCGTTGCCGCGGGTGGTGTTGCTGGAGGAGGACGCGGGGTGGGGCTCTTGCATGGGGTGTGTCAATCAGGCAGGGGAATGCGGTAAGCGATTGCCATGATACGGCGCCCATAAGAAAGCCGCATGGCTGCGGCTTTTGTAGGGATTTAGCGAAAAATCTATTGATTAATCAACAGATTTATTCCACTTCGGCGATGAGTTCGATCTCGACACAGGCGCCCCGGGGGACCTGGGCGACGCCAAAGGCGCTGCGGGCATGCGCCCCCTTGTCGGGACCAAACACCTGGGCCAGCAATTCGCTGGCGCCGTTGGTGACCAGATGTTGCTCGGTGAAGTCTTCCGTGCTGTTGACCAGGCTCATCAGCTTGACAATGCGCTTGACCCGGTTCAGATCGCCACCGACTGCTGCTTGTAAGGTGCCCATCAGGTCGATGGCGACCGCGCGCGCTGCCTGCTGGCCTTCGGCGGTGTCCATGGTCTTGCCTAGCTTGCCGGTCCAGGGCTGGCCGTTCTTGCTGGCCGTGTGGCCGCTGATAAAGACCAGTTGGCCGGTTTGTGCAAACGGTGCGTAAGCCGCAGCCGGTGTGCGCACGGGCGGCAGTTCAATGTTCAGTGCTTTGAGTTGGTCGTAGATGCTCATGCCGGTGTTGTCCTTGCTGGGTAGAAGACAGGCATCTTAGAGGCATGGCCGACTGCGGTGGCATGCAAAAACAATGCGGCGCCATACCCGCAGGGCATGGGCGCCGCATCGCGTGGTGCAGGTGTCAAGCGAGTTCGGCGATCAGCTCGATCTCGACGCAGGCGCCCATCGGAATCTGGGCGACGCCAAAGGCGCTGCGGGCATGGGCACCCTTTTCAGGGCCAAACACTTCGGCGAACAACTCACTGGCGCCATTGGTCACCAGGTGCTGCTCGGTGAAGTCACCGGTGCTGTTGACCAGGCTCATCAGCTTGACCACGCGCTTGACACGGTTCAGATCACCACCGGCGGCATGCTGCAAGGTGCCCAGCAGGTCGATGGCCACCGCGCGGGCTGCGAGCTTGCCTTCTTCGGTGTTGATGTTGCGGCCAAACTGCGCCACCCAGGGCTTGCCATCCTTGCGGGCGATATGGCCGCTCAAAAACACCATGTTGCCGGTCTGTACATAGGGCAGATAGGCGGCAGCGGGCACCGCCAGTGGCGGCAGGCTGATGCCGAGGGCCTGGAGTTTGTCGTAAACGCTCATGGAGTCCTTTCAAAAGTGGAGGCGGGGCAAAGCGCCCAGTGTGGCACAAATGCCCTGCCAGGGCGCCGTTTCCCATGTCGCCTGAGAGGGGCGCCGGCGAACTCTAGGGCAAGCCCTGATCGGACCTGCAGGCAGCGCTGCCTAGCATGTGGAGATGATGGAGACCTCTTCCTGCAAGCGGGCAGTCCAGCGCAGTGTGGGGCCGGGCTGGGCGGGCTACTGGCGACCGGCGGCCTGGCTCTGGGGCATCCTGGCGGGTACGGCCCTGCAACTGCAGCAGGCCAGCTTGGCGCCTGTCTGGCAGTACGCGGCATTGGCGCTCTTGGGGGCCGTGGCCAGCTTGCTGCTGAGCCGCTGGCGCGGGCCGCTGCCGTGGCTGGATCGCGCGCTGTGCTGTCTGGCTGCCGCTGCGCTGGCCTTGGGCCTGGCGGGCATGCGTGCCGCCCATCAGGCGCAAAAGCAGCTGCTGCCAGCGTTGGAAGGGCTAGACCTGCAGGTCGAGGGCGTCATCGTCGCCATGCCTTTGCCGATCACCGGCGGCCAGCGCTTTCGGCTCAAGACCGGGCAGGCTTGGCAGGTTGGGCAAGGCGGGCAGAAGGGTGCGCCGGTGGCAGTGCCGCCGCTGATCGACCTGTCCTGGTACCGTGCCGACCACCGGGCTTTTTCGGGTGTGGCGCCCGAGCCGCCTGCGTCGGCAGACGCTGATCTTCCGCTGCTGCAGGCGGGGCAGCGCTGGCGGCTGCCGCTGCGTTTGCGTGCCCCCCATGGCAGCCTCAATCCGCATGGTTTTGACTACGAGATGTGGATGTGGGAGCAGGGCGTGCAGGCCACGGGCTATGTGCGCCACGGCCAGGCCCAGGGGCCGCAGCTGCTGGCCTCCGGCCAAGGCCATGTGGTAGAGCGCTGGCGGCAGGCGGTGCGTGATGCGATGGTGCAGCGCCTTGCCCCGCCGGGCCAGGCGCAGGCGGCAGAGCAGGCGCGCATCGCCGGCGTGCTGGTGGCGCTGGTGACCGGGGAGCAGCGTGCGATTGACCGCGAGGACTGGCGCGTCTTCCGCACCACCGGCGTGGCCCATCTGATGGCGATATCGGGCCTGCATATCACCTTGTTTGCCTGGGTGGCGGCGGCGCTGATCCGCATGGCCTGGCGGCGCAGCCCGGCGCTGTGTCTGTGGCTGCCGGCACCCCATGTGGCCTTGTGGGGCGGGGTGCTGTGTGCGGGGCTCTATGCGCTGTTCAGCGGCTGGGGCATTCCCGCGCAGCGCACGGTGCTGATGCTGGTGGTGGTGGCCGTGCTGGCATCGACTGGCCGGCAATGGCCCTGGCATATGCGCTGGCTGCTGACCTGTGTCTGCGTGGTGCTGGCCCAGCCCATGGCCTTGCTGCAGGCGGGGTTCTGGCTGAGTTTTCTGGCAGTCGGTATCTTGTTTGCATCAGACCGAGGGGGCAGCAGCCGCAGCGCTGCGCTGCCCGAGCAGGGCAGGGCGCAGCGCGGCCTGCGCGGCGCCTGCGCTGCCGCCGCCAAGCTGCTGCGCGAGCAGTGGGTGGTGACCCTGGCGATCACGCCCTTGTCCCTGCTGCTGTTTGGCCAGGTGTCGCTGGTCGGCTTTGTGGCCAATCTGCTGGCCATCCCCTGGGTGACCTGGGTGGTCACGCCGCTGGCCTTGCTGGGCGCCGTGCTGCGGCCGTTGTGGACGGCCGCAGCCTGGGCGCTGCAGCCCTTGATGGTGGCGCTGCAGTGGCTGGCCAGTTGGCCCCATGCCGCGTTGTGGCTGGCCGCAGCGCCGGGCTGGGCAGCGTTCGTTGCCGTGCTGGGGGGCATCTGGCTGGTGCTGCCCTGGCCTTGGCGCCTGCGGCTGCTGGGCCTGCCTTGCCTGCTGCCCGCGTTGTTCTGGCAGCCGCTGCGGCCGCCCCATGGCCAGTTTGCGCTCTGGGCGCTGGATGTGGGCCAGGGCCAGGCGGTGGTGGTGCAGACGGCCAGGCACAGCCTGCTGTATGACGCGGGCCCGTTGTACGGGTCTGGCAGCAATGCAGGCGACCGGGTGGTGGTGCCGGCAATGCGGGCGATGGGCGTGCGCGGGCTGGACAGCGGCCGGCTCGATCTGCTGGTGCTCAGCCACGCCCATGTGGACCATACGGGCGGTGCCCAGGCGGTGGTGGAGCAGCTCCAGCCGGTGGGCGTGCTGGGCTCGCTGCTGCCCTATGAGCGGCAGCGCCTGGGCATTGCCGAAGCGCCCTGGCAAGACTGTGCTGCGGGCCAGACGTGGACCTGGGATGGAGTGCATTTCAGCGTTCTGTTTCCGGGGGCGCAGGAGCTGGGTGCCACAGACAGTTCCATTCCAAGGGATAGCTCGGGCAATGCCCACAGCTGCGTGCTGCGCATCGAGGCGGCCGCGCGTGGCGGCCATGCGGCCAGCGCCTTGTTGCCCGGCGATATTGAGCGGGCCCAGGAGGGGGCGCTGGTGCAGCGCTATGCGGGCGAGCCGTCGGTGTTGCGCGCCGATCTGATGCTGGCTCCGCACCACGGCAGCAACACCTCATCCACGCGACCGCTGCTGGAGGCGGTGCTCCCGCGCTGGGTGGTGGCACAAACGGGCTACCGCAACCGCTTCAGGCACCCGGCTGCGCGGGTGCAGCAGCGTTACCAAGAGATGCAGATTGTGCTGCGCAACACGGTCCATTGCGGTGCGGCGCACTGGCGCTCCGACCAGCCCCAGACGCTGCTGTGCGAGCGGCAAAAGCGGCCGCGCTATTGGCGCCACCAGGCTGCCCAGCAGGGCCAGACAAGCGGCATATTGGATATTAACAAAACAAATCAAGCACTAATTCTTGATGAAGGTTAGTACTTAGTTTTGGGTGGCGCGAAACTTGCTAAGCTGCTGGTGCCAGAAAGGATTTTGCGATGCAAAAGTTCGATGAGATGTACCAGGGCCTGCCTTATGCAGCAGGTGCCGAAAGAGCGCACTACCAAAGCTATGCCAAATGGCTGCAGCTGCAGCCCTTCGAGAAGATGCAGGCCCTGCGCGAGGAGGCCGAGCTGATATTCCGCCGCGTAGGGATCACCTTTGCGGTTTATGGCGAAAAGGACGAAGACGGCTCGGGCACCGAGCGCCTGATTCCCTTTGATCTGATCCCGCGCATCATCCCCTCGCAGGAATGGGCCCAGATGCAAAAGGGCCTGGTGCAGCGCGTGGCCGCCCTCAACCGCTTCATCCACGATGTCTACCACGACCAGGAAATTCTGAAGGCCGGCATCATTCCGCGCGACCTGGTGCTGGACAACAGCCAGTACCGGCCCGAGATGCGGGGCGTGCATGTGCCGCTGGAAACCTATGCGCATATCGCCGGCATCGATATCGTGCGCGCAGCCGAGGTGGACGGCAGCGGCACCTACTATGTGCTCGAAGACAACCTGCGCGTGCCTTCGGGCGTGTCGTACATGCTGGAAAACCGCCGCATGATGATGCGCCTCTTTCCCAGCCTGTTCAGCAGCCATGCGGTGGCGCCGGTGGCGCATTACCCGGATATGCTGCTCGACACCTTGCGTGCCAGTGCGCCCAACCAGGCGGCCAACAACCCCACGGTGGTGGTGCTGACGCCGGGCATGTACAACAGCGCCTACTTTGAGCATGCCTTCCTCGCCCAGCAGATGGGCGTGGAGCTGGTCGAAGGCCAGGACCTGCTGGTGCGCGATGATGTGGTCTACATGCGCACCACGCAGGGTCTGCAGCGGGTGGATGTGATCTACCGCCGTGTCGATGACGACTTTCTTGACCCCACCGTTTTCCGCTCCAGCTCCACCCTGGGTTGCGCCGGCTTGATGCGCGCCTACCGCAAGGGCAATGTGGCCATCTGCAATGCAGTGGGCACGGGCGTGGCCGATGACAAATCGGTCTACCCCTATGTGCCGGCGATGATCCGCTTCTACCTGGGCGAAGAGGCCATCCTGAAGAACGTGCCGACCTGGATGTGTCGCAAGCCCGATGACCTGGCCTATGTGCTGGACCACCTCGATGAGCTGGTGGTCAAGGAGGTGCATGGCGCTGGCGGCTACGGCATGCTGATCGGCCCGGCCTCCACGCGCGCCGAGATCGAGGCCTTCCGCGCGGTGCTCAAGGCCAAGCCCAATGGCTATATCGCCCAGCCCACTTTGAGCCTCTCGAGCAGCCCCACCTATGTGGAAAGCGGCATTGCGCCGCGCCACATCGATCTGCGCCCCTTTGTGCTGAGCGGCAAGGAGGTGCAGATGGTGCCCGGGGGCCTCACGCGCGTGGCGCTCAAGGATGGATCGCTGGTGGTCAACTCCTCGCAAGGCGGGGGCACCAAGGACACCTGGGTGCTGCGCGGCCCGGAGGACGATTACAGCGAATGGGATGGCATGCAGCAGTGAACCCGGAGGTTCTTGTTTGAAAGCCATCCATCTGCCTAGCGAAAGAATGTCACTATGTTGAGCCGAACCGCCGATCACCTCTACTGGATGTCCCGCTACACCGAGCGGGCAGAGAACACAGCCCGCATGCTCAATGTGAGCTACGAGACCTCCATGCTGCCGCAGTCCGCGACCGCAGCGACCAAGGCCTGGCAAAGCGTGCTGTCCATCAGCGAGCTGCTGCCTGCCTACTATGAGCGCCATGACGAGATCACCCTCGATGGGGTGCTGCACTTCATGGTGCGCGACGAGACCAATACCTCATCGATCTACAGCTGCCTGCTGGCCGCGCGCGAGAACGCGCGTGCCGTGCGTGGCGCCTTGACCACCGAGGCCTGGGAGACGCAGAACCTGACCTGGCTCGATATGAACCGGCTGTTCAAGGCCAAGAAGTTCGAGACCGATCCGGCCAAGTTCTTCGAGTGGGTCAAGCACCGCTCGCACCTCTCGCGCGGTGTGGTCTCGGGCACGATGCTGCAAGACGATGCCTTTTTGTTCTTGCGCCTGGGCACCTTCATCGAGCGGGCCGACAACACGGCCCGCCTCCTGGATGTGCGTTTCCATGCCGTCAAGAACGACTACCACGGCTCCTACCAGCCGGGCAAGGGCAGCCAGCCCTCGGACTTCTACCACTGGAGCGCGATCTTGCGCAGCGTCTCGGCCTTCGAGGTCTACCGCAAGGTCTACCGCAATGTGATCACGCCCGAGCGTGTGGCCGAGATGCTGATCCTGCGGCGCGACATGCCGCGCTCCTTGCATGCCAGCATGTACGAGGTGGTGCAGATTCTGCAGGCCGTTGCCAACGACCACTCGGCCGAAACCCAGCGCCAGGCCGGCCTGCTCCTGGCCGAGCTGCAGTATGGCCGCATCGATGAGCTGCTGGCCACCGGCCTGCATGCCTTCCTGGTGCGCTTTCTGGAGCGCGTGCATGCGCTGGGCGGCCGCATTGGCCAGGATTTTCTGGCGACCACGGAGCCGGTGGCTGCCTGATGGTCCGGCTGGCCAGAAAGGCAAAAGGCTGCGGTTGTCATCGCAGCCTTTTTTGCATCCACCGCGCGGGCATTTTGCTGCCCGCGATCCAGGGTGATCGGTGGTGATCAGTAGCGGTAGGTCGCAGTCAGCAGGAAGTTGCGGCGCTCGCCGTAGAAGCAGTCGCCGCGTGAGAGGCACTGTGTGATCACGACCTTGTCAGTCAGGTTGTTGGCATGGAAGGCCAGGCGCCAGTCACCGCTGTCATAAGCCACCATCGCATCGGTCAGCAGCGAGGAGGGCGTGTCGATGGCGCTGGTGCCCGACCACTGCGAGCCGGTGTAGCGCATGCCCGCGCCCACACTCCAGCCGCCGCGCCCCTGGCTGGCAAAGCGGTGCATCAGCCAGCTCGATGCCATGTGGCGCGAGACGGCAGCCACGCGCTGGCCCTGGTCGCCCGCATTGCTGCGGCTGATCTTGGCGTCGGTATAGGCATAGGCGACGGTCCAGTCCCAGCTTTTGGCCAGGCTGGCGGTCATCTCGGCTTCAAAGCCCTGGGTCTTGACTTCACCCAGCTGCAGGCTGTTGAGCGGGTTGGCCGGGTCATTGGTCTTGCGGTTTTGCTCGCGCAGGCTGTAGACGGCCGCATAGCCCGAGATGCCCCGGCCTTCGGGAATCCACTTCACACCGGCTTCGACCTGCTTGCCGCGCTGCGGTTTGTAGGGCGTGCCGTAAAAGTCCACGCCGCCCAGTGGCTGGAAGGACTCGGTATAGCTGACATAAGGCGCCCAGCCGCCGCCGGCCTGGTAGGTCAAGCCTACGCGCTTGGTCCAGGCCGAATCGTCGGCAGCGGCTGCGGGCCGGCCTTCGGTCTCGGTCTTGGCATGGTCGCGGCGCAGGCCCGCCGTGGCGCTCCAGTCGCCCCAGCGCAGCTGGTCCTGCAGGTAGAAGCCCAGCTGGCGCTGCGACACATTGGGCGCCTGCACCAATTGCGATGCCGTGGGCGGCGTGAACGAGCCGTAGACCGGGTTGTAGACATCGAGCGGTGTGCCCAGCGCGCGCCAGCTCGCCTGGCTGGTGGTATTGCGCTGCCAGTCCATACCGGCCAGCAGCGTGTGCTGCACATCACCGGTCTGCAGCTTGCCTTCGAGCTGGGTATCGACCAGCAGCATGCGGCCGCCATTGACCTGCCAGACGGCATCGCGCTGCACGGTGCGGCCATCGGGATCGAACACCGGCCGGGCAGGGCGGCCCGCTGCGGCGTTGGCGGCAAAGCTGGTGTAGAGCGTGCGGTAGTCCACCTCGCTGGTGGTGCGGCGCAGGTTCTGGCGCAGGGTCCAGCTGTCGTTCAGCTGGTGGCTGAACAGGTAGCCAAAGGACTTGTTCTCGGAATCGTACTTGTCAAAGTTGGGCTCGCTGATGAAGGTGTTGGTCGGAATCTGGCCGTAGGGGCTGGACAGGCGCGTGCCTTGCCAGGGGAAGAACTGGGTGATCGAGCCACTCTTGTCCTTGTGGTACATGGCCTGCAAGGTCAGCGAGGTGCCGGCAAAGGGCTTGAAAGTGAGCGACGGCGCAATGACCAGGCGGTCGTCCTTGACATGGTCGACCTGGGTGTTGCTGTCACGGCCCACCGCCACCAGGCGGTAGAGCCAGCGCCCGTCGTCGTCGATGGGGCCGGTGATATCGCTGGCAATCTGCTTGCGGCTGTGGCTGCCCAGCTGAACCTGCAGCTCGCGCTGGGGCTGGTCCAGCGGGCGTTTGCTGGTCAGGTTGAGCACGCCGCCCACGCTGCCCTGGCCATACAGCACCGAAGAGGGGCCGCGCAGAAACTCGACCCGCTCCAAGGTATAGGGTTCGACCTTGATGTTGTTGTAGGTGCCATAGGTGCGCAGCAGGCCATCCTGGTACTGGCTGACATCGCCGCCGCGCGCCTTGAAGCTGTCGACGCGGTTGTCGAAATAGCTGGAGTTGATGCCCGCTGCATAGCGTGTGGTCTCGCGCAGGGTCGTCACGCCCTGGGCTTCAAACTGGTCGCGCGTCACCACGCTGATCGCTTGCGGGGTCTCGATCAGCGGGGTGTCGGTCTTGGTGGCCGAGATGGCGCGTTTGGCGACAAAGCCTTTGACCGGGCCGGTGGCTGTCTCGGCCTCGGTCTCACCCTGCACGGTGATGGGGGCGAGCGTGGTTTCTGCCGGAGTAGCAGTTACCGGTTGCGTGCTTTGTGCCAATGCGTTGCCGCCCCAGCAGGCCAGGGCAGCCCACATGGCCGTGTGTAAAGCGGTGTGCAGCGCACGCGGCGCGGCTGATGGGATAGCGGTGTCAGACATGGTAATCGGGTGTTGAACGCGGAAAACGGCGCGCTGAAAGGGTCAGCACTTGAGCTTTACCGGGCCTGACCGCTGCCATGCAGGGAGGCTGCGCTGTGGATGCAGGTGCTGGCATCCAAGGCGTCCAACTGCGGCCTGTAGACCGCGAGGCGAAGGGATAGTCGTGCACGCAGCATGGCAGTGTGGGGTGACCCGGTGCGCTGGCTGGCATCGGTAAACAAACGATGCTGGCGTGCGAAGAAAGATGAACGCGCAGTGTAATAGAAGTTTTGAATGATTATTGTTTAACCATCAATGCAAGCAGGTTTGTGCGGCAGATACAACAAAAAGGACCCGAAGGTCCTTTTTGCGTGGCGTTGCTGGAGGCGGGGCTTATTCGACCTCGCCCATGATGGACTGCAGGTAATTCTGGATGCCGACCTTGTCGATCAGGTCCAGCTGGGTTTCGAGAAAATCGATGTGCTCTTCGGTGTCGTCCAGGATCTTTTGCAGCAGGTCGCGCGAGACATAGTCACGCACGCTTTCGCAGTGGGCGATGCCATCCTTGATGGTGGCTTGGGCGGCTTGCTCCAGGCGCAGGTCACAGGCCAGTGCCTCCGGCACGTCTTCACCGATCTGCAGCTTGCCCAGGTCCTGCAGGTTGGGCAGGCCGTCGAGCATGAAGATGCGGTCCATCAGCCAGTCGGCATGCTTCATCTCGCCAATGGATTCCTCGTATTCCTTCTTGGCCAGCTTGTCCAGACCCCAGTGCTTGTACATGCGGTAATGCAGAAAATACTGGTTGATCGCGGTGAGTTCGTTTTTCAGCTGCGCTTGCAGAAAACCGATGGCTTTGGGATCGCCTTTCATGGTGGGCTCCTTCTCTTGTGTCATTAACGGGTGTTGGGGCTATTGTCCTTGCGAAAGGTCAAGCAACCAAACCCAGCGGTGCTTATCCCCCGTGCTTTTGCTCTGGCTGCGTGTAAGGCTGAGTCGTGTTCTCATTTGACGCAGCCCGTCCCTTGCTTGCATGATGCGGCTTGCTGCAGCGCAACTGCGCTGTCATGGCGCTGTGCTAAGTTGCAGCGAACAAGGCGTGCTGCACTGCGCAGGCTTGCAAAATAGGCACCAGCCCGCATATAGCTATCTGCCTTGGGTCAGTGCTTGAATAATAGCTTGTTTAAATCTAAATGATTGTATTAATTGAATTGCTCAATTATGAAGATCTTTCTACACTGACCCCTGTCAATCGTTTTTTACTCAACAGAAGGAAACCACCATGTCCGTACTCAACAGCAAGATCAAGCCTTTCGCGACGCAAGCATTCAAGGATGGCAAGTTCATCGAAGTGACCGAAAAAGACGTCCTGGGCAAGTGGGCTGTGTTCTTCTTCTACCCTGCTGACTTCACCTTTGTCTGCCCCACCGAACTGGGCGATGTGGCCGACCACTACGCTGAGCTGCAAAAGCTGGGCGTGGAAGTCTATTCCGTCTCGACCGACACCCATTTCGTGCACAAGGCCTGGCACGACACCTCGGACACCATCGCCAAGATCAAGTACACCATGCTGGGTGACCCAACCTGGCAAATCAGCCAGAACTTCGACTGCCTGCGCGAAGGCCAAGGCCTGGCAGACCGTGCCACCTTCATCGTTGATCCAGAAGGCGTGATCCAGGCGATGGAAATCACCGCTGAAGGCATCGGCCGCAATGCAGAAGACCTGCTGCGCAAGATCAAGGCTGCCCAGTACGTGGCATCGCACCCCGGTGAAGTCTGCCCTGCCAAGTGGCAAGAAGGCGAAAAGACCCTGGCTCCATCGCTGGACCTGGTTGGCAAGATCTAAGCTGTTAATCACTGCTGCAATTCCAACGTAGTAGACGCCCGGGTGCCTGGCGCCCGGGCTTTGTTTTTTTGAAAAGTGCTGCAACGCCCCAAGGCGGGCCACGAGAAGTTTGAAGGAAGTCCCATGCTCGACAACACCATGAAAGCCCAACTGAAAGCCTACTTGGAGCGCTTGACCAAGCCCGTCGAGCTGGTGGCGACCCTGGATGACGGTGACAAGTCGAAGGAAGTGCGCCAGCTGCTGGCCGATATCAAAGAACTGAACGACAAGATCACGGTGGTCGAAGACAATGCGGCCGATGTACGCAAGCCGTCTTTCCTGATCACCAACCCGGGCACCGATGTCGGCGTGCGTTTCGCCGGTGTGCCGCTGGGCCATGAATTCACCTCGCTGGTGCTGGCGCTGCTGCAAGTGGGCGGCCACCCCTCGAAGGAGTCCGCTGAGCTGCTCGAGCAGGTCAAGAACATCGACACACCGCTGCACTTCGAGACCTTCTACTCGCTGTCCTGCCACAACTGCCCGGACGTCGTGCAGGCGCTGAACCTGATGTCCGTGCTCAACCCCAAGATCACGCACACCGCGATCGATGGCGGCCTGTTCCAAAAGGAAGTGCAAGAGCGCGAAATCATGGGCGTGCCCACCGTGTTCGTCAACGGCCAGCGTTTTGGCCAGGGCCGCATGGAGCTCGCCGAGATCGTTGCCAAGGTCGATACCGGCGCGGCAGCCCGCGAGGCGCAGAAGATTTCGGCCAAGGACGCCTTTGATGTGCTGATTGTCGGCGGTGGCCCCGCAGGCGCAGCCGCTGCGATCTATGCGGCACGCAAGGGCATCCGTACCGGCATTGCCGCCGAGCGTCTGGGCGGCCAGGTGCTCGACACCGTGGATATCGAAAACTTCATCTCCGTGAGCAAGACCGATGGCCCCAAGTTTGCGGCCGCGATGGAGAGCCATATCCGCGACTACGAAGTCGACATCATGAATCTGCAGACTGCCAAGTCCCTGACGCCCGCAGCGCAGGAAGGTGGCCTGATCGAGATCGAGACCGAATCGGGTGCCAAGCTCAAGGCCCGCACGGTGATCCTGTCGACCGGCGCGCGCTGGCGCAACATGAATGTGCCCGGTGAGGATACCTACCGCACCAAGGGCGTGACCTACTGCCCGCACTGCGATGGCCCGCTCTTCAAGGGCAAGCCCGTGGCGGTGATCGGTGGCGGCAACTCCGGTGTCGAGGCGGCCATTGACCTGGCCGGTGTGGTCCAGCACGTGACCTTGCTGGAGTTTGCCGCCGAGCTGAAGGCCGATGCCGTGCTGCAGCGCAAGCTGCGCAGCCTGCCCAATGTGACGGTCATCCTGAATGCGCAGACCACCGAAGTGAACGGTGACGGCAAGAAGGTGACGGGCCTGACCTACAAGGACCGCACGAACGACGAGATCAAGACCGTCGCGCTCGAAGGCATCTTTGTGCAGATCGGCCTGCTGCCCAACACCGGCTGGCTCAAGGGTACCGTGCAGCTGACCCCGTTTGGCGAGATCGAGATCGACGCCAAGGGCCACACCAACCTGCCCGGCGTGTTTGCCGCTGGTGACTGCACCAATGTGCCGTACAAGCAGATCGTCATCGCCGCAGGTGCCGGTGCGACTGCCGCGCTGAGCGCGTTTGACCACCTGATCCGCACCACGGCTCCGGCTGCCTGATCTGCCGGATCAGCGCTGAAATAACAATGCCCCGATACCGAAAGGTTCGGGGCATTGCTACATCTAGAGGGGCCGAGGTGGCTCAGCCAGTCCAAGCAGGGCTAGCGGTGGCGTGGCGGTTTAACCCTGCTTGCCGATGAGGAGGTACTCCATCAAAGCCTTTTGCACATGCATGCGGTTTTCGGCCTCGTCCCAGACGACCGACTGCGGGCCGTCGATGACCTCGGCCTGCACCTCTTCGCCCCGGTGGGCGGGCAGGCAGTGCATGAAGAGGGCGTCCTTCTTGGCCACGGCCATCATGTCGAGGTCCACGCACCAGTCGGCAAAGGCCTTCTTGCGCTTTTCGTTTTCCTCTTCATAGCCCATGCTGGTCCAGACATCGGTGGTGACCAGGTCCGCGCCCTTGCAGGCCTCTTGCGGGTCGCTGAACAGCTGGTAGCAGTCCTTGTCGTAGGCGCGGCCGCTGAAGGCCAGTTGCTCGTCGATGCCGTAGCCGCTGGGCGTGCTGACATGGACCTTGAAGCCCAGCAGGTTGGCTGCCTGCAGCCAGGTGTTGGCCATGTTGTTGCCATCGCCCACCCAGGCGACCGTCTTGCCCTGGATCGAGCCGCGGTGCTCGATAAAGGTGAAGATGTCAGCGAGGATCTGGCAGGGGTGGAACTCGTTGGTCAGGCCATTGATGACCGGCACGCGCGAGTGCGCTGCAAAGCGCTCGATCTTGTCCTGGCCGAAGGTGCGGATCATCACCAGATCGGTCATGCGGCTGATCACGCGCGCGCTGTCCTCGATGGGCTCGGCGCGGCCCAGCTGGCTGTCGCCGGTGGTCAGGTGCACCACCGAGCCGCCCAGCTGGTACATGCCGGCCTCAAAGCTCACGCGCGTGCGCGTGCTGGCCTTCTCGAAGATCATCGCCAAGGTGCGGTCGGCCAGGGTGTGGTGGGTCACATAGCCCTTGAACTTCTGCTTGATCAGCGCCGCGCGCTTGAGCAGGTATTCGTATTCGTCAGCCGTGAAATCCTGGAATTGCAGATAGTGTTTCATTGCGTTCTCTTCTGGCCTTATTGGCCTGCCAGGAAGGATTTGACCAGCGGTACGAGCTTGGCGACGATCTCATCGGCCTCGGCTTCGGTCAGGATCAGCGGTGGCACGATGCGGATCACGGTGTCGGCGGTCACGCTGAACAGCAGGCCGGCTTCTTGCACGCCGCGCGTGATCAGCTCGCCGCAAGGCTTGTTCAGCTCCACGCCGATCATCAGGCCCTGGCCGCGCACTTCGACAAAGCCGGGCGTGCCCGCCAGCGCCTCGTTCAGCGCGGCCTGGAGGTAGTCGCCCACCTTGGTGGCATTGGCCAGCAGGCCTTCTTCTTCCATGATGGCAATGGTTTCCACACCGGCGCGCATGGCCAGCGGGTTGCCGCCAAAGGTGGTGCCGTGGTTGCCTGGCTGCAGCACCTTGGCCGCCTTGGGGCCGGCGACGACCGCGCCGACTGGCACGCCCGAGCCCAGGCCCTTGGCCAGCGACATCACATCGGGCACGATGCCGGCCCACTGGTGGGCAAACCACTTGCCGGTGCGGCCCATGCCGGCCTGGATTTCATCGACAATGAACAGCCAGTCCTTGGCGTCGCACAGCGCACGCACTTGCTTCATGAAGTCGGCGCGCATTGGGTGCAGGCCGCCTTCGCCCTGGATGGGCTCCATCATCACGCCGACAATATTGGAGTTGCCTTCGGTCGCTTCCTGCAGCGCGACGAAGTCATTGGCCGGCACGCGCAGAAAACCGTCGAGCAGCGGGCCAAAGCCGTTGCGAACCTTGGGGTTGGCAGTAGCGCTCATCGTGGCAATCGAGCGGCCATGGAAGGCATGGTCGAACACGACGATCACCGGCTTTTCGATGCCCTTGTCCACGCCGTACTTGCGCGCGATCTTGATCGATGCCTCGTTCGCTTCCAGACCGGTGGAGCAGAAAAAGACATTGGTCATCTTCGAGCGTTCGACCAGCAGGGCTGCGAGCTTTTCCTGGCCGGGCACATAGTAGTAGTTGCTGGTGTGGATCAACTTGGTCATCTGGTCGTGCAGCGCGGCGACCAGCTTGCCGTGGTTGTGGCCCAGCGTGTTGACGGCGATGCCGCCCAGCGCATCGAGGTATTCCTTGCCGTTGACATCCCACACACGCACGCCCTGGCCTCGCTCCAGTGCGACCGGCACGCGGCCATAGGTAGTCATCACATGGGGCTCAGAAGGCTTGACGGTGTCTTGCATGGAAATCTCCGGAAAAAAGAAACAGAATCAAAAAATCCGCCATGGCCCCACGCCCCTATGGCATGGCACCAGCGGAAGTCCCATTCTAGGGGCTGCGTAGCGACAGACTAGTGAAGAATGCGCATCACAGAATCGCAGTGGAGCCAGAGCGCGGGCGAGGCCCAATCTCGGCAGGCTAGACTACGCAGCGCTAAGAACCTGGTCAAAGTCGCTACGCAGCCGCGTTGGAGTGCAACCGGGATGAGTTCGAAGGGCTGGTCCGCAGCTTGCACCGGGGTGCAAGCAAGGGCCAGCGCGCAGAAATCGCCCGATTTCACTCCAACCCGTAGGGACAGTGGCTTTGCGGCCGCCCGGGCAGGGGCGGTCTGCGTTGTTGCAAATCCTCGCAATAGCTGAGCTATTGCTGCGGTGTTGCGCCTAGCATCCCATCCCGCAAAGACACTGTCGCGGCGCGAGGAGACTTTGAACAGGTTCTATGGCTTGGGCATATCCGCTGCGGCGGCCCTGGCATGCTGCGCAAAGTTATGCACTTCTTGCATTTGATGATGTTTTGAACTTATGCCTTGCGCGTGCGTATCTCTTATATAAGAGTTAAAATACGGGTTTGGCCTGAGGCAGTGATCCTGTGCTCAGGCGTCTATCAGAGGCTTCCATCCCATGGTTTCTCCCACATCTCAAGAAGTTTTCATTCTGGGCCTGACCCAGAATGGCAAGACCTTTCGCCCCAGTGACTGGGCGGAGCGTCTGGCGGGGGTGATGAGCCAGTTTCGTCCCGGCGGCATGCGCCGTGGTGGTCATCTGGGCTATTCGCCCTGGTGTGTTCCCACGACGATGAATGGCGCCAAATGCGTGATCGTCAAGCGGGAGTTGCAGGTGCACGAGCCGATGGCCTGGGACTTTGTGATGAACTTTGCGCGCGACAATGGCCTGCAGACCACCGATGCCTGCCTGATTCCGGAGGCGCCAGGCCACACTGGCGGCCCCGCCAGTCCGGCCGGCAGCACCGGCAACACCACCACCAAGGCCTGAGTTTTCAGGCCTTTTTTGCGGGCCAGTATTTGGCATGGCTTGGTGCGGTGCGGTGCGCGTGCCAGCGGTGCATCGGCTGCCCCATGGGCGCTATGCATGGGCGCCTAGTCTGCTGGGCTGGGCGCAGGGTGGCCCTTCTTACCCGGCGCTGCAAAGAAACGGCAGGTACAACGAAAAAAGCCGTCTTGCGACGGCTTTTTAGTTCACTGAGAGCGCACCCGTTACAAACGGCGGGCAGGGGATCCTGCCCGTGCGATTGCCTAATGGGCTTAGGCGGCCAGTGCCAGGGCCTTGACCTTGGCAGCAATGCGGCTCTTATCGCGAGCAGCCTTGTTCTTGTGGAAGATGCCCTTGTCGGCGATCGTGTCCAGCACGGATTGCGCCTTGGCAAACAGTTCGGTGGCCTTGGTCTTGTCGCCAGCGGCAACAGCCTTTTCCACGTTCTTGATAGCGGTACGGTACTTGGAACGCAGCGAGGTGTTGGCGGCGTTCAGCTTGATGGTTTGGCGGGCGCGCTTGCGGCCGGATGCCAAACGGGGGTTCTTTTTGACTGGCTTAGATGCCATGATGAGTGTCCTTTGAGTCTGCGGATGTTTTCAGTGAATCGGGCATTATAGCCGCTGTTTACTCAGAAATCCAGATTGCCGCCAATTTCCCGCCAGCGGCGCGGCTACACTGCCCGGGTGTCACTGTTCAAAGCCGCCTCCACCGTCTCCCTGTTTACGCTGCTCTCGCGTATCACAGGGCTTGCCCGCGATCTGCTGATGGCCACCATGTTTGGTGCCAGCGCACTGACCGACGCGTTCAACGTTGCCTTTCGCATTCCCAACCTGTTCAGGCGCCTGTTTGCAGAAGGGGCCTTCAGCCAGGCCTTTGTGCCGGTGTTGGCCACCACCCTGACCAAGGAAGGCGAGGAGCGCACACGTGACTTGGTGCACAGCGTGGCCACGGTGCTGTTCTGGATCTTGGCGCTGACCTGCGTCATCGGGGTGGTGGCCGCGCCCGCGTTGGTCTGGCTGCTGGCCAGTGGCCTGCGCCAGAACCCGCACAGCTATGACGCTGCCGTGCTGATGACGCGCTGGATGTTTCCGTATATCGGCTTCATGTCCCTGGTGGCGCTGGCCGCGGGCGTGCTCAATACCTGGAAGCGCTTTATCGTGCCGGCCTTCACGCCGGTGCTGCTCAATGTCAGCATGATTGTGGCGGCGTTGGCGCTGACGCCCTGGATGCGCAGCCATGGTCTGGAGCCCATCTATGGCATGGCCGTTGGCGTGATGGCCGGCGGCGTGCTGCAGCTGGTCGTGCAGTTTCCTGCGCTGCGCCGCATCGGCATGCTGCCGCGTATTTCGTGCCGGCCCTCGGTCATCAGGCAGGCCTGGTCCGATGCCGGCGTGCGCCGCATCCTGTCGCTGATGGCACCCGCCCTGCTGGGCGTGGGCGTGGCCCAGATCTCTTTGATGATCAACACCCAGATTGCCTCCTACCTGGCGCCGGGCAGCGTCACCTGGCTGTTCTACGCTGACCGCCTGATGGAGTTCCCCACCGCGTTGCTGGGCGTGGCGCTGGGGGTGGTGCTGACGCCGCAGCTGTCATCGGCCAAGGCGGCCGGTGATGATGAGCGCTACGGCGCCATGCTCGACTGGGGCCTGCGCATTGTGGTGCTGCTGGCCGCCCCTTGTGCCGCCGGCCTGCTGGTCTTTGCCAAGCCCCTGGTGGCTGTGCTGTTCCACTACGGCGCGCTCAAGGGCTCGGACGTGAGCCAGATTGCGCTGGCGCTGCAAGGCTATGGCGTGGGCCTATTGGCCATGGTGGCCATCAAGGTGCTGGCGCCTGGCTTCTATGCCAGCCAGGACATCCGCACGCCGGTGAAGATTGCCATCTGTGTGCTGGTGCTGACGCAACTGTTGAATCTGGTGCTGGTGCCTACGATGGCCCATACCGGGCTGGCCTTGTCGATCGGCCTGGGTGCGGTGGTCAATGCGCTGTGGCTGCTGGTGGGCTTGATCCGGCGTGGCAGCTTCCAACCCCGGCCGGGCTGGTGGATCTTTCTGGCCCGGGTGTCGCTGGCCGTCGCGCTGCTGGCCATCTTTCTGGCCTGGGGCGCGCAGATGACCGATTGGGTCGCGCTGGGCGCGCAACGCCTCGAGCGCGTGGGCCTGCTGGCGCTGTGGATGCTGGGGGCCGTGCTGCTGTACTTTGGCGTGCTGGCCTTGTCCGGCCTGAAGCTGCGCGCTATGTTGCGCCGCTGACAGAATAGTTCCCTCTATTAGGGAATATGCGGCTTTTGCGTGATTTCCATCACGCAGACCCTGCTGGCCAGCCCATCTGGTGGTATACATGGAAACCATGGCACTGGCAGCGCCCGAGAGTGCCAGCGATGTATGCGAAGGCGCTGTAGTTGGGATGTGTATGGACTTCCGCTTTTCTATCCCCACACCGTTGGAGCATTTCGAATCGCTGGTCAGCAGTGACGATGGTTTTCCGCTGCTCGAAGCGGCCGCTGCCGTGGCCTGCATCGAATACCCGCAGTTGGACACCCAGCAGGTGCTGCACGAGGTCGACAAGCTGCTGGGCCAGCTGATGGAGAGCCGCGATGCCAGCAGCCGCAGTGCGCTGACGCGGCTCAAGGCGCTCAACCACCGCTTTTATGCCGATTGGGGTTTTCAAGGCAATCCCAATGACTTCTATGCGCTCGACAACAGCTGCCTCAATGCCGTGCTGCACCGCCGGCGCGGCATTCCGGTGTCGCTGGCGGTCATCTGGCTGGAGCTGGCCACCGCTTTGCAGCTGCCCGCGCATGGCATCTGCTTTCCCGGCCATTTTCTGCTCAAGGTGAGCGTGGCAGAAGGGCAGATCGTCCTGGACCCGCTGTCGGGCCAGTCGTTTTCCAGCAATATGCTCGCCGAGATGCTCGAGCCCATGCAAAAGGCGTTTCACCGCGTCGATGAAGACGATGTGCCACTGGGCCTGTATTTGCAGGCCGCCACCCCGCGCGACATCATTGCGCGCATGCTCTCCAACCTCAAGGAGGTCTACCGCAGCGACAAGAACTGGGCCAAGCTCATTGAGGTACAAAACCGGTTGCTGGTGCTGCTGCCCAGCGAATGGACGGAGTTGCGCGACCGGGGCCTGGCTTATGCAGAGCTGGGCGTGCATGACCGGGCCCGGGAAGATCTGCAAACCTACCTGAACCAGACCGGCAATCCAGAAGATGCGGCCTATATACGTGCGGCTTTGTTAGATTTGCAACGAATGTAACGTATGGCGTAGTTTTGACATTTCCTTGTCATTCTGTCGTCACACAATTTCGGCAAGATAGCGGCACTAGGGATGCGCCACTATGAAAGATCGATTGGGAATTTCACCAGAAGACGTCATGCACAAGATTGCGCGTGATGTGATGGATGATTACGACGAGTCTCTGGAGCTCGAGATGGAAGACGGAATGCTGGGCGCGCCGTTCGCCGCAGGGATGACGGAGCATGACTACCAGTACTTCCGCGAGCTCTTGAGGCTGCAGGGCGAGCTGGTCAAGCTGCAGGATTGGGTGCAGCACACCGGCCAGAAGGTGGTGGTGCTGTTCGAGGGGCGCGATGCCGCAGGCAAGGGCGGTGTGATCAAGCGCATCACCCAGCGCCTCAACCCCCGCGTGGTGCGCGTGGCAGCCTTGCCGGCCCCCAACGACCGCGAGCGCACGCAGTGGTACTTCCAGCGCTATGTGGCACACCTGCCCGCCGCTGGCGAGATCGTGCTGTTTGACCGCAGCTGGTACAACCGCGCTGGTGTCGAAAAGGTCATGGGCTTTTGCACCAACGACCAGTACGAAGAGTTCTTCCGCACCGTGCCTGAGTTTGAAAAGATGCTCGTGCGCTCGGGGATCTTGCTGGTCAAATACTGGTTCTCGATCAGTGACGAAGAGCAGCACCTGCGCTTCCTGGGGCGTATCCATGACCCCCTCAAGCAGTGGAAGCTCTCGCCGATGGACCTGCAAAGCCGCGTCCGCTGGGAGGAATACACCAAGGCCAAGGAAGTGATGCTGGAGCGCACCCACATTCCTGAGGCACCCTGGTGGCTGGTGCATGCCGATGACAAGAAAAAAGCGCGCCTCAACTGCATCGCGCACTTCCTGGCCCAGGTGCCCTACACCGATGTGGACCATGAGAATGTCGTGCTGCCCGACCGGATCCGCCATCCGGACTACAGCCGCCTGCCCGTGCCCGCTTCCATGTATGTTCCGGAAGTCTATTAAGAGCCGGCAACACGACCCAGCAAACCGAAGGTTTGCGGTTGAGACTATGCGTCCCCGACTAGGCGTCCCCGACTAGGCGTCCCCGACTAGGCGTCCCCGACTAGGCGTCCTGCCGCAGGCAGTACAGTAGTACGACAAGGCAGGGCGCGGCCGGCGAGGCAACGACGTATCAAGGGTTGTGTTACGGCTCTAATTAAGATTTCGGATCATTCAACACAAAGAGCCTCGGTTTTATCACCGAGGTTTTTTTACGCCTGTGTTGTGCCGATACTGGCAGAGCGCCCATCGGTTATCGACGGCATGGCCGTAGGGAAAGTTGGCCGATCCAGCTGCTGGTCACATGGGGGGCGCCTGCAGGCGGCGAAGCCGTGTTGAGGAGATACCGTCGTCCAGCAGCATCTCTTGCGCATGGGGGGCTTGAAGGTGCCCGGCGCGGTGCTTGTGGCGAAGAGAGCGTGGGTAGGCATCCGCACCCCGTTCAAAGGTGCAACGCCACAGAGGCGGGTGTTAGATCAGCCGCGCCGCAAACAGCTCTTTTTTCAGATAGGCGTAAAAGAGTGGCGCCGCCACGAGCCCGGCAGGGCCAAAAATGGCCTCGGCAACAAACATCACCGACAGCAACTCCCAGACGCCCATATGCGTCTTGGCGCCGACGACCTTGGCATTGATCAGGTACTCGGCCTTGTGGATCAGCACCAGGAAAGCCAGGCAGGCGACGGCGGTCAGCGGCGAGACTGACAGGCCCACGGTGGTGATGACGGCATTGCAGACCAAGTTGCCGACGATGGGGATCAGGCCACCAAAAAAGGTCAGCATGATGAGCGCGCCGCTATAGGGCAGGCGCATATTGATCAGCGGCAGAATGCCCAGCAGGAAGATGGCGGTCAGCACCGTGTTGAAGAGGGCGATCCAGAACTGGGCTGCGACAATCTGGCGGAATGCATCGCCAAAGCGCTGCACGCGCAGCTGCAGCTGGTAGGCCAGTGGCGCGTGGGAATGGCGGCTGTGGCGCACGGCGGCCAGCGCGCCAATCAACAGGCCCACAAACACATAGAGCAGGCCGGTGAGCCAGAGCCGGCCCATATTGGCAATGGCACCTGCCTTGGTGCCCAGGTATTCGGCAGCGCGCTGCTGCAGGTCCTGTACCCCATCGGGCAGCACATTGGCCAGCTCGGGCGGCAGCTTGCTGCGCAGGTCCAGCAAGGTCTTGGCCATCGAGACCAGCATCTCGCGGTACTGCTGCGGTGCGTTGAGCAGATAGCCTTGGGAGTGGATCAGGCCCAGCGTGACCAGCACCACCGGCACCACCAGCACGATGGTGACGGCCAAGTATTCCATCCACAGGGGAGGGGGCGTGTTCAGCGAGGTGGGCAGGCGGCTCAACTCTCGGATCTTGTGCACCAGAAACAAGGTGAAGGTGTAGCCGGCGCAGGCGGCCAAGAGGCCCACGAGCAGGCCATTGAGCATGATCAGCAGCAAGGCCGCAGCCATCAGCACATAGGAGGCCACCCTGACGCCCCAATGCGCAGGAGGCGGCCGCCAAACATGCGGCTGGTCCCCAGCGCCGCTGGCCGGCTGGCCGGGTGCGGGGCTGTTGGACGGGGACTTTGCGGAATCCGGTTGCATGGTAGGCCATCCATCTGAGCGAGTCGGAAGGCCAGAATCTGGCCCTTGCTGCGCGCAGGGCAGACGGCTTGGTGCGCCTGCCCTGCCGGGGAAGCTTAGCGCACCGTGACCGCAGCCTCAGCGCCACGGGGGCCGATGCTGCCAATCGTCCACACTTGTTCACCAAGGGCGGAGAAGGCGTCCTTGACGGCCTGCTCGCTTTCTGCGGGAACGACCACCACCATGCCGATGCCGTTGTTGAAGGTACGGTTCATCTCGATGTCATCGATGCCGGCGGTCTTTTGCAGCCAGGCAAACAGCTCGGTCTGGGGCCAGCTGCCCTTGACCAGCTGCGCGCCCAGGCCTTCGGGCAGCACGCGGGGAATGTTCTCCAGCAGGCCGCCGCCGGTGATGTGCGCCAGCGCCTTGATGGGCTGCGCGGCCAGCACCTTGAGCACATTGAGCACGTAGAGGCGCGTGGGCTCCATGATGGCGTTCTTGAAGGGCTTGCCGTCCAGCGTCTCGGGCAGGCCGCCTTGGCTTTGTGCGCGCTCGATGCACTTGCGCACCAGCGAGAAGCCGTTCGAATGCACGCCATGCGAGGCCAGGCCCAGCACCACGTCGCCGGCTTGCACATTCTGGCCGGTCAGGATCTTGCTTTTCTCGACCGCGCCGACGGCAAAACCGGCCAGATCGTATTCGCCGTCCGGGTACATGCCGGGCATCTCGGCGGTTTCACCACCGATCAGCGCGCAGCCCGACAGCTCGCAGCCCTTGGCGATACCGCCCACCACGGCCGCTGCCGTGTCCACATCGAGCTTGCCGCAGGCAAAGTAGTCGAGGAAGAACAGGGGCTCGGCGCCTTGCACCAGCACGTCGTTGACGCTCATGGCCACCAGGTCGATGCCCACGGTGTCATGCATATTCCATTCAAAGGCCAGGCGCAGCTTGGTGCCCACGCCGTCGGTGCCGGACACCAGCACCGGCTCCTTGTAGCGCTTGGGCACTTCAAACAGCGCGCCAAAACCACCGATACCCGCCATCACGCCTTCGCGCATGGTTTTCTTGGCCAGGGGCTTGATGCGCTCGACCAGCGCGTCGCCAGCGTCAATATCAACGCCAGCGTCTTTGTACGAAAGGGGGGTGGAGGAATTGGAAGAGCTCATGAGGGACTACAAAGGCAATAAAGCTGACAAGCTGACCCAACGGGGGCCAGAAACGCCGATTTTATGTCGCAAGCCATACCCGAGGGGGCAGAATGCCCGTCCGGTGTGCACTGTTACCGCCAAAGCGCGCAGGGGCGGCCTGCTTTGTGGCCGATTTCATGCATAAATGGGGCAGAGGGGCCTTTTGTGTCACACAGCCGTGACTACCGACTAAAATCAACGGGTTTGCATGTAGGGCCCTGGCCACTGCATAACCGAGCAGGGGCGCCCCAAGTTGGCGCGCATCGCGCCAACCACACTGAACGCTTTCTTTCATTGAACGCAGCCATGCGTGAGATTTCCTTTTATCTGATGACCCACAACGCAGTGCATGTTGCACGGCGGGCTTGGGCGCGGATAGGAGTTGGCGCATGAAGCAAATGGCATTGGATCTGGGTTTGGCGCCAGCGCCAAGCCTGAACCGGTTTTTTGCGGGCTCCAACCAGGCAGCGCTTGCGCATTTGCATGCCCAGGTCAATGAAGCCTGGGACGCGCCGCGCTCAACGGTGCCCACTTACCTGTGGGGCGAGATGGGCTGCGGCAAGACCTATGTGTTGCGCGCGGTGGCCGAAGCCTTGCGTGAGCAGGGCGCGCCGGTGGGCTGGCTCGATGCGAGCACCCGCTTTCCCAGCGCTTTCAACGAGCGCTGGTCGGCCGTGATCCTCGACGAGGTGCAGTTCTACAACCCGGTGCAGCAGGCGGCGGCCTTCAACTGGTTCGTCAACGCTACCAGCCCGGCCACCGGTGCGCGGCGTTGGGTGCTGGCCGCTGGCGATGTGCCGCCGTCCGACCTGAAACTGCGTGACGACTTGCGCACCCGGCTGGGCTGGGGCGAGATCTACCAGCT
This sequence comes from Comamonas sp. 23, assembly GCF_049601575.1. NCBI lineage: Bacteria > Pseudomonadati > Pseudomonadota > Betaproteobacteria > Burkholderiales > Comamonadaceae > Comamonas > Comamonas sp. 23. Next base: position 3,752,080 of record NZ_CP187127.1, on the reverse strand, counting down.
GCACCTGCTGAGCGAAGCGCAGCGCAGGGATGTGCTCAAGGATGAAGCCAAACGACGTGGCCTGGTATTGACCGACGATGTGATGGATTACATGCTCAAACGCTTCTCACGCGATTTGGGCAGCCTGATGCAACTGTTGGACCACCTGGACAATTTTGCCTTGCGCAACAAACGGGGCCTGACGATCCCCTTGCTCAAGGACATGCTGGAGACGGAGTAAATGGTCTTGCAGCTACAACCGAGATTTTTTGAATGAATAACTCTGCTGGCACAAGCACAAGGCTTGCGCTTTTTGACCTGGACCACACTTTGCTGCCGCTCGATTCGGATTACGAATGGGGGGAGTTCACCTTGCGCAAGGGCTGGTGCGACAAGCAGGAGTTTGGCAGCCGCAATGCGGCCTTTTTTGCCGATTACCAAAAAGGCACGCTCGATATCCATGCCTATGTGCGTTTTGCCACCGAGGCCATTCGCAAGCTCGGCCCTGAGGCCGCCGATGAAGCGCACCGCGCCTTCATGCAGGAAGTGATCACGCCGCATATCCAGCCGGCAGCGCTGGCGCTGCTGCAGCAGCACCGCGATGCGGGCGACACCCTCGTGATCGTCACCGCCACCAATGAATTCGTGACCCGCCCGATTGCCCAGGCCTTGGGCGTCGACCATCTGCTGGCCGTCAACCTGGCGCGCGACGCTTCTGGCTGGATCACCGGCGAGATCGACGGTGTGCCGACGATGCGCGCCGGCAAGGTCACCCGCATGGAAGCCTGGATGGCCGAGCGCGGCCTGAGCTGGGACAGCGTAGACAGCATCTTCTACAGCGACTCGATGAACGACGTGCCGCTGTTGGAAAAGGTGGATACTGCCGTGGCGACCAACCCCGACGCGCGCCTGCGCCAACTCGCCGCCGAACGCGGCTGGCGCATCCTGGACCTGCTGGAGCCTCACGCATGATCAAGACCATCATCGATAAATTGCTGGGCAAGGCAACGGCCGCCAGCAAGACCAAGAACCCCTTTGGCAAGCGCGAGGAAGTGGGCGTTGATGTGCACAACATCGACCCCAAGCTGGTGGACCGCCGGGCGCTGGACGTGTGCAGCACCTTGAAGGAAGCGGGCTTTGAGGCCTATATCGTCGGCGGCGCGGTGCGCGATCTGGTGCTGGGCCTGCGCCCCAAGGATTTTGACGTGGCGACCAATGCCACGCCCGAGCAGGTCAAGAGCCTGTTTCGCCGCGCCTTCATCATCGGCCGGCGTTTTCGCATCGTGCACGTGGTCTATGGCCGTGGCCGCGAGAACGAGGTCATCGAAGTGACCACCTTCCGCGCCTTTCTGGACAGCTCCAAGGCCGAGCAGGTGCAGGGCAATGAGAAAACCAGCAAGGCGGCGCTGGCCGGCATGAAGCTGGCGGTCGACGAAAGCGGCCGCGTGCTGCGCGATAACGTCTGGGGCCCCCAGAACGAGGATGCGGCGCGGCGCGACTTCACCGTCAACGCCATGTACTACGACCCGCAGACCCAGATCGTGGTGGACTACCACAAGGGCATCCGCGACTCGCAAAAGCATGTGCTGCGCATGATTGGCGACCCGGCCACCCGCTACCGCGAAGACCCGGTGCGCATCATCCGCGCCGTGCGCTTTGCCGCCAAGCTCAGCAAGAAGGGCTTCACGCTCGACCCCAAGACCGCCAAGCCGCTGGTCGAATGCGCGCAGCTGCTGCAGGAAGTGCCGCAAAGCCGCATGTTTGACGAGATGCTCAAGCTGTTGCAGACGGGCCATTCGCTGGCCTCGATCGAGCAGCTGCGCCTGCTGGGCCTGGCCAAGGGCATCTACCCGCTCTTGGATGTCGTGGTGGACCGCGCCGACCTGCCTTTCGTGCAGGCCGCGCTGATGGACACCGACCGCCGCGTGGCCGAAGGCAAGAGCGTGGCGCCGAGCTTCCTGCTCGCCTGCGTGCTGTGGCAGGACGTCAAGGCCGGCTGGGACAAGCGCATGCTCAAGGGCGAGCACCCGCACCCGGCGCTGCAGGATGCGATCGACGATGTCTTCCACCACCGCATTGGCGATGTCTCCGGCCGGGGCAAGCTCGCCGCCGACATGCGCGAGATCTGGGTGATGCAGCCGCGCTTTGAAAAGCGCACCGGCAGCACGCCGTTTGGCATGATTGCGCAGGCGCGTTTCCGTGCCGGCTTCGATTTTCTGCGTTTGCGCGCCGATGTCAGCGAGGTCGACGAAGCGCTGGCCAACTGGTGGCAGGAGTTCCAGCAGGCCGATGAGGCCCGCCGCGAAGACCTGATCGCCCAGGTGCGCGAAGAGCAGCGCGCCAAGCCCAAGACGGGCGCGGCCAAACCCAAGCGTGCACCGAGAAAGCCGACTGCGGCCTCTGAGGCGCAAGAGGATTCCAGCCTGGACCAGGTGGCCCAGCAGGCCATGGACAGCGACAGCGCAGGCAGCGCCGATGCGCCAGCCAAAAAGCGCCGCCGCCGCCGCCGCAAACCCGGTGGCGCGGATGCCGGCGCTGCTGCAGCTGGCGGCAACGGCGCCGATGCCGCCGGCCATGGTGACTGACGTGCCGGGCCAGGCCGAGCGCCTGGCCAATGGTGATGCCGCACCGCCCGTCGGGCAGACCTTGCGCGCCTGGATAGGCCTGGGTGCCAATTTGGGCGACCGGGGTGCTGCGATGGCGCAGGCCTTGCAGCAGTTGGCCCGCAGCACGGGCGTGGCGGTGCAGGCGGTCTCGTCGCTCTATGCCAGCCGGCCAGTGGATTCCTCAGGGCCCGATTACCTGAACGCGGTCGCAGAGTTGCGCACAGCGCTGTCAGCGCACCAGCTTTTGCTGCTGCTCCAGCAGCTGGAGCTGGCCGCCGGCCGCGAGCGCCCCTACCGCAATGCCCCGCGTACCCTGGACCTGGATGTGCTGCTGTATGCGGACATTGACACCTCGATCGCGATGCCCGATCTGGAGCTGCCCCATCCGCGCATGTGGCAACGGGCCTTTGTGCTGGCGCCGCTGCAAGAGCTGCAGCCGGCCTGGGTCAGCGATGCGCAGCTGCAGCCGCTTTTGGCGCAGGGCGTGCAGCGCAGCCAGGGGCCGGACTGGTGGCGCTGAGCGAGCGAGAAAGAGACTCCACCCCACAAGAACAAAGCCCCGCAGCAGCTTCGCTGGCGGGGCTTTTTGCTGGGCGCTAGGTGTGAAGGTTCAATAGGTTGTATCCGGTGTTCATCCGGGTTGGATTTGAGAGACTGGAAGTCGCCAAACACCCAACCCACTCAGGACAGCCAACCGGATGAACACTCATAAGCATGCCCGACTTACCTTTGCCCGGAGACTGGAGATGGTCAAACAGATGACCTTGCAAGGCCTGGATGCCTCTCAGGCCGGAGCCCTTCAAGGCGTCACCGCACAGACCGCTCGCAAGTGGCTGGGCCGCTACCTCTCGGGCGGCGAAGCAGCCCTGGCCGATGCTTCCTCCAGGCCCATTTGCTCTCCCAAAGCCATCTGCGAGTCCAAGGCCTTACTCATTGTTGAGCTACGCAAACGCCGCATGCTGCAGTCGCGCATTGCCAGCTACGCAGGCGTCTCGGCGTCCACCGTGAGCCGGGTATTGGCCCGTGCGGGCCTGTCTCGACTCAGCGATCTGCAGCCGTCCGAGCCCGTGGTTCGCTATGAGCACGATGCGCCTGGAGACATGCTGCACATCGATACCAAGAAGCTCGGGCGCATCGTTCGGCCCAGCCACCGCGTCACAGGCAATCGGCGCGATTCGGTCGATGGTGCGGGATGGGAGACACTGTTCGTGGCCATTGACGACCACGCACGCATTGCCTTTACCGCTATGCATCCGGACGAGAAAACGCCGCAAGCCGTCGCCTTTCTGCGCAACGCCGTGGCGTACTACGCGGGGCTTGGAGTGAGCATCAAACGCCTGCTGACCGACAACGGTGCGGCATTCCGCTCAAGGGAGTTCGCTGCGGCCTGCAACGCCTTGGGCGTGCAGCACAAGTTCACCAGGCCGTACCGGCCACAGACCAACGGCAAGGCCGAGCGATTCATCCAATCGGCGCTGCGCGAGTGGGCCTATGGTTGGACATACCAGAATTCAGCTGAGCGAGCACAAGCCTTACATCGCTGGCAGCATTACTACAACTGGCACAGGCCTCACAGCGGCATTGGTCGAATTACCCCGATGGCCAGGCTCAAATCTGCAAACAACCTCTTGACAGTTCACAGCTAGGGATGCGCTGCGCGGCGCTTAGTCGACCTTGGCGCCAGAGAGTTTGACCACCGATTCGTACTTGTTGCGCTCGGAGGCCATGAACTTGTCAAACTCGGCCGGCGTGGTGGGCACGGGCTCGGCCATCAGGCTGGCAAAGCGGGTCTTGGTGCTCGGGTCCTTCAGCGCATCGGTGAAGGCCTTGTTGAGGCGGTTGATCACATCAGGCGGGGTGTTGGCCGGTGCCACCAGGCCCCACCAGGTGTCGATCTCGAAACCCTTGAGCGTGTCGGCCAGCGGTGGCACGCCTGGCAGCATGGGGCTGGCATGCAGGCTGGTGACAGCCAGAGCCGTGAGCTTGCCGCTGTGGATGTTGGCCGAGGCGGCCGCCAGGTTGTCGATGTTGAAATCCACCTCGCCCGACAGCAGCGCGAGCTGGGCCGGATTGGCACCACGGTAGGGCACGTGCACGGCAAAAATGCCGGCCTGGCGCTTCATCATCTCGCCGGCCAGGTGGCCGGAGCTGCCATTGCCGCCGCTGCCGAAATTGAGCTTGCCCGGGTTCTTCTTGGCGTAGGCGATCAGGTCCTGCACATTGCTGATGTGCAGCGACTTGGCGCGCTCGGTGTTCATCACCAGCACGTTGGGCACACGCACCATCTGGGTGATGGCGCTGAAGTCCGTGGCGGCGTTGAAAGGCATCTTGGTGTAGAGCCAGGGATTGACCGCGTGCGTGGCGGTGGCCGACAGGCCGATGGTCAGGCCGTCTGGCGCGGCCTTGGCGACGATGTCGGCGCCGATGTTGCCGCCAGCGCCTGCCTTGTTGTCGATCACCACGGTGCCCAGCTGGTCGCGGACACGTTCGGCCAGAATGCGCGAGGTGACATCCAGTGGGCCACCGGGCGCGTAGGGCACGACCAGGCGGATCACCGGATCGGCCGCTAATGCGGCCGGTGCTGCAAAGGCGGTGGCAGCCAAAACGGTGGACAACAGGATATTTCTGCGTTGCATGCTTGTGTGTCTTCTTGAGGAGAGTGAATAACGACGCAGCGCCTGCGGTGTGCAGGTACTACCCCCTGAGTGCCGCCAGCACAGCCCAGTCAACCAAAGGTTTGCGTTGGAGGCTGGGCACCCAGCCCTGGGCCGTACAAAGGTAGGCCAAGACGGGGCAACCACCCACCAAGGGATGTGTTCGCGGCTCCAAACTTTCTAGTGTAGCGGCTGGGCCGTGTAGCTGCTGTGACGCGGCAGTCGGACAGGGGCGCGATTGCGCCATGTCAGGCATTGTGCGGCGCAGCTGTTCAGACGATCTGGTTTTGCTTGTCCGCTTCGGTCACAAAGGCATCGGCAAAGAAAGCGTCTTCGGGCAGGCCGCGCTGGCTGGTAAAGCTGGCACGGGCCGAATCCACCACGATCGGCGCGCCGCAGGCATAGACCTCGTGGCCCGACAGATCGGCAAAATCATCGAGCACCGCCTGGTGCACAAAGCCGCTGCGGCCTTGCCAGCCGTCTTCGGCCAGGGCGTTGGAGACCACCGGCACATAGCGCAGCTGGGGCATCTCAGCGCTGCGCGCCAGCATCCAGTCGTGCATGTACAGGTCTTGCGGGCGCCGGCCGCCCCAGTACACCACCACCGGGCGCTGGATGTCGTGGTGCTGCAGATGTTCGACGAGTGCCTTGATCGGCGCAAAGCCGGTGCCCGAGGCCAGAAAGACCATGGGCTTGTCGCCCTCGTGCAGATAGAAGCTGCCAAACGGGCCTTCAATGCGCAGGATCTCGCGCTCCTTCATCGCGCCAAACACATGGTCGGTAAAAAGACCGCCTGGCGTGTGGCGGATATGCAACTCCAAGCCGGGCGCGGTCTCCTGGTGGTGCGGCGCGACGGCTATCGAATACGCCCGGCGCACACCGCCGGCGAGCAAAAACTCGATGTACTGGCCCGCGTGGTAGCGAAAGCTGTCAGCGGCCGGCAGCTGCAGGCGCAGCTTGACCACATCGGGCGAGAGGCGCTCGATGGTCTGTACGCGCACCGGCATTTTCTTGATAGGAAAGGCGCTTTCATCGGTGACATGGCGCGACTCGATCACCACATCACTGGTGGGCACGGCGCAGCACGGCAGGATCATGCCGTCGGCCTCTTCCTGGGGGCTCAGCGCGCGTTCGCTGTGCGGACCATGCACGACCGTGCCACTGAGCTTCTTGCATTTGCAGGAGCTGCAGGCGCCATCCTTGCAGCCATAGGGCAGGCCCACGCCGCTGCGGATTGCAGCGGTGAGGATGGCCTCCGAGGCCTGGGTGGCAAAGGCGCGTCCGCTGGGCAGGACCGAGATGTGAAACGCGCTGGACGAAGAACTCATTGCACCAAAATTCCTTATCGACACAAAACAATGGCGCTCATCGGCGCCTGGGCTTGCATAAGTGGGGGGTGGGCAGCCGTTTGCAAGCAGCTTGAGACGCTAGACTGCAGTGTGCGCCCCCGCCCATTTGAACCACGAAAGCTTATTGTGCCTTTAAACCAAAGCCCGCGAAGCGGGCCCCGACAGCGCTGCGCCATCGCAGCAGGCCAGGCCTTGCCGGCGCGTTTTCGGCGCCAGCGGGTGTTGATCGTGGGTTGTGGCGATGTCGGCCAGCGGCTGCTGCGGCTGTGGCAGCGCCCGGGCCAGGATGCACGGGCGGCGCGCGGCCCGCTGGTGCGGGCGCTGAGCTCATCGCCGCAGCGCTTTGAGAGTCTGCGCGCCCTGGGCGCTACCCCTTTGCTGGGCAACCTCGATGACCTTCGCAGCCTGCGCCGGCTGGCGGGCCTGGCCCAGCGCGTGGTGCACCTGGCGCCACCTGCCCAGCCCGCTGCTGGAGCTGCGCCAGCGGCGGCTTCGCGTGATCTGCGCACCTGCCACCTGCTGCGCGCGCTGGTGGGCCGTGCGGGCCAGGCGCCGCAGCTGGTCTATGGCTCCACCAGCGGTGTCTATGGCAACTGGGATGGGGCCTGGGTCACGGAGACCCATCCGCTGCGTGCCAGCACCGCCCGGGCGCTGCGCCGGGTCGATGCCGAGCGCCAGCTGCGTGCATGGGCGTTGCGCTTTGGGGCCAGTGGCGCGGCGGTGCATGTGCTGCGCATCCCCGGTATCTATGCCGGCGACCGCGAGGGCGGAACCCCGCTGGGGCGGCTGCAGCGCGGCACGCCGCTGCTGCGGCGTGAGGACGATGTCTACACCAGTCATATCCACGCCGATGATCTGGCGCGTGCCGTCGAGCGGGCGCTGTGGCGAGGCCGGCCCCAGCGCATCACCAATGTGGCCGATGACTCTGCGATGCCGATGGGCGATTATTTTGACCTGGCTGCTGATCTGTGGCGCCTGCCGCACCCCGCGCGCATCAGCCTGGCCGAGGCCGAGCAGCAACTGAGCCCCACCTTGCTGAGCTTTATGCGCGAGTCGCGTCGCCTGAGCAATAGCCGCATGCGGCATGAGTTGGGTGTGGTGTTGCGCTACCAGACGGTGCACCACGGCTTGCAGGCGGCGGTGTATCTGGTGGGGCCTGGCGCAGCTCAAGGCCCAGACGCCTGAACACAGGCAGAATGCGGGCGCTTTTGCAGCCGCTACCAGAGGGCAACTAGCAGGGCGCGGTGCCGCCCTGGCTGCGGCAGCTGCGCGGGTTGGCACTGGGGCTGGGGGGCCGCACGGTCTCGCCAATCTGGCCCCGGGGGTGTGAGTAGCCCTGGGCATCCACGCACTTGAACACATCGCAGCGGGTGATGCTGGGTGCCGGGGCTGGAGGGGTTACCACCGGAGGGCGGGGCGGCGGGCGGCCATAGGGGTAGCGGTCCCAGTAGGGATCGGCGGGCAGCACGGCGCTGGGAGCGGGACGGCTCGCTTCGAGCCGGCTGTAGGCCTCGGGGCCCAGGCAGTCGAGTTCCATCTGGCGCTTGGCCGCTTCGAGCTGCGCACTGCTGCCCATGGCCTTGTCAGCCGCGGCGTCGGAGGCAGCGCTGTAGCGCTCCCGCGATTGCTGGCAGGCGGCGGACTGTGCGGGGTTGCTGCGCGAGGGGCGGTTGGCAGCCCGTTGCGCCAAATCGTCAGCGCGTTCATCGGCCTGCAGCCTGCGCTGGGCCAGCTCCTGCTCGCGCCGCTCGGCCTTGGCCTGCAGCGCTTCCTGCTCGCGGGCACGGTCCTGGGCAAGCTCCTCGTCGGTTTTGCGCCGCTCGATCTCGGTCGCACGCGCGCCGCTGGCGCAGGCGCCATCGGTATAGGTCACCTTGCCCGTGCCCGGGTCCACGCAGCGGGTAACCTGCGCCTGGGCGATCGGCGCGGCCAGTGCGCAGGCGCACCACAGGCCCAGCCATGCGCCGAGGCGGAAGCGGGGCTGCCGGGGTTGTGGCGTATGGCGCATCGGAAGGGCCCGTCGTTGCACAGGGTCTAGGCGCCGCGGTTAGCGCTGAAACTGCCCGCCAAACCGGCCGCCGTTGGGGCGCGAGGCGGGCGCTGCAGGGCGGGGGCCAGAGCCGTAGGGCCGGCCAAAGTTGGAGCCGGTGCCGGGCGCGAGCTGCTGCGGGCGTGAGGGTGGGCGGCTGCTGCCGCCATGCCCTGGGCGGTCATAGCCACTGCCGGGGCGGTAGTAGCCGCCGCCGGGCCGGTAGTAAGGCCGGCCACCACCATACACATAGGTTGGCGAGCTTTGGATCACCAAAGAGCTGCTGCCGTAGTAGGGGTAGCTGCTGTAGCCGTAACCGTAACCCCCATAGCCGTAGCCATAGGTCGGGGTGGAATAGGTCGAGTAGGCATCGCCGTAGTACACGCCGTCTGCGGGTGCGACCACGCAGCCGCCCAAGAGCAGGGCGCTGGCCGCGGCGATGGCCATCGTGCCGAGACGAATGGTACGCATGGTGGAAACTCCTTGTTGGATGGGCCCGCGCGCTCAGCACGTGGGCCGGTCAGCGGTATCAGCGGCAGGGGCGGCTGGGGGTCAGCACATTGTCGCTGCCCGCTGCATTCTGGCGTGCAGCCGCGGCGCATTCCTGCTGGTGGCGGCTCTCGCCAAAGCGGTTGCGGTCACGCTCACGGTTTTGGCGTTCACGGTCTTGTGCCTGGCGCTCCAGCGCGCGGCGGCGGTCTTCGTCACGGGCGCGCTGGTCGCGGTCGCGTTCACGCGCCTGGCGGTCACGGTCCCGATCACGCTCGCGTTCACGCGCTTCACGCTCGCGGGCCGCACGGTCGCGATCACGGTCACGCTCGCGGTAGTAGCGGTCGTCGTTGTAGCGATCCTGCACATAGATGGTTTGCGAGGGCTGCTGGTAACCATAGCCGTAACCGCCGCCATAGCTGCCATAGCCTGCATCGCTGTAGTAGCCGTCGCTGCCGGTGGCAACGCAGCCGGTGGTAACCAGCGCGCCTAGCGCGATGGTGGCAATGCTGAGCAAGTGACGATGGTTCATATCTGAGCCTTTCTGGTTGTGTGGTGGCATGGACTAGCGTTGATGCCATAAGGCCAGCAATCGCGATTCCCAATGCTAACCGTTACACCCTCAATACCGGAGACTTGGGCCCATGTAGGTAAAGACGTTTTTCCGGCCTCGGGGGTTGACGGCTGCATCACAGTCCTGCGTTGTTTTTCCAATCTTTACAGACACGCTGGCGTCGCATGCAGGAGACATCCCTGAACACCAGGGCTATCTTCTTAAGAGTCAGTATCGAGAAATTTGGTTCATTACCGGCCACAGCCTGTCGATTGATGCAATGCAGCAATCGCTGGAATGTGTTGCATGCTGGCGCTTATATGCGATTTCAAACCCACTGTGTCGCTATTTTTACAGGACTTGTCCTAATACCGTCGTAGGCCCAGGTAGATAAAAAATCTCACTCACGCTATCGAGTTCGATGATGTACTAGGTGTGCTGCCCCCATTACAAGTGGGCGAGGCGGCACACGCCGGTACCGGTGGCGCTTAACAGACGCTTTTGATGGAGTACGACGCAATGGATAAAAGTATCAAGGCCGCAGTGGCCATGCTGGTGGCAGGTGTGGCGGTAGCTGCCAACGCACAGGAGGTGGTGAAGATCGGTACGATGAGTCCGCTGTCCGGACCTCAGGCGCACTATGGCAAGGACAACGTCACGGGCGTGCGCTTTGCCGTGGAAGACCTCAACACCCAGGGTGTGACCATCGGGGGCAAGAAGATCAAGTTCGAAGTGGTGGCCGAAGACGATGCGGCGGACCCCAAACAAGGCACGGCCGCTGCGCAAAAGCTTTGCGATGACAAGGTCGCCGCGGTCGCCGGTATTCTGAACTCGGGTGTGGCGATTCCCTCGTCCAAGATCTTCAATGACTGCGGTGTGCCTTTCATCACCGGCGCGGCCACCAACCCTGAGTTGACCCGCCCCGGCTACCCCGGCGTCTTCCGCATCATTGCCAACGACAACGCGCTGGGCGCTGCGCTGGCTGGCTATGCGGCCGATACCTTGAAGCTCAAGAACGTGGCCGTGATCGATGACCGCACCGCCTACGGCCAAGGCCTGGCCAATGTGTTCAAGAAGGATGCGGGCGCCAAGGGCGTGAACATCGTGGCGTCGGAGTTTACCAACGACAAGGCCACCGACTTCATGGCCATCCTGACCTCCATCAAGGCCAAGAAGCCCGATGCGATCTTCTACGGCGGCATGGATGCGCAAGCGGGCCCCATGCTGCGCCAGATGGTGCAGCTGGGCATGACCAATGTGAAGTTCTTCGGCGGCGACGGCATCTGCACGGCCGAGCTGGCCAAGCTGGCTACGGGCACCAAGACCTTGGGCAATGTGGTCTGCGCCGACGGCGGTGCATCGCTGGCCAAGATGCCTGGCGGCACCGAATGGAAGAAGCGCTACGACGCCAAGAACCCTGGCGTGTTCCAGGTCTACAGCCCTTACTTCTACGACGCGACCATGCTGATCGTTGACGCGATGAAGCGTGCCGATTCCACCGATCCCAAGAAGTACCTGCCCGAGCTGCGCAAGTCCGAGTACAACGGCGTGACCGCGAAGATTGCCTTCCAGGAAAACGGCGAGCTGAAGGTGCCTCTGTACACGCTGAGCCACTACATCGACGGCAAGAAGACGCCTATCGGCGAGTAAGCTGCCGCTGGCTCTGGGCACCTGCAAGGGTGCCGATCCCAAGCCCCCGAGCCCGCCTAGGCGGGCTTTTTGCTGTGCCTCGCTTCATGCGCCAGCAGCCACTGCTTGCGCGCCAGGCCGCCTGCGTAGCCGGTGAGCGACGCATCGCTGCCGATCACCCGGTGGCAGGGCAGCACGATGCTGATGGGATTGGCGCCATTGGCCATGCCCAGCGCCCGCACTGCGGCCGGCCGCCCGATCTGCGTGGCCAGGCTGGCATAGCTGCGTGTGCTGCCCGCCGGGATGGCGCGCAATGCCGTCCAGACCTGGCGTTGGAAATCGGTGCCGCCCAGTGCCAACGCCAGGCGATCGAGCGCCCGCAGCTCGCCATCAAAATACGCGGCCAGGGCATCTGCCACCGGCGCTGGCGCTGCCGCGCTGCTGTGCATCTGCACGGCATCGCGCGGGTACTGGCGGCGCATCAGCAGCGCCATGCGCGCTTCATAGCCCTGCCAGTCCAGCGCCCGCAGGCGCTGCTGCTCGTCGCAGAGCAGCAAGATGGGGCCTTGTGGGCTGGGGATGTGAGAGAGCACGAAGTTCAGCGGGGCCATGGTGGGGATGGGGGATGAGGGGCGCGTAGGTACCGCAGTGTAGAGCGCTGGCGCCTTAGTGGAGGCGGGCAGGCTAAAGCGGTAATACTAGACGCATAACAAGTTACCTGCGCATCAAAAACCTGGGTGACGGTGTTTGTATCGCAGCCCCTCTACAATCGGCCGGCGAGCTGCAGCAGGCTGGGTCCATTCAGGGCCTTGCCGGCAGCGGCTCAGCGTTATTCTCAGGGCGGGGTGCAATTCCCCACCGGCGGTATCTGGCTTTGAGGAGCCAGGAGCCCGCGAGCGCTTGCAAGGCCTACGGCCGGGCAAGGTCAGCAGATCTGGTGCGATGCCAGAGCCGACGGTCACAGTCCGGATGAAAGAGAATCGCGCAAAGCTGATAGCTGCCCTGCGCCGGTGCGCGCAGTGCTGCCATGGGCTTGCGCGCGCCCTGATTCAGGTCATTGAAGGACAGCAAAACCATGAATCAGCATTCCAGCATTTCCCACTCCATCACCAAGGCCGCACGTCTGGCGATTGTCAGCGCGCAATGGCATTCGGACATCGTGCACCAGGCGCGCGATGCCGCCCTCGCCGAGTTGGCCCAGCAAGGCTGGCCCGCCGACCAGATCGACCTCTACGATGTGCCCGGTGCCTTCGAGATCCCGCTGCTGCTCAAGCGACTGGCCCAAAGCGGCCAGTACGCCGGTCTGATGGCCTGCGGCCTGGTGGTCAACGGCGGCATCTACCGCCATGAGTTTGTGACCACGGCCGTGATCGATGGCCTGATGCGCGTGCAGCTGGATACTGGCGTGCCGGTGTTCTCGGCCGTGCTGACGCCGCGCGACTTCCATGACTCGCAGGAGCACCATGACTTCTTCCACCAGCATTTTGTGAAAAAGGGCGCCGAGCTGGCCCGCGCCTGCGCGGCCACCGTGCAACTGCACCGCAAGCTGGAAGCGCAGCAATTGCAACAGCTGCAACCGCAAATCCTGGCAGCCTGACAGGCGCCCACAACCTGCACTAAAGGGTTTTCCCTGAGTTTCTTGGGCAGCTAAATATTTTTTGGCACACTGGCGAGCCGCTCTCCGCTTTGGAGTTGCGGCTTTTTTATTGCTATGACTGATTCCGCATCTTTGACCCGCCGCCAGGCCTGGCTGGGCGTGATTGCCCTGGCCATGGGCGCCTTTGTTTTCAACACCACCGAGTTTGTGCCGGTGGGCCTGCTCAGCGACATTGGTGGCAGCTTTGGCATGGGCACCGAGCAGGTGGGCCTGATGCTGACCATCTATGCCTGGATCGTGGCATTGACGTCGCTGCCCTGCATGCTGATGACCAAGAATGTCGAGCGCCGCAAGCTGCTGATGGGCGTGTTTGCGCTCTTCATCCTGAGCCATGGCCTGTCGGCCGTGGCCTGGAACTATGCCACCTTGCTGATCAGCCGCATGGGCATTGCGCTGGCGCATGCCGTGTTCTGGTCGATCACCGCATCGCTGGCCGTGCGCATTGCGCCGCAGGACAAGCGCCCGCAGGCACTGGGCCTGCTGGCCACCGGCACTACCTTGGCGATGGTGCTGGGCGTGCCTTTGGGCCGCATGGTGGGTGAGGCGCTGGGCTGGCGCACGACCTTTGGCATCATCGGCGTGCTGGCGCTGGCCGTCATGCTGGTGCTGTGGCGCATGCTGCCGCTGCTGCCCAGCGAGAATGCCGGCTCGCTGCGCAGCATTCCGGTGCTGTTCAAGCGCCCGGCGCTGTCGGCCACCTATGCCTTGCTGATCCTGATGGTGACGGCCCAGTTCACCGTCTACAGCTATATCGAGCCGCTGATCCAGCGTGAGGCGGGGCTCAACAACCAGGTCACCACCTGGGTGCTGCTGCTGTACGGCGGCATGGGCATCGTGGGCAGCATCCTGTTCAGCAGCTTTGGCATGCGCTGGCCGCGCGGCTTTTTGCTCGGTGCGATGGCGGTGCTGACAGCCTGCCTGTGGCTTTTGCTGCCCAGCACGCGCTGGCCGCCTGCGCTCTACCTGGTCTGCGCCGTGTGGGGTGTCGTCATGCTGTGCATGGTGCTGCCGCTGCAGGCCAAGGTGCTGCGCCTGGCCTCGGACGCCACCGATGTGGGCATGTCGCTGTTCTCGGGCATTTTCAATATCGGCATTGGCGCGGGCGCCTTGCTGGGCAGCCAGGTGGGCATGCATGCCGGACTGCACTACCTGGGCCCCGTGGGCGGCAGCATTGCCGTGCTGGGGGTGCTGTGGTGTGCCTTTGCCGGCTGGAAGTGGCGCAGCAGCTTTGCCCCCGCAGGGGCGGAGGCGCGCATTGTGCCGCACTAACTGGCCAGCGAAGGAGCGTCCCTAGCACCATCCACCTGCCCGGCACCACCTGTGTGCCGGGCATTTTTTTGGGCTTACCGTTTTGCGGCTTGGGGCGATCGGCGCAGGTAGATCCAGGCATCCAGCGCCAGCAGTGCCAACAGGCTGCAGCCCAGCACCGGCAGCAGCCAGCCCAAGGCGACTGCCAGCAGCAACAGAGCCAACGCTGAAACACGCGGCAACTGGCGCCATTGGTGGACCAAGGTCAGCTGGCCATGCAGCCACTCGCGGCTGCGGCCCGGGCGCTTGCGCCATTGCAGCCAGCCAGTCACTGCCATTGCGACAATGCCGGCGCCCAGCAGCACCAGCACCGCCTGGTTCAAAACACCCCAGCTGCCCATGTGCAGGTCAATGCCCCAGCGTGTCAGCTTGGAGGCGAGTGGGTAGTCGCTAAAGCGCTTGTGGTCCAGCACCTGGCCGTTCGCCAGGTCGATCGCCAGCGCATCCACTTCGGTGGGCCAGGAGCGGTTGATTTCGGTCACCGTCCAGGCCTTGTTGGCGGCGGCCGGGGGCCGGATCTCCAGCTTGGCCGATGCCAGGCCGTGCTGGCGGGCGAGCGCCAAGGCGGTACCAAAGTCTTCGGGCATAGGCAGCCTATCGGCTGGCGCCATCGGGGCGGCCTGGTGCTCGGCATGGTCCGCATGCGGGTCGGCCGCGTGCTGGTGCGCATGCGTGCCATGGTTTGCTGTGTCCAAGCTGGTGTTCAGGCGTGGCGTTTGCCAGCCCATCTGCTGCAGCGCCTGGCCAAAATGGCCGCCGGCCCAGCGCGACCAGGTCAGTCCCGTGGCCGACAGGAACAGCAGGCCCACCAGCAGCCACAGGCCCAGCCCATGGTGCCAGCGGCGCAGCGGAGGATGAGTCACCTGGGCGCCGGCCCGCTGCGGGCGCGACAGCCACCACAGTGCCACACCGCCCAGCGCAGCCACCCACAGCCAGGATGCTGCCAGCTCACTGTAGGTGCGGCCCCATTCGCCCATCAGCAACTGGCGGTGCAGCAGATCGAGCTGCTTGCGCAGCGGCAGCACGCCGCTGGTGCCATAGACCGTCAGGTCGCCTTGCAGCGCCAGGGTATAGGGATTGACAAAGAGGCTGCGGTACTCGGAGGGGCCCAGCGCCGCATCGGCCACCATCACGCGGGTGCTGCTACGCGCATCGGGCGCCGGGCGCACAGCGACCACGGCTGCCGGAGTGGGCAAGGACTGTAAGGCGGCTTGCACCTGAGCGGACAGCAGCTGCGCCTGGGCGCCAGGTACCGATTCGGCCTCCAGCGCGCTGCGGTAGAGCTGGTTTTCCAGTTGGGGCGTCAGTGCATATAGCAGGCCGGTCGCGGCGGCCACGACGATGAACGGTGCGATCAGCAGGCCGATATACAGATGCAGTCTGCGGATCAGCAGCTGCCAGATTTTGCGGGTGGAGGGAGACATCCAGGATCGTGGTTAGCGCATTGCGCGGCGCAGTGCAGCACTGCTCCAGTCCACCGCCATGCTCAAAAGCAGCATGGCGATGATGACGGTGCTGGCCTGCGCATAGTGGAACAGCGAGAGTTCGAAATACAGCAGCTGGCCCAGGCCGCCAGCGCCGACAAAGCCAAGGATGGCCGCCATGCGGATGTTCATCTCCCAGCGGTACAGGGTGTAGGCCAGCAGCTGCGGCGCGGCCGCTGGCAGCGTGCCATAGCAAAAGGCCAGCAGGCGGCTGCTGCCGGCCAGGCGCAGCGCCCGGGCCGGGGCTGCAGGTGTGTTCTGCAAGGCCTCGGCATAGAGCCGGCCCAGCACCCCGGCCGTGTGCAAGGCCAGCGCCAAGGCGCCCGCAAACGGGCCCAGGCCCACGGCCAGCACGGTGATCGTAGCCCAGACCAGCTCGGGCACCGAGCGCAGCAGGTTGAGCAGCGCGTTCCAGGGCGTGCGCCAGCGCGGCAAGGCCAGCAGCAGCCCGGCCATTGCCGCCAGCAGGCTGCCGATGACGGAGATCGCCAAGGTCTCCCACACGCCCTGGGCCACCTTGCGCAGCCAGGCGGCGCTCAGGTCGGGCGAGAAAAAGCCGGCCACAAAGCTGCCCATCGACTGCACAGCATCCCGGCTGAAGAGCGCAGACCAATCGATGTTGAGCAGCCAGAAGCTAGCCCACAGACCAGCAGCGCCGAGCAGCAGCAGCGCCGCACTGCGCCAGCCAAAGGGCAGCGCACGGGCTGCCGGCGGCGTATCGAGCGCGCGGCGCAGCCACCAGGACAGCAAATCGGCCAGCGCCACCAGCAGCATAAAGGCCAGCAAGATGCTGGCGACCTCGCCGCCATTGAGCATCTTCATCGCCTGGTCCATCAGCTGGCCCAGGCCACCGGCACCCACAAAGCCCATGACGACCGAGGCGCGGATTGCGCATTCCCAGCGGTAGACGCTGTACGAGGTCAGCTCGCGCGCCGCTTGCGGCAGCGCGCCGTAGAGCAAGGCCTGCAAGCGGCCTGCGCCGCTCGCGCGCAGTGCGCGGGCTGGCGCCGGGTCGGCCGATTCGAGAATCTCGGCATAGACCTTGGCCAGCATGCCGCCATAGGTCAGGACCAGGGCCAGCACGCCAGCGGCGGGGCCCAGGCCAAACACCCGCACAAACACCAGCGCCCAGACCAGCTCGGGCACACCGCGCAAAATGGTCAGTACGCTGCGGGTGATGGGGTTGAGGCTGACTTTCTCTCTTGCAGCGCCGCTCGCCAGATAGGACAGCGGCAGCGCCAAAACCAGCGCCAGCGCCATGCCGGCGGTGGCAATGGCCAGCGTCTCCAAGCTGGCCTGGCCCAGGTAGCCTAGAAACTCCGGGCGGGTTTCGGGCGGCAGAAACTGGGCCAGAAAGCCGCCGACCACTTTGAGGTTGTTGCTGTCAAAAAACGGCGCCAGTGAAAAGCCCGAGGTCTGCAGCATGGGCCACAGCACCAGCAGCGCCAGCAGCAGCGCGATAAGGCGCCCACGCGCTGCCGGGTCGCGGCGGTGCGTGTGGGTGGCAGCAGCTGGCATCAGCGGCATGTGATCACGTCAGCCGCCGGGCTGGCTGCCACCTGCGGCGCGGCAGTGGCCATGCTGCCCAAGGTGGGTTGCGCAGCCGCACTGCCATCGGCATGGGCGTACAAGGCCTGGAGTTGTGCCTGGCTCACCTGCGCGGCGGGCAGGTCAAAGGCAATCCGGCCATCGCGGATACCGACAATGCGTGCAAAGCAGCCCAGCGCCAGGTCCACCGCATGCAGGCTGGCCACCAAGGTGGCCTGGCGCGCGGCGGCCTCTTGCACCAGCAGCTGCACGGTGGCGAGCGACAGCGCGGGGTCGAGCGCCGAGACCGGCTCATCGGCCAGGATCAACCGGGCCTGCTGGTAGAGCACGCGGGCAATGCCCACGCGCTGGAGCTGGCCGCCCGAGAGCTGGTCGCAGCGCGCAAAGAGCTTGTCCTCCAGCTGCACGCGGGCCAGTGCCTCGCGGGCACCGGCCATGTCTTGCGGGTAAGCGAGCGACGCCAGCGCCTTCCACAGCGGCCACTGGCCCAGGCGGCCGGCGAGCACGGCGGTGACCACGCGCTGGCGCAGCGCAATCGGGGCGCTCTGGTGCACGGTGCCGATGAGGCTGCGCAGCGCCTTGAGCTGGCGCGCCGTGGGGCTGGCAGGCGCGCTGGGCAAGGCCTGGCCCAGCACCTGCATGCGGCCGCTGCTGGGCAGGTGGGCCGTGCCGATCACCGTCAAGAGCGAGGTCTTGCCCGCGCCGGACGGGCCGATCAGCGCAATGCTCTCGCCCTGGGCCGCAGACAGGCCGATGCCCGAGAGCGCGACAAAACCATTGGTGTGGGTCAGGCCCACATCGTCAAGCACAAAGCTCATGGATCAAATGCTGGAAAAACGCCGCAGAGGCGGCATGGGCACTGCACCAGCGCCCATGCCAGGCGGTCACTTACTTGAGCAGACCGGCGGACTTGGCGGCCGCTTCGGTGCCGGCATAGTTCTCGGGCTTGGTCGGGATGAACTTGGAGGCGCGCTGCAAATCCATGATGGCCTTGTGCTCGGGCTTGGCTGGGTCCAGCGCCAGGAAGGCATCGGTCAGCTTCTTGGTGATGGCTGGGTCCAGGTCGCCGCGCACGGTCCAGTTGTAGTCAAAGTAGGTGGGGGTGGTGGCAAACACGCGCACCTTGCTGGTGTCGACCTTCTTGGTCTCGACCAGCTTGTCCCAGACCGAAGTGTTGAGCACACCGGCCTCTGCCTTGCCGGCCGCCACAAAGGCCACGGTCGCATCATGCGCGCCCGAGTAAGCCACGGTCTTGAAATCCTTTTCCGGGTTCAGGCCGTCTTGCAGCAGAAAGTAGCGTGGCATCAGGCTGCCCGAGGTGGACGAGGGCGCGCCAAATGCAAAGGTCTTTCCCTTCAAGTCAGCCAGCGTCTGGATGCTGGGGTCGGCGGTGATGAACTTGCTGGTGAAGACTGCGTCTTCGGCGCGCTGCACGATCGGGATCGCCGTGCCGTTGGTGCGGATCTTGGCCTGCACATAGGTAAAGCCGCCCAGCCAGGCCAGGTCCAGCTTCTTGGTGGCCAGGGATTCGACCACGGCCGCATAGTCGGACACCGGCGTGAACACCACCTGCATGCCCGTGGCCTGCGACAGGTACTCGCCCAGCGGCTTGAACTTGCGCTGCAGCTCCGTCGGCGCTTCGTCTGGGATGGCCGATACGCGCAGCACCGCAGGGGTGTCTGCATGGGCGCTGAAAGTTGCCATGGAGAGGGTCAGCGCGGCCAGCGACAGGCCACGCAGCGCCGAGCGGCGAGCGGTAGAGTGGGTCATAGAGCTTCCGTTTTAAGAACGTGTTTAGGATCTCCTCGCGCCGCGACAGTGGTTTTGCGGGATGGGATGCGAGGCGCAACACCGCAGCAATAGCCATGCTATTGCGAGGATTTGCAACGACGTAGACCGCCCCTGCCCGGGCGGCCCTAGCCGGGCGCCCGCAAAGCCACTGTCCCGAAGGGTTGGAGTGAAATCGGGCAATTTCTGCGCGCTGGCTCTTGCTTGCACCCCAGTGCAAGCTGCGAACCAGCCCTTCGAACTCATCCCGATTGCACTCCAACGCGGCTGCGTAGAGATCATAAACACGTTCTCAAAGCCACCGCCGTCCGGATACACGGCGGTTTAATAGGCCGCGCGTGTTGTGCGCAGCGATAGGGTTCAAGGCAGTACACCGACCACCAAAGGTGGATTCTTGCGTATTTGCCAAAACCACCGCTGCCCCTCACGTTCTTTTTAGGCAACAGTGAAGGTGCAAGCGTCCGCTTAGGGCGGCCAGGCAAGGCGCTTCAGGACAGTGCCAGCGGCGCAAAGTGGGCTTGCAGCGCGGCCAGCGCTAGCCGCACCCGCGCAGGCAGCGCCTGGCGCTCGGGGGTCAGCGCAGAGATGCGCAGGCTGCCGCAATCCCAGTCGGGCAGCAGGCGCAGCAGCTGACCGCTGTGCACCTGGTCGGCCACCTCGAGCGAGAACAGGCGGGCGAGACCCAGCCCCTCGCGGCACAGCTGCTGCAGCGCGTACTGCTGGTTGCTGATGATGCGTGGCGTGGTGTGCAGCACCACCAGCTCGCCGCTGTGGCGGTGCTGCAGCTGCATGCTGGCGCTGGCGCTGGCGCTGGCGCTGGTGCTGGCGCTGGTGCTGTTGTTGTTGGTTGTGCCGATATTGCGCGCCATCCAGGGCCAGGCTTGCAGGGCCTGCGGGTTGCTCGGCCAAGGCCTGCCTTGCGCCAGCGCCGGGGCGGCGCATATCCACCAGGGCAGGGTGCCCAGCGTGCGCGCGACCCAGTGGGAGTCGGGCAGCTCGCCCAGGCGAATGGCGATGTCCACCCGCTCTGCGACCAGATCGCTGTGCGAATCATCGAGCAGCAGTTGCAGGCGCAGCTGCGGATGGGCATGCAGCAACGGAGCCAGCGCCCGGCCCAGCGGTGCGGCCAGGCCCAGCACGGCGGCAATGCGCAGCTCGCCCACGGGTTCGTCGCGCTCGGCATCGAGCTCGGCGCGGGCCTGGCGTACGGCCTGCAGCATCACTGCGCACTGCGCATAAAAGCGCTGCCCGGCGTCGGTCAGGCTGAGCCTGCGCGTCGTGCGGTGCATCAGCGGCAGGCCTGCCTGGGCTTCCAGCTGCCGCACCTGCTGGCTGACGGCCGAAGCACTCATGCCCAAAATGCGTGCAGCAGCCGTCATCGAGCCTTGCTCGACCACGGTGGCAAAAATAGCCATGCGCTTGAGGTCTTCCATCGGCTGATTATGAAGCACAGCTTCAAAGAATTGCTTCAAATAGAGGGATTATCAAATCAGCTCCCCAGCCCTACAGTGTGGTCATGGCGTGGCGCAAAGGCTGCCCGCCGATGTTCATGCAAAGGAAATACGATGAAAGTCACCCTGATTGGATCGACCGGTTTTGTAGGCGCCGCATTGCTCGAAGAATTGCTGCAACGCGGCCACGACGTGGTGGCCCTGGTGCGCGACCCCGCCAAGCTGGCGCCCCGCCCGCACCTGCAGGTGCTGCAGGGCGATGTGATGGATGCGGCCGTGGTGCAAAAGGCCGCTACGGGCAGCGACGCGGTACTGTCGGCCTACAACGCAGGCTGGACCAACCCGAATATCTACGAGGATTTCCTCCAGGGCTCGCGCGCCATCGAGGCCGGCACCCGCGCAGCTGGCGTGGCCCGCTACCTGGTGGTGGGCGGTGCGGGCAGCCTGTATGTGAACGGCCAGCAGTTGGTGGATTCGCCCGAGTTCCCCGCTGCGATCAAGCCTGGTGCCAGTGCGGCCCGCGACATGTATACCGCGCTGCAAAAAGAGACAGCCCTGGACTGGACCGTGCTGAGCCCGCCCGTGGGCTTCCATGGCGGATCGGCTGCACAAAGCCAGGGCCGCACCGGCCAATACCGCACCGGCAAGGATGAGCCGCTGTGGCAGGCCGATGGCAGCCCTGGCGATATCTCGGCAGCGGATTTGGCCGTGGCCCTGGTCGATGCGCTGGAGCAGCATCTGCACAGCAAGGCGCGCTTTACGGTCGCCTATTAAAAGAACAGGCCTGCTGGCGCAGACCGGGGACTCAGTCCGCCTGCGCCAGAAATGTCTGCACCCGGCCGAGCACCTGCTCGGCCATTTCGCGATGCGGCACATGGTGGGCGCCGGCGATGATGGCGGTCTGGCCGCCAGCCCCCGCCTGGCGGGCAATGCGTTCAGGGTGCGCGGTGCTGCCGTATTCATCGAGCTCGCCATGGATGGCGAGCAGGGGGCATTGCAGGCGGGGCAGCCAGGCGTCCACGCTCCAACCGCTAAACGCGGGGCTGAGCCAGGTTTCCGTCCAGGCATCCACCACCCAGCGCGCCTTGCTGCCGTGGTACCTGGCCAGGCGCTCCAATTGCGCCGCGTCCTGGAACAGCGCACGGGCCTCGACAATGCCCGCCCGCGTGCGGTCTTCGACAAAGGCCTGGGCGGCGATGGTGACCAGCGCCGTGCAGTCCTGGCCCGCGCCAGCCGCAATGGCGATGCCCATGCCGCCGCCCACGCTGTGGCCAAACAAGGCAAAGCGCGTGAGCCCCAGATGCTGGCGCACAATGGGAAAGTAAATCTCCGCTTCTTCGCCGACAAACTGTGGTGCCAGCGTGTCGCCGCGCGCGTCGGACTGGCCAAAGCCCAGGCGGTCATAGGCGATCACCTGCCGGCCCGTGGCCTGGGCCAGCTGCGCCGGAAAATCGCGCCATAGCGCGACCGACCCCAGTGAGTCATGCATCAGCACCAGCGGCGCTTTATGTGCGGTGCTCGGGGTCCAGGTTTTGGCATACAGCCGGCCCTGCTGGGGCAGGCCGATCCAGTGTTCTTGGGCGATGGCGGCGGTGTCGGAGATGGCGGTCATTGTCTCGGCGGCGAGGGAGATGACCGCATCTTAGTGGCGCCGGGCAGTGTTTATCTGCCCGCTGGAGACACCACAAAGTTCATCTGCATCTGCGCACGTGCCGGGTCGGTCCAGCGGTAGGGCAGCTCGGTCTCCTGCACCTGCAGCATCGCATCGACCGGCCAGGCCGCCCACCACCAGGCATCGGGCGCCGGGTCCTCGGTGGAGATTTGCAGCCAGGGCAGCTGCTGGCGGCGCGCGCTTTCGGCGGCCTGCCAGGCGCAATCCTTATGAAAGCCCGGCTCGTCCGCATCGCAGACCACGATCTGGGCCTGCGGAAACAGAATGCGCATCACGCCGCCAGTGGTGTGGTGCTCGGCGAGCACCATGCCTTGGCCCTGGTAGCCTGCCTGGCGCAAGGTCTGGGCGATCAGGTCCAGCTGCCAATTGAGGCGGTCACCCTTGCCGCGCTTGGCATCGCGCAGCGGCGCCAGCAAGGCCAGCGACCACACCAGCACCAGCATGCCCAGGCAGGCCAGCAGGTAGCGCTGGCGGCTTTTGTCCGATGCGGCAAGCGCCGGGCAGCGGGCCAGCATATAGAGCGGAAAAATCAGCAGCAGCGGCTGGATCCAGCGGCCATCGAACTTGGCCGCGCCGGCCAGCGCCATCAGCGCGAGCGACCCCGCCACCAGCGCCATATAGCGGCCCAGCAGCGGCACCAGCCAGTCAGGCGTGAGACTGGTATGGATGGCGCCGTTGGCCGCAGCGGGCTGTTGCCAGAAGCGCCCACTGGTCCAGCGTGCCATCAGCAGCCAGGGCAGCACGGCCAGCAGCAAAAAGGCCAGCAGATCGCGCAGGCCCTGGGCCAGGCCGCTGAGGTAGGAGCTGGTTTCTGCCGGGTGCAGCTTGTCCAGCGTGGCGCCGCTGGCCGCTTGCCAATGCTCCAGCACCCACCAGGCATGCGGGGCCACCAGCGCGATGCTGATCAGCGGCGTGAGCCACCAGCCGCGCGAGAGCAGCGCACGGCGCGTGCTGCCCAAGCTCAGGCAGGCCAGCAGCAAGGTCACGGCCACCAGCAGGTAGCTGTATTTGGAGAGCATGCCCCAGGCCACGACCAGGCCCAGGTAGACAAAGCCCAGCGGTCGCGGCTGGCGCAGCTGGCGCAGCAGCAACCACCAGGTCGCGCAGATCGCGCAGGTCAGCATCACCGTGTGGGTCTGGTCGCGCAGCAACTGCCAGGCAATGCCGGGAAGCCAGGCCATGCCGGCAGCGGCCGGCCAGGCCTGGCGGGCAGGCAGCACCTCGCGCGCGGCCAGCAGCATAAAGACAAAGCTCAGCGCAATCAGGCTGTTTTTGAGCAGCACCACGGCGACGGTGCTGGGGCCGAGCACCCCCACCAGGGCCCATTGCAGCCAGGTGTAGAGCGGCGGCTGGGGCCCGTAGCCCAGTGCCAGTTGCTGCGACCAGACCAGCTGCTCGTTCTGGTCCCAGGACACCCCGTGCGAGGCCAGCAGGCGGCTGGCCATGACCAGCACAAACAGCGCTGCAATCCAGCGCAGGGCTTGGCGGTCAACGGCAGGGGGCTGGGTAGGGAGCGGGGTCATGCAAGCGGCAAGAAGGGCGGCATGGCCGCCAAAAAAACTGCCCGATCATAAAGGGCAGACGTAAAGCCAACGCAAAGCGCGAAGGCGGTTTGCTGTGATTTTTAGTCTGCGCTGGGCCAGGGCGCATCGCCATAGAGCTGCGCTGCGCTGATGCCCAGATCCAGCCGCTGGATGGGCAGCGGCGGCGGTTGCAGCTGCAAGCCCAGGCGCTGGTAGACGCCTTCGCTCGACAGCCCGTAAGGCGCCGCATCGGCATTGTCAAACGCAAAAAACACCTGCTTGGCCTGGCCCGCCACGATTGCGGCCAGGCACATGGGGCAGGGGTGGCCGGAGGCATAGACCGTCAGCCCCTGCAGGTGCGGCAGCTGGCGCTGGTGGCAGCAGTCGCGGATGGCTTCCATCTCGGCGTGGCCCGTCATGTCCTGCGTCTGGCTGATGGTGTTCACGCCCCGGCCCAGGATGCTGCCCGCATCATCGGCAATCGCTGCGGCAAAGGGGCGGCCTTTTTGCAGATGGCGGTTGCGGTGGGCGCTGGCTAGCACCTCGCGCAGGATGGCGGTGTGCTGGGCGTGCAGGGTGTCGGTCATGGGGCGCTTCTTATTGTGGAACACCTGGCCGATTGTGCTGTCAGCCTGTGGGCCGGTGCCGCCTGGCCGGCAAAGACTGACAGTGGCACTGCGGCACTGGGACTGGTGGGGGCTGCGCAAACTGGGGCAAGATGCAGGCATGCATACCGCCCCCGTATCCTCTCCTACTGTGCCCCGCGAAGGCTGGGACCCTGCACAGACCGGCCATGCCTTGTTCCGCACCCGGCTGGGTGTTTGCGGCATTGCCTGGGGTGCGCAGGCCGTGGTGGCGCTGCGGCTGCCCGAGCCCAGCCTGGAAGCCACCCAGATGCGCCTGCTCGAGCACGCACGCCAGCGCCGAGAGGGCCTGTGGCCGCAGGTCCAGGTGCCGGGTGATTTGAGTGCGCAGGCCTTGCAGGCGGTGGCCGGCGTGCAGTGGCTATTGGCTGGGCGCGAGGGTGGCTCCGACCCGGATGACAGTGCGCCCTGGCCCGATGCACCCGCCCCGGTGCTGGGTGATTTGCGCAGCCTGCTGACCCTGAACCGCTGGTCTGCGCGCAGCGGCCTGCCGCTGCTCGATGATGTGGTGCTGGACTGGCATGGCGTGCCGGATTTTTCGCGGGCGGTCTACCAGCTGGCACTGGCCATTGAGCCGGGCCAGACGCGCAGCTATGGCGACCTGGCGCAGGACCTGGGTGGCAAGGGCTTGGCGCGTGCCGTGGGCCAGGCATTGGGCGCCAACCCTTTTGCGCCGGTGGTGCCCTGCCACCGCATCCTGGCGGCGCAAGGCGCGGGCGGCGGCTTCTCGGCCAATGGCGGCACGCGCACCAAGCTGCAACTGCTGGAGTGGGAGGGCGCAGCGCTGGGCGATGGCAGCAGCCTGGGGCTGTTTGACTGAGCGCTACGCCAATAACCAAAAGGGCCGCAACAGCGGCCCTGGGTACATGGCGATAGCGCCCCGCCTCAGACCACGCCTTCGCTGTGCAGCTGCGCAATCTGCGCGGGCGAGCGGCCCAGCTCGGCCAGGATCTCGTCGGTATGCTGGCCCATCGCGGGGGGCGGGCGGCGCACCACCGGCGGCGTAGCAGTCAGCCGCATGGGGCTGGCGACGGTGCTGATGCTGCCGATCTGGTCGCCAGCGTCGCGCGGGATCTGCACATGCAGGCCGCGTGCAATCACCTGCTCATCCTCAAAGGCCTGGGCGATGTTGTTGATGGGGCCGCAGGGGACGGCCTTGTCTTCGAGCAGCGCAATCCATTCGGCGGTGGTGCGGGTCTTCATCAGCGGGTACATCAACTCCTGCAAATCCTTGCGGTGGATGATGCGGCCCGAGTTGCGGGTAAAGCGCGGGTCCTGCGCCCAGGCCTCGTTGCCGGTCGCGGCGCAAAAGCGGGCGAACTGGCCGTCGTTGCCAATGGCCAGCAGCACATTGCCGTCCTTGCTGGGAAAGTCCTGGTAGGGGCCGACGCTGGGGTGGATATTGCCTGCGCGCTGCGGAATATCGTCTGCATTCAAATAGCCCACCGCCTGGTTGGCCAGCACGGCCATGCCCACATCCAGCAAGGCCATGTCGATGTGCTGGCCCTCGCCGGTCTGGTGGCGCGCCTGCAGCGCGGCCAGGATCGAGCAGCAGGAATAAATGCCGGTGAACACATCAGTGACCGCAACGCCCACCTTGAGCGGGCCGCCACCGGGCTCGCCATCGGGGTGGCCGGTGATGCTCATCATGCCGCTCATCGCCTGCACCATCAGGTCGTAGCCGGCGCGGGGCGCGTAGGGGCCGGTCTGGCCAAAGCCGGTGACCGAGCAGTAAATGAGGCGCGGGTTGATCTTGCGCAGGCTTTCATAGTCCAGGCCATAGCCCTTGAGGCCGCCCACCTTGAAGTTCTCGACGAGGATGTCGGCATCCTTGGCCAGCTCGATGATCAGCGCCTGGCCCTGGGGCGAGGCCATGTCGATGGTGATGCTGCGCTTGTTGCGGTTGCAGCAGGTGTAGTAGCTGGCCTGCTCGGTCTTGGCGCCGTCATCGGTGTGCAGGTAGGGAGGGCCCCAGTGGCGCGTGTCGTCGCCAGCCTCGGGGCGCTCGACCTTGATCACCTCGGCGCCCAGGTCACCCAGCATCTGTGCGCACCAGGGGCCGGCCAGCACCCGCGACAGATCCAGAACTTTGATGCCGTCCAGCGGCGCGATGCTTGCGGTCATGGTGTCTCCAAATTTGATACCTGCCCATGCATGTGCAACAGGCGCTGCAGCAAGAAATTTCTGCAAAACTCGCCGATGGTACGTGCGGCCTCAGGGCGGCGCCATTCGCATCCGGCAAGGGGGTGGTTAAGCGATCACAAAACAGCACAACCCACCCACGCAGCGCCTGCAGTGAAGTGGGTTGTGGGTGGGCATGCAGCAGCTGCTGCATGCGATGGGGCTCAGGCGGTGCTTAGTTGGCGAACGCAGCGATGCCGGTCTGGGCGCGGCCCAGGATCAGCGCGTGCACATCGTGCGTGCCTTCGTAGGTGTTGACCACTTCCAGGTTCACCAGGTGGCGCGCCACACCGAACTCGTCGCTGATGCCGTTGCCGCCCATCATGTCGCGGGCCAGGCGGGCAATGTCCAGCGACTTGCCGCAGTTGTTGCGCTTGATCAGCGAGGTGATCTCGATCACGTTCTGGTGCTCGTCCTTCATGCGACCCACGCGCAGCGCCGCTTGCAGGCCCAGCGTGATTTCGGTCTGCATGTCGGCCAGCTTTTTCTGGATCAGCTGGTTGGCGGCCAGTGGGCGGCCAAACTGCTTGCGGTCCATCGTGTACTGGCGGGCGGTGTGCCAGCAGAACTCGGCCGCACCCATCGCACCCCAGGCAATGCCAAAGCGGGCGCTGTTCAGGCAGGTGAAGGGGCCCTTCAGGCCGCGCACTTCGGGGAAGGCGTTTTCTTCGGGTACAAACACATCGTCCATGACGATCTCGCCGGTGATCGAAGCGCGCAGGCCCACCTTGCCGTGGATCGCGGGAGCCGACAGGCCCTTCATGCCCTTTTCCAGCACAAAGCCGCGGATCTGGCCGACGGCGCCGCCTTCGGAGACTTCCTTGGCCCAGACCACAAACACATCGGCGATGGGGCTGTTGGTGATCCACATCTTGCTGCCCTTGAGCTTGTAGCCGCCATCCACCTTGTAGGCGCGGGTGGCCATGCTGCCAGGGTCGGAGCCGTGGTCGGGCTCGGTCAGGCCAAAGCAGCCGATGAACTCGCCCGATGCCAGCTTGGGCAGGTACTTCTGCTTTTGCGCTTCGGTGCCGAATTCGTTGATCGGCACCATCACCAAGGAGGACTGCACCGAGGCCATCGAGCGGTAGCCCGAGTCGATGTACTCGATCTCGCGCGCCACCAGGCCGTAGCTCACGTAGTTGAGGCCAGCGCCACCGTATTCGGTGGGGATCGTGGGGCCCAGCAGGCCCAGCTCGCCCATCTCACGGAAGATGCTGGTGTCCACCGATTCCTTGCGGAACATCTCCTGCACACGCGGTGCGAGCTTGTCGCGGCAGTAGGCGCGGGCTGCGTCGCGGATCATGCGCTCGTCTT
The DNA here is from genome assembly GCF_049601575.1 of Comamonas sp. 23. Classification (NCBI taxonomy): domain Bacteria; kingdom Pseudomonadati; phylum Pseudomonadota; class Betaproteobacteria; order Burkholderiales; family Comamonadaceae; genus Comamonas; species Comamonas sp. 23. The sequence continues at coordinate 3,724,222 of NZ_CP187127.1, read as the reverse complement.
CGGTGAGTTGCTCGTCGAGGTGGAAGGGGTCTTCCCAGGTGAATTGCGCCATGTCTTGCTCCTTGGATCTGTATTCGCTCATCGGAAGGCAGGCCGGGCGCAGAAGCGCCGGCCTGCCAAAACAGCCGCCATGGTAGGCCTGCCGCAGCGCAGGGGCAAACGATTGTTTATCATCCAGATATGCGCATTACGCATTTATACACATGCCGTCGCAGTGCAGTCGCAGAGAAAAAAGGAGTGATTGCATGCGTCACACAGGAGACAAGATATGCGCCGAATGATTCCTTCGACCCAGGCGCTGGCCTGCTTTGAGGCGGCTGCCCGCCACGAGAGCTACACCCGCGCTGCCCAGGAGCTGGCGCTGACGCAAAGCGCCGTCTCGCGCCAGATCATTGCACTTGAAGAGCAACTGGGCGTGCAGCTGTTCAAGCGCTCGCGCCATGGCATGGTGCTGACGGCCGCAGGCCACCAGTACAGCCAGCAGGTGGCGCAGTGGTTGCAGGGCATCGAGCGCGGCACGCTGGATATCATGGCCCACCAGGGCGCGGGCGGCGCGATCAGCATTGCGGCCGTGCCCACCTTTGCCACCCGCTGGCTGCTGCCGCGCCTGCCGCAGTTCCTGCAGCAGCACCCGGGCGTTGTGGTGCATATCGATGTGCAGACCCGGCCCTTTGCCTTTGCCGAGCGCCAGGTCGATGCCGCCATCTATGCCGGCACGGCCGAGCAGGCGCGCCAGTGGCCGGGCACGCAGGCCGCTTGGCTGATGGACGAGCTGATCGTGCCGGTCTGCAGCCCGCGCCTGCTCGAGGGCGCCACCCAGCGCGGGCGCGGCCGTGCCTACCTGACGGTATCGCCCCAAGTGCTGGCCCAGCTGCCGCTGCTGCAGCAAAGCACCCGGCCGGACGGCTGGCGCAAATGGTTTGATGCCGCTGGCGTGCAGGCGCCTCATGCGCTCGATGGCCCGCGCTATGAGCTGTTCTCGATGCTGGCCGTCGCTGCTGCGGCCGGTATGGGCGTGGCGCTGATCCCGCCAATGCTGATCGAGGATGAGCTCGCCCGGGGCGAGCTCGTGGTCGCCTGTGAGCAGCCTTTGACCGGCAGCCGCGCCTATTACTGGATGACCCCGCTGGCCACCGAGCCCCTGCCTGCCCAGCCCGCGCTGCAGGCCTTTGCCAGTTGGCTCAAAGGCCGGGCCGCCTAGTGGCCTAAGGGTAAGTGCTGCAGCGCAACAGGCCCCAGGCATCACTACAATCTAAAAATTGCCTTAGAGGTAAAAACCGCCGTCCCAGAGACTAGGATGGACGGTATTCCCATAACGCCAGCCGTTGGCGAGAGACACAGGAGATCCGCGTGCCGGAAAACACCCCAGGAACAGCCACCGCGTCCGAGCGCGTCGTCAAGAAATACCCCAACCGCCGTCTGTACGACACCCAGACCTCTGCCTACATCACCCTGGCCGAGGTCAAGGCCCTGGTCATGCAAAACGAGCCCATCGTTGTGAAGGACGCCAAGACCGGCGAGGACCTGACGCGCAGCATTCTGCTGCAGATCATTCTGGATGAGGAAGCCGGCGGCGCGCCGATGTTCACCGAGGCCATGCTGGTCAACATCATCCGCTTTTACGGCCATGCGATGCAGGGCTTTATGGGCTCCTACCTGGAGCGCAATGTGCAGCTGTTCACGGAGATGCAAGGCCGCTTTGCCGACCAGATGAAGGGCGCGACGCCCGAGATGTGGCGCAATTTTCTGGGTATGCCGATGCCCGGCGTGCCAGGCATGCCCGATGCGAGCAACTACCAGGCGCAGTCGCAGCAGTTCTTCCAGCAGATGCAGGAGCAGATGCAAAAGCAGACCGAGCAGATGCTGACGGCTTTTGGCGTCAAGCGGCCTTGATGCAGGGAATGGCTTGGCGCTAGCTGGAGGGGCCAAGCCATGTTGCGCGCCCGCTGTCTGACGCGTGCATGCCACGTGCGGCATGAGCAAACGGGCGATGTCGATGCTGCGTTCTTGAACGCAGCGACTGCATATGCTATAACTTCCAATCCTTCAATTTTTGCCTTTTCGGAGCCTTTCATGTCCCGCCTGTTCGTCACCCGCTAATCGCCGACGACTGCATTTGCAGCCTCGTGCGGCGCAAGTCTGCGCCACAGCTGGCTGCGGTACTGGCTCCGAGCTCCCTACGCCTGCCATGAGGCGGCGGGAGCGCTGAATCCCCCGCTTCCCCTGCGCGACGACCTCTTTCCTTTTTTGGGTAAGAGCGGTCGACCTGCGCCTCACGTTCGTTGGCTTTCCCTGTCCTGCCGGACAGCGAGACGCTTCTCGCTGCAACGAACATGAATCCCCACACGCTTTCGATATTCAAATACCCGCGCACGCCTCACCTGGAAGGATCGCGCTTGCAAGCGGGCGACGATGCCAGTGACCAGGTGCCCCTCAAAGCCCTGGCTGGCCAACACGTCGTCATCGAGGAAAAACTCGACGGCGCCAACGCCGGCATTTCCTTTAGCGGCGCCGGCGACCAGCTACTGCAATCCCGAGGCCACTACCTGGTGGGCGGCGGCAGTGAGCGCCAGTTCAATCTATTCAAAGTCTGGGCCGCTGCCCACGAAGCGGCCTTGCTCGAACGCTTGGAGGACCGCTTTGTCGTCTATGGCGAGTGGACCTATGCCAAGCACTCGGTTTTCTACGACCAGTTGCCGCACCACTTTCATGAGTTCGACATGTTGGACCGGGAGACGGGTCAGTTTCTATCGACCCCGCGCCGCCATGCCTTGCTGCAGGGCTCACCGGTGCTGTCCGTGCCGGTTCTGTATGAGGGGCTGATGCCGACAGACCCCGCCTTGCTGTGGGCGCTGGTGCAGCCGTCCCTGGCCAAGAGCCGCGCCTGGCGCCAGTCGTTTGACCTCACAGTCCAACGAGAGGGCCTACCGCCCCAGCTGTGCTGGCAACAGACGAATAACTCGGACCTCGCAGAAGGCCTGTATCTGAAGGTGGAAGCGGACGGCCAGGTGGTGGCGCGCTACAAGCTGGTCCGGCAAGACTTTCTCCAGACAATTTTGGACAGTGGCTCACACCACAGCCAGCGGCCAATGATTGCCAATGGCCTGGCGCCAGGTGTGGACCTCTATGCGCCGCAGCCTTCGGTGAGCTGGGAAGACTTGTCCCTGCACACCATTCGCTCGCTGGATGCATTGAAAGCTTTGGCGCGAAGCAACCGGGCAGCTGGGCCGGATGGTGCCCGCCGAGTATTGGGAAGAAGCTCTCCCGGAAAGGACTGTGTATGAACTGGTCAACGATTGCGGGCCTGGTGCCCGCGCCGGGCGCCGCCCCGGATTTTGAGGCCTGTCTTGCGGCCTTCCCCGTACTGGAGCGGGCCAAAACGACGGTGCAGGACCCCCGATTTCACGCCGAGGGTGATGTCTGGACGCACACCCAAATGGTGGTGCAGGAGCTGCTGGCGCTGCCGGACTACCTGCAGGCGAGCCCGCATGACCGCATGGTCTTGTTCCTCGCGGCCTTGCTGCATGATGTGGCCAAATACCGGACCACGGTCATCGACCCACAGACTGGGGCCATCGGCCAGCCTGGCCATTCCCGCAAGGGTGCCGTGGAGGCCCGTGTGCTGCTCTGGGACGCGGGTGCGCCACTGGACCTGTGGGAAGCGGTCTGCCGCCTGATTGCAGTCCACCAAGTGCCATTTTTCGCGTTGGCTGGGTCTCGTTCTGGCAAGACGCCCGAGCGCATTGTGCGAGAGGGGTCCTGGCAGGTGAATCTTGTCCACTTGGCCGCTTTGGCCGAAGCGGATATGCGCGGTCGTGTCTGTGTGGACCAGCAGGCGGTGCTGGACAACATCGAACTCTTTCGGGAACTGGCGCGGGAAGAGGGCTGCTACGGGAGTCCTCGGCACTTTGCGGATGCCCACACCAGGCTGAGCTACTTCCGGGGCGATGACGTCCACCCGGACTATGCGCTTTTTCAGGAACCTGGATCGCGCGTGACCGTGATGTGTGGCCTGCCCGCGTCGGGAAAGGACAGCTGGCTGGCGCAGCACCGGCGCGGCTTGCCGGTGGTGTCTTTCGATGATGCAAGAGAAGCGCTGGACCTGAAGCATGGCGAGAACGAGGGCGCCGCTGCGCACTTTGCCCATGACAAGGCCCGGGAACTGCTGCGCAAGAAGGCGCCTTTTGTCTGGAGCGCCACGCATCTGAGCCTGCAGATGCGAACGCGCACGCTTGATCTGCTGTTTGCCTACGGTGCCGAAGTGGAATTGGTCTACCTGGAGCAGCCACGTGCCGAGCTGCTGCGGCGTAACAGCCGCCGGGACTCGACCCTGTCCAACAAGGCGCTGCAGTCGCTGCTGAACCGCTGGGAGCTGCCAACCGAGACGGAAGCCCATGCGCTGCGCATTAAGCAGCCCTGAGGCGGCGTTGGCGGCCTTGGCAGTCTCCGCAACACAAGCTGGCCCGGTGTGGCCAGGTTGTGTTGTTTTCGGCGCTGGCGCTGCAGCCTTCCCCACGCTTTTCCGCCTATCTCCCACCTGAATGCACGTTCTCCAGGCTCCCGCCTGCGGGTCTATACCCCAGGGACGGAGCCTGTCAGGGCGCCTGCTTTAAAATACCGCCCAGATTAGTTGCCAGGTTCCCCTGCAAGAAAAATGAATACCGATACCCACGCTGCCACTGCGACGCTCGACGCCAACCGAACCCCCAAGGTGGGGTTCGTCAGTTTGGGCTGCCCCAAAGCCCTGACCGACAGCGAGCTGATCCTGACGCAGTTGAGCGCCGAGGGCTACCAGACCTCCAAGACCTTTGAAGGTGCCGATCTGGTGATCGTCAACACCTGCGGCTTTATTGACGATGCCGTGCGCGAGAGCCTGGACACGATTGGTGAGGCGCTGGCCGAGAACGGCAAGGTGATCGTCACCGGTTGCCTGGGCGCCAAGATGGGTGACGGCGGCGGCAACCTGGTCAAGCAGATGCACCCCAGCGTGCTGGCGGTCACGGGCCCCCACGCGACGCAAGAGGTGATGGATGCGGTCCACACCAACCTGCCCAAGCCGCATGATCCCTTCATTGACCTGGTGCCCGGCAGCTTTGGCGAGGCGGGCATCAAGCTCACGCCCAAGCACTATGCCTACCTGAAGATCTCCGAAGGCTGCAACCACCGCTGCACCTTCTGCATCATCCCCTCGATGCGCGGGGACCTGGTCAGCCGCCCGATTGGTGATGTGCTCAAGGAAGCCAAGGCGCTGTTTGCCGGTGGCGTCAAGGAGCTGCTGGTGATCAGCCAGGACACCTCCGCCTATGGCGTGGATGTGAAGTACCGCACCGGTTTTTGGGACGGCAAGCCGGTCAAGACCCGCATGCTGGAGCTGGTCGAAGCGCTGGGCGAGCTGGCCAAGCCGCATGGCGCCTGGGTGCGCTTGCACTATGTGTACCCCTACCCGACGGTGGACGCGATTTTGCCGCTGATGGCCCAGGGCCTGGTGCTGCCGTACCTGGATGTGCCGCTGCAGCACAGCCACCCCGATGTGCTCAAGCGCATGAAGCGCCCGGCCAGCGGTGAGCGCAATCTGGAGCGCATCCGCGAATGGCGCGCGATCTGCCCTGAGCTGGTGATCCGCTCGACCTTTATTGCCGGCTTCCCTGGCGAGACCGAGGAAGAGTTCGAGCACCTGCTGGACTTTATCCGCGAGGCCGAGATTGACCGCGCAGGCTGCTTTGCCTATAGCCCGGTCGAGGGCGCGACTGCCAACGAGCTGCCCGGCATGCTGCCCGCTGAGGTGCGCGAGGCGCGCCGCGCCCGCTTTATGGAAGTGGCCGAAGAGGTCTCCGCCAAGCGCCTGGAGCGCCGTGTGGGCCAGACCATGCAGGTGCTGGTGGACAAGGCCATCGGCCTGGGCAAGAAGGGCGGTATTGCCCGCACCTACGCCGATGCGCCCGAGATCGATGGCGTTGTGCACCTGCTGCCGCCCGAGAAGCTCAGCAAGACCTACAAGGTCGGCGAGCTGATCAAGGTGCGCATTGTGCGCAGCCAGGGCCATGACCTGGTGGGTGTGCCGGTTTAAACACTGGATCGCATACAAAGCAAGGGGCCTTGCTGTTGCAGCAGGCCCCTTTTGTTTGGTCGTTGCGCGTTGGGAGCTTGTGCTTATTCCACCTGCAGACCAACGAGCTCCGGATAGTCCACCGGGTACTGTGGCTGCATATCCAGCAGGCAGTGGTTGAGCAAGGTGTTGACCATCAGGTTGCGGTGCAGCTTGTTGTCGGCGGGCACCACATACCAGGGCGCATGGGCGGTGGAGGTGGCTTCGAGCAGGTCCTCATAGGCCTGCTGGTAGGCATCCCACTGCTTGCGCACGGCCAGGTCATCGAGGCTGAACTTCCAGCGCTTTTCCGGCACATCGATGCGCTCTTGCAGCCGGATGCGCTGCTCGTCCTTGCTGATGTGCAGCATGCACTTGAGGACGGTGGTGCCGTTCTCGGCCAGCAGGCGCTCGAAGTCGTTGATCTGCGCATAGCGCTGCTTGGCGACCTGGCGCGTGATCCAGCCGTTGACCAGGGGCACCAGCACATCTTCGTAGTGGCTGCGGTTCCAGATGCCGATCTCGCCTTTGGCCGGCGCCACGGCATGGCAGCGCCAGAGGTAGTCGTGCGAGAGCTCTTCCTTGCTCGGACTTTTGAAGGTGGCCATGCGCAGGCCCTGCGGGCCGGTGGTCTTGAAGACGCCGCGCACGGTGCCATCCTTGCCGCTGGTGTCCATGCCCTGCAGCACCAGCAGCACCGAGCGCTTGTTCTCGCCCTGCAGCGGCCGCATCAGCTGGGCCAGCTGCTTGTTGAGCATCTTGAGGTCTTTTTCCTGGGCCTTGATGCTGCCATGCGCAAACGGTGTGGCGGCCGGGTCGTAGTCGGCCAGATGGACTGCGCCCTTGACGGGCACGCGGTAGTTCTGGGGATTGGGCATATCAGGCTAAAGGGTGTATCGGGCAGGCGGGATGCAACGGGCCATGATTTCAGCTTTTGGCAGACTTGTCACCTGGGGCGCCACGCCTGCAAGGGGCTTCACACCATCTTGCGGATCGGGCGCTTCTTCCAGATCGCCTGGTAGTACCAGGTCTGCAGCGCCAACGTCAGGCCGTAGGAGACGGGGAAGGCCATCCAGATGCCCACCAGACCAAAGTGGCGGCTGAACAGCCAGGCCAGTGGCAGCTCCAAGGTGGCGATCACGCCGATGGTGATCAACGTGGGCACCAGGACATCGCCGCTGGCACGCATCAGTGCTGCCAGCGAGGCAAAGGCGCCAAACAGCAGGCCACTCCACAGCACAATGCGCAGCAGCTCCACGGCCACGTGCAGCACCTCTTGATCGGTGATGAAGATGGACAGCAAGGGCCGGGCAAAAATGCTGCCCAGCAAGGCCGTGGCGCCACCGATGGCCATGTTGATCTGCATCGCAGTACGCGCAATGGCGGGCAGGCGCTCGCTGCGGCCGGCGCCAATCGATTGGGCCGCCAGGATGGACGCAGTGATGGCCACAGAGATCAGTGGGAACTGGGCAAAGGCATTGATCTGGTTGACGGCGCCGTAGGCGGCTGTGGCATCCGAGCCAAAGCCATTGATCAGCGATAGCACGACGAGGCCGGCCAGCGAGGTGGCGATCATCAGCACGCCAGTAGGGATACCCACACGCAGCACGGCGCGCAACAAGGTCCAGTCCAGGCGCATGGCGCGCAGCAGTGCGCGGTTGGGGGCCAGCACACTGCGCTTGCGGCGCAGCTGTATGGCCAGCCAGACCAGGGCCACGCTAAAGCCCAGAATCATCGATACCCCGGCGCTGGCCACGCCCAGGCGCGGCAGGCCACCCCAGCCGGCAATCAGCGCCGGCGTGCTGACCAGGCCGATGCCGGTGGACACGATCAGCGACCACATCGGCGTGAGCGTGTCGCCCACGCCGCGCAGCAGTGAGGTGAACAGCAAAAAGATGAACAGCCCTGGCATGCCCAGCAGCACGATGCGCGAGTAAATGGTGGCCTGCTCCAGAATATCGGCCGGCGTGCCCAGCATGCGCATGATGGGCTGGGTAAACAGGCCGCCAAACAGCGCCACGGCCGCGCCCATGGCCAGCCCGGCGAGCAAGGTGGTGCCGGCAATGGCGCGTACCTTGTCAGGTTGCCCGGCGCCCCAGGCCTGGCCGATGAGCACCGACGCACCAGCCCCCAGACCAATGACAAAGGCGATAAAGACAAACATGACGGGAAAGAACGCCGCAACAGCAGCGAGCGCCTTGACCCCCATCATCTGGCCCAGGAACATGCTGTTGAGCGTGCCCGAGAGGGACTGCAGGATATTGGACAGCAGCATGGGGCCCAGAAACACCATGAAGACTTGCCACAGGGGGCGAACAGGCGGGGCGGAGGGCGCCGCCTGGGGTGCGGGTATGGACGAAGACATGGGAGGGTGTGGGGTCAGGGTGCTGCGGGTAGGGTGCTTACACCGGCCAGATGGGGCGGCTGAGCTGGTGCAGATAAGCTTGTACATCATCGGGCCAGGCCTGGGTCTGCAGCAAGAACGCCGATTGCTTGTGGGCAAACAGCGCGCGGCAGGCCTCATCAAAGCCGGGCAGATCCCCCGCCATGGCCTGCATGAACTGGTAGGTGGCCTCGGTCGCTGCGCGCTGCGAATCCTGCTGCGCATGGGCATTGCGGGCGTCATCGATCAGGCGGCGCAAGGCCGCTGAGGCGCCGCCGGGCTGGCGGTTGAGCCAGTCCCAATGGCGGGGCAGCAAGGTTACCTCGCGCGAGACCACGCCCAGCTTGGGGCGGCCAACGGCACGTGCAGAGCGGCTGTGGGCTGCTGCTTCAACAGGTGCTGCGGGTGCTGGGGCTGCGTCGTCGTCCAGCTGGGCAGCGGGCTGCGCTGCCGGGGCCAGCTCCGAGCGCCAGTTCAGATCCAGGCGCAGTCCGGAGAGGTCATCAAACACCCACAAGGGGGTGAGGCTGCCGCCGGGGTGGAGTTCGTCATGGTTTTGCAGATAGCGCAGCACCGTCAGGCGGTCGGCTTGCAGCAGGCGCTGGTGACCCTGGAAGATGGTCAGCCGGCTGGTCAATGTCTCGGTAGTCATGGCCACTTGTTCGTTGTTCTCTTAATGAGTAGGTCATTTTACCGGGGCAAAAATATTTGGCTATTTTTAATGGGTAAAAATATGTATCTGGATGCGCACAGCGGCAGATGGCCTGTGGCAGCTGCTGTTAGCGCGGTGAGGCGGTGGCGCGGAGGTCGAAAAAAAAACCTCCAGCGCGGGGCATGGAGGTTGTTCTGGCTGGAGCCTTGTGGCCCAGTCATTACACGCGCTTGCGGTATTCAGCAGTGCGGGTGTCGATTTCGATCTTGTCTTCCTGGCTCACGAACAGCGGCACAGCGATTTCAAAACCGGTAGCGATCTTGGCAGGCTTGAGAACCTTGCCGGAGGTATCGCCCTTGACAGCAGGCTCGGTCCAGGTGATTTCGCGCACGATGGTGGTGGGCAGCTCGACCGAGATGGCCTTGCCGTCATAGAACACCACTTCAGCGGTCATGCCGTCTTCCAGGTAGTTCAGTGCGTCAGCCATGTTTTCGGCTTCCACTTCGTACTGGTTGAACTCAGGGTCCATCCAGACGTACATGGGGTCGGCGAAATAGGAGTACGTGCAATCCTTCTTTTCCAGGATCACGTTGTCGATCTTGTCGTCGGCCTTGAACACGTTTTCCGTGCCGAAGTTGCCGATCAGGCTCTTGAGCTTCATGCGCACGGTTGCAGCGCCACGGCCGCCACGTGCGTATTCGGTCTTCAGAACGATCATCGGGTCTTTGCCGAACATGATCACGTTGCCAGCGCGGATTTCTTGAGCGATTTTCATAGCAGTAAGTGCCTGTGTTGGGGCCGCTCAAACTACTACGGGCGGCGCGCAAGTGTCGTTGGACGGGCTGTGCTGCGCCGTAGCATGTTCCGCGGCGTTGTGCGCATCCATCAAACCCGGCTGCCTGCAGGCGCTGGGTGCGCGGATAAGCGCAAAGACTGCAATTCTAACATTTTTCGCCCGCAAATGCCATCAGCTGCTCGGCAAGGCTGGGCTGCCTGTGCAGAGTGTTGCGCGCTGCCTGCACGCAATGGGCCCATTGCGCCAGCAGCGCTGGCGTGATGGCGGGCCATGCAGGGACGCTGCCGCCAGCCCCTGGGATGCCATTCCAGGCCGCATGGGCTTGGCGCAGGCTGCCCGGCGCGTCCAGCCAGTCCAGAAAAGCCTCCAGCTTGGCATGGTGGGCGTTGTCATCCTGCGGGTAGATCTGCCAGACAAAAGGCTGGCCGGCCCACAGCGCCCGTACCAGTGAGTCTTCGCCGCGCACAAAGTTGAGGTCGCAGGACCAGAGCATCTCGTCGAATTCCGGCTGGCTGCAGGGCGGCAGCAGCTGAACCTGGCTGGGCAGGGGCTGGGGCAGCCGCTGCTGCACCAGCGCCGCCGCGCGGCCCGGGGTGACCAGCCACTGCGTGGCCGTGCCAGCGCTGGCAAAGGCGGGCAAAAAGGCCGGGGGCTCATAGCAGAACAGCGAAAACACCAGGTCGCCATCTTGCAGGCCATGCCGGGCGCGCCAGGCGCTGCGGTCAAAGTCCGCCAGGCGCCCGGGCAGATCGGCTTCGCGCAGCAGGCCACCGGTGCCGGTGCTGAAGCCGGGGTAGAAGAACCAGCGCGTAAGGCCTGCCGCGGGGCCGCTCATCAGGCGCGAGGGCAGGCGGTGGCAGCGCTCCACATAGTCTTCGGCAGACAGGTATTCCAGGTTGATCCAGACGCTGGCTTTCTGCGTTGGGGATTGCGCACGCGCGGCCAGCGCCTGCTGGAAGGCAGGCGGAATCTCGCAGCCAAAGGCCTCGACCACCACATCACCGACGCCACTGGCCGGCGCTGCATCGGGCCAGGGCTGCACCGTCACGCCAGGCGCGCCCTGCGGCGCCATCCAGGCCAGGGCGCTGCCATCGTCCACCCACAGCCGCACCTGGCAGCCACGCTGGGCCAGGTCGGCGGCCAGGCGCCAGCACACGCCGATATCGCCAAAGTTGTCGATCACCTGGCAAAAAATATCCCACAGCGGCGCTGGGCTGCGCTGCGTGGAGGCAGGGGATACGGTGGAGGATGTGGCGGTGGGGGTGGAAGCAGGGGAGAGGGTCATCACCCGCGCGATGATAGTGCAGTCCCGGGCTTCACTGACTGGCGCTGCCTCCTGGGCCACAATAGCCTTCAGTTGATCAAGCATGGAGACAGACATGAACCCCCACACTGCAACCCCCGGGCCGATGGCTTTGCAAGGCGTCAAGGTGGTCGAGATGGGCCAGCTGATTGCCGGGCCGTTCTGCGGCAAGACCTTGGGCGAGTTTGGTGCCGAGGTCGTGAAGATCGAGGCCACCGGCGCGGGCGACCCGCTGCGCAACTGGCGGCTGCTGCAGGATGGCACATCGGTGTGGTGGCAGGTGCAGTCGCGCAACAAGCAATCGCTGGCGCTGGATTTGCGCCAGAAGGAAGCGCAGGACATTGCCCGCCAGCTGATTGCCGAGGCCGATGTGCTGGTGGAGAACTTTCGCCCCGGCACCCTGGAGGGCTGGGGCATGTCGCCCGAGGAGCTGCATGCGATCAACCCGGGCCTGGTGATGCTACGCATCTCTGGCTATGGGCAGACCGGCCCCTACCGCGATCTGCCCGGCTTTGGCGTGATTGGCGAGGCCATGGGTGGCTTGCGCCACCTGACGGCCGAGCCCGGGCGGGTGCCGGTGCGCGTGGGGGTGTCGATCGGCGATACCTTGGCGGCGCTGCATGGCGTGATCGGCGTGATGATGGCGCTCTACCACCGCAAGGTGAATGGCGGCAGCGGCCAGGTGATCGATGTGGCCTTGCACGAGGCGGTCTTCAATGTGATGGAAAGCCTGATCCCCGAATACAGCGCCTTTGGCACGGTGCGCGAGGCGGCGGGCAGCGCCTTGCCCGGCATTGCGCCATCGAACGCCTATGCCTGCCAGGATGGCTGGGTGCTGGTGGCCGGCAATGGCGACAGCATCTTCAAACGGCTGATGGACACCATTGGCCGGCCGGACCTGGGCCAGGCACCGGACCTGGCCAGCAATGCGGGCCGTGTGGCGCGCATTGAAGAGATCGATGCCGCCATCAGCGCCTGGACGCAGCCGCGCGCCATCGCGCAGGTGATGGATGCGCTGGCTGCTGCCAGGGTGCCAGCCGGCAAGGTCTATACCGCCAAGGACATCAGCGAAGACCCGCACTACCGCGCGCGCCAGATGATCCTGCCGCAAACCACGCGCGACGGCCATACGCTGGAGGTGCCGGGCATTGTGCCCAAGCTGTCCGCTACGCCGGGCACGATCCGCAGCAGCGCGCCGCACCTGGGCGATGACACCGATGCGGTGCTGCAGGGCCTGGGCCTGAGCGGCGCGCAGATTGCGGCGCTGCGTGAGCGCGGCATTGTGCAGTGAGCGTGCACGGGTGATGGGCTGTTTCGCTGCGGGCGGGGCGAACGCATAAGACAATAGCGCCATGCCCACCCACGTGCACTCTCCCGAACTTCTTGCCCAGGTCGCTGGTTTGCCAGCCATGCCTGGCGTCTACCGCTATTTCGATGCCAGCGATGCGCTGCTGTATGTGGGCAAGGCCATCAACCTCAAGCGCCGGGTCTCGAGCTATTTCCAGAAGGACCATGGCGGCACCCGCATCGGCCACATGGTGGGCAAGATCGTGCGCATGGAGACCACGGTGGTGCGCTCCGAAGCCGAAGCGCTGCTGCTGGAAAACAACCTCATCAAGACCCAGCACCCGAAATACAACATTCTTTTTCGGGATGACAAGAGCTATCCGTACCTGAAGATCACCGGCATGGCCATCCACGATGGCGACATGCGCACGCCCCCCAGCCAGTGCTACCCGCGCGTGGCCTATTACCGGGGCGCGACCGACAAGCGCCAGCGCTATTTCGGCCCTTACCCCAATGCCTGGGCGGTCAAGGAAACCATCTTGCTGCTGCAAAAGGTGTTTCGCCTGCGCACCTGCGAGGACAGCATTTTCAGCAACCGCACCCGGCCTTGTCTGCTCTACCAAATCAAGCGCTGCAGCGCCCCCTGCGTGGACCACATCAGCCCCGAGGACTACGCCGCCGATGTGGCCCATGCCGAAGCCATGCTGCGCGGCGAGACCGACACGCTGCTCAAGACGCTGGAGGCGCGCATGTTGGCACACTCAGACAAGCTGGAGTTTGAGCAGGCGGCCGACATCCGCAACCAGATCAAGGCGCTGGCCAGCATGCTGCACCAGCAGAGCATCGAGACCATCGACGACCGCGATGTGGACATGCTTGCCGTGCAGGTGCAGGGCGGCAAGGCCTGCGTCAACCTGGCCATGGTGCGCGGTGGCCGGCATCTGGGTGACCGCGCGTATTTCCCCGTGCATGTGGAAGACAGCGCCGCCATTGCCAGCATGGAAGAGGCCGAAGAAGCCGAAGTAGCCGCAGACCAGGCGGGCGCCCAGCCTGATGAGGCCCAGCCCGGTGGGGCCCAGCCCGGTGGTGCCCAGCCCGGCGTGGTGCGGCCCGCCAAAACGGTGGAGCAGCGCGTGCTGGAGGCCTTTGTGGCCCAGCACTATCTGCAGGTGGCGCCGCCCCCGGTGCTGGTGGTCAGCGTGGCGCTGGAGCCCGCGCTGCTGGAGGCCTTGTCGCAGCAGACCGGCACGCGCATTGCGGCGGTGTCGCAGCCGCGTGAGGAGCGCCGCGTCTGGCTGGAGATGGCGCAAAAGAATGCCCAGCTGCAACTGGCCCGCCTGCTGGCCGAAGAGGGCTCGCAGCAGGCGCGCACGCGCGCTTTGGTCGAGGCACTGGATTTGCCCCAGGACGATATCGACCAGCTGACCATCGAGTGCTTTGACATCTCGCACACCTCGGGTGAGAACACCCAGGCCTCTTGCGTGGTGTTCCACCACCACAAGATGCAAAGCAGCGAGTACCGGCGCTACAAGATCGACGGCATCACCGGCGGCGACGACTATGCCGCCATGCGCCAGGTGCTCACGCGCCGCTACAGCAAGGTGGCCGAGGCCCAGCGCGATGCCGGTGGCGCCGAGCTGGGCAAGGGCGCGGCCCGCTTGCCAGACATCGTGCTGATCGATGGCGGCAAGGGCCAGGTCGGTGTGGCACGCGAGGTCTTTACCGAGTTGGGTCTGGACCTCTCGCGCATCGTCGGTGTCGAAAAAGGCGAGGGCCGCAAGGTCGGGCTGGAAGAGCTGGTGTTCTGCGATGGGCGCGACAAGGTCTACCTGGGCCGCGACTCGGCCGCGTTGATGCTGGTGGCGCAGATCCGCGACGAGGCGCACCGCTTTGCCATCACTGGCATGCGCGCGGCGCGCGCCAAGGTGCGGGTAGGCGGCAGCCGGCTCGAAGACATCCCCGGCGTGGGCCCCAAGAAGCGCGCGCGCCTGCTGCAGCGCTTTGGTGGTGTGCGCGGGGTCGAGGAGGCGGGGGTCGATGACCTGATGACGGTCGATGGCATCTCGGCTGCCTTGGCAGAGGACATCTACAAGGCCTTGCATTGACGGGGTGGCACGGGCCGTGCAGCAACGGTCACACAGGCAATAGTGCGGTTCACTGAATTTGCACCGTTGCGTGCCACAATAGCCGCATGTTCTTTACGATCCCCACCATCATGACCTGGACGCGCATCGTCGCGATCCCGCTCATCATCGGCGTGTACTACTCGCCTCTTGATATGGCCACCAAAAACCTGTGGGCCACCGTCATGTTCGTGGTGTTCGCCTTCACCGATTGGCTCGATGGCTTTCTGGCGCGCAAGCTCAACCAGACCTCTTCCTTTGGCGCCTTCCTCGATCCCGTCGCCGACAAGTTCCTGGTCTGCGCCTCGCTGCTGATCCTGGTCTACCTGCAGCGCGCCGATGTCTTTGTCGCGCTGATCATCATTGGCCGCGAGATCGCCATCTCGGCGCTGCGCGAATGGATGGCCCGCATTGGCGCGAGCAAGAGCGTGGCCGTACACATGGTGGGCAAGCTCAAGACCACCGTGCAGATGGTGGCCATTCCCTTTTTGCTCTACGACGGCAAGGTGGCCGGCATCGATACCGGTGTCTGGGGAACCTGGCTGATCTGGGGCGCTGCCGTGCTCACGGTCTGGTCCATGATTTATTACCTGCAAAAGGCCTTGCCCGAGATCCGGGCTAGGGTTGATTCTTAGTCGAGCGCCACAGGTTTGGGCGTAGACTGCATCTCGCCTGTACAAGGAATTCAGGCTACAGGGCCCGTGATGCTTGGCTTTTGCAAGGCAAAGCGGGTGCTGGTCAGCGAAAAAAAGTGATTTTTTGCCTGAGCCCCCAGAAATTCCGTCTAGAATTCATCTCATTCCAGAGGCGCTGGGGTCGAGATGAAAATTTCGTGCCAGTGGTGTTGTTTTTGAATCTGTGACAGTTGTACGGCGTACAAACTGCTCATAATGGGATGAAACATACACTTCCTTAACTCTCTTGATTAATAGAGGCTGCTTGTGAATAAAACTGAACTCATTGAGCACATTGCTAACAATGCTGATATCTCCAAGGCTGCTGCCGCTCGTGCGCTGGAGTCCACCATTGATGCAGTGAAGAAGACCTTGAAAAAAGGTGGTACAGTCTCTCTGGTAGGTTTTGGTACCTTTGCCGTTGGTAAGCGCGCTGCTCGTACCGGCCGTAACCCACGTACCGGCGCTGCGATCAAGATCAAGGCAGCCAAGGTGCCTAAGTTCCGTCCAGGCAAGGCATTGAAAGATGCGCTGAACTAATTTCGGTTATCAGGTGGGGTGCTTAGCTCAGTTGGTAGAGCGGCGCCCTTACAAGGCGTAGGTCGGCGGTTCGACCCCGTCAGCACCCACCACATTAACCAAGAAAATAAACCCCTTAGAGTGATCTAAGGGGTTTTTTCTTTGTCCATTCGCTAACTGAAATGGACGCAAAGGGCGCCTCAGCCGACCCAAAAACGCCATTTGCCACCCGTGCGATTCCTTGAAACGGTGCAGGTCTGCATGCATGGCACCGATAAGGCTTGGCCGACTTGGGTTAAAGGGGCGGTGGAATAAGCCTGCCCACATGCATGGGGCAATCGCTGCCTTGTTGGCGATAATGCCATTGGCATCATTCGGGCAAAACGGATGCATTGGTGCGGTCCCTCCAGGCTTCTCCGAGCCGCGCGGAAGTTTCTAGGTCTCGCATCTCATATGGATGGATAGCAAGCCAAGGAATGTGGTTCTGGTGCGTTGCTGGTGTTGCCCTCAAACGCCTAGGATGGCTGGCCTGGCTGCGGTGTGGCTGATGAACCGGCATCCTGCGCCTGACGATGGCACGGCAGTGAGGGGGCGGCCGCATCGATGCCATTTCGGCCCTCTGAACCGTCAAAAATCCCGTATTCCCTAACGCGCCCCTGGCCCTCATAGGGATCAAAAACTCTTTCGCTGTACACTTGCTGTTTCGACGTTCGTGCGTTGCCAAGACGCATGTTGCACGCCCTATTTGACAGGGGGTGGGTTGTCTCCGTTGGTTGAGGCTGTATCTGATTGATTTGCAATGAGAAATCATCCATTGCAAGCCATGGGTAGGCGCTTCGGACCAGGCAGCAAGCCCGCGCCACCTAGTGAAAACCGAATAAAGGCGCGAATGAGGGTTCGCCTTTTTTTTTGTCCTCAGGAAAGTTAGACGATGTTTGAAACCATCCGCAAGTACTCCAAGGTGCTGATGTATCCGCTGTTCTTGCTGATCATTCTGTCTTTTGTTTTGGTGGGAGTGAACCAGAACTACTTCACCGAAAAGAGCCCGGTGGTCGCCAAAGTCAATGGCAAAGACATTACGCAGATGGACTGGGACAATGCACACCGTGTTGCCTCGGACCGCATGCGCCAGCAAGACCCCAACATGGACGCCAAGTGGATGGATGGCCCCGAGGCCCGCTATCTGACCTTGGAGCGCATGGTGCGTGACCAGGTGATCGATGCCGCGGTGCAAAAAATGCACCTGACGGTGGACAATGCCTCGCTGGTGCGCGCGCTGCAGGAGATTCCGCAGATCGCCGCGCTGAAAAAGCCCGATGGCTCGCTCGACGTGGATGCCTACCGCGCGCTGGTGGGTGCGCAAGGCATGACGCCCGAAGGCTTTGAAGCGGGCATGCGCCGCGATATCGCTGCGCGCCAGGTGCTGGGCGGTGTGTCCAACACGGCCTTTGCGACCGACGAGCAGACCAAGCTGGCGGTCGATGCGCTCTACCAGCAGCGTGAGATCCAGCTGGCCCAGTTCGCCGCCAAGGACTATGCGTCCCAGGTCAAGACCACGGATGCCGATGTGGAAGCGTTCTACAAGAGCAACCAGGAGCTGTTCCGTCAGAAGGAGCAGTCCACGATCGAGTACGTGGTGCTGAACGCCGAAGCCGTCAAGGGCATGATCAAGCCCAGCGAAGACGACCTGCGCACCTACTACAAGGAGAACCTGAGCCGCTTCATGGACAAGGAGCAGCGCCGCATCAGCCACATCCTGATTGATGCGCCCGCTTCGATGTCGGCAGCGGACCGTGACAAGGCCAAGCAACGCGCCGAGGAGCTGCTCGCCCAGGCCAAGGCCAATCCTGCGCAGTTTGCCGATCTGGCCAAGAAGAACTCGCAAGACACCGGCTCGCGTGACAGCGGCGGCGATCTGGGCTGGGTCAAGCCTGGCGATATGGTCAAGCCGTTTGAAGACGCCGCCTTTGCGCTGAAGTCGGGTGATATCAGCGACCTGGTGAGCACCGAGTACGGCTTCCACATCATCAAGATGGGTGAAGTGAAGACGCCTCGCACGCCCAGCTTTGAAGAGCTGCGCGCCAAGATCGAGACCGAAGTGCTGGCCCAGCAGGTGCAGCGCAAGTACGCCGAAGTGGCCGAGACCTTCTCCAACATGGTGTTCGAGCAGTCCGACAGCCTGCAGCCCGTGGCTGAAAAGCTGGGCCTGAAGATCCAGAAAGCCGAGCATGTCACCCGCACGGCTGCGCCAGGCGCGACCGGCGCCTTGGCCAACCCGACCTTCCTGGAAGCGCTGTTCTCCAGTGATGCGTTGCAGAACAAGCGCAACACCGAAGCCATTGAAGTGGCCCCCAGCACCCTGGCCTCGGGCCGTGTGGTGGAGCACTTCGATGCCCGCATCCTGCCGTTTGAAGAAGTCAAGGCCAAGGCCCATGACCTCTTTGTGGCCCAGAAGTCTGCCGAGCTCGCGCGCCAGGATGCACAAGCCAAGCTCGAAGCCTGGAAGGCCGATGCTGCGGGCGCCAAGCTGGCGTCCCCCATCGTCGTGTCGCGCCAGGATGCCAAGGGCCAGGTGCCAGCCGTCCTCAATGCCGCCATGCATGCCAAGATCGGCGACGCCGCATCCTGGGTCGGTGTGGACCTGGGCAACGATGGCTACACCGTTGTGCGCGTAAACAAGGTCGTACCGCGCGGCGAAGACTCTGCCGAGCTGCGCCTGCGCCAAAAGCAGGAGTTTGAGCGTTACCAGGCCAATGCCGAGACCCTGGCGTACTACGAAATGCTCAAGGAGCGTTTCAAGGTACAGATCAAGGTGCCACGCCCCGCGGAAACAAAAATTTCATAAAAACGGAGATTTCATGAGAGGGGCCAAATTTCTGGCTATAATCATGTCTTCCCCAACACGGTGGCTGTAGCTCAGTTGGTAGAGTCCAGGATTGTGATTCCTGTTGTCGTGGGTTCGAGCCCCATCAGCCACCCCAAATTGAAACCCTTGCAAGTGAATAACCTGCAAGGGTTTTTCAATTTCTGCTCGCGCCTTGCTTCCGCTGCTGGAAAGTTGCAGTTTTGGGCCATAAAGCGTTCGAGTTTGGCCTGTTCCAGGCTCCCGTGCTCACTTGGAATAGGACGATAGAAATGCATTCCACGGAATGCCCCTTCTGTTTGCTGCGTTCGGCCAGGTGCCAGCCGTGAGCTGCTCAGTAGGGCATCTCTGGCGGGGTGGGTCAGGACAAACGGATCTTCCCCGACGTTCAGGAAGGCCTGGAAGGCCAAGGCTGGGCGAAGCTGCTATGGCGGCGCGCGGGCTAAAAGGCCTGCAGGATAGGCGCCATGCGCAGCACCGATGCGGGCTGGGGTTTTCGACCAGCCACAAACACTTCAACCGGTAGACATGGAGCGCCAGCTGAACTGTGCGGGCCATGAACAGGGATGCCCCGACCAACAAAAAACCGCCCGGAGGCGGTTCACTTGGAGATTTGCACGTCAGAAGATCGTTTTGCCATCGACTGAGAGGGAGGTCATATTCTTTTTGGTGTGGCTGACCTTGCATACGGCTGGTACGCCAACCTCAAGCCCAAGTCCATTGCGTAAGCGCGTGAGCTTTGTTTGCGGCCCCCACACAAACACATATTCATCACCAGAGCCAACGTTGGACACCAATGGAACCTCGGCTTTCTCTGGATCCCTGGACACCTGCTTTATCGCGTGTTGGCACAAGAATATGGCTTCGTTTGCGTTGAACTCACGCGGGGTATTGCTCGTTTTGCCCCCACTCATGCAACTGATTGCGACAACGACAACGAATGTTCCGTAGAGGATGTACTTGAACGTCGACGGATTTTTGACCGTCTCTGCAGCCAAGGATGTGGCGGCTACTGATGGTGCTGCTACTGATGGCGCTGCTGGATTGCCTGCCACGGGCGCTCCGCAATGAGGACAGCTAGACGCCTGGTCGCTAATCTACTTGCCGCATTCGTTACAGTTAATCAATGCCATGTCATCCTGCCCCTTTTTCTGAATGGGTTGTGATCGCCACGAGATGCGCCGCGTTTAACCTGAAGATTTTACGGTGGCGGGGTGACGTTCCACTGCGTGTTCGACATATCAAAAAGGAAAAACGGCCTGAGGGAGGTGAAGGGCGATCAGCAGGCATATGCGTCATCAGCGGTCGAGTTAGGGGCATGCGGAGCTCCCTGGGATGGACAGCGCACTCCAAATGGATAGACGCACTGATGTCTATTCTCTGGCGCATTTTGCTGTGTGTGTTCGATGTTCAGCGCCCGGTGCGCTTGCCAAAGCTGCCATCGACAAATGACATGGCGGCGCCAAGCATGCGCAGCATCGCCTCATCTTCGTCGCTACCGGTTCTGGCGACTCACGCCTGAGTGCTGCCGCCACCTAGCCGGTCGCAGCGGCCGCATCCCAGCCATCAAGGCGCGTTTTATGTCAGCAGGTGTGTCGTGCTGGCTGCTCGTGCCATGCCTTCTTGGCTGCAAAAAGTACGTCTTGCCAGGCGATAGAGAAAATTGATAACTCCGGATATTCCCTAGCGCTTCGTGCTATCCATCTGGGTTGTAATTTATTATCAATCTATTCTTATAAATCGATTGATAATTTGTTCTAGCTGCATGCTGGGATTGCGGTGCCGACCGGTGATCCGGTCGGACGGAGGAGGTGGAATATGTTGCCCGAAGTCCTTGTTTTCATCACGCACAGGGTGGTGCTTCATTCGCTGATTCTGAAAAGCGGTTACACGACCTTTGGCCGAGGCGCTGGCAATGCCATCTGCCTGGACAACCCTGCGGTCAGCCGCGACCACGGCGCCTTCTACTACCGCGCGGGCGTGCTGTCGGTAGAGGACCACCACAGCATGAACGGCATCTTCGTCAATGGCATGCGCATGCGCCGCAAGGTGCTCTACTCTGGCGATTACGTCCTCATTGGCTGCTACAAGGTCTTTGTAAAGCATGGCTCTGAGCAACCGCGCAATGCCTATGCCGGATGAGTGCGGCGCGCTGGGCTGGCGTTGGCATGCGCGAGGTCCAGCCCGGTATGCAGCTTGCATCGCGATGGCAGACCGGGTGCGCCGCATTTCCGAGTGGGCTCAGGGGTTTGCAACCGCTGCATTCCGCTGTCTGCTGCGCTGCCTACAATCGTCCCCATGCGTTTACCTCACCACCAACTCACGATGACGGTGCTGATGTCTCCGGACATGGCAAATTTCTCAGGCAATGTGCACGGCGGCGCCATTTTGCGCGAGCTCGACAACGTGGCCTACTCCTGCGCAAGCCGCTATGCGGGGCGCTATGTGGTGACCTTGAGCGTGGACCAGGTGATGTTTTTGGAGCCCATCCATGTGGGCGAGCTGGTGTCGTTCTACGCTAGCGTCAACTACACCGGAACCTCGTCGATGGAGATCGGCATCAAGGTGGTGGCCGAGAACATCCGTGAGCGCAGCGTGCGCCATGTCAACAGCTGCTTTTTCACGATGGTGGCGGTGGACGACCAGCGCAAGCCGGTGCCCGTGCCGCCGTTGCAGCCGGAGACCGATGATGAGAAGCGCCGCTGGGACGCAGCGCTGACGCGCAAGGAACTGCGCAAGGAGCTGGCACGCCGTTTTGCGCAGACAACGCGCCAGACCGGCTGACGCCTGGCCCCTCGGCCCGTATCGCTGCGAGGCGTTGGGCCCGGTTTTGCTGGGCGATACGCAACGGTTCCATGGAAAAAGGCAAGGGTTGAACCTTGCCTTTTTCTCTTTCCTGGTGGGCAGCGCCACTGAGGGACTGCCTGCATCGGCTGGATCAGGTCCTGTCAGGTCTTGATCCGCGCCGGCTGCGCCGCTTAGCGTGCCTTGTTGGCGTCGCTGGGGCTGTCGCTGAACACGCCATCCACGCCCACTTCATAGAACAGCTTGTACTCGGCCGCCACCTTGCCCTTGAAGTCGCTGGCCAGCAGGGTGGCGTCGTTGCGGTAGGCCCAGGGGTGGACAAAGAGCTTGGCCGCGTGCGCCAGCGTGACCAGGTTGGTAGGCGGCATCATTTCGCGGTCGCGGTAGTCCCACTTTCCGTCGTTATTCAGGTCATCGGGCTGGCCATCGCCATTCTTGTCCAGGTAGCGGGCGGAGATGACGTAAGGCTTCCACGGCGAGATGCCGTTGGCATAGGTCTTGATCTGGGCCAGGCCGTCGGCAGTCACCATCTGGGCATAGGTGGTCGAGACGCCGGCCATCGTGAAGTCATAGGGCTGTGCATTGGGTGCTGACAGAAGGATGCTGCCGTCAGCTGCAAGCTCCGGATTGCCATTGATCATCTGCACCAGCCGAACCTGGGTTTTGGCGCGCAAGGTCTTGAGGTGGGCGACTTCCAACGAGCGCACGATCACCGGTGCCGTTTCCTGAGTGTAGCCCGCGGCGGTGAAGGCCGCCAGCAGCTTGTCTTCCATCGCCAGGCCCAGCTGGCTGTGGTAGGTGGGGTTCAAGGTCTGCAGATAGAGGCCGACCGTCTTGCGCTGGCGCTTGGCGTAGGCGATCACATCATTGAGAGACAGGATCCGGCCATTGTTGGCGCCGACCGGTGGCGTGGTGGATGCGGGCAGTTTGGCGCGCAGGCTTTGCAGCTCCACCAGGGTGAAGTCAGAGGCAAACCAGCCTTGGCGCGACTGCCCATCGATCAGGCGCAAGGTCTTGCGGTTGGCATAGACGCTGCGGCTGGAGACGTCGGTGATATCAGTGATGTCGGGCGAGGCCAGGGCGACCAATTCGCCGTCCTTGCTCATCACCAGGTCGACAGCGATGAAGTTGGCATCCTGGGCGACGGCGGCATCAAAGCTCTCGGTGGTATTGGCGGCCTTGCCGTCGATGCTGCTGAGGGAAAAGCTTTGCGGTGCATTGCCGTCGAGCGTGGGATAGGGCTTGGGATTGGGGTTGGTGCCACCACCGTCGCCCGGGCCCAATTCGGTCTTGCAGGCGGTCAGTGCGGTGATCGCCAGGGCCGCGGCGCACAGGCGCCAGGTACGTTGTCTTTGCATATGCTAGGTGCTCCTCGTCTTATGGTTGGGACGTGGAGAAACAATCTGTGCATATGTAAAGATCAATTACTTTACGCTATGGATGCCCTGTCTTCCACGCTCGAATGGCTATCGTATCCGCAAATCTCGGAGAAATCTCGGTGGCCTGCTGGACCGATGGTACGGCTTGCCTGGGCCGCCAGTGCCACGCACTGCACCACATCGCCCACGACGATGATGCTGGGACTGGCCAGCTTGTCGCGGGCCATCGTGGCGGGCAAATGTGCCAGGTCGGTGATTGCATGGCGCTGCTGGGGCAGGCTGGCATGCTGCACGATGGCCACCGGCGTATCGGCAGGCAAGCCGCTGCCCAGGCCCTGGCTGATCGCCTCGGCACTGGCCACACCCATGTAGATCACCAGGGTCAGGCGTGCATCGTGCGCCGTGCGCGCCAGTTGCGCCCAATCGGGGCCTTGTCCGCCTGGCTTGGCGTGGCCCGTGATGAACACCACGCCCTGCGCATGGTCGCGGTGGGTCAAGGGGGCGCCCAGGCTGGTCAGCGCGGCGAGCCCGGCGGTCACGCCATTGATGATGCGCGGCTCGATGCCGTGGGCGCGCAAAAACTCCACCTCTTCACCGCCCCGGCCAAAGATAAAGGGGTCGCCGCCTTTGAGCCGCACCACGTTCTCACCGGCTTGCACTTCCTGCAGCATCAGGCGCTGGATGAAGGCCTGGGGCGTGCTCTGGCAGCCGCCGCGCTTGCCCACATGGACGATGCGGGCACTAGCGGGCGCCCACTGCAGCACGGCATCATTGACCAGGTCGTCCACCAACAGCACGGTGGCGCGCTGCAAAGCCTTGGCGGCAGCGATGGTGAGCAAGTCCGGGTCGCCCGGGCCGGCACCGACCAGGGTGCACTG
Source organism: Comamonas sp. 23 (assembly GCF_049601575.1). Classification (NCBI taxonomy): domain Bacteria; kingdom Pseudomonadati; phylum Pseudomonadota; class Betaproteobacteria; order Burkholderiales; family Comamonadaceae; genus Comamonas; species Comamonas sp. 23. The sequence goes on along the minus strand of NZ_CP187127.1, from coordinate 3,700,475 downwards.
GCCCTGGCCTGGCAATGGCGCATCAGCCGGCGGGCGTGCAGTAAGAGAGGGCAGGCTGCTGTCAGTCATGGTGGGAGGCTTGGGGAGCTGGTTGTGTTTGTTGGGCGATGGCCAGCACATGTTCCACTTGCTGGGCCAAGGCGGCGGGCACCGGCAATTGGCCGGCCAGCACGGCCTCGGTGTAGCGCGCGGTGGTGTCCGCATCGCGCTCGCTGGGCAAGCCGGGCACCTGGCTGTCGGTGCCGCTGCTGCGTGCCTGCAGCAACTGGTGCTGGCCTGCGACAAAGCCGTCGTACTGGGGGCTGCGGCGCGGGTCGGCGCAGACTTCGCCCTCCAGCCCGCGCGAGAGCAGGGCATTCGTCTGCAGCTCGGCCAAGGTGGCTTGCAGCATCGGCAGGTATTCCGGGTGCGTGTAGCTGCCCAGCAAGACGGCCGGTCCTTGCACTGGCTGCAGCAGCTTGGCAATGCTATGCCCCGGGTTGCGCAGGCCGATGAGCTGGCGCACCGCCAGCAGCTTGGCCAGCGCGGGCAGCAAGGTGGCGGTGTGCACCAAGGCCACTTCCGATGCGGCAATGGTGCCAGTCTGCGCGCGGGGCACTAAACCCAGGCGCTCGAACACCGCAAAGGCCGAGATGCGGCTCGCTTCAGTCTGCATGCCATGCACCAGCACCGGCAGGCCTTCGCGCGCCAGGAGCAAGGCCAGCAGCGGGGTCAAGGTGGGCAGGCGGCGCGCGCCGTTGTAGCTGGGCAGCACCACGGTGGGCAAGGCGGCTGGGCTGTGAAAGCGGGCGATGCGCGCATGCACGGCATCCCAGAGGCCGCACATCTCTTCGGCCGTTTCCCCTTTGATGCGCATGGCAATGCAAAAGGCGCCGATTTCATAGTCGCTGACCCGGCCATCGAGTATCTGCGCCATCACATCGCTGGCCTCGACGCGGCTAAGGGCTTTGGCGCCGCGTGCGCCGCGCCCGATTTCCTTGATGTAGTGCTGTATGGCCATGGCAGTAAAAAATGCGTTCACCCATTATTTTAGGTTTTATATATACGGAAGTAATAAGAAAAATCAGCCCATCCGGCATCTCGGGTATGCCGAGCCTGCGCCAGCAGATGGTTCCGGTTAACGAAGATTTGCGCCCCTGTGTATTGCACGGCCATGCTGAACGTCTACTATCTGCATTCTGTGCCACGCCCTTTGGGCTTTTGAAAGGAAAGAACATGTCCGCATCTCCCTCTATGGTCGATGAGCTCCTCGCGCAACTGCAGGGCGCACCGATCCAGCAGATGGCCCAAAGCCTGGGCCAGAGCGAGGCCCAGACCGAGCAGGCCGTGCAGGCGGCCGTGCCGATGATGCTGGGCGCACTGGGCAACAACGCGCAAAGCGCGGGCGGCGCCAGTGCCTTGTTCGAAGCACTGCAGCGTGACCACGGCGCTGCAGGCGGTGCTGGCGCAGGCCCTGACCTGGGCGGGCTGCTGGGCTCGCTGTTGGGTGGTGGCGGTGGGGCGCAAGCCGGTGGCATGGGCGGTTTGGGTGGCATGCTGGGCAGTGTGCTCGGTGGCGCTTTGGGCGGCGGCGCTGCTGCGGGCTCGGGTGCCGGTTCCGCATCGCCTGCGGCTCTGGATGGCGCCAGCATTCTGGGCCATATCTTTGGCGGCCAGCAAGACCAGGCCTCGGCCAGTCTAGGCCAGGCCACAGGCTTGGGGGCCAATGCCGGCAACCTGCTCAAGATGCTGGCACCGCTGGTGATGTCGTTCCTGGCGCAGCGCGTCATGTCGGGTGGCCTCAACTCCTCGCAGCTGGGCAATGCGCTGGGCCAGGAAAAAGCCCAGGTGCAGCAGCAAGGCGGCCTGGGTGGCGGCTTGCTGGGCTCGCTGCTGGACCAGAATGGCGACGGCAAACTCGATGTCAGCGACCTGATGAAGATTGGTGGCTCGCTGCTGGGCGGCAAGCGCTGAGCCCATTGCCCAAGCGGCAAACCCTGGCGGCCCGCCAGGGTAGCCCCGCCCCCGGGCGCAAAAGCGGCCCAGAGCGCCTACACTTTGGGCCCATGACTGAGCTGATATTGGGGATCGAATCCTCCTGTGATGAAACCGGTGTGGCCCTGGTGCGCACCCGTGGCCCAGGTACGGTGCCTGAGTTGCTGAGCCATGCGCTCTACAGCCAGATCGAGATGCACCGCGCCTACGGCGGTGTCGTGCCTGAGCTGGCCAGCCGCGACCATATCCGCCGCGTGCTGCCGCTCACACAAAAAGTGCTCGATGACGCGGGCTGCACGCTCGCGCAGATCGATGCGATTGCCTTTACCCGTGGCCCGGGGCTCGCGGGCGCCTTGCTGGTGGGCTCAGGCGTGGCCTGCGCCATGGCTGCTGCGCTGGACAAGCCGGTGCTGGGCGTGCACCACCTCGAAGGCCATTTGCTCTCGCCGTTTTTGAGCGAAGACCCGCCCGAGTTCCCCTTTGTGGCCCTGCTGGTTTCTGGGGGGCACACGCAGCTGATGCGCGTGGACGGCGTTGGCCGCTACCAGATTCTGGGCGAGACCATCGATGACGCAGCGGGCGAGGCCTTTGACAAATCGGCCAAGCTGCTGGGCCTGCCATACCCCGGCGGGCCCGAGCTGTCCCGCCTGGCGCAGGGCGGCGACCCGGAGGCCTTCAAGCTGCCGCGTCCGCTGCTGCACAGCGGCGATTTGGATTTCTCCTTTGCTGGCCTGAAAACCGCCGTGCTGACCCAGGCCAAAAAGCTCGGCGATGGCCTGGAGGCACGCAAGGCGGACTTGGCCGCATCGACCCAGGCGGCCATTGTGGATGTGCTGGTGAAAAAGACCCTGAATGCGCTGAAGGAGACCGGCATGCAGCGCGTGGTGGTCGCCGGCGGCGTGGGGGCCAACCGGCTGCTGCGCGAGCAGCTCAACGACGCCTGCCGCAAGCGTGGCATCCGCGTGCACTACCCCGAGCTGCACCTGTGCACTGACAATGGCGCGATGATTGCGATGGCGGCTGCCATGCGCATCGAAGCGGGGCAACAGCAGGCCGAGAAGGTCTATGCCTTTGACGTCAAGCCGCGCTGGCCGCTTGATGCCATCGTGCAGCAGCCGCCGGCTCCCGCCACTGCGGCATAGACGGTCACTGGCGCTGGTCATGTACCGGTGACGCAATCAAAAGGGGCCTTTTCAGGCCCCTTTTGCTCGGTGGGTGTGCTTGCGCTGATCTTATGCAATCGCCAAGGTTTGGGTCGCTGGCTGGGTGGTGCTCAGCACCAGGGTCAGCACGCCGTTTTCCAGGCTGGCCTTGGACGCTGCGGCATCGATGCTGGCAGGCAGCTTCCAGGCGCGCTGGATGCTGCGTGGTGCGCCTTCGATGCTGGTCAGCCGCACGGTCTTGTCCTGCAGCTCAATGCGCAGCTGTTCGCGCGACAGGCCGGGCACATCGATGCCGATGCTGAACACGGAGCCGTCTTGCTGCACGGTGTCCTGGCTCGTGGTGCCCGTGGTAGTGGCTTGCAGAAAACGCTGCAAGGCGGCATCCATCGCGGATGGGGAGACAGCGTAGGCCGAGCGGTGCATCAGAGGGGTCATGATCATCTTCAATCCTTGTGAAACAGGGCAGCGGGTTTGCTGCTCGATGACTGATAGTTGGATGAAGAAGCCGCAATTTCAAGAGAAAATTGCTGGCTTTTATTTTTGCAATGCAGGCCTTGAAAGCCTGCAGATCACGTCCATATGGATTGCCCGGCCAGCGATCAAGGTGCGCTGAAATTGGCCGGGTCGGGCGTGCGCTGCTGGCGCGCCTTGCTGCGCAGATAGGCCTTGGCGGCAGCCTCGGCGGTGGGAGAATTGCTGGTCTCGCTGCCGGGCTCGCTGTCCGTCGCTGCGGGCGCACCGCTGCGCGCACGCGCAATCGCCTGACCCAGCTCAACCACCGACATCGCGTAAAAGCTGGACAGGTTGTAGCGCGTGATGGTGTAGAAGTTGGGCGTGCCCACCACGTACTGGGTCGCAGCGCTCGCGTTGGGCAGCTCGATCAGCGCCAGCGGGCCTGTGTGCTGGTCGCCTGGCGCCTGGATGCGCAGGCCCAGCGCGGCCATCTCGGCGGCGCTGAAGCTGGGTTTGATATCCGGCGCGAGCAAGGTCTCCAGCTGTGCCGGTGTGCTGTTCACCTGCACATCGTAGTAAGCCGGCATGCCGCGTTGCCAGCCATGGGCGACAAAGTAGTTGGCCACCGAGCCGATCGCATCGGCCGTGCTGCCAAACAGGTTGATCTTGCCGTCACCATCAAAATCGACCGCGTAGTTGGACCAGCTGGTTGGCATGAACTGGGGCATGCCCATGGCGCCGGCATAGCTGCCCACCGTATCGAAGGGGTTGCTGTCAGTGAGGTAGGCCGTGGCAAGAAACTGCTCCAGTTCGCCCCGGAAATACTTGGCCCGGTCGGCCGCGCGCGGGTGGCTGGCGGGATAGTCAAAGGCCAAGGTGGCCAGCGCATCGACCACGGTAAAGTTGCCCATCTGCTGGCCATAGATGGTCTCGACCCCGATGATGCCGACGATGTACTCAGCCGGCACCCCATAGGTCTGCTCGGCACGGGCCAGCGTGGCGGCGTTCTCGTTCCAGAAGCGCAGGCCGGCGCGTATGCGGATCGGCTCGACAAAGCGGCTGCGGTAGCCGCGCCAGTTCTTGACGCCAGCGGGCCCCGTGCGCGGCGTCATCAGGCGCTGCACGGTGGCGTTGAAGCGGGCTTGCTTGATGCTGGCGCGCAGCCAGGCCTCATCGATATGGCGGCGCTCGGCGACTTCGCGGACAAAGGCTTCGGCCTCGGGCCGGTTGGCATAGCTGGATGCGGTGGGGGCGGAGTCAGCGCTGCGGGCCTTGTTGGTCGTGTTCTTTTGTGCGTAGGCGCCCGTTGCGCACAGGCCGGCGCAAAGCAGGGCCACAGTGGTCTGAAGAATTCGGTGCATGGGGTTTTATACCTTGTTTGCCAGGGCCCGCAGGCGGGACCAGGGCAGAAGTCGTAATTGTTTGCGAAGCGCTGCCAGCTCGGCCTTGGGCGCTGACTCGCCGGTGGCATGCGCGTAGCGCTGGCGCTCCATGGCCTTGAGCCATTGGCCAAAGGCGGGTGCCACCTCGGGTGCCTGGGCGTGCAGCATGCGGGCCAGCGCGCGTGGCGTGGCCGCATGGCCCTGCGCAGCCTCGGGCAGGCCGGCCTGGCGCAGCCGTTTGCGCGCCAGGCCCAGCAGGGCCAGCCAGGGGTCTGTGCGCCTGCGCTGGTACTGCAGGGCCAGCACCACGATGATGGCCGCCGCCAGCACCAGGCCACCCAGAATGCGCACCAGATCCATCCAGTTGGGGCTGGACAGGCCCAGCTTGCTGAGCATGTCCATTTGCTCGCGCTGGGTGTAGCTCAGCACCCACTGGTTCCAGCTGTTGTTGACCGCCTCCCAGACTGCGCGCATGCGCTGCAGCCCGTTGATGGTGGCGGCATTGCTGACACTGAACCCCATGAAGTTGGGGGTGTTGAGGCGCTGTGCAGCCCCGACACGGCCAGGGCTCACTGCGCCGGTTGGATCAAAGCGCACCCAGCCTTGTTCTTCGCCCAGCCACACTTCAGCCCAGGCATGGGCATCGGCCTGGCGCACGGTCCAGTAGCCGTCGACGCTGTTGGCTTCGCCCCCTTGGTAGCCGGTCACAATGCGCGCGGGCACGCCGGCGCTGCGCAGTGCAATCACAAAGGCGGCGGAAATATGCTCGCAAAAGCCTTCTTTGCGGTCGAACCAGAACTGGTCGGCCGCCTGGCCTGTGTAGACGCCCGGGTCCAGCGTATAGGTGTAGCCGCCGCTGCGCAGCTGCCCCAGCAGGCGCTGCACCAGTTGGGCGCTGCGGTCGGGGCGCTCGCCCACCTCGGCGCTCAGCTGCGCCACCCAGGCCTGGGTGCGCGGGTTGCTGCTCGCTGGCAGCCGGCGGTTGAAGGCCAGCTCGCGCTTGCCCGCCTGCATGCCAAACTGGTAGCGCGTGTGGCTCTCCACAGCGATGCGGGTCACCTCGGTGATGGGCCGGTTGCTGAGCCACTGCAGATCGCCGGTGCTGTAGGCGCGGCCGCGTGGCAGCACGGGCGCCTCTCGGGTCAGGTCCAAGGTCAGCAGCCAGGGCTTTTGGTGCGGCTCCAGGGTCAGCTCGTAGCGCAGTGCCTCGCCTTCGGTGCGGATGTCGGCAAACATCCGGTCGTCGGGATTGCGAAAGCTGGGCGTCGCGCGCCAGGTCGTGCCATCGAAATCGGACAGCACCGGCCCGCGCCAGTACAGCTGGTTGGCGGGGGGCGGCCGGTTTTGCGGTGTGTCGAACTTGACGCGAAACGCAATGCCCTCGTCCTGGGCCAGCGATGCCACCGAGCCCACGGTCATCTCATCAGACAGGCCGGTCTTGGCCGTCGGATTCTGGGGCACCCCCCAGAGCGGCGCCATGCGCGGGAAGAGCACAAACAGCGCCAGCGTGAGTGGCGCGCCAATGGCCACCATCTTGAGCGACAGGCCCGCTGCAAACTTGAGCGATGGTTGCCCCACGGGCATATGCGCATGGACTAGCGCGGTGAGCAAGCCCACCAGGCCCATGGCAATGGCCAAGGCTGTCAGCAGCGATTGCGAATGCAGGAAATTGGCAATCAGCGCAAAAAAGCCCAGGAAGAAAATGACCATCGCATCGCGCTTGGCACGCAGCTCCATGGTCTTGAGTGTCAGCAGCATGCTGACCAGCGTGACGCCGGCATCGGCGCCCAAGATGGTGCGGTAGCTGAACAAGGTCAGACCAACGACCAGCACCAGTAAGGCCAGCAGCTGCCAGCGGCCGGGCAGCGGTTTTTGCAAAAGCGCAATGCGGCCGCGCCAGGCGAGCAAGGCATAGGCGAGCGCCGAGGCCCACAGCGGCAAGGTGGCCGTCAGCGGCAGCAGTATCCAGCCCACAACGGCCAGCAAAAAGAGGGTGTCGCGCGCCTCGCGTGGCAGGCTGGACCAGCGGCTCGCGCCTGAGGTGTGGGCAGGGTTGAAAACAGAGGGCATCGTGCTGCTCCTAGGCCAGCGCCAGTGCGCGCAGGCAGGCCTGGCGGTGGGCGGGACCGCTGTCAGCGGCTTGCTCGGCATTGGCCGCTCCCAACCGCAGTCCGTAGCGCAGGCCTTGCTGGTCGGCCATCAGCACCCAGGCGGTCAGGCGCGAGAGCTGGGCCTCTCGCTCTGCCAGGCCGCAGTGGCTGGCATCGAGCCACAGGTCCTGCTGCGCCTGGTGCTGGTTGTCGCGCACGACGAAATGGCCACTGCCCGTGGCCAGCGAGGTCGCCGCTTTCTTCCAGACCACCAGCTTGAGCGGGTCGCCGCGCCGGTAGCTGCGCACGCCATCGAACTCCCCACTGCTGGCCCGCAGGCTGGTGCTGCTGCCGCTGCCGGCATCGGCCAGGCCCAAAGGCAAGGGGGGCGGGTGGGATTCGGGGCTGGGGTAGACCAGCGCTTTTTCAGTGGTTCTAAAGACGGTCCACATGCGAAAGACGCCGAGTGGAAAGCGGGTCTCGACCAGCACCGCAGGCAGGCTTTGGTAGCCACGCTGCTGGGCCTGCGTGCTCAGTTGCATGGGGGTGGTGGCTTGGGGCGGGGCGTCCACCAGGCTCAGTTCATGGCCTTGGTAGTGGCGTGTGCCCAGTGCATAGCGGGCGCGCCGGCTGGGGTTGTCCAGGCGCAGATCCAGGCGCAGCGGCTGACCGGCAAATTGCGCCTCGGGGGCATGCAGCTCCAGCTGCAGACCCAGCAGATTGCGGTAGCCGATACCCACCGACACCAGCGCCGCGCCGGTGAGCATGAAGGTCAGCAAAAAGCCCAGGTTGAGCTGAAAGTTGATGCTGGTCACCAGCAGCACCAGCAAGGTGAGCGCCAGCATCCAACCGGCACGCGTGGGCAGCAGGTAGAGGTTGCGGCGGCTGATGGCATGGCGGCTGGCGCTGGGCAACTGGGCCAGCCACCACTGGCGCATGCGCTGGCCAAGCCGCTGAACAGGGCGGTTGCGGGGCTGCCCTGAAGCCGCTGGGGGCGCACTCACGCTACTGCAGCGCCACGCTGTCCATCATCGCGCGCACCTGCTCGACCGCGCTGCGCCCCGAGGTGCTGACCGGCACCAGCCGGTGTGCGGTGGTCTGCGGCAGGATCGCCTGCACATCATCGGGCGCCACATAGTCGCGGCCCTGGATCAAGGCCTGCGCCTTGGCGGCCCGGATGAGGCCAATGCCCGCGCGCGGGGACAGGCCTTGCACAAACCACTGGCCCGAGCGCGTGGCAGCGATCAGCGCCTGCACATAGTGGATCAGTGCATCGCTGGCGCGCACGCTGGTCACCTCCTGCTGCAGGAACTTCAGCTCGACGGCCGAAGTGAGCGCAGGCAACTGGTTGGCGATGTCGCGGTGGCCCTGGCCGGCCAGCAGCTGGAACTCTGCCGCCTGGTCGGGGTAGCCCAGCGAGATACGCATCAAAAAGCGGTCGAGCTGGCTCTCGGGCAGCGCATAGGTGCCCAGCTGGTCGAGCGGGTTCTGCGTGGCGATGACAAAGAAAGGCTGGGGCAGTGGGCGCGTGGCGCCTTCGACCGTGACCTGCTTTTCTTCCATCGCCTCCAGAAGCGCGCTTTGCGTCTTGGGGCTGGCGCGGTTGATCTCGTCGGCCAGCAAAACCTGGGTGAATACGGGGCCGGGATGAAACACAAAGGCCTGCTGCTCGCGCTCATAGACCGATACGCCGATCAAGTCGCTGGGCATCAGGTCTGCAGTGAATTGCACCCGCGCAAACTGCAGCCCCAAGGTGCGGGCCAGCGCATGCGACAGCGTGGTCTTGCCCACGCCCGGTACGTCTTCAATCAGCAGATGTCCTCCCGCCAGCAAACAAGTCAGACAATCCTGAACCTGCGCCGGTTTCCCCACAATCACCGTGTTAAGCTGAGTCAATAATTTTTGTATGGTGTGCTGTGTCTGCATACCAGCACAATAAACGACAAAGGCAGTTAAGGAGACGAAAACTGTGTCCAAGACAGGTTATTTCAGCCACCGTGACTGTTGGCTGCACGACATGGGGCCTGCCCACCCGGAATGCGCTGCACGCCTGGATGCGATTGAAGACCGCTTGCTGATCACTGGGGTGGGGGATGCGTTGGAGCGGCGCGACGCCCCCAAGGCCAGCATGTCCGATCTGGAACTGGGCCATGAGCGCCTGCATATCGCATCGATACGCGGCCTGTCCGAGATGGCGGCCGATAACCAGGCCATTGGCGGCCCCGCAACCTTGATGCTGGACACCGACACTGCCGTCAACGGTGCCACCTGGAATGCCGCATTGCGCGCCTGTGGCGCGGCTCTGGCTGCGACCGATGCCGTCATCAGCGGCGAGATGGAAAACGCCTTTTGCGCCGTGCGCCCGCCGGGCCACCATGCCACGCGCAAGCAGGCCATGGGCTTTTGTTTTTTCAACAATGTCGCGGTGGCTGCCAAGTATGCGCTGATGCGCCACCAGCTCAAGCGCGTGGCGATTGTCGACTTTGATGTGCACCACGGCAATGGCACCGAAGACATCTGCGCAGGCGACCCGCACATTCTGATGGTGGGCATATTCCAGCACCCCTTCTACCCGCATTCGGGCGACAAGGACCCGGCGGCCAATATGCTCAATGTGCCGGTGCCGGCATACACCAAGGGCATGGACATCCGCGAGATTGTCGAGACCTACTGGATCCCGCGCCTCGAAGAGTTCAAGCCCGAGATGGTCTTCATCAGCGCCGGCTTTGATGCCCACCGCGAAGACGACATGGGCCAGCTGGGCATGGTCGAGGCCGACTACGCCTGGATCACCCACCGCATCAAGGACATTGCACGGCGCTTTAGCAAAGGCCGCATCGTCTCCTGTCTGGAAGGCGGCTATGTGATGACGCCGCTGGCAGCCAGTGTGGAAGCCCACATCCGCGTGCTCGCCGATCTGTAAACACCTTTTGAGGACCCGGACCCATGACGGACAGCAACTTGCTTGTGCACAGCCGCGATGCGCGCGGTGTGGTGACCTTGTGCATGAATGATGCGGCGCGCTTCAATGCGCTGGGCGATGAGATGCTGGCGGCCTTGCGCGCCGCGCTGGCGGCCATTGCGCAGGATCCATCGGTGCGGCTGGTGGTGCTGGCCGCGCAGGGCCGGGCCTTTTGCGCGGGCCACAACCTCAAGGACATGGCTGCCCACCCGGACCGCGCCTGGTACCAGGACCTGTTCAACCGCTGCAGCCAGGTGATGATGGCGATCCAGAAGCTGCCGGTGCCCGTGATCGCACGTGTGCAGGGCATGGCGACTGCAGCCGGCTGCCAGTTGGTGGCGCAGTGTGACCTGGCCGTTGCCAGCAGCGAGGCGAGCTTTGCCACCAGCGGCATCCAGTACGGCCTGTTCTGCGCCACGCCCAGCGTGCCCCTGGTGCGCAACATGCCCATCAAGCAGGCGATGGAGATGCTGCTGACGGGCGAATTCATCAGTGCCGAGCAGGCGCTGGCCCAGGGCCTGGTCAACCGGGTGGCCGCGCCCGAGCAGCTCGATGCCGAGCTGGAAAAGCTGGTCGCGGCCATTGTCAGCAAACCCGCTGCGGCCGTGCGCATGGGCAAGGCCCTCGTCTACCAGCAGCGCGAGCTGGGCATCGAAGCGGCCTACCAGGTGGCGAGCCAGTGCATGGCCTCCAACATGATGGACAGCAACGCGCAGGAAGGCGCGCAGGCCTTTGCGCAAAAGCGCAAGCCGGTCTGGTCCTGAATCCCGCGCGCATCCGGCAGGGCCAAGTCCGTCTAGGATGTCGGCCGGTCCTACAAACGCCAGCGCGCCATCGGTGATAGGGTACGAAACCAGCATATGCTCGCGCCTATGCTTTTTTTTTGACTCTATGAGACCGGCGCATGGATATCTTTGATCGTTTACTACAGGACTTTGAACAGGCCAGCACCTGGCAGGAGCTGGCTGTTCTCGTGATTTGCCTGGGCCTGGCCTGGTTGCTCACGCGCAGCTTTTACCGCCACCGCGACGATGGCAAGCCTTCAGTCTGGTTTGGCAAGACGGCCTGGGGCGGGGCGCTGTTTCCGCTGATGGCATTGCTGATGACGGCCGCTGCCCGCATGGTGGTGGAGCATTACCAGCCGGTGTTTTTGCTGCGGCTGGCGGTGCAGATTTTGCTGTCGCTGGCGGTGATTCGCCTGGTGGCCCGGGTGCTGGCCAAGACCTTTCCCAACTCCACCTTGGTGCGCCTGATCGAGCGCATTTTCTCGTGGCTGGCCTGGGGTGTGGCGGTGCTGGGCATCCTGGGTGTGCTGCCGCAGGTGATGGCCCAGCTCGATGCCGTGCAGTTCGCCTTTGGCAAGACGTCGATATCGGTGCTGGAGCTGTTCCAGGGGGCGATATCGGTGGGCATGGTGATGTTGGTGGTGCTGTGGATTTCGACCACCTTCGAGCAGCGCGTGATCGATGACATGGTCAAGGACCTGTCGATGCGCAAGATGGCCGTCAACCTCACGCGCATGCTGCTGATCACGGTCGGCCTGCTGGTGGCGCTGTCACTGGTCGGGGTCGATCTGACGGCGCTGTCGGTGCTGGGCGGTGCCTTCGGGGTCGGCCTGGGCTTTGGCATGCAGAAGATCGCCTCCAACTATGTCAGCGGCTTTTTGGTGCTGATCGAGCGCGCCTTGCGCATTGGCGACAACGTGCGCGTTGACGGTTTTGAAGGCCGCATCACTGACATCCGCACGCGCTACACGGTGATTCGCGCATCCAACGGGCGCGAATCGATTGTCCCCAATGAGACCTTGATCACCCAGCGGGTGGAAAACCTCACCGATGCCGACCAGAAGTTCAATCTGACCACCCAGATTGTCGTGGGCGCAGACAGCGATGTCGCGCAGGTGCGCGAGGTCTTGAAGAGCGCAGCACTGGCGCAGGCCCGGGTGCTGGAAAAGCCCGAGCCCTCGGTGTTTCTGGTGAATTTCGCGCCCGACGGGCTGGAGTTCAGCCTGAGCTTTTACATCAACGATCCGATGAACGGCCAGGCCAATGTGAAGTCGGCGGTCAATATCGCCGTGCTCGAGGGCCTGCGCGCTGCCAGCATCGAGATTCCGTTCCCGCAACGTGTTTTGCATATCCAGAACAATAGCGGCGGTGCAATACCTGCCAGCCAGGGCTGATGAACCGCCAACTTGTGCGGAAAATGGAGGCTGCTGCGCAGCGATGCGCCGATAATTGGTCGTTATGGCTCGTCTGGTCATAAAAAAGCACGACCGTGCTGTTTTTGTGCGATGATGGCCTGATCCATGCCCATGGCTGAGTGGCCGCGCCAACGCGCCGCCACTGGCGCAAACCTATTGAACAACTCAGGAGTCGAGGTTTATGAAAGTACTGGTACCCGTCAAACGCGTGGTGGACTACAACGTCAAGGTGCGCGTCAAGAGCGATGGCTCGGGAGTGGACATTGCGAACGTGAAGATGTCGATGAACCCCTTTGATGAAATCGCGGTGGAAGAGGCCGTGCGTTTGAAGGAAAAGGGCGTGGTCACCGAGATCATCGCAGTGAGCTGCGGCGTGACCCAGTGCCAGGAGACGCTGCGCACGGCGATGGCCATTGGTGCAGACCGCGCCATCCTGGTCGAAACGGCCGAAGAGCTGCAGCCGCTGGCGGTTGCCAAGCTCCTGAAGGCGCTGGTGGACAAGGAGCAGCCGGGCCTCGTGATCTGCGGCAAGCAAGCGATTGACGACGACGCCAACCAGACCGGCCAGATGCTGGCAGCGCTCGCTGATCTGCCCCAGGCCACGTTCGCCTCCAAGGTCGAGGTCGCTGGCGACAAGGTGAGCGTCACGCGCGAAGTGGACGGCGGTCTGGAGACCCTGTCTCTGTCCATGCCCGCTGTCATCACCACCGACCTGCGTCTGAACGAGCCGCGCTACGTCACCTTGCCCAACATCATGAAGGCCAAGAAAAAGCAGCTCGACACCGTCAAGCCCGAAGACCTGGGTGTGGACGTGAGCCCGCGCCTGAAGACCTTGAAGGTGCAGGAACCTGCCAAGCGCGGCGCCGGCGTGAAGGTGCCCGATGTGGCGACCTTGATCGACAAGCTCAAGAACGAAGCCAAAGTCATCTGACCTTGACCCGACACCTGACACATTGAATGGAAAGACGATAGACATGACCGCTCTCGTTATTGCAGAACACGACAACCAAACGATCAAGACCGCCACGCTCAACACCGTCACCGCAGCCCTGGCTTGCGGCGGCGATGTGCATGTGCTGGTAGCGGGCGAAGGCGCAGCAGCTGCAGCCCAGGCCGCAGCCCAGATCGCAGGCGTTGCCAAAGTCATCCTGGCCGATGGCCCGGCGCTGAAAGACGGCCTGGCCGAAAACCTGGCCGCGCAAGTGCTGGCCATTGCCGGCAACTACAGCCACATCCTGGCGCCAGCCACTGCCTCGGGCAAGAACGTGGCGCCACGCGTGGCAGCCAAGCTGGACGTGGCCCAGATCAGCGACATCACCAAGGTGGTGAGCGCCGACACCTTCGAGCGCCCCATCTACGCGGGCAATGCCATTGCCACCGTGCAATCGATCGATGCCACCAAGGTCATCACCGTGCGCGGCACCGGCTTTGACGCCGCAGCGGCCACCGGCGGCTCGGCCTCGGTCGAGAACGCGGCAGCCGCCGCTGACAGCGGCAAGAGCAGCTTTGTGGGCCGCGAAGTGACCAAGAACGACCGCCCGGAACTCACGGCAGCGAAGATCATCGTCTCCGGTGGCCGGGCGCTGGGCAGCGCCGAGAAGTTCAACGAAGTGATGACCCCGCTGGCCGACAAGCTGGGCGCGGCCATTGGCGCGAGCCGCGCAGCGGTGGATGCGGGCTACGCGCCCAACGACCTGCAAGTGGGCCAGACCGGCAAGATCGTCGCGCCCCAGCTGTATGTGGCAGCGGGCATCTCGGGCGCGATCCAGCATCTGGCCGGCATGAAGGACTCCAAGGTGATCGTGGCGATCAACAAGGACGAAGAAGCGCCGATCTTCAGCGTGGCCGACTATGGCCTGGTGGCCGATCTGTTTGAGGCTGTGCCTGAGATGGCCAGCAAGCTGTAAAAACGTGCCTGCAACCACCCCACGCCGCCACAGCATCCCGCTGACGCTGGATGTGAGGGGCAGCGTGGTGGTAGGCAAAAGCACATCAAGGCATCCCCTGGGGGATGCCTTTTTTTGTGTGTGCGGCGCACCCGAACCACGAGCAATGACAAGACGATAAGACGAGGAGACAACGATGAGCTACAAGGCACCTGTCAAGGACATGCTGTTTGCGATGGAGCACCTGGCCCGCATCGACCAGGTGGCACAGATCCCCGGTTTTGAAGAAGCGGGGCTGGAGACGGCGCAGGCCGTGCTGGAGGAATGCGCACGCTTTAACGAAGAGGTGGTGGCGCCGCTGAATGTGGTGGGAGACCTGCAGCCCTCGACCTGGAAGGATGGCCAGGTCAGCACCACGGCGGGGTTCAAGGAGGCCTTTGCGCAGTATGTGCAAGGCGGCTGGCAGGGCCTGCAGCACCCGGTGGATGCCGGCGGCCAGGGCTTGCCCAAGACGATTGGCGCGGCCTGTGTGGAGATGCTCAACAGTGCCAACATGAGCTTTGCGCTCTGCCCCTTGCTCACCGATGGCGCCATCGAGGCCTTGCTGACCGCCGGCAGCGATGCGCTGAAAACGACCTACCTGGACAAGCTGGTCTCCGGCCAGTGGACCGGCACGATGAACCTGACCGAGCCCCAGGCCGGCTCGGACCTGGCGTTGGTGCGCACGCGCGCCGAGCGGCAGGGCGATGGCAGCTACCAGGTCTTTGGCACCAAGATCTTCATCACCTACGGTGAGCACGACATGGCCGAGAACATCGTGCACCTGGTGCTGGCCCGGGTGGCGGGAGCGCCCGATGGCGTCAAGGGCATCAGCCTGTTTGTGGTGCCCAAGTTCCTGGTCCATGCCGATGGCACGCTGGGCGCGCGCAACGATGTGCACTGCGTGAGCATTGAGCACAAGCTGGGCATCAAGGCCTCCCCCACCTGTGTGCTGCAGTATGGCGACCACGGCGGTGCCACCGGCTTCTTGGTGGGCGAAGAGAACCGGGGCCTGGAGTACATGTTCATCATGATGAACGCGGCCCGCTATGCCGTGGGCCTGCAGGGCGTGGCCATTGCCGAGCGGGCCTACCAGCAGGCAGCGGCCTTTGCCAAGGAGCGTGTGCAAAGCCGCCCGGTCGATGGCAGTGTGGCCGGCAGCGCCACCATCATCCACCACCCCGATGTGCGCCGCATGCTGATGACCATGCGCGCCTACACCGAAGGCTGCCGCGCGATGGCCTTGACGGCAGCTGCCGCCTTTGATGCCGCCCATGCCCATCCCGACCAGCAGGTGCGCCAGGACAACCAGGCGTTCTACGAATTCATGGTGCCGCTCATCAAGGGCTACAGCACCGAGATGAGCCAGGAGGTGACCAGCCTGGGCGTGCAGGTGCACGGTGGCATGGGCTTTATCGAGGAGACGGGCGCCGCCCAGCACTACCGCGATGCCAAGATTTTGACCATCTATGAAGGCACGACCGCCATCCAGGCCAATGACCTGGTGGGCCGCAAGACCGCGCGCGATGGCGGCCAGGCTGCGCGTGGCATCGCCAGCCAGATTGCGCAGACCGAGCAGGCGCTGAAGGCCAGCAGCTCGGGCGCTGCCCAGGCTTTTGTGCGTGCGCTGGCGCAGGCGCGGCAGGACTTTTTGGCCGTGGTCGACTACGTGGTGGCCGGCAGCAAGACCGCGCCCAACGATGTGTTTGCGGCCAGCGTGCCGTATCTGATGCTGGCGGGCAATCTGGTGGCCGGTTGGCAGATGGGCCGGGCCTTGCTGGCAGCCGAGCAGCAACTGAGCCAAGGCGCGGGCGACAAGGCGTTTCTCGAAGCCAAGGTGACAACCGCACATTTCTATGCCACGCATATTTTGGTAAAAACCTCGGCATTGCGTGAAGAAATCCTGCATGGTGCGGCCCCGGTGATGGCGCTGCCGCAGGACAGCTTCTGAGCGCCATGCCCCCACACAAAGCCCCCCCGTGCGCCTGGGCCAAGGTACACGGGGTCTGCGCCGCCCAAGCGACGCAGCAGGCTTTTGCCCTTTGAAGGAGACCTTGTATGTCCAAACTTCCCGGCGCGTTGCAGAACGTGCCTTTCCCGGTCATCGGCTCGCCGCTGTTCATCGTCAGCAACCCGCAGTTGCTGATTGCGCAGTGCAAGGCCGGCATCGTCGGCTCCATGCCGGCGCTCAATGCCCGCCCGGCCGAGCAGCTCGATGACTGGCTGGCCGAAATCACCGAAACCCTGGCCGCGCACAACCGCGCCCACCCAGACCAGCCCGCCGCGCCATTTGCCATCAACCAGATCGTGCACCGGACCAACGAGCGTCTGGAGCATGACATGGCGCTGTGCGAAAAGTACAAGGTGCCCATTTTGATCACCTCGCTGGGTGCACGCGAGGACGTGTTCCAGGCCGCCCATTCCTGGGGCGGTGTGGTGATGCACGACATCATCAACAACAGCTTTGCACACAAGGCCATCGACAAGGGGGCCGATGGCCTGATTGCCGTGGCCGCTGGTGCCGGTGGCCATGCGGGCATCAAGAGCCCGTTTGCGCTGGTGCAGGAAATCCGTGAATGGTTTGACGGCCCGCTGGCCTTGTCGGGCAGCATTGCCCATGGCCGTGCGGTGCTGGCAGCCCAGGCCATGGGCGCCGACTTTGCCTATATCGGCTCGGCCTTTATCGCCACCGATGAGGCGCGCGCCGTCGAAGAGTACAAGCAGATGATCGTCAGCTCCAACTCGGACGACATCATCTACAGCAACCTGTTCACTGGCGTGCATGGCAACTACCTGAGCCCGTCGATCCGCGCAGCTGGCATGGACCCGGACAACCTGCCGGTCTCCGACCCCAGCTCGATGAGCTTTGGCAAGGAGCGCAAGGCCTGGAAAGACATCTGGGGCAGTGGCCAGGGCATCGGCGCCATCAAGCAGGTGGTGCCCGCTGCCGAGCTGGTGGCCCGGCTCAAGCGCGAGTACTTCGACGCCCGCGACGCGCTGCTGGCTGGCGGCCCGAGCCGCGCGTCAGCTACTGCACAGGCGGCGTAACGCGCAGATACCTACACCGGCCGCCTGGGCTGAACTTTGGCCCTGCGGCGCTGTCCAACCGCGCTTGACGGCTACGGTGTGATGCGATGGAGAATCAGTTTTTTGCCCAGGGTGCCCCCCAGCCGCTGCAGCGCCGCCGCTGCCTGTTATGGGCTGCCGCTGCCTTGGTGGCTATGGCTGGCCTTATGACCAGCGTGGCGCAGGCTGCCGATGCCAGCCTGCCTGCCGGTGCACGCAGCATCCGCATCAGCCAGGCGCAACTGCAGCAGGCAGTCGCTGCCAAGTTTCCGCTGGCCCGCTCCTGGCAGGGCATGGTCGTCATCCAGCTGCAAAAGCCCAGCGTGCAATTGCTGACAGCCAGCAACAGCCTGCGAGCCGCCTTCGATATCTGGGTGACCGAGAAGCTGATGGGCAACGAATACCCTGGCCAGATGACCCTGGATTTTGGCCTGGCCTTCGATGACGCCGAAGCCAGCATTCGCCTGCACAACGTGCGTGTGCAGCAGCTGCAGATGCAGGGCGTGCCTGCTGCCTACCAGGGCATGTTCCAGACCTATGCGCCCCGCCTGGCCGAGCAGGTATTGCAAGGCCTGCTGGTCTATGAGCTGCCGGCCAGCCAGCGCATGCTGCTGCAAGGCCTGGGCTATACGGTCGAGCGCATGGAGGTGCAGGAGCAAGGCCTGCGCATTGTGCTGGCGCCCAAGACAGCCACTGCTGTGCCAGCGCGTTAGGCCAGCGTGTAGGGGTAGTGGGCGGATAAGCCTGGTGCCAGTTGCTCCATCAGCGCCAAGGCTTGCAGTACCACATCCTGCCCCTGGTCCATCCCCTGGTCTTGCGCAGCTTCGAGCTGCGCCATCAGATCGGCCAGTTGCAGCCATTGCCCGGCATCGATACCCAGCGGCTGGGGCAGGGCATCAGGCCCGGCAGCGTGGTCCAGAAAGGCAACGGCCTGCTGCTGGTCACGGCTCAGCAGCCAGGCGTCACCGGTGCCCGAGCAGGCAAACACCCACCAGTCCTGGCCCAGCATGGCCAACGGGGCGTCGCGCCCCCAGGTCTCTTGGGCCGCGGCCAGGTGGTCCAGCAGCACAAAATCGCCGGCGATCTCGGTCGTGGGCAGGCCATGACCGGGCATCAGGCCAGGCACCACAGCGGGCCAGGTGCTGCCGGGCCAGAGCCGCTGGGCAATGGCAGCCGGCGCTTGCAGGGCCAGCATCTCAGTCGTTGCCTTCCTTGCGGGCGGGCGATTTTCCGGTCAGCCGGTCCTTGAGGGTCAGCACCCGGGTGACGGCGCTGCCCATGCCCATCAGCTGCAGGGCGGTGTCGGGGTTGAGGCGCTGCACATCGTCAAACCAGGTCATCAGTTTGTCGATCAGGTCGTACATCTCCTGCATGCGCTGCTGGGCGTACTGCTCATCGGCGGAATGGGTTTCCTGCAGCAGGGCCGAGCGCAGCATCGACTGCGTGGGTTCGATCTCGCGGCGGCGGCGCTCTTCGGCCAGGGTGCGAAAGATCTCCCAGACATCAGCCGGCGCTTCAAAGTATTCGCGCCGGTCGCCCGGCTGGTGGCGCATATGCACCAGGCGCCAGGATTGCAGCTCCTTCAAGCCCATGCTGACATTGGAGCGCGAGAACGACAGGCCCTCGGCAATCTCGTCGGCATTGATCGGCTGGGGCGAGAGAAAGATCAGCGCGTAGATCTGGCCCACGGTGCGGTTGATGCCCCAGCGGCTGCCCATCTCGCCAAAATGTGACACGAATTGGCGGGTGAGCTCGGGCAGCGGCGTTGGGGCTTGTTTCATGGCTGTGATTATCGGTTTTTTCTGGAAGCACTGAAATGCCCAGGCCGCCGCCACCCGGCCAACCACCCGGCGCCGTGTAAAGAAGGCAGATTTCGCTCGATCAGCGGGGCGGCAGCGTCAACGGGCGCGGATCCCCAGGCGTTACACAAGCAGTGGCACTGCGCGCGCGGTGCCACACCTTTGTCAGAACATTGCCAGCCTGCGCTGCCATGGCTTGCCCATTGTGGTGTCGCTGGCCAGAGACTATCTTGCCTACCACAACAACCCATAACAAACGAAATCTGTGGCTGGACATGACCAAAGGGGCTTGCTGTGCTGCCATCGTCTGGCACCACCTGGCTTTCTACGGCCCGATGTCGGATGTCGCAGCGCAAGTCACCCCCGGCATCATTGACTGGCTGGCGGAATATGCGCGCATTGCCGTGCAGATTTTTCTGGTCATGGGCGGCTTTCTGTCGGCGGCCAGCCTGGCCCCGCAAGGTGTGGCCCGCTTTGGCAGCCCGCTGGCCAAGATCGGCCAGCGCGCGCTGCGCCTGCTCGCGCCTTACTCCGTCGCGCTGTTGCTGGCCGTGCTCATCGCAGCGCTGGTGCGGCCCTGGTTTGCCCACGACTCCGTCCCCGCCGAGCCTACCTGGCAGCAGCTGATCGCCAATGCGCTGATGCTGCAGGACATCAGCGGCGAAGATGCGCTGTCGGCCGGCGTTTGGTACGTGGCGATTGACTTCCAGCTGTTTGCCGCCGTCACCTTGCTGTTTGCATGGAGCCGCCGCTGGGCCCGCCAGTGGCTGGGCCTGCAGCTGGGTCAGTGGGTGGTTCTGGCGCTGACGGCCATGTCGCTCCTGGTGTTCAACCGCCACAGTGAGCTGGACATGTGGTTTGTTTACTTTATCGGTGCCTATGGCATGGGCATGCTGGCCTTCTGGGGCAGCCAAAGCGCCAAGCCCTGGTCCTGGACGGCCTGTCTGCTGGCGCTGGGTCTCGTGTCACTGGAGGTCGATTTCCGCCTGCGCATTGCGGTGGCGCTGTGCGGCGCCGTCGCGCTGCTGTGGCTGATGCGCCTGCCGCACGACAGCCGCCTGGTCGACTGGCTGGGCCGCCAGGCGCCCGTGCGCTGGCTGCAGTCGCTCGGCCAAATGGGCTACTCGGTGTTTCTGGTGCACTTTTCCATCGTGGTGCTGTGCAACGCGGTGGTCTCGCATGTCTGGCCCAGCCAGCCCTGGCTCAACTGGCTGGGCATGGGCCTGGCCTTTGCGCTGTCGCTGCTGGCCGGGCGCGCGCTCTACCTGGGGGTGGAGGCGCGCACGCCCAGCCTGCGCTCTGTGGCTCGCTGGGAGCTGGGCCTGGTCGGCGGCGGTCTGCTGGTGACCCTGGTGGGCGCACGCTTGTCGATGTAAGCACGCCCTTTGCCGGCTCTGGTCTGTTGGCCGCTCAGCGGTGCAGATCGCCAGCGCGCTCGGGCTGGTAGCTGATGCCGGTCACGCGCACGGTCATGGTCTTTCCTCCCACGGAGGGCCAGGCCAACTGGTCGCCAATCGCCAGGCCCAGCAGCGCACTGCCCACCGGTGCAAATACCGAAATCTTGCTGCTGGTGTCGTCCAGGTCCTTGGGGTAGACCAGGGTCAGCTGGAACTGCTTGCCCGATTCGGCAATGTCGAAGTTGACGCTGGAGTTCATCGTCACCACATCCGGCGGAATATCGCTGGGCTCCACGATATCGGCTCGGGCAATCTCGGCCTCCAGATCCGCCTTGCCGGGGAAGGCACTGGCCGGCATGGCCTCCAGCAGCGCTTCAAGGCGGTCCACATCCAGGGATGACAGGATGAGTTGGGGTTTGCGAGACATGAAAACTTCCTCCGGAGTATGTAATCCCCGAATGTAGGCTATGCCCCATTTCGCACCAAAACGGTGCGAATAGCCCTGGTGCAGGCGGCGCTTGCAGAGGCTGCCGGGATGGCGGACAATGCATGAAATACTGTATATAAAAACAGTCATAATCCGTTAGTATGCCTGCCCGCCATCCCTCCACCCACACCGTTGACTCTGCCCCGTTTGAAGACGCACAGACCCTGCACCGCTGCGCGGACGAGCTGGATGGGCCTGTGCCGGTGCGTGTGCCACTGCCGGTGGCCCGCAAGGGGCGCGGCGCGGTTGGCACGCCCCGCCACCGTTTTGCCAGCGATGTGCGGGAATGGGCCGACGATGGCTGGACCCCAGCAGCTGCTCAAGCGGCCGTCGGCGCTGATCCAGAATTGGATCTGGAAGAAGGCGCCTGGTGGCAGCAGGACGCCGAGAGCCTGCCGACCCAGGTGCACGCGGAGCGGGCGCGCAGCGCGATCCAGAAAAACGACTCACCCGATATCTTCTTTGATCACTCGGTCAACCCCTACCGGGGCTGCGAGCATGGCTGCATCTACTGCTATGCCAGGCCGTACCACAGCTACCTGAACCTCTCGCCGGGGCTGGATTTTGAAACCCAGCTGTTTGCCAAGACCAATATTGCCCAGGTGCTCAAGGCCGAGATCAGCCGCCCGCGCTACCAGCCGGCCTCGCTCAATATCGGCTCGGCCACCGATTGCTACCAGCCCATCGAGCGGGAGCTGGGCCTGACGCGGCAGCTGATCGAGGTGCTCAGTGAGGCCGAGCATCCTTTTTCACTGATCACCAAGAGCAGTGCGGTGGAGCGCGATATCGACCTGATCGCCGCTGCAGCGCGCAAGAATGCGGCGGCCGTCTACATCACGATCACCAGCCTGGACCCACAGCTGACCCGCCTGCTCGAGCCCCGGGCTGCGGCGCCGCACCGGCGGCTGCGCACCATACGCCAACTGGCGGAGGCCGGCATTCCGGTCGGGGTGAGCGTCGCACCCCATATTCCGTTTTTGACCGAGGACATGGAAGAGGTACTGGCGGCCGCGCGCGAGGCCGGCGCCACCACGGCCTTCTACACCGTGCTGCGCCTGCCTTGGGAGCTCAACGGCGTGTTCCAGCAGTGGCTGCAGGCCCATTACCCGCAGCGCGCAGCCCGGGTAATGCAGCGGGTGCGCGACCTGCACCAGATCAGCGAGGCCGACCGGCTGCGCGGCAAGAGCTATGACAGCCAGTCGTTCAGCCGCATGAAAGGCCAGGGCCTGTGGGCCGACCTGGTGCGCCAGCGCTTTGTGCGGGCCTGCGCGCAGCTGGGCTATGGGCGCGAGCGGCAAGAGATGGATTGGCGCGGTTTTGAGGCCTGGCGCGCCCAGCAGCTGCAGCAGACAGTGCGCCAGGCGGGCGCCGCGCAGGCGCCGCACCCGGGGCAGGGCACGCTGTTTTAGCCGCGCTTGCGTGCAGCAGCGACCGTGGTCGGCGGCTGCGCTGCAACGGTTGCTGGAGCAGAGGCAGACGCCAGGTGCGCCAAAGTGGCGGGCGGTGCAGAGCGGCCCTTGCAGCTGGCAAAAATATCCAGATCGGGCTGGTGCAGCGCGGTCTGCACATCGGTGAGGCCCAGCATCGAGTGGAACAGGTTGTCGTGGCTGATGCGGGCAGTGCCCACGGCCTGCTGCAGGCAGCTGGTGCTGATGCCCATGCGTTGCTGCATCGCGGGCGAGAGCCAGGTGATCCAGGGCACATGCTTTTGGACATCGGGTGCGACGGAGTAGGGCAGGCCGTGCAGGTAGATGTTGTTCTCGCCCAGCGATTCGCCATGGTCGGCCACATACATCATCGCCGTGGGCTGGCGCTGGCCCTTGCTGGCGAGCCAGTCGATCAGGCTGCCGAGCATGCGGTCGGTGGCAACGACGCTGTTGTCATAGGCATTGATCAGCGATGCGCGGTCGCAGGACTGTAGGTTGACGTTGTTGCACTCGGGGCTGAAGCGCTTGTCCTGGCCCAGCGAACGCTTGAAATAGGCCGGGCCATGGCTGCCCATCTGGTGCAGCACCACCACCACGCCTTTGGCGCGTTGCTCGGCGGGCAGCGCATTGATGCGTTCATCGAGGCCTTCGAGCAGGGCCATGTCCACGCATTCGCCGTCCTGGCACAGCGCCTTACGGGCCGCGGCGGGCAGGTCCGTCTCGGTATTGGCGTTGTGCACGCGGGCGCAAACGCCCTTGCAGCCCGATTGGTTCTCGACCCAGAGCACAGCCAGGCCGGCGCGCTGCAAGACATCGAGCAGGTTTTCATAGGATTTGTTGCTGTCCTGGCTGCTGCGCCCCAGGTGGGAGAACATGCAGGGCACCGACACGGCGGTGCTGGTGCCGCAGGACCAGGCGTTGGTGGCGATGGCGAGGTCCTGGCGGGCGGACAGCAAAGGCGTCGTGGGACGCTCATAGCCATTGGTCGCAAAATTGCCGGCGCGGCCGGTCTCGCCGACGACCAGCGCATAGATCGGGAAGCTGGTCTGGCCAGCATAGCTGGCACCCAGCTTGGCATCTTCGCCAATCGGGTACAGCGTGGTGTCGCGGTGGTGAATTTGCTGGGCCACCAGGTTGCCTGCGGCGTAGACGGTGGACAGCGGGTTCATCATGTAGCGCAGGTTGGTGTGGTTACGCATGGCTGACGAGATGGGGCGAAAACCCGCCACCACCACGACGGCCATGGCCAGGACCGCCAGCAGCACCATGCCCAGCTGCTGGAGCACTGGGCGCCAGCCCTTGCGGTGGGGCAGGGTCTGGCGCCAGATCCACCAGGTGGGGGGAATAGCGATGGCGCCCACGGTGACCACCAAGCTCCAGTGCAGCAGGTCGGCCGCTTCCTTCACATCGGTTTGCAGCACATTGACGAGCATCGAGGCATCGATGGCAATGCCGTAGTTCAGCATGAAGCAGGCAGCAAACGCGGCGATCCAGCACAGCGCGATCATCACCGGTTTGGCGGCGCGGCCCCAGCTGAGCAGGTTCAAGAGGGCCCAGCAAGCGCAGGCAATGGCCAGGCCCAGGCTCAGGCCCAGCACCCACTGCTGGGCGCTGCTCAGGCCGTCTGCCTGCGAGAGGGCCTTCCACAAGGCCAGATTGCCCACGCTGGCCAGCCACAGGCTGACGACCAGGCTCCACAGCCACACGGGACGTGCGGGCGGGCTACTGCTGGTTGTGGCCAGGTCGGCGCTGAAGGGCAACGCGGCCGAGTGGGGCGGAAACGCCGCGGTGTCGGCGGCCTTGCCTGTGGGGGTGATAAACCGGGCAAAGAAATTCATCCCGCCATGGTCGGCTGGCTAGCTTAACAAGTGATTAATAGGACCAGCGCCATAAAAAAACCCGCCGAAGCGGGTTTTTGGAGAGGGTCTGGTGCAGGGCCAGGCAGCGCCTGGCCGGTGCTATCAGCGCTTGGCGATAGGTTGCACGTCGCGGACCACCGAGCCAGTGTAGAGCTGGCGTGGACGGCCAATCTTGTACTCGGGATCGGCCATTTGCTCGTTGAGCTGGGCGATCCAGCCGACGGTGCGGGCCAGCGCGAAGATGCCGGTGAACAGCTTCACAGGGATGCCGATGGCGCGTTGCACGATGCCCGAATAGAAGTCCACGTTCGGGTACAGCTTGCGCGAGACGAAGTAGTCGTCTTCCAGAGCGATCTTCTCGACTTGCTTGGCCAGTGCGAACAGCGGATCGTTTTCCAGGCCCAGCTCGGCCAGGATCTCGTTGCAGGTTTCCTGCATCAGCTTGGCGCGTGGGTCGTAGTTCTTGTAGACGCGGTGGCCAAAGCCCATCAGCTTGACGCCGCTGGACTTGTCCTTGACCTGCTCCATGAACTCGCCGACCTTGGCGATGCCGCCGTTGGCCTGGATGTTTTCCAGCATGTTCAGACAGGCTTCGTTAGCGCCGCCGTGGGCAGGGCCCCACAGACAGGCAACGCCGGCGGAGATGGCCGCAAACGGGTTGGTGCCCGAGGAGCCGCACAGGCGCACGGTCGAGGTCGACGCGTTTTGCTCGTGGTCTGCGTGCAGGATGAAGATGCGGTCGAGCGCGCGCTCTACCACCGGGTTCACCACATACTCTTCACAGGGGTTGCCGAACATCATGCGCATGAAGTTGCCTGCATAGGACAGGTCATTCTTCGGGTACATGTAAGGCTGGCCCGTGCCGTACTTGTAGGCCATGGCCACCAGGGTTGGCAGCTTGGCGATCAAGCGGATCGCAGCGATGTTGCGGTGCTCGGGGTTGGTGATGTCGGTGCTGTCGTGGTAGAAGGCCGACATGCCACCCACCAGACCCGTCAGAACGGCCATGGGGTGCGCATCGCGGCGGAAACCACGCAGGAAGAACTGCATCTGCTCGTTGACCATGGTGTGCTTGGTCACCGTGTCTTCGAACTCGGCCTTCTGCGTGGCATTGGGCAGCTCGCCGTACAGCAGCAGGTAGCAGGTTTCGAGGTAGTTGCAGTTCTTGGCCAGTTGCTCGATCGGGTAGCCGCGGTACAGCAGCTCGCCCTTGTCACCATCGATATAGGTGATGGCCGACTGGCAGGCAGCCGTCGAGAGGAAACCGGGGTCGTACGTGAACATGCCGGTCTGCGCGTACAGCTTGCGGATGTCGATGACATCCGGGCCGATCGAGCCCTGGTAAACCGGAAGGTCTACGCTTGCTGCGCCGTTGCTAAACGATAGCGTGGCTTTGTTGTCTGCTAGTTTCATAAAACTGGTTCCTTCTCGAGTTAGTCCGCAAGAGATGCACGTGGTTTTCGGCTGCGCAGCATCTCCAGCACTTCATGAACATCTGGCGTGTCGAGGTCGCCTGTTGGTTCCTTGCGCTTGAGCATCAAGTCCAGCAGGTCGTTGTCCGACAGGTTCATCAAAGTGGTCAGCCCTTGCGCCTGGCGGACATTCAGGCTTGCTCCGTATGTGCGGAAGAACTGCTCGACGAAGATGTCGTTCTCCACCAGGCCTCGGCGGCTACGCCAGCGCAGCAGATCGCGCGCACGTTCATCCAGCAGTTCGTTTTCCATCATTGCTCAATCTGGTTCTTACACCGCACGGCGAACCATCAATTCCTTGATCTTGCCAATCGCCTTGGTGGGGTTGAGGTGCTTGGGGCACACGTCCACGCAGTTCATGATGGTGTGGCAACGGAACAGACGGTAGGGGTCTTCCAGGTTGTCCAGGCGCTCACCGGTGTGGTCATCGCGGCTGTCGGCGATGAAGCGGTAGGCCTGCAGCAAACCGGCGGGGCCCACGAACTTGTCGGGGTTCCACCAGAACGAGGGGCAGCTGGTCGAGCAACTGGCGCACAGAATGCACTCGTACAGGCCGTTGAGCTCTTCGCGCTCTTCGGGCGACTGCAGGCGCTCCTTCTCGTTGGCGACAAAGCTGTCGGCCATCAGGTAGGGCTTGATCGAGTGGTACTGCTTGAAGAACTGGGTCATGTCCACGATCAGGTCGCGGATCACGGGCAGACCGGGCAGGGGCTTCAAGACGATGTCACCCTTGAGGGTGTTCATGTTCGTCAGGCACGCCAGACCGTTCTTGCCGTTGATGTTCATCGCGTCCGAGCCGCACACGCCTTCGCGGCAGGAGCGGCGGAACGAGATCGATGGGTCGAGCTCCTTGAGCTTGACCAGGGCGTCCAGCAGCATGCGCTCATGACCGTCGAGCTCCACCTCCACCGTCTGCATGTAGGGCTTGGCATCTTTATCGGGATCGTAGCGATAGATTTTGAAAGTACGCTTCATTTTGGGATGTTCTTTCGTGGGCTGCGTGGATTTAGAAGGTACGGACCTTGGGCGGTACCGACGGCACGGTCAGCGGCTTGAGTTGCACTGGCTTGTACTCCAGGCTGTTGGCAGCGCTGTACCACAGGGTGTGCTTGAGCCAGTCGATATCATTGCGGCCCAGTGGGTACTTGGGGTCATCGGCAGGGTGCTCGTAGTCATCCACGGTGTGGGCGCCACGGCATTCCTTGCGGGCGGCGGCCGAGACCATGGTGGCTTGCGCCACTTCGATCAGGTTGGCCACTTCCAGCGCTTCCATGCGAGCGGTGTTCCAGACCTTGGACTTGTCCTTCAAGGTGACGCCACCGACGCGGGCGCGGATGTCGGCAATCTTCTTGACGCCTTCGTCCATGCTCTTTTGCGTGCGGAACACACCGGCGTGCAGCTGCATGCAGGCGCGGATGTCGTTGGCCACGTCCTGCGCGTATTCGCCGCTGGTCGACTCGTCGAGCTTGTTGAGGCGCGACAGCGAGAAGTCCGATGCGTTCTCAGGCATCGGCTTGAATTCGCCATAGCCATTGACGTAGTTGACGATGTGCTTGCCGGCCGACTTGCCAAAGACCAGCAGGTCCAGCAGCGAGTTCGTGCCCAGGCGGTTGGCGCCGTGCACCGACACGCAGGAGCATTCGCCCACAGCGTAGAGACCGTTGACCACTTTGTTTTCTTGACCATCCCAGACAACGACCTGGCCGTTGATGTTGGTGGGAATACCGCCCATCTGGTAGTGGATGGTGGGCACCACAGGAATCGGTTCCTTGGTGATGTCCACGTTGGCGAAGTTGTGGCCGATCTCTTCCACCGAAGGCAGGCGCTTGCGGATGGTATCTGCACCCAGGTGGGTCATGTCCAGCAGGATGTAGTCCTTGTTCGGACCGCAGCCACGGCCTTCCTTGATTTCCTGGTCCATTGAGCGCGAGACGAAGTCGCGTGGCGCCAGATCCTTCAGGGTTGGCGCATAGCGCTCCATGAAACGCTCGCCATCGCTGTTGCGCAGAATAGCGCCTTCACCGCGGCAGCCTTCGGTCAGCAGCACGCCCGCGCCGGCCACGCCGGTGGGGTGGAACTGCCAGAACTCCATGTCCTGCAGCGGGATGCCTGCGCGTGCAGCCATGCCCAGGCCGTCGCCGGTGTTGATGAAGGCATTGGTCGATGCCTGGAAGATACGGCCTGCGCCGCCGGTGGCCAGCAGAACCGCCTTGGCGTGCAGCTCGTACAGGTCGCCGGTTTCCAGCTCGATGGCGGTCACGCCGATCACGTCACCGGATTCGTCGCGGATCAGGTCCAGCGCCATCCACTCGACGAAGAAGTTGGTCTTGGACTTGACGTTTTGCTGGTAGAGCGTGTGCAGCATCGCGTGGCCGGTACGGTCAGCCGCTGCGCAAGCGCGTTGCACGGGCTTTTCGCCATGGTTGGCGGTGTGGCCGCCGAAGGGGCGCTGGTAGATCGTGCCATCGGGGTTGCGGTCGAAAGGCATGCCGAAGTGTTCCAGCTCGTACACCACCTTGGGTGCTTCGCGGCACATGAACTCGATCGCATCCTGGTCACCGAGCCAGTCCGAGCCCTTGATGGTGTCGTAGAAGTGCCATTCCCAGTTGTCGGGCGACATGTTGCCCAGCGAGGCGGACACGCCACCTTGCGCTGCCACGGTGTGCGAGCGGGTGGGGAAAACCTTGGACAAGGCAGCCACGGACAGGCCAGCCTTGGACAGTTCCAGCGCAGCGCGCAGACCGGAGCCGCCTGCGCCGATGATGACGACATCAAACTTGCGCTTGGTGATGTTCTCTTTTGTATAGCTCATTGTTCTCTTTCAATCGCGGGTATCACAGACGCCACAGAACCTGCAGGCCCCAGCCGAGGCAGCCCACCAGCCAGACCAACACAAAAATCTGCAGCACCAGGCGCAGGCCGACGGGCTGGACGTAGTCCATGAGGATTTCACGCATGCCCACCCAGGCGTGGTAGGCCAAGGCCACCAGGGTGCCCACCGTGATGAACTTCATCCACTGGTGGGAGAAGATGCCTGCCCACTGTTCGTAGCCGATGGGGCCCTTGATCATCAGCACCTGGGCCAGCAGGGCCACGGTGAACAAGGCCATCAGCAAGCCGGTGATGCGCTGGGCCAGCCAGTCGCGCAAACCGTAGTGCGCACCGGTCACGACGCGTTTGGAGCCGTAATTGACGGACATGGGGAATCCTTTCTTATTTATCAGTAAATGCAGTCGCGGGCGATCAGTACAGGCCAAACAGCTTGGCACCCAGGATGGCGGTCAGCGCCAGGCTGATGGCAAAGCAGACTATGGCCGAGCTCTTGCCGAATTCCTTGTTGACCGACTTGTGCGAGACATCCATCCAGATGTGGCGCAGGCCAGCGCAGAAGTGGTGCAGGTAGGCCCAGATGAGCGCCAGCACGGCCAGCTTGATGAACCAGCCCGCAAAAATACCGGCGCCGGTGTTGAAGGCGGCGGTGAAGCGGGCGTAGGAGAATTCGGAGGAGATCGAGGTGTCGAGCAGCCAGACCACAAAGGGCAGCAGGAAGAACATCACCAGGCCGCTGGCGCGGTGCAGGATCGACAGCTTGGCTGCTACCGGCAAGCGGTAGGTGGTGAGGTCCGAAATGGGGTTGATATTGCGAAACTCAGGCCGCTTCTTCGTGGTATCTGTCATGGTGTGAAATCTTTCGTGGATGTAACTGCTATGTAATCGCTAGGCTCAAACCTGCAAAATTTTATTGCAATGCAGCGCGCAGGTCTAAGGGTTTCTCTTTAACCCCGTGGTGACTACTCAGACTTGACCGGTGCATTAGCTCAGGGTATTGCTGTAATGGTGGGTGTCCGTCCGATAAAGACCTCGTCGTAATTCCATGGGAACATCGTTATAGGTGTAAGCGACACGCTCGACGCTCAGCAGGGGGGTCTGGCCGTCGATATCGAGCAATTGGGCCTGTGCCGCATCGGGCAGCACGGCACGCAGCTTTTCCTGGGCGCGCACCATGCGCACGCCGTACTCCACCTCGAACATCGCATAGGTGGCGCCGGGGTAGTCGCGCATCTGCTCGGCCGTCAGGCCCTTGAAGCTGCTGCTGGGCAGCCAGATGTCTTCGACAATCGTGGGAATGCCGGCAAACACCAGCACGCGGCGCACATGGATCAGCGACTCGCCCGTGGGTACCTGCAGCAGCTTGCAGATCTCGCTGGCGCCCTTGATGCTGCGGCAGGAGATGATGTTGCGCTGTGCCGGGCCTTCTTCGTTGAGGTCGCCGCTGTCCGGAAGCAGACGCAAGAAGCGGTACTGCACATTGCGCTCGGCATGGGTGGCCACA
Organism: Comamonas sp. 23; assembly: GCF_049601575.1. NCBI lineage: Bacteria > Pseudomonadati > Pseudomonadota > Betaproteobacteria > Burkholderiales > Comamonadaceae > Comamonas > Comamonas sp. 23. Next base: position 3,670,486 of record NZ_CP187127.1, on the reverse strand, counting down.
AAGGTGCCCTTGCCCTGGCGGCGCAGCAGCAGGTTGTCGGCAGCCAGCTCGTCGATGGCCTTGCGCACGGTGCCTTGGCTGACGCGGTAGCGGGCGGCCAGCTCCATCTCGCTGGGGATCATCTCGCCCGGTTTCCAGGCGCCGGCCTCCAGGCTTTGCAGGATCAGGCCCTTGATTTGTTGGTAGAGGGGGCTGAATGCCGGGGTCGCACCACCCACGCTGTCGCCAGCGGACGTGATTCCGGTGTCGTTTGCATTGGGGGTGGAAGATGTCATGCGCTTGTCTTGGGAGAGATTCAATCTCTCAGGTGTCACAGTGGATGTGACATCCAACGGTTCAAATTTACAGCGCGCATTGTATAGCGCATCCGGGGTCAATCATATCTTATATAAGACATAAGACAAATTGACTGAGTGATCTGTTCAAGAGTACACTTACGCGCTGTTTACAGACCTGCCATCGGGGGATCCCGATCGCTGATTCCAGTCGTTTGACACCCTCTCCGATGCTGGCCTGCTTGGACACCTCATTTCTATTTTCTGGAGTTTTCCCATGAGCAAGAAGCCCGTACGTGTCGCCGTCACCGGTGCCGCTGGTCAAATCGGTTATGCCCTGTTGTTCCGCATCGCTTCGGGCGAAATGCTGGGCAAGGACCAGCCTGTCATCCTGCAACTGCTGGAAATTCCTGACGAGAAGGCACAGAACGCGCTCAAGGGCGTGATCATGGAGCTGGAAGACTGCGCTTTCCCGCTGCTGGCCGGTATCGAAGCCCACAGCGATCCGCTGCAAGCCTTCAAGGACACCGATTACGCGCTGCTCGTGGGTGCCCGTCCTCGCGGCCCAGGCATGGAGCGTGCTGACCTGCTGGCTGCCAATGCCCAGATCTTCACCGCCCAGGGCAAGGCCCTGAACGCTGTCGCTTCGCGCAACGTCAAAGTGCTGGTGGTCGGCAACCCTGCCAACACCAATGCCTACATCGCGATGAAGTCGGCTCCCGACCTGCCAGCGAAGAACTTCACCGCCATGCTGCGTCTGGACCACAACCGCGCTGCCTCGCAACTGGCTGCCAAGGCTGGCTTCAAGGTCGGCGACATCCGCAAGCTGACCGTCTGGGGCAACCACTCGCCCACCATGTACGCTGACTACCGTTTCGCGACCGTGGACGGCAAGTCGGTCAAGGACGCGATCAACGACCAGACCTGGAATAAGGACGTGTTCCTGCCTACCGTGGGCAAGCGTGGCGCCGCCATCATTGCCGCTCGTGGCCTGTCGTCGGCTGCATCGGCAGCGAATGCCGCCATCGACCACATGCGTGACTGGGCCCTGGGCTCGGCGGGCGAATGGGTCACCATGGGCGTGCCTTCGAACGGCGAATACGGCATCCCAGCGGGCATCATCTTCGGCTTCCCCGTGACCACCGAAAACGGCGAATACAAGATCGTCGAAGGTCTGGAAATCGACGCGTTCTCGCAAGAATGCATCGACAAGACCCTGGCTGAGCTGCAAGGCGAGCAAGACGGCGTCAAGCACCTGCTGTAATCCAAGGCCGATCCGCATGCTTGCATGGAATGCCCAGCTCTACAGCCGGTTCGAGGACGAGCGCACGCGCCCGGCCGCCGAACTGCTGGCGCGCGTGGCCCTGCCCAGCGATACCGCCTATGTGGTGGATCTGGGTTGCGGGCCGGGCAATTCCACCGAGCTGCTGGCCCAGCGCTTCGTGCAGGCACGGGTGCTGGGTATCGACCAGTCGCAAGACATGCTGGCCGCTGCGCGCCAGCGTCTTGCGCAGGTGCATTTTGAGCAGGGCGACATCGCCCACTGGCAGGCTCCACTGCACAACGGTCGTTTGCCCGACCTGATTTTTGCCAATGCGGCCCTGCAATGGGTGCCGGGCCACGCGCAGCTGCTGCCCCGCTTGATGGGCATGTTGGCCCCCGGTGGTGTGCTGGCCGTGCAGATGCCCGACAACCGCGATGAGCCCACCCACCGCCTGATGCGTGAGGTGGCAGCGCTGCAGCCCTGGGCTGCAGAAATCGGCGATCCGCATGCCTTGCGCACGGATTTGCTGTCTTTGAATGATTACTACGATGTGTTGGCCCGTGGTGCGCAGGTGGATGCCTGGCGTACGGCGTACCAGCACCCAATGGACAGTGCGGAGGCGATTGTCCAATGGGTTCGTGGCACGGGTCTGAGACCCTTTCTCCAGCCTCTGCGTGCCGAGTTGCAAACCAGCTTTGTGGCCGAGTACACCCGCCGCATCGATGCCGCCTACGGCCTGCGCAGCGATGGCCAGCGCCTGCTGGCCTTTCCCCGCTTGTTTTTGGTGGCCAAGCGCCCCATCTGACGATTAGTAGCCATGAGTGTCTCCGCCATCCATCCCGCACAGGTACTGCTGGGCGCCCAGTCTGGGGCCCTGGCACTGCCGGTCTGCGACCACTACAGCGGTGTGGAAGACCGCATGCGCAAAAGCCTGGCCTTGCAGGCACAGATGATGCAAGAGTTTGGCCGCTGCGTGTTCGATGTGACCTTGGACTGCGAAGACGGCGCGGCCGTCGGCCAGGAAAAGGCCCATGCCCGGCTGGTTGCGTCGCTGGCCAAGAACGCCGCGCCCGGCGCCCGGGTTGCTGCCCGCGTGCATGCGGCCGACCACGCCGCGCTGGCCGAAGATATCGCCACCATCGCCGGTGAGGCGGGCGAGCAGCTCTGCCACATTATGGTGCCCAAGGTCGAGTCGGTCGATGACATCGACCAGGTCGACCGCTTGCTGCAAGCGGCCACCAGCACCCCGGTGCCGCTGCATGCGCTGATCGAGTCGCCCCAGGCGGTGCACCGCGCTTTCGAGATTGCGGCCCACCCCCGCGTGCAAAGCATCAGCTTTGGCCTGATGGATTTTGTCTCTGCCCATGGCGGCGCCATCCCCTCGAGCGCGATGGGCGTGCAAGGCCAGTTCACGCATCCGCTGGTGCTGCGCGCCAAGCTGGAGATCGCAGCCGCCTGCCACGCCTACGGCAAGGTGCCCTCGCACTGCGTGGTGACCGAGTTCAAGAACCCCGATGCGATGGAGCAGGCGGCCCGCCGTGCCTACGGCGAGCTGGGCTACACCCGCATGTGGAGCATCCACCCCGCGCAGATCCGCCCCATCCTGCAGGCCTTCGCGCCCACGCAGAGCCAGGTCGATGAAGCGGCCCGTATTGTGCGGGCGGCGGCGGACGCGCAATGGGCACCGATCAGCGTCGACGGCGTCTTGCATGACCGTGCAAGTTATCGTTACTTTTGGCAAATTTTGGAGCGTGCCGCGCAGACGGGTTGTCCGTTGCCGGGTACAGTGCGGGAGTGGCTGTAACCATCCGGGTCCAGCCCTTTTCCTGTTTCTTGCGTTGTATCGCGGGAGTTGTTATGAAAAATCGCGTGATTTCTTTGTTGGTCCTGGTGCCTGCGCTGACGTTGTCCATGGGCAGCGTGCAGGCGCAAGAGAAAAAGGCGGCCAAGCCAGTGGCTGCCAAAACCACCGCCGCCAAGAAGGCACCGGCCAAAAAGGCCCCTGCCAAGCGTGCGTCCACCGCCAAAAAGGGCGCAGCGGTTGCCGCTGGTGCCGGTGCAGCCGCTGCGGCCGCGTCCATTCCTGCCCAGCAGACCCTGACCCCCGCCGAGCTGGCCATTGCCGAGCAGGTCTACCAAGGCCGCATCAGCTGCGAGCTGGGTGCCTCGATCAATATCGCCAAGGACTCGGTCAACCCCGGCTACTTCTTCGTTGAAGGCAAGGGCTTCAAGTACCACATGGCTCCCGTGGCCACCTCGACGGGCACCATCCGCCTGGAAGACCAGCACGCTGGCGCCATGTGGCTGCAAGTGGCCAACAAGTCGATGCTGATCAACCGCAAGCTCGGTCAGCGCCTGGCCGACGAATGCATGAGCCCTGAGCAAAACCAGGTTGCCGAAGCCATCAAGAAAAACCCACCTGCCGCACTGTTTGAAGGCAACGGCCGCTGATAAGAACAGCGGCGCGGCTGCCCGAGGCCTTGCGAGCGCCCCACCATTGAAATAGAGAACCGGAGAACGTATGTTGAAAGCCTACCGCGACCATGTGACTGAGCGTGCCGCTCTGGGCATCCCCCCACTGCCGCTGGATGCCAAGCAGGTCGCTGACTTGATCGAGCTGATCAAGAACCCGCCTGCCGGTGAAGAAGCATTTCTGCTCGATCTGCTGACCCACCGCGTGCCGCCAGGCGTGGACGATGCCGCCAAGGTCAAGGCTTCCTTCCTGGCAGCCGTGGCACATGGCGACCTGAAAGTGGCGCTGATCTCCAAGGCCAAGGCCACCGAGCTGCTGGGCACCATGGTGGGTGGTTACAACGTGCATCCGCTCATTGAGCTGCTCGATGACGCAGAAGTGGCCGCCGTGGCTGCCGATGCGCTCAAGAAGACGCTGTTGATGTTCGACTTCTTCAATGACGTCGCAGACAAGGCCAAGGCCGGCAATGCCAAGGCCAAGGAAGTGATGCAAAGCTGGGCCGACGCCGAGTGGTTCACCTCGCGCCCCGAAGTCGACAAGAAGATCACCGTCACCGTGTTCAAGGTGCCCGGCGAGACCAACACCGACGACCTGTCGCCTGCGCCAGACGCCTGGAGCCGCCCCGACATTCCTCTGCACTACCTCGCGATGCTGAAGAACACGCGTCCTGACGCGGCCTTCAAGCCTGAAGAAGACGGCAAGCGCGGCCCGATGCAGTTCATCGACGACCTGAAGAAAAAGGGCCACCTGGTGGCCTACGTCGGCGACGTGGTCGGCACCGGTTCTTCGCGCAAGTCGGCAACCAACTCCATCGTCTGGGCCACCGGCCAGGACATTCCCTTTGTGCCCAACAAGCGCTTTGGTGGTGTGACCCTGGGCGGCAAGATCGCTCCGATCTTCTTCAACACCCAGGAAGACTCGGGCTCGCTGCCGATTGAAGTGGACGTCTCCAAGCTGGAGATGGGCGACGTGATCGACGTGCTGCCCTACGACGGCAAGATCCTCAAGAACGGTGAGACCGTTGCCGAGTTCCAGCTCAAGAGCGATGTGCTGTTTGACGAAGTGCGCGCCGGCGGCCGTATCAACCTGATCATTGGCCGCTCGCTGACCGCCAAGGCCCGCGAAGCGCTGGGCCTGCCCGCATCGACCGTGTTCCGCCTGCCCCAGGCGCCTGCCGAATCCAAGGCCGGCTTCACCTTGGCGCAGAAGATGGTCGGCCGCGCTGTCGGTCTGCCAGAAGGCCAGGGCGTGCGCCCAGGCACCTACTGCGAACCGCGCATGACCACCGTGGGCTCGCAAGACACCACGGGCCCGATGACCCGCGATGAGCTCAAGGACCTCGCTTGCCTGGGCTTCTCCGCCGACATGGTGATGCAGTCCTTCTGCCACACGGCCGCCTACCCCAAGCCCGTGGACGTCAAGACCCACCGCGAACTGCCCAACTTCATCAGCAATCGTGGTGGCGTGGCCTTGCGTCCTGGTGACGGCGTGATCCACAGCTGGCTCAACCGCCTGCTGCTGCCTGATACCGTGGGTACCGGCGGTGACTCGCACACCCGTTTCCCTATCGGCATTTCCTTCCCCGCAGGCTCGGGCCTGGTGGCCTTCGGTGCTGCCACCGGCGTGATGCCTCTGGACATGCCTGAATCGGTGCTGGTGCGCTTCAAGGGCGAAATGCAGCCGGGCGTGACCCTGCGCGATCTGGTGCACGCGATTCCGCTGTACGCGATCAAGGCCGGTCTGCTGACCGTCGCCAAGGCCGGCAAGATCAACGAGTTCTCCGGCCGCATCCTGGAGATCGAAGGCCTGCCAGACCTGAAGGTCGAGCAAGCGTTCGAGCTGTCCGACGCGTCCGCCGAGCGCTCTGCCGCTGGCTGCACGATCAAGCTCAACCCCGAGCCGATCAAGGAATACCTGACCTCGAACGTGGTTCTGATGAAGAACATGATCGCCGACGGTTATGCCGATGCCAAGACGCTGCAGCGCCGTATCGAGAAGGTTGAAGCCTGGCTGGCCAAGCCCGATCTGCTCGAAGCCGACAAGGATGCCGAATACGCGCACATTATCGAGATCGACCTGGCCGACATCAAGGAGCCTATCGTTTGCTGCCCCAACGACCCGGACGACGCCAAGTTCCTGTCCGAGGTGGCCGGCACCAAGATCGATGAAGCCTTCATCGGCTCGTGCATGACCAACATCGGCCACTTCCGCGCTGCAGCCAAGCTGCTGGGCGGCCAGCGTGACATCCCCGTCAAGCTGTGGGTGGCACCACCTACCAAGATGGACCAGAGCGAGCTGATCAAGGAAGGCCATTACGCTGCCTTTGGTACCGCCGGTGCCCGCACCGAAATGCCCGGCTGCTCGCTGTGCATGGGCAACCAGGCCCAGGTGCGCGAAGGCGCGACGGTCATCTCGACCTCGACCCGCAACTTCCCCAACCGCCTGGGCAAGAACACCAATGTGTTCCTGGGCTCGGCCGAGCTGGCCGCGATCGCATCGCGCATCGGCAAGCTGCCCACCAAGGAAGAGTACCTCCAGGAAATGGGCGTGATCGATGCCGACAAGGCCTCCGTCTACCGCTATATGAACTTCAACGAAATCTCGGAATACGCCGAGGTTGCCGAGAAGATCTAAGCCTTTTGGCCTGCGTGCAGGGGTTTGCAGCCTCTGCCCTTGCAACCCGCTTCGGCGGGTTTTTTTACGCCATTTGCGTGGGGTATGCATGCTGCGTCGTGCAGAAAAAACGGAGGTATGCACAATGTTCGCTGGCCGCAGGCTGGCGCCTGTGCGCCCGCGGGCCTGGCTGCGCCAGGTTTGCGCGCCCAAGTTTTGAAATGCCCGACTGGAGAAATGAGTCCGATGACGATGTGGAAATATGTGGTGGCGCTGCTGGTGCCTGGTGTGATGGCCAGTGCCAGCCTGGCGCAGGTGCAGAGTGGCGCCACGGACAGCGCAGCCTCTGCCGAGGTGACAACTGCGCAGGCGACGCCTTGCGACGGCGCGGTGATGTATGCGCTGGACAACTGGTACCAGGTGCAGCGCTGCGAAAGCGCGGGCTTCTTGCTGCCCGAAGACATTGCCCAGAGCAGCGCCGATTTTCTGGCCGCGCACCAGGGCATCGAGCAGGATGTGCGCAGCCAAAGCCCGCGCGCGCAGCAAGCGCTGGCCTTTGCCGGCACCAGCCCCTGGGACTGGAATGACCCGGGCAACCGCAGCACCCTGGAAAACCTCTGCCGCGATACCTTGCAGTCGCAAAAGCGCATGGTGACGGAGCCCAGCTGGCGCGAATCGCTCAGCTGCGCGCGCTGATAGAGCGGAGCGGGCAGGGCGCTCAAACTCCAAACGTCCAGCCTTTGTGGGGCTAACCAATCTGAAGCCTTGCAGCAGCCTGTAAAGCCAGGCTGCCCAGGCCGCCAGGGCCGTGTCGCCAAAGGATCCTCTGCAGAACCCTCGCCAAGCGGGATGGGCGTGGATCGGGATGAGACGCAAGGCGTCTTTTGAAGGCAATAGCCGTAGCTATTGCCGAGGAAGGCAACGCAGCGGATCGCCCGAGACCGCGTTCAGACCACGGCAGGGAGTTTTGCCGAGGGTCCCTAGCCCAGGCGCACGTCGAAGTACGCCTCTTCCACGCCAATCCCCTGAAAGCCCGCCTGCCGCGCCTTGTCAAAGGCCTTGAGCCAGGCGCGTGCCAGCACCTCTTGCTGGGCGGAGATCTCACCGCCTTCGGCGGCATCGGTAAATGCACTCAGGGCTTCGCGCATGTCTTGTTCATCGGGGAAAAACTTGCCGATCTCTCTGGCAAAGCGCGCTTCTGCGCGGTGCTTGAGGGCGGGATCAATGCCGTGGCAATCCTGCAGGCTGATGGCGATAGGGGTAGAGACTTCCATAGATTAGGGTGACTGTTTAAATAAACAGTGTCTAGTATCCCTGCTAACTGTTTATTTGTACAGTTTTTTCATCGCGATAGTCATTGAATGTGTGTGTCGGCTGCGCTGCGCTGGCAAAGCGGGTGGGGCGGCCTTGGGCCCAGTGGCCACCCGGGTTTGCGCAGCGCGTATACAATACGGGCCCCTTGTGCCTGGGAACGCCGCATTGTTCCTGGGCCACTTTTCGTAGCCATGGGTTCCCTCGCCCCCATTGACCAAAAAGGAATGTCATGAACTCCGCTCATGCCGTGCAGACCCCTGTCTCGCGCGTGCCCTTCTATCTCTCCTTGCTGGTGGCCTTCCATATCGCCATCGTCATTGCCAGCAACTACCTGGTGCAGCTGCCCATCTCGCTGTTGGGTTTTCACAGCACCTGGGGGGCTTTCAGCTTTCCCTTTATCTTTCTGGCCACCGACCTGACCGTGCGTCTCATTGGCAAGGCTGAGGCGCGCCGCGTCATCACCCGCGCCATGCTGCCAGCGCTGCTGGTGTCCTATATCGTTGGCGTCATCTTTCATGAAGGGCGCTTCAATGGCTGGGAGGCGCTGCAGACCTTCAACAGTTTTGTCTTCCGCATTGCGCTGGCCAGCTTTGCCGCCTATGTGCTGGGGCAGTTGCTCGACATCCAGGTGTTTGACCGCATTCGCCAAAAGAGCCACGCCTGGTGGATGGCACCCGCTGCCGCCTCGGTGTTTGGCCAGGCGCTCGATACTGCTGCCTTTTTCTCCATCGCCTTCTGGCGCAGTGCCGACCCCTTCATGGCCGCCAACTGGGTGGAGATCGCACTGGTGGACTATGTGATCAAGCTGGCGGTGAGCCTGCTGCTGTTTGTGCCCGCCTATGGCGTGGTGCTGGCCGCGCTGGTGCGCTCGATGCGCATGCCGGCGGCGCCTGCTGCGGCATCCTGAGAGCCTTTGGCAGGTGCCAGCGCCTGAGGGGGCTCTAAGAACCTGTTCAAAGTCTCTACGCAGCCGCGTTGGAGTGCAATCGGGATGAGTTCGAAGGGATAGAACGTAGCTTGCACCTGGGTGCAAGCAAGGGCCAGCGCGCAGAAATCGCCCGATTTCACTCCAACCCGCAGGGACAGTGGCTTTGCGCTGCCCGGGAAGGGGCGCCCGGCTAGGGAGCGGTCTGCGTCGTTGCAAATCCTCGCAATAGCCGGGCTATTGCTGCGGTATTGCGCGGCTGGGCGCCCCCCTCGCATCCCATCTCGCAAAGACACTGTCGCGGCGCGAGGAGACTTTGAACAGGTTCTAAGCTACATGCCGCAATAACAAAGGCCGCCAGAATCAAATATGGCGGCCTTATGCATGGGGCGGTGCGCTTTGGTGGCGCACGGCGCCGTACCAATCAGGTCTGGCTTTGCAGGTAGTTGGGCAGGCCCATCATATGGATCAGGCCGAGTTGCTTTTCCAGCCAGTAGGCATGGTCTTCTTCGGTGTCGCGCAGCTGGGCCAGCAGAATGTCGCGGCTAACATAGTCGCTGTGCTTCTCGCACAGTTCCATGCCCTGGCGCAGGCCGGCACGCACTTCGTATTCGGTGTCCAAGTCCTTTTGCAGCATCTCGGGCACGGTCGCGCCGGGCGTGAATTCCTTGGGGCGCATATCGGGGCGGCCGCCCAGCATCAGGATGCGGCGCAGCAGTGCGTCGGCATGCTGGGTCTCTTCCTGCATCTCATGGTCCAGGCGGGTGAACAGCTTGGTAAAGCCCTGGTCTTCGTAAATGCGCGAGTGGGCAAAGTACTGGTCGCGTGCGGCCAATTCGCCACGCAGCAGGTCCTTGAGGTAGTCGACGACGTCGGGATGGCCTTGCATGTTCTTGTTCTCGGGTGAGTTTGCGAAGCCTGCAGTATCGCGTGTCTGCGTGCGCTTGGTTGCGAAAGCAGCCAAATGCCCATGTAGCACCGCTCTGGATGCGGGCTGTAAGCAGATGCATTCGCATTGCCTATGCAGCCAGTGCGGCTCGGGTCAGGGCTGGGTCGCACCGGTTCTGGCAAGATCAACGGTTTTGAAGGGAGCGAGCGTGAACCCATCCGAAGCCTGGCAAGAGCAAGTGCACCCCATCGACCCGGCAGTGCGCGCCGACATCGAAGCCAAGCTGGCGCAGATCGAGATCGAGCACCAGGTGCGCATTCTGTTTGCCTGCGAGTCCGGCAGCCGGGGCTGGGGCTTTGCATCGCCCGACAGTGACTACGATGTGCGCTTTATCTATGCACCGCGCCTGCCCTGGTACCTGAGCGTGAGCGAGCAGCGCGATGTGATCGAGCTGCCTATCTCCGATGTCTTCGATGTCAATGGCTGGGAGCTGCGCAAGGCGCTGGGCCTGCTCAAAAAGGGCAATGCCACCTTGATCGAATGGTTTGATTCTCCCGTGGTCTACCAGGCCGATCCGCTGTTTGTGGCCGACATGCGCGCCGCCATCGAGCGCGTGCACCTACCCGAGCGCACGCACTACCACTACCTGCACATGGCGCGCAAAAACTACCGCGAGTACCTGCAGGGCGAGACGGTGCGGCTCAAGAAATACCTCTATGTGCTGCGCCCGCTGCTGGCCTGCCTGTGGCTGGCCGAGGGCCGGGGCGTGGCACCGATGCGCTTTCAGGATCTGGTCGATGGCACGGTCGCTGACCCGGCCGTGCTTGACGCGATTGCGGCGCTGCTGGTGGTCAAGCGCGCGGCCAAGGAGTCCGAGCATGGTGCCGCGATGCCGGTGCTCAATGCCTTTATCGAGACGACCTTGGCGCAGCTGGAAGCCGCCCCCGCGCCGCAGACACCAAGCGTGGACTTTGCGCCGCTCGATGATTTGCTGCTGCGCACCGTGCTGAGCGGCCACACGGGTTGATCAGGCGCCTGGGTCAGGGGCTTGCACGGCCTGCACGGCGGATTGCAGGCTGAGCAGCAGCTTGTGCACCAGCGGGTTGTCTGGCTGGCTGCGCCAGACCGCCAGCAGCTCGGACTGCGGCTGCTCGCCCAAGAGCGGAATAAACACCACATTGGGCATGCCCACGCGCTGCAGCGCGGCGGGCACAATGGCCGCGCCCTGGCCCAGCGATACGAGCGACAGCACCGACAACCAGTGCCGCACCTCATGCCGCACCTCGGGCGCAAAGCCATGGGCCATGCACATCTGGTAGATGCGCTGGTGGTAGAGCGGCGAGACAGCGCTGGAGAACAGCACCAGGCGCTCGTGCTTGAGCTGCGCCAGATCGAGCGCGGCATGGCCCGCCAGCGCATGCGGGCGCGGCAGGCAGGCCACAAAGGGCTCTTGCATCAGCAGCTGGCTGCGCAGGCCTTCGGGCAGCATCACCGAATGCACCAGGCCCATGTCCAGCTCGGCCTGCTGCAGGCCCAGCAGCTGCTCGGCGCTGTTGAGCTCGCGCATGTCGATGCGCACCTGCGGATGCGCGTTCTGAAAATGGGCCAAAGCCTGGGGCACGCCCCGGTAGAGCGCCGAGCCGACAAAGCCCAGGCGCAGATGGCCGCGCACGCCCTGGCCGACATCGCGCGTCTCCTGCGCCGCCTGCCCGGCCAGCGCCAACAGTTGGCGCGCGCGTGGCAGCAGGTGGGCGCCGGCAGCGGTCAGGCGCACGCCCTTGCTGCTGCGCTCAAACAGCGCAGCGCCAATTTCTTCTTCCAGCTGGCGGATGGCGACCGACAGCGGCGGCTGCGAGATGGACAGGCGCTGGGCCGCCCGGCTGAAGTGCAGCTCTTCGGCCAGCGTTGCAAAGTAGTTCAGCAGCCGCAGCTCCATGGGGGCTCCTATCTATATTTAATACGTATCGATAAAGATTTTAATAATATTTGACGCGAATAGCGCTGGCTGCTGAAATGGCGCAAAACCTCGCGACCCGAGCGCGAACCCGCGCACAAAACACGCCTAACCATGCGAGCCGGCAGAGCATCGCCGCCAGCCCGCCATCAGGAGACCCGCATGTCCGCACCGGACCCATCCCAGCGCAGCGCCATGGCGCAGGTGGCGCAAGCCCATGCCCACCCCGTGCCCGATCGCCACGGCAGCAATTTCTACAGCACCGACCCGGCTTTGCAGCAGCTCTTGCAGCTCTACCTGCCCGCCGATCTGCTGGCCCATCTGCAGCCCTATCTGCAGCGCATGGGCGAGCTCGCAGGCGGCCGCATCGATGAGCTGGCCAGCATTGCCGACAAGAACCCGCCCACGCTGGAGCACCGCAGCCGCGCCGGGGAAGACCGCCAGCGCATCATCAAGCACCCGGCCTATGAAGAGCTCGAACGCATTGCCTATGGCGAGTTCGGCCTGCAGGCGATCTCGCACCGCGACGACATGCTGGGCTGGCAGGGCAAGATGCCGCCCATCGTCAAATATGCGCTGACCTATCTGTTTGTGCAGTCCGAGTTTGGCCTGTGCTGCCCCTTGTCGATGACCGATTCGCTCACGCGCACCTTGAAGAAGTTCGGCGCGCCGGAGCTGGTCGCCAAGTACCTGCCGCAGCTGCTGTCGCTGGACTGGGACAGCCAGGCCCAGGGCGCCATGTTCATGACCGAGCAGGCCGCCGGCTCCGACATCTCCAACACCCAGACCCTGGCCCAACCGCAGGCCGATGGCAGCTGGCGCGTGACGGGTGACAAATGGTTCTGCTCCAACCCTGATGCCGAGTTTGCGATGGTGCTGGCCCGTGTCGAAGGCGCGCCCGCTGGCATGAAGGGCATCTCGCTCTTTTTGCTGCCGCGCAAGCTCGATGACGGCAGCCAGAACCACTACCGCATCATTCGCCTCAAGGACAAGCTGGGCACCAAGTCGATGGCCAGCGGCGAGATCCGCATGGAAGGCGCCACGGCCTACCTGATCGGCGAGCAGGGCCGGGGCTTTGTGCAGATGGCCGACATGGTCAACAACTCGCGCCTGTCCAATGGTGTGCGCTCGGCCGGCATGATGCGCCGCGCGGTCGCCGAGGCCGAGTTTGTCGCCAGCGAGCGCGTGGCCTTTGGCAAGCGCCTGCAGGACATGCCGCTGATGCAGCGCCAGCTCGACAAGCTGCGCGTGCCCGCCGAGCAGGCGCGCTCCATGGTGTTCCAGACCGCGCAGACCCTGATGCGCTCGGACGCGGGCGACAAGGAGGCCTATGCGCTGCTGCGCATCCTGACGCCGATGATCAAGTTCCGCGCCTGCCGCGATGCGCGCAAGGTCACAGGTGACGCGATGGAAGTGCGCGGCGGCTGCGGCTACATCGAGGAATGGACGGACCCGCGCCTGGTGCGCGATGCCCACCTGGGCTCCATCTGGGAAGGCACCAGCAATATTGTCGCGCTCGATGTCGTGCGCGCCATCCAGCGGGAAGGCTCGCTGCCGGTGCTGCAGGCCTATCTGCACGGCCTGCTGGCGCATTGCAGCATCAGCGCAGGCTACCGCCAGACGCTGGATGCCGCTCTGGCCCGCGCCAGCGCGCTGGCCGAGCGTGCCGCGCAAGACGGCGGCGCGGTGCTGGCCCGCCAGGCTGCCACCGGTCTGTACAACTGCACCACCGCCATTGCGATGGCCTGGGAAGCCGGCCAGATCGACTCGGCCGAGCGCCTGCGTCTGTCGCAACTGGTGCTGCTGCACCGCGTGTTGCCGCGCGACCCGTTGGCGAGCGACGCCATTCCCGCCGATTGGCTGGACTGAATAACAGATACGCAGACCGGCAGAGACACCCCCATCAATACGCAGGCAGCAGACCTGCATCCCTCAATACATGGAGACAAACATGCAAAAATTTTCCTTGAACACGGCGGCGCTCGCCCTCGCATGCCTGGCCGGGCTGGGTGGCGTGGGCATCGCCTCGGCGCAAGCCGCTGACAAATTCCCCGACCGTCCGATCATGTTCACCGTACCCTTCCCACCGGGCGGCCCCACCGATGCGATGGCCCGCATTCTGGCGACCGAGCTGACGCGCGAGCTGGGCCAGAGCGTAGTGGTGGAGAACCGCGCGGGCGCAGGCGGCAATATCGGCGCCGAGTATGTGGCGCGCGCCAAGCCCGATGGCTACACCATCATGTTCGGCACCTCGGGGCCGCTGGCGATCAACAAGAGCTTGTACAAGTCGATCAGCTACGACCCGCGCACCAGCTACGCGCCCATCATCTATGTGGGCTACCTGCCCAATATCCTGGTGGTGAAGGCCAGCCTGCCAGCCGACAACGTGCAGGGCCTGATCGCGCTGGACAAGGCCCAGCCCGGCAAGCTCAATTTCGCGTCATCGGGCAATGGCGCTTCGTCGCACCTGGCCGGGGTCATGTTCAACAACCTGGCGGGCACCAAGCTGCAGCACATTCCCTACAAGGGCACGGGCCCGGCGCTCAATGATTTGCTGGCGGGACAGGTCGACATGAGCTTTACCGATATCCTGACGGCCATGCCCTATATCAAGGCAGGCAAGGTCAAACCGCTGGGCGTAGCCACCGCGCGCCGCTCCAGCGCCTTGCCCGACATTCCCACCGTGGCCGAGCAGGGCATGGCCGGGTATGACGTGGGTGTTTTCTTCGGTGTCGTCGCCCCCAAGGGCACGCCGCCCGAGCGTGTGCAGGTGCTCAACCAAGCCTTCTCCAAGGCGCTGGATTCGGACAGTGTGAAAAAGGCCTTTGCCGCGCAGGGCCTGGAGGCATCACCGGACCGGTCGCCCGCCTATCTGGGGCGCTTTATCGGTACTGAAGTAGACAAATGGCAGGCAGTGGTGCAGCAGTCGGGTGTGACGCTGGACTGATACAACGGAAAACGGAAAAACGGACCATGACAACAACACAGGCGGCCCAAGCAGGCGCTTTGCAGGGCATCAAGGTGCTCGATCTCTCGCGCATTCTGGGCGGGCCGCTGTGCGGCCAGATCCTGGGCGACCATGGCGCCGATGTGCTCAAGGTCGAGCCGCCGCAAGGCGACGATACGCGCAGCTGGGGCCCGCCGTTTCGCGAAGGCGTGGCCTCGTACTACCTGGGTCTGAACCGCAACAAGCGCGTGCAGTTCATGGACTTGGCGAGTGCCGAAGGCCAGGCCCAGGTGCGCGCTTTGATGGCGCAGGCCGATGTGGTGGTCGAGAACTTCAAGACCGGCACGATGGAGAAATGGGGCATTGGCTACGAGCAGATGCAGCAGCAGTTTCCGCACCTGGTCTGGTGCCGCGTCACCGGCTTTGGCGCCGATGGCCCGCTGGGCAGCCTGCCCGGTTATGACGCGGCCATCCAGGCCATGGCCGGGCTGATGAGCATCAATGGCGAGGCCGACCGCGACCCGCTGCGTGTGGGCCTGCCGGTGGTCGACATGGTCACCGGCCTCAATGCCGTCATTGGCGTGCTGCTGGCGCTGCACGAGCGCAGCCGCAGCGGCCTGGGCCAGCTGGTCGATGCCTCGCTGTACGACGCGGGCATCTCGCTCTTGCACCCGCATGCCGCCAACTGGTTCATGAACGGCAAGATCCCCGGCCGCTCCGGCAATGCCCACCCCAATATCTACCCCTACGATGTGGTGAACACCGGCAAGGCGCCAATCTTTCTGGCCGTGGGCAATGACCGCCAGTTCCGCCTGATGTGCCAGCACCTGGGGCAGGAGGCCCTGGCCGATGACACGCGCTTTGCCACGGCCGGCCAGCGCTCGGTCAACCGCGATGTGCTCAAGCCGCTGCTTGAAAAAGCCTTTGCCGCGCATGACGGCGTGCAACTGGCCCAAGACCTGATGGCCATTGGCGTGCCTGCCGCGCCGGTGCTGAATGTGGAGCAGGCCTTGCAAGCCCCGCATACCGCGCACCGCGAGATGGTCGTGAAGATGGGCGACTACACCGGCCTGGGCGCCCCGGTCAAGCTCAGCCGCACGCCCGCGTCCTACCGCTTTGCGCCGCTGAGCGAAGGCACGGCGTTTTTGGATGCGGCCAACGACCACTGAGCCGCACCATTCACCCGCGAAGGCCCATGTCTGCGCATTGCAGCATGGGCCTTTTTTCTGAGCCAGGGACTGTGCTCAGTCCAGCAGGCGAATGCCCGTGCGCTGCACAAACTCCGCGTAGCTGAGGGGCTTGCCCGCCTTGGCCGATGGCTGGTTGTCCTGCAGATGCACCCAGCGCTGGCCGGTCGCTGGGTCGTAGACCATCTTGAACACGGCATCGGGCACCCAGACCTGGCCGTCACCGATGGTGCGGTGTTGCTTGCCAAAAACCGGGCCAGTGATGACAAAGACATCGCCCTTGGCGCGGCGGATATAGCGGCGCGTGTCCTGCTCGATCTGCGACCAGGGCTTGCCGTTTTGCGTCGGGTCCTGCGGCACCATATTCGCCAGCGAATAGCTTTGGGCCTTGCCGAACTTGGTGCTCATGTCACCGGCCGCAGCCATATGGCCACGGCTGAGGCCCGAGCGCCGGTAGTCCGACAACTGCGCGCGTTCGCGCGCGGGCAGACGGGCTTCTTCGTAGAACTTGTCGCTGCGCTTCAAGTCCTTGGCCTGGTCCAGCATGCGGGCGTTCAGGCGCTGGGCCACAAAGATCGGCGTCTTGGTCTGGCCCGAATGCAGCACGGCAAACTCTTCAAAACACAAAGGACGCAAGTGGCCGTAGGCACTGGTGCTGGGCGGCTTGCCCGAGAAGAACTGCGGGCAGTCATCAAAGCCTGCAGCCAGGGCAGGGGCGGCGGCGCACAGCAGCGCTGGCGCCAAGTAAACAGAGAGGCGGGAAAACATAAGCGCGCAAGTGTTGCACAAGATGGGCCCGCCGGGGACAAAGGCCGGGCAGGCCGTCGGCTATGCGGGCCGTGGATGGCGCTCGCTGCAATGCCTAGTGGGCCGCTTCCTGCAAAAAGGTCCATAGCTGCAGCGCCTGGGGCGGCAGCTGGGCGGGGTCGCGGCAGGCCAGCACCAGCTGGCGTGCGGCCCAGTCGGCGCTCAGCGGCCGCAGGCGCAGCCGGGCCTGGGGCCAGCGCAGGGTGGCGCATTCGGCAGCGGTGCGCGGCACCAGCGCAGCGCCCAGGCCCATCGCGACCCAGTCGCACAGGGCTTCGAGGTGCGGGGCCAGCGCGCGGTAGCGCAGCGCCACGCCCGCCTGCAGTGCCTGCGCGGCCATCAGCTGGTGCAGCGCATGCTGGGGCAGCAGGCCCAGGAGCGCAATGTCCTTGAGGTGGTGCAGTTGCACATCCTGGGGCAGGGCGGCCAAGAGGCGCGTCGTGCCCAGCAGCACCAGCGGGTCATCGCGCCAGACCTGGGTGTGCAGGCTGCCCGCAGGTACGGCGTTGGAGAGCACGCCCATATCCGCCTCACCGGCCATCAGCGCGCGCGCAATCGCATCGCTGGTGCATTCGCGCAGCTCCAGGCGCAGCTGCGGGTTGGCTTGCATAAAAGCGCCCAGCGGCGCAATCAGGTGCTCGCTGATCGCCGAAGTGTTGGCCAGCAGCTCAATGCGCGTGCCCAGGCCCTGGCCAAAGGCCTGCATGTCGCCGGCGAGCTGCTCCATCTGCAGCAGCATGCGGCGGGCATGGGGCAGCAGCACGGCCCCCGCCTCGGTCGCTGTGACCCCGCGCTTGCTGCGGTGGAGCAAGGGCGCGCCCAGCACCGCTTCCATGCCGCGAATGCGCTCGCTGGCCGATGCCAGGGTGATATGGCAGCGCTCTGCCCCCTGGGTGATGGTGCCGGACTCCAGCGTATGGACAAAAAGGCGCAGGTCTTGCAGGTCAAAGCGCATGGCGGGCGGGAAGCGGTGTCGTGGGGGGATGCGCCATGGTAGCGGTCTGCCGCGATGCTGGCTATGGATTTTCCATAGTGATCATTCGGAAGGCATCACCGTTGAAGGGATGGAACCGCATTCCTATGGAAAAGAAGAATGCTTTGGCCTCTGTATGCGTCGAATGGCAGGAGAGCGCGCAGTGCATGCAGCTGGCGACCCTGAACCCTCTTGCGCTGGGGTATGCTACGGCGCATGGCTACTTCGTCTTCTGAAAGCAGTGTTGCCGGCACGGCAGCGTTTTCCAAGTTCATGCGCGTGCTGCAGCTGGTGGCAGATGGCAGCGAGCCGCTGGGCATTGCCGAGATGGCCAAGGCAACAGGTTTTCCGCGCCCGACGGTGCACCGCATTGTGGCGGCGCTGCAGGCCGAGCGCATGTTGGTGGAAGTGGGGAGCACGCGCTGCTGGACCCTGGGCCCGCGCCTGGTACAACTGGCCAGCCGCAGCTGGAGCCGCTCGGGCCTGCGCATGGCAGCGACCCAGGCGTTGCGTGATCTGCGCGATGCCACGCAGGAGACCATCCATTTCGCCGTGCCCTCGGGCCACAGCATGGTCTATATCGAAAAGCTCGAGAGCGACAGCGCCGTGCAGATGTCATCGCGCATTGGCACCAGCGTGAACCTGTACTCCACCGCCGTGGGCAAGGCCTACCTGGCCGCGCTGCCTCCCGGCGATGCCAGTGCGCTGATGGCAGAGCTGAGCTATGCGCCGCTGACGGCGCAGACGGTGGGCGATGCGCAGGCGCTGCAGCAGCAGGTGGACGCAGTGCGCCAACGCGGCTGGTCCACCGATGCGCAAGAAAATGAAGAGGGCATTTACTGCTTTGGCGCTGCGGTGCTGGGGCCGGACGGCAGCCCCGTGGCCGCCATCAGCGTCAGCACCTTGCTGTTCCGCCAGCGCGAAGATGTGCAGGCCGCCTATATCCAGCCGCTGCTGCGCACCTGCCGTGCGATTGCCCAGCAGCTGGCGCAAAACCCCAATCTGGTGCATGGCTGATAGTTTGTGCGCAGGCTGGCGCACTCCGCACCAACTACCGCTTTAGAGCATCACATTTGAATTGGTGATTTTTTTGACCGGCCGGATGGCGCTGTTGTCCGGCTGGATCGATGCGGCCGTATCACCGCTGTCCCAGTGCGGGTCGTCGATGCTGTCAAAGGCCTGGCGCAGCTTGTCACCCCAGGTGTTGCGCACCATGCGGAAGTACTGGTTGAACTCGTCGATGCAGGCGATGTTGTCGCAGGCGAGCTGGTCGGTTTCGTAGACTACCAGGTCCAGCGGCAGGCCCACCGACAGGTTGGATTTGAGCGTGCTGTCCATGGAGACGAGCGCGCATTTGGCCGCTTCATTGAGGGGGGTCTTGGGCGTCAGCACGCGGTCGAGCACGGGCTTGCCATACTTGGCCTCGCCAATCTGGAAGTAGGGGGTCTCGGCCGTGGCCTCGATGAAGTTGCCGGCCGAGTAGACCTGAAAGAGGCGCGGGCTCTCGCCAGCGATCTGGCCGCCAAACACCAGGCTGCAGTTGAAGTCGACGCCAGCGCGCTCGAGCGCCTTGCCATCGCGCTCCTGGATATGGCGCACGGCAGCGCCCAGCACGCGGGTGGCATCGAACATGCTCTTGGCGTTCCAGATGGTGATGGGCGGGCCGCCGTTCTCGTCTTCGAGCTGCTGGGTCTGCAATATCTCGCGCACCGATTGCGAGATCGACAGATTGCCGGCAGACAGCAGCACCATGAAGCGCTCGCCGCGCTTCTCATACACCATCATCTTGCGGAAGGTGCTGATATGGTCCAGGCCCGCATTGGTGCGGGAGTCGGAGAGGAACACCAGGCCGGCGTTCAGCTTGATGGCTACACAATAGGTCATGACTTGTCAGCGAGTCGCTTGAGTGAATACAGTAGATCGAGGGCGTCGCGCGGTGTCAACGTATCGGGTTGCAGCTCGCGCAATTGCGCCTCGACGGCGCTGGGAGTGGGGGTCTCGGCCGAGGCCGGCTGGGCAAACAGGTCCACCTGGGAGTCGCCCGCCTGCTGGCGCGCTTCCAGCGCGGCCAGTGCATGGCGGGCATGGCTGAGCACGGGCGCGGGCATGCCCGCGAGCTTGGCCACCTGCACGCCATAGCTGCGGCTGGCCGGGCCCGGTTGCAGTTCATGCAAAAACACGATGTCGCTGCCCGCTTCGGTCGCGGCCACATGCATGTTGATCGCATGTTTGGCCTTGGCCGGCAGCTCGGTCAGCTCAAAGTAATGGGTGGCGAACAAGGCCAGGGCCTTGGTCTTGTCATGCAGATGCGTGGCAATGCCGCTGGCCAGCGCCAGGCCATCAAAGGTGCTGGTGCCCCGGCCGATCTCGTCCATCAGCACCAGGCTGTTGGGGGTGGCGCTGTGCAGGATCTGCGCGGCCTCGGTCATCTCCAGCATGAAGGTGGATTGGGCATTGGCCAGGTCATCGGCCGCGCCGATGCGGGTGTGGATCGCGTCAATGGGCCCGAGCAGGCAGCGCGTGGCGGGCACATAGCTGCCCATGCTGGCGAGCAGCGCAATCAGCGCCACCTGGCGCATATAGGTCGATTTACCGCCCATATTGGGGCCGGTGATGATCTGCAGGCGCTGCAGGCTCGACAGCCGCGTGTTGTTGGCGATGAAGGAAGCGTTGGAGGTTTCGGCCAGGCGCGCTTCCACGACCGGGTGGCGGCCGGCATCGATGTCGATGCAGGGCTCGGGCACAAACTGCGGCGCGCACCAGTTCAGGGTCAATGAGCGCTCGGCGAGCGCACACAGCGCATCGAGCGAGGCAATCGCCTGGCCCACACGCGTGAGGGCGCTGACATGCGGCTGCAACTGGTCGAGCACCTGCTCGTACAACCATTTCTCGCGCTGCAAGGCGCGTTCCTGGGCCGACAGCGCCTTGTCTTCGAAGGTCTTGAGCTCGGGCGTGATAAAGCGCTCGGCGTTCTTCAAGGTCTGGCGGCGGCGGTAGTCGTCGGGCACCTTGTCCTTGTGGCTGCTGGTGACCTCGATATAGAAGCCATGCACCTTGTTGAACTGCACGCGCAGGTTGCTGATGCCGGTGCGCGCTTTTTCGCGCGTCTCCAGGTCCAGCAAAAAGGCATCGCAATTCGTCTGGATCGCGCGCAGCTCATCCAGCTCGGTATCAAAACCGTTTGCAATCACGCCGCCGTCGCGCACCAGCGCTGCGGGCTCGGGATCGATCGCACGGATCAGCAGCTCCATCGCCTCCAAGGGCGGCTGCAGCGCTTCAAAAATCTCGCCCAGCAGTGGCGCGGGCGCAGCGGCATTGCGCGCCAGCTGCTGGGCCTTTTGCAAGGTCAAACCCAGCGCTACCAACTCGCGCGGGCGCACCTGGCGCAGGGCGATGCGGGCGGTGATGCGCTCCACATCGGAGACACCCTTGAGCTCGGTGCGCAGAATCTGCCACGGCGCTGCCGACAGCGTGTCGCTGTCGCCGCGCAGCACGGCGATGGCGCCCAGGCGCGCACGCGCATCGCTGCGGTCGCGGCTGGGTTCGAGCAACCAGCTCTTGAGCAAGCGGCTGCCCATGCCGGTCTGGCAGGTATCGATCAGCGAGAACAGGGTCGGGCCGTCCTCGCCGCGCAAGGTCTTGACCAGCTCGAGATTGCGGCGTGTGGTCGCAGGCAGGTCGATCAGTGCATCGTCGCGCACCACATGGATGGTCTGCACATGAGGCAGGTTGCGGCCCTGGGTGTGCTCGGCATAGGTCAGCAGCGCGCCAGCGGCCGCATGGGCAGCATACAAGGTCTGCGCATTCCAGGCCTGCAGGCTGGCCGCGCCCAGTTGCTCGAGCAGCTTGCGCTCGCCCAGCTTCTCGTCAAACTGCCAGTCGGGGCGCAGCGCCAGCGGGCAGGTCAGCACGCCGCTGCTGCGCAGCTGGTAGAGCGATTGCTCAAAGCGCTGCGAGGCACCGGCGCTGTAGGCCACTTCGCTGGGCGCAATGCGCGCAATCCAGGCGGGCAGCTCTTCATGCGTGCACTCGGCCAGAAAAATCTTGCCCTGGGTGACGCTGAGCCAGGCCAGGCCACAGCGGGCGCGCTGGGCCTGGTGCACCACCAGCAGCATGGCCTCGGCCTTGTCGCTCATCAGCTCGCTGTCGGTCACCGTGCCGGGCGTGACCACGCGCACCACCTTGCGCTCGACGGGGCCCTTGCTGGCCCCCACTTCGCCCACCTGCTCGCAAATCGCCACCGATTCGCCGAGCTTGAGCAAGCGCCCCAGGTAGTTCTCCAGCGCATGGAAGGGCACGCCCGCCATCGGAATCGGCTGGCCGGCCGACTGGCCGCGCTGGGTCAAGGTGATATTGAGCAGCTGCGCGGCCTTCTCAGCATCGCCATAAAACAACTCGTAAAAATCCCCCATGCGGTAGAACAGCAAGGTGTTGGGGTGGTCAACTTTAGCAGCATGGTATTGCTGCATCATGGGCGTATGCGATGAAAAATCGGCTTTTGTCAGCGTTGGATTTTCCATTGGGTTTGAACTCATCTATTGGTATGGGTTGGTATGCATCCAACTTGGCATGGCATGGGTGATGGGGTTAGCACCGGGCTCATAAAGGCGGGCACCACCGGCGGTGCATCAGGGGGCAGGGTGGCTGCGCCTGTGTGCGTCTGGCCGCTATGCGCATCATACAAGGCTGGCTGGGGGGCGATTGGCCTGGGCGGGGTGAGCATATTAACGCAATTGGCGAATAAAGTTGGCGGTCACTCGCATGCAGCGCATGGAAATATCTGGCAGATCTGCCATGCAAGGAGTTCTCGGCGCGGGCGGACGCCGCAGCGGCAAGCGCCGCTATCTTTGAAGAGATTTAACACCCCGATGCGAATGTAAAGCCCATCGCACCGCCTCGAAAATCTCGGTAAAGCTGCCCGATTCCTACCACCTTGCCCTCAGGCTTGCGCCATCATGGGTTGCAAGCAAGGCGGTTCTGCCTTGTGCTCTACAAGGATAGGAGGTCCTCAATGACAAACGCAACGACAACATGGATGAGCCGTATCGCCGCCGCTGCACTGGTGGCTACGATGGGGGCTGGAGCAGTCGGCGTGCAAGCGCAACCGCGCCCGCCGCAGGATGCGCAGCGCCATGATGACCGGGGTCGTGCGCAGCCCGATCGCCGCCATGATGCGCACCGGCCCGATGCGCGCAACCACCGCGGTGCGGGGCCGGACCACCGCTGGGTCAAGGGCTCGCGCGTGCCGCCCCAGTACCGGGCGCATGGCTATGTGGTCAATGACTGGCGCGGACACCGCCTGAGCTCGCCCCCGCGCGGCTACCACTGGATCCAGAATGGCGGTGACTACCTGCTGGTGGCCATTGCGTCTGGTGTGGTTGCGCAGATCGTGTTTGGCAACTGACAGACAGAGGCGGTTTTCTGATCGCCCAAAGACAAAGCCCACAGGCCTGGCCTGTGGGCTTTGTCGTAGGAGAGTGCGGAAATTTACTCGGCTTGCTCGGCGTCGGGCTCGGCCGGGGTGGCCGCAGCGGGCTCGGCGCCGTCGTCGTTCAGCGCCTGGCGCACGGCAGCCTTGTCGCCTGCGCTGGCAAACTTGCTGTACTTGGCGAGGATGGGCACCAACTGGCCGTAGATGCGGGGCGTGCCGGCCAGCACTTCGCGCTGCTCCAGGAAGTCGGCTTCACCGGTGAAGTTGCCGACCAGGCCACCGGCCTCGGTCACCAGCAGCGAGCCCGCTGCCACGTCCCAGATGCTCAGGCCCGTTTCAAAGAAACCATCGCTGAAGCCGGCGGCCACATAGGCCAGGTCCAGCGCCGCTGCGCCGGGGCGGCGCACGCCGCTGGTGCGCTGCATCACATCGCCGAGCATGGCCATGTACTGCTTGAAGTTGTCGCCCGGACGGAAGGGGAAGCCGGTGGTGATCAGTGTGTCGCGCAGCTGGGTGCGCTTGGACACGCGGATGCGGCGCTCGTTCAGGAAGGCGCCACGGCCACGGGTTGCGGTGAACAGGTCGTTGCGGGTGGGGTCGTACACCACGGCTTGCTCGACGCGGCCGTTCACGGCCAGCGCGATGCTGACGCAGTAGACGGGGAAGCCGTGGATGAAGTTGGTGGTGCCGTCCAGCGGATCGATGATCCAGATGTGGTTGGAGCGGGGGTTGCCGTATTCGTTGCCCGATTCTTCGGCGAGGATGCCGTGGTCCGGGTAGGCGGTCAGCAAGGTCTCGATGATCGCTTGCTCGGAGGCCTGGTCCACTTCAGTCACAAAGTCGTTCACCTGTTTGGTCGATACCCGCACCGATTCCACGTCAAGCGCGGCACGGTTGATGATGGCGCCAGCAGCGCGAGCGGCCTTGATGGCCATGTTGAGCATGGGGTGCAGGGAGGAGGACGACATAAATTGTGTGGGCGTAAGTGGGGCAGCAAAAACGCTGCGAAACGCTGGGGCAAGAGCGGCAAGTAGACCGCGGCCGGCGATGCGGCAGCGACAATAGGGGCTAGATTGTACCTGCGGTCGATTTTTTTCGCTGGTGCATGTCCATTTTTGCTCGACCTGTCTATGAAAACCCGTTTTGTTCTGATCGAAACCAGCCACGCCGGCAATGTGGGCGCCGCCGCCCGCGCCATCAAGACCATGGGTTTCGATGACCTGGTACTGGTGCGCCCGCGCTGGAGCAATGTGCTGCGCAAGGAAGAAACCATCCAGCGCGCCAGCGGCGCACTGGATGTGCTGGCCAACTGCCGCATTGTGGCCACCGTGGAGGAAGCGCTCGATGGCATGAGCCACCTGTGCGCCACCGCGATGACCCCGCGTGACTTTGGCCCGCCCGCGCGCACTCCGCGCGAGCACTTTGCGCTGCTGCTGCAAGGCGCGCTGGCCGCCCAGGCCGGGCCGGGTCCGCTGGATGAAGAGACCACCCCCGCAGCCAGCGACGCCGCAGCCGCCAACCCCAGCGGCGAGAGTGGCGTGGCCTTTTTGTTTGGCTGCGAGCGCTATGGCATGGCCAATGAGGATGTGTACCGCTGCCATGTGGCGCTGTCGATTCCGACCAATCCGGATTTTGGCTCGCTCAACTTGGCCTCGGCCGTGCAGGTGGTGGCCTATGACTGGCGCCAGGCACTGGGCGGCTATGGCGTGAGCGATGTGGCGGCGCGGGGCGAGCGGGCCGATGCGCAGCAGGTGGCGGGCATGCTGGCGCACTGGCAGCAGGCGCTGGCCGAGATCGGCTTTCTGGACCTGGATGCGCCCAAGAAGCTGATGCCCCGGCTCAACCAGATGTTCAACCGCGCGCAACTGACCCAGGAGGAAATCCATATCCTCAGAGGTGTTGCCAAGGCCATGCTGCGCACGGCCGAGGCCACAAAACGCTAGACTGGCGGGCCCTCGAATACTTATATAACCATTGTTTCCATGCTTGACCGCCTGCGCTCCGATATTCAGTGCATCCTCGACCGCGATCCTGCTGCCCGCAGCCGTTGGGAGGTCATCACCTGTTATCCCGGTCTGCATGCGATCTGGATGCAGCGTCCTGCGCACTGGTGCTGGAGCCATGGATTCAAATGGACGGGCCGTTTCATCTCGCACATGGCCCGCTGGCTGACCGGCATCGAGATCCACCCCGGCGCGCAGATTGGCCGCAATGTCTTTATTGATCACGGCATGGGTGTCGTGATTGGCGAGACCGCGGTTGTCGGCGACGGCTGCACCATCTACCACGGCGTCACCCTGGGCGGCACCACGCTCTACAAGGGCGCCAAGCGCCATCCCACCTTGGGCAAGAACGTGGTGGTGGCTGCGGGTGCCAAGGTGCTGGGCGGCTTTGAGGTGGGCGACGGCGCCAAGATCGGCAGCAATGCCGTGGTCATCAAGCCGGTGCCTGCGGGTGCCACCGCCGTGGGCATCCCCGCGCGCATCATTGCCTCGCGCCAAGGCGCCAGCGCCGATGTGACCGAGGCCCAGCCTGAGCAGAAGTTTGCCGCCTACGGCGTGACGCAGGAAGACGATCCTCTGTCCAAGGCCATGCGCGGCATCATCGACAGCGCGGCTGGCCATGAGCAGCAGATCACCATGCTCTGGGCTGCCATCGAGAAGCTGTCGCTGCAAAGCAAGCTGGGCGATTGCGTGCCTTGCGATGCGCAGCGAGAGACAGAATTTGAAGCCCAGAAGCTGAGCGACCTGGTCGGCAAGTAAGGCCCTGGCCTGTCTTGCTAATAAGCGGCTAGCCCAGCTTGCGCACCATGGCGGCGCTGGGCGCCAGCACCTGGCCGTCGGCGGTTTGCGGCTGCATGCGCGCCACGGGTTTGCCGCTGGCTTTTTCCACCAAACTCGAATGCGCCTCGCCCGGCGCAAACAGCTGGTCCTCGCCCCATTGCCTGAGCGCCACCACCACCGGGAACAGGCCCAGGCCCTTGGCCGTCAGCGCATATTCCTGGTAGGCACTGCCGTCGGATGCGGGCTGCGTCTGCAGCACGCCCGCGTCCACCAACTTGCGCAAGCGGTCGCTCAGGATATTGCGCGCCATGCCCAGGTTGCGCTGCAAATCGCCGAAGCGCTGCACGCCGTCAAAGGCATCCCGCACGATCAAGAGCGACCAGCGGTCGCCAATGGTATCGAGCGCTCGCGCAACGGGGCAGGGCTCAGGCTGGGTCATGCGGTGTCCTCCAAGTTTTCATTTGAGTTGCATTTTAAAACTGGAATGCCTAGAATTCATCTAGTTTTAAATTAAAACTAGATTGTGATGACTCGATGACTTCCTCTTCCTGTGTTGATACCCCGGGCCGGCAGGTCCAGCATCCTGTCGTGCCATCAGGCCTGGTGGGGCTGTTCGCCGTGGCCGCTGGTGCCAGCGTGGCCAATGTGTACTACGCCCAGCCGCTGCTCGATGCGGTGGCGCTGGACCTGGGCATACCGCTGGCTGCGGTCGGTGGCGTGATCACCGCCACGCAGCTGGGATCGGCCCTCGCCTTGCTGCTGCTGGTGCCCTTGGGCGACCGGGTCAACCGGCGCCCCTTGATGGCCTGGCAATTGCTGGCCCTGGTGCTGGCGTTGCTGGCCGTAGCCTGGGCGCCTTCTGCGCCGCTGTTGATGGGGGCGATGCTGGCGGTGGGCTTGCTGGGCACCGCGATGACCCAGGGCCTGATCGCCTACGCCGCCAGTGCAGCGCCGCCCGATGCCCAGGGCCGGGTGGTGGGGGGCGCGCAAAGCGGAGTTTTTATCGGCCTGCTGCTGGCGCGGGTACTGGCCGGGGCCGTGGGCGATGCCTGGGGCTGGCGCAGCGTCTATATGGCATCGGCGGCGCTGATGCTGGCGATGGCGCTGCCACTGTGGTGGTGGTTGCCAGTGCTGGCGCATCGGCCATCCACCCTGGGCTATAGACAACTGGTGGCGTCGATGGGCAGCCTGCTGCGGCGCGACCGGGTCCTGCAGGTGCGCGGGGTGCTGGCCTTGCTGATGTTTGCCGCGTTCAGCATTTTCTGGAGCAGCCTGGTGCTGCCGCTGCGCGCAGCGCCTTTTGGTTTTTCGCACACTGCCATTGGCCTGTTTGGCCTGGTAGGTGCCGCCGGCGCGTTGGCAGCGACGCTAGCAGGGCGCTGGGTGGACAGGGGCCAGGCGCAGCGCGCATCAATGTGGGCCTTGCTGGCCTTGCTGCTGGCCTGGCTGCCCTTGGCCGGTTTGGGCGGGCTGCCCGATCCGCGCTGGGCGATCACAGCCTTGGTGTTGGGCATTGTGCTACTGGATCTGGGGGGCCAGGCCTTGCATGTCAGCAACCAGGGCCTGATCTTTGCGCGCAGCAGCGATGCGCACAGCCGCGTGGTCGCCGTCTACATGCTGTTCTATGCAGTAGGCAGCGGCCTGGGCGCCATCAGCGCCACCAGCGTCTATGCCTATGCGGGGTGGCTCGGCGTGTGTGCGCTGGGTGCGGTGGTCAGCGGCAGCGCGCTGCTGTTTTGGCGGGCGACCTGCGACTGGATGCGTGCGGATCCTGCGAACGCCGCTGCGAACGCTTAGGCCGCTGCAGGTTGTGCCTGGCCCAAGGCGGCCAGCACCGCAGGTGCAATGCGCCGGTGCATCGGCGCCACCGGCAGCATATACAAGTGGCCGAGCAGGTTGTGGACATGCACCACCGTCGTGATGGTGATGGCGACCTGGTCCTGGCGGCCCGCCACAGGCGCGCGGTGGACGCTGAGCACCACGTTCAAATGCTTGTCGCTGTCGCCGATCAGTGCTTCACCTGCGCTGTTCTCTAACACCGTAAAAACGCCCACGCGCTCGCCAGGCTGGTAGGCGCTGGCGGGCCGCTGCGGGTCGATCTGGGAGAGGGTGCCCAGGTTCTTGAGCCCTAGCAGCTGTCCAACCCGGTTGCGGGCCTGCATGCACCACTCAATCCAGCGCGGCGTGCGCGCGACTGCGGCCAGAAAATAGGCCAGCGCCGGCTCGCCGGTCTGCGCGGTGTGGATGCACCAGGCATCCTGAAAATGCGCGCCGGCTAGGCGCTCGGCGATGCGGCTGCCCGCAGGCGGCCGTGTTTCTTGCGGTTGGGTGGGCATGGTGTGGGCCCGCGTTTAGGCGCCAGCAGCGGCGAGCCGGGCGCTGGCGGCGCGCAGCCATTGGTCCAGCGCACCCGGCGCATCGCAGGCAATCGCTTGGCGGGCGGGCATGCTGCGCAGCCAGGTGATCTGGCGCTTGGCCAGCTGGCGCGTGGCGGCAATGCCTTGCTCGCGCATCTCGGCCCACAATGCGGGCGGCACGTCGCGCTCGGTGTGCACGGCAATGCCTCGCTCTGCGCAGCGGTCGAGCATCTCCCACATCTGGCGGTAGCCCACGCAGCGCATCGATGGCAGATTCAGCTGCAGATCGCCGCGCGCGCGCAGCTGCTGCACCTCGGCCAAGAATCCCTGGGCCAGCATCTGGTCGTAGCGCAGCGCAATGCGCGCATGCAGCCAGGCGCGGTCGCTGGGCTCCAAACTGAAGAGCTGAAAACCCGGTGCCAGCTGCAGCAGTGGCGACGGCCGCTTTTGCTGCGCATGGAAGTGCGACAGCGGCTGGCCGCTGATGCGCCAGACCTCCAGCGCGCGCTGCACCCGCTGGCTGTCGCCCGGCGCGAGGCGCTGCGCGGTCACCGGGTCAACCTGCGCCAGCAGCCCATGCATATGGGGCCAGCCATGGAGGGCGGCTTCGGCATCAAGCTGGGCGCGAACTGCCGGGTCGGCGGCGGGCATATCGTCCATGCCATCCATCAGCGCCTTGAAGTACAGCATGGTGCCGCCCACCAGCAAGCTGATGCCGCCCCTCGCATGGATTTGCGCGACCAGCGCCAGCGCATCGCGCACAAACTCGGCCGCGCTGTAGGCGTCCAGCGGGTCGCGGATATCGAGCAGGTGGTGGGCAATGCCGGCCTGCTCCTGCACGCTGGGCTTGGCCGAGCCAATGTCCATGCCCCGGTAGATGAGGGCCGAGTCCACGCTGATGATCTCGACGGGCCGCGCCGCGCCCAGTTGCTGCGCCAGCGCAATGGCAGCGCCGGTCTTGCCGGAGGCGGTGGGGCCTGCCAGGCCCAGGCAGAGAGGAGAGCTTGCAGCGGATGGCACGGTAAAGAAGCGGTGAGCTGGCCACGCAGGGACCCTATGCAGGCATGGGGGCTGGCGCAGACAGCTATCAATACAGGAGTGATGTCTGGCCGCCAGTGTAGGGCCAAAGCGAAGCCAACTGGCTGGGCGGGAGTTTTCGATGCAGGCCTGACGCTGGTTCTACAGAGTGGCGAGGTAAATGGGTTGGCGCGCGTGGCGCCTTGCCTCTTCTTCGCTGGCCGGCTCGCCCGGGCCCACGCACACCACCAGCAGCATGCCGGGCAGGTCGATATCGGCGTACAGCGCGCGGCGCAGCTCGCTGCGTTGCTCTTCATGGAGGCGAGGGGCCTGCACCAGCAGCAGATGGATGCGCAGCTC
Organism: Comamonas sp. 23; assembly: GCF_049601575.1. Classification (NCBI taxonomy): domain Bacteria; kingdom Pseudomonadati; phylum Pseudomonadota; class Betaproteobacteria; order Burkholderiales; family Comamonadaceae; genus Comamonas; species Comamonas sp. 23. The sequence continues at coordinate 3,640,917 of NZ_CP187127.1, read as the reverse complement.
GGGCATGCTTGATTCTGGTTTGCTGAGCAGCCAGGCTTGGCTGATCGGCTTGAACAGGGCCAGCTCGCCGCGCAGATCGGCCAGCTCGAAGGCGCTCAGATCGTTCACGCGCGTGCCCTGGAACACAGGGGCCTGCTGCAAGCGGTCAAAAAATTCCTGCTGTTGCTGTTCGGCCTCGCGGGCGCGGTCACGCCACAGGCGCATGGCGGCAGCGTCGTAGCTGCTTTGCTTGGCCTGGGCCTCCAGCATGCCCACCATCGCCCGCGTGGCATAGGGACGGTAGCTCGGGGCGGTCTGCCACAGCGCCTCCAGGCATTTTTGCTGCAAGGCGGTATCGCTGGTGGGCAGGCAGGCGGACAGTCCGGCCAGCGCGCCGGGGTGCTGCGCATCACGGGCCAGCACCTGCTCGTAGAGCTGGCGCACGGGGGCCTGGCGGTCGATCTTGCGCTCAATGCGCGCGCGCTCGATCAGCTCTGCATTGCTGGAGTGGGCCGCATTGGCACGCAGCTGCTGGGCATGCTGCTGCCAGCGCGCCATGCGTGCATGGTGCTGCTTCCAGGTGCTGGCGTTGTCCTTGCACCAGCGGGCGTCGAACTGCTGCATCCATTCCGCAGCCTTGGGGCCCAGCAGGCTCACAGCGCCTTTGGTGGACCAGCTGGGCAGGCCAGGGCGCTCGCCACTGATGGCCTCCACGCGGTCGCGCAAGGCGGGATGGGTGTCGTCCACATCGCTGATCCGCGCGAGCGCCTGGCGCAGGGCCTGTTGCGCAAATGCCGGCTCGGGCTTGAGGCGCAGCAGGGCCTGCATGGCACTGAACGGCCCCTGGGGCAGCGGGTGCTGGGCTGCGCTGCGCCAGTGCTGGCCCCAGAAGGCATCGCTCAGCCAGGCGGCCTTGATCTCCAGCTCGGTCAGTGTGGCAGCCGCCACGTCGGCCCCCAGCAGCTGGGCGGCGATGCGGTCGGCCTCGTACTCGTCCTGCCGGGCCATCGCAAAGGTCTTGGCGGCAAAGCGCGGAAAGTACCAGTTCAGGAACGAGCGGGTGGCTGCGGCCATCGGGCCGTCATCTTCGCGCATGCTGTAGTAAAGCTTGAGCCAGGCGCGCCGCGAGCGGTACACCCAGGCACTGAGGCGATTATGGTTCTCGCGTAGATGGCCGTATTCATGGGCCAGCACGGCCATCACCCTGGCCTTGTCGAGCGCCATCAGCAGCGGCAGGCCAATTATCAGGTAGTTGACCGAGACGCCCAGCATGCCAAAGCGGGGCCGCTGCCAGATGGCGGCATTGAAGTCATCTTGCAGGTAGACGGCATCGATGGCCGGGCCCTTGACCTTGCGGCGTATGCGATCGAGCGCCTTGAACAGCTCCGGAGCCTCGGCCTCGGTAATGGCAATGCCTTCGGGCTCGTCGGCCGGGCCCGTCCACAGCGCTTTGAAGCTGGTCCACAGCAGGCCCAGCGCAAACACCAGCGCCAGCACATAGCCGCCGCGAAACTGGCCGCGCACTGCCTGGGCCACGACAAAGCCGAGGACGCCCAGACTGAGCACCAGGCAGCCCACCACCCAGAGGTAGCCCAGCAGCGCAAACCGGATGACACTGCGCCGGTAGGCGGCGCTGTCGTTGGCGCTTTCTATTTCGCTCTCGCGCACCAGATGGATAAAGTCCGCTTGCTCCATGGCCCGCCCCTCATACCTTGTCGTTGTGGTTGTCGTTGTGATGTTCTGGCGCGCAGCAAAAAGCCCCCAGCGCGCTGAACGATGGGGGCATTGTGCAGTGGGTGCTGACCGGGCGCTATGCCCGGGCGTTTTTACAACACGCCTTGGGCCAGCATGGCGTCGGCCACCTTCACAAAGCCGGCGATATTGGCGCCGTCGATATAGCTCATGGTGCCGTCGTCGCGCTGGCCGTACTTGACGCAAGCCGAGTGGATGCCTTCCATGATTTCAAAGAGGCGCTGGTCGACTTCGGCAGCGGGCCAGCTCAGGCGCAGCGCGTTCTGGCTCATCTCCAGGCCGGAGGTGGCGACGCCGCCGGCGTTCGATGCCTTGCCGGGCGCGTAGAGCACGCCGGCCTTTTCAAAGGCCTTGGCCGCTTCGATGGTGCAAGGCATGTTGGCGCCTTCGGCCACGCACAGCACGCCGTTCTTGATCAGGGTCTGGGCGTCGGCCAGTTCCAGCTCGTTCTGGGTGGCGCAGGGCAGGGCCACGTCGGCCTTGATGAACCAGGGGGTTTTGCCTTCGTAGTACTCCACGCCCGGCACTTGCTTGGCGTAGTCGCTCACGCGGCCGTACTGCTTGTTCTTGATGTCCATCAGCTTGACCAGCTTGTCACCGTCAAAACCGGCCGCGTCGTAGATGGTGCCCGAGGAGTCAGAAGCCGAGACCACCTTGGCGCCCAGTGCCATGGCCTTGTCGATGGCGAACTGCGCCACATTGCCCGAGCCCGAAACCGAGACCGTCAGGCCTTCGAAGCTCTTGCCACGGGTCTTGAGCATTTCCTGCGCAAAGTAGACGGTGCCAAAGCCGGTGGCTTCGGGGCGGATCAGCGAGCCGCCAAAGGCCAGGCCCTTGCCGGTGAACACGCAGTCGGCGCGGTTGGCCAGCTTTTTATACATGCCGGCCATGAAGGCCACTTCACGGCCGCCCACGCCGATATCGCCGGCGGGCACGTCAGTGTCCGAGCCCACATGGCGGAACAGTTCGCTGATGAAGGCCTGGCAGAAGCGCATCACTTCGGCATCGCTCTTGCCCTTGGGGTCGAAGTCCGAGCCGCCCTTGCCGCCGCCCATGGGCAGCGTGGTCAGCGCGTTCTTGAATGTCTGCTCAAACGCCAGGAACTTGAGCACCGACAGGTTGACCGAGGGGTGAAAGCGCAGGCCGCCCTTGTAGGGGCCGATGGCCATGCTGTGCTGGATGCGGTAGCCACGGTTGACCTGCACCACGCCCTGGTCGTCCACCCAGCTGACGCGAAAACTCACCACGCGCTCGGGCTCGACCAGGCGTTCGAGCAGGCTGTGCTGGGCGTAGCGGGGGTTCTTCTCGATGAAGGGCCACAGGCTTTCCATGACTTCGGTCACGGCCTGCAAGAACTCGGGCTGGCCGGGGTTGCGCTGTTCGACGTAAGCGAGAAACTGGGCCAGGGATTGGTGTTGCATGGACAAACTTTCAAGGTCTAAAGCCGGCTTGCACTGATTTTGTGCGAGGGCCGAAGTGTGCACAGCGATGGTGCGCCATCGCGCCGAAAACCGACATTATGCCGAATCCGCATGCATTAATGCATAAAACCCACATGGGATGACCCTGAACAATCAGCGGGTCGCACTGGTTTGGTGCTTTTTGAGGGCGCGAGCGGCTTTACGGGCCGGCTGCCATGCCCTGAAATGGGGCTGTGCGGGGGGCTGGCTGTCACCCCGGGCGCTGCAGTGCCACAAATCTGTGTGCCGATTGTGGTCTTTGCCTTTTCAACAATTGCCTAGGCAATGAATGATTGGATAATCATTGCCTTGTAAACCATTTCAGAAAGGGCCTGCGGCATGACCGATTCGCACCAGGAAAAACCCGCGTCTGCTGGCGAGGACCAAGAAGCGCTGGCGGGCGGCTTTCCCGAGATTGAAGCCATCCGGCCGGTGGATTTCCCCTGCTGGCTGATGCGCATCATCTCCACTGTGGTGCGTGCCGAGGTGGACCGCCGCATGGAGCCGCTGGGCCTGACGCAGGCGCAGTGGATTCCTGTGCTGCACCTGGCCAGCGGCAAGGCCCATACGGCGGCCGACTTGGCGCGCCGCACCTTGCAGACCCCGGGCGCGATGACGCGGCTCATCGACCGCCTGGTCGACAAGGGCATCATCGAGCGCGAACGCTCCACCGACGACCGCCGCGTGGTCAGCCTGTGCCTGACCGAGGAGGGGCTGGCTGCTGCAAGGCAGGTGCCCGATATCGTCAAAGGCGTCAACAGCGCCGCGCTCAGCCCCTTGTCACCCGATGAATTGACCCAGTTCCACGGTTACCTGCGCCGCATCTATGAGGCCATGCCCAACACCTTGTCGGTGGACATGTGCCTGCCCCCCGATGGCTGCGCCGGTGACGCCACCGACAACTCCGACAACACAGCACAGCAGCCCGGCAAGGAGAGGGCAGTATGACCAGCAGTTTTTCATTTGTGGGCGCCGACCGCCGGCTGGCCCTGTCAGCCATTGCGCTGGCGGCCAGCACGTTCATCGCCGGATGCGCCGATATGCGCGGCATCGATACCCATGCCCAGATGCGCTCGCCGCAGTCCGTCGGCTTGCTCACTGAGCCTTCAGCGGCAGACCAAGCCGCGACCGTGGCCCCGGTCGATGCGCAGTGGTGGAAGGCGCTGGGCGATGCGCAGCTCAATGCGCTGATCGATACCGCCTTGGCCGACAGCCCCAACCTGCAATCGGCGCAGGCGCGCATCCGCAAGGCCTGGTCGCTGGCGCAGGTCAGTGAGTCAGCAATGGGCCCGCAGGTCAATGGTCAGGCCAGTGCCGCGCGCAACCATGCGCCGGCCAATGGCATGATTCCGCCGCCCCTGGCGGGCAACAACTACAGCACGGCAGAGGCGCGTATCAATGGCAGCTGGTCGCTGGACCTGTTTGGCAAGCACCGCGCTGCGCTCGATGCCGCCGTGGGCTCGGCCCGCGCGGCCCAGGCCGACATGGACGCCGCCCGCGTGCTGCTGACCAGCTCCATGGTGCAGGCCTATGTGCAGCTGTCACGTCTGCAGGCGCAGGAAGAGGTGGCCATGCGCGCCATCGACCAGCGTGCCCACACCTTGCAGCTGGTGCGTGACCGCTATGACGCAGGCCTGGAGACCACGTTGGAAGTGCGCCAAAGCGAGAGCGGCGTGCCGCAAGCCAAGGTGCAGCTGCTGCAAGTGCGTGAGCAAAAGCAGCTGGCACAAAACGCGTTGGCCGCGCTGATGGGCCAGCCCGCACGCGCCCAGGAATTGGTCGCATCGCCTATCACACAACTGAGCCTGCCGCGTTTTCCGTCGCAGCTGTCATCCAACCTGCTGGGGCGCCGTGCCGATATTGTGGCCGCGCGCTGGCGCGTGGAAGCGGCCGAGCAGGGCATTCGCCAGGCCAAGGCCGAGTTCTATCCCGATATCAATCTGACCGCGTTCCTGGGGCTGTCGAGCATTGGCTTTAACAACTTTGCCAAGGGCAGCGCGCGTGAATGGGGCGTGGGCCCGGCGCTGAGCCTGCCGATCTTTGATTCGGGCCGGCTGCGTGCCAACCTGAGCGGCACATCGGCCGACTACGAGCTTGCCGTGCAGGCCTACAACCAGGCGGTGATCACGGCGGTACACGATGTGGCCGACCAGGTCGCCAGCGTGCGCGCCGCGCAGGCCCAACTGCCCGAGCAGCGCCGCGCTGCCGATGCCGCGCAAAGCGCGCTCGATATTGCCAACCAGCGCTATGCCGCAGGGCTTGGCACCTATTTGAATGTGCTGTCGGCCGAGACCAATGTGCTCACCCAGCGCCAGCAGATGGTGGATGTCGAGGCCCGCATTCTGTCGACCAATGCCGCGCTGGCCCAAGCTTTGGGTGGGGGCTACCAGCAGCAGACCCAGAGCAGCAGCAACAGCGACAGCAATGCCGAATTGGACGGCAACTTCCCCACCCAGACCAACGCCCCGATGGACAGCGCCAAGAGCTGACCTGCCCACCTCGCGTGCAACACACATAAGCAAGACCTTGAAGGCGACGCCTCTCGTCACATAACTCGCTACGCAATACCATGTCGAACAACAACACCTCCGCTTCTCCCTCCGCCGCGCCCGCTGCCCCTGAGGCACCGGCAGCCCAGCCGCGCAAAAAATGGCTGCTGCGCCTGACGGGCATCGTCATCGTGCTGGGCGCCGCCTACGGCATCTATGACTGGATGGTCAACAGCCACTTCGAAGAAACCGACAACGCCTATGTGCAGGGCAATCTGGTGCAGATCGCGCCGCAGACCGCCGGCACGGTGCAGTCCATCCTGGCCGATGACACCGACTATGTGAAGGAAGGCCAGCCGCTGGTGCGCCTGGACCCTGCTGATGCCAAGGTGGCCTTCGAGCAGGCCAAGGCCAACCTGGCCCAGGCGGTGCGCCAGGTGCGCACCCTGTATGTGAACAATGGCTCCTACACTGCGCAGATCGCGCAGCGCCAGGCCGAGGTGGCCAAGGCCAAGAACGACCTGGTGCGCGCGCAAAGCGACCTCAAGCGCCGCCAGGCTCTGACGGGCAATGGCGCCGTATCGAAGGAAGAGCTGAGCCATGCGCAAAGCCAGGTCGATGCCGCCCAGGCAGCGGTCAATGCGTCGCAGGCCGCCGTCAACACGGCGCGCGAGCAACTGGCCAGCAACCAGTCGCTGACCGAAGGCATCAGCGTGAACGACCACCCCAACGTGCTGACCGCTGCGGCCAAGGTGCGTGAGGCCTATCTGGCGATGCAGCGCAATGAGCTGGTCTCGCCCGTCTCGGGCGTTGTGGGTAAGCGCTCGGTGCAGGTGGGCCAGCGCGTGGCTCCCGGTACGCCGCTGATGACCGTGGTGCCGATGAACCAGCTCTGGGTGGAGGCCAACTTCAAGGAAAACCAGCTGCGCAACCTGCGCCTGGGCCAGCCCGTCAAGATGACGGCCGATCTCTACGGCAAGAAGGTCGAGTACAGCGGCACGGTTGAAGGCCTGGGGGTGGGCACCGGCTCGGCCTTCTCGCTGCTGCCCGCGCAAAACGCGACGGGCAACTGGATCAAGGTCGTGCAGCGCGTGCCGGTGCGCATTGCGCTCGATGCCAAGCAGGTGCAGGAGCACCCGCTGCGCGTGGGCCTGTCGATGCTGGTCGATGTGGACATCCAGAACCAGGACGGCAAGCTGCTGGCCGATGTGCCGCGCAAGGAGCCCCTGGTGCAGACCAATGTCTATGAGGTGCAGGACGAAGGCGCCGATGCGGTGATTGCGCAGGTCATCGCCAGCAACGCCGGCAAGAAGCTGTAATTTTTGACCAGGGGCCGCCCAGAGGGTGGCCCAAGGATGCGTTATGGCAACTTCCAATCCCTCGCTACCCCACCCGCCGCTCGAAGGCTCGGCGCGCCTCATCGGCACCCTGGCGCTCTCAGCTGCGGTGTTCATGAATGTGCTGGACACGTCGATCGCGAACGTGTCGCTGCCGGCCATTGCCGGTGACCTGGGCGTCAGCGCCAACCAGGGCACCTGGGTGATCACCAGCTTTGCTGTGGCCAATGCGATCTCGGTGCCGCTGACCGGCTGGCTGTCGATGCGCTTTGGCCAGGTGCGCTTGTTCATGCTCAGCGTGACCTTGTTCGTGATCTCGTCCTGGCTCTGCGGCCTGGCCCCAAACATGACGACCTTGATCGCGTTCCGCATCTTGCAGGGCTTTGTCGCCGGGCCGATGATTCCGCTGTCGCAGTCGCTGCTGCTGGCCAGTTACCCGCGCGCGATGGCGGGCACGGCCATGGCCTTCTGGTCGATGACGACCCTCATCGCGCCGGTGATGGGGCCGCTGCTGGGCGGCTGGATCACCGACAACATGTCCTGGCCCTGGATCTTCTACATCAATGTGCCGGTCGGCATGCTGTCCGTGGGCGCCACCTGGGCGATCTTCCGCAACCGGGATTCGGTCCGCAAGGCCTTGCCGATCGATGCGATCGGTCTGGGGCTGCTGGTGGTCTGGGTCTCGGCGATGCAGATCATGCTCGATATCGGCAAGGAGCACGACTGGTTCCAGTCGCCGATGGTGGTCGCCTGTGCGGTGATTGCGGTCGTTGGCCTCTTGTACTTCCTGATCTGGGAGCTGGGCGACAAGCACCCGGTGGTGGACCTGCGCCTGTTCAAGAACCGCAATTTCTGGGCGGGCACCCTGGCCATCTCGGTGGGCTATGGCCTGTTCTTCGGCAATGTGGTGCTGCTGCCTTTGTGGCTGCAGCAGTTCATGGGCTACACCGCCACCGATGCGGGCCTGGTGCTGGCGCCGGTGGGCTTGCTGGCGCTGGTGCTCTCACCGGTGGTGGGCAAGACCATCCACAAGGTCGATCCCCGGCGCTATGCGACGGCCTCGTTCATCGTCTTCGGTCTGGTGATGTGGATGCGTTCGCGCTTCAACACCCAGGTGGACCTGACGACCATCATGATCCCGACCATCGTGCAGGGTGCGGCCATGGCAGGCTTTTTCATCCCGCTGATGACCATCACCTTGAGCGATATCCCGCCCGAGAAAATGCCCAGTGCATCGGGCCTGTCGAACTTTGTGCGGATCACTGCCGGTGCCGTCGGTACCTCGGTCGCCACCACCCTTTGGGAGCGCCGCGCCACCTTGCACCATGCGCAACTGGTCGAGCACATCAGCCTGGGCGATGGCCCCACCGCGCAAGTGGTGCAAGGCCTGCAGGCCAGCGGGCTTACGCTGCAGCAGGCGCTCGCCCGGGTCGACCAGCTGGTCAACCAGCAGGCCTTTATGCTGGCGGCCAATGATATTTTCTGGGCCTCGTCGATGCTGTTCCTGCTGCTGATCCCGCTGGTCTGGCTGGCCAAGGGCCCCAAGAAGGGCCAGGGCGGCGGCGGATCGGAGGCAGCATCGGCTGCGCACTGATCCAGCACTGCACACGGCTGCATACATGGAAAAAGGAAGCCTCGGCTTCCTTTTTTCGGTCTGGGCGCTGGGGCGCGGTTTAGCGGCCGCGCAAGAACAGCGCGTCCAGCTCCTTCATGCTCAGCTGGCGCCAGGTGGGCCGGCCATGGTTGCACTGGTCCGAGCGCTCGGTGTGCTCCATATCGCGCAGCAGCGCATTCATCTCGTCGATGGTGAGTTGCCGGTTGGCGCGCACGGCGCCGTGGCAGGCCATCGTCCCCAGGATCTCGTTGCGGGCGCGCTGCACGACGGTGCTGGCATCGTGCTGGGCCAGCTCAGCGAGCACGCTGCGCGCCAGCTCTACCGGGTTGCCCTGGGCCAAGGTGGTGGGTGTGGCGCGCACGGCCAGGGTCTTGGGCGAGAAGGGCACGACCTCTAGCCCCAGCTGGGCCAGGGTCTCGCTGTGGTCTTCGGCGGTGGCCACTTCTTCGGGTGTGGCCGAGAAGGTCGCGGGAATCAGCAGCGGCTGGCTGGCAATGGCGCTGTTGGCATCGCCGTCATCGAGCTGGCTTTTAAGGCGCTCGTAGACGATGCGCTCATGGGCGGCATGCATATCGACAATGACCATGCCCTGGGCGTTTTCTGCGAGGATATAGACCCCATGGATTTGCGCCACGGCGCGGCCCAGCGGCCAGGGGTTGTCGGCAGATTCCGGAGGCAGGGTGGGCACCAGCGGCGCGCCGGCGGCCATCGCGCCGGCAGCGGGTTGCGGGTTCCAGCGCGGGCTCGCTTCCTGCACCTGCCAGGGCGTGGCATCGATGCTGGTCGCTGTGTTGCTGGACATGCCTGCCAGCGCTGCATCCGGCGTTGCAGCGCCCCCGCCCTGGCCCCAGAGCGCAGCCGTTTGCTGCAGCGCCTGCAGGCCGTTGACGCGGGGCGGGGCCTCAAAGCGCATCGCAGTCTGTGCCTGGGGGGCTGGCGCATAGGCCTGGCCGGGCAAGGCGGTGGGCTGGCCCGCAGCGGCGGCTGTGGGTGCGGCGGCCGCTGCATCCAGCAACTGCTGGGCACGCGGGGCGGCCAGCGCGTTCTCCACGCCATGCAGCACCGCCTGGTGCACCTCGCGGCTATCGCGAAAGCGCACCTCGATCTTGGTCGGGTGCACATTCACATCGACGCGCATCGGATCGAGGCTGATATAGAGCGCATAGACCGGCTGGCGGTGGCCGTGCAGCACATCTTCATAAGCGGCGCGGGCCGCATGGGTGAGCACCTTGTCGCGCACAAAGCGGCCGTTGACATAGCAGAACTGCTGGTCGGCACGCGAGCGAGCGGCATCGGGCAGACCCGCGCGGCCGCGCACCTGCACATGGCCAGCCTGGTAGTTCACAACAATCGATTGCTCGAGAAAATCGGGGCCCAGCACATCGGCCAGGCGCTTGTCCATCGCGCGCTGCTCCAGCTGCTGCCAGGCAGCGTCGTCGGGCTGGTCTTGATCGTTGCGGGGCGGCAGCGTGGCGCGCCATTGTTCCACCAGCTTGCCCTCATGCCAGATCGCAAAGCCCACGCCCGGGCGGGTGAGCGCATGGCGGCGCACGGCCTCGACGCAATGGGCGAGCTCGGTGGCATCGGTTTTCAGGAACTTGCGCCGCGCAGGCGTGCTGAAAAACAGCTCCTTGACCTCCATCGTCGTGCCGGGGTTGCGGGCGGCGGGGCGCAGCTCGCCACTGCGGGCATCGAGCAGGTAGGCGGACTCTTGTTGGGCGGGGCGCGAGAGCACGCTCATCTCCGACACCGAGGCAATGGCAGCCAGCGCCTCGCCCCGAAAACCCATGGTGGCTACCGATTCGAGGTCATGCAGGTTGCGGATCTTGCTGGTCGCGTGGCGGCGCAGCGCAATGGGCAGCTCTTCGCGCGGAATGCCGCAGCCGTCGTCTTCGACGGTGATCAGCCGCACGCCACCGGCGAGCAGGCGCACGGTGATGCTGGTGGCGCCCGCATCGAGCGCATTGTCGACCAGCTCGCGTACGACGGAAGCGGGGCGCTCGACCACCTCGCCGGCCGCAATCTGGCTGACCAGCTCATCGGGCAGATCCTGGATGGGTCGGCGCGCGGGCGCCGCGCTGCTGCCACTGTCGGCTGCAGGCGTCAGGGCGTCGTTGGGGGCGTCTGCCGGGTCAAGGGTGGCGGGTGCGGTATCAGCGGTCATGCAGGGATTTTAGGCAAAGCCGCCTGGCATTCGGGGTAAAGTGTGCAATCGCCACTTTGGGCTCTGGGGCTGTGCCTCTGAGGGCTGGGAGGGTGGCATCCAGATGGTTTGCCGCAGGGTTTCATGACCGCTGCGGTTTTTGTGTAGAGAGGTTGTGTTTTGGAATTCTTCAGCTGGTTCATCGATGCAGGCATGCATTTGATTGACTTCATCTTGCATGTCGACAAGTACCTGGAAGCTTTTGTAACGACCTACGGCATGTGGGTCTATGCGCTGCTGTTTCTGATCGTCTTTGTCGAGACCGGTGTCGTGGTGATGCCCTTCTTGCCCGGCGATTCGCTGCTGTTCATCGTCGGCGCCATGTGCGGCGCGGGGCTGATGAGTTTTCCGCTGGCCACCGGCTTGCTGTTTGCGGCGGCCTTCCTCGGCGACCAATGCAATTACCAGATCGGCCACCATTTGGGGCCCAAGGTGTTCAAGTGGGAGAACTCGCGCTGGTTCAACCGCAAGGCCTTTGACAAGGCCCATGCGTTCTACGAGCGCTATGGCGGCATCACCATCATCCTGGCGCGCTTCATGCCATTTGTGCGTACCTTTGCGCCCTTTGTCGCGGGCGTTGCCAACATGAACCGTGCCAAGTTCATTGCCTACAACCTGATTGGCGCGGCCATCTGGGTATTTGGCATCTGCGCGGCGGGCTACTTCTTTGGCAACCTGCCCTGGGTCAAGGCCAACCTGGAGAAGATCATCTGGGGCCTGATCCTCGTGCCTGGCCTGCTGGCCATCTTTGGCGCCTGGCGCGCCGGCAGGAACGAGAAGGCCGCTGGCGCCGTCTGAGCAGCGACTGCACGATGAGCAAGGGACCGCCGAGGCGGTCCCTTTTTTGTGGCTGCAAAGGTGGATCGAAGCTTATACCGTGCGGTTGCGCGCCAGCGGCGGGTTCTTCGCAAAATAAGCCTGGATGCCGCGCATGATGGCGTCAGCGAGTTGGTTTTGGTAGGCGGTGGTGCGCAGCTTGGCCTCTTCTTCGGGGTTGCTGATGAAGGCGGTCTCGACCAGCACGCTGGGGATGTCGGGCGCCTTCAACACGGCAAAACCGGCCTGCTCCACGCGGGGCTTGTGCAGGCGGGCGAACTGGCCCAACTGGCCCAGCACATGGGTGCCGAGCTTGAGGCTGTCATTGATCTGCGCGGTGGTGCTCATGTCCAGGAGCGCGCGCTGCACATGGGCATCGCTGCTGCCGACGCCGGCCACGTTCAGGCCACCCACCATGTCGGCCTGGTTCTCCTTGTTGGCCAGCCAGCGCGCGGCCGAGCTGGTCGCGCCGCGCTCGCTCAGCGCAAACACGCTGGCGCCGTTGGCCGATGGCTTGGTGAACGCATCGGCATGGATGCTGATGAACAGGTCGGCCTGCACACGGCGGGCTTTTTCGACCCGGGTGTTGAGCGGCACAAAGAAGTCGGCATCGCGTGTCATGAACGCGCGCATCGGGTTGCCGCCCACGCTGCTGTTGTTGATGCGCTCGCGCAGCATATGGCCGATCTTGAGCACAATGTCTTTTTCGCGGATACCGCTGGGGCCGGTGGCGCCAGGGTCTTCACCGCCATGGCCAGGGTCGAGCGCGACGATGATGAGGCGGTCGGTGCGCGATGCCGGGCGGCCGCGTGCGGGCGGTGGAGGAGGTGGCGGCGGCGGGGGCGGAGGAGGTGCTGCAGCCACGACGGTGGGCGGCGGCGCGACCGGTGCAACCGGGGGTGCCACCGGGCGGTTGCCACTCTTGGCAATCAGCTCGGCCAGCGGGTCAGCGGCTTGGGCGGCGGCTGCTGGCGATGGAGGGGTGGCGGCCACCACGGTGCCCAGTGCAGCGGGCGCGGGCGGGTCGCCGGCAATCGCAGCGGCTACCGACGGCGGCAGGCTGCCGCCGGCTGCAGGCGGGGGTACAGGGGCTGGCGCTGCGGCCACGGCGCTGTGGCTGTTTTCCATCATGCGCTCGGTGATCAGGCTCTCGAGCGGATCGCTGGGCTTGGCCGGGTACAGGTCCAGCACCAGGCGGTGCTGGTAGGGGGCGACCGGCTTCAACGTAAACACCTGGGGCTTGGCTTCCTGCTTAAGGTCGATCACCAGGCGCACGACATTGGGCGAGTTCTGGCCCACGCGGATGCCGGCGATATTGGGGTCGTCCGAGCGGACCTTGGCCACCAGCTCGCGCAGCGCGGGGTTGAGATCGATCCCTTCGATATCGACTGCCAGGCGCGGCGGCTCGGGCACAAAGCGCTGCTCGGTCTTGAGAGGGGTGTCGGACTCGATCGTGACGCGGGTGTAGTCCTTGGAGGGCCAGAGGCGAACTGCAACGATGCTGGCGCCAAAGGCCAGGTGGCTGCTGCCCAGCAGCAGCACCAGGCTGCCGCCGCGCAGCAGATCGCGGCGCGAGAGGCCGTGGTGGCTGGCGGGCGCGCCGTCAGCGGTGGTGAAAGGGGCAGAGGCTGGGAGATATTGCGGGGTGTCGCTCACGCTGAAAACCCTTGGACGATGGCGGCACCTGCCGGGGTGAAGGCCTGCAGATGCACCTGGCGTTCTGATTCGTTGATTGCTTCAATACTGATAGCTACATCGGCAATGGGTGTTACCGCTGCAGCCTTCTGCGGCCATTCTGCCACTTTCAGGCCGGGGCTGGCAAAAATATCCCGGAAGCCGGCGTCTTCCCATTCGCGCGGATCGTCGAAACGGTAGAAGTCAAAGTGCCAGATGGGGAAGTCGCGCCCTTCATGGGGCTCGACCACCGCATAGGTGGGGCTTTTGATGCGGCCCTGCACGCCCAGCGCACGCAGCAGGTGGCGCACCAAGGTGGTTTTGCCCGCGCCCAGATCGCCATGCAAAGTTAGGTAAACATTCGACAGCGCTGCCTGCGCGGCCAGGCGCGCGGCAAAGGCTTCCGTATCGCGCTCGTCTTTCCAGACCAGGTGGAGCGCGGGGTAGGAGGGGCTGGCAGTAGCGTTCAAAATGTCGTTCCCGGGCCGCGCGGGCCCTCAGGTTTTTTACAATGGCAGCACATGGACGCCGCTGATCCCACTTTCATTCAACAGATCAACGACTGGGCGCTGGAGCTGGGATTTTCCCAAATCGGCGTGGCAGGCGTGGATTTGTCGACGGCGGAAACTGGATTGATGCAGTGGCTGGAAAAAGGTTTCCATGGCGAGATGCATTACATGCAGGCCCATGGCCTCAAGCGCGCCCGGCCGGCCGAGCTGGTGCCCGGCACGCTCAGCGTGATTACAGCACGCATGGATTATCTGCCGCAAAACACCCCTGCCGACTGGCAGCGGCTGGAGTGGGAGCGCCATGCCAGGCCTGGCGAGGGGCTGGTGAGCGTCTACGCCCGGGGCCGTGACTACCACAAGGTGCTGCGCAACCGGCTGCAAAAGCTGGCCGAGCGCATCGATGCAGCGCTTGGCGAACACAACCTGGCGCACCGCGCGTTCACCGATTCGGCCCCCGTGCTGGAGGCCGAACTGGCCAGCCGCAGCGGCCAGGGCTGGCGCGGCAAGCACACGCTGGTGCTGAGCCGCGATGCCGGCTCGATGTTTTTTCTCGGTGAGATCTTTGTCAATATCGCCTTGCCGGCGACTGCGCCGGTGACTGCGCATTGCGGCCAGTGCACGGCCTGCATCGATGTCTGCCCGACGGCGGCGATCGTGGCGCCGCAATCGGTCGATGCGCGGCGCTGTATCTCCTACCTGACGATTGAGCTTGATGGCGCCATTCCGGAAGAATTTCGCGCCCCCATGGGCAACCGCATCTACGGCTGCGATGACTGCCAGCTCGCCTGCCCCTGGAACAAGTTTGCCCAGCGTGCGGCGCTGCCCGATTTTGATGCGCGCGGCGCGCTGATGGACCAGCAGCTGCCCCATCTGTTTGCATGGGACGAGGCGACGTTTTTGCGCATCACCGAGGGCAGCCCCATACGCCGCATCGGCCATGCGCGCTGGCTGCGCAATATTGCCGTTGCGCTGGGCAATGCCTGGCGCCAGACGGGCGAGGCGCGCTATGCGCAGGCGCTGCACAGCCGCGCAGACCATGACAGCGCCATGGTGCGCGAGCATGTGGCCTGGGGGCTGGGCCAGCGCACAGCGCCTGATGGCGCTGCGATCGGCGCTTAGAACAGGTTCTCAGGCGCTGAGAAAGCCCGAGGCCTTGAGCTGCGCGACCAGCAGTTCGGTAAAGCGCGCATAGCCCGCCGCATTGGCATGCACCTGGTCGGCGCGCATCGCGTCATTGGCCAGCACCTCGCTCCAGGCGTTGGCGAGCAAGGGCACCTGCTCCTCCTTGGCCAGCGCCTCGTAGATCGGGTGGTCCTGGATGCGGCCGGTCAACGCGGCGCTCATGCTGAACTCGGGCACCGCCACCAGCAACACGGCAATGTGCTGGGCCTTGCATTGCTGCAGCATGCTGGCGATCTGTGCCTGGGCCGCTTGCGCGCTTTGGCGGCGCAGCCAGTCGTTGCCGCCGGCGCAAACAATCACCAGGGCCGGTTGGTGGGTCTCCAACAGCTGCGGCAGGCGCTGCGCAATCTGGCTGCTGGTTTCGCCGGAGATGCCGGCATTGATGACGTTCCAGCCGGTGCGCTCGGCCAGCAACTGCGGGTAGGACTGCGCGGCGCTGGCGCCGACGCCCTGGGTCAGCGAATCGCCCAATGCGAGCACCGTGGCGCCAGCGGGCAGCGCAGCGGCGAGTGGCACCTTTTTGCTGCAGGCGGCCAGCCCGGCTGCGGCCAGGCCCAGAAAGGGGATGAGCGCCAGGCGCTGGAGGCTATGGCGGCGTGCGGAATCAATGGTTTTCTCCATAGCCGCCGAGCTTAACCGATGGCCTTGGCAGGCCGCGTTGTTAAACCGGCCACCAGCCCAGCAGGCTGAGTGCAAACGGCAGACTGGCCACGCCGCAGATGGTGGACAAGGTCACCAGCCCCGCGACATAGGCGCCGTTGTAGCCCATGCGGGCGGCCAGCACATAGCAGGTCGATGCGGTCGGCAAGGCCGAGAAGATCAGCAAAATGGCGGCCTGCTGGGCCGACAGCGCCAGCCAGTGGGCCATGCACAGCGCAATCAGCGGCGTGACAAAGTGGCGGATGGCCAGCACTGCGCCGCTGAGCAATTTGCCGCGCGCCAGCAGTCCCAGCTGCATGCCGGCGCCCGCCGACATCAGGCCCAGCACGATGGAGGCCTGGCCGATGCGGGCGACGGTGGGCTCGACGATGGCGGGCAGGCGCAGCCCCAGCAGGTTGCAGATGAGGGCCGTGAGCGTGGCGACGATCAGCGGGTTGCGCAGCAGCTCGCGCATAAAGCCATTTTGCGAGCCCTTGGCCATCGGGTAGACGGCGGCAATATTGAACATGGGCACGCAGACGCCAATCAGCACCGAGATCAGCTGCAGGCCTTGGGGGCCGGCGAGCCGGTCGGCCAGCGCCAGGCCGATAAAGGAGTTGAAGCGAAACGCGATCTGCGCGCTGGCAGCGGCGTCGCGGCTGTCCACCCGCCGGCCCAGCCAGGGCCAGCGCGGCAGGGTGTAGGTCAGGGCCACCGCGACGAGGCCCGTGGCCACGCCGGCCAGCATCAGGTTGGAGGTGCCGTGCCAGTCGATCGGGCTTCTGATGATCGAATAGAACAGCAAGGTGGGAAAGAGGAAGTAGTACACCAGGCTTTCCACCGGCTGCCAGATGGCCCGGTTCAGCGCCGTGTAGCGGCAGACCAGGTAGCCGATCAGGATCAGCGAGAAATCAGGGAAAAGCAGTTGGGCGTAGTTCACCGGCGCAAGCATAGCGGAAGGGCGCTGGCCCCTGCCCGTGCCCTGTCGCCACCGTGTGGGTGCAAGCCCTGCCAAAGCAGTTGCCAATTGCGCTATCCGCCTCCCCGATGCGGGAAAACACGGGCCATCCGCGGCGCGCTTTGGGGCAGAACCGCCAGGCAACACCGCTAGCATGGGAGCTACGTCCAAGCTGGCCCCAGCCAGCGCCCCAGATCCCGAGGAGACCTCCACCATGATGAAACGCCGACTGTGCCTGGCCATGGCACTGGCGCTGGGCAGCAGCGCTGCCCTGGCCGCTGATCCCTATCCCAACAAGCCCATCCGCCTGATCGTGCCGTTTGCCGCAGGCGGCACCACCGACATCGTGGCGCGCGTGATCTCGGAGCCGCTGTCCAAGGCCCTCGGCCAGCCGGTGGTGGTGGACAACAAGAGCGGTGGCGGCGGCACCGTGGGCGCGGCCGAAGCCGCGCGTGCCCAGCCCGATGGCTACACCCTGAGCATCGCGACGGTGTCGACCACGGCCACCAACCCGGCCGTCAACCCCAAGATGCCCTACAACGTGCAGCGCGATTTCACACCCATCATCAATGTGGCGGCGACGCCCAATGTGATTGCGGTGCACCCGAGCTTTCCGGCCACCAACTACCAGGAGTTCATTGCCGAGCTCAAGAAGAACCCCGGCAAGTACTCGTATGCAACGCCCGGCACCGGCAGCATTGCCCATTTGCTGATGGAAATGCTCAAGTCCGAAACCGGCGTGAACGTGGTGCACATTCCCTACCGGGGCGGCGGCCCGGCGCTGAACGACACGGTCGCCGGCCAGGTCAACATGATTTTTGACAACCTGCCCTCGGCCTACCCCTTTATCCGCGACAAGCGCCTGCGCGCCATCGTGGTCGCCGCGCCCAAGCGCGTGGCCGGGCTGGAGTCCATCCCCACGTTCACCGAAGTGGGCGTTCCCGTGGTCAACCGCAGTGCCTATTACGGCATCGTCGGCCCCAAGAACCTGCCCAAGGAGATAGTTGACAAAATCAACGCGGCCACCAAAAAGGCGCTGGAAGACCCGAACGTGCAAAAGCGCATCGCAGAGACCGGCTCGGACATTCTGGGCACGACGCCTGAGGTGTTTGCCCAGCAGATGAAGGACGAATACGCGGCCTACAAGGCGGTGGTGGACAAGCAGGGCATCCAGCTGGACTGATCCCCGTCCCTCGTCTGTTCTGCCTCAAAGCGCGTGCGCTTTTCTAGGGAAATCCTAGGGAAATCACGCGCTTTTTGTGCGGTTGCAGCACGGTTGCGGACGTATTAATCCGGTATAAACGCGCTGTGCTGAAAAAGCATTACGTGGCCGTGCGCCATGCGGGTCATCCACCGGCACGCGAACGACGGCCACACCATTTCAAATGAGGAGATTCATCATGCAACGTCGCTCTCTCGTGGGCCTGACCTTGATCGCTGCTGCCGCAGCCACCTTGAGCACTGGCGCTCTGGCCGATACAAAATACCCTAACAAGCCCATTCGCCTGATCGTTCCTTTTGCAGCTGGCGGCACCACCGATATCATTGCGCGCGTGATCGCTGACCCCCTGGGCAAGGAGCTGGGCCAGCCCGTGGTGGTGGACAACAAGGGTGGTGCGGGCGGCACCATCGGTGCGGTGGAGACGGTGCGCGCAGCGGCCGACGGTTACACCCTGGGCATTGCGACCGTCTCTACGGTGGCCACCAACCCGGCGATCAACCCCAAGATTTCCTACGACCCGATCAAGGACTTCACCCCCATCATCAATGTGGCGGCCACGCCCAACATCATTGCGGTGAACCCGAAGTTCCCAGCCAAGGACTACAAGGAGTTCGAGGCCGAGCTCAAGAAGAACCCCAACAAGTACGCCTACTCGTCGTCCGGCACCGGCGGCATTCAGCACATGCTGATGGAGCTGTACAAGAGCCTGACCGGCATCCAGATGACCCACATCGCCTACCGCGGTGCGGGCCCGGCACTCAACGACACGGTGGCCGGCCAGGTCAACATGATCCTGGACAACCTGCCCTCGACCCTGCCTTTTGTGAAGGACAACCGTCTGGTGCCTATCGTCGTGGCCGCGCCCGAGCGCCTGGCGGTGCTGCCCAATGTGCCGACCTTCAAGGAAGTGGGCCTGGAGCCGGTGAACCGCATGGCTTTCTACGGCATCCTCGCGCCCAAGGGCGTGTCCAAGGATGTGGTGGACCGCATCAATGCCGCCACCAAGAAGGTGCTGGCCGACCCTGCGGTGAAGAAGCGCATCGAAGACACCGGCTCGCTGGTGGTGGGCAACACGCCCGAGCAGTTCGCCGAGCAGATCAAGGCCGAGTTCGACGTCTACAAGGACGTGGTCAAGAAGCAGGACCTGAAGCTGGACTGATCCCGACTCATAAAGTCCCAAGCCGCCCGCGCAAGCCGGCGGCTTTTTTCATGCCATGATGCCGGGCATGGCAAGCGCTCCACGATCTGCAAAACCCCCGATAGCCCCTTCAGCCCCTGCCGCCGACCCGGCCCGCACTGCTGCGGCGCACCCGGTGATTGACCGCTTTATCGATGCGGTGTGGCTCGAAGACGGCCTGGCGCGCAACACCTTGGCGGCCTACCGGCGCGACCTGGCGCTGTACGGCCAGTGGCTCGCCCAGGAGCACCCCGGCCAGCCGCTTGAGCGCAGCGATGAGGCCCAGCTGCAGGCCTTTTTTGCCACGCGCATGGGCGACAAGGCCAGCACGGCCAACCGGCGCCTCACAGTGCTGCGGCGCTTTTTCCACTGGGCGCTGCGCGAGTCGCTGATCAGCGCCGATCCCACGTTGCGCATGCTGGCAGCGCGCCAGCCGCTGCGCGTGCCCAAGACGATGACCTCGGCCATGGTGGAGGCCCTGCTCGAAGCGCCCGACGCCGGCAACCCGCTTGGCCTGCGCGACCGCGCGATGCTGGAGCTGATGTATGCCAGCGGCCTGCGCGTGTCGGAGCTGGTAGAGCTGCAAAGCGTGCAGCTCAGCCTGGCCGACGGCATCGTGCGCGTGGTGGGCAAAGGCAGCAAGGAGCGGCTGGTGCCCTTTGGCCAGGTGGCCCAGCAGTGGCTGGAGCAGTACCTGGCCGAGAGCCGGCCCGCCATTCTGGCGGGGCGGCAAAGCGCGGACCTGTTTGTCACCCAGCGCGGCAGCGGCATGACGCGGGTTGCGTTCTGGATGATCGTCAAAAAATATGCGCAGCGCGCTGGCATCACTGCGCCGCTGTCCCCGCATACCTTGCGCCATGCCTTTGCCACGCACCTGCTCAACCATGGCGCCGATCTGCGCGTGGTGCAGCTGCTGCTGGGCCATGCCGATATCTCCACCACCACCATCTACACCCATGTGGCGCGCGAGCGCCTCAAGGTGCTGCACAGCCAGCACCATCCGCGTGGCTAGCGCGGCGGGCAGCGGCAATCAGATGCCCAGCGGATTCTTGCGGCCCTTCTCCACCGGGTTGGCCAGCAGCTTTTGCGCGGGGTAGGCGCGCAGAAATTCCTTGGCCTTGTAGGCCGATGAACGCAGCCAGGCGTCATAGGCGCCTTCGTTGAGGATGGCGGGCATGGTCTTGTCGTTGCCGGGCTGCTGGTAGCGGTTCATCAGCGCATGGGCATTGGCGTTGACGGTAATGATCGCGTAGCTGAGCAGCTCGGTGCCGTTGTCGTCGGTCCAGCGGGACCAGATGCCGGCGACACCCATCGGCAGGCCGTCAACGCGGGCAATGCGCGTGGGCTTGGCCTTGCCGGTGCGGTAGTCGTCGGTGACAAAGGCCATCATCGGCACGATGCAGCGCTGGTTGTTCAGCCAGGCATCGCGAAAGGCGGTGCTGGTGGAGGCGTTGTCGGATTTGACATTCACCAGCTTGGTGGCGCGCAGCTGGCCATCGGAGGCCGATTTGACCCAGTGCGGCACCAGGCCCCATTGCGCGGGCACCAGCAGGCGGGGTGTGACCAGCGGCGCAGCAGCGGGCGCGGGCTCGGCATCGGCGGGGGCGCCGCTCGCTGCCGCTTCTGCAGCAGCCTGCTCGGCCAGGGCCGCCTTGCGCGCGGCGTTCTCGGCATCGGTGGCGCCTGTCAGGCTGGTGGTGATAAAGAAGCCGGGCCGGCGCGGCGTCATCTTGCGCTCGCCCATCTCTGCAGGGGGCTCTACCTGGAAGGCGCTGAGGTACAGCTCGGGGGCTTTGAGGGCTTCGTATTGGGTGCTCATGGGCGCAATGGTACGTGAAGGCTGCAGCAGCATTCGCTGGCGCCGGTTTCTGGCAGAAGATAAAAAGCCCACCCTGGGGCAGGGTGGGCTCGGTGGCAAGCCTTGCAGCCGCAGTGCGTATTTTAAATCAGAGCGACTGGCCCAGCTTGCGCAGGAAGCGCTCGCAGGCCTCGAGCTGGCTGATCTCGACAAACTCGTTGGGCTTGTGCGCCTGCTCGATATTGCCGGGGCCGCAGACGACGGTGGGGATGCCCAGGTTCTGGAACAGGCCTGCCTCGGTGCCATAGGCCACCTTGCGCGTGGCCTGGTCGGCGGTCAGCGCACGCACCAGCGCGGTGATGGCCGCTTGCTCGCTCGCTTCCAGCGCGGGGGCGGCGGGGCCGGTTTCGATGTCGATGCGGGCATCGGCAAACTCGCGGCGCATGCGCGGCAGCAGCTCGCCGGTCACATAGCTTTGCACCTTGGCCTGGATGCTCTCGGCCGTCATGCCCGGCAGGTTGCGGAACTCGTAGTTGAACTCGCACAGCTCGGGGATGGTGTTGACGGCGATGCCGCCCGAGATCTGGTTGGTGGTCATGGTCGTGAACGGCACGTCATAGAACTCGTCATAGGGGCCGTTGGCCTTGAACTGGTCGGCCACATCGCGGATATGGCAGATCAGGCGTGCGGCGTACTCGATGGCATTGCAGCCCTTGGGGGTCAGCGACGAATGCGCTGCCTTGCCATGCACCTTGCAGCGGTACAGGTTGATGCCCTTGTGCGCGACCACCACCTGCATGCTGGTGGGCTCGCCCACCACGCAGCCATCGGCCTGCTGACCGCGTGCCTTCAAGGCGCGCAGCATCACCGGGGCGCCTGCACAGCCCACTTCCTCGTCATACGACAGCGCCAGGTGGATGGGCTTTTTGCGCGGCATGGCGAGGAACTCGGGCACCAGCGCGACCGATGCGGCGATAAAGCCCTTCATGTCGGCGCTGCCACGGCCGTAGAGCCGGCCTTCCTTTTCGGTCAGGCTGAAGGGATCGCTGTCCCAGTTCTGGCCGTCGACCGGCACCACATCGGTGTGGCCCGACAGCACGATGCCGCCCTGGGTGCTGCCGTCATCGGCAGGCAGGGTGGCAAACAGGTTGGCCTTGTCGCCTTCGGGTGAGTGGATCAGCTCAGCCTTCAGACCCTGGAGGGCCAGTGCGTCACGCACGGTTTCGATCAGGGCGAGGTTGGAGTTGCGGCTGGTGGTGTCGAATGCGACCAGCTTTTCCAGCCAGGAGCGGGTGTTCATAGCGCTTCACTTGGTGTTACATGCAAGTGACTGAGTGTAGGGTGCTTGGGCCCTGGCGGCAGGGCGCGCTGCCTAAGCTGGGGTTGGGTGTTGGGGTTTTAGATGAGATGGCCCAGCGGCTGGGACAGAACGGAAAACGGGAGCACATGGCTCCCGTTGTTGTGCGGCCGGATCGGCCGGGGCTATCAGCCCAGCACTTCCAGCAGGCGATCGAGCCCGCCGGTGTTGATCGCCACCTTGGCTTCGGCGCGCACGCGCGGCTTGGCGTGGAAGGCGACCGACAGGCCCACGGCCCGCATCATCGGCAGGTCGTTGCTGCCATCGCCCACGGCAATCACCTGCTCGGGCGTGATGCCCATCAGCGACGCCAGGCCCAGCACGGTGCTGCGCTTTTCTTCACCGTCGCAGATATCGCCCCAGCTCTGGTCGATGAGGCCGCCGGTCAGCTGGCCGTCCTTGACCTCGAACTGGTTGGCGCGCACAAAGTCGATGCCCAGCAGGCTTTTGACATGGTCGGCAAAAAAGGTGAAGCCGCCCGAGACCAGCAGCACCTTGAGGCCGGCCGCATGCGCCGCATCTACCAGGGTCTTGGCGCCGGGGGTCAGGGTCAGGCGCTCTTGCAGCACGCGCTCGATCGCGGCCATGGGCACACCCTGGAGCAGGGCCATGCGCTGGCGCAGGCTGTCCTTGTAGTCGGTGATCTCGCCGCGCATCGCCGCTTCGGTGATCGCCGCCACCTCGGCCTTCTTGCCGGTGATGTCGGCGATCTCGTCGATGCACTCGATGGTGATCAGGGTCGAGTCCATGTCGAACGCGATCAGCTTGTAGTCGGACAGCTTTTGCGGCGTGGCCAGGTTCTGGATCGTCAGGCCAGGGGCGAATTCGGTAGAGGCACTCATGGGAGCTTTTGAGGGGTGAGGGTAGGGGAATGATAAACGGGCTGCGGGATGGGCAAAGGCCGCTCAGGCCGTGGCCACAGCGGTCGGAGCGGCCGAAACGGGCTTGCCCAGGCTGCGCACCACATCGCGCACCATCTGCACGCGGTCCTTGACCTCGGGCAGCGCGCGCTCGATGCGCAGCTTGTCGTTGCCCGCCAGCTTGATGGCCTTGTTCTTCTGGATCAGGCCGATGATGGTCATCGGCTCGATCGGCGGGTTGGGGTGGAAGGTAATGTTGATCACACCGGGCGCGGCATCGACCTTTTGCACGCCAAAGGGCTCGCAGAGCACGCGCAGGCGGTGTACATCCACCAAGGTCTGGGCCTGCGATGGCAGCTTGCCAAAGCGGTCCACGATCTCTTCGAGCAGGTGGTCGATCTGCTCGCTGGTCTTGGCAGTCGCCAGCTTTTTGTAGAACGACAGGCGCAGGTGTACATCGCCGCAGTAGTCGTTGGGCAGCAGCGCCGGGGCATGCAGGTTGATGTCGGTGGCAGCAGACAGGGGGCTGAGCAGGTCGGGCTCCTTGCCTTCCTTCAAGCTGCGCACGGCCTCGGACAGCATCTCGTTGTAGAGCTGGTAGCCGATCTCCATCATGTTGCCGCTCTGGTTGTCGCCCAGCACCTCGCCCGCGCCCCGGATCTCCAGGTCATGCATGGCCAGGTAAAAACCGCTGCCCAGCTCTTCCATCTGCTGGATGGCTTCGAGGCGCTGCGCAGCCTGCTTGGTCAGGCCGTCCAAGTCCGGCACCATCAGATAGGCATAGGCCTGGTGGTAGCTGCGGCCCACCCGGCCGCGCAGCTGGTGCAGCTGCGCCAGGCCAAACTTGTCGGCGCGGCTGATGATGATGGTGTTGGCGCTGGGCACGTCGATGCCGGTCTCGATGATGGTCGAGCACAGCAGGATGTTGTAGCGCTGGGCCACAAAGTCGCGCATCACGCGCTCGAGCTCACGCTCGGGCATCTGGCCGTGGGCCACGGCGATGCGGGCCTCGGGCAGGATCTCTTCGAGCTTCTGGCGGCGGTTCTCGATGGTCTCGACCTCGTTGTGCAAAAAGTAGCACTGGCCGCCGCGCTTCAACTCACGCAGCACGGCTTCGCGGATCACACCGGTGCCTTCGCTGCGCACAAAGGTCTTGATCGCCAGGCGGCGCTGCGGCGCGGTGGCGATCACTGACAGATCGCGCAGGCCATCGAGCGCCATGCCCATGGTGCGCGGAATCGGGGTGGCCGTCAGCGTGAGCACATCGACCTCGGCCCGCATGGCCTTCATCGCCTCTTTGTGGCGCACGCCAAAGCGGTGCTCTTCATCGATGATCAGCAGGCCCAGGTTCTTGAACTGGGTTTTTTCGGACAGCAGCTTGTGCGTGCCGACAACGATGTCGACGGTGCCGTCATCGAGCCCCTTGATCGTGGTGTTCACTTCCTTGCCCGAGCGAAAGCGCGACACCAGCGCCACCTTGATCGGCCACTTGGAGAAGCGGTCGGCCAGGGTCTGGTAGTGCTGCTCTGCCAGCAAGGTGGTGGGCGCGAGCAGGGCCACCTGCTTGCCCCCGGTGACGGCCACAAAGGCCGCGCGCAAGGCGACCTCGGTCTTGCCAAAGCCCACATCGCCGCAAACCAGACGGTCCATCGGCTGGGGCGAGATCATGTCCTGGATCACCGCATGGATGGCGGCGCGCTGGTCGGCGGTTTCCTCAAAGCCGAAGTCGTTGGCGAACTGCTCGTAGTCCTGCGGGCTGTAGCGGAAGGCATGGCCTTCGCGGGCGGCGCGGCGGGCATAGATGTTGAGCAGCTCGGCGGCGGTGTCGCGCACCTGCTCGGCGGCCTTGCGGCGGGCCTTTTCCCACTGGCCGCTGCCCAGCTTGTGCAAGGGGGCCTCTTCGGCCGACACGCCGGTGTAGCGGCTGATCTGCGCGAGCTGGCTGACTGGCACATAGAGCACGGCCTTGTCGGCATATTCCAGGTGCAGGAACTCCTGCAGCGCCGGTGTGCCATCGGGGTTCTTCTGGCCCACATCCATGTTGATGAGGCCATGGTAGCGGCCGATGCCGTGCTGGGCATGGACGACCGGGTCGCCCACCTTGAGCTCGGACAGGTCCTTGATCAGCGCCTCGACATCGCTGGCCTGCTCCTGGCGGCGCTTGCGGCGGGCGCCGCCGGTGGCAGCAAACAGCTCGGTCTCGGTGACAAAGTCAATGCCTTGCTCGGCCCAGCGAAAGCCCTTGGCGAGCGCCGCTGTGGCAATGCCGACGGGCTCATCCGTGGTCTGCTGGAACTCGGCCAGCGAATCAAAGGCTGGCGGGTTGAGGCCGCTGGCGCGGAAGAAGTCGAGCAGGCTCTCGCGCCGGCCATCGCTCTCGGCCAGCAGCAAGGTGCGGGCCTGGCGCTGGGCAATGTGCTGCTGCAGCTTGGCGAGCGGGTCCTCGGCGCCGCGCACCACAGCCAGGTCGCCCAGCTTTTGGAAGATGGCGCTGTGCTCCACGTCTTCCAACTGCGGACGCAGCGACAGCTGGGCCATCTGCTTGGCGGTGGCGTAGAACTGCTCGGGGCTCAGGAACAGGCTGTCGGGCGGTAGCACCGGGCGCTCGGGGTCACCCTGCACCAGGCGGTAGCGGTCGCGTGTGTCCTGCCAAAAGCGCTGGAAGGCCGGCTCGATATCGCCATGCAGCACCAAGGTGGCCTGGCTGCCCAGGTAATCAAACACGGTCGCGGTCTCCTCAAAGAACAGCGGCAGGTAGTACTCGATACCGGCCGTGGCCACGCCGTTGCCCATGTCCTTGTAGATGCGGCTCTTGGTCGGGTCGCCTTCGAGCATCTCGCGCCACTTGTTGCGAAAGCGCGTGCGGGCCTCGTCATCCATCGGGAACTCGCGCCCGGGCAGCAAGCGCACATCCTTGACCGGGTAGAGGCTGCGCTGGGTGTCGGGGTCAAAGGTGCGGATGGAGTCGATCTCGTCATCGAACAGGTCGACCCGGTAGGGCACGAGCGAGCCCATCGGGTACAGATCGATCAGGCCGCCGCGCACCGAGTACTCGCCGTGGCTCACCACCTGGGAGACATGGTTGTAGCCGGCCAGCGTCAGCTGGGCCTTGAGGCGCGCCTCATCGAGCTTTTGCCCAGCCTGGAACGCAAAGGTGTAGCCCGCCAAAAAGGAGGGCGGTGCCAGGCGGTACAGCGCCGTGGTGGCCGGGATCAGCACCACATCGGCTTCGGCCTGGCTGATGCGCCACAGCGCAGCGAGCCGCTCGCTGATCAGGTCCTGGTGTGGCGAGAAAGTGTCGTAGGGCAGGGTTTCCCAGTCCGGGAACAGGGCTATGCGCAGCTCGGGGGCAAAAAACGCCAGCTCGTCCTGCAAGCGGTGGGCATCGCCCGCGTCAGCGGTGATGATGGCCGTGACACGCTGCGCTGCGGCCTCGCGGGTGGCCAAGGTCGCGAGCAGCAAGGCATCGGCGCTGCCCGGGGGCATGGGCAGTTGAAAACGTTTTCCGGCGTTGAGTTTGGGGAGTTCCATAGGGGTCCGAACCAGTCCATACACGGACGACAGCCCGGGGCGGCATGCCGCGCCTGGGCCTGTGCAGCCAAGGCCACCCCCTACAAGGGCGCCCCTGGGCGCTTAATAAACAGCAAAAGCACGGGTCTGGCTGACAGCACCGTGCAACCGCTCCATTCTAAAATACCCCCATGAACCAGACCACCCGCAACGAATTGATCCCTGCTGTACCCAGGGCTGCACCCGAGGTGGCTGCGCCGGTGACGGTGCCAGCAGCCGTCTTGCCGGCTGACCCGGGCGCCCAGACCCAGGCGCTGGGCGAGATGCGCCAGGAGGTGGTGGCCAAATTCTGGGCCTTTTTGCCATGTGCCGGCGTGGGCGCCCGTGCGGTGGATGCCGCGCGCCCCGCCCATCTGCCCAAGCAGTACCAACAGGTGGCGGGCTGGCCGCTGGTGCTGCATACCTTGGCCGCCTTCATGGCGGCCAAGCCGCTCTCGGGTGTGCTGGTCGGTGTCAGCGCGGGCGATGATTTTTTGCAGCGCTACCAGCGCCCGGGCTTTGCCATCAGCGCCTGCGGAGGCCCCACCCGGGCCGATACCGTGGCTGGCGGTCTGCGCAGCCTGCTGGGTGATTCGGGCCTGGGGGCCCAGCCCCATGACTGGGTGCTGGTGCATGATGCGGCGCGCTGCCTGATCAAGCCCGGCCAGATCGAGCAGCTGATGCAGGAATGTGCGGCCGATACGGTGGGGGGCCTGTTGGCACTGCCATTGCCCGATACACTCAAGGCCGCTGCCACCGATGCCCATGGCCAAAGCCGCGTCAGCAGCACCTTGCCCCGGGTGGACAAGTGGCTGGCGCAGACGCCGCAGATGTTCCGCATCGGTACGCTGCTCGAAGCGCTGGAGCGCTGCAACGATGTGACCGACGAAGCCAGTGCCATCGAGGCGCTGGGCTTGCAGCCCCGGCTGGTGCCGGGCAGCAGCTTTAACTTCAAGGTCACCTTCCCCGATGACTTTGCGCTGGCCGAGGCCTTGCTGCTGCAGCGCATGGCCAGCGGCGACAGCCAGGTGGCGGCACTTTTTGATTGAATCCCCGGCGACGCGCTGCACAGCCTCGGCTCCTTAGGCGGGCCTGTGGTGGCTCGCGTTGGGGTACGGATGTAAACGGACGAGATAAGGGATACACATGCTGCAAATGCGCATTGGTGAGGGTTGGGATATTCATGCGCTGGTGCCCGGCCGGGACCTGATTTTGGGCGGCATCCAGGTGCCGCACACCACCGGCCTGCTGGGCCATTCGGATGCCGATGTGCTGCTGCATGCGATCACCGATGCCTTGGTGGGCGCCGCTGGCATGGGCGATATCGGATCGCACTTTCCCGATACCGATGCCGCTTTCCGGGGTGCCGATTCGGCCGTGTTGCTGGCCGAGGCCATGCGCCGTGTGGCGGCCCAAGGCTGGCAGGTCAACAACGTGGATAGCACCGTCATTGCCCAGGCGCCCAAGCTGGCGCCGCATATTCCTGCGATGCGGGCCACTATTGCCAAGACCTTGGGCATTGATGAAACCCAGGTCAATGTGAAGGCCAAAACGGCCGAGAAGATGGGCCCGGTAGGCCAGGGTGCGGCGATGGAAGCCCGTGCGGTGGTGCTGCTGGTGCGGGCTGGCGAGCAGGCCTAAGTCAAGCGCTGGCAAGAAAGGATGACGGCCCGCGAGAGGCGGTCATCCTTTCTTGCCGTGAGGCACCAGCTCAGGTCTCTTCGTACTGCGCCAACACCTGCGCCCCAGTGAGCTTGGGGGTGTCATTGGCCAGGTCGTAATAGGCAGGCTTTTCGTCAATGAAGATCTGCGAGGCCAGCCGCATGCCGTCCTCGTCCTGGAACAGGCCAGCCGACAGAAAATGCTCGTTGGTGGCCAGCAGGCGGTAGAACAAATGCGTGCCGCAATGGCTGCAAAAGGCGCGCTCGGCCCAGGGGGAGGAGGCATAGCGGGTGACGGGGCCCGTCAACTCCACCTCGGTGCCGCCATGCAAGGTGAAGGCGGGGCCCTCGCCCCAGCGCCTGCACATGCTGCAATGGCATACATGGACATCTTGGACAGTCGGGGCAGTCACATGGACCGCACCGCAAAGGCACTGGGCTTGCATGTCAACTCCTAGGCGGGCAACGGGGTGCCTGCATTCTATGCACAGACGTGGCTTTGTGCCAGCGGCGCGTGCCGCTGGCAGGCGAGGGGGCTTATTGCAGATCGGCCAGGTTGGTAGGGGCTCCCGGCAGGTGCCGCTTGATCTGTGGGCGCAGCAGGCGGCGCTTGGGCTCCTTGCCGATGGCCTGGTCGGGCGCGCGGCGCAGGTAGATGCTGGTGACCAGGCCCGTGCTGCCATCCGAGGCATTGACCATGCTCAAGCGCCCGCCCATGCGCTGCACGGTTTTCTCGACGATCGACAGACCCAGGCCCGCACCAGCGGCTGCCGTGCGGGCTGTGTCACCCCGGTAAAACGGCTTGGTCAGGCTGCTCAGCTGGTCCTTGGAGACGCCCGGGCCATGGTCGCGCATGCGGATGGTGACGGTGCTTTCGCTGAACTTGACGGTGATGTCCACGCGGGTGTGCGAGGCGCCTGGCGTCTTGCCATAGCGGCGGGCGTTTTCCAGCACGTTGGACAGCACGCGCGAGAGCTCGATCTCATCGGCATTGACCATCAGCTCTTCGGGCACTTTCATGTGCACCTGCAGCTCCTGGTGGTCCTGCACGGCGTAGACGCATGAGGACACGACGCCGTAGACATTGACCGGCGCGAGCTTGGCGGCATGGTCGGGGCGGGCGTAATCGAGGAACTTGTCGATGGTGGCATCGAGCTGCACGATGTCGGCCACCATGTGCTCGCGCGCGACCTGGTCGAACACGCTCATCTCGGTCTCCAGCCGCAGGCGGGCCAGCGGCGTGCGCAAGTCGTGCGAGATGCCGGCCAGCATGACCGCGCGGTCTTGCTCGAGCTTGGACAGGCGCTCGCTCATGCGGTTGAACCCGATGTTCACTTCACGGATTTCGCTGGTGACGGCATCTTCGTCGAGTTGCGCGGCAAAGTCGCCTTCGCGCAGCCGGTTGGTGGCGCTGGACAGCTGCTTGAGTGGCCGGTTGATAAGGCCTGCGATCACCGCTGCACCAGCGAGCGACAGCGCTGCGGCCGTCAGCACCCACACCAGCCAGGTCTTGCCGCCAGCCGGGTTGAAGCGCGAGGGCTCGATCAGGAACCAGTTCTGGTCACCATCGATAGTGAAGCCCACCCACAGGCCTTCTTCGCCATTGACGCTGCTGGCCACGATGGTGCTGGGGCCCAGGCGTTTGGTCACTTCCTGCGTCAGGCGCGCGCCCAGCGGGGTGGAGTTGTCGATGGACTCGTACACATCCTTGGGCTCACGCGGCACAATGCGCACGCCTTCCTGGTCGGCCATGGTCTTGACGAGGGAGACGCGGGCGATGGCATCGGAGTGCATCAGCGCCGCACGGCTGAGGTTGACCAGCGAGGCGATCTGCTGGGCCGTCTGGATGGCGCGGGGTTCGGTCTCGAGCGAGCGCAGGGTCTGCACCCAGGCCAGGATGCTGCCGGTCAGCAAGATGGCGAGCAAAAAGAAAGTGCGCCAAAAAAGATTGAGGCCGACGCGGGTGCGCTTGTTGCTGTGCGCGGCCGCTGCGGCGCTGCCATCCAGAGGGGCCAGACCGGATTGGTCGGCGTCGTTAACAGGGGTGGGAGCCATGGCCGTGTGCGTGTAGAAAAGTCGGGTCAATAAAGGCCGGAAGTGCCTGTACATTCTCGCTGTAAAGCGGGCGGGACACCATGCTGTGCCCGGCAGTGGGGGTATAAAAAAACCGCCCCGCAGCCAAGCTGGGGCGGTTTTTGGGGCGCCAGGCTCAACAATCAGTTGGCGCCATCGGGTACGAACACATAGCCCACGCCCCAGACGGTCTGGATATAGCGAGGAGCTGCCGGGTCGACCTCGACGAGCTTGCGCAGGCGTGAAACCTGCACGTCCAGACTGCGGTCGAAGGGCTCGAACTCGCGGCCGCGCGCGAGCAGGGCCAGCTTTTCACGCGACAGCGGCTGGCGTGGGTGGCGCACCAGGGTCTTGAGCATCGCGAATTCGCCAGTGGTCAGGGGAAGCTCTTCGCCGTCCTTGGTCAGCACGCGGGTGCTCATGTCAAAGGTGAAGGGGCCGAAGTTGACCACCTCGTTCTCGCCCGATGGCGCGCCCGGCGCTTCTTGCGGTGGGCGGCGGCGCAGCACGGCGTGGATACGGGCCAGCAGTTCGCGCGGGTTAAAGGGCTTGCCGATGTAGTCATCGGCGCCGACTTCCAGACCCACGATGCGGTCCACGTCCTCACCCTTCGCGGTCAGCATGATGATGGGGGTGCGGTCGTTGCTGGCGCGCAGGCGGCGGCAGATGGACAGTCCGTCTTCACCGGGCATCATCAAATCGAGCACGATCAGATCCACGGTCTCACGCAGCAAGATGCGCTGCAGGCCCTTGCCATCCTCGGCAATCATGACTTCAAAGCCTTCATGCGACAGATAGCGGCGCAGCAGATCGCGAATTCGTGCGTCATCATCAACGACCAAGATTTTGTCGACGCGATTGGTTGCTGTAACCATGGGTGGAATCCTCCGGTTGATATGTAACTTTTACATTTTGACCGGTTTTTGCGAAAAATGCGCAACTCGAACCGCTTTTTTGACCCATGGTTACAAAGTTTGCGTTACATATGCAGTATGGGAGGACGGTTCTTACGCCAAAAATCGACTTTTTCCTGCATTTTTTGCTGAGATTGCCTCTTTTAAGGATGCTGGATCGCCCTTTCCTGGATATGTTTCATATCTATGCGTTTAATGCATTGGCGATCATGGGCGTGAAAAAAGGCGCTTTCGCGCCTGGGTGTCGCTGGGCTGGCGGCCCAGGCTGGAGGTCATTGCGCCATATTGCGCCTTATTGCACTTTATTGCGCTACCCAGCCGCCATCCATGTTCCAGGCCACGCCGCGCACATTGTTGGCGGCCGGTGAGCAGAAGAACACGGCCAGCTCGCCCAGCTCTTCGGGCGTGGTGAACTGCATCGAGGGCTCCTTCTCGCCCAGCAGCAGCTTTTTGGCCTCTTCATTGCTGACACCCATTTGGGCAGCTTTGGCATCGACCTGCTTTTGGACCAGGGGCGTGAGCACCCAGCCCGGGCAGATGGCGTTGCAGGTGATGCCGCTGGCGGCGTTCTCCAGCGCGGTCACCTTGGTGAGGCCCACAATGCCGTGCTTGGCGGCGACATAGGCGGATTTGCCGGCCGAGCCGACCAGACCATGGACCGAGGCGATATTGATGATGCGGCCCCAGCCCGACTTTTGCATGGGCGGCAATGCCAGCCGGCTGGTGTGGAAGGCGCTGGTGAGGTTGATGGCGATGATGGCATCCCAGCGCTCGACCGGAAAGTCCTGTACGTTGGATACATGCTGGATGCCGGCGTTGTTGACCAGGATGTCCACCCGGCCAAAGGTCTGCGTTGCATAGGCAAACATGGCCTCGATGTCGGCAGCCTTGCTCATGTCGGCGCCGTGGTAGCCCACCCGAGCGCCGGAGCCGCTGCTGGTGATCACGTCCTGCACTTCCTTGATGGGCCCTTCTGCGTCGCCAAAGCCATTCAAGATGATGTTGGCGCCCTGGCGCGCCAGCGCCTTGGCAATCCCCAATCCGATACCGCTCGTCGATCCGGTGACGAGCGCTGTTTTTGCTTTCAACATCCAATATCTCCAGTTACTCGGTTAGTATTCATGCAAACGCATGCATCCATCCTAAGGCAAACCCCAGCCACGGTTCGCCCGGTAGCGCTGCGTTCTTCTATATAAGAGGGGCCATGTACCAAGATCCACGCTTGCAGTATGTCACCTGTGCGGTGGCGGGGAATACGGACACGGGTCGCCAGGGTGCCACGCACCGGATGGCCTATTGGGAGTGGAACGATACGGGCGATCTGCATCACCCGCATGTGATCGTCTGCGCCCATGGCCTGACCCGGCAAGGACGTGATTTTGATGTGCTGGCGCGGCAGCTGTCGCTGCAGGCGCGGGTGATCTGCCCGGATGTGGTGGGCCGCGGCTACAGCGATTGGCTGGAAGACCCGGCCGGCTACCAGGTCCCCTTGTATGTGGCCGACATGCTGGCCTTGCTCCAGCAGGTGCACGGCGCAGCGCCCATTGGCAAGCTCGATTGGGTGGGCACCAGCATGGGTGGCCTCATCGGCATTGGCCTGGCCGGCGAGCCCAGCATCCGGCCCCTGATGCCCGCACCCATCCGCCGCCTGGTGCTCAATGATGTGGGGCCGACCATCGAGGCCTCTGCGCTGGCACGTATTGGCAGCTATGTGGGCCAGCACATGCTGTATGGCTCCGAGCAAGAGGCGGTTGCGTCCATGGGCCAGCTCTCCAAGGGTTTTGGCCCGCACAGCGATGAGGAATGGCTGGCGCTGTCGCGCCCGATGCTGCGGCCCGAAGCTGGCGGCAGTGTGCGCCTGCATTACGACCCCGCCATTGCGCAGCCCATGCAGGCGATGACCCCAGAGATGGCTGCCGCCGGCGAGCAACTGCTGTGGCGCCTCTACGACCAGATCGAGGCTGTGACCTTGGTGCTGCGGGGTGCAGATTCAGACTTGCTTTCTGCGAAAACGGCCCAATCTATGGCGGAACGCGGCCCCAAGGCGCGGGTGGTGGAGTTCCCCGGTGTCGGCCATGCGCCCACCTTGGTATCTTTTGATCAAACGGCTGCCGTGCTGGCTTTTTTATGCGGTGCGTAGCGCACGCCCCGGAGGGGGTGTGATGGTGGTGACAACATGAAAAGTCTTACGGCAGTCGCTCAGCCCGCGCCAGGCGCGGAATATCTTCCCCCGGAGCCCGTCTCCCCGCTGGTGGCTGCCACTGCCAATGCCTTGCCGATGCAAGACAACGTGCTGGCCCGGGCGCGCGCTTTTTCCGTACCGCTGATCGCCGAGGAGACCCTGGATACGGGCGAGAACGCACTGCAGCACGCTGATGCCGTCGCTTCCATCCTCAAGCACATTGGTGGCTCCGAAGCGATGCAGGCGGCTGCCTATCTGGTACACACCAGTGAGCAGCTGAACAAGCCGCGCGAAGTCATCGGCAAAGCCTTTGGCGAGAGCTATGCGGTGCTGGCGGTGGAGACCGTGGCGCTGATGAAGGTGCAGGCGCAAGCGCGCCAGGCCGATGCCGGCCACTTGGTCGATGACCCGGCTACGCAGACCGAGAACATCCGCAAGATGCTGCTGGCGTTCTCGCGCGACTTGCGCGTGGTGATGCTGCGCCTCACATCACGCCTGCAAACCTTGCGCTGGTATGCGGCCACCAAGGGGCCCGTGTCGCCCGCGGTGGCGCGCGAGAGCCTGCAGGTTTTTGCGCCGCTGGCCAACCGCTTGGGTATCTGGCAGATCAAGTGGGAGCTCGAGGACCTGGCTTTCCGCTTTCTGGAGCCCGATACCTATAAGAAGATCGCCAAGCTGCTCGATGAGACCCGGGTCGAGCGTGAGCTCTATATGGTGGGCCTGCGCGAGCGGCTCGAATCCGACCTGCGCGCGCACAGCATCAGCGCGACAGTCGCTGGCCGCCCCAAGCATATCTACAGCATCATCAAGAAGATGCGCGGCAAGTCGCTGGGCTTTGACCAGCTCTTCGATATCCGTGCGCTGCGCGTGGTGGTGCCCACGGTCAAGGACTGCTATGCCGCCTTGTCCTTCGTGCACGAGGCCTTCAGCCCGGTGGAGTCGGAGTTTGACGACTACATCGCCCGGCCCAAACCCAATGGCTACCAGTCGCTGCACACGGTGGTGCGGGACGAGCACGGCAAGGCCATCGAGATTCAGATCCGCACCCAGGCCATGCACGACCATGCCGAAAACGGTGTGGCCGCCCACTGGGCCTACAAGGAAGCGGGCACCAAGGGCTATGCCGGCGTATCTGCCACCAGTGATTACGACGCCAAGATTGCGGTGCTGCGCCAGCTGCTGGCCTGGCGCAAGGACATGGTCGGCCAGACCCAGGACAGTGGCCTGTTTGACGACCATATCTATGTGCTGACGCCCAATGCCGCCGTCATTGAGCTGCCCCAGGGCGCTACACCGGTGGACTTTGCCTATTCGGTGCACACCGATCTGGGCCACCGCTGCCGGGGTGCCAAGGTCGATGGGCAGATGGTGCCACTCAACACACCGCTGCAAAACGGGCAGACGGTGGAGGTCGTCTCCGTCAAGGAAGGGCGGCCATCGCGCGACTGGCTCAATGCCGAGCTGGGCTACCTGGTCAGCTCGCGCGCCAAGGCCAAGGTGCGCGCCTGGTTCAATGCCCAGGTCATGCACGAGACGGTGAGCCGGGGCCGCGAACTGGTCGAGAAACTCTTGCAGCGCGAAGGCAAGACGGCGCTCAAGCACGATGACCTTGCCGACCAGCTGGGCTTCAAGACCGCAGAGGCACTGTTTGAGGTGGTGGGCAAGGACGAGTTGTCACTGCGCACCATTGAGAACATCCTGCGCCCCCCGGAGCCCCTGCAGGCCGATGATGAAATGGTGCTGAGCCGCCCGCGCAAGGCCACCGAGGGCTCGGGCAAGGGCGGCGTGCTGGTGGTGGGCGTTGATTCGCTGATGACCCAACTGGCCAAATGCTGCAAGCCCGCACCGCCCGATCGCATCGGGGGCTTTGTGACGCGGGGCAAGGGCGTGAGCGTGCACCGCCACGACTGCAGCAACTTCCGCGAGATGTGCGCCCGCAATCCCGAGCGCAGCATTGATGTTGAGTGGGGCCTGCCCACCCATGGCCAGCGCTCGACCGAAGCGGTCTACCCCGTCGATGTGGCCGTGGAGGCCCACGACCGCCAGGGCCTGCTGCGTGACATCTCTGAGCTGTTCGCGCGTGACAAGACCAATGTGATCGGTGTGCAGACCCAGTCTGTCAAAGGCACTGCCTGGATGACGTTCACTGTAGAGGTGTCGGACTCGGGCAAGCTGGCCAAGGTGCTGGCCTCTGTGGCGACGGTATCGGGCGTGCGCTCGGTGCGCCGCAAATAGGGCCGAAAAGCACTATTTTCAAAAAAAGCCTCAACTTTCCATTTGGGCCGTTTTTTCTGGCTATAATTTGAGTCTTCAACGACAGGCGCGTAGCTCAGCTGGTTAGAGCACCACCTTGACATGGTGGGGGTCGTTGGTTCGAGTCCAATCGCGCCTACCAAATTTTCCCTCTGAAGAGAACCAGACTTCAGGATAACAGGGATTTGGTATGAAACCTCTCCAAGGTTTCTATTTTGAACAAACCGCCTTCTGGGCGGTTTTTTCATTCCTGGCCTCTTTTTGCAGAGGGTGGCAAGGTTTTCGCCACGAAATCTCAATATTCCTAACGCGGGTGTTGCTTCAAATGCCGCGCCAGCGCTTCAAACGCAGGCAATGACGTCGGATCATTTGCCGCATTAGCAGCCACCGGGTGCGAGCCGTATCTTGCAATGACCATCTCTGCTGTCGGATCGATATAGAGCGCCTGCCCATGCACGCCGCGTGCGGCAATGGCGCCGTGGGCATTGTGCGTGACCCACCACATATTGCGGTAGCTCCAACCCGGCAAGAGGGCGTAGCCGGCTTTGGCAAAGTCGGCAGGCTTGCCGCCTTGGCGGATGTCGGCGATCGCGGCTGCAGGGATGATTTGCTGGCCATTGAAAAAGCCGTTGTTGCGCACCATCTCGCCAAAGCGCGCCAGGTCTCGCAGGCCCGTGTTCAAGCCGCCGCCGGCAAATGGGGTACCGGTCGCGTCGACGGACATATAGGCATCCTGCTCGGCGCCCAGGCGGCTCCAGATGCGGCTGGACAAGAGCTGCGCGACGGACTGGCCGCTGATGCGCGCAATGATCCAACCCAGCGCATCGGTATTGGCGGTGCGGTAGCCAAATGCCTCACCGTGCATGCCTTGCGGCTGGACCGTTTGTAAAAACTCATAGTAGCTGCGCGGGCCCGTGAAGTCTTTGGGCTTGGGCAGTGGATTGCCTGCGGTCGCATGGGCCCAGACCTCTGCCTGGGGGTCGGCATAGTCTTCGCTGAACCGGATGCCGGTGGTCATGTCCATCACCTGGCGCACCGTGGCGCTGCCAAAGGCAGACATGGCGAGTTCGGGCACATAGTCTGCGGCCTTGCGGTTGGGGTCCAGTGTCCCCTCTGCGACCAGCATCGCTGCCAAGGTGCCGACAAAGGACTTGGTGACCGACATCGCCGCATGCTGGCCATCGGGCCGGAGTGCGCCGGCATAGCGCTCGTAAACAATGCGGCCCTTGTGCAGCACGACGATGCCGTCGGTGTAGTTGGCGGCCAGTGAGTCCCGCCAGCGCATTGTTTCACCGGTATCGAGGCGCTTGAATTCCACGCCGTCAATATCATCGCGCAAGGCGCTGCGCAGCGTAGCGGCAGGCCGCAGTCCTCGCGAGATATTGACGGTCGGCATCAGCTCGCGAAAGTGCGAGACACTCCAGCGCATCGCCGGGAATTGGAAATACGAGCCGTCGTCAAACCGCAGAATGCGGTCTGCAGGCGGCGGCGACCCCACCATCCAGCCCAGTTTGACGGGGTCGCTGTCTGCAGCGTCGGGATAGGGTTGCGGAGGCGAAGCGGGAGCCGCAACGGCGTTGACCGCCCCCAAAAGCGATGCGGCGACAAGGCGTGATGCGCGATTCAACCATTGCGGTGCTGCCATGCTCTAGCTCCATGCAGATGTGTTTATCGCAGTATCTTACAGAGCACGATATGCTGATGGTTTCATCGCGCGCCATAAATACTTCCCCGACCGCATCCGAATACCGCAGCCATCAAGGGGGCGCATATTCAGCGTTTGGTGCGTTTTGCTGCAGCGAAATAGCCCCAGAGTGGGCGGCCTGTTGATCGCTGGGCGCATGTACATGCTGAGGCTGCGCTGGCGTCGGCGGTGCGGGGCTATGGGCCGCATGCGTTACAAGGCGCTGTCTCCTTGCGAGATGGCCGCTTCGTTGTTGAGCAGGTCAGCTTGGCCTGGGGCATGCTGCACACGCTGGCGCTGGCGATGGCGATATGGGGATCGCATATCGGCCCGTCAGCGGCTCAGGCCGCCGTGGCCAGGCCCAAGGCAGCCAGCGGGGCGCCATGCATCTTCTTGGTGGGGCGTTGCCCATCTTTGAGTTCAGCCAGATAGCACTGACCTGGAAAGAAAACGGCCTCCACCTCGCGCAGGGACTGCAGGCCAAAGCCGGCCAGTTTGAGCAGCCGCTCGGGATAGGCGGCGATGACTTCTTCCACGGTCGTGATGTTGTGGCGGGCCAGGGCGTTGAATGCGCGGTTGGAGAGCTTTCCTGCAAGCGGAGTGGCGTGCGCGGCTTGCGCACCGTTCAGCGGAGACATCAGATAGAGACAGGGTTGTGTTGCGAGCCGCAATCCTAGCACCCGAGTCCTCATACAAGCTTACAACCCCGCGGGCTGCTGCGAGAAGCGGCGCATGCCGCGCTGTGCAAGAAAAAAGCCCTCCAAGAGGGCTTGCAAAAGTGGCAAGGGTGGGTGGAGGATCACCCGTCAACGGGCCAAGGTTTAGTGCACCAAAGGCATGGCGCTAAGAACCTGTTCAAAGTCTCTACGCAGCCGCGTTGGAGTGCAATCGGGATGAGTTCGAAGGGATGGAGCGCAGCTTGCACCGGGGTGCAAGCAAGGGCCAGCACGCAGAAATCGCCCGATTTCACTCCAACCCATAGGGACAGTGGCTTTGCGCTGCCCGGGAAGGGGCGCCCGGCTAGGTGTGAACTGTCAAGAGGTTGTTTGCAGATTTGAGCCTGGCCATCGGGGTAATTCGACCAATGCCGCTGTGAGGCCTGTGCCAGTTGTAGTAATGCTGCCAGCGATGTAAGGCTTGTGCTCGCTCAGCTGAATTCTGGTATGTCCAACCATAGGCCCACTCGCGCAGCGCCGATTGGATGAATCGCTCGGCCTTGCCGTTGGTCTGTGGCCGGTACGGCCTGGTGAACTTGTGCTGCACGCCCAAGGCGTTGCAGGCCGCAGCGAACTCCCTTGAGCGGAATGCCGCACCGTTGTCGGTCAGCAGGCGTTTGATGCTCACTCCAAGCCCCGCGTAGTACGCCACGGCGTTGCGCAGAAAGGCGACGGCTTGCGGCGTTTTCTCGTCCGGATGCATAGCGGTAAAGGCAATGCGTGCGTGGTCGTCAATGGCCACGAACAGTGTCTCCCATCCCGCACCATCGACCGAATCGCGCCGATTGCCTGTGACGCGGTGGCTGGGCCGAACGATGCGCCCGAGCTTCTTGGTATCGATGTGCAGCATGTCTCCAGGCGCATCGTGCTCATAGCGAACCACGGGCTCGGACGGCTGCAGATCGCTGAGTCGAGACAGGCCCGCACGGGCCAATACCCGGCTCACGGTGGACGCCGAGACGCCTGCGTAGCTGGCAATGCGCGACTGCAGCATGCGGCGTTTGCGTAGCTCAACAATGAGTAAGGCCTTGGACTCGCAGATGGCTTTGGGAGAGCAAATGGGCCTGGAGGAAGCATCGGCCAGGGCTGCTTCGCCGCCCGAGAGGTAGCGGCCCAGCCACTTGCGAGCGGTCTGTGCGGTGACGCCTTGAAGGGCTCCGGCCTGAGAGGCATCCAGGCCTTGCAAGGTCATCTGTTTGACCATCTCCAGTCTCCGGGCAAAGGTAAGTCGGGCATGCTTATGAGTGTTCATCCGGTTGGCTGTCCTGAGTGGGTTGGGTGTTTGGCGACTTCCAGTCTCTCAAATCCAACCCGGATGAACACCGGATACAACCTATTGAACCTTCACAGCTAGGGAGCGGTCTGCGTCGTTGCAAATCCTCGCAATAGCATGGCTATTGCTGCGGTATTGCGCGGCTGGGCGCCCCCCTCGCATCCCATCTCGCAAAGACACTGTCGCGGCGCGAGGAGACTTTGAACAGGTTCTAAGAGGGGATGGTCGGACTTGCCGAGCTGGCCAAGGTCACGATCGTCTTGGGCTTTTGGCCCCGGTAACTGAGTTCATTGCCTTTGTACTCTGGCCTTTCTATCCAGGTGATACGGGAGTGGGGAACACCGTCGGGGTAAGAAATTCGGTCCTTTTCATAACGGGCTTGAATCTCTTCTTGGCTCAGTGCCTGAGCCGGAAGGGGTTTGGATGCATAAGTCATGGCTTTCAACTCCTTGAATATCGCTGGAATGCCGGTTCTATGCGAGGCCGCTCCTCGTCGCCACCCCCAGTATGCGCTTTACAAGATGTACTGGGTATGGAATGGCCATAGACAAAGCCATGCTCTGTTGTATAGGGGGCGCAAATCCGCCGTGTTCGCCACGCTGTGGGAGAGTCCCTACGGTAATGCTGCTTGCACGACTGCAATGCGGGGGCCGTGAGGGTGTGACACTGGAACCACACAAGCCGATTAACCCGCAAACCCGCAAGGAGTGACAGATGAACGAAGACACGATCAAAGGCAACTGGAAGCAATTCAAGGGCAAGGTCCAAGAGCAGTGGGGCAAGCTGACCAATGATGATCTGGACGTGGTCGACGGCAAGCGCGAGCAGCTGGTGGGCCGCATCCAAGAGCGTGAAGGTATTGCGAAAGATGCTGCCGAGCAGCAGGTCAAGGATTGGGAAACCAAGAACAATTACCGCTGGTAATTCAAGCAGCCTCCCTGGCTTTTGCGAGGGAGGTCTTTTTACTTTCTGCATGCAGGCGGCCATGGAACGTGGCCGCCTTGCTGCGTGATGCACCAAGGCCCGAGCCATGAATGCTTCTGACTCCGCGTTCCAAACCATCATTCACACCATCGCTGGCGAGCTGTCTGATCTGACCGATCTGGCGCAGGCCACGCGCATCATTTTCAAGCTGCTGCTTGCGGCCCTGCTGGGTGGCATGCTGGGCTATGAAAGAGAGGCCAGCGGCAAGGCTGCCGGCCTGCGCACGCACATGCTGGTGGCCATGGGGGCGGCCACCTTTTTGGCCGTGGCGCAACTGATGGGCATGACGCCGATGGACTCCAGCCGGGTGATCCAGGGGCTGATTGCTGGCGTGGGCTTTTTGGGAGCGGGCGCCATCTTGAAACCCGCCAAGGAAAACACCGAGGATGTGAAGGGCCTGACCACCGCCGCAGGCATTTGGTTCACCGCAGCGATAGGCATGGCGGTGGGCGCAGGTGAAGAGGCCGCTGCCATTTTGTGCACCTTGTTTGCGCTCTTTGTGCTGATGGTGCTGCCCAAGAATGTGGTGCCCAAAAAAGGCAATTGATGCGCCGCTGCAGGGCGCGCGGTGCAGACCCTGACGCCTTGTCGGAATGCACCTAGGCCGCTGCCGTGGCAAGGCCTACGCAGGCCGCTTGCCATCGGCGGTACAAAAGGGTTTTGTTGGAAGGAACCCTCTTATGCGCCGCACACCTGAGGCATCGGCCTCCTCCAGAACCTCCTCCTTGCCGCTGGCCATGGCCTTGACGGCTGCAGTGTCTGCGCTGTGGTACACCGGCCAGCGGGTGAGGGTGCCCAAGAATGTTCGCCCTGTGCAGGACTTCGATGTCCGGCAGTACATGGGCCACTGGTATGAGCTGGCACGGATTGACTATGTGTTTGAGCGCGGACTGACCTCATGCACCGCAGACTACTTGTTGCAAGACAATGGCACGGTGCAGGTCACCAATCGCGGTTTTGACCCGGAGCGTGGCCAATGGAAGTCGGCAACTGCGGTGGCCAAGCTGCTGTCCGGCCCGGAACTGGGCTCGCTGAAGGTGTCGTTCTTTCGCCCTTTATATGCCGGCTACCATGTGGTCTATGTCGACCATGATGCAGGACACGCCGTGGTGGTCGGTGATGCGGCCAAGTACGCCTGGATTCTGTCGCGCACGCCGAGCATCGATGAAGCTACCTACACACGCCTGGTGGCCATCGCCGCCAGCAATGGGGTCGATGCCCATCGGCTGATCCGGGTGCCGCATGGCGCGGCGCTGGAGATGGTCGAGAGCAGCAAGGCGGCGTAAGATCAGTGCATAGCTGGCTGCAAAGGCTGCGTGAAAGGTATGGGTATTAAATGATATTCATTCTCAACTGGTTTATGATCCCGCCATCGAGAGCGTCAGCCACAGCGCGGCTCTTTGCATCCGTTTCATCGTGGGGCGACCCGGGACCTCAGCGTCTCCAAGGTCGTTTTTGCTAGCCACCGGCAGGCCCTTGCGGTCTGTCAGCCAGCCAAGCTCTTTTCTCCACGCACTCGATGGCCCATGCGGTCTGTGTATCGATGTCCCATTCCTCCGCTTCTCCCAACCCATCTTCCAGCCCAGTGGCCGCGCAGGCGCCTCGCGACCAGGAGCACCAGATCGATGCCACCATCGTCTCGCTGCAGCGCCCGTCGCCCCACACCTTGCGGGTGGGCATGCATCTGGGCGATGTCGGCAACGACCCGGTCTGGGATGAGGCGAATGTGGCTTTCCGTGTGTACCCGGATCTTCAGGCACCTGCGGTCTCGCGCGTCTATACCGTGCGAAGCTTTGCGCCGCACAGCCGCTGCGCCGAGTTTGATGTGGTGATGCATGGCGGCGACAGCCC
The DNA here is from genome assembly GCF_049601575.1 of Comamonas sp. 23. Lineage (NCBI taxonomy): Bacteria > Pseudomonadati > Pseudomonadota > Betaproteobacteria > Burkholderiales > Comamonadaceae > Comamonas > Comamonas sp. 23. Next base: position 3,598,750 of record NZ_CP187127.1, on the reverse strand, counting down.
CATGATGCGCTGGGCCGCGCAGGCTGCCATTGGCCAGCAGGTACGGCTGACAGGCCCCCGCGTCAACATCGTGCTGCCCGACGCCAAGGGCCGGCCTGTGGCGCTGTTTTGTGATGATTCGGGCCTGCCCGCGCTCTACTCGATCTTGCAACGCTGGCCCGCAGGGCTGGGCGGCGTAGGCTGGATTGCCAGCGACGATCTGCATGGGATTGCAGAGCTGCCACGGGTGGCTGGCCTGCAGCTGCAGCGCTTGCCAGGGCATGGGCGCGACCCGTTGCTGCAGCAGGCGCGCCAGTTGGCGGGCGCAGCTGGCCATGTGATCTGGGGCGCGGGTGAGCGCGATGAGATGCGCGCGATGCGCAAATACTTCCAGTCGGAGCTGGGCATGGACAAGGCCGATGTGTCGATTGCTGGCTACTGGAAGCGTGGCGCGAGCAATACCGAAATCGATGCCGAACGCCAAAGCGCGTACCAAAAATTCACCGCCGCTGGCGGCAAGCTGGCGGACTGGGATGACCTGGGGATTGCGATTTAACGCCAGGGCGATGTAAGCACGCGCCAGCCGCATTCACCCACCGGGCGAGCGGCCCGGTTTTTTATCGGCGGATGGGCGCTGGCGCTGCTTGGCAAGTGACTGCCCAATACATTGAATTGCGCGGTGCTTCGCGGCACAATCGCGCTTTTTGCCCTGCACTGCAGGCGCGCGTTCTTCCCGCTCTCTGCTGCCCATGTCTGAACTCAATCTTTCGCTGGTGTTTCTGTTTGCGCTGTCGGTCATTACCTTGCTGATCACCCCGGGCCCCGTGACCTTGCTGGTGGCCCGAGCGGGCCTCGTGGGCGGCATGCGCCATGCGTTTGCCACCATTTGTGGCACCAACCTGGCATCGCTGGTGCTGATTTTTCTGTCGGCGCTGCTGATCAAGGGCTTGCTGGTTATCGATGAATCTGCGTTCAAGCTGGTGCGCCTGGCCGGCTGCCTCTACATTGTCTGGATTGCCTGGGGCATGATCCGCGACGCCTGGGTGATGGATGCCCAGCCCGGCAGGGCCATGACTGCGGAACCGGCCACCGGCAGCCAGCAAGGCGGCTTCAGCCAGGGCTTTATCCTTGGTGTCTCCAACCCCAAGGACATCATTTTCTTTGCCTCGTTCTTGCCTCAGTTCATGGGCGTGTTGCCTGCGCCCGACCACAGCCTGGCGGTGCTGACCGTTGTCTGGGTGGTGCTGGATTTCAGCATGCTGGGCCTCATTGCGCTCCTGGTGCGCAGCTTGATTTCGCCCGCCCGCGAAAAGCGCATCTTGCTGGTGGCCTCCTGCCTGCTGCTGGCCATTGGCGTTGCCGGTTTTGGCTATGGGCTTTATGACCTGATGGCTTAGATCCGCCTAAATCCAGTGCCGCTTCTTCGCTAATCTTCGCTGATACCAAGCCAACAGGCCTGCGACATGCAGGCCTGTTTTTTATGTCTGCACACTGCTTGGCGGGGACTCAGCGGCTGTCCACTGGCTGCGCAGGCTCTGCCTCATGGGCGGGCGCAGGGCGGCATACCGGCAGCGGCGCAGGTGCTGGCAGGCCAGCGGCCAGGGCCTTGTCATAGGCCTGGATGCGGCGGCGCTGCTCGGCCAGGGCCTGGGGGGCCAGATCGGGGCTGCATGGGGGCAGGGTAGGTGCCGCAGCAGACAGTGCGGAGGCGGCTTCTGATGCAGCCGGTGCTGCAGCCATCGGTGGCGCTGGCCGTTCGGCCGCGCGTTTTTCTTCGGCCGCCTGCGTTCTGGCAGCGGGTGGAACAGCAGGGTATGCGGGTGCAACGGCGGCTGCAGCGGGTGCCGCAGGTGCTGGCATCGGCGGCGCTACCGGCGTAGGCGCGGCTGCCGACGGCATGCGGCGCTCTGCCTGCGGCACAGGTGCGATGGCTGGCGCGGGGCCGGTGTTGGCGCTGCTTGCGCCTGCGCCAGCCGCAGAAGCGGGGGCAGGCGCGTGCGCTGCGTCGGCGGCAGGGCTTGCAGCCTTTTCCATCGGTGCCGCTTCGCTGCGCATCTTGGCGCTGGCGGGGCTCGCCGCCCTGTCAGTACCAGCAGGTGCGGCGGGCGCTGCGGGCGCGCTAGGTGGCGGAGGCGGTGCCGATGCAGCGCTGGGCGCGCTGTCCATTTGGGGCGCCTCCAGCTGCGGCGCGCCAGGCTCATTCAGGTGCTGCAGCGCCAGCCAGCTGACCAGGCCAATGGCGGCCAGGCTGCCCAGGGCCTGCAGCCACCAGCGGCGGTCATTGGCGGCTTCGCCTCGGAAGTGCTGGCCTTGCTGGCCGCTGCTGTCCAGACCGGCCGGTGTAGCGGCTGGCCTGAGGCCCTGTGCGGCTTTGGCGCGCGCATGGGCCAGGATCTGCGCCGTGCTGGCGTCACTCGGGCCGGCGTCCTGCGCGCTGGCCTCGCGGTACAGGTCGACCAGGGCATCGGGCCGCTTGGGGTCTTGCGGTGTGTTCATGCGGTCACCTCGATGGCCTGGCGCAGTTTGGCGCGGGCATAGCGCAAGCGGCTTTTGGCGGTTTCCTGGGTCACCTGCGTAGCCGCGGCAATGTCGGCCACCGACATATCGGCCTCGGCCTGCAGCAAAAAGGCCTCGCGCTGTTCGGGCGGCAACTGGGCCAGGGCAGCGAGCAAAGCACGCGCCAGGTCCTTGCGGCCTTGCAGGCGCTCGGGGTCAAAGCCGGAGTTGGCAAACAAGGTCTCGGCCAGGCGCATGCCTTCGCTGTCCTCTTCATCGAGGCTGCGGTGGGCTTTGTGGCGGCGCCAGTGGTCCACCAGTTTGTGGTGGGCCAGGGTAAACGCCCAGGTCATGAACTGCGCCTGGGGTTGGTAGCGCTGGGCGCCATCGACCACGGCAAACCAGGTCTCCTGCGCCAGGTCATCGGCGAGCGCAGCATTGCCGGTATTGCGGAAAAAATAGCGCCACAGGCGCTGGCTGTGGCGTTGGTAGAGCTGCTCAAACGCCGCGACTTGGCCGCCGGCGTAGGCCAGCATCAGCGCTTGGTCGTCTTGCAGTGCATCTACCATGCGGCAGATTATGCAAAAGCCTGCGCCCGCTGGTGGCCCATGTGGAGAAAATCGCACGCCGCAGCACGGCGATGCCTGCGGCTGCTGGCCCTCAATAGGCAGGCGGATCAGGTACATAGCCAGAGGGCGATGCCGGAAAGGGGCGGGGCGCCGGCTGCACGGCGGGCTGCGGCGCGCGGATGACGCCCTGGGCCACCAGGTTGGCATAGCTGTCGTAGCGTATGCGGATGATCTGCGCCGGGCTGCTGCTGGCGCTGTGGAACTCGGTGGTCCGTGTGGCGGAGCGCTCCAGCGCGCCATGGCCGGTGCCCAGGCGCGGTGCCACCGGCGTGGGCGCGGCGGCCGGCGCGCTGGCCTGGCGCGATTCTGCGGCGGCCGAGGCACTGAGGGCCGCAGATGCCGCAGGAGCGGCTGTGGGCGGCTGCACCGAGGCGCTGGGCATCGCAGGCGCTGCACTATCGGCGATGCTGGCTTCGGCAGCCGGTGCCGTGCTTTTTTGCGCGGCACTGTTGCGTGCGATCGGGGGCTGGGGCAGGGGGGCGCGCTCGCGGAACACCGCGACGCCGATCACGCCGATATCTCGCGGCCGGCCGGTGCGTGCGGCATAAGCGTCTTCGCTGTGCGAGAAATAGAAGGCCGCCACCTGCTGGTCGCTCTTGCGCCAGCCTGCAATGGCCCATTGCTGGCCGCTGCCCAGCACATAGCCATCGTCGGGCACGGCTGCGGCGGCCTGGCCGCTGATGGCGTTGATGCCATCAATGCTGAGCACGGTCAGGATGCGGCCCCGGCTGCGGTTGTTGATATCGACCGCATAGCTGCTGCCCGGCTGGCCCGCCACCCAGTATTCGCCCTGGTGGTAGTACAGCGGCAGGCGCTGGCCGCTGCTGCGGTCAATGATCTGCACATCGGCCAGCTGGCTGGCCTGTGCGGGCAGGCTGCCCAGCAGGATGCTGGCAAGCAGGGCCCATGCGGCCAGTGCGTGGAGGGTACGGGGCTTGCGTGCGCGGCACGAAGCAGGGGCGGGGGGGAGGATGGTGTGCATGGCAGGGCGCTGCAGAAGTGGTGGTCTGCCCTGAATCGCGCTGCCCGCCCGCAAGGGGTTAAAAGGCCCCGCCCGCAATCGTATTTATTTGTAAGTCGCCTTGGCAGGTGCTTTCGCAGGCGCTCCCACGGCGCCTGCGCTGCAACCGCGCTTACTTCTGCGTGACCAGCGAGCAGGTGCTCTTGGACAGCGGCTGGAAGGCCTGTTCGCCCGGGATGGTGTCGAGGATCTTGTAGTAGTCCCAGGGGCCCTTGGATTCCTTGGGGGTCTTCATCTGCACCAGGAACATGTCATGCACCATGCGGCCATCCTCGCGCACATAGCCGTTTTGCGAGAACATGTCGTTGATCTTCATGGTCTTGAGCTGCTTGGTCACGGCCAGGCCGTCGTCGGTGCCCGCCGCCTCGATGGCCTTGAGGTACTGGGTGACGGCCGAGTAGACACTGGCCTGGTTCATCGAGGGCATCTTCTTCATGCGGGCCTGGTATTTTTTGGCCCATTCGCGCGAGGCATCGTTGCGGTCCCAGTAGAAAGCGGTCGCAAAGGTCAGGCCCTGGCCCAGCTCCAGCCCCATCGCATGGGCATCGTTGATGTAGATCAGCTGGGGCACAAAGGTGAGGTTCTTGGTCATGCCAAACTCACGCGCCGTCTTGATGGAGTTGACGGTGTCCTGCGTGGCATTGGCCAGCGCGATCACCTGCGCCTTGCTGGCCTGGGCCTGCATCATGAAGGACGAGAAATCGCTGGCATTGAAGGGGTGGTAGACGGTGCCCAGCACCTTGCCGCCTCCTTCCTTGACGAAGTCGGTGACCGTGGCTGCCGTTACCTTGCCGTAGGCGTAATCGACGGCCACGATGTACCAGTCCTTCTTGCCCTGGGCCAGGATACTTTGCACCGCCGACTTGCCCAGCGAGTACGAATCGACCGTGTAGTGGATCGAGGTGGGGCCGCAGAATTCATTGGTCAGCCCGGTGGACAGTGCGCCCGTGCTGATGGCGACCTTGCCGCGCTCCTTGGCCATCGTGAACACCGCGCCGGCGATGGCCGAGTTGTTGATGTCGACGATCATGTCCACACCTTCGGCATCCCACCACTGGCGTGCCTTGGTGCCGCCGATATCGGCCTTGTTCTGGTGGTCGGCAAAGACCACTTCCACCGGCTTGCCCAGTACCTTGGCGCCAAAGTCTTCGACCGCCATCTTGGCCGCCTCGACCGAGCCTTTGCCGCCCGAGTCTGCGTACTGGCCCGACATGTCGCTGAGCACGCCGATCCTGACCTTGTCATCGGAGATGCCGGCGGCCTGGACGGCCAAGGTGGCGCATGCCAGCAAGCTGGCAGCAGCGGTGGATGTGCGAAGGGTCATGCTTGTCTCCTGTCTGTTTTTTGTCGTCGTTGGCAGTGCCCGGCTTTGCTGCAGCGCGGCCCAAGCCTGTGCAGGCATTATCAAAAGCGATGTCGCGGGCGATCACGGTGCTTCCCCTAAGGCGCTGGGCAAACCAGTCCCATCTGCGACAAAATGCAAGAATGCGGGCTGCAGCCTGCTGCTGTCTCAGTCATTCGGCTTGAAAGGCCCCGATGGATTCCTCGCACCCCAACCCTGCCCCTTTTGAACCCATGCCACTCAACGCGATGAAGCTGCTGGTCTTGCTGGTGCTGGTGCTCAGCACCTTTGGCGGCCTGTACTGGGCGCCCGAGATCGATGCGATCTGGGGCAATGGCACGGCCTACCTCTATGGGGCATCGGTGCTGCCGGTGCTGTATGTGCTGCTGGTTGCCGGCTACGCCTTGTACATGCGCCGCCATCCGGAGAAAGACGTGCAGGTTGCCCGCAGTCATCATGGCACGAAACCATAAGTTCTTTGTGCTGTACCTGCTGGGCCTGGGCTGCTTCATCGGCCTGGTGGCCTGGGCCGAGCGCGCCGGTCTGTCGCGCCAGTGGATCGGCCCGCTCTTTCTGTTTGTGCCGGTGATGATGTATGCGGCCATTGGCGTCTGGGGGCGCACGGCCGATTCGGAGGAGTACTATGTCGCGGGGCGCCGCATTCCGCCGCTCTACAACGGCATGGCCACTGCGGCCGACTGGATGAGCGCGGCGTCCTTTTTATCGCTGTCGGGCGCGCTGTATTTGCAGGGCTTTGCCGGCACCAGCCAGCAAGCCGGGGGGCTGGCCTACCTGCTGGGCTGGAGCGGCGGCTTTGTGCTGGTGGCGCTGCTGATTGCGCCGCAGCTGCGTGCGCTCAATCTCTACACCTTGCCCGATTTTTTCCAGCTGCGTTATGGCGGGCGCTGGCCGCGCGTGATTGCCGCTGTCGCTGCGGTGATGTGCTCGTTTTCCTATGTGGTGGCGCAGATCTATGCGGTGGGCCTGATCGCCTCGCGGCTGACCGGCGTGCAGTTCGAGATCGGCATCATGCTGGGGCTGGGCGGCGTGCTGGTCTGCTCCTTTCTGGGCGGCATGCGTGCCATCACCTGGACCCAGGTCGCGCAGTATGTGATGATCCTGCTGGCCTTTCTGATTCCGGTCTCCTGGCTGGCCTACCAGCGCCTGGGCAGCCCGGTCGCCGCCGTGGCCTACACCCAGGATCTGGGCAAGATCGCCGAGTACGAGAAGGGGCTGCTGAGCGATTCGGCCGAGCGCGATGTGGAGCTGGTGTTTTTGCAAAAGGGCATGCTGTATGAATCGCGGCTGCGCAATATTCCCGCCGCACTGGAGGCCGAGCGCACGCGCCTGCAGGAGAAGGTGCAGCAGCTGCGCATCAGCAATGCTGACCTGAACCAGGTGCTGGCCGCCGGGCGGGAGCTGGCAGCGCTGCCGCAGGACGAGACCAGCGCGCGCGAGCTGTGGACGGCGGCGATGCGCGAGAACTATGCCCGCGCCCAGCCGCTGGGCGGCATGCCGCAGCACACCTTGCCCTATGCGCCGATGCTGGGCTCGGAGCAAAGCGCGCAGGAGCAAGAGAGCCTGTCGCGGCGCAACTTCATGGCGCTGATGTTCTGCCTGATGCTGGGCACCGCCGGCCTGCCGCATTTGCTCACCCGCTACTACACCTTGCCCAGCCCGGCTGCCGCGCGCAGCTCGGTGGTCTGGACCTTGTTCTTTGTGGTGCTGCTCTACACCAGTGCGCCCGCGCTCGCCGCCCTGGTCAAGCTGGAGGTGATGCAAGGCCTGGTGGGCAGCCATTTCGATGCGCTGCCGGCCTGGATTGCGCAGTGGACACGCATGGACAACGCCTTGCTGTCGATCGAGGATGTGAACGGCGACGGCATTGTGCAGTGGGGTGAGATCCATCTGGGCGCTGACCTGATCATGCTGGCCACGCCCGAGCTGGGCGGCCTGCCATTTGTGGTCTCGGGCCTGGTGGCGGCCGGCGGGCTGGCCGCTGCGCTATCGACAGCCGATGGTCTGCTGCTGACCATCAGCAATGCGCTGGTGCGCGATCTCTACCTGGTCGAGCGGGGCAAGTCGGTCACGCCGCAGCAGCGCGTGATTCTGTCCAAGTTCACCTTGCTGCTGGTGGCGCTTGCGGCCGCGGCCGTCGCCTCGGTGCGCAGCTCGGGCATTTTGGTGCTGGTGTCGGCCTCGTTCTCGATCGCTGCAGCGGCCTTTGTGCCAGCCATGCTGCTGGGCCTGTACTGGCGCGGCGCTACGCGGCGGGGCGCTGTCTGCGGCATGGCAGCGGGCCTGGGCATCACCTTGTACTACATGGTCGTCAACATGCCGATCAACAGCCTGGCGCCCGGGGCGCAGGCCTCGGCCCATCTGTGGTGGGGCATCCAGCCCACGCTGGCCGCGGTGTTTGGCGTGCCATTGGGCGTGTTCGTGACCTGGGCGGTGAGCTGCTGCACCCGGCAGTCCGAGCCCCTCGCCAAATAGCCTCCACTAGGCGGGCCCGGATATGAAAAAACTGCACAGGTTGGGCGCCATGTGCAGTTTTTGGGAAGGTGTAGATCACAGGCCAGGGGGCCTGCGTTGCTTAGACCTTCAGCAGTTCCACGTCAAACTTGAGCGTGGCGTTGGGAGGAATCACGCCGCCTGCGCCGCGTGCACCATAGCCCAATTCAGCGGGGATGATCAGCGTGCGCTTGCCGCCCACCTTCATGCCCTGCACGCCTTCGTCCCAGCCCTTGATGACCATGCCGGCGCCCAGGGGGAACACGAAGGGGTCATTGCGGTCCTTGCTGGAGTCGAACTTGGCGCCTTGCTCGCCATTGTTGAAGAGCCAGCCGGTGTAGTGCACGGTGACTTGTTGGCCCTTGGCCGCTTCGGCGCCGGTGCCAACTTCCGTGTCTTCGTACTGCAGGCCGGAGGGGGTGGTGACGGTGGTCATGTAAATCCTTTGTGAGTGCTTTGCTACCAGCAGCGATCATACCCGCCTGCCAAACACAGAGCCCGCACAAGGCGGGCTCCAGGGGGCAAAAAAGGGCTTCGGCGGGCGGGAATTTACTTCTTGGTCTGCGCCGCCACCCAGCGCGTGGCAAAGGCCTGCACGTCGGACAGGCGCTTGAGCAGGTCTTGCCCGGAGGGGGTGACCGTGTAGCCATCGCTGTTGTGGTCGAGAAAGCCGGCCTCGCGCAGCTCCTTGATGCGGGTGTTGAGCGTGTTGGGCGTGATGCCGCCCACGCTGTCTTGCAGCAAGCGGAAGGTCTGGGGATGTCCGTCCCGCAATGCCCAGAGCACACGCAAAGCGTAGCGGCACTCCAACCGCTCGAAGAGCTGGTTGATGGCGGTGTTTTCCTTGGCGCTCATGTAAGGGTCTCCTTGCGCTGTGTTGAGGAGCGAGGCCCAGGCCTTCGCATGCAAATCCACTGAGAGGGTGCGATCGGCGTCGCGGCAACATCTGCTACAAGTTTAATAGCTCTTCAGCCAAGATGTATAGGCGCAGCTGACGATTGGACCCAGGCGGCGGCGGAAGTGTTGTTCAATTGCTACGGTTTTTGAGTGTGCAAAGGCCGTCCGCAAGGCGCTGCAGCGCCGAAGTGGCACCGGTGCGCCGCCGGGCCAGCGCCCGGTTTTGCCGCTGTCTGGCACCCGTCTGGTGCCTGTTTGGTACCTGTCTGGAACTTGTCAGAGGGTGCTGTAGCGCACCACACGCGGGCCCCGGCACAGGCCAAACAGGCGCATACCGGCCTGGTTGGCCACCTGGATGGCGAGCGTGGTGGGCGCGGAGATGGTGGCCAGCACCGGCAGGCCCATGCGGGCGCATTTGCGCACCAGTTCGTAGCTGGCGCGGCTGGTCATCACCACCAAGCCGGGCTGGCCCAGCATCTGCTGGTGCGCCATATGGCCCAGCAGCTTGTCCAGCGCATTGTGGCGGCCTACGTCCTCCAGGGCGACCTGCAATTGCCCGGCCGGCGTGGCCCAGCCAGCGGCATGGACGGCGCCGGCCTGCTGGTTGAGCAGCTGCAGCTGGGGCAGCTGAGAAAACGCCGTCTGCAAGGCCGCCAGGTCCAGGTGCTGGGCCCAGTCGGGCAGCTGCGGCAGGGGCTCGGGCACCAGATCGAGGGCGTCCATCGAATCGATGCCGCAGATGCCGCAGCCAGTGCGGCCGGTGAGGGCGCGGCGCCGCTCCTTGAGGCGCACAAAGCAGCGGCTGGCGATCTGCATCTCCACGCTGATGCCCGGTGCTTCCGGGTCCGTGCCGCAGGGCGCCAGCGACTGCACCTCGATGCCATAGCAGTCGGCTGCCTGGTCGATGATGCCCTCGGACAGCGCAAAGCCCAGCGCAAACACCTCCAGGTCCTGCGGGCTGCACATCATCACCGCATGCGAGATGCCATTGAACACCAGCGCCACCGGCACTTCGGCCGCAACCGCATCCAGCCGCAAAAGCGCGCCCTCAGGCGTGATCACGGTGGCGGGCAGGGGCTGGACGGCGCGGGGCAGATCGGAAGGCATGGCGCTGATTGTGACGCAAAGCGAATGACGGCGTCTGCGCCGTGGGCAGTCTGCGCCCAAAAACAAACCCCGCCGAGGCGGGGTTGGGTGGGAAGATCCGGATCTTGCGATCCGCAGGTCTTGCAGGGCTGGGCAAGCGCTTAGATGAAGCTGCGCAGCTTGTCCGAGCGGCTGGGGTGCTTGAGCTTGCGCAGCGCCTTGGCTTCGATCTGGCGGATGCGCTCACGCGTCACGTCAAATTGCTTGCCCACTTCTTCCAAGGTGTGGTCGGTGGACATCTCGATACCGAAGCGCATGCGCAGCACCTTGGCTTCGCGCGGGGTCAGGCCATCGAGGATGTCCTTGACCACATCGCGCAGACCGGCCTGCATCGCTGCATCGACCGGCGCCGTGTTGGCGCTGTCTTCGATGAAGTCACCCAGGTGGCTGTCGTCATCATCACCGATCGGCGTTTCCATCGAGATCGGCTCTTTGGCGATCTTCATGATCTTGCGGATCTTGTCTTCCGGGATCTCCATCTTCTCGGCCAGGATGGAGGCATCGGGCTCAAAGCCGAACTCCTGCAAGTGCTGGCGGCTGATGCGGTTCATCTTGTTGATCGTCTCGATCATGTGCACCGGAATACGGATGGTACGGGCCTGGTCCGCAATCGAGCGCGTGATCGCCTGGCGAATCCACCAGGTCGCATAGGTCGAGAACTTGTAGCCGCGGCGGTATTCAAACTTGTCCACGGCCTTCATCAAGCCGATGTTGCCTTCCTGGATCAGATCCAGGAACTGCAGACCCCGGTTGGTGTACTTCTTGGCAATCGAGATCACCAGGCGCAAGTTCGCCTCGATCATTTCCTTCTTGGCATTGCGCGATGCGCGCTCGCCGTCGTTCATGCGCTTGTTGATGAGCTTGAGCTCATCGAGCGGCACAACGACGCGGGCTTGCAGATCGATCAGGTTCTGCTGCAGCTCTTGCACCGGCGGGATATTGCGGCCCATGATGGCGCTCCAGCTGTTGCCCGCTTGCGCTTCCTTCTCGATCCATTGCAGGTTGAGCAGGTTGGCAGGGAACAGCTGGATGAACTTCTCCTGGGGCAGACCGCACTTCTCGACAATGATCTTGCGCAGGGCACGCTCTTTCTGGCGCACGCTGTCGACCTGCTCGCGCAGCATGTCGCAGAGCTTTTCAATGGTCTTGGCGGTAAAGCGGATGGTCATCAGCTCGGCCGACAGCTGGTCCTGCACCTTGGTGTACTGGGACGAGCCGTAGCCGCTCTTGTCATAGGCCGCGTGCAGTTGCTCGAACAGCGACTGCAGCTTGGCAAAGCGCGACAGCGCCTCGTTCTTGAGCTCTTCGAGCTTCTTGGTCAGCGCCTTGGAGCCGCCCTTGCCGTCGTCGTCGTCCTCTTCGTCGTATTCGTCGAAGTCTTCTTCGGCCACGTAGTCGTCGTTTTCGTCGGCGTCGGAGAAGCCGTCCACCACGGTGGAGATGACCACCTTGCCTTCGCGGATCTCTTCGCCCATTGCCAGAATCTCGGCAATGGTCGCGGGCGATGCGCTGATGGCCAGCATCATGTCCTGCAGGCCGCCTTCGATGCGCTTGGCGATTTCAATTTCGCCTTCGCGCGTCAACAGCTCGACCGTGCCCATTTCACGCATGTACATGCGAACCGGGTCGGTCGTGCGGCCGAATTCGGAATCGACCGTCGACAAAGCCGCTTCGGCTTCTTCTTCGGCTTCTTCTTCGGTGGTGGCCGATTGACCGGTGTTGTTCAGCAGCAGGGTCTCTGCGTCGGGCGTCTGTTCGTAGACGGCCACGCCCATGTCGTTCAACATGGAGATCACCACTTCCAGCGTCTCGGCATCGACCAGCTTGTCGGGCAAGTGGTCGGAGATTTCGGCGTTGGTCAGGTAGCCGCGCGTCTTGCCCAGCTTGATCAGCGCTTTGAGGCGCTGGCGGCGGGTGGACATTTCCTCTTCGGTCAGCACGGCTTCGTCGAGGCCGAACTCCTTCATCAAGGCGCGTTCCTTGGCCTTGGAGACCTTCATGCGCAGCGGCTTGACCTTTTCGGTCGGCGCGTCTGGCGATGCGGAGACCTCTACGACCTCTTCGCTGTCGCCCGCGATGTCCTCTTCGATGTCCGAGAAATCGGTATCGTCGATATCTTCATCGCCCTTGTCCTTGGCTTTGGCCTTGGTGGTCTTGGCGGCGGTCTTGCGCGGCGCCTTGGGCTTGTCGTCTTCGGCCTTGGCGGTCTTGGCCTTGGTCGCAGTCTTGGTGGCGGCCTTGGCCTTCACCGGGGTATCTTCTTCGGCGGCTTCGCTTTTCTTGGCGGCACGCTTTTTGGGGGCGCCTGCATTGAGCAGGGCATCGGCTGCCTTGAGCAGTTCGGCCTGGGACAGGCGTTGTTTTTCGGACACGGAGCTAACCTTCTTCGTCGCTGCCTTGGCTGGGGTGGGCGCAGCACTGGCTTTTACGGTTTTGCCTGCTGCAGCAGTCGCGCGTTTGGCCGCCGGTTGGGCGGCAGGGCTGGCTGCTGTAGCTTTGGCACTTTTGGCCGCGCTGGTGGTAGTGGACGACTTGACGGACGACTTCGCGGACTTTGTAGCTGGCATGGACACCCTCAGAGCAAAGAGAACACACAAAGAAAACTGGCAAGCGCCATCACCGGCGCATTGAAACTGCAGCGGTAAAACGCAACAAAATGTGGCGAATAACGCGGCTGCACGAGGCGCTAAGCCTCAAGGCAAGATGTGGGGGCGAACATTTGGAATGCAGTCCTTGCGGTATTTTGGGCACTTGCGCTGGTGGCAAATCGCATGATTCTTCATACGGGCCCGGTCCGGAGGTGCTGCTGTCGCTCTTGCCGATGTGTCAAATATTATACCTTTTTGGCCAATGTCAAGGGCCTGTACGGCAATCGGGGCAAATATTTTTATATGCCCCCTGGCAATTTGGAGCCGCGCCTATTTATTGACCTGGCGCTTGAGCAGGCCGATGCGGTGGAAATTGCTCTGGTAGCGGCGCAGCGCCTGCGGATCGGAGGCCTGGGTAACCAGCTGGCGGTTTTGCTCCTCGAGCTGGTCGAGCACGATGCGGCTGAGGGAGTCGCGCAGCTCGGCGCGGATCTCATCGAGCGGGCCATCAATCTGGGCATGCTGGCCCCGCATCAGCGCGGTGGCAAAGGCCTCGACCGCATGGCCTCGCAGGTGCTCGCGCAGCACGGCCCAGGACTGGGCGCCGTGGCTGAGGAACTGCTGCTCGACCCAGGCGAACAGCGGCCCATGGGGGGCGGGCAGCTGGGCAAGGGTGGCGGCGTCTTCGGGCGAGAAATTCTCCAAAAATGCCATGTGCGACAGCAGCAGGCGCGCGGCCTGGTCTTCGCGGGTCACCGCTACGCTGGGCATTGGCGGTTGCGGCTCGGGGCGGGGCTGCCAGCCGCCTTTGCGGCCCCCCTGGCCGGGGCGCCACTCGCCACTTCGCTTGGTGTAGCCGTTGCCGCTGCCATGGGCGCCGCGCGGCTCGCCAAAGCTGTCGTTGCGCTGGCCGGGGTAGCGGTCCATGGCCGTGTCGCTGCCCCAGGGCGGCGCATCGCCATAGGCGGGCATGCTGTCAGCGCCCACCGGCGGGGCATCCCAGGAGGGCGCGTGGCGCGGGCCGCTGCTGGCCGCAGCCTGGCCAGCGCCGCTTTGGCGCGCCTGCTCTTGCGCAGTGGCCTTTTGCCACAGGCCTTCCAGCTCGGCGGCGGGCAACTGGGCCTTGTCGGCGATCTCACCGAGCAACTGGCGCTTGAGGGCGCCATCGGGCAGCAGGTTCCACAGCGGGCGGGCGTTGCTGGACATGCGGGCCCGGCCTTCGGCCTGGCCCAGGTCGCACAGCTCGCTGGCCGCTTCGAGCAAGAAGCGCGACAGCGGCGTGGCGTCATGCACATGGCGGGCAAAGGCGTCGGCGCCATATTCGCGCACAAAGCTGTCCGGGTCGTGCTCGGCGGGCAAGAAGAGAAACTTGATGCTACGGGTGTCGCTGGCATAGGCCAGCGCGCCATCGAGCGCCTTGCGGGCCGCGCGGCGGCCGGCGGCATCGCCGTCAAAGCTGAAGACGACGGTGTCGGTAAAGCGGAACAGCTTGTGCACATGGTCGGGCGTGCAGGCGGTGCCCAGGGTGGCCACCGCATTCGGAAAGCCGAGTTGGGCCAACGCCACGACATCCATATAGCCCTCGGTCACCAGCACATAGCCATGCTCGCGGATGGCGGTGCGGGCCTCAAACAGGCCATAGAGCTCGCGGCCCTTGTGGAAGACCGGGGTTTCGGGCGAGTTCAGGTATTTGGGCTTTTCATCGCCAAACACACGGCCGCCAAAGCCGATGCATTCGCCCTTGATATTGCGGATGGGGAACATCACCCGGTCGCGAAAGCGGTCGTAGCGCTTGCCTTCGCCGTCGTCCGATTCAATCACCAGGCCCGCTTCGACCAGCTTGGGATCGTCATAGGCGGGGAAGATACTCGCCAGGCTGCGCCAGCCCTCGGGCGCATAGCCCAGGCCAAAGCGCTTGGCGGTGACGCCGCTGACGCCCCGGCCTTTAAGGTAGGCAATAGCCTTGGGCGACTGCGACAGCTGCTTGCGGTAGGCGTCACCCGCTTTTTCGAGCAGGTCGGTGAGCGAGGCCTGCTTTTCGCGCGCCTGCGCCGCGCGCTCGCGCTGCTGAGGCGAGACATCGTCCTCGGGCACCGGCAGGCCCACGCTCTGGGCCAGGTCGGTCACCGCTTCGCGAAAGCCCATGCCGGTGTGATCCATCAGAAAACCGATGGCATTGCCGTTTTTGCCGCAGCCAAAGCAGTGGTAGAACTGCTTGGAGGGGCTGACGCTGAAGGAGGGCGATTTCTCGCCATGGAAGGGGCACAGCCCCATGAGGTTGGCGCCGCCTTTTTTCAGCTGCACATAGCGGCCGACCACATCGACAACGTCGACGCGGGAGAGCAGCTCCTGGATAAATGACTGGGGGATGGACACCCGGCTATTGTCGCGCATGCCGGGCTGCGCCGCCGCAGCGCCACCCCAATCTGCCCCCGGGTCAATGGCAAATCCCGGCTATCGGTCACGTGACAGCGTGCAATGTTCGTGTCAGCCGCTTGTGGCACAGTGTTTGCCGAGGAGACACGCACTGATGAACAGCATTTTTGACACCGGGCTCGAGCAAAACGGGGCCAACTACACCCCCATGACCCCGCTGGGCTTTATCGCCCGCAGCGCCGAGGTCTACCCCGAGCGCCTCGCCATCATCCATGGCGAGCTGCGCCAGACGTGGGCGCAGACCTATGCGCGCTGCCGCCAGCTGGCCAGCGCCTTGCAGCAGCATGGCATTGGCAAGAACGACACGGTGGCGGTGATGCTGCCCAACACGCCGCCGATGGTGGAGGCGCATTTTGGCGTGCCGATGGCAGGGGCCGTGCTCAA
The DNA here is from genome assembly GCF_049601575.1 of Comamonas sp. 23. Lineage (NCBI taxonomy): Bacteria > Pseudomonadati > Pseudomonadota > Betaproteobacteria > Burkholderiales > Comamonadaceae > Comamonas > Comamonas sp. 23. The sequence continues at coordinate 3,583,321 of NZ_CP187127.1, read as the reverse complement.
CACCCTCAACACCCGGCTCGATCCGCAGACGATTGCCTTCATGCTCGAGCATGGCGAGGCCAAGGCGCTGATCGTGGACCCGGAATACGCCAGCGTCGTGGCCAAGGCCTTGGCGCTGCGCCAATCGCAGGCGCCCATCCTGCTGGTGGATGTGGAGGATGCGCTCTACGGCGAGGCCAGCGAGCGGCTGGGGAACCTCAGCTACGAGGCCTTGCTGGCCCAGGGCGATGCCGGTTTTGACTGGCAGCTGCCCGGCGATGAGTGGGACGCGATTGCGCTCAACTACACCAGCGGCACCACGGGCAACCCCAAGGGCGTTGTCTACCACCACCGGGGCGCGGCGGTGAATGCCATCAGCAATGTGCTGGAATGGGACATGCCCAAGTTTGCGGTCTACCTGTGGACCCTGCCGATGTTCCACTGCAATGGCTGGTGCTTTCCCTGGACGGTGGCGCTGCGCGCCGGCGTCAATGTCTGCCTGCGCCGGGTCGATGTACAGGCCATTTTTGCGGCGATCAAGCACCATGGCGTGAGCCATTACTGCGGCGCGCCGATTGTGCACAGCCTGCTGGTCAATGCGCCGGCGGCCTTGAAGGAAGGCGTGCCCGCTGGCGTCAAATGCATGGTGGCCGGTGCTGCGCCGCCTGCGGCCATGATCGAGGGCATGGAGCAGCTGGGCTTTGACCTGACCCATGTCTATGGGCTGACGGAGGTCTATGGCCCGGTGATGGTCTGCGCCCAGCAGCCCGACTGGCAGGGCATGGATGTGGGTGAGCGTGCCCGTCTCAACGCCCGCCAGGGCCTGCGCTACCACCTGCAGCGCGATGCCCAGGTGCGCGACCCGGAGACGCTGGCGCCGGTGCCGCAGGATGGCCAGACCATGGGCGAGATCATGCTGCGCGGCAATATCGCGATGAAGGGTTACCTGAAAAACCCCGAAGCCACGCAGGAGGCGTTTCGCGGTGGCTGGTTCCACACCGGTGACCTGGCGGTGCAGGACCCCGATGGCTATATCAAGATCAAGGACCGCAGCAAGGACATCATCATCTCGGGCGGCGAGAACATCTCGTCGATCGAGGTCGAGGATGTCCTCTACCGCCACCCCGCCGTGCTGGCTGCGGCCGTCGTGGCCAAGCCCGATGCGCGCTGGGGCGAGACGCCTTGCGCCTTTGTCGAGCTCAAGCCTGGCGCCCAGGTGAGCGCCGAGGACATCGTTGCCCACTGCAAAAAGCATTTGGCCGGCTTCAAGATCCCGCGTGCGGTGGTGTTTGGCGAGCTGCCCAAGACCAGCACCGGCAAGATCCAGAAGTTCGAGCTGCGCAAGCAGGCGGGGTCTGCAGACGCGATAGACAGCTGATCCGGCCTGAACACCCATGAAAAAACCCGCCGCAGCTTGCTGGGGCGAGTTGGGGTTCAGCGGATCAGGCCTGGCGCTTACTTGCCCCAGGAATCCTTCAAACCGGTGATCTTGTTGAACACCGGCTTGTCGCTGCGGTGGTCATGGCGGTCGGCCACAAAGTAGCCAAAGCGCTCGAACTGGAACTTGTCATCGGGCTGCGCAGCCTTGAGCGAGGGCTCGACATAGGCGGTCACGACCTTGAGGCTATCCGGGTTGAGCAGGGCCAGGAAGTCCTTGCCGCCGGCATCGGGCTGCGGATCGGTGAACAGGCGGTCATAGAGGCGCACTTCGGCTTGCACGCCATCGGCCACGCCCACCCAGGTGATGGCGGCCTTGACCTTGACGCTGTCCGCACCAGGGGTGCCGCTCTTGGTGTCGGGCACCACGGTGGCCAGCACCTTGGTGATCACGCCATCGGCATCCTTCTCGCAGCCGGTGCACTCGATCACATAGCCGCCCTTGAGGCGCACCTTGTTGCCGGGGAAGAGGCGCTTGTAGCCCTTGGGGGGCACTTCGGCAAAATCTTCGCGCTCGATCCAGACCTCGCGGCCCAGGCTGAAGTGGCGCTCAGGCGCGGCCTGGCCTTCTGCCGGGTGGGGCAGGGCGGGCAGGCTGCAGGCTTCGAGGTGCTCGGCACTGCCAAACACCTCGGCCCAGTTGCTCAGCTCCAGCTTGACCGGGTCCAGCACCACCATCGCACGGTGGGCCTGGTTCTCCAGGTCTTCGCGCAGGCAGCCGTCCAAGGTGGCGTAGTCGATCCAGGCGTAGTCCTTGGTGACACCAATGCGCTCGCAGAAATTGCGGATGGACGCGGGCGTGTAGCCACGGCGGCGCAGGCCGACGACGGTGGGCATGCGTGGGTCGTCCCAGCCGCTGACCAATTGGTTGTCCACCAGGTGCTTGAGCTTGCGCTTGCTGGTGATCACATAGGTCAGGTTCAGGCGCGAGAATTCGTACTGGCGCGGCTGGGGCGCATCGATCAGGCCGCCGCTGCGCAGGTGGTCCAGCAACCAGTCGTAGAAGGGGCGCTGGTCCTCGAACTCCAAGGTGCAGATCGAGTGGGTGATGTGCTCGTAGGCGTCCTCGATCGGGTGCGCAAAGGTGTACATCGGGTAGATGCACCATTGGTTGCCGGTATTGTGGTGCTCGGCATGGCGCACCCGGTAGATCGCAGGATCGCGCAGGTTGATATTGGGCGCCGTCATGTCGATCTTGGCGCGCAGCACGGCCGCGCCATCGGGCAGCTTGCCATCCTTCATGTCGGCAAAGCGCTCGAGGTTCTCGGCCACGCTGCGGTCGCGGAACGGGCTGTTGACGCCCGGGCGCGTGAAGTCGCCCCGGTTGGCGCGCATCTCGTCGGCCGACTGCTCGTCGACATAGGCCAGGCCTTGCTCGATCAGGTAGACCGCGCAACGGTACATGAAGTCGAAGTAGTTGCTGGCGTAGTAGAGGTTTTGCTCGCCGCTCGGGTCCTTCCAGTCAAAGCCCAGCCAGCGCACGGCATCGATGATGCCGTCCACATACTCCTGGTCTTCCTTTTCCGGGTTGGTGTCGTCAAAGCGCAGGTGGCAGACGCCGCCAAAGTCGCGTGCGAGACCAAAGTTCAGGCAGATCGACTTGGCGTGGCCCACGTGCAGGTAGCCGTTGGGCTCAGGCGGAAAGCGGGTGCGGATCTTGGCCTGGTCGATGGGGCCCTGCTGGTGGTGCTGGGCATCGCCAGGCGTACCACCCCAGTGGCGCTGGGCGTAGCTGCCTTTTTCGAGATCGGACTCGATGATTTGTCGCAGGAAATTGGTGGGTTTGACCACTTCGTCACTACCGTTGTGCGAAGCGCTCGGGGCAGGTGCATTCATAGTTGTGTATTCTAAGGGAGTACCCTGATGGCTGGAACGTATTGCGGTTTCTGGGGCTCTGACCCGAACTTGGGCATGCCATTTACGCTTTGCAACAGGATATCTTGTCTTGAAACCATAATTTGCAGAGCCTTTGGTATCTTTCTGCCTGCTTGCCGCGTTGAAAGTTCAATGACATTTTTCAGGGATTCTCGCAAGGAGATCAATATGCGCAATTCGATGCTGAAACAAGGCTCTCGCTGGGCCGCCGCTGCGGTGCTGACTGGCTTGGCGCTGATGAGCGCTGGCGCCCATGCCAGCCGGGTGTCCTGGTCGGTGGGTATCAACGTGCCCGCACCGGTGTACGTGGCCCCCGCGCCGGTGTACGCACCCCAGCCCGTCTATGTGGCGCCTACCCCTGTGTATGCACCCCAGCCGGTCTATGTGGCGCCGCCACCCCCTGCCGTGGTCTACCGCCCCGCACCCGTGTACCGCCCAGCGCCCGTGTACTACGGCCCACCTCCCGGCCGCTACTACCGCCACCATCGCCACGACCGCGATTACTACCGCTATTGAGCTGCATGGCAGCTTGCGCAACCGATGCCCTGGCCCGCCAGGGCTTTTTTATGGGTGCTTGCCGGGGGGGCCCAACCGCCCAGCTGTCGCTTGGGCTGTGCGCTGGGGCGCCGAATGCTCGGATAATCCACAGCTGTTGTCCGTTGTGGAAGCTGAGATGAAAACTGTTTTTGTACTGAACGGCCCGAACCTGAACCTGCTGGGCCTGCGCGAGCCCACCATCTATGGTGCCCACACCTTGGCCGATGTCGAGCAGCTGTGTGCCCAGGCGGCCGCCCGCAACCAGCTGGCGCTGCGTTTTCACCAGAGCAACCATGAAGGCGCGCTGATCGACTGGCTGCACGAGGCGGGCCAGCTGCAGCGCGAGGGCCAACTGGCCGGCGTGGTGCTCAATGCCGCGGCCTACACCCACACCAGCGTGGCCTTGATGGATGCGATCAAGGGCGCGGCGCTGCCGGTGATCGAGCTGCATATCAGCAACGTCCATGCCCGCGAGGCCTTCCGCCACCGTTCCTATATTGCGCCGGTGGCCAAGGCGGTCATCTGCGGCCTGGGGGTGCAGGGCTACAGCATTGCGATCGATGCGGTGGCCCAGGTACTGCTCGGACAGACCGCGTGAGCGTTGCGATGTCGGATGTTCTGGACACCAGCGCTGCGGGCTTGCTGCCGCTGCCGGCGCTCTACGAGACGCTGTTGGCCCAGGCGACACGGCGGACCACTGTTTTTGAAGGCCAGACTGTGGTCTGGCATAGCTGGGGCGAGCGCCGACCTGGCACGCTGCCCTTGGTGATGCTCCATGGCGGCAGCGGCAGCTGGACCCACTGGATCCGCAATATCGATGCGCTGCTCGCCCAAGGCTATGAACTCTGGCTGCCCGATCTGCCGGGCTTTGGCGACTCCGACCCGCCAGCGGTGGGTACCGACGCCGATGCCATGCTCGCGCCCTTGCATGCCGGCATGGCGCAGCTGGATCTGCTGCCTTGCCAGCTGATGGGTTTCTCCTTTGGCGGTATGACGGCGGCCATGCTGACCGCCGCCTACCCGCAGGCGGTCGAGCGCCTGGTGCTGGTGGGGGCCCCTGCCATGGGCGTGGTGCCGGAGAAGCAGTTCAGCTTGAAGGGCTGGCGCCATCTGAGCGACCCTGCCGAGCAGCAGGAGATGCACCGCTACAACCTGGGCGCGTTGATGCTCTGGGATGCCGCCAAGATAGACGACCAGGCCCTGGCCGTGCACCAGCACAATGTCGTTCGGGACCGCCTGCCGCGCCGGCGCCTGGCCAACACCGATATCCTGGCGCAGTCGCTGCCGCAGATCGCCTGCCCGGTCGCTGCGATCTATGGCGCCTATGACGCCCTGTACAAAAGCTATATGCCCGCGCTGGAGCACCAATACCGCGCGGTTACGCCCCATCTGCAGGCCTTTGTGCGGCTGCCCGACAGCGGCCATTGGGTGCAGTATGAGCAGCCCGAGGCCTTTATCGCCACGCTGCTGCCGCTGCTCTCTTCCTGATTGAACCACCTGGAACCGGCTGGCCGCGCAACGGCGCGAGCGGCCCAAGCACTATGACCACCTCTATCTCCTCCTTTCGCCCCGTGATCGCCATCCATGGCGGCGCCGGCACCATCACCCGCGCCTCCATCACCCCCGCGCAGCAGCAGGCCTACCGGGAGGCCTTGCGCGATGTGCTGCAAGGCGCGCAGCAAAAGCTGGCGGCAGGTGCGCCTGCCGAAGAAGTGGCCGTGGAGGCCGTGCGCCTGCTCGAAGAATGTCCGCTGTTCAACGCCGGGCGCGGCGCCGTGTTCACGGCCGATGCCACGCATGAGATGGATGCCTGTGTGATGCGCGGGCGCGACCTGGCCTGCGGCTCGCTCGCCGGGGTCAGCACCGTGCGCAACCCGGTGCGCGCCGCCTTGGCGCTGATGGAGGCGGGCGGGCCCGTGTTCATGATTGGCGAAGCGGCCGAGCGCTTTGCCCAGGCCCAGGGCTGCGAGATGGTGGCGCGCGACTGGTTCTCGACCGAGCAGCGCCTGACCCAGCTGCGCACCGTGCAGGCCGCAGCGCTGGCGTCGGGCCGCGAGCAGGTGGCGCTGGACCACACCGCGCAAAGCCAGACCCAGGCCCAGGCCGCGCCGCTCGATGAGCGCAAGAAGATGGGCACCGTCGGTGCGGTGGTGCTGGATGTGCATGGCCAGCTGGCTGCCGCCACCTCGACCGGTGGCCTGACCAACAAAAAGCCGGGGCGCGTCGGTGACTCGCCCGTGGTGGGCGCGGGCACCTATGCCAAGCATGGCGTGGTGGCTGTGTCCTGCACCGGCGTGGGCGAGGCCTTTATCCGGGGCTCGGCCGCCCACACGGTGGCCGCGCGCGTGGAGCTGCTGGGCGAGTCGGTGGCCCAGGCCACGGCCGAGGTCATCCACCGCGTGCTGCCACCGCTGGGCGGCGACGGCGGCCTGATTGCGGTGGGCGCCGATGGCGAAGTCTCGCTGTGCTTCAACTCCGAAGGCATGTACCGGGGCCAGATCGGCATCGATGGCGAGGCGCTCGTGGCCATTTATGCCAACGACGCCTTGGCTCCAGCGTGATCGTGCATCGCTGAGACAGGGGGCCACCAACGGGCCCTGACCCGACCCCGGCGATGACGGGGTGGCTTGCCTGCAACGGGCAAGCCGCCGCACCACGATGGTGCGCGCCTCTGCGGCAATTGCGTAGGTGAAAACCATAGGCCGTTTTGCCTCCAAACCCGCCCCCCGGCTTTCTACAATTGCAAACACTGTCACCCAGGTGAATATCTATGCCTCAGTGTTCTTGCCAACACGGGGATTTTTCTCAAGGATTTGTCCCAACCCGGGTGCCTGTCCTGCTTTACGGCTTGTGCCTTCTTCGCGAAGCCCAGCACTGCCCCTTCTACCTATGTCCAACCCCAGTTCTACTCCCGTCCACGATGACCTGACGCCGCCCGTTTTGCAGGTGCGCGATCTGTCCGTGAGCTTCAAGACCGAGCAGGGGCGGGTGCAGGTGGTCAAAAACCTGAACCTCGATGTCTACGCCGGCCAGACCCTGGCAGTGGTGGGCGAGTCGGGCTCGGGCAAGTCGGTCACGTCGCTGGCGCTGATGCGGCTGGTGGAGACCGGCGGGGGCCAGATCGACAGCGGCTCGATGCTGCTGCGCGGCCGCCATGCCGGCACGATCGACCTGGCCAAGGCCACCTCCGCCCAGATGCGCCAGGTGCGCGGGGCCGATATGGCGATGGTGTTCCAGGAGCCGATGACCTCGCTCAACCCGGTGTTCACCGTGGGCGAGCAGATTGCCGAATCGATTCGCTTGCACCAGGGCAAGTCCAACAGCGCGGCGATGGCCGAGGCGCTGCGCATGATGGAGCTGGTGCGCATTCCCGAGGCCCGCAATGTGCTCACGCGCCACCCGCACCAGCTGTCTGGCGGCATGCGCCAGCGCGTGATGATCGCGATGGCGCTGTCCTGCAAGCCCTCGCTGCTGATTGCCGATGAACCGACGACGGCGCTGGATGTGACCATCCAGGCCCAGATTCTGGCGCTGGTGCAGGAGCTGCAGCGCGAGATGTCCATGGGGGTGATCTTCATCACCCACGATATGGGCGTGGTGGCCGAGGTGGCCGACCGCGTGCTGGTGATGTACCGCGGCGACAAGGTCGAAGAGCAGGACTGCGTGCAGCTGTTTGCCAACCCGCAGCAGACCTATACCCGCAACCTGCTGGCCGCCGTGCCGCAGCTGGGCGCCATGCGCGGCAAGGATTTGCCCGAGCGCTTCAGTCTGCTGGGCCAGAGCGCGCAGGCCGAGACCACTGCGCCCGAGACATCGACCGTGCAAGCCGGTGAGCCGGTGTTGCAGGTCAACAAGCTCGTGACGCGTTTCCCGATCAAGGAAGGTCTGTTTGGCGGCGTCAAGCGCCAGGTCTATGCGGTCGAGCAGGTGAGCCTGAGCCTGCAGCCGGGCGAGACCTTGGCGGTGGTGGGAGAGTCCGGTTGCGGCAAATCCACCACGGGCCGCGCGCTGGCCCGTTTGATCGATTTCCAGTCCGGCGATGTGCAGGTGGCCGGGCGCGATATTGCCAAGCTGCAAGGCGCGCAGCTGCAGGCGCTGCGCCGCGATATCCAGTTCATTTTCCAGGACCCGTTTGCCTCGCTCGATCCGCGCCTGACCGTGGGCTACAGCATTCTGGAGCCCATGCTGATCCACAAGCTGCTGCCGCGCGAGCAGGCCGAGAAAAAGGTGGAGTGGCTGCTGGAGAAGGTCGGCCTGCCCCCGGTTGCCGCCAACCGCTACCCGCATGAATTCTCGGGCGGCCAGCGCCAGCGCATCGCCATTGCCCGCGCGCTGGCCCTGAACCCCAAGGTGGTGATTGCCGATGAGGCGGTCTCTGCGCTCGATGTGTCGATCCGCGCGCAGATCATCAACCTGATGATGGACCTGCAGCGGGAGTTTGGCATTGCCTTTTTGTTCATCTCGCACGATATGGCCGTGGTCGAGCGCGTCAGCCACCGCGTGGCCGTCATGTACCTGGGCCAGATCGTCGAGATCGGGCCGCGCCGCGCGGTGTTCGAGAACCCGCAGCACCCCTATACCAAGCGCCTGATGGCGGCCGTGCCGATTGCCGACCCGACGCAACGCCGCCAGCACACCTTGAATGTGGCCGAGATCCCCAGCCCTGTGCGCGGGGTGGACGACCCGCCGCGCGTGCTGCCGATGCGCGAGGTGGGCCCGGGCCACTGGGTGGCCCAAGAGATGCCGCAGCCCGCGGTGCCTGCCGGCCAGGTGCAGGATCTGCAGCCGGCTTGAGCCCGCGCAGGATTGCCCAGCCGAGTAACGCCAAGAATGTAGTGGGTCTGGTCGCCGCCGTGGTGGGCCAGCCGATGCAAAACCTGAAGAGGAGAGTTGATATGCAACGACGTTTGACTTCGATCGCCGCCGCCATGCTGCTGGCGGGTACTGCGTTTTCGGCCCATGCGGCCAAGGACGTGGTGGTAGCGGTGGCTTCCACCTTCACGACCACCGACCCCTATGACGCCAACGACACCTTGTCGCAGGCCGTGGCCAAGTCCTTCTACGAAGGCCTGTACGGCTTCGACAAGGACATGAAGATGGTCCCCGTGCTGGCCACCGGTTTTGAGGTGAGCAAGGACGGCCTGGTCTACACCTTCAAGCTGCGCAGCGGCGTGAAGTTCCACGACGGCACGCCCTTCAACGCAGAAGCGGTCAAGCAGACCTTCGAGCGCGTGATCAACCCGGACAACAAGCTCAAGCGCTACAACCTGTACAAGAACATCGCCAAGATCGAAGCGGTGGACGATCTCACCGCCAAGTTCACGCTCAAGGAGCCGTTTGCGCCTTTCGTCAACTCGCTGGCCCACCCCTCGGGCGTGATCATCTCGCCCGCTGCGCTCAAGCAGTATGGCAAGGACATCGTGCAGCACCCCGTGGGCACCGGCCCCTTCAAGTTTGTCGAGTGGAAGCCTTCCGACTACATGAAGGTTGCCAAGTTTGATGGTTACTGGCAAAAGGGCCTGCCCAAGGTCGATTCGATCACCTGGCGCCCGGTGGTGGACAACAACACCCGTGCCTCGATGATGCAGACCAACGAAGCGCATTTCGCGTTCCCGGTGCCGCCCGAAGCCGTGGCCAATCTGGAAAAGAAGCCAAGCCTGGAAGTCACCAAGGCCCCGTCCATCATCCATCGCTACATCTCGATGAATGTGACGCAAAAGCCGTTTGACAACCCCAAGGTGCGTGAGGCGCTGAACTACGCGATCAACAAGGAAGCGCTGTCCAAGGTGGCGTTTGCCGGCTCGGCCATTCCTGCCGAAGGCGTGCTGCCCAAGGGCGTGGAATTTGCCACCAAGCTGGGCCCCTGGCCCTACGATCCTGCCAAGGCCAAGGCCTTGCTGAAGGAGGCGGGCTACCCCAATGGCTTTGAGAGCACCCTGTGGTCGGCCTACAACCACTCCACCGCCCAGAAGGTCATCCAGTTTGCCCAGCAGCAACTCGCGCAGGTGGGGGTGAAGGTGACGGTGCGTGCGCTCGAAGCGGGCCAGCGCGTCGCTGAAGTGGAATCGGTGCAGGATCCAGCGAAGGCCGCAGTGCGCATGTACTACGTGGGCTGGTCCTCGTCCACCGGCGAGGCAGACTGGGCGATGCGTCCGCTGCTGGCCGGTGAGAGCGCGCCTCCACGGGGCTTTAACACCGCCTACTACAACAACGCCGAAGTCAATGCCGACATTGCCAAGGCGCTGGTGACCACCGACACCGCGGCACGCGGCAAGATCTACGCCGATGCCCAGCAAAAGATCTGGAAGGATGCGCCCTGGATCTTCCTGAACACCGAGCAACTGGTGTCTGTGCGTGCCAAGAACCTGTCTGGCTTCTACGTCATCCCTGACGGCAACTTCAACTTTGTTGACCTGGACCTGAAGTAATCCATGTATCGCTACCTGCTCAAACGCTTGCTCGGGCTGATACCGACACTGCTCATCGTGGCGGTGCTGGTGTTCGGTTTCGTGCACATGCTGCCCGGTGACCCCGCGCGCCTGGCTGCTGGCCCCGAAGCCGGCCCGGAGACGATCGAACTGGTCCGCAAGGACCTGGGGCTGGACCTGCCCCTGCACCAGCAGTTCGTGCGTTTCTTCAGCAATGCGTTGCAGGGCGATTTTGGAAAATCCATCCGGACCAAGCGCCCGGTCTCGCAAGAGATTGCCGAGCGCTTTGGCCCGACCTTCTGGCTCACCGTGATGGCCATGGCCTGGTCGGTGGTGCTGGGCATGTTTTTGGGCATTGTCTCGGCCGTCTGGCGCAACCAGTGGCCTGACCGGCTGGGCATGACCCTGGCAGTGTCGGGCATCTCGTTTCCGTCGTTTGCGCTGGGCATGCTGCTGATGCAGTATTTCTCGGTCAAGCTCGGTTGGCTGCCCACCGTGGGTGCGGACAGCTGGAAGCACTATGTGCTGCCGTCGCTGACCCTGGGCGCAGCCGTGGCGGCCGTGATGGCGCGCTTTACCCGCAGCTCCTTCATCGACATCCTCAAAGAGGACTATGTGCGCACCGCACGTGCCAAGGGCTTGAAGGAGACCGTGGTCGTCATCAAGCATGGCCTGCGCAATGCGATGATTCCGGTGGTGACCATGATGGGCCTGCAGTTCGGCTTTTTGCTGGGCGGCTCCATCGTTGTCGAGGTGGTGTTCAACTGGCCTGGCATGGGCCGCTTGCTGGTCGACGCCGTCGAGATGCGCGACTACCCCATCATCCAGGCCCTGGTGCTGCTGTTCTCGCTGGAATTCATCCTGATCAATCTGGTGGTCGACCTGCTTTATGCCTGGATCAACCCCACCATCCGTTACCGCTAAGCAGGTGCTTTGGCCATGACTACTCCGAACGCTCCTGAATCTGCCGACCGCGCTGTGGCGGCGGCCCACACGGTCTCTACCGCCGGCGCTGCTGCGCCGTCCCTGCCTGCCAACCTGGCCGCATCGACGCGCATGCGCACGCCGATGGCCGAGTTCTGGCGCAAGTTCAAACGCCAGAAGCTGGCCTTGTTTGCTGGCGTCTTCATCATCGCCCTGGTGCTGGTAGCCATCCTGGCGCCCTGGATCGTGCCCTACGATGCCGAGAACTTCTTCGACTACGACGCGCTGAATTCGCCCCCCACGGCCAAGCATTGGTTTGGTGTCGATTCGCTGGGCCGCGACATCTTCAGCCGCATCCTGGTGGGCGCGCGCATCTCACTGGCGGCGGGCTTTGTGTCGGTCGCCATCGGCGCGGTGATCGGCGCCATCCTGGGGTTGCTGGCCGGCTACTACGAAGGCTGGTGGGACCGCTGCGTGATGCGCATGTCCGACGTGCTGTTCGCCTTCCCCGGCATCTTGCTGGCCATCGGTATCGTTGCCATCCTGGGCAACGGCATGATCAATGTGATCATGGCCGTCGCCGTGTTCAGCGTGCCCGCTTTTGCCCGCCTGGTGCGCGGCAATGTGCTGGCGCTCAAACAGCAGACCTATATCGAGGCGGTGCGCTCCATCGGCGCGCCCGACCGGGTCATCATGCTGCGCCATCTGCTGCCGGGCACCGTCTCGTCGGTGGTCGTCTACCTGACGATGCGTATCGGCACCTCGATCATCACGGCCGCCAGCCTGTCCTTTCTGGGCATGGGCGCGCAGCCGCCGACGCCGGAGTGGGGCGCGATGCTGAACGAGGCGCGCAGCGACATGCTCAATGCCCCGCATGTGGCGCTGTTCCCGAGCCTGGCGATCTTTGTGACCGTGCTGGCCTTCAACCTGCTGGGCGATGGCCTGCGCGATGCGCTGGACCCCAAGCTGGACAACTGACCTTCGGCACCTGGCAGGGTGCAAGCAAGGTGAAACAAAGAAACGGCAAGCGCCTTGGCGGCCTTGCCGTTTTTTTATCGGTGATCGCCACCGCTAAGGCTGCTTATTCAGCGGCTTTTTGCAGGCGTTTCAAGAACACCGTGAGCTCCTTGACGGTCTGCGTGTCACCCTGCTGCTCCGCCACCTGCAGGCCTTGCTGCCAGCTCGCCTGCGCTTGCATGCGGGCATCGGGCACGCCCGATTCCAGCTGGGCCTTGCCCAGCAGCTTCCAGGCGGCCGAGTACTGCGGATTCTGGGCGACGGCCTGCGCCAGGTGCAGCGCGGCGGCCGCATAGTCCTCTTCCTTCAAGCAGGCCTGGCCCAGGCCAAAGCGCAGCACCGCGCTGTCTTGCCCCTTGGTCAGCAGTTTTTCCAATCCTTCGCGCATGCCATCTCCTCTGTGTTGCGCCCAGCATAGTGCGAGGCCTTTGTCCGCAAAGTCTGTGCGCATAAAAAAAGACGCTCCGGGGAGCGTCTTTTGCTGGCGTGGCGCGGGCTGCCTCAGCGCTTTTTCTTCGTGGTGCTGGTGCTGCGCTTGGACGGGGCCTTCTTGGTGGCCGTCTGGCGCACGGCGGGCTTTTTGGCGTTGCTGCTGCGGCTGCCACGGGCTGCATGGCCGCCGCTGGGGGCGGGTGCTGCGCCTACGCGCACAGGCATGTACAGAACGACCTGGTGGCCCACCTTGAAGGCGCTCTTGACGCCGATATCGTTCCAGTCGGCCACCTGTGCGGCGGTGACGCGGTAGCGCTGGGCCACGCGCGCGACGGTGTCGCCCTTGCGGGCTTTGACGGTGGTGCGGCGGGTGACCACTTCCGGGGTCAGCGCGATGTGGGCGTTGTCGGCCAGGTGGCTGGAGACATCCTGCTTGACAGCGGCCGAGCGCGGCACCATCAGCGACGAGCCGCCCTTGACCATCATGCGCGGCGGAATATTGTTGACCGCGCGCAGGTCGTTCTCGCTCATGCCGACCATGCCAGCGGCCGTGGCCACGGTCATGGTGCTGGGCACGGTCCAGACCGTCCAGCTCGCGTACTGGCCTTTTTCATGGGCCTGCAGGTTGCGGCGGAACACATTGGCGTTGTCCCAGGGCAGCAGCACCTGGGGCGTGCCAGCCTTGAAGATCACCGGGCGGTTGAACGAGGGGTTGAGCGACTTCAACTCATCCATCGTGACGCCGGCCATCTCGGCTACCTGGGCGGTGTCGATGTCACGGTCCAGGGTCACGGCCTGGAAGTAGGGGTGGTTCTCGATGAGCGGCAGCTCGGCCTGGAAGCGCTCGGGGTGGGCAATGATGTTCTTGACCGCCTGCAGCTTGGGCACGTAGTTGCGCGTCTCATCGGGCATGCTCAGGTCGGTGTAGCCGCCGCCCAGGCCCTGCTTTTGGTTGCGTGCAATGGCGCGGCCCACGCTGCCTTCGCCCCAGTTGTAGGCGGCCAGTGCCAGGTGCCAGTCGCCAAACATGTTGTAGAGCTTTTGCAGGTAGTCCAGCGCCGCGCGGGTCGAGGCCAGCACGTCGCGCCGGTCGTCGCGGAACATGTTCTGCTTGAGGTCGAAATAGGTGCCGGTGGCGGGCATGAACTGCCACATACCGGCCGCCTTGGCGCTGGAGACCGCCTGCGGGTTGTAGGCGCTCTCGATGTAGGGCAGCAGGGCCAGCTCGGTGGGCATGCCCCGGCGCTCGAGCTCCTCGACGATGTGGAACATGTACTTGGAGGAGCGCTGGGTCATGCGCTGTATGTAATCGGGGCGGCTGGAATACCACTGCTCCTGGTTGCCCACCAGGTCGTTTTCCAGATCGGGCATCGCAAAGCCCCGGCGGATGCGGTCCCAGAGATCATCGGGCACGGCCAGGCTGGTGACGGCGCCATTGCCCTGCAGGCTGGCCGCATTGATGGGGCTCAAGGGGCCGCTGGGGTAGTTGGGGGTGTGCGGTACCGAGCTGATCTTCGGTGCATCGCCTGCTGCGGTGGGCGGGCCGCCGGTCTCGGTCGTGGCGCAGCCAGTCAGGGCGAGCAGGGCGCTGAGGCTCCACAGGTACAGATACTTCATCAGAATTGGTTCTTCCAGCGACGCAGCGCGGCAAAAACGGCGACCGGGTCGCTGCCAGGGGTGGAGGGATCAAACTGCTGCGCAGCGCGGGCCACGGTGGCCAGGCTGCAGCGCAGGAAAGGGTTGATGCGCAGCTCGTTGCCAAGTTGCGCGGGCAAGGTAGGCGCGCCGCGCTCACGCAGCTGCTCGCAGTGCGCCAGGTAGCGGGCGATGTCCGGGTTGTCGGGCTCCACCGCCTGCGCAAAGCGCAGGTTGGACAGCGTGTACTCATGGGCGGCGCAGACCCGCGTTTGGGCGGGCAGCGCAGCGAGCGCCGACAGCGATGCATGCATCTGCGCGGGTGTGCCTTCAAAAAGGCGGCCGCAGCCGCCTGAGAACAAGGTATCGCCACAGAACAGCACCGGCTGCCCGGCCACATCGGCGCAGTAATAAGCGATATGCCCGGCGGTATGGCCGGGCACATCGATCACCTGCCACTGCGGGCCCAGCAGCTCCAGCGTGTTGCCGCCCTGCATGGGCTGGCAAGGCTGGGGAATGTCCTCGGTGGCCGGGCCGTACACACGAGCGCCAGTGGCCTCGCGCAGCTCGGCCACGCCGCCGGTATGGTCGCCATGGTGGTGGGTCACTACAATGGCTTGCAGCTGCAGACCCAGGCGGCGCAGCGCGTCCAGCGCGGGCGCAGCCTGGCCTGGGTCGACGACCAGCGCGCGCTGTCCGTCGTGCAGCAGCCAGATGTAGTTGTCGTTGAAAGCGGGCAGAGGTAACAGATGCATGAATGACCAAATTATAGGCACGCAAAATTGGTGGCAGACGCCGCTGGGCAGCTACATGCTGTCTTGGGAGCAAACATGTTACGACGATGCCGTGGCCGATATTTTTGGCTTCCATAGCCTGCAGATCGGGCTTTTCCCGCTGCAGGGGCTGCGCAACAATCGCACGCCCCATCGTTGGCTCGCGCTCGACTCGACCGAGCAGACCGCGCAGTGGCAACAAAGCCGCCTGGCAGATGTACAGAGCTTTGCACTGCCTTTACAAAGCGAGCCGGGTCTGCCCGCAACGCGGACAGAGCCTGTCACCGCCAGCTTGCTGTGTGATGCCCATGCACTGCCCTTTGGCCCCGATACCCTGGACCTGGTGCTGCTGCCCCATACCTTGGAACTGAGCGCCGACCCCCATGCGGTGCTGCGCGAGGTGGCCCGTGTGCTGGTGCCCGAAGGCCGGGTGCTGATCAGCGGCATCAACCCTGCCAGCCTCTGGGGCATGCACACCTGGAGCCGCCGCATTCCGGGACTGCAAAAGCTCCCGCCGATGCCCAATGACCACAACCTGATCGGCTACGGGCGTTTGCGCGACTGGCTCAAGCTACTGGGGCTGGAGCTGCAAAGCGCCAGCTTTGGCTGCTTTCGCCCTGCGATGCGCAGCGATGCCTGGCTGCGCCGCTGGGAATGGATGGACAGGGTCGGGCCTACGGCTTGGCCGGTACTGGGCGGCGTGTATTTTGCCGAGGCGGTGAAAAAAGTGCCCAGCGTGCACAAATTGGCCGCACCGTGGAAGGCAGCGGCGCCCAGTGGCGTGGCGCGCCCTGCGGTGGCCGCCCGTGAGCGGCTGAGCGAAACGCAGCGCCGTGTGGAATGACACGGCCGTAAGCGGCTGCAGTCCGCCGCGCACAGGGGCCCAAAAATAGCCAGCAAATGCGCTTATAGTGGCCCTCTGTAATCGCGGCAAGTGCCAAGGAGTGGGTGTGAACCAAGTGGTGATTTATACGGACGGTGCCTGCAAGGGCAACCCTGGCCCTGGCGGCTGGGGCGCTTTGCTCAGCGCTGGCACTGCGCAAAAGGAGCTGTTTGGTGGCGAGCTGGGCACGACCAACAACCGCATGGAGCTGATGGCGGTGATCCAGGCGCTCGAAGCCTTGAAGCGCCCCTGTGATGTGCAGCTGTATCTGGACAGCCAGTACGTTCGCAAAGGCATCACTGAATGGATCTCTGGCTGGAAGGCCAAGGGTTGGCGCACGGCCAGCAAGGAGCCAGTCAAGAATGTCGATCTGTGGCAGCGCCTCGATGCACTGGTGCATGGCGGCGAGCACCGTATCACCTGGCACTGGGTCAAGGGCCATGCCGGCGACCCAGGCAATGAGCGCGCAGACGCACTGGCCAACCGGGGTGTGGCGATGGCGCTGGGCCGAGGCTGAGGCAATTTAGCAATACAACCAGGGAGCGCGAGCTATGGGACGCATCATGGGGATTTTGGCAGTGGTCGGTGT
The DNA here is from genome assembly GCF_049601575.1 of Comamonas sp. 23. NCBI lineage: Bacteria > Pseudomonadati > Pseudomonadota > Betaproteobacteria > Burkholderiales > Comamonadaceae > Comamonas > Comamonas sp. 23. The sequence continues at coordinate 3,566,812 of NZ_CP187127.1, read as the reverse complement.
GCTGGCCGCTTTGTATGTGGCCTACCGCTACGGGGTGTTTTAAGCCGGACGTTGCGCCCGTGCTGTACAAGGCCCACCAGCCAGTGCGGGTGGTGGGCGAATGCGCATCTTTTTACTCGGAAGCGGCGATGCGGCGCAGCGCATTGCTGTCACGCACCGTCAGGCCCGAGGGCTCGATGCGGATGGAGGACTCGCGCTCCATCGATTTGAGCTCCTGGTTCACCCGCTGTCGCGAGGCGCCCAGCAACTGGGCCAGCTCTTCTTGGGCCAGTTGCAGGCCGATGCGGGTTTCGCTGCTTTCCTTGCCGGGCACGCCGTAGCTGCGCGAGAGGTGCAGCAGCTGCTTGGCCAGGCGCGCGCGCAGCGGCAAGGTGTTGAGGTCTTCCACCATGCCGTAGAGGCTGCGGATGCGGCGCGCATGCATGCGTGCCAGCGCCTGGTAGAACTCCACATGCGTCTGCAAGATGCGCTGGAAGTCGGCCTTGCTGACGCAGACCAGCGTGGTCTCGCCATGGGCATAGACATCATGGGTGCGGCTGTCGTCATCGAACAGGCCCACATCGCCAAACCAGGTGCCTGGCTCGACATAGGTCAAGGTGATCTGCTTGCCCGTGAGCGACGCCGAACTCACGCGGGCCGAGCCCCGGGCCACGGACACCCACTCTTCGGGCTCATCGCCACGGGAGAAGATCAACCCGCCATCCTTGAAACGCTTGACATAGGCACAGCGCAGAATGTCATGGCGCAAAGTCGGCGAGAGGGTGCTGAACCAGCGCCCTGTGTTGATGGCTTCGCGCTCTTCGGGGGTCAGGATTGGATCGTCCATGGCATGTCGTCTCGGTGACTGGAATTATGAATTTTGTCGCTTGTGCGACGGTCATCACCGAATGTATAGCATTGCCGCCAAATTGTTAATTGTCACCCGAGCCCCTCAGGCGTGCGGCAATCCAAGTTGTCCGTTTTTGCAACCTGAGCAGCAGCAAGGAATAGGCGCTATATGCTCATTGGGTTTGCATATATCGCTATCAATTTGATATTTGGGTTTCCCCGGTGTGCGCGAATGACGAAGGGGTACTTCTTCAATGGTGAAGCTGGTCTTAAATGCTGGGGTATTGGGCAGAGGCTCTGCGCGCTTTCCCTCTTGTTTCCGCTGGCTTTTTAGGCTGACAGGCGCTGGCGCAGGCGCTGTTGCCACACTTCCACCAGCACCACACCCAGGCCCGCGCAGCAGATCAAGGCCATGCCGGCAGCCGTCGCCGCATCGGGCAACTGGCCAAAAATCAACCAGCCCAAGGTGGTGGCCGAGACGATTTGCAGGTAGTTGAACGGCGCCAGCAAGGTCGCACTGGTCTTGCTGTAGGCAGTGATCTGCAGCCAGTGACCGACAAAGCCGGACAGGCCGGTGGAGGCCAGCAGCAGCGATTGCCACACCGTCAGATCGAGCTGCTTCCAGAAAAAGGGCAGCAAGGCGCTCAGTACCAGTGCACCAAACAGGCCCCCGTAGAGGTTGCTGGTGAGCGGGTCGTCTGCCGCCACGCGGCGCGTGCTGATCTGGAACAGCGCAAAGGTGCTGGCCGTCACCACGCCCCAGATGGCCCCTTCGGTGGACAGCTGCCCGCCCGGGCGGATGACCACCAGCATGCCGACAAAGCCCAGCAGCACGCCCGCCCAGCGGTGCCAACCCGGGCGCTCGCCCAGCAGCCAGGGCGCCAGCCCCATCACCAACAGCGGCGCCATGAAGTTCATCGCCGTGCCCTCGGCCAGTGGCACCATGCTCAGCACATGGAAGAACAGCAAGGTGGTGGCAATCATCAGCACCGAGCGCTGGACCTGGCGCGACAGCGACTGCGTGCGAAACAGCCCCAGCCCCCGCTTGGGCAGCACAAACACCCCCATCAGCACCACATGGCCGACATAACGGAACCAGGCCACCATCAGCACCGGCACCCCCGCCAGGACCAGCAGCTTGCCGCTGGCGTCCAGGCTAGAGAGAATCCACAGCCCGCAGACATGCAAGGCGATACCGAGTTGGCTCATGGGAGGCAGTTTTAGCGCAGCAGAGGCGGCCGATTGTAACCACGGGTTGAGCACTTTTCAGTCGCCGCATCAATAGGCTGATTCAGTGGCTTGCCTTGTCATGCAGACGCAAAAAAGCTGATCGGAAGGCTCTTCTTCAGATCGGCGATAAAGCTCGGCACTGGGTGGTGGGTGCCAGGCCGCAGTCGGAGGGGGCGTTGGGCTTCCGGCCTCCTGCTGTTCAGGTGCGCGGCAATCAGGCCGCGACGGCCTGCTGCATCGGCGTGGCCACGGCCTGGGCGATCTCGGCTTGGGCCTTGCTGATGGCAGCGGCGCGGGCTTCAGGGCCCATGGCCAGGCCTTCGGCGCGGGCAAAGTGCACATCGGTGATGCCGATAAAGCCGAAGATGGTTTGCAGGTAGGTTTCCTGGTGCTCCATCGCACGGCCGCCTTCACTGGTCGAGTAGATGCCGCCGCGCGATTCGACCACGATCACCTTCTTGCCACCGGCCAGGCCTTCTGGGCCGTTGGCGGTGTAGCGGAAGGTGCGGCCGCTTTGCAGCACACGGTCAATCCAGCTGCGCAGCTGGGTGGGGATGCTGAAGTTGTACAAAGGCGCGCCGATGACCAGCACATCGGCTTCGAGCAGCTGGCTCACGAGGGCCTCGGAGATCGCATTTTGCTCGCGCTCGGCTTCGGTCTTGGCTTCCTGGCCGGTGCGAAAGCCCAGTGCGTCAGCGCCCAGGTGGGGTGGGGTGTTGACGGCCAGGTCCAGGTACTCGACCTGGGTGTTGGGATGCACCGCAACCCAGGCCTTGACGGCTTCGGCGCTGAGTTGGCGGGAGACGGAGTTGGCGCCCAGGATGGACGAATCGATATGCAGCAGTTTCATGGTCAGTCCTTCAATCAGGTGACGGCTTTTGCTGCAGTCGCAGCATTTTTGCCAATGGCTGAATTCTGTCACTGCTGGCGGGCCCGATTGAGCGCTGGAATTGGGTTGGATTGTTCTATTTTTAGAACTATGATGGGCAGACTTTTTTGCCGCCTGTGCCCGCGCAGACCGCGCTAACGCTGCCTCTCACGATGAAATACGACCTCAACGACATGTACTACTTTGCCGAAGTGGTCGAGCGCGGCGGCTTTGCTGCGGCGGGCCGCGCGCTGGGGGTGCCCAAGTCGCGCCTGTCGCGCCGCATTGCCGATCTGGAGGCGCAGCTGGGCGTGCGGCTGCTGCAGCGCACGACGCGAAGGCTGTCGTTGACCGATGCCGGTGAGACCTTTTTGCGCCATGCGCAAACAGCGCGCGAGGCGGCGCAGAATGCGCAGGCCGAGATGGAGCAGACCCAGCGCGAGCCCTCGGGCACGGTGCGCGTGTCCTGCCCTGTCACCCTGGCCCAGGGCGCGGTGGGCAAGCTGCTGCCGGCCTTTTTGCGTACCTATGCCAAGGTGCGCATCGAGATGCTGGTGACCAACCGCACCATCAACCTGATCGAAGAGGGCATTGATGTGGCGCTGCGGGTGCGTGCCAACCTCAATGACAGCGGCAGCCTGGTCGTCAAACGCCTGGGCATGACGCGCCAGCGCCTGGTGGCCAGCCCCGAGCTGCTGGCCGTGCATGGCGTGCCGCAGACCCCGCAGGACCTGGGCAGCAAGATCCCGACGATGTCGCTGACCAGTGCCGATGGCAACAGCACCTTGCAGCTGGTGGGCCCCGAAGGCGAGCATGTGACCATCCACCACCAGGCTCGCTATGTGGCCGATGACCTGGTGACGCTGAAATATGCCGTGCTCGACGGCATTGGCGCCTGCTGGATGCCCGCGGCCATGGTGCGCGATGAGGTCGCCAATGGCGACCTGGTCGAGCTGCTGGCCGGCTGGAGCATCCCCGAAGGCATCTTGCATGCGGCCTTTGTCTCGCGCCGCAATATGGCGCCAGCGCAGCGCGCGTTTCTGGACTTCATGGGCGAGAACCTGCCGTTGCAGCGCATTGGCCAAACCGATGGGACCTGAATGCCTGGCGCTGCTTCATATTAATTTTAGAAATAACAATACTAAAAAATAGTCGTTGTTGATCTAAAAGCCTGCTTTGACAATGCATGCATGTCCGGTGCCTGTCTTGTCACGATCAATCCCTCCCCCCCGCCACGCCCTGCGGCCATTGCGGTCGCACAGCGTAATGGCCAGCGGCCTGTGCAGCCGGGGTGGCGTGGAGAAGCCGAGACGGGTGCGCAGGTCTCGGTGGTGATCGTGCCGGGCTGGCGCAACTCCGGCCCCGGCCATTGGCAAAGCCTGTGGGCTGAACGGATTGCCGGCGCCTTGCGCGTGGAGCAGGAGGACTGGTTGCAACCGCACCGCAGCCCCTGGGTAGCCAGTGTGCAGGAGGCCATTGAGGCCGCGCCGCACCCGGTCATCCTGGTGGCCCATTCGCTGGGCTGCATCACCAGCGTGCATGCGGTCGAGCAACTAGGCAACCAGCAACGCGGCAGCATTGCCGGGGCCTTGCTGGTGGCGCCGGCCGATCCGGAGCGCCGCGCGCTGTTTGAAGACTTCACACCCGTGCCCGCGAACCCGCTGCCCTTTGCCAGCATTGTGGCTGCCAGCAGCAACGACCCCTATTGTCCGATCCGCATGGCCAGCGCCTATGCCAAAAGCTGGGGCAGCACCTTTGTGCGCGTGCCTTCGGCCGGCCATATCAATGTGGAATCGGGCCATGGCGAATGGCCGCTGGGCTGGGCCTTGCTGGGTGCCTTGGCATCGTTGGCGCCGGTGCAAGCGCAAGCGGCCTGATTCGCTCCTGCCTGATCTCTTTTTCCGCGTCCATATCTGGCATCTCTGCACGGTTCGTGCAGGCGGTCTTCGCGCTGCCTGCACTTTTGCTGCGGGCAAAAAAATGCCAGCAACGAATGCTGGCCAAGGAGGGGTTCGGTTGAATCAATAGGCTTATATTGCCTTAAATTGAGTGCCTCAATGTCGGTAATTTGTATGTGTTAGTGACGTTCATCAAGGCCGCTGTTACACCCCGGAGGTCGATCAGGCTCAGAGGCGCTTCTTGGCCGCATCAGCGGCGTCCTTCAAGCTCTCTTTCACATCACCGGCCTTTTTCTGGATTTCGCCTTCGGCCTCCAGTGCCTTGCCCTTGGCGATCTGGCTGGGGCTGTTGATGGCCTTGCCGACACCGGCCTGTGCTTCGCCTGCGAGGTCCTTGATCTTGCCTACGACTTGGTCCTTGTTCATGGTGCCACTCCTTGCTTGGTTGAGGTGTAGCCATTGTGCGCAGCGGCCATGCCAGAGCCTGTCAGTGCGCAGTCGTGCTTGTTGTGCGGTATCGCCGACAGCGGTCACAGCGCCGCAACCACCGACAAGATTAATTACAACTTGGGCAGGGGATCAACCAGCCGGGGCCGGGCTTATGGCCGGTGTTTGAGCGGGCTGTGGTCCTGCAGCGAACGCTGGTACTCGGCCATGCCCTGGGACTCGCGCGCCAGGTAGCGCTCTACCGCCTGGGCAAAGCCGGCATGGGCCAGCCAGTGGGCGCTGGGGGTGCGCACCGGCATGAGGGCGCGTGCCATCTTGTGCTCGCCCTGCGCGCCGCCTTCAAAGCACTGCAGGCCATGGCGTATGCACCATGCAATGGGCTGGTAGTAGCAGGCCTCAAAGTGCAGGCAGTCCACCCGCTCCATCGCACCCCAGTAGCGGCCATAGGCGTGGCGCGGCCCCGTGCCCGGCGCATCGATCGCGATCAGGCTGGCGGCGATGGGGCGGCCCTCGCGCTCGGCGATAAAGAGCAGCCAGTGCTCGGCCATCTGCGTGCGCATCGCGGCAAAGAACGCCGGGGTCAGGTAGGGCGCGTTGCCATGCTCCAGATAGGTGCGCTCATAGCACTGGTAGAAGAAGTCCCAATCGGCTGCGCTGATCTGCGCTCCACTGGCATGGCGGAACGTGACGCCAGCGGCCTGCACCTTGCGCCGCTCCTGGCGAATCTTCTTGCGCTTGTCCTGCTGCAGCTCAGCCAGAAAATCATCGAAGTCGGCGTAGGGCCTGGCGTCGCCGGTCTCGGCCGCATCGCGGTTGCGCCAGTGGAACTGCACGTTCTCGCGCTGCATCAGCGCAATGTTATCCGCCGCCTGAAGATCGGGCGCAGCGCCAAACAGTAGGTGCAGCGACGAGACCTGCTGCTGGTCGCAAAACTGGGTGGCGGCATGCAGCAACGGCGCGCGAAAGCTGTCATCGGCCACCAGCAGGCGGCTGCCGGGCACCGGGGTAAAGGGCACGGCAATGACCGCCTTGGGGAAGTAGTCCAGGCCATGCTCGGCATAGGCCCGCGCCCAGGCAAAGTCAAACACGTACTCGCCATAGGAATGGCTTTTGAGGTACATAGGGCAAGCGCCCACCAGCACGTCACCCTGCCACAGGCTCAGGTGGCAAGGCTGCCAGCCGCTCTCCACGGTGGCGCTGCCGCTGTCCTCCAGCGCCTGCAGATAGGCGTGGCGCATGAAGGGGGTGGGGCGCTCTTGCAAGGCCAGCAGTCCATCCCAGGCGAGGGCATCGAACTCGGCGATGCTGGGCAGGATGCGCAGCTCCAGGCTGGGGCCAGGGTGGGGTGCGGGCGTGGGGTCAGCGGGCAGCGAGGTCATGGCCCGATTGTGGTCTGCCTGCTGCGCCGCTGCACGGGGCAGGTTATGCGGCTTGGCGCTGGTGGCTGTGCACCAGGTCCATCAGCGCGGCGATTTCTTCGTCGCTGCTGGACCAGGACGCGACAAAGCGCACCACCACCTCGCCCGCCTGCAGCTGGGTACCTGCCGGCAGGCTGCTGGCGTACCAGTCAGAGCAGCGCACGCCCTGGGCGCGCAGATGTTCATAGAGCGCAATGGGCATCCGCACAAACACTTCATTGGCCTGGGTGGGCCAGCTCAGGCGTACACCAGGCGTGGCGGCGAGTGCGGCCGACAGCTTGGCTGCCATCGCATTGGCATGGCGGGCCAGCTCCATCCAGTGGCCGCCCTCCAGCCAGGCGCAGAACTGCGCGCCGATGGTGCGGCTTTTGGAGACCAGCTGCCCGCTGCGCTTGATGCGCAGCGAGAAGTTCTGGGCCAGCGCCTGGTCGAAGAACACCACCGCCTCAGCCATCAGCGCGCCGTTCTTGGAGGCGCCCAGGCTCAGCACATCGACACCCGCGCGCCAGGTGATGTCGCCCGGGTGGCACTGCAGCGCGGCGATGGCATTGGCCAGGCGCGCGCCATCCATGTGCAGACGCAGGCCCAGTGCATGGGCCTGGGCGGCCAGTGCGGCAATCTCTTGGGGCTGGTAGACCAGGCCGTTCTCGGTCACCTGGGAGATGCTCAGGCCGCTGATCACCATGTTGTGGGGTGCGTCGTGGGGGGTGCGCTCCACAAACGCGGCCAGGTCCTCGGCGCTGATCTTGCCGTTGTCCGTGGCCATCGGCAGCAGGCTGGCGCCGCCGGTGAAGAGCGCCGGGGCGCTGTTCTCATCGACCGCGATATGAGCCATGTGGTGGCAGACCACGGCGTTCCAGGGCTGGGCGATGGTGGACAGCGCCAGGCAATTGGCCGCTGTGCCGGTGGTGACGAAGAACACTTTGACGGGCGCGCCAAAGGCCTCGCCCAGCATCTGCTCGGCGCGCTGGCTCCATTCGTCGTTGCCGTAGGCGGACTGGATGCCGCTGGCGGCCTCTACCAGAGTTTGCAGGATGCGGGGGGAGACGCCGGCTTGGTTGTCGCTGCCAAAGTTCATGGGACGCTGCAGGTGGTGGTGCAAAAGCCCGATTTTGCCCGCAAACCGCGCGCCAGCGGACCCGGACTGGCGGGATTTGCGTGCCGCTGCGCAGGCCTTGGGGTTTGTAGGCTAGACTCTTTGGCTGCGCCAGGCACGGGCCCTGCCCACTCTCCTTGTGGCCCTGGTGCACTGCTCACTGCCATCGAACCATCCATGTCCCATTTTTCCATTGCAAGCGCCCAGCTGAACTTTGTTGTGGGCGATATGCCGGGCAATGCCCGCAAGATCATTGATGCGGCGGCGCAGGCCGCGGCCCAGGGCACCCAGCTGCTGCTGACCCCCGAGCTGGGCATTTGCGGCTATGCCGCCGAGGACCTGTTCCAGCGCCCCTCGTTCCTGGCGGCCTGCGATGCCGCCGTGGCGCAGGTGCTGGAGGCCAGCCGGCAGTGGCCTGATCTGACGGTGGTGCTGGGCCACCCGCAGGCGGCGCAGCATGCGGCCCATGGCCGCTGCTACAACGCCGCCAGCGTGCTGCGCGCCGGCCAGGTGCTGGCCAGCTACCGCAAGCAGCTGCTGCCCAACTACCGTGAATTTGACGAGACCCGCTACTTTGTCGAAGGCACGCAGACCTGTGTGTTCGAGGTGGCGGGCAGCCGCATTGGCCTGCTGATCTGCGAAGACGCCTGGGCCAGCCAGCCCGCGCGGGCGGCCAAGGCGGCCGGTGCGCAGCTGCTGGCCGTCATCAATGCCTCGCCATTCCAGATGGACAAGCCCGGCCACCGCGAGGCCCTGCTGGCCGAGCGCACACGCGAGACCGGTCTGCCGCTGGTCTATGCCCACCTGGTGGGCGGGCAGGATGAGCTGGTGTTTGACGGCCACTCGTTTGCGCTCAATGCCGATGGCCAGGTGGCCGCCCGCGCCCCAGGTTTTGACGCGCATCTGCTGACCGTGCAGGTCGAGGCCACGGCCACGGGCCTGCAGCTGTCCGGCCCCATCGCCCAGCCTGGCGACACCAACCAGCAGCTGTGGCAGGCCTTGGTGGTGGCGGTGCGCGACTACCTGGGCAAGACCGGTTTCCCCGGTGCGGTGCTGGGTTTGTCCGGCGGTATCGATTCGGCCCTGGTGCTGGCGATTGCGGTCGATGCGCTGGGGGCCGACAAAGTGCGCACGGTGATGATGCCTTCGCCCTACACGGCCGATATCAGCTGGATCGATGCGCGCGAGATGGCCGAGCGCCTGTCCGTGGCCTATGAGGAGATCTCGATTGCGCCGCAGTTCGAAGCCTTCAAGGCCGCGCTGGCGCATGATTTTGCCGGCCGCGCCGAAGACACGACCGAGGAAAACCTGCAGGCCCGCATTCGGGGCACCTTGCTGATGGCGCTGTCCAACAAGTTTGGCTCCATCGTGCTGACCACCGGCAACAAGAGCGAGATGGCCACCGGCTACAGCACCTTGTACGGCGACATGGCGGGCGGCTTTGCGGTGCTGCGCGATGTGCCCAAGACCCGTGTGTTCGAGCTGGCGCGCTGGCGCAATGCCCATGACCCCTACGGAACCGGCCGCAACCCGATTCCGGAGCGCATCATTACCCGCCCGCCCAGTGCCGAGCTGCGGCCGGACCAGAAGGACCAGGACAGCCTGCCGCCCTATGAAGTGCTCGATGCGATCATCGCGCGCTATATGGAGCAGGACGCCGACATCGACAGCATTGTGGCTGCCGGCTACCCCCGCGCCGATGTGGAGCGGGTGGTGCGCCTGATCCGCATCAACGAATACAAGCGCCGCCAGGCCGCCGTGGGCCCGCGCCTGTCGGCCCGGGGTTTTGGCCGCGACTGGCGCTACCCCATCACCAACGGTTTTCGCGGCTGAGCGGCGGCGGCCACTGCCCGTGCCTGTGACCCACGCCTGCGGCCCATGCCCTTGATGCCCTTGATGCCCTTGATGCGCTGTGCCTGCCCGCCGTTTGCACCCAATGCGGGGCGGCTGGGGGCTGCGCGCTTTCAGAGCTTTGTGCGCGCACGCATTGCGCGCCAGGTCGCCACGCGCCAGTCGGGCTTCTCGCGGCTCAATCCGCCATAGCGCGGCGCGCCTTCCCTCGCTTTCGTTGATCGCGGCATCGCGCGGCCCGCCTGCGCCGCCGCATTACTTCCGTCTTTTTTGGAGCTGCACTCGGTGATACCGGGTGCGCGCTTTGCCATGTCCCCTTTTCTTCATTATTTCCGCGCCCAGTGGGCGCCGAGCGTGCCGCGCGAGCTGATGGCCGGCGCGGTCGCCACGTTTGCGCTGATCCCCGAGGTCATCGCCTTTTCCTATGTCGCCGGAGTGGATCCATCGGTGGGCCTGTTTGCCTCCTTTGTCATCAGCATCGTCATTGCCTTTGCGGGCGGGCGGCCGGCCATGGTGTCGGCCGCTGCGGGCTCAGTGGCCCTGGTCGCAGCGCCCTTGGTGCAGGCCCATGGCCTGCAGTACCTGTTGGCGGCGGGCCTGCTGGCCGGCGCCATGCAGGTGCTGTTTGGCTGGCTGCGCCTGGGCGTGCTGCTGCGCTTTGTCTCGGGCTCGGTGCGCACCGGTTTTGTCAATGCGCTGGCCATTCTTATTTTTGCGGCCCAGCTGCCACACCTGGTGGGCGCCAATGGCGCGACCTGGGCCATGCTGTCGCTGGGCCTGGTGGTCATCTATGGCCTGCCGCGCATCAGTACGGCCATCCCGTCGCCTTTGATCTGCATCCTGGCGTTGACGGGCGCAGCCCATGCGCTGGATCTGCCGCTCAAGACTGTGGCTGACCTGGGCCACCTGCCCGATAGCTTGCCCAGCTGGGCGCTGCCCGATGTGCCGCTGTCCTGGCGGACCCTGCAGCTGATCGCGCTGCCGGCGCTGGCCATTGCGATGGTGGGCCTGCTCGAATCCTTGATGACCGCCAGCGTGGTCGATGAGCAGACCGATACCCCCAGCGCCAAAAACCGCGAATGCAGCGGGCTGGGCCTGGCCAATATCGCAGCCAGCTGCTTTGGTGGCATAGCGGGCTGCGGCATGATCGGCCAGAGCGTGAGCAATGTGCGCTATGGCGGGCGCGGCCGGCTGTCCACCTTGTTTGCCGGTGCCTTTTTGCTGGGCTTGATGGTGCTGCTCAAGCCCTGGGTGGCCCAGGTGCCGGTGGTGGCGCTGGTCGCGATCATGGTCATGGTGTCGGCTTCGACCCTGGACTGGGGATCGGCCCGCGCGCTGCTCAAACATCCCAAGCTGTCGAGCCTGGTGATGCTCGCCACGGTGGTGGTCACCATCGCCACCCACAACCTGGCCGCTGGCGTGGCGGTGGGCGTGCTGCTGAGCGGCGTGTTCTTCATGTTCAAGATGTCCAGGCTGCTGCAGGTGCAGCGCAGCGGCGATGCCGAGTTGGTCTACGCCGTGCGTGGCCAGCTGTTCTTTGCCTCGGCCGATCTGCTGGTTGATGCCTTTGATGTGCGCGAGATCGAGGGCCGGCCGGTGCGCATCGACATGGCGCAGGCGCATCTGTGGGACATCACGGCCGTGCAGGCGCTCGCCAAGGTCTGCGCACGGTTGCGCAAGCATGGCAGCGCCGTGCAGGTGACAGGGCTCAACGCCCAGAGCCAGGCGCTGGCTGCCCGTCTGGACCTGCGGCTGGACGGCGTTTAGCGGGCGGATGGGCCATGGCTTGGGCTGCCATTGCCTGGAGATTTGGCCCCGGAGGTGCCGAAGCCGGAATCTTGACGCACAATAGCCCCAGTTGCTGCGCGCATCGCCTGCGCAGCGTGTATATGCCCATCCCAGGAGAGCTTTATGAAAATGATTACCGCCGTTATCAAACCTTTCAAGATGGACGAGGTGCGTGAAGCTCTGGCGGATGTGGGTGTGACCGGTCTGACGGTCAGTGAGGTCAAGGGCTTTGGCCGCCAAAAGGGCCATACCGAGCTCTATCGCGGAGCGGAATATGTCGTGGACTTTCTGCCCAAGGTGAAGATCGAAGTCGCCGTGAAAGACGAGGATGTGGACCGCTGTGTGGACGCGATCGTCAACGCGGCCCGCACCGGCAAGATCGGAGACGGCAAGATTTTCGTCACCGAGATCGAGCGCGTGATCCGTATCCGTACCGGCGATCTGGACGAAGCGGCGGTCTGATCCAGGCAGTCCCCGCATCCGCAAAAGCGCCTTGGTCACCAAGGCGCTTTTTTCATGTCTGCCACCGATTGCTGGGCAGCGGGTTCAGGGCTTGATCGTGGTGTGCGAGCAGATCCACAGCACCTGCGCATCTTCATCGCCGCCCGAGATGCAGGCATGGCCCATGACGCTGTCGAAATAGCAGGAGTCGCCGGCGGCCAGCTCCAGCGGCGCGTAGCTGTCGGTATGGATGACCACGCTGCCGCGCATCACATACAGCATCTCTTCGCCATCGTGGCTGAGCAACTGCGGAAAGGCGCTGCGCTCATGGGCCTTGATGGTGGTGAGCAGCGGAATAAAGCGCTTGTCGGCCAGGTCGGCATGCAGCAGCTCATAGACATATTGCGGCGTGCGGTGCACCAGGCCATCGCCCTGGCGGGTGATACTGCGCCGCGCGCGCAGGCCCGTTTGCTGCAGCGGGCTGAAGAGCTCGCCCACGTCCACCTCCAGCCCGCGCGCGAGCGCCGCGATTTTTTCATAGGTGGGCGAGAGCTGGCCGTGTTCGATCTTGGACAGTGCAGACGCTGAGATGCCGCAGCGCTGGCTCAGCTGCTGCAAGGTCAGATCGGCATCGCGCCGCAGCAGGCGCAGCTTGGTGGCCAGCACATCGGTGGTGGCATCGGCGCCGGCGTTGTGGTGGGGCGGTGGGGCGTGGGGCATGGCAGGCTCTTGTGGTGCTCGCCAGTGTAGGGGGCGCTGCGCTGGCCCGTGGCACAGCGAAGCCGTGGCGGCCGCGTTTTAGGCCTAATTCTCGGGTAAACCCTAGACAGAAAGAACGGATTTAAGAAATTTATTGTCTCAAACTGCATTAAATTTCGTATACGAAAATTAATTCTCTTTAGTAGATTTATTGCGCCACATGCAGATCCTGGACTCCACCCACACCACGCAACACCTGCCCATGGCGGCCTTGATCGACTGTCTGGAACAGATGTTCATCGCCGGCTGCGAAGTGCCACTGCGCCACAACCACCAGATCGCCGGCCAGACGAGCGCTGAAGACGGCATCCTGCTGCTGATGCCCGCCTGGCAAACCGGCAAGCGCATGGGGGTCAAGACGGTCTCCATCTTCCCAGGCAACCAGGCGCGGGGCCTCCCGGGTCTGCATTCGGTCTTTATCCTGTACGACGCGACCACCGGCGCCCCGCTGGCGGTGCTCGATGGTGATGCCATCACCTCGCGCCGCACCGCTGCGGCATCGGCCTTGGCCGCGCGCTGGCTCAGCCGCCCCGATGCCCGCCGTCTGCTGGTGCTGGGCGCCGGCCGCGTGGCCAGCCTGCTGCCCGATGCCTACCGCTGCGTGCGGGATATCCAGGAGGTGCAGGTCTGGGACATCCGCCCCGAGGCCGCGCAAGCGATGGTGGCGCGCCTGCAGGCGCAAGGCCTGCAAGCCGCAGTCGCCACCGACCTGGAGCAGGCGGCGCGCCAGGCCGACATCATCAGCTGCGCCACCTTGTCCAACGCGCCCTTGGTGCGTGGCGAATGGCTGCAGCCAGGTGTGCACCTGGACCTGATCGGCAGCTTTACCCCGGCGATGCGCGAGAGCGATGACGCCTGCTTTGCCCGCGCCACCGTTTTTGTCGATACGCCCGAAGCGCTGATGAAGGCGGGCGATATTCTGGCGCCCATCGCCAGCGGCGCCTGGGAGGCCAGCGGCCTGGCTGCCACCTTGGAGCAGCTGTGCCGCAGCCAGCACGCGGGCCGCCGCAGCGCCGATGAGATCACGCTGTTCAAGGCCGTGGGCACGGCGCTGGAGGACCTGGCCGCCGCATCGCTGGCCTTTGACGCCTATACCGCTGCGGGCACCTCGGGCGCCTCGGCCACCTGATCTGCTGTGCCTGGCCCAGTGCGGGCCGGGCCAGTGTTCTCCCTTTCTTTTGCTATCTGTTCACATCCCTTCCATGCGCACCTCTTCGACCGAGCCAGCAGCGTCTGCGGCCACCAACAAGCGAGTACTGATTGCCAGTCTGATGGGCAGCTCCATCGAGTGGTTTGACTATTTCCTCTATGCGACCACGGCGGCGCTGGTGTTCGGGAAGGTGTTCTTCCCAACCACCGATCCGGTCGTGGGGCTGATGCTGTCCTACCTGACCTTCTCGCTGACCTTCTTCATCCGGCCGCTGGGCGGCTTTATCTTCTCGCACATCGGTGACCGCATCGGGCGCAAGAAGACCTTGGTGATCACCTTGTCGCTGATGGGCGGCGCCACCGTGCTGATCGGCCTGCTGCCGGGCTATGAGCAAATTGGCATATGGGCGCCGATCCTGCTGATCGTGCTGCGCCTGGTGCAAGGCCTGGGCATTGGTGGCGAGTGGGGCGGCGCGCTGCTGTTGGCCTATGAATACGCGCCCAAGAACCGCAAGGGTCTGTTTGGCAGCGTGCCGCAGATGGGCGTGACCATCGGCATGGTGCTGGCCACCTTGGCCATCACCGTGATGAGCACCCTGCCCGATGACCAGTTTCTGGCCTGGGGCTGGCGCGTGCCGTTCCTGCTGAGCGCCATCCTGGTGTTCCTGGGCCTGTGGATCCGCAAGGGCATTGATGAGACCCCTGCGTTCAAGCAGGCCAAGGCCAGCGGCAATGTCGCCAAGATCCCGCTGGTCGAAACCCTGCGCTACCACTGGCGCGCGGTGCTGGTGGCCGTCGCCATCAAGTTTGTCGAAACGGCGCCGTTCTATATCTTCTCGACCTTTATCGTCAGCTACGCCACGGCCACCTTGGGCTTTGAGCGCATCTCCGTGCTCAATGCGGTCACCATTGCCACCTTGCTGACGACCGTGATGATTCCCATCATGGGGCGCCTGTCCGACAGCATTGGCCGCAAGCGCATGTTTATCGCTGGCACCTTGGTGATGGCCGCCTTCACCTTCCCGTACTTCATGCTGCTCGAGCAGCGCACTATGACCAGCCTGGTCATCGCCACCGTCATCGGCCTGGGTCTCGTCTGGGCACCCATCACCGCCGTGCTGGGCACCTTGTTCTCGGAGATTTTCTCGACCCGCGTGCGCTACACCGGCATCACGCTGGGCTACCAGATTGGCGCGGCGCTGGCAGGCGGCACTGCCCCCTTGCTCGCCACCTGGCTGCTCAACAAATACAACGGCTCCTGGGTGCCGGTGGCCTGGTACATCGTGGGCACGGCGGTCATCTCGCTCATTGGCATTGCGTTTGCCAAGACGGTGGCCGATAACGACTAAGGGCTCTGCCCCAGACACTGCTGCCGCCTCATCCACCGCGGCGGTGGTGGCCCACCAAAAGCCATCGGCCCGCTTATAAGCGGGCCGATGTTCTTGTGTCTGCGGGGCGCGGCTTAGATCACGGCACGCATCGCATCGCTTTGCTGCGACAGGCCGGCTTCTTCGACCAGTTGTGCGAGCAGCGCGGTATGGTCATCGCCACTCTTGATCAGGCCCATCTGCCAGTCGTCCATAAAGCCCTGGCCCACGCACTGCTGCAGGAACTGCAGCATGCCGTCGTAGTAGCCATGGGCGTTGAGAATGCCGATGGGCTTGTCGTGGTAGCCCAACTGGCGCCAGGTCCAGATTTCATACAGCTCTTCAAAGGTGCCGATGCCGCCAGGGATGGCGATGAAGGCATTGCTGCGCTCGGCCATCATGGCCTTGCGCTCGTGCATCGTGGTGACCACGTGCAGCTCGTCGCAGAGCTCATTGGCCAGCTCGCGGTCCACCAGGGCCTTGGGGATCACGCCGACCACGCGGCCGCCGGCCTCGCGCGTGGCGCGGGCCACCGTGCCCATCAGGCCGGATTTGCCGCCGCCATAGACCAGCTGGCCGCCGTGGCTGCCAATCCAGTGGCCCACGGCCTGGGCGGCCTGGCCAAAGGCGTCGGTCTTGCCGGGGCGCGAGCCGCAGTAAACGCACATCGAAAAGCTAGGGGAGTTGGTCATTTCAGCAATCTTTCATACAAGGCAGGCAGCCACACCGCCGCGCACAGCACCAGCGCCAGGAACACGGCGGCACTGCCCATGTCCTTGGCCTTCTTGGCCAGTGCATGCCACTGGGGGCCAAAGCGGTCCATCGCCATCTCGATGCCAGTATTGAGCAGCTCGGCGATCAGCACCAGAAAAACCGGGGTGATCAGCAAGGCCCAATCGCGCCAATCGCGCGCCAGCCAGATGGAGGCAGGCAGCATCAGCAGCGCGAGCATGGCCTCCAGGCGGAAGGCCTTTTCGCCCCAGCCGGCCCGCAGGCCTTGCAGCGAGTAGCCTGCGGCATGCCAGACGCGGGCCAGGCCCGTGCGGCTTTTTTGCGGGTTGGCGGCGTGGATGTCGGCCAGGCTGTGCGCTGGCGCGGCGGGCTCGGTGGGGGGGCGGGGATCGGGCTGGTTCATAGGGAGCGTGGTAGTCGCCCATCATGGCACAGCGCGGGCGACACAAAGCATATTATTGCACTGCAGCATTTGATCGGCGCGCTGCGTGGCGCTTGCGCCCAGCAGCGCTGGCGCAACAAGGGTCCATCTAGCCCGACCGATCAGGCGCCGTGTTTTTGGGCGCAGGGCGCTCGGCGCTGACCAGGCGGGTACCCGCGATCGCATCGTGCCAGAACTGCTGCAGCGGGTGCAGCCGGCTGGCCAGCGCCCAGAGCACGATCCAGCCGCTCAGCAGCACGACGATTTCGCCCACCGGCAGGCTAAAGGGCATGCTGACAACCAGCGGCGGCAGAAACCACAGCCAGCTGCAGACATAGCGCAGCAACGCGCGGCCCTGGGTCAGCGGCTGGCCATGGCGGTCAACGATGCGGATCTGCCAGGTCTTCATCGCCAGGGTCTGGCCCTTGTGCCAGAACCAGGTGAAGTAGATGCCAAAGATGATGAACAGGAACAGCTGCAGGCCATGGCGGTTGTCCATCGCATTGCGGGTCTGGCTCAGCGAGCTGTAGAGGTAGCCCGACATGAAGACCACGCCAAACATCAGCATGCCCTCGTACAACCAGCAGGCCATGCGCCGCGCCAGGCGCGGTGCGCGCAACAGGGCGCTGGTGGCGAGAGGGCCGGAAGGGAGCGCTGTTGTGCTGGAAGTGGTCTGCATGCGGACAGTATCAGGTCGGCGGGTGCACCGGGCTGTCGCTGTTGCGCGACTGCGATTCGCCCGCCGGTGGCCGGCTGGGGGCATCGAGCGGGGGCAGCGGCGAGGAGGTAACAGGCGCGGGCATTTGCACCGGGGCGGTCTCCACCACCGGGGCAGGCGGCAAGGCGGGGGACGGCGCCGGGGGTAGCGCGGGGGCTGGGGCGTGCGCTGCGCCGTTGGCGGCCGGGGCTGGCCCGCTGAGGGGGCCTACTTCGACTGGCGTCACCATGCCGCGCGACTGCACACGGATCTCGGGCGGCGGCAGGATTTTGGGCGGGTTGGCGCGGTTGGGGTTGATGGCGGCAGCGGGCACCTTGACCAGGCGCCCGGTGCTGCGGGCGGTGGGGCGGGGCGCCAGCGCCACGCCACCGTGGTAGAGCACGCCGCCCTGGGCCAGGCGCTTGCGCTCACGGGCGCTGAGTGCCTGGTAGTCTTCCCAGAGCTTGCGTTTTTCCTCGGCCGACAGGCTGCTGATGTTCGAGTAGTTGAGCCGGGCCTGGCTTTGGTCGGAGAGGCTGAACTTGGCCCATTCCTTCATGTGCTCGGCAATGCGCAGCTGCTCTTCGGGGGAGAAATCGTCAAAGCTGTCGGCGATCATTGTCCAGCGGCTTTTTTGCTGGGTGGTCAGCCAGTTCCACTGCTCTTCGAGCGGCGCCAGCACGGTGCGCTGGTCGTCATCGAGCGCCTCCCAGCTCGGGCCTTCATTGCGCGGGCTGCTCGAGCGCGTGACGCTGTTGGCGCTCACCAGATCGCTGGCGGCGCTGCCGTAGATATTGGCGGCCTTATTGCCGGCGTAGATGCCCACAACAGCAAAAGCAGCCAGCAAAATACTGGCTGCCAGGGCGGGGATGCTCGAAGGGGCGGGCGTGCTGCCGGCTACCTCGTCGTTATCGTAATCGTGTCTCAACGCTTGTCAGTGGGCTGCTTTTGGGCAGCAATCTTCAGAAACTGGGTAAAACCAGGATCAGTATAGGCGCTTGGCGGCAGCTCGTCAGCCAGCAAGGTGGCATCGTACTCTGCCATTTCGCTGGCGCCTTCGTCCGCCTGAACACCATTGAAGAAAGCCAGGCCGGCCACCATCGCGCTCAGCGGCACGGCCGACACCACGGCGCGCCACCAGTTGCGTTTGCCAGAAGGTGCAGCTTCCTGCTGGGGCTGGCGTGCAATAGCGGGCACAGCCACCACCTTGCGGCGGGACAGCGCGCGCTCGCGGGCCGCTCGCAAACGTTCGCTGATGTCGTAGTCGAGATCAGCCTCGGCTTCGCTCAGCCGAGCGGTGACGCGGCGGGCAAAAATTTCAGCATTGACAACGGTTTGGGCGGTGTTTGAGCGGTTCATAGCACGATTCCTTTGGCCTTAAGCACTTTACTCAAGGTTTGGATGGCGCGAAAGCAGTGGGTTTTTACACTTCCCTCTGAGCAACCCATGGCTGCTGCAGTCTCTGCGATGTCCATCTCTTCCCAATAACGCATCAGAAACGCTTCGCGTTGACGCGCTGGCAACTGTTGTATCTCTTTTTCTATTAATGCAAGGGTTTGTTTGCGGTTGGTGTGGTCCTCGGCACTCTGCTCGGCCTCTCCATTGTCGGCGTTATAGATATCGAGGAGGTTGAATTCCCCCTCGTCATCCGGGCCTTCGAAGTCGCTCATCGTCGTAAAGAGCGCGTTGCGCGTCTTTTGCCGGCGAAACCAGTCGAGCGTGCTGTTGGACAGGATGCGCTGGAACAGCATCGGCAGCTCGTTGGGCGGCTTGTCCCCATAGTGCTCGGCCAGCTTCATCATGCTGTCCTGCACGATGTCGAGCGCTGCTTCCTGGTCGCGCACATGAAAAAGCGAGCGCTTGAAAGCTCGCTTTTCAACGCTTTTCAGAAAGTCGGACAGTTCTCGTTCTGTGGCCAAATCGTACCCAACACCGTGGTTATTCAGAGATTTCTCGCTTTTTACCCGGGTAAATAAACCAAGTGTGGCAAAAAACACCGCATCAAGCCTTAGATTATCGCATCCTATCGAAAAAAAATCCGTAGCTTGTCGCAAAGCAATGCTGCAGTGCGATAATGTACAAGCATCAAAAAGCAAAAGGGTCACGGTCCGGCGTCGCAAGCATCTCGCCCATGTCCGTTGGCCTCAAGTTCCAAGCAGGCTCCACAAGAGCTGGGTGAGGAGCACCAGAGGTTTTTCGTTAGAGAAATTCACAAAGGTTGATCATGGAAATGTCCAAGGCCGAGCAGAACTCGGCGCAAGCGGCGCATCAGTCCGCGCAGAAATCCCAAGAACTCATGGGTGCTGAAGTGCTGGTCAAGGCACTGCAGGCCGAAGGCGTCAAGCAGCTGTGGGGCTACCCCGGCGGTGCAGTTCTCTACATCTACGACGCGCTCTACAAGCAAGACACCATCAACCATGTGCTGGTTCGCCATGAACAGGCAGCAGTGCATGCGGCAGACGGTTTTGCCCGCGCCACCGGTGAAGTGGGCGTGGCCCTGGTCACCTCCGGCCCCGGCCTGACGAATGCCGTCACCGGTATTGCCACTGCTTACACAGACAGCATCCCCATCGTCGTGATCTCCGGTCAGACATCCACGACCGCCATTGGCTCGGATGCGTTCCAGGAATGCGATACCGTCGGTATCACGCGCCCCATCGTCAAGCACAACTTCCTGGTCAAGGACGTGCGCGACCTGGCGCTGACGATGAAAAAAGCGTTTCATATCGCACGCACGGGCCGCCCTGGCCCCGTGGTGATCGATATTCCCAAGGACGTGTCCTTCAAGAAGGTGGCCTACAGCGGCTATCCCTCGACGGTCGAGATGCGCTCCTACAACCCGGTCAAGAAGGGTCACAGCGGCCAGATCCGCAAGGCCTTGCAGCTGCTGCTGTCGGCCAAGCGCCCCTATATCTATACCGGTGGCGGTGTGCTGCTGAGCGGCGCCGAGCAAGAGCTGCGCACCCTGGTGGACCTGCTGGGCTACCCGGTGACCCACACCTTGCTGGGCCTGGGCGCCTACCCGGCCAGCGACAAGAAATTCCTGGGCATGCTGGGCATGCACGGCACGATCGAAGCCAACAACGCGATGCAGAACTGCGATGTGCTGCTGGCCGTCGGTGCGCGCTTTGATGACCGGGTGATCGGCAACCCCAAGCACTTCATGTCGGTGGAGCGCAAGATCATCCATGTCGACATTGACCCCTCGTCGATCTCCAAGCGCGTCAAGGTGGATGTGCCCATCGTGGGCGACTGCAAGGAAGTGCTGACCGAGCTGATCGCGATGGTGCGCGAGAGCGTGGTCAGCCCCGATGCCGAGGCGCTGCAAAACTGGTGGAAGACCATCGAAGACTGGCGCAGCCGCGATTGCCTGCGCTATGACCGTGGCAACAAGGAGGTGATCAAGCCCCAGTTCGTGGTCGAGACGCTGTGGCAGATGACCCGCGATGCGGACTGCTATGTGACCTCGGACGTGGGCCAGCACCAGATGTGGGCTGCGCAGTACTACCGTTTTGAGGAGTCGCGCCGCTGGATCAACTCGGGCGGCCTGGGCACGATGGGCGTGGGCATCCCCTATGCGATGGGCATCAAGCTGGCCAAGCCCGATGCCGAGGTGTTCTGCATCACCGGCGAAGGCTCGGTGCAGATGAACATCCAGGAGCTGGCCACCTGCCGCCAGTACGAGACGCCGATCATCATCTGCGCGCTCAACAACCGCTTCCTGGGCATGGTGCGCCAGTGGCAAGAGATCGAGTACTCGGGCCGCTACAGCCACAGCTACATGGATTCGCTGCCTGACTTCGTCAAGCTGGCCGAAGCCTATGGCCATGCGGGCATTCTGATCGAGAAGCCCGAGGATGTGGAGCCCGCGCTGCGCGAGGCGCGGCGCATTGCCCGTGAAGAGCGCAAGAGCGTGTTCCTCGATTTCCGCACCGATCCGACCGAGAACGTCTTCCCGATGGTCCAGGCCGGCAAGGGCATCACCGAGATGCTGCTGGGCGCGGACGATCTGTAAACGCCTTTCTGGCTTGGCGCGCCTTGTGGCAAGCGCGCGTCCAGCCTGTCCTTGGGTTTTCCCTTTCTGACGAATCTATTGTCTACCGAGCCCTGCGCTTACCGGCGCCGGGGGAGGGTAGCGAAAAGAGGAATCTGTTCTTATGAAACACATCATTGCGGTTCTCCTGGAGAACGAACCAGGCGCCCTGTCGCGCGTGGTGGGCCTGTTTTCGGCCCGTGGCTACAACATCGAGTCGCTCACCGTGGCGCCCACCGAGGATGCCTCGCTGTCGCGCATGACCATCACCACCACCGGCTCGGACGACGTCATCGAGCAGATCACCAAGCACCTCAACCGCCTCATTGAAGTGGTCAAGGTGGTCGATCTGACCGAAGGCGCCTATACCGAGCGCGAGCTGATGATGATCAAGGTGCGGGCGGTCGGCAAGGAGCGCGAAGAAATGAAGCGCATGGCCGATATCTTCCGCGGCCGCATCATCGATGTGACCGAGAAGAGCTACACCATCGAGGTGACCGGCGACCAGGCCAAGAACGACGCCTTCCTGAGCGCGATCGACCGGTCGGCCATCCTCGAAACCGTGCGTACCGGAGCCAGCGGCATCGGGCGCGGTGAACGCATCTTGCGCGTGTAATGCGCTGGTGTCACCGGCTGCGACGCCATGCCCGCCAGGCGGTGGGGGTGGTGCTGCTGCTGGTGGGGCTTGTGCTGGTGGTGGCCTGGGTGCAGACGGACGACCCTGATTGCAGTCTGTCCCAGGACCTTTTCACACAGCAGCGCTTGTGTGATGGCATCTTTGGCGAGCCCGACGAAAACGCTTCGAGGCGCACCAACCCCTGGCTAGTACTCATAGTAGGATTGGGCGCTTTTGTAGCGGGAGCTTATTTGCTGGCTTCAGGACCTGCGGCAAGGCCCCCTGACGATGCAGATTCTTGAGAATGTTTGTTTGAATTTCTGAATTTTTGACTGATACCAACGGAGCGAAGCATGAAAGTTTTTTACGACAAGGACTGTGACCTGTCCCTCATCAAAGGCAAGACCGTCGCCATCATCGGCTACGGCTCGCAAGGCCATGCGCACGCGCAGAACCTCAACGATAGTGGCGTGAAGGTCATCGTCGGTCTGCGCAAGTCTGGCGCTTCCTGGCCCAAGGCCGAGAAGGCCGGCCTGACCGTGATGGAAGTCAACGATGCCGTCAAGGCCGCTGACGTGGTCATGATCTTGCTGCCTGATGAAGACATCGCCAAGGTCTACAGCGACAACGTCAAGGACAACATCAAGCAAGGCGCTTCGCTGGTGTTTGCGCACGGCTTCAACGTGCACTACAACCAGGTCGTGCCCCGCGCCGATCTGGACGTGTGGATGGTGGCGCCCAAGGCCCCAGGCCACACCGTGCGCAACACCTACAGCCAAGGCGGCGGCGTGCCCCACCTGATCGCTGTGCACCAGGACAAGTCTGGCAAGGCCCGTGACCTGGCCCTGTCCTACGCGATGGCCAATGGTGGCGGCAAGGCCGGCATCATCGAGACCAACTTCAAGGAAGAAACCGAAACCGACCTGTTCGGCGAGCAAGCCGTTCTGTGCGGCGGCGCGGTCGAGCTGATCAAGATGGGCTTCGAGACCTTGGTGGAAGCCGGCTACGCGCCTGAAATGGCCTACTTCGAGTGCCTGCACGAGCTCAAGCTGATCGTGGACCTGATCTACGAAGGCGGCATCGCCAACATGAACTACTCGATCTCGAACAACGCCGAATACGGCGAGTACGTGACCGGCCCTGAGGTGATCAATGAAGAGTCGCGCAAGGCCATGCGCAACGCTCTGAAGCGCATCCAGAACGGCGACTACGCCAAGATGTTCATCCAGGAAGGCCGTCTGAGCTACCCATCGATGACCGCCCGCCGCCGCAACACCGCCGATCACCAGATCGAGCAAGTCGGTGGTCAGCTGCGCGCCATGATGCCTTGGATCGCCAAGAACAAGCTGGTCGACCAGACCCGCAACTAAATCCCGGCGGCTGCCGCAGCCCTGTTGCGGCGCCGAGGTGATGTGCAAAGGACTGCTTTGGCAGTCCTTTTTTCATGGGCATGGCCGGCGGGGCCGCGCTGGCGAAAAGCTACACTGTAGCCCAAGCCCGGCGGGGCCAGAACCCGCTGGAAACTATAAAATAAGTAGCTGATTGCGCAGATATAGCTGGCGCTGGAGTGGATTGAATGCTGGACGAAAACGAAACCAAGCCCAAGGCCGCAGCGCATGCACTGCCGCCTGCGCAGCGCAAGTGGCGCAAGGGCATCTATGTGCTGCCCAACTCGTTCACCTTGGCCGCCTTGTTTGGCGGTTTTTACTCGATCGTGATGGCCATGAATGGCCGTTTCGAGGCGGCCGCTGTCGGCGTGTTCTGCGCGATGGTGCTCGATAGCCTCGACGGCCGCGTGGCGCGCATGACGCACACGCAAAGCGCCTTTGGCGAGCAGATGGATTCGCTCTCGGACATGGTGTCCTTTGGCGCCGCTCCCGCACTGATTGCCTATGAATGGGCGCTGCGCCCGCTGGGCCGCTGGGGCTGGATCGCAGCCTTTGTCTATTGCTCCTGCGCAGCGCTGCGCCTGGCGCGTTTCAATGTGAACACGGGCGTGGTGGACAAGCGCTATTTCCAGGGCATGCCGTCGCCCGCTGCTGCGGCCTTGGTGGCAGGCTTTATCTGGCTGACCAGCGCGCTTTTGGTATCGCACCGCGATGTGCCGATTTTTGGCCAGGTGATTGCGCTGTTTGGCGGCTACCCGGCCAGCCGCGATGACCTGTCCTGGATCATGTTTGCCATCACCTTGCTGGCGGGTCTGACCATGGTCACCAATATCCCGTACTACAGCTTCAAGGATGCAGGCGCTGCCAAGAGCGTGCCCTTCATCTCCCTGGTGGTGGTGGTGCTGCTGCTGGCGGTGGTCAGCATCGAGCCGGCCACGATGCTGTTCCTGATCTTTGTGGTCTATTCGCTCTCGGGCTATGTGATCTATGCCTGGCGCCGCTTCAAGGGCCAGCATGTCTCGATCGTGGCGACCTCGACCGACGAGCCCGAAGAGCGCGGCTTGCACCACGATTGAGTTTTTTGCAGACACCAGCCCAAACCTGTGTTAGAGTGATTGCCATGCAAAACCTGTCCCTAGCTCTACTACTAGCATGTCCAACGGGCAGGTAGAGTAGCGCGCAGTTTTTCACCCCTACACCTCGGCCCGTTTGCACCAGCAACGGGCCGATTCTGTTTTTAGCAGGTTGCTGGTTTCCAACCCCGAACTTTTTGTTCCGATGAGAAAGACCAGACAACCATGTTGACCCAACCTTCCAGCAAGTACCGCGCTTTTCCAGCCATTGCGTTGCGTGACCGCACCTGGCCTGATGCCCAGATCACCCAGGCACCCATCTGGCTGTCCACCGATCTGCGCGATGGCAACCAGGCGCTGATCGAGCCCATGGACCTGGCGCGCAAGCTGCGCATGTTCGACATGCTGGTCAAGATTGGTTTCAAGGAAATCGAAGTCGGCTTTCCCGCGTCCTCGCAGATCGAGTTCGACTTTGTGCGCCAGTTGATCGAGGAAAAGCGCATTCCCGCCGACGTCACCATCCAGGTGATGACCCCCGCCCGGCCTGAGCTGATCACGCGCACGGTCGAGGCCTTGCAAGGCGCGCCGCGCGCCATCGTCCACATCTACAACGCGGTGGCCCCGGTCTGGCGCAAGGTGGTATTCGGCATGAGCGTGCCCGAGGTGATGGCCCTGGTCAAAGACCAGGTCACCCACCTCAAGACCTTGACCGATGCGCAGCCCGGCACCGAATGGGTCTTGCAGTACTCGCCCGAGACCTTCTCGCTCGCTGAGCTTGAGGTGTCCCAGCAGGCCTGCGAGACGGCGATTGCCGCCTGGGGCCCAGGCCGCGACATCATCCTGAACCTGCCCACGACGGTGGAGAACGCCACCCCCAACGTGTTTGCCGACCAGATCGAGTGGATGGTGCGCCAGTTTGCCAACCGCCCTGAGGTGGTGGTGTCTGTGCACCCACACAACGACCGCGGCACCGGCACGGCCAGCGCCGAGTTGGCGTTGATGGCCGGCGCCCACCGCGTCGAAGGCTGCCTGTTTGGCAATGGCGAGCGCACCGGCAACCTCGACATCGTCAATGTGGCCTTGAACATGTATGTGCAGGGTGTATCGCCCCAGCTCGATTTCTCGGACATCGACGCCATCCGCGCTGAAGTCGAGTACTGCAACCAGCTGCCCGTGCCGGCGCGCCACCCCTATGCCGGCGACCTGGTCTACACCTCGTTCTCGGGCTCGCACCAGGATGCGATCAAGAAAGCCTTTGCGGCCCGCCAGGATGCCGATATCTGGGAAATTCCTTACCTGCCGATCGACCCCAAGGACCTGGGCCGCAGCTATGAAGCGGTGATCCGCGTCAACAGCCAGTCGGGCAAGGGCGGCATCTCCTACCTGCTCGAAGAAGCCTATGGCCTGGCGATGCCACGCCGCTTGCAGATCGAGTTCAGCCAGGTGGTGCAGCGCGCGATGGACACGGCGGGCACCGAGTTCACCGCCAAGGACCTGTGGCAGATCTTCGAGCGCGAGTACCAGCTGGGCGCCAACCATGCGCTGGCCCAGTACCGCGTGGAATCGAACGACAGCGATGACGTGCGCATCAGCGGCAAGGTGCAGTGGGCCGGCCAGGCCGTCAGCATCGCCGGCCACGGCAATGGCCCGATCGATGCCTTTGTGCGAGCGGTCAGCAGCGCCATCGGTATCCCCGTTCGTTTGCTGGACTACAGCGAGCATGCAGTGGCTGCCAGCGATGCCCGCGGCGACAAGGGCGCCAATGCCACGGCCGCTGCCTATATCGAGCTGCGCGTGGGCGACAGCCAGAGCCTGTACGGCGTGGGCATGGACAGCAACAGCACCCAGGCGGCTTTCCGCGCGGTGATGAGTGCGGTAGCACGTAGCGGTGCTGTCGCCAGCGTGCAAACGGCAGCGCCACAAGCGGCTGCACAAGTGGCTACCGCCTAACCACAGGCGGAGCAAAGCACGTAAACTGTAGCGCGGTTGAAGCAGGCTGCAGCAGAGTGAAGTGATCGCTCTCCTGCAGCCTGTTTTAGACAATCCACTCACCCACGGTGGCAGCGCAGGACCAATGCCATGGAGAACACACGATGAGCGACCAACTGATTATTTTTGATACCACCTTGCGCGATGGCGAGCAGTCGCCCGGCGCCTCGATGACCAAGGACGAAAAGCTGCGCATTGCGCGCCAACTCGAACGCCTCAAGGTGGACGTCATCGAGGCCGGTTTTGCCGCCAGCTCCAACGGTGACTTCGATTGTGTCCAGAGCATCGCCTCCATCATCAAGGACTCGACCATCTGCTCGCTGGCCCGCGCCAACGACCGCGACATCGCCCGCGCCGCCGAGGCCTTGAAGCCCGCCAACCGCGCGCGTATCCACACCTTCATTGCGACCAGCCCGCTGCACATGGAGAAAAAGCTGCGCATGTCGCCCGATGAGGTGTTCGAGCAGGCCAAGATGTCGGTGCGCTTTGCCCGTAACCTGGTGGGCGATATTGAGTTCAGCCCGGAAGACGGCTACCGCAGCGACCCTGATTTTCTCTGCCGCGTGATCGAGGCCGTGATTGCCGAAGGTGCCACGACCATCAACGTGCCCGACACCGTCGGCTACGCGATCCCTGAGCTCTATGGCCAGTTCATTCTGAACCTGCGCGAGCGCATTCCCAACAGCGACAAGGCCATCTGGTCGGTGCACTGCCACAACGACCTGGGCATGGCTGTCGCCAACTCGCTGGCCGGCGTCAAGATCGGTGGTGCACGCCAGGTGGAGTGCACGATCAACGGCCTGGGCGAGCGCGCGGGTAACTGCTCACTCGAAGAGGTGGTCATGGCCGTCAAGACGCGGCGCGACTACTTTGGCCTCGATGTCAACATCGACGCGCAGCACATCGTGGCCGCCAGCCGCCTGGTGAGCCAGACCACCGGCTTTGTGGTGCAGCCCAACAAGGCCGTGGTGGGCGCCAATGCCTTTGCGCATGCCTCCGGCATCCACCAGGATGGCGTGCTCAAGGCGCGCGACACCTACGAAATCATGCGTGCCGAAGATGTGGGCTGGAGCGCCAACAAGATCGTGCTGGGCAAGCTCTCGGGCCGCAACGCCTTCAAGCAGCGCCTGCAGGAGCTGGGTGTGGTGATGGACAGCGAAAGCGAGATCAATGCCGCCTTTGCCCGTTTCAAGGACCTGGCCGACCGCAAGAGCGAAATTTTTGACGAAGACATCCTCGCACTGGTGCACATGGAAGGCGCCGAGGCGCAGGCCGAAACCTACCGCTTTGTCTCGTTGTCGCAATCGAGCGAAACGGGCGAGCAGCCCAAGGCCAGCGTGGTGTTGATTGCCCATGGCCAGGAGGTGCGCGGCGAGTCTACCGGCAACGGCCCGGTCGATGCCTCGATGAAGGCAATTGAGTCGCAGGCGCGCAGCGGCGCCGAGATGGTGCTGTATGCGGTCAATGCGATCAGCGGCTCGACCGAGAGCCAGGGCGAGGTGACCGTGCGCTTGCAGATGGGTGGGCGCGTGGTCAACGGTGTAGGCGCAGACCCTGATATTGTGGTGGCGTCAGCGAAGGCTTACATCGCTGCGCTAAACAAGTTACAAAATCCTACGGAGCGAGTAGCTGCACAAGGTTGAGACTTCGGAATATAATTTCACTTAAATAATTGAAGAATGGCGTAAGTTAATGAATTTGCGCGATTTTTTAAATTCAAGTTTCCGCTGTCAGCTATCGTATTTGTAGGGAGCAGAATAATGGCGCTACGTCATCGCAGTGTTTTGCGTCGTTTTTCACATTTGTTTGCAATTTGTACCCTGGCCTTTGGTTTGTCCGCTCCCAGCGTGCAGGCCAGCGCCAAAAACAAGTCCGCTCCCAAGGCCCATGTGCAGGCCAAGGCTAGCAAAAAGCCTGCCGCCGTGGCCTCCAAGGGCGAGCGCAATGGCCGCCAAAAGCAAGCGGCTGCGCCATCGTCCAAAAAGGTCGCCGGCAAAGCCCCCAAGGGCAAGACCACGCTGGCCAAGGCAGGGCGCCACGCAGGGCGCGCTGCCGTTGCCGCTGCCGTCATCATTCCCGAGCGCCAGTCCTTCGGCCAGATGGCCGGCCTGCATGATGTGACCGATCCGCTGGCACTCAAATCCAGCGTCGCTCTGGTGCTGGACCAGGACACCCATGAAGTGCTGCTGTCCAAGAACGACCATGCCGTGCTGCCGATCGCCTCGCTCACCAAGCTGATGACCGGCCTGATCATCTCCCAGGCCCAGCTGCCGATGGACGAGATGATCACCATCACCCAGGACGATGTGGACACCGAAAAGCACAGCAGCTCGCGTCTGCGTGTGGGCACCACCTTGATGCGCGGCGAATTGCTGCACCTGGCGCTGATGTCCAGCGAAAACCGTGCCGCCCATGCGCTGGGCCGCACCTACCCTGGTGGCCTGCAGACCTTTGTCGGCATGATGAACATGAAGGCCAAGATGCTGGGCATGGCCGATACCCGCTATGTCGAGCCCACCGGCTTGTCGAGCTCCAACCAGTCCAGCGCCTTTGACTTGGCCACCTTGGTCAATGTGGCGCACTCCGATCCGCTGCTGCGCGATCTGACCACTTCGCCGTCCTACCAGGTCGAAGTGGGTGAGCGCATGCTGCAGTTCAACAATACCAACCGCCTGGTGCACAGTCCCGAGTGGAATATCGGCCTGCAAAAGACCGGCTATATCTCCGAGGCAGGCCGCTGCCTGGTGATGCAGGCCCAGGTGGCCGGCCGCAAGCTCATCATGGTGTTCCTGGATTCGGCGGGCAAGTTCGGTCGCCTGGCCGATGCCGAGCGCGTGCGCCACTGGGTGGAAGGCTCGGGCACGCAGCTGCTGGCCAAGCACTGAGCGCGCTGCGCCCACAAAAAAACCTGCCTCGGCAGGTTTTTTTGCGTGCGGTTGATGGCCTGCCCGGGCTCAGCGTGCGTTGGGCTGGCGGTGCTCGTCAAAGCCCAGCGCGGACGAGATCTCGCTAGCCGTGGCCTGCAGGCGCGTGGTCCAGGCGTCTTCCAGCCGGTCGGCAGGGGCGGACACCGACAGGCCAGCGACCAGGCGCCCCTGGTCGTCATAAATGCCCGCTGCCATGCAGCGCACGCCCAGCTCCAGCTCCTCGTTGTCGCGCGCCACGCCGTACTGGCGGGTCTTGGACAGCTCGCGCTCGAGTACCGCCAAATTGGTGATGCTGTTCTTGGTGTTGCCCGCCAGGCCCGTGCGCATCGCGTAGGCGCGTACGCGCTCGGGCTCGTCGTTGGCCAAAAAGAGCTTGCCGGTCGAGGTCAGGTGCAGCGGCGCATGGCCGCCGATGGCGCGCACCACCTGCATGCCCGAGCGCTCGCTGAAGCTGCGCTCCACATAGACGATCTCATCGCCCTGGCGCATGCTCAGATTGATGGCCTGCTGCGTGGCCAGGTGCAGCCGCCGCATCGGCAGCAGGGCCACTTCGCGCACATTGATGCGCGCCTTGACCAGGTTGCCCAGCTCCAGAAGGCGCATGCCCAGGCGGTAGCTGCCCGACTCGGGGCGGTCCACAAAGCGGCCAATGGTCAGGTCGTTCAAGATGCGGTGCGTCGTCGACGGGTGCAGGCCTGTGATCTCGCTCAGCTCCTTGAGTGACACCGCTTCCTCGCGCGTGGCCAGGACGTCCAGCAGCGTGAACATGCGCTCTAGCACTTGCACGCTGGGCTTGGTGACGGTGTCATGTATTGGTTTGGTCATGCGTAGACTGGCGCTCAAATAACAAAAAGAGGGGTGACCGCTTGATCGGAGCGATCAAGGGGCGCAATGGTTGGCGAGCTGGCCCGGTTGCCAGCGCTGGTCGATATAGACCTCATAGGGCTGGTAATCGGCCTTGTATTGCATCTTGGGGCTGGCGGCAATCCAGTAGCCCAGGTACAGGTAGGGCAGGCCCATGGCCCGGCACTGATCAATCTGCCAGAGCACGTTGTAGGTGCCGTAGCTGGTGTGGGCCTCGGGCTCGTAAAAGGTGTAGACGGCCGACAGGCCGTCGTTGAGGATGTCGATGATCGAGACCATCTTCAAGGCGCCGGGCTGCTGGCCCTGCGCGGGCTCGCGAAACTCCACCAGGCGGCTGTTGACCCGGCTTTGCAGCATGAACTGCGAATACTGCTCGACGCTGTCCTCATCCATGCCGCCACCGGTATGGCGCGCCGACTGGTAGCGCAGGTAGAGCGCGTAGTGCTCACGCAAAAAGCCCAGCGGCAGCACGCGCACGTCCAGCGCCTGGTGCTGCTTGCGCGCGCGGCGCTGGTGGCGCTTGGGTTTGAAGTCCTGCACCTGCACGCGCAAGGGCACGCATGCCTGGCAGCCATCGCAATAGGGGCGGTAGGTGAACAGGCCGCTGCGGCGAAAGCCCTGCTGGATCAACTCGGAGTAGACATCGTTCTGGATGGCGTGGCTGGGCGTGGCTACCTGAGAGCGCGCCATGCGCGCTTCGAGATAGCTGCATGGGTAGGGCGCTGTCGCATAAAACTGCAAGCTGTGCAGCGGTAGTTCGTTCAGCCTACTCATCCGGATGCGGAGATGTCATTTCAGATAGTGGGATTATGTCAGTCCCATCGCCAGATGCAAACTCCCAGCGCATAGGGGGCAGCGCTATTTGCGTGCGCACATTCTCTAAAAACCGGCTGCGCGGCACTTCGGCAGCGCCCATGAAGGCCAGATGCCCGGTGTTTTGCTGGCAGTCGATCATCGGCACCTGCTCGCGCCGGCAGATCTGCACCAGCGCGGCCAGTGCGATCTTGGAGCCGTTGGGCACGGTGGTGAACATCGATTCGCCAAACACCGCGCGCCCAATGGCCACGCAGTACAGGCCGGCTACCAGCTGGCCGCCTTGCCACAGCTCCACGCTGTGGGCAAAGCCATCCCGGTGCAGCTGGGTGTAGGCGGCCTGGATGTCGTCGACGATCCAGGTGCCATCCTGGCCCGGGCGGTCCTGCTGGCTGCAGGCGGCGATCACGGCGGCAAAGTCGCTGTCGATGCGCAGTTCGCTGCTGGGATCCTGCGCAAACTTGCGGATGGCCTGCTTGAGCGAGCGGTGCAGGCGGAAGTGGGCCGGTTGCAGCACCATGCGCGGATCGGTGGACCACCACAGAATGGGTGAGCCCTCGCTGAACCAGGGGAAGATGCCCTGGCGGTAGGCCTGCTGCAGATGGGCGCTGTCGAGCACGCCGCCAGCGGCCAGCAGGCCCGGGTGCGGGGTGTGGGGCCCCCAGGCCATGTCCACGGGTGGAAAGTCGTCATCGGCTTGCAGCCAGGCTAGCGGGGGCGTGTGGTGGTTGGCGCTCATGGTGTTGCCTGCCATGGTAGCGGCCAAATGGGGCGCTGCTGGCCGCCCGTGGTACGCAGGGTGACAAATACGGCAGTTCGCTCCCGGCTGCTGGGCTGCGGCCGCAAAAAACAAAAAAGCCTGCACGGTGGTGCAGGCTTTTTGAATGGCTCCTCAACCTGGGCTCGAACCAGGGACCTACGGATTAACAGTCCGGCGCTCTACCAACTGAGCTATTGAGGAATAAACAGTGAACAGGCTTTGTGCGATTGCAAAGCCAAAAAAAATTCTTTGGCTCCTCAACCTGGGCTCGAACCAGGGACCTACGGATTAACAGTCCGGCGCTCTACCAACTGAGCTATTGAGGAACAAATTTTTGGTCAATGCCCTGAACGATTGCAGGGCAGATAAGTGATGGCTCCTCAACCTGGGCTCGAACCAGGGACCTACGGATTAACAGTCCGGCGCTCTACCAACTGAGCTATTGAGGAATATCGGTCAACAGGCTTTGTTCGATTGCAAAGCCGAAAAATTCTTTGGCTCCTCAACCTGGGCTCGAACCAGGGACCTACGGATTAACAGTCCGGCGCTCTACCAACTGAGCTATTGAGGAACAAGACTGCGATTATAGAACGAATTTTTGACCTGAAAAACGGACGAGGTCATTTTTTGCCGCGCAGGGCTGGGCTCATTGCGGTGCCGGGGGCTCGGGCCGGCACCACAGCCAGGCCAGCACGCAGGCCATGCAGCCAATCGACAACAGCTTGGCCCAGCCAGGCGCTGGCACCAGCAGCATGATGACTGCGCACAGCGCCATCGTGATGCTGGCGCTCCACTTGGCCTTGCGGCTGACAAAACCGCCCGCCGCCCAGTTGCGCAGCATGCCGCCAAACAGCCGGTGGCGCCACAGCCAGGCATGCAGGCGCGGCGAGCTGCGCGCCGCGCAAGCCCCGGCCATCAGCACAAAGACCGTGGTCGGCAGCCCCGGCACAAAAATGCCGATGATGCCCATCGCCAGGCAGGCCACAGCCGCCAACAGCAGCAGCCAGCGCAAGACCGGACTGCGGATGGGGCAGTAAGCCGGTGTCTGCACGTCTTGCAGCGCGGTGGAAGAGGCTCCGGGCTCGTTCATGGTCCAGCATTGTGCATCGCGCCGCATAACAGTGTCTTGATGCTGGGCAAGGGTGGTGGGCATCTTGCTGCGCTGCTGCGCCGGTGCTTTGGGTGGCAAAAGGCGCCAGACGGGCTTGCGCGCTGCGCTACCATGCCGGCATGGCGATCTATCCAATCTTGAAAATGGGCGATGCCCGTTTGCTGCGCACCGCGCAGCCCGTGACCGAATTTGACACCGATGCGCTGCACCAGCTCGTGCAGGACCTGCTTGACACCATGCGCGACGCCAACGGCGCGGGCCTGGCGGCGCCGCAGATCGGGGTGGATCTGCAGGTGGTGTTCTTTGGCTCGCCCGAGCGCAACCCGCGCTACCCGGACCGCCCGCTGGTGCCGCCCACGGTGCTGATCAACCCGGTGATCACGCCCTTGTCGGACGAGGAAGAAGACGACTGGGAGGGGTGCCTGTCGGTGCCGGGGCTGCGCGGCATGGTGCCGCGCTGGCGCAAGATCCGCTACACCGGCTTTGACCAGTATGGCGACCCGATTGACCGCGAGGCCGAGGGCTTCCATGCCCGGGTGGTGCAGCATGAATGCGACCACCTCTGGGGCAAGCTCTACCCGATGCGGGTGCGCGATTTCAGCCAGTTCGGTTTTACCGAGATTTTGTTTCCCGGCATCAGCGCGGCCGAGGACGACTGAGCCGGGTTCGCCTTAACGGTCAACCGGCCGCGCCGCTGCCCGTCGCGGCCAGTGCCCAGAGCAGCTCGGTCTCGATCGCGATCTGGCTCACATTGTTTTGCAGCTCCGGGCCCTGCAGCAAAAAGCTGTCTTCCACGCGCTCGCCCAAGGTGCTGATCTTGGCCAGCTCGACACTCAGCTGGTGGCGGGCCAGGATGCGTGCCACGGTGTAGAGCAGGCCTGCGCGGTCTGCCGCCGAGATGGACAGCAGCCAGCGCTGGCCTTTGTCATCGGGGCGCAGCAGCACGCGCGGCGCCACCGGAAAGCTCTTGACCCGGCGCGAGACGCGGCGCTGCGCGGGCTCGGGCAGCGGCTGGGCGGCCACCAGCACGCGCGTGAGCTCGCTCTCGACCAGGTTGATCAGCTCGCGGTAGCTTTGCGGTGCATCGGTCGCCACCACCTGGAAGGTATCGAGCGCATAGCGGTTAAGGGCGGTGTGCACGCGCGCGTCCAGAATCGAAAAGCCCGCCTGGTCAAAATAGCTGCAGATGCGGGCAAACAGATCGGGCTGGTCGGGCGCATACACCATCACCTGCAGGCCTTCGCCGGCCAGCGACTGGCGCGCGCGCACCAAGGTGGCCTTGCTGCCCACGGCGCGTGACAGGTGGCGCGTGTGCCAGGCGATATCGGCGGCCTCGTGGCGCAGAAAATAATCGAGGCCCAGCGTATCCCACAGCGCTTTTTGTGATTCATGGGGCTGGGCCGACAGCGCCAGCAGCACCAGCGCTTCGCGCTTGCGGATTTCCACCTGCGCGGCCACATCGGGTGCCCGCCCGCCCAGCACACGCAGCGTCGAGCGGTACAGGTCTTCGAGCAGCTTGCCTTTCCAGGCATTCCAGACCTTGGGGCTGGTGCCGCGGATATCGGCGACGGTGAGCAGGTAGAGGGCAGTGAGCCGGCGCTCATTGCCCATGCGCTGGGCAAAGGCGGTGATCACCTCGGGGTCGGACGTATCCTGCTTTTGCGCGACCTGGCTCATCGTCAGGTGCTCGCGCACCAGAAACTCGACCAGCTGCCGGTCTTCCTTGGCAATCTGGTGGTCGCGGCAAAAACGCTTGACTTCCAGCGCGCCGATCTCCGAATGGTCGCCACCCCGGCCCTTGCCGATGTCGTGGAACAGGGCGGCCAGGTACAGAATCCAGGGCTTGTCCCAGCCAGCGGCCAGCTGGGAGCAGAACGGGTACTCATGCGCATGCTCGGCCATGAAAAAGCGCCGCACATTGCGCAGCACCATCAGGATGTGCTGGTCCACCGTGTAGACATGGAACAGGTCGTGCTGCATCTGGCCCACGATGCGGCGGAACGGCCAGAGGTAGCGGCCCAGCACCGAGGTCTGGTTGAGCAGCCGCATCGCATGGGTGATGCCATGGGGCTGCTGCAGAATCTGCATGAAGGTGGCGCGGTTGACCGGGTCACGACGGAACTGGGCATCCATCAGCTGGCGCGCATGGTAGAGCGCGCGGAAGGTACGGGCCGACAGGTCCTTCAAGCCCGGCTCGGTCTCGTAGAGCAAGAAGGTGCGCAAGATCGCATGCGGGTTGCGCTGGTAGACCTCGTCGTCGGCCACCTCAATGAGGCCGGCCTTGTCGTAGAACTCGTCATCGATGCGGCGCAAGGTGTGGTTGCCCGGGTGCAGGCGCTCGTCCATGTTCAGCATCAGGATCTGCGTGAGCTGGGCCACCGCCTTGGCAGCCCAGTAGTAGCGCTTCATCAGCTCCTCGCTGGCGCGCTTGGGAAAGCGCTGGCCAGCTGGCGTGATGGTCTTGAAGCCAAAGGACTCGGCCACCGGCGTTTGCAGGTCGAACACCAGCCGGTCCTCACGGCGCCGGGCCACAATGTGCAGCCGCGCGCGGATGAGGCAGATCAGGTCCTCGTTGCGCTGCAGGTTGCGCACCTCGTAGACGGTGGCCAGCCCCTTGTCGGCCAGCTCCTTCCAGCGGCTGCCCAGACCGGTAGCACGGCCCAGCCACAGGATCAGTTGCAGATCGCGCAGGCCGCCGGGCGACTCCTTGCAATTGGGCTCGAGCGCATAGACGGTGTTTTCGTACTTGTTGTGGCGCTGCTGCATCTCCAGCACCTTGGCCACGACAAAGGCATCGGGCTTGATGGACTGGGCCAGCGCCGCCTGGAACAGGTGGTAGAGGCGGGGCGAGCCGATGATGCGGCGCGACTCCAGCAGCGCCGTCTGCACCGTCACATCGGCCTGGGCTTCGCTGATGCACTGGCTGATGGTGCGCACGCTCGAGCCAATTTCCAGCCCGGCGTCCCAGCACGAGCCGATGAACTGCTCGATCGCGGTGCGCAATTCAATGTCCTGCTCCGGATCGGTGCCTTCGGGCAGCAGCAGCAGCACATCGATATCGGAATAGGGAAACAGCTTGCCCCGGCCAAAGCCGCCCACCCCCACCAGGTTCAGGCGGCCGGGCAGGCCGGCCAGGTGCCAGAGGTCGCGCAGCAGCCCATCGGCCAGCTGCGAGAGCTTGCGCAGCTGGGTCTGTATGCCCCGGGTGCTGCTGCCCCCGGCCATGATGTCATCAAACAGGGCGCTGCGTTGCGCCTGGTACTGCTCGCGCAGCTGCGGAATGCGAGGATCGTTCATGGTGCCTAACTATGCTGTCGTTGGCAGTGTGCCATAGCAATCAACAGCAGCTGCGAGTAAGCACTTTCCATGCCACTACGCACCAAATGGGGGCATGGCGGAGGCGGGACTGCCAGAAACGACCAAGGCGGCATGCTGGTTGCAATGCCGCCTTGGTGTGGGCTGGTGCCGGGCAGACCCGGCACGCGCGCAGCGATTTATTCGTGCCGGATCAGCACCCGATCAGCACTTGGTGCTGGTCACAAAGCTGGGCGGCGTGGGCGAGCCCTCCGACCAGGTCAGCACTTCATAGCCGGTGTCGGTCACCAGCACTTCGACTTCCCACTGGGCCGAGAGGCTGTGGTCCTTGGTGATGACGGTCCAGCCGTCATTGCCCAGGTCCTTGATGTCCTTCTTGCCCAGGTTGAGCATGGGCTCGATCGTGAAGATCATGCCGGTCTTGAGCTCGACGCCGGTGCCCGGGCGGCCGTAATGCAGCACCTGGGGCTCGTCGTGGAACACCTTGCCGATGCCGTGGCCGCAATACTCGCGCACGACCGACAGGCCCTGGCCTTCGGCAAACTTCTGGATCGCATGGCCGATATCGCCCAGGTGGGCGCCATTCTTGACCTGCACGATGCCATGCCACATGGCTTCAAAGGTCAGCTGGCACAGGCGCTTGCCCGCAATCGTGCCTTCGCCGATCACGAACATGCGGCTGTTGTCACCAAAATAGCCTTCGGGCGTGATGATGGTCACGTCCACATTGACGATGTCGCCCTTCTTGAGCGGTTTGTCATTGGGGATGCCGTGGCAGACCACATGGTTGACCGACGTGCAGACATAGGCCGGGTAGGGCGTCATGCCTGGCGGCTGGTAGCCCAGGCAGGCCGATTTGGTGCCTTGCTTTTCCATCGCCTCGGCGCACAGCAGATCGATTTGCTTGGTGGTGATACCCGGTTGGATGTGGGGGGTGATGTAGTCCAAGACCTCCGAGGCCAGGCGGCCTGCGATGCGCATCTGCGCAATATCGTCTTCGGTATTGATTTTGATCGTCATAGCCCACGATTATCCCACTGCTGCCATTGGCCTGTTTTCCATGCGGCTACGTGTCCTGGCGCGGCACAGTAGAATCCCGGGTTATCCCGCCCTTGTCATGGTGCTGCCACGGTCCGCCCGTAGCAGTGGGCAAGGCGCATGCGTGCTTTCTTCCCATCCTCCTAGTCCACATAGGCTGCCACGTGACACTGCACCTGACTCAGCTACCAGGCGGTAACGCCCTCAGCTCCTTCCGCGCCCAACAACTGCAGACCGCATTGACGGCGATCCATCCAAAGATAACGGGCATTGCTGCCCGTTTTGTGCATCTGGTGGCCACCGAGCAGCCCCTGGCGGGTGCCCAGGCCGAGCGCGTAGCGGCCCTGCTGACCTATGGCGACCCCTATGAAGGCGGCAGCGACGGCCTGGCCTTCATCGTCACCCCGCGCATGGGCACCATCTCGCCCTGGGCTTCCAAGGCCACCGACATTGCCCGCAACTGCGGCCTGGCGCTGTTCCGCATCGAGCGCCTGACCGAGTACCGGATCGAGCTCAAGGCCGGCCTGCTGGGTGGCAAGCCCGAGCTGAGCGCCGAGCAGACCGCGCAGATCGCCGCACTGCTGCACGACCGCATGACCGAGTCGGTCTTCGCCACCCGCGCCGAAGCCGAGCAGCTGTTCTCCGCACTGCAAGCCCAGCCGATGGAGTTTGTCGATGTGCTGGGCGGCGGCCGCAGCGCGCTGGAAAAAGCCAACAAGCAATGGGGCCTGGCGCTGGCCGACGACGAGATCGAGTACCTGGAAAACGCCTTCAAGGGCCTGGCGCGCAACCCCAGCGATGTCGAGCTGATGATGTTTGCCCAGGCGAACTCCGAGCACTGCCGCCACAAGATCTTCAACGCCAAGTTCACCATCGATGGCGTGGCGCAGGACAAGAGCCTGTTTGGCATGATCCGCCACACCGAGGCGGTATCGCCCCAACACACCGTCGTTGCCTATTCGGACAATGCCTCCATCATGGAAGGCCACCAGGTCGAGCGCTTTGTCGCGCCGTTCAACACCCAGGCCGATGCCGTGACTGCGCCCAGCTACCAAAAGCACAGCGCCACCAGCCATGTGCTGATGAAGGTCGAGACCCACAACCACCCCACAGCCATCTCGCCTTTCCCCGGCGCCTCCACCGGCGCGGGCGGTGAGATCCGTGACGAAGGCGCGACCGGCCGGGGCTCCAAGCCCAAGGCGGGCCTTACTGGTTTCACCGTCTCCAAGCTCTGGGGCAGCGAGGTCGGCAAGCCCGAGCACATCGCCAGCCCGCTGCAGATCATGATCGAAGGCCCGCTGGGCGGCGCCGCGTTCAACAACGAATTCGGCCGCCCCAACCTGACCGGCTACTTCCGCGAGTACGAGCAGCAAGTCGGTGACATCACCCGTGGCTACCACAAGCCCATCATGATCGCCGGTGGCCTGGGCGTGATCGATGCCGAGCAGACCCAGAAGATCCTCTTCCCGGCTGGCACCTTGCTGATCCAGCTGGGCGGCCCGGGCATGCGCATCGGCATGGGCGGGGGTGCTGCCAGCTCCATGGCCAGCGGCACCAACGCGGCCGAGCTGGACTTTGACTCGGTGCAGCGCGGCAACCCCGAGATCGAGCGCCGTGCGCAAGAGGTCATCAACCACTGCTGGCAGCAGGGCGCGGCCAACCCCATCCTGGCGATCCACGACGTGGGCGCCGGTGGCCTGTCCAACGCTTTTCCCGAGCTGACCAATGACGCCGGCCGTGGCGCCCGCTTTGACCTGCGCAAGGTCAACCTCGAAGAATCGGGCCTGGCTCCGAAGGAAATCTGGTCCAACGAAAGCCAGGAGCGCTATGTGATGGCGATTGCGCCCGAGTCGCTGGCGCAGTTCACGGCGTTTTGCGAGCGCGAGCGCTGCCCGTTTGCCGTCATCGGCACGGCCACCGAAGAGCGCCAGCTGGTGCTCGAAGACCCGGCTGCGACCGCGGACGACCAGAAATTCCCGGTCGATATGCCGATGGACGTGCTGCTGGGCAAGCCGCCCAAGATGCACAAGGATGTGCAGACTGTGGCACGCAGCCTGCCGGCCATCGACCTGACCGGCGTGCCGCTGGAAAAGGCCGTGATCGACGTGCTGGCCCACCCCACGGTAGCCTCCAAGCGCTTCCTGGTCACCATTGGTGACCGCGCCGTCGGCGGCCTGACCCACCGCGACCAGATGGTCGGCCCTTGGCAGGTGCCGGTGGCCGACGTGGCCGTGACCCTGGCCGATTTCCAGGGCTTCAAGGGCGAAGCGATGGCGATGGGCGAGCGCACGCCGCTGGCAGCGATCAATGCTCCCGCCTCGGGCCGCATGGCGGTGGCCGAGGCCATCACCAATATGCTGGCAGCGCCCATTGCGCTGTCCAAGGTCAAGATGTCGGCCAACTGGATGGCCGCCTGCGGCGAGCCCGGGGAAGACGCCGACCTGTACGCCACCGTCAAGGCCGTGGGCATGGAGCTGTGCCCGCAGCTGAACATCTCCATCCCCGTGGGCAAGGACAGCCTGTCGATGCGCACGCAGTGGAGCGAGGGCGGCCAGACCAAGAAGGTCACCTCGCCCGTCAGCCTGATCATCACCGGCTTTGCCTCCATCGATGATGTGCGCAGCACCTTGACGCCCCAGCTGGACGCCAACGAGCCCGACACCACCTTGGTGCTGGTTGATCTGTCGCGCGGCAAGATGCGCATGGGTGGCTCGATCCTGGGCCAGGTGCTGGGCCAAAGCGGCAATGAAACGCCGGACCTGGACGAGGCCAAGGACCTGATTGCACTCGTTGACGCCGTCAACGCGCTGCGCGCCCAGGGCAAGATCCTGGCCTACCACGACAAGGGCGACGGCGGCCTGCTGGCCACCGTGGCCGAAATGGCCTTTGCCGGCCATGTCGGCGTGGCACTGAATGTGGACATGCTGATCACCGAAGGCGATGGCATCTCCGACAGCCGCATGGACAGCGGCGAAGGCAAGAACTGGGGCGCCCAGGTATCGGGCCGCCGCGAAGACCTGACTTTGCGCGCGCTGTTCAACGAAGAGCTGGGCGTGGTGCTGCAGGTCAAGACCAGCGACAGCGCCGAGGTGCTGCAGACGCTGCGCGAGCACGGCCTGTCCACCTGCAGCCACATCGTGGGCAAGACGCGTCCGGCCTCGTCCAGCATGGACATGGGCAAGGGCGAGCTGCAGGTCTGGCGCGATGCCAAGAAGGTGTTTGGCGCCAGCCTGAGCGATCTGCACCAGGTCTGGGATGCCGTGAGCTGGAAGATTGCCCAGCAGCGCGACAACCCCGCTTGTGCCGACAGCGAGCACGCTTCGGTAGGTGTGCCGTCTGACCCGGGCATGCATGTGCACCTGACCTTCGACCCGCAAGAGGTGGTGGCAGCCCCCTATGTGAACGTGGCAGCCAAGCCCCGCGTGGCGGTGCTGCGCGAGCAGGGCGTCAACTCCCACGTGGAGATGGCCTACGCCTTTGGCGAAGCCGGCTTTGAAGCGGTGGACGTGCACATGACCGACCTGCAGACGGGCCGTGCCCAGCTGCGTGACTTTGCCGGTATCGTCGCCTGCGGCGGCTTCAGCTATGGTGACACCCTGGGCGCCGGCATTGGCTGGGCCCGCTCCATCACCTTCAACGAGCCGCTGTCCGAGCAGTTCCAGGCCTTCTTCAGCCGCAAGGACACGTTCGGCCTGGGCGTCTGCAATGGCTGCCAGATGTTTGCCGAACTGGCCGATATCATCCCCGGTGCGCAAGACTGGCCACGCTTTACGCAAAACCAGAGCAACCGCTTCGAGGCGCGCCTGTCGATGGTCGAAGTGCTGGACTCGCCCAGCCTGTTCCTGCAAGGCATGGCTGGCTCGCGCCTGCCGATCGCCGTGGCCCATGGCGAAGGCTATGCCAACTTCCGCTTCCGTGGCAACGCCGATGCGGTGATCGCCGCGATGCGCTATGTGGACAACCACGGCCAGGCGACCGAGCAGTACCCGTTCAACCCGAACGGCTCGGCCGGCGGCCTGACCGCTGTGACCACCGCCGATGGCCGCTTTACCGCGATGATGCCGCACCCCGAGCGCGTGTTCCGCAACGTGCAGATGAGCTGGACCGACGGCGACCGTTCGGCCCACAGCCCCTGGATGCGCGTCTGGCGCAATGCCCGCCACTGGCTGGGCTGATCTGCGCAACGCCCATGACGAAGGCCCTGCACTGCAGGGCCTTTTTTCATGCGCCGCGGTTCAGTGGCTCAGAGCTTCATCACCACCGGGCCGCCCTTGGCAATGGCGCGCTGGTAGGCTTCGCGGGCCTGCATGCGCTGGCGGTAGGCATGCAGATGCGGCCAGTCGGCGGCATTGGCGCAGCGCGCCAGCGCGGCCTCGACGGCAAAGCCCATCTGAAAATCGGCCATCGTCAGGTGATCGCCGGCAAACCAGGGCTGGTGAGCCAAGTGGTGGTTCATATAGGCCATCGCCGCCTCCATGTGCGGCGCGATCAGCTGCTTGTGCACCTGCTGGCGCAGGCCGCGCAGCACCGGGCGCACGACGGGGCGCAGCAGCAGCGGCAAGCGCTTGGCCGCGATGCTGTCAAACACCAGCTGCAGCAGCAGCCAGTTCATCAGCGAGCCCTCGGCAAAATGCATCCAGTAGCGGCACTGCAGGTGCTCGGGGCTGCTGCGCGGCGGATCGAGGTGGGCCATGTCGGGCGGCGCCCAGGCGCCATAGCGCTCGGCCAGGTACTCGATGATGGCGCCGGATTCTGCAATCACCAGGCCCCGGTCGCAGAGGATGGGTGAGAGGCCCAGCGGGTGGATGCGCTTGAGCGCCGGCGGCGCTAGGCGCGTCTTGGCATCGCGCGGGTAGGTCTCCAGCGCATAGGGCAGGTTCAGCTCTTCGAGCAGCCACAGCACGCGCTGCGAGCGTGAGGTTTCCAGGTGGTGAAGGGTCAGCATGCTTCAGTTTCCTTGCAAGCGGCGCACCCAGGCCACCAGACCGGATGCCGTCGATTTGTAGCCGGGGCGCCAGCTCAGCCGGGAGCGCCAGGGCACGCCCAGCAGAAAGTGGCCCCGGGCCCAGCCCTTAAGCATCGCGCTGGCCGCCTGCTCTGGCTGCGGCCAGACTGGCAGGCTGGCGGGGTGAGGCTCGGTGAAGAAGGCATCGCTCAGGCCGGGTTTGAGCACGGCCAGGCTGACGCCTACGCCCTGAGGCACCAGCTCGAGTTGCAAGGTCTCGGCCAGGTTGATGAGTGCCGCCTGGCTGGGCCCATAGGCCAGGTTGCCCGGCAGACCCCGCAGGCCGGCCACACTGGCCACCAGGCTCAGATGCGGTTGGCGCCCGGCGCGCGCCGCTGCCAGCAGGTGGGGCGTGACGGCCGCGATCAAATGCAAGGCCCCGGTCAGATTGACCTCGCGGTGCTGCAGCAAGCTGTTGAGGTCCAGGTCATCGGCCCGCATGGTCTGCCGCTCGCCTGCGCAGTAGCAGACCAGGTCCAGCGGCCCGTCCTCCAGCAGCTGCTGCACGGCGCTGACGACCGCGTCGAGGTCCGTGACATCCAGCGGCAGCGGCAGACAGCCCGGGTGCTGCTCGGCGAAGCTGTCCAACACCTCCTGCCGGCGCGCGGACACGATCACGCGCGCGCCTGCGGCATGCAGCTGCTCGGCCAGCGCCAGACCGATGCCCGAGCTGGCGCCCACCAGCCAGACACGCAAGCCGTACCAGCGCGCAATGGGGGTGTTCAGTGGCATGGCTGCCTCCTGGCGCTGGCGCATGGGCACGATGGCTGGTAGGCGATGGTGGTGGTGGCGGTTGTCATAGGGTGTTCCGGTTGTCCGACCCTGTCTGGGCAAGGTCTACGCTTAGCACTACGCACCAGCAGGAGATTTGGATTCAATGCGCCGATTATTTTTTTGCATCGTTTTTTGCATCCAATGGAGGGCTTGCTGCGTATAGCGGCCAGATGCATGAAAGTTTTGGACGTGAGCGACCGCTGACCGCTAAGAGATTGGAGGGTTTGCCCGAGGCGCTTGCTGCTTGGCAGTAATACAACGGATACACCGGCTGCGCAGGCTTGGCTCCACAATGCTGGCATGCGCACACCTACCACTGACACTGAACTGATGCTTTTGTTAGACCGCATAGCCGCCCGCGAGGACAAGGCGCTCCGGCTTTTGTACGACGAGACCGCGTCCCGGCTGTATGGCCTGGCGCTGCGCATTCTGGGCAACCAAGCCTGGGCCGAGGATGTGCTGCAGGACAGTTTTGTCGCCATCTGGCGTAACGCGGGCAGTTACCGCGATTCGCTCAGCCCGCCGCTGGCCTGGATGGGGATGCTCGTGCGCAGCAGGGCACTGGATTTTCTGCGCCGGCGCAAGGCCGAGCGGCTGGACCAGCATGCGCTGGTCGATGACATGGATGACTTGCCGCAGGGCGACGATGCACAAGGCCCCATGCAATCGGTGGAAGCCAGCGAGCAGGCGACGGTGTTGCACCAATGCATGGAGCGGCTGCAGCAGGCCCAGCGCCAGGTGGTGAGCCTGGCCTATTTGCG
Organism: Comamonas sp. 23; assembly: GCF_049601575.1. Classification (NCBI taxonomy): domain Bacteria; kingdom Pseudomonadati; phylum Pseudomonadota; class Betaproteobacteria; order Burkholderiales; family Comamonadaceae; genus Comamonas; species Comamonas sp. 23. Next base: position 3,523,355 of record NZ_CP187127.1, on the reverse strand, counting down.
AGATTTGAGCCACAGCGAGCTGGCCAGCCACTTCCAGCTGCCGCTGGGCACCGTTAAAACCTGGATGCGCCGCAGTCTGGAGCAGCTGCGCAAGTGCATGGCCCGCCACGTGTAGGCGCAAAGGAGTGCTCTGATGAATCTGGTACAACACCCTGAACTGCTCGACCGGCTCGCTGCGGCCTATGCGCTGGGCACCTTGCGCGCCGGCGCCCGCCGCCGCTTTGAGCAGATGGCCCGCGCCCACCCGCAGGTGCGCTCGGCCGCCATGCTGTGGCAGGGCCGCTGGTCGGCGCTGTCCGAGCTGCAGTCGCCCGTGCAACCCGATGCCGCCGTCTGGACCCGCATCCAGAACCTGGTCGATGCCGACCAGGCTGGAATAGCGCTGGAGCGGCAGCGCGCTGCTGCCAACGCCCGCAGCCCCAAGGCGCTGGCCTGGTGGCGCTCGCTGGCGCTGACTGGCGCCGTGGCCACCGTCGCTGCCGTCGCCGTTGGCCTGTATGCGCAGCAAAGCCTGCAACGCAGCGCAGGCCAGCAGCTGGCCGCCTTGCAGACGAAGCTGCAAAAGACCCAAACCGCGTTGCAGGCCGCCCCCCAGGTGCAGTATGTCGCGGTGCTGGCCGATGGCAAGGCGCAGGCTTCCATGCTGGTGACCTTTGACGCCCGGCAGGGCCAGCTGGTGCTGCAGCGCGTGGGCGGCTACCAGGAGGCCGCCGACCGGTCACTGCAGCTGTGGGCCTTGCCCGCGCAGGGCGCACCGCAGTCGCTGGGCGTCATGGGCGAGGGGCGCCTGGCGCAACTGCAGGCCCAGCTGGCCCAAGTGCAGGCTGTCCCCGCGCTGGCGGTCAGCCTGGAGCCCAAGGGCGGCGTGCCCAGCGAGACGGGTCCGACCGGGCCGGTTTTGTTCAGCGGGGCTTTGATCAAGCGCGATTTGTAAGTGGTTTTTACCCGTCCCCACGCTCTGTAGCTGGCGCTACAGGGCGTTTTTTATGGTGTCTTTCATAGCGGGAAACGGTTGCGCTGGCAGCAGTAACCGCCTCCACGGGCGGGCGATTTAACACCCTGTTTTCAAAGAGAATTTATATAACAAATGAGATCTATTCTCATTCGTAATATACTAGCGCGCCTTGTCCTCTTTACTGCTCGCCCGTCCCCGCCATGTCCGCCCTCCCGTTGGAAGCCTTTCGCGATAGCTATCGCGAGCTGATCGCCTTTGTGGCACGCCGTACCGGCAGCCGCCAATCGGCGCAGGACATCGTGCATGACGCCTGGCTGCGCGTGGTGGAAGCGGGGCCCATGGCGCAAAGCCAGCACCCGGCGCCACGCGCCTATCTGTACACGGTGGCCGAGCATCTGGTGATCGACCACCTGCGCCGGGCCGCGCGCAGCTCCGAGCGTTTTGACAGCGCAGCCCATGACGGCGCGGCCGGAGTGCAGGCGCTGGGCCAGGATGTGGCCGAGGCCAGCCTGCGGCGCGAGGCGCTGGTGGCGGTCGATGCCGCCATTGCCGCCTTGCCCGAGCGCTGCCGCCGCATGTTCCTGGCCGACCGGCTCGATGGCGAATCGCAGGCGGCGATTGCCGCTGCGCACGGCGTCTCGGTCAAGACAGTGGAGCGCGAGATCATGCGCGCCATGGATGCGATTGAAGCGGCCCTGCACGAATGGCGCGGCGATGGCGTCGTGCAGGCGCTGCCACGCAAGGGCCGGCGCCGCGCGCTGTCTGCCTTGCTCGGTGTGGCAGGGCTGGGCGCCAGCGGCAGCCTGGCCTGGCGCTTGTACCAAAGCCAGGTGGTGACCTGGCAGATCCAGCTGGGCACCGCTACCGGCCGCCAGCTGAACCAGGCCTTGCCCGATGGCAGCAGCATTGCGCTGGATGCGCAGACCCGCCTGGATGTGCGCTACTACGGCAGCCGCCGCTATGTGCAAATGCACCATGGCGCGGCCTTCTTCAGCGTGGCGCGCAATGCCGATGCGCCCTTTATCGTCGATGCCGGCCCGGCCCGCATCACCGTGCTGGGCACCCGGTTTGAAGTGGCCCTCGATAACCAGGGTGGGCTACGCGTAGCCGTGGAAGAGGGCCGGGTGCGCGTGCAAGAGCGCGGCAGCGATGGCGATCTGGCCGATGCCGGCGATGGCTGGGAGCTGACGGGCAGCCAGAGCCTGGACTGGCAGCCAGGCCAGCCGCCCCGGCACGACAGCAGCGCGGAAGAGGTGGCGGCCTGGCGCAATGGCTGGCTGGATTTCCGCCACGAGCCGCTGAGCCTGGCGGTGCAGCGCCTGGCCCGATACTGCCCCGTGCCCCTGCAGGTGGCGCCCGATGCCGAGCATTTGACGATTTTTGGCCGGGTGCGCATTGCCGATGCCCGCGCCTGGCTGCAACTGCTGCCGCGCAGCCTGCCAGTGGTGGTGCGCGAAGAAGGCCAGGGCACAGCGCGCCGCATCACGATTGCACGGCGCAAGGCGCAGAGTTGAGCGATGGCGCGCATGCACTATGGGCCGGTAGACGGTCATTTAAAAATACTTGCGCTGGCGTTGAGGGAAAACTGCGTCTCGTTCGTATTACCTCTTGTGAACCACATGAGGAAAGTACCCAACGCTATGTCGCACCCCTGCAAACGCCACCTGATCGCCCTGGCCATTTCCGCCTTGGCTGGCGCGGCCTCGGCCGCTGATTTTGATATTTCTGCCCAGCCGCTCGACAGCGCGCTGGCCCAGCTGGCCCGCCAGGCCGGCCTGCAACTGATGGCGCCACCGGCGCTGGTGCAAGGGCGCCCCGGCGCCGCCGTCAAGGGCAGCATGAGCGCCCAGGATGCCGTGCGCCAGCTGCTGCGCAACACCAACCTGGTGGCCCGCATCGAAGGCACAACCCTGGTCATCGACAACGGCCAGACCGCGGGTGAAGTGGCCTTGAACCCGGTGGTGGTGACGGCACCCGCCACGCGCGCCGGTGACCGCCCCGAGGCCTATGCCGGTGGCAAGCAGGCGCGCGGCAGCCGCATTGGCATGCTGGGCGACCAGGATGTGATGGATACGCCTTTCTCCACCGTGGCGTACACCGCAGAAGCGGTGGCCGACCAGCAGGCACGCACCTTGGGTGAGGTGCTGGCCAACGACGCCTCGGTGCGCCTGACCACCGCCTCGCAGGGCTTTAGCGAAGACATCCAGGTGCGCGGCTTTGGCATCAGCGGTGGCGATGTGGGCCTCAACGGTCTCTATGGCCTGACTTCGGCGAGCCGCGTGCCGGCCGAGATTCTGAAGCGTGCCGAGCTGCTCAAGGGCCCGGGCGCGATGGTGGGCGGCATGCCGCCGGGCGGCAGCATTGGCGGCGCCATCAATGTGCAGACCAAGCGCGCGGGCGATGATCCGCTCAACCGCGTGGGCCTGCAGTACCTGGGCCGCGCGCAGTTTGGCAGCAGCGTCGATATCTCGCGCCGCTTTGGCGAGAACAAAGAGTGGGGCGTGCGCGTCAATGGCGCAGCGCGCGGTGGCGAGGCCAGCATCCGTGGTGGCGACCAGAAGCTGGGCGTGGGCGCAATCGCGGTCGACTACCGGGGCAGCAATCTGCGCTGGTCGCTCGACGCCTATGCGCAGCGCGAAGAGATGGAAGATTTCCGCCCGCAGATCGGCTTCAACCCGGCGCTCACGTCCTTGCCCAAGCCGCCCAATTCGCGCAGCAACTGGTTCCCCGATACCGATCTGTCGCTGGACGACAAGGTCATCGCCTCGCGCCTGGAGGTCGATCTGAGCGACCAGGTCATGGCGTTTGCCGGCATCGGCTACCGCAAGGGCAAGGCCCAGCAGATCTTCCCGACCACGACCACGTCGATGAATGCGGCTGGCGACTTCACGGTGCGCAGCAGCTTCTATGACTCCTACAGCGAGACCATCAGCGCCGATGTGGGGCTGCGTGCCAAGTTCGCGACCGCGGGCATCAAGCATGCGCTGGTGGTCAGCGCTACCGATCTGCGCCAGGAATCCGGCAACGCCTATGTGGCGGGTCTGACCACGTCGCCCTCGAACATCTACAACCCCGCGCCGCTGCCGCCGGTCGAAGGCGCGCGCACCGAGCCCAACAAGGCCTCCAAGGCGCACAACTACGGCATTGCGGTGACGGACACCTTGGCGTTGGCCGATGACCGCCTGCTGCTGACGCTGGGCCTGCGCCGCCAGACGGTGGACCTGCGCAACTTCAGCACCGCCACCGGCGCGCAGACCAGCCGCTACGCCAAGAGCGCAACCACGCCGCTGGTCGGCCTGGTGGTCAAGGCCAATGACCAGGTCTCCGTCTACGGCAACTACACGGCTGGCCTCTCGCGCGGTGCCACGGCGCCCAACACGGCCGTCAATGCCGGCGAGGTGTTTCCTCCGTTCAAGTCCAAGCAGTACGAAGCGGGCGTGAAGGTGGACTGGGGCCGCTTCATGACGACGGCCAGCCTGTTCCAGATCAGCCGCCCCAACAGCATGACCGACCCGAGCACCAACATCTACAGCTTTGATGGTGAGCAGCGCAACCGGGGCCTGGAGCTGGCCGCCTATGGCGAGCTGCAGCGCGGTCTGCGCTTGATGGGGGGCCTCACCTTCAACCGCGCCAAGGTCACCAAGGCGGCGCAGTACCAGGGCAACGATGCCTACGGCGTGCCCAAGCTCAATGCCAACCTGGGTGCCGACTGGGATGTGCCCGGCGCGCAGGGCCTGTCGGTCAACGGCCGTGTGATCCGTACCGGCTCGGCCTGGGCCAGCAATGCCAACACCCTCAAGCTCTCGGGCTGGACCCGCTTTGACGTGGGCGCGCGCTACCGCACCCAGGTCAGCGGCAAGGCGGTGGTGCTGCGTGCCAATGTCGAGAACCTGACGGGCAAGAACGTCTGGTTGATCAGCGGCAACAACTACCTGACCTTGAGCGCGCCGCGTACCGTGGTGCTGTCGGCAACGGTTGATTTTTGAGAACCTGCGGGTGGTCTCCGCGCAGTGGCGTAGAGACCGTCCACCGGTTCTGGGGAGTGGGCTGCGGGAGCGCACAAGGCGCCTGCAGCATGTTTATCAAAATAGGAGAGAGAGCATATGTTGAAGAAATCCCTGTCTGCCCTGAGCCTGACCGTGCTGGCCATGTCCGCCCAAGCCCACCAGGTCTGGCTCGAGCCCGCCGGTGCAGACAACGCCGTGGTGCTGCGCTTTGGCGAGTTTGGCGACAACCTGCGCGAAGCGTCCCCCGGTCTGCTGGACCATTTTGGCAAGCCCCAGGGCAGGCTGATCAATGCCAAGGGCGAAGAGAAGGCCGCTGCCGGCAACAAGACCGCCAATGGCTTTGCGCTGCCTTTCAGCGTTCAGGCGGGCGAATCCATCGTGGCGGAGGACGCGAACTACCCGCTGTCCAAGTTCAAGCGTGATGGCAAGGATGTCACCAACTGGTACCACCCCGCTGCACGCCTGGTCACCGGCTTTGCCGCGCAAAAGCCCAAGCTGGCACTGGACCTGACCCCGACCGGCAAGGACGGTGAGTTCAAGGCCACGTTCAAGGGCCAGCCGCTGGCCAAGACCCAGGTCGCGCTGGTCACCCAATCGGGCTGGATGAAAGAGGGCCACACCGATGCCCAAGGCCTGGTGCATTTCGACCTGCCATGGCAAGGCCAGTATGTGGCCGAGATCAAGCACAACGACCGCACGCCCGGCGAGCGCGCTGGCGAGAAGTACGACGGCGTGAGCTACGTGACCTCGGTCACCTATGTGAAGCCGGACGGCGTGGCCCCTGTGGCGGCTGGCCCCGTGGCAACGCCTAACCCGGCCAAATGACCAGCCAGGCGCTGAGCGGCGCCTTGCGCGCCGCGCTGGCCAAGGCCTGCCGGGTTGGCCCGCTGCTCTCGCGCATCGTTGCCGCCATTGGCGGCGGCTATGCGCTGGCGGCGGTGGCCAGCGTGGCGGTGCTGGCCTTGCCCATGGCCAAACCCCAGGCGGTGCTCGCCGGCACCATGGCCAGCTTTCTGGTCTACACCGGCGCGGTGATCTGGGTGTTTGCCGTGCGTTCGGCCACCCGTGCCTGGGTGGGGCTGCTGCTGGCCGCAATACCGCTGCTGCTGGCCGCCTGGCCGGTATGGAATGGAGTGACTCCGGCATGACTGCCATTGATAAAAAAGATAGCAAACCGAGCAAGCCAGCCGTGCGCGGCATCCGCCAGACCATGTCCGACCTGCATATCTGGGCCGGGCTGCTGGTGGGCTGGATTCTGTATGCGATGTTTCTCACCGGCACGGTGAGCTACTTCAAGGAAGAGATTTCGCAGTGGATGCGGCCCGAGCTGGCCCACCAGGCCGTGGTGCCCGATGCCGCCGAGGTGGCCCCGCGTGTGGCGCAGGTGCTGGAGCAAGTGGCCCCTGGCAGCAACCAGTGGAGCCTGGCCATGCCCGATGCGCGCAACAACGTCGTGAGCGCGTTCTGGCGTATTGCCAAGCCCGAAAAGGGCGAGCGCGGCTTTGGCAGCGCGGTGTTCGATCCGCAGACCGGCCAGAAGGTGGCCGGCCGCGAGACCGTGGGCGGTGAGTTCTTCTACCGTTTCCATTTTCAGTTCCACTACATGCCCGTGCTCTGGGCGCGCTGGCTGGCGAGTTTTTGCGCCATGTTCATGCTGGTGGCCATTGTCAGCGGCGTGATCACCCACAAGAAGATCTTTGTCGACTTCTTCACCTTCCGCTGGGGCAAGGGCCAGCGCTCCTGGCTCGATGCGCACAATGCGCTGTCGGTCTTTGGGCTGCCTTTCCACGCGATGATCACCTACACCGGCCTGGTCACGCTGATGGCGATGACCATGCCCTGGGCCAGCAGCGCTGCCTTCAAGACCCAGGCCGAGCGCCAGGCCATGCAAAGTGAGTTGAGCACCTTTATCCCCGCCGGCAAACCCAGTGGCGAGGCCGCGCCGCTGGCCCCCTTGGGCGATATGGTGCGCCAGGCCCAGCAGCGCTGGGGCGAGGACCGCATTGGCCGCGTCACCGTCAACAACGCAGGCGATGCATCGGCGCGCGTGATCGTCACCTATGGCGATTTCGAGCGCGTGTCGATCAGCCCCAAATACATGCTGTTCGAGGGCAGCACGGGCAAGCTGCTCGAGGTCAAGGACCAGGTCGGCGCGGCGGCCGAGACGCGTGGCGTGCTCTATGCCTTGCACCTGGGCCGCTTTGGCGATACCACCGTGCGCTGGCTCTACTTTCTCACCAGCTTGGCAGGCACGGCCATGGTCGGCACCGGCCTGGTGATGTGGACCGTCAAGCGCCGCACCAAGCTGCCCCATCCGGACAAGCCTTACTTTGGCTTCTGGCTGGTGGAGCGCCTGAACATTGCTGCGATTGCGGGCCTGAGCATCGGCATGGCCGCCATGCTCTGGGCCAACCGCCTGCTGCCGCTGGGCATGGAAAAACGCAGTGACTGGGAGATCCACTGGTTCTTCATCCTCTGGGGTGCCAGCCTGGTCTGGGCCATGCTGCGGCCTGCCAAGCGCGCCTGGGTGGAGCTGCTCTGGGCCGGTTGCGCGGCGCTGGCCTTGCTGCCGGTCCTCAATGTGCTGACCACCGACCGCCCGCTGTGGCGCAGCCTGATCGAGGGTGACTGGGTGTTCAGCGGGCTGGAGCTGACCTTGCTGGCGCTCGCTGCGCTGCATGCCTGGCTGGCGGTGCGCACCTGGCGCCACCAACCCAAGCGCAAGCCGCAGCGCCAGGCAGCGCCACGGCAAGCGCCTGCCGCCCGAGATGCTGACACGGGCGCGGTGGCCGCCAATGCGGTGGCCGTCAATACGGTGGCCGTCAATACGGTGGCCGTCAATACGGTGGCCGTCAATACGGTGGCCGTCAATACGGTGGCCGCCAGCGCGGTGGCCGCCAACGCTGCCATTGCCACCGATCTGCAGGAGGCCCGGCCATGAATCACCTTGCCATTCAGCTGGTGTCGCTGCCAGCGTTTGCACTGCTGGCGCTGGCCATGGACCGCCACCAGCTCGACCTGTTGGGCCGTGAACTACCAGCTGGCCAAACCCGGGGCCTGCGCCTGGCCGGCTGGCTGGCGCTGCTGGCCTCGCTGGCGATAGCCGTGGGGCTCAAGGGTTGGTCGCTGGGCCTGGTGACCTGGTGCGGCCATATCTCGCTCAGCGCCGCCATCGTCATCCTCACGATGGTGGCCTGGGAACGCCGCAAATCTGTAAAAAAGTGAGACGCCAGGCGGGTCGCAGGCCTGTCTTGCATCATTTCGTCTTGCGCCCTGCCTACAATCGTGCGATGCCGCTAGGGACCCTCTGCAAAACTCCCTGCCGTGGTCTGAACGCAGACTCGGGCGATCCGCTGCGTTGTCTTCCTTGTCAATAGCTATTGCTATTGACTGCAAAAGACGCCTTGCGTTTCATCCCGATCCGCGTCCATCCCGCTTGGCGAGGGTTTTGCAGAGCATCCCTGGCGATAAATCTATAAAGCGGATTACTAACAGATTGAATGGACGGGGAGGCGGTTTGTCACGTGTCTTAGCAACCGAAGCCGAGGTGGTGGCGCTGTCACCGGATGCCTCTTCCACCAAGGCGGCACAAGGGTTGAAGAACCCCAGCAAATGGCCCAGCCTGGGCTGCAATGAAACGGCAGCCTGGGGCGAATGCCAGGGCAGCGGCTCCAAGCCCTACCAGACCCAGGTCGATCTGAGTGGGCCATCCTTCAAGTGCTCTTGCCCGAGCCGCAAATTCCCCTGCAAACATGGCCTGGCGCTGATGCTGCTGCGCGCTGCCGGCCAGGTGGCCGACAATGCCGAGCCGCCTGCCTGGGTCAGCGCCTGGCTGGACAGCCGCGCTGAAAAAGCCGAGAAAAAAGAAGCCAAGGCTGCTGCCATTGCCGCAGCTCCGCCGCCCGATCCCGAGGCGCTGGCCAAGCAGCAGGCCAAGCGCGACGACAAGCGCTGGGACAAGGTGGCCGCTGGCATGCAGGAGCTGCAACTGTGGATGCAGGACATGCTGCGCAACGGCCTGGCCAACCTCTCGGGCGACCAGCAGGCCCGCCAGCACTGGAACACGATGGCCGCGCGCATGGTCGATGCGCAGGCCAACGGCATGGCCGCCCGCATCAAGGAGGCCTGGGAGCTGGTGGACAGCCATCCGCAATGGTCGCGTGACCTGCTGGTGCAGCTGGGCCACTGGCAATTGCTGGCCGATGCGGTGGCACGGCGCGATACCCTCGGCGCCGAGACCCGCGCCGATGTGATGGCCGCGCTGGGCTGGCCCATGGACAAGGCCGAGGTGCAGGCGCGCGGCCAGGCGCTGGCTGATGACTGGCTGGTGGTAGGCCTGCGCCAGATCGAGCGCGAAGGCCGTCTGCAGGAGCGCCGCGTATGGCTGCAAGGTCTGCACAGCGGGCGCATCGCCTGGCTGCTCGATTATGCGCAAGGCGGCCGTGGTTTTGAGACCGCCTGGGTGCCGGCGCAAAGCTACCGGGGCAGTCTGCATTTCTACCCCGGCCAGGCGCCTCTGCGCGCGATTGCGGGTGCTGATATCGAGTTGCTGGCGCCTGGCGCCGGCGCGCCTTTGGGCGAGGCAGCATGGCGCGATGCCTTGGCGCAGCTGAGCCAGCGCATGGCCGCCAACCCCTTGCAGCCGGTGCAGCCGCTGTGGTGCGGCCAGGGGCGCTTGCAGATCAGCGCTGGCCAGTGGTATGCGGTCTGGCCGCAACAGGGCGAGGCCCCGGCGCTGGTGCCGCTGGCCTTAGCCGATGACCAGGCCTGGCAATTGCAGGCGCTCGGTGGCGGCGCGCCGATGGCGCTGTTTGGCGAATGGGAGGGCGGCCAGCAGCAAGGGCGTTGGCGCCTGCTCAGTGCCTGGCAGGCTAGCGATGGCCAGGCGCCATGGACCAACATCTGGCAGAACCGGGGTGACGTGCTGTGAGCCATGCAAATCTTTGGGCTGCCTTGCAGCAATCGGCGCTGGTGGGCGCCGAGCGGCTGGCGCTGCCAGCCATCTTTACCCAGGGCATCGACCGCAGCGCGCCCGCCAGCCAGCAGGCCCTGCAAGCGGCCTTGATGCAGCCGGCGGGCAGCCAGGCCGAGCAAGTGCTGCGCGCCACGGCCGTTGCTGCGGTGCTGGAGCGCGTGGGCTGGCAGCCCGGTGCATCGCAGCCGCAACTGCCAGCGGCGGCCGGCCCCGCTGCGGTGCCGCCACCGGCCCAAGAATCGCGCCCGGCACCGCAGGGCGAGCCACTGTTGCGGCTGCTGGGCGAGGTGCTGCAGGGCAATGCGCCCGAGCTGCTGGCGCTGGCCTTGGCCAGCCTTGATGAAGCCGGCCAGCGTCTGCCTTATGCGCTGCTGGTCGATGCCTTGCACCAGGGCCGCCAATCGGTGGAGCTGCGCCAATGGCTCACGCCGGTGCTGGGCGAGCGCGGCCGCTGGCTGGCCGCCCAGAACCCGCAGTGGGCCTATGCGCATGGCGTGCAAGAGACGGCCGATGCCGAGCAGATCTGGCAGGAAGGCTCGCTCGAGCAGCGTGTGGCCTTGCTGCAGCAGCAGCGCGCCACCGACCCGGCAGGCGCACGCGCGCGGCTGGAGGCCAGCCTCAAGGAGCTGAGCGCCCGCGAGCGCGCACCCATGGTGCAGAGCCTGGCGCGCGGCCTGTCGGCCGATGACGAGGCCTTGCTGGAAAAGCTGCTGGGTGACCGCAGCAAGGACGTGCGTGAATCGGCCGCCAGCCTGCTGGCACGCCTGCCCAACAGCCCGCACAGCCAGCGCATGGGCGCGGCGCTCCAGGCCATGCTGAGCCAGGATGCCAATGGCGAGTGGCAGATCGAGCCACCCCAGGAGGGCCACAAGGACTGGGAGCGCGACGGCATCACCCTGCAGCCGCCCGCCTATATCAAAGGCCATCGCGCCTGGTGGCTGCAGCAGCTGGTGGAGCTCACGCCCCTCGATTTCTGGCAGCAGCATCTGGGCAAGACGCCCGAGCAGCTCTGGGAATGGAGCCGGCGCAGCGACTGGAAGGGCGCACTGCGCCAGGGCTGGATCGCGGCGCTGCGTGCCCAGCGCGATGTGCGCTGGCTGCCGCTGATCCAGAGCATGGAGAGCGACTCGCGCAGCAGCGATGTGCTGCCGCTGCTGATGGCCGAGCTGAGCGCCGCAGAGCGCGAAACCCAGTGGCTGGCACAGCTGCAGGCCAAGCTGGGCAAGAGCGCCTTTATCGAGGCCATCCACCGCATCGACGAAGGCATGGGGCGCGCAGAGTTGCTCTCGCCTGCGATGTCAAGCTGGTTGCTGGAGGCCTTGCTCAGCACCTTGCAGGCGCGCCAGCCTGCGGGCAACTGGCACAGCTGGCAGGCCGACCATGCCATTCTGGCCTGCGCACGCCGCCTGCAGGTGGGCGATCTGGAGCGCTTTGCGCAGATGTGGCGCGCGCCACGCGCGGCAGTGCCCGCCGAGCCGGAACCTGCCGACACCGCTACCGCGCTGGTGGTGCCCGAAGGTGCTACCGAGGCCGAAGTTGCCAAGCTCAAGGAGGAGCAGCAAGCGCGCCTGGAGCGCTCGCGTCTGCGCCCCTGGGACGACGAGCAGGTGCTCGCCCAACTCAACCGCATTGTCGATCTGCGCCTGGCGCTGCAAGCGGCCCAGCCCGCCTGATGGCGCCCACCCCGAACCTATTGATCTCTACCGGAAGCACACCATGAGCCAAGTACTACGCCAGCATGCCGAGCAGCAATTTGCCGAAGAACTAGATGCCCTGCAAAAGGCCGATGACCGCCCGCGTCCGCCCAACTGGAAGCTCTCGCCCTGGGCCGTGCTGCAGTACCTGATGGGCGGCACGCTGAGCAATGGTTTTGAAGTGAGCGCCAAGTACATCGGCAGCCCTCGCCTGATGGAGATCGCGGTATCGACGCTCGCCACCGACCGCGCACTGCTGCTGTACGGCGTGCCCGGCACGGCCAAGTCCTGGGTGTCCGAGCACCTGGCAGCGGCCGTGAGTGGCGACTCGACCATGCTGATCCAGGGCACGGCCGGCACCAGCGAAGAGCAACTGCGCTACGGCTGGAACTATGCGCAGCTGCTGGCCCATGGCCCCTCGGAAAAGGCGCTGGTCCCCAGCCCGCTGGTGCATGCGATGAAGCTGGGCAAGATCGCCCGCATCGAAGAGCTGACCCGCATCCCCGCCGATGTGCAGGACACCTTGATCACCGTGCTGTCCGAAAAGACCTTGCCGGTGCCCGAGCTCTCGTCCGAGTTCCAGGCCGTCGCCGGCTTCTCGGTGATCGCCACGGCCAACAACCGCGACAAGGGCGTCAACGAGCTCTCCAGCGCCTTGAAGCGCCGCTTCAACACGGTCGTGCTGCCCGTGCCTGCCTCGCAGGATGAGGAAGTGAAGATCGTCACCAAGCGCGTGGGCGAGCAAAGCCGCGCGCTGCAGCTGCCCGCTGAAGCCCCCGCGCTCGAAGAGGTGCGCCGCGTGGTGCAGATCTTCCGCGAGCTGCGCAATGGCCAGACCGAAGACGGCAAGACCGTGCGCATCAAGTCGCCCAGTTCCACCTTGTCGACCGCCGAAGCGATCTCGGTGATCAACAGCGGCATGGCGCTGGCCGGCCATTTCGGCGATGGCGTGCTGCGTGCGCACGATGTCGCCTCGGGCCTCTTGGGCGCCGTCATCAAGGACCCGGTGCAGGACAGCGTGGTCTGGAAGGAATACCTGGAGACCGTCGTCAAAGAACGTTCCGAGTGGAAAGACCTGTACCGCGCCTGCCGCGAGCAAATCTAAGCCGCTGGCGCCGTTTTTCTTCTGCCCCGACAACGCTGACCGAGCCCATGGCCACTTCTGCTGACAACGTCCATTTCTTTGGCATTCGCCACCACGGCCCAGGCTGTGCGCGCAGCCTGGTGCATGCGCTGGCGCAACTGCAGCCCGACTGCCTGCTGGTGGAAGGCCCGCCCGAGGGCGAGGCGCTGCTGCCGATGCTGCGCAGTGCCGAGCTGCGCCCGCCTGTCGCCATGCTGGTGTACATGCAAGACGAGCCCAGCCAGGCCGCGTTTTACCCCTTTGCCGAGTTCTCGCCCGAGTGGCAGGCGCTGCAATGGGCGAGCGAGCAAGGGGTGACCACGCGCTTTATTGACCTGCCCCAAACCCATGCGATGGCCCAGGACTGGGCGCGGCGCCAGGCGTTGAAAAAGCCGGAGCCCGCGCAGGATGTGGATGGGGAAGAGGGCGAGGACGATCCGGTGCAAGCAGTGGACGAGGCGCCAGGCGATGCCGCTGAGGCCAGTGCCGACACGGCCCCGGTGACGGATGTGGACAGCGATGCAACAGATACCACCGCCAGTCAGCAAGCGCCGGTGCGCGACCCGCTCGACTGGCTGGCCCATGCGGCCGGCTTTGAGGATGGCGAGAGCTGGTGGAACCGCCTGGTGGAAGAGCGCGGCGACAACGAAGCGCTGTTTACCAGCATCAACGAGGCGATGACGGCGGTGCGCAGCGAGCTGGGCGACGACGGCGAGGCCTGGCGTGGCCCGCACTACGCGCTGCGCGAGGCCCAGCGGGAGGCGCATATGCGCCAGTGCATCCGTGAGGCGGTGAAAGCCGGCTACCAGCGCATTGCGGTGGTCTGCGGCGCATGGCATGTGCCGGCACTGCAGCAAAGCACCACCGCCAAGGCCGACAGCGCCGTGCTCAAGGGTTTGCCCAAGGCCAAGGTGCTGGCGACCTGGGCGCCCTGGACCTACCGCAACCTGGCCAGCCGCAGCGGCTATGGAGCGGGCGTCACGTCACCGGGCTGGTACGAGCATCTGTGGCAGTGCTACCGGGCGGATGCGGCCTGGGCACAGCAGGCGGCGCAAGGCCATTCGATGCCTGCACGCAGCGCCCGCGATGCCGCCACCTTGCGCACCGCAGGCTGGCTCACCCGCGTGGCACGCCTGCTGCGCGACAAGGACCTGGACTGCTCTAGCGCCCACATCATCGAAGCCACGCGTTTGGCCGAAGGGCTGGCTGCCATGCGTGGCCAGCCGATACCGGGGCTGCAGGAGATCAACGAGGCCATCGTCACCGTGGTCTGCATGGGCGAGACCGCGCCGCTGACCTTGATCGATGACGAGCTCACCGTCGGCCATGTGCTGGGCAGCGTGCCCGCCGATGTGCCGCAGGTGCCGCTGCAGCGCGATATTGAGCAGCAGCAAAAATCGCTGCGCATGAAGCCCGAAGCGGCGAGCAAGCTGCTGGCCTTGGATCTGCGCAAGGAGACCGACCTGGCGCGCAGCCATTTTCTGCACCGCCTGCGCTTGTTGGGCATTGGCTGGGGCACGCGCGCGGCCGATGCGCAGCGCAACCGCGGCACCTTCCGCGAGAGCTGGCAGATGCAGTGGGAGCCCGAGCTGGCCGTGCGCATCATCGAGGCCAGCGTGCATGGCGCCACCGTGGCGCAGGCCGCCACCGCGCGGCTGCGCGCCAGCCTCTCGCCCGATACGCCCTTGCCCGAGATTGCGCAGGCGATTGACGACGCGCTGCTGGCGAACTTGCCGCAGCTGGTCGAGTCGCTGATTGCCACCCTGGCCGAGCGCGCGGCCACCACCGGCGATGTGGGCCAGCTGCTGCAGGCGCTGCCGCCGCTGGCCAATGTGTACCGCTATGGCAGCGTGCGCCAGACCGATACCGCCTTGCTGGCCACGGTCATTGATTCGCTCGTGCTGCGCGCCGCCATTGGCCTGCCAGTGGCCTGCATGGCGATGGACGAAGACGCGGCCGCTGCGATGAAGGGCAAGGTGTTGGCCGCGCATGAGGCGCTGCGCCTGCGCGGCAATGATGCGCAAGCCCAGGCCGCTGTCGACGCCTGGCGCGCTGCGCTGCGCAGCCTGGCGATGGGCGACGCCGCTGCGGCCTTGCTGCGCGGCATGGCCTGCCGATTGTTGCTCGATGAGCATCTGCTGGACAGCGCCGAGGTGGTGCTGCAGTTCAACCGCAACCTGTCCTTGGGTGCTGCGCCGCTCGATGTTGCTGCCTGGCTGGATGGCTTTTTGAACCAGCAGGCGCTGGTGCTGCTGCACGACGAGGCCATCTGGGGTGCCGTCGATGCCTGGCTAGCGGGGTTAGGTGAGGTGCAGTTTGCGCAGATCTTGCCGCTGGTGCGGCGCAGTTTTGCCAACTTCAGCAAGCATGAGCGCCAGAGCCTGGGCGACAAGGCCCGGCGCGCGCCGGTGGCTGGTGCTGCCGTGCCTGCTGCCGCCTTGGCGGCGGGCGATGAGGATGCCCCCTGGGACGAGGCGCGCGCTGTGCTGGCGCTGCCGCTGCTCAACACCCTGCTGGGGCTGGAGCTGCCGCCCGAGTTGCTGGCGCAGATTCCGCCTGCCGCCACGCCTGCTAACCAAGCCCTGGAGTGATGACGATGACCCATGCCGCCCATCCCGCGCCAGGCCTGGCGCAAGACGATGCACAAACCCTGCCGCCTGATGAGGCAGAGGCGCTGCAGCCCACCACCCGCTTGCAGCGCTGGCGCATGGTGCTGGGCAGCCCGGCCGATGCCAGCTGCGGTACCGTGGGAGGACGCCTGCAGGAGATGGACCAGGCGCTGGCCGCGCTCTACGAAGGCGACAGCCAGCTCGGTTCGCGCAAGGGCGGCCGGGGCAATTCGTCGCCCTCGGTGTCGCGCTGGCTCGGTGATATCCGCAAGTACTTCCCCAGCCAGGTGGTGCAGGTGATGCAGCGCGACGCGATGGAGCGCCTGCAGCTGCGCGAGTTGCTGCTGCAGCCCGAGATGCTGGAGAACGTGCAGCCCGATGTGCACCTGGTGGCCAACCTGATTTCGCTCGGCTCGGTCATCCCGCAAAACACCAAGGCCACCGCGCGCCTGGTGGTGCGCAAGGTGGTGGACGAGCTGATGAAAAAGCTCGAAGAGCCGATGCGCAGTGCCGTGGCCGGCGCGCTGGACCGCAGCCAGCGCAACCGCCGCCCGCGCCATGCCGAGATCGACTGGAACCGCACGATACGCGCCAACCTGCGCCACTGGCAGCCCGAGTACCAAACCATCGTTCCCGAGACCTTGATCGGCTACGGCCGCAAGGCGCGCCGCCCGCAGCGCGAGGTGATTCTGTGCATCGACCAAAGCGGCTCCATGGCCAACTCGGTCGTCTACTCCAGCATCTTTGGTGCGGTGATGGCCAGCCTGCCTGCCGTCGCCACCAAGCTGGTGGTGTTTGACACGGCCGTGGTGGACCTGACCGACAAGCTCGACGACCCGGTCGATGTGCTGTTTGGCGTGCAGCTGGGCGGCGGCACCGATATCAATGGTGCGGTGGGCTACTGCCAAAGCCTGATCAGCGAGCCGCGCAACACCATCCTGGTGCTGATCTCGGACCTGTACGAGGGGGGCGTGGAATCCGGCCTGCTGCGCCGCGCCAATGAGCTGGTGGAGTCGGGCGTGCAGTTCATCACCTTGCTGGCGCTGAGCGACGAGGGCGCGCCCGCCTACGATGCGGCGCTGGCCGCCAAGCTGGCCGCCTTTGGGGTGCCGTCCTTTGCCTGCACCCCGGATGCTTTCCCGCAGCTGATGGCCGCTGCGATCCGCCGCGATGACGTCGCGGCCTGGGCGGCAACCCAGGGCTTCAAGACCAGCCAATGAGGCTGCCAGGCAGCCATCCAGCCAGAAAAAAGCCCTGCGGTGCAGGGCGGTTGGAGTAAGCAGAGTGGGGTAGAAGTCCGGTTAGCGGCCCAGCGAATCGGGCAGCGGAAAGCCGGTAATCCGCTTGGCGCGCGGCGGCGCATAGGTGCGCACCTTGGAGGTCTTGAGGCCCAGGCGCACCAGCGATTCGGCGATCGTCACCGCGGCAGCCACGCCATCGACCACGGGCACGCCGGTGCGGCTGCGCACCTTGTCTTCGAGCTCGGCCATGCCGCCGCAGCCCAGGCAGATGACCTCGGCATGGTCTTCTTCAACGGCCTTGGCCGCCTGCTGCACGATAGCGTCGACCGCGCGCTCGGGCTGGCTCTCGAGCTCCAGCACGGCCATGCCGCTGGCGCGCACCGAGGCGCAGCGCGCATCCAGCCCGGCCAGCTTGAGCCGGTCTTCGATCAAGGGCACAGCGCGGTCCAGCGTAGTGACCACGGCGTATTTGTGGCCCAGGAACATGGCAGTCGATGCCGCCGCCTCGGTGATGTCGACGACGGGCACTTCCAGCAGCTCTTGCAGGCCTTCGCGGCCATGCTCGCCGTAGCCGGCCTGGATGACGGCATCAAAGGGCTGGTCATAGCGCATCACCGCATCCATCACGCCAACGGCGCAGAGGTAGCTCTCAAAATTGCCTTCCACCGATTCTGCGCCAAAGCGCGGGGTGAGGGCGACGATCTCGGTGCCCGGTGCGGCCGCCCGGCGCGCCTGGGCGCCGATGGCCTCGGTCATGCTCTCGGTGGTGTTGACGTTCACGATCAGAATGCGCATGCAAAAAACTCCGTCTCAATGTTGGGCATGGTTCACGGCAATGGCCTCGCCGTCCTGGTCTTCATAGTGCTGGCCCTTGGGGGTCAGCAGCCAGTAAAACAGGCCGCCGAGCCCGGCCGCAATAAACCAGGAGAAATGCGACACCGACTCGAGCGCCGGCAAAAAGGCGAACAGCAGCGCAATCAGCGCCGAGGGCACCAGGGCCTGGATGGCGCGGCGGTTGACGCCGTTTTCGTAATGGTAAGGGCCGTTGCGGTCATCGCTGTAGAGCGCCGGCACATGCACGCGCTGCTTGCGGATCAGCCAGTAGTCGGCCATCACGATGCCAAACAGTGGGCCGAGGAACGAGCCCAGACCGCCCAGGAAATACAGGATCACCAGCGGTGAGTCGTAGAGGTTCCAGGGCAGGATCACAAAGCCGAGGATGGCGCTGACGAGGGCCGCGCGGCGGAAGTTGAGCTGGCGCGGCAGCAGGTTGGCCAGGGCCAGAGCGGGTGCGACAAAGTTGGCCATCAGGTTGACGGCGATGGTCAGGATCAGCAGCGACAGGCTGGCGAGCACCAGCAAGGGCTTGTTGGGGATCTTCTCGACGATGTCGGTGGGGCTCAGGATCAGCGTGCCGTCAATCGCCAACTGGCCGCCGGTCAGCACGACGACGATCAGGCCGAAGATCAGCATGTTGATGGGGATGCCCCAGAAGTTACCCTTGACCACGGCGCTGCGTGAGGTGGCGCCCCGGGTGAAGTCACAGAAATTGAGCACAAAGGTGCCATAGATGGCGACCCACAGCGAGGCTGCGCCCATGATCTGCACCCACATCGCCGCACCGGTGCTGGGCTTGGGCGCCGTCCACTGGATCTTGCCGCCCGAGCTGTACAGCACCCAGCCGGCCAGCGCGATAAAGGTCACCAGAATCACCGGGCCGGCAAAGGCCTCGTACTTGCGGATGCTCTCCATGCCCCAGCAGGCAATCATCGTCTGCACCAGCCACAGCAGGCTAAAGCTGATCCAGCCGAGCACCGGCAGGCCCAGCACCTGGTGCGCCAGCAGCGACTGCAGGCTGGGGAAGAGGGTGATCAACAGCACATCGAGCACCTTGGAGGCCAGGTAGGTCTGGATGCCGAACCAGGCAATCGCGACACCGCCCCGGATCAAGGCCGGGATCTGCGCACCCCGGGTGCCAAAGCTGATGCGGCTCATCACCGGAAAAGGCACGCCCGTCTTGGGGCCCATGAAGCCCGACAAGGTCAGCAGCACAAACAGCAAGGCAGCGCCCATCATCAGCGCCGTCAGAATCTGCCAGCCACCCAGGCCCAGCGCAAACAGGCCGATGGCAAAGGCGTAGTTGCCCAGGCTGTGCACATCATTGGCCCAGAGCGTGAACAGGCTGTAGGCACCCCAGGAGCGGCTGTCTTTCTTGGTGGGCGCGAGGTCTTTGTTGTAGAGCGATGGGCATACGCCGGCGGGCAATGCACCGGCCGCTGCGGGGCGCTGCTGTGCGGGGTTGAAGGCAAAGCCTGCGTTCTGGTCTGCTGCAAGATCGGTCATTGACATCCTTGGATCGGGCGCATCCAGCTGCGCCTTATTTGCGGCCTGGCGGCCGGGTTTGTCTCGTCATGTGCGCGGGTCCATGCATGGCATGTGCAGCACAAGACAGGCCTCAATGGCTATGCGTTGTGTGCACATATGCATACATTAAGTGTATACAAAACACCTGAAAATGAACTAGGGGCAACCCTGGGTGAAGTGCCACGCTGTTACTTGGGAGACGCCTTGGCTGCCTCTGTCAGAGGGTGCCAAGGGAGAGCTGCAATACATGAGCTTGCTCATGTTTCGGCTTGTAGCGGTTGGCGTTTTGCTGGGTCCAGGCCGCAACAGCAAGACGGAAATACGATCCATTCCTAAAGAACTTGGCGCGGTTGGGGCCATGTGCTCCTAAGCGCTGCGCAGCGTTTAGACTGCGGCTTCCCTTGGGGAGTAGCCTGCTTCCGCGCTGGAAGCGTCTGCGTCAACATACTCGGCATTTCGCATGCTGTGGCGCAGACATCCGTTCTTCGGTTGGCGAGACCATCGGCATGCCAGCACGACCTCGGTCGGGCAGTGGTGGCGTGCCGTTGTGCTCATGCCCGACTGTCCTAGAAGAACCTCCGATGAACGCTGCTTCCATTTCCCTGTTGGCGCTTGCCATGTCCACCGATGCCTTTGCTGCCGCGATTGGCAAAGGCTCTGCCCTTGTCAAACCCCGTTGGTCCGAGGCGCTGCGCACCGGCCTGATCTTTGGTGTCATCGAAGCCATCACGCCGCTGGTGGGCTGGGCGCTGGGCTATGCCGCGGCCGATTATGTGAAGGCCTGGGACCACTGGATTGCCTTTGTGCTGCTCTTGGTGCTGGGCGGCCGCATGGTGCTGGGTGCCTTCCAAAGTGCCGATGAGCCCGAGATGAGCCGGCCCGCGCGCCATGGCTTCTGGCTGCTGGTCGCCACGGGCTTTGCCACCAGTATTGACGCGATGGCGGTAGGCGTGGGCCTGGCCTTTCTGGATGTGAACATCACCGTCGTTGCGCTCAGCATTGGTTTTGCCACCTTTGCGATGGTGACCCTGGGCGTGATGGTCGGCCGCATTCTGGGCAATATCACGGGCCGCTGGGCAGAAGCGGTGGGTGGTGTCGTGCTGATTGCCATTGGCTCGCTGATTCTGTACGAGCACATGGTGGCCGTATAAAATCAAAGCCCTCCGCTGGCGTGGCAGAGGGCTTGGCTGCGTTTTGCGCTGTAGGAGCGTTGCTACAGGCAAAACAAAGCCCCGCAGAGCGGGGCTTAAGTGAGAGAGATCAGTGGGCTTGCAATTGCTGCGGGTGCCGGGTTTTTAGTTCTGGCTCAACCGCTTGCAGGCTGCGCTGGTATCAGAAGCGGGCAGGAGCACGCTTACGGTCACGTTCGTCTTCAGGCCAAATAGCAAACACTTCAGTCATTTCAGTCCTTTCACCTTTCTGGTGTAGATGGGTGTACAACGGGCCGCGCGCTGAAGTTGTTGACAAGGCCTGCATAAAGTTTTGTGAACAAGCTCCAACAAAACGTAGAAATCACCGTTTTATAGGGTCTGACACGGCATTGCACCGCGAAATCGCTATGATTTGCCACCGAATTTGGATTGGGAGTGCGTAATGGCTGGTGCTGGTTTGTTGATGTTGCTCGATGATATTGCGACCTTGCTTGACGATGTGGCGCTGATGACCAAGACGGCTGCGGGCAAGAGCACGGCCATCCTGGACGATGTGGCCACGCAGACCAAGGTGGCGGTGCAGAAGACCGCGGGGGTGCTGGGCGACGACCTGGCGCTGAACGCCGAGCAGGTGACTGGGGTCAAGGCCAACCGGGAGTTGCCGGTGGTCTGGGCCGTGGCCAAGGGCTCGCTGAAGAACAAGGCCATCCTGGTGCCGGCCGCGCTGTTGATCAGCGCCTTTGCGCCCTGGCTGATCACACCGCTGCTGATGATTGGTGGCGCTTTTCTGTGTTTTGAAGGGGTGGAGAAGGTGCTGAGCCTGTTCCACAAGCCCCAGCACACCCACGATGCCGTCAAGGAGTCGGCGCAGGCCGCTCAAATGGGCGTAGCCCCTTCATCGGTCAAAGCGGCCAACGAGAAGAACATGGACCCGGTGGCCTATGAAAAGGCCAAGGTGGCCGGCGCGGTGCGCACCGACTTCATCTTGTCGGCCGAGATCATGGCGATTGCGCTGGGCACTGTTGCCAGCAAGCCGATTGCCGAGCAGTTTGCGGTGTTGGTCGCTGTGGCGCTGGCGATCACCGTGTTTGTCTATGGTCTGGTCGCCGGCATTGTGCGCATGGACGATGTGGGCATGTGGCTGATGCGCAAGACCAGTGCCGCAGCCCAGGCCCTGGGCCGGGGCCTGATTGCGTTTACGCCCTGGCTGATGCGTGGCCTGTCGATTGTCGGAACGGCTGCGATGTTCATGGTGGGTGGCAGCCTGCTGGTGCATGGCATGGGCCCGATCGAGCATTGGTTGGAGAGCACCGTAGCCCCGATGGGTGGCGTGGTGGCACTGCTGGCCCCAACGCTGGTGCATGTGGCTGTTGGCGCAGCCATTGGTGGCCTGGTGGTGCTGGCGGTGGAGGCCTGGCACAAGCTGCGCGGGCACTGATCGCAAGCAGCAGCGCATGGCTGCTGGCCGCGTCCCTCGGGCGCGGCGCAGCAAGAGGCAGAAGGCGGCATCGCAACAGCGGGCCGCCTTTTTTCATCGCTTGTTTTGTCTCGTTGATCTGGGTCAGGGCCGCGCAGCCCGCTTAAGCAGAAGATGCAGACATGGACAGCAGAAACAGCTCTGCCGCCTTCAGATACGGCGCTTGGCGCGGGTGGGGACATGCAGATGCGGCCTGGGTTCAGCTACTTTTCAATCCATGCGAGCAAGATCGCAGCGAGGGCAATGACGATGAAAAAAATGATGTTGGCAGCGGCAGCTGTATATGCAATGGCGTCGGGCGCGGCGATGGCGCAAGAGGCGCAAAGCCCCTGGCAAGTGCGTGTGCGCGCCGTGCATCTGGACAGCGCCAACAAGGACTCCACCGGCCTGGGCCTGTCGATCAATGACAAGACGATTCCCGAAGTGGATGTGAGCTACTTCTTCACGCCCAATATCGCGGCAGAGCTGGTGCTGACCTACCCGCAAAAGCATGACCTGCGCTCGGACGGCGCCAAGATCGGCACGCTCAAGCACCTGCCGCCCAGCCTGCTCGCGCAGTACCACTTCACCAATATGGGCGCCTTCAAGCCCTACCTAGGCGCTGGTGTGAACTACACGCGCTTCTCGAACGTGAACTTTGCACCGGCTGTTGAGGCCGCGCTCGATCCATCGATCAAGAAGAACAGCTTTGGCCCGGCGCTGCAGATCGGCTTTGACTACATGCTGGACAAGCACTGGTCGATCAACGTCGACGTGAAGAAGGTCTACATCAAGACCGATGTGCGCTCGGCCGGCACCAAGGTGGGCACTTTTAAGGTGGATCCTTGGTTGCTGGGTGTAGGTGTGGGCTACCGCTTCTAAACAGGTCCTCATGCCCGCTCCTGGTGATCCAGGAGCCACAGAGCACTGTGTTTGAGCCGCTTGTTGAAAGCGGCTCTTTTTTTGCGTGCGACGGCCCCTCAGACCTTGGCCAGCGCCTGCTCCAGATCGGCCAGCAGGTCATCGACATGCTCGATGCCGACCGACAGGCGCACCATGCCTTCGCTCACGCCGGCTTTCTCCAGCTCTGCGCTGTCCAACTGGCGGTGCGTGGTCGAAGCCGGGTGCGTCGCCAGCGATTTGGCATCGCCAATATTGACCAGGCGGGTGAACAGCTGCAGCGCATCCAGAAAGCGGGCACCGGCGGCGCGCCCTTCGCCGTCTGCGGCATTGAGGCTGAAGGACAGAATGCCCGAGGCGCGGCCGCCCGACTGCTTTTGCAAGGTGGCATGGTCCGGGTGGTCCGGTAGGCCCGCATAGCGCACCCAGGCCACCTTGGGGTGCTTTTGCAGCGTCTCGGCAATCTTTTGCGTGTTCTCGCAGATGCGGTCCATGCGCAGCGCCAGGGTCTCGATGCCTTGCAGGATCTGGAAGGCGTTCTGCGGCGAAATGGCTGCGCCCATATTGCGCAGCGGCACGACGCGCGCGCGGCCGATGTAGGCCGCAGGGCCCAGCGCTTCGGTGTAGACCACGCCGTGGTAGCTCACATCGGGTTCATTGAGGCGCTTGAAGCGCGCCTTGTGCTCGGCCCAGGGGAACTTGCCGCTATCGACGATGGCGCCGCCCACGCTGGTGCCATGGCCGCCCAGGTACTTGGTGAGCGAATGGACGACGATGTCGGCGCCATGCTCGATGGGGCGCAGCAGATAGGGCGAGGGCACGGTGTTGTCCACGATCAGCGGCACACCATGGCGGTGGGCCACATCGGCGAGCGCGCGGATATCGGTCACATTGCCCAAGGGGTTGCCGATGGACTCGATGAACACGGCCTTGGTCTTGTTGTCGATCAAGGCGCCAAAGCTGGCCGGGTCGCGTGGATCGGCAAAGCGCACCTCAATGCCCTGCTGCGGAAAGGTATGGGCAAACAGGTTGTAGGTGCCGCCATACAAGGTGCTGGCCGAGACGATGTTGTCGCCCGCTTCGGCCAGCGTTTGGATAGCTGCGGTGATCGCTGCCATGCCCGAGGCCAGCGCCAGCGCGGCAATGCCGCCTTCGAGCGCGGTCACGCGCTTTTCCAGCACATCGGTGGTCGGGTTCATGATGCGGGTGTAGATATTGCCCGGCACCTTCAGGTCAAACAGGTCGGCGCCGTGCTGCGCGCTGTCAAAGGCGTAGGCCACCGTTTGGTAGATGGGCACGGCCGCAGCCTTGGTAGTGGGGTCGGGCGAATAGCCTGCGTGAACGGCCAATGTCTCGATGCGCATGGTGTTGGAATCCTTGTGTGCTTGGCGGAATGAATCGTTGGTTGTTGTAGCAGTTTTGCGCGCCGGGCCAACGATTTTTTGGGTATGAGCTTATGAGGCCGCAGAGCCCCGAGCCCCCTCAGAGCCAGGTATTGACCGCCAGCCCGCCCAGCACCAGCCAGACAAACAGCACCAGGGCCAGCAGCAAGGGCTTGATGCCCGCAGCCCGCACGGCGCGCACATGGGTGGTGAGCCCCAGGCCGGCCATCGCCATCGTCAGCAAGGCGTTGTCCCACTGCACACCGATGGCGAGCGCCTGCGCAGGGATAACGCCCAGCGAATGGATGCCCGCGACTGCGACAAAGCCCAACGCAAACCAGGGAATGGTGATCTGGCGGGCCTGCACGGCGCCACCGGCTGCCGGCTGCCGGACCGCTGCAGCGCTGCCAGGGCGCCTGGCCAGCCACAGCGACAGCGCGATCAGAAACGGGGCCAGCATCATCACCCGCACCATCTTGGCGACCACGGCGGTGTCGGCCGCGCTGCTGCTGATGGCGCCGCCAGCAGCGACCACCTGCGCCACCTCATGCACGGTCGAGCCCACCCAGAGGCCATAGCCGGACTCGCTCATCTGCAGGCTGGGCGCGAGCCACTGGTAGAGCACCGGGTACAAAAAGGTGCCCACGGTGCCAAAGACCACCACGGTGGCGATGGCGACCGCCACATCATCGGCGCGCGCCTTGGCCACCGGGGCGGTGGCCAGCACGGCCGCTGCGCCGCAGATGGCGCTGCCCGCGCCCACCAGCATGCTGGTGCGGGCATCCAGCCCCAGCCAGCGCTGGCCCAGCCACTGCGCCAGCACAAAGGTGCTGCCGAGCATCAGCGCATCGATCAGCACGCCGCTGGCGCCGACGGCGGCGATGTCCTGGAAGGTCAGGCGCAGGCCATAGAGGATGATGCCCAGGCGCAGCAGCTGCTGCTTGGACAGGCCCACCCCCGCAGCCGCCGGCGCCTGCACCCAGCCGTAGACAGTATTTCCCACCAGCATGCCGATGACGATGGCCAGCGTGAGCGCGCTCAGCCCATGGCTGCCAAACCAGGGCAGGGCCGCGAGCGTGCTGGCCAGCCAGGCAATGGCCGCACACAGCAGCAGGCCCGGTGCCAGGCGTTTGGCGCCATCGAGCCAGTGGCCGTTGCGCAGTTGGGGGAGGGAGAGGGGGGCGAGTGACATGGGCGGTTCCAGAGGCCCTGGCAGGGCCAAAAGCGGTGGCCTGCCGGGCGATATGGAATCACTATAGAAATTATTCTTATATCTGTATAACTAATTGTTTGGTTAATATCTACCGATAAAATAGGTAGATATTTTTTATCAACCCAAGCGCCTTGTGCGCCATCAATATGCTCCATCTCAGCCTGCGCCAGTGGGAGGTCTTCTGCGCCATCGCCCACAGCGGCAGCACCGTCGCTGCGGCCCAGGCCATCGGCCTGTCGCAATCAGCGGTCAGCGCCGCTTTGCAGCAGCTGGAGGCGGGCCTGGGCGCGCAGCTGTTTGCGCGCAGCGGCAAGCGCCTGGTGCTCAATGATCTGGGGCGCAGCCTGTGGCCGCAAGCGCAAGGCTTGCTGGAGCTGGCCTTGCAGCTGGAGCAGGCCACGCAGCAGACCGAGCCGATGGCGCCTGTGGTGCTGCGGCTGGCGGCCAGCACCACGATTGCCAACCATGTGCTGCCGGCCATCCTGACGGACTTCATGCAGCGCTATGCGCTGGTGCGGTTTGAGGTGGTGATCGGCAATACGCGCGAGGTGGCCGAGGCGGTGGGCGAGGCCAGTGTGGACCTGGGCTTTATCGAAGGGGTGAGCCACTGGCCGGCGCTGGAGGTGCAGCCCTGGCGCGAGGATGAGCTGGTGCTGATTGCCGCGCCGGGCCATGCGCTGGTGGCCGCTGCCGGCCACAGCCCTGTCAGCGCCCAGCAGCTGGGCGCTTGCCGTTGGCTACTGCGTGAAGAGGGCTCGGGTACGCGCGAGGCAGTGGAGTTTACCGTGCTGTCCCAGCTGCGGGAATGGCCGATTGCGGCGGTGCTGGGCAGCTCCGAAGCCATTTGCACGGCGGTGGCGCGCGGGGCGGGCATCAGCTGCCTGTCACGCGTCATTGCCCAGCCCTGGATCGAGCGCGGCGAGCTGGCCGTGCTGCACAGCCTGTTGCCGCCGATGCGGCGCCAGTTTTCGCTGCTGCAGCGCCAGGGCAAGCAGCGATCGCCGGTGCTGCAGGCCTTGGTGCAGGCCTGTATGGACGCTGTCTGAGCCCAGTTGAGCAGGTTCTTAACGAACGTGCTGCTTGTCGAGCTTGCGCGCCAGGGTGCGCCGGTGCATGCCCAGGCGGCGCGCGGTCTCGGAGATGTTGAAGCCGGTCTCGGCGAGGGTCTCGTGGATCTTCTCCCACTCCAGCGTCTTGATGGAGGTGGTGGCGGCGGTCAGATCGACTTCGGTGCTGCCTTCGACCCGGCTGAAGGCCGCCTCGATGTCGTCGGTGTTGGAAGGCTTGGCCAGGTAGTGGCAGGCGCCCAGCTTGATGGCCTCCACCGCCGTGGCAATGCTGGCGTAGCCGGTCAGCACCACAATCAGTGCCTCGGGGTTTTGCGCATGCAGCAACTGCACGCAGGACAGGCCCGAGGCGTGGCCGGCCAGCTTCAAGTCCATCACCGCGTACTGAGGGCGCTCGGTCTGCAAGAGTTGCGCCACTTCGTCGGCGCTGCTGGCATGGAGCACGCGGTAGCCACGTCGCTCAAAGGAGCGGCGCAGCGTGCGGGCAAAGGCGGCATCGTCTTCAACCAGGAGTAAGAGGCGTTCTTGGGTTGGCGTCATAGTGTGGTTCGTCATCCAGGGCAATGGAGGCCAGCGGCAGGCTGATGCGCACGGCCGCGCCGCCGCCCAGGTGCTGTTCGCGGTTGCGGGCCTCGACATGGCCGCCCAGCGAGCGGGCCACATTCATCACCAGGAACAGGCCCAGGCCACCGCCAGGGCGCTGTTTGGTGGACTGGTAGGGCTTGCCCAGGTGGGCCAGGATCTCGCTCTTGAAACCCGGGCCGCTGTCGGTCACCTGCAGCACCAGCTGGGCATCGTCCTGCGCGGGGCATTCCACCACAAGCTGGACAAAGCCGGGTGAGGCCTCTAGTGCATTGTCCAGCACATTGAAAATCATCTGTTGCAACGAGGTATCCGAGATGATCGGAATATCGCGCGCGACCTGCTTGCGGTAGACGAAGTTGCCGGGCTGGCGGTGGCTTTGCCACTGCGCGGCGACCCGGTCCATGAAGGTGACCAAGGTGGTGCTCTGCGGCGCGTCGCCGCGCGTCTCACCGGCCGACAGCAGCACGCCGGTGACGATGGATTTGCAGCGCTGCACCTGGTGCTCCATCTCGTGCAGGTCCTCCATCAGTTCGCTGTCTTGCGCGATCGAGGGCATGCGCTGCCAGTCGCCCAGAATCACCGCCAGCGTCGACAGCGGCGTGCCCAGCTCATGGGCGGCGCCGCTGGCCAGCAGGCCCATGCGCACGATGTGCTCCTCTTCGGCCGCGCGCTGGCGCAGGTCGGCCAGGCGCGCATCGCGCAGCTGCAGGTTGGACATGATGCGGTTGATGAAGGAGACCAGCAAGATCGCATTGAGCCCAAAGCTGATCAGCAGCCCCAGCAGGTACAGCGCATGCATGGCGCCACTGCGGTGGCTCATGATCTGCAGCGGCTGGTAGAAAAAGGCCAGCGCCACCGCGCAGCTGCCGGTGACCACCACAATGCCCCAGGCATAGAACGGCTTGAGCAGCACCGCCCCCAAGGTGACCTGGAGCAGGAACAAGGTAATGAAGGGGTTGTTGGCGCCGCCGCTCAGGTAGAGCTGCAGGCTGAGCGCCCCCACATCGGCCAGCAGCGCCACAAACAGATCGCTGGAGGAGATGTCGTGCTGGCGCCAGCGCAGCCACCAGACGCAGATCAGGTTAGTGATGACCAGGCCGGCCAGCACGGCAAACATCTCGTACAGCGGCAGGTAGATGTCAAAGCCCCAGCGGACCAGCGAGATGGTGACCACCTGGCCCACCACCGCCAGCCAGCGCAGCTGGATGAGCAGCTGCATGTTCTGGCGGTCAGTGGTGTGGGTGACCTGAAACGGGGAGGGGATGGACAGTGGCACCGTGCAATTGTGCCGCAGGACTGTGCCGCAGGAATGGGCGGCAGTCGGCAGGCCTTGCGCCTGCCAGTGTTACCGGCGCCGACGGGCGCCGGTAACTGCACCGTGGCTAACGCGCGCCCTTGCGTTTGCGAAGAACCAGCCAGGTGGCGCCCACCACCATCAGGGCCAGGCCATACCAGGTCAGCGCATAGACCAGGTGGTTGTTGACAAAGCGAACCTGCGTGAGCCCTGCGCGTGGCCACTGCTGGCCTTGCAGGTCGCTGGCGCTGCTGCGCTTTTGCTCGCCCACCAGCTCGGCGCTGCCATCGGGCAGGCCTTCGTCGATGAAGAACGGTGCCACCTGCGCCAGGCCCTGCGCCTGTGCAATGGCCTGCACATCGCGCGAGAACCAGCGCTGGGCTTGCGGGTCGTTGTCGCGCAGAAAGCCGCCCTTGGGCTCGGTAGCGCGCAGCAAGCCGGTCACGCTGACCTCGCTCGTGGGCGTCGCTGCTGTCAGCTGCGGGCCGCCTGCCCAGTCACGGCGCAAGGCGTCGGGCACAAAGCCGCGGTTGACCAGCACCTGGCTGCCATCGGCACGCTGCAGCGGCGTGAGCACCCAAAAGCCCGAACCCAGCGCCGTGGTGGCCTGGGTCAGCACGGTCTTGTCCGTCAGCCACTGGCCTTGCAGCTGGCTGGGCTGGTATTCCAGCGCCTTGGCGTCGAGCTGGGGCCAGCTGGCTACTGCGGGGACGGGTTGGGGCGCGCTGTGCACCCGGCGCTCGACCCGCTCGATGAGGTCGAGCTTCCACTGCAGGCGGTAGAGCTGCCAGGTGCCCAAGGCGCAAAAGCCCAAGAACAAGGCGATGCCCACGGTTGCGAGCATCGCCTGAAAAAGTGCGGAATGCCGGGGCTGGCCCTGTGCATTCCGTTGCGTTTCGTTGGTCAAAACAGCTTAGTGGTTGGTGTGGCCTTCGCTGGCAGCAGGTTGCTGCTGGGTCACGGCGGCCGGGTTGTGGTTGTGGCCAGGCATCATGTTGGTGTTCATGTGGTACATGACCCACAAGGTACCGGCCAGGGTCACGGCCACGAACACGATGGTGAAGATGGTGGACATCAGGGTCCAGCCGCCTTCGATCTTGCCGTTCATGTGCAGGAAGTAGACCATGTGCACGATGATCTGCACGACCGCGAAGAAGGCGATCACGACCACGGTGGTGGTGCGGTTCTCAAACACATCGCCCATCACCACAGCGAAGGGGATGGCCGTCAGGATGATCGACAGGAAAAAGCCGATCATGTAGCCCGAGAAGGTGCTGTGTGGGCCGTCGTCATGACCGTGGTCATCGTGGCCGTGTGCTGCGTGGTTATGTTGTGCGCTCATTTACAGCACTCCCATCAAATATACGAAGGAGAAGACGCCGATCCAGACCACGTCCAAGAAGTGCCAGAACATCGACAGGCACATCAGGCGGCGGTTGTTCTCGCGGGTCAGGCCGTGCTTGCCGATTTGCAGCAGCAGCACCACCAGCCACACCAGACCAAAGGTCACGTGCAGACCGTGGGTGCCCACCAGTGCAAAGAAGGCCGACATCGCAGCGCTGCTCTGCGGGCCAGCGCCCACATGGATCAGGTGGTGGAACTCATACAGTTCCACGCCCAGGAAACCGGCGCCGAACAGCATGGTGATGATCAGCCAGACGACGGTGCCCTTGACCGAGCCCTTTTGCTTGGCCAGCATGGCAAAGCCGAAGGTGATGGACGACAGCAGCAGCAAGGCGGTGTTGATGGCCACCAGGCTCAGGTCGAACAGCTCGGCGCCACCTGCACCGCCTGCATAGTTGCGGCCCAGCGCGCCATAGGTGGCGAAGAGGGCAGCAAAGATCAGGCAGTCGCTCATCAGGTAGAGCCAGAAGCCCAGAGCGGTGCCATTTTCAACGTGCGGTTCTTCCTTGAGGAAGTAGTCACGGGTACCGGTCGCGCCGGCGAGGGTGTTGTGATTAGACATGGCGGGCCAACAGTTGGGTACGTTCTTCTTCGGTGGCTGCTACTTCGCTTGCAGGGATGTAGTAGTCACGCTTGTAGTTGAAGGTGTGGATGATCGAAGCCAACACGATGCCGGCAAAGCTGATGCCTGCGATCCACCACATGTGCCAGATCATCGCGAAGCCGAAGACCAGGGCGATCATCGAGATCACGAAGCCGGCGCCGGTGTTCTTGGGCATGTGGATTTCCACGAAACCGTCGAGTTTGCGCTTGTAGCTGTGCTTCTTCATGTCCCACCAGGCGTCGCTGTCATGCACGGCTGGCGTGAAGGCGAAGTTGTACTGGGGAGGAGGCGACGAGGTGGCCCATTCCAGGGTACGGCCGTTCCAGCAGTCACCGGTCACATCACGCAGCTGGTCGCGCTTGAGGTAGCTGACGAACAGTTGGATGAAGAAGCAGGCGATACCCAGCGCGATCAGCACGGCACCGAAGGCAGCGATGATGAAATAGATCTGCAGCGAGGTGTCTTCGTAGTGGTTGACGCGGCGGGTCACACCCATCAGACCCAGCACGTACAGCGGGGTGAACGCAACCCAGAAGCCGAAGAACCAGAACCAGAACGATGCCTTGCCCCAGAACTCGTCGAGGCGGTAGCCGAAGGCCTTGGGGTACCAGTAGTTGATACCGGCGAACACGGCAAACACGACGCCACCAATGATCACGTTGTGGAAGTGGGCGATCAGGAACAGAGAGTTGTGCAGCACGAAGTCAGCAGGCGGCACGGCCAGCAGCACACCGGTCATACCACCGATGGTGAAGGTCAGCATGAAGCCCACGGTCCACAGCATGGGCACGGTGAACTTGATGCGGCCACGGTACATCGTGAACAGCCAGTTGAAGATCTTGGCGCCGGTCGGGATCGAGATGATCATCGTCGTGATGCCGAAGAACGAGTTCACGCTGGCACCGGACCCCATGGTGAAGAAGTGGTGCAGCCACACCAGCCAGGACAGGATGGTGATACACACGGTCGCATACACCATCGAGGTGTAGCCGAACAGGCGCTTGCGCGAGAAGGTCGCAACGATTTCGGAGAACACACCGAACGCAGGCAGGATCAGGATGTAGACCTCTGGGTGGCCCCAGATCCAGATCAGGTTCACGTACAGCATGGGGTTGCCGCCCAGCTCGTTGGTGAAGAAGTTGGTGCCGACGTAGCGGTCCAAGGTCATCAGCACCAGCACAGCGGTCAGGATCGGGAACGAAGCCACGATCAGCGCGTTGGTGCACAGCGAGGTCCAGGTGAAGATAGGCATCTTCATCAGGTTCATGCCAGGCGCGCGCATCTTGATGATGGTCACAATCAGGTTGATACCGGACAAGGTCGTCCCGACCCCGGCAATCTGCAGCGCCCAGATGTAGTAATCCAGACCCACGCCCGGATGGTATTCGCCCAGACCCGACAGGGCCAGCCAGCCCAGCGTGGAGAACTCACCGACGAACAGCGAGGCCATCACCAGCACGGCGCCGGAGGTGGTCATCCAGAAGCTGAAGTTGTTCAGGAACGGGAAGGCCACGTCACGCGCACCGATTTGCAGCGGCACCAGATAGTTCATCAGGCCGGTCACAAAAGGCATGGCCACGAAGAAGATCATGATCACTCCGTGGGCTGTGAAGATCTGGTCGTAGTGGTGCGGGGGCAGGTAGCCCATCGATTCACCGGCGGCCAGCGCCTGCTGGCCACGCATCATGATCGCGTCGGCAAAGCCGCGCAGGAACATGACCAGGCCCAGGATCATGTACATGATCCCGATGTTCTTGTGGTCGATGGAGCAGATCCAGTTCTTCCACAGCGGACCCCAAAGCTTGAACTTGGTGATACCGGCGACGACCACGAGGCCGCCCAGGACCACGGCGATGAAGGTCCACAACACGATGGGCTCATGCACCATCGGTATGTCATTCCATGTCAGCCGCCCGAGGAGCGGGTCATGGCTTACGTTTGTAGCTACGGACATATTGAGTCTCTTTGAAAATTCTCGATGGGGTTACTGCGCCACGGGGGTGCCAGGCGCTGGCTCGCCCAGGGAGGCGACCACGGCAGGGGCGTTGGCCACCGTGCACACGTCGTCCTCAGGGATCAGCGAAACACTCTTGCCTGCAGCTGCACGGGCCTTCATGTTGGCCATCGCATCCTTGGCCATGATCTCGTCCATGCACATCTTGCCCGCTTCAACGCAGCGGTTGAGCACGGCGTGGTACAGGGTGCTGTCGACGGTGCTGAACAGGCGCACAGGATCGCGCTCGCTGGGCTTTTCCAGCTTCACGTATTCAGCACGGTCCAAGGTAGCGCCTTCGGTCTTGGCCTTTTGCACCCAGGCGTCGAAGTCACCATTGCTCAGGCCGTGGAACTTGAAGGTCATGCCGGCAAAGCCCGAGCCGCTGTAGTGCGAGCTCATGCCCTTGTACACGCCAGGCTTGTTGATCACGGCGTTCAACTGCGTCTGCATCGATGGCATGGCATAGATCATGCCGGCCAGGTCAGGCACGTAGAACGCGTTCATCGTGGTGGTGGCGGTCAGCTTGAAGCGGATCGGACGGTCCACGGGCGCAGCCAGCTCGTTGATGGTGGCAATGCCTTGCTCGGGGTAGATGAACAGCCACTTCCAGTCCATGGCCACGACTTCGACCTCCAGCGGCTTGACGTCTGCAGCCAGTGGGCGGTTGGCGTCAATGCGGTCCAGAGGACGGTAGGGGTCGAGCTTGTGGGTGTAGATCCAGGTCAGGGCGCCCAGCGCGATGATGATCAGCAGAGGAACGGACCAGATCACCAACTCCAGCACCGTCGAGTGGTGCCACTCGGGATCGTAGTCGGCGGGCTCATTGCTTTCGCGGTACTTGAACGCGAACAAGAGGATCAGCACGATCACCGGAACGATGATGATCAGCATCAGCAACGTGGCGATGATCACCAGATTGCCGGACTGCGCCGCCACGTCACCCGCAGGGTTGAGAACGACGGTATTACAGCCTGCAAGGCTGGCGGCAACCAGTAACGCCGCAACGAGCCGTGAGGGCCCGCGAAGTTTGTTGAGATCAGGCATGCGAAAGGGCACGGCTAGCGCGCTTAGGTATAAACATGGATTGCAAAATCCCCCCAAATGTAAATGCTAGAGGCAGGCCTGTCGATTGGACATTTTGTCCTACGCCCTCTCAGAAAGTACCCAGCTAGGCTCCTGGTAAAGGTACGGTCTCAGCAGGCCGGTAACAGCTTGAGGAAGGAGCTTTTGTATGAGTAGTCTCGGTTACACAGCATCTCCTGTCGGCGGCACCCCCGGTGCTGATCCCCGTCCCCGTGCCCATTCTGAAGAAGATGTAACACCTGGCGAGATCGCGGTCGGGGTGATTATCGGCCGTTCGTCAGAGTATTTTGATTTTTTCGTATTTGGCATAGCGGCGGTCTTGGTCTTTCCAAGCGTCTTTTTTCCCAACTTTTCTCAGCTCAATGGCACGTTGCTGTCATTTGCGGTGTTTTCCATCGCTTTTGTCGCCAGACCGGTCGGCACCGCCATCTCGATGGCCATTCAGCGCCGCTGGGGACGTGCCGCCAAAATGACAGTGGCCCTGTTTTTACTGGGCGTTTCCACGGTTGGTATCGCCTTTTTACCCGGGTATGACGTACTGGGCCGCACCGCCATCTGGCTGCTGGCGCTGTTCCGCTTTGCCCAGGGTCTGGCGCTGGGCGGCTCCTGGGATGGGCTGCCGTCGCTGCTGGCGATGAACGCGCCGAGCAACCGCCGAGGCTGGTACGCGATGATCGGCCAGCTGGGCGCGCCACTGGGCTTTGTGCTGGCTGCCGGCCTGTTCGCCTACTTGTACAGCGCGCTGTCGAAGGCCGAGTTCCTCAGCTTTGGCTGGCGCTATCCGTTCTATGTCGCTTTTGCGGTGAACGTGGTGGCCCTGTTTGCCCGGCTGCAACTGGTGCTGGGCCAGAGCTACACCCAGGCGATGCAGGAGCGCGAGCTGGAACCCGTCAGCGTCACCCGCCTGATCGACGAGGAGGGCAGCCATGTGGCGATCGGCGCTTTTGCCGCGCTGGCCAGCTTTGCGCTGTTCCACCTGGTCACCGTGTTTCCGCTGTCCTGGATTTCGCTCTATTCGGACCAGCCCATCGCCCATGTGCTGGGGGTGCAGATTCTGGGGGCCTTCTGCGCGGCGCTGGCCATTGTGGCCTCGGGCAAGCTGGCAGACAGTTTTGGCCGGCGCAATACCCTGGGCGCGATGGCGGTGCTGATTGCGCTGTTCAGCCTGGCTACGCCCAAGCTGCTGTCCAGTGGCGTGACCGGTAACAATATCTTCATCATCGTCGGCTTTGTGCTGCTGGGCCTGTCCTACGGCCAGTCGTCCGGCACGGTCACCGCCAACTTCTCGGCGCGCTATCGTTACACCGGCGCGGCACTGTCTACCGACATGGCCTGGCTGGTGGGCGCGGCCTTTGCACCGCTGGTGGCGCTGGGCTTGTCAGCCAAGTTCGGCCTGATCGCTGTGTGCCTTTATCTGCTGTCGGGTGCCGTCTGTACCTTGGCGGCCCTGGGCATCAACCGTGCACTGGAGTCGCGCGAAAGCGCCGAGGCCAGCACCTGACCGGTTTTATCAAGGGACTGCCCATTGCGGACAGCCGGGACGAAGGATTGACCTGAGCTCCTGGGCCTTGGTGAAAAAAAAGCTGCAAAGCTTGGCTTCTGCAGCTTTTTTCTTGATGCGGGCGGCTGGCCTGCTCAAGTACGCACCACCGCAGGCCTGGTGCGGTAGAACTGCATTGGGAACTCCTGCATCTCCTTGGCATGCTGGTTGATGACCGAGCGCTTCATCTTGCCGACCACATGCATCTCGCAGGGCTTGCAGTCAAAGCGCAGGGTCAGCTTTTCCTTGCCATTGATCAGCTGCAGGGGCTCGGCCTTGATGGTGCCCTTGACGCCGATGACGCCCTTGGCCTGCTTGGGGCACAGGCTCATCGAGAAGCGCACGCAGTGCTTGGTGATCATCAGCGAGACTTCGCCTTCCTCTTCCTTGCTCTCGTAGGCCGCGTCGATCACCTTGACGCCATGCTTCACATAGAAGTCATGCGCCTTCTGGTTGAACACATTGGACAGATAGGTCAGCGTGTCCTCCGGGAAGGGCGCGGGTGGCTCCACCGGTAGCGCGCGCGGCAGGCGCACAAAGCCGGCCTCGCGGGCGGCTTCGAGCGCAGCCACGGCATCGCGGCGCAGCTGGTTCAGTGCGGATGCCGGGATGAACCAGGGCTGGTCCAGCTGCAGGCTGATGTCGTGCACCGAGAAAATGGTGGCGCCAAAGCGGCCCAGCTGGTCGCGCAGGGTGGCCTCGGCCCGCTCGCTGTCGGTGGCGGCTTGGTGCGGCTGCACCAGGCTCGCGCTGCCGACAAAGCCGTCGTCATCGGTCAAGGTCAATGCAAAGCCGTCCGGGGTTTGGCTCAGCTGGGCCCAGAGGCCAATGCGGCGCTCGCTGGATTTCTTGTCCAGGGTGCGCACCCAGGCCATGTCGCGGTTGCGGTTCACTTCCAGGCCCTTGCGCAGGTCCTTGAAGCCGGCGATCGGGTCCTTGGGGAACACACGCCACAGCGATTTCTTTGCATCTACGGACTCGGCGCGGTTGATCTGCATGCCAACCAGTTCTTTTTGCAGGTCGTAGTAGCACAGGCCGTCGCCGTTGTGCAGCACGGTGTCGCCGCTGGAGGCTTCGAGCTCGACAAAGTTCTCCCCCACCTTCGTGACCCAGCCGATCGCGCGGCCCGGGGTCTTGGGGGTGTCAAAGGCGCCAATATCGTCCTTGCGGCCGTTGACAAAGTAATCGGTGAACTCGCGGTTGAAGTTCTGGTCCGGATCGGGCGTGAAGCTGAAGTTGGTCCGGCCCGAGGACGAGCGCGCCAGTGGCGCCTCGGAAAACTCGCGCTCTTCGATGATCTCGTCGAGCAGCTTGCGGTAGTGGGCGGTAATGTTCTTCACATAGCCCATGTCCTTGTAGCGCCCCTCGATCTTGAAGCTGCGCACCCCTGCATCGATCAGTGCGCGCAGGTTGTCGCTCTGGTTGTTGTCCTTCATCGACAGCACATGCTTTTCATGCGCAATGATGCGGCCCTGGGCGTCCAGCACCTCATAGGGCAGGCGGCAGGCCTGGTTGCAATCGCCCCGGTTGGCGCTGCGGCCGGTGTGGGCGTGGGTGATGTAGCACTGGCCCGAGTAGGCCACGCACAAGGCGCCATGCACAAAGAACTCAATCGTCGTGCGGGCCGGGTCGGTGGCGGCGCGCACGGCGGCGATCTGTTGCAGATCCAGCTCACGCGCCACCACGATCTGCGACAGGCCGGCATCCTGCAGAAAGCGGGCTTTCTCGGGTGTGCGGATATCGCTTTGGGTCGAGGCATGCAACTGGATCGGGGGCAGGTCCAGCTCCAGCAGGCCCATGTCCTGGATGATCAGCGCGTCCGCCCCGGCCTCGTAGACCTGCCAGGCCATCTGGCGCGCGCCTTCCAACTCATCGTCGCGCAAGATGGTGTTGAGCGTGATGAAGATGCGGCTGCCAAAGCGGTGCGCATGTTTGATCAGGCGCTCCAGGTCGCGGATGTCATTGCCCGCCGTGGCGCGCGCGCCAAAGGCCGGCCCTCCGATATAGACGGCATCGGCGCCATGGTTGATCGCTTCAATCCCGATATCGGCATCGCGGGCCGGGGAGAGCAGTTCGAGCTGGTAGGGCAGGAGGGACATAGGGGCAGGATTATCTCAGGTCGCTGCAGGAGGGCCGCTGCGCTCGGAGATAAGCTGACTGCAGTGCCAGCCCAAGCACCATGCAGACCCGGTTTAGTCCTTGGGTCAGCCCGGTTCAGCCGCGCGGGCTGAAGGTGCGCGGAAACACCACCGGCGCGCTGCGGTCGGCCAGGCGGTAGCCCATGGCCGGGCGGTTGGAGGGCCCCTCGACATGCCCAGCCTCCTGCAAAAATTGCGCTGCCAGCATGCGGGTGCGAAAGCCGCTCTTGTCTACCGGCCGTCCCAGCACTGTCTCGTACACCTGTTGGAGCTGGGGCAGGGTAAAGGGCTCGGGCAGCAAAAAGGCGGGCAGAGAGGTGTACTCGACCTTGCCGCGCAGTCGCTCGGCGGCAGCGCGCAGGATCTCGCTGTGGTCAAAGGCGAGAGGGGGGCCATCGCAGATGGCATCGACCTCGAACCAGGCCACATCGGCCGCATTAGCGCCCTTGGCCAAGGTCAAGGGCTGCGCAGCTATCAACGCAAAGTAGACATGGGTGGCCGACCAGCCACGCGGGTCCCGGCTGCGCCCGCCCCAGCTGCCCAGCTGCTCCAGGTAGGGGCTGGCGACATTGGTCTTCTCGCGCAGCTTGCGGTTGGCGCAGGCCTGCAGATCGCTGTCCTGCGCTACGTCGACAAAGCCCCCAGGCAGCGCCCACCGCCCGGGGAAGGGCTCGGAGCTTGAGACCGGCCGCTGCACCAGCAAGACCTTCAAGGCCCCGTCCACCACGCTGAAAATCACCACATCCACGGTGGTATAGGGCCGTACAAAATCAACGGGTTGGTGGCTGGCAGCGGTGGAGGCCATAGAAAAACCTTGACGGATAGGAA
Source organism: Comamonas sp. 23 (assembly GCF_049601575.1). NCBI lineage: Bacteria > Pseudomonadati > Pseudomonadota > Betaproteobacteria > Burkholderiales > Comamonadaceae > Comamonas > Comamonas sp. 23. The sequence continues at coordinate 3,485,746 of NZ_CP187127.1, read as the reverse complement.
AGCGAGTTGTATTGTACAACTCATTTAAGTTGCTCAATACAACTTAAAGTCTGAAGGTGTGGTGCAGGCTGGACGACTGCACTCTAATAGATGCATAACTACAAAAAGGATAGATGATGACTTTTGAACAACCAACCAAAGACACCCCGGTCGGCGAGCAGTCCACCACCATGACCCGCCGCAGCAAGCTGCTCAGCCTGGTGCTGCGCCACAGCCCGCAGACCATTGGCCTTGAGCTTGACGAGGCCGGCTGGGCGCATACGGACGAACTGCTCGCCTGCCTGGCCCGCAGTGGCAAAGCCATGAGCCCGGTGCAATTGCAGGCAGTGGTGGCAAGCTGCGCCAAGCAGCGCTTTGCCTTCAGCGAGGACGGCAAGCGCATCCGTGCCAACCAGGGGCATTCGGTAACCATCGAGCTGCAATTGGTCCCCAGCACCCCACCGGATGCGCTCTACCACGGCACGGCAACCCGTTTTCTTGACGCGATCCTGGCGCAAGGCTTGCAACGCCAAAAGCGCCACCATGTTCACCTGTCCGCCAGCATCGAGACGGCTGGCGCAGTTGGGCGGCGCCACGGCAAGCTGGCCTTGCTGCGGGTGGATGCGGCGGGCATGGTCGCCAATGGCCATGTGTTCTATTGCTCGGACAATGGTGTCTGGTTGACCGACGCCGTGCCCGTGACCTACCTGCAGAGGCTGGACGAATGAGCGGCCATCGCGTATTGGCGCTGGATGCCGATGGCGTGCTGCTCGACTACAACCTGGCCTATGCCACTGCCTGGCGGCGTGCTTTTGGCCGCTACCCTGACTTGCGCAACCCCCATGCCTACTGGGCGGCAGACCGCTGGGATGTGGAGCGGTTGAGCGGCGAGGCGCTGCACCGGTTTCGCGCAGGCTTTGATGCGCAGTTCTGGTCCGCCCTGCCTGCCGTACCCGGTGCGCTCGCGGCATGCCAGCAACTGGAGGCCGCCGGCTTTGAGCTGGTGTGCCTGACTGCTCTGCAGCCCCATTTTGCCCAGGCACGGCTTGGCAACCTGCAGGCCCTCGGCTTTCCGATTGGGCGGGTGATTGCGACTGGTAGCGATGCCAGTGGCGGCAGCCCCAAAGCCGCAGCGCTGGCCCAGCTTAAGCCGCTGGCCTTGGTGGATGACTATCTACCGAACTTTGCAGGGTTGCCCGAAGGCATCCATGGCGCACTGGTACTGCGCGAACCCGATGGCAGCCCCAACTGCGGACCGGCACTGCAACAACTGCATTCCACCCATGCCAGCCTGGCCGCGTTTGCGCACTCGTGGCTGGCTCAGAGACAAGAGAACTGATATGAAACACACCAACCACGTCCAACTGCCTGCGTTGGCGCGGCGCGCAGATAGCGTAGATGCGTTCGTCATGTTGGCGCGCGCGCAGCTGCCCACCGGAGGCCAGTGATGACGCCAACTCAGGACCGTTTTCAAGGCGCACTGCTGGGGCTGGCCTGCGGTGACGCGGTGGGCACCACGGTCGAGTTTCAGCCGCGCGGTAGCTTTGTGCCGCTGACGGACATGCTGGGCGGGGGCCCGTTCTCGCTGCGCGCGGGCCAGTGGACCGATGACACCTCGATGGCGCTGTGCCTGGCCGAGAGCCTGGTCACCAAGGGCGATTGCGACCCGGCCGACCAGATGGCGCGCTATGCCAACTGGTACCAGTGGGGTTACTGGAGCGCTACCGGCCATTGCTTTGACATTGGCATGGCCACGCGGGAAGCTTTGCAAAGGTTCTTGCTCACCGGCAATCCTCTGGCTGGCAGCACCGACCCGCACAGCGCTGGCAATGGCTCGATCATGCGGCTAGCACCTGTGGCGCTGCGCTTTTGCGGCGATGCGCAGCGCTTGCAGGACAAGGCGGCGCTCAGCTCGCAAACCACGCATGGCGCGGCCGAGTGCCTGGATGCCTGCCGCCTGCTGGCGGTCGCCATCGCCCGCGCGTTGCAGGGGCGGCCCAAAAACGAGGTGCTGGCGCTGTCGGATTTGCCACTGGCCAGCCCCCAGCTGCAGCAGATTGCACAGGGCCATTACCTGGCCAAAAGCCGGGACGACATCCACGGTTCGGGCTATGTGGTGCGTAGCCTCGAAGCGGCGCTGTGGTGCTTTGCCCGGCATGACTGCTTGGAGGACGCGGTGCTGGAGGCCGCGAATCTGGGCGACGATGCCGACACCACGGCGGCCATCACCGGCCAGATCGCGGGCGCTTTTTGGGGCGAGCAGGGCATACCGCGCCACTGGCTGCAGCGCCTGCACCTGGCCGATGAGATCCGGGCGCTGGCTGTGCAGCTGTGGCAGGCCAACCAGGGCTTGCCTGCCACTGGCTGCGATGCCGCGCGATAATCAGACCGCATACGGTATGGAGGGAGGATGCTATGCGTGCGGTATTGGGTTTGGCAGGCTTACTGGTGGTGATGGCGATTGTGGCGCTGCTGATGAAGCAGAACATGGGCGTGACGAAGGCGCCCGCGCCCGCCGCCGTCGAAGGCGTGCGCGTGCCGCAGATTGACACCAGCAAAGATGTGAATGCACAAAGCCGGCAGATCCAGCAGCAGGTGCAGGACCAGTTGAACCAGGCGGTGCAGCAGGATGCGCAGCGCCTGAAACAAGCCGAAGAGTGACGGCGATGGCTGACAGCCTCGTCCCCTCCAGCACCGGTGGTCAATTGCCCCCCCAGCCTGGTGACGGCCACTGGATGCGCGCTGCGCTGGAGCAGGCACGCGCTGCGGCTGACGCTGGCGAAGTGCCCGTGGGTGCCGTGGTGGTGCGTGACGGCCAGATCGTCGGCTGGGGCTTTAACCACCCGATTGGCACACACGACCCCAGTGCCCATGCCGAGATCGAGGCCCTGCGCGATGCGGCCAAGCGCCTGGGCAATTACCGGCTCGATGGCTGTGCCTTGTATGTCACTTTGGAGCCTTGCGCGATGTGCGCCGGCGCCATCTTGCATGCGCGCCTGGACCGCGTGGTCTGGGGCGCTGCCGAGCCGCGTACCGGTGCCGGGGGATCGGTGCTGGACCTGTTTGCGCAGGCTGCACTGAACCACCACACGGCGGTGACCGCGGGTGTGCTGGCGCACGAGGCTGCAGCCCTGCTCACCGAATTTTTTGGCAAGCGCCGCGTGCAGCAAAAGCAGCAGGCGCTGGCCAGCCACCCGCTGCGTGACGACGCACTGCGCACGCCCGATGCGCTGTTTGCGCCCGCATTGGACTGCGCCTGCCCCAGCTGCTTTTACAGCGAGTGGCCGGCTTTGGGCGGCCTGCGTCTGCATACCAAAGACAGCGCGGGCCAAAACCCACCGCCAGCCGCCGCTGCCCGGCAATGGCTGCTGCTGCCCGGCCTGCCGGCGCAGCAAGGGCTGTTTCGCGAACTGGCCGCTGGCCTGGCCGCGCGCGGTGACCGCGTGGTGGCACCCGATTGGCTGGGCCTGGGGCGCAGCGACAAGCCCAAAAAGGACAATCGCCTGGGCGATGCCCAGCAACTGGCGATACTGCAAGACCTTGTCCACCAGTTGCATCTGGAGGGCGAACAGGGCCTGGTCGTCGTTGCCCATGGCGATGCCGCGCGCCTGGCCCAGGCGTTGGTGGCACAGCAGGCTGCGCTGGGCAAGCCGGTGCAGGGGCTATGGCTGATCAACCCGCCGAATGCCGCAGCGCCGAGCGCCGACTACCGCCTCTGGCTGGAGCAATTGGCGCGCAAACCGGCGCTGGGCATTGCCGCTGCGCTGGGCACCAGCGCGGTCGATGCTGCGATGGATGCGGACCGCCAGCAATGGGCGGCGCAGTTCCCCGACAAGGGCTACCGCGCAGGGCTGCGCGCCTGGGCACGCGATGCCTTGGCGGCGCTGGATGCGCCCGTTGTGATGCCAAGCGCATCAGCGCCAGCGCTTCCTGTGCTGGTCAGCCTGGGCGAGCAAGCCCGCTGGTGGCCGGCACCTGCGCAGGGACTGGAGGCCTGGCTGGCAGCAGTCGCTACAGCGGCAGGCGGCGCCGGGCCGCTGGCCTGGCAGCGCTGCGCAGGCGGTGACTGGCTGCCGCTGCAAAACAGCGCGGCACTGCTGCAGGCCAGCCGCTTCTTTGATGCGGGTGCCGAGGCCGCAGCGCTGGGCTTGGTGGCGGCGGCTTGGCGCTGAGCCTATCTGCTGCACAATAGCCCGCAGCTGTTCCGTTTTCTGACCGACTTTTTTTGCTATGAGCTCCACCCCCAAACACCAGGCACCGATCACCGGCATCATCCACCACCCCTACACCGCCGATGCGCCCTTTGCAGCGCCGCAGCCCGGCGTGTTCAAGGCATCGAGCGTGTTCTTTCCCAACGTGGCGGCGATGCGCAGCTGGGACTGGAAGGACAAGAGCGCCTTCACCTACGGCCTGCACGGCACGCCCACCACCTACATTCTGGAAGAGCGCATTGCCACCTTGGAAGGCGGCAGCCACTGCGTGCTGGTGCCCAGCGGCCTGGCATCGATCTCGGTGATTGGCCTGGCGTTGCTCAAGAGCGGCGACCATGTGCTGCTGCCCGACAACGTCTATGGCCCGAGCAAGGGCTTTGCCGAGAGCGAGCTGCAGCGCTTTGGCGTCAGCATCGGCTACTACGACCCGATGCGGGTGGACCATTGCGCCAGCCTGATCCAGGACAACACCCGCCTGGTGTGGCTGGAGGCGGCCGGCTCGGTCAGCATGGAATTCCCCGATTTGCTGGGTCTTGTGCGCCTGTGCAAGGAAAAAGGCATTGCCACGGCGCTGGACAACACCTGGGGCGCGGGCCTGGCCTTCAACTGCTTTGACCTGGATGGCGACGGCAGCTACCGCCTGGGCGTGGATGTGTCGGCGCATTCGCTCACCAAGTACCCCAGCGGCGGCGGCGATGTGCTGATGGGCTCCATCGTGTCGCGGGATGCAGCCGTGCACCGCAAGGTGCAGGCCACGCATATGCACCTGGGCCTGGGCGTGGGAGTGAACGATATCGAAACCGTGCTGCGCAGCCTGCCCAGCCTGGCGCTGCGCTACCATGCGCAAGATGCGGCAGCCCGGCAGTTGGCCGCCTTCATGGCCGAGCAGCCCGCCGTGGTGCAGCTGCTGCACCCAGCCTTTGCCGGCTCGCCCGGCCATGCGCATTGGCAGCAGCTCTGTGGCGCGGGCAGCGTGGCGGGCAAGCAGGGCGCAGCCGCAGGACTCTTTAGCGTGGTGATCGATCCGCGCTACAGCCAGCAGCAGATCGACCTGTTCTGCGAGAGCCTGCGCCTGTTCAAGTTGGCCTACAGCTGGGGCGGCCCGATCAGTCTGGTGGTGCCCTACAAGATCAGCAGCATGCGCGCGCTGGGCGAGTCCCAGCTGCAGCCGGGTACGGTAGTGCGCTTTTCGATCGGGCTCGAAGATGCCAACGACCTGCAGCAGGATCTGGCGCAAGCGCTGCAAAAAGCCTTTGGCTAAGAACCTGTTCTAAGGGGTAGGGCTAGCCGCATAAATGCCGCCAGCACCGCGCTGGCGGCATTTTTATTTCATCAGCTTTTGCAGCTCGGGCCAGACATTGGCCAGCAGCTGCGGGTGGGCGCTGGCCAGTGGGTGGATGCGGTCGGCCTGGAAGTTCTTTTCCGCGTTGGGCACATCGGCCACGCCGTGCAGCAAGAAGGGCACGACAGCGGTTTTCTTCTCGCGCGCCAGGCTGGTGAAGATCTGGGCAAAGTCCGTGGTGTACTTGCTGCCGTAGTTGGGCGGCACCTGCATGCCCAGCAGCAGCACCTGGGCGCCAGCCTTTTGGGCGCTGTCCACCATCGCCGCCAGGTTGGCCCGGGTGCTGGCCAGCGGCAGGCCGCGCAGCGCATCGTTGGCCCCCAGCTCCAGCACGACGATGCCGGGCTTGTGCTGCGTCAGCAGCTGGCCAAAGCGGGCCCGGCCGCCGGCGGTGGTGTCGCCGCTGATGCTGGCGTTGTGCACCTGGTAGGCGCCTGCGTTTTTGCTTTGTTCGAGCTTGTCCTGCAGCAACGCCACCCAGCCGGTGCCGCGAGCAATGCCGTATTCGGCGCTGATCGAGTCGCCCACGACCAAAATCGTGGCAGGCGCCTGTGGTGCAGCAGCCTGTGCTGTAAAACCTATAGCGATGGAGGTCATCATTGACAACGCTACGATGCTGCGCAGACACCGGCGTCGCGTGACGGGTGTTCGATCATTGGAGGAAAGATTGGTTGTCATGACAGATGCAGTGCTTTCTCAATCGCAGGCGCCTGAGGCGGTGTTGGTGGCCCAGGGCCTGGGTAAATCGGTCTCGGATTCGACCGGCAGTTTGACCATTCTGCGTGATGTGGACTTTAGCATCGCGCAGGGGGAAACCGTGGCGATTGTCGGTGCATCGGGCTCGGGCAAAAGCACCTTGCTGTCGATCCTGGCGGGCCTCGATACCCCCAGCGTGGGCACGGTGCGGATTGCTGGCCAGGACCTGTTTGCGCTGAGCGAAGACGACCGGGCAGCGCTGCGTGCGCGCACGATGGGATTTGTGTTTCAGAACTTTCAATTGATGGGCAATTTAACGGCGCTGGAAAACGTGATGCTGCCCCTCGAGTTGGCTGGCCAGCGCGATGCCCGCAAGCAGGCGACTGCCATGCTTGAGCGTGTGGGCCTGGGCCAGCGCCTCGCCCACTACCCCAAGCTGCTGTCGGGTGGCGAGCAGCAGCGCGTGGCACTGGCCCGCGCCTTTGTCGTGCAGCCCGCTGTGCTGCTGGCCGACGAGCCCACCGGCAGCCTGGACTTTGCCACCGGCGAAGCGGTGATGCAGCTGGTGATGGACCTGAACCGCGAGGCGGGCACGACCCTGATCATGGTCACGCACGACCGCGCCATTGCCGCCCAGTGCCAGCGCGTGATCACTATCGCCGCCGGCGCCGTCGTGCAAGACAGCCGCATTTAAATTCTTTATCGTCTTTTTTTATGCATTAAGACATCGGTAAGCTCCGCCCGCCACAGTGCCCACCTACAGATTGCGCTGTTGCCGGGTGAACTCCCATCCAGAGCGGCCTTCTGCGCGAGGGGCTTGCGATGGATGCATTGAATCTGCAATGGTTTGCATGGATGGCTGGGGGCTTTGGGCCCACCGCCTGGGTGTTGGCGCTGGCCCGCTGGCTGGGCATGGACGGCGTGGCGCTGGCCGGGGCGGCGCTGCTGTGGCTGTGGTGGAAGCGGCCGGCGGACCGCCTGTACCTGCTGGGCAGCATGCTGTGCTGCGCCGCTGCCGTGTTGCTGGCGCACCGGCTCGCCGTCTGGCTGGGGCATCCCCGCCCCTTTGTGATGGGGCTGAGCCCCGCCTATATTGACCATGCCGCCCGGGGCTCACTGCCCAGCGCGCATGCCAGCGCACTCTTTACCCTGGGATTTTGCCTGCTGTGGTTGCGGCAGTTGCGCCTGGGCGGCGCGGCCATCGTGGCCGTGGCGCTGGCGGTGAGCTGGGGCCGGGTGTATTGCGGCGTGCATTTTCCACTCGATATTGCAGCCGGCGCTGCGCTGGGCGGGGTGATCGCGCTGTTGTTCGGCTGGCTGTGGCGGCATGCCGGGCCGGTGGTGCAAGATCCTGCTGACCTAGCTCTGCAGGGCGCTGCAGCACCACGCCCATCGCCGCTACCCGCATCGGTGGAATAAGGCATGAACAGTCTCGCTTCTGCGCGGGCCGTGCCTGCCCGCGTTGCTTGGTCGATCCAGGTCCGCATGGCACTCTTGCTAGCGCTGTGGCTGCTGGCGCTGGCCTGGCTGCGGCCGCTCAGCGATCCGGATGAGGGCAGGTACGCTGTGGCTGCCTTGCAGATGCTGCGCAGCGGCGACTGGGTGACGCCTGCGCTCAACGGCCTGCCGTTTTTCCACAAGCCGCCGCTGTACTACTGGCTCGCTGCTACGGGCTTGCAGGTCGCGGGCGTCCATGAATGGGTGGCGCGCCTGCCGTCGCTGCTGGGCGCATGGCTGGCGGCAATGTCCTTGTTCGCCCTGCTCAAACGCTATGCCAGCCAGTCGGTAGCCGTGGCTGCTGCCGTGGTGCTGGTGACCATGCCCTACACCTACCTGGCCGCGCAGTACGCCAATATGGACATGCTGCTGGCCGGCTGCCTGACGGCCTGCATCTGCAGCGCTGCGATGGCGACCCTGGAGGCGCGCCAGGCGTCGGGCCGCATCCGGGGCATGGCGTGGATGGGCTGGCTGGCTGCGGCCGGTGCCTGGGCCGGGCTGGGCTTTTTGGCCAAGGGCCTGATTGCGCTGGTGCTGCCCGGCATGGTCTGGGCCCTCTGGCTGGTCTGGGACCGGCGCTGGCGCCAATGGTGGCTGCCTTTGCATGCCGCGGCATGGCTGCCGGTGCTGCTGATTGCCGGCCCCTGGGTGTTCATGGCGCAAGAGCGCCACAGCGGCTTTTTCCACTACTTTTTTGTCACCCAGCACTTTCAGCGCTACACCGGCAGCAGCTTCAACAACCCCCAGCCCTGGTGGTTCTATGGTGCGGTGATCGCACTGGCCGCCTTGCCTTGGACGGGCTGGGCGCTGGCTGCTGGCTGGCGCAGCTGGAGGCGCAAACAACGTGCCGCATCGGTATCACTGCCAGCAACGCAGGCCTTCGTGCAAAGCCTGGACCGGCTGATGCTGGTCTGGTTTGCCGTCATTGTGCTGTTCTTCTCGGTGCCGCACAGCAAGATCGTGGGCTATGTGCTGCCTGCGCTGCCACCGCTGGCCTATGCGGTGGTGCGGCTGGTGCAAGCCGCTGGCTGGCAGCGCTGGGGCCGGCATACGGCGGCGTTGGCCGCGCTGTTGTGTGTGGCGCTGGCCGTGGCGCTGGGCACGGTGGCTGTGCCTGCCAAGGCCCAATGGCGCGCACTGCGCAGCCTGCCGGTGCAGTCGGCGGACCGCGTGGTGATGCTTGAGCACCTGTACTACGAAGTGCCTTTTTACCTGCCCGCCATGGCCGATCCGCTGGTGGTGGACGACTGGAGCACCGAGGACCAGCAGGCCGACAACTGGAAGAAGGAGCTGAGCGATGCTGCGCAGTTTGCGCCGCAGCTGGGCAGCCGTGTCTTGCTGGATGCGCAGAGCTTGCAAGCCTATGCCTGCGCGCATCCGCAGCAGCGCCTGTGGGTCGTTGGCAGCGCCGAGGCGGCCCAGCGCCAGATGCCGGCGCTGGCCACTGCCGCAGCGGCCCTGCATTTGGGCAGCACCCAGGTCTGGCAATTGCAGGCGGGCCAGGCCTGCGACCGAGGCACGGGCCGTTGAGTCACAGCGCGGCCATGGCCGCGCTGTTCGCGTTGGCCTACATCGGTTGTCACCAAGCAGGGGTATAACCAGAGGCTTTTCTATCCTCTGCATGTCCTGAAAGTGAGAATGACTGTGGCAAAACCCCAAATCGGCGTGATCGTTGGCAGCAACAGCAAGACCTCGATCAACAAGCAACTGGCGCATGGCCTGGTCAACCTGGTGCAGAACCAGGCGGACTTCGAGTTCCTGGACCTGAGCGCGCTGCCGTTCTACAACCGCGACGACGATGCCGACGCCTATCCGGCGGCATTTACCGCTTTCAAAGACAAGGTGCGCAGCAAGAACGGCATCCTGTTTGTGACGCCCGAGCACAACCGCTCGGTGCCGGCCTACCTGAAAAACGCGTTGGACGGCGCCAGCCGCCCCTATGGCAGTGGCGCATGGAACGGCATCCCCGCCGGCATCATAGGCACCTCGACCGGTGGTCCGGCCACCTCGATGGCCCAGCAGCATTTGCGCAATATTCTGGTGTTTCTGGACATGCCGGCGATGGCGCAGCCCGAGGGCTTTATCCGCTGGACCGATGGCCTGATCAGTGCCGATGGCAAGGTGGCCGAGGCCAGCGAAAAGTTTTTGCGCAGCTACATGGAGCGCTTTCTGGCCTGGGTGGCTCTGCACCCGAAGAAATAAGCCATCAGCGCTGGGTAGGGGGCTGCCGTCGCTGGCAATGGCGCCCACCGCAACGCGTTTTGCTGTGGTTGCCAGGGCTGCGGTACGATGCAGCCAAATTTTTTTTGACCAGGGCTGCCATGTTGAACCTTCCCCTTCACCACCTGTACCGCGCCGCTGCGGTGGATACCCCAGCACCTTGGCTGCTGGTGCTGATGCATGGCGTGGGCAGCAATGAGCAGGATCTGTTTGGCCTGGCGGGCATGGTGCCGTCGGCTTTCCATGTGCTGAGCCTGCGCGCGCCCTACACCTTGGGGCCCAGCAGCTATGCCTGGTTCCAGTTTGGCGTGAACCCCGACGGCAGCCGCACCATCGATACCGCGCAGGAGAAAGCCAGCCGCGCGCTCGTCGCCCAGACCTGCGCCGAGGCGGCACAGGCCTTGCAGATACCGGCCCAGCGGCTGGTGGTGGGTGGTTTCAGCCAGGGCGGCATCATGTCGCTCTCGGCGCTATTGACCCAGCCGCAGCTGCTGCAGGCCATCATGGTGTGGCACAGCCGCCTGTTGCCCGAGATTGCGGCCGAGCAGGTCGCGCCCGCGCAACTGGCTGGCCATCAAGCCTGGATCAGCCATGGCACCGCCGACAATGTGATTCCACTGGCGCAGGCCCATGCGATTCGCGCGGCGCTGCAAGCTACGCCTGTTGACTTGGCGTACCACGAGTACCCCTGCCGCCATGAGCTGCACCCGCAAGAGCTGCAGGACAGCATGGCCTGGCTGCAGGCTCTGACGCAGGCGCAGCGCGGCTAAGGTCAGTATTTAGCCAGCGTCCGGCCGGAACAGCCCGGCCAACATGCGGTCGAGCTGCGGCCATTCCTGTGCGAACTGGCTGCGGTTGACAAAGAAGGCCTCGCAAGCCACCGCAAAGAACTCGGCCGGGGCCGTGGCGCCATAGCTGTCCAGCCAGGGCGCGGGCTCGCCAAAGCGCTGGGATTTGGCAATCGCATGGCCAAAGGCCGCAAAGGCCGATGCCCAGGTGCGCTCCCAGGTCTGGCGTGCTTCGGCGGCGTTCGCCAGGCCCAGAAAATGGCCGGGCAGCGAGGGGTAGCCATCGGCACCGCCATTGCGCATATCGATCTTGTGGCAGAACTCGTGGATGACGACGCTGGTGCCGCGCGCGTTTTGCTGCAGCGGATCTTGCGCAATGGCTGCCCAACTGAGCGTGACGGGGCCATGCTGCATCGCTTCGCCTTCGAGCATCATGCGCCGGTGCGATACCAGGCCCGCCTCGTCATGCATGTCGCGCGCAGCCACCATCGTGCCCGGGTGCACGACAATGCCGACAAAATCATCGTAGAGCGCGATGGCCTGCTGCGCCTCACCCCGGTGGAGCAGCGGCACGCAGGCCTGCGCGGCTATAGTCAGCGCCATCGCGTCGCTCACCACCAGGCCATGGGCGCCGGAGAACTGCTTTTGGCGCATAAACAGTGCGCTGAGGGCGCGCAGCTTGGCTTTTTCTTCCAGCGACAGCACCTCGAGGAACGGGTATTTTTGCAGCACCTGCAACCACAGGGCGGCAGGGATTTCGGGCACGGGGCGCGCCAGCGCGCGCAGGCGTGACCAGGTGCGGTGCAGCCAGGCCATGGGATCAGTGCGCGCCGGGCTGTGGAGGCCGGGCCAGGTAATCGGCCAGCGCGATGCGCTGCTGGCCGGTGGCGTCGATGCGCAGCACTTCGGCGCGGGCGGGTTCCAGGTCGGTGTCCCAGTCGCTCAGCACCAGGCGCTCGTGGCCCGCATCCAGCGCGTGGCGGGCAGGGCGGTGGGTGTGGCCGTGGATCAGTGTGGGCGCCTGGGCCTGTTGCAACCAGGCGAGGGCGGCCTGGGTATCCACATCGGCGGTGATCACTTCGCGCATGCGGCGCGCCTCGCTCTGGCTGCGCATGGCGCCAGCGAGCTGGCGGCGCTGGGCCAGCGGCTGGGCCAGAATCTGCTGCTGCCAGGCGGGGCTGCGTGCCACCGCACGAAAACGCTGGTATTCGGTATCTTCCACGCACAGCGCATCGCCATGGCTGAGCAGCCAGCGCTGGCCGAGAAAAGTGAGGCAGCTGGGATCGGGCAGCAATTGCATGCCGCTGCGCTCGGCAAACTGCGCGCCGATGAGAAAGTCGCGGTTGCCATGCATGAAGAAGACGGCGCGCTGGCCACTGGCCTCGCGCAGGCTCTGGGCGCAGGCCGCTTCAAAGCTGCCGGCCTCGTCCAGCGCATCGTCGCCGACCCAGGCTTCAAACAAATCGCCCAGCATGAAGATCGCATCTGCCGTACTGGCTTGCAGGTACTGCTGCCAGCTGTGCCAGGTCTGTGGCAGCTGGGGTTGCAGATGCAGATCGGAGATGAATTCGATGCTGCGCCAGGCGGGGGGCGCAGCGAAGGCATGGACTGCCGTGGTGGCCAACTGGGCGCGCAGCGCCTCATGAGTGTCTGCGGCGCGGGTGTCGGTCGGGCTGTCCATGCCAATGGAGGCGCCTATTACAGGGCCACAGCCTTTTCGATCAGCACTTCTTCCTTGGGCACGTCTTGGTGCATGCCCTTGGAGCCGGTCTTCACAGCCTTGATCTTGTCGATCACGTCGTTGCCCTTGACCACCTTGCCGAACACGGCATAGCCCCAGCCGCTAGGGGTGGGCGAGGTGTGGTTGAGGAAGTCGTTCTTGGCGACGTTGATGAAGAACTGGGCGGTGGCCGAATGGGGATCGCTGGTGCGGGCCATGGCCACGGTGTACTGGTCGTTCTTCAGACCGTTTTGCGCTTCGTTCTGGATCGGCGCCTGGGTGGACTTCTGGTCCATGCCCGATGCAAAGCCGCCGCCCTGGATCATGAAGCTGTTGATCACGCGGTGGAAGATCGTGCCGTCATAGTGGCCGCTCTTGACGTAGCTCAGGAAGTTCTCGGTGGACTTGGGGGCTTTGTCTGCGTCGAGTTCCAGCGTGATGACGCCGTAGTCTTTGATATGCAGTTCAACTTGTGGATTGCTCATGGTGTGTTTCCTGTTGAGAAAGGTGGGAAGGGCGCCGCAGCCCGGTTGGGGGCCAGCGGCAGGGCCATTTACTTGACGACGGTAGCCGACTTGATGATGACAGGGGTCTTGGGCACGTTCTGGTGCGGGCCGGCATTGCCGGTTTGCACGGCCTTGATCTTGTCGACCACATCATTGCCGCTGACGACCTTGCCAAACACCGCATAGCCGTGGCCATCGGGGTTGGGGGCGTTCAGCGAATCGTTGTTCTGCACATTGATGAAGAACTGCGCGGTGGCCGAGTCGGGAACCGCCGTGCGGGCCATCGCGATGGTATAGGTGTTGTTCTTGAGGCCATTGTTGGCCTCCAGCGGGATCGGCGAGCGTGCAGGCTTTTGCTGCATATCGGGGGTGAAGCCGCCGCCCTGGATCATGAAGTTGCCGATCACGCGGTGGAAGATCGTGCCGTCATAGAACTTGTCGTTCACGTACTGCAGGAAGTTGGCCACCGTCTTGGGCGCTTTTTCTGGATTGAGCTCGACCACGATGTCGCCCATCGAGGTCGCCAGCTTCACGCTGGGCTGGTCCGCTGCTTGTGCGGCGCTGGTCAGCAACATGCCGCCGGCCAGTGCCAGGCCGCCCAGAATGGAAAGAGTGTGTCGTTTGGAAGGCATCGGTTTCCTCTGTCGTTGTATACGGTAGATGTCCAGTGCAGGGCGCTGCGGGGTCCGCAAGGCATCCTGCGCTGCGCGCAAATCTTGGGCGGTGCACGGTGTGCGTTGCATCGTGTGCGTTGCACGGTGTGCGTTTGCACCGAGTTGAGGGCCAACGGTGCAAGATTCAAGGCAAGGCCCTTACTATTTTGCGTCGGGCGCCGCTGCCGGGGCAGCCGGTGCGGCGGCAGCGGGTGCTGCAGCAGCGGCAGGCTGGGCCCGGGTTACCAAGAGGCGCAGGCTGCTGATCTTGGGCTGCAGCCTGGCTTGCTGGGCCGGCGCCAGCGTGCTGGCCTTGCTCAGCGACTGCTCGGCCAGGCGAATATAGATATCGCCCAGGTTTTCATAGGCGGTGGCATAGCCGGGGTTGGCCCGCACCGCATCTTGCAGCGCGCGGCTGGCTTTTTCCAGCTGGTTGTTCTGGGCGTAGAGCACGGCCAAGTTGTTGTAGGGCTCGGGCAGTTCGGGGTATTCCTGCACCAGCTTCTCGAACGTTGCCGTGGCCTCGTCACGCTGGCCTGCATTCATCTGGGCCACACCCTGCAAAAAGCGCCATTGCGGGTCACGCGGGGCTTGCTGGATCTTGGGCTCCAACTGCTCCAGTGCCAGGGCATTTTGGCCCGACTGGATCAGCTTTTCCACGGCCGAGTAATCGTCCGCATAGGCGGCGCCGCAGCTCAGCGCAAGCGCCAGCAAGGCGGCACGGGGCATCAGGGGGGAGAAAAGGCAACTGACTAACTTCATAGGGTTCGGGCGCGCTGGGCGCGTGCAAGTGGCCTGCAGGCTTATACTGCAGCGCATTGTAGCTGAGGGGGCTGGCGCCCCGGAACGACGGGCGGCCATGGTTTGCAGGGCATGGTCTCGGGCATCAGCTACCATACACGGTTCGGCGGTTCCTGCCGGGCGGCGGTGCCCAGGCAGGCGCTGCACAACCTGCGCCCAAGCATCTCCCAGGGGGACGGGGGCGGACCGGGGTAGGGCGCCAGGCGCCTTTCCCTCTCTCAACCACAACCACGCTAATTTTTCATGAGTTTGCGCATCTACAACACGCTTTCGCGTGCGCTGGAGTCATTTGTTCCGATTGAGCAGGGCCATGTCCGCATGTATGTATGCGGCATGACGGTCTATGACCTCTGTCACCTGGGACATGCGCGCTCGATGCTGGCGTTTGATGTGGTGCAGCGCTGGTTGCGCGTCAGCGGCCTGAAGGTGACCTATGTGCGCAATGTCACCGACATTGAGGACAAGATCATCCGCCGCGCCGTGGAAAACGGCGAGACCATCCGCAGCCTGACCGACCGCATGATCGAGGCCCTGCACCAGGATGCCGATGCGCTGGGCATCGAGCGGCCCACGCATGAGCCCCGTGCCACCGAATACGTGCCGCAGATGCTGTCCATCATCTCGCAGCTGGAAGAAAAAGGCCTGGCCTACCGCACCGAAGGCGGCGATGTGAACTATGCCGTGCGCAAGTTCCCCGGTTACGGCAAGCTGTCGGGCAAGTCGCTCGACGAGCTCAATGCCGGTGAGCGCGTGGCCGTGCAGGACGGCAAGGACGACCCGCTGGATTTTGTGCTGTGGAAGAGCGCCAAGCCGACTGAGCCCGACGAGGCCAAGTGGCAAAGCAGCTATGGCACGGGCCGGCCGGGCTGGCACATCGAGTGCTCGGCGATGAGCTGCGCGCTGCTGGGCGAGACCTTCGACATCCATGGCGGCGGCGCTGACCTGCAGTTCCCCCACCACGAAAACGAGATTGCCCAGAGTGAGGGCGCGCACGGCCAGCCGCTGGCCAAGATGTGGATGCACAACGGCTTCATCAATGTGGACAACGAGAAGATGTCCAAGTCGCTGGGCAATTTCTTCACGATCCGCGATGTGCTCAAGCGCTACGACGCCGAGACCATCCGCTTCTTTGTCGTGCGCACCCACTACCGCAGCCCGCTCAACTACAGCGATGTGCACCTGGACGACGCCCGCAATGCGTTGAAGCGCCTCTATACCGCGCTGAGCTTGGTCGCCGCCGAGCCGGTGGCCATCGACTGGAGCCACCCGAGTGCGGCGCGCTTCAAGGCGGCGATGGACGAGGACTTTGGCACGCCCGAAGCGGTGGCGGTCCTGTTTGAGCTGGCTGCCGAGGTCAACCGCAGCAAGTCGCCTGCGGTGGCTGGCCTGCTCAAGGCGCTGGCGGCCACGCTGGGCCTGCTGCAGGCCGAACCTGCCGCCTACCTGCAAGCGGGCGCCAGCGTGGATGCGGCCTATGTGGAGGCGCAGATTGCGCTGCGCGCCGCTGCCAAGGCGGCCAAGAACTATGCGGAATCGGACCGCATCCGCGCCGAGCTGCTGGCCCAGGGGGTGGAGCTCAAGGACTCTGCGCAAGGCACGACCTGGACGGTAGTCCAGGCGGGCGCCTGATGCGCGCTCTGGGTGGTGTGAACCCGGCATTGGCATTGAAGCCGAGCGTCTAGCCGTATGCCTGGTATCAGCAACAAGCCGCTGTCAGCGGAGGATTGGGCCGTGGCCTGCAAGCACCTGGCCCGCAAGGACCGGGTGATGCGCCGGCTCGCCCCGCTGTATGCCGGCGAGATGCTGCGCCGCGAAGCAGACGGCTTTGCGCTGCTGGTGCGCTCGGTGGTCTGGCAGCAGCTGTCGGACCACTCGGCGCGCCAGCTGTGGAAGCGGCTGGTGGCGGCGCTTGGGTCGGCTAGCCCCAAGGCCATGCTGGCCCTGACGGACGAGGCGGCCAAGGCCATCCGCCTGCCGCAGCGCAAGCTGGGCTATCTGCGTGATCTGGCTGCATGGTTTGTGCAGGAGCCCAAGGACGCGCTGTCCTGGGTGCATGTCGATGACGACGCAGTCATCGAGCAGCTGATGGCGCAGCGCGGGCTGGCGCGCTGGGGTGCGGAGATGTTTTTGCTGTTTCATCTGGGCCGGCCCAATGTGCTGGCCATTGATGATGCGGCGCTCCTGCAGGGCATCAGCGACCATTATTTTTCGGGCGAGGCCGTCAGCCGCAGCGATGCGCGCGAGGTGGCGCAGGCCTGGCAACCCTGGGCGAGTGTCGCGGCCTGGCTGATCTGGCGCTCCCAGAATGCCATGCCACTGGGGCAGGATGCAGATTGATCTGGTTTGGCCGCATGCGGTTACACTGTCGGTCGTTATGAGAAGGCTGCCTGCGGCTTTTCTCGAGGAGAATCATTTTGGCGAAAAGAACATTCCTGGATTTCGAGCAACCGATTGCGGAGCTGGAAACCAAAATTGATGAACTGCGCTATGTGCAAAGCGAAAGCGCAGTGGATATCTCTGAAGAGATTGATCAGCTCAGCAAGAAAAGCCAGCAGCTGACCAAGGACATCTACAGCGAGCTTTCCCCCTGGCAGATCACCAAGATCGCACGCCACCCCGAGCGTCCCTACACCCTGGACTATGTGAACGAGATCTTCACCGATTTCGTCGAAATGCATGGCGACCGCCACTTTGCCGACGACCTGTCCATCGTGGGCGGCTTGGCACGTTTCAATGGCAACCCCTGCATGGTAGTGGGTCACCAAAAGGGCCGTGACACCAAGGAGCGCACCTTGCGCAACTTTGGCATGAGCAAGCCCGAGGGCTACCGCAAGGCGCTGCGCCTGATGAAGACCGCCGAGAAGTTCAAGCTGCCGGTGTTCACCTTTGTCGACACACCCGGTGCCTACCCCGGCATCGATGCCGAAGAGCGCGGCCAGTCCGAAGCCATTGGCCGCAACATCTATGAAATGGCGCAGCTGGAAGTGCCGATCATCTCCACCATCATCGGTGAAGGTGGCTCGGGCGGCGCGCTGGGTATCTCGGTGGCCGACCAGGTGCTGATGCTGCAGTACTCGGTGTACTCGACCATCAGCCCCGAAGGCTGCGCCTCCATCCTGTGGAAGACCAGCGACAAGGCCCAGGAAGCGGCGGACGCCATGGGTATCACCGCCCACCGCCTCAAGGCCCTGGGCCTGATCGACAAGATCATCCACGAGCCCGTCGGTGGCGCCCACCGTGACCACAAGCAAATGGCGGCGCTGCTCAAGCGCGGCCTGAGCGATGCCTTCCGCCAGCTGGCTGATTTGAAACCCGCTGAGCTGCTGGACCGCCGCTACGAGCGCCTGCAAAGCTATGGCCGTTTCTCGGACACCAAGGCTGAGCACTGATACGCGCTGCCGGCCGCCGCTGATGCTGCGCCGTTGCTGCCAAGCCTCCCTTTGCGGAGGCTTTTTGCTGTGGGGCGCGGGCCATGGCTGAGCCCGCTATTGTTGCTGCGCTGAACGGCTGGCAGCCCGCACTGCCGCTGGCTGTGGCCTACAGCGGTGGAGCCGATTCCACCGCCTTGCTCTGGGCCTGCCTGCAGCGCTTTCCCGGCCAGGTGTATGCCCTCCACATCAACCATGGGCTGCAGGCCGCAGCCGCGGTATTTGAATCGCATTGCCGCGCCCAGTGCGCGGCCTGGGGCGTGACGCTGCAGGTGGTGGCGGTGAATGCCCATGCGCTGCCCGGGCAAAGCCCGGAGGACGCGGCCCGCATTGCGCGCTACCAGGCGCTGACCCAGGCCGTGCTGGCTTGCGCCGATGCAGGGCAGGGCCGTATCCAGACCATCGCACTGGCCCAGCATGCCGATGACCAGGTCGAAACCGTGGTGCTGGCGCTGTCGCGCGGCGCTGGGGTGGCCGGCCTGGCGGGCATGCGCCCGCAGTGGCAGCGCGCCGGTCTGCAGTGGGCGCGGCCTTATCTGGGCCTGGGCAGTGCGCAGATCCGCGCTGACCTGGCTGCGCTGGGCATCGCCTGGGTGGAAGACCCGAGCAACACCGACACCCGCTACACACGCAACCGCATCCGCCAGCAGGTGATGCCCGGCCTGGCGCAGGCCTTTCCGCAGATCGCGCAGACGGTGGCGCGCAGCAGCGCAAACGCGGCGCAGGCGGCCGAGCTGCTCGATGACCTGGCGCAGATCGACCTGCAGGCCACCGGCGCGCCGCCGCGCATCGGCGCGCTGCAGGCGCTGAGCGAGGCGCGCATGGCCAATGTGCTGCGCTACTGGCTGCGCACGGCCCATGACCAAACGCCGAGCGCTGCACAGCTGGCGCAACTGCAGCAGCAGCTGCAGCGCTGCACCACGCGGGGCCACCAAATCCATATAAAAGTGGGCCGTGGGTATATACAGCGCCACAGAGATGTCATCGATTGGTACAATCCGCCAGTTTTGGTCTGACTAATGTACGATTCCGACGGCGTGCCAAAACACTTTGCATCAACGCCGAGCTTCGTGTTTCGTCATCGTGATATTCAATGGCACTGATCGTTCATAAGTACGGCGGCACGTCGATGGGCTCTTCCGAGCGCATCCGCAATGTCGCCAAACGCGTCGCCAAGTGGGCAAGGGCTGGCCACCAGATGGTGGTGGTGCCCAGCGCCATGAGTGGCGAAACCAACCGTCTGTTGGGCCTGGCCAGCGAGCTGGCACCCAGCCGCGCAGACAAGTCCTATTACCGTGAGCTGGACATGCTGGCCGCCACCGGCGAGCAGGCCTCGTCGGCCTTGCTGGCCATTGCGCTGCAGGCAGAAGGCGTGCCCTCGGTGAGCTACACCGGCTGGCAGGTGCCGGTGCGCACCGACGACAGCTACACCAAGGCGCGCATTGAATCGATCGACGACCAGCGCGTGCGGGCCGATCTGGACGCGGGCCGTGTGGTGATCGTGACCGGTTTCCAGGGCATTGACCCGAACGGCAACATCACCACCTTGGGCCGTGGCGGCTCGGACACCTCGGCCGTGGCCGTGGCAGCCGCCATGAAGGCCGCCGAGTGCCTGATCTATACCGACGTCGACGGTGTCTACACCACGGACCCGCGCGTGGTCTCGGCCGCACAGCGCCTCAAGACCGTGAGCTTTGAGGAAATGCTGGAGATGGCGAGCCTGGGCTCCAAGGTGCTGCAGATCCGCTCGGTGGAATTTGCCGGCAAGTACAAAGTGCCAATGCGTGTGCTGTCGAGCTTCACGCCCTGGGATATTGCATTGGATGAAGAGGCCAAATCGGGCACTCTGATCACATTTGAGGAAGACGAAAAGATGGAAAAGGCCCTCGTATCGGGCATCGCTTTCAACCGCAGCGAAGCCAAAATCTCTGTCCGTGGCGTGCCTGACACCCCCGGCATTGCCTACCAGATCCTGGGCCCGGTGGCCGACGCCAACATCGATGTGGACGTGATCCTGCAAAACATCGGCAAGGACGGCAAGACTGACTTCAGCTTCACCGTCAACCAAGGCGACTTCAACCGCACGGTCGAGTTGTTGCGCGAAGAAGTGGTGCCCAAGCTCGGCGCTGACGAAGTCATCGGCAACCCCAACATCTGCAAGGTGAGCATCGTCGGTATCGGCATGCGCAGCCACGTGGGCGTGGCATCGACCATGTTCCGCGCGCTGGCTGAAGAGGGCATCAACATCCAGATGATCTCCACCTCCGAAATCAAGACCTCGGTCGTGATCGATGAGAAGTACCTGGAACTGGCCGTTCGCGCCCTGCACACTGCTTTTGGTCTGGATTCTGAAGAAGTTTCCAAATCGGCCTAAATTTTCAGGTTAGAATAGCTGTATTGGAAACGTGACCGAGTGGCCGAAGGTGCTCCCCTGCTAAGGGAGTATGGGGTGTAGAGCCTCATCGAGGGTTCGAATCCCTCCGTTTCCGCCAAGAATCAAACCCCTGAGTGTTCGCACTCAGGGGTTTTTCTTCGTCTGGGTGTGTGCTCTTCACTCAACGCTAAATTGTTTCTTGTCGGGGTGTGGCAAGGGGGGATCGCAGCCTCGAGTGCCGCACGTGTCCGTGACCAAGCGCCAATCCATGCTTACGCGGTTCGAGATGAATGACGCCATCCATGTGCGCTGGCTTGCCTTCAGGGCGGCAGCTACACAGCCTCAGGGCTGCGCGCTGCTCAGTTCCTTATCGACGCTATAGGCTGGATGGGAAGGTGGCCAGTCTGCACAAAAGCTGATGACGGCTCTGGCACTCACCCTGGCACCTGTCATTCTCAAGCGACTCTTACTCCAACCCGATGCTCTGCACAATCGCGCCTTCTTCGGCGAAGGCCTTCTTCGCGAAGGCGCTGTAATCTTGGGCATTGCGGTACTCCAGCCGTACGCCATAGTTTGCCGCCGCCTGCTGAAAGGCGGGGTCGTCCATGGCAGACTTCACGGCGGCTTCGAGCTTGCGCACGATTTCGGGCGGCAGGCCCCTGGGCCCGGCAATGCCCAACGGCGATGGCGTCACTACGTCATAGCCCTGTTCACGGAAGGTCGGCACATTGGCAAAGGCTGGCGGGCGCGTTTCTGACGCAATGGCCAGCGCACGCAGCTTGCCTGACTGCATATGCGGTAGCACCGTATTGCCAAACACCCCCGTCTTGGTGTGGCCCGCAATTAAGGCATTCACCGCCTCGGCATCGCCCTTGTACGGCACGTGGGTGAACTGTACACCCGCCTTCTTCTCCAGCAAGGCCATCAGCACGTGATTGGCCGAAAACTTGCCGGGTGTGCCGTAGTCAACCGAGCCGGGCTGCTTCTTAGACTGATCCACAATGTCCTTGACCGATTTGAATGGCGAATCCTGCGCCACGGCCAGCAGAAAGTCGTATGACATATAGGCCACCACATAGGTCAGGTCGGCAATTGGATCGTAGGCCACCTTCTGGATATGGGGCTGCCGAAAGATAGCCACCGGGCTCAAAGTCAGCCGGTAGCCATCGGGCTTGGCATTCTTCATATCCATCACCCCCATCGACGCCCCGGCACCCGGCTTGTTCTCGATGATGATGGACTGGCCCAACTGCTTGCCCATCGACAGAGCCAGCGCCCGCGCCACCACATCGCTCACACCACCCGCCCCATAGGGCACGATCAGCACAATAGGCCGGTTAGGGTAGTCAGCTTGTGCCATGGCGGGCGCGGCAAAACCCGCAGCGCCTACAACGGCAATGCTGACTGCGACAGCGGCAAAAGTACGGCGTTGCATGGTTGTCTCCTTGCACGAAAGCTTGTTTGCACTGCAGTCTAGCGACGCCACCCCTCCGTACCCCCAACACGGGTGACAGCAGTATTGCGCCGGCGGCGGTGTCATCTTGGCGAATGGTAGTGCTCGCCGGATCTGGGTGGCAAGTACCCAGCTCTGGTGTCGCACTGGAGCCCGGGTGAGCGGTGAAAGCATGGTGAGCGGGTTCAGAAGAAACAAGGCCCTGCAAATAGGCAATTTGCAGGGCCTTGTGGTGCGATGTTGGTAGTGCCTAAGCGGTACGCTCCTCAATCCAGCCGAGGATGCAAATCAACATACTTCTGCTTGCGCAGCTCCAGCGCCGCGATCTGCTCTTGCAGCTTGGCGATCTCGGCGTCGATGTCGTCCACGCTTTGCTCGATATGGTCCAGTGTCTGGATCAGCAGCTCCTTGGCCTCTTGCCTGCTGGATGCCGCTGGCGTGGCGCCGCGCAAGGGGCGGTTGGCGGTTTCCTTCATGAAGATGCCGGTGATGATGCCGACGACTGCGACAAACATCAGGTAGTAGGCAGGCAGGTAGAGGCTGCCGGTGGAGTCGACCAGCGCAGCGGTGATGGTGGGCGTGAGGCCGGCGACGATGATGGCGATGTTGAACGAGGCGGCCAGCGCGCTGTAGCGGATGCGGGTCGGGAACATCGCAGGCAAGGTGGAGGCCATCACGCCGGTAAAGCAGTTCAGCACAATGGCCAGCATGAACAGGCCGACAAAGATCAGCGCGATCTGGCCGTTGATGATCAGCCGGAATGCGGGAATCGCCAGCACCAAGAGGCCGATCGAGCCAACGATCACAAAGGGTTTGCGGCCAAAGCGGTCACTGGCCAGGCCAATCACCGGCTGCACAAAGAGCATGCCGATCATCACCGCGATGATGATCAGCACGCCATGGTCTTCGGAGTAGTGCAGGTTGTGCGACAGGTAGCTGGGCATGTAGGTCAGCAGCATGTAGTAGGTGATATTGGTGGTCAGCACCAGGCCCACCGACACCAGCAAGGGGCGCCAGTAGCGCGTCGCGATTTCCTTGAAGGAGATGCGCGGGCGGTTCTCCACATCCTCCTGGTCGTCCTTTTCCATCTGGTCGAGCTGCTGCTGGAAGGCAGGCGTTTCTTCCGCCGCATGGCGCAGGTACAGGCCTACCAGGCCCAGGGGCGCTGCCAGGAAGAAGGGCACGCGCCAGCCCCAGTCGAGAAAGCGCGCCTCGCTCAGCAGGCTTTGCAGCAAGACGACGACACCCGCGCCCGTGACAAAACCGACGATGGAGCCAAAGTCCAGAAAACTGCCCAGAAAGCCACGCTTGCGGTCAGGCGCAAACTCGGCCACAAAGATGGCGGCGCCGGTGTATTCACCGCCGACCGAGAAGCCCTGCGCCAGCTTGCACAGCAGCAGCAGGATCGGCGCCCAGATGCCGATGCTCGCGTAGGACGGTATCAGGCCAATACAGAACGTGCTGGCCGCCATGATGATGATGGTGATCGACAGCACCTTCTGGCGCCCGAACTTGTCACCCATCACGCCAAAGAACAGGCCACCCAGCGGCCGAACCAGGAAGGGAATCGAGAAGGTGCCCAGCGCGGCAATCATCTGCACACTGGGCGATGCATCGGGGAAGAACACCTTGCCCAGCGCAAAGGCGACAAAGCCATAGACGCCAAAGTCGAACCACTCCATCGCATTGCCCAGCGCGGCGGCAGAAATCGCCTTTCTGAGCTTGACCTTGTCGACGATGGTGATGTCATGCAGCTCCAAGGTGCCGCTTTGGGTCGGGATCAGCGGCGGCGAAGGAGGCGTCGGATCGGCCGCTGTGTTGTTGTTGATGCTATCCATGCGGTTCCCCGGTAATTATCGGTCGCCATCTTCGCCAATCGCCGCCGGGCCGTCTGTAGGACGAGGGGGCTGCACGCTGCCGCCAAACTTCGCCGGCCACCCGTTATGGGTGGTTGGGTGATCTGGCTGCGCGCCTAAACTCTTCCCGAGCATCTTCTAGACAATGACGAGACAAAGGAGTCCCATGTCCGAAGCTTTTATCGTGGCGGCACAACGCACGGCCGGTGGCCGCCGGGGTGGCCAACTGGCCGGCTGGCATTCGGTGGATCTGGCCGCACAGGTCATCAATGCGGTGGTCGAGGGCGTCGATGCCGACCCGGCCGCTGTGGACGATGTGTTTCTGGGCTGCGTCAGCCAGGTGGGCGAGCAGTCCAGCAATGTGGCGCGCAATGTGGTGCTGGCCTCCAGGCTGCCCGAATCGGTGCCCGGCACCAGCATCGACCGCCAATGCGGCTCCTCGCAGCAGGCCATCCACTTTGCCGCGCAGGCGGAGATGTCGGGCGCGATGGACATGGAGATCGCCGCCGGCGTCGAATCGATGACCCGCGTGCCCATGGGCAGCCCGGGTGGCCTGGCGCAAAAGGCCGGGCTGGGCCACTACCACAGTCCCGGCATCGCCAGCCGCTATGGCGATACCGTCTTTAGCCAGTTTGTCGGTGCCGAGATGGTGGGGCGTTCAATATAGGCGGCGCTGGCCAAGTCCACGCAGCATGTGATGGTGTGCTGGGGGGCTGAATGTGCTCTGGCCTTTGCCATGGGCATCAGGCTGCGCCCCAGCCTGTGACAGGCGCCCAGCGCAGCGTATTCAGAGCACGGGCTGATGGCACACTGCCTCGATGTTATGGCCGTCGGGGTCAAGCACAAAGGCCGCGTAGTAGTTGGCGTGGTAGTGCGGCCGCAAGCCGGGAGCGCCGTGGTCACGCCCACCGGCCGCCAGCGCTGCTGCATAAAAGGCATCCACCTCCGCTCGGGTCTGGGCGGTGATGGCGATGTGCACAGGGGTCGGCTTCTGCGAAGACTCCGTCAACCAAAGCGAAGGCTTGCCGTTGCGGCCCAGACCGATGCTGCCGGGCCCCTCCATCGCAAGCCCAACGCCCAAAGGGAGCAGCGATGGGAGAAAAAAGGATTGGCTCACATTCAGGTTGCTGACACCGATGCCGATATGGTCAAACATCTCTTTTCCTCCGTTGTGATCATCAGAACGTGCGTTGCGGCAGGACCGCCTCGCAAGCCGGCAGTCTAGCGTTGTTGACGCGCTCTTGACTATAGGCGGGACTGCCAGCGGTCGGCACCAGGTCAAGATTGGCGGGGGATCGGGGCGCGAAGGGGTGCTGCGCCAGATGTGGCTGGCGACTGCGTGCAGACCATCGCCCCCGCTATGCTGAACCCGCAGCGATGGCAAGGGGCAGCGGTGTGACCCGCAGCGCATTGAGCACCAAAGAAAAGGCGAGTGAAGGCTGTCGTCGGCTGGGGTAGTACAAGTAGTATCCGGGGAAGGGTGGGCACCAGTCGTCCAGCACCCGTATCAAGCGGCCTTGCTCCAGGTGGGGGGCAAACTCGTCTTCGGGCAAATGCGCTATGCCCATGCCGGCCAGTGCTGCATCGACGATGCTGGGAGAGGTATTGAAGATGACCTGCCCGTCCACCCGAACGCTCAGCGGCTTGCCCCGGCGCTCAAAATCCCAGGTCCACAAGCCTCCTGCTGTCTGCATACGCATGTTGATGCAGTTGTGTGTGATCAGATCGCCTGGCGTCTTGGGCAGCGGATGGCGTTGGAAGTAGGCCGGCGATGCGGCGGCCGCCATGCGCAATGTCGGTCCGATGGGCACAGCGATCATGTCCTTGTCGATGGTGTTGCCAAAGCGCACCCCTGCATCGAAGCGGTCCGCAACGATGTCGCGCAATCCGTAGTTGACGTCGAATTCGACCTTGATGTCAGGGTACTGCAGCAGCAAGGGCGCCAGCTTTGGCACCAGTGTGGCGCGCGCGACATGCTCGCCACAGGTGATGCGCACCAAGCCGCTGGGCTTGTCGCGCATTTCGGTGAGCTGGTGCAGCTCGGCGTCGATTTCGTCAAAGCGATGGCCAATCGCGCTCAGCAGCCGATCGCCGGCGGCCGTGACCGACACGCTGCGCGTGGTGCGTGTGAGCAGGCGAATATGAAGCCTCGCCTCCAGACTGCTGACGGCCTGGCTGAGTGCCGATTGGGTCACTCCCAGCACCGAGGCCGCGCGCGTGAAGCTCCCCTCACGGGCGACCGTGACAAAGTACAGCAGATCGTTGAGGTTGCGTTTGACCATCGCGAAAGTGTCGCACGGGCAATTGATTAGCAAGGCTAATAAGGTCTAGAAGGTTTCATTAGCTAGTCAAAGAGGCCAGAGGATCTCAAGATAGGCCCATGGCCAGGTCTGGAAGCACCGGCGCCCGTGTACGACCACCCGCCGCACAAGCTGCGCTGCTGTCTGACTGGCGCGCCCAGCATCCAGCACTAGGATCTAACGGCTTGCGCTGCAGGTTGTCTGTTGCTGGGCAGTGGCGTCGCGCAAGCCCAGGTCGGACTCCAGCTCCATGTGCCGCTTGGGGCACTGGAGACCGGAGGTACCGCTTCTGACATCCGTTGCCCCGCAGCACGCCAAGCCCGCATGCGTCGCCAAGAACGTAGCCGCTTGGGGCCCGCCCTGCCGAATCGCAAGCGCCTCCCGGCGCGCAATCAAGGAAACCACGATGACACATTCCGATGATGCTGATTTCCCCGTCGAGCTGAGCGCCGACGAAGCAGCCTTGCTCCAAGAAATGCCGCAACTCCAGGGGGTGGGCCAGGCAAGGCGCAGCTTCATGATCCATTCGGCTGCAGGCAGTGTGGGGCTGTTTGCCGCAGATCTGCTGGCGCAGGAGGCCGCCCTGGCGCAGATGCCGCTGGCCGAAGGCGCGGCGGTGGCGCCCATCAAAGCGCAGAACGTCGTCAAGGTGGCTTTCCAGGTCAATGGCGTGCCGCAAACGCTGGAGCTCGATTCGCGGGTAGTGCTGCTGGATGCGTTGCGTGAGCGGCTCGCGTTGACGGGCTCCAAGAAAGGCTGTGACCAAGGGCAATGCGGCGCCTGCACGGTGCTGGTAGACGGCCAGAGGGTGCTGTCCTGCCTGACCTTGGCGGCGACGCTGGAAGGGCGCGAGGTGACCACGATCGAGGGCCTGGCCCAAGGCGATCAACTGCACCCAGTGCAAGCGGCCTTCATCAAGCATGACGGCTTTCAGTGTGGCTACTGCACGCCAGGGCAGATCTGCTCGGCCGTTGGCGTGCTCGCGGAGGCCCAACGCGGCCATGTCAGCCATGTCACAGGTGATGTGCGCAAAACCACGACCCGCCTGACGAACGACGAGATCAAGGAGCGCATGAGTGGCAACATCTGCCGCTGCGGTGCCTACCCGGGCATCGTCGCTGCCGTGCAAGAGGTCCATTCAGGCAGGCAAGCTGCCAAGACCTGGGGCTATGCCACGGAGACGCAAACTGCCTCGGCAGGCAAGGAGGATGGCCATGCGACCGTTTGAATATCTGCGGGTGGCCGATGCTGCCGCTGTTGCCTCCGCGATGGTGGGCGTGCCGGGAGCCAGGTTTCTCGCTGGCGGTTCCAATCTGGTCGATCTGATGAAGGAAGATGTGGAGCGGCCCACGCGCCTGGTCGACATCCGCCAGCTACCGCTTCGGCAGATTCAGCGCAGCCGCGCGGGTCTGTCTCTGGGTGCGTTGGCGACCAATACCGAGACGGCCAACCATCCGCTGGTCCGCGAGAACTACCCGCTGCTGACCCAGGCCATCGTGGCTGGCGCCTCGGGGCAGTTGCGCAATATGGCGACCAATGGCGGCAATCTGCTGCAGCGCACGCGCTGCAACTATTTCTACGACACCGCCACGCCTTGCAACAAGCGCGAGCCTGGCACAGGCTGCGGCGCGCGCGAAGGGCTCAACAAGATCCATGCCGTGCTCGGATGGAGCGATGCCTGCGTTGCCACCTATCCCGGCGATATGGCCAATGCGCTGGTTGCGCTGGATGCCAGTGTTCGGGTGCGGGCGACCGACGGGCGCGAGCGCTTGATCCCGATCACGGAGTTCCACCGTCTGCCAGGCGATACACCCCAGCGGGACAACAACCTGGAGCATGGCGAGCTGATTTTGGCCATTGAGTTGCCGGTCGCGGCTGCGCAATTTGCCCAGCATTCGCACTACCTCAAGGTGCGTGATCGCAGCTCCTACGCCTTCGCAATGGTGTCGGTGGCTGCAGCGCTGCAACTGGAGGGCGGCACCATCGGCCAGGCGCGCGTGGTGCTGGGCAGTGTTGCCCACAAGCCCTGGCGCAGCGCGGAGGCCGAGGCGGCCTTGGTGGGCCAGCGTGCCAACGAGGCGACCTTCGCCAAGGCGGCCCAGGCGGCGCTGAGCGGTGCCAAACCGCTGGCCCACAACGGCTACAAGGTGGAGCTGGCTCAACGTTCCGTGGTGCGCGCGCTGATGCGTGCTGCCAAACTCGGTTAAGGGCGAAGGAGAATCACCATGGCACGTTATCTAGGTAAAGAGACGACCCGCGTGGACGGGGTCGCCAAAGTCACCGGCAAGGCCAAGTACGCAGCTGAGTTCCAGGTGCCGCATGTCGCCTATGGCTTTGTTGTGCTCAGCACGGTGGCCAAGGGGCGCATCACCGCGATTGACACCCGCGCCGCCGAGCAGGCCGCAGGCGTGGTGCGCGTTTTTACCCACCTCAATGCCGGGCGGCTGGGCAAGGCGCCCGCTGCCGATGCCGCTCCGCAATGGGCCTGGCCGCTGCAGTCGGACCGGGTGTTCTTCAACGGCCAGCCGATCGCGCTGGTGGTGGCCGAGAGCTACGAGCAGGCGCGCTATGCGGCGCGGCTGGTCCAGGCCAGCTACCAGAGCGAGCCCCCTACCACCGCGTTGGAGACGGTGCTGGACCAGGCCAAGCCCTCGTCGGACAACACACCCCCACGCGGAGATCCGTCAAAGGCACTGCAGGCAGCGGCGGTTCAGGTCAACGCCGAGTACCACATCCCCATCAACCACCACAATCCGATCGAGCCGCATGCCGCGATCGCATTTTGGGAGGGTGACAAGCTCACCGTCTTTGACAAGACCCAGAACGTGTATGGCGTGCAAAAGCACCTGGCCGAAGGGCTGGGCGTGCCCGCAGAGAACATCCGCGTGGTGTCACCGTTTGTCGGCGGCGCCTTTGGTTCATCGCTCAAGCCCAATTACTACCCCTCACTGACAGCGATGGCGGCCCGCGAACTCAAGCGGCCAGTGAAGCTGGTGCTGACGCGCACGCAGATGTTCACCGGCCACGGCTACCGGCCACAGACGATCCAGAAAGTCAGGCTGGGTGCGGACGCTAACGGCAAGCTGCAAGCCATCATTCAGGAGGCCTTCCATAACACCTCCTCGTTCGAGGTGTTCTCGGACAACACCACCGGCTTTCTCAAGCAGGTGTATGCCTGCGAGAACCTGGACATGCCGCTGAAGGTGGCCGCCACCGATCTGGCCACCCCCACCTGGATGCGTGCGCCCGGCGCTGTCAGCGGAATGTTTGCGCTGGAGAGCGCCATGGACGAGCTGGCGTATGCGCTGAAGATGGACCCGATGGAGCTGCGCCTGGTCAACTATGCCGAGGTGGACCCGGTCAGCGGCAAGCCGTTTTCCAGCAAGGCGCTGCGCGAGTGCTACCGCCTGGGCGCCGAGAAGTTCGGCTGGAAGAACCGCAAGCCCGAGCCCCGCTCGATGCGCGACGGCAAGCTGTTGGTCGGCTGGGGCATGGCATCGAGCGTGTGGGGGGCCATGCAGATGCCCGCGAGCGCCAAGATCACCTTCCGCCAGGATGGGACGGCCACCGTGTCCAGCGCGACCAGCGATATCGGCCCGGGCACCTACACCGTGATGAGCATGATCGCTGCAGAGTTTCTGGGCCTGAAGCTGGACCAGGTGACCTTTGAGCTGGGTGACACGCGCCAGCCCCAGGCACCGGCGCAGGGCGGCTCCTGGACCACCTCCAGTGTCGGATCGGCCGTGCGCGGTGCGGCGCTGACGATCACCGCCAAGCTGCTGGATTTGGCCAACCGCGATGCCAGCTCGCCATTGCGGGGTGCCAGCGCTGACGACGTGGAGATGCTCGACGGCCGCTTGCGGCTCAAAAGCGATGCTGCGCGCGGGGTGGAGATCGCCGATGTCATGCGCAGCACCGGTACGAGCGAAATCACCGAGGTCTACAAGTCAACACCGTCGCCCGAGCGTGACAAGTACGCATCGCTCGCCCATGGCGCACAGTTTGTCGAGGTGAAGGTGGATCCCGATCTGGGGACCGTCAAGGTCACCCGGGTCATCGAGATCACCGCCTGCGGCAAGATCCTCAATCCGCTCGCCTCGCACAGCCAGGAAATCGGAGGCGTGGTCTGGGGCATCGGCATGGCGCTGGAAGAGGCCACCGAGGTGGACCACCGCACGGGGCGCTTGATGACCGCCAATTTGCAGCACTACCATGTGCCGGTCAATGCGGACATCCATGCGATCGAGACCGTTTTTGTGGAGGAAGACGACACCATCGTCAACCCGCTGGGGGTCAAAGGCATGGGCGAGCTTGGCATGGTCGGCATCCCGGCGGCCATCGCCAATGCCGTCTACCACGCCACCGGCAAGCGCATCCGCAGTCTTCCGATCACCCCGGAAAAACTGCTGTAAGCGCAGAGGGTCGGGCCGTGCACCGGCTCGCTGCGGCCAACCTGGGCGCAGTCAGGCGCTGTGTCGCAAGATGCCGTTCTTGACTGCCAACACCTCTGCCATGGCGCTCACCGCGATCTCGGCGGGGGTTTTGCTGCCAATATGCAGGCCTACGGGAGAGTGCAGTCGCTGCAGCGCATCCTCTGTCGCGTCAAAATGCTCGCTGAAGCGCTGCTTGCGGCTGTGTGCGTTGCGCCGCGATCCGATGGCACCCACATAAAAGGCAGGGCTGTACAGCGCTTCAAGCAGCGCAAGGTCATCGAGCTTGGGGTCGTGGCTCAGCGCCAGAATGCAGCTGCGCGTGTCCGGCTGCATGCTGCGCACGGCGTCGTCCGGCATCTCGGTGCTGAGCTTGGCGCCTGCCACCGACCAGGTGTCGTGGTGCTCGATGCGCGGATCGCAGACCGTCACCTCAAAATGGTTGAACAGCGCCATCACGGCAACATACTCTGCCAGCGCGCCCGCGCCGATGAGCAGCATGCGGTACTGGGGCCCGAGCGTGACCGACAGGCTCGCACCATCAAAATGCACAGCCGCCGGCGATGAGGTCTCTGCCAGGCGGACCAGACCAGAGTGGCAGTCCACCGTGCGCTGCACCAGTTGCCCGGCATCGAGGCGCTGCACGAGGTCGTCCATCACCGAGAGCGCAGGCGCAAACTCGAGCAGCAATTCCAGGGTGCCGCCGCAAGGCAGGCCAAAGCGGTGGGCCTCGTCTGCCGTTACGCCGTAACGCACGAGCTCGGGCCTGGACTGCCGCATGCAGGCGTCACCATAGGCACTGGTGTAGCGATGGACCAGGTCGTCCTCAATGCAGCCGCCTGACACCGAGCCGACACACGGTCCGTCTTCGCGCAGGGCCATCATCGAGCCCACCGGACGGGGTGATGACCCCCAGGTTTTGACCACCGTGACCAGCATCACGCGGTGCCCGCTGGCCAGCCAGTCGCGCGCACTGCGCAACACCCGTGCATCAACGTTTTCCAAGGCTGGCCTCCTGCCCAAAGTTTCCGCTGGTCAGCAGCGCTTGTGCCCGCGCCAGGTCATCGCAGGTGTCGATATCGATGGCGATGCCGGGATCATCGAGCTGCAAGGTGTGCGCCGTTCCCGCTTGCCGATGGCTGCGCACAACGGCGCTGGCCCCCGTGTCGCCCTTCAGCTGCAGCAATGCCTCACGGCATGTTCTGTCAAAGCCGACCGGGTGACCTTGCTGCTGTCCGCATTGCGGCACCACCACTGGATAGGTGGCCAGGCTCAGCGCTACCGCCATCAGGCTCTGCGTGCGAACCAGGGGCAGGTCGCCGGGCAGGATAAGCCAGCCATTGGCGTCGGCAGTCGCTGCCACGCCGCGCGCGATGGAGTGGCCCATGCCATCGATGTGGGCAGCCGGCGGGGCCGCAGCGGGGCGCACGACATAGTAGGCAAGCCCCGATGCAACGACGCTGCGCAGCACCTGTTCCAGCACCGTCACGTCGCCGAGCATCGCGTCGAGCTTGTGCGTGGTGCCGCCCGAACGCGCAAAGCGCCGTCCTTGGCCTGCGGCCAAAACAAGGACCGTGGGGCGGAGGGGTTGCAGCATTTGGCTAGACCGCTGCATATCTGCGTGGCCTGGGCGGGGGGCTGACGGCCAGCCTCCCGGCCCAGCGCGGAGCGTTGAAATCATGCGGAGGCACAGGCAGCTCTTTCATCAGGTGGGCGCGATGCATGGCGCACCACAGGGGGTTTCTTCTGCTCAATTCTCAACGAAGCCATCGCTGCAACTCATTAGTGAAGCTAATAAGTGTATTAAGTGCACATGCGCCAGCAATCTCCTGTACACAGGCAATCTCTGTAAGACCCCATCGATAGGGGCGGGGTCGCGCTGTCTCATGGTTTGGCCCACAGGCTTAGGCGTCCGTCACGCCTCTGCCGCGCCGCCGCACAGCGCCTCCACCAACAGCCCCAGCGCGGCACTTTGGGGGGCGCCTTTGCGCAGCACCAGCTCATAGGGCTCGCTGCGCGATTGCAGGGTCAGATCGATGGTGCCGACCAGGCCATTGCGCGAGAAATAGGTCGCGATGTCGTCGGAGACCAGGGCCACCAGGTCGTTGTTGCGGCCGAGCATGGTGACGGTGGCCAGGGCCGACGTGGTCTCGATCAGGTGCGAGGGGAAGTGCAGCCCCGATTCGTGGAACTCGCGCTCGAGCAAGCGTCGCATGGGCATGCGGGCGCGGTAGACCAGCCAGCGGCTGTCCTGCAGGTCCTGCAACTGCACGGCCTTGGCGCCCATCGCAGGGTGGCGCACGCTGGCGATCACCGACAGCGACTCCTGCTTGATGAACAGCGACTCATAGACCTCGGGCGTGCGGCTGACCGAGGAGCGGCAGATGGCGGCATGGATCTGGCCGCGCTCGATCATGCCCAGCAAGGTCTCGCTGGTGTCCTCGATGATCTCCACCGACATATGCGGCTGGCGCGCCAGCACGTTCGACAGCGCGTCGGACAGCAGCGGCACCGCGCCCATGATGGTGCCAATCGCCAGGTGGCCGCCCACGCCGCTGGCGATGGCATCGAGCTCAAAGCGCAGCTGGTTGATGTCCGACTGGATCAGGCGGGCAAAACGCAGCGCGCAGTGCCCGGCCTCCGTCGGGATTAACCCTCGGTTTGTGCGCTCGAACAGGTCCACCTGCAAGGTCGATTCCAGCTCGCGCAGCGCCTTGCTGGCGCCCGGCTGGGTGAGGCCGACTCTGTCCGCAGCGCCAAGCAGGGAGCCGCTTTCCTCGATGGCGATGAGCAGGCGCAGCTGCTTGGCATGCAGGCGCGACATGACGGAATTGAGGCTGGGGATGCTGCTGGCCATGAATAAAAGTTATATCGGTATGGGAAGCCGTCAGTGTACCGAATGGGCCGTGCTGCCTAGACTTCGGGCCTTCTGATAGCAATGGATATAACTGTTAAAACGTTATGGCTCTGATCAACTATGTGACTGAAGTGCGCTTTGGCGCCGGTGTGCTGGCGGAACTGAAGGAAGTGTGCGAGAAGCTGGGTATTACCAATCCTTTGATCGTGACCGACAAGGGTGTGGAGGCGGCCGGCATCATCGACCAGGTCAAGCAGGCGCTGGGCACGGCCCGGTTCGGCGTGTTCAACGGCACGCCGCCCAACCCGTCGGAGACGGCCGTGCGCGCTGGCGTCGAAGCGCTTAACAGCAGCGCCTGCGACGGCATCATCGCCGTGGGCGGCGGCTCGTCGATTGACCTGGCCAAGGCCGTGGCAGTATCGGCCCGCCATGAAGGCCCGCTGCGCCAGTTTGCGCTGATCGAGGGCGGCGCACTCAAGATCACCGCGGCCACCTTGCCCATCATTGCCGTGCCCACCACGGCGGGCACCGGCAGCGAGGTAGGGCGTGGCGCCATCATCATCCTGGACGATGGCCGCAAGGTCGGCATCCTTTCGCCCCATGTGATTCCCAAGGTTGCCATCTGCGACCCCAACCTGACCCTGGGCCTGCCCGCAGGCCTGACGGCCGCCACCGGCATGGATGCGATTGCACACTGCATCGAAACCTTTCTGGCGCCGTCCTTCAACCCGCCGGCCGATGGCATTGCGCTCGATGGCCTCTGGCGCGCCTGGCGCCATATCGAGGTGGCCTTCCGCGATCCCGCCGACGTGGAGGCGCGTACCAACATGATGAGTGCCTCGCTGCAAGGCGCGCTGGCCTTCCAGAAGGGCCTGGGCTGCGTGCACAGCCTCAGCCATTCGCTGGGCGGCATCAACCCCAAGCTGCACCACGGCACCCTCAACGCCATCCTGCTGCCGGCGGTGATCCGCTTCAACCGGGGTGCAGAGTCGGTGGTGCGTGAAGACAAGATCGCCCGCCTGGCACAGGCCATGGGCTTGGCCGAGGGCGTGTCGGTGGAGGAAGCCCTGGTCACCAAATCCCGCGCGCTGCAGCTGCCCACGGGCCTGGCCGAGCTGGGTGTGAGCGAGGACCTGTTTGAGCGCATCGTCAAGGGCGCACTGGCCGACCACAGCCACCGCACCAACCCGCGTGAGGCCAGCGCAGACGACTACGTCGAGATGCTGCGCCAGTCAATGTAATCCGGCTTTTTCTACAAAACAGACGCAAGCCCGGCCCGCCGCCGCAACGGCCGGCAGGCCGCAGGCTTGCGCACAGGCAGACATTCATAAATCAACAACCCGAGGTGGAGACATGGGCAGCAGCTCTCTGAATCACACGGCCACGATGGCCGACAAGGAAACCATGGTTCCGGATGCGGAACGCAAGCGCGCGCTGATTGGCAGCGCCGTGGGCAGCACCATCGAGTGGTACGACTACTTCCTCTACGGAACCATGTCGTCCATCATTTTTGCCAAGCAGTTCTTCCCCAGCGACAACGCGCTGGTCAGCCAGATGCTGTCGCTGGCCACGTTTGCGCTGGCCTTCCTGATCCGCCCGATTGGCGGCGTGATCTTCTCCCACATCGGCGACCGCATTGGCCGCAAGAAGACCTTGGCGATGACCTTGTCGATGATGGGCCTGTCAACCGTGCTGATGGGCCTGCTGCCCAACTATGCGCAGATTGGGATCTTGGCGCCCATCCTGCTGACGGTGTTGCGCCTGCTGCAAGGCCTGGCGCTGGGCGGCGAGTGGGGCGGTGGCGTGTTGCTGGCGGTCGAGTACTCGCCCCGCAAGAAGCGCGGCTTCTACGGCGCGGTGCCACAGACCGGTGCGGTGCTGGGCCTGGCACTGGGCAATATCATCACCTCGCTGCTGAGCGCGAGCATGAGCGAAGAGGCCTTCCTGTCCTGGGGCTGGCGCATTCCGTTTGTGGGCTCCATCGTGCTGGTGATGGTGGGCATGTGGATCCGCAATGCAGTGGGCGAGACGCCATCGTTCAAGAAAATCCAGGCCAGCCGCAGCAGCGCGCCCATTCCGATCAAGCAGACCCTGCAGTTCCACTGGCGCGAAGTGCTGATCGCCATCGGCGCCAAGGTGGTGGAGACCTCGACCTTCTTCCTCTACGCCACCTTCACCATCTCGTACATGATGGACCACGGCTTTGCCCGCGCGACGATCCTCAATATCGTGCTGGTCTGCGCGCTGATCGCCTTCCCCTGCATGCTGTTCTTCGGGCACCTGTCGGACAAGATCGGCCGCAAGAAAGTCTTTATCGGCGGCAGCATCGCCTTCATGCTCTGGATCTTCCCGTACTTCTGGCTGCTCGATCAAAAATCCGTCTGGGCAGCAGCGCTGGCCGTCGGTGTGGGCCTGGGCATCATCTGGTCCAGCTATGGCGCGATGATCGGCACCCTGTTGGCCGAGGCCTTCCCGCCGGACATCCGCTACACCGGCATGTCGCTGGGCTACCAGATTGGTGCAGCCCTGGTGGGCGGCCCGATGCCGCTGATCGCCACCGCGCTGATTGCTTACTACAGCGGCAGCTATGTGCCGGTGGTCATCTTCCTGGTGCTCTGTGCGCTGGTGTCCATCGTCGCCGTGGGCGTTGCCCGCGACCGCAGCGGCCTGCCGCTGGACGAGTGATGGCCTGAATGCCTGCCTAAGTGGCCGGACCTGCCGCAGCGCTGCTGGCCTGCGGTGGGTCTTGCCATGCTGGGCGCGCTACGCGCATCCCCTTCATCTTTTCCCCCAAACGCAACTTCTTGAGGAAACCCTCCATGCAGATCACTGGAGACATGGTCATTGGCTACCGCAGCCTGCGCGGCACCAGCGGCAGCCAACGCGCCTTCAACCCCACACTGAACGCACCCATCGCCGAGCCCGCGTTTGGCCTGGGTGGCAAAAACGAAGTCGAGCTGGCGGCCAGCCTGGCCGCTGCCGCTTTCGATCCCTACTGCCATCTGCCTTTGGCGCAACGCGCTGCCTTTTTGGAGGCGATTGCCGAAGAAATTCTGCAGCTGGGCGATGCACTGATCGAGCGCGCCCATGCGGAAAGCGGCCTGCCCATCGCCCGCTTGGCGGGCGAGCGCGGCCGCACCGTGGGCCAGTTGCGCCTATTCGCCCAGGTGGTGCGTGACGGGCATTTCTTGAGCGCCGCCATCGACACCGCCCAGCCCGATCGCCAGCCGCTGCCCCGTGCCGATCTGCGCCTGACCAAGATCCCGCTCGGCCCGGTGGCGGTGTTTGGTGCCAGCAATTTTCCGCTGGCGTTTTCGGTGGCCGGTGGCGATACCGCATCAGCACTGGCCGCTGGCGCACCGGTGATCGTGAAAGCGCACAGCGCACACCTGGGCACCTCGGAGATGGTGGCGCGGGCGGTGCAAAAGGCCGCGCAGCGCCAAGGCATGCCCGAAGGCGTTTTCTCGCTGCTGGTGGGCGCAGGCCGTGAGCTGGGCGAGGCGCTGGTGGCTCACCCCGAGATCAAGGCCGTTGGCTTTACCGGCTCGCGCCAAGGCGGGCTGGCGCTCTTGCGCATCGCCAACAGCCGCGCCGAGCCCATCCCTGTGTATGCCGAGATGAGCAGCATCAACCCCGTCTTCTTGCTGCCCCAGGCGCTGGCCGCGCGGCCCGAGGCCCTGGCCCAGGGCTTTGCCGATTCGCTGGCGATGGGGGCAGGGCAGTTCTGCACCAACCCCGGCCTGGTGCTGGCCGTCGACAGCCCTGCGCTCACGACCTTCATCAGTGCGGCAGCTACGGCCATCCGTGCCAAGGGCGCGCAAACCATGCTGACCGCCGGCATCCACCAAGCCTATGAGGCCGGCCGTGCGCAGGTGCAAGCCGCCGCTGGTGTGGAGCAGCTGGCCGCCGGCGTGGCCGCAGACCATGACAACGCAGCCCAGGCCGCGCTGTATGTGACCAGCGCGCAAACCTTGTTGGCGAATGAAGCCTTGCAGTCGGAGATGTTTGGCCCCGCCTCCATCGTCGTCAAAGCCAGCAGTGTGGAGGAGTTGCTGCAGGTCGCCCAGCAGCTGGAAGGCCAGCTCACCGCCACCTTGCACTTGGAGCAGGGCGACCACGACAGCGCCCGCGCCCTGCTGCCGGTGCTGGAGCGCAAGTGCGGCCGCATCCTCGTCAATGGCTTCCCCACCGGCGTCGAAGTGAGCCACGCCATGGTCCACGGCGGCCCCTTCCCCGCTACCTCCAACGCCATGTACACCTCCGTTGGCGCCAGCGCGATCGACCGCTTCCTGCGCCCGGTCTGCTACCAGGACCTGCCCGATGCGCTGCGACCGGTGGCTTTGCAAAATGACAATGCGTTGGGGCTGTGGCGCTTGGTGGATGGGCAGCCTAGCCAGGGGGCGGTGGGCTGAGGTGGGATTTTTGGGGAGCGGTGAGGGCTCTCTTGAATAGCAAGCCTGGCGTTCCATGGCATTCCACCGCATATGGGGGAGCCTGGCTTGTGCGGAGGCCGGACGCATCACTGCTTGCGCCTGTTGGAAGTTGTGAGAACTGCTTGGTGCTTCGGCTTTTTTGCAGTTGCGCCAGCTGGGATTACGCATATGAAGCGAAAAGCAGGCCGAGTCTTTGCGCGCGGGGAGCCCCTGCGTAGCGGCATCCGCACACCGGTGAATGCAAACGCCTGAAGTAGGGGTTCCGGGCTGCCCATGGTGGTTCTCGGTTTCGTTGGGCGCACGCGCTGGGCGGGACTATTTATACTCGGACGTTTGTACGTTCGTCCCGTTTCAAATCTGGCGCCTTTCAAGCGCCATCAGTGATCAGACTATGCCGTAGGTATTGCGGTTGGCACGGCGCTGCAGCGCACAACATCTAGCACCATGACCATCCCAGCTCACGTTCTCTCGATGTGGTCCGCATACTCTTTGGAGCAAGGCGGAATCCAGGAAGAAAGGTTCTACGAAGCCTTCGGCTTTGGCGACTCTCCGACATTGGCCGATGAACTCGGGCAGCTCGTGCTGTCCGGCATCAAGCGCGCCACTGCCGGATCCGTCTGGTCCTACGAGTCATCTGGCAAAGGTGTGCCCAAGCCCGGTGACTTGAGCGTCGTAACCGACTCCAATGACATCCCGCTGTGCATCATCGAGACGGTTCAAGTCGATATCGTGCCGTTTAGCGCTGTC
Organism: Comamonas sp. 23; assembly: GCF_049601575.1. Taxonomy (NCBI): domain Bacteria; kingdom Pseudomonadati; phylum Pseudomonadota; class Betaproteobacteria; order Burkholderiales; family Comamonadaceae; genus Comamonas; species Comamonas sp. 23. The sequence goes on along the minus strand of NZ_CP187127.1, from coordinate 3,447,455 downwards.
ACTGAGGAATTTGCAGCAACGGAGGGCGAAGGGGATGGCTCTCTGGCCTACTGGCGTGAAGCGCATTTTGCGTACTTCAGCAGAGAATGCGAAAGCACAGGTCGCTCGTTCGATGAAGACATGCTGCTGGCCTGCGAGCGATTCCGCGTGGTCTATCCACAAGTGGCACGCAGCACGGCCTGACCCTCTGCTCAAACGGCGTGCACAGGTTGGCCCTCTGCTTCACATCTGGCTCATCCCCCATCCGAAACAATCTCCGTCTCTGGTGTGCCAAAGCGGTCCAGCGGGATTTGCGTCTGGATGCCGGCTGCCATGGCCTTCATTCGATCGGAGCCAGGCCTAGCTTACGGTAGAGGGGACGTGCTGACAGCGCTGCGGCTCACGACGCGCACGCGCACGCCTTGGGTGCGCAGCTCGGCCGACGTGAGCCACCGAGGGTGGCATATGAATAAGCGCTGCCGACCCAAGCATCCGGGCGAGCTGGTGCGGCCTGAAGCTCATTCCTCGCCGGGACGCGGATAGCCTGCATCGGCCCAACGTTGCGCCGACGCTCGGCTGAGGCTATGGTCCGGCCTGACGCGAACCTTGGCCAACTCACTGCCATCCTCTGCGGTGGCGGTAAGGGTCGCGGAGGGATTGTCCTCGTCGGGCTCAATATCGAGAGAGATGGTCACGCGCGATCCATTCACCAAGATCTGGATGTCCTTGTGCAGCTGGGCCGCCAGGTGCTGCTCATGCCGCCGCATGACTTCGTGGGCAGTCTTGACGAGGGTGTTGAAAGCAGAAACGTCAAGCGGCTTGGGATTTTTCTTGTCGCGGCCCATCGTCCATGGCCCCACCAGGCTTGGCTCGGCCTGGCCGTCCTGGGTCATGGCAACCGCCCAGCCATCGTCGTCTTCATTCTTGATGACGCGGGCCTCCCAGCCGTTGTGATGCCAAAGGCGATCTTCGAAGACTGATGCAGCTTCTTGTTGGAGCTCTTCGGACATTTCTGGACCTTTGTGAAAACTACCAAGGTCAGAATTTTACTGTTTATTCATACAGTTTCGCGTGCATGGGTCTTTTCCGAAGTGAATCCACTTCTTTCAGCGGAGCGTCCAGCAAGGCTGGAGTTCAGAGTGGCGGACACCAACGATCCACGTAGCGCGGGTTGCGTCGATCGGTTGAATTCGCAGCCAGAAGCTGTCACTGGCCGCAAAAACTATAACTGCAACCTCTGGCTCAAGGTGGTTCTTGCGACGCAGCAGCTCCAAACCATCGCTCTGGAACCCACAGCCCCTCGCTTCACATCTGGCTCATGCCCCCATCCGCAATGATCTCGGTGCCCACAATAAACCCGGACTCCTTGGACACCAGGTGCAGTACGGTGGCGGCGATTTCTTCCGGCGTGCCAAATCGGCCCAGCGGGATCTGCGTCTGGATGCCGGCGGCCATCGCCTTGGCCTGGTCGGGTGCCAGGCCCAGCTTGCCGTAGAGCGGCGTGCTGACGGGGCCGGGGCTCACCACATTCACGCGCACGCCCTGGGGCAGCAGCTCGGCCGACAAGGTCTTGGCCAGGGAGATCAGCGCGGCCTTGCTGGCGGCGTAGACGCTGGAGTTGGGCATGCCGATGTGGGCGTTGATCGAGCCGTTCAGCACGATGGATCCACCACGCGTCATCAGCGGAGCGAGGCGCTGGATCAGAAAGTAGGGGCCTTTGACATTGGTGTCAAAGCTGCTGTCCCACAGCGCTTCATCGATCTGCGGCAGCGGGCCGAACTTGGCCACGCCGGCGTTGATGAACACGCCATCGATCACGCCCATCTGCGTTTGCAATTCGGCCACCAGTGCGGCCTGGGCTGATACATCACCGGCTTCGCTGACCAAGGCCAGCGCGTTGGGGCCCAGCTCGGCCTTGACGCGGGCGAGGCTGTCGGCATCGCGGCCGGTGATCGCTACGCGGGCGCCTTCACGGGCAAAGGCGATGGCGGCTGCGGCACCGATGCCGCTGCTGCCACCGGTGACCAAAATATTCTTTCCTTCAAAGCGGTTCATGGTATTTCCTTCGGTTGTTTCGTTGATGTCTTGCTGGGTTATCAGCCCAGTTGTTGAGCCGATGAATGAAGTATCTGACGATGGGTGGCGCTACAAACACCAGCATTTCGATGAACTCGTGCAAGAATATCGAATATGTTGAGTCTCGAAGATTTACAGCTACTCGAAGCGGTGCGTGCCACCGGCAGCCTGTCGCGCGCAGCCGAGCGCCTGGGCAAGGCCGCATCCACCGTGTCCTATGCCGCGCGCCAGCTGGAAGAGCGGCTGGATGCCCTGCTGTTTGACCGTGCGGGCTACCGCATCGCGCTCACGCCAGCGGGCTTGCTGCTGGTGGAGCAGGGCGCGCAGCTGCACGCCCAGGCGCGGCGGCTGACGGAGCGGGTCAAGCAGGTGGCGCGGGGCTGGGAGTCCGAGCTGCGCATCGTGACCGACGAGCTGGCCAATACCGAGGCACTGCTGCCGCTGATCGCCGACTTTGATGCGCTCAACAGCGGCGTGCGCCTGCGCATTGCCCATGAGGTGCTGGGCGGCACCTGGGAGGCCTTGCTGGACCAGCGCGCCGATCTGGTGGTGGCTGCGACGAACGAGCCGCCCGCGATGGCGCATCTGCAATGGTTTGAGCTGGCGCAGCTCGAATGGGTGTTTGCCGTCTCGCCGCGCCACCCGCTGGCACGCAAGGCACAAGACGGGCGGCCCCTGTCGGTGGAGGCCATTGCCGCGTACCGCTCGGTCGTGGTGGCCGATACCTCGCGCCTGGCGGTCGCGCGCAGCTATGGGGTGCAGACGCACCAGGAGCGCCTGGCCATGCCCAGCATGCGCGCCAAGATCGCCGCCCAGGTCGCGGGTCTGGGCGTTGGCTGGCTACCGCTGGAGAAAGTGCGCGATCACCTGGCCCAAGGCAGCCTGGTGGCCCTGGCCACGCAAGACCCGCGCGAACCCAACCTGCTGTTTGTCGGATGGCATTCGCACCGCGCGGGGCCCGCGCTGCAGTGGTGGGTGGACAAGCTGCGTGACCCGCGCCTGGTGGGGCCATTGCTGCATAGGAACTTTTGAGTTGGCCGCTTGGTACTGCAAAGATGAGGGCCAAGGCATGGTCAAGCGACGGTGTCAGCCCGGCTGCGCTCGGATGCCCGTGCCGTCATTCGTCTCGGAGCAGCTGCGCATATTTTCTGTATCCCCACGCCGCTGCAACGACCACGCCAATGCCGACGCCCCAACCCACAGGCACCCCCAAGCCGAAGATCAGCAGAAACATCAAACCAACGCAGACCAGGGCAATCCACAGCAAGCTGACGACATCAAAATGCGCGACCGCCATGGCGTCATCGGCGATGTCGCGCTTGGCATGGCCTCGCTTTTCGCGCTGGCGCCTGAACACCAACACATCGGCGAAGAACTCCGCAACGCCGGCGAGAAGATCGGTGACAAGGCTCATGGTGGAAGAGATTCCCTTGCGATGCTATGGAGGGATGGTGCTATCGGCAGATGGTTGGCCAACTGCTGCTGGTCACGATCGCGAATGTAGCCGATAAACAAGAAGTCCGATGGGCTCGATGCGGGCCGTTGCACGAAGATGCGCCACGGATTTGTTCCAGGCTCGCATGGTTCTTGCCCATTTTCTCGCTGCGCGGCTCGCCAACTACCACCATCGCTCAAACGCTGCAACCGGTAGATGTTCTAGGCAGCCATGGCCACAATCGCTCTAACATGGTCTGGCGGCGGACAAACGCCACGCAGATTTCGTTGCAGATATTGACATCAGCTGCCAAGGTTGCCAGCGCAGATGTCCGGCAATAAAGCCCGAATCGATTCATTCCAGAGTCGATTCGGGCTTTTTTTTGTTCGTTTTTTGGTATTCCCGTTTTTCGGACCAGGCCTTTGGTTCGCTGGCGGAGCTTTGCCTACGCTGCTTTGAAACCCCTGCGCTGCGGCTGCCAGCCGGACAGGTCGCACTTTTTTCTCATTAACTTGGAGCACAGCCATGAGACACGGAGATATTTCGAGCAGCAATGATTGCGTAGGCGTAGCGGTGGTGAATTACAAGATGCCACGCCTGCATACCAAGGCCGAGGTACTGGACAACTGCCGCAAGATCGCCGACATGGTGGTGGGCATGAAGCGAGGACTGCCGGGCATGGACCTGGTGGTGTTTCCCGAGTACTCCACGCACGGCATCATGTACGACTCCAAGGAGATGTACGAGACCGCCTCTGCCATTCCCGGTGAAGAGACGGCCATCTTTGCCGATGCCTGCCGCAAGGCCAATGTCTGGGGGATTTTCTCGCTCACCGGCGAGCGCCATGAGGAGCACCCCAACAAGGCGCCCTACAACACCCTGATCCTCATGAACAACCAGGGCGAGATCGTGCAGAAGTACCGCAAGATCATGCCCTGGGTGCCTATCGAAGGCTGGTATCCCGGCGACTGCACCTACGTCAGCGAAGGCCCCAAGGGCATGAAGATCAGCCTGATCATCTGCGACGACGGCAACTACCCGGAGATCTGGCGCGACTGTGCGATGCGTGGCGCCGAGCTGATCGTCCGCTGCCAAGGCTATATGTACCCGGCCAAAGAGCAGCAGATCATGGTGTCCAAAGCCATGGCGTTCATGAACAACACCTACGTGGCCGTGGCCAATGCGGCGGGCTTTGACGGTGTCTACTCTTATTTCGGTCACTCGGCCATCATCGGCTTTGACGGCCGCACCTTGGGTGAGACCGGCGAAGAGGAAATGGGCATTCAGTACGCGGAGCTGTCCAAATCGCTGATCCGTGATGCACGCAAGAACGGCCAGTCGCAGAACCACCTCTTCAAATTGGTGCACCGGGGCTACACCGGCACCATCAATTCAGGCGATGGCGACAAGGGCGTTGCCGCCTGCCCCTACAGCTTCTACAGCCAGTGGATCAACGACCCCGAAGGGACGCGGGAGATGGTCGAGTCGTTCACGCGCACGACGGTGGGCACGCCTGAATGCCCCATAGAAGGGATTCCGCACGAAGCGCCCCAGCACCGCTAAAGCCGCAACCCCAGTGGGCATGGCCGCCCGGTAGCGCGCAGCCATGCCATCCGATAAAAAACAAGGAGACAACATGCTGGGTATTGCACTTTTTTTCATTGGCGCGGTGCTGATCGTCAACGGTGTGGGCCTGAGCGGCCGCATCGACGCGCGGGACTCTGCGCCTTTCAATCTGCTCGTGGGTTTGCTGGCCTTGTTCCTCAATGCCATGGGCATGCTTCGTGCAGATACGGACGCTGGTTATTTCGCTGCCGCAGGCGGCCTGCTTTTTGCTTTCACCTACCTGTATTTGGCGGTGGTGCAGTGGTGGGCGCTCAAAGGCGTGGGCTTGGGCTGGTACTGCCTGTTTGTAGCGCTCAGTGCGCTGGCCTTTGCCGCAGCCGCAGCAGATGTCCGCGTCATCGCCATGTGGCTGGTCTGGTCGAGCCTGTGGTTTTTCTTCTTTCTTGCGCTGGGGCTCGGCAGGCAGCTGCGCTTTCTGCCGGCCTACACGGTGCTGGTGGGCATCGTGACCTGCTGGATTCCAGGCTTGATGTTGTTGATGGGGAAATGGTGAACATGATGAACGCAAAAGACCCTCTGCTAGCCGCTCGCGGCGACGACCCGCTGGCCGGGTACCGCCTGGCCCAAGAGCCGTTTTACCGGCCCGCCCGCAATGAGATCGCTCTCTACGAGCAAGCCTACCGGCACCGTATGCCGCTGATTCTGAAAGGCCCCACGGGCTGCGGCAAGACGCGCTTTGTCGAGCGCATGGCCTGGGCGCTTCGGCGCCCGCTCATCACGCTGGCCTGCAACGAAGACATGACCGCCTCTGACCTGGTAGGCCGCTACCTGCTCGATGCCGATGGCACGGCCTGGCACGACGGGCCGCTCACCATGGCCGTGCGCTACGGTGCCATCTGCTACCTCGATGAGGTGGTGGAGGCCAGACAGGACACGACGGTTGTCATCCATCCATTGACCGACGCGCGCCGCGTGCTTCCGCTCGATAAGAAAGGGGAGGTCGTGCACGCCCATCCGGATTTTCAGCTGGTGGTCTCGTACAACCCCGGCTACCAGAGCAGCGCCAAGGACATGAAGCCCTCGACGCGGCAGCGATTTGCAGCCTTGGAGTTTGACTACCCCGACGCCGCCACCGAATCTGACATCGTCGCGCACGAAGCGGGCATTGAACGTGCGCAGGCCGAGCGCTTGGTCGCGCTGGCCCACAGCACGCGCGCGCTCAAACACCATGGCCTGGATGAAGGCGCCTCCACCCGCATGCTCATCTATGCCGGCTTGCTGATACGCGATGGCGTATCGCCCGCCGACAGCTGCGACATGACGATCACCCAGGCCTTGACGGATGACCCCGACACCACCGAGGCGCTGAAGAAACTCGTGCAAGCCAAATTTGGTAACTAGGACGCACACCGCCATGGCACCATCATCCGCGCCTCTGTACAGCGAGCGCTCCGCCCCCACCTGGATCGACGACGACACACCGGCTTTTGAGCGCCTGACCAGGCTGGCATCCTGTCTGGCGTTGACGCAGGTGCAAGTCCATCCGTTGCAGGTTGCCAGACCGCATCGGGAGGCGGGGGGGCTGCTGGGGGGCGCAGCGGCCCCGCCTGCCTCCGCGCAGCGTGCCATCGTGCTTGCTGCAGACGAGGGGGCATCTTCAGGCGCTGCACGCTTGATGCTGCCGCCGCTGCATGATCTGCCCGAGGCCAAGCGTGCGCATCGGCACACCGCCATGGTGGCGCACGCTGCGGCGCATCTGCTGCATTCACCCGCTCGCCAGCCCAGCGAGGCCTTGAAGCCCATGGGCATGGTGCTGGTCTCGGCGATAGAAGACGCCCGCGCCGAACGCCTTTTGCTGCGCGACTACCCCGGCGCACGCCCTTGGTTCCAGGCGCATATCGCGCCTGAGCCTGAGGCGGAAAACCTGGGCTTTCTCGCCTTTATGGCCCGGCTTGACCGGATCTTGCTGCTGGCGGATAGCCATAGCGCTAACCACTGGGTCAGCAAGGCGCGGGAGCTCTTTGAAGGCACGGTGCAAAAGCATGGGCTTGAAGACTATGCGGCATTCCGCGCCATCGCCTCCATCCTCGCCAATGACCTTGGCCAGATGCGGGTGCGCATGGACCCTCAGCACTACGCCGGGCCCACGCTCTACCGGGATGACAACAGCTACCTCTGGGCGCATCCCGAGTCGGAAGACAACCAGGACGAGGCCTTGCAGCTGCCCCAGACTGCCACGCAACGGCCACCGGCGCCTATCGGAAATGCGCAACAGCCGCCCAAGCCGGCGCAAACGCCCCAGGCTGCAGAAGAATTGGAGATCGCCCGCTTTCACTATCCCGAATGGGACTACAGGAGCGAGCACATGAAGGCCGATTGGTGCCAGGTGGTCGAAAAACTTCCCGCGTGGCAGGGCCTGAGCGAGGTCAGCAGTGCGCGCCTGTCCAGTACCACCAGGGTCGACAGCCTGGCGCTGCCCCATCCCCGCGTGCTTGACCGGCGCCATCGGCTTCGCCGCCAGTGGGAGGGCGATGCGCTGGACCTCAATGCGGCCATCGACGTGCAGGTGGACATGCGCATGCAGCTACGCCCTGACCCGCGCATTTTCATGCGCAGCGGTCAGGGCCCACGCCCTGCCAGCATATTGGTGCTGCTGGACATCTCCGAATCGGTCAACGACATCGGCCTGCAGGGCCAGAGCCTGCTGGCCTTGGAGAAGCAAGCCGCGCTGATGCTGGCCGAGGCGTGCTTGCGCAGCGCCGAGCGTCTGGCCATCCATGCGTTCTCGTCCAACACCCGTGCCGAAGTCAACTACTACCGCCTGCTTGATTTTGGCCAGGTACACAGCCGCGCCACGGCAGCCATGGTCCAAGCCCTGCGCGGGCGCTATTCGACGCGCATGGGCGCGGCCCTGCGCCACGCCAGCAGCCTGCTGCGCAACGAGCCCGAAGGGCAGCGCAGCCTGTTGGTGGTCACCGATGGTGCTCCACACGACATCGATGTGCACGACAAGCGATACCTGATCGAAGATGCGCGGCATGCTGTTCAGGAGGCCAAGCGCGCAGGGGTGCAAGTTTGCTGTCTGGCCGTCGATGCACAGGCCGATGCCTATGTGCGCCAGATCTTCGGCTGGCGAGGCTACGACATCGCGGATGAGGCCGTGCAGCTGCTGCCGCGCTTGACCAGGATGGGCGCGCGCCTGGCCGCCGGGCGCTAGATGTGCAGGGTGTTGCCCAGCCCTGCACCGATGAGACCGGCCAGCGCCTGCTGCTGCGCTAAGCTGGCTGGCACGCTTTATGCATTTATGCATTTACCCCGCATCCGCCCCGATGCCCCAAGCATTGGAGTGGGATAGACCAGGAGACAGGTTTTGGCAAACAACGATCCCTTGCGTGTCGGCATTCTTTTTTCGGAAACGGGCACCACGTCCATCATTGGCCAGTCGCAACTGCAGGGCAGCTTGCTGGCCATCGACGAAATCAACAACGCCGGCGGCGTGCTCGGGCGTGAGCTGGTGGCCGTGCGCTATGACCCCGCGTCCAACCCTGCCGAGTACGCGCGCCTGGCCGAGCAGTTGATCATGCACGACCGCGTCAACACCATCTTTGGCTGCTATATGTCCAGCAGCCGCAAGGCTGTGCTGCCCGTGGTCGAGAAATGGAACAAGCTTTTGTTCTACCCCACGCTCTACGAAGGCTTCGAGTTCTCAGCGAACATCATCTACACCGGCGCGGCCCCTAACCAGAACAGCGTGCAGCTGGCCGATTTCATGACCAGCAGCTTTGGTGCGCGCGTGTACCTCATCGGCTCCGACTACATCTACCCCTATGAATCCAACCGCATACTGCGCGAGTTGGTGCTGCAGCACCCCGAGGGCGAAATCCTCGGCGAGCGCTACCTGCCACTGGCGGCCACCGAGCAGGACTACCAAGCCGTCATGGAAGATATCCGCCAGAAGCGCCCTGATTTTATTTTTTCCACGGTGGTCGGAGACTCCACCGCCCAGCTCTACCGCGCCTATGCCGATGCCGGCTTCAACACCAAAGAAATGCCCATCTGCAGCCTCACCACCTCGGAGGCCGAGATCGGACAAATGGGCTTTGATATCGCAGCCGGCCACATCACCTCGGCACCTTATTTTCAGTCGATCCAATCTGCCGCCAACCAGCGCTGCCTGGCCCACCTCAAGCGGCTGTTCGGCGATGACTGCCGCCCCAATCTGTGCTGGGAAGCCTCCTATTTTCAGCTGCATATGTTTGCCAACGCCTTTCGCCGCTCGGGCAGCGACACCATCAGCGAGTTGCTGCCTCACCTGCTGGGCAGCGAGTTTGATGCCCCGCAGGGGCGTGTGCGCATCGATCCCGGAAACCACCACACCTGGGTCTACCCCCGCATTGGGCGGGCCAATGCGCAAGGGGAGTTCACCATACTGCGCGAGGCCAAACGTGCCGTATCGCCGGATCCTTATCTGGTCACCCATTCCTTGGGCGACTGGACGGCCAAGATCGAGGTCTGAGCGTGAACCCGCAGCAGCCCCGCGCCACCTCGCAGCACCTCAAGGAGCTGCGCCAACTCAAAATCATCCTGATGCACCCCGAGGATGCCGATGGCTTGCTGCTGGCCCAGCAGCTCCAGCGCATCGGCTGCCAGGTGCGCAGCGTTTGGCCTCCGGTGCAGCAATTGCCGGACGACCCGGATATCGTCCTGTTGGCGGTGCGCCCTGATTTTCTGCACCTGCTCATGGCGTGGGCGAGTGGTGAGCAGGCGCCTGCGCTGGTCGCGGTGGTGAACTATGAAAACCCCACCATTGTGTCTGCTGTGCTGGAGCTCAAGGCGCAGGCGATCCTGCCTTCGCCCATACGCTCCTTTGGCCTGCTCTCCACCTTGGTTGTCGCGCGCCAGATGCACAAGGAGCACCGGCAGATGCAGCAACATGTGCACAAGCTGCAAAACAAGCTGCTGGGCCAACGCCGTGTGACCGACGCCAAAGCCATCCTCATTGCCACCCACCAGGTCAGTGAAGACCGCGCCTACGAAATGCTGCGCGAGCAGGCCATGAAAAAGCGCGTATCCGTCGAAGACATCGCCCAGGCCATCATCAGTGCGAGCGAATTGTTGGGGATGAAGGGCAAGCCCGAGTAGTGACAGCAGCGGAGGATCCTCGGGCTGCTTCGGAGATTGCTTTGGGGTGCAGGGCATCAAGGCGCGGTTTATAACCTGCAGCAGCCAATCTGCGCCAGATCTGCGCTGGCTCGATTACGGCAATCGCAGGCTACCTGGTTGACGCATACACGCAGCCATTCTTTAGCTGCCCTGACGGCGTGATGCGCTCATTTTTCATCACCCCCTCCAATAGCATCCCCGCACTGGCGCAGGTCGCACGGCTGCCCGCGTTATCTTCATCGGTGCGTGCAAACACACGACGCGCTTTCAATTGCGTGAATGCCAACTGCAGCACTGCCGTGACCGCCTCTTTCGCAAATCCGTTTCGGTGCACGCCACTGCGCATCCAAAAGCCAATTTCCATGCTGGGAATGTCCCAGCGGATCGTGTGCAGGCCCACGCTGCCAATCAACCGTTGTTCCTGGTCCCACACCAGAAAGGCCAGGCCAGTGCCGTTTTCGCGATCACGCATGCTGGCGAGGCAGAAGTCTTCGGACGCCGATACCGACGGCTCATACAGTGCCCAGGGCAGCGAGGTGGGCCAGGCGCGCAGGCTGGCCAGGCTTTCTACGACCGCTGCATACACAGCCTTGCCATCGCCGGGGCCGGCAAGGCGCAAGCTCAGGCGGGGTGTTTGGATGGGGGTGTCGATGCTGTCAGGGAACATGGGCGCTGTCATTGGCTTGGACAAAGCTCGTTAAAAGGCAGAGGCTGGCAGTGTACGACGAGCACAGAATGCTCGAATGCCTTGTTCAGTAGAGGATGTAGTATCCAGGCGTCTGACGTTAAAACGCCGGTTTCTATCGCGCACATGCGCTAGAAAATTGGAACACTTCTATGGATCAAACCTTTCCTGATCGCTCGATAAAGCCTTTTCGTATGGGTCGCATCCCAGCCTATCCCGTCTCGGGTGATCAGCTGGTGGCCGATGCAGAAAATCGGCTCCAAAACCATGCCGATATTTTTGGCTGTGCGCTATTCCAATCGCGCAACGATATTCTCTCCACGCTGGCTGCTCTGGTCGAGGACGAGGATTACCGCACCAAATTTGGAAAAGTAAACAGCGAGCCCTTTGCCGCGCTGGCCGAACTGCCACCCGAATCCCAAGCCGCCGCCATGAAAATTGCGGAGCTGGCGATGAATCGGCTCATTGAGGCCATGGTGGGCCAACTAGCCGCAGGCGCAAGAGCATTGCCTGGCGATTACTGCGTCAGCTACAAGCTAGAGGCGCAGCTGGAGAAAATCACGGGCGCTACCACCAACGGCGTCAAGCTGAAAAAGGTTGATAAATGCACGATCCTGGATGCGAACCAGAGTGTGTTGCCCGCATCCTTCAATAGCTGGCTGCAGCGCTTTGGCAAAGCCACTGTTTGAGCGTTCGGCAGTGGAGATTTGGTTGAGCAGATAGGCGCATTACCTTGGTTTGGATGTTGCGGTCGCAGGCTGGAAGTGCTGTCAAGAGCAACTATTCCCCATCGCCCCCACAGCCATCACCGCCGCTGCCATTGGCCCCTGCATCATCCCGCGAGCCAGCCTTCGCGGGCTCCGCCGGAAATGGCCGTTCAAGCTTGGCATCATGCAAGGCTTTCTTGCCGAGCCGCCTCTGGTCCCAGAGCAAGAAAAGCACGACAGGGACGGCGAGCACAGCGAAGGCCGCGATAGCGAGATCCATCATCCACTCCGGTTGAAAACACGATGCGCAGCACCTGGGTATGGGGTCATCCCATCCATGCCCATTCTGCAGCGGCGCGATGACCGCAGCGCTTCAGGGCCTAGCCGGCCTGCTTCCCATCCGCACCCCCAGCCTGCTGCCCCTGCCCCTGCACCAGCGCCCACAAGGCCTCCGCCGCAGGCGCCATCTCCGACCGTTGGCGGTACAGGCGGATCTCCACCGGTACGTTCCAGCGGTCGTCGCCCGCGGGCACCAGGCTGCCGCTGCGCAGCTCTTCGGTGATAAGGCTGTGGGGCAGCCAGGCGACGCCTCGGCCTTCCAGGGCCATGGTTTTGAGTAAGGCTGCGTGGTGGGCGGTAAAGACGACGGCGACGCCATGCGCCATACCGGGCTGGGGGGAGTGCACGGCGTCTGCGCCATCGGCAAACATGCCGCGCATGCGCGATCGCATGATGCGGCCCAGGCCCGAGGCTTCGCTGTAGGCGAGCACGGGCACAGCGCTGTCCTGGCCGATGCGGTGCAGCGGCTGGCCGGGTGCATCGGGTGCGGCGGCGCTGACCGGGCGCAGCAGGTCATCGGACAGGCGCAGCACCGGGTACTGGCCTTCGTCCAGGCGCCCGGGCACGGCGGCATGGCCGTGGCACAGCACAAACTGCACGCGCCGCTGCAGCATCAGGTCTTCGCAGGCGAGTGAGCTGTCGCTCATCGTCTGGATCGGGCCCATGCGCAGCTGCGCTTCCATGCCCACCAGCCAGCGCGGAAAGAAGGTGAGCGACAGCACATGGGTGGCGGCAAAGCGCAGGCTGGCGGCCGCTGTGTCGTGCGCGGCGCGGGCCTTGATGCGGGCGGCCTCCAGGTTGGCCAGCACGTTTTGCAGCAGCGGCAGAAAGCGCTGGCCGGCGGGGGTGAGCGCGGCGGGGTGGGCGCTGCGGTCAAACAGCTCCACGCCGACCCAGTCTTCCAGCGAGCGGATATGGCGGCTAAAGGCGGGCTGGGCGATGGCGCGGGCCTCGGCTGCGCGCGAGAAGTTGCCGGTATCGGCCAGTGCCATGAAGTCTTCGAGCCACTCCAGATCGAGCGGGCGGTTGCCGGGTCCCATGGGTTTCCTTGTTTGGAGTCTGCTAAGGCTATAGAACGTGTTTGCGATCTCTACGCAGCTGCGTTGGAGTGCAATCGGGATGAGTTCGAAGCGCTGGTTCGCAGCTTGCACCGGGGTGCAAGCAAGGGCCAGCGCGAAGAAGTCGCCCGATTTCACTCCAACCCGTAGGGACAGTGGCTTTGCGGGACGTGTGCGTTGTTCCAAATCCTAGAAATAGCATGACTATTGCTGCGGTATTGCGCCTCGCATCCCATCCCGCAAAGACACTGTCGCGGCGCGAGGAGATCGTAAACACGTTCTTAGATACATGTATGCGTTTCGGGTATTGGACAGCAGAGGCAGCCTGCGAAATGATGAACACCGTTGACCACTCGCACCCCTAACGGAGACAAAAACATGCCTGCCATCGCGAATTATCGTGGAATTATTCCCGCCATCTCTTGCCCTTTCACCCCTGACCATCGCATTGACGAGCCCGCGCTGCGTAAGCTCGCCTCCTGGCTAGCCGGCCACGATGGCGTGGTCGCGATCATGACCAACGGCCATACCGGCGAGGTGTTCTCGCTGACGCCCGCCGAGCGCGCTGAGGTGACGCGCATTGTGGCTGATGAGCTCAAAGGCCGCCTGCCGGTGATCTCGTCCATCGTCTGCGAAGGCCTGGCCGATGCGGCCGAACATGCCCGCGCTGCGGTGGAAGCCGGTGCCGTGGCGCTGGATGTCATGCCCCCGCACCACTGGCTGCGCTTTGGCTTCACCTCCGGCCATGCGCTGCAGTATTTCGATGCCATCCACAAAGCCGCCCCCCATGCCGACCTGGTCTGCCATGTCTACCCGGCCTGGACGCGTGCCTCCTACTCGTCGCAACTGCTGGCCGACCTGGCCAGGCTGCCGTACCTGCAGGCCTTCAAGGTGGGCCAGCGCGACATGAACAAATATGCCCGCGACATCCAGGCGATCCGCGAGGCCGATGCCTCCAAGGCCATCCTGACCTGCCACGACGAGTACCTGCTCGCCTCGATGGTGCAGGGCGTGGACGGCGCGCTGGTGGGCTTTGCGACGTTTATTCCGCAGCTGATCATCGACCTGTGGAATGCGGTGAAGGCAGGCGACCTGAAGAAGGCGATGGAAGTGCAGGCCATCATCACCCCGCTCAAGGATGCCGTGTATGGCGGGGGCGAGCCCACCGGCGAGGCCCATGCCCGTATGAAGGGTGGCATGTACCTGGCCGGCGTGATCGACGACGCCACCGTGCGCCCACCGACCGAAGCGCCCAATGCCAAGGAAGTGGAGGCACTGCGCGCGGCCGTCAAGCAAGCCGGGTTGCTCAAGCGCTAAACAGCCGTTGAAGTAGGGCAGGGGATTTTGAGCCCCTGCGCCCTGGGGTCCCGAAGATGGTGTTGACGATCTCCTCGCGCCTCGACAGTGTCCTTGCGGAATGACGTGATGCGTGCACCTCAAGACGGGATGTCCCCAAAGTCACTGTCCCTACGGGTTGACGTGAAATCGGGCGATTTCTTCGCGTTGGCTCTTGCTTGCACCTCGGTGCAAGCTGCGAACCACCGCTTCGAACTCATCCCGATTGCACGCCAACGCGGCTGCGTAGAGATCGTCAACACGTTCTAGAAAAAAACCGACAGGAGACAAGACACCATGCAACGCCAACCATTCATCCGTACCGCGCTACGCAGCGCCATCGGTGCCGCCGCCCTGGCCCTGGCCGCCAGCGGCTTTGCGCAGACCTACCCGGCCAAGCCGGTGCGCGTCGTGATTCCCTTTCCGCCGGGCGGCACGCTCGATGCGGTGGGCCGTATGCTGGGCCAGAAGCTCGCCGACCAGCTGGGCCAGCCCTTTGTCATCGAGAACAAGCCCGGTGCCAGCGGCGTGATCGGCGGTGAGACGGTGGCCCGCGCGCCGGCCGATGGCTACACCTTGCTGTTCAGTGCCTCCACGCATGTCACAGCGCCGCTGACGCTCAAGTCCGTGCCCTACAACGTCACGCAGGATTTTGTGCCGATTGCGCTGGTGGCCAAGGCCCCGCTGTCCGTGGCCATCAACAAGAACCTGCCGGTGACCGATATCAAGTCGCTCATCGCCTACGGCAAGGCCCACCCCGGCAAGATGACCTTTGCCGTGGGGTCGCTGGGCTCGGCCGGGCATCTGTCTACCGAGCTGCTCAAGCGCGCGGGCGGCCTGGACTACCTGATCGTTCCGTACAAGGGCACGGCACCGGCGTTCCAGGATTTGATTGGCGGCCAGATCGATGGCTTTATCGACCCGATCCTGGGATCCCTCCAGTACCACAAGGGCGGCATGCTGCGGGTGGTGGCCGTCACCTCGGCCGAGCGTGTGCCCAGCCTTCCGGATGTGCCTACCGTGGCCGAGACCATTCCCGGCTATGAGTTCTACAGCTGGTATGGCCTCTGGGCGCCTGCCAAGACTGCGCCCGCGCTGGTGCAGCGCCTCAACGCCGAGGTGAACAAGGCCCTGGTCGATATGGCGCCCAAGCTCAAGGAACAAGGCCTGCTGCCCACGCCCGGTAGCGCCGAGGACTTTGTGAAATTCCAGCGCAGCGAGATGGACCGTGCGCAAAAGATCGTGAGCGAAGGAGGCATCCGTGCAGACTGAGCTGGGCCATGTCGTCGTAACCGGAGCGAGCATCGGCATCGGCTGCGCCATTGCCGATGCGCTGCTGGCGGCGGGCTGGCGCGTCACGGGGCTCGATGTGGCGCAGGCCACCATCGTGCATGGCGGCTATGCGCATGTGCCGGTTGATCTGACGGACGGCGCCGCCATTGCGCGCACCGCTGCGGCCTTGCCCGCTGTGGATGCGCTGGTGCATGCCGCCGGCGTGCTGCGCGTGGGCGCGCTGGGCCAGCTCGACCATGACGGCGGCGCGCTGATGTGGCGCCTGCATGTGGATGCCGCCACGCGCCTGGCCGATGCCATCGTGCCCGGCATGGCGCAGCGCGGCCAAGGCCGGGTCGTGTTTATCGGCAGCCGGGTGGCGCAGGGCATGGCAGGGCGCGGCCAGTACGCCGCCACCAAGGCGGCCTTGATCGCGCTGGCGCGCAGCTGGGCGGCCGAGGTGGCTGCGCAGGGCGTGACGCTGAATGTGGTCTCGCCCGCAGCCACAGCGACTGGCATGTTGAACGACCCGGCCCGCGCCGGCAGTGCGCCGCGCCTGCCACCCATGGGCCGCTTGATCGAGCCGGCCGAGATCGCCGCCCTGGTGGGCTTTCTTCTGTCTCCGGCGGCTGCCGCCATTACCGGGCAGGACATCGCCATCTGTGGTGGCTCGTCACTGGCCCGCTGATATTTCATCCAACATTTTCACAACCGATGACCACCATGAAGATCGTCAACATCCTCGAATCCACCCGTCCCATCAAGTCGGACATCCGCAACGCCTACATCGACTTCTCCAAGATGACCTTGAGCCTGGTGGCCGTGGTCACCGATGTCATCCGCGATGGCAAGCCCGTCATTGGCTACGGCTTCAATTCCAACGGCCGCTACGGGCAGGGCGCGCTGATGCGCGACCGCTTTATCCCGCGCGTGCTCGAAGCCCAGCCCGGCAGCCTGCTGGACGAGACCGGCGAGAACCTGGACCCGCACAAGGTCTGGGCCCGCATGATGATCAATGAAAAGCCCGGCGGCCATGGCGAGCGCTCGGTGGCGGTCGGCACCATCGACATGGCCGTCTGGGATGCCACGGCCAAGATCGCCGGCAAGCCCTTGTTTCAGCTGCTGGCTGAGCGCTATGGCAATGGCACAGCCAACCCGCGCGTGTTTGTCTATGCCGCCGGCGGCTACTACTACCCCGGCAAGGGCCTGGAGGCACTTCAGCGCGAAATGGAAAGCTACCTGGCGCGCGGCTACTCGGTGGTCAAGATGAAGATTGGCGGAGCTACCCTGGCCGAGGACTGCGAGCGCATTGAATCGGTGCTGAAAATCCTGGGCCCGGGCCAGCAATTGGCGGTGGATGCCAATGGCCGCTTTGACCTGCAGACCGCCATCGACTACGGCAAGGCGCTGTCGCAGTACCCGCTGTTCTGGTACGAAGAGGCCGGTGATCCGCTGGACTACGAGCTGCAGGCCAAGCTGGGCGAAGTCTACAAAGGCCCCATGGCCACGGGCGAGAACCTGTTCTCGATGCAGGATGCCCGCAACCTGATCCGCCACGGCGGCATGCACAAGGACCGCGACTGGCTGCAGTTTGACTGCGCGCTGAGCTATGGCCTGGTGGAATACCTGCGCACCTTGGACATGCTCAAGGAATACGGCTGGTCGCCCAGCCGCTGCATTCCCCACGGCGGCCACCAGATGTCGCTGGCCATCGCCGCAGGCCTGGGCCTGGGCGGCAACGAGAGCTACCCGGACCTGTTCCAGCCCTATGGCGGCTTCCCCGATGGCGTGAAGGTGGACAACGGCTATGTCACGCTGCCAGCGCTGCCAGGCATCGGCTTTGAAGGCAAGTCCGACCTGATTGCGGAGATGCGGGCCCTGGCTTCCTGACCCGGTCTGGCCACAAGCGCTTGCGAATAGGGCGCTTGCGACTTTATTTTGAGAATCGGCAAGTGGTCGCGCCACGCGACGCTTGCGACTGCCTCCCCCAGCGGCGCCTTATAGGCGCCTTTGCGCCTCTGCTTGTCTAAAGCCGAGGCGTTTTCTTTTGGGCCATGCCTGCTTGGGCATGCGCAACTACCGCTGAGAGCAGGGCAACTCCGGCAGTGTCTCAGGCCTTTGATGCCCGCCAGCACCGCCTGTGCATCGGCCTTCCAAGTCCCGTCCAGCCAGGGCAAAAACACACAGCTCCCAGCGACCAAGGGTTAGCACTGAAAGCCTTTCAAGCTTTTGTTTGTACTATTTACCTGTCGGCAGGTATGTAGTCCAGCACCAAGATCTGGACGGCCGGCCAAGACACGGTTCATCGCAAAAAAAGAGCTGATCAAGGAGACAACGTGAAATCTGTACGCCCGCATACATTCCTTTTGTCGTTATTGGCGGCCATGGCCGCGCCGTCCGCTGCCTGGGCCCAGGTCAGTGATGACGTGGTCCGCATCGGTGTGATGGGGGACCAGACGGGGCCTTACTCGGGCAATGGCGGTCCCGGCCATGCGCTGGCCGTCAAGATGGCGGTCGAGGACTTTGGTGGCAAGGTGCTGGGCAAGCCCATCGAGGTGGTGGTGGCCGACGACCAGAACAAGCCCGACATCGGCCTGAGCATCACCCGCCGCTGGCTGGATGTGGAGAAGTTCGACACGATCGTCGGCAACTCTGCCTCGTCGATTGCGCTGACGGTGGCCCAGCTGATGAAGGAGCGCAGCAAGCCCTACCTGATCGCAGGCACCACGACGGCCGACCTGACCAACAAGGCCTGCTCGCCGATGAATTTCAATTTTGTCGCCGACTCCTACGCGATGCCCAAGGCAGGGGTGAAGGCGCTGCTGAAGCAGGGCGTCAAGAGCTTCTACTTCATCGCGGTCGACTACGCCTTTGGCCAGGCCTACCTGGACGAGGCCACGCGCTTTATCAAAGAGGGTGGCGGCAAGGTGGCCGGGGTCACGCGCCACCCGCTGGGCACGGCCGATTTCTCGTCCTACCTGCTGCAGGCGCAGGCCAGTGGTGCCGAGGCGATTGTCATCATCAACGCGGGGCTGGACCTGTCCAACGCCCTCAAGCAAGCGGCTGAGTACCGCATTGCCCGCGGTGGCCAGAAGGTGGCGGTGTTTGGCATGACGATCAACAGCGTCACCGCCATGGGCCTGGATGTGGCCCAGGGCCTGCAGCTGGCGCTGCCCTTCTACTGGGACCAGAACGACGAGACCCGGGCCTGGTCCAAGCGCTTCATGGCGCGCTACAACAATGGCGCGCCCACCTACCTGATGGCCGGTGCCTACAGCGCCACCACGCACTACCTGCAGGCGGTGCAGGCCGCCGGCACCGACGAGGGCAAGGCCGTGGCGGCCAAGATCCGCGAGCTGCCGGTCAACGACTTCTTCTCCAAGCAGGTCAAGGTGCGGGCCGATGGCCAGGTGCTGCGCCCGCTCTATGCGGTGCAGGTCAAGACCCCGGCGGAGTCCAAGGCCAAGTTCGACTACTACAAGATCATCGGCACCATCGCGCCTGAAGAGGCCTGGCGACCCGCCTCCGAGAGCGCCTGCGACCTGCTCAAGGGGCAGTGATGGGCCGCACTCTCGTCACCGGTGCCGCACGCGGCATTGGCCGCGCCATTGCGCTGCGCCTGGCCCAAGACGCCCATGACCAAGCCGACCCAGCGCAACTGACCCTGCTGGACCAGCATGCGGCCGAGCTCGATGCGGTGGCCGCTGAGCTGCAAGCGCTGGGCGCGCAGGTCCAGGTGCTGGCGGGTGATCTGTCGGGGCTGGACTTTGCCGCCCAGGCGGTGGCCGCTGCCGTGCAGCACTGGGGCGGGCTCGATGGCCTGGTCAGCAATGCGGGCGCGGCTTTTCCCGGGGCCTTGAGCGACTACCCGGTGGCCGACTGGGACCGGACCTTTGCGCTCAATGCGCGGGCGCCATTGCTGCTGGCCCAGGCGGCCCTGGCACCGCTGCGTGCCAGTGGCGGCAGCATCGTGGTCATCACCTCGGTATCGGCCAGCCATGCCACACCACCGCTGGGCGCCTACAGCGCCAGCAAGGCGGCCGCGCTGATGCTGGTGCGCCAGCTGGCGACCGAGTGGGGGCCGCTGGGTGTGCGCATCAATGCGCTCTCGCCCGGCTTGATCGCCACGCCCGGTACCGCGCTGGCCTATGCCGATCCGGCAGCCAAGGCTCAGCGCGAGCAGCGCGTACCGCTGCGCCGCATTGGTGAGCCGGGTGACATAGCCGGTGCCGTCAGCTTCTTGCTGAGCGATGCGGCTGCGTACGTCAACGGCGCCGAGCTGGTGGTCGATGGCGGGCTGGCCCACACGATGATGGCCTCGCTGCCGCAAAAAGCCTGGCAGGACCAGGCGGCGCTAAGCCGCTTGCCCCAGGCCGTTGCCGCGCGTTAGGCGACTGCTGACCAGCCCATAGCAACAACGTATTTTGTGATGGAGACCTGCCGTGTCTATCTCTCAAAAATTCAAGCGGGCCGCCACCTGGGGCGTGTTCATCGGCGCCTGGGCCGGGGCCGTGGTGCAGGCGGCGGAGTTCCCTGACAAGCAGGTCACCATCGTTGTGCCCTATGCGGCCGGCGGCTTTACCGACCAGGTGGCCCGCGCCATTGCGCCGGTGCTGGCCGAGAAATGGGGCAAGCCGGTGGTGATCGACAACCGCCCCGGCGGCGGCACCACCATTGGCACGGCCCTGGTCGCCCGGGCCCCTGCCGATGGCCACACCCTGCTGCTGAGCAGCCTGGGTTACTTGACCAACCCGCTGATGATGCCCCGCCTGCCCTATGACCCGCAGGACCTGAAACCTTTGATGATGGTGTCCGAGTCGCCCAGCGTGCTCTATGTAGGCAAGCAGGTGCCCGCCAACAACCTGGCCGAGTTTGCCAGCTATATGCGCGCCAATGACGGCAAGGTGGCCTTTGCCTCGTCGGGCGTCGGCTCCAGCCCGCATATCTGCGCCGAGATGCTGGCCTCGGCCGTCGGCGCGCACATCATCCACGCGCCCTACCGGGGCAATGCCCCGGCCTTGAACGCCTTGATGGCCGGCGAGGTAGCGGCCTTGCTGGATGCGCCCAGCGCAGTGAGCTATGTGCAGGCCGGGCGCATGAAGGTGCTGGGTGTGGCCAGCGACAAACCCGTGCGCAGCGCACTGCCGCTGACCCCGTTCTCCCAGTCGTCCGCGCCTGAGCTCAAGCCCTACAGCTGCAGCAGCTTCTTTGGCTTCTTCATGCCTGCCAAGGTGCCCGCAGCACTGCAGCAGCGCATCTACCGCGATCTGCGCGCGGTGGTGGAAGTGCCCACGGTAGCCGAGGGCGTGACCCGCCCCGGCGGCGAGCTGCACCTGCTCGGCCCCGAAGACTTCACCGCCTACCTGGATGCCCAGCGCCCGCGCTGGGCCGCCGTGATCCGAGAAAAGCACATTACCCAGGAATGAGGGCCAGGGGCACCCAGCCCTTGCCCGCCCCTTGTCGTTTGATTTGACCTTGAACCCGGAAACATGACAGCAACCACCGATCCCTATGCCGATTTTCGACAAACCCTGCGCGACTTTGCGCAGCAGCACTGCCCGCCCGCGCTGAAAGCCAAGGTCCGCGCCAACGAGAAGCTGGGCCGCGCCGAGATGAGCGAGTGGGCCAAGATCCTGCAGCGCAAGGGCTGGAGCGCCCCCAACTGGCCGATCGAATGGGGCGGCACCGGCTGGGACATGCAGCAGCGCTACCTGTTTGAAGAAGTGATGGCGCAGGAAGACTGCCCGCCGCTCTACCACCATGGCATCGGCCATATCGGCCCGGTGATCATGCACTTTGGCACGCCTGCGCAAAAGGAGCGCTACCTGCCGCGCATTGTGGACGGCAGCGAATGGTGGTGCCAGGGCTACTCCGAGCCCGGCGCCGGCTCCGACCTGGCCTCGCTGCGCACGGCGGCGGTGCGCGATGGCGATGACTATGTCATCAACGGCCAGAAGATCTGGACCTCCCATGCGCAGGAGGCCGACATGATGTACACCCTCGTGCGCACCTCCAAAGAGGGCAAGAAGCAGGCCGGCATCTCCTTGCTGCTGGTGCCGATGGACTCCCCCGGCATCGAGGTGCGCCCCATCCCGACGATTGACCACTGGCACCATGTCAACGAGGTGTTCTTGCGCGATGTGCGCGTGCCCGTGGCCAACCTGATTGGCGAGGAGGGCGGCGGCTGGGCCTGCGCCAAGTTCCTGCTCGACCGCGAGCGCCTGTCGCCCGCCACCGTGCCGCGCCTGGTGCGCTTGCTGGAACAAATCGAGCAGCCGCTGCGCGAGCGTGGCCGCACGCAACAGGGCGCCAGCCAGCACATGCTGCTGGAGCGCTTGTTTCTGGCACAGGCTGCCGTGGCCGGCGCCAAGGAGATGCTGATCAGCGCCATCGACGAAGAGATGCAGGGCACGCTGGCCTCGTCCAAATCGTCGGCGCTCAAGCTGTTCTGCTCCGACCTGGCCCAGCAGATCATCGGCATTGCCTTCGACATGAGCCCCGACTACGCAGCCCGCCTGATTCCGAGCCTGCCCGAGGACAGCCCCGCCGATGTGGAGCTCAAGCGCGAGCTGATCCACACCTACCTCTTCTACCGCTCGCGCACCCTGGCCGGTGGTACCAGCGAAGTACAAAAAAACGTGATTGCACGCGATATCTTTGGAGCCTGACCCATGCCTTTTCAAGCCTCTCCCATGTTTCCGGGCGACCTGTACGACACAACCTTGCGGGTGGCAGCCGATGCTGTGGCGGTCAATGCCGCTTTGACCGAAGCCCAGGCCACCGACCAGGCCAGCGACAGCTGGCAGCAGTTTCTGGAGCTCGGCTGGCAAGCCGTGCTGGTGCCCGAGGCCAGTGGCGGCGCGGGCTCAACCTTTGCCGATGTCGCGTCCATCGCAGAGGCCGCTGGCCGCTATGGCCTGACCACGCCGCTGGTCGCACGCTGCGCCGTGGTGCCCGCGGTGCTTGGCGCCATCCCCGGCCGCGACGATGTGGCCCAGATGCTGGGTCTGCTGGCGGCCGGCGAAGTCTCCATCGCCCCCGTGTTTGCGCATGACGGCAGCTGCAGCCTGACGGCGATGGTGGATGCCGAAGGCGTACAACTGCAGGGCAGCCTGCGCGGCATTGACCTGAGCGAGCCCGCCAGCCATCTGCTCTTTCTGGCCCGCAGCGCTGCCGGCGAGGCTTTGCTGCTGCTGGCCAGCCGCGATCAATTAGGCGGCAGCCTGCAAAGCTGGGCTGGCCACGATGGCCGGTTGACGGCCGACCTGAGCCTCAAGGCCACACGCCTGCCCGCCAGCGCCGTGCTGCTACGGGGCCGGGCGGCAGTCGCTGCTGCCGAGCGCGCCAATACCGTGGGCGCGCTGGTCTGCTGCGCGCAGATCGTTGGCGCCATTGGCGCGATGGTCGAGCAGACCATCGAGTACCTGAACACGCGCCAGCAGTTTGGCGTGCAGCTTGCCACCTTCCAGGCACTGCGCCACCGCACGGTGGACATGTATGTGGCTTATGAGAGCGTGCGCGGCATGGTGCGCGAGCGTGTCGTGGCCTTTGACCAGGGCGACAGCGATGCGCATGCCGTGGCACTGCTCAAGCACTACCTGTCGATCGCGGCCCGCCAGGTGGGCGAGTCGGCGATCCAGCTGCACGGCGGCATTGGCATGTCGCGCGAGCTGCCTGCCGCCCGCCTGGCCATGCACGCGATTGGCTGCAGCCTGCAGTGGGGCGACCGCTACGAGCAGCTCGACAGCCTGGCAGCCGACATGGCCGCCGAAATTGCGGCTGAAGTAGCCGCTGAATCGGCACCTACCGCCGCCCGCGCCTGAGAGGACCCGCCATGAGCCCAACATCTTCGTCCCTCGACGCCTTGTTCCACCCGCGCTCGGTGGCGCTGGTCGGCGCCTCGTCTGACCCCGAGCGCATTGGCGGCCGGCCGTTGCGCTTTATGCTCGAAGCCGGCTTTGCTGCGCCCATCTACCCGGTCAACCGCAGCGGCGCGCTGATCCAGGGCCTGCAGTCCTACCAAAAGGTGTCCGATATCCCGTTCCCGGTGGACCAGGCCATCATCTGCGTGCCGGTGGCCGGGGTGGAAGAGGCCGTGCGCGATGCCATTGCCAAGGGCGTCAAGGCCATCCAGGTGATGACGGCCGGCTTTGCCGAGATTGACGCGGCCGGCCGCGCGCTGCAGGACCGCATTGTCGGCCTGTGCCGCGCTGCGGGTGTGCGCATGCTGGGCCCCAACTCGCTGGGCCTCCTGAATGTGCCGGCGCGCTTTTTCTCGACCTTCTCCACCTTTCTCAACGGCGCCCAGCCCCAGCCGGGCTCCATCTCGCTGGCCACGCAAAGCGGCGCCTTTGGCTCGGCCGCCTATGGCCTGGCCACCTTGCGCGGCCTGGGTTTCAGCAAGATCATCGCCACCGGCAACGAGGCCGATGTCGATGTGGCCGAGAGCATCGACTACCTGGCCGATGACCCTGACACGCGCATCATCTGCGCGGCGGTCGAATCCTGCCGCGACGGCAACCGCCTGCGCCGCGCCTTGCTCAAGGCAGCCCGCGCCGGCAAGCCGGTGCTGATCATGAAGGTGGGGCGCACCGAGCTGGGTGCCGCCGCTGCCTCCACCCACACCGGCTCGCTGGCCGGCAACGACAAGGTCTACGACACGGTGTTCCGCGAATGCGGCGCCCTGCGGCCCGAGTCCATCGAGGAGATGCTGGACATCGCCTACCTCTACACCGTGAGCGGCGTGCTGCCGGCCAATGACGAGTTGGGTGTGTTCACCGGCTCGGGCGGCATTGGCGTGCTGATGGCCGACGAGGCGGGCGCGCAGGGCATGGAGCTGCCACCCTTGCCCGCCCCCGCCCGCGAAGCCACCTTGGCGCTGCTGCCCTTTGCGGTGGCCGCCAACCCGCTGGACATGACGGCCCAGGTCACCTCGGTGGCCAGTGGCACCTCGCGCACGCTGGGTGTGATGCTGGAGCACACGCGCTATGGCGCGGTACTGGGCTACCTGGCCCATGTGGGCCTGTCGCCCGAGCGCTTTGCCAGCACCCAGCAAGAGATTGCGGAACTGGCTGCGCAGCACCGCGAGCGCCTGACCATCCTGGTGATGCTGGCCTTGCCCCAGGTGCGCAGCGCGCTGGAAAAACAAGGCGTGGCCGTGTTCGAGGACCCGACCCGCGCCGTGCGCGCCGTTGCTGGCCTCGCCAAGATCCGCCAACGCTGGCAGACGCTGTACCAGCTGCCCGGCAGCGCGCAGCCTGCCGCGCCCGCCTTGGCGCTGGACGATGTGCATACCGAAAGCGGCGCCAAGCGTGCGCTGGCGGCCGCCGGTCTGCCGGTGCCGCCTGAGCACCTGTGCAGCAGCGCTGCGCAAGCTGCCGCTGCCGCAGCGCAGGTAGGTTTCCCGGTGGTGGCCAAGATCGTCTCGCCCGATATTGCGCACAAGACCGAGGTGGGCGGCGTCATGCTCAACCTGCAGGATGCCCCTGCCGTCGAACGCGCCTTTGGCACCTTGATGGACCGCGCCCGTACAGCGCGGCCCGATGCCCGGCTGGACGGCGTGCTGATCGCCCCGATGCTCAGTGGCGGCGTGGAGGTGATCCTGGGGCTGCACCGCGACCCAACCTTTGGCCAGATGGTGATGTATGGCAGCGGCGGCACGGCGGTGGAGCTGTTCCAGGATGTGGCGCTGGCATCGGCACCGCTCAGCACAGCCCGCGCCCAGGCGCTGGTCGATGCGGTGCGCTCCAGCCAGCTGCTGCGCGGCTGGCGCGGTGGGCCGCACTATGACGAGGCCGCACTGGTGCAGGCGCTGTGCCGGCTGTCGGAATTTGCGGTGCAGCATGCCGACAGCATCCAGAGCGTGGACATCAACCCGCTGATGGTGCGCACCCGGGGCGCCATGTGCCTGGATGCGGTGATCGAGCTGCGCGCGCAGGAGGAACAGCCATGAGCAGTGAAGCAAGGCTGGCCCAGCTGGAGGCGCGGCTCCAGGCGCTCAGCGACCGCGAGGCGATCCGCGAAGCACTCTACTCGTACTGCCGGGGCATTGACCGGGGCGACGAAGCGGCGCTGCGCGCCGCCTACTGGCCCGATGCCACCGACCGCCATGGCGCCTACCAGGGCAGTGCGGAAGGCTTTATCCAGGCGGCGCTGCCCCAGCTGGCCAAGGGGCGCTATATCCACAACATCGCCAATCTGTCGATCCAGCTGAACGGCGATGCCGCTGCGGTGGAGGCGTATTTTCTGGCCTACCAGACGGACAGCGATGCCGCTGGCGCGCCGCGCGCCACCTTCTTGTGCGGCCGCTATGTCGATCTGTTCACCTGCCGCGCCACGGCCACCGCCGCGCGCGAATGGCGGGTGGCCAAGCGCGTGGTGGTTTACGACTGGCAGGACATCTGGGCCGCGCCCACGCAGGACGAAGCCACGCGCTTTGGCCGGCGCCTGCCCCTAGGCGCCAGGGCGCCTGACGACCCCTGGTACGCGTTGATGCGCGAGGTGGCCATGCCCGCTAGCCCATAGCCGCGCCGCTCACCGCGCTCCATCTGGCGGATCGCGTCCGCCCCTTCTGCCCCTGCGTTTGACTGCAGGGACTCCCTTTCTCACTGCACTGCATAGCGCGGTGGGGATCTGCTCGGTCTAAAAAAAACAGCAAAGCGTTTTCACCGTGGTCGTGCATGGGGCCAGGCCCGACCACGTCTTTCCAAAAGTACACCAGGAGACAAACCATGAAAGCCAACAAGCCCAGACTTCATCCGCTGCTCGCAGCACTCATCGCCACCACGGCGGCCGGGGGGGCGGCGGCACAAACCGCGCAGACCCAGGAGCTCAAGCAGATCACGTCACCAGCCGGGGGGCTGGCCTCGGGCGGTAGCAGCTCGGTACAGGTCTATGGCCTGATCGACAGCAGCGTGGCCAGCGTATCGATGCAGGGCCAGCGCGCCACCAAGCTGGAGAGCGGCCACATGATGGGCTCGCGCCTGGGCTTCAAGGGCAGCGAGGACCTGGGCGGCGGCCTGCGGGCCAACTTCCAGCTGGAGATGGGCATCAACACCTCCAACGGCGCGCAGCAGCAAAACCAGGGCTTTGGCGCCAAGGCCTTTGGCCGGGGCTCGCTGATCAGCCTGACCGGCAACTTTGGCGAGCTGCGCATGGGCCGCACCCTGGCATCGCTGCCGACCGAGGTGCAGGCCGTGGGTGACCCCTTTGGCCTGGGTGGCGGTGGCAACCTGCAGGGCATCCAGCCATCGCCCGGCCGGCAGAACAACAACATCCTCTACCAAAGCCCGTCGATCGGCGGCTTTATCGGCAAGGCGGCCTATACCATCAGCGAGTACACGCGCCAGAGCATCGACATCGAGCACCGTGCCCACCAGTACACCCTGGCGCTGTTCTACAAGAACGATGCCTGGAGCGCAGCCGTATCGGCCACGCGCATGACCAACCCCACCGATGGCTCGGCGACGCGCTATTTCAACTCGGCGTTGGCCTATGACTTCAAGGCCTTCAAGCTGTTTGGCTCGTTTGCCACCTTCAAGAACCCCGGCGCGGCCATCACGCCCACGGTGAACACCGGCCTGGACAACAGTGGCCAGCTCGCCGGCTTCCCCTCTGTGGGCTACTACGAGGGCCAGGACGACCGCAGCTTCTCGATCGGCGCCTCCGTCAAGCTCGGCCCAGGCACCTTGCTGCTCAATGCCATCGACCTGAACGACACCGGCCCGCTGAACCGCGATGCGCGCCAGTACGGCGTGGCCTACCTGTACCCCATGTCCAAGCGCACCACCTTGTACACGGACTATGGCTATGTGAAGAACAAGAACGGCGCCGGCTACACCTTGACCGGCGCGGTGACTGCTGCCGGCTTTACCAACAACGGCAACAGCAATGCCTACCGGGTGGGCATCATCCACAGCTTCTGACGGCTGAAATACGCAACAAGGCCCAGGCGTTTGCAGCGCCTGGGCCTTGTTTTATAGGTATCCCGTGTCTGGCTTAGCGAGCGGGATTGCTGGCGAGCAGTCCCTGGAAGATCATGTCAATGTACTGCTGCACCACCTGGCGGGCGCTTAGCCGCCCGGTGGGCGAATGCCAGCGGGGCAGCTGGTTGAGCACGGCCAGCAGCATGCGGCTGGCAATGGTGGGGTCCACCTTCTGGAACACCTCGCTGTCCACGGCCTGTTTGATCGCATCGCGCAGCAGTTTTTCATACTGGTCGCGCAGGGCCAGGTTCTCGGTGCGGGGCTTGGCATTGTCGCCAAACCAGAACATGTTGGAGCCGGCGATCCAGGAGTCGCGGTTGCGGTCCATGTAGTCGGCCGAGGACAGCATGAACTCGCGCACCTTGCCTTCGGGGCTGGCCACCTTGCCCATGGCCGTAGACACATAGTTGACAAGGGTGCGCATGCCATCGACGAGGATGCTTTCGTACAGCGCATCCTTGTTGGGGAAGTGGTAGTAGAGCGCCGCCTTGGTGATCTGGGCTTCGTCGGCAATGTCGCGCAGCGAGGTACCGTCAAAGCCCTTGCTGGCAAACAGCCGGACCGCTATCTCTATCAGTTGCTCTTTCCGGTCTTCCACACGCATGCGCGTGCTGCTGCCTTCTTCGGGGGCGTCGGAGGGTTTCGTCGTGTTTTTTTGCATAGTCACCAAAATTTGTTTGCCCTGATATCGGCCGGGAGACGGCCGATCCGCATCCGTAGGCTTGTGGCTTCTGGGCGGTGGCACCATCATAGTTCAACGAAAATCATCCATCCATCGGGCCCCGCCCGACGCGGTTTGGTGGCCGTTAAGGCTGCGCTACCCGGGCCTTGTAGCCCTGGGACAGCGGCAGCGATCGATGATTCTCAGCGCGTGGGACTGGGAGCTGCTAATAGCACCCAGCAAACCGAAGGTTTGCCGTTGAGGCTCGGCGCCCCCGACTCGGCGCCCCCAGCTAGGCGCCCCCAGCTAGGCGCCCCCAGCTGAGCGTCCCTGACAGTGCGTCCTGACGCATGCCGTACAGACGTACGGCAAGTCAGGCCGCGGTTCGCCAGGCGAGGACGTACCAAGGGCGGTGTAAGCGGCCCTTAGTGGCCCTTCGTAGCGCTTAGCGGCCCTTGTAGACCGGCTCGCGCTTTTCCAGAAACGCTTGCTGCGCCTCGCGCGTGTCTTCCGTCTTGGACAGCGCCACGGTGTTGCCCTGCTCATAGCGGTAGGCATCACGCGTGGGCATCAGCAAGGTCATGCGTGCCGCTTCCTTGGCCAGGCGCAAGGCGATAGGGCTCTTGGAGGCAATCTCGCGCGCCATCTCCATCGCATAGGGCATCAGCTGGTCGGCGGGCAGGCAGGCCTCGATCAGGCCCAGGCGGTACATCTCTTGCGCCGACACCTTCATGCCGGTAAAGAACATGCGGCGCGCGCGCGATTGGCTGAAATAGCGCTGCAAGAAGGTCACGCCCCCCGCCAGCCCCACATTGATTTCAGGCATCGAGAAATAAGCGTCTTCCGAAGCCACCCAGATGTCCGAAGCCATCACCAGCCCAAAGCCAGCCCCCAGCGCCGGCCCATTGATCGCCGCAATGATGGGCTTGGAGCATTCCATGATCGCGTTGTTCGACTCGCGCACCAGGCGGTTGTGGCGGCCATAGGCACCGGGCTCACCGGCCAGGTTGGGGCGTTCACGAATGTCGGCACCGGCGGAGAACACCTTGCCCGTGCCCGTGAGCACGATGCAGGCCACATCGTCACGGTCGGACAGCTCGTCAAACAGCTCCATGATCTCGTTGCGGAACTCCTTGTTCTGCGCGTTGACGGGCGGGCGGTTGAGGGTGACAACGGCAATCTTGTCCTTGATATCGACGATGAGCGTGTTGTAGGCCATGCAGGGTCTCCTGGTTGAATACTAGTAATTTACCGGTCGGCAAGTAAATATTAGCGAATAACGGCGGAGGGCTCAAGCGGGTTGGTACGGGGGAGGGGTGGGGGTGTCGCTCAGGTGATTGGGGGAAGCGATTGGGGGCCGGGGCAAAGCGTGGATGGTCGGATATCGGTGCTTGGAGATAGTTAATTTTTCCAGGACTTCAGCTGGAGGGATGCGAGTTAAGAGGTTTCAAGGAGCTCGCATCCCTCGTTGGCACGCTAGTGTCGGCAGCTAGTTCGCGGTGTTCTAAATACATTAGTGCGGCCATAAGCGGCTCTGTAAGTCGTGACTGCTAAAGGCAGGTTCAGGCTGATTGCAGTCGGTCAACCTAACAGACTGAGTGACTCAAACCACCCAAAGCTGTCTTCGCATGGCTCTGCTTTATACGTCTGCTCTACGACCTGAAGCTGTCTTCGGAACTGGAACCCACCGAAGGACCGCTTTCACGGAATCTGAAGTGGCGTTGTCGACCCGTTGCTGCCATTCGGGCATCTTCAACGAGTGGGTGCTTTCAGCGAATGCTGACCTTGGCTGCTGAAGACTGCATCCACGCTTACTGAGATGAAGCGGTCATCGCTCATGCTCCTACAAGATGAATGTACATTTGTTACATAATTGAGGCCCTGTAGAAGCCTGTTAAGCAAGCTTTTATGACAGAAGAGCCCCATGTGAATGTGCTTAAAGTAATGTCCCGACTAATTAAACCTACAGATATTCCGCAAACACTTTGGCATGTCGATACAACATGTTTGCATCTTGCCCCTGCACTTCTGAAAGCTTGGGAGCACTTGCTACGACACGCCGGGCTCGAAGAAAAGGCTCGGCAGCCTGTTCCTGAAGGAAAAATTGGCGGCTTTAGTAAGGAAGATACGGATGATCATCTGGCATGGCGCTTCAGTGGGTCGTCGGCGCGGGTTCAACTCAGTTTGCTCGATCCAGAGGACAAACTTACTGAAGTGGCAGACGCGTTTGCAAAGGTCTTTTCTGGTGGAACCGTGTTGCTTGCAGACCTACCTTGTGGTTCAGGCGCGGCAGCATTGGCGTTGCTGGCAAACATTGCTGAGTTGCGACGCCAAGACCGAATTCCCCGGAGCCCGCTGAACGTCAAAATTGTTGGCGGTGAGTTGTCAGAGTTCGCTCGCAGCTATGCCAGCCTAGCAACAGAACACATCAAGGATGCGTTGGCCGAACAAGCGATCTGGGTATCTGCTGAGTTTATGTCCTGGGATGCGTTGGATAAGTTTTCTACAGCAGATCTAACTAACCGCCTGACCGTGCTTGGCCAAGATTGTTCAGCACGCCTCATAGTTCTGGCCAATTTTTCCGGCTTTCTACAGCGCGAGGGGAAATGGAAGGAGGCTCTCCCGCAATTCGAAAGCTTGTTCATACATGGCAGAGCGCATAATAGTTTTGTGCTCTGGATCGAGCCGCAGACGAACGCGGTGCTTGGATCCGGGGGGTTCTTCGGTAGAGCTATTGCTTGGTTCAAAAAACTGTTTTCAGCACAGCAGACTAAGGACGCGCAGGACAATCTCGTGGTTGAGAACCTTGGAAAGAGTGCTGCTAACGTTCAGCACCCATTAAAGGAGCATCAATTTAACGTGCAACTAGTAGTTCAGCGCTTCGATTTACCTTTGAGCGGAGCGAGGACATGAGGCCACAGCTGCTCGCACTACGTGCGACCAATCAGTACCGCACACGCGACATCATGGCCTATCTTGGGTTGCGCTATTACTTTGCCAATCAGTGCGCACGCAGGGATCGTTGGGCTGAAGAGGTGTCCTCTCATCTTGTGATGAGCAGCAGCAGTGCTTATTTCGAGTCACTGCATTTCAAGGATATTCGCTCTGACGGCCTGGTTGGCTATCGAAGCATTTTTGTGCCAGGCCCAAATGAGTCTTTCGCGGAAGCTGCATTGCTCGCAGAGTGCAGCCGCCATGCAGTATTTCATTCACCTGACTTCGTCTTCAGTTATCGTTTGGCTGAAGGCGAGGAAACTCAAGGGGTCTATAAGCCTTATTTCACGGGATTACAAGAGCGACAACGACAAATTGCCGGTGCGTGCAAGGCTGGTACAGGTCAGGTCGTGCGCTACACCGACATTAAACGGTTTTATCCGAATATCTCCGGTGATCTGGCAATTCGAGCTTGGCAGAAGGCGTGCGATACAGCTCAAATGCCGGTCCTGAGCCGTGATTTAGGCATAAAATTTTTGGCTCACCACGCACAGGTTTGTCAGAACGCCGCTCATGGCAAGGGTCTGCTGACCGGCCCCATGTTCAGCCACCTGATTGCAAACCTTGTGTTGCGCGATGTTGATGAAGCAATGTCCGCGGCCTTCCCGAAGCGTTACTTCCGCTACGTGGATGATGTAGTCTTGGTCGGCTTGCCAGCAGAGGTTTCCGCAGGCCGCTCTCAATTGGCAGCTATGTTGAGTGAGTTAGGGCTTGACTTGCATGAGGCCGGTGCGGGTAAGGACTTTGAGCTTGCTTCTGCTGATTGGCTGTGTGGAGAGGAGGATTTCAGCAGCAAGGACTCATACAACTGGATGTTCTTCGTCCGTGACATTAAGCAGTTCCTTATTTCACAACCTTCGTCTCGCACCAAGCTAGCCAACAGATTTGAAGAGGAGGGATTCCGGATTCCGTTGCCAGATTACAGCGTTCAGGTCAGTGATGCGAGGTATCAAGACCGCTTTTTGGACCAGTTGCGGCGTTACCCGTGGTTATTAAAAAAAATATTCCGACAGGCTACGCCAAGCACCCTTTTGATTTTTGCACAGAATCTTCGGGCTGAATTTACCAAGAGTTTGTTTCACAACCTTGAGACTGGCCATAATTTAGATGGCTACGCACGCAAGAGAGTCATCCCTAAAATTCGTTATTTCGCAGGCAGACTCCTCTACCTAGCCAAAGCTGAAGATTTGCCTTTGATTGCAGAGCGACTGCGTCGATATCCAGAGCTCGTCATGCTTGCAGAAATACTCCATTCAGTTGGCACACGAGACATCACGCAACTATTGCGATTGGGTAGCAATGCGGCCCAATCTGCTGCCCAACCCCTGAAACTAACTTCCGGCGCAATCACTTGCCAAATCGAATCTTGGGGCTCTGCTGAACGTCAGGGCTTGGCCATCTTGCGAGCTAACGGTATTGGCATTGCCGGCCCGGCAGACGATGAACTCAATCGCTTCGCTTTATGGAACGAGCGCGGGCATGATCTGATGAGGTCAGACGAACCGTTTATCAAGGAAATGGCCTGCCTTCACGGGATTTCAGAACACGCCCGCCATCCCGGGATTCTTGAGACGGCACTAGATCACCGTGAGGAACTCGCCTTCGACGCGACGACGCCGATTGATACTTACTGAGTTCCAATAACCGGTAATGAGCGTCGCTGACGCACGAGCAGCCTACTGCAAATGACTCAGACCAGACTAAAGCCGCCAACTGCGGAAAAAGGGGTGATCGGCTGCTTCTGGCCGATAGCCGCCATCCTACCTTCGAATTGACCAGGCGCAACAGCAGGCTCACGGGCCGGCGACAGGCTGGAAGCCGCTTCAGCACGCCCTCTGGCGTGAACTAAAAGCACTTCAAGTTCAAACTTCAGTGAGAAAATTCAAAACTCACGGAGAACTGACAGTAAGTTCGTTGAGGCCGTGTCCCTTCTGCGGTATACATTTAACCGCTTCGGTGCGAGGAAATGGTGACAGAGCTCCGAACCCAAAAGCAAGCTACAAGCCGGATGGCTGTTACTGGGGACGAATGACTGTCCTTTGCCTTGATATCCCCCAGGATGCTGACGCCTGGAATCGTCGCGCTGGACCCGCGTAAAGGTCGTATTGCATAGTTCTGAAGGCCGCAACCGACCAAGAAATTCCATTTTTGAAAGCAACATGATCGAATTTTCACGAGAGCCGCGATACGTGGTCTTCAAAGCGACTGATCTACAGGCGGTAGGGCTGAGCCAGGCAGAGCTGGATCTTCTTAAAGCCCTAAACGCGAAGATTGATCGCAACCGTCAAGACGCGGGCAAGAGCTACCTGGAATGCGTGGTTGTCGAGCAGGACTGGCCCGAGTACGAGCCTACTTTGAGGGCCATCGAGCAGAGGATCCGCGCAGAAAGCAATTCTGGATCAGTAGCTCCACAATCCCGCTGGACGATTAGCGCTAGCAAAACACCCAATACCGGGTTCGCCTGAAGTTCCAGCCCAGTCAGACTCTGGCGCAGCGACTTCATCGATTCAAGACGCAGGCAATAAGTATGAGCAAAGGCCGCTTTTTTCGGCATCCCGGGATTCTTCCAAGCGTAGCCAGTAACCTGATATCCCACGTTTTTCGGGCTGACGGCAGGGAGTTTTCAGTCAATGACTTAATCGCATGGAGCGACCCTATTCCTCGGGAATCAGTTGCAGAAGAGATCCGAGCCCAGTTCGTGGTTCGTATACGCAACGCAACCGAGAGACTGTGGGTTTTACCTGCGTGCATCAGCCTGGAGCCAGGTTGACATGATGTCGTTCAAGGTGATGACAAGGAGCGTCTGTTAGCCTTTGTCGCCAACCTGACTTCACCACAAGACTTCGTGAAACTCACCATGCGTGAGATCAAAGAGGGGTTGAAGCTGCCTCTTCAACGTGTACTGAGGATTCTTGCCCGCCTCGAATCCATCTATTGGGTGCCAGGGCCGCGCGCAATGCGAGTTGAGGAGTTGGTGGCCTGGGACCCGCAGCAACGCGTGGAGGTACCCGAAAAGAAGCGGCAAGAGCTATTGGGGCTGGCTAATCAGCCTTGGGTTCAGGCGCTGGCCTGGGACGACATCCGGTTTCCATCGATCGATGAGCGGGGTATGGGCGCATGGTTGTTCGACCAGTCATGCAAGAAAGAACTTTCCTTACGACAACTGGATCTGTGCGATCGCATGCTGATCGCTGGCAAGTCGGATTGGGGCACCGAGCTGGAAGAGGTGGCAAGGGCAGGGCTGGCGCTGGCCGAGCGCCAGCCAGGATCCCTGGAAAAGGCCAGTCGGTGGACTAAAGCCTTCATGCTCCGTTACGGAGGCCTGGAGGGGAAGACTCTGCAGGAGGTCGGCGATCTGGTCTCACTCACCCGTGAGCGGGTCAGGCAGATCACCGAGCGATGCTTCGATGTCATTCACGCTTCTAGTGCTGCCATGCCTGCTTTGGATCGCGTCCTTTCGGCGTCTTCTCGTATCGCGCCATCGAGCTTGCCGGAATGCAACATTCAGCTCGCTGACTTCCTGGGAGAAGGGCAGGGCATCAACGCCGCGATTGATTTTGCCCTCGCTCTGGGTAGGTCACCAGGGGTGCAGGTGGCCAAGCATCGGATTTCCACGTCCTCCGGGTACGAGCTGATTCCCTGCGTTGTCAAAGCCACCGAGCCCTCGGGCTGGCTCCAAGTGGCTCTTTCAATAGCAAGGCAAGAGATCTTGACCGTTGGGGGTACCAATTTCGTGCGAGTCGCTGGCCTTATGGCAGAGCAGACGGGTGAGGTGAAGGACATGGAAGCGTTGCGCCAGGTTCTTCAAGAAGGCCCGGGATTTGAGCGCATTGGGGGCACCGATGGCTGGTTCACCCTGGTGGATGGAGAGAGTAGTGCCCTGGCAGCACGGATTCGGAAACTGATGTCAGTTGCCACCTCGACTGTCAACATCGATGTCATCGTCACGATGCTTGTCACCGATGACCAGTGGCTGTACCGAGATGTGGAGAAGTCTAGAGCGGTACCCCCGAGTCATGTGCTCGCAGGGCTGCTCAAGCGCTGGGAGTGGCTCGAAAGCGACAAGCACAACAAGTTTCGTTCGCGGACCGTGATTGATCAGAAGAGCGTCTTGTCTGATACAGAGCTGGCCGTGGTCAGGGTAATCGAAAACCATGGTGGAGTAGCCACGCGGGCTGAAATTGCAAAGGTGTTGATCACAGAGCAGGGTGTCTCGAACCCGACGGTGAGCATCTGCTTGGCAAGCTCGCCCACGGTCATCAAAATCGAGCACTCCATCTACGCTACCAATGGCCGGGAGCTCAATGCTCAGGCGCTCATTGAGGCGCGAAAGAGGTATGCGTTAGAGGGGCCAAGGGGGGCTAGGCTTGTGCGGGCTGACGTGGACTTGACGAAGCCGTTCACGGTCCAGGTGACGCAGTGCAATACCCCGAAGGAGAGCCGCCACAGAATCGTCTATCTGCCCAGAGCTTTTTTGCCAAGTGCTACTGGCGTCTTCGATCATGCCGGTAGCGCGCATGGCCATATCAATATTTCCAGCACCGGCCAGATATCGAGAATTGCGGCAGTGGCCGATGCCATCGGGGTCGGGCCCGGAGAGCGCTTCGAGTTGGAGCTGGATCTGACCAACCGCACCTATAGTGTCAATGCCAAGCAGCATTCACTGGTTATTAGCGATCAAATTGCGGCACTTTCTTCGTAGTGAGTCACTGGGCGGGTTAAATGGAAATAGATAAAAGAGATGTTGCAATGATTGAGACGCTTAAAGAATCAATGATGTCGTGGATGACAATTCGTGCGAATAAAGTCTCCAAAAACTATTTGAGCTATGTTATACCTATCAGCGGTGATGATGAAAGTACTGACCCAGTGCCAACCGCGATAGGAACAGGCATATTGATTGACTTTGATGGGGACAAATATTTGATAACAGCCGCTCATGTTGCCGATCATCAAAAAAACACGCGATTGCTGATGGGCGTCAGTAACCGAATGATCCCCATTTCGAAGGCATTTATTTGCACAGATCCTCCACACGGTGAAAGGGCTAAGGATCGTCTAGACTTTGCTTTCATGAGACTAGATAATGAGATGCTTTCGCAAATGCCATGCGCTCAATTTCTTGGAAAGGACCAAATTTCAGAAAATCGCGCTGATCCGACCAAGCGCTCGTATTTGGCTATGGGTTACCCCATTTCACGAAACAAAAAAGTTAACGCGACTCAGAGGAAGGTTTACTCCGAGGCCTGGCACTACCAGAGCAATGGCTTCATACCTGACGATAAAACACTGGACAAAATTGATTGCGACATTGATCATCACCTCTTTATTCGCATGACTAAGAAGGTCGGTAATTACAAGGGGGATCGTGTAGATTCAGGCAGTCCCAAAGGGGCTAGTGGTGGAGCCCTTATAGATATGGGGGTACCACACCCTGAGACCTTCCACCCCGATGCACCCGTCGTCGGAAGGCTTGCTGGTCTTTTTATTGAACGCAAGCAGGATGAGAAATTGCTTGTATTCGTCAGAATTCAGTTGATACTCAACGCAATCCAGCTATCCCGCAATGATGGTAGATGAATTCCTAGGAAATCACGAGGATGTCGCGAAAGACAATTGGAGTGATTTGAATGACCAGCAATACAAAAATTACTAACGTCCGTCTAGCTGGCTTCAACAACAGGCGTGAAGACCACCAAGTGGTGACCGTGACCGGTGGTGCAGGAAGCTATCGCCGTGAACCATGCAGAAATTGCCCTTGGCGTCTGGATGCTGTCGGTGAGTTTCCTGCGGAAGCGTTCAAACACTCAGCCGGTACCGCGTATGACATGGCGCAGGCCTCCTTTGCTTGCCATGAGTCAGGGGCTGAAAAACCTGCCATATGTGCTGGCTTCCTCCTGCGAGGTGCAGATCACAACCTTCTCGTGCGACTCAAGCGCATGCGAGGGGAGTGTCATGACGTGCATGACGGTGGCCACGAGCTGCACGAAAACTACCGTGCCATGGCCATAGTTAACGGCGTTGATGCCGACGATCCTTCGCTTTCATTGTGCCGGGACTGAGCGCCCCTCAGACATCGATGCGAAATCTGACCTATACCCTCGATTGAATGAAGGCGAAATTCAATGTTGGAAGTATCAAATACCGACAAAGAGCCCCGCGAGAAGGTTTCACCTGCAGGTTTCTCTGAGCGGCTGAATGCGGCCTTTCTCGACAGCGGGATGACAAAGTCCGAACTTGCTAGAAGGTGCAACCTGACTTCAGCTGCCATCAATTTTTTGATCAACGGATCTACAAAAGAGATGGCCGGTGGGAATGTGTTTCCGATTGCCGATGCCTTGGGGGGCTCCGCCCGGTGGTTAATGACTGGCAAGCAGCCCAGACCTATAGACGGAGCGGTGCCAACTCCTGAGTCGGATCCTCAGGTCGAGTTGTTGGCGAAGCGGATCGCGATGCTCAATACGCGCAAGCGGGCCGCATTGCTTGAGTTGCTTGATTTGACGGACTAGGACGAGGTTTGGTGGGCCATGCCGCCTTGTTCTGCCAGCGCCCTCTAGAAAAGCGGATCTTTGCGCGCGCGATCGCTGGTGTCTTCAGACCAGCCCCTTTGTACTGTCCCACATCCAGCATGGCCATGCCCGCGAGCCATCCCTAGATCTGTACTCGCAATAGTCCAAAGCGCCAGCAGCGACCCCAGCACCGAAACTCTCTAGGGAAAGCCTCAGAAAGGGTTTGGAACCGTCCTTTGGGTAGACGATAACTCGGGGCCCATCTTCATCGCCTACAGGTTTATCCAGAGGGATGCAGGGCATGTCATCCATGTCGTGCATCATCGCCTCCGCGTGTTTCAACCCTTGCGCCTTCAGGTACTCAATTCGGCTGTTCACCACTGCATTGTGATGCATGCCGCGAACTAGCCACACGACAAAGACGCCGCTGGACTTGTAGCGCGCGGTCCTTCTTCTGTATTCGTCCCAGTGCTGCTGAGACATTTGCACCTCAATAGCCACAAGTCCATGTGGAGCCTGCACAAACACATCAGCTTGCCATTCTTCGCCTGATGGCGCGGCACCTGGATACTCGACCCGCGCCTCATGGCCAGCAGCTCGCATTCCCTGTACCAACTGGATCTTGGCTATTTGGTGTTCGATGGACTCTGGGGCTGTCACTCCCCCCTCTCCTGGTGCTGCGGCAAAGAACTGGAGACCCCGTGGGCTGCGCTTGAGTACTGCTGGCGTTCGGTGTCGGCCAATGACAAAGGTGCCGATGGGGTGCTTTCGCCATTGCGCCCAGATGTCCGGGGGCGTGGTGAATGACTCGACATCTTTATCGGTTGTCGCGATGGTAGCTATGAGTGTCATTCACGGATTGTCCTATGGGTGGGGCGCAATGATGGATGAGATGCCTTTTGGCGCGGGTCCGTCACTTGTAGACTGTCGAAAAAGCGGAGGTGTTCTAGATGCAAACAATGGGTTCAAAGCTCTTGGCGATTGTTCGTGTACCTGAAAACGAGCGGGTTCAATGCCAGAACCCTGGTTGTGGCCATGGGGTGCACGCGGCAATCCATATCGTGCGCGAGGGCGGATTCCTGATGGTGCTGGGCAGCACATGCTTTGAGCGCCGCTATGGAAGCGCCAAAGCTCTGGGACAACCCCAGTTCAACTCCGGTGCATCCGGTCGACCGCTGACCACCGAGGAGCGCGAGCTGCTGGTTATCAATACCGATCTTCTGCTGGCGCGGTTTGAGGAGGAAGAGCGTCAGCGCCTGATCCGGGAGCAGGCGCTGGCGCAGGAGCAAAGGCGACTCGCTGCCCAAATGGAAGAGCGTCGCCGGGAAGCCCAACGCCTGGCTGCAAGATCTACTGTTGCCTTCGATCCACGGGAAAAGCTTCGAGCTTTGAGAGCGGCATTTGCCAGCAGAGTGGTCCAAGAGCCTGTCCCGCGCGTTTTCACGCAACACCAAGAGCCTGATGGCCCTGTGGCGTCACCCTCTCCACCTTGGGCGCAGGAGGTGAAATTGAACGGCAACTTCTTCTGCTACGCCTTTGGCGATGGCAGTCAATGGGTTCTGTACCCGCTCAAGAAGGGCGACTATGCTCTGCGACCATGGCCTGCAGCCGAAGAGGGATGGGATGAGGCCTTGCCGCCAAGTCTTGGAAGGCCGGAGCCAGAATCAGGCTTCTACCGGGTTGCTGACCACGTGGGTTTTCTTCATGCCGTTGCGCGATTCAGCACAGGCCTGCGAAACACATCGAATCCTGCAGAGATACACCACGAGTTTGAGGTGCTCGCGCGAAAGGCCTGACCTGGCCCTCCAAAGCGCAATGCTAGGGCTACGAGAACATGCCCATCAAGCGTTGGCGGAAAGAGGCGGAAGCTGGCGCTTGCACTTGGACAGCCGATGCTCTACGAAGGACCGTGACGGAGACCCCGTGGACGATCGTGGGCAATCCGTTGAGCGCAAGCAGAAACCTTCCTAGCACGGTGCGGTGGTTTCCCGAGGAGATGAAATACTGGTCATCGAGCAGGTAAAAGCTCCAGTGTTCTTTCTTGTCTGCGCTCAGGTAGTACTCAGCTGATGATGCAAGCTGCTGCAAATTGAGGTTGAGACGCTTGAGCACGCATCGGTCATGGCCCGGTGGCTGGCCAATCAACTCAGCCCAGGTGGATCCGTAGTAGTCCGGATGCTCGGTCCCCGCTACCAATGAGAGATCTATGCGAGCGTTTTCAAGGTGCGCCACCTGTATGATTTTTTCGTGGAACACGTGCTCATCAAATCGAACCAGGCGCTGGCTGGCGAAGGCAGGCATATCCCCTTGCAGCATGGCCTCGAAATTGGTGTTCAGTCGAACCGATCCACACATCAACCTCTCCTCGATCACTAGATGCTGACCACAGGCTGAATCGTGCCTAGTTGTGAAGGTTCAATAGGTTGTATCCGGTGTTCATCCGGGTTGGATTTGAGAGACTGGAAGTCGCCAAACACCCAACCCACTCAGGACAGCCAACCGGATGAACACTCATAAGCATGCCCGACTTACCTTTGCCCGGAGACTGGAGATGGTCAAACAGATGACCTTGCAAGGCCTGGATGCCTCTCAGGCCGGAGCCCTTCAAGGCGTCACCGCACAGACCGCTCGCAAGTGGCTGGGCCGCTACCTCTCGGGCGGCGAAGCAGCCCTGGCCGATGCTTCCTCCAGGCCCATTTGCTCTCCCAAAGCCATCTGCGAGTCCAAGGCCTTACTCATTGTTGAGCTACGCAAACGCCGCATGCTGCAGTCGCGCATTGCCAGCTACGCAGGCGTCTCGGCGTCCACCGTGAGCCGGGTATTGGCCCGTGCGGGCCTGTCTCGACTCAGCGATCTGCAGCCGTCCGAGCCCGTGGTTCGCTATGAGCACGATGCGCCTGGAGACATGCTGCACATCGATACCAAGAAGCTCGGGCGCATCGTTCGGCCCAGCCACCGCGTCACAGGCAATCGGCGCGATTCGGTCGATGGTGCGGGATGGGAGACACTGTTCGTGGCCATTGACGACCACGCACGCATTGCCTTTACCGCTATGCATCCGGACGAGAAAACGCCGCAAGCCGTCGCCTTTCTGCGCAACGCCGTGGCGTACTACGCGGGGCTTGGAGTGAGCATCAAACGCCTGCTGACCGACAACGGTGCGGCATTCCGCTCAAGGGAGTTCGCTGCGGCCTGCAACGCCTTGGGCGTGCAGCACAAGTTCACCAGGCCGTACCGGCCACAGACCAACGGCAAGGCCGAGCGATTCATCCAATCGGCGCTGCGCGAGTGGGCCTATGGTTGGACATACCAGAATTCAGCTGAGCGAACACAAGCCTTACATCGCTGGCAGCATTACTACAACTGGCACAGGCCTCACAGCGGCATTGGTCGAATTACCCCGATGGCCAGGCTCAAATCTGCAAACAACCTCTTGACAGTTCACACCTAGTGGAGCATGCTTGCCTTGGAACTTGAACTTCGTGTCGCAGGGCGAACTTGAGTTGTGACAATTGGGGAAAAGGCGCACATGCAAAGCACCTTAGGATCACGCCCTGCGACGTTGCCAGAAAGGTTGATGGCGGAGGGGCGCAGAACGCCTGGCAGGTGAAGCGACGCTAGTGACTGCTTAGCAGCACCCTGGCGCCCTGAATCCGACAATTATCAGGGCTAAAGACTGCTGCTCCTAGTCAATCCCGAAACTTAGAACCTAGTGAGGAAAACTGCACGAAGTGCAAGACTGAACAACACAAGATTTCGAGCCTTAACTGCCCAACATCAGCCAGGAGCCAGTCCTAACTCACCGCCAAGTTCAGCGTCCGTTGCCGATCGCCACCAGCCAAACCCTTTTCCTCCCCCCGACTTCCCACTTCCTTCCTAAACCGCCACCGTCCCCCCATCCACCGGCAACGTCACCCCATTCACATAACTAGCCAACCCCGACACCAAAAACACCGCCGGCCCCGCCAACTCCTGCGGCACACCAATGCGCCCGGCAGGCGTGCGCTGGATAAAGCCTTGCAGGCGCTGCGGGTTGTTGCGGGTGGCTTCGGTCATGGGGGTGTGGATGACGCCGGGGGCCAGGGCGTTGACGCGGATGCCGTCGCGGCCCAGGTCGAGGGCCAAGGTTTGGGTGGCCATTTTTACGGCGCCTTTGGAGGCGGAGTAGCCCATGGCGTTGCCCTGGGCGATAAAGGCCGCGCCGGAGGCGATGTTGAGGATGCAGCCGCGTGTGGCGCGCAGCGCAGGTAGCCAGGACTGCACCATGTTGTAGAGGCCAAAGACGTTCACATCGATGACCTGGCGCAGGTGGCGGGATGCCTGGGGGTGGTCGATGCCTTCGCGGATCAGCAGGCCGGCGTTGTTGACGAGGGTGTCCACCGGGCCGATGTCGCTGCCGATGCGGGAGGCCAGTGCCTGGCAGGCCTCCAGATCGGTGACGTCGAGCGCAAAGGCCCAGCCCTCTGTGCCAGCTGCTTTTACCTGGGCCAGGGTGCCCGCGCAGCGCGCAGTGTCCAGGTCCGTCACTATCACCCGGGCGCCGGCTTTGGCAAAGCTGATCGCAATGGCCTGGCCGATGCCGCTGGCTGCGCCGGTGATAAGGGCCAGGCGGCCTTGCAGCAAGCCGGGTGTTTCGGGGAAATGGCTGGGGGCCTGGGGCTGAACAGGGGCTTGCGTGGGTACGGATGTTGGATCGCTCATGCTTAGGCTCCTTGTCCCGTTTGGCTGCGGCTCTGGCGTTCGGCCTGGTTGTGGGCTTCCTGCGGTGCCGCCTGGCGTGCCT
Organism: Comamonas sp. 23; assembly: GCF_049601575.1. Classification (NCBI taxonomy): domain Bacteria; kingdom Pseudomonadati; phylum Pseudomonadota; class Betaproteobacteria; order Burkholderiales; family Comamonadaceae; genus Comamonas; species Comamonas sp. 23. The sequence continues at coordinate 3,404,909 of NZ_CP187127.1, read as the reverse complement.
GGCGGGTTTCCAGCCAGGCGTAGAGCTGGCCGATGATGCCCTTGCGGAACAGCATCACGACGACGACAAACACAAGGCCCTGGATGATCAGCACCCACTCGGCCATGGCGACCAGGTAGTTCTGCATGCTGACGATGATGGCCGCGCCAATGACGGGGCCCAGCAAGGTCTGCAGGCCGCCGACGATGCAGATGAGCAGCGCCTCGCCCGAGGTGGTCCAGTTCACATCGTTGAGGGTGGCCAGCTGGAAGGTGATGACCTTGAGCGCACCAGCCAGGCCAGCGAGCGCGGCCGACAGCACAAAGATCACCAGCTTGTAGCGCAGCACCTGGTAGCCCAGCGACTGGGCACGCGCCTCGCTGTCGCGGATGGCACGCAGCACCTGGCCGAAGGGCGAGTAGACGATGCGGTAGATGAGCCAGAAGGCGGCGGCGACCAAGGTGGCGGCAAAGTAGTACAGGGTGGTGTTGTCGGCCAGCGAGATAAAGCCAAACACCTCCGGCCGGGGCACGTTCTGGATGCCGTCCTCACCGCCGGTAAAGGGCAGGCGCAGCGCGAAGAAGTAGATGACCTGGGAGAAGGCCAAGGTGATCATCGAGAAGTAGATGCCATGGCGGCGGATGGCCAGCAGCCCGGTGACCACGGCCACAGCCATCGCGCAGAGCATGGCCAGCACGATGGCGGCCGAGCCGTCCCAACCCCAGACCTTGATGGCATGGGCAGCCGCATAACCGGCTGTGCCAAAAAACATCGCATGGCCAAAGGACAGCAGGCCGGCGTAACCCATCAGCAGGTTGACCGATGCGGCCAGCAGCGCGTAGCACATCAGCTTGATTAGAAAGACCGGGTAGGCCACCAGCGGCGCCAGCAGCAGGGCCACCAGCGCCAGCACCAGCAAGAGGGTGTTGGTGCGTTGTGAGAAGAAATGCATGTTCAATCCTTGGGAAAGACAAGAGCTTGGGCGGGGACCCAGGGGGCAGGGCGGTGCGGGTGCATCAATGCGCTCTGCCAAACAGGCCGTTGGGGCGCACGGCCAGCACGATGATCATCACGATGAAGATGACCACGCCAGCGCCTTCGGGGTAGATGACGCGCGTCAGGCCCTCGATGGCGCCCAGCGCAAAGCCGGTGATGATCGATCCCATGATCGAGCCCATGCCGCCGATGACGACGACGGCAAAGACGATGATCATCAGGTTCGAGCCCATCAGCGGGCTGACCTGGTAGATGGGCGCGGCCATCACGCCGCTGAAGCCGGCCAGGCCCACCCCCAGCGCATAGGTCAGGGTCAGCATGCGCGGCACATTGATGCCGAAGGTGCGCACCAGGGGCGTGTTCTCGTTGGCGGCGCGCAGGTAGGCGCCCAGCTTGGTTTTTTCGATGAAGTACCAGGTCACCAGGCAGACGGCCAGGCCCGCCAGGATCACCCAGACGCGGTACATCGGCAAAAAGCTCAGCCCCACATCGATGCCGCCTTGCAGCGGGTTGGGGTAGGGCTGGCCGCTGACGCCAAACCACAGCCGGAACGCGCCCTCCATCAGGATGGAGATGCCGAAGGTAAGCAGCAGCGCATAGACATGGTCCACTGCATAGAGGTGGCGCAGCATGGTGCGCTCCAGCAGGATGCCGAAGGCGGCCACCACCAGCGGTGCCAGGATCAGCGCCCACCAGTAGCTCAGCCCCAGGTAGTGCAGCAGGCCCCAGGCCACAAAGGCGCCCAGCATGTACTGCGCGCCGTGGGCAAAGTTCACCACATGCAGCAGGCCGAAGATGATCGACAGGCCCAGGCTCATCAGCGCGTAGAACGAGCCATTGATCAGGCCCACCACGAGCTGGCCGATCAGCGCGGCTGTCGGGATTCCGAAAAGAGTATCCATCGTGTTGTCTCCGCCTGTCACAGTCCCAGCAGCGCTTCGATCTCGTCGCGCCGCGTTTCCAGCTCGGCGCGGTGGAAGTGGCTGGCCACGCGCCCTTCCTCGATCACGTAGAAGCGGTCGGCCACCGATGCGGCAAAGCGGAAGTTCTGCTCCACCATCAGCACCGTGTAGCCGCGCGCGCGGATCATCTCCAGCGTCTGGCCGATCTTCTGCACGATGACGGGGGCCAGCCCTTCGGTGGCCTCATCGAGCAGCAGCAGGCGTGCGCCGGTGCGCAGGATGCGGGCAATGGCCAGCATCTGCTGCTCACCGCCCGACAGACGCGTGCCCGGGCTCTTGCGGCGCGCCTGCAGGTTGGGGAAGACCTGGTAGATCTCCTCCACCGTCAGCCCGCCGGGGTGCAGCACGGGCGGCAGCATCAGGTTTTCTTCGGTGCTAAGGCTGGCAAAAATGCCGCGCTCTTCGGGGCAATAGGCCACGCCCAGGTGGGCAATGGCCTCGGGCGGCAGGCCTTCGGTGGGTTGGCCCTGGATGCTGATCTGGCCTTCGCGCTTTTTGAGCAGGCCCATGATGGCGCGCAAGGTGGTTGTCTTGCCGGCGCCGTTGCGCCCCAGCAGGCAGACGACCTCGCCTTCGCCGACATGCAGGTCGATGCCGTCGAGCGCCAGGGTTTCGCCATACCAGGCGCGCAGGTTCTGTACCTGCAGCATCTGGCGCGGTGTGGTGTTGTTGTTAACGTTTTGGTTGTTCTCAGGCATGGGCGGCCCCTCCGACATAGGCTTCAATGACCCTGGGGTCGCGCGATACCTCGTCATAGCTGCCTTCGGCCAGCACCTGGCCGGCCTGCAGCACGGTGACGGTCTCGCACAGATGCGATATCACTTTCATGTTGTGCTCCACCATCAGCACGGTGCGCCCCTGCGCCACCTTGCCGATCAGTTCCACCACCGGCCAGATGTCCTCATGGCCCAGGCCCGCCATGGGCTCGTCCAGCAGGATCATCTCCGGCTCCATCGCGATGGTGGTGACCAGCTCCAGCACGCGCTTGCGGCCATAGGGCAGGTCACAGGCCTTGACGTTTTTCCAGCGCGTCAGGCCCACGCTGTCCAGCAGGTCCATCGCGCGCTCATTCAGCGCGCTCAGCACCTTGACCGAGCGCCAGAAGGTGAAGGTGCCACCGGTCTTGCGCTGCAGCGCGATGCGCACGTTCTCCAGCACCGTCATGTGGCTGAAGACGGCTGCAATCTGGAACGAGCGCACGAGGCCCAGTGCCGACACGCTGGCCGGATCGCTGCGCGAGATATCACGCCCGTTGAACAGCACCTGGCCCGAGCTGGGGCGCAAGAAGGTGGTCAGCAGGTTGAAGCAGGTCGTCTTGCCGGCGCCATTGGGGCCTATCAGCGCATGCACCGAGTGGCGCTTGACTTTCAGGTTCACGTCCTTGACGGCATAGAAGCCGCTGAACTGGCGGCAGAGCTGGCGCGCCTCCAGGATGGGGGCATCGGCCTCGGGGGGAGCAGTCATCGCGGCGCCTCCGATCAGATGAAGGACTGGGTGGCGCCGCCGTCGACCAGCATCGATTCGCCGGTGACAAAGCGGCTGTCGTCCGACGCGAAAAAGCAGGCGGCGCGGGCAATGTCCTGCACGGTGCCCAGGCGCCCCATCGGCGTCTTGGCGATGCGCAGCCGCACTTTTTCTGCATCCACGTTGATGCCCACGCCTTCGGTCGGGATGGAGCCGGGGCAGACCGCGTTGACGCGGATGCCGCGGGGCCCGAGCTCCGCCGCTGCTGCGCGCGACAGGCCCAGTGCCCCGGCTTTGACGCCGCAGTACACCATGCCCTGGGGCATGCCGATAAAGGCGGCCGCCGAGGCAATGTTGACGATGCTGCCGCCGTCGTCCATGGCCTCCGCTGCCGTCTGGATGCCCCAGACGATGGAGTTGAAGCCCGTGCCCACCATGCGTTGCAGCGCTTCGGGGGTGATGTCGGCAATCGGGCCGTAGCGCACCCAGATGGCGTTGTTGACCAGGATGTCAAAGCGGCCGTAGCGGTGCTTCAGATCGGCAATCGCGCTGCTGAAACTGTCGCGGTCGGCTACATTGCCGCCATAGGCGTGGGCGCGGCCGCCCTGGGCCACGATGGCTGCGGCCACCTCGGCGGCCTTGTCCTCGGCGCGGTCCAGAATACCGACGCTGCCGCCCTCATCCGCGATGGCCTGGACGATGGCGCGGCCGATACCCTGTGCGCCGCCGGTCACGAGTGCAACCTTGCCTGCAAAGCGTTGTGTCATGGTGTTTGTCTCCTGGTCAAAATAAAAATGAGGTCCGCCACGTCTCAGCGTGGGCTGTTGGTATCGTCAAAACGCGCTTCTTCCAGCCCCGTTGCGGCCAGGCCGTCGATGACAAAGACGGCCCCCGCATCCGGGTGGCTGGAGCGCAGCAGGTTGCCGCTGTTGCTGATCGAGGTGAGGTAGATGGTTTGCAGCGCCGGGCCGCCAAAGGCCGGGCAGGTGACGTAGGCATCGGCGGGAAAATCCACCGTGCCGGCCAGCTCGCCACTGGGCGTAAAGCGGGCCAGCTGGCCGCTCAGCACCATGGCCACCCAGAGATAGCCCTGGGCATCGACGGTGGCGCCATCGGGCGCCAGGCCCAGCGCAGCGGTGTCGATAAAGGCCTCACGCGTACCGCAGGCGCCGGTGGCCGGGTCATAGGCATAGCGCCAGATCTGGCGCGCCGGGCTATCGGCAAAGTAGAGCCAGCGGCCGTTGGGGCTAAAGCAGGTGGCGTTCGCAACCTGAAAACCCTGGTCCAGCTCGCGCAGGCGGCCATCGCCTCTCAGCTGGTAGAGCTTGCCGGTGGGTGACTTCGGCGTCATGCTCATCGAGCCGACCACAAAGCGGCCGCCCCGGTCGCAGCGCCCATCGTTCAGGCGCATGCGCTCGCCCTGGTGTTGCACCTGCACGCCCATAGGGGTGATCCGGCCGCTGTCCGGGTCCAGAAAATGAAAATCATCCTCCAGCGCCAGCAGCAAGCGCCCGCTGCGGCACAGCGCGATCGAGCCGATATGGGCATGCAGCGCCCACTGTTGCTGCCTGCCGTCTGCCGGCCAGTAGCGGTGTACCCACTGGGCGCGGCCATCGATCCAGTACAGCGATTGCGTGGCCACATCCCACAGCGGGCATTCGCCCAGCAGATCGCGCTGGGGCAGCAATGGATGGATGCGCGCGGCCGCTGCCTGCGCGGTGAGGGCGTTCATGTCTTGTCTCCTGGTGCGGTCAGCCAAGGGGTTGCCCTGGCCGCTGCGGCTGCGCCGGCCTTTTCTGGTGGGGCCGTGCGCGTAGCGGGCGGGGGTTGCTTAGTGGGCGGCGGGTGCCGAAGAGGTGGGGGTGGGCAGCTGGTAGCCTTTGAACTGCTCGCGCAGCCGGGTCTTGAGCAGCTTGCCGGTGGCCGTGTGGGGCAGCTCATCGACAAACTCCACCGCATCGGGCAGCCACCAGCGCGCCAGCCGGTCTTTCATAAAGTCCAGCAGCTCCTGGCCGCTGACATCGCTGCCGGGCTTGCGCACGATGACCAGCAGCGGGCGTTCCTGCCAGCGCTCGTGGTGCACGCCGATGACGGCGGCTTCCTTGACAGCGGGGTGGGCCAGCGCCAGGTTCTCGATGTCGATCGACGAGATCCATTCGCCGCCGGACTTGATGACATCCTTGGCGCGGTCGGTGATCTGCACAAAGCCTTCTTCATCAATCCGTGCCACATCGCCGGTGCTGAACCAGCCTTGCGCATCCAGCGCCGAGCCGGCCTCTTGCCCGTAATAGGCGGAAATGACCCAGGGGCCGCGCACGCGCAGCTCGCCAGGGGCTGGATCGCCGGGCGGCAGCTGCTGCCCCTCGTCATTGAAGATGGCCACATCGACGCCATACATGGGCCGGCCCTGGCGGGCGCGCACATCGATGCGCGCGTCGCGGGCCAGGGCCTCATGCTGGGGCAGCAGGGTGCTGATGGTGGCCACCGGGCTGGTCTCGGTCATGCCCCAGGCCTGGTTGGCGGTCACACCCAGCAGGCTGTCGAACTGGTCGATCATCGCGCGCGGTGCGGCAGAGCCGCCCATCATGATGCGCTCGAGCTTCAAGGCGTCTTTGTCGGCAGCTGGCAGGCTCTCGACATACTGCAAAAAGCCCATCCAGACGGTGGGAACGCCCAGCGAGAAGGTACAGCCCTCGTCGCGCATCAGCTGGTAGAGCGCCTTACCGCTCAAATCCGGCCCGGGCAGCACCAGCTTGGCGCCGCACATGGCGCTGGCATAGGGCAGGCCCCAGGCGTTGACATGGAACATCGGCACGGTGAGCAGCACGCAATCGCGGGCACGCAAGGCCAGCCCATCGGCCGCGCAGACGACCCAGGAATGCAGCACGGTAGAGCGGTGGCTGTAGAGCACGCCCTTGGGGTTGCCGGTGGTGCCCGAGGTGTAGCACAGCGACGAGGCGCTGTCTTCGGCGAGCTCGGGCCAGTCAAAATCGCCCGCGTCCTCGGCCACCAGGTCCTCGTAGCACAGCAGCGGGGCGGGCAGGTCCATCGCGGGCATCTGCTCTGGCTTGCACAGCGCCACATAGGCCTTGACGGTTTTGAGGCTGGGCGCCAGCTCGGCCACCAGGCCGGCAAAGCTCAAATCAAAGAACACATAATCATCGGCCGCGTGGTTGATGATGTAGCGGATCTGGTCGGCAAACAGGCGCGGGTTGACGGTGTGCAGCACTGCGCCGGCGCCCGATACGGCGTAGTACAGCTCCAGATGGCGGTGCGTGTTCCAGGCCAGCGTAGCCATGCGTGCAGCACTGGCCATGCCCTGGCGCAGCAGGGCGGCGGCCAGGCGCTGCGAGCGCTGGGACACGGTCAGCCAGTTCGAGCGCGTGAGCTCCCCGTCCGGGGTGCGGGAGACGACTTCCACCTGGGGATGAAAGCGTGCTGCATGTTCCAGCAAGCCGGAAATCCGCAGCGCGCGCTGCTGCATTAGCCCTTGCATGTTGCTCCTTGTTTTGTTTTATATACCTGTCGGCAGGTAAAAAGTTTAGCAGCCGCAGCAGCGTCGCAAGCCCGGGATTACCCTGGACTTGCTCCCTCCAAAACGCTTGCGGGGAAACCCTGTTGTTTACCGGTCGGCAAGTAGGCATGATGCAGCGAGAACAAGGTGGAGGCGAGCTGCCATCCCCTATCGAGCCGGTGCCCCACTGCGGTGTGGCGGGGCGGCCGGCACCAGCCAGCAGGAGACAAAGAGCAATGGACAATCACACAATCCACCAGGTGGATGCGATCATCGTGGGCGCCGGTTTTGGCGGTCTGTGCGCAGTGCACAAGTTCCGGGAGATGGGGCTGAAGATCCAGGCCTTCGAGGCCGGTGGCGATGTGGGCGGCGTCTGGTACTGGAACCGCTACCCCGGCGCGCGGGTCGATCTGCCCAGCATCGACTACAGCTTCTCCTTCTCGCCCGAGATCGAGCAGGAATGGACCTGGTCCGAGCAGTTTGCCGCGCAGCCCGAGCTGATGCGCTACTTCCACTTTGTCGCCGAGCGGCTGGACCTGCGCAAGCACTACCAGTTCAACACCCGCGTGGACAGCGCCCGCTGGGACGAGGCGCGCCAGCTGTGGGTGGTGCGCACCAACCGGGGCGAATGCTATGAGGCGCGCTACTGCATCATGGCGACCGGCCCGCTGTCGGTGCCCAAGGAGCCGGAGATTGAAGGCATTGAGCGCTTTGGCGGGCAGATCCTGCGTGCGGCGCGCTGGCCGCATGAGCCGGTGGACTTCAGCGGCAAGCGCGTGGGGGTGATCGGCACCGGATCGACCGGCATCCAGATCGTGCAGGAAGTGGGCAAGCAGGCCTGCGAGCTGTTCGTCTTCCAGCGCACGCCCAGCTTTACGATGCCGATGCGCAATGTGCCGCTGGAGCCCGAGTATGTCGCCGAAGTCAAGCGCCACTATGCCGGCATCCGCGAGCTGGCGCGCAACAGCAATGTGGGCGGCGTGCGGCCGCAGTCGAGCCGTCCCTTCTTCAGCGTGACGCCGGCGCAGCGCCACGCGCTGCTGGAAGATGCCTGGCTGCAAGGCGGCCTGGCGATGCTGGGCACCTTTGCCGACCTGATGCAGAACGAGCAGGCCAATGAGGAAGTGGCCGAGTTTGTGCGCTGCAAGATTGGCGAGGCGGTAGACGACCCGGCCACCGCCGAGGCCTTGAAGCCGCGCGGCTACCCCATCTTTGCCCGCCGCCCGTGCCTGGACACCGGCTACTACGAAACCTACAACCAGCCCCATGTGCATCTGCGCGACTGCATCACCGACCCTATCGTGTCCATCACCGAGAAGGGTGTGCGCACGCAGTCGGGCGAGGTGGAACTGGATGTGCTGATCTTTGCCACCGGCTACGACGGCCTGACCGGCGCGCTGCTGGCTTTTGAGGTGGAAGGGCGCGACGGCCTGACGGTGCAGCAGAAGTGGAAGGAGGGTGCGACCTCGTGCCTGGGCATCATGATGCATGGCTTCCCCAACCTGTTCATGACCACCGGGCCCAACGGCCCCTCAGCCCTGGCCAATGTGGTGCGCACCAGCGAGAACGATGTGGACTGGACGGCCGCTGCCATCCGCCACATGCAGGCCCAAGGTTTCGGCAGCATCGAACCGAGCGCGCAAGAGGAGCGGGCCTGGATGGAGCTGGTCCATTCGCTGGCGCCGCGCACCTTGCTGTCCAAGGCCAAGACCTGGTATGTGGGCGCCAATGTGCAGGGCAAGGCCCCGGGCCTGACCATGTTTACCGGCGGCTTCCAGAAGTACCGCGAGCACTGCAACGCTGCCATCCAGAAGGGCTTTAGCGGCTACCACTTTGCGCAGAAGCGCGAACGCGAGCGCGCGGCAGACGCCAGCGCAACAGTGGAAAACGCCACGCACTGATAACCTGGGTCTCCAAGCCCCCTGGGTGTTGGAACGGCCTGTCTGCTGGCCGATCCGCCCTGGGGGCTGTGCCTGCCTGCGCCCTGCAGCGGGGCATTTTTATCTTCCACCAAGAGCTGCCAGCCATGAGCAACGTCACCTTTCACAGCGCAGACGGGATAGGCCGTATCTGCATCTCCCACCCGCCGCTGAACCTGTTCTCGCACAGCCTGCTGACGGGGCTGAGCGCCGCGCTGGCGCAGTTTGAGGCCGATGCCTCGCTGCCGCTGCTGCTGATCTACTGCGAAGGCCCGTCCTTTGTGGCGGGTGCGGACATTGCCGAGTTCAACAACCCGGCGTTTTCTGCCGAGGCCATCAATGCGCTGCTGAACCGCATCGAGGCGCAGACGCGGCCGGTGGTGGTAGCCCTGCATGGCACGGTGCTGGGCGCTGGCATGGAGCTGGCCCTGGCCTGCCACTACCGTGTGGCACAAAAGGGAACCAGGCTGGGCCTGCCCGAGGTGAAACTGGGCATTCTGCCCGGCGCCGGCGGCACCCAGCGCCTGCCACGCCTGGTGGGCGCCAGCTTGGCGCTGGACATGATGCTGAGCGGCCGGCCGGTGCCTGCGCAAGAGGCGCTGGCCAGCGGCATCGTCGATGCGGTGGAGGAGGGCGACCCGCTGGCGTTTGGACTGGCCTTTGGCCGCCAGCTGCTGGCCCAGGGGGGCCAGCCGCGCCGCTTGAGCGCGCAAAGCGCCCCGCCCGGCGAGCACAGCAAGGCGATTGCGGCAGCGCTGGAGGCTGCACGCCAAAGCCCGCAGTACCCCGCCAAAGAGGCCATCGTGCTCTGCGTGCAGCAGGCGCTTACCGCTGACTTTGCCAGCGGCGCCCGTGCCGAGGCCGAGGCCTTCAAGCGCTTGCTGCCGTCGGCGCAGTCGCGCGCACTGCGCCATCTGTTTTTTGCACAGCGCCGCAGCCGGCAAATTCCTGGCCTGGAGCGGCAGGTGCCGGCCGGCAAGATCGAGCAGGTGGGCATTCTGGGGGCAGGCACCATGGGCAGCGGCATTGCGATGTGCTTTTTGAACGCCGGCATCCGCACCGTGCTGGTGGATGCCGCAGCTGCGGGGCTGGAGCGCGGGCTGCAACTGATCCGCTCGACCTATGAGGCCCAGGTGGCCAAGGGCCGCATGGGGGCTGAGCAGCCCAGCGCGCGCCTGGCGCTGTTGACCTCGTCGCTGGACGACCAGGCGCTGGCGCCCTGCGACCTGGTGATCGAGGCGGTGTTTGAGGACATGGCCCTGAAACTGCAGGTCTGCCGCCGTTTGGGCGAGGTCTGCAAGCCTGGCGCCATCATCGCCAGCAACACCTCGACCCTGGATGTGGATGCACTGGCACAGGCCACCGGACGGCCTGCCGATGTGGTGGGCATGCACTTTTTCAGCCCGGCCAACATCATGCGTTTGCTGGAGGTGGTGCGCGGCGCTGAGACGGCCCCGCAGGTGCTCAAGACCGTCATCGACCTGGCCGGCAAGATCGGCAAGACGCCGGTGGTCTCGGGCGTCTGCTTTGGCTTTATCGGCAACCGCATGGCCGAGGTCTACCTGCGCGAGGCCGAGTTCTTGCTGATGGAAGGCGCCACCCCTGCGCAGATCGACGAGGCCGTGCAGGCGCTGGGCCTGGCCATGGGCCCTTGCCGCATGCTGGATATGGCCGGGCTCGATGTGGGCGCCAAGACGGTCATCGAATGCGAGAAGGCCGGCGGCCTGCCGCCCGATGCCAGCTACCGCGCGGTGGTGCGCAAGATGTATGCACTGGGCCGCTTTGGCCAGAAAACCGGCCTGGGCTACTACCGCTACGAAGGCCGCAACGCGCTGTCTGACCCGGAGGCTGGCCGCATCGCAGCCGACCTGGCGCAGACGCATGGCATTGCCCAGCGCAGTGATATGGCAGCGCAAGAGATTGTCGAGCGGTTGCTCTACAGCATGGTCAATGAGGGCTGCAAGATTCTGGATGAGGGCATTGCTTACCGCGCCAGCGATATCGATGTGGTCTGGGCGGCGGGCTATGGCTTTCCGGATTTTCAGGGCGGGCCCATGTTCATGGCCGAGGAGATTGGCCTGGCGCAGATCGTTGCGCGGCTGGAGCACTATGCCGCCAGCCGGGGCAACCGCTATGGCTACTGGACAGTGTCGCCACTGCTGCAGCGGCTGGCTGCACAGTGCCAGGGCTTTGACAGCCTGCAAGCCGCCTGAGGGCCTGAAGGCCAGAACCCATCAACATTGAAGAGCACCGCCATGAAAGACGCCGTCATTGTTTCCACCGCCCGCACGGGCATCGGCCGGGCCTACAAGGGCTCGCTCAACCACACCCGTTCGCCCCAGATGATGGGCCACAGCATCGAGCACGCGGTGGCGCGCGCCGGGGTGGACCCGGCGGAGGTGGACGATGTGATCGTCGGCTGCGTGCTGACCGGGGGCACCGCCGGCATGAACCTGGCACGCAATGCCTTGCTGGCCGCAGGCCTGCCGATGAGCGTGGCGGGCCAGACGGTAGACCGGCAATGCGCCTCCGGCCTGATGGCGATTGCCAGCGCAGCCAAGCAGGTGCTGGTCGATGGCATGCAGGTGGTGGTGGCAGGCGGCTGCGAGAACATCACCGCCGTGCAAACGTCTTATATGGAATGGGCCAGCCGCGAGCGCGATCCGGCCGTCATCGCCCGCGCGGCCCATGCCTATATGCCGATGCTGCAAACGGCCGAGCATGTGGCGCGCCAGTACCGCATCAGCCGCGAGGCGCAGGATGCCTATGCGCTGGAGTCGCAGCTGCGCACCGCGCGCGCCCAGGCCGCTGGCCTGTTTGACCGTGAGATCGTGCCCTTCAGCACCCAGATGGCGGTGACGGACAAACTCACGAAGGAAGTCAGCCTGCAGCAGGTGACCCTGGCCCGCGACGAAGGCAACCGCCCCGACACCAGCCTGGAAGGGCTGGCCGCCCTCAAACCGGTGATCGAGGGCGGCGTCATCACCGCCGGCAATGCCAGCCAGCTGTCGGATGGCGCATCGGCCTGCGTGGTCATGGATTCGGTACTGGCCGAGCGCCGGGGCCTGGAGGTGCTGGGCATCTACCGGGGCATGGCAGTGGCTGGCTGCGCACCGGAAGAGATGGGCATCGGCCCCATTTATGCGGTCCCCAAGCTCTTGGCCCAGCACGGGCTGCGCGTGCAGGACATCGGCCTGTGGGAGCTGAACGAGGCCTTTGCCTGCCAGGCGCTGTACTGCCGCGACCAGCTGGGCATCGATCCAGCCTGCTTCAATGTCAACGGCGGCGGCATCTCCATCGGCCACCCCTATGGCATGACGGGCGCCCGCATCGCCAGCCATGCCTTGCTGGAAGGCCAGCGACGCGGTGTGCGCTATGTGGTGGCCACCATGTGCGTGGGCGGCGGTATGGGAGCGGCAGCCTTATTTGAGGTTGCTTAAGAACGTGCTGACGATCTCCTCGCGCCGCGACAGTGTCCCTACGGGTTGGAGCGAAATCGGGCGATTTCTTCGCGCTGGCCCTTGCTTGCACCCCGGTGCAAGCTGCGTTCCATCCCTTCGAACCCATCCCGATTGCTCTCCAACGCCGCTGCGTAGAGATCCTCAACACGTTCTAACATGCAACTCGACTACGCCAGCATCCGCCAGACCCTGGATTTTTTGCTCTACGACTGGCTGGAGGTAGAGGCACTCAGCCGCCATGCGCGCTATGCCGGCCATGACCGGCAGACCTATGGCGCCGTGCTGGACATGTGCGAGCGCCTGGCTGCTGACAAGTTCGAGCCCTTCAACCGCCTGGTGGACCAGCAGGAGCCGCATTTTGACGGCCAGCAGCTGCATCTGCCTGACTGCACACCGGCAGCCTGCGCCGCCTATGCCGAATCGGGCATGCTGGCGGCGTCGCACGACTACGAGGTGGGGGGCATGCAGCTGCCCTGCGTGGTGGATATGGCGGCCAACAGCATGGTCTCGGCCGCCAGCATTGCGCTCAAGGCCTATTCGATGCTGACAGCGGCCAATGCCGGCCTGCTGCTGGCCCATGGCACGCCCGCGCAGCAAAAGGCCTTTGCGCTGCCGCAGCTGCAAGGCCGCTTTTTTGGCACGATGAACCTCAGTGAGCCCCAAGCCGGCTCCAGCCTGTCGGACATCACGACCCTTGCCGTGCCCGATGGTGACGACTTTGCAGATGACCCGCTGGGCCCGCGCTACCGGCTGACGGGCCGCAAGATGTGGATCTCAGGCGGCGAGCATGCGATGGGCGAGAACATCGTCCACCTGGTGCTGGCCAAGGTGCCCGATGACAGCGGCCAGCTACCCGCTGGCGTGGGCGGCATCTCGCTGTTCATCGTGCCCAAGGTCCTGGTCGATACCGAAGGCCAGGTGACCGGCGAGCGCAACGACATTGCGCTGGCCGGGCTGAACCACAAGCTGGGCTACCGGGGCACCGTCAACACCTTGCTGCATTATGGCGAGCAGGGCGGGGCCGTTGGCTACCGTGTGGGCGCGCTGGGCGCGGGCCTGAAGTGCATGTTCCACATGATGAACGAGGCCCGCATCCAGGTGGGGCTGGGCGCCACGATGCTGGGATACGCGGGCTACCTGCAATCGCGTGACTATGCCCGCCAGCGCCCGCAGGGCCGCCCGGTCGCTGCCGGCCAAAAGGTGGTGAAGAACGCGCAGCAGCCCCAGGTGCCGATTGCCGAGCATGCCGATGTCAAGCGCATGCTGCTGGCGCAAAAAAGCTATGCCGAAGGCGCGCTGGCGCTGCAGCTGTACTGTGCCAAGCTGGTCGATACGCAGCGCGCCGGCGCGCCGCAGCAGGCCGATGCCGCGCAGCTGCTGCTGCAGGTGCTTACCCCCATCGCCAAAAGCTGGCCCAGCCAGTGGTGCCAGGAGGGCAACAGCCTTGCCATCCAGGTGCTGGGCGGCTATGGCTATACGCGCGACTATGCGGTGGAGCAGCACTGGCGTGACAACCGGCTCAACATGATCCACGAAGGCACGCACGGTATCCAGGCCCTCGACCTGCTGGGCCGCAAGCTGCGCATGGATGGGGGAGCCGCCTGGGCCTTGCTGCAAGCCGAGATCGCGCAAACCGTCGCCACTGCCCGGTCGGTGCCCGCATGCGCCCCCTGGGCCGATCGCTTAGATGCGGCCACCCAAGCCCTGCATGCCGCCACCGACGCGGCCTGGGCCAGCGGCAACGCCCAGCTGGCCCTCGCCAACGCCACCGCCTACATGACCGCCTTCGGCCATGTCACGCTGGCCTGGTTGTGGCTGGACATGGCGCTCAAGGCGCATGGGCGCATGGCGGCCGCTGATGCCGGGCAGCAGGCCTTTTTGCAGGGCAAGCTGGATTGCGCGCGCTACTTTTACGCGTATGAGCTGCCGCTGGTGCAGGCCTGGCTGGCGCCGGTGATGGCGGGGGAGGCGCTGTTTGTGGAGCTGGGGGGGAGTGGGTTTTGAGCCCTGGGGGAAAGGGCGGGGCAGGGTGCCGCAGGGCTTTAATCCGCGTTCAGCGCATGGTGCAGGTGCTGGCGGCGGGTAGGGCTCTATTGGTTGATGGGCCGCTCAAGCCTGCCAATAGGGCCTCTGCGGGCGGCGCACTCATACCTTGGCGAGGAAGGCCGCCGCATCACCCGCTTCACACTTCCAGTCTGCGAAGACCCCCACCAGATCGCATTCAACGCAGTGGCAAGCGATGTAGTACCAGCGCACATCATGCGTGCCCTGGTACACGGAGACGCCGGACACCAGCTCGAACACCTCGTTCTCGCACACGCAGGCGTGCCCCTCGGGGGTGGCCTCTTCCATGTAATCCTCGCTGTCGCCCATCAGGTGTTCCTGCCCGCAGTCGGAGCAGGTGCGGATGGCCACGCCGGCTTCTTCGTCGGTCTGCAGCGCAAAAGTCCGGGAGCCGCACTCGCATTTGGACGAGGCAAACCGGGTGGCCTCATGGCCATTGGCAACGCTGTAGCTGCGCAGCTCGGCTTGGGTGTCTCCCGACGTCGTCCCGTACATGAACTCGCCCTTTTTCGTCAGTGCCATTGGTGTTGTTCCATTCTTCAAAGTGGGCTTCCCTGCAGACCTGTGCCAGGCTTGCCCCGATCATCTGGATTTTGCCTGAATTGGCCGATCCCAGACGGTTGCAATGACACCTACCGTGATCGCAAGCACTGGCCGGATGTGTCGCGCTACAGGCTCGCTTTGCCGGCGTTTATCAATGCGGCCATGGCTTGGATGGCATCCTTCCTGAAGGTCTGCTGCCACTGCGCAGTCCATTTAGCCGTCCCTGCTCTTCCCATGCGGCCAGAGCCAGTGCATTCACGATCTCTGCATCCAGCCAGGCATCGGCATAGCGTGGATCCGTCGACAGATCTTCGGCCGCTGCAACAAACGCTGCGAAGGAGAACATACTCTCTGTTGCCCTCGTGGCGCGAGACTCAAAGGTGTTTAAATCCAACTTGTCCTCCAATGCCTGCTATGGGGCGGCCTTGCGCTTTTGACAGCATGACAATTGCACCATCCCAGCGTAGAGACGATGGACGCGTATGCTATGCGCCCACCACCCGATGGAAATCGGACAATATGCGACGGATGGGTTCCTACCCATCGGATTCACTAAAAGGAAACAATGCCTGTGGAGCAATATCGCTTTGGGCCTATGCAAGCACGGCACCTTCCAGTGTTGCCTGAGGGCAGTGTGCAGCACCTGGCCGATCACTACAGCAGTGCCTGGCGCGGCACGGTCCTGCGCATGGGATGCAACGGACGCGCTGGATTTGGTGCTGGACTGGCAGCCAGACAGTACGTCCATGCGTTGCCTGGCATCGCGCGCAGCGGGTGTGGGCCAGCGAGATGCAGTAGTGCGGCATTCCTTTGCGAAGCCATGGGCCTTTGGGCCTTTGCCAAGGCAGTGAGCAGGTGATGGGCCTTCCGAACACCCCGAGCCGACGGCGACCGTGGCTGCAGTCGATGGCAGCCCTCGCCATCGCGGCCTTGATCGGCTGGGGTTGCATTATTGGCGCGACTGAAGTGGTGGAGAGCTTGCGCTCCGGGGTGCTCAACAACCGCAAAGGACCTGACATCCTTGCTGCCGAGCAGCCCGTCCTTTACTGGGCATTGATCAGCTTCTACACGGCCGCAACCCTGACCGCCGCCGGCTTGGCGCTTTTGGTGATGGCCATAGCAGTGCGCGATCTGATCCGTGCACAAGGCGCTGACCAATGAGTGCGTGGTCGACGCGCCAGGCGGCCTGCGTGGGTGTTGCCTAGGTGTAGAAGCTGCGCGCCCATCGCCCAGCGTTCAGAGCAAACCCAGGTCAGCGCTAACCCAGGTCAGCTTGCGGCGGCCTTCAGCGCTGTCTCGATCCAGCCATCAAAGGTCTTTTGGTTGGCCTTGATCCAGCTGTCCGTGTGGCGCTCCACGTCCTGTTGGCGGTTCTCGCCGTCGTGCATCCGGCGGTTTTGCTCGCTGATGTCCCCGATGGGCAGCGACATGATCTCAAACAGCTTGGCGGCGGCGGGGTTCTTTTCGACAAAGGTCTTGTTCGCCACGATGTATTCGTTGTTGACAGGAAAGCCGTAGTTCTTGCCGTTGGGCAATTGGGTGTCCGTGCCGGCCTGTACGCCGGGCATGGCCGAGAACGGCACTTCCAGCCAGACAACGTCCTTGCCCGAGCGCAGCACATTGCTCAACCAGTAGGGGGTCCAGGCGTAGAACAGCACCGGCTTGCCTTGCTGATAACGGGCCAGCGTGTCCGAGATCAGCGCAGGGTAGTTGCCCTGGGTGTAGTTCACCGTGCCCTGCAGCTTGAAGGCGGCGAGCTGGTGGTTCACCACGGCTTCGCCACCCCAACCGGCGCTGGGTCCGACCAGATCGGCCTTGCCGTCGCCGTTGGTATCGAAGAGCCGGGCCAGCTTGGGGTCGCTGAGCTGGCTCAGGTGGGTGATCCCGTACTGATCGGCTGTCTTCTTGTCGATCATGTAGCCCTGTGCGGCGCCGGCTGCGTACACCCCCTTGCGCGACAATTTGGCGTCGCCCCCTACGCTTTTGTAGAACTCCGAGTGGTGCGGATTCCAATGGTTGGCCATGAAGGTGGCGTCTCCGCGGGCAACGGCCAGATGCGCCAGCGGGTACTCGACTTCCTTGATGGGCTGCACGTCATAGCCAAGTTTGGTCAGCGCACGCGTGACCAGCAGGGTCTGGAAGGTTTCCTCGGCCAACGAACTTTGCAGGGGCAGCACCTTGACGCCCTTGCCGGGCAGATCGCCAGCGTGGGTGGACAGTCCAAGGGCCAGCAGGGCGCTGGCGAGCAGGGTGCGGGCAAAGTGTCGGGTGTTCATCATGCGGCGTATTTCCTATACAAGCGGGTGGAGAAAGCAAGCTAGGCTCTTGGCGCCACGCAAGCGCCTGAGCCGAGCTCAGGGAGGTCTCTGGCGCCATGGCGGCAAGCCTGCGGCAATGCAATGCGATGGGCGATAGCCGCCCAAGCCAAGGCAGCCACGTTCCACAGCCGCAAGGCAGGCGCTAAAGACGGCGAGACAGACGGCGCAAGCAAGGCCTGCCGATCGTGGGATCAGCGTCCAGCGGGCGGGACAAGGCGTTGGTTGACGACGCAGGGCGGTGGGGGCGACAGCACCCCACGAAAGAAAATAGGTACCGCGACGGGACGCAAGCTGGTCCGCGAGTAGTACCGAAGCGCCAACATGCTCTGTTGGCTTTAAGACTCTAATAAATATAACTCCCGAGTCTAAAGCAGTCAAGGCTTGCGCGGCGTTTATCCGTTGCGCTGCAGGGCTCGGAGGGGGGCGGGGGAGGGGGACTGTCAGTGATGGGGTAAGTGCTCTGCGATTGGAGTTCCGGGCCCCGGCGCAGGGTTCTCTCAGCCCACCTCACTCTTTCGTGGCATGGCACTAAACTTCCGATCCATCACTCCTTCGATGTGCGACAGGATCGCAGTTCCCTCCCATGCCACAGCTTGCTTCTGGAACCTCTATCCCTGGCTCAGCTGGCGCAGGCAACCAGGCCGCTGCGCGCGGCGATATCCGCACGTTGGCCGCGTTGGCCGAAGCGGGCGAAGACCTGTCGGCCCTGTGGAACATTCGCACGCTGCTGATCGAGGCCGTGATCGCCCAGCAGGCGGAGGCGGTCGGGTGGTTGCTGGCGCGCGGTGTGTCGCTCAACACCCCCGATGCCGTGATGGGCTGGACGGCCTTGGGCTGGGCTGCCAGCGGCAATGAGGCAGCGCTGGTGCAGGCCTTGCTGGCCGCCGGCGCCGATACCGAGCACCAGGCCGACGAGCACGGGCGCACGCCGCTGATGGCCGCCGCCCAGGCGGGTGGCGACGAGGCCGTGATCCTTTTGCTGGCCGCTGGCGCGCAGCTGGCTGCCCAGGACGGCCTGGGCGCCACCGCTGCCGACCTGGCGCGCCGCAACGGCTTCGAGGCCTTAGCCGCGCGCCTGGATGCCATGCTGCCCCCCGCGCTGCGTGCCGCTGCGCCGGCGCCGCCCAGCGGAACCTTGCCCTGGCCCGAGGAACCGCTGGCTGTGCTGCACTGGCCCGATGACTTTCCCGCGTTTCAGCAGCCCAATTGGCGGAGCCTGGCCAGCGGCGAGGACTCGTCGTTTGACAGCGCCTTTCACGCCGCGCTGGCCGACCGACTGATCCCCGCCTTTGCCAGCCCCACGGCGGCGCTACGCAGCTGGGTGCAGGCCATGAACCACTGGGAGCGCGCGGCGAGTCAGGCCATCGCTGGCGCCCGGGGCGCCGAGGCGCATCTGGACATGGGCGTGATGTGGCAGCAGCTGGCGGGTGCGATGGCCCTGCGCCAGGCCTATGCCACGCCGCGCCTGCGCAAGTACCCGCGCATCTCCATCAGCGCCAAGCCTGATTTGCCGCTGCACCTGGACCTGCTGGCGCTGGAGTGGCCAACTCCTGACCAATGCACCATCACCACCCAGCAGCGCATGCTCCCCGTCGATGAGCCCGAGTCGGCCGACACCCAGGCGGGCGCGACCACGCGCGGGGAATTCTTCTCGAACCGCTGGCCCATCGTGGAGAGCCGCTTCACGTTGCTGCGCAAGGCCGGCCAGTGGCGCATCGACCGTTGGCAGCAGCGCTACCAGGGCAACAGTACCTGGGACAGGCAGGTCCTTTAAGCCCGCGCAGGCTGGGTCTCAGGGCGGTTTGACTTGATCTCAAATACCAGCAGGGCGCGTGATCTTCTCCAGCTACAAGCGTAGGCCGAGGTTCAACGGGGTGGGATTGTTTGCAGTCAGAGCCAGACACCGGGCCGCGCTGGCTAGAGCGCGTCGGGGCCTGGTTCGAAGTTGCTGAGGGCGGCTTCAGGCTGGTTGCAGTCCGCCAACTCAATAAGTTGGATCACTGAGGCACCCAGAGCAGTCATTGCAAGGATCCGTCCTTGCAGGTCTGCACGACACCCTTGACGCACCCTGCGTAGACTTGCGGCCATCCAACGCTACCAGCGCTTTGGCGAGCCGGAGGAAGCCCATCCCCTGCTGATCAAGATCGCATCGAATCAGAAATTTACCGTACTCAGGCTACGCCGATGCGATTTCGACCACTTTCTTTGGCCTGGTACAGCCCAGTGTCTGCGCGCTGTATCAATGCAATGGGTTTGAGGTCTTGCTCAGGCACCATGGTGGCAACTCCGATGGAGACCGTCACTGTGGCATCGGCTACCGGTGCAACATGTGCAATGGCTAGTGCCTGGACTGCGCGCCGCACACTATTGGCGAGCGAGCATGCGCCGTCTTGCGAGGTATTGGGCAAAATGATAGCGAACTCTTCACCCCCATATCGGGCGACCAGATCACCGGAGCGCGAGCAAGATTGTGCAAGGACCTGGGCCACGCTGCGTAAGGTCTCGTCGCCCATCACATGGCCGAAGCTGTCGTTATAGGATTTGAAAAAATCGACATCGATCATCAGTAGTGAGAGTTCAATTCTCTCTCGCCGTGCGCGTTTCCATTCCAGGTCCAGGTGCTCATCGAAATGCCGCCGGTTTGACAAGCCAGTCAAGCCGTCGAGCTTCGTCATACGCTGCAGCGCAAGATTGCTCTCCAGGAGTTGCTGTTGGCTCAGGCGCAAGGCTTGGTTCGCCAGGTCGCGTTGCTTCATCGCCAGATAGGCTCGGGAGTGGTATCGGAGACGTGCTATCAGTTCCACTGCATCTGGCAGTTTCACGAGGTAGTCATTGGCCCCCACTGCAAATGCCTGGCTCTTGATCTTCGGGTCTTCCTTGGATGACAGAACGATGATGGGCAGGTCGCGTAATTTCTGATTGTTGCGATATTGGCTCACCAAGTCCAGACCATCAACACCGGGCATCACCAGGTCTTGCAGGATGACGGTCGGCTGGATGTGTTCAGCCATTTCCATGGCATTTTTCGGGTCTCCGCAGTAGTGGAAAGACACGCCGATCTCATGGCTCAGCATGCGGCGTACGGCCTCGCCGATGATGGCTTGGTCATCTACTAGTAAAACCTTGACTTCAAGCTCGCCAGGCTCCCCGGCAGAGGTGTTTTCATCCAGAGTTGGAATAGGAGTCATGAATTTCTCTTTACCGCCATCCAGCGGCATAGTTCGGCCAAGCGGTTGGCGATGCGGTCCAGAGGCAGGACTTCCGCTGCCGCATCGATAGCAACGGCGGCCTTGGGCATGCCCCACACCACGCTGCTGGACTGGTCTTGGGTAATGGTGGCAAAGCCTCGCTCGCGCATGGCCTTGAGCCCATCTGCCCCGTCTCGCCCCATACCCGTTAGCAACACACCGATGGCATCACCTCGCCATTGCTCGGCAATGCTGTGAAAAAAAATGTCGATCGACGGACGGTAAATTTGCGCATCAGGCTTGAGTGAATACTGCAGGTCACCGCGGCGGCTCACCGTCAAATGCTCATTGCGGCCAGCCAGCAAGACCATGCCGGTCTGCGGTATCTCACCAGCCTGAACCAGGCGTACCGGAAGCGTTGATTCCCGCGCCAACCATTCAGCCATGCCCGCAGAGAACTTGTCGTCCAGGTGCTGAACCAGTACCACGGCGGCGTCAAGATCTTTAGGCAGTTCACGCAGCAACTGGTTGAGTGTGGCGGGCCCACCAGCGGAGGCACCGATGGCAATCAGGCACGCGCGTTTCGCGCTGGTGCGCGTGGCTCGGTGGGTAACAGGCTGCGGGGGCGTGGCCAGCCAGGCGATGTTCTGGATCTTGCGCAGCAGCAGCGCTGGATTGAATGCGCTGCCGTTCGCCAATTCGGGCAGATGCACCACATCAAGGGCACCGTGGCCCAAGGCATTGAATGCCCATTCGGTATGGAGCTCGGTCGCCAGATCCAGCAGCAGCAAAGGGCATGGCGCCTCATTCATGACACGTTGCGAAAAGGCCACTCGATCAGCTGTGCCCAGTTGCAGCAGCAGTAGCTCAGGGGGCATATCACGACACAGGCGCAAGGCCTGCGTCTCGTCTTGTGCCACCCAGTGGATGTCGTGCAGCGGCTCCAAAGCGTGTTCGAGGCGTTGCGCCAACTCAGGGGTGTTAACCATCAGTCCAAGCTTCATTCAACAGCCTCGCCAATCAGCATGTGTACAGCCTCCAGTAATGTTTCATCGTGAAAGCTCGACTTAGCAAGGTAGTAGTCGGCTCCCGCATCAAGGCCGCGTCTGCGGTCTTCCTCGCGGTCTTTGTAGGATACAACCACCACGGGCATGGACTGCAGTTGTGCGTCGCGCCTTACCAGGCCTACCAGCTCAATGCCATCCATGCGGGGCATGTCGATATCGGTCACCAGGAGGTCATATTTTTCTGCACGCAGAATGTTCCAGCCATCGATGCCATCCACGGCCACGGTCACCTCGTAACCGCGCCCAATGAGCAGCTTGCGCTCCAGCTCACGCACGGTCAGCGAGTCGTCCACCACCAATACGCGCTTGCGCCGCAGTGACGGCCCTTCAGACAACCGTGCAACCCTTTCGACTTGGCCTGCACCCAAGAGCTTGTCAGCGGAGTTCAGCAAGTCATCCATATCCACGATAAGCACCGGACTGCCGTCATCGAGCAGGGCACCTGCCTCCACGCCGCGCAGCAGGCCTAGGCGGGAGTCGATGGGAACGACAGCCAGATTTTGCTCGCCAACAATCCTGTCTACCGCAATGGCAAGGCTTCGGTCGTGGTGCGGTATCAAAACCACTGGGAGGCCCAGCGGATCGGATTTGCCATGCGGCAGTTGTAAAAGCTGGTGGGCAGCGACCAGACCGATGGCGCGCTCGCGTACCCAGATATGTTGCTGGCCCTCCACCATGCTGATGGCGTCCGCCGGGATACGCAAAGTCTGCTCCACTTGCGCAAGCGGAAGCGCGTAGGCCTCACCGCCGATCTCCACCACCAAGCAGCGCAGCATCGACAAGGTCAGAGGCAGTTGCAGCTGGAACACCGTCCCTCGCCCCTGTTGCTGGCGGACGCGCACCGTACCGCGTAGTTGACGCAGCGTGTGCTGGACCACATCGAGGCCCACCCCACGGCCAGAGATCTCACTGACTTTCTCGCTCACGCTGAAACCCGGCAGGAACAGAAAAGCCAGCAATTCTTCCTCATGCATGTGCTGGGCCATCGTTTCGGTGGCCAGCTTGCGTGCGATGACTGCGGCACGTACGCGAGCGAGGTCAACGCCTGCTCCATCGTCTTCCAGCTCAAGGACCAGGAGCCCAGCAGCATGCCGAGCCCGCAGTACCAAGTTGCCTTGTGCCGGCTTGCCGCTGGCCAACCGTTGTGCGGGGCTTTCAATGCCGTGGTCCACCGCATTGCGCAGTAACTGGATCAGTGGTGCTTCCAATGTCTCCAGTACGTCGCGATCTCCTTGTACCTCTTCGCCTTCCAGATTCAGCCATACCTCTTTGCCAAGACTGCGACTGAGCTCACGCACCATGCGCGCCTTGCCAGCCATCAGATCCGCGCAGGGGCGCATGCGCGAGGCCAATACGGTGTCATACATGCGCTGGCTGCGCTGCTCAAAGGCCCAGCCAAAGCTGTCGAAAGCCGCTGTATGTTGTTGCAACTGGCTTTTGGCTTCCAGCGTCCAGTGGTTCACATCGGATAGCAAGGCCTTGGCACGAGGCGGTAGCTCCTGCCCCAGCAGCGCATCGCGCAACCCATGCAGGGATCGATCAATATGGTCTTGCAGGCGTTTGAGTTGTGCCAACTCCTGGCCCAGGGACTTGGTACGCTGTGCAGCCACCAGTGAGCGTCCCGCCAGATCGAGCAGATGGTCCAGGCGTTCGGCTGACACACGCAGGATACGGTCATGCAGTTCACCGGCGGGCTCGGGCTCGTTGGTCTCAATGGCGGAGACTTCTTCCGGCAAGGCCGGCCTGAAGTCCGGCATGGCATCGGGTACCGGCGCATCTTGCTGCGTATCTTCTGCCAGGATTGCTTGCAGCGCAGGCAGCCCTTGCACGCTGATCCCTTCACTCAACTGCCTCAATGCCTCTGAAGCGCGTAGCAGGGCGTCGATGCGTGTGGAGCTCAGGCGGACCTTGCCGCTCTGGGCACAGACTAGCAAGTCCTCCATCACATGGGCCAATGTCACAGCGACATCCAAGCCGACAATGCGTGCCGCACCTTTGAGTGAGTGCGCTGCACGCATGCAGGCCTCCAGCTGCGCGGGATCGGTTGGCTCACGCTCAAGTACCAGCAGGCATGAATCCATGACCTGGGTTTGTGCCTGCGCTTCTAGACGGAACAACTCCAGCATGGAGCTGTCTTTGTAGGCATCAAGGCTCATGGCTTGACCTTTGGTCCATACATCGCGAGATGTGCCAGCGGTGTTGCTTGTTGGATCATCTAAGGCTCCTGGACAAGGCTTGCAACAGGCGATCAGCATGGAGCACCGTGATGCTGTGCTGCTGCCACTGCATCACCGCAGAGGCTAACTGGCTGACCGCAAGGCCACTGGCATGGCCCGTCTTTTGCAGCTTGGCAAGTGGAATCGCGTATATGCCTTCCACCGTCTGAACCTCCGTCACCAGTGGGCCGCCAGGTGTGTCCAGTATCAGCATGTGGGGGCGGTCTTGCGGCGTGGTCTCGGTGGTCAGGCCCAATACCAGGTCAAGCGCCATACAGGGAACCAAGGTTCCCCGTACATTGCACAGTCCACGCAGTGAACGGTTGCGGGGGTAAGGCAGTCCGTGAACGGGCACGGGCAACGATACTTCTAGCAAAAGCGTTGAAGGCAGAGCCAACCAGTTTTGCCCAATGCGAAAGATCAGGACCGACAGTGTCTGGCCATCAGCCAGCGGGTCAGGTTGCTGATTCTCCGCGAACGAAGCCTCGTCCACCATCTCCAGATCCAGCTCATGCCGATCGAGCAGCAGAGCGGCAGCCTCGGCATAGCGTTCGCAGTTATGGCAATGAACATGCTGGAGCAGCCTCTCGCAGGAGCGGTCGCCGCGAACACCAATGCGCTGCCAGCAGGCGTCAATAGCTGGGGGCTCTAGCGGGATATGGCGATCAGGACTTGCCGGCATCTTGGGTTTCTCTCTGCTTCAGCCGTTGCTGTAATCGTGCCGCACCGCTGTGGTCGCCTTGTGTCACCAGCAGGGCTGCCAGGTGTGCCAGTGCTCGGGTGTGGTAGGGCTCAAGGTAAAGCGCTTTGCGGTAGTGGCGCAGGGCAGCCTCGGCCTGGCCTGCACCGTCACATATCAAACCCCACCAGAAAAACAACTCGGCGGTCGGCCCATGCTGGGTCAACTGCTGTGCGCAGGCAGTGAGCGCCTCTGCGCTGCGTCCTGCATTGGCGAGCTCGGTGATTTTGCGCAGTCCAGCCGCTGCATCGCCCGTTGGCGGCGATTCACTTTTGGCAGCTGGTGAAGGCGCCATTCGGCGTACGGCCGAAGTGGCACGCAATGGCAAAGGCGAAGGCGCGCGCGGCTTGACCGCCGCAGGCAATATGGGGCGCGCTGGCACTGGGGGGCATGGCAGGGTGCGGCGGCGGAACGCGAAACTGTGTGCGGCATCCAGCGATTCGAAGCCTTGTTGGCTTAGAACGCCTGCTTCGGCTGGCCCAGTGAACAGCAGTCCGTCGGCGCGCAGCCAGCGTTTGAGATTGGTCAGCGCCCGCAACTGCGTAGGTCGGTCAAAGTAGATCAGCAGATTGCGACAAAATACGATGTCGTAGTCCGTCAGCGAAGGCGGCATGGTGCTGCCGAGTATGTTCCCACACTGAAAGCGCACCACGGCGCGTAGCCTCTCATCGATGCGGTGGGAGCCATCCGCCTCACGTTGAAAATACCGCTCGCGGATGCCTGGATCATCGCCGCGAAAGGCATTCACGCCATATTGGCCAAGGGTCGCATGTTCTATGACGCGCTGACTGATGTCCAGCGCATCAATCTGAAATTCGTGCGCTGCAAAATCGGCATCGAACATGGCGATTGCCATGGAGTAGGGCTCTTCTCCGCTGGAGCATGGCAAGCTGAGCAAGCGCAAAGGTTGCCCTACAGGGAGCCGGCGTTGTAGCGCTCGCGCTTGGGTGGTCAACAGCGAGAACGATTCAGGGTAGCGAAAAAACCAGGTCTCAGGAACCACCATGGCTTCGATCAGTGCGCGCTGCTCTGTCTGCGATTGGCGGATATGGCTCCAGTAGGCTTCTTCATCCATGGAGTTGGCCTTCAACCGTTGCCGCAGTGAACGCTCGACTGCCCCTCGGCCCAGCGTACTCGCGTCGAGTCCGATAAGCGATCGCAAGAGTTGTTCCAGTCGTTCAATCATGCTAGCTTGCCCTGGGGCGGGAACAGCAACTGGACCATATCCGGTGGCAACAGCCCTTCAATGGAGATGTGCTGAATCATGTCGCCCAAGCCTTGCGCCTGAACGGCGCCCAGGTAGGCGCCTCCTGCATCCAGCCCCGTGGGCTGTTGTGCGGGGCTAGGCAGGCGCATCACCTGATTGGCCTTTTCAAGGATCAAGCCAAGGGATTGGGTCGACGAATAGTGCAGCAGCACCATGCGGGTGTTGATGCTATGCCGAGCCTTTTGCCCAAACACACGCTGGTAAAGATCCAGTACTGGAATGATCTCCCCGTGGTAGGACAGCAAACCAGCCACCCAGGCGGGGGCCTCCGGCACATGCTTGAGCCGTTGCAGGGGCATGATTTTGCGAACCACGCTGGCAGGCAAGGCGTAACGATCAGCGCCCAGGTTGAACAGCAGGTGCAACGGTGCAGGCTCCGTTGCTGGGGTCAATGCCACGATTAAACCTTGAAGCGGCTAACCCCGCTGCGCAGATTGTTGGCGACATCGCTCATGTTCTCAACTGCCATGCCGGCCTGGTGCAGTGACTCTACGGTTTGGCCACTGGCTTCGGTGAGTTGGCTCAAGGCCTGCTCAATTTGCTCGGCCCCGCTGGACTGAGTTTGCATGCCCTCACTGACCTGTTGCATCTGCGGGGCCAAAACCTGAATTTCGTGGATGATCTGTGACAGCTGGTCGCCAACTTGGGACATT
The DNA here is from genome assembly GCF_049601575.1 of Comamonas sp. 23. Lineage (NCBI taxonomy): Bacteria > Pseudomonadati > Pseudomonadota > Betaproteobacteria > Burkholderiales > Comamonadaceae > Comamonas > Comamonas sp. 23. The sequence continues at coordinate 3,378,559 of NZ_CP187127.1, read as the reverse complement.
TCAGTATTGCCGCGGCGCATCTCTTCGGAGAATTTTTCCATCCCCATTACGCCTGCAGACACGGCAGACTGAATTTCGCGCACCATCTGTTCAATATCGTAGGTGGCAACCGCAGTCTGGTCCGCCAGACGGCGTACTTCAGTGGCTACTACGCCAAATCCGCGGCCATATTCGCCCGCTTTCTCGGCTTCGATCGCAGCATTGAGAGACAGCAGATTGGTTTGGTCAGCGACTTTGACGATGGTGGTAACGACTTGATTGATGCCACCAGCCTTTTCGTTAAGCAGGGCGAGTTTGGCGTTGACCATTTCGGAGGCACTGGTCAACTCCTGCATCACCTCAGCCATGCGTACTACGCCTCGGTGGCCCGACCCGGCCAGCGCTGCAGTTTGCTCGGAGTGGGCCGAGACATCCCCCATGGTACGTACCAGCTCCCGAGAGGTCGCGGCAATCTGGCGCGAAGTTGCGCCAATTTCGCTGGTGGTCGCAGCCGTTTCCGTGACGGTGGCTTGTTGTTGCTTGGTGGTTGCAGCGATCTCAGTGATGGACGTTGTCAGCTGTACCGATGAACGCTGCGCTTGAACAACCAATTCGCGAAGCGAGGTGACCATGCCATTGAAGCCTGCCTCAATGGCAGCGAATTCATCGCTACGGTTCAGACTGAGCTTGCTCGAAAGGTCGCCCGTACCCAGCGTTTTCATGGCCGCCAAGGTTGCTTGAATAGGACGTAGTATCGAGCGGTGCAAGAGCAGACCGCAAATAATGGCCAGCACCAGAGCCAGCACCAGCGCACCGACTGCCAAGCGCTTGTTGGAGCTTGCGATTTCTTGAATCGTCTGCATGTCCTCCTCCACGGCATGTTGGTTCAAGTCAACGATGCGGCTGACCTGCTCCTGCGCCTTGCGCCATTGCGGCAGCATTTGCCCGCTGCGCAACTGCGCAGCTTCAGCGACCTGGCCACGCTCCAATATTTCAACCAGCAGATGCGTATTTTTCTGATACGCCTCACGTGTACGCGCGAACTCCGCGGTCGCATCGCGATCTTCCTGGCGGGTGATGGTGTTGAGGTATTTGGCGTAAACCTTGTCCAAACTGGCTTCGATCGCGCTCAACTGCGCCTTGTTTTCGGCGAGCACGTCGCTGCTGCGACCGGCATTAGCCTCCGCATCCCGAAGTAGGTTGAGCGTCTGGTAAAAATGGAGGGTCAAATCCTGGCGCATCTGGCCAGCGAATCCCATGCCCGCGAGGTCGGAGGAGAGAACGTCGGCAGCCCGCTCATGGTTCGAATCCGCACGCATATAAAAGATGGCGGACATCCCGAACATCACCGCAATAATTAGTGCAAAGCTGGCGGATATCCGCTGGCTGACCGTTAGGCCCATCATCGTATGTCTTTCTATAGAACGTACTCAAATTGTATTGCCTTGTGAACTCCAAATCACATTTAATTACTGGGCATGCTGGTGCTGCCGAGCGCTGTTTGAGGCTGAAATCCAGCTAGGTCGTTGCGCTGCGCAGGCCGTTCTCCTCTCTGTAGATCCTTCGTAATCTCGCGAGAGTGCAAGCGAAAAATCCCTCTGCTTGATTGTTCTTTGTTCGCCTCAAATCTATAAAACAGGCGCAACGGGTATGCGGCAAGCTATGGGATAGATGGTAGGTCGATGATGGTATCTATCGTGTGAATCTGGCGATTGGCGGGTGCCAGCAGTTCTGGCCTGACCAGGGGCCGTCCAGCAGAAGCCCATTGAGTCCCCAAGGACCCTGCTGGCGTTCTGCAGACGCTCCAAGCGGTGTGTGTACGCATTGTTCCTTCAGCGTTGGGGTCACGCGTTCGACCATGCCGTTTTGCTGCTCTTGAGCATCGTCCATCCACCTTGAAAAACATGGGCATGTTTTTGCCCGAAGCCCGAATCGGATGGTAAACCATGACTCTAGGTGGCTCGTTAGGGGACATGGGCGTGCGTTCGCATTCAAGCCCGCAACGCAGTACCCACGCTATGCAAATCCTGGCTGCACTGCCGCAAATGCGCCTGCATCTGCGCGACTGGCAGCACCATCGGCTCCAGTGCATGGCTGCAGGTATCGACCGCCGCAGCCAAAGCCACCTCTAGCTGCTCGCGCACAGCATTTTGCAAAGTCGCGTAAAGGGCATCAGGGCCCACAGTAGCCGGTGGCAACCCCAGGGTCGCTGGTTCTGCTTGCAGCGCAGGCAGTGCATAGCCACCGAGATGGCTGCGCAGCTGTTCCCTAATCTCACCTCGCACCAGCGCGGCAACCTCGGCAGACAGCACGTGCAACCGGTCCGCATACAGATCCAGCAACCCCGGCAGTGCCGGGATGGTCTGGCGCCATGCGGCGCGCAGCATCGCTGCCTTGCTGTGTTGCAGGCGCTCCTGCTCTTGGTCCAAAGCCACCTGCAAGCGCTGCAGCTGGGGCAGCAGTTCCGTATCGATGGCGCATTGCACGTTTTCTTCCAGGTGGTGCAGCAGCACCTCGGCTGGCTTGCGCTGTTGGTAGGCCTGGGCGGGGGCCAGTACCTTGGCGATGGCGGTGTAGAGGCGCAGCAGGCCGCATCCGGGGCCGTACGGTGCTGAGCTACCAAAAGGGCTACTCCTACTTTGACTACATCAGCCAGGAAAAGCCTTCGCTCTACGGTGTGCTGGAGGCCGACCTGACGGCCGACACCTTGCTGACCGTGGGCCGCTCCTACGGCAAGGTGCGGCAGAAGGGCGACTATGCCGGCCTGCCACGCTTTGCCGATGGTCGCAGCCTGGGCCTGCCGCGCAGCACGGCCTTCTCCAACCCCTGGGCCTACTTCCACTACGAGAACGACGAGATGTTTGCCCAGCTGGAGCACCGTTTTGACAACCACTGGAAGCTCAAGCTCAACGCCACCCATGCGCGCACCGAGCAGCAGCGCCGCTGGAGCACCTTGTCCGGCGCAGTAGACCCGCAAACCCTGGCCGGGCCGGTGTGGCGCGGCGGTGTGCTGGACTCGTCCAACACCCAGGACATGGTGGATCTGAACCTGAGCGGCCCGTTCTCGCTGCTGGGCCGCAGCCATGAGCTGCTCATCGGGGCTGATTGGCAGCGGGTGCGCAGCCGCTGGCAGAACATGAGCTATACCGACAGCGGCACGGTGGGCGGCATTGTGTTTGATATTCAGCCCTGGAACCCGGCATTTGACCAGTTCAACCTGAACCTCAGCGAGCGCTACGGCCCCTGGGGCCAGGAGCAGCTGGGCGCCTATGGCGTTGTGCGGCTGCACCCGAGCAACAAGCTGCATGTGATTGCTGGCGCCCGCATGGCGCTCTATGAGTTCACGCAGACCATGTCCGACATCATCGACACCGCTGGCAACACAGCCCCTGGTCCGCCAAATCGTTCAAGGAAAGCGCCAAGCTCACGCCCTATGGCGGTGTGATCTATGACCTGAACCCGCATTGATCGGCCTACGTCAGCTAATCGTCGATCTTCAAACCCCAGGCGCTCAACCTGGCGGGCCCGCAGCCGGGCACGCCGCTGAACCCCATCAAGGGCAAGAGCTATGAGGCGGGGCTCAAAGGCGAGCTGATGGATGGGCGCATGAACGCGACCTTCAGCGTCTTCAACGTGGAGCGCACCGGCACTGCGGTGCTCGATGAACGCTATGCGGAGAACTACAGCTTGTGGGGCGCGAGCTGCTGCTACCTGCCACAGGGCAAGGTCAGCAGCCGGGGCTTTGATGTGGAAGTGGGGGGCGAGGTCTCCAGCGGCTGGCAGCTGGCGGCGGGCTATACCTTCAACCAGACGCGGGACAAGACCGAAGGCACGGTCTTCAGCAGCATCACGCCCAAGCATTTGTTCAAGCTGTCCACCGTCTATACCTTGCCGGGTGCTTTGTCGAAATGGCGCGTGGGCGGCAGTGGCCGTATCCAGAGCACGCAGTATGTGAGCGGCTCTGTCACCAACAGCAGCGGCGAGAGCCAGCCCTACAAGTTCACGCAGGACGGCTATGCGACCTGGGATCTGATGCTGCAGTACCGCTTTGACCCGACCTGGACTTTGAGTCCTGAACCTGAACAATGTCTTTGACAAGACCTACTACCAGACCGTCAGCTCGGTCTACAACGGCAATATGCAGGCGCTGCCACGCAATGCGATGCTGACCCTGAACGGCAAGTTCTAGGGATGCTATGCAAAACGCTCGCCAAGCGGGATGGACGTAGATCACCCGAGACCGCGTTCAGACTACGGCAGGAAGTTATGTAGAGGGTCCCTAAGCCATCAGCGATGGAAAAAAGAGCCTGCAGCGCAGGCTCTTGGTTTATGGTCTTTTGTTGACGTTGCAGAGCTGCCGCTCGCAGGGAATGCCATCGTTGTCGCCATCCATCTTGGTGTCGGGGCAGTTCTTCAGAAAAAACTTGGCCTCTTTGCACGATGTCATCTGCGAGCAGTGGGTGCGGCCATCGCATTTGAACAGTGGGTTCGGCGCACTGGGCGCTGCTGCTTCAGGTGCCTCGGGTGGCTCGGGCTCGGAGAGAACCGGCTCGGAATCCCGCATCGATGCGGCCTGCTGCTGCTCATAGCGGCTGTAGACCGTCCACGCGGCTAATGCGATCAGCAGATAGATGACAGGCCTGAACACGGTCTCCTCCATTTTTTGGATGTTAATGAGTGTAACAACTCCATCCAAAGCCGAGTCAAGCCAGGGGCGCGGGAAAGCACTTAGCTGCTTGTCCCGGCAACAGCATGCGGTTCCTTCCCGCTGCCAGTTCGGGCTCTGAGCAGGTGCCGCTCAACCATGCGGCACGCAGTGCCGCGCACAGCGTCCAGATCGTACAGGCGCTGGCGAACCCGGCAGGCCGAGCCCAGCGCCAGGTCAAAGGCGCTGACTGCCAACCTATCTAACTGGAGTTGGTGGTAGAGCTTGGGGCAGGGCGCCACCAGGTTGCCCATGCTGCGAATGTACCCGTGGCAGCGCTGGGCGCCCCGGCTTTCACCTTTGGCGCGGTATGCCGCCTGGGCCCTATCAAGCCGGTGGACTTGAGCGCAGGGGCTCCACTGCCAAGTGGCTATGGCTGGCGCAAGGGTTTTCCCTGGCACTGTTTTCAGTCATTGACATTTAGTTACACGACCGGGATATTAGCGGCCTCTGCCCACCATCGCAGCGCTGACGCTCGGCCCACAAAGGGCTTCCTGGTGCTTGGGCTGACTCTTCGACGCTGGATGGCCAGCGCGGAGGGTGGATGGTCGCTGCCGGGCAGCCACAGGTTCCGGCGCTGCGCCAAGTCAGTGCCAATCAACTTATCAGCAATCTAGATGTGATCAGAGATTGTTCACAGTCTCAATGTCGTGTTTGAAATAAAATAGATTTCTTTGATTAATTCATATATTTATTAGAATTTTTCAATTGTTTGCAATCGCAGGTTGGTTGGAGATTGACTTCCTCATGGCCCTTGGCTGTGGGTAAAGGCCATGGCAGAAGAAGCCGCAGAGAGCGGCTTCATGCGATTTTGTGGGTGGTTTTGGGTAAACGCATTAACTCATTTCTTGCAGTTAATGATGGGTTGACGTCCTTTGATAAATTCTTTTAAAGATTTTATATGTCATTTAATTCTATAAATAAGAGAATATCCAATTTCTGCTTCTTGTTATTCTCTTTTATGCTTTTGCCGGCGTTTGCGCAGGCGCAAACAGCAGATCTGCAGATTACCAAGACAGGGCCGGTATCTGCCAATGGTGGGGATGGGTTTTTGTATGTGCTGACCATTGATAACAACGGTCCAGGTGCAGCGGGTGGGGCCAGTGTGGTCGATAGCTTGCCGCCCAATTTGAGCAATGTTGCCGCTGTCTGCGTGTCTGCCATCAACGGTGCGGCATGCCCAAGCTCCATGGCGATCGACGCCTCGGGTGTGACGGCCACCATTCCCAGCTTTCCGGCTTTGGGGCGGGTGATCATCAACATCACCGGGAATTTCCCCAGCAGTGGCCCTTCGAGTATCACGAACTCTGCCCGCGTGGATACCCCTGTGGGGGTGACGGATCCCGATCTGGCCACCAATACCAGCGTGGTGAGTACCGCCATGTCCTATAAAACGGATCTGGCCGTGACCAAGACGCAAAGCAGCAATGTGTTTGCACCGGGTGTTCCCATCACCTACACGATGACGTTGCAAAACAATGGACCGGCCAGCGCTGATGGCGCCCATATTCAAGACAGTCTGACCAATTTCGCCAATTACAACTCAGGCCCACCCTATGACTACCTGACGATTGCCAATACCTTTGTCAGCTGTACCGCCTCGGGCGGAGCGGTGTGCCCGGCCAGCTCCAATTTCAATAGCCAGTCTGCTACTGGCATTGACTACGTGTTGTTCAATACCTCCGTGCCCAGCTTGCCCTCGGGAGGTTCGATCACCATCGTCTACACCATGACGCCGACCATTACCGGTGCGCAGCGTTGCGGCACGGGCGCGGGATTTTTGCAAAACGAGTTCCGGGCATCGGTGCCAGCGGGCATGACCGACTCTGATTACAACAACAATGCTGCGCAAGTCAGCATCTCCACACCGCAATCGCCCAACTGCCCGCAGTCGGATCTGGCCGTGACCAAGACGCAGAGCACGGATACCTTTACCTCGGGTGCCCCCGTGACCTACACGATGACCCTGGTGAACAACGGCCCCAATGCCGCCGATGGCACCTATATCCGTGATTCCATTACCAGTTTTGCCAACTACAACGCGGGCGCTCCCTACGATTACATGAATATCGAAGCCAGCTTTGTCGACTGCTCGGCTTCTGGCGGCGCGGTTTGCCCGGATGGCCCGAATTTCAACAATATCTCGGCGACGGGTATTGATTACAACCTGTTCAACACGACGGTGCCCAGTCTGCCTGCCGGAGGTGCGCTCACCATTGTCTATACGATGACGCCCACCATTGTGGGCACGCAGCGCTGCAGCTCGGGCGCAGGATTCATCCAGAATGAATTCCGTGCCACCTTGCCCAGCGGCATGACCGATAGCAATTACGACAACAATGCATCGCAGGTGAGCATTCAAACGCCGCGCGCGCCCGATTGCCCGCAAACCGATCTGGAAGTCACCAAGACCCAAAGCAGCGACGTGTTTGTGGCAGGGCAGCCCATTACCTATACGATGACCTTGCTCAACCACGGCCCCAATGCGGTGGACCAGGTGCAGATCACCGATTCGATCACCAATTTTGCGAATTACACCTACGGCGCGCCTTACCAGTACATCAATACCAGCACGGCCTTTGTCAGCTGTACTGCGGCGGGAGGTGCGGTGTGCCCCGATGCATCGAATTTTGGCAACCAGTCCCAAGCGGGTATTGATGTGATGCTGTTCAGCACCGCCGTTCCCAAGCTGCCGGTGGGAGGTGCGGTGACCGTGGTTTACACGATGACGCCAACGGCGCTCCCGGTTCCGTCTTGTGGCAACAGCGCGTCGAGCTTTATCCAGAACACGTTTTCTGCCTCCGTTCCTGCAGGCTATATCGATCTGGGTCCGGCCAGCAATTCGGCGAGCGTATCGCTGCCTGTCAGCTGTGCGGATATTTCCGTGAACAAGAAGGTGGACCCGGTAACGACCAGCGTGAGCGGCTCCACCGTGGTGTACACCATTGATGTGGCCAATGCCACGGGCTCTGCTGCGGCGAACAACGTGGCTTTCTCGGACCCTCTGCCCAGCGGCTTTGTCTACGGCAATGCGATGTGCGCTGCCCAGACGCCAAATGCCATTTGTGGTGCGGTGAACTACGACGCGGCGAGCCACACGGTGACCAGCACCATCCCTGCGCTTCCCGAAGGCGGCATCGTGCGCTTTGTCATCACTGGAGCGGCCGGCAACACCGCGGGTACCTATGCGAATACGGCCTCTGCCGCTGTGGCGCCAGGGTGGCTGGACCCCGTGCCCTCGTCGAACAGCAGCACGGTGAACTTCCAGATCTTCAATACCAGCTCGCCCATCACCGTCACGAAGAAGGTGCAAGGCTTGCCTGCTGCAGGCATGCCCGCAGCGATGACCTTTACCGGCACCATCACCTGCGGCGCGCAGGCACCGCAGACATGGTCGGCCACCGTTGCCGCTGGCGCCTTGAGCGCGGACAGCGCGGCACTGACTTTCTATGACAAGGACAGCTGTACGGTGACCGAAGATACGCCGCCCGCAGCGCCCAATGGCTACACCTGGGTGGGGACGGCGACCATTGCCCCGAACCCTACCAATGTGTTGGGGCCGGCGACGCCCCTGACGGTGGTGGTGACCAATACCCTGGCTGCACTGCCGCCTGGCAAGGTAACGATCGCCAAGCTGGCGCAAACCGCAACGGGTACCCCTGCCACGGGAACCGCTAGCTTCAGCTTTGCCGGCACCGGCACGGGTGTGCCCGCCACCATGGCGGTGGCGACCCAGGCTGGCTCCGGTAGCCAGACCATCGACAACCTGGCAGCCGGCCAAAGCTACACCTGGACGGAAGGTGTTCTCTCCGGTTGGAAGCTCGCCAGCATCCAATGCACCGACCAAAATGGCGCCCCGCCGAAGAGCACGATCACCACCGATGTAGCCACGCGGCAACTGAGCGTTGCCCTGGTATCGGTCGAGGAGCTGGTTTGCACCTTTACCAACCGCCAAACAGATACGTCCGATGGTGGCCCCACTGATCCCAATGGCCCGGGTACTCCTCAGCTCAAGAAAGTGACGACCCTGGATCCATCCAAGCTGGTGCTGATGATGCTGGCAGTTGCAGCCATGGGCATGGCGGGCCTGCGCCGCGCACAACGACGCTGATCCGATTGCGCCAGGCATTGGACCGCAACGCCGATATCGTGGAGATATCGGCGTTTTTTATTTGCGCCAGGGTTGGCGCCAGGCATGCGCATGCACGCTGCAGCCGCTGCCCAATGCGCTAAAGGAGAAGGCCCAAAGCCGTTTTATGGTTTGCGCCGCCGCTTGCCAGTCGCCAAAAACGCCATCAGCGTGCGCTCGGCCTCGCGCAATCCCGCGCTGCCGCGCAGCTTGCCCGCATAGGCATCGCAGCGCGCGCTGCCCTCGGGCCCTTCGCAGACCTCCATCACCAGCGGGTGAATGTAGTACTTGCGGCAGACCGCTACGGTATTGCCCAGGTGCTGGGCGACCTGGCGGACGATATCGGGTGCCGTCAGCGGCGCATCGCTGCTGCGCGACTGCAGCGCCAGCGACAGGGCCAGCACGCTGGCATGCCAGGTGCGAAAGTCCTTGGCGCTGAAGTCCTCACCGGCGATCTCGTGCAGATAGGCATTCACATGCTCGGAGCGCAGCTGCTTGCGCTCGCCCGCGTCATCCACATACTGGAACAACCGCTGGCCCGGCAGGTCCTGGCAGCGCCGCACGATGCGCGCGACGCGCGGGTCCTCCAGCTCCACCTGCTGCTCCACGCCGCTCTTGCCTTTGAACGCCAGCCGGATGCGCGATGCGCGCATCGTCACATGGCGGTTGCGCAGGGTCGTCAGCCCAAACGAGCCGTTCTCGCGCGCATAGCTGTCGTTGCCAATGCGCAGCGCCGTGGTGTCCAGAAGGCGGACTACCGCTGCCGCCACCGAGGTCTGCGTGGTATCCCCCGCTTTCAGGTCGCGCTGGATGCGCCTTCGAATCAGACCCAGCTTGGCCGCAAAGGCCGCCATGCGCTCGAACTTGGTCTGCTTGCGCTGCTCCTGCCACAGCGGGTGGTAGCGGTACTGCTTGCGCCCCCGGGCATCGCGGCCCGTCGCCTGCAGGTGGCCCTGCGGATCGGGGCAGATCCACACATCGGTGTAGGCGGGGGGAATGACCAAGAGGCGTATGCGCTCGAGCTGGCGCGGGTTGCGGATGGTCTGCCCGCGCTGGTTTTGGTAGACAAACCCGTCGCCGCGCTGGATGCGCTGCCAGCCGGGCGAGGCATCGGTGACATAAGCCAAAGGCTTTTGGGGTTTGACCATGTGGTGCTGCTCTTGTGGTTTTGAGAAATGCGCTGAGCGCGTCGCAAAAGCGTAGTGGGGACCACGGCAGCCCGCTGTCAGCGCGGGGCTTGCGCAGGCCTCCTGTTTTGGCGCATCTGCGCCTCAGACGGGGCTGCTGCGCAGATGCGGGGTAGATGCCGCATGGCTGTGGTCTTGGCAAAGCCGGGGCAGCCGGGACCGTGCTCGGCGGAAAAGTTCAATGCGCTGGCACGGGCACTCTGTAAGCGGAAATCGCTTCGTTATGTAGTTTTTGTAACGCCGGATAGATTTCATCAAATAAATAGGTAGAGTTAATTTTTCAAAGAAAATTGAAGAAAACCAAATATCAGAACGTTCTAGCAACCTGCAGGATTTGGCTGAAAGATTGGCAGCCTTGAGGGAAGAAGGGGCGGAGTTGCTGGCCCGCAGGCCGGCGCCGGGCACCAGCGACCATGCGCGTTTGTCTTCAATCGATGCCCAGATAGAGGCGTTGAGCCGGCAGCTGCAGCAGGGGGCGGGTCAACCTTGAGCCTTGGACTCACGCGCGGCATGTTGTGCAGGCTGCACCAAGGTACCGGCTCTTATGGGGCCTTCGGCAAGCGCCATCGCGCGGAGGCCAACCGCTATTTGCCCTTGCATGAGCAGAAGCGGATGGCAGCATGCCAGGCATCTGTTCTGTATTCTTCCGCTTGGGCCAAGCCACACGATCGGTGACGCAGAGTAGGTCTGGGAAGCCTGGCGGCTGGACGCTGATAAGCAAGCGGACTGCATTGGCTTTCACCCGAGCGCTGACCATCGCCCCAGTGCCGCGCATGGGCCTCGATAGTCCCCACATCTCCCCTGGGCAGGCCCTGAAAGCCCGCCACCCGCAGCCGAATCACTAATTTACGGGATGGCAAAACCGGCTTACCCCTTTAGTCTGCGCTCAAGACAAGACTGGGGGTAACTATGGTTAGTTTTGGCAACGCCGGTAACGTCGACAGGCGGGCGCAATGCGGGAGAGTTGGGCTGGCAACGACCCTTGAGCGCACAGCGCAGGCAAGGGCCGCCGGGAGCCGCTTGCGGCAGCTGATCTTGCTGGGCAGTTTGGCATTGGCATCTGCACTGCCACTGGCGGCCCAGGCCAAAACCTATGTGGTCAATGCCGTAACCAGCGCTACGGTGAATGCGTCCGGCTGCGGTGCAGGCAATAGTGGCACTTGCACCCTCGGCAATGCGATTTTGGCGCTCAATGCAGATGCAGACAGCAGCGTTGCGGCGCGCATCGAGTTTGACGCGGGCCTGTTTTCGTCTCCGCAGACGATTGCGGTGAGCCAATTGGCTCCTCGTTACAGCGTGGACATTGCGGGCCCGGGTGCGCATCTGCTGACCTTGAGGGGCAGCAGCTCGCAGACCATGTTTGTGATGAATGCCGGCCAAGGCGCCAGCGGTACCGGAAGTACCTTGGAGGTTCGTCTCGCTGGGCTGCGCATCAGTGGCGCGCGCCAAGGCATCAACAGCGCTGCCAAGCTCACGGTCGACAGCTGCTGGATCGATGGCAACACCAACACCAGCACGAGCAATGGTGGCGGTATCCTCAACCGCGGCAGCCTCAGCTTGCTCAACAGCACGGTGGCCAACAACACGGCCAGCAACGCGTCGTTTGGCTACGGCGGCGGCATCCAGAATGATCCGACTGCCACGGCGCTGCTGATTCACAACAGCACCATTGCCAATAACCGCGCCATCCGGGGGGGCGGCATCAACAGCAGCTCTGGCGGCAGCGTGGTCATCCATAACAGTACCATCAGCGCCAACCTGGCCACGACCGGTTTTGGTGGGGGCTTCTATAAGGAGGGCAGCAGCGCGCCGTTGGTGGTCAACTCCATCATCCGTGGCAATACAGCACCCTCCAACAGCTATCCGGATGTCGTCGGAGGGGCCTCTTTCCTAGTCCAGAACAGCCTGGTCAATACCGTTCGGCTGGAGGATGCGGTGCAAGTGAGCATGGCAACTTTGGGCGCCTATGGCGGCACCATGCCTACGATGCCGCCCCTGGCGGGCTCGCCGGCACTGGGCCTGGGCCGCTACGCGGCAGGCGAGCAGGCGCTCGACCAGATCGGCGCACCGCGCCCAGCCACCGTGGGTGCGGTGATTGATGCAGGTGCTGTGCAAGGCCAGGCCTATACCCTGACGCTTGCCAGCCCTTCGCCTTTCCCCAGCCAGGTGGCGCCGGGCGCGGCGTTGCCGGTGACGGTGGATGTGCAAAGCGGCGGGCAGCCTCTGGTGGGGGTTACGCCGGCCTTGCTTGCCAGCGCACATGCGGGCCTGACTTCCAGCGCCAGCTGCGCGCCAAGCAATGCCAGCGGCCAGGCTGCTTGCACGGTCGGCTTCACATTGCCCGGTGGCGTGCCGGTCGCGGGCGTCAGCCTCAGTGCCTACCTGGGCGCGGCCTCGGTCAGCAGCGCGGCCTTTACCGTTGCGGCCCAGCAGCTGGGCGGCTTCGGTATCAGCCTGCCAGCGCAAGTGGCTGCGGGCCAGGCGTTCAACATCACCGTCAACGCGCTCGATACCGATGGCCATGCGATGCCCAGCTACAGCGGCACCGTGCATTTCAGCAGCAGTGATGCCGGGGCACAGTTGCCCGCAGGCGCCGCGCTCTCCGGCGGCGCGGGCAGTTTCAGCGCCACCTTGGCCGCCACGGGCAGCCAGCAGATCACGGTGGCAGATGCGCTGTCCAACCCAGTGGCCCAAGGCTCGGCCAGCACGCAGGTGCTCTTGCTGCCGCCCACCGTCACCAATCTGGCGCCCGCCGTGGCCGATGCCGCAGGCGGCACGGTGGTGACGGTGAACGGCAGCCACTTTGATGCCACGGCCCAAGTGCAATTTGCGGGCTTTACCTATATCCAGCCTTTCGATGTGACAGCCACGTCGCTCAGCTTTGTGGCGCCAGCCGGCGCGGGCGGCAGTGATGCAGCGGTACAGGTGTTTACCCAAGGCTGCTATGTGGCCCCGCCCAACACCCATTGCATGAGCCCCATCACGCCCGCCAGCGTGTTGCGTTTCTTTGCGGCCAGCTATGTGGTCAACAACGCTGGCGACAGCGATGGCAGCAACCCACAAGCCTGTGCCCAGGGCAATGCCAACACCTGCACCTTGCGCGATGCGGTGCTGCAGGCCAATATGCTGGGCGGCGCGCCCGTCATCGAGTTTGATGCCAGCGTGTTCAACCCCGCTGCGCCGCAGACCATCAGCTTGGCCCATGGCCAGATCAGCCTGGCTAAAAGCGTGGCCATCGAGGGCCCGGGCGCCGATGTGCTGACGGTCAGCGGCAATGGTGCCAGCCGTGTGCTGCAGATCGAGGCCACCGCGCAGCCGGTGCGCCTGGCGGGCCTGCGCTTGGCGCAAGGCCGCTCCAACGGCGGCAGCGCGGTGCTCAACCATTCCACCGGCATGGTGCAGCTGCAAAACCTGGTGCTGGCGCAGAATGTGGCCGCAGCCGGGGGCTACAGCGGCGGCAATGACACGCTGGCCCAGGCGGGATCGGGTGGGGCGGTGTACTCGCATGGAACGGGTGCGTTGGAGATTGAAGGTTCCACCTTCGACAGCAACAGTGCTGCGCAGCTGGGCGGCGGCCTGTTGGTGGCATCGGGCCACACCGCAAGCTTGCGCGGCAGCACCTGGGTGTCCAACCAAGGCGACTTGGGTGGCAGTGCGCTTGCCAACCTGGGCAGTGTGGCGCAAATCGAGAACAGCACCTTCAGCGCCAATGCCAGCCCGGATGCGGCCGGCCAAGGCGGCACCCTGTTCAGCCAGGGCCAGAGCCGTTTGGTGCTGGTGAACAGCACGCTGGCAGGCAATAGCAGCGGCGTTGCCGGTGGTATCAGTGGCGCAGCCGACGGTGGCAACACCCCCAGCCTGACGCTGGTGAACAGCATTGTGGCCGGCAACAGCGGCGGCGCTGGGCCAGCGGCTGATATCCGCAGCACAGGGCTGACCTTCGTTGATGGCGGTGGCAATGTCTTTACCCGGGACACATCTACGACCATCGACCCTGGGCTGGCACCGCTGGGCCACTACGGCGGCAACACGCAAACCCTGCTGGCGCTGCCCGGTTCGCGCAGCATTTGTGCGGGCGTGGTCAGCGCGGCTGGGGTGACCGTGCCGCCGCTGGACCAGCGCGGCGCCGCACGCCCCTATGCGGCCGACGGCCTGGTGCCCGCATCCTGCGTGGACGCCGGTGCCGTGCAAAGCCATTACGCGATGCAGTTCAGCGTGCAGCCATCAGCGGTGGCGCTGAACACGCCCATGCTGCCAGCGCCACAAGTCACATTGGAAGAAAACGACCAGGCCTTTAACAGTACCAGCTACCCAGCCCTTGGCGCACTCGCCTCGCTGGGCAGCGTGCAGCTGGCCCAAGGCCCAGGCACGGGCCGCCTGGCCAAGCGGGTGTTGGCCACCACGCCGGTATCGGTAGACCTGGCAACTGCCACCGGCATTGCCGTGTTTGACGATCTGGAGTTTGCCCAAGCCGGTAGCCAGAGCCTCGTCGCCAGCCTGGCGCTCAACCCCAGCCTGGCCGAGCCGGCCCTGCTGCAAACCAGCAGCGCCAGCTTCGCCGTCGGCCAGTCCGCCGCGCAGGTCAGCCTGGAGGCCAGCCCGCAGCAAGTGCAGCAGGGCCAGGCGGTGACCTTGACCGCGACGGTGATCGGCAGCGCCCCTGGCGGCACCGTCACCTTCAGCGATGGCCCCACCGTGCTCTGCGGCGGCCCCGTGGCCCTTGCCACTGTGGGCGATACCGCCACTGCCCGCTGCACCACCTCCGCGTTGGCGCAGGGCGAGCGCGCTATCACTGTGACCTACAGCGGCGATGCGAACAATGCGGGGGCCGTCGTGTTGACCCCGTCGCAGGTGGTGGTGACCGCGCCCCCAGGCAACGGCGGCGCCAATCCCATTGCGGTTCCTGCGCTGTCGGGTTGGGCGCTGGCCTTGCTGGCGGCGCTAGTGGGCGGGATGGGCCTGGTGGGGCGCCGTGTGGTGGCGCGCAAGCAGGACTGAAGGCCTTGGCTGTGATCAGCTTGCATGGCATAGCATTGGAGTCATATTTTTTGATCAAACAGAGGCGAGAGGGCTGAGGGGCAGGCTAACGGTCCCTCGTTGCGCGGCTGGTCTGGCAGTTTTTTGCCAGATCCGCCGCAGCTGGTTTGGGAACTAATATTTTTTGCACCCACGACATGGGCTCGTTTGTTGACGCCTGAGAGTGACACCGCTCTTCACAGCGTGCTTGTGTACAGAGGTATTCCGCAGCGAGCATTGGCTGCGGGTTGCGGATAAATAAAGGATGGCGGTAGATAGCCAGCGATTAACGACGCATCCCCTATACTTGCTGCGCACCATAGGAGATAAAGTGAAAAGCACCCAATGCATAAAAGTGATTCGTTCGGCTATGTTGGTTTCTTTGGCTGCTTTATCAGGAGCCGCGAGTTGGGCAGCGCGCGATTTCACGCCACAAGCTGGCACCTGGGTCATCAATCAAGAAGTGGACGGCAAGCCTGGACGTGGCCTGGCGATTGATGTACAGGGAAATACGTTTTTTATGCAGGTATTTGGCTATGAGAAGAATGGGGATGCCACCTTCTACACTGCCACCGGTCATATGGATGGCACGGCTGTCACCGCCCCGCTGATGCGCTATCAAGGTGGCCGTAGCTTTGGCAGCGAGGCACGGGATGCGAAAGAGGACGCCAATCTGGGTAATGTGACGGTGAGCTTTACCAGCGGCTTGAAAGGAACGGTGCAGTTTCCTGGCGAGCCTGCAGCCGAGATAAGGCGATTCCTGGTCGACACCGCGATGGAAGGCGTGACGAATCCCGTCATGCAAAACGGCACGCGTCTCATGACCATGCTGGTGTTGAATGCACAGCGAGAAGTGGCCTTTCAATGGATGGCGGAACTTTCGCGGTCTCGCGACAACAGAACCGAGCTCACCATGCATCAGCACGGGTACAACCCCAGAGGGTATGGCGGAACTATTTTTCAAAAGCTGGTCTGTGAACCAGATGGATTGAGAAGCCGCTTTACATGCCTTCCCTCAGGCTCTGAACCTGTTCTGGGATTTGATGGGAAACCCGCAGAAGGCCCCAACATCGCCAGATTGAACTTTGAATTGGCTGGCTATGATTTGTCAGGCTTCGTGGATTTGGCAGGTGCTGGCGAAAGCCAGCCGGTCACTACGCTGCAGCTGACGGGCTTCGACCAGTTCTCCAGCATCAAGGGCTCCACTCGGGTAGTCGATGGCAAATTGATAACACCCTATACACAGCAAAACTATTATCCAGACGGAAATGAATTTGGGCCAGGCGCTTGTTCCTTGCAGTGCTCGGCTCGTGAAAATTTCAATACCTTGATGCCTATCAATGGAACCTGGGTGGTAGAGGACGAATTAACTGGAAAGCCAGGCAGGGGTTTAGCCCTGGATATTCAAGGCAGCACTGCGATCTTGCAGATTTTCAACTACCGTCCCGACGGACAGCCCAGCTTTCATATGGGCAGTGCCGATTATGTGAGCAAAGGGGTCGATACCTTGGCTACGGTAGCGACCATCCCGATGGATGAGTATGCAAATGGTCGCAGCATCGGGGGCGTACAGCAGCCTGCACAATGGCGTAGCCATGCAGGCGATGCGCTTTTGGAATTTGCATACCAAAAGTTCAACGCCCAGCCTCAAGAAGAATGGCAGTACTGGACTTCGGGCCTTGTACAACTGCCCGGCGAGCAGCCTGTTCGCATCAGGCGCCTGCAGTTGGAACGGGCAGAAACCTGGCCCGAAGAATTCTTGGGGCAATGGTTCCTGCCAGCGCTCCAGACAAGCTTCACCCTCAGCAAGATAGAAGGCAATGCAGCCGTTTCGGAAGACGGGCTAGCCAGTTGCCGCCCACCCGTGACGGGAAGCGCCGATAACCAAGTCAGTTGCATAGTTCGGCTTGGTGATGGTGCTTCCTGGAACCGGGACTCTCCCAAGCCATTGATGAACCGAGGTGGCGCCATGATCCGCTTACGTGACCGCCACGGCAACGGCGTGGGCTTGGGGCAGTTGGACTGGGCGAAAGATTAACGCTGCAGTCTGTGCAGAGCCATCCAGGCCATAGCTCTGCCGAACCTCGCGATGGTCCCGCGTCGGTGTCTGTCTACGAGGTTTGGTTGTGAAGAAGTCCCTGGTAGTCAAGCCGGCTGTAGTCGACCATTGCCAGAAAAAATCTTCAAATGTGGGGAAGGTATCGATCAGTCCGCCACCGAACCAGAAAACCTGGCCTGGTTCGCCTGCATGGGGCCGTGTCATGAGCATGATATCGATGTCGTCGGAGGAAACCGCCACTGCCATCAATTCTGACCGGTCGCATCCGCACAAGTCGGGCAGCCGCTCCAGCGAATCGCTAAGTTCCTTCGCACGATCAGCGCGTGGCCCCGCCAAGAGATCGTCGATACCGAATAGGTCAATCTGGTAATGAAACGCTCGGCATGCAGCAAAAAGCTTCTGTACCCCGAGTCCAGGCTTTCGCCAAGGCACATTTCAAGTGCATCCAATGCTTGCTCGCTGGCGGCGACTTCGGGAAGGATGTGCTGCCATAAGCCGAGGGCATCCACCTCTGCGACCTTTTGCTTCACCAGTGCGGCGATGACAAGCGCTCTTTTCCAGTCCATTTTCTATCTTTTCTGGGGAAATGATGGGGGGCTATAGGGGGGGAAATTCTGCCTGTAAGGGATGAATAGGCGTTGTTGGCTGATAGATTGCATGCGCCAGCCCTCAGCGTCAATGCCGCATTCGAGTTTTTGGACTACGGATGCATGTTGGTGTCTGCGCCCGAGGCCGGGTGGCGTTCTTGCACAAGTGCGGGGTGCGCTCTGCTGTGGCTTTCAATCCCCAGCTCCCACAAACAAACTCCTTCCCCGCTCCCGCAGCAGATTCAGCAAGCGGCGGGCCGCAGGCGATAGGTAGCCGGAGCGGCGGTAGGTCACGCCAAGCTTGCGGTGCAGCTGCAATTCCTTGAGCGGTACTTCGCGCAGCGCCTGGTGGCCACGCGCTTCTGCCAAGGTGTGGCGAGACAGAAAGCTCAGCAGCTCGTTGTGGGCAATCAGGCGGGGCAGCAGGGGGATGGAGTTGGCGTTGATCTGCACCTGCGGGGTAGAGAGGCCCCGGGCGCGGAAGGCGGCATCCAGCCATTGCCGGCTGGGGATACTCTCGAGCGGAAGCACCCATTTCCAGCGTAGCAGCGACTCGACAGTGATCTGCGGCAGCGAAAACACGGGGTGCCGGCGGCTGGTGGCGACCACGACGACGTCGTCGACGATGGCATGCGATACCAGCTCCTCATCGTCGTCCGGCATCAGGCCGATCAGCAGATCGAGCGAGCCTTCCTTCAAGCGCTCTCGGAGCATTAGGCTGGGCCCGGTGGTGATGTCGATCGTGGTCTCGGGCGCCTCGGCCAGCAGCAGGTTGCAGATTTCGGGCAGGACATAGTCGGCGGCGATGGGGCCGCTGCCAATGCGCACATGGCCGGCTTGCCCCCGCGAGAAGTCGTTGACCTCGCGCAGCACTTCCTCGGTCGTGCCCCGCAGCAGCCGGGCCCGGGCCAGCAGCACCTCGCCCACGGCGGTGAGCTGGATGCCCCGGCCCTTGCGCTCAAACAGCTCGCACGCAAAAGCTTCCTCCAGCCGCTGGATGGCCTTGCTCAGGGCCGGCTGCGTGCGGCCCAGCTTGTCGGCAGCCAGGCCGACATGGCCGGCATCTGCCACCGCTTCGAAGTATTTGAGGTCCCGGAAATTGATGTCCATCGATAACTTTTAGGAATTATTTTATGAAAATTATCCAATGGACGGAATGATTTGTCGACTGGAGAATGCCATCCCATAACAGGAGACAAGACATGCGCAATATGACGAAAAAGGTTGCAGTGGCAGCGCTGGCCTTCGCCTGCTCGGCGGCCTTTGCAAGCGCCTGGCCAACCCGCGCCATCACCCTGGTGGTGCCCTTTGCCCCGGGCGGCAACATCGATTTCACGGCACGGGCCATTTCGGACCTGATTGGCAAGTCGCTGGGCCAGCCGGTCATCGTCGAGAACCGGCCCGGCGCTGGCGGCGTGATCGGCGCGGCCTATGTGGCCCGCGCCAAGCCCGATGGCTATACCTTGCTGCTGGGCAACTCCGGCCCCAACGCGGTGGCCAATGCGGTCAGCAAAAAGGTGCCTTACGACGGCGTCAAGAGCTTCACGGTCATTGGTGGCATCACCACCAATCCGGCGGTGCTGACGATCTCCACCCATATCCCCGCCAGCAACTTTGCGCAGTTCAATGCCTATGCCAGGGGCCGCGCGGGCGGCGCCAGCGTGGGTACCGCTGGCAACGGCTCCTTCACCCATCTGGCGATCGAGCTGGTGCGGGCCGCCACGGCCACGCCCATTACCGTCATTCCCTACAAAGGCACAGGCCCTGCGGCGGCCGACCTGATGGGCCATACCCTGGATGCGATGGTGGACCAGATCACCACGGCCGCGCCGCTGATCCGGGATGGCCGAGTCAAGGCCATCGCCCAGCTGGGCCCTGTGCGCTCGCCGTTGATGCCCGATGTGCCCACCTTGGCGGAGCAGGGGTTCCCGGCGGTGGATGCCACGCTCTACACCGGCTTGTTTGCGCCTGCCGGTCTGCCTCCTGCCATCCTCGACAAACTCTCCAGCGCGCTGACCGCTGCCCTGAAGGACCCCAAGGTTCAGCAGCGCTACCGGGAGATGGGTGCCGAGCCCACGGCGCTGACGCGTGTGGAGTTTGAAGCCTATGTGGCAGCGGAAGCCAAGCGTTGGGCCAATGCGGCCCAGACCAGCAAGGTGTCGATCGATGACTGATGCGGTAGCCACCGGCAAGCATGCGTCGCCTGCGCTGCCTTCGCCGCTGCCGGTTCTGTCAGGCCAGCAATGGGCGGGCGCCTGCGACTGCCATATTCATATCAACGATCCCCGCTACCCCTATGCGGCTGGGGCCGACCTCCATCCGCCCGCAGCCACTGTGGCCGATTACCGGCAGCTGCAGGCGCGGCTGGGCACCCGCAGGGTGGTGGTAGTGCAGCCCTCCAGCTACGGAACGGACAACCGCTGCACCTTGGATGCGGTGGCCGAGCTGGGCTTGGACGTTGCCCGCGCCGTCGTCGTGGTGGATGCCAGCACGAGCGCGGACGATGTGGCCGCGATGCACCAGCGCGGCGCCCGTGGCGTGCGCTTCAACCTGCTGCGGCCGTCGCCTGTGGCTGCTGGCCAGATGCATGCGGTGGCCCGGCTGATTGCACCCTGGGGCTGGCATCTGCAGCTACATGCCAGTGCTGATCAGATTGCTGCGCTGGCGCCCGCGATACGTGATTTGCCAGTGCCGGTGGTGTTTGACCACCTCGCCCGTTTGCCGGGCCATGGCGGCAGCACGCATCCCGCATTTGACGTGGTGGCCCAGCTGCTGCAGCAGCAGCGCGCCTGGCTCAAGCTGTCCGGCGCAGAGCTGGATGGCGCGGCCGAGGCGCCGGGCTACGCCTCCGCTGCCCGTGTCGCCCAGCGCTTTATTGCGCTGTCTCCTGACCGCCTGGTCTGGGGCAGCAACTGGCCGCACCCCGCTATCCACAAGACCGGAGATGCGGCCCCCGATGACGCAGCGCTGCTGCGTTGGCTGTCTGCCTGTGTACCCGATAGCGCTGTGCAACGGCAGATCCTGCTGGACAACGCCTGCAACTTGTACGGCTTCAGCGTTTGATTTTTTGACTCTCACCTATGACTTTCTGCATCTTTGTTACCGCACCCCGTCTGGCCCCAAGCGGGGTTGACCTGCTGGCCCAGGCCAATGCCCGTGTCATCTATCTGCAGGATGGCAACAGCGCCGAGGAGGTGGAGCACATCATGGCGACCGAACCGGTCGATGCCGTCATCTCGCGCACCGTCGCGCTGTCGGCCAAGGCCATTGCCTCCTGCCCCACGCTCAAGGTCATCTCCAAGCATGGCGTGGGCGTCAGCAATATCGATGTCGAGGCGGCCACGGCGCGCGGCATTCCTGTGTATGTGACGCCAGGCGCCAATGCCCAGTCCGTGGCCGAGATGACCTTGGGCCTGATGTTTGCCGCAGCCCGCCGTATTGCCTGGATGGACAGCGAACTGCATGCCGGCCGCTGGTCGCGCGTGCAGGATGGCATCGAGCTGCAGGGCCGCACCTTGGCGTTGGTCGGGTTCGGGCAGATCGGGCAGCGGGTGGCAGCGGCTGCGCTGGCCATCGGCATGCAGGTGGTTGCGTTTGACCCGGCTCTGGCGCAGAGCTCCAACCCCGCCGTTCGTCTGCTGGGCTCTTTCGAGGAGCTGCTGGGCCATGCCGATGTGCTGAGCCTGCATGTACCCCTGAACAAGCACACCCGCGGCATGCTGGGTGCCGAACAGATCGCCAAACTGCCACGCGGCGCGATCGTGGTGAACACCGCGCGCGGCGAGGTGATCGACGAGGCTGCGCTGATCGATGCCTTGAAGACCGGGCAGCTCTATGCCGCCGGCCTGGACACCATGCACGAGGAGCCACTGCCTGCCGGCCACCCGCTGACCCGCCTGCCCAATGTGGTGCTGACCCCGCATGTGGGCGGCTCCACGCCCGCCGCCTTGGCCGGCATGGCCTCGGGCGCCGCGCGCAATGTGCTGGGCTGGCTGCAGGGGCAGCCGGCCGATGCGGCCGCCTGCGTGAACGGGCAAGTACTGGCTTGATGCCCGCCCAACGACCTTCGATACCTTTTCCCTCTTTATCCGAGAAAGCGCCGCATGAGTTCTGACACCACTACTACCGCATCGCTCCAATGGCCTGCGGGCTACCGCATCAACCCCCGTGTGGACGGGCCAGCCGCTGACGTTGTAGCCGCGTTTCGCGAGATTCCGGTGGCCGCGATTGGCGATGCGATGAGCCGCAATATCGGCACCATCGGCCTGCGCCAGTACCATGCGCGGCTGGACACCGTCCTGTGCGGCCCTGCGGTGACGGTGCGCGTGCGCCCGGGCGACAACCTGATGATCCACAAGGCGCTGATGATGGTGCAGCCCGGCGATGTGCTGGTGATCGATGGCGGCGGCGATGTGGCCCAAGCCCTGGTCGGCGGCCTGATCCGTACCACCTGCGTAGCTAAAAAACTGGGCGGCCTGGTCATCGACGGCGCTGTGCGGGACCTCTGCGAATGGGCCGAGGAGGGCATGCCGCTGTTTGCCAAGGGCCATACGCACCGGGGCCCGAGCAAGGACGGCCCGGGCGAGATCAACATCCCCATATCCTGCGCCGGCATGGCCGTGCTGCCGGGTGACCTGATCGTTGGGGATGCCGATGGCGTGATCGCGATCCCGGCCGCCGAGGCAGCGCGGGTGCTGGAGCTGGGCCGTGCGCACCTGGTCAAGGAAGCCAAGATCCGCGCCGACAATGAGGCCGGTCGTTCGGACCCCGAGCGCTTTGACGCCACCTTGCGCGCCAAGGGTCTGCCGGTCTGATCGCCAGCCGCCTCAGCGGCCATACCAAGAAGGTCAGCAGGACCCCTCGCTGACCCCTTTACCAAGACACATCTCCCTTCGGGCCAGCGCCCGTGGGGGTGGAGGAACACGTCCATGCTCGTCGCATTGAGCTTTGCCATGTTTGCCTGTTTCATCTACCTGCTGATCAGCGGGCGGATGTCGGCCGTGGCCACCCTGATTCTGGTCCCGACCATTTTTGCGCTGATTGGAGGCTTTGGACCAGAGATGGGCGCCATGGTCATCAAGGGCGTTCGCACCATTGCACCGACCGGCGTTTTGCTGATCTTCGCGATGGCCTATTTCATGCTGATGACCGACACCGGTCTGTTCGATCCGATCATCCGCCGCATCGTCGGCGCGGTCGGCGGTGATCCCGTCAAGATCCTTATCGGCACCGTGGCGCTGGGCTACCTGGTCGCGCTCGATGGCGATGGCGCCACGGTCTACATGATTGTGCTGTCGGCCTTCTTGCCGATCTACAAACGCCTGGGCCTGTCCTTGCCGCTGGTGGCGGTGCTGCTGCTGCAGTGCACTGGCATTGGCAACCTGCTGCCCTGGGGCGGCCCAACGGCTCGGGCCGCCGCTTCGATGAAGGTCGAGATGTCGGAGGTGTTCACGCCGCTGTTCGCGCCACTGCTGGCCTGCGTGGTCTGGGCCTTCTTTATGGCCTGGCTGTTTGGCAAGCGTGAGCGCAGCCGCCTGGGCATCGTCCAGCTCGACACGGCGCAGATGCTCGAGCAGCACCCGCCTGCTGGCTGGAAGCTGTACTTCAACTGGGCGCTGACCATTGGCCTGATGGTTGGCCTGGTGATGGAAGTGCTGCCTCTGGCCTATTTATTCATGCTGGCCACCGCTATTGCCTTTGTCGTGAACTTCCCCAAGCACCAGGACCAGCAAAAGCGCATGGCCGAACATGCGCCCGCCATCCTGTCCGTAGCGATGATGCTGTTTGCTGCCAGCGTCTTTATCGGCATCCTGAACGAAACCGGCATGGCCTCGGCACTGGCCAAGACCATCGTCGCGATGGTTCCCGAGGCGCTGGGCCCTTATATGGCCGTGGTCACCGCCTTGGTCAGCATCCCGATGACCTGGGTCGTCTCCAACGATGTGTTCTATTTCGGCATGCTGCCCATCCTGGCGGAGGCCGCCGCCCATTACGGCGTGACGGGCGCCGAGATGGCCCGCGCTTCGCTCATCGGCCAGCCCGTGCACATTCTGAGCCCGCTGGTCGCCTCCACCTATTTGCTGGTCAGCATGCTGGATCTCAACTACGGCGCCGTGCAAAAGCAAGCGATCAAGTGGGCCGTGGGGTCAAGCATGGTGATGCTGCTGGCATCGCTGGCGCTGGGTGTGGTGCCTTTAGTGAAGTAAGCGCCTGATGCCCATCACCGCAGCGGCGGTGATGGGCGCCCCAGCGGTGGATCACGGTCGCTGCTTTCAACCCAGTCGCACCAGATTTTTGAGCAGGACCAAGCGGGAGATGCCCAGGTGCCGAGCTGCCTCAGACTGGTCCGCGGGGGAGCGGGAAAATTTGCCATTGAGATGGTAGAACCGCTCGCTAGCCTGTTTATTAAAGCCCCAACTCTGACAGTCCAGGATGGTCATCCGGCCGGCGGCCAAGGGGCCAGTGGAACTTGCGCTCGGACTCTTTGATCGGCATGTCGTTGATGCAGGCGTAGCGGCGTCGCATCAGGCCGTCGGC
Organism: Comamonas sp. 23; assembly: GCF_049601575.1. Taxonomy (NCBI): domain Bacteria; kingdom Pseudomonadati; phylum Pseudomonadota; class Betaproteobacteria; order Burkholderiales; family Comamonadaceae; genus Comamonas; species Comamonas sp. 23. Next base: position 3,354,360 of record NZ_CP187127.1, on the reverse strand, counting down.
TTCGAACTCCCAGTTCTCGTTACCGTACGAGCGGAACCAATGGCCTGCGTCGTCATGCCACTCATACGCATACCGAACCGCGATCCGGTTGCCTTCATGCAACCACAGCTCTTTGATGAGCCGGTAGTCCAGCTCCTTGTTCCACTTTCTCTCCAGGAAGGCCTGGGCCTCCGCTCTGCTGTGCGCGAATTCGGCGCGGTTGCGCCACTGTGTATCCAGCGTATAAGCCATAGCCACTGTAGCGGCATCTCGGGTGTTCCAGCCGTCTTCAGCCATACGCACCTTTTGGATGGCGGCTTCGCGGGTAAAGGGGGGCAGGGGTGGGCGCATTTCCATGGGTTACCTCTTTCAAAACGTATGTAGGACGATCTGTCTACATGTGTCATGCTAGCGCATGTGGAACGATCTGTCTACAATGCCCACATGCCTTCTGCAAAATCCTCCTCAGACACCCTCGCTCCTAGGGAGCGCATTCTTGTGGCCGCGCACGCGCTTTTCTACCAGGATGGCATCCGAGCCACCGGCGTAGACAAAATCATTGACCAGGCCAGCGTCAGCAAAGTCACGTTCTACCGCCAATACCCGAGCAAAGACGAGTTGATCCGGGCCTATCTTGACTATCGACATGGCATCTGGATGTCCTGGTTCGAGATGAGTTTGACGCAAGCCCTCCATGCAGGAGCGGCTGCCACGCTAGCACTCAGCACCACGTTGCGGACTTGGTTCAGCCGTGCTGATTTTCGGGGCTGTGCATTTCTCAACGCAGCGGCTGAGTTAGGCTCTTCTAACCCGGAAATTTTGAAAGTGGTGCGCCAACACAAGCAGGAAATGGCAGCGGTGCTCGACAGCCTGTTGGCCAGCGATGGCAGGCCTGTGGGCCATGCGCTGTCGTTGGTGATTGATGGCGCGATCGTCCATGCCCAAATGGGCCAAGTTTTGGATGACGTAATGGACGCCTTCAACGTAACGGCTGCGGCGATGCTTCAGCGCTAAGCTGCGAGCACGCAGCTCGCGCATGCAGCTCGTGCAATCTTGCAGGAGGAATGGGGATGGTTGCCTCGAATGAAGCGTACTCTCAACAAAGGTGCTTGGCGGACATCAGGCCTCAGGTGTTTCAGCACCCTCTGCGTCCGTGGGCAGCGGTACCCGCAGCAGCACCGTTGTGAGCCCGCCTTGCGACCCTACCGACAACTGCGCCCCCAGCCGCTGGGCCCGGGCTTGCATGCTGCGCAGGCCGGTGCCGTGCGTGGGGGTGTTGGCTGCTTTGGGCGCAGGCAGGCCCACGCCGTTGTCTTGCACCTGCAGCAGCAGTTGCTCGGCCTCGCGGGCCAGCACCACATCCACGCGCTTGGCGTGGCTGTGCTTGAAGGCATTGGTCAAGGCTTCTTGCAAAATGCGCAGGACATCCAGGCTGGCGCTGGTGGGCAGGTGCAGCTGGTCGATATGGCTCAGCTGCCAGTGCACCTCCATGTCATGCACTTCGAACAGCTGGCTCATGCGGTAGCGCATGGGGGCGAGCAGCTCTGCGAGCGACAGCTCGCCATAGTGCTGGGCGGAGGCCAGGTCGATGATCAGCCGCAGGTCATCGCGCATGCCGCGCAGCATGCCCAGCACCTGGTCGGGTGGCAGCGAGCCGCGTGTGCGCTCCAAGGTGGTGATACTGCCGATCAGCATGCCGCCCAGGCCGTCGTGCAGGTCATGCGCAATGTTGACCCGCTCGCCCAGGCGGGCCTGCAGCAGCTCCAGCTCATGGCGGCCAGCCAGCGATTCGGTCAGCTCGGCGCGGGCTTCGGCCACATGGTGCTGCATCTCGTCGTTGAAGCTCTCGATGCGCCGCGTGTTCTGCACAAAGGTCCAGGCCAGGGTCAGCGCAATGCCTACGGTGGCCAGTGGCTCGGTGTAGGTGGCCAGGTAGAAGTTGTCGTCCACGATGCGGGTGAAGACCAGCAGGTCATGCGCCATCGCCAGGGCGCTGGCCAGTGCCGTGAGCGACAGCAGGCGCTGCGCCTGGTTGCCGTTGCGCCAGGCCAGGCCGACAAACACGCCAGCGGTGGTGAACAGCAGGGCCGACGAGGCCCAGGCCATCACATTGCGCATGTCTCTGAGCTGCGCATCAGGCACCAGCAAGGTAATGGCCGCCAGCGCGGCAATGATGAGCCACATGGCGGCCTCGCGCCTGGGCCAGCGGCGGCCCATGAAGCGCAGCACAAACATGGCATTGCAGCCGTGGTAGAGCACATAGGCGATAGAGACCACCGCCGCATAGGTGTTGATGTGGTGGAACGGCCAGGGCGTCACGCTGACAAAGTTGACGGTAAAGCCCACCCAGGCCGCCTGGCGCGCGGCATACCAGCCGTAGGCGGCCTCTTGGCGGCGCATCAGCCACAGCACCAGAAAGAAGCAGCCCAGGGTTGCGCCCACGCCCAGGTGGAGCCAGTTGAGGTTGTGCCGCACCAGGTAGCTGTCCTGCTGCGCCGTGCGAAGCAGCTCGGGTGCACCAATCTCAACCGGGCCCAGCGCAGGCTGGTAGGCGTAGTAGCCGCTCACGCGGATCAGCAGCTCGTTGCTGCCGCTGTGCAGCAGCGGCGCGGGCAGCACCAGGTAGCGCGGCGTATTCCAGGCACGTGTCATCGGCTCGGTCAGATGCGGGTCGCGCTGCAGCTCCACGCCGTTGACCGAGATGACCCCGGCTTGCATCAGGTAGTGGATGTAGAGGCCCTGGGTCTGCGGCTCGCCGCTGATGTCCCAGCGCAGCCGGTACCAGACAACGCCGCTATAGCCGGGCCACTGCTGGTTCCAGTCGTTGGGCACCTTCACCGGCACCCAGCCGGTAGTCGGCGGCTGCTGGGCATCCCAGTCCGAGCGCGCCGCCTCGGCCGTGCCAGGCCAGGGCTGGCCTTGCGCCTGCGCGGGCGGCACCTGGCACAGGGCCGCCAGGCAGATCAGCGCAACAAGCCATGCTCGCGTGCACGCCGCAAGGCCTGCGTGCGCGAGCTCACGGCCAATTTGTCGTAGATATGCCGGATATGGGTGTCGATGGTCCATCGGGATAGGTGCAGGCATTCGGCGATTTCGCGGTTGCTCATGCCGGCGGCGACATGGTCGAGGATCTCGCGCTCGCGCTCGGTGAGCGCTTCGCGCAGCGCCGGGTCCGGCGGCTGCGACGGGGTGGGAGGGCGCCCGGCCGGGCGCCCCACCAGGTCCAGAATACGCCGGGCGATGAAGGGGTCGATGGGCGCGCCGCCTTTGAGCACATTGCGCACCGACAGCGCAATCTCCAGGTCGTCGCGCTCCTTGAGCACATAGCCATTGGCGCCGGCGCGCAGCGCGCCCAGAATCATCTCCTCGGTGCTCCAGGCCGACACCACCAGAATCGGCAGCACCGGGTTGCGCGCGCGCAGCCAGTCAATCAAGTCAATGCCATTGCCATCGGGCAGGCCCAGATCGATCAGCCCCATCACCATGGGCTGCAGGCCACCCTCGGGCGCGGTCACCAATTGCTGGCACTCGGCCAGCGAGCCGGCCTCGCACAGCTGATCGGCTGCGACGCCTACCGAGCCCAGCACGGCGCCCAGCCGGGCGAGCATGTCGGGGTCGTCATCAACCAGCAGTACGGGGAGTTGCGCAATAGCCATCGCTACATTTTGACGCAAAGACGGAGATCTTCCATCACGCATTTACGGTAAATGCGGCTGTTATGGCCCCTGGAGCGCTAATGGCCGGACAAGGCGTTGAGCGTGGATGGCACCTGCTGGGCACTGCGCCAGGTGAGCCGCCACAGTACGGCAGAGGCCAGCAGCATAAAGCCAGCCACGGAGCGGTGCCCAGGCACCACCACCTTGCCGCACAGCGGCGTGGCGGCCAAGAGATGCTGCGCTGGAACGCGCCCGCTGCGCGCCCAGCAGCGGACTGATGAGCGCCAGCTGCGCGACGCCTGCGCACAGCACCAGCGTGTCGCTGGTGACCGCGCCGATCAGCGCCATGGCCACAGGTTGCGGACGGTAGCAAGGCATTTTTGCTATCCAGGTGATCGGCTGCTGTGGTGGGGCGGGCGTGGGGGATCGGTGTTTTGCGTGGTCTGCGCGTCTTTAAATAAAGGGCCGAGAGGCAAGCTCGAGTCCCAACACAAGCAGCAACAGCAGAAAGCACAGCCGAAAGCGCTGGGGGCTGATGCGCGCCCGGAGCGAAGCGCCAAGCCCCATGCCCAGCAATGCAGGGATGACGCTGAGCGACGACAGACCCAGCTGGTTCAGGCGTAACGCGTCGTTGGCCAGCAAACCTGCGGCAAGGGCCAGGGTCGAGATGCTGAAGGACAGCCCCAGCGCCTGCACCAGCTCATCCTTGTGCAAGCCAAGAGCGCCAAGGTAGGGAACGGCCGGCATGACAAAGACGCCGGTGGCGCCCGTGACCATGCCGGTAACCAGCCCCACCAATGGTGAAAGCCATGTCTCCAGCGCACGCTGGATGGTGAGCGCGGGCGCCAACAAGGCATAGACCGCATACGCGATCAAGGCCGATCCCAGGGCGAAGCCGGACCAGCGAGGGTCAACTTGCACCAGGAGCGCGGACCCGCCCACCGTCCCAATCACCATGGCCGCCAGCATGGGCCACAGGCGCTGCACCAGCGCTGCCACCGCGCTGCCAGAGAACAGTTGCCAAATATTGGTGACTAAGGACGGCACCACCAACAGGGATGCCGCCATGGCCGGCGGCATCACCATGCCCAGCAGCCCCATCGCCACCGTCGGCAGCCCCATCCCGGTCACCCCCTTCACCAAGCCGGCAAAAAGAAAGGTGGCTGTCAGCAAGCCATAAAAGAACATTGAATCATGCATGGGAAACCTCCAGATGGCCCCCATTGAACGGGTTTGGCGGTCCAAGCACAATTCGGAATTTATGGCTGATGCTTCGGTTATTCCTAAGGATCTATGGAGAGAGACTTGAAAATGGCCGGAACAGTTGGAAATGCCGTATATGCCTATGGCTGCTGTCTGGCAGGCGGTAGCCGGGCTGGCGTTGGCCGTTGGGCCCCCGCGGCCCGCTGGACGTGGCAGCGTCCAGTTTGTTTTACTGTGCAGACCATGCCGACCCGGCCGCTCCAGGTGTGCAGCCAGGCCATGCGTTGGCGAAACTCGCCTGCCATCTGCGCAGGCGGGCTTTAGAACGAGCCGCGCAAGGTCAACATCGCGTTGCGCGGCTCGCCATAGTGGCTGCTGTTGACCAGGCTGCCGATGGACGAGTAGTAGCGCTTGTTGAAGATGTTGTTGAAGTTCAGGCTCAGCTGCCAATGCGGGTCGATCTGGTAGCGGACATAGCTGCTCCAGACGGCGCGGCCCGGGGCATGGAGGTTGATCGCACCGATCTTGCGGTAAGAGGCCGTTTGGGTGTTGACGCCGCCACCGATGGTGAGGGCGTTCCAGTCGCCGGGCAGGCGGTAGGTGGTCCACAGGCGCAGCAGGTGCTTGGGCGTGTAGCTGTTGAAGTCCAGGCCTTCGTTGTTGATATCGCGCTTGTAGGTGTTGCGGTTGAAGGTATAGCCGGCAAACAGGTTCCAGCCCCGGCTCAGCTCGCCGCTGATCTCGGCATCAAAGCCCTGGCTGCGCACGCGCCCGTCGTCGGTGTAGCAGTAGTAGCCATCGCGGCAGTCCGGGCCGGAGGCGACGTCTTCGGTGGCGCGGTTCTTCTGGTCGACGCGGTAGAGCGCAAACGATGTGTTGGCGCGGCCGCCCAGGATTTCACCCTTGAGGCCGAGCTCATAGGTTGCACCCTGGATGGGTTTCAAGTTCTGGCCCGCCGCGTTGAGCGACCACTGCGGGTTGAAGATATCGGCATAGCTGGCGTAGGCCGACCATTGCGGGTTGAGGGCATAGATTAGCCCGGCAAAGGGCATGAAGCGGGTGTTGTCCTGGTGCGTGGATGAGGCGACGACGGTGCCGGTCGTCGTCGTGATCGTGTCGAAATCGGTCTTGTAGCTGCCCAGGCGCCCACCCAACACCAGCTTGAGCGGATCGCTCAGCTGCAGGCGCAGCGCGCCATAGGCGCCGGCCTGGCGCGTCTTGCCCAAGGTGCGCTCGGTGTTGGCATAGCGAATGGCCTCGTCGCTGGGCTCGGTGCGGAACGGGTCCGGGTCAAACACATTGATCGGCACCGCCGGGCTCATCGAGCTGTAGTCGCTGGTGACCTTGCCCTGGCTGTAGCTCGTGCCCAGAACCAGCTGGTGCTCGCGCCCCAAGGCGCTGAAGTCGCCCACCAGGCTCGCATCCAGGCCCGAGGCGCTCTGGTCGGCTTGCGTCAGGTTGCTGACGGTGGCGCCCAGGCCGGTGGCGGCGGCCACGGCGCGCTGGGAAGAGGCGTACTTCATGTCCAGCGCTTCCTTGACGTGCAGGGCCGAGACCTTGGCGCGCCAGCGGCTGTTGAAGGTATGGGAGAGGTCGGCGTACAGCGTCTGGGTATGGTTGTTCTGGCGGTTCCAGATGGCGCCCAGGTAGGTGGAGCGGGGCAGCGCGATGTCGCGGCCATCGCTGTAGTGCGGCAGGCCCGAGATAAAGGGCCGGCCCTTGAAGGACTCGTAGCTTGCGCCCACGCTGACCTGGGTCTGGGGCGAGATGTCGTACTCCAGGGTGCCGTACAGGGTGCCATTGCGCTGGTTGGCATAGTCGATGAAGGAGTGCTGGTCGTCCACATCGATGACGGCGCGGCCGCGCAGGCTGCCTTCGGCGTTCAACGCGCCGCTGCCATCGATTTGCGCGCCATAGCGGTCCCAGGAGCCGGCCTTGGCGGTGACGGTGACGCCGCCTTCCTTGAGCGGGCGCTTGCGCGCCAGGTTGACGGCGCCGCTCGGGTCGCCGCCGCCTTGCAGCAGGCCGGCCGAGCCGCGCAGCACTTCGGCCCGGTCATAGATGGCCGTGCCGCCCTGGTAGTTGCTGGCGCGGCCATAGAGGCGCTGCACATTGACCCCGTCATACTGGATGGTGGCGATGCTGAAGCCGCGCGAGTAGATGTACTTGCCGCCTTGCGGGCTTTGCAGCAAGGTGATGCCAGTGGTGCTGCCCAGCGCATCGTAGACCGAGGTCGCGTTTTGCTCATCCATCAGCTGGCGGGTGACCACGCTGATCGACTGGGGGATGTCCTTGAGCGCCTGCTCACCCTTGCCGATGGTGACGGCACGCGGCGTGTAGGCGCCGGTCTGCTCGGTGGTCGCACTGCGGATGGCCGGCGCGGTCACGCGGATCTCGTTGAGCGTCAGGCCAGCGGCGGCGGCATCGCTGCTGACGGTCGTGGCGCCGGCTCCGGCTCCCGTATGGGGCGCGGCGCGCAATGCCCAGGTGCCGCCGTCGATCTTGACCAGCTCCAGCCCGCTGCCGGCCAGCGCGGCGCGCGCTGCGTCCTCCGGGGCATAGCTGCCGCGCAGGGCCGGCGCCGTGCGGCCTTGCACCAGGCTGGCATCCATGCTGATTTGCTGGCCGCTTTGCGAGGCAATGCGGGCCAGCGTGCTGCCCAGCGGCTGGGCAGGCAGGTCATAGCTTTGGACGGCGGCCGGGTGGCTGGTTTGGGCCTGGGCAGGCAAGCTGCAGGCGATGGCGGCGGCCAGTGCGAGTGCGCCCATATGCGCAGTGGGCAGGGCGGGCGAGCGGCAAAGTGGCATAGATTCCTTGGAGATGCAGAGGGAAAAATCGAGGCTTCCAAGGTATGTAGAGCGAGCACAAAAAAGTGTTCATTTATTTTTGGGGGGCGAGGCCGATGCGCTGCAGCCCCATCCCGAACAGACCTGTCCGGACAGGGCTGTGCGCCTCAGGCCGCCTCGATCACGACCAGCCAGCCGCGCTGGTAGACGCGCACCGTGATGGGCAGGGTCGCCGCCAGCGCATCCAAGGCGCGGTCGCTGTCATCGAGCGCATAGTTGCCATAGACCCGCAGCGCCGCAGCCTGGGCGCTGATGCGGACAAAACCCCGGCGGTAGGCCCGCAGCGCCTGCACCACCTCGCCCAGCGGCTGGTGGTGCACTTCGAGCATGCCGCGCTGCCAGGCAGCCGCTGCCTGCGGGCTGGTGTCGTCGCCAGCGATCGACAGCGTATCAAAGCGCGCGCTTCGGCCTTCTTCCAGCACCTGGCTGGCACCGGCTGCAGTCGTCAGGCGCGTGGCGTGCTCGAGCATGCTGACGCGGGTAGCGGCCTCATCCAGCCGTACGGCAAAGCGGGTACCCAGCGCCTGGATGCGGCCGTGCGGGCTCAGCACCTCCAACGGCGCCAGGCCGTTGCTGGCGGGCTGGGCCTGCAACAGCAGCGCGCCCTGGCGCAGCTTGACCCGGCGGCGGTCCGCGCCAAAGTCCAGGTCCACGGCCGAGCGCGCATCCAACAGCAGCTCGCTGCCATCGGGCAGGGTGAACGCATGGCGCTCGCCGGTGCCGGTGCGCAGGTCGGCGGTGATCTGGCGCAGCGGCATCTGGCGGTTGGCCAGCAGCAGCGCCCCGGTGGACACGCCGGCAACGGCCAACGCACCGCTGAGCAAACGCCGCCGGCTGCTGCCCCGGCGCTGGGCATGCGCGAGGGCCTGGCCCATCACATCTCCGATCGGGGTGGCGGCTTGGGGCGCGGCCACGGCGCGGGCAGCGCCAAACTGCGCATGCAGGCTGCCGCTCAGCCGCTGCCAGACCACCTGGTGCTGGGGTTGGGCGGCGAGCCAGGCACGGTGGCGGGCCTGGTCGGCCTCGGTCATCTCGCCCGAGTGGAACTGCACGAGCCATTCCACGGCCGCTTCGCTGACCGGGTCGAGCGCGGATTCGGGGCCTGCCGTCATCCAGCGCTCAGGCGGGTCGCCATCGCAGGTGCTGCATTGCGCACTGGTGCGGTAATGCCGGCATCCTGCCTGGCCAGGGCCAGCGCAATGCGGCGAAAGCCCTCTGCCATATGGCGGCGCACGGTGCTGTGCGAGATGCCCAGGCGCGTTGCGATGGCCTCATAGCCCAGACCATCGAGCTGGCTGAGCACAAAGGCCTGCTGGGCCGGCAGCGGCAGGCCGTCGAGCGCATGGGCCACATGGGCCAGCGTCTCTTGCAGCACCGCCAGCTCTTCGGGCGAGGGCATCAGCGGCTCGGGCTGGGCGCCCAGCGCTTCGAGGTAGCTGCGCTCCAAGTCGCGGCGGCGCCAGTGGTTGATCAGCAGCCGCTTGGCAATGGTCGTCAAAAACGCCCGGGGCTCACGGATGGCCTCGGGCGGCGTGGCACTGGTGAGCACGCAGACAAAGGTGTCGGCCGCCATGTCCTGCGCATCGGCGGCATTGCCGAGCCGGTGCTGCAGGCGCTGCTGCAGCCATTGGTGGTGGCCGGTGTAGAGAAGCTGGATGTCGAGAATGGCAGACATGGGAGGCGGTGCCAAACAGGCGGCAAGCGGATGCATTTGAGAATTATTCGCATTTTAAGTCGGTTTCCTGGGCCTGTCGGCAATACCCTCGTGCCGCGGGATGGATGCCGATGGGCATGCGGCGCAAGGCGTCGTTTGCGGTCAGCTGCGAGCTCGTGGCAACGACGACGACGCAGCGAATCGCCCGAGCCCGCATGCAGGCAAATCAGAGGCGTTGGCCGAGGGCCCTTCGCTCTGGCGTTGGGGTTTGTGTTGTGCCGCGGGCCAAATGCGGGCCGCGCTGCTTCGCCGAGCACGGTTCGCATGGCTATCGATGGCAGTCGGCGCCATGGATGAGGTGCCTGGCCAATTGGTAAACGCGGGAAGCGCCTACTTGAAGGACATCTACTTGCTCTCGCTCCATCGCCCTGGCGATGGGGTAGCCTGACTCACAGCTTCAGGTAAAGGAACAAGATGAGCTATGGGCAAATACTGTTGTTTTTCTTCATGTGTTGGCTGTCGTACTTTGCGTACTGGCTTTTGTCGAGGGGGCCGCCGAATGCGCCTGGGCGTCTCAGCCGCCCTGTTGAGAGCTCGGTCCGATTGGAAGACCTGATATCAAAAAAGCACTGGGCCAGAGGGGAGACGGTCAAAATTGCCGACGATGGCAGCTATACGGCAAACATCTCACGAGTCGCAGGCAATACCTTTGGTGAAAACGCCAACCGGGAGTGCATCGCGTTTCTTGTTCCAGAAGACGGCAAGGCGAGTTCCGACAAGGCCGTGTCAGTGGTGGTGGATGGGCTGCGCATCGGTCAGCTGTCCGCGAGAGACCTGATGCCCTTTAAAGTCATGTTGCATGGCGCGGGATTGCATGCCCAAGTCACATCCTGCGATGCATATATCGGCGGTGGCGGAACGGCGGCGGACGGGAAAAAGCGGCACTACGCGATTTGCCTGGATGTGGATTGGTTCGAAGCCTAGCGCCTTGAAGGCGGGCCACCGGGGTTCGCGGGCCTGTCACCGAGCCTGATGACTGAAGCGCGCCATGGCGCTGGCTTGCTCGGTGGTGCATGTCATGGCCCACAGCGGCGAGATTGCAGCCCGGGGCCTGCAGTGGACGAAAAAAACCGCCCGGAGGCGGTTATAGATCGGCAGAGCCAAGCTCCTTAAAGGTTGCTTGTCTGTCTATCGCTTGCGGAACTGCTTGGAGCCGGTGGCGGCTCCTGTGCGAGGCGCAAGATGCCGGAACGTAATTCGACCCTTCGACAGATCGTAAGGGGACATTTCGATAGTCACATTGTCCCCTGCAATGATCTTGATACGGTGCTTTCTCATCTTGCCACCGGTATATGCAATGAGGGAGTGTCCATTGTCCAGGTTCACGCGATACCTGGCATCTGGAAGAATTTCTTCGATCTTCCCCTGCATTTCGATAAGGTCTTCTTTGCTCAACGGATGTCCTTGGTGATGGCCTGCGGCCTTATTTCATGAGGGCAAGCTGCATGCCCTCTTGCTTGGCGTGATCGACCGCCTCCTGCGCTGTCTCGAACAGCTTGGAGAAGGTGTACACGGTGTCTTGCGCTACTGAGCCCTGGCCGGACTTCAATGAGACTGCGGATTGGAACTTTCCGTCTGGCTGCTCGCACACGCCTGGCGAGATGAAGTAACGGGAAATTTTGTTAGTGTCTTTAAAAAAATGAAACATGGGTGCGCGCTCCACACGTTGACACGGTGGAGCATGAAGCGCCAGAAATAAATGCGAAAGAGGGAAAAGCCGACCCTAGGAATTTATTGTGGCTTGGAGGGCTTGCCTAGGATGGTGTGCACAGCGCCTTGAGCACTTTGCACTTTGACGAATCAAGGGGCAAGCATGCCCTGATCGGATATTTCAGGATAGCACAAAGCTGACTTCCGTGCGCGAGAAGTCCAATTGCAGGAAGAATCCAGGTCAGGGCCCAGGGTGGGCACCGGCTCCCAAAAAGGCAACCCATCCTGTGGCAGCGACGGTACACCCCAGAGCGCTACGGCGCAGCGATGGCTGCGGGTAATGCGAAATCAGGATGGTCGTACAGCCGTTGGCAAGCCCGCTTGATCTGGTAGGCGGCCATTTCGCTGCGCGTGTCTTGCGCTTTTCGGGCTGAACACTGGGCTCCGGAGCGGAAGTCTGTGCCGCCGTTTCTTGACCCTTGTCCTACCGCCTCCATCCCTGCGGGGTAGCTTGCCAAGCAGCCTTGCGATACCGCCTTGGCAGCAGCGTCGCTTCCCACTTGTTCCGCATGGTCGAGGATGCAGGTTGCGTAGTTGCCCGCCCGTATCGGTAGGGGCCACAGCAGGGCCAGTGCTGCCAACGGTGACGACAGCGCAATCCACCAAGAAAAAAACCGCGCAACGGCGGTCAGGTCTTTGGACTGCAGCGTCCCCCGGTTATAGAAATTTGAAGGCATGCACCGCCGCGATCTGCTGGTCCTGGCCGGGGCGATCTTTGTCTGCAGGGGGTTTCTTGTCTTGCTCCTGCGGCGCTGGCACCCCCGCGCTGTGCAGCATCAGTTTGGACGTATCCCAAAACGACGCAGGGGGATAGGCTGAGAATTTGAACATGTAGACCTCCGGTCTATTGCGGCAGATCAAGATGGATTGCCTCGACCCACAGTACTCCTTTTAATGACCTTAAACCGGCCCACACAATGTCTTACGTTGGCACTTTGGGTAGGCACTGCCTGCGCCGCTTGCCGCGCCGTTGGCACATGCCAGAGACGCCATCGCTGGGCGCAGAGCATGCTGGGATGTCGCATTGCCATGCGGGTACCGGGCGCTTTTGCGACCAAAGGAGCCGGAACCCAGACGCAATTCCAGGCAAACAGCCCGCCAGTGGGCGGGCTGTGGTGCCGGTAGCCAGGCCTGGGTGATACCGCAGGCAGGTGCAAGAAAGCCGATGCTCGCTAAAAGCCGTTCATGCAAGCTTGAACCGGATGGAGGAGATGCACGAACTCGGCGTGAAACAGAGACTAGGTGGCGAGCTGCTTGGCGTTTTGCAATGCAGCGAGGCGGCGGTACTTTTCGAAGGTCTTGCTGATATCAGTGGACACCGCTGGAACATAGCGGTTTTGCTTCTCACCACGCTGCGCGACTAAGGGTCGGGTTGGCATGGTCAGCATCGGAAATGATGGCTGGTGTTGCATGACGAACTCCTTTCTTCGATAGCTCCATGATCGCCGCGAAGGGCTGCTTCGCGGTGTAGGCGCTGTCTGAGGAATGTCAACAGATTTGAGCTGACTGGCTGTAGTGTTTTTGCCCGTGGCCTGCTGCCGCAGCGATGGCGTTGGGCAGATTGCTGCAGCGCCTGGCGGCACATCAGGCCTTGAGGGCAGTTTTGGTGCTGCGTGCAGGGCTGCCTTAGCGCAGCCCGTGCTAGGTCGCCAGCCGAATGGCCCCCGCAAAGCCATGCTCGACGCGCGAAAAAGGCCGGCCGCTGGTGAGCACCCGCGGCAAGGCGCTCCAGGCGATCTGGGCGCCCAGGGCGGCAAGGCGGTCCACCAACGCCTGGTCTTCGCCGCACTCCATCGCGTCAAACCCGCCCGCCTGTTGGTAGCAATGGGCAGACAGGCCCAGGTTGGCGCCATGCACATGGCGGTGGCCGTCGCGGTCCTGGTAGCTCGATTCAAAGCGCAGACGCGCGGCCTGTGCATCCAGGCCGTGCGCCTGCCAGCTGTCGACCCCCACCGTGCCGCAGACCACATCGGCCCCCAGCGACAGCTGCACCGCCAGCCAATCGGGTGCCACGCGGGTATCGGCATCGGTAAATGCCAGCCAGCGCGCCTGGTGCTGCAGCAGATGGCGCGCACCTGCGGCCCGCGCGCGGCCCACATTGCGGGCACTGACGTGCAGGGTCACAAAAGGCCATTGCTGTGCGATGGCAGCGCTGCCATCGCTGCAGCTGTCGAGCACGACGACAACCTTGACGTCTTCGCCCTCCAGGTCGGGGTGCAGGCTGGCGCGGGCGACGCTCTCGAGGCAGGCCGCGATAAGTTCCTCTTCGTCATGGGCGGGTATGCAGATACCAATCATCGGGTGCTCACAGTCTTTCCCAAACCTCTAGCAAGAAATCAGTCTCGCGGTGCTCCACCACAGTCTTGAGCGCTGCGCTGGCCCCCACCTGCGCATGGATGGTATCGGCGGCTTGCAGCAGGTCGGGCGCCTGGTGGCGCCAGTGGCACATCAGCCAATGACCACCCGGCGCGAGGCACGACAGGCAGCGCTCGATGAACAACGCCAGATCGGCATCACACAGGTAGTAGGCGAGCTCGGAAACCACCAAGAGATCAAAGCCGCCGGGTGGAACCTGGGGCCACTGCTGCGGCAGTTGCAGCTTTTGCAGGTGCAGCTGGTGCCGGTCCTCGCGCTGGATGCGGGCGTTGCACAGCAGCACCGCCGATTCGGCACAGTCGGCGGCGATCAGTTGGTCACAGCGCTCGAGCAGCGCCACCGTGGTTTCGCCATTGCCGCAGCCGGGCTCAAACGCGTAGCGGTAGTGCTCGCGCGGCAGCGATGCCAGCAGCAGCTGGCGTTTGCGCCGCTCGTACCAGGCGGTCTTGACGGCCCAGGGGTCCGGGGAGCGTTGGTAGAGCTGTTCAAAGTGTTGGCGCTGGTTCATCGCAAGATCACCTCGAAGTTGCGCAAGAGGCGCGCCGTGGCCCAACGGGGCAGGATTGGGGGTCTGCCCGTGGACGGGTCAGGCAGCAACTGGCTGCGAAAGCAGGACAGCGCCAGGCATTTGCGGTCCAGCTGCTCGGCGCTCAGCGGCATGCGCACGGCCTGCTGCCAAGGCACGCGCTGGTCTCCGGGGCTGGCCCAATGCCAGGTCCAGATTGGCACCTCAAACAAGCGGCTGCCCACATCGGCTGTGGCTGCTGCGCAGGCCTCGCCGGTGGCCTCGTGGTCCGGGTGGCCGTCATAGCGCCACGGGCAGAAGACGGCGTCCGTTGCGCGCAGCAGTTGCTGCAGGCGCGACTCGAGCTGGGGCTGGTGGTCCTGTACCTGCCCATCAGGGATGCGCAGGTGGATGATCTGGCTGCCCGGGCAGAGCAGGGCCAGCGCCTGGGCGCTTTCGCGCTCGCGGGCTTGGGCCAGTTGGTCCGGCGTCCACAGGCGCGAGCCCGGGTGGCTGGCTTCGCCCGAGGTGACGGCGATCACCGTGCAGGGCAGCGCGTTGGCCTCGCAGTACTGCATGATGGCGGCAGTGGCAAGAATCTCATCGTCGGGATGGGGTGAGACAATCACCACCCGCTGGCAGCCCTGCAGCAGCGCATCGGCAGGCGTGGTGTTCAAGGGGGCCTGGGCCAGCCAGGACTGCCATTGCAATTCGGGGGTGCCTTCTCCCTCGATATGGCGGGACATCAGAGCTTCCATGGTGCGTTATTCTCCTGTTGTGTGATGGCCTGCCCGAGAGCGGCGAGATCGCGCTCCGCATGGCTTTGGCGGATAAAAATTGGCAGATCCGCCAGCAGCAAGGCGAGCGACCTGTCTTTGCAAAAAGGGCCCGGGCCCAGCGCGCGCGGCACATGCTGCAGCACTTGCTGGGCTGTGGCCTCGGCGGCCAGGCGGGTGCGGTTCACTTCCCGGGTCCAGGGCTGGTCAGGCTGGGCATCGATATGGGCTGCCGTGGCGCGCAGCAGCGCGGCTGTGGCCGAGAGCGCCACATCCACCGCGCCCAGGTGGGCCAAGGCATGGGGCTCTGCATGGCTGCGGCAGGTGCGCAGCAACTGGCCCGCGATGCGGGCGCTGGCGCCATACCAGCACGCTGCAATGCCGGCGCCCCCATGCTGAAAGCCCGGGCGGCTGAGGTAGGCACCGGGCTGGCCCACCAGGGTGCCAGTGGCGTTGCGCAGCTGCACATCCACACTCGCGCTGTCGGCCATGCCCACGGCCTGCCAGCCATCGCTGCTGACCTGCACTGCGGGCTGGAGCAGGTTGACGGCGACCAGACAGCGCTCGGTATCGGAGAGCCAGGCGGTCACCAGCGCATGGTCCACGGATTGCGCGCCCGAGCACCAGGCCTTGGTGCCGGTCAGCAGCACCTTGCTGCCGGGGGCTAGGCCATCGCTGGCGCTGAGCGCTACGGCCTGCACCCGGTTGCCCGGCGGCTCCGCGCCCCAGACGGCCCAGGTCCGCGCCGCTGCCGGCGCCTGCGCGCCCAGTTCAGCCAGAGTGGCCAGCGCATCGGTATGGCCCTCAAACAACTTGACCAGGCTCAGGTTGCTGGCTGCCACAGCCGCCAGCGCCCGCCAGCGCGCCAGGGTCTGGCCCTGTCCGGGCAGAGGCAACCGGTCAAGGCGCTGCGCCACCAAGGTGCGCAGCATCTCTGCGGGCTCCTGCGGCTCGGAGGCGGTCAGAAAATCTTCAAGTTCGGTAGAGGCATTCATCGTTCAACGGCCCATGCGTATTGCTGCAGCGTCCGGGCGTGGTGCGGGGGCGCTGCCGCTCACCACACGCAGATAGGGAAAGCTGCCATCCCGCGTGGGGCGGGTCATCGGCAGCTCGCCATCCGCGGCGGCAACGAGGCGGTGTGCTGGCACAGACAAGCGCGGTTTACGCGGCATCGCAGGCTGGCACTGGTCCAGCGCCTGCAAAAAGCGCTGGCACCACCAGTGCACATCCTCGGCCTCGATGCGGGCCAGCAGCTTTTGGTGCCGCTCGATGCGCTCGGCCAGCGGCATCTGGAGGGCCTGGTCCAGGCTGTTGGCAGTGCTGTGGGCGTCATAGGGATTGACCAGCAGGGCTTCTTGCAGCTGCTCGGCCGCACCGGCAAAGCGCGACAGCACCAGCACCCCGGGGTCAGCCGGGTCCTGGGCAGCAATGAATTCCTTGGCGACCAGGTTCATGCCGTCGCGCAGCGGCGTGACCAGGCCCACCGCTGCCGAGCGGCACAGGCCCGCCAGCTGGGCACGCGTGAGCACCTGGTGCATGTAGCGCACGGGCATCCAATCGAGCTCACCAAAATCGCCATTGATGGCGCCGCACAGCGATTCGAACTGGCGGCGGATCGCTGCATAGGCCAGCAGGTGCTCGCGGGTGGGCGAGCCGATCTGCACCAGGGTGGCGCTGCGCCGGTGGGCCGGGTGACGCTCGAGCAGATCGCGAAAGGCGTGGATGCGCTCGGGCAGGCCCTTGGAGTAATCGAGCCGGTCAATACCCACCACAAGGCGGCGCTGGCGGTATTCCTGCTCCAGTGTCGCCTGCACCTGCTGGGCGGGGGGGGTGTCCGTCAGCGCTGCAAAGGCGCGGGCATCGATGCCGATCGGAAATACCTCACAGCGCGTTTGCTGGCCGTGGGCGCGGTAGTGGTGGCGGTGGCTGATGCGGCCATCTGCCTGTGCCAGCACATAGCTCTCAAAATGCTGCAGGTCCTGCCGGCTTTGCAGGCCCACCAGATCAAATGCCATCAAGGCCTGCATCAATGCCTTGTGCTGGGGCACGGCCCCGAGGGCGACCAGCGGCGGGAATGGGATGTGCAGGAAGAAGCCGATGCGCTGCTGGCAGCCCAGCGCGCGCAATTCAGACGCCAGCGCCATCAGGTGGTAATCATGCACCCAGATCACGTCATTGGGCTGCAGCAACGGCAGCAGCTGCTGCGCAAACTGTCGGTTGACACGCTGGTAGCCTTCGTAAAAGCTGGGGTCGAATGCAGCCAGATCCAGGCGATTGTGGAACACCGGCCAGAGCACGTTGTTGCAAAAGCCGCTGTAGTAGCTGTCATGGTCGCAGCGCTCCAGCGTGGTCGTGGCGACGGTCACGGCGCCCCATGGGCGGATGGAGGGTTGCGCTGGGGACTGCTCCGTGACCGCGCCGCCCCAGCCAAACCACAGACCGCCGTGGCGCTGCAGCGCCTCTTCCAGCGCGATGGCCAGGCCACCGGGCGCCGCATCCTGCGGATCGGCCACGCGGTTGGAGACAATGACCAGACGGCTCATGGTTGCACCTCCGCCGGCCGGCGCAGCGCGCTCAGCATGCGTTGCTGCGTGCACGCGGCTTGAAGCCAGTGGTAGACGGCCTCCACGCCATCGAGGCGGTGGCTGGCGCAGCTTACGTCCGCGCCCACCTTGATGGCGACGCCGCGCTCGGCCAGCACAGCGGCAAAGCCGCTTTCATCGCTGATGTCATCACCCAGGAAAAATGGCGTGCGGCCGGAAAACGGCGGCTCCTGCATAAAGGCCTGGATGGCGCGGCCCTTGCTCGCGCCCACCGGCAGCATCTCCAGCACCTGCTTGCCGCGCAGCAGCGTCCACTGCGGCCTGTGGGCCAGCATCGCTTGCAGGCTGCGCAGGCACAGGTCCTCCAGCGATGGATCGCGGCGGTAGTGCAAGGCAACACCGCTTTGTTTGGGCTCGACATACAGCGCTGGGTGCGCCTGGGCCAATTGCTCGCAGGCGTCGATCACTGCAGAAATATCACCTGGCGCGTCGTCGCATTGGTGGCCTGCGGCATCGCGGCGCTGCGCGCCATGCGCGCCGGCACAGGGCAATTGCAAGGGCTGCAGGAAGGCGTCGATGACTGCAATCTCCCGCCCGGAGATGATAGCCAGCGCGCCGCCCAGCAGTGCCTGCAGATCGCGCAACAACGGCACCAGCCCGGCAGGCACGGCAATGATGTCTGGCGTTGGGGCAATGGGCACCAGGCTGCCATCGAAGTCGAGGAACAGCGCCGCATTGGCGGGCAGATGCGGCGGCACTGGCAAGAGGCTGGCCATCAGGGATCCAGCGGTTCTGGGCTGATGACGCGCTCGGATTCGGGATCCTGCGGAATGTCGGGCTCGGTGCTGGGTGAGAACGGAGGGTGGGGCGGGTCCTCGCCCGGCTCGGGTGCCAAAGGCTCCTGCTCGGGATAGGGCTTGCCCACGGGATCCATGGTTTCGTCTTCGGGGTAACTGGGTTGGGTTGCGGGCCGGGTGTCGGTGCGGCTGTCGGTACCGGTTTCCGGCTGGGTGTCTGGCTTGGTGCTGCTCATGTCGTGCTCCTCGGTCGTATGCCTACTAGGTTCGCTGCTGCCGCGCCCCAGGTCTGTAGGATTTGTGCGCCCGCGCATGGAGTCATCCAAGCGAGTTGGCAGCTGAGGCTGGTGCAGGATTGGGGTGGTGCGGTCTTTTTGTCAGACCGCGCTGGCATGCAGATGGTCGGAAGTTCCCTACGCGCGTTGCCATTTGCTCTCAGCGGTCCGGCCGTGACGCGCGCACACTGGCCGCATACCTAGGAGGCCGGCATGAAAGCGCAGCAAGGCAACGCCCCGACATCGACACGAACCATCTGGAAAGGCGCGATCAGCTTTGGGCTGGTGCATGTGCCCATAGGGCTGTACACGGCCACGCGCGATTCGGGCATTGATTTTGACTGGCTGGACAAACGCTCGATGGAGCCAGTGGGCTACAAGCGCATCAACAAGCGCACTGGCAAGGAGATCGCCAGCAGCGATATCGTCAAAGGCGTGGAGTACGAAGACGGGCACTATGTGATCCTGAGCCAGGAGGAGATCAGCGCGGCCTTTCCCAAAACCACGCAGACCATCGAGATCGAGGTCTTTGTCGATGCCGATGACATTCCGCTGATCTACCTGGAGCGGCCCTACTACACGGCGCCGCTCAAGCGCGGCGAAAAGGTGTATGCACTGCTGCGCGAGGCGCTGCGCAAGACCAACAAGGTCGGCGTGGCCAAGGTCGTCATCCAGACCAAGCAGCACCTGGCCGTGCTGGTGCCGTGCGGGCGGGCGCTGGTGCTGAACCTTCTGCGCTGGGGCGGTGATATCCGCTCGTTCGAGCAGCTCAACCTGCCGCCCCAATCGCCCAAGGCCGCAGGCATCAGCAGCGCCGAGATGGACATGGCCGTTGCGTTGATCGAAGACAAGGCCCAGGCCTGGAATGCCGATGATTTTCGCAATTCCTTCTCCGAACAGATCCAGAAGCTCATCGTTGCCAAGGTCAAATCGGGCGAGGTCGAAGAGGTGGTGCAGGCGCCCAAGGATTCGCCGGTATCGGGCGGCGCGGAGATCCTGGATTTGACCGCATTGCTCAAGCGCAGCCTGGCTGGCGGCGCCAAGACTGCCGAGGCCAAGCGCGCTGCACGCAAAACCAAGGCCGCGCCGGCCAAGACCAAGGCCAGTGCCCCAGCCAAAGTGGCAGCCGCAGCGGCTAAACCCAAGGCCAAGTCCACGCCAGCCACCAAATCCGCCAGCGCCCGCAAGCCCACGCCTGCCAAGCGGCGTGCGGCTTAGTGGCCTGGCGCCCTGGAGGCTCTGCATGCCCAGTTCATTGGACAAATACCAAGCCAAGCGCAACTTTGCCAAGACCCCTGAGCCGGCCGACGGCGGCGAATCGGTCGCGGGCCAGCTGCAGTTTGTCATCCAGAAACACTGGGCCAGCCATTTGCACTACGACCTGCGGCTCGAGCTCGATGGCGTGATGAAAAGCTGGGCGGTGCCCAAAGGGCCCAGCCTGGACCCCAGCCACAAGCGCATGGCCGTGCAGGTGGAAGACCACCCGATTTCCTACAACCGCTTTGAGGGCCAGATCCCCGCCGGCCACTATGGCGCGGGCAAGGTGATCGTCTGGGACAAAGGCCTGTGGCTGCCGCTGGCTGACCCGCACGAGGGCTACCGCAAGGGCAAACTCCATTTTGAGTTGCAGGGCCACAAGCTGGGCGGGCGCTGGACCCTGGTGCGCATGAAGGGCAAGGAGGGCGAGCGCCAACCGCCTTGGCTTTGGATCAAGGAAGCGGACGACTTTGCCCGCCCGGCTGGCGAGTTGGACATTGTCAGCGCCCGGCCCGACAGCGTGGCCAGTGTGCAGCGGGCGGCGGTCGCCCAACTCGCTGCAGCGCCAGCGGCCCAGCGCGGCACCACCCGCAAAGCGAAAACCCGAGCCACTGCCTTGCCCACCACGATGGCGCCGCAGCTGGCCGTGCTCGCTGATGCGCCGCCCCCGAACCCCCAGGACTGGGCCTGGGAGCTCAAGCTCGATGGCTACCGCATGGCAGCGCGCAAACAGGGCCGCAAGCTGGCGCTGTGGACCCGCAATGGCAAGGACTGGACGGCCAAGATGCCGGCGTTGGCAGCGGCCCTGCAGCATCTGCAGCTCAACGACGCCTGGCTGGATGGCGAGGTGGTAGCGCTCAATGACAAAGGGCTGCCCGATTTTCAGCGGCTGCAAAACGCGTTTGATGGGGAGGGTACGGCCGACCTTGTCTATTACCTGTTTGACCTGATGTTTGCCAATGGTCAGGATTTGCGTGCCCAGCCCTGGCAGGCGCGGCGCCAGGCGCTGCGGGCGGCGCTGGATGCCAGCCCGGGCTTGGGCAACAGCGTGCGAATCAGTGAGGCTTTTGCCGGCGACCCGGCACAACTGTTGGCCTCGGCCTGCGCGCTGGGCATGGAGGGCATTGTCGGCAAGCGCAAGGATGCCGCCTACCGCGAGGGCCGCACGGCGGACTGGATCAAGCTCAAATGCGGCCAGCGCCAGGAGTTTGTCATCGGCGGCTACACGCGCCCCCAAGGCACGCGAACCGGTCTGGGCTCATTGCTGCTGGGGATGCACGACAGCGGCGGCCAACTGGTCTATGCCGGCAATGTGGGCACCGGTTTTACCGAGGCCAGCCTGCGCGCGCTGACGGCGCAACTGCAAAAAATCAAGACTAGGACATGCCCTTTTGTGGACCCCAAGCGCATTGACTATGCGGCCATCTGGGTTCGTCCCGAGCTGGTCGCAGAAATCGCCTTTGCCGGCTGGACCGGCCAGGGCCGGGTGCGCCATGCGGTCTTCCATGGCTTGCGCGGGGACAAGCCCGCCAACCAGATCACTCGGGAGAGAACCACCACCATGCCTGTTTGCAAGATAACCCCCAGCGCTACCGGCGGCATTGAGGTCAGCCATGGAGAGCGCATCATGGACGCCAGCACGGGCGTGACCAAGCTGGACGTGGTGCGCTACTACGAGCAGGTGGCGCCGCTGATGATGGAGCACCTGCAAGACCGGCCTACCTCGCTGGTGCGCACCCCCGATGGGGTGGGGGGCGAGCATTTCTTTCAGAAGCACCTGCAGGCCCGTGCCATGGCCGGCATCGTGCAGTTGCCCCCGTCGCTCGATCCGGAACACCCGCCGCTGCTGGCCATTGCCCAATCGGAGGGCCTGGTCCAGGCGGCGCAGTTCAATGTGCTCGAGTTCCACACCTGGAACGCCAGGCGCGACAAGATTCTGCGGCCCGACCGCATGACCTTTGACCTGGACCCGGGAGAGGGCGTGGCCTGGCCGGCGGTGCAGGAGGCGGCCGAGCTGGTGCGGGTGCTGCTGCAGGAGCTTGGCTTGGAGCCCTTTCTCAAAACCAGCGGCGGCAAGGGCCTGCACTTGGTAGTACCGATCCAGCGCCGCCATGACTGGGATACCGTCAAGGGCTTTTCCAAGGCGATCGTGCAGCACCTCGCAGCCACCGTGCCCCAGCGCTTTGTGGCCAAGAGCGGCCCGCAAAACCGCAAGGGCAAGATCTTTGTCGACTACCTGCGTAATGGCTGGGGCGCCACGACGGTCAGTGCCTGGTCGCTGCGGGCGCGGCCGGGTATGGGTGTGTCGGTACCCATCGGCTGGTCGGAGCTGGACCAGGTCAGCAGCGGCGCACACTGGGGCATTGAGTCCATTGAAGCGCGCTTTCGCAAGGGAAATGCACCCTGGGATGGCTATGCCCAAGCGGCGGTGTCAATTACCGCGGCAATGAAGCGGCTCGCTGACGCAGGCTCATCATCGGGTGATGGATGGGCTTGAAAGCCTCTATATCAACCCAGTGCATATCAGCTGGGTTAGTCTTACGGAAAGCAAATAACAAGTCTGCGCCACGCCTGGGGGTGGCTGTAGGACGTTTTCTGCTTATTTCGTAATTTTAAGATCGCTGGCTGGCGTTTTGGAGTAGTTTTGTTACAGTTTAACCACCAAAGCATTGGAGGCTAGGAATGTCTACGCAGACCGGAAATGACAAGGAGAAAGACGCCTATTTGGATGCGTTGAAAGCCCAGGGCGCCGAATTGCTGGCAGACCACCCGGCAGAAGGCACCATTGAGCACGCGCGCCTGTCGCTGATCGACGCCAAGATCGAGCAGTTGACGCGACCCATCACCGCAGACAGCTGGAAAACGCCGGAATACTGAATACGCCCGGGGGTGTACCAAACGTTGGTTCTTGTAAAAGAACTTTGCAAAACGCGTGGATGGCGCTATCGTCGTGGAACCTGGATCGTCAGCCGAATCTACGGTTTGGGTATCAGGTGGAAAGGAGGTCTTATGCGAGAAGCGGAAGACCTGCTTGTGGTGACGCAAGCGCAATACGAGCGTCTGGAACTGGAAGTGATTGGTTTACGGGATCTGGAGCCCTTCATGGGCTCTCCGCAATATGATCGCCTGCAGGATGTGGAATTGGCACTGAAACATTACCAAACGCAATTTCGCCCCTAAGCGATACGACACAAAACCCGCAGTGGCGGGTTTTTTCCTGGGCGGGTCTTGCGGCCCGCCTGCTTCACCGCTTTTACTGCTGCTGGGACTGCGCTTGCTGCTGCTGGTTCTGGCCCCGGCCTTGCTGCTGCTGCTGGGCAGGGCGCTGCTGGTTTTGTTGGTCCTGCTGCTTTTGGGCAGGTTGTTGGCCATTGGGACTTTGGTTGGGTTGCTGCTGGTTGGTCATCTCTGTCTCCGATTAAAGGGCGCAGCGGGATATTTGCTGCCCTTTCAGATTAAAGGCGCAGCCTTGCTGAATCTGTAGTCACTGTGCTTGCATGGGCGTAATATGCCGTGGAGGCATGTCGTCACCGCCCATCTCACAGACACGCCAGAGCTAGCCACGCAGCGGCTGCACCAGCAAGCCCCGCAGCAGTAAATCCAGGCCCACGGCGGCTTGCTCCAGGCGCGCTGCGCCATCGGCCCCATCGGCACCTTCAGCCCCATCGGCAATCCAGAACGCCGCCTCGGCCAGGCTGCCATAGATCAGTGCTGCGAGCGCCCGCGCATCGGCTGGGGCCACCACGCCTTGCGCGATCAGCGTGCTGATCAAGCCCTGCATGGCGGTGAGGCAATGGCGTTGTGCATCGGGGGACGCGCCGCCTAGCACGGCCCGGGCATCGCGCAGCACGATGCGCTGTATCTCTGGCTCCAAGGCCATTTCCAGGTAGGCGCGGCAGCGCTGGCGAAAGCCTTGCCAGGGGTCGTCGGCGCTGTCCGAGATCGCCTGCAGCCGGGCATCCATCTCGTCATCGATCTGCGCCACCACGGCGGCGAGCAGGCCTTTCTTGTCACCAAAGTGGTGGTAGAGCGCGCCCCGGGTCAGGCCGGCCCGGGCGGTCAAATCGTCCATCGACGTATCGGCATAGCCATGCTCGGCCAGCACTTGGCGGGCGGTGGCCAGCAGGCTGGCACGGGTGGCTTCCATCTCGGCGCGGGTGCGTCGAACCATGCGCAATCTCCTTACATACAGTGCGTATGATTATTTACAAACATGGCGTATGTATATAAGATTTTATTCATACGCCTTGTATGTATTGTCGCTAGCCCGGCCCGTGTTGGCAAGCCGGGCGCAGAAAGAAGCCATGCTCCAGACCTACCGAACAATTTTTGCCGCGCCCGGCAGCACGGGCTTTAGCCTGGCTGGGCTGCTTGCCCGCCTGGCGCTGCCGATGATGGGCATCGGCATCATCACCATGCTGGCCCAGCTGCGCGGCAGCTATGCGCTCGCTGGCGCAGTCTCTGCCGCCTTTGTGCTCAGTTATGCGCTGCTGTCGCCGCAGACATCGCGCCTGGTGGACCGGCATGGCCAGGGCCGTGTGCTGCCGCTGGCCACCGGCATCAGTGTGGCCGGCCTGGTGCTGCTGCTGGCGGCTACCCGGTGGCCACTGCCGGACTGGACCTTGTTCGCCGGCGCGGTGCTGGCCGGGGCCATGCCCAGCATGCCGGCGATGCTGCGTGCCCGCTGGACGGCGCTGTACCGGGGATCGCCGCAGCTGCAGACCGCTTATGCGCTGGAGGCCGTGCTCGATGAGCTGAGCTTTATTGCCGGGCCACCGTTGTCGGTGGGGCTGTGCGTGGCGGCCTTTGCGCAGGCAGGGCCGCTGGCAGCCGGTGGGCTGCTGGTGCTGGGTGTATTCGCATTGCTTGCCCAACGCGCGACCGAGCCAGCGCTTCAGCCGCAGGACCTGCAGGGCAGAGCAGCGGTCTCGGTGATCCGCCTGCCCCATGTGGGCCTGCTGGCGCTCTTGATGGCGGCGATGGGGGTCATCGTGGGCACAGTCGATATCGTGAGCGTGGCCTTGGCGCGCACGCTTGGCCAGCCGGCCTGGGCCAGTGGCGTGCTGGCCGCTTATGCGCTGGGCTCTTGCGTGGCAGGCCTGCTGTTTGGTGCGCTCCAGCTGCGCATGCCTTTGCCGCAGCAGCTGGCGCTGGGCGGGCTGGCCACGGCGCTGACGACCTTGCCACTGCTGCTGGTAGGCAGCATCCCGGCGCTCGCTGGTGCCGTGCTGCTGGCCGGTCTGTGTTTTGCGCCCACGATGATCGTGGCGATGGCGCTGGTCGAGCGCCTGGTGCCCGCGCAGCGCCTGACCGAGGGCATGACCTGGCTGCTGGCCGGCCTGAATGTGGGCGTAGCGCTGGGCGCAGCGGCATCAGGCCAACTGGTCGATGGCTTGGGTGCTCGCTCGGCCTTTGCGGTGGCCTGGGTGGCTGGGGCGCTTGTGCTGCTGCTGGCGCTATGGGCTGCGCGGCAACTGCGTGTGCCGATGTCTGCTGTGGCAGATGGCACCACCACCAACAACAACACCGCCTCCCCAGCCGCTTGATAGCGCGCTGCCTTTTGCCATGACTGGAACCCATGACATGTCCCTGTCTTTATCAGCGCCTGCTCCACATCATGCCCGCAACCCTTGGCCGGCCGTGATCGCCGCCGGCCTGGCAACCTTTTCTGTCGTTACCACCGAGATGCTGCCCGTGGGCCTCTTGACAGCGATTGCGCCTTCGCTGGGCATGACCACTGGCCAAGCTGGGCTGATGGTGTCGCTGCCTGCCTTGCTGGCAGCGGTGTTTGCACCGCTGGTGGTGGTGATAGCCGGCCGCATGGACCGGCGCCGCATGCTGGCAGCGCTGCTGGCGCTGTTAGCGCTGGCCAATACCGCATCGGCCCTCGCGCCGAGCTGGGGCTGGATGCTGGCCGCCCGCGTGTTGCTGGGTCTGTGCATTGGCGGGATCTGGGCGGTGGCGGGGGGATTGGCGGCGCGCCTGGTGCCAGCGGCTGCCGTCGGGCTCGCCACCTCCATCATCTTTGGCGGGGTGGCCGCCGCATCGGTGTTGGGCGTGCCAATGGGCGCGCTGATCGGGGAAGGGGCAGGCTGGCGCTGGGCTTTTGGTGTGATGGCCTTGTTCAGTGTGCTGGTGCTGGCCCTGCAGCTATGGGTGATGCCGGCCTTGCCGGTCCGCAGCGCGGTGGGGCTGCGCCAGTTTCTGGCACTGCGCAGCAACCGCGCGCTGCAAGCGGGTCTGGTGTTGACCTTGCTGCTGGTCGCAGGGCACTTTATGGCCTTTACCTTTGTGCGACCGCTGCTGCTGGCGGTCTCGAGCTTTGATGCGCAGTGGATTGCAGCCTTGCTGCTGGCCTATGGGCTAGCCGGCATTGCGGGCAATTTCATCGCAGGCCTGGCGGCGGCGCACAAAACAACGCTGACGGTGGCCACCATTGCACTGGGGCTGCTGCTGGTGCCGTTGCTGTGGCTGGTGTTTGGCGGCTCTCCCACGGGTGGACTTGCGCTGCTGCTAGTCTGGGGCCTGGCCTATGGCGGGGTGTCCGTCGCCTTGATGACCTGGATGATGAAGGCGGCCCCCCAGGCGATGGAGGTCGTGGCAGCGCTGTATGTCGGGGTTTTCAACACCGGCATTGCGCTGGGTGCTTGGGGAGGTGGGGCGTTGGTCGATGCATGGGGTTTGTCTGCCGTGCTGTGGCCGGCCGCCGCCTTGGCGTCGGCGGCCTTGATGTTGGCGACCGGGCACGCACTGCGGCAGCGGCGCATGGGGACGCGCTAAAGGAGATGGCGCCCCGCCGCTGAGTAGTGACTCACGATCAGTGCCCTTTGCTGGCCACCGCGCCGCTGCGATGTCCCAGGGTGGCCTGTTGCTGACCTCGGCTGCGCAGCAGGGCCACCGCCAACGCAGCGGTTAGCACCAGCACCACGGCCGTGGCCATCACCGCGATAAAGCCCTGGTCAAACGCGGCATGGGCTAGGCCCAGCAGCTGCGTGGCAGCCTGCGGCGGCAGTTTTTCTGCAGCCAACAAAGCCGCATCGATGCCGTCACTGGCCCCGCCAGCGGCGCCATGCAGGATGTCTGGCAGTACCAGGCTGCTGGTATAGCGCCAGGACAGCACGCTGCCCAGCAAGGCCACGCCCAGCACGCCGCCAAACTCGTAGGACACCTCTTCGACCGAGGCGGCCATGCCGGCATGCTCGGGCGGCGCGCTGTTCATCACCGCGTTCGATGCGGCGGTGATGGTGGCACCCACGCCCAGGCCCAGGACGGCCAGTACCGCTATTTTCTGCAGGCCATGGGCATCGCTGTTGAGGCTCATGGCCAGCGCGCACAGCGCCACGGCAGTGACGAGGAGGCCGCCCACTATCAGCTGGTGGGTGCCCAGGCGCGACAGCGCCCAGCCGGCAATCGGGCCGGCGACAAAGGCCGCCACCGGAATCGGCAAGATGGCCAGCCCCGCTTGCAGGGGGCTGAGGCCCAGCACCAGCTGCAGGCGCTGGCTGAACACCAGCTCCACCCCGACCAGGGCCACGGCCGCCACCACGGCTGCCACCACACCGCCCGAGAACGTCGGAATGCGGAACAGACGCAGCTCGATCAGCGGCTGGGGCCGGCTGAGCTGGCGGCGGATAAAGATCCACAGCACGGCGGCACTGAGCAGCCCCATCAGCACGGCAAACACCAGCGATGGTGCGGGCTTGGCCAGCTCCTTGATGCCCAGCACCAGACTGACCATGGCGACCATGGCCTGCAGCGAGCTGGTGTAGTCCCAACCGGGCAGGCTGGCCTTGGTGCTCAGGCGGTCTGCAGGAATCAGCCAGGCGGTCAGCAGCAGCGCCAGCGCCACGATGGGCACATTGACCAGAAACACCGAGCCCCACCAGAAATACTGCAGCAGCACGCCGCCCACCACCGGGCCAAGCGCCGCGCCCCCCGAGGCGACCGAGGCCCAGATGCCGATGGCGACCGAGCGCTCGCGTTGGTCGGGAAAGCTCATGCGGATGATGGCCAGGGTAGCGGGCATCATGATGGCCGCCCCCAAGCCCAGCACGGCGCGCGCGGCAATCAGCAGCCCGGCATTGGGCGCATAGGCGGCTGCCAGCGAGGCGGCGCCAAAGATCACCAGGCCGAGCATGAACATGCGCCGGTAGCCCAGGCGGTCGCCTAAAGCGCCGGTGCTCAGCAGCAGGCCCGCGACCACCAGCGCATAGGCGTTGACGATCCACAGCTTCATCGAGGTGGAGGCGGCCAGGTCATGGGTGAGGGTGGGCAGGGCGGTGTAGAGCACCGTCATGTCGACGACGATCAGCAGCAGCGCCATCGACACAATGGCCAGCACCAGCCATCTTTTGGAATGCATTGCCATGGTCAAACTCCCAACTCTTTCATCATCGTGACGGACACGGGCTGGCAGCCCAGGCGCTCAAACAGCCGGTGTGCCCCTTGGTTGCCGATACCGCTTTCCAGAAACAGGCGCTGTACGCCCTCGGCCTGGAGCTGGGCGCAGACCCAGCCGAACAGGGCCTCGCCCAAGCCCTGGCCGCGCACGGCGGGGCTGACCACCAGGTCGTCCAAGGTGGCAAACGGGGTGGGCGCGAGCTGGGCCTCGTCGAGCGCGACAAAAGCAACGCCGACCAGCGTATCGCCCTGGTGGGCGGTGGCGATGCGCTGCATCGCGTTTGCTTCGGGCGCGGCCAACGTGGCCTCAATCTGCAGCGCCATGTTGTCGGCCAGCTGGGGGCTCCATTGACCCGGTGCGATGGCGCGCGGGGACTGCAGCTCGCCATGGGAGATGTAATGGGGACTGAGCTGGCCCATGAACAGCGCCAGGATCGCTGGCGACTGTGCGGGGTCATGGCACCAGGCCATCGTCAGAGCTGGTGCTTGGGTATTGATCGATTGCATGGTCCGATATTGCGCCATAAAAACCGATTGATAAAGTTGGAATCCATCAATAAAAGAGATGGATAGGCTACAGTATCCGGATATGCAATGGACCGTTGAACAACTGCGGCAGTTTGTCGCCACCGCCGACAGTGGCTCTTTTTCGGCGGCCGCGCGCCAGCTGGGCAAGGCCCAGTCGGCCGTGAGCACGGCGGTCGGCATGCTGGAAGTGGACCTGGGCGTGGTGCTGTTTGACCGCTCACACCGCAATGCCCAGCTCACCGATGCGGGCCGGGTGCTGCTGCTCGAGGCGCGCGAGCTGCTGCGCCAGGCCGAGCAGCTGGACCAGCGCGCGCAGGCGCTCAGCGGCGGGGCCGATGCCGAGCTGTCGCTGGCGATTGACGAGGCACTGCCCTATACGGCGGTGGCCAGCCTGCTGCGCGAGATGGCGCAGCAGTACCCGGGCCTGGAGCTGCTGCTGCTCAATGGCACCGCCAGCGAGGTGGCCGACTATGTGGGCGAGGGCAGGGCGGGCATGGCCCTGCATATCGACCGGGGCCCGGTGCTGCAGCATTTTGAGCAGCGCCACCTGGGCACCGTGCCCCAGGGGGTGTTTGTGGCGACCGATCACCCGCTCGCCGATGGCCGGGTGGTGGGCCTGCAGCAGCTGGCCCAGCACCGGCAATTGCTGATGCATACCGAGGATGTGCACGAGCGCGCCTACAGCCCGCGCGTATGGCGCTCGGACAGCTTCTACAACATCGCCGACATGGTGGCCGACAAGCTGGGCTGGGCGGTGCTGCCGGTCAATATCGCGCACTACGAAGGCAACCGCCAGGCGCTGCGCGAGGTGCCTTGCCCGGCGCTGGCGCTGCCCCCGCTGTCGGTGCGCATGCTCTGGCGCCAGGGCGCGCAGCGCAGCCCGACGGCCCAGTATGTCGAGCGGCGTTTTGGCCAGCTGCTGGCGGAGATTCAGACGCCCGAGCCGTAGGGGGTCAGGCGGCTCGCGTTCTCATCGACGGCCAGGCTTTTGCCCAGATAGGGAAAGGCGCGCTGCGGGCAGTGGTCGCGCTCGCAGACCTTGCAGCCCATGCCGATCGGCGTGGCCAGCTCCGGGTCCTGCAGGTCGATACCCTTGGCATAGACGAGGCGCGCTGCATGGCGCAGGTCGCAGCCCAGGCCGATGGAAAACGTCTTGCGCGGCGCGCCATAGCCGCGCTGCCCTCCTGAGACCGAGCGCGCAATCCACAGATAGCGCCGGCCATCGGGCATGGCGGCCACCTGGGCCAGCACCTGGCCGGGCTGGCCAAAGGCTTCGTAGACATTCCACAGCGGACAGGTGCCGCCGGTGCGGCTGAAATGGAAATGCGTGGCCGACTGGCGCTTGGAGATATTGCCGGCCCGGTCCACCCGTACAAAGAAAAATGGCACGCCCGGGCTGCCTGGCCGCTGCAAGGTGCTCAGCCGGTGGCAGACGGTCTCAAAGCCCACGGCAAAGCGCTGGCCGAGCAGGTCAATGTCATAGCCCAGCGCCTCGGCGGCCTGCACAAAGGGCTCGTAGGGCAGCAGCAGGGCGCCGGCAAAATAGTTGGCCAGGCCCAGCCGCGCCAGCCTGCGGGCAGCGGGGTCGCTGATGAGTGTTGGCACCTGGCTGAGGCGGTCGAGCGTGTCGCCGATCTCCAGCAGCGCCAGCTGGGTGGCAAGCTGAAAAGCCTGCTGCGCGGTGCCCAGCGCAGAGGACAGCTGCAGCAGGCGCGAGGCGGGGTCGAACTGGCGTTTGCTCGCGCCTGCGCTGTCCACAAACTCCACCCGGACCTGGTGCGCCAGCGCCAGGCGCTCACGCAGCCAGTCGGCCAGCGGCCTGCCCGGGCGTTCTGCCTGGGCCTGGGCGGCCAGGCTCTCAGCGGCGCGGTCCACCGTATCAAAGTAGTTCTGGTGCGAGAAGAAGAAATCGCGCACCACCTCAAACGGCATGGCGGCGGGCTGGTTGCTGCCGGCGCGGTCATCGCCCAGCTGCAGCGACAGCGCTTCGAGCCGCTCCTTGGTCTCCAGATGGCTTCGGTACAGCGCCACCACCGCTGCGCCCAGCGCCGGCATCTGTGTGGCCACCTCTTGCAGCTCTGGCAGCGCAATGGCCTCGGGCGCATCGGCGAGCGCTTCGCGCAGCCCCGCCACCAGGCGCGCCTCTTCGTCTTCGGAGAACTGCTGGATATCCACGCCCAGGCTGCGGTGCAGTTTGAGCAGCACCGACACCGTCAGCGGCCGCTGGTTTTGCTCGATCTGGTTGAGGTAGCTGGGCGAGAGCCCCAGCGCATGGGCCAGCGCAATCTGGGACAGATTGCGTTCGGCACGCAGCTTGCGTAGCTTGACGCCCATAAAGGTTTTTTTCATCGCAGAGTCTTTCGCTTCAACAGGGGCGCTCGCATCGAAGGGGCGGTGGAATGCCCAGATTCTACATTTCGCAAAATTCGCAAAATGCCGATTTTCGTTCGCAGGAATTCGCCATTTCAGTGCTATTCACCCCTTTGTATTTTGCGTAAATTGCGAAGCATGACAACACCTACCGGATTCGCCGAGTTGCAAGAGCTGGTACTGCCGGCGCTGGCCAACCACCACGGCACGCTGTTTGCGGGCCAGGGTTTGCAGCTGATGGCCAAGGCCGCGTTTTTGGCGGCGCGGCGCCTGGCGCAACGCGAAGTCGTGATGGCCGCCGTCAGCCGGGTGGACTTTGTGGCACCGGCGCCGGTGGGCCATGCCCTGACCTTGCGCGCCTGGGTCAGCCGCGTAGGGTGCAGCTCGATGACCGTGTGCGTCACCGGCCTGGCGGACCTGCCCGGTACCCCACCAGAGGAAATTCTCAAAGGTTTGTTTGAAATGGTGGCCGTCGATGCCAAAGGCCGCCCCATTCCCCTCGATTGCGCATATTTGAACCAGGAACCCCTGCTATGACCACCACGACCGCCGAGGCCACCGCGCCCACCACGCCTTCGACCTTCAAGCCCAAGAAATCGGTTGCGCTCTCGGGCGTGACGGCGGGCAACACCGCCTTGTGCACCGTAGGGCGCAGCGGCAATGACCTGCACTACCGGGGCTATGACATTCTGGACATGGCCCAGGTCTGCGAGTTTGAAGAGATCGCCCACCTGCTGGTGCATGGCAAGCTGCCCAACGGGGCGGAGCTGCGCGCCTACAAGGACAAGCTCAAGGCGCTGCGCGGCCTGCCCGCGAGCGTCAAGCAGGCGCTGGAGCAGCTGCCCGCCGCCAGCCACCCGATGGATGTGATGCGCACGGGGGTATCGGTGCTGGGCTGCACCCTGCCGGAGAAGGACGACCACAACCTGCCCGGCGCGCGCGATATTGCCGACCGGCTGATGGCGTCGCTCGGCTCCATGCTGCTGTACTGGTACCACTTCAGCACCTCGGGCAAATGCATAGATGTGGAGACGGATGACGACTCCATCGGCGCGCATTTTCTGCACCTGCTGCATGGCAAAAAGCCCAGTGCGCTGTGGGAGCGGGCCATGCACACCTCGCTGAACCTGTATGCCGAGCACGAGTTCAATGCCTCGACCTTCACCGCCCGCGTGGTGGCCGGTACCGGCAGTGACATGTATTCGTCGATCACCGGCGCGATTGGCGCGCTGCGCGGCCCCAAGCATGGCGGCGCCAATGAGGTGGCCTTCGAGATCCAGAAGCGCTACGACAGCGCTGATGCCGCCGAGGCCGACATCCGCCGCCGGGTGGAGAACAAGGAGGTGGTGGTCGGCTTTGGCCACCCGGTCTACACCGTCAGCGACCCGCGCAATGTCGTCATCAAGGGCGTGGCCAAGGCGCTGTCGCTGGAGGCGGGTTCGACCAAGATGTATGACATTGCCGAGCGCCTGGAGGCCGTGATGTGGGAGGCCAAGAAGATGTTCCCCAACCTCGACTGGTTCAGCGCCGTGAGCTACCACATGATGGGCGTGCCCACTGCCATGTTCACGCCGCTCTTTGTGATTGCGCGCACCAGCGGCTGGGCTGCGCATGTGATCGAGCAGCGGGTGGACAACAAGATCATCCGTCCCAGCGCGCACTACACGGGGCCGGAAGACCAGGTGTTCCAGCCCATCGACCAGCGCGGCTGAGCGGCTGCCGGCCGACACGACCTTCTACAGATCTATATAGAAAAGCGACACCCTGCGGGCCGCCCAGCCCGCCGGTCTGCACTGCCCCATGAACAGCAATTACCGACAAGCACTGGCCGGCACCGGCCTCGATTATTTTGATGCACAGGCGGCAGTCGATGCGCTGGCGCCCGGCGCCTGGGCGCAGCTGCCGTATACGGCGCGCGTCCATGCCGAAAACCTGGTGCGCCGCGCCGACCCGGCGCAGCTGCCAGACTACCTGCGCCAGCTGATCGAGCGCAGGCGCGATATCGACTTTCCCTGGTTTCCCGTGCGCGTGGTCTGCCACGACATCCTGGGCCAGACGGCCTTGGTGGACCTGGCCGGCCTGCGCGATGCGATTGCCCAGGCGGGCGGCGATCCGGCCGCCGTCAACCCGGTGGTGCCGGTGCAGCTGATTGTCGACCATTCGCTGGCCGTCGAATGCGGCGGGTTTGACCCGCAGGCCTTTGAGAAGAACCGCGCGATCGAGGACCGCCGCAATGAGGACCGCTTCCATTTCATCGAATGGAGCAAGCGGGCCTTTGCCAATGTGGATGTGATCCCCGCGGGCAACGGCATCATGCACCAGATCAACTTGGAGAAGATGTCGCCGGTGGTGTATGTGCAGGACGGTGTCGCCTTTCCCGATACCTGCGTGGGCACCGACAGCCATACGCCCCATGTCGATGCGCTGGGTGTGATTGCGGTGGGGGTGGGCGGGCTGGAGGCGGAGAACGTGATGCTGGGCCGGGCCTCTTGGATGCGCCTGCCCGATATTGTCGGCGTGGCATTGAGCGGCCAGCCCCAGCTGGGCATTACCGCGACTGACATCGTGCTGGCGCTGACCGAGTTCCTGCGCCAGCAAAAAGTGGTGGGCGCCTATCTGGAGTTTTATGGCGAGGGCGCGCGCAGCCTCTCGGTTGGTGACCGCGCCACCATTGCCAATATGTGCCCGGAGTATGGCGCCACTGCCGCGCTGTTTGCGGTGGATGCGCAGACGCTGGCCTACCTGCGGCTGACGGGCCGGGAGGAAGCGCAGGTGCAGCTGGTCGAGACCTATGCCAGGACCGCCGGATTTTGGGCGGACAGCCTGCACGAGGTGCAGTACGACCGGGTGCTGCAGTTTGACCTGTCGACGGTGGTGCGCAATATGGCGGGTCCGTCCAACCCGCACCGGCGTCTGCCGACCTCGCAGCTGACCGCGCGCGGCATTGCCGGCGCCGAGCCCCTGGCGCTGGCGCGCGCCCAAGAAGCCCAGGGCCTGCTGCCCGATGGTGCCGTCATCATCGCCGCCATCACCAGCTGCACCAACACCAGCAATCCGCGAAATGTGATCGCTGCGGCGCTGCTGGCGCGCAATGCGCGGCGCCTGGGCCTGGTGCGCAAGCCCTGGGTCAAGACCTCGCTCGCGCCCGGATCCAAGGCGGTGCAGCTGTACCTGCAAGAGGCGGGTCTGCTGGAGGACCTGGAGGCGCTGGGCTTTGGCATCGTCGCCTTTGCCTGCACCACCTGCAATGGCATGAGCGGCGCGCTCGATACGCAGATCCAGCAGCAGATCATTGAACGCGACCTCTACACCACCGCAGTGCTGTCGGGCAACCGCAATTTTGACGGACGCATCCACCCCTATGCCAAGCAGGCGTTTCTGGCCTCGCCACCGCTGGTGGTGGCCTATGCGATGGCGGGCACCATCCGCTTTGACATCGAAAAGGACGTGCTGGCCGTCGTGAACGGGCAGGAGATCCGGCTGCAGGACCTGTGGCCGAGCGACGCGGAGATCGATGCCGTGGTGGCGCAAGCGGTCAAGCCTGCGCAGTACCGCGCGGTGTACGAGCCCATGTTTGCAGTCCAGGCAGACAACGGCGAGCGGGCGGCTCCGCAGTACGCCTGGCGCCCCCAGTCCACCTATATCCGCCGCCCGCCGTATTGGGACACCGAAGGTGTGGGCGCGCTGGCAGCGCATCCGCGCACGCTCAAGGGGCTGCGGCCGTTGGCACTCTTGCCCGACAACATCACTACCGACCACCTCTCGCCATCCAACGCCATTCTGCCCAGCTCGGCCGCTGGCGAGTACCTGGCCAAGATGGGCCTGCCCGAGGAGGACTTCAACTCCTACGCCACCCACCGGGGCGACCACCTAACGGCCATGCGCGCGACCTTTGCCAACCCCCAGCTCGTCAACGAGATGGCCGTGGTGGGTGGCCAGGTGCAAAAAGGCTCACTGGCCCGCATCGAGCCCGAGGGGCGTGTGGTGCGCATGTGGGAGGCGATGGAGACCTATCTGCAGCGCCGCCAGCCGCTGATCATCATTGCCGGTGCCGACTATGGCCAAGGCTCCAGCCGCGACTGGGCGGCCAAGGGCGTGCGCCTGGCGGGGGTGGAGGCGGTGGTGGCCGAGGGTTTTGAGCGCATCCACCGCACCAACCTGATCGGCATGGGCGTGCTGCCTTTGGAGTTCCAGCCGGGCACGACACGCAAGACGCTGCAGCTCGATGGTACGGAGACCTATGATGTGGAAGGTGAGCGCACAGCGCGCGCTACGCTGAGCCTGGTGATCTGGCGCCGCAGCGGCCTGGTGGACCGCGTGCCGCTGACCTGCCGCCTCGATACCGGCGAGGAGCTGTCTGTCTACGAGGCAGGCGGCGTGCTGCAGCGCTTTGCGCAGGATTTTCTGGCATCGCGCGCGGTGCAACCGGCCTCGGTGTGAATGCCTAGTTTTTTTCTGAACGACCATGACGAACCTGACCGCCCATCCTCCCCAGATCAAGATCCCCGCCATTTATATGCGGGGCGGCACCAGCAAGGGGGTGTTCTTCCATGTGCCGGATTTGCCGCTGCCCGCGCAGCAGTCTGGCGCGGCGCGCGATGCGATCTTGCTGCGCACCCTGGGCAGCCCCGACCCCTATGGCAAGCAGATCGATGGCCTGGGCAATGCGTCCTCCAGCACCAGCAAGGCGGTGCTGCTGGCCAGGAGCACTCGCGCTGACCATGATGTGGACTACCTGTTTGGCCAGGTGGCCATCGACAAGCCCTTGGTGGACTGGAGTGGCAACTGCGGCAACCTCTCGGCCGCCGTCGGCCCCTGCGCGATCGCGATGGGCCTGATCGATCCGGCCCGCATCCCGCACAACGGGCTGTGCACGGTGCGTATATGGCAGGCCAATATCGGCAAGACCATCATGGCCCAGGTGCCCATCCGCAACGGACAGGTGCAGGAGAGCGGCGACTTTGCGCTCGATGGCGTGAGCTTTCCCGCTGCCGAGGTGCAGCTGGCCTTCATGGACCCGGCTGATGAGGGCGAGGATGGTGGCGCCATGTTCCCCACCGGCCAGCTGGTGGACCAGCTCGATGTGCCAGGGGTAGGCAGCTTTGCCGCGACCTTGATCAATGCCGGCATCCCGACGATCTTTCTCAATGCGCAAGACCTGGGCTACACCGGCTGCGAGCTGCAGGGCGATATCAATGGCGATGCGCAGGCCTTGGCGCGCCTGGAAGCGATTCGTGCCTGCGGCGCGCTGAAGATGGGCCTGATCCAGGACCTGGCCGAGGCCGCGAGCCGCCAGCACACGCCCAAGATTGCCTTTGTGGCGCCGCCGGCCAGCTACACGGCATCGAGCGGCAAGGCGGTGGAGGCGCAGGACGTGGACTTGCTGGTGCGGGCGCTGTCGATGGGCCAGCTGCACCACGCGATGATGGGCACGGCAGCGGTGGCCATTGGCACGGCTGCAGCCGTGCCGGGTACCCTGGTCAACCTGGCCGCCGGTGGCGGCGAGCGCAGCGCGGTGCGCTTTGGCCACCCCTCGGGAACCCTGCGGGTGGGAGCGGAGGCGCGCCTGCAGGATGGCCAGTGGGTGGTGACCAAGGCGCTGATGAGCCGCAGCGCACGCATTCTGATGGAAGGCGCCGTGCGGGTGCCGGGCGATTGTTTTTGAACGGGGGACTGTGGGATGGATACCAAGCAACTGCTGAAAGACATGGTGGCGGCGCGCCGGGGCGTGCTGGTGCCGGGCGCCTTCAATGCGCTGTCGGCCAAGGTGATCGAGGACCTGGGCTTTGAGGCGATTTACGTGACCGGCGCGGGCGTGACCAATATGTGGTTGGGCCTGCCGGACCAGGGCTTTATGGGCCTCGCTGAGATCGCCGACCACACGGCGCGCATCCGCGATACGGTCAGTGTGCCCTTGCTGGTCGATGCCGATACCGGTTTTGGCAATGCGCTCAATGTCTACCACACGGTGCGCACCCTGGAGCGTGCCGGTGCCGACTGCATCCAGCTCGAAGACCAGGTGGCGCCCAAGCGCTGCGGGCATTTCAACGGCAAGGAGGTGGTCTCCACCGAAGAGGCGGTGAGCAAGATCAAGGCCGCCGTCGATGCCCGGCGCGACCCGAACCTGCTGATCATGGCGCGCACCGATGCGGCGGCCACCCATGGCTTTGAGGCGGCGGTGGAGCGGGCCCAGCGCTTTGCCGAAGCCGGGGCCGATATTTTGTTTGTCGAGGCGGTCACCAGCGCTGAAGAGATCCGCGCGCTGCCCAAGCGGCTCGCCACCCCGCAGCTGATGAACATGGTGATTGGCGGCAAGACCCCCATTTTTGATGCCGAGCAACTGGGCGCGCTGGGCTACGGCATCGTCCTCTATGCCAATGCGGCGCTGCAGGGGGCAGTGGCCGGCATGCAAAAGACCTTGACCGTGCTGCGCGATAAGAAGTCGGTGCAGGAGGCGAGCGGCCTGGTGGCCACCTTTGCCGAGCGCCAGCGCCTGGTGGGCAAGCCCGCCTGGGATGCGCTGGAGAAGCGGTTTACTTAGAGTCGCTAACACGACCCAGCAAACCGAAGGTTTGCGATTGAGACTAGGCGTCGAGCCGCAGGCAGTACAGTAGTACGACAAGGTTCGGCAACGACGTATCAAGGGTTGTGTTAGCGACTCTTAAGGGCGATCATTGGCCGCTGCCACGCGGTGTTCAGCAAACCGTCACGGCGCTGAAATTCACCAGTTTCAGTGAGGGGCAAGGGCCTGGGCTTGCGGAATAATTGCAGCACTTGGAATATGAACGGATCCCATGCCCACCCAGATGCTCACCGCCGATCTCGCACTGCCCGCACCCGTACTGGTGGTGGAGGACAACCCGCTGGTGCGCAACCGGCTGCGGGGCTTGCTGCAGCAGCTGGGCTACAGCAGCGATGCGCTGGTGATGGCCGGGTCGCTCGCCCAGGCGCGCGCTTACCTGGCGGGCGAGGCCCACACCGTATCACTGGTGCTGGTGGACCTGGGCCTGCCCGATGGCAGTGGTATCGAGCTGATCGAGGAGCTCCATGCCCAGGCGCCCAACTTGCCGATGCTGGTGGTGTCTGCCTGGAGCACGCAGGAAATGATCTGGGCGGCCTTGCGCGCGGGCGCCGTGGGCTATGTGCTCAAGGAGCGCGACGACATGGAAATGGCCATGGCCTTGCGCAGCGTGCTGCGCGGCGGCGCGCCCATCGACCCCTTTATTGCCCGGCGCATTATTGAGGAGCTGCCGCTGCAAGCCCCGCCAGCCGTGCAGGCGGCGGACGACCCGGGCTTGAGTGCGCGCGAACACACTATCCTGCACCTCGTGGTCGAGGGCCTGAGCAACCGCGAGATTGCCGAGCGCCTGTTTCTGTCGCGCTACACGGTCGAGTCGCATATCAAGAATGTCTACCGCAAGCTGTCGGTGTCCTCGCGCACCCAGGCAGCGCAGGAAGCGCGCCGGCGCCGCCTGGTGGATTGATGCTGGATGCGCGCAGCGCTGGTCCCATGTCTCTCTTGCCCGTAACCGCCCGCCCATCCGATCTGGAGTGATTGACCGTGCCCCACACTTTTTTTGATGCGCCTTTGCTGATTCGAGACGGTATCGGCACATGGGTCGATACGCAGGAGAAGCCCTATGTCTGCAATATCGATGGCATGCCCACATTCAAGGACAAGCTCCCTGCAGCGGTGAAGGAGCTGCAGCCTGTGGCCGGCACTCCGGTGGCCGGCACTCCGGTGGCCGGCACTCCGGTGGCCGGCAGCCCGGTGGCGGGCAGCCCCGCGGCCGGTTCCCCCGAGCCCTCTTGGGGTCGCGGCTACCAGGTCAGTGGCACGCATCGCTTGCCGCCGACAACATTTGGTGAGGAGACTAAGTTGGAGTTCGTCGCCACCGAGGTGGTGTACGAGCCGCTGTGGGCCACGCGCGAGGCCGCTGCTGCGTTTGGCATCACCTTGATCGAGCCGGGCCAGGGCCTGCGCATGCAAAGCCCGATCCGCCATCTGGAGAACACCCCGTTCGAGTACGGCATGTTTGCCGGCCAGCAGTGTCCGTACCTGGACGATGCGCAGCGCAACCAGCTGCAGCCCACGGTCTGCACCGACCTGGAGCACCATGATTTCCCGCATGTGTTCTCCTCGGTAGACCCCCAGCTGCCGCTGGTGATTTCGGTAGGGCGCTATTGGCCCCACCGGGATAGAATCTTTCTCGCCGATCTTTGGGTGCCCCGGGGCATGGCCTTGTACATGCCGCCCAGGCCCAAAATCCCGGATGCGGCCTATATCGATCTGCACGGCAACCGCAATTCAGCCCTGGCCTGTTGGCGGGGAGGCACACAAAGAAGTGTGCAGACCCTGACCTTGCTGCCCAAAGACAGCGGGTACTTCTACTGGTTCTGGAATGCGTTGCCGACGGTTCACCCCTTGTTGACGCAACCCTGACACCCCTATGCTCGATACGCAGCCTCGTCTACGCACCCTGGAGCCCGATACCGACAATGGCCTCTACCAAACGTTGCTGGAGTCCACGTTGGCGATTCCGTTCCGCATCGATTGGGCGAGCAAAAAGTACACCTATGTGGGCCCACAGATCGAGGCGCTGCTGGGCTGGCCCCAGGACAGCTGGCAGACGGTGAACGATTGGGCCGAGCGTATCCACCCGGACGAGCGCGACACGACGGTCAATCGCTGCGTTGGGCTGTGCCTGGCCGGCGTGGACCACGAGGCTGAGTACCGCGCGCTGACCAGTGAAGGCAGCTTTGTCTGGGTGCGCGAGGTGGTGCATGTGCTGTGCGATGCACAGGGCGAGACCACCGGGCTGATCGGCTTTACCTTCGACATCACCGAGCAGAAGAAGGCCGAGCAGGTCAAGGCCGAGCTCGATGCACAAAAGCTGTCGAACGCGCGCCTGCAAGAGCGCCTGGCCCTGACCCATGACCTTCATGACGGGCTCGGTGGTTCGCTGGTGCACATGATTGCTGCCGTGGAGCAGGGCGGCGGTGGCAGCCTGACGCGGCCCCAGGTGCTGTCCATGCTCAAGCACATTCGTGATGACCTGCGCCAGACCATTGACAGCAACTCCTCGGCCCAGGTGCGCGTGCCCGCGTCGCCGCAGGAGTGGCTGGCCCCGTTGCGCCACCGCTTTGCCAACCTGTTCGATGCGCTCGACATCCGCTGCGACTGGCAGTTTGCGCCCGCCTGGCGCACACCGCCCGATGCGCTGCAGTACCTGGCGATGACGCGCCTGGTCGAGGAGGGCCTCACCAATGTCATCAAGCACAGCCAGGCGCGCCAGGTGCGCCTGTCCTTTCTGCAGCCTGAGGCCGATGCGCTGGTGCTGGAGATCGAAGACGATGGCGTGGGCTTTGATGCCGCAGCCGTGGAGGCTTCGGGCCTGGGCATCGGCATGCGCTCGATGGCCGTGCGTATCGGCCGCGTGGGCGGCGTGCTCGAGATCGATTCCGAGCCGGGGCGCACCCTGCTGACGGCGCGGCTGGCCTTGCGCCAGTCCTGACCACCAGTAGCACAGCACCGCAGGGCCGACCACCACGGCCCTTTTTCTTTTTTAGGCGAGCGTTACTTCTAATAACTAGGGTCAACCCGAATTCGTTTATATTGTTCAGCGGTGACTGAACAATATGGATAAAGGACGGTGGCTGTGACCCAGCAGGACAAGGCGAAGGCGGCCTCGGCGGCCAAGAAGGCGCATGAAGCGCTGGAAGCGCGCGAGCTGTTTATCGAGCGCAATGCGATCCAGGCGGAAACCAGTGGCCTGCCCCGGATTGCAGGGCGCCTGATCGGCATCTTTTTGCTCGATGGCGGGCCCATCAGCTTTGCCGAGCTGGCCGAGCGCATGCAGGCCAGCCGCGCCAGCGTGAGCACCAATACCCGTTTGCTCGAACGCCTGGGGATCATCGAGCGGGTGGCGATGCGCGGCGAGCGCCAGGACTTTTTCAGCCTGCGCGCCAACCCCTTCTTGATCGTGCTGGAGCAGAGCATTGCCGATTGCCAGCGCTTTACGACCTATGTGGATGAGCTGCTGGCGGCCAGCCCGCTGTCCGCTGATGCCACCGCGCGCCTCAAGCAGGCGCAGGATTTTCATGCGGTGACGGCCCAGACCTTGCAGGAGCTGCTGGCCAAGCTGGCCGAGCGGCAAAAGCAGGCGGCGGCGCCACCGGTGCCTGCCCGGCGATCGGCACGTGCCGAGAGGGCGGCAGCCGCTGCTGCAACCACGCCCAAAATGCCTAAAGCACCTAAAGTGCGCCAAGCTCGCGCGCCGTCATCCAGCCGCAAAGCACCAGACTGAGTACCCGAGCCATGAAATACGTTCTATGGGCGGCCGCGCCGCTGTGCCTGGCGGCTTTGTCGGGGTGCTCGTCGGTGCCGGATGCGCCCGCGCCAGCGCCGGTGGTGGCGTCGCAGTTTTCGGTGGCCTCTTCGTTGCCGGACCTGCAGCCAGCGCAGGCGGCGCCCCAGCTCGATACCTGGTGGACCCTGTTCGAGCAGCCCCAGCTCAACCGCCTGGTGGACCAGGCCTTGGCGGCCAGCACCGAGGCGCGGATGGCGCTGGCGCGGGTGCGCGAGGCCAGGGCGGTGCGCGAGGCGGCGCTGACCCAGTACCAGCCCCAGGGCGGCCTGCGCGCCAGCGGCGAGCGCAGAAGCGTGCAGCGGCTGGGCGGTGCATCGGCGGGTGGGGTTGGCCTGGGCCGGCAAAGTAGCGCCGGGCTGGACCTGCAAGTCTCCTGGGAGCTCGATGTGCTGGGCCGGGGTGATGCGCTGGCGCGGCAGGCCGATGGCGACTTTGGCGCGGCGCTCTATGGCGCCTATGGCGAGCGCGCGGCCTTGGTGGCCGAAGTGGCGCGCAGCCTGTTTGAGGCCCAGCGCCTGACCGCTGCGCTGGCCGATGCCCAGGCGACGATCTCCATCCAGACCCGCCTGCAGCAGGTGCTGGCGCGCAAGCTCGAGCGCGGCCTGGTGGCGCTGGCCGATGTGGCGCGGGTCGATGCCAGCTTGCTGGCAGCCCAGGCCAATGCGCTGGTGCTGCAGTCGCAGCTCGATGCCGCACGGCGCGCCTTGCTGGTGCTGGTGGGGCAGGGCGACCAGCCCTTGTCGGCCCTGGTGCTCGATGACAGCCAAACCCAGGCGCCGGCGCTGCCGCGTGCGTTGCCTGCGGATTTGCTGGCGCGGCGCCCCGATGTGCTGCAGGCCCAGGCGCAGATGGATGCGGCCGCGGGCGGCCTGGAGCTGTCGCGCCTGGCGCTGCTGCCCAGCATCACCTTGACGCCCGGGCTGGGGCTGAACTGGCAAAAGCAGGGCGCGTCGCTCAGCACCGGGCTGTGGTCGCTGGCAGGCAATGTGGCCATGCCGGTACTGGACCGCCCGCGCTTGTTGGCCAACGCCCGCGCTCAGGGCGCCCGCGCCGAGCAGGCGGTGATCGCCTATGAGCAGGTGGTGCAGCGCGCGTTTTCCGAGACGGACCAGGCGCTGCTCCGCATGGCGCCCGATACACAGCGGCTGAAAGTGCTGGCGCAGGCCGAGGCGCGGGCGCAGACGGCCTATGAGGCGGCGCGCAAGGGCTATGAGGCCGGCTTTTTTG
This sequence comes from Comamonas sp. 23, assembly GCF_049601575.1. Classification (NCBI taxonomy): domain Bacteria; kingdom Pseudomonadati; phylum Pseudomonadota; class Betaproteobacteria; order Burkholderiales; family Comamonadaceae; genus Comamonas; species Comamonas sp. 23. The sequence continues at coordinate 3,311,828 of NZ_CP187127.1, read as the reverse complement.
ACCTGGTGGTGGTGCTCGATGCCGAGCAGGTCTACCGCGACTCGCGCGGTGGCCTGACCCAGGCGCGCGCTGAAGCCTTGGCGCATGCGGTGCAGGTGTTCCAGGCGCTGGGCGGCGGTTGGCCCCGGGATGCGCTGGGCACCGATACACAGAAGACGAATTGAGAGGGATGCAATGCTGCAATCAATGACAAGCGGATGGCGCGTGGGCTTGGGGCTAGGCCTGGGGTCGCTGGCCCTGCTGGGCCTGGTGGCCTGCTCCGAAGGCAGTGCGGACAAGACTGCGAAGCCGGTGGCCGAGGTGGTGCGAACGGTGAGCGTGGCGCAGGTGGAGCTGCGTCCCATGGGTGGGGTGCAGCAGGCATCGGGCCTGCTGGTGGCGCGCGAAGAAATTGCGATTGGCCCGGAGCTGAGCGGCTACCGGGTGGCCGCGCTGCTGGCCGATGAGGGCGACCAGGTACGTGCCGGCCAGCCGTTGGCGCGGCTCGATGACGGCTTGCTGCAGGCCAAGATTGCCCAGGCCCAGGCCAGCCTGGTGCAGGCCAAGGCGCAGGCCAGGCAGGCCCGGGCCGAATCGGCACGGGTCGAAGGCCTGGACGGCCAGGGCGTGCTGTCGGACGAGCAGATCCAGCAGCGCCGCACGGCAGCGGCCAGCGCCCAGGCCAATGCCGATGTGGCAGCGGCCAACCTGGCGGGGCTGCGCGTAGAGGCCGAGCGCATGGTGCTGCGCGCGCCGGTGGCCGGTGTGGTGCTGCAGCGCAATGTGCGCCGGGGCGATGTGGCCAGCCCTGGGGGCGAGGCGATGTTCCGCCTGGCGCGGGACGGCATGGTGGAGCTGGCTGCCGAGGTGCCCGAGGACCAGGTGGACCGTATCCAGCCGGGCAACCAGGTGGCGGTGACCCTGGCTTCGGGTGTTGAGCTGGAGGGCCAGGTGCGGCTTTTGTCGCGCCGGGTGGACGACAAGACCAAGCTGGCCCAGGTGCGCGTGGCGCTGCCGGTGCGGGCCGATCTGCGCCCCGGCGGCTTTGCGCAGGCGCGTTTTGCGCAGGCGGCCGCACCGGTGGCGGCAGTGCCAGAAAAAGCCATCCACTTTGAAGCCGGTGGCCCGCAGCTGGCCACGATCGATGCCGACAGCCGTATCCGCAAGCTGCCGGTGAGCCTGGGCGCCCGTGCCCAGGGCTGGGTGGCCTTGCGCGATGGCCCGCCGCTGGGCACGCGCCTGGCCTTGGGCGGCGGCGCCTTTGTGCTGGAGGGGGACCGGGTGCAGATCAATGGCGCTGCCCAGCCGGCCGCCGTGCCTGCCACGCCGGAGGCGGCACCTGCACCTGCACCTGCTGCTGCGGCTGCGGCTGGAGGCCAGCGATGAAGCTGCGTATCTCCGCCTGGTCCATCCAGAACCCGATCCCCGTGGTGGTGCTGTTCATCGCCATCCTGGTGGCCGGGCTGATGGCCTACCGTGTCATGCCGATCAAGCTCTACCCGGATGTGTCCTTTCCCATCGTGCAGGTGGCAGTGGCCTTGCCCAGCGCGGCGGCCACCGAGGTGGAAACCCAGGTCACCCGCGTGGTGGAAGACGGGGTGGCCAATGTGGCCCGCGTCAAGCATGTGATCTCGACCGTCACCCAGGGCATGTCGCTGACCTTGGTCGAGTTCGAGATCGGGCTGGAGCCGCAGCGGGCTGTCGATGAGGTGCGGGCGGCCATTGACCGTGTGCGCGCCAACCTGCCAGCCAGCATCGAGCCGCCGATTGTCGAGCGCCTCGATTTTGATGCCATGCCCTTGCTGACCTATGCGGTCTCCGCCCCGGGCATGGACGATGTGGAACTGAACTGGTTCATTGAGGATGTGGTGGCGCGCAAGCTGGTGGCGCTGCCAGGGGTGGGGCAGGTGACCCAGGTCGGCGGTGTGGCGCGCGACATCACCGTGACGCTGGACCCCGCCAAGCTGCAGGCGCTGGGACTGACGGCCGTGGCGGTGAACGATGCGCTGCGCGCGCACAACCTCGATGCATCGGGCGGCCGCACGCAGATTGGTGCGCAGGAGCAGCAGGTGCGTATCCTCGCGGCCGCCCCATCGGTGCAGGAGCTTGAGCAGCTGGTGATTGCCACCCGTGACGGCCGCCATCTGCGCCTGGGTGATGTGGCCACCGTGGCCAGTGGCGCCAGCGACCGGCGCGGCTTTGCGGCCTTGAATGGCGAGGCGGTGGTCGGTTTTCAGGTGATGAAGACCAAGGCCGCGTCCGACGTGGATGTGGAGACGGCGGTGGCCAAGGCGGTGGCGGCGCTGGCCAAGGAGCAGCCCGGGGTCTCGTACCAGCTGGTGTCATCGGGCGCCAAGAACACCCGCGAGAGCTTTGATGCCACGGTGGCGACCTTGCTCGAAGGCATGCTGCTGGCGGCGGTCGTCGTGTTCATGTTCTTGCGCGACTGGCGCGCGACGCTCATTGCGGCGGTGGCCATGCCGATCTCGCTGGTCCCCACGTTTGCGGTGATCCATTGGCTCGGCTATTCGCTCAATATGCTGTCCCTGCTGGCCTTGACCTTGGTGATCGGCGTGCTGGTCGATGACGCCATTGTCGAGGTGGAGAACATCCAAAAAAGGGTGCAGGCCGGCGCCTCGCCCTGGCGCGCCTCGATGGAAGGGGCCGACGCGATTGGCCTGGCGGTGGTGGCCACCACCTTGGCCATTGCCGTGGTGTTTTTGCCCGTTGCCTTTATGGGTGGCTATGCCGGGCCGTACTTCCGCGAGTTCGGGGTGACGGTGGCCGTGTCGGTGATGTTTTCGCTCATGGTGGCGCGCCTGCTGTCACCGCTGATGTGCGCCTATTTGCTCAAGCCCTCGGCACAGCCCCATCCGCACAAGCCCTTTACTGGCCGCTACCGCCGGTTGCTGGAGTGGGCGCTGGCGCACCGCTGGTGGTCGCTGGCGGCCGGGGTGCTGATTTTTGTCGGCTCGCTGGTGCTCGCCTCGCTGCTGCCCACCGGCTTTGCGCCCAAGGGCGATGGCGGCACGGTGCAGATCAACCTGCAAGGCGCGCCCGGCGCGACCACCGAAGACATGCGCGCCTCGGCCGCCAGCCTGACCCGTTTGCTGCGCCAGCAAGGGGATGTGCAGGATGTGTTTGTCAGCGTGGGCAGCAGCCAGCGCGATGGCGACCCGCGCAAGGGCAGCGTGATTGTGCAGCTCAAATCACCGCGCTCGATGACGACCAAGGCCTTCCAGGACCATCTGCGGCCTCTGCTGCTGCAGGTGCCCGATGTGCGGCTGAGCTATAGCGAGAGCGAAGGCGGCGGCACGCAGAACCTGCAGGTAATCCTGGGTGGCCACGATGGCGAGCTGCTGCGGCGCACGGCCGCAGACGCCGAGCGCGAGCTGCGCGGCCTGCCCATGCTGGCCAATGTGCACCAGGTGGCGCCCAACCCGGGCCCCGAGCTGGTGATACGGCTCAAGCCCGATGCGGCCGCGCGCCTGGGCGTGACCCCCGATGTGGTGGCCGAGGTGGCGCGCATGGCCAGCCTGGGTGACCTGGATGCGACCGCCTCCAAGTTCAACACCGGGCGCCAGCGGCTGGCGGTGCGCGTGCGGCTGCCCCAGGGTACCTTGCGTGATCTGGACAGTATTGGCGCGCTGCGCGTGCCCACGGGGCAGGGTGGCACGGTGCCCTTGTCGGCGGTGGCGGACATGCATTTCCAGGTGGGCGAATCCCACATCGATCGCTTTGACCGCGAGCGCCGCATCACCTTGGAGGCGGAGGTCCATGGCGTGTCGCTGGGCCAGGCCAATGCGGCCGTGGATGCGCTGCCGTTCCTGAAGAACCTGCCCGAGGGCGTATCGCGCCCGCTCTATGGCGATGCCGAGGGCATGCAGGAGCTGTTTGCCAGCTTTGGCCTGGCCATCATGGCGGGGGTGGGGCTGATCTTTGGCGTGCTGATCTTGCTGTTCCGCAGCTTTGTCAAACCGGTGGTGATTCTGGCGGCACTGCCGCTGTCGCTGGCCGGCGCCTTTTTGGCCTTGCTGGCAACAGGCGGAGAGCTGAACCTGCCGGTGCTGATTGGCTTGCTGATGCTGATGGGCCTGGCGGCGAAGAACTCGATCTTGCTGGTCGAGCATGCGGTGGAGGCCGAGCGCATGGGCAAGAGCCAGACCGAGGCCCTGCTGGAAGCCGCCCATGAGCGCACCCGGCCGATCATCATGACCACGATTGCGATGGCCATGGGCATGCTGCCTACCGCTTTGGGCGTGAGCAGCGGCTCGGAGTTCCGCCAGCCGCTCGCCGTTGCCGTCATCGGCGGGCTGGTGTCGTCCACCGCCTTGTCGCTGGTGCTGGTGCCGGTGGTCTATGCGGTGATGGATGATCTGGAGAACTGGCTGCGGCCCAAACTGGCGCGCTGGGTGACCTTGCCCAGTGCTCAGGATCAGCGGGAGACGCTACAGGCCCACCAATGAGAGCCGCAAACAAAACCCTTGATACGTCGTTGCCTAGCCGGCCGCCTCAAGCCTTGCCGTACGTTTGTACTGTCTGCGGTTTGACACCTCGTCTCAACCGCAAACCTCGGTTTGCTGGGTCGTGTTAGCGGCTCCAAGTTCGCTGCCGTGCGGCCCCCGGCGCAGCGGTTGCGCCGGGCAACAAAAAACCCGCTGGATCAGCGGGCTGCGGTTCACAAACCTGTTTCCTTCCAGTTCGGGACGGTAATGGGGCTGGTGAGTTGGTCAATCTTGGCGTCAATCAGCATCATCTTGGCGTGCTCGGGCGTACCTTCCTGTGGGTTCTGCATCAAAAGACTGGCACCTTCGGCTTTGAGCTGTTCCAGGTAATCGCCTGTGGCAGCATCCTCCTGCTTTCGTTGCGACACGGCAAACCTTCCTGTCGGTGCCACATGGACGGGCTCCAACGCGGACAGCTTAGTACGAAAGCAAGATTTATCCTATAGATGCATTTGTATATTTGATGATGTTACAAAATAAATCATTTGCCCCCAAATAGGGTTTTCGAATGCTGTACCGCTGATGTCTGCGGCGATGAAATGCCTCAAGTGGCCGATGGTTTGCTTGCTTTGGGCCGGCCGTCGGGGGCACGCGCATCGGTATCGATCAGACCGCGCTTGAGATCTGTATGGGCTTGCTCCATCTCGGGCGAGGGCTCTGGGCTGGTCTCCCCCACGGACTGGTCTTTTTCATGGGGCATCTTGGCCTGCGAGCCGGTGTCATGGGGCTGCTGCTTGCGGGTGGTGTTGATCTTGGTCTCGTCGCTCGCGGGCGGGTTGGTTTTCTCGGGGGCTTGGTCTGGCATACATCCTCCAGGGTTCATGGGGCTCAGCGCCCATGGTGGCCTGCAAGGCAAGGCTTGTGTGTAGGAAAAGCGGGGGCAGCGCTTGTGCGCCAAAGCATGGTTTTGTTCTGCCACCGCTGATAGCAGAACCCTTGCACGCCGATGCGGGCGGCTTTCCTACATGGCGCTAGTTTGTCTTTGGATAAGGTATGAGCTAGAGCACATTTTGGGCTTGGTACAAGAAAGGAAAGAACATGTTTTTCAAGAAGCGACAAGTCAGCCTCTCCGATGTGAAGGGGGATGTCGACCAGTTGGTGGGCGATGTGCGTGCACTGCTGTCGGTCAAGGAGCTCGATGCGATCCCCGAGATCAAGCGCATTCGCGAGCGCATGGACGAGGGCATGGGCATGGCCCGCGATTCCGCAGCCCGCGCCATTGCGCAAACCAAGCACACCGCCGCCTGCACTGACAAATATGCGCATGACGAGCCCTGGCACATTGCAGGCGCAGCATTGGCCATTGGTGTGGTGCTGGGCTACGCAGCCTGCCGTCGCTGATCGCCAAATTTTGGGGCTGGCGGCGCCGGCCCTTTGTGCATGCGAGAAAACCTGCGCTGACCGCATCGGGTCAGCGCAGGTTTTTTTGCGCCATGTCCACCGGCGCCGCGCCATGCGGCATCAACGCGGCGGGTTTGCGAGGGGCAAGTCGCTGCGGGCAGGCGCCAGCGGAGTCAAGGGACGGTCAGTGGACATGGCAGGGGGCGCCTCCACGCGTTTGACCTGGGCATCTTGCTGGGCTTTGCGATAGGTCGCCTCGGCGTCTTTTTTGCAGATGCCGACGGCATCACCGCGCATCTCATTGCAGCGCTCGTTGGCAACGCGGTAGTCTGCTTCGGCTCTGGCCACACGCACCTGGTAACTGTGGCCGGCGTCGCCCAGCACTTTGGCATCGCGCTCGGCCTGGGCCACGCGCTGGCTGCCTTTGGCATCCTCTATGCAGATGTGCTTGTCGTTGCCCTGCAGCGTCTGGCAATGGGCGATGGCCGTGCGGTACTGGGCCGCAATGCGGTCGGTTTCAGCGCGGACCTCCTCATCGCTCATCGCAGAGGCCGTGGCAGCGATACACAGGCTCGCCAGCGCGGCGGCCGCTTTCCTAGAAACTTTGGGGGTAGCTCTCTTAATCAGCATGCCCCATGCTAGGACAGAGGCGGGTGAAGGCCTGACAGCAGCCGATGCCATCTGCCGTAGGACGAGGCGCGCCTGTGCGTTGCCTGTGCGGCGCAGATATGCCAGCAGGGTATAGCTGCTAGGCCGCTGTGCCCGTGGCTCTTTGTGGTGTCTGTCCCCAGAATGGATGCCAACAGAACACGGGGAGCATTCCATGCCAACAGCGATTCCTTGCCTGCTGATGCGGGGCGGCACGTCCAAAGGGCCATTCTTCAATGCCGCCCATTTGCCCCAGGATACGGCCACGCGGGACCGGGTGCTGTTGGCCGCAATGGGCTCACCCGACCGCCGGCAGATCGACGGCATTGGCGGCGGGCATGCGCTGACCAGCAAGATCGGCATTGTCAGCCGCTCGGCGCAAGCTGGGGTGGATCTGGAGTTTCTGTTTGCCCAGGTGCAGCCGGACATGGGCACGGTCGATACCCGCCCCAACTGCGGCAATATGCTGGCCGCGGCGGTGCCCTTTGCGCTGGCCTCGGGCATGGTGCAGGCCCAAGGTGAGCGTGCCAGCTTTCGCGTGTTGGCCCGCAACACCGGCATGCTGGCCGATATCACGCTGCCGCTATCTGGCGGCCAGCTGGCAGATGGCGGAGACGCCCGCATCGATGGCGTGCCGGGCAGCGCTGCGCCGATCGAGATCTGTTTTCAGGAAACAGCGGGGTCGGTCTGCAAGAGCCTGCTGCCCACCGGCAAGGCGCGCGAGCGCATGGACGTGGCAGGAGAGGGCTTTGCGCCATTCAGCGTGGAGGTGACCTGCATCGACAACGGCATGCCGTTGGTGATGGTCAAAGCAAAGGATATGGGTGCCAGCGGCTATGAGACCGTTGCCCAGCTCGATGCCCACCACCATCTTCGGCGCCGGCTGGAGGCGCTGCGCCTGCAGGCCGCGAAGGCCATGGGTCTGGGTGACGTCTCTGCCAAAAACTACCCCAAGATGACCCTGGTGGCGCCGCCCCGGCATGGCGGTGCGATCAGCACGCGCAGCTTTATCCCCCATGTGTGCCACGAAAGCATTGGCGTGCTGGCCGCGGTCACGGTGGGCACGGCCGTTGAGCTGCCAGGCTCCGTCTGTGACGGATGGGCCCGGCGGGCCAGCGGTGCCGATGCCGATACGGTCGCCATCGAGCATCCCTCCGGCGTGTTGAGCGTCAAGCTCAAGCAGGGCGTGGCGCAGGCCGATGCGCCGCCCCAGGTGGCCTTGCTGCGCACAGCGCGGGTGCTGATGCGCGGCGAGGTGATGGTGCCCAGCGCCATCTGGGCAGGGCCCGTGTAACGCTGGGCCATACAAAGCCACGTTTGGCTGCAAGCGCTACCAAAGAGAACAAACAGGGAGGAGCACCGCATGATTATTGATGTACATGGGCATTACACAACCGCACCTGCTGGCTTGGGCCAGTGGCGCGACCTGCAGATGGCTGGCCTCAAGGACCCACGCCTGACGCCTCGGGCCGCAGATTTGCGCATCAGCGATGACGAGATTCGCGAGACCATCGAGTGCAACCAACTCCAGCTGATGCGCCAGCGGGGGCTGGACCTGACCGTCTTCAGCCCGCGCGCCAGCTTCATGGCCCACCATATCGGCGATTTCGAGACATCGAGCGCCTGGGCCGAGGTCTGCAATGAGCTGTGCTTTCGCGTGAGCGAGCTGTTCCCCGACCACTTTGTGCCGGCCGCGATGCTGCCCCAGTCCCCGGGTGTCGATCCCCGCACCTGCATCACCGAGCTGGTGCGCTGTGTCGAGCAATACGGCAATGTGGCGATCAACCTCAACCCTGATCCCTCCGGTGGGCACTGGACTGCGCCGCCGCTGTCTGACCGCTCCTGGTACCTGATTTACGAAAAGATGGTGGAGTACGACATCCCCGCGATGGTGCATGTCTCCACCAGTTGCAATGCCTGCTTTCACACCACTGGCGCGCACTACCTCAATGCCGACACAACGGCCTTTATGCAGTGCCTCGACAGTGCGCTGTTCCAGGACTTTCCCACGCTGCGCCTGCTGATCCCCCACGGAGGAGGGGCCGCGCCTTACCACTGGGGGCGGTTTCGGGGGCTGGCGCAGGCGCTGGGCAAGCCCTTGCTCGAGGAGCACCTGCTCAACAACCTGTTTTTTGACACCTGTGTCTACCACCAGGCCGGCATTGACTTGCTCACCCGGGTGCTGCCAGCCAAAAACATTCTGTTTGCCAGCGAAATGGTGGGGGCGGTGCGCGGCATCGATCCGCAAACCGGCCACCACTACGACGACACCCGGCGCTATATCGAGGCAACACCTCATCTCAACGACGAAGAGCGACATCAGGTCTACGAGGGCAATGCGCGCCGCGTGTTTCCGCGCCTGGATGCCGTGCTTCGCCACCGGGGGCTGTGAAGCGCCCGCCACCCACCAACAAGGACATTTCCATGTATGAACTCGGTGTTGTTTACCGCCATATCCAGCGTGCTGACCGTGCCGCAGCCGATGGCCTGGCCCCTCTGGGTTCGGCCACGGTGCATGAGGCCATGGGCCGTGTCGGCCTGCTCCAGCCAGCGCTGCGTCCCATCGCCGCGGGCCAGTGTGTCTCCGGCACAGCGGTGACGGTGCTGCTCCAGCCTGGCGACAACTGGATGTTGCATGTGGCGGCAGAGCAGATCCAGCCTGGCGACATCGTCGTGGCGGCCGTGACCTCACCATGCAGCGATGGCTATTTTGGCGACCTGCTGGCCACCAGCTTTCAGGCGCGTGGCGCACGGGCGCTGGTCATCGATGCGGGCGTGCGCGATACCAAGGCCTTGCAGGAGATGGGGTTCCCCGTCTGGAGCCGGACGGTGTCCTCCAAGGGCACGATCAAGGCAACGCTGGGCTCGGTCAACATCCCGGTCGTCTGCGCCGGCATGTGGGTCACCCCGGGCGATGTGATCGTGGCCGATGACGATGGTGTGGTCTGCGTGCCTGCCGCCATCGCGCCTGCCACCTGGGAGACCGCGCTGGACCGAGAGCGTTTTGAGACGGCCAAACGTGCCCAGCTGGCCGCTGGCGTGTTGGGGCTGGATCTCTACCAGATGCGTGTGCCGCTGGCCAAATCCGGCCTGCGCTATATCGACTAAAGGGGTTGCATCGTGTCCTTGTCTGTCAAAACCCCCGGCTGGCTGGATTGGCATCCCTGGCCGGCAAAGCCTGTGCTGCAGTTACCCGAGGGCGCCGTAGATGCGCACTGCCATGTGTTTGGGCCGGCTGCGGAGTTCCCCTTTGCCGCTGAGCGCAAATACACCCCCTGTGATGCCAGCAAGCAGCAGCTGTTTGCATTGCGTGACCACCTGGGCTTCTCGCGCAATGTGATTGTGCAAGCTACCTGCCACGGTGCGGACAACCGGGCCATGGTCGATGCCTGCAAGACATCCGGCGGCAAAGCGCGGGGGGTCGCCACCGTGCGGCGCAGCATCACCGACCAGGAGCTGCAAGAGCTGCACCTGGCCGGCGTGCGGGGCGTGCGCTTTAACTTTGTCAAGCGGCTGGTGGATGTGACCCCGCAGGATGAACTCCAGGAGATTGCCGAGCGCATCGCCGCTTGGGGCTGGCATGTGGTGGTTTATTTTGAAGCGCAGGACCTGCCTGAGCTGTGGCCATTCTTGCGCCGCTTGCCCACCCCCGTCGTGGTAGACCACATGGGGCGCCCCGATGTCGGCCAAGCCGCCGATGGGCCGGAGTTCGGCATGTTTTTGCAGCTGATGCACGAGAGCGACAACCTCTGGTGCAAGGTCAGCTGCCCGGAGCGCTTGTCGCTGACGGGCCCGCAGGCGCTGCATGGCGAGCGCCGCGCCTACCAGGATGTGATGCCTTTTGCGCGCCGGGTGGTCGAGGCCTTTCCCAGCCGTGTGCTCTGGGGCACCGATTGGCCCCATCCCAATCTGAAGGGCCACATGCCCGATGACGGCTTGCTGGTGGATTTCATCGCCCAGATCGCCCCCACGCCTGCGCTGCGCCACCAGTTGCTGGTGGACAACCCCATGCGTCTGTATTGGCCAGAGGAGGCATGAGCCCACAGGATGTTTCCACGCGGATCCGCCCATCGGGCTGCGGGCCAGGACCCCATGACCAACTTGGAAAGAAAAATATGGCTTTAGAAAAACCCTATCTTGATGTGCCGGGCACCGTGGTATTTGATGCTGACCAGTCACGCAAGGGCTATTGGCTCAACCAGTTTTGCATGTCGTTGATGCAAGCGGACAACCGGGCGCGTTTCAAGGCCGATGAGCGGGCCTATCTGGACGGCTGGGATATGACCGAGGAGCAGAAGCAGGCCGTGATGGCCCGCGACCTGAATTGGTGCATACGCACAGGCGGAAATATCTATTTTCTGGCCAAGATCGGGGCCACCGATGGCAAGAGCTTTCAGCAGATGGCCGGCTCGATGACGGGCATGAGCGAGGAGGCTTACCGCGCAATGATGATCGCCGGTGGTCGCTCGGTGGAGGGGTGCCGCTTCATGCATGAGGCGGCAGGCACGCCGGCGCAGCCGACAGGCGGCATCGCCATCCATGAGGGAGTCTGATATGGCACGCATCAGCGCATCGGTGTTCACCTCACATGTGCCCGCCATTGGCGTGGCCATCGACCAGGGCCTCACCCAGCAAGCCTACTGGCAGCCGCTCTTCCAAGGCTATGAATATTCGCGCCAGTGGATGCGCGAGAACCCGCCCGACGTCATATTTCTGGTCTACAACGACCATGCAACAGTCTTCAGCCTGGACCTGATTCCCACCTTTGCCATCGGCACGGGTGCGGCCTACTCGCCAGCCGATGAAGGCTGGGGGCCGCGACCGGTGCCGAACGTGATCGGCCATCCTGAGCTGGCCTCGCATATCGCGCAGTCGGTGATACAGCAGGATTTTGACCTGACCATCGTCAACAAGATGGATGTAGACCATGGGCTCACCGTGCCGCTGTCCCTGATGTGCGGAGAGCAGCCCGCCGATGGCGGTGCCTGGCCTTGCCCGGTCATTCCGTTTGCCGTCAATGTGGTGCAGTACCCCGTCCCCTCGGGCCAGCGCTGCTTCAGCCTGGGCAATGCGATCCGCAAGGCGGTGGAGAGCTTTGACGCGGACCTCAATGTGCAGATCTGGGGCACCGGTGGCATGAGCCACCAGCTGCAAGGCACGCGTGCGGGTCTGATCAACCAGGAGTGGGACAACTGCTTCCTGGACCAGCTGATCCACCGCCCCGCCAGTTTGGCCAAGGTGCCCCATATCGACTATGTGCGAGAGGCGGGCTCCGAGGGGATTGAGCTGGTCATGTGGCTGATTGCCCGTGGCGCGATGGCCGATGTGGCCGATCCTGCTAAGCGGCCCACGGTCAAGCACCGCTTCTACCATGTGCCGGCCTCCAACACCGCCGTGGGTCACCTGATTCTAGAAAACGCTTGAGAGACGCTGATGTTTCTGATTTTTGGTACGCATCGCCCAGTTGCTGATTTGGGCACCCAGACACCCTGGAGGACACCATGACACGTCGACCCATCAACGTAGCGCTTGCAGGAGCGGGCGCCTTTGGCCTCAAACACCTGGAAGGCATTGCGCATATCCCCGGGGTGCAGGTTGTGTCCCTGGTCGATCCCGATTTGTCCAAGGCGCGGCAGGTGGCCGAGCAATATGCCATTGCGCATGTGGCCACCAGCTTGCAGGACAGCCTGGCGCGGCCGCAGGTGGATGCGGTGATTCTGTGCACGCCCACGCAGTTGCATGCCAGCCAGGCGCGCCAGTGCTTGCTGGCAGGCAAGCATGTGCAGGTGGAGATTCCGCTCGCCGACCGGCTGGAAGACGCGCTGGCGGTGGCCGAGCTGCAAAAATCCAGTGGCCTGGTGGGGATGTGTGGCCATACCCGCCGCTTCAATCCCAGCCACCAATGGATCCAGCAAAAGGTGCAGGCGGGCAGCTTCCGGCTCCAGCAAATGGATGTGCAGACCCACTTTTTCCGCCGCAGCAATACGAACGCCTTGGGTCAGCCGCGCAGCTGGACCGACCATCTGCTCTGGCACCATGCGGCGCACACGGTCGATTTGTTCGCCCACCAGGCGGGCAGTCCCATCGTGCAATCCCATGCCGTGCAAGGGCCGCTGCACCCCGAGCTGGGCATTGCGATGGACATGGGCATCGTGCTCAAGGCGGCCAATGGCGCCCTGTGCACCCTGAGCCTGTCTTTCAACAACGATGGCCCATTGGGTACTTTCTTTCGCTATATCGGCGACACGGGCACCTATGTGGCGCGTTATGACGAGTTGCTCGATGGCCAGGGTCAGGCCATCGATGTCTCGCAGGTGGACGTGTCGATGAATGGCATCGAGCTGCAGGACCGCGAGTTTTTCGCCGCCATCCGCGAGGGCCGCCAGCCCCGCGCCAGCATCGCCCAGGTGTTGCCCTGCTACCAGGTTTTGCATGCTTTGGAGCAGCAGCTGCAGTAATATCGGCCCGACCAGTCGTGAACCGCCTGCACACCTTATCGCAGGCGGTTTTGGTTTTTCAGGAGAGATGATGAGCGATCGCCTTATTGGCCCCTTCCAGGTCGGCCCTGTTGCCCTGGGTTGCATGAACCTGAGCCATGCCTATGGCCACCCGGCCACGCAGGCGCAGGCCCAGGCGCTGCTGCATGCAGCGCTCGATGCCGGGGTCACCTTGTTTGATACAGCAGCGCTCTACGGCTTTGGCGCCAATGAAGCGCTGGTCGGGCCGGTGCTCAAGCCGCACCGCCACCGCATTACGCTGGCGAGCAAGTGCGGTATGGCGGGCGTGCGTGGCGATGATGGCGTGATGCGCCGTGTGATTGATGGCCATCCCAAGACCTTGCGCCGCCATTGCGAAGACAGCTTGCAGCGTCTGGGCACCGATGTCATTGACCTGTACTACCTGCACCGCTGGGACCGGCGGGTGCCGATCGAAGAATCGGTGGGCGCGATGTCGCGCCTGGTGGAAGAGGGCAAGGTCCGGGCGCTAGGCCTGTCCGAGGTCGGGGCGGAGACGCTGCGGCGCGCCCATGCCACCCACCCGATTGCGGCCTTGCAAAGCGAGTATTCGCTGTGGTCACGCAATGCCGAGTTGGGAAGCTTGCAGGCTTGCCGCGAGCTGGGCATTGCCTATGTAGCCTTCAGCCCGATGGGCCGGGCTTTTCTGTCAGGCAAATTGCCTGCCGGCACCCAATGGGTGCCGGGCGATATCCGTGCGGGCATGCCCCGTTTCCAGCCCGAGGCCTATGCCAAGAACCTGCGGCTGCTGGCGCCCATGCAGGCGATTGCCGAGCGCGCGGACTGCAGCCTGGCCGAACTGGCCATTGCCTGGGTGCTGCACCAGGGCGAGCATGTGGTTGCGCTGCCAGGTACCACCGATATAGACCATTTGCATGAAAATCTGCGTGGCGGCAGTGTGCGGCTGGATGCCGGCTTGCTGGCCGAGCTCGACGCCTTGTTTGCCCCGGAGGCCATCGAAGGCGAGCGTTATGCACCAGCCTCGCAGCGCGAGGTGGATACCGAAAAGTTTGCGTTCGAGCAGTGCTGATGCCAGGCTGACAGGGCGCTTGGGGCGCTGTGCAGAACGGGGAGCGGATCTACCCGACTCCCCGTTCCGCTGTCCTGTGCTACCTGCCATCCCGCGCGCTGGGACTAGATGTGAACTGTCAAGAGGTTGTTTGCAGATTTGAGCCTGGCCATCGGGGTAATTCGACCAATGCCGCTGTGAGGCCTGTGCCAGTTGTAGTAATGCTGCCAGCGATGTAAGGCTTGTGCTCGCTCAGCTGAATTCTGGTATGTCCAACCATAGGCCCACTCGCGCAGCGCCGATTGGATGAATCGCTCGGCCTTGCCGTTGGTCTGTGGCCGGTACGGCCTGGTGAACTTGTGCTGCACGCCCAAGGCGTTGCAGGCCGCAGCGAACTCCCTTGAGCGGAATGCCGCACCGTTGTCGGTCAGCAGGCGTTTGATGCTCACTCCAAGCCCCGCGTAGTACGCCACGGCGTTGCGCAGAAAGGCGACGGCTTGCGGCGTTTTCTCGTCCGGATGCATAGCGGTAAAGGCAATGCGTGCGTGGTCGTCAATGGCCACGAACAGTGTCTCCCATCCCGCACCATCGACCGAATCGCGCCGATTGCCTGTGACGCGGTGGCTGGGCCGAACGATGCGCCCGAGCTTCTTGGTATCGATGTGCAGCATGTCTCCAGGCGCATCGTGCTCATAGCGAACCACGGGCTCGGACGGCTGCAGATCGCTGAGTCGAGACAGGCCCGCACGGGCCAATACCCGGCTCACGGTGGACGCCGAGACGCCTGCGTAGCTGGCAATGCGCGACTGCAGCATGCGGCGTTTGCGTAGCTCAACAATGAGTAAGGCCTTGGACTCGCAGATGGCTTTGGGAGAGCAAATGGGCCTGGAGGAAGCATCGGCCAGGGCTGCTTCGCCGCCCGAGAGGTAGCGGCCCAGCCACTTGCGAGCGGTCTGTGCGGTGACGCCTTGAAGGGCTCCGGCCTGAGAGGCATCCAGGCCTTGCAAGGTCATCTGTTTGACCATCTCCAGTCTCCGGGCAAAGGTAAGTCGGGCATGCTTATGAGTGTTCATCCGGTTGGCTGTCCTGAGTGGGTTGGGTGTTTGGCGACTTCCAGTCTCTCAAATCCAACCCGGATGAACACCGGATACAACCTATTGAACCTTCACAACTAGACCGTCAGGTAGCCGCCATCGACGGGAATGACGGCGCCGTTGACAAAGGATGCGGCGGGTGAGCACAGAAAACCGATCACCGCCGCCACCTCGGACGCATGGCCCCAGCGCTGCATGGGGGTGCGAGACAGAATGCCTGCCGAGGCCTTGGGGTCGGCCATCAGGCCTTCGCTCAAGGGGGTGGCAATCCAGCCGGGAGCGACCGCATTGACACGCACGCCCTCATGCGCCCAGGTTTGGGCCAGCGAGCGCGTCAACTGCACGATGCCGCCCTTGCTGGCACTGTAGGCGGGGCGGTCCTTGCTGCCAAAGTAGCTGTACATCGATGCCACATTGACGATGCAGCCCTGGCGTTGCAGCAGATGTGGCGCAGCGGCCATCGAGGCCTGCATCACGGCCGTCAAATTGGTGTGGATGACTTGCAAGAAGGCCTCTGGCTGGTATTCCTGTGCATGGCGGCTGATGCCCGCCGCGTTGACCAGCGCATCGAGCCGGGGCAGCTCGGCGATCGTCTGGCTCAGCTTGGCGCTGTCACAGACATCGAGCTCCAGGCACTGAATGCGGGGATGGCGCGGCGCATGCAGGCCCTGCGCGTCCAGCCCCAGGGCCAGCACGGAGGCGCCGGCGTGGGCAAAGTGCAGCGCGGTGCTCGCGCCAATGCCGGAGGTGCCGCCGGTAATGAGAATGACGTTTTCTTCGATGGTGGACATCCTGGGTGTTTCCTAATGCTGGTTGTTGCAGCCCGCGCTCGGGCTCACGAGAATCTTGATCTGGGACCGGTCCTGCACCAGTGCTGCAAAGCCGTTACTGACCGCCTGTTCGAGCGGGACTGTTCGGGTGATGATGGCGCTGGGGTCGAAGGCGCCGGCCGCGATGCGCCCGATCAATTCCGGGTACACATCGCGGTAGCCGACGCTGGCCACCAGGCTCAGCTCACGGTTGACGGCGTCAAAGGCGTCGAGCCGCGCCTCGGACATGAGCCCCACCATCACCATGTTTCCGCCTTTGCGCAGTGCGCGCAATGCGCCTTCGAACGTGGCTTGCAGGCCGGCGGCTTCAAAGCTGGTGTCTACGCCCAGGCCGGCAGTGGCCGAGGCGATGGTGTGCCGCAACTCGCGCGGCGTGAGGCCGTTGGCATCGACGAGGTGGCTGGCGCCTGCCTGCTTTGCCATGTGCAGGCGCTGGGGCGATACATCCACCGCAATGATGGTGCCCGCTCCTTGCAGTTTGGCGAGCGTGACCAGCAGCAGCCCGATGGGGCCCAGCCCGAAGATGGCGCAACTGGCGCATTCAGCCAACTGGCTGCGGCGCAGCGCATGCAGCGCGACGGCAGCGGGCTCCAGCACAGCGGCCTGTTCCAGCGTCACCGCATCGGGCAGGCGATGGAGCATGTAGCTGGGCACTACGGCAAACTCGGCCATGCCGCCGTCACCCATCAGCCCGGCAAAACCCATGTCGGCGCAGAGGTTGTAGGCGCCGCTGCCGCAGTAAGCGCAGTGGCTGCAGCGGTACTCGGGCTCCACCGCCACCCGGTCACCCACCTGTAGGCCGGTGACCTCGCTGCCCAGCTCGACCACCGTGCCACAGAACTCGTGGCCCAGCGTCAAAGGCGCGCTGCGCCCCGAGACCGCGTGGGCGGTGCCGACCGGGATGGCATGGGGGCCTGATTCGTATTCGTGCAAATCACTGCCGCAGATGCCGCAGTACTGCACCGCAATCCGTACTTGCTGGGGGCCGGGGCGGGGGATGGGGATCTGCTCCAGGCGCAGATCCTGGGCGCCATGCCAGCGCAACGCGCGCATCATGGCGCAGCTCCTGCAACTCCCGCAGCGGCACGGCGCTGCAGCACCAGCGGGGCGGTTTCCTTCAGACCCAGCGCGAGCAGCCCTGCCACCAGTGCCCCAGCAGCCGCTATCCACATCGTCACCGGCAGGCCGTAATGGTCGGCCGCTAGGCCCGCAGCAGTGGGGGCCACAAAGCCGCCCACCAACTCGCCCGCGCCCATGATGAGGCCCAGCGCGCCGGTCAATACCTGGGGCGGCACGGTTTCAGCCGGGACCGTTGCCATGAAGAGGGTAAAACACCCCAGGCCGGTATAGGTGAAGAACACCACCGCACCCAAGGCGACGGCCGAGTCCCCATAGATCAGCGCGATAGGGCACATCGCCGCAATCGGTGCAAAGATGGCCAGCGCTGTTTTGCGTCCGATCCGGTCGGAGATGGCGGGTACCGCAAAGCCCCAGAACACCCAGGCGGCGCCCAGGCAGGTCATCACCAAGCCCATGTCGCCCGGCGAAAACGCGCGGTATTTGACGAGAAAGGTGGGCGCAAACGAGATGATGATGATGAACCAGGTGAGGAAAAAGCAGCTGATGAGCATGCACAGCAGCACATTGCGCTCACGCAGCAGGGCCCAGCGGTTGATCGGCGCTGGCTTGGCGTCTGCGGCAGGAGCGCCACCCGGGTGTTCATGCACCCAGCGCCAGATGCACAGGGCGATCAGCATGCCGGGGATGACGGTGACATAAAAGGCCACGCGCCAGCCAAAATGTGTGGCCAGGCCAATGACCACCGGTGGCCCGATCATTGCGCCAATCAGACCGGCCGACGAGCCCTGCAGCAAGCCCATGTTGAGGCCGCGCCGCGAAGGCGTGGAGCTTTGGATCATCAGGGACTGCGCGATGGGCAGCACCGGCCCTTCTGCCAGGCCCATCAGCGCGCGGAACACCAGCAGGCTGATGAAACCCCCAACGAGCCCGGACAAGGCCGAGCAGATGGAAAAGCCCAGCACGGACACCACCAGCAAGGCCTTGCGCTTGGCGCGCGAATCGGACCAGGCGCCCGCAATCGCCCCGGAGAGGGCCCAGGTCAGTGCCAGGGCCGAGGAGATCATGCCCAGCTGGGTCTGGCTCAGATCGAGCTCATCTTGCATGAAGGGGAACAGAAAGGACAGCGCCAGGCGGTCAAAAAAGACAAATCCGAAGGTCAGAAAGAGGATCAGCAGCAGCCGGTTCTCATAGGTCCACAAGGCGCGGATGGAGGATGGTTTCATGGCGTTCTCCAGGCTCTGCAGCCGTTAGCGGAAGAGCTTTTCCACGGCCTCGGCGCCCAGGCCCACCTTTTCGTAGTGGGCCTTGCACATGGCGATGTAGGAGTGCACATCAAAGTAGCCATCGGGCTTGCCCTGTTCGTCCAGCCAGATCAGCGGCCCCTTGACGATGAAGAAGGCCCGCATGGGTTCGGGATGGTCGAAGGCGACCAGCGTGTGGCCTTCGCCGGGGGTCTCGTAGACAAAGTCGCCCTTGGTCGCCGTCCAGTCATGCTCCAGGTAGCCCCATTTGCCCGAGATGGTGTAGGCAAAGACTTCATGGGGGTGGTAGTGGCGGTTGACCAGGCCCGCTTTCTTGGCCATCAGGATGTCGCACCACTTGTTTTGTGATGGCGAAATCCACAGGGGGCGGGAGAACACGGTGTCCGTGAACGGCACATACAGGCGCTCGTCTTCCGGCACGGCATTGGGCGTGTAGACCTCCGGGAGCGCATCGGGCATGAAGGGGTTGGCGATGGGGCTGAGGTGTTGCCAGAACTCGGTGTTGGCTTTGTCGACCATGGTGGATCTCCTTGGGATTGAGGGAAGGGTTGAAGTCGGTGCATTGCATCGCGAACAGGGGCAGGGACCGGGAAGAAGCCTGGTGCATCCGGTGGCCGTGTCAGCGCGGCTGCTGGCGGTACCGCGCGCCGGTGAAGCGGGCGCAACCGTCAGTTGTGAGGGCTGCATGAGGGCGGCTGTGTGCCTGTCAGTGCAAGCAGGGCGTGTGGCTGGGAGCGGTGGGAGGGCGCCCGGTGGACGCAGGGTCTGCGCTGGCATGGATCCGGTTGTGCTGCATCCTGAGGACTCCTGGCTTTCTGTGTTGTATGACGAAACCCATTCTGTGGAAGATGACCCCAGAGTCCTAGGTGGCAGCGAAGCTAGCAGCTATAGCAAAATGGCATACTAATAGCTAAAAATTATTAAAATTTAACAAATTGAAGGGGATTCCTATGAATTTGCAGCAAATCGAAACCTTTGTGGCGGTAGCGGAAACCGGCAGCTTCAGCAAGGCGGCCATGTTGTCGGACACGGCGCAGCCGGCGCTGAGCCGGCAGGTGCGGGCGCTGGAGGTCGAATTGCGTGAGACCTTGCTGATCCGCACCGGGCGCGGTGTGACATTGACGGAGGCCGGAAGGCGCTTGCTGGAGCACAGCCATGCCATCCTGCAGCACGTGGCCCAGGCCAAGGAGGACCTGGGTTGTGAGCGCGATGAGCCGGTGGGCCGCATCGTGGTGGGGCTGCCGCCCAGCCTGGCCAGGCGGCTGACGCTGCCGCTGATCCATGCTTTCGGCAGCAAAATGCCCAAGGCCCGCGTGGCGATCGTCGAGGGCTTTTCCGTTCAGATGGCCGAGTGGCTGGCCTCGGGCCGCATGGACCTGGGTCTGGTCTATTCGCCCGAACCGCATCCGCATATCGAGATCAGCCCGGTCTTGCAGGAGCGCCTGTGTCTGGTAGGACCTGCCTGCGCGCTGGGCGGCCGCACCAGCCTCGCGTTCCAGGATCTGTCGGATTTTCCGCTGATCATGCCGCAGTACGGCCAGATCTTTCGCAAGCTGATGGAAGCCCAGGCCAGGCTGTCGCAGGTCAAGCTCAATGTGGTCTGGGAGGTATCGAGCGTGCCGGCCATCTTGGATTTGGTGCGCGGCGGTTACGGCTATGCGGCCTTGACGCGCAGTGCGCTCGACGGGCATGTGGTGGGTGAGCGTCTGGTGGTCGCGCCCATCGAGTCGCCTGCGGTGATGATCAACCTGTGCCTGGCGCAGTCAGCCAAACGCAAAGCCACGCCTTTGCTGCGCTGCACCGCAGCCGTCTTGCAGGCGTTGACCACCGAGGTCTGCGCACAGGCCCCATCCATGGCGCCAAGCGAGGGCTCCGGCAGCGACAGCGGCATGTCATCGTAATTTTGTGTAGCAATGGGCTGGTCGCGTGGGGGCGGGGCGGCAGCGCTCCTTACAATGCCTGAGCCCTGTGCATATGCCGCATTTCCGTGGGCCGGGGCGGCCTGCCGGTCGCTTTGCTGCCACACTCCGCTCGGGTTCTGTGTTGGCACCTCTACAATGCAGTGCAACTGGTTCAATGACATGAAGATACTGCTTTGTAACGATGATGGTTATCAGGCGCCCGGCATCGTGGCGTTGCATGACGCATTGCAGGCGGTAGCCGATGTCGAGGTGGTGGCACCAGAACACAACAACAGTGCCAAATCGAATGCGCTGACCTTGCATTCCCCGCTGTACGTGCAGCGCGCTGCCAATGGCTTTCGTTATGTCAATGGCACACCGGCTGACTGCGTGCATATCGCGCTGACGGGTCTATTGGGTTATCGGCCCGATTTGGTTATCTCCGGCATCAATAACGGCGCCAATATGGGCGATGACACCATCTATTCCGGTACCGTCGGCGCGGCGATGGAGGGCTATCTGTTCGGTATCCCGGCGATGGCCTTCTCGCAGATCGACAAGGGCTGGGGCGAGCTGGAATCGGCCGCCAAAAAGGCCTGTGAGTTGGTGCAGCAGTTCGAAGCGGCCAAGCTGGTGACCCTCAAGCCCTGGCTGCTCAATATCAATATTCCCAACCTGCCGTTTGACGAGATCAAGCCGCTCAAGCTGTGCCGTCTGGGGCGCAGGCATTCGGCCGAGAAGGTGATCACCCAGACCAGTCCCCGGGGCGAGACCATGTACTGGATCGGCAATGCCGGCCTCGCGCTCGATGACGCCGAGGGCACCGACTTCCATGCGGCGGCGTCCGGCCATATGGCGATCACCCCGCTCAAGGTGGATTTGACCGACCATGACAGCCTCGCTTACTGGGCGCAGACGGCGGCGAGCCTGCGCAGCAAGGACCTGGAGGTGCCAGGGTGACCTTGCGCAAGCCCGGCTTTCCTGCCCGCGGTGCCATGCCTGTGAGCACCAAACCACAGGCCAGCAGCGTGCATCGGCAATGGGCCCGGCTGCCTGCGGAGCTGTCGCCCGTGCCCATGGCGGTGCGCGAGTCGCTGGGCCCTGAGAGCGTAGATTTCACCTCGGCGCGCTGGCGCATGGTCCAGCGCCTGGCTGCCTCGGGCGTGGAGCACACCCGGGTGCTCAAAGTGATGAATTCCGTGCTGCGCCACCAATTTGTTGACAGTGCACTGGCGGTTCAGGCCTATGAGGACACCAGTTTGCCTATAGGATTGGGGCAGACCATCTCCAAACCCAGCGTGGTGGCGCGGATGTGCGAGCTGCTGCTGCAATCGCCTGCGGGGAAAATGGGCCTGGGCCGTATATTGGAGATTGGCACGGGCTGCGGCTACCAGGCCGCGGTTCTGAGCCTGATGGCCAAAGAGGTGTATACCATTGAGCGGCTGCGTGCGTTGCATGAAAAGGCGCGGGTCAACCTGCGGCCCTTGCGGCTGGCCAATGTGCACCTGATCCTGGGCGATGGCATGCTGGGCTTTGAAAAGGGCGCGCCTTACGCCGGGATCATCGCCGCAGCCGGCGGGGATTCGGTTCCTCAGGCATGGTGTGACCAGCTGGCAGAAGGCGGCCGGCTCGTGGCACCGGTGATGGGGCCGGGCCAACAACAGGTTTTGCTCGTGGTGGACCGCAGTGCTGATGGATTTCAGCGCACGGTTCTGGAGCATGTTCATTTCGTACCCCTAAAATCGGGGCTTGGTTAAGAAGGATAGGTATGTTGGATTCACGTGGTGTTTTGACCTGGGGTGCCAGTGTGGTAGCGGCCATGGTGCTGGCGGGTTGTGGTAGCACATCGCTCAACCAGGCGCCCGTGGAAGATCGGGGTTCATCGGCAGGTCGCACGCCTTCGTCGACCGCCTCTGCGCCAGCACGCATTGATCCGGCCACCTTGCCTGGCGCAGAAAACGCCGGCAAGCCCGGCTACTACACCGTCAAGCCCGGCGAGACCTTGATGCGCATTGCGGCCGACAACGGCCAGAACTGGCGTGACATTGCCCGCTGGAGCAATCTGGACAATCCCAACGTCATTGAAGTCGGCCAGGTGCTGCGTGTGGTGCCACCGGTGACGGCCACTGCCAGTGCTGCCCCGGCAGCGACTGCGCCGGCTGTGACCGGTGCGAACACGCCAGCGGCGACGCCCGCACCCGCCCCAGCGCCTGCTGCCGCAGCTTCTGCACCGGCTGCCTCTGATGGCAATCTGGGCTTTATCTGGCCGGCGTCGGGTGCTGTCATTCAAGGCTTTGACGATGCGCGTAACAAGGGTGTGGATATTGGTGGCAAAGCCGGCGATCCGGTCGTAGCAGCGGCCGACGGCCGGGTGATCTACTCGGGTGCAGGCCTGCGCGGCTACGGCAACCTGATTCTGGTCAAGCACAACAACACCTACCTGACCGCTTACGCCCACAACCAGACCTTGCTGGTCAAGGACGACCAGGTGGTCAAGAAGGGTCAGAAGATTGCCGAGATGGGCAGCTCCGACGCCGACCGCGTCAAGCTACACTTTGAGGTGCGCCGCCAGGGCAAGCCGGTCGATCCATCGCGCTACCTGCCTTCCCGCTGATGCCGGGCACTTCTTCGAAGCCGACATCGCCGCCCGCCGACGATGCCGGCTTTTCCCATTTGGACGATGCCCCTTTGTCCTCGCCTGAAGGCGATGAGGAGTCGGCGGAGGTCGAGTCGCAGGCCTGGGAAAGCCGCACGGTCGTGGCCGGGGTGGCTGAGCATGGCATGCGCCTGGACAAGGCGCTGGCGCAGTGGGTGCCGGAGTTCTCGCGCAGCTACCTGCAGGCCTTGCTGCTGCAAGGCGCGGTGCTGGTCAATGGCAAGTCCGGCCTCAAGCCCAGCGCCAAGGTCAAGGCCGGTGACCAGGCGGTGGTCGAGCTGCGTCCTACGCAGCAAAGCCAGGCCTTTTTGCCGCAGGACATTGCGCTCGATGTGGTCTACCAGGACGAGCACCTGCTCATCATCAACAAGCCCGCCGGCATGGTGGTGCACCCCGCGCCAGGCAATTGGAGCGGCACCTTGCTCAATGCCTTGCTGGCCTATGACGCCAAGGCGGCCCAGCTGCCGCGCGCGGGCATTGTGCACCGGCTCGACAAGGACACCAGCGGCCTGATGGTCGTGGCGCGTGAGCGCCAGACCATGGATGCGCTGGTCAAGCTGATTGCCGCGCGCGATGTGCGCCGCAATTACCTGGCGCTGGGCCACAAGCCCTGGCAGGGCGCAGCGCAGACCTCGGTCAGCCTGCCCATTGGCCGTGATCCGCGCAACCGGCTGCGCATGGCGGCGGTCGATCTGGCCCAGCACCCGGGTAAACCGGCGCGCACCGATATCCGCCTGCTGGTCAATGGCGAGCAGGGCTGCGCGGTGTTCTGCAGCCTGCATACCGGGCGCACGCACCAGATCCGCGTGCACATGGCCTCGCTCCAGCACCCGCTGCTGGCCGACACGCTCTACGGCGGCACACCGGCTGCCGGCATGGAGCGCCAGGCCTTGCATGCGCTGCGGCTGGCCTTCGTGCATCCGGTCACCGGGCAGAGCATGTCCTGGTTCGCGCTGCCGCCTGCCGATATCACCTCGGCGATGGAAAATTGGGATCTTCGGTATAATTTAGCCCAATTGGCCTAAGCGCCACCCATGCAGTTCTGGTTTTTGACCAGCCCAAACATCTGGTTTGCGCACTGCAACGGTGGCGCCCAGTGCCGACGGCTATGGGCGTTTATGCCTGCGCCGTGATCTTGGCCATGCAAACGCGGCCCTCTTGATACGCATTCCTTTGTCTCAACACGCAGCCCGCGCGCTGGCGTGCCAACAGGGATTTATCGCATGCATACTTTGGAAGCAAAACGGGTGCTGGAGACTGCGCTGATCTGCGCGCCCCAGCCCATCACCGTGCGTGAGCTGCGGGAATTGTTTGCCGATGATTTGGGAACGGATACGCTCAAGGTGCTGCTGCAGGAGCTGCAGCTCGATTGGTCCCATCGCGGTGTGGAGTTGGTGCAGGTGGCATCGGGCTGGCGCTTTCAGAGCCGGCCGGAGATGCGCGAGTACCTGGACCGTTTGCACCCCGAGAAGCCGCCCAAGTACTCGCGTGCAACCTTGGAGACCTTGGCCATCATTGCCTACCGGCAGCCGGTCACCCGTGGCGATATCGAAGATATCCGGGGGGTGACCGTCAACAGCTTGATCATCAAGCAGTTGGAGGACCGGGGCTGGGTGGAGGTGATTGGCTACCGGGAGACCATCGGGCGGCCTGCGCTGCTGGCGACCACCCGGCAGTTTTTGGACGACCTGGGTCTGCAGTCGCTGGACCAGTTGCCCGAGTTGGACAGCAGCAACCAGCCGCAGACGATGTTTGACAGCCTGCCGCTGGAGGCTGCGCCGGACGAAGCTGTGCCGCAGGATGCCGGGCTGCCGGACGCCGAGGCTTTTGAGTTGGTGGGCGAGTCGATGCCGATGGTAGCGCCCGCGGACGAGGTGGATGCTTTGGAAGAGTTGCAGGACGCGCAGGATTTACAAGACGCGCAGGATGTGCAGACCTCACCCTTAGGTGAGGCTGCCGGTGATGAAGATACTGCCGCCCATCAGGCGGCTGAGGCCCAGGCGGCAAGTGGCGAGGCAGATGCCCCCGCCGCAGCGGCCGCAGAAATAGATGCGGATCCTTTGGACCGTGATGACGATGCACATAATTCCGCACCAGGCGGGGTAGAAAAGCAAAAAAATGATGAGTGATACCAGCGATATGAATGCGCCCCAGGACGGAGATAAGGCCTTGCAAGAAGGCGCTGCCCCGTCCGGCAAGCGCCGCGCCCCGCGCAAGCGTGCCGTGCCTGCGCAAGCTGCAGCGGCTGACGAATTCCAGGCGGCGCGCGCTGACGCCGGCGAGGCTGATGGCGACGCTGCTGCCCAGCCCGCCGGTGAGCCGCGTGCGCGCCGTGATGGCGAGCCGCGCGTGAGCCGTTACCCGGCCCGTGCCCGCCGTTTCCGCGAGCGTGATGGACAGCCGCGTGATGCGCAGGGCGCGCAAGGCGATGCGCCGCCCGCCCGGGGCCGTGGTCCTGCGGGCCGCCCGCAGCGCGATGCCGAGTCGGAAGGCTATGCCTTCGAAGATGTGGTGGCCGGCGCGCTGGAAGCGGCGGAAGACTCGGATACCCCCGCACCGGTCAAGCGCGTGCTCCAGCCCCATGTGGAAGCGCCCAAGCTGCACAAGCTGCTGGCCCAGGCGGGCATGGGTTCGCGCCTGGAGATGGAGCGCCTGATTCTGGAAGGCCGCATCTCCGTCAACAACGAGCCGGCCCACGTCGGTCAGCGCATTTTGCACAGCGACAAGATCCGTGTGAATGGCAAGCTGATCACCTTCCGCATCGAGCAGCCGCCAGCGCGCGTGCTCGCCTACCACAAGCCGGTCGGTGAGGTGGTGACGCATGACGACCCGCAAAACCGCCCCACGGTGTTCCGCAAGCTGCCGCGCGTCTCGCACGGCAAGTGGCAGTCCATTGGCCGTCTCGATCTGAACACCGAAGGCCTGCTGCTGTTCACCAATTCCGGTGAACTGGCCAATAACCTGATGCACCCGCGCTTTGGCCTCGAGCGTGAGTACGCGGTGCGCGTGCTGGGTGCACTGACCAATGAAGAAAAGGCCTTGCTGCTCGCTGGCGTGAACCTGGAAGACGGCGTGGCGAGCTTTGGCTCCATCGACGACGGCGGAGGCGAAGGCGCCAACTGCTGGTACCGCGTCACCATCTCCGAAGGCCGTAACCGTGAAGTGCGCCGCATGTTCGAGTCGGTGGGTCACGCGGTCAGCCGCCTGATCCGTATCCGCTACGGCGCGATGGTGCTGCCGCGCGGCCTGCGCCGGGGCTCCTGGGTCGAGCTCGACCAGCGTGACATCCAGGCGCTGACCGTGGCGGCCGGTGGCGTGGTGGAGCGCAAACCCCGCGAGCAAAATGCCGCGGGCCGGGGCGGGCGCAGCGACAACCGTCCCCAGCACAACGGCCCGCGCCCATCGGTGGGCCCTGCCAAGAACACCCGGGGCGGCGGCTTGCGCAAGGCGCCCGAGAAGCGCAGTACCCAACCCGATCCGATGAAGACCTCGCTGGGCTACATCGGTCATGACAGCCTGACGCGTCAGCGCCAGGGCCAGCGCAAGAGCGGTGGCGGATTCAAGCGCGGTGGAAGGTCGTAGTCACGCCGCTGACTTCCCGGACACCGTACAATCAAAGGTTTGCTTTTAGAGCAAAAAATCCATCAACAGGAAATTTATTATGGCAATCGAACGTACCCTCTCGATCATCAAGCCCGATGCAGTGGCTAAGAATGTTATCGGTCAAATCTACGCCCGCTTTGAAGCTGCTGGCCTGAAGATCGTGGCCGCCAAGCTGGTGCAACTGTCGCGTCAAGACGCTGAGCAGTTCTACGCTGTGCACGCTGCCCGTCCTTTCTTCAAGGATCTGGTGGACTTCATGATCTCCGGTCCTGTGATGATCCAGGCTCTGGAAGGCGAAAACGCCATCCTGAAGAACCGTGAGCTGATGGGCGCTACCGACCCCAAGAAGGCTGACAAGGGCACGATCCGCGCTGACTTCGCTGACAGCATCGACGCCAACGCCGTGCACGGCTCTGACGCCGCTGAGACCGCCGCTGTGGAAGTGGCGTTCTTCTTCCCCGGCATGAACGTCTATTCCCGTTAATTGACATGTACGCGGCCGCAAGGCCGCGTGGCATAGGTAAGTGGCCCGAGCGTATATCCATGACCACCAATTTGCTTGATTTTGATTTGGCTGGTTTGACCGCCTTTTGCGAAGGGCTGGGAGAGAAGCGCTTCCGGGCCACGCAGCTTTTTCGCTGGATCCACCAGCGCGGTGCAGCCGATTTCGACCAGATGACCGATCTGGCCAAGTCCCTGCGCGAAAAACTCAAGGGCACGGCCCATGTCACGGCGCTGCCCGTGATCACCGAGCATGTGTCCGCCGACGGAACGGTCAAGTGGCTGTTCGACGTGGGTGATGGCAATGCTGTCGAATCCGTATTCATTCCCGAAGATGACCGTGGCACCTTGTGCGTCTCTTCGCAGGCCGGTTGCGCGGTGGGATGCCGCTTTTGCTCGACAGGGCACCAGGGCTTCAGCCGCAACCTGACCACCGGCGAAATCATGGCGCAGCTGTGGTTTGCCGAACACGCGCTGCGCAAGCGCCTGGGGCGCGATGAGCGCATCATCTCCAACGTGGTGATGATGGGCATGGGCGAACCCCTGCAAAATTACACGGCCCTGGTGCCCGCGCTGCGCACCATGCTCGATGACCATGGCTATGGTCTGTCGCGCCGCCGCGTCACCGTCTCCACCTCGGGCGTCGTGCCGATGATGGACCGCCTGGCGCAGGATTGCGCGGTGGCGCTGGCCGTGTCGCTGCACGCTCCCAACGATCCGCTGCGCAATGGTCTGGTGCCGCTGAACAAGAAATACCCGCTTGACGAGCTGATGCAGTCCTGCCGCCGCTACCTGGAGTTTGCGCCGCGTGACTTCATCACCTTTGAGTACTGCATGCTCGACGGCGTCAACGACCAACCCGAGCATGCCCAGCAATTGATAGCACTGGTGCGAGAGTATGCGGGCAACGGCGGGGCATGGTGCAAATTCAATTTGATTCCATTCAACCCTTTTCCAGCCTCGGGTCTGTTACGATCACCTGCCAGTCGGGTGACGGAATTTGCCAAGATGCTCTCGGATGCGGGCGTTGTGACCACCGTGCGCAAGACCCGGGGTGACGACATCGATGCGGCTTGCGGCCAGCTCGCTGGCGATGTGAAGGACCGCACCAAAGCGGCAGAACGCATGGCCAAGAACCGGGTCATACCGCTGGCGCAAGTCTAGAAATAGTCCAAACAGTTTGAGGAGGGTGTGCATGCAAGAGGCTGTGACAAAAGGGCAACCGAGGGTACATCGCCTCACGGCTGCCGCCTTGCTGGGTTTGGCCCTGGTAGGCGGTTTGTCGGGCTGTGGTACCAGCAGCAGTACGGCCCGTGAGGATGCCGCCTATGTCACCCAATCCGATGAGACCGAAATCCATCGGCGCGCGCGCATCCGCCTTGAGCTGGCCGCCAACTATTTCCAGTCTGGCAAGACCACCATCGCGCTCGACGAGATCAAGCAAGTGCTGGCGCTCGACCCCAACAGCGGTGATGCCTACAACATGCGTGGCCTCATCTACATGCAGCTGGGCGAGCCCGATATTGCTGCTGAGAGCTTCAGCAAGGCCCAGTCGCTCAAGCCTACCGATGGCGACATCATGCACAACCACGGCTGGTTGCTCTGCCAGGAGAAAAAATACGAGGCGGCTGACCGCTATTTCAACCAGGCACTGGCGCAGCGCCAGTATTTTCAGCAAGCCAAGACCTTGATGGCGCAGGGCCTGTGCCATGAAGCGGCCGGCAAGCCTGCCGAGGCCGAGGCCAGCTTGCTCAAGGCCTATGACTACGACGCGGGCAACCCCATCGTCAGCTTCAACCTCGCCAAGCTGCTGAACCAGCGCGGCGATGCACGCCGCGCGCAGTTCTATATCCGGCGCCTGAACAACGGCGAGCTGGCCAATGCCGGCTCCCTGTTCCTCGGTATCCAAATTGAAAAAGCCCTGGGCGATGGAGCGAGCGCGCGTGCGCTCGCTGCCCAATTGCAAAAGCGTTTCCCCGACTCCAAAGAGGCGGCACGTATTGCTGGTGGAGGCGTGCTGTGATCGAGTCTGATATCCAACAAGCAACGAACGCCAGCGATGCGTCCCCAGGCGGCGTGATGAGCGCTGGCGAGATGCTGCGCCAGGCGCGCGAGGAGCTGGGCTACCACCTGCCGGCCGTGGCCGCGCACCTGAAGGTGTCGGTGCACAAGCTCGAAGCGCTGGAAGCGGGCAATTGGAGCGCCTTCCCGGACGTGGTCTTTGTGCGCGCACTGGCCTCCGCCGTGTGCCGTGTCCTCAAGATCGATCCGGCGCCCGTGCTGGCACAGTTGCCCAAGCCGCCTGGCAAGGACCTGAACTCTGGCGTGGAAAGCGTCAAGACCCGCGTGGCCGTGGGCCCGGCGCAGAGCAAGAAAAACGATTTTCCCAGCAGCAAGCCTTTTCCCTGGATGGGCGTGGTCGTGCTGCTGATCGTAGCGACCGTTGGCGTGCTGTTTTATCCGCAGCTGGCAGATTACTGGAAGAGCCAAGCCGCCGCGTCTGCGCTGGCGCCGGCACGCTCGAACAATGTCGCCGGTGTGGCTGACCAGCCCGAGCCGGTGGCACTGGGTGGCAGCTCGACCGACCCCGTGCCCGAGGCACCGGCCAATGGCGCAACTGACGCCGGTGGCAGCGCTGCGCTGGCTGGCCAGTCCAGCCCGGCCGCTGCGGCCCCTGCGGCTGCTGCTCCTACAGAGGGCGCGCCGTTGTTGCATTTCAAGGCCAGCCAGGACAGCTGGGTGCAGGTCAAGGAAGCCAGCGGCAAGGTGGTGTTTGAAAAGACCATCCGCGCTGGCACGAGTGAAGATATCGCGGCCACGCCGCCGCTCAAGCTCATCGTGGGCAATGCGGTGGGGGTGGAGATGCAGCTGCGCGGGTCGGTTTTTGATCTGAAAAAAGTGACCAAGGGCAGCACCGCCCGTTTTGAGGTGAATTAAGTGCAAGAAGAGAACATCCTGTTGCCTGTGCCCATGGTGGCACCGGCCGCGCGCAAAAGCCGCCAGGCCCGTGTGGTCTGGGGTGACCGTGTGGTGACGGTCGGGGGCGATGCGCCGGTGCGCATACAGTCGATGACGAATACCGATACCGTGGATGTGATCGAGACGGCCATCCAGGTCAAGGAGCTGGCGCAGGCGGGCTCGGAGATGGTGCGCATCACCGTCAACACACCCGAGGCCGCAGCAGCGGTGCCCTATGTGCGCGAGCAGCTCGACCGCATGGGCGAGAACGTGCCGCTGGTGGGCGACTTCCACTACAACGGCCACCGCCTGCTGACCGAATTCCCTGACTGCGCCAAGGCACTGTCCAAGTACCGCATCAACCCGGGCAACGTGGGCAAGGGCGACAAGAAGGACAAGCAGTTTGGCCAGATGATCGAGGCGGCCATGCAGTATGACAAGGCCGTGCGCATTGGCGTGAACTGGGGCAGCCTGGACCAGGAGTTGCTCGCCGAGCTGATGGACGAGAACAGCCGCCGCGCGGTTCCCTGGGATGGGCGCCAGGTGATGTACGAGGCGCTGATCACCTCGGCCATCTCCTCTGCGCAGCGTGCCCAGGAGATGGGCCTGAATGGCGACCAGATCATTCTGTCCTGCAAGGTCAGTGGCGTGCAGGATCTGGTGGCGGTCTACCGCGGCCTGTCTGCGCGCTGCGACTATGCACTGCACCTGGGGCTGACCGAGGCGGGCATGGGCACCAAGGGCACGGTGGCCTCGGCCGCTGCGCTGTCGATCCTGCTGCAGGACGGCATTGGCGACACCATCCGCGTGTCGCTGACCCCGCAGCCGGGTGAAGCGCGCACTCAAGAGGTGGTGGTTGCCAGCGAGATTCTGCAAGCCATGGGCATGCGCAGCTTTGTGCCTAGCGTCACCGCCTGCCCGGGGTGTGGCCGCACCACCAGCACCACCTTCCAGGAGCTGGCGCGCGACATCGACCAGCACCTGCGCTCGCAAATGCCGGTCTGGCGTGTGAAGTACCCCGGTGTCGAGAAGATGAAGGTGGCCGTGATGGGCTGCATCGTCAATGGCCCCGGCGAGAGCAAGCATGCCGATATCGGCATCAGCCTGCCGGGCAATGGCGAGTCGCCTGCTGCCCCCGTCTTTATCGATGGCGAAAAGGCGCTGACCCTGCGCGGTGACCGCATTGCGCAGGAGTTCCACGAGATCGTGCAGGCCTATGTGGAGCGCCGCTACGGTGCTGCCAAGGTAGATAATTGAGAGTTGCACTTGCTGGCCTGGCAAGTGTTTGCAAGCAGACTGAACAGAGAGATTAAAGCCCATGGGCATGAATGAAAAGCTGGCCGCCATCAAAGGCATGAACGATATCCTGCCGCCCGATTCGGCCATGTGGGAATGGTTTGAAGGCAAGGTGCGCGATGTGATGGGGTGTTTTGCATACCGCAATATCCGCACGCCGCTGGCCGAGCATACGGCGCTGTTTGTGCGCGGCCTGGGTGAGGTGACCGATATCGTCGAGAAGGAAATGTATTCCTTCGAAGACCGGGCCGACAAGCATGGCCAGGCCGAGCATCTGACCTTGCGCCCCGAAGGCACGGCTGGTGTGGTGCGTGCCGTGGTCGAGAACAACCTGCTCTATGACGGCGGCAAGCGCCTGTTCTACATCGGCGCGATGTTCCGCCGCGAAAAGCCCCAGCGCGGCCGCTACCGCCAGTTCCACCAGGTGGGTGTCGAAGCCATGGGCTTTGGCGGCGCCGAGCTCGATGCCGAGGTGATCCTGCTGGCCGCGCAGCTGTGGAAGGACCTGGGCATTGAAGGCGTGCGCCTGGAGCTCAACAGCCTGGGCCAGCCCGAGGAGCGCCGCGCCCACCGTGAGGCGCTGGTGGCCTATTTTGAGCAGCACACCGAAGTGATGGACGACGAGGGCAAGCGCCGCATGTACAGCAACCCACTGCGCGTGCTCGACACCAAGAACCCAGCGATGCAGGCGATGGTCAATGCCGCGCCCCAGCTGCTCGATTTTCTGGGCGAAGACTCCAAGGCCCACCTCAAGGCCGTGCAGGACATCCTGGACGCCAACGGCGTGGCCTGGTCGGTCAACCCGCGCCTGGTGCGCGGCATGGACTACTACAACCTGACGGTGTTCGAGTTCATCACCGACAAGCTCGGCTCGCAAGGCACGATCTGCGGCGGCGGCCGCTATGACTACCTGATCGAGCAGATTGGCGGCAAGCCCGCGCCGGCCGTGGGCTGGGGTATGGGCATCGAGCGCGTGCTCGAGCTGATCAAGGAGCTGAATATCCAGTGGGATCGCCCGTCTATTGACGCCTACGCTATCCTGCCGGACGCAGCCCTGCTGCCGCAGGCCATGCGCGTGATGCAGACCCTGCGACAAGCCGGTGTGCGGGTGCAGATGCATGGCTCAGCGGTGGCAGGGAGCCTGGGCAGCATGAAGTCGCAGTTCAAGAAGGCCGATGCCAGCGGCGCCGCTTGCGCGCTGATTTTTGGCAGCGACGAGATGCAGCGCGGCATGGTGACCGTCAAGCAGCTGCGCGATGGCGAGGGCGCCCAAGCTGAACGCGCTATCGACGCCGTGGCCGGTTGGGCAGCGCAACTGCGCGCATAAGCGCAGTCGCAGCGGCAAGCTTTTTTTTGATTCAACTCCATTAGAACAATATGGCAACGCATTTAGATCTGGAAGAACAGGAACAGATAGACCAGCTCAAGCACTTCTGGAACAAGTGGGGCACCTTGATCACCACGGTACTGGTGATTGTGCTGGGTGGCTTTGCCGCCTGGAATGGCTACCAGTACTGGCAAAACCGCCAGGCATCGCAAGCGAGCGCACTGTCGTCGGCGGTCGAGTCGGCCGTCAACTCGGGTGACAAGACCCGTATCGACCAGGCCTTTGGCGATCTGCGCAGCAACTACGGCAGCACTGTGCAGGCGGCGCATGCCGGTCTGCTGGTGGCCAAGGCGGCGGGTGACAAGGGCCAGATGGACGATGCCAAGGCAGCGCTCACCTGGGTGGCAGACAATGCATCGGACGAAGGCCTCAAGGCCACCGCCCGCGTGCGTTTGGCAGCGGTGCTGCTCAACAGCCAGGCCTATGACGAGGCGCTCAAGGTGCTGGGCACCAAGATGCCGACCGAGTTCGATGCCGTGGTGGCAGACCACAAGGGCGATGTCTACCTGGCCAAAGGCGACAAGGCGCAAGCCATCGAGTCCTACAAGGCGGCCTTGCAAAAGACCGAACCGGGCGTGGAATACCGCAACGTGATCTCCGTCAAGCTCAATGCGCTGGGCGAAGATCTGAAGTGATGGATGGCAGAAGGCAGTGCGCATGAAACAACAACAGGCATATGCTGCAGCAGCTGCTGCAGCCAAGGTTTTGACGGTATCGGCAGTGGCGCTGGCCATTGCGGGCTGCTCTTTGTTCTCGTCGGACAAGCGCAAGCCCACTGAGCTGGAGCCCAATGTCGCACTGCTGTCCGTGCAGCAGGTCTGGACGCAGCGCATTGGCAAGAGCAATCCCACCTTGGTGATGAATGTCAGCGGCAAGGTGGTGACCCTGGCTTCGGCCGACGGCCAGGTGGCTGCGATCAATGCCGACACGGGTGCCGATCTCTGGCGCGTCAACGTGGGCCAGAAGCTCTCGGCGGGCGTGGGCAGTGATGGCAAATGGGCCGCTGTGGTGACCGAAGACGGCAACCTGGTGGCGCTGACCCAGGGCAAGGAAATGTGGCGCAAGCGCCTGCCAGCGCGTGTCTATACCGCGCCGCTGGTGGCGGGCGAGCGCATCTTCGTGCAAAGCGCGGACCGTTCGGTGCAGGCCTTTGATGCGGCCTCAGGCCAGGCACTTTGGAGCCAGGCCAAGACCAGCGAAGCGCTGGTGCTGCGCCAAAGCGGTGTGCTGACCGCCTATCAGGACACCCTGGTCGCTGGCGTCTCGGGCCGCTTTGTCGGTATCGACCCCAACACTGGCGCACTGCGCTGGGAAGTGCCGATTGCCAGCCCCCGTGGCACCAATGACGTTGAGCGTCTGGTGGAGCTGGTGGGTGGCGTCTCGCGCCAAGGCTCGGTGCTGTGCACGCGTGCCTACCAGATGGCCGTGGGCTGTATTGATGCCGCTACCGCGCAGCTGAGCTGGACCGTGCGTGCCGACGGTATCAATGGCATCTCGGGTGATGCCGAGGTGGTGGCCGGTGCCGATGGCAATGGCGTGATCACAGCCTGGGCGCATGAGGGCGGCAGCGTGGTGTGGACGAGCAATCGCCTGCGCTACCGCAAGCTGAGCCAGCCGCTGGTGCTGGGCCGCTCTGTGATTTTTGGTGATAGTTCGGGCACGGTGCATATGCTGTCCAAGAAAGACGGCTCGCCGCTCAACCGCTTCTCTACCAACAGCTCCGGTATCTCCGTGGCGCCGGTAGTGGCGGGCAACACCATGGTGGTGCAGACGAATGACGGCGCGGTGTATGGCTTTCGGCCCGAGTAAGAAAAGAAAAAGTAGTCAGGAATGAAGCCAGTTATTGCTTTGGTGGGGCGCCCCAATGTGGGCAAATCCACCTTGTTCAACCGCATGACAAAGTCGCGCGACGCCATCGTTGCCGACTTTGCCGGGTTGACGCGTGATCGCCATTACGGCCAAGGCCGTCAGGGCAAGCACGAATACATCGTGATCGATACCGGTGGTTTCGAGCCCGATGCGACCAGTGGCATTTTCAAGGAAATGGCCAAGCAGACCCGCCAGGCCGTGGCCGAGGCGGATGTGGTGCTGTTCGTGGTCGATGTGCGCCTGGGCCTGTCGGCCCAGGACCATGAGATTGCCGGCTACCTGCGCCGCCTGGGCAAGCCTGCCATGCTGGTGGGCAACAAGGCCGAAGGCATGAAGGACGGCGGCCAGTTGGCCGAGTTCTATGAGCTCGGTCTGGGTGAGGTGTTCCCGGTCTCGGCCGCGCACGGCCAGGGCATCCGCACCATGATCGACATGGCGCTGGAGAAATTGCCTTGGCTCAACCAGGACGAGGATGCAGAGCCCGAAGAAGATGAGAGCGTCATCAAGCTGGCCGTGGCAGGGCGCCCGAATGTGGGCAAGTCCACCTTGATCAATACCTGGCTGGGTGAAGAGCGCCTGGTGGCCTTTGACATGGCCGGTACCACGCGCGATGCGATTGCGGTGCCGTTCGAGAAGAGTGGCCAAAAGTTCCAGCTGATCGACACCGCGGGTCTGCGCCGCAAGGGCCGCGTGTTCGAGGCGATCGAGAAGTTCTCGGTGGTCAAGACCTTGCAGGCCATTGAAGGCGCCAACGTGGTGCTGCTGCTGCTCGATGCCACGCAAGGCGTGACCGACCAGGACGCCCACATCGCCGGCTACATTCTGGAGAGCGGTCGCGCCGTGGTGCTGGCCGTCAACAAGTGGGATGCGCTCGATGATTACGGCCGCCAGATGCTGGAGCGCTCAATCGAGCTGCGCCTGTCCTTCCTGAAGTTTGCACCGCTGCACTTCATCTCGGCCAAGAAGCGCCAGGGCCTGGGCCCGCTGTGGACCTCGATGACCCAGGCGCACAAGTCGGCCCTGTGCAAGATGCCGACGCCCGTGCTCACGCGCGTGCTGCTGGAGTCGGTGCAGTACCAGACCCCCAAGAAGATCGGGCCTTACCGCCCCAAGCTGCGCTATGCGCACCAAGGTGGCATGAACCCGCCGGTGATCGTGATCCACGGCAATTCGCTCGAACACATCACCGATGCGTACAAGCGATTCCTGGAAGGGCGTTTCCGCAAGGAATTTAATTTGATCGGCACCCCCTTGCGGATTGAATTCAAGACCTCACATAACCCTTACGCTGACAAAGATTGATAGCGTACAAGTGAGATGAGGTCTGATCCACAGACCCATCACATGGAAAAAACCATTTATCGTTCAGTTAGGATGCCACTGTGGTAAGGTGGCGTTTTACAACAACACTGTCCGAACACGGAGAATATCGTGAGCAACAAAGGCCAACTTCTGCAAGATCCCTTCCTCAACGCTCTGCGCCGCGAGCATGTGCCAGTGTCCATCTATTTGGTCAACGGCATCAAGCTCCAAGGCCAGATCGAATCTTTTGACCAGTACGTTGTGCTGCTGCGCAACACCGTCACCCAGATGGTGTACAAGCATGCGATCTCGACCATTGTCCCCGGTCGTGCCGTGAACTTCTCGGCACCTGACTCGCAAGACAACGAAGCTTCAGCCTAACGCTTTTGATAGCACAACACTCGCGCAACTCGCGGGTGAGCAGCTCTACATCATTGAGTAATCAACAAAATTCCAACGACAAAAAATCCACCCCGGTCATGCTGGTCGGGGTGGATTTTGGTTTTCCGCACTTCGATTCCGAGCTCGAAGAGCTGGGACTGCTGGCCCAAACGGCTGGCCTGAACCCGGTCGCGCGCCTGGTGTGCAAGCGCAAGGTGCCCGACGCGGCGCTGTTTGTGGGCAGCGGCAAGGCCGATGAGATCCGCCTGGTGGCGCAGACCCATGGTGCCACCGAGATCCTGTTTGACCAGGCGCTCAGCCCGGCCCAGCAGCGCAATCTGGAGCGCCATTTGCAGATGCCGGTCAATGACCGGACCTTGCTGATCCTCGAGATCTTCGCGCAGCGCGCACGCAGCCATGAAGGCAAGCTCCAGGTCGAACTGGCCAAGCTGCAGTACCTCAGCACGCGCCTGGTGCGCCGCTGGTCGCACTTGGAGCGCCAGCGCGGCGGTATCGGCACGCGTGGCGGCCCGGGTGAGACGCAGATCGAGCTGGACAAGCGCATGATCAACGATGCGATCAAGCGCACCAAGGACCGGCTGCTCAAGGTCAAGAAGCAGCGCGCCACGCAGCGCCGCCAGCGCCAGCGCAACGACACTTTCAATGTCTCGTTGGTGGGTTACACCAATGCCGGCAAATCGACCTTCTTCAACGCCGTGGTCAAGGCCCGCGCCTACGCTGCTGACCAGCTGTTTGCGACCTTGGACACGACGACGCGGCAGATGTATTTGGAGTCGGCACAGCGCTCCATCTCCATCTCCGATACGGTCGGTTTTATTCGTGACCTGCCCCACGGGCTGGTCAATGCTTTTGAGGCAACACTACAAGAAGCGGTCGATGCAGATCTGCTGCTGCATGTGGTCGATGCCTCCAACCCTGCCCACCCGGAACAAATACAACAAGTCCAAAAGGTTCTTCGGGAAATTGGGGCAGAAAACGTGCCGCAGGTTCTGGTATTCAATAAACTGGATGCCATTGAGCCAGACCGGCGGCCACCAGCGCTTGCAGACAGCTATGAGCTCGATGGGGTGCAGGTTCCACGATTCT
The DNA here is from genome assembly GCF_049601575.1 of Comamonas sp. 23. NCBI lineage: Bacteria > Pseudomonadati > Pseudomonadota > Betaproteobacteria > Burkholderiales > Comamonadaceae > Comamonas > Comamonas sp. 23. Next base: position 3,274,604 of record NZ_CP187127.1, on the reverse strand, counting down.
TTGTCAGCGCAGCCAAGGGGCAGGGGCTCGAGGCCGTGCGCGAGCACCTGGCCCAGGCCCTGGTCGCTCGCCAGGCAGCGCTCGATGCGGGCGATGCTTGGGAGATAGCCCCAGACGCTGATGACGAATTGCTGGGAAATGCCTCCTAGGGCTGCCACAATGGCTGCTTGCATGCGCTTGTAACGCTGATTCATAGAGACATCGCTAATGAAACTTCATTCACGTTTTCCGCGCCTGGCCTTGCTGCCGCAGGGCCTGCGCGGAATGTTTAACCTGAACGATCCTCGCTGGGGGCGGGGTGACGATGGCAAGGACGACAGCAGCAATGCAGGTCAAGAGCCATCTCGCCCGCCTTACAACCCGCCCGAGCAGAACAACCGGCCCAACCCGCAGCGCCCTGGCACCAACGGTGCCCCGGATCTGGACGAGCTGTGGCAGGACCTGAACAAAAAGCTCGGTGGTTTGTTCGGTGGCGGCAAAGGCGGTGGCACGGGCCGCGGCAGTGCAGGGCAGCCGCCCGAGTTCAAGGGCGCAGGCGTTGGCCTGGGCCTGATCGTCGGCGTTGCCGCACTGATCTGGCTGGGTACCGGCTTTTTCATCGTGCAAGAAGGCCAGCAAGCGGTCATCACGCAGTTCGGCAAGTACCACAAGACCGTCAATGCCGGTATCAACTGGCGCCTGCCGTATCCGATCCAGCGCCATGAGCTGGTCTATGTCTCGCAGATCCGCTCTGCCGATGTGGGCCGCGACAGCATCATCAAGACCACTGGTCTGCGCGAATCGGCGATGCTGACCGAAGACGAGAACATCGTCGAGATCAAGTTCGCCGTGCAGTACCGCCTGAGCGATGCGCGTGCCTGGCTGTTCGAGAGCAAGGCGCCAGCTGACACCGTCATCCAGGTGGCCGAAACCGCCGTGCGTGAGGTGGTGGGCAAGATGAAGATGGATGCGGCACTGGCCGAAGAGCGCGACCAGATTGCGCCCCGCGTGCGTGAGCTGATGCAGGTCATCCTGGATCGCTACAAGATCGGTGTCGAGGTCGTGGGCGTCAATCTGCAGCAAGGCGGCGTGCGCCCGCCAGAGCAGGTGCAGGCGGCATTTGACGACGTGCTCAAGGCCGGGCAGGAGCGTGAGCGCACCAAGAACCAGGCTGAGGCCTATGCCAACGATGTGGTGCCACGCGCCACCGGTACGGCGTCGCGCCTGATGGAAGAAGCTGCCGCTTACAAGGCCCGGATCGTGGCGCAGGCCCAGGGTGATGCCCAGCGCTTCTCGTCAATCTATACCGAGTACCAAAAGGCGCCGGTGGTCACGCGTGACCGTCTGTACCTGGAAACCATGCAACAGGTCTACAGCAATGTGACCAAGGTCGTGGTCGATTCCAAGCAAGGCTCCAACCTGCTGTACCTGCCGCTGGACAAGATCATGCAGCAGACCCAGGGCGGGGCTGCGGCAGGCGATGCTGCTGCCAGCTCGAACGCGTCCACGACCACCGCACCTGCGCCCGCACCGTCGGTGCCCGATGCCCGTGCCCGTGATACCAGCCGTACCCGTGACCGCGAGTCGCGCTAGGAGTGATTTGTGAATCGAATGGGATTTTTAGCTTCAACCGTCCTGGTGGTGCTGGCCTTGCTCAGCTCCACCGTGTTTGTCGTCGATCAGCGGCAGTTCGGCATCAAGTATGCGCTCGGCCAGATCAAGGAAGTCATCACGGAGCCGGGCTTGAACTTCAAGCTGCCGCCACCGCTGCAGAACGTGACCTACCTGGACAAGCGCCTGCTGACCTTGGACAGCACCGATACCGAATCGATGCTGACTGCCGAGAAGCAGCGCGTGGTGATCGACTGGTATGTGCGCTGGCGCATCACCGACCCTTCGGCCTATATCCGCAACGTGGGTACGACCGAAGGCCAGGGCGCGATCCAGCTCAACCGTGTGGTGCGCAATGCCTTCCAGGAGGAGGTCAACCGCCGTACCGTGCAGGACATGATCTCTGGCAAGCGCGAGCAGACCATGGCCGACGTCAAGCGCGAAGTGCTCGAAGCGGTCAAGGGCAGCAAGCCCTGGGGTATCGACATTGTGGACGTGCGCATCACGCGCGTTGATTATGTGGAGGCCATTACCGAATCGGTCTACAGCCGTATGGAAGCCGAGCGCAAACGCGTGGCCAATGAGCTGCGCTCGACCGGTGGTGCCGTGGGTGAAAAGATCCGCGCCGATGCCGATCGCCAGCGTGAAGTGACGGTGGCCAATGCCTACCGTGACGCCCAGGCGCTCAAGGGTGAGGGTGACGCCGAAGCGGCCAAGGTCTATGCTGATGCCTTTGGCAAAGACCCGCAGTTCGCGCAGTTCTACCGCAGCCTGGAGGCCTACAAATCCAGCTTCAACAAGAAGTCGGACGTGATCGTGGTCGATCCATCGTCCTCGGATTTCTTCAAGGGCTATCGCTCGTCAGGCACCAAGTAAGCCTGGGTCAGCGCTCCCTGCCAGCCACTTTGCATTCGCAAAGTGGCTTTTTTCATTGGGGTTTCTTATAGCATCGCTAGGCGCTGGGCTCTGTAATGGCCGCAAAGGCGCAGTGCCGAGAGCAGGAAATGCGGATCGCCCGCCGTCATCCCTGTAGAATCACGTTTTTAACAGCCCTCCCAATTCCCCATGTCTGCTTGGATCCTTCCGGATCACATTGCCGATGTGCTGCCTTCTGAAGCGCGACACATCGAAGAGCTTCGGCGTGGCCTGCTCGACACGGCTTGTGCTTACGGCTACGAACTGGTGATGCCCCCACTGCTGGAGCATCTGGACTCGCTGCTCTCCGGCTCCGGTGAAGCGCTGGACCTGCTGACCTTCAAGCTGGTGGACCAGCTCTCCGGTCGCACCCTGGGCATCCGCCCTGACACCACCCAACAAGTCGCTCGCATCGATGCCCATTTGCTCAACCGCAAGGGTGTGACGCGTCTGTGCTACTGCGGGCCGGTGCTGCATGCCAAGCCCGATCGCCCCCATGCGACCCGCGAGCCCTTGCAGTTTGGCGCTGAAATCTACGGCCATGCCGGGGTAGAGGCGGATGTGGAGGTGATCGCGCTGGCGACCGCGTCGCTGCGCGTAGCCCAGCTGCATGATTTCTCGGTGGACCTGGCCGATGTGCGCATTGTTCAGCGCCTGTTGGCGGGCTTGCTGGTGGATCTGCCGACCCTGCGCCGCGTGCATGCGGCGCTGGCGGTCAAGGATGCCTCCGAGCTCGCGTCGCTGACCCGCGATTTTCCGCCGGCCCAGCGCGATGGACTGCGTGCCTTGCTCAACCTGTATGGCGATGTGGAGGTGCTGGCCGAGGCGGAAAAGGCCCTGGCAGCCATCCCGGGTGTTGCACCGATTCTGGCGGACCTGCGCCAACTGGCCAGCCGCATCGACAGCCCGGCTGTGACGTTTGACCTGGCCGATCTGCGCGGCTACTCCTACTACAGCGGCATGCGCTTTGCGATCTATGCGCAAGGCGTGACCGATGCGCTGGTGCGTGGCGGCCGCTATGACGAGGTGGGCGCCGCTTTTGGCCGCAGCCGTCCTGCCGTTGGTTTCAGTCTGGATATCAAGCAGCTGGTGCCGGTGGTCGAGCCGCGGCCCCTCAAGGCTGCCATTCGCGCGCCCTGGGTGGACCGCCACGATATGCGCGAGGTCATCGCCCGCCTGCGCCAGGCCGGTGAAACCGTGGTCTGCGCCTTGCCCGGGCATGACGATGAAGTCGACGAATTCAATTGTGACCGCGAACTGGCCGAAGTCGATGGCCAGTGGATCGTGCGCAGCATTTAACCGTATTTTGTTCTTGGATGGGAAAAGACATGGCTATCTCCAAAGGTCGCAACGTTGTTGTGGTTGGCACTCAATGGGGTGACGAAGGCAAGGGTAAGTTGGTCGATTGGCTGACGGAGAGCGCACAAGGTGTGGTGCGCTTCCAGGGTGGCCACAATGCCGGCCACACCTTGGTCATCAATGGCGTGAAGACGGCACTGCATCTGATCCCCAGCGGCATCATGCGTCCTGGTGTCAAGTGCTACATTGGCAATGGTGTGGTGCTGTCCGTGGGCAAGCTGTTCGAAGAAATCGAAGGCCTGGAGAAGGCCGGCGTTCAGGTGCGTGATCGCCTTCGCGTGTCTGAAGCCTGCCCGCTGATCCTGCCTTTCCACCAAGCGCTAGACCTGGCCCGTGAAGCGGCCCGTGAACAAGGCGGCGTGCAAAAGATCGGCACCACCGGCAAGGGCATCGGCCCGGCCTATGAGGACAAGATTGCCCGCCGTGCACTGCGCGTGCAAGACCTCAAGCACCCCGAGCGTTTTGCCACCAAGCTGCGCGAGCTGCTGAGCCTGCACAACCACATCCTGGTGAGCGTGCTCGGTTCGCAGAAGTTCGACTTCGGCCCGCAACTCGCTCCGTACATGAAGAATGGCGAGATCCAGTTCGACGCCGTCTACAACGAAGCCATGCAACACGCCGAGCTGATCAAGCCGATGATTGCCGATGTCTCGTCCGAGCTGAACCAGGTGCATGCCGAAGGCGGCAACCTGCTGTTTGAAGGCGCGCAAGGCTCGCTGCTGGATGTGGACCACGGCACCTACCCCTATGTGACCTCGTCCAACTGCGTGGCTGGCAATGCGTCTGCCGGTGCGGGCGTGGGCCCGGGCCTGCTGCACTATGTGCTGGGTATCACCAAGGCATACTGCACCCGTGTTGGTGGTGGTCCCTTCCCGACCGAGCTGGAATGGCAAAAGGAAGGCACCCCCGGTTGGGTGATGAGCACCGTGGGCGCGGAAAAGGGCGTCACCACCGGCCGCTATCGCCGCTGCGGCTGGTTTGATGCGGCCTTGCTCAAGCGCTCGGCCCAGATCAACGGCCTGTCCGGTCTGTGCATCACCAAGCTGGATGTGCTCGACGGCATCGAAGAGCTGCAGCTGTGCGTGGGCTATGAGCTCGATGGCGAGCGCATCGACCTGCTGCCCCTGGGTGCAGACGACATCGAGCGCTGCAAGCCCATCTACGAAGCCATTCCCGGCTGGACCGACACCACCGTGGGTGTGACCGAATACGACAAGCTGCCCGTCAATGCGCGCCGATACCTGGACCGTATTGCCGAAGTCACCGGTGTGCCCATTGCCGTTGTCTCGACCAGCCCGGATCGCGACCATACGATCCTGATGCACAACCCTTACCAGGCCTAAGCCCTGGTTGCTACTTTTGATTGAGGAAACCCATGCTTACTGAAGACGGCAAGCACTTGTATGTCAGCTACGACGAGTACCATGGCCTGATTGAAAAACTGGCCATCAAGATTCACCAATCGGGCTGGGAGTTCGACACCATCTTGTGTCTGGCTCGCGGTGGTATGCGTCCTGGCGACATCCTGAGCCGTATTTTTGACAAGCCCCTGGCCATCATGTCGACCAGTTCGTACCGCGCCGAGGCCGGTACGCAGCAGGGTCACCTGGATATCGCGCGCTTCATCACCACCCCCAAGGGTGAGATCGCTGGCCGCGTGCTGCTGGTCGATGACCTCGCGGACTCGGGTCACACGCTCAATGCCGTGATCAACATGCTCAAGAACAACTACGCGCCCATCACGGAGCTGCGCAGTGCGGTGATCTGGACCAAGGGTGTTTCCACCTTCACACCCGATTACTCGGTGGAGTTCCTGGCGACCAACCCCTGGATCCACCAGCCGTTCGAAGGCTACGACAGCTTGCGTCCAGAAAAGCTGCTGGAGAAGTGGAAGGTCTGACCGGCCGCTGCAGTTGAAAAAAATTGCAATTTCCTGAAAAGCTGTCGGAAAACGCCTATACAATAGCGTCTATCGACAGCACGATGCCTTGCAAAGCTGCCAGACTCGAAAGAGGGCGGTTCGCAAGGTTTGTTTTTTTGAGATGCTGACAAGGGGTTTGGCGGAGACGCTGAAAACTTTGTCAAGCAGTTCAAAAAGCTGTGCTACAATACAAGGCTTCGCTGATCGCGGCGAAGGGGATCTGAGGGTTGAGGCTCTTGGGTCAGGTCTTTAAAAATTAACAGCCGATAAGCGTGGGCGTTTGGTGGCGATTGCCATATGTTCTTCGGAGCAAAACAAGCGCTCACTTTAAACAGTAATGATGAAGATCTTAGGATCTTTTTTATTCCGTCAAGTGAGTGAGTAGTCGAGAGACTTTAAATTCAAGATCGAACTATAGAGTTTGATCCTGGCTCAGATTGAACGCTGGCGGCATGCTTTACACATGCAAGTCGAACGGTAACAGGTCTTCGGATGCTGACGAGTGGCGAACGGGTGAGTAACACATCGGAACGTGCCTAGTAGTGGGGGATAACTACTCGAAAGAGTAGCTAATACCGCATGAGATCTAAGGATGAAAGCAGGGGACCTTCGGGCCTTGCGCTACTAGAGCGGCTGATGGCAGATTAGGTAGTTGGTGGGATAAAAGCTTACCAAGCCGACGATCTGTAGCTGGTCTGAGAGGACGACCAGCCACACTGGGACTGAGACACGGCCCAGACTCCTACGGGAGGCAGCAGTGGGGAATTTTGGACAATGGGCGAAAGCCTGATCCAGCAATGCCGCGTGTAGGATGAAGGCCCTCGGGTTGTAAACTACTTTTGTACGGAACGAAAAGCTCTCTTCTAATAAAGGAGAGTGATGACGGTACCGTAAGAATAAGCACCGGCTAACTACGTGCCAGCAGCCGCGGTAATACGTAGGGTGCGAGCGTTAATCGGAATTACTGGGCGTAAAGCGTGCGCAGGCGGTTATGTAAGACAGAGGTGAAATCCCCGGGCTCAACCTGGGAACGGCCTTTGTGACTGCATAGCTAGAGTACGGTAGAGGGGGATGGAATTCCGCGTGTAGCAGTGAAATGCGTAGATATGCGGAGGAACACCGATGGCGAAGGCAATCCCCTGGACCTGTACTGACGCTCATGCACGAAAGCGTGGGGAGCAAACAGGATTAGATACCCTGGTAGTCCACGCCCTAAACGATGTCAACTGGTTGTTGGGAATTAACTTTCTCAGTAACGAAGCTAACGCGTGAAGTTGACCGCCTGGGGAGTACGGCCGCAAGGTTGAAACTCAAAGGAATTGACGGGGACCCGCACAAGCGGTGGATGATGTGGTTTAATTCGATGCAACGCGAAAAACCTTACCCACCTTTGACATGTACGGAAGTGACCAGAGATGGACATGTGCTCGAAAGAGAACCGTAACACAGGTGCTGCATGGCTGTCGTCAGCTCGTGTCGTGAGATGTTGGGTTAAGTCCCGCAACGAGCGCAACCCTTGCCATTAGTTGCTACGAAAGGGCACTCTAATGGGACTGCCGGTGACAAACCGGAGGAAGGTGGGGATGACGTCAAGTCCTCATGGCCCTTATAGGTGGGGCTACACACGTCATACAATGGCTGGTACAAAGGGTTGCCAACCCGCGAGGGGGAGCTAATCCCATAAAGCCAGTCGTAGTCCGGATCGCAGTCTGCAACTCGACTGCGTGAAGTCGGAATCGCTAGTAATCGTGGATCAGAATGTCACGGTGAATACGTTCCCGGGTCTTGTACACACCGCCCGTCACACCATGGGAGCGGGTCTCGCCAGAAGTAGGTAGCCTAACCGCAAGGAGGGCGCTTACCACGGCGGGGTTCGTGACTGGGGTGAAGTCGTAACAAGGTAGCCGTATCGGAAGGTGCGGCTGGATCACCTCCTTTCTGGAAAACAGCTTCGCTGTTTCGGTGGATGCTAACTTTGTGCAAACAAAGTTAAGTGCCATCGGCACGGCAGGAGCCAAAAAAGCAATCAAGATTGAACGCCCACACTTATCGGTTGTTGGAACACAAGCCAGGTGGCTAGCTCACAAGAGTTAGCTGCGTGGAATGGGTCTGTAGCTCAGCTGGTTAGAGCACTGTGTTGATAACGCAGGGGTCGTTGGTTCGAGCCCAACTAGACCCACCATAGATTCCAACGGATTAGAGGTTGAGCTTATGCCGCTTTAGTTAGTCGATGATTGACTAGAGCCAAGCAGTGCGAGGCGTCTGGTGCGAAGCACACTGATGTGTGTGAGCAGCGGGCAACGAAGCAATGCGCCGGCTATAGGCAATCAGGGGGATTAGCTCAGCTGGGAGAGCACCTGCTTTGCAAGCAGGGGGTCGTCGGTTCGATCCCGTCATCCTCCACCAATACTTTTACTGATAACTTATCACTCAACACCAAAGCGGTTTCGCAAGAGACTGTTTTGTTGTTGATTCCGGATTCCCGGATCAAACGGCTGTTCTTTAAAAATTCATAGAGTCGAAAATCAGCGTTGCTGGTGGAAACTGCACATTCGTAAAGGTTTAGTGCAGACCGTGCCACCAGCAACAATTTGATTGCGTCAAAACGAATGAAACTTTGCGAGAGCAATTTTATTCAGTAATGACGAATATTCTTCAAGAATGTGGATCTGGGCGACCAGGTCTACAGCAAAGATATTCACATTACGGCATAACGCGCGAGGTGAGAGACCTCGCAAAGCAGTTGCTTGGGTTCTTGGCTTGAGATCTAGAGATAGATGTCAAAGTTATAGGGTCAAGTGACTAAGAGCATGTGGTGGATGCCTTGGCGATGATAGGCGACGAAAGACGTGATAGCCTGCGATAAGCTTCGGGGAGTTGGCAAATAAACTTTGATCCGGAGATTTCTGAATGGGGGAACCCACCTAGCAATAGGTATCGGCAACTGAATACATAGGTTGTCGAAGCGAACCTGGAGAACTGAAACATCTAAGTACCCAGAGGAAAAGACATCAACCGAGATTCCGATAGTAGTGGCGAGCGAATTCGGAAGAGCCTTGCAGTGATAGTCAGTGTGTTAACAAAACGGAATGGAAAGTCCGGCCATAGTGGGTGATAGCCCCGTATGTGAAAACGCATTGGTGGTACTAGGCTGCAGACAAGTAGGGCGGGGCACGAGAAACCCTGTCTGAATATGGGGGGACCATCCTCCAAGGCTAAATACTCATCATCGACCGATAGTGAACAAGTACCGTGAGGGAAAGGCGAAAAGAACCCCGGGAGGGGAGTGAAATAGATCCTGAAACCGCATGCTTACAAAAAGTCGGAGCCCTTAGGGGTGACGGCGTACCTTTTGTATAATGGGTCAGCGACTTACATTCAGTGGCAAGCTTAACCGAATAGGGAAGGCGTAGAGAAATCGAGTCCGAATAGGGCGACAAGTCGCTGGGTGTAGACCCGAAACCAAGTGATCTATCCATGGCCAGGATGAAGGTGCCGTAACAGGTACTGGAGGTCCGAACCCACTAGTGTTGCAAAACTAGGGGATGAGCTGTGGATAGGGGTGAAAGGCTAAACAAACTTGGAAATAGCTGGTTCTCTCCGAAAACTATTTAGGTAGTGCCTCAAGTATTACCTGCGGGGGTAGAGCACTGTTTAGGCTAGGGGGTCATGGCGACTTACCAAACCTATGCAAACTCCGAATACCGCAGAGTACAGCTTGGGAGACAGAGCACCGGGTGCTAACGTCCGGACTCAAGAGGGAAACAACCCAGACCGCCAGCTAAGGTCCCTAAAACGGGCTAAGTGGGAAACGAAGTGGGAAGGCTAAAACAGTCAGGATGTTGGCTTAGAAGCAGCCATCATTTAAAGAAAGCGTAATAGCTCACTGATCGAGTCGTCCTGCGCGGAAGATGTAACGGGGCTAAGCCAGTTACCGAAGCTGCGGATGCACAGTTTTACTGTGCGTGGTAGGAGAGCGTTCTGTAAGCCTGTGAAGGTGTCTGGTAACGGATGCTGGAGGTATCAGAAGTGCGAATGCTGACATGAGTAGCGTTAAAGCGGGTGAAAAGCCCGCTCGCCGTAAGCGCAAGGTTTTCTACGCAACGTTCATCGGCGTAGAGTAAGTCGGCCCCTAAGGTGAGGCAGAGATGCGTAACTGATGGGAAACGGGTCAATATTCCCGTACCGATGTGTAGTGCGATGTGGGGACGAAGAAGGTTAGCTCAGCCAACTGTTGGATATGTTGGTTCAAGCCTGTAGTCGTGCTCGGTAGGCAAATCCGCCGGGCTAAGATGAGGGGTGATAACGGGTCTGCTTGCAGACGAAGTGAGTGATACCCAGCTTCCAGGAAAAGCCACTAAGCTTCAGCTACACACGACCGTACCGCAAACCGACACTGGTGCGCGAGATGAGTATTCTAAGGCGCTTGAGAGAACTCAGGAGAAGGAACTCGGCAAATTGACACCGTAACTTCGGGAGAAGGTGTGCCCTCAGTAAGTGAAGTTGTACAAACGGAGCTAAACGGGGTTGCAAAGAATAGGTGGCTGCGACTGTTTAATAAAAACACAGCACTCTGCAAACACGAAAGTGGACGTATAGGGTGTGACGCCTGCCCGGTGCTGGAAGATTAAATGATGGGGTGCAAGCTCTTGATTGAAGTCCCAGTAAACGGCGGCCGTAACTATAACGGTCCTAAGGTAGCGAAATTCCTTGTCGGGTAAGTTCCGACCTGCACGAATGGCGTAACGATGGCCACACTGTCTCCTCCTGAGACTCAGCGAAGTTGAAATGTTTGTGATGATGCAATCTCCCCGCGGAAAGACGGAAAGACCCCATGAACCTTTACTGTAGCTTTGTATTGGACTTTGAACAGATCTGTGTAGGATAGGTGGGAGGCTTTGAAGTGAGGATGCTAGTTCTCATGGAGCCAACGTTGAAATACCACCCTGGTGTGTTTGAGGTTCTAACCTTGGTCCATTATCTGGATCGGGGACAGTGCATGGTAGGCAGTTTGACTGGGGCGGTCTCCTCCCAAAGCGTAACGGAGGAGTTCGAAGGTACGCTAGTTACGGTCGGACATCGTGACGATAGTGCAATGGCATAAGCGTGCTTAACTGCGAGACTGACAAGTCGAGCAGATGCGAAAGCAGGACATAGTGATCCGGTGGTTCTGTATGGAAGGGCCATCGCTCAACGGATAAAAGGTACTCTGGGGATAACAGGCTGATACCGCCCAAGAGTTCATATCGACGGCGGTGTTTGGCACCTCGATGTCGGCTCATCTCATCCTGGGGCTGTAGTCGGTCCCAAGGGTATGGCTGTTCGCCATTTAAAGAGGTACGTGAGCTGGGTTTAAAACGTCGTGAGACAGTTTGGTCCCTATCTTCCGTGGGCGCTGCAGATTTGAGGAAGCCTGCTCCTAGTACGAGAGGACCGGAGTGGACACACCTCTGGTGTATCGGTTGTCACGCCAGTGGCATTGCCGAGTAGCTATGTGTGGAAGAGATAACCGCTGAAAGCATCTAAGCGGGAAACTCGTTCCAAGATGAGATCTGCCGGGGGCTTGACCCCCCTGAAGAGTCGTTCTAGACCAGGACGTTGATAGGTTGGGTGTGGAAGCGCAGCAATGCGTTAAGCTAACCAATACTAATTGCTCGTGCGGCTTGACCCTATAACTTTGATTGGCCCCGCCCTTAGATGGGGCCCAATGCAAAGAACACTGCAACTGCAGTTATGCCCAAAGCGCAATCAAATTTAGCTGATAAGACTCTATGAATTCGCTTCAAAAGCAGCAATGCCCTGATCGACCGATCAGCGCAAAGCCGCCAAGGAGCAAAAAGTTATGCCTGATGACCATAGCAAGTTGGTACCACTCCTTCCCATCCCGAACAGGACAGTGAAACGACTTCGCGCCGATGATAGTGCGGATTCCCGTGTGAAAGTAGGTCATCGTCAGGCTTTTATACTGATCAACCCCTCTGCTCTACCCGAGTAGAGGGGTTTTTCTTTTTATCTCGCTGCAGCAGCGGTCTGTGGCTGGCGTGAAGGGGTTGGGATGCAGTTGCAGGATATGTTGTATTCGCAGGGTTTTGGTGTGCGCCGCGTGTGCTCGGGCCTGGTGCAACAAGGCTGGGTGCAGTTGTGGGATGCACAGGCGAACGAATGGGTTGCGGAGACGGACTCGACCGCCGACGTAGATCCTGAAGGCCTGCGCTTCAAGGTTCAGGGCGTGGAGTGGGAATACCATGCGCTGGGCTATGTGCTGCTAAACAAGCCAGCAGGCACTGAGTGCTCGCAGAAGCCTTCTGCCCATCCGAGTATTTACAGCCTGCTGCCAGTGCCGCTGCGCACACGCCCCAACAAGAACGCCATCCAGGGGTTGCAGGCCGTGGGCCGCTTGGACCAGGACACGACTGGCATGCTTCTGCTGAGCGACGACGGTCAGTTCATCCACCGTATGAGCTCACCCAAGAAGCATGTGCCCAAACGCTACCAGGTGACGGCCAAGCATGCGGTGACCGAGCAGCAGATCGAGCGTTTGTTGGCGGGTGTGGTTCTGGATGACGACCCCAAGCCAGTGAAGGCTGCGGCCTGCGTGAAGACGGGTGACAACACCTTGGATCTGACGCTGACCGAAGGCAAATACCACCAGGTCAAGCGCATGCTGGCGGCTGTGGGCAACCGCGTGGAAGGTCTGCACCGGGCACAGATAGGCGGTTTGGTGCTGACCGACGAGCTCAAGCCAGGCGAGTGGCGCTGGCTCACCGCTGACGAGATGGCACTGCTCAAGCCCTGACGGTATTTGACCATGTGTGGCTTTGGCGCAAGTTGCACAACTATTTACATCGCCAATCGCCTCTTGGTGGTGCTGCAATTTATGGCGGGCAGCTACACTCGCTGCGTTACTAGTAGGAATAGCTCGTGAAGCCTTTCGTTTTTGCCCGTTCTCTGGTCGCGGTGATGGCCTTTGCGGCCACTGCGGCGCATGCAGCCAACCCCATTTTGGTGCTCAATTCGCTGGACGCCAACATCAGCGTGATCGATCCCACCACCTGGAAAGAGGTCAAGCGCATTCCTACGGGCAAGGAGCCCCACCACCTGTACCTGACGCCGGACAGCAAGTCGGTGATCGTGGCCAATGCAACCGGCGACTCGCTGACCTTTGTCGATCCCAAGACGGCCGAGGTGCAGCGCGTGATCCAGGGCATCTCCGATCCCTACCATCTGCGTTTTTCGCCCGACATGAAGTGGTTTGTGACCGCAGCCAACCGCCTCAACCACATCGATATCTACCGCTGGGATGGGCAAGAGCCCAAGCTGGTCAAGCGCATTGCCACCGGCAAGACGCCCAGCCACCTGTGGATCGACAGCAAGAGCCGGACGATCTACTCTTCCATGCAGGACAGCGACGAGCTGGTGGCCATCGACATCGCCACCCAGAGCCTGAAATGGCGCACCAAGACAGGGCAGATGCCTGCCGATCTGTATGGCAGCCCGGACGACAAATTCGTTTTTGTCGCGCTGACCGGCAGCGACGGCGTGCAGGTGTTTGATGTGAGCGGCGCAGAGCCCCAGTTGGTCAAGACCATCAAGACTGATAAGGGCGCGCACGCGTTCCGCGCAACGGGCGATGGCCGCCATCTTTTTGTCAGCAACCGGGTGGCCAATACCATCAGCAAGCTCGACATGGTCAGTCAGACCGTCGTGGACCGCTACCCCGGCCCCAGCGGCCCTGACTGCATGGATGTGAGCCCGGATGGCCGCTATATCTACCTCAGTTCGCGCTGGGCGGGCAAGATGAGTGTGATCGATACGGTCGAGCGCAAGGTGGTCAACCAGGTGAAGGTGGGCAAGTCGCCGCATGGCATCTGGGTGCTGGACCACGCACCGCGCTAGTGCATGGCCCGTGCATAGTTGATTCAGTAGCAGAGGGGAGCTCCACGCCATGCGCAGCACATTTTTCTGGCTTTTGGCCGCAAGTTGGGGCAGCGCTGCTGCCTTTGCCCAGCCTGCTGCTCCAGCGCCTGCCGCTGCAGCCACTGCGGCAGGCAGCTGCAGCAAGCCTGTGTATCTGACCTTGGACACCGGCCACATGGGCGTGGCCAACCAGATTGCCGACGTCTTGCGCAAGACGCAGGTGAAGGTCACCTTCTTTGCCGCCAATGAACGCACCAAGGAGGGTGACGGCAGCCTGGGCGACCACTGGGCGCCTTGGTGGCGTGCGCGCGCCGCAGAAGGCCATGCCTTTGCCTCGCACACCTGGGACCACACCTACTGGCGTGGCGATATCAAAGGGCCTGCAGGCGCTGCACCCCGCTTCAAGGTGCAGCCCTCGCAAGGGCCGCAGGCGGGGCAGCGTTTTGAGTGGAGCGCTGCGCAGTATTGCGCGCAGATCCAGCAATCCGAAGACCGCCTGGCCCAGATCACTGGTGTCAAGCCTTTGCCACTGTTCCGGGCTCCCGGTGGCAAGACCTCGCCCAGCCTGATTGCGGCGGCCAGGCGCTGCGGCTATGCCCATGTGGGCTGGTCGCCAGCGGGCTTTCTCGGCGATGAACTGCCCAGCGACAAGTACCCCAACCAGCAGTTGCTGGACAAGGCGCTGCGCGACATCCGCCCCGGCGATATCTTGCTGGCCCACCTGGGCATCTGGGACCGCAAGGACCCCTGGGCGCCTGCCGTGCTGCAGCCCTTGATTGAAGGCCTGCAGGCCAAGGGATTTTGCTTTGCCACCCTGCGCGAACATCCCCAGTACCAAGAATGGATTCGTCAGCATGGTGGCTGAGAGCGCTTTCCGTAGCGCACATTGGCCGCTGCAAGGCTTGTGGTCTGGTTTGAATTGATGGTTTGCCATGGAATTTCTCAGCACGCTTTTTGACAACGCACAGCAGTGGCTCTTTGAGCAGTTGCTGCAGCCTCTGCTGTTCAACCTGGGCCTGGCCAGCTATCTGGAAGATGGCTACACGGCAGCGGGCTGGTTCCTCGTGGGTTGCCTGCAGATTCTCATCATGGTGCTGGTGATTGCGCCCTTGCAGCGCTGGCGGCCGGTCGAGGCTGTGACCGACCGGCATGCGATCCGGGTGGACATGCTCTACACCTTTATCCATCGCCTGGGCCTGTTTCGCCTGGCCTTGTTCTTTACCATCGATCCGCTGTGGGACATGGTGGTGGGCGCGCTGCGCGTGCGCGGCTTTGAGACCTGGCACCTCGATGCGCTCTGGCCTGGTGTGACCGACCTGGGCTGGGTGAGCCTGCTGATCTACCTGGTGGTGTTCGACTTTGTGGCCTACTGGATCCACCGCGGCCAGCACCAGTTTGTCTGGTGGTGGCGGCTGCATGCCTTGCACCATTCGCAGCAGCAGATGACGATGTGGAGCGACAACCGCAACCACCTGCTCGATGACCTGGTGCATGACAGCATTCTGGTGTTCGTGGCCGTGTTGATCGGTGTCGCGCCCAGCCAGTTTGTGGCGATTGTCGCGATCACCCAGCTGAGTGAAAGCCTGCAGCACGCGAATCTGCGCCTGTGGTTTGGCCGCCTGGGCGAGCGCCTGTGGATCAGCCCGCGTTTTCACCGCCGCCACCATGCGATTGGCATCGGCCATGAATCGCCCGCTGCCAGCGCAGCGCCCAACACGGCGGTAAAGGCCGGCGAGGCTGCGCCACGCACCCGCTTGGGGGGCTGCAATTTCGGTGTGCTGCTGCCATGGTGGGATATGCTTTTTGGCACCGCCAACTTTGAGCTGCGCTATGACCCTACCGGTATCCGTGACCAGGTGCAGCCCAACCGGCAAGGGCAGTTGCGCGATTACGGACGCGGCTTTTGGAGCCAGCAATGGCGCGGGCTGCTGCGCCTTTTGGGCCGCGCCTGAGTGCTGCGCAACCGGCTGATGCCGAACCACTGAGCGGCTGGTTGGCCTGACCACCCCGCTCAGATACACAAGGAGTTCACCCCATGCCCCTCGCGTCTGCGGGCTCCCGCCTGATGTTTGATGCCTTCTGGCGTGCCGCTGCCTATTGTTTCCGTCCCCGGGTCATGCTGCTGTCCGTGCTGCCACTGGTGGTGATGCTGGTGGCCTTGGGTGGCTGGAGCTATTTCTACTGGTCGGGTGCTGTGGCGACGATGCAGCATTGGGTGGAGACCATTGGCTGGCTGCGCACGGTGTTCAGCTGGTTTGGCAGCAGTGGTACGGAAGGCTTTGCGGCCGGCATCGCACCCTTTGTGGTGCTGATCTTGATCACGCCCATAGCGGCGGTGGTCGCGCTGCTGGTGATTGCGCTTTTGATGACACCAGCCCTGGTCAACATGGTGACCGAGCAGCGCTTTGCCCAGCTGGAAAAGAAAAAAGGCATGGGCCTGGTCACCAGCGTGCTCTGGGCTTTGAGCACCTCGGCGGTGGCCATTGTGGCCTTTGTCGTTACCATGCCGCTGTGGCTGATCCCGCCTTTGGTGCTGATCGTGCCGCCTGTCATCTGGGGCTGGCTGACCTACCGCGTGATGAGTGTCGATGCACTGGCAGAGCATGCCAGCAAGGCTGAGCGCGACACGCTGCTGCAGCGTTACCGCTGGCCGCTCTTGCTGATGGGCATCATCTCGGGCTACATCGGCATTGCGCCCAGCGTCGTCTGGGCCTCGGGCATGGTGTTCACCATTGGCTTTGTGGTGCTCGTACCCATTGCGGTGTGGATCTATGCGATCACGTTTGCTTTTTCCTCGCTGTGGTTCATCCACTTTTGCCTGGCCGCGCTCCAGCAGCTGCGGATCGAGAATGGTGAGCCTGGCGCGCAGCTGCCCGGGACGGAGCCGGTGGTGGCCGATCCTGCCGACGGTGCGCTGCTGCCCGATTCGGCGGCGCCCAGATAAGCGGCGAAGACGCGCTGCGGGGTGCGATGCCGATGGCTTGGTACCGTGGCTATGTTGTCAACGCACCAATAAAGTGCACAAATAACCAATTTGGTGCGCGTCTGTGATGCTGGCAAAATTGATATAGATTTGCACCATTTTGGTGCTGATGCGGCATCGGCTGCCATGGCCTGCACAGATCTGGACCGTAGGCTGCAAAATCCTCAGCGCCCCCCGGGGCCGCAGGCCAAAAGCGCGTTACAGTCTGGCTTTGGGCAAAGTCCGGGTGCGTTCGCGTTCTGGCAGGCCCGCATCTTCTGGTTGGCATGGGCATGTCATAAAACTGGCACGTAAACTGCTTTAGTCTTGGCACAGCCCTTTTTATTCACGATTTTCTTTGGAGCATTAGATGGCCAAGAGCGTTGCAGATGTGATGAGCATGTTGGACGAGAACGAGGTCAAGTTCGTTGATCTGCGTTTCACCGACACCCGTGGCAAGGAACAGCACGTCACGGTGCCTATCTCGCACTTTGACGAAGACAAGTTCACTTCGGGCCACGCGTTTGATGGCTCCTCCATCGCTGGCTGGAAGGGTATCGAAGCATCCGACATGCTGCTGATGCCCGATCCCAACACCGCCAACATCGATCCGTTCTTTGACGAAACCACGATGTTCCTGCAGTGCGACGTGATTGAGCCCGGTGACGGCAAGGCCTATGACCGCGATCCACGCTCGGTTGCCAAGCGAGCAGAAGCCTACCTGAAGGCATCGGGCCTGGGCGATACCGCCTACTTCGGTCCAGAGCCAGAATTCTTCATCTTCGACGGCGTGCGTTGGAGCACCGAACCCAACAACCCGTTCTTCGACATCGAAGAGTACGAAGCACCCTGGAACAGCGGCGCCAAGTTCGACAACGGCAACCGTGGCCACCGTCCACGCGTCAAGGGCGGTTACTTCCCTGTGCCTCCTGTTGACAGCACCCAGGACATGCGCGCTGAAATGTCGCTGCTGCTCGAATCGCTGGGCATCCCGGTTGAAGTGTTCCACCACGAAGTGGCGGGCGCTGGCCAGAATGAACTGGGCACCCGTTTCTCGACCCTGGTCGAGCGTGCCGACTGGACCCAGGTGCAAAAGTACGTGATCTGGAACGTGGCAGACACCTACGGCAAGACGGCGACCTTCATGCCCAAGCCTTACTCGGGCGACAACGGCTCGGGCATGCACGTGCACCAGTCCGTGTGGAAAGACGGCAAGAACCTGTTCGCCGGTGACGGCTATGCTGGTCTGTCCGATTTCGCGCTGTACTACATCGGCGGCATCATCAAGCACGCTCGCGCGCTGAACGCCATCACCAACCCTGGCACCAACAGCTACAAGCGCCTGGTTCCTGGTTTCGAGGCGCCCGTGAAGCTGGCTTACTCGGCCAAGAACCGCTCGGCATCGATCCGTATTCCTTACGTGAGCAACCCCAAGGGCCGCCGCGTGGAAGCACGTTTCCCCGATCCCCTGATGAACCCCTACCTGGGCTTTGCAGCGCTGTTGATGGCCGGTCTGGACGGCGTGGAAAACAAGATCCATCCGGGTGAAGCCGCCACCAAGGATCTGTACCATCTGCCACCCGAGGAAGACAAGCTGGTGCCTACCGTGTGCCACAGCCTGGACCAGGCTCTGGAGGCACTGGATGCCGACCGCGCGTTCCTGACCAAGGGCGGTGTGTTCAGCGACAGCATGCTGGACGCCTACATCGAGCTGAAGATGGGCGAAGTGACCCGCTTCCGCCAAGCCGTGCACCCCGTCGAATACGACATGTACTACTCGCTGTAAGCCCCTGCTGGCCAGGTCCTCGTGACCTGGCCCTTTGGGCAAAACGGCCTGCCGACCTGCAAAGGTGGCAGGCCGTTTTTTTATGGATGTTCTCGGGGCAGGGGGCATGGCCGGACAGCGGCGAATCTGTAACAGCAGGAACTGTTCGGCATGATCGGCCTCCTTTGTAGCTACACTGCGGGTTGCAGAGAGGGGCCATCGTGCAAAGCCGCTAACGGGCTGTCACGGACATACGGGCAAAGTGGAGTGAACGGGCGAAACGGGGTTATGCATACAAAGTTGTTGTTTTTGATGGTGGCAGTGGCATGTGCGCAAGGCGCGGTGGCGCAGGATCGCATTTATCGCTGTGGCAATGAATACACCAACGATGTGGCCAAGGCGCGGCAAAAGGGCTGCGCCGTGGTCGAAGGCGCCAATGTCACCATCGTGCAAGGCACGCGCCCGCACACACCCGCTGCCAGCCCGGCACCCGCACCCAATGCCCCCGCAGCTGCCCCGCGCCCCGCGCGTGCGCCCGCCGCTGCGTCACCCGCGCCACGCTCCACCACGGCCGAAGGCCGCGCCCGCGATTCCGACGCGCGCCTCATCCTGGAGACCGAGCTGAAAAAAGCCCAGGACAAAAAGCTCGCTTTGGCGCGTGAGTACAACAACGGCGAGCCCGAGAAAAACGCGCTGGAGATGCGCAACCCCGCCTTCTACACCAAGCGCGTGGCCGATCTGAAGCAAGAAATCACGCGCAACGACAGCGATATCGCTGGCATCCAGCGTGAGCTCCAACGCCTGCCGGCCCCATAATCAAAGCTTCAACCTTTTGGGGCATATCCCATGTCTGACCTCCGTGCCATGGATCGCGAATGGCAGGCGCTGGAACACATCGCCACCTTGGTCGCCGTGATACGGCTCGATGGCGCCGCTGTGCGGGTCAATGCAGCGCTGGAGAATGCGCTGGGCGTCTCGCGCAAAAGCATTCTGGGCCACTACTTTGGTGGATTTTTCCAGGACGATGAACTGATCCACAAGGCCCTGGTCGATGCGCGGGCGCAGCGCTTTTCGTCGCTGCGCTTTGAGGCGCAATTGCGGCGCAGCCTGCAAGACGCCTTTCCCGTGCATGCCAACCTCTCCTGGTGGGAAGAGGAGGAGAGCATTCTGGTGGAGCTGTGGCCGCTGGAGCAACAGGTGCGGCAGGACCGCGAGGAGCGTGTGCGCGAGCAGGCGCTTGCCAACAAGGAGCTGATCCGCAACCTCGCCCATGAGATCAAGAACCCGCTGGGTGGCATACGGGGCGCGGCCCAGCTGCTGGAGCTGGAGCTGCCCGATGCTCAGCTCAAGGAATACACCGACGTCATCATTCACGAGGCCGACCGCTTGCAGGCGCTGGTCGACCGCTTGCTCGCGCCGCACCGCCACCCGCACACGGTGGGGGATGTGAATATCCACGAGGTCTGCGAGCGCGTCTGCCAGCTGGTGCTGCTCGAGTACCCGCAGGGCCTGCGCATCGAGCGCGATTACGACACCTCGCTGCCCGAGATCCGCGGCGATCGCGAGCAGCTCATTCAAGCCTTGCTGAACATCGTGCAAAATGCTGCGCAGGTGCTGGTGCCGCAAATGGCCCAGGACCAGGCGCGCATTACTTTGCGCACCCGCATTGCCCGGCAGCTGACCTTGGGCCGCAAGCGGCACAAGTTGGCACTGGAATTGCATGTCATCGACAACGGTCCTGGCATCGAGCCGGACATCAAGGAGCGGATCTTCTACCCCTTGGTGACCGGACGTGATGGTGGCACGGGCCTGGGTTTGCCGCTGGCGCAGACCTTTGTGCAGCGGCATGAAGGCCTGATTGAATGCGAGAGCGAGCCCGGGCGCACGGATTTCCGCATCATGCTGCCGTTGACAGACTAGGGGGCAGTTGGCTTCCCTTGCTGCAGGACCACGGTATGTAGAACTGTAAGGGTAGGGTGATAGCGACAATGAAACCAATCTGGATAGTGGATGATGACCCGTCGATCCGATTTGTACTGGAGAAGGCACTCGCCCGCGAGCAGCTGCCCACGCGCAGCTTTGTGCATCCCAAGGAAGTACTCGAAGCCTTTGACAATGTGAGCGACCAGGCACTGGCGCCGTCAGTGCTGGTCAGCGACATCCGCATGCCGGGTGGCAATGGCCTGCAGTTGCTCGAACAGGTGCATGAGGACCATCCGCAGCTGCCGGTCATCATCATGACCGCCTA
Source organism: Comamonas sp. 23 (assembly GCF_049601575.1). Taxonomy (NCBI): domain Bacteria; kingdom Pseudomonadati; phylum Pseudomonadota; class Betaproteobacteria; order Burkholderiales; family Comamonadaceae; genus Comamonas; species Comamonas sp. 23. Next base: position 3,253,927 of record NZ_CP187127.1, on the reverse strand, counting down.
CTCGGACCTGGACAGCGCCGTCTCGGCCTTCCAGCGCGGGGCCTTTGAATACCTGCCCAAACCGTTTGACCTGCCCAAGGCCGTGGAGCTGATCAAGCGCGCCGTGCAGCAAAGCGAAAGCCAGGCGCCTGAGCTGTCCCAGTCGGGCGGCAATGGCGAGATGCTGGGCCAGGCCCCGGCGATGCAGGATGTGTTCCGCGCCATCGGCCGCCTGTCGCAAAGCAATGTCACGGTGATGGTGACGGGCGAGTCTGGCTCGGGCAAGGAGCTGGTCGCGCGCGCGCTGCACAAGCATTCGCCGGTGGCGGGTGGCCCGTTTGTGGCCATCAACACCGCCGCCATTCCCAAGGACTTGCTCGAGAGCGAGCTGTTTGGCCATGAACGCGGTGCCTTCACCGGCGCGCAGACCCAGCGCCGGGGCCGCTTTGAGCAGGCCGAGGGCGGCACCTTGTTTCTGGACGAAATCGGCGACATGCCGTTTGACCTGCAGACCCGGCTGCTGCGTGTGCTGTCTGACGGGCATTTCTACCGCGTCGGCGGCCATGTGCCGGTCAAGTCGCATGTGCGCGTGATAGCGGCCACCCACCAGAACCTGGAAGACCGGGTGCACAAGGGCGTGTTCCGCGAGGATTTGTTCCACCGCCTCAATGTGATCCGCCTGCGCCTGCCACCGCTGCGCGAGCGCAAGGAAGACATTCCGATGCTGGCGCGCCACTTTCTGGCAGCCAGCGCCAAGCAATTGGGGGTGGAGCCCAAGCAGCTGTCGGAAGCGGCACTGGCCCAACTGGCCCAGTTTGCGTTCCCGGGCAATGTGCGGCAGCTGGAGAACATCTGCCACTGGATCACCGTCATGGCGCCCGCGCAATGGGTGTCCGTGCAGGATCTGCCGCCCGAGGTGCTGCAGGCCACGCCGGCTGCGCCACTGGCCTCCGCCAGCCTGGCCAGCGCAGCGCAACCGGTGCAGGCCGCGCCGCAAGACCACAGCTACCGGCCCGCTGCCGCTGAGGTGCCTGCCAGCCAGCCCGTCGTGTCCATGCCCGTCCATGGCTTGGCCAGCGGTGCAGGCCAGGGCGGTGATTGGGAGGGCGACCTGGCCCGCGAGGCCGATGTGCTGCTGCAATCGGGCAGCACCGAGGTCTGGGATGTGCTCAGCCGGCGCTTTGAATCGCAGCTGATCAAGAGTGCACTGGCCGCCACCCATGGCAGGCGCATGGAGGCGGCCCAGCGCCTGGGCATTGGCCGCAACACCATCACCCGCAAGATCCAGGAGCTGGGGCTGTCGGCCAGCGATGATTGATGCGTAAGCGCATTGAAGGGTAGACCAGCCGCCGCCTCCAAGGCGGCGGTTTCGCTGACAGAGGCCAGCCATTGATGCGGTTTGAACCGTGCCACAATGGGCCATTACTGTCTGCCCGGTGGTGCAATCCATGCAAAAGATGACTTCGGTGTTTTCGGCCCAGGCGTACCGCAACTCGCCCGAACGCATTGGCCGCCAGCGCTCGGCGCTGCTCAATACCTTGCGGCTGGCAGCGTCGACCGCCAATGGGATGGCCCAGTTGGCGGGCGATGCATTGCACGGCGCGATGGCCGGCGGTCTGCCGCCCAAGGCCAAGGCCCTGTGGGGCAACCCTGCGCGTGAAGACAGCTACTGGCGCAGCCACTACCAAAGCATGGATTTTTATGTGGCGGGTCAGCCCTTTGAGGCCTACCGCCCGGCGCTCGCGCTGGGCTGGTATGCGGCGCAGCGCAATCCCTCGGGCTTTGATGCGCTGGCCACCCAGCTGGAGGTGCAGTGGCAGCATGTGCGCGGCAGCAATCCCATGGATTGGACCGAAGCGAGGACCATTGCGCGCGCCGCCTATGACCACGCGATCAGCGGCCTGCAAGGCGAACAGCTGTCTGCCGTCCAGGTTCAGCATGCGGTGCGCGTGCTCCAGCAAGGCCTGGCCGATTGCGAGGAATGCCTGGTCGCGGGCAGCGAGCAAGCCCGGGCGATTGCGCTGCGCAGCCATTTGTATGCACTGGCCGAGCAGTTTCGCGCCATGGACTGGCAGCTGCAGGATGTGCAGCTGCAACTGGCTGAACCCAGTCCGCTGGTCGAGCGGCCCGGGCTCAGTGCTGCTGGCCGCATGCATCGCGGCTGGACCGAGTTCAAGCAGCGCGCCAACCTCCACAGCGACCGCGACCTGATTGCCGAGTGCAATCTCTGCCTGGTGCTGGTGGCCGAGCGCTACCAGCGCGTGCTGGAATCGGCCCTGCCGCTGGATGTGCGGCCCCTGCTGCAAGGCCAGGCGCAGCAACTGCGCCGCTATACCGATGAGCTGCAGCATATGCAGGACGCCCGCGCGCGCTAGCGCGCGCGTTCTGAATAAGCTGTTACAAGACGTCTATGCGAAAGCGGGCAGACTGCCTGTGGGGCCGCCCGCACTGCGCCGTAAGTTGCCTGGCAGCTTTGTAATATTTCCCGTGAATTGGGAAAAAATTACCATGTAGGTGCCCACTTTCTCAAGGCGTACGCGTTTACCCGTAAAAACTTGCGGCTACAATCGGGCCCGCAGAACCTGCAATCCTGCCGTCCAAGGCAGCCTCATCGCTCTTCCCTTTTGCGGCCGAACCGCCGCTTGCTCCCGGCAGCAAAGCCTGCCCGGGCTGGAAAAAGCGCACACAGCCCAGCATGAACGCCTTGCTGATGTGCCGCATACGAGGCCCAGATCGCCCTGGACAGCACCATAAATCACAGACATCAAAGGTATTGGTTATGGCTCTCACGGGCAAAAAGGGCTCTTCGTCGGCGCTGTGGATTTTGGCGGCGATGCTGGCCGGTATTGCACTGGGCTACGCAGTCAACGCAGGCGCTGCGGATGCAGCCGCTGCCAAGGATATTGCTGGCTATATCGCTATCGTCTCGGATGTGTTTCTGCGCCTGATCAAGATGCTGATCGGGCCGCTGGTGTTCTCGACCCTGGTGGTGGGCATTGCGCACATGGGCGATGCTGCTTCGGTGGGGCGGGTGTTCTTCAAGGCGATGATGTGGTTCCTGACCGCATCGCTCGTGTCGCTGCTCTTGGGCATGGTGCTGGCCAACGTGCTGCAGCCAGGCGCCAACCTCGGTCTGCCGCTGCCCGATGTGAGCGCGGCCACCAACCTGGCCACCGGCAAGTTCACCTTGCGCGAGTTCATCAACCACACGGTGCCCAAGTCGTTTGCCGAAGCGATGGCGAACAACGAGATCCTGCAGATCGTCGTGTTCTCGATGTTCTTTGGTGTGGCCATGGCCGCGCTGGGCGACAAGGCCAAGACGCTTCTGGCCGCCATTGATGAGCTATCACACGTGATGCTCAAGATCACCGGCTATGTGATGAAGCTCGCGCCGCTGGCGGTGCTCTCGGCCATGGCCTCGACCGTGGCAATCAATGGCCTGGGCATTCTGCTCAAGTTCGCCGTGTTCATGGGCGAGTTCTACCTGGGCCTGTTCATCCTGTGGTCGCTGCTGGTGCTGGCCGGTATGGCATTCCTGGGCAAGCGCGTGTTCAAGCTGCTGACCCTCATCAAGGAGGCCTTTATGGTGTCCTTTGCCACGGCCAGCTCGGAAGCGGCCTACCCCAAGATCCTCGACGCGCTGGACCGCTTTGGCGTCAAGCGCAAGATCTCGAGCTTTGTGATGCCGATGGGTTACTCCTTCAACCTCGATGGCTCGATGATGTACTGCACCTTTGCGACCTTGTTCATCGCACAGGCCTATGGCATCGAGCTGTCCTTGGCCACGCAGATCACCATGCTGCTGGTGCTGATGCTCACCTCCAAGGGCATTGCCGGCGTGCCGCGCGCTTCACTGGTGGTGATTGCCGCCACCTTGAGCCACTTCAATATCCCTGAAGCAGGTCTGCTGCTGATCCTGGGCATCGACACCTTCCTGGACATGGGGCGCTCCGCGACCAATGCGGTGGGCAACTCGCTGGCCTCTGCCGTGGTCGCCAAGTGGGAGGGCGAGCTGCTGTCCGAAGAAGACGCCGAGGCCCTGAGCCGCAAGCTCGATGCCGAGGCCGCGCTGGCCATGCACCCGCTGCCGGAGACCGATCCCAAGGCTTGATGAGGGTGCTGCGCTGGGCGCAGCGCAGATAACAAAAAAACGGGCTGCGGCCCGTTTTTGCATGGTGCGGCTACGCTTTTGCGTCGCTCAGCCCAGGGTCACCACCACCGGCGCATGGTCGCTGGGCTGCTTGTTCTTGCGCGGTGCGCGGTCAATCGTGCAGGCGCTCACCGCACCCTTGAGTGCGTCGCTCACCAGGATATGGTCAATGCGCAGGCCCCGGTTTTTCTGGAAGCCCAGCATGCGGTAGTCCCACCAGCTGTAGCTTTTTTCGGGCTGCTCAAACAGGCGGTAGGCATCGGTCAGGCCCAAGGCGAGCAGGCCCTGGAAGGCATCGCGCTCCTCCTTGGTGTGGTGGATGGTGTCGCGCAGGCCATCGGGGTCGTAGCTGTCGCGGTCTTCCGGCGCCACATTGAAGTCGCCCACCAGCACCAGGCGCGGGTGCAAGGCCATCTCGGCCTTCACATAGGCTTCCAGCCCGCTGAGCCAGCGCAGCTTGTAGGCAAACTTGTCCGAGCCGGGCTCCTGGCCGTTGACGAAGTAGCAGTTGATCACCCGGATATCGCCAGCCGGGCTGGCCACCGTGCCGGCGATGATGCGCGACTGCTCATCGGCAAACTGCGGGTTGGCGCGCACCACATCCTTGAGCTCGCCCCGGCTGAGCAGGGCCACGCCGTTGTAGGTCTTCTGGCCAAAGGCCACAGCCTGGTAGCCGGCCTCCGCCAAAGCCTCATGCGGAAACTTGTCATCGGTCAGCTTGAGCTCCTGCAGGCCCAGCACATCGACCGGGTTGGCCGCCAGCCATTCCAGCACCTGTGGCAGGCGGACGGAGAGGGAGTTGACGTTCCAAGTCGCTATTTTCATCGCAGAGCTGCCACATAAAATCAATGGTTTGTATTGTATACACAGCCTGGGCGCCGTATTAGCCCAAACGCAGCAACGCCGCCGAGGCCGCGCACACCAGCAAGAACGGAATGCTGATGCGATGAAACTCCCACAGGCCGTTGGGCAGGCGCGCCAGGCGCAGCGCGATCAGGTTGGCGAGCGAGCCCAGCACGCAGCCAAAGCCGCCCACGCTGACCCCGGCGGCCAGGGCGGGCAGGTCGCGCACGGTGCCGTCGAGCAAGATGGTGGCGGGCACATTGCTGATGACTTGCGAGGCCACGATGGCGGCCAGGTAGGCGCGCCAGCCCTCGGCAATCGGCCACTGCAGCAGCAGCGCCTGCATCGCAGGCAGCTCCGCCACCTGGCGCAGCACCACAAACATCAGCGCAATGGTGGCCAGCAAGGCCCAGTCCACGCCGCGCAGCACCCGGGGCGCTGCCAGCGCAAACACGCCAAACACCAGGCCCAGACCGGCCAAGGTCCAGTGGCGCTCCAGCGCGATGACAAAGGCCACAAACAGCAGCACCGCGATGCTCAGCAGACGCGGCTGTACGGCAACGGGTGCAGTAGCCGGCTTGAGCGTGATGGCGGTGCGCGGCACCAGCCACCACACTGCCACCAAGAGCCAGGCCAGCATGATGGCGACGGTCGGGCCCATCATCGCCATAAAGCCCAGAAAGCTCTCGCCAGAGCGGTGCCAGAGGTAGAGGTTTTGCGGGTTGCCGATGGGGGTCAAGGCAGAGCCGGCATTCACCGCCAAGGCCTGCAGCACCACGAGGCGCGCCAACGGCAAATGGGCCTGCGCTGCCAGCACGGCCGTCAGCGGCACCAGCAGAAACAGGCTGACATCGTTGGTCACCAGGGCCGACAGCAGCGCTGCTGTTGCCGTCAGCAGCAGTGCCAGGCCGCGCAAGGTCGATACCCGCGTCAGCAGCCGCTGCGCCGTGGCCTGCAGCATGCCACTGCGCTCGACCGCCTGGGTGATCGCCAGCAGGCCCGCCAGCGCGGCGATGGTCTGCCAATCGACCAGCGCCATGGTCGCCTGGGGGCTGCGCGGCTGCCAGACGGCGAACCCAAGGGCCAGCGCCAACAGGATCCAGAGCAGCATATTGCCACTGGGGGCCGCTTGTGTTTGGTCAGAAGAGGGAGAAGAGGTCGACATGGCGAAGGGCGAGGCAGAACGGACAGAAGTGCATGGATTGTGCTGCAAGTCGGCGCTGCCTGCGCGGCGCTTCCCGCGCAGCGCTTCCCGCGTGGCGCAAGCGGGCTGGATGGCACAGCAAAGCGCCCATTCACTACAATGGCGGCCACTGCCATGAACAAGCCCCTGTCTGCCTCTCTTATCACCACCGACTCGCCAGCTGCCAGCAGCGCGCTACTGCGCCGCTCGGTGCGTGGATTTACCCCGCAGCCGGTGGCCGATGCACTGCTGCACGATTGCCTGCAGGAGGCGCGGCGTGCGCCCAGTGGCGCCAATTTGCAGCCCGGCTACTTCTGGCAGGTGTGCGGCGCGCGGCGCGAGCAGCTCTCTGGCCGCCTGCGGCAGGCCTATGCGGCGGGCGAGCAAGAGGCCGAGGACTATGGCTATTTCCCCAACCCCCTGCCGCTGTCACTGCGCAAGCGCCAGGTGGCAGCGGCCCAGGCTTTGTATGGCGCCTTGGGCGTGGAGCGGGGCGATGCAGCGGGGCGGGGCGCGCAGTTTGGGCGCAACTTTCGCTTTTTTGATGCGCCCGTGGCCCTCATCATCACCATCGACAGCGGCTTTGGGCCGGGTGGCTATATGGACCTGGGCATGGCCATCTACGGCCTGATGCTGGCGGCGCAGTCACGCGGTTTGGCCACCTGTGCCATTGGCGCCATGGCCTCGTACCCGGGTCTGATCCGCGATGCGCTGGCGCTGCCCGCCACGCAAACCGTGGTCTGCGGCATGGCCTTGGGCTACGAAGATACCGGAGCAGCGGTGAACCAGACCTTGACGGCCCGCGCCGAGATCGACGCGTACTTCAAGCGCCTGGACTGAGGCAGGCACCTGGGTCTAACGCTCATGCCATTGCCAGCGCGGCAGCTCGCTCGCCGGGATATTGGCAATATGGGTCTCGCCCAGATTCTTTTCCAAATGGATGGCCTGGTAGTCCAGCTCGGCTGCGGCGTCTTCCAGCGCAGCCAGCAGCCGGTTGGCATGGGTGACGACGATCACCTGCGTCTGGCGCGCAGCCACCGCCACCAGGCGGCCCAAGGCAGGCAGCAGGTCGGGATGCAGGCTGGTTTCGGGCTCATTGAGCACCAGCATCTGCGGCGGGCGCGGTGTCAGCAGCGCGGCAATCCATAGCAAGTAGCGCAGGGTGCCGTCGGACAGCTCATTGGTGTGCAATGGGCGCAGCAGGCCGGGCTGGTGCATCAGCAGCGCTAGGCGGCTGCCATCCTGGTGTACGGAGATGGTGGCGCCGGCAAACGCATCGTCGACCGCTGCCATCAGCGCCTCGTGGTCGCCAATGGCGTGGATGGTTTCCCAGGCCGCTGCCAGATCGGCGCCATCGTTGCTGAGCACCGGCGTATAAGTGCCCAGCTGCGGCTGGCGCGCGGGGGCATCCACATCACTGCGGAAATGGTCGTAAAAGCGCCAGGAGCGCAGCTGCTCGCGCACCGTCAGCATCTCGGGCGCGGCAACGGGGTCGACAAACTCGGTCAGCATGCTGGCCCAGCGCGGGATAGGGCGCTCGACGGGCTGCCAGCCTTGCGCCGAGCGTCCGCTGCCGCGTAGGCGCAGTTGGGCAGCCTGGCGCTCCACCAGGGTGGCGCTGGGGCGCCAGTGGGGGCCGGCCCACAGCGCTTCGTGCTTGATTTCCGGATCATGCGCAAAGGCCTGCAGCGCGACCGAAGGTGTGGGCATACCGATATCGATTGCGTAGCCAAAGCCCTCATCGTCGGACGCAAAACCCAGCTGCAGCTGCACCGGTTTGCGCCGCACCGTGCCTTGCACCGGCACGTCGCCACGGCGCATGCGCTCCGTGATTTCTTCGGGCCCCGCCCAGAGGGTAGATGCCAGCCCACCCTCGCGCACCAAGGAGCGCACCACGCCACCATGGGCGATATCGGCCAGCAGCCGCAGGGCCTTGTAGACACTGCTTTTGCCGCTGCCATTGGGTCCGGTGATGACGGTGAGCTGCCCCAGCGGCACCAGCAGCTGGCGCAAGGAGCGGTAGTTGGCAATGGCTAAGGTGCTGAGCATGCAGTCAATATAGCAGCGCTGCCTGGCGCACCAGCGCCGCGCTGCCCAGGCCGCCGGCACCGGCCACGGCCGCCAGGCCCAGTGCGCCGGGCGTTGCAGGCGATACCTGCTGCAGATCCGCCAGCACGCGGACCAAGGCCACTGCCGCCGATGCCCCAATCGGGTGGCCGCGTGCGATGCCGCCGCCATGGCGGTTGAGCAGGCTGGTATCCGCACCCTGGTCTTGCAGCAGCGCCTGCCATTGCAGGCCCTGCACCGCAAAGGCGTCGTGCAATTCGATGGCGGCCAGCTGCGACCAGCCCACATCCTCTCGCTGCAGCAAGGCCTGGGCAGCCTCAAAGGCCAGCACCAAGGGCATCGCAGGCGAGCCGCCCAGCCCCTGGTGGCCCAGCCATTGCGCGCCGGGCTGCAGGCCCCAGCGCCGGCAGACGGCTTCGCTGACCAGCAGCACCAGCGCGGCGGCATCGGCCTTGGGCGAGATGGCGACGGTGCTCACGGCATGGTCGCGGCGCGCCTCATCGGCCAGGTCGGCATCGGTCTGCGCGACCACCGGCATGCGGTCCAGCTGGCGCTGGCGCAAGGCGCGCGGAAAGGCATCGTGCACGACACCGGCCACGGGGATGATCTCGCGCGCCAGCACAGCGGCGCTTGCCAGCGCGCGTGCATGGCTGGCGGCCGCATAGCTGTCTTGCGCGGCGCGGCTGTGGCCGGCGCTGGCGGCATAGCGGGCGGCGGCCAGTAGCAGATCCGGGTCCTCATGCGGCGGCGGGGCGAAGGGCGGGCGCTCATAGGACTGGGCACTGTCACCCGCATGCAAGGGGCGGGTCGCGCGGATGGGGGCGCGGCTCCAGGCCTCGGCGCCGCCGGCCACCACCACCTCGGCCTGGCCGCTGGCAACCAGGCTGGCGCCCAGCGCGATAGCGTCGAGCCCCGCGCAGCACTGCGTGTCGACCGTGTAGGCGGCGCAGTGCAGCGGCAGCTGGCCCGCTAGCGCAAGCATGCGTGCCGGGTTGCCGCCGGCGCCCAGGGCATTGCCCAGCACCACGGCATCGACGGCATCGGCGGGCAGCCCTGCGCGGTGTAGCAAGGCCTGCAGCACGGGCGCGGCCAACTCATGCGGCTGCAGCTGCTTGAAGGCGCCGCCCACCGGCACCACGGCACTGCGGGCCTGGCTGGCGATAAAGACGGAGGAAGTGGGCATGGTGGTGTTGCGCGATCAGGCGGGGTTGTCGGCGCTGGTTAGCGCATCTGCCAGCCATTGTGCAAGCCTGGGGTGGTCCGTCTTGCCGCTGGCCGTTTGCGGCCAGGGCGTGGCGCTGAACCAGCGGCGTGGGCATTTGTGCGCTTCGAGCTGGCTGCGGCACCAGTCGGCCAGCTCACGGGCCAGCGCGGCATCGGCCAGCGGCTGCAGTGGCGGCTGCGCAGGCGAGGGGCTGGCATCGTCACGCAATTGCAGCGCGACCCAAACCTGCTTGCCGCGCAGCGCATCATCGACGCCATGCACCGATGCAGCGGCCACGCGCGGGTGCTCGCAGAGCACCGCTTCCACCTCTTCGGGGAACAGGTTTTTGCCCTGGGTGACGATCATGCGCTTCTCGCGTCCCACCAGGGTCAGCAGGCCTTGCGCATCGAGGCTGCCCATATCGCGCACGCTGAGCCAATCCCCATCGCGCAGGGCAGCCGTCGCATCGGCCTGCGCGCCCACATAGTCGATAAACAGCATGGGGCTCTTGAGCCAGATGGTGCCCACGTTGCCGCTGGGCAGTGGCTGCAGGTCGGCATCGCGGATCTGCAGCTGCACATTGCTGAAGGCCCGCCCCACCACCTGCGGCGAGGCCTCGGCATCGGCATCCATCCAGGCGATAAAGCTCGATTCCGAGGCGCCATAGAACTCGACAATCCGCGCACGGGGGAACAGCGCCTGCAGCGCCGGCGTGTGCTGGCGCATCCAACGTGCGCCGCTGATCATCAGCAGCTGGAGCGACTCTACCGGCGCGATCGCACGGCGCTCGGCCAGCTGCAGCATCACCAGCAGCTGGCTGGGCACGGCCACCAGGCAAGGCGTGGCCCGCTGGCGCAGGGTTGCCAGGCACTGGCTGGCAGAAAAGCGCGGCTGCAGCTGCATACCGCCGCCCGTCCAGATACCCTGCAGCGCGCCAAACAAAAACAGCGAATGCGACAGGCTGCCAGGGGCCATCACGCAGCCGTTGGCGGCCTGGCCAAAGCTATCGACGCACACGCGAAAGCTCTCGCTCCAGGACTGGTGGTGGCGCCGAAAGCCCTTGGGCAGCCCGGTGCTGCCCGAGGTAAAGCCAATGTAGAAGGGTTGCAGCGCAGCATCGGCGTAGTGGTCGCGGGGTGTGGCGGCCAGCGCATCAATCCATTGCTGCGCCTGCGCTTGCTGCGCGGGCGACCAGGCCCTGTCGCCCAGCGCGGCGCAGCGGCCGCTGGCATTGGTGGCCAAAAAATCGGTGATCAGCGCTGCTGGGGGCTGGCTGGCATCCAGCAGGCGTGTGTGCGGTGCATTCCGGGCCTCCAGGGCCTGGGCCCGCTGCGCTACGGCGGCATGCAGATCGGCAAAGCCAATGCGTTGCACGCCGTCATCAATGGCAACAGCATCGGGCCGCTGCTGCGCCCAGTGGGCCAGCGGGCCATGCACCAGGCGCTGCCAGGGCGGCAGGGGCGTTGCCAAACCGCTCACAGGCGGCGCCCGCCAAAGCGCCAGTCGGGCAGGCCGCGTGCCACCGTGTGCACAATCAGCGCCACCAGCACGCACTTGACCAGGTCACCGGGCACAAACACCAGGGTGCCAACGGCGGCCTGCACCAAGCTCAGCTTGGCCAGCAGCATCAGGCCCACGACACCAAAGACATGGACGACCACAATACCGCCCAGCACTGATGCGACAAAGGCGCACGCGGCCAGGCGCATGGGCGATGAGGGGCCCTTGCCAGCCAAGTTGCGCATCACCAGCCCAGCAACAGCTGCCGCCAAAGGGTACGAGAGGAGATAGCCTGCGGAGGGCAAGAAAAATACGCCCATGCCGCCCCGGCCGCCGGACAGCAACGGCAGGCCCAGCGCGACTGCCGCGAGAAACAGCAAAAGGGCCTGGAAGCCCATCGCGGCTCCCAGCATGCAGCCGGCCAGCATCACGCCCATCGTCTGCGCGGTAATCGGCACGCCCAACGGCAGATCGATTTTGGGGATCAGGCCGAAAGCGGCCATCAGCGCCGCAAACAGGGCCACCAGGGCTATGCGCTGGGCGCGGGTTTCGGAGCGGTGATCGGTGGTCATGTACATGTCCGTGGTTTCCAGTGGTGTCGGGTGGTGGTTAGGGGCGCCTGGCGGCTTAGAGCTTGAGGCGAATGGCCAGCGCATCGGCCACCTTGCGGGCGGTGATGAGCATATGGATGGTCAGGGGTGCCAGCAAGCGCCAGCCGCCCGGGCGGCCGGTGCGCACCCGGTGGGCATCGGCCAGACGCTGCCATTGCACAAAGAACTGTTCGGCAAAGCGCAGCATCAGCCCCAGCTGCAGCGCCAGGCGCTCGACTGGCAGGCCCAGGCGGGCGAGCGGCGACAGCAGCCATTCGGCCACGCCCAGCAGATCGCCAAAACGGGTGGTTGCCGTCAGCATCGCGCCCAGCATCGTCGTGCTGACCAGGCGCAGGCCGCTGGCCAGGCCCAGCCAGGGCTGGCCGGTGGCTGCATGCAGGCCGCCCACCAGCGCCGACGCAATCACGGCCACCACCACCAGCCGGCGCGTGGGGCGCGAGCCAGCGCCCAGGCTGGTGTACAAGAAGGCAATCGCAGCAAACGCCAGCGCCTGTATACGCAGATCGCTGAGCGCCAGCAAGGCCATGCTGCTCAGGGCCAGCAGCAAGAGCTTGAGCCCGGCAGGCAGCCGGTGCATCCAGCTGGGGATTTCGCTGTAGAGCGTGCCCATCACGGCGCCCCTGGCGTGTTGGGGGCGGCGGCTGCCGCATCCCGCTGATGGGAAATACGCGCTTGGACATCGGCCTCATAGGCCGCGCAGACGGCAGCACCGGGGCCGTCGCCGCGCAGCTGGCCCTGGTCCAGCCACAGCACGCGCTCGAAGTGGCGCACATGGTCCAGCACATGGGTGGAGATGATGACCTGGGCTGGAGCGGCATCGAGCTCACGCGCCAGGCGTGCCTGGCCGGGCAGATCCAGGCTGGCAAAAGGTTCGTCGAGCAGCATCACCTGCGGGGCGGCCATCAGCATTGCCAAAAAGCAGACCTGCTGGCGCTGCCCTTGGCTCAGGCCACTGACGGCGCGCGGCGCCCAGTCGGCCAGGCCCCGTGCGGCCAAAAACTCCCGCGCCTGCACGATGGCCGCCTTGCGAGCCACGCCACGGTATTGCAGGCTCAGGCCCAGCTCTTCTTCCACGGTGGGGAAGATGATCTGGTCATCGGGATTCTGGAACATCAGGCCCACCACGCCGGGCAATTGCTCGCGCTGGCGCTGCACATCGCAGCCTGCGACCTGCACGCTGCCCTGGTGGGCATGCTCGAGCCCGCACAGCAGCCGAAACAGGCTGGTCTTGCCCGCGCCGTTGTCGCCGATGAGCCCAATGCGCTGCTGCGTCAAGTGCAGGCTCAGACCCTGAAACACCGTCTGCGCACCTCGGTGAAGGTGCACATCGCTCAGGCGGATGTCTGCAGTGGAGAGGGGCTGGGCCGAAGGGAGGGTCATGTCAGCTGCTGGAGGTACCGACGCATGCGGTGCCGCCTGGTTTCAAAAAATACAAGTTGCATGTCGCGACCATGGCTCCAGCGGAGTGGCAGGTTTGGTACCCCTCATCCGGTGGCGGTGATGGCTGGGCGACAAGCGGTCTGGCCAACCGCTCATGGCTGGCAAAGCCCATACAGACGCGGCTTGCGGCCAGCTTGCAGGGCTGGGTCGTATTGTCGCACCAAGCGCCGGCCAGGGGCAGGGCTGGACCAGGGCGCTAGCCAGCGATAGGCCTCTTGTTTTTGGGCACTGCTTTGCGGGAAGTTGCCTGACGTTGAAGTAAAGATGTCTACAAGTTCGCTTAACACCGCGGCAACATGCAGGCTCTCGCGGCCACCGGGCCTGCCGATGAGTGCTGAACTGATATCAAAAAGAATAGCAATAAATGTGGTGGATAAAGGGCTTGTGGACGATCGCCTTCTAGTATGCAGATCGATTCCCAAAAAGTGCCAAGCTGGCTGTGGGGTTATCCGGCCGATTCCTGGGCTATTTGTTCAACAAACAACCGTACAAGCACAGACGTTTTCTGACAGACAGGGGGAAATCCCCATGGTGCAATAGAGTCATTGCACAGTACCCATCCCGCGTCGGGGTGGCAGAGGCCTCTGTTCAGCAGTTCCCGTCTCGGTGGAAAGGAGGTTCACCATGTTTCACCACCACAGCCATTGGTTAGATGCAGCCTCTTTTATTGCCTTGGTGCTGGCCGTGCTGCTGGCCTTCACATTAACGATCTGGCCAGGCACCAGCGCAGCTGCAGCAGACTCGCTGGCACATATGATGCAAGGCGTGATCCAGGTCTGGAACCGCCCCTGAGTCTTTCAGCTTCCCGGTCGATGCCAGATGGCACCGGCCGTTTATGACGAGCCGCCTGTTCTCGCGACAGGCGGCTTTTTGCTGCATGCGCCCGAGACACTAGCTCTATATATGTGTTTGTAATGAGCTGATTTCGATAATTTCTGAGTGAGAGGCAGTTGGCAGGTTCATACTCGCTGCTTTGCTGCACTGCTGAGAAAAACTTAGAAACGTTTTGTCGGGTCAGCAGCTGTTTTTCAAATTGCTCGGAGTTTTTGATGTCTGCTCGCTTTTCCTTCGCCGCTGGGCGCCGTGCCGTGGTGGCTGGCGCTGCCCTGGCCTTGATTGCTGCTGTGTCCCTGCCTGCAATGGCCCAGGATGCGGCCAAGAAGAGCCTCAAGATTGGCGCCACTGCCGGCTCCAACTACGACCTGCTGCAAAAAGGCATCCTGCAGCAGCTGGAGAAAAAGGGCTACCAGATCAAGCTGATCGAGTTCAACGACTATGTGCAGCCCAACCTGGCGCTGTCCGATGGCTCGCTGGACGCGAACTTCTTCCAGCACCGCGCCTACTTTGACCAGTTCACCACCGACCGCAAGCTGGCGTTGACGGCCATCGTGCAAGGCCCGGTGGCGCCGATGGGCGTCTACAGCAAAAAGCACAAGACTCTGGCCGATATCCAAAGCGGTGCCAAGGTGGCCTTGCCCAATGACCCGAGCAACCTGGCGCGCGCCCTGCTGGTGCTGCAGCAAGCTGGCCTCGTCAAGGTGAAAGAGGGTGTGAACCCGGCCCGCATCTCCGAGCTGGACCTGGCGGCCAACCCGCACAAGCTCAAATTTGTGGCGCTCGAAGCAGCCCAGCTGCCGCGCGTGCTCGAAGACGCCGATTACGTGGTCGTCAACGGCAACTTTGCCGTCTCCTCGGGCCTGAAGCTGAGTGAAGCCGTGGTACTGGAGAACACGCCCGACCAGTACCTGAACGTGGTCGCCGTCAAGACCGGCAACGAGAAAAGCGCTTGGGCCCAGGACCTGGCTGCCGCCTACCGCTCGCCCGAGTTCAAGGCCGTGGTGGACAGCCAGTTCCCCGGCTACGCCAAGCCTGCTTTCCTGAAGTAAGGCGTTGCGCCGGGCAGGCCCGGCGCATTTACCGCGTGCGCGCCTGCACCTCGGCTTGCAGGTGCTGCAGCGCGCGCAGCTCCATCTGCTGCAGCTGCAGGCGCTGCGCCGCTGGCAACTCGCCCAGCATTGATGCGGCGCCCAAATCGCTCAGCACCGCGTCGCCAGTGTCCGGGTTCCACAAGATATTGTGGGCATACAGATCCCCATGCAACATGCCCCGGCCATGCAGATGTGCGACGGCGCTGCGCACCTGCGCGAGCAGGCGCTGCGCGGCAGGGCGTGCAAAGCGGGCGCCGTCGGCATAGACATCGCGCGTGCAGCTCGCCAGGCTGGGCGGGCCGGCCAAGGGCTGCAGGCCGGGGGGCAGCAGCGGCAGGACCATCGCAAACATGGATGGGTCGATTTCAGCCGCCGCATCCGGCTGCAGCACCGCCAGCGGTGTCAGCAAATGCGGGTGCTCGCCAGCTGCCAGGCCTGCGGCCATTTCCGACTGGGGCGTGCCATCGCTCGTCTGTCCCGCCTTGAACACTTTCAGCGCCACATCGGCAGCACCATCCACAGGGCTGGCGCGGTAGATATGGCCGCTGGCCCCTTGCCCCAGCAGTTCATGCCGCTGCAGATCCTGGCTGCGCCAGGCGCGTAGGGCCTGCGCTTGCAGCGCCTGCTGCTCGCTGTGCTGAGTCATCGGGTTGCCGGCCATCGCCAGCCAGGCCAGCGCCGGCATGGCCACCACCTCGGGCGGCAGGGTGGTAAAGCGGTTGCCGGCCAGGCGCAGCAGCTCCAGCCGGGGGCTGCGGGCGAGGCCGCGCGGCAAAGCCTGCAACTGGTTGCAGGCCAGCATCAGCTTTTGCAGGCGCGGGCGCTCGCCCAGGGTATCGGGCAGCTCGGTAATCTGGTTGTCGGTCAGGATCAGCCAGCGCAGCTGCGCGGGCAGGCTATCGGCCGCCACGGCGCTGATCTGGCAGGCCTTGAAGCCCAGCATCTCCAGCCGGGGCATGCGGCCCAGCACGCGGGGCAGCTCGGTGAACGGGTTGTTCGATGCGAACAGCACCCGCAACTGGCCAAAGCGGCTCAGGTCATCGGGCAGGCTGGCGAGCTGGTTGCCGCTGATGTCGAGCACTTCGAGGGTGTCTGCGAGCGCAAAAAGTTCGCGTGGAAACTCGCGCAGGCCCGCCGACAGCTTGATTTGGCGGGCGCCGCGCAGCGCGCCGCTGTGCAGCTGCGCTTGGAAGGCTTGGAGGCTTTGCATGGCTGCACAGTGTAGGTGCTGGCAGCGTAGGCCCGCCCCAGATCTGGCTGGATCTGGGGTGCCATAGGGTCAGCTAGGGCCAGACGGGGCCGGATAGCGCCAGCAGCGGTTACTCGGCCCGCTCAATGCGGGTGATGGTCAGGCTGCCGCCTTCGTCCTGCACACGAAAGCGTACCTTGTCGCCCGGGTTGAATTGCGCCACCTGCGTGCTGTCCTTGAGGCCAAACACCATGGTCATGGCCGGCATGTCCAGGTTCTTGATGTCCTCATGGCGAATGGTCAGCTTGCTCGCGCGCTTGTCCACGCGGGTGATCTCGCCGGCAGTCATCACCGCCTTGGCCGTGGCGGCCGCTGCTGGCGCGGTGGCCGGTGCTGCGCTGCCATGGCTGGCGTGGTCGGCATGGTTCTGGGCCAGCGCTGGGGTCAGCAGGCTGCAAGCCAGGGTGAAGGCGGTAAGGGTAGAAGTGGTGGTGTTCATTCAGTGCTCCAAATGTCTATAAAAAATCGTGGTGTGCTCAGTCGCGGTAGCTGCTGAAAACGCGGGTTGTCACCTCGCTGCCTGCTCCGGTTTTGCTGACAAGCAGCACATCAAACGGGTCCTTGCGGCCGCCGTAGGCGGGTCCGTCCATGCCGGGGCTGCCCACTGGCATGCCGGCCACGACAATGCCCAGGGCCTTGGGCTTGTGCTGCAGCAGCTTGCGCACATCGGCGGGCGGCACATGGCCTTCCACCAGATAGCCGCCCACCACGGCGGTGTGGCAGGAGCCCAGGCGCAGCGGTAGCCCCAGCCTGGCGCGCACTGCCTGGTTGCCGCTGTCGTGCACGGTGGCGCTAAAACCGGCCTTTTCCATCCGCGCAATCCAGTCCTTGCAGCAGCCGCAGTTCGGGTCTTTCCAGACTTCCATGGGCGTGGCTGCCAGCGCGGGCTGGGCGGCGATGGCTGTCGCCAGGCCGGCGGCCATCATCTGCAGGGTCTGGCGGCGTTGGTAGGTGTGGGGGTTGGGCATTGCTGGTCTTGGGCTGTGGCGCGTCATCATTCAGTGACCGTGAAGGTGCCGGCCATCCCGGCCTGGTAGTGGCCGGGGATCAGGCAGGCAAAGTCAAAACTGCCGGCGCGGTTGAAGTGCCAGACCAGGTCCTCGCTTTTTTGCGGAGCGACATGCGCCATGTAGGGCTCGGCATGCTCCATGCCGGGGTACTTGAGCATCATCTGCGCGTGTTGCGCAAGCGAGGCCTTGGTGCCCAGCACCACCTCGTGCATGACCTGGCCCTTGTTGACGACACGCAGGCGCAGGGTTTCGCCCTTTTTCACCGTGAAGTGCGCGGGCGAGAAGCGCATGTCATCGCCCATGTTCAGCGCGATGCTGCGTGTGGCCTGCCGGGGATCGCCGGCGATGCCCCAGTCCTTTTGTTCCTTGGTGGCCGCCAGGGTGGCATGGGCGGTTGCTGGGGTGGCTGCATGGCTTTCGCTGCCATGGGCAAAGGCGCTGCTGGCGCTGGCCAGCAGCGCACAGGCCAGTATTTTTGGGATGGTGTTCATGGGATGACTCCGGGGTTCAATGGTTGGCATGGCCGCTGCCTGCGGCGGGCTTGTGCACGCTGGGCGCGCCGGGCGCCGTGCCGGGCAGGCTCTGGCGCGGCGCTTGCGCATCCAGCGGCGCCCCCGGCCACTCGTAGGCCACGGTGCCCTGGGGCTGGGCATACCAGCCGGGGTCGCGGTAGTCCTGCGCGGCCAGGCCCCGGCGCACCTTGAAGGTGGTGAACATGCCACCCATCTCGATATTGCCGAAGGGGCCCTTGCCGGTCATCATCGGGAAGGTGTTGTCGGGCAGCGGCATTTGCATCGCGCCCATGTCGCCCATGCCGCGCTCGCCCATCAGCATGTAGTCGGGCACGATCTTCTGGATCTGGCCGACCAGGCCTTTG
Source organism: Comamonas sp. 23 (assembly GCF_049601575.1). Lineage (NCBI taxonomy): Bacteria > Pseudomonadati > Pseudomonadota > Betaproteobacteria > Burkholderiales > Comamonadaceae > Comamonas > Comamonas sp. 23. The sequence goes on along the minus strand of NZ_CP187127.1, from coordinate 3,235,886 downwards.
TGGTCCACGCCAATCATCGTTGGCACATCGTGGCCCATGGCGCCCATGGTGTGGTGGCTTTTGTGGCAGTGAAAGGCCCAGTCGCCCGGTTCGTCGGCGATCAGCTCGATCTGGCGCATCTGGCCCACGGCCACATCGGTGGTCACCTCGGGCCAGCGCGCGCTGCGCGGCACCGGGCCGCCGTCGGTGCCGGTCACCTCAAACTCATGGCCATGGATATGGATGGGGTGGTTGGTCATCGTGAGGTTGCCCACGCGGATGCGCACCCGCTCGCCCAGGCCTGCGACCAGCGGCGTGATCGCAGGGAAGGCCCGGCTGTTGAAGGTCCAGATGTTGAAGTCCGTCATCTCGGCCACCTTGGGCGTCATCGCGCCGGGCTCCACCGCATAGGCGCTCAGCAGAAAGGCGTAGTCACGCGCCACCTCGGCAATCTGCGGGTGGCGGCCCTTGGGGTGGGTGATCCACAGGCCCATCATGCCCATCGCCATCTGCACCATCTCGTCCGAATGCGGGTGGTACATGAAGGTGCCAGGCCGGCGCGCCTCGAACTCGTAGACAAAGGTCTTGCCCGGTGGGATGTGGGGCTGGTTGAGTCCGCCCACGCCATCCATGCCATTGGGCAGGCGCTGGCCATGCCAGTGCACCGTTGTGGCTTCGGGCAGGCGGTTGGTGACAAAGATGCGCACCCGGTCGCCTTCGACCACTTCGATGGTGGGACCGGGCGACTGGCCGTTGTAACCCCACATATTGACCAAAAAGCCCGGTGCCACCTCGCGCACTACGGCCTCGGCCACCAGGTGGAACTCCTTGACGCCAGCGTTCATGCGCCAGGGCAGGGTCCAGCCATTGAGGGTGACCACCGGCTGGTAGGGCCGGCCATTGGGCGGCGCCAGTGGCGGGGCAGTATCGGCGCTGGTCTGGATGACGGGCTCGGGCAGGGCGGCCATGGCCACTGGGCTGACGGCGGCAGCGGCCAAGGCCGAGGCGGCGCCGGAGAAAAATTGACGGCGTTGCATATCAGTGGCCCTGTGGTTGGGTTGCGGGGGCGGCAGGCACGGCGCTGTTGCTGGCTGCGCGCGCGCTGGCGGCTGCAGGTTGCGGCGATGTGCCGCTCAGCGCCAGTTGCAGATCGGTCTCGGCGAGCCAGAAGTCGCGCTGCGCCTCGGTCGCCGTGAGCACCGCCTGGGTGGTGCTGCGGGCCTGGGCCAGCAGCTGCCAGATGCTGAGCAACATGCCGTTGTAGCGGTAGATAGTCTCTTGCTGCACCAGTTGCGCGAGTGGCAGCACTTCGGTCTGCTGCTGGTGGGCCAGGTCCCAGGCGGTGCGGTAAGCGCGCCAGCTGCTGCGGGCCTCGCTGCGCGCCCGGATGGCGCTCTCGCGCAGCTGCGCCGCATTGGCGTGCACCTGGTGGCGCGCCATGGCGCTGGCGGCCGACCCCCAGTCGAACAGCGGCAAGGGCACATCCAGCTCCCAGCCCCGGGTGCGGTCCTGGTGGCCGCTATCGCGCTCGGTGCTGGTGTTGCGGCTGTAGCTGGCGCCGATGTCGCCAAACACGGCTCCCAAGGCGGCCCAGCCTTGGCGATCGGTGCTCACTTCCAGGTTGCGGCGCAGTGCGCCCAGGTCCAGGCGTTCGCGCAGCGCGGTGGCCTCGGCATCGTCGCCGCTGCGCAAATCGCTGGCGCTTTTGGGCAGCGGCGGCAGGGCCTGGGGCAGCACAAAATCGAGCTGCGGGCCCCACAGGCCCATGCGCTGGGCCAATTGCGCGCGCGCCTGTTGCGCTGCCAGCTCGGCCCGCACCAGCTGCGCGGCCGCTTGCTGCTGCTGGGCCAGCTCACGCGCCTGGTCGAGTTTGCTGAAGTTGCCCACGGCCGCCATGCGCCGGGCCAGCTCACCGCCCAGCGCTGCAGCATCATGCATGCGGGTGTGGGCGGCCAGCGCTTGCTCGGCGGCCACGGCATTCAACCAGGCGCGGCGTGTGTCTGCGGCCAGCAGCAAGGTTTGCTGCGCAGCCTCCAACGTGGCCTGCTCCAACTGCCAGCCTTGCCAGCGGCTGCGCCAGGGCAGGGTGAGCAGATCGACCAGGCCAAAGCCCAGCTTGCGCTCGATCTCGCGCTCACGGCCGTTGCGAAACCAGCCCAAGGTCAGGCTCGGGTTGGGCAGGGTGATGGCCTGCACCCGCTGGGCATCGGCAATGCCCAACTGCGCCAGCTGGAGCTGCAGGCCCGGGTTGTTCAACAGTGCAATGCGCACGGCCGTATCGGCATCCAGCGGCTGCTGCAGCCAGGCATCAATGTGCGTCTGTGCCGACTGCTGGCTCTGTGCATCGGCTGCGGGCAGCTGGGCCTGGGCGGGCAGACGGCCCTCCATTTGTTTTGCCACATCGCTGCGAAGGCCATCTGGCGAGACGCTGGCGCAGCCGGCCAGCAGCAATGCAGTGGCGAGGGACGAGAGGCGAAGGCTCAGGCGCTTCATCGCTGGCCCCCCTGCGCGCGGGGCTGGCCGTGCGCGCTGTGGTCGCCATGCGCTTCATGGCGGCGGGCATCCACCCGGCTGGCCGGCATGGCCTGGGCGCCGCCGGGGCCCGCCTGGGCCTTTTCCCAGGCGATGACGTCGGCATGGCCACGGCCAAAAGCAGCCACCGCTGCATTGGCCTGGCGCCAATCGCCGGGCTCGTCGACAATGCGGCCGCTCTTGGCCACGGGCCGGTGCTGGAGCGCCGATGTGGGCGCGTGGGGGTCGGTGGCGAGCGGGGCCGCCGTTTGGGCAGATAGCCAGCTGGTAACAGCCAGGCCGCCGGCGCCGGCAAGCCAGCGCAAGACATGCGCAGTGCGCATAGGACTCTCCTGAAAGCGTGGTCAAAAGACGCCTGCACGGCAGCTGCCATGCGGACGCACCTCGGGTGTCAGCGATCAGGAATTGGGTGGTTTGGAGGCTTGGGCGAGCAGGGCGCTGGCAAACAGCGCGCTGCCGCTGGCGCGGGCCAGCGAAGGGGCGGCGAGGGCTGCAAAACCCGCGCCGTTGAACAGATCCACAGCGGAGTGGCAGATGCCGCAGGCCGAGCAGCTGGCGCCATGCTGGGCCGGGTCGTGCTGGCTGTGGTCGCTTGGGTTGCTTGGGTCGCTGTGGTGGGCGACTGGGCTGCCGCTGCCGCCGTGGCTGCTGGCCGCCATCACATGGTCTGTGGCCATGTCGGCATGGTCCGCCATGCTGCTGGCGTGGTGTGCGGCCATGGCGGCAGGCATCACCGGTGCCACCATGCCCATCGCCATGGCGTCGCCCATGAGGCCGCGCAGGGCCAGCATCAGCATCAGCAACAGGGACAGACAGGCACGCATGGAGGGTTGAGACAGGGCAGGGGCAGAAAGTTCCGCAGCGGCTGAGTGTAGCGCAGCTGGACGGCCCGCTGAGGCAAAGCTAGTACTGCGACTCCACCTGCCAGTTCACCGCGATCTCGGCCACGCTGGCGCTGGCAGGCAGCTCCAGCACGGTGCGCACCAGGGTGGCGATATCGGCCGGTTGGCTGATCTGGGCGCGCAGCGCAGGCTGCACGCCATCGGCCATGTCGGTGTCGACAAAACCCGGGCAGATGGCGGTGCAGCGGATGCGGTCGGCCCCGCCGCAGTGGCGTATGCCTTGGGCCAGCGCGAGGGCCGCATGCTTGCTGATGGCGTAGAGCGAGCCCTCGGGCGCCCGCACCCGCTTGCCGGCCAGCGACGCCATGACCACCACCTTGCCATTGGGTGACTGCTGCAAATAAGGCCAGACTTGGCGCGTCAGCCGCATCGGTGACTTCACATTGATGGCCATCAGCCGGTCAAACTCGCCATCGCTGGCGGTCAAGACACTGTCGGTGCTGAGCACGCCGGCATTGTGGACGATGGCATCGATGCGCCCAAAATGTGCGGCGGCCTCGGCGATCCAGCGGGTTTCGCTGCCCGCGTCGAGCGCATCAAAGTGGCTGCGCTGCAGCTGTGCAGCGCCATGGCGTGCCAGTTGCGGTACCGCTTGGCGCGTGCCTATGCTGACGCGCCAGCCATGGGCCAGCAGCTCTTGCGCAATGGCCAGGCCCAGGCCGCGCCCGGCGCCGCTGACCAGGGCCACGGGCTGCGATGAGGCAGATGTGCTTGCACTGGGCATGGGCCGCACCCTCAGGCCCGGGCCCGCAAGGCCTCATCGAGCGCGCCGGCCAGCAGATCGGCGTGTTCGGTCTCAAAGGGCAGCGGCGGGCGGATCTTGAGCGTATCGCCCAGCGGGCCACTGGTGCTGATCAGCACGCCGGCCTGGCGCAGGTGGTTGACAACGGCGCTGGCCAGGCTGCCGCTCTCCAACTGCACGCCCCAGTACAGGCCTTCGCCCCGGATCTGGGTGATGGCACTGTGCTGCGCCGCCAGCGACTGCAGCGCCTGCTGCAGATGGCCGCCGACGCGGCGCACATGGGCGGGGGCATCGATGCGTTCCAGCTCATCGAGCACCGCCATGGCTACTGCGGCTGATACCGTGTTGCCGCCAAAGGTGTTGAAGTAGCGGCAGCGCTTGCCAAATACCTCCATCAGCGGCGTCTTGAGCACCAGGGCCGCAATCGGGTGGCCATTGCCCATGGGTTTGCCCATGGTGACCATATCGGGCACCACCGATTCGCGGCCAAAGGCCCACCAGCGGCCGGTACGGCAAAAGCCGCCTTGTACCTCGTCGGCAATGAACAGGCCCCCGCGCCTGCGCACCGCCTGGGCTGCGGCTTGCAAAATAGGCGCGGCATTGATATGCACGCCGTCGCTGGCAAATACGGTATCGAGCAGCAGGGCGCTGACCGGCGTGCCACGCGCCTCCAGCGCCGCAGCGGCCTCATCGACCCGCTGGGCAAAGGCGGCTGCGGCGGCCTGGGCATCCACGCCCTGGAAGGCGGGCGGGTCGATGACTTCGACATGGTCTGCTGGCGGGCACAGCGAGGGCGAGCATTGGGCCAACGCCATGGTCACACCATGGTAGGCATGGCGGGTGATGATCAGGCCCCGGCGGCCGGTAAATTCTTGCGCCACGCGCAAGGCCAGGTCATTGGCCTCGCTGCCGGTGCAGGTGAACACGCTGGTGTCCAGCTCTACGGGAAAAAGCGCGCGCAGCCGCTCGGCCAACTGCACCACGTTGTCATGCAGGTAGCGGGTGTGCGTGTTGAGCAACTGGCTTTGCGCGATGAGCGCCGCGTTCACCGCCGCGTTGGCATGCCCCACCACCGGCACGTTGTTGTAGGCATCGAGGTAGCGGTGGCCATCGGCATCGAACAGCCAGACGCCTTCGCCGCGCACCGGGTGCAGGGGCTCATCGTAGAACAGGCGGTAAGAGGGGCCCAGCGCACTTTGGCGGCGCGCAAGCAGGCGCTGGTCGTCGGCAGAGAGGGTTGGCATCAGGTGGTGCTCCGGGTGAGGTCAGGCGGCGGTGGGATGGGTGTCGGCACGGTGGTCGGCCTGCGCGCCATGGGTTTGCAGCCAGTCGCCAATCATGCGGCGGAACAAGGCCGTGGCCGTGGCCTGGCTGCGCAGGATATAGACGCGGTTGTCGGGGTAGAGGCGGGCGCGCCAGGCGGTAATCACCATGCGCTGCGTGAGCCGTGCGAGGATCAGATCAGGCAGCAAGGCATGCTCGGCAGCCGTCAGCGGCAGCAGGCTTTCGTAGCCCGCCAGCATCGCGGCCAGCGCGGCATCGGGCGCGTCGGTCAGCGGCATTTGGTAAGAGGCGGCAATCGCGAGATCGGCCACGCGCGGGGCCAGCAGCATGTCGCCAAAATCCAGCACGCCGGCAATGCCCAGGCCGTTGTCGCTCGCCAGCAGGTTGCTGGGCGAGAGGTCATTGTGGATGGTCTGCGTGGGCAACTGCGGGCCCAGCTGTGCCAGCCGCTGTTCAAACACGGCCCAGAATGCTGCAATCTGCGCGCGCAGTTGCGCATCGTCCACCACTTCCAGCCAGGGTCGCAGCATTGGTGCGCGGCGTGCATCCCATAAAAAGGGGCGCTCGGTGGCCGGGTGGGCAAAGTCTGCCAAGGCACCATGCAACTGGGCAATCGCCAGGCCCCAGGCCTGCCAGGCGGCGCCACTGCGCTGCAGATCACTGCCCGCCTTGCCATCGAGAAAGCTGTAGCAGCGCACCCGCAAATGCTCGCCCGCCGGGCTGCGCCAGTCCAGCCAATCGGGGCTGGTAACGTGGCTGGTAACTGATCTGGTGAGGGGGCTGGTGTGGACGCGGGCGCTGGCTTGGGTAGCGGTGGGCAGTCGCAGCGGATGGTGCAGTGGCACCGGCACGGCGCAGCGGCCTGCCAGGTGCTTGAGCACCGCTATCTGCATCTGTGTTTCTGCCAAGGATTCGGCCGCGCTGATGAACTTGAGGGTCACGGCGCTGCCGTCGGCTGTGCGAACCAGAAAGTTGCGGTCCCGCTCTCCGGACAGGGGTTGCGCATTGCCTTGGATGCCATAGGCCTCCCAGGCCAGTGCCTGCGCTTGTTCTGTGGTGACCTGGGGCACGGCCGTCAAAAAGGCCTGGCTGGCTTGGGCCAAGGCATCCGGCTCGTTCGTTTCGGCAAGGGCTATAGAGGCTAAAGGGGAGATGTTCATGGGATACGGCGGCCAGTGGTGCAAGGGCGCGCTGCTTGGTCAGACCGGCGCAAAGGGCGATCAGTCCAGTCAAAGCAGTGCATACCTCTATTTGATGTTTGATGCATCATAAATTGGATTAGAGGATTTAAACAGCAACTTCGCTCAATGGCATCGGGATAAACCTGCATGCGCCAATGAAGGCTTATGATGCATCTTGCTGCATAAACGGTGGGTGGTCAGCACCGCCTTGGCAGACCGAAATCACAACAAGCATCGCGAGGAGCAATGGCAGATGGCAGACCGATTCGAGAGCGTCAACACCGAGAGCAAGGGCGATCAGATCTATGCCCAGCTGGCGCAGGCGCTGGTCAAAGGGCAGTTGCTACCGGGTGAGCGTCTCAAGATCCGCGAGCTGGCCGCGCAAATGGGCACCAGCGTGACGCCTGTGCGCGATGCCATCCTGCGCCTGGTGCAGCACGGCGTGCTGGTGATGCTCAGCCCCCGCGATATACGGGTGCGGCGCCTGACCTTGGACGAGTACCTGGAGATCCGCAATATCCGTGTGGAGCTCGAAGGCATGGCCGCCAGCCAGGCCGCCGTGCGCGCCACGCCTGACGAAGTGCAGCGCCTGGCCGAGCAGGTGCAGCACAACGAGGACGCGGTGCGGCGCGGTGATATTGCCCAGGCGATTGCGCTGAACCAGGATTTTCACTTTGCGCTGTGCCAGCTGGCCCGCATGCCGCTGCTGTCCGATATCTTGTACGGCCTGTGGCTGAAGATGGGCCCGCTGATCGCCCAGAGCTACAGCGAAGGGGGCCGCAGCATGATCGACCACCACTACCCCGTTGTCGAAGCCCTGCGCCGCAACGACCCGCATGCCGCGCGCGTGGCGATCCAGACCGATTTGCTGTCGGGGGGACAGTCGATTTATGAGCGGTTTGGGCGGGTGGCCGAGGAGCACGGGGCGGGTTGAAGGCCCTGGCGGGCTGCATGTGGCGGCGGACCTCCGGCCCGTTGCAGCGACATCCAGGTCTCAAGATCTGCCCTCGGCTTGAGCCGTGCTGCAGCCGGACATCCATGGCTTTAAATGTATCTTTGTCGATACAGATGACAATTGTTTGCCAGGCATTTGTAGGCCAAAGGTCGAATGATGCTCGCTGCAAATGATGGAATATGTGTATCTTGAAACGGTGTTTTGCTAACGTGCTGGCCTCCACTTTCTGTGGTTTTCTGTGTTTTTCAGTCCTGATATACCCGCATCGGATAGCCATGCAAAGGCGTTGACTTGGAGGCATCTTGTGCCGTAGGCTGAATAGATATCCATTCGATGGATGCTGCATGGTGCCAGAGCCATGTTTGTATCTAATTTGAATGGTCGGGTACGTGAATGAAGAGGGGCATCTAATGCAAACACCACGCATGGGCAAACACAAGCCAACACTGATAAGCAAATCGTTGATGCTTGTCTTTTCGATGACATGTGCTGCGCAGGTGCAGGCGGCTTCCAATGTCTGGTTGGGGTCTGGTCAGATCACGGACGATGCAGCTTGGTCCTTCGGTGTCGCAAATGGCAGTGGTGCGAATGTCATCAATGTCGCGTCTCCTGCAGCACCATGGAATGTGACCAACGCCAATAGCAGCTTTAGTACATCGCATGGGCTGTATGTCGGACATGGACAGTCTGGTGCGTTGGACATCACTGCCAACGCCGATGCTTCCTTTATTTACTTTGGGGTGGGCACCGACCCCGATCCTGACATGCCAGCTCTTTCGCTGGTTGATCCGCTTTTCCGCGTGGGTGATGCGGGGGGTACAGGCACGCTAACGATCGATGTTAGTACCTCTCCATCCTCATCGGGTAGCGCTCGGATACAGACCAGTTCGACGGGGCTAGGTGTTGGTCTTGGGGCTGGCAGCTCTGGCTTGGTGAATGTGCTGGGTGCGGGCAAAACCGCGCAGCAGTTGGGCTACAACTCCCCTAATGCGGTGGTATTTGGATACCCGCAGGAAAACACGTTGATCGGCCAGATGGGTGGCCAAGGTCAGGTCAGTATTGATGGGGCTGGTTTGGTGTTTCAGACAGGGGAGGTGAATTACCCCAGTTCGACGGAGCCTCTGCGCTATTTTGCCGTGGGCGACGGCGCAGGGAGCAATGGCTCGGTAGACATTCTGGGCAATGGCAAACTCGCATCTGGCAATCCGGTCTACAGTGATACATCTCAAAAAGGTGCCTTGCTACCGTTCAGTTTTATTGGCAAAGATGCGGGTGTAGGCACAGTTACCGTCCAGGCGACCGCCAGCGGCTTTGCCAACCAAGCAGACTTCTATAGCGGATTGGCCGTAGGCGCTAATGGTGGCGATGGTGTATTGGACATATTGGCAGGCGGAAAATCGCTGGTCAGCAATGGCTCAACGTATGGTTCCTCCGGTTACTGTCAAGCCTCCGATCCTGCTCAATACCCTAATGCACCTGCGCCACTGTTGATCAGTGCAGACGGTTCGGCCGCCGGCTTGGTTCGGGCAACCGGTAGCGGTACACAGTTGCTGGTGGCGGGCAAATCTCATAGCGACTACAACTCGTCGACTGCTCACCTGATCCAGGAGCATTCAATTGGCAAGGTTCAAATAGGCAGTGGGGGCACCTTGGTCGCGGCGGTGGACGCAACCGTGAAAATCGGCGTCAGTCGGCTCTATGCCGAATCGCCACCTGCCGGCAGCCAGTACTACACCGAGACCTTCCAGGGCGGGCTAGGTCCCGTCAATGTTGCAGGATCCGGCAGTGTGGTCTATGGCTCTGAGACTGCAACGGCGGTCGCTCCGGGCAAGATTGAGGCGTCGCAGATTAATCTGCAAGCGTCGACAGCCCAATTGAAGTTCAACCATACCGGCAGTTTAAATTTCAACCTTCCACTGAGCGGCAATGGCCAGTTGGTGCAGCAGGCGGGAACGACCGTGATATCGCCCACCTTGGCAGGTCTGCCAGCGCTCGACCCGGCCGTCTGGGCATTTGATACCCAGGCACCTTGCGTGCCCGCAGTCGCTGCCAGCTACCCGGCAGACCAGTCCAGTTTTGCGGGCGGGTTGGATGTGCGTGGAGGGATTTTGCAGCTTCCCGCGACGAACGTATTGCCTGCCTTGACGAGCACCAAGATCACAGGGGGTACCCTGGCGCAAGGCAGCACGAACCAAAACCTGGGGGCGGTAACGCAGACCGGCGGGGTGCTGCAGCTGACCGGGGGCAGTGCGCCTGGCGCCACCGATACGGCCAATGCCAGTACCTGGGCCGGAGGCGGCGGTACGGTGCAACTCGATACGGTATTGGCTGGCGATGGCAGTGCCAGCGACAAGCTGCACATTGCCGGTGCCATCAGCGGCACGACCTTGCTGCAAATCAGCAATCTGGGTGGTGCAGGTGCGCAGACCACGGGCGACGGCATTTTGGTGGTGCAGGCCGACAGCGCCAACCCTGCCAACAGTTTTGCGCTGGCCGCGCCGGTGATCGTGGGTGGTTTCCAGTACCAGCTCAAGCAAGTGGGCAATAACTGGTACCTGGCATCCATCCCTTATGTGGGGCCTCCCATCGCGCCGGCGGCGGTGCCTGCGATGTCCTGGCTGGGATTGCTGGGCTTGGGGGGGATGCTTGCCGCCTTCTCATCGCACCTGCTGCGTCGGCGTGCGTCGGACCAGGGGTAACCTCCACCGTGCCTGCTTAGCATTGGCCTATAGCCCTGATTGACTGATGACCCCCGCCGTTGCACAGCCCGCTGTGCCGATGTTCTACCGCGGATTGACCGCGCTCGATCCAGCCCTTCACCTGGGCTGGGGCTTGCGCGGTCAAGCCCATTTCTCTGCCGCTGCTGCGGCCAATGCCGTGCCTTTAGGGGTGGGGGAGTTCTGGCATGCCAGCGCCCATTACCCCATCGTGTTCGGGCCAGCCGGTGCCAGTGGGTTCCCCATCGCCATCACGGCACTGGTGGAGGGGCGCAACCTGTTTGTCGATGCTGCAGGGCAGTGGCTGGCCGGTAGCTATGTGCCGGCCTGGCTGCGCCGCTATCCGTTCTGGATGCAGCCCGACCCGGACGGCCAAAACGCCAGTTTCTGGTTCGACCCGCATGCGCAGCAGGTGGTGCCATTGCACGAATATGCCGACGCCCGGCCTCTTTTTGATTACCAGGGCAATCCCAACCAGACTCTGGCTCAGATCGTGCAGTTTTGCCAGCAATGCCAAAACGATGCCAACCACAGCTATGCCTTCATGCAGGCGCTGGAGCACCACCGCTTGCTGGTGGAACGCCAGGCGACGGTGGAGCTGCAACCCGGCAAGCCCTATACCTTGGGTGGATTTCGGATGGTCGACATGGATGCCTACCACCGCCTGCCCGATGCGGTGCTGGCCTCTTGGGTGCGCAAGGGATGGGCATCGCTTGTGGCCTTGCACCATATCTCCGTTCAGCAGAACTGGGAGCGGCTGCTTGCCTTGCACCGCAGCCAGAATGGATAAGATAAGGCGGTGGCTTGTTTGAACGGCGTATGTGAGGTGGTGGCATGAGTACAGGTGGTTTTCGGATTCCGCTGCATGGCGTGCAGCCCGCTGCTGCGCAAGCGTCTCCCGCCGCACGGGTGCATATCGAGACCCCGCATCTGGTGACCCGCAGCCTGCTGGCCTCCGATGTGACGCCCGAGTTTGCCCAGTGGTTCAACGATGCCCAGATGCTCCAGGGCCTCAATCTCGCGCCGCTGAACTTTTCGGTCGATGGCCTGCGCGCCTTTGTCGCGAGCTTTGACAATATCCAACATTTTCTGATCGGCATCTTCAGCAAGCCGCAAGGCCAGCTGCTGGGCTTTTACAACTTCAGCGTCGCGCCCCAGCACCGTGTGGCGACCCTGACCTTGGGCGCCGACCCCCATATCAAGATCGGACGTGAGGTTTTCTGGGAATCCTGGTTTCCGTTGTGCGATGAGATGTTTGACCACCGCGGTATCGACAAGATCACCTCTCGCGTGCTGACCACCAACCGCAAGCTGCTGTTTGCGCTGATCGACACCGAGCATTTCGTCTACGAAGCCACCTTGAAGCAGGAGATTGCCGGCAAGGATGGCAAACGCCTGGATGTGATGGTGCTGTCCTGCTTCAAGGACCTGAGCCTGCGGCCCAAAAAAGCGAGCCCGGCTCCTGCCCACCATGCCTGAGCGGCAAATTGGCGGTTTTGCGCATCTGCTGCAGGCGCTGGCATATGCGGCAGCCTTTCCTGGTCAGCAGCTGTGCTGGTTCGATGGCCAGGGCCGGCTGCAGCACACACGCAGCTATGCGCAGGTATTTCAGCAAACCCGTGCCTATGCCGCCCAACTGCTGCAGCGCTTGGAGCGCTTCGCAGCGCCCCCGGATGGCATGGGGCCGAGGCTGGGCATTGTGGCCACTACCGGACCCGATTTTTTGCCGCTCCTGTGTGCCAGCCAGTGGGCGGGTGGCGTGCCATGTCCGCTGCCCGCCCCCAGTCCGCTGCAGGACGTGACGCGCTATGCCCAGACACTGGGCAACATGTGCCAGGCGGCAGGCATTGGCCTGCTGATGGGGCCCAAGCAGTTGCTGGCACAGCTGCAGTCGGACGGCCAGCTGGATGTGCCCATACTGGCCTTTGAGGACCTAGCGGCAGCGGCTGTAGATGCGGATCCCGCTGCACTGCCGATACCCCCGGCGCCTGGGCCTGAGGCGATTGCCTATGTGCAGTTCAGCTCGGGCTCTACCGGCCAGCCCAAGGGGGTGGCCATCTCCCACGCGGCGCTCATGCACAACATCGATGCGATCCTTCAGGCCGGCATGGCGCTCACGGCGGAGGACCGCGCTTTTTCCTGGTTGCCGTACTACCACGATATGGGGCTGGTGGGCTTTGTGCTGGCCCCGCTGTGCGGGCAGGTCAGCGTGGACTATCTGGCGCCATCGGCTTTTGCACGCAGGCCACATTTGTGGCCGGGCTTGATGGCTGCGCGGGGCAGCACCATTACCTATGCGCCCAACTTTGCGTGGCAGATGGCGGCGCAGTCCGAAGCGCTGCTGGAGCCAGGTGCCCGGCTGCATGCGCTGCGCATTGCAGGGGTGGGGGGCGACTATGTGCATGATTCAGCACTGCAGGCCTTTGCGCAGGCGTTTGCGCCACAGGGCTTTGCGCGCGATGCGTTCAAGCCCAGCTACGGCTTGGCAGAAGCGACCTTGGCCGTGACGATGAGCGATGCGCCTTTTGAGCGCTTGCGCGGCTATTTCCATATCGACGACAGGCAGGTGGTGCATGCACTGCCAGCGGCTGACGCGCGCGCCAAGCCCATGGTCAACTGCGGGCGGCCATTGCCAGGCTGGACCCTGCAGGTGCGCGATGCTGCAGGGCAGCCCTTGCCCGCAGGGATGGAGGGCGATATCTGGCTCCAAGGGCCGGCGCAGCTGTCGGGGGTTTTCAGCGCGGGCGAGCTGCGCGCCGTTGCTGCCGACCAAGCCATCGAGACGGGTGACCGTGGGTTTGTCTCGGCCGATGGCGCGCTCTTTGTAAGCGGGCGCAGCAAAGACCTGATGGTCATCCATGGCCGCAATGTATGGCCCCTGGATGTGGAGGCGGCGGCGAGCGAGAATGCGGAGATTGCGCCAGACCAGATGCTGATGCTGCAATGCCGTGAACTGACCGGCGGACTGCCTGCGCTGGTGCTGCTCGTGCACGAGAAGGCGCTGCGCCAGTCGTGCCAGCCCGATGCTTTGAAGTTCGCCGCTGCAGCGGCTACGGCTGCGGCCGGTGCGGCAGTGCGTGCCTGCATGGTTCCCAACGGATCGATTGGTCATACCTCGTCAGGCAAGAAGGCTCGGGCAGCCACCCAGCGACGTTTTGAGCAAGGGCTGATTCCGATACTCGCGGACTCCGGCACACCCGATTGATTCGATTTTCCCAACTGCACCCCAAAAGGCTCCGCCACCATGTCCCATCCCCAGCTTGCTGCCATTCAACGGATCATCGCCGAGAGTCTGCTGATTCCTGCGCAAAGCATCCATCTGGAAGACCCGATTGCGAGCCTGCGCAATATCGACAGCCTGTCGTTCGAGATGATCATCGTGGCAATGGAGACGGAGTCGGGCCAGGCCATCGACCCCGTCAGCCTCATGCCCGCCAAGACGGTGGGGGACCTGGCCGATTTGCTGGAGCAATTGAAGGCAGCGCAACGCGAAGGAGCCTAGCTGTGGCCTCTTGCGATGTGCTGACCATCATCACCGGCGCCACCCGTGGGCTGGGCCAGGCCATGGCCGAGCAACTGCTGGCGCAGCCGCAGGCCGGCGTTTTGCACATCGCCCGCCATGCCAGCGAGCCCTTGGCACAAGCGGCCGCCGCGCAGGGCGCAAGCCTGTGGCAATGGCAGGCCGATCTGGCCGATGCCCAGCCGGTAGCAGCGCAGCTGGCGCAGTGGTTGGGCGAGCAGCAAGGGCCTTGGGGTGAAATCCGATTGATCAACAACGCGGCAGTACAGGCCGAGCAGATTGCGCCAGTGGCCATGACGGCTGCATCGTCGCTGCGCCAGGTGCTGCGCGTGGACCTTGAAGCGCCCATGCTGCTGACGGCAGCGTTTTTGCAGGCCACCGAGGCCAGCGCTGCCCAGGGGCTTGTTCGCAAGGTGCTGAATATATCGTCGGGCCTGGCGCGGCTGGCGGTGGCCTCGATGGCGCCCTACAGCGCGGCCAAGGCGGGGCTGGACCAGTTCACGCGCTGCCTGGCGCAAGAAGAGGCGGCCAAGGCCCATGGTGCCAGGGTCTGCGCCCTGCATCCGGGGGTGGTCGACACGGGCATGCAACTGCAGATGCGCGAGACGGCTGCGCAGCGCTTTCCCGCCGCCGACCAGTTCAGGCAGCTGCAGCTGGCCGGCCGGCTGCGCAGTGCAGAGCAGGCCGCGCAAACGGTGCTGCAGGTGCTCGATGGTCCGCATTTTGGCAAGCAGGCCATTGTTGAACTGCCGGTGTAAACGAGGCCACCACGGTGATGAGCGCTACCGATATTTCCTCCCAGTTCTGCCATGATCTGTACGCGCTGGCGCGTGAGCGGCCTCGGCAAAATACCGTGCGCCCGCAGCACGATGGCCGCCGCATGCTGGTCATCCAGAACCTGGATGACGCGGACCGGGTGATGCGGCGCAATGCCGACAACTACCTGAAGAACTTTCGCTGGTTTACCCAAGTCGCAGGCAACTCCCGGCTCACCGATGATGGCGAGCCCTGGCGGTTTCGCCAGGAACTCTCGCAGCCCTTTCTGGGTAAATACGATGCCAGCCGTGCCTTTGCCCTCAGCACCCTGCATGGCCAGCACATCGCCCGCCACCTGGCCTTGGCGCCGCAGTCACAAGTGCTCGACGAGGCGCTCATCCACCAGGGCATGCTGTCCATCTTCACGCAAATGTTCCTGGACGTGGAGCTGTCGAGCCTGCCCATGGCCCATGGCAGTGCATCGCGCCTGATCGAGCTGGCTTCGGCCTATGCCTTTGTGGCACCCGGGCAAGAGGGCCTGGGGGGCGACAAGGCGCATATTCGCGAGATTCTGCAGCTGCGCAAGACCATCTTCGCGGCCTTGCAGACCCTGCGCGGGGACAGCGTGCCGCGCAGCCCGATGCTGGCGGCCATGCTCCAGGCAGAGACGGCCCCCGGCTTTGATTTCTCATTTGAAAAAGAGCTGACCATGCTGTTTGGCGCAGGTACCGACACCGCGTCCTACTCCATCGGCTGGGCCTTGCACCTGCTGGCCACGCACCCTGAGGTGCAAGAGCGGCTGCACCTGGGTTTGCGCCAGGTGTACGCCCAGCATGGCCATGACCGGCAGGCGCTGCAAAGCGCCATCGCGCAGCATGCCGATCTGCGCAGTTTTGTGGCCGAACTCTTGCGGCTGTATCCGCCGCTGCCATTCATCACCCGCCTAGCCCAGGAGGGTGACCAGCTCTCCGACCTGCAGGTTGAGCCCGGGGATGTGGTGGTGGTCTCGCTGGTGGGCGTCAACCACAAGGCGCTGGAGCGGCCCGACCCCTGGAAGCTGGACCTGGATGCGGCCTTGCAGGAGGGGTTTGGCATGGGGACCGGCAGCATCTCCAGCTTTGTCTGGGGCAAGCGGGTCTGCGGCGGGCGCAGCTTTGCGCTGGTTGAGCTTGCCGCCGTGCTCAGCGTGCTGATTGTCGAGCTCCAGGTTCAGGTGTCCCGGCAGGAGCCCATCGTCTATGAGTGGGTAGGGCAGATGCGCCGCAAAGGCGGGCATTTGCTGACATTGACCGGCAGGGCTTGAGCCGCTAGGGTGTTAGAACAGGTTCTTAGCCCGGCAACAGCGGCGCTGCAAACGCCCGCGCTACCTCGCGGTTGCGCAGCGCCAGCGCCCGCATGGCCGCAGAGGTCGGTGCTGCCAGCTGGGCATCGCTGGCAGCTTCCCAGAAGGCATCGGCCGCACGTGCGGCCAGGCTCCACACCTTGGGGATGGCGCCAATGGTGCTGACCTTGGGCTCGATCGGTACCAGCTCGGGGTCCAGCCCGCCGCCGATGGAGGCGTAGCGCATCGGCAGGATGTCGTAGGCCGGGGCAATGCCCAGGTACTCGCCATCGTCGCCAATCAGCAGCGAAATGTTCTCGAAATGCCGGTCGGTATTGCCAATGAGCTCGCTGAACGCGGCCATCACGGCCACATGCTCGGCATGCTGGGGGCTGAAGTAGTCTGCGTTCACGCAGCGTGCGGCGAACTCGGGCCAGGTATCGCGCGCACCAAAGAACTCGTCATCGACGGCGCCGGCCGAGAGCATGCCCAGGCGCCCTTGCTTGCCAACGCGGTCAAAGCGCTGCACTTCCAAAAACACAAACTCGCCGCGCGCCAGCAGCTGGGTCTTGGCGGTGGGCACACCCACGTTGGCGAGTGATGCCAGCGCCAGGTGCTCAAGCGGCAGAAGCTCTGCCATGCGGCTGCCGCTGCGCGCGAACTTGACGATCACCGATCCCGTGTCTTCGGCCACCCAAAGAAACTTGGGCTGTTCGCCACCGGCGCTTGAGCCATAGGATTCGTTCTTGAGCTGCTGCGCCAGCGCGACATACACGTCGAGCTTGTCTTGCGCTTGTGGACGGGGCTGGCGCAGCAAATCCATTTCCCGCTGCAAGGGGATATCGCCAAAGATCAGGTTGCCCGGCAGATTCATGCCTTGGGTGAACAGAAACGCAATGCGGTGGTCGTCGCTCCAGTCGCGCAAGCTGGCGGGGAAGGGCTGGTGCAGGGCTGCCGTTTGCGCGAGCTGCCGGCCCAGAAACCCCGATGGCGCAGCGAACAGCATATAGGGGGGCAGGCCTTCGTAGAGGCGAATGGCGCTCGCATCCCCGCGCTCGAGCGTGCCGCCACCCACGAGAAATTCAAGATCCGCATAGGGAACGATGTGGCCGCTGGAGAGAAAGCGGTATACGCGCTGGCGCGGCTTGAGCCCCAGTGGCAGCTTGCGCAGCAACGCGTACTGCGGTGTGCGCTGGCCCGGCTCACGGAACATGGTGACGCGGGTCGATAGTTCGCGAATAGCTCGGGACAGCGTTGGCTGGCTGATGCCCAGCGCCTCTACCAGCTGCTGGCCAGAGCGCGGGCCGCTGGCCAGTGCGCGCTCGATAGCCTGGTGCAGATCGTTGGAAGGCTGGGGTGAAGGGCTGAGCATGGCAGGAGATCTGAATAATTCAAGAATTCTATATGAATTATGAATTCATTGCTCGCCACGGCACTTGCCTGGGACTACCCCGGCGCTTGCGCCTGCCTCAGCGTATGCACCAGCAGGCGGTACAAGCTGTCTACCGCCTTGGAGCGCCGTGATTCCTTGCTGCGGTAGACGGCGACCTCCATCGGTGCCAAGGGGCCCAGCCCATGCTTGCTGCCCAGCACCTGCAGATGGGGCGGCGCGCTGCACTGGGTCAGTGCCGCGACGGCCAGGCCACTCTCCACCGCGGCAATCTGCCCGGCCAGGCTGGAGCTGTTGTAGACCACGCGGTGCTGGCGCCCTTGCAGGGCCAGCGAATGCAGGGCACCGCGCCTGGCCAGGCTGGCTTCTTCGTACACCGCGATGGGCAGCGGGTCCCGCCGCCACAGTGCAAAGTGCTCGGAGCCAACCCAGACCATGGGCTCATGAAAGAGCAGGGTACCCCTACGGGCGTGGTCACGCGAGACCAAGGCCAGATCCAGATCGCCGGCCGCCACACGGGGAATCAGCGCGGTCGATTGCTCGCAGCTGAGCACGATCTCCACGCCGCTGTGTCGGGGGGCAAAGCGCCTGAGCACGGGCGTGAGGTACCTGGCTGCATAGTCATCGGGCACCCCCAGGCGCACGCTGCCTTTGAGCGCCTCGCCCTGCAGCGCAAACTGTGCCTCGCTGTGCAGATCCAGAATGCGCCGCGCATAGCCCAGCAGCCTCTGGCCTTCTGCGGTGAGTTGCTGGCTGCGGCTGTCGCGTTCGAGCACGCAGTGGCCGACAGCGGCCTCCAGTTTTTTGAGCTGCATGCTGACCGCAGACTGGGAGCGGTGCACCTCGCCGGCAGCGCCCGAGAGGGATCCGGTATCGACCACGGCGACAAAGCACTTGAGCCAATCCATCTGTAGGTCTTGCGAGCTTGCTGGCATGGGGTTTCGATAAACGAATAGCTGATGCATGAATTATGCGCTTTTCGATAAGTAGTCTGCGCAGCACACTGGCGGCCATGAGCCCACATCCCCACCCTGCGCGCATGACCGCTGCAAACATGGACCGATCCGCACCCACTGTATCTGTTACGCAGGGCAAGGCCCTGGGCGGCGTGCTGCCCTTTGTGCTGGGCAGTGCGCTCTTGGGCAGCATCGGCATTTTTGTACACATGGCCGAGGCCGGGGCTCTGACGGCGACCTGGTTCCGCTGTGCCTTCGGGCTTCTGGGGCTCACGGCCTGGCTGCTGTGGCGCCGGCAGCTGCATGTTCTGCGGCTGGCACCCAGCACGGCGGCCTGGGTGCTGCTGGCCAGCGCCTTGATGGTGCTGGGCTGGGTGCTGTTCTTCGCGGCGATGGAGCGCATCTCCGCCGGGGTAGCGGTGGTGCTGTTCCATATGCAGCCGATGTGGGTGTTGGTGCTTGGCGCGCTGTGCCTGGGCGAGCGGCCGGGCAGGCACAGGGTGGCCGCAGTCGCGCTGGCTATGCTCGGGCTGGTGCTGGCCACCGGCGTTTTGCAGCAGGCCGCATCGCAGCAGGGCGCCCAGCCGCAGTACTGGTGGGGCGTGGGCATGTGCTTGCTGGGCGCATTGTTGACTGCTGCGGTCACCGTCATCGCGCGGCGCCTGCGTGCCATGCCGGCCGGTGTGCTGGCCTGGTGGCAATGCGCTGTTGGCAGCGCCGTGCTGTGGCTGGCGCCCGCCACGCAAGGCTGGCCGGCCTGGGGTGCCGCTTGGGGCTGGTTGGCTGCCCTGGGGCTGGTGCATACCGCCGCCGCCTATGCCTTGATCTACACCGGCATGGCCCGGCTACCGACGGGGCGCATTGCAGTGCTGCAGTTTGTCTACCCGGCGATCGCGATCGTGGTGGACTGGCAGTATTTTGGCCACAGGTTGGGGGCGCTGCAGATAGCTGGTGTGATGGTGATGGGGCTGGCCATTGGGTATGCCGAGCGCCGGGCCTCTGGCAAAATAAGCCCATCTTGAGGCGTGGATCACTAGTGGCGTTTGTTCTTCCAGGCCAGGAGGGCGAGGCCCAGCCAGGTCAAGACCAAAGGGATAGAAGCCCAGACCAGGGGATGCGACTTGCTGAAAATCGCATACAACGCTGCACCCAGCAGCGCGCTCAGCAACACATGGAGTTGCGGCCGGTTGCGTGCCAATTTGGCCACGACATAGCCCGAGAGCACGGGCGTGAACAACAGGAACAGCGCGAGGAGAAAAAGCGGGGCGAATCCATAGAGGGCGGTATCGGGCAACAACGCGGCCAGTAGCGCAAATGTGATGTTTTGCAGCAGCAGCGTGACTGCGCCATAACTCACGGCGAATGCAATCAGAATCGCTTTCAGGTCAATATTGAAGAGCATCTCGCTACCGTAGTGGTGTTTTAGGTGGGCCTTGCCTTTGTTCCATGCCATCGAGGGCTGAGACTTGAAGCGCATCGACAGCATTCTGGCGTCTCCTCAGGCTTGTCTGGAGCGCTGAGTTGCTTGCCCACTACGGTGTGCGATAAATTTCTTGTCAAGAGCGTGGCGAGCGCCACATCGAGGATGCAAGGCAGCCGAAGCCTGTCCCCTTGTGAGGAGGGGCAGCCGCCGCTCTGCCCACTGCCTCCTGTCCTGACCTTACTGGCGTTTGCGGCGGCCCAGACCTGCCAAGCCGGGCGATGGCCAGCGTCCCGCTCAGTGCCAGAACACTCCACTGGCCAAGGGTGGGTACCGCAGTAGGGCTGGCTACCGGAGGCGAGACAAAGCTCAGCTTGACTTGACCGGCACCACCATCAAAGCCGATGCCCACCCGGCTGCCGCCGCCGCCACCGCCTGGCGCGCCGCCGGCCGCTTCTTCATTCCCGCCCTTGCCACCATCTGCCACGGCGATGCCGCCGACCAAGCCGACACCGGGCAGACCATTGGCCGCCGAGCCTGCAGAGCCGCCGCCGCCCCCGCCTTCCACCGTGGGTGTGGGCGCGCCAGCCGCGCCTGCGCCGCCTGAGAAACCGGTCAATCCAGAACCACTACAAGCTGCTCCGCCTACGCCACCGGTTGAGCCTGTAGCGCCATCGCCCCCTGCGACGGTGATGGAGCCGCCCGTCCAGCTCACCGTCGATGCGGTACCCGCTGTGCCATCGAGGCCGCCACCAGTGCCACCCGTTCCAGTGCTGATCGTCAGCTCTGTGCAGCGGCCAAACTGAAGCTGCCCTTGCAGTAGGCGCTACCGCCCCCGCCGCCGCCGCCATCGATGCCGATATCGCCGCCTCCCGATCCACCCCCGCCGCCCCAGACTTCGATTACGACCGAGCTTGAACCAGCCGGTACGCTGCAATTGGCCGTATTGACGCCGCTGACGCAATCAGCCGACCAAGCGGGCGTTGCTACAAGCCCTCCCACCAGCAGACAAGTGGCGTAGGCCATATTTTTGGATAGCAAGCTCACACACTTTCTCAAAAAATAAATGCGGAAACGCCACTTATATTGCAAAGCAAAGAGAATAAAAGCATAAAAATGCATATTTTTTGCATTGCTGCTGTAACCAGCATCTCAGTTTGGATAATTCCACTCAAATGGCTATCCTGAATTTAATCAAATGAAGCGCATCGGGGATAAAACGGTTTCCAGCGCGTAAGTGATTTTTTATGATGAATCTCCTGTGTCGTGGTAGATGCGGTTGATGTGGTATTTGATGCGGGTGAATAATTGCCAATAATGCAGCGATGGCTATAAAGTCAGCGGGGTGGCATTGCAGCGGGTGCAGCTGTATTTTTCTCAAGGATGGCGAGCGGATTGCACAAGCCCGCGTTCAGACCATGGCAAGGTGCATCGAATGCCTGGTTATGTGAGAGCTGGGCGCAGATGCGAGTCCATGGACGATTTCGTGAGATCACATAGCAGCGTTTTATGCAGTTAGCGCTCTTGGGTCCAACGCCAAACTGGGCATTTTCAACGGTGATTACCGCCTTCCAGTCAGCCGTCTTTTGTCGGGCATGGAGCGGCGAGAAATCCAAGTGAGACAAGCCGAAAAGAAATCTCCTCCGTCCAGACCATGGCGGGCTCGGACTGTTGGGCTGCCTGCGTCCGGCAGAGATTTTGGGGTTGCGCGGTTTAAGGTCATTAAAAGGAGTACCGTGGGGTGAGGCAATCCTTCCTGATGTACCCGCACGAGACCGGAGGTCCGCATGTTCCCATGCTCAGCCTGCCTGCCAGCATCGGCGCTTGCCTTTTTACAGGAGTAGGGATGGAGACGTTTTACGACATCTATCTGGGCCGACTGGGCGCCAGAAACACGCGGCGGGTGGCCAAGAATCAGACCACGGCACAGGTTGATATCTGGAAATCCAAAGGCTATCGCCTGCAGGCCGAGCGGCGTGTGGCAGAGCGCTTGCACGAAATCTATTTCATCTCAGCATGAAGACAGGGGCGATGAGATGCCCGCGAGGCGTACTCTCTACCCCCGCACTGAACAGGATCAACGGGTCATGAAACTCAACCTAAAGGCCAAGCCCTCCAAGATGACGGATATCCAGAAATCACGGCTGGAGACGGAGCGCATTTCCTACTCGGAAGATGCGCCTCCTGCCCGCCAGACCTGGAAGGAGCGGGCGGCCTATGACGGCGACGAGCTGTCCTACCGGGGCCAGGTCAAAAAGACCTTGATTACCCTCAAAAGCCATGGATGAATCGGCTGCGCTGCCGATGGGGCTGGTGGAGTGAACGGCCAACTATATGGACCCGGCGGTACCCACCAGTCTCTGCAAAACTCTTGCTCCGTAAGCTGGCAGCGGATGGGGATGGGGCCAAAGGCGTCGTTTGAGAGCGAGCCTGAATTATTGCCAGCGAAGACAGTGCGGCGGATCGGACGAATCTGGATTCAACCCCAAGCAGGCATCTATGTGGATCGTTCTCCGCCCCGCAGATCCTGCCAGCGAAAGCCCAGCACCGCCGCCACAATCAAGCCCATGCCCCACCATTGGAGCGTGCTGGGGTGGGCACCAAACCAAAGCAAGTCCACGGCCAGGGCCACTGCCGGGTAGATAAAGCTCAGGATCGCAATGGCGGCTGGGCCCAGGCGCTGAAAGGCGCCATACATCAGTCCGTACATCAGCGCGGTGTGCAGCAGGCCCAAGACCAGCACGCAGACAAGCGTCTTGACCGATGGCAGGTGGGCGCTGGGCCCCACCATCTGCACCAGCTGCGGTGCAGACCACACCGCCAGCGCAGCGCCCCCCACCAGCATCTGCACCATCGCAATTTGCGCCGGTGCAATGCCCTGGACGCGCCGCGTGCTGACCACCGTCACGGTGTAGAGGGCGGCGGCCAGCAGCGCCAGCACAATGCCCCAGACCGGCGCGCTCGCCTGCGCGGCGATGGTGGCAGCGGCCTCGCTGCCCAGCCCACTGCTCAGCACCACGCCCGCCAGTGCCAGCAGCATCCACAGCAGCTTGCGCCTGCCCATGGCCTCGCCCCCTAAGGCGGCGGCCAGCACCAGCATAAAAGGCTGCACATGGTAGACCACCGTGGCAATGGCGATGCCCACATAGGCATAGGCGTGGAACAGCATCACCCAGTTGGCCACCAAAGCCAGGCCGCCGATCAGCATCGCCGTCCAGGCCCGCCGGTCCGGTCGCACCCAGGCCCGCTGCCACCATAGCCACAGGCCCAGGCCCAGTGCACCGAGCAAACAGCGCAGCAGCACCACGCGCTCCACCGGCAAACCGCTCTCGATGACGGCCAGGCCAATCGTCCCCGACAAGACCATCGCGGCGACCATGCGCCAGGTGCCGCCGGTGCTGTGGCTGTTGGTGGGGTTCGCTGCCGCTTGGGGCATGGCTGCTGCGCTGGAGGCGTTCATGGCGGTATCTCGCTGGATTCAATGGCTCCGATGGTCATGCAAACGCAATCATTAAACAATATGGCTTTGATTCAATTTATTATTGTCTTCAAATCAACACTGAGATGCCATGACCCCCGATACCCTCCCGCTTGCCGATATGCAGGTCTTTGTCCAGGTTGTCGCCCAGCACAGCTTTGCGGGCGCGGCGCGGCAGTTGCACCTCACCACCGGCGCTGTCAGCCGCAGCGTCGGCCGGCTGGAATCGGCACTGGGCGTCAAGCTGCTGCACCGCACGACGCGGTCCCTGTCGCTGACCGAGGTGGGGGCGGCCGTGCATGCCGATTGCCTGCTGATGCTGCACAGCGCCGAGCAGGCGGTATCGCGTGCGACGGCCCACCGCCAGCAGCCGCAGGGCATCTTGCGCATCAACGCCCCCTTGGTGTTTGGCGATTGGTGGCTGGCACCGCTGCTGCCCGGCTTTTGCGCGCGCTTTCCCGAGGTGCAGGTGCAACTGAGCATGAGCGACACCATGGCCGACCTGACCGCCGAAGGGCTGGATCTGGCGATCCGCATCACTGCAGCCGATGCGCTACCGCCCGCCATGGTGGCCCGGCCGCTGCAGCGCGTGGGCTATGTCCTGGTGGCGCATCCCGCTTATCTGCAATCCCGGCAGGCGATCAACCAACCACAGGATCTGCTCGCCCACCCCTGCATGAGCCTGGGCTACGGCCCCTTCCAAAACCTGGTGGAGCTGGTGCCAGCCGATGCGCCCAATACTGTTGCCACCAAGCTGCGGCTGAACACCCCCATCACCATTGCCAGCAGCCAGGGCTTGCTCAATGCGCTGCAGCATGGCGCTGCCTCTGGCATCGCGCTGATGGCCGACTTTGTCGCGCGCAGCCATCTTGCCAACGGCAGCCTGGTGCAGGTGCTGCCCGGCTGGCAGCTGGCGGGCAGCTACGCCCCGCGCATGGCCTACGCCTTGCATGCCCCCGGGCCGCACATACCGCCCAAACTGCGTGCGATGCTGGACTATTTGCAGAGCAGGGCTGCGTCCGCCTACGTATCCGTATAAGCACAGTGCATCAGCATCGGCATGGGCATGGGCATGGGCATGGGCATGGGCATGGGCAGGCGAGGGCGATCGGGGAAAGGTCGCGCAGCGCATCAGCGATCAAGCGCGCCGTTTGCCTGCCCCGCCGGGCTGCGTTTTCGTGTCCGCAGCCGCAAACATCCGCTCGCAAAGATAGTCCACCAGCGCCCTGACCTTGGGCGATGCATGCCGGCCCGCAGGCCACAGAATGTGGAACACCCCCGTGCGCTCGGCCAGCCCGGGCATGACCTGCACCAGCCTGCCATCGGCCAGCGCGTCGCCGATGGCAAAGTCCGGAAGGCAGGCGATGCCGCGCCCCTGCAACGCAAAGCAGGCGCGGGTTTCGATATTGTTGCAGACCATGGACACCGGCAGGTTGACGGGCTCGCCATCGTCCGCGGCGGGAAGCGGCCAGGCCTCCAGCTTGCCGCTGTACGGCCAGCGGAAATGCATGCAGCGGTGAGAGGCCAGGTCTTGCACCTTCTGGGGGGTGCCGTGGGCGGCCAGGTAGCCTGGCGACGCCACCAGCAGCATCTTGAAATGGCCAAGCTTGCGGGCCACCAGGCGCGAATCGGCAGGCTCGCCCGTGCGCACCACGGCATCAAAGCCTTCTTCCACCACATCCACCAAGCGGTCAGAAAAATCCAGGTCCAGCTGGATATCGGGGTAGTCGCGCATGAAATCGGCCAACACCGGCAGCACCAAGGTGCTCACCAAGGGCAGGCTCACGCGCAGCCGCCCCCGGGGCGCCGATGAGGCCTGCGACAGCTCCGTTTGCGCCGCCTCGATCTCCGCCAGGATGCGCCTGCTGCGCTCGAGCAGCAGCAGGCCTTCGGCCGTTGGCGTAATGCTGCGCGTGCTGCGGTGGAAAAGGCGCACGCCCAGCTTGTCTTCCAGCCGCGCCACACTCTTGCCCACGGCCGAGGCAGAAATACCCAGCAGCCGGCCCGCTGCCGTAAAGCTGCGCGTCTCTGCCACCTGCACAAACACCGTAAATGCGTTGAGGCTATCCATGTGTTCTCACCTGCGTTTCTGGCCCGTATAGCCTGGGTTCATTGCGGACATAAATGTCATGAAAGTATGGAACTCTATCCTGGTTTTTCTGAGATCGCAGGCTGCCTAAGCTAATGGCTGTGTTCCAACCAAGGTAGCGATGCTATGGATTTTTCAGTTTCTGGCGCACCCGGCAGTGGTGTGCCGCAGGTAGTTGTTGGCTTGGCTGGGCCGTGGGCGCCGGTTGCCGAGGTGTTGCATAGGGCCCTGGCCGAGCAGCGCCTAGTGGGCGCCGTGGTGCTGGTCTACCAGCATGGTCAGGCGCTGTGCCGCATCGCAGCAGGCTGGGCAGACCGGGAGGCGCGCACCGCGATGGCCGAGAACACCGTGTTTCGCTGGGCCTCCGTCAGCAAGCCCGTCCTCAGTGCCGCCGTGATGCGGTTGGTAGCAGATGGGCGCCTGGGCTTGGACGAGCCCATCACCACCTGGCTGCCGGCCTTCCGTCCCCGCTTGCCCGATGGGCGCGAGACGTGCATCAGCCTGCGCCAGCTGCTGAGCCACACCGCTGGCCTGGGCTACCGCTTTTTTGAGGCAGACGACCAAGGGCCCTATGCCCAAGCTGGTGTGTCCGATGGCATGGATGCCAGCGGCATCGATCTGCAGGAGAACCTGCGCCGCATCGCCAGCGTGCCGCTGCTCTACGAGCCCGGCACCGGCTGGGGCTACTCCTTGGCGGTGGATGTGCTGGGCGCCCTGGTCGAAGCGGTGTGCAACACCCGCTTGCCGCTGGCAGTGGAAGCACTGGTCACGCAGCCCTTGGGCATGGCCGATGCCGGCTTTGTCTGCCGCGATGCCGCGCGCCTGGCAACGCCCTATGTCAACGGCGGCCCCGTGCCACACCGCTTGCAGGAAGGCGAGGTGGTTGCCCCCTTCGACGGTACGGTGGGCATCCGCTACAGCCCATCCCGCGCTTTGGATGCGGGCGCCTTTCCCTCCGGGGGCGCCGGCATGGTTGGCACAGCGGATGATGTGCTGTGCCTACTGGAAGCATTGCGCACTGGCCAAGATGGCTGGCTGCCGGAGCACCTGATCGCCGAGATGGCACGCGACCAAACCCAGGGGCGAGATCTGGCGGCCGGCCCGGGATTGGGGTTTGGTTTGGGTTTCTCGGTGCTGCGCGATCCTGAGCTGGCGCAGTCGCCGGAATCGCTTGGCACCTGGCGCTGGGGTGGCGCTTACGGCCATGCTTGGTGGGTGGACCGGCCCCTAGGGCTGACGGTGGTGGGGCTGACGAATACCTTGTACGAGGGGATGTCGGGGCGGTTTGTGACGGAATTGCGGGATGCGGTGTATCGGGGCATCGCGCGGTGACTGCCAAGTACTTCGCTCGGGACGAGATGCGGAACCATTTGTCAGGGATGTACCAGCTTTGGGCCAAGGTCCATCAAAGAAATGTCAGACGCAGACAGCTACACCGGGACTGCGTTAAGAGATGCGTTGACGGTGAAGGTGGAATGGTTTGACCGAAGCCGGGCATGCTGCCAAAGTGCGCGACCTATACCCTGGACTTGTGCATCCGCCCTCACAAAAAGATGGTAGACATGTATCCGGTCGCGTAACGCCGCAACGCCACATAATCCGCAGTGTTCTCTGCAACCTAATGCTTGGATTGCGAGGAGCGGATCCACTCAGCGCTGGCGGAAGAAGTGAGTCCGGCCATAAAAGGCCGGGTCTCCCCAGAAGCCGGATCAGAGAGGAAGTGATGCGCCAAGCCGGTGACAAGGTGGCTGACCGAATCTGCATCTGATGCTGTTGCTTGACGAATGGCGAAATGCATGGATGCGTAGGGCTCTCAACGGACGCGGACTCTCGCAGGGACTGACGTTCAGTGGACCCATGTGCTGGCTGTCTGCCGCATATGCCGCTGATCCGGTCGGCACACATGCTCCTCGTCGCCACTCTGCCACAAAAACCATTGCATCAGGGTTGACCGTCGTGCGTTTCACTCACCCCTGCGAGTGCCACCCAGGCTCTCCGTCGCTTCGTCCATATCTCCCGCTGTGGGCTTTCCAGCGCCTCGCGTTGTTGAAGCACGCCGGTACGCAGAGAGTAGGCCTGCGGATTTTCCACGGTGCAGGCATACAGCGGGCTGCCACAGTTTTCACAGAATGCAAGATTGCGCTTGTTTCCGCTGGCCGTTGTCTTGACGAAGGTGCGCGGCATGCCCTTGGTCAGTCTGAAGCTGGCCGCAGGGGCGGAGATATTGGCTCTGAAGGCAGAGCCTGAGTGCGTTTGGCAATCGAGGCAATGGCAGATGGTCATGCTGCCTGGCTGCACTTCTGCCTCAAATTCAATGGCGCCGCATAGGCACCGGCCTTCTACTTTCATGCTGATCCTTTTTGGGGAAGCGCCGCCAGAGCGGCGTCGATAGGTCGGTTGGGGATGGGGATGACCCAGCTTTTGCAGCGCTGCTCATTACCTCAGGTCCCGTAGTTCAGAGGTCCACAATCACCAGGCTGCCCTGGCTGCCGGCTAAAACCGCATGAGGAATGCCTGCCTCGGCAATGTACATCTGACCGGCTTCCACGCACAGGGCCTGGCCTGCTACCTCCAGCATCATCTGGCCGCTCACGACCAGCAATCCCTCGTCGTAGTCATGCACTTCCTCGCCATAAGGCATCTGGTCCATCCGCACGAGTTTGATGTTGGTCGATCCCACGGTGCCAAGCACGGTGGAGTTCCACGCAGCAGGCAGACCATTGGCGATGGCATCGAGGTCAAATAAGGACATGCTTTTCTACTTCACAGTTTGGATCGCACTGCGGTGCGCACCTCAGCACAATTGCAAGCGCGACGGGCGATCCACAGGCATGAACTGTAGCTGAATGCCTGCATCGTGCCGTACTAGCTATCATGTCGTTAGCAGCCTATATGGGGCTGACAGCAGCCGCCGATGCAGGCTGCGCTGTCTCCTGCCTTCCCCCTCACAGCCTGGGCACCAGGCTCGATACGGTTCATATCGCCGTCGCGAAAAACAGCCTTTGCAGCATCCACAGGTTCAGCGACACCACGACGGCGGCGCAACTCCACAACAGGATGGCCATAGGCCTGCCAAAAGTCAGCGCTCCCAGTGCGTGACGGCGGGTGGTGAACATTAACAGCGGCACAATGGCAAAGGGCAGCTGCATGCTGAGGACCACCTGGCTGAACACCAGCAACGCCGTGGCGCCTTCGCTGCCATACCAGGCAGTGGCGATGACGGCGGGCACGATGGCGATAAGCCGGGTCAGCAGCGCCCGCATCGAGGGCGACAGGCGAATCTGCAAAAAGCCTTCCATCACGATCTGGCCCGCCAGGGTGCCCGTCACTGAAGAGCTCAGGCCCGAGGCGAGCAGGGCGGTGCCAAACACTGCGCTGGCAATGCCGACGCCCAAGACAGGCGACAGCAAATGGTAGGCGTCTGACAGCTCGGTCACGGGTGGTGTGCCCGGGCGATTAAATGCGCCTGCCGCCACGACCAGGATGGCGGCGTTGACAAACAGCGCCAAACCCAATGCGACGGTCGAGTCGATGGTGGCAAAGCGGATCGCCTGGCGTGTGCCTTCCAGAGTCTTGCTGTGTTCACGCGTCTGCACGATGGCCGAGTGCAGGTACAGGTTGTGCGGCATCACAGTTGCGCCGACGATGCCGACGGCCAGGTAGAGCATCTCCGGATTGGTGACGATCTCGGAGCGCGGAATGAACCCGGACAGCACCGTGGCCAGCGGTGGATGCAGCCACACCAGCTGGGCACCGAAGCAAATGCCGATCAAGGCCACCAGCCCGATGACGACCGATTCCAGCGCGCGAAACCCCCGGCTTTGCAGCGCAAGAATCAGCATCACATCGACCACGGTGATGCACACGCCCGCGATCAGTGGCAGGCCAAACAACAGGTTCAGGCCGATGGCCATGCCCAACACCTCTGCCAGGTTGCAGGCCACGATGGCGATCTCGCAAAAGAACCACAGCATCAGGTTGATGCGTGGCGCAAATTGTTCGCGGCAGGCCTGCGCCAGGTCGCGGCCGCTGGCCAGGCCCAGGCGCACAGCAGCCGCCTGGAACAGCATCGCCATCAAATTGGAGGCAAAGATGACCGCGAGCAAGGAGTAGCCGAACTGCGAACCGCCCGCAATCGAGGTGGCCCAGTTGCCAGGGTCCATATACCCGACCGCCACCAAATAACCGGGCCCGGCAAATGCCAGCATGCGCCGTGCATTGGCCGAACGGCCAGTGCCGCGCGGCACCGCAATGCTGCGGTGAACCTGCGGCAGGCTGGGATCGCCTAGCTTCCCATTGTCTGGGTCAATGGCGCCACAGCGCTCTGGCCTTGGCTCGGGCGCTGGATTGCGCAAGGGGTTTTGTGTGGTGAAGGTGGGCGGCGGCATGGACGCTCTTATCTGGCCGTTGGTGCCTGGTGCGGCGTGGTGGAGGGGGGTGTTGCCGCCGTGTCCCCATTGCTGAGAGCTGCCAGCAGATCACCGGTGACGATGGCGGCACCGGCCAAGACGATCAAGCTCCCCACACAACGGCGCGCCAACATGCCGGGTTTGAGCCGCCGCGTCTTGCTGGGGGCGCCTGCTTCAAAGGATTGAGGAAAAAAGGACTTCATCGCAACTCCTTCGCAGAGATACCACGGTCTCGGGCCCGCCTGGTAGAAATCCTGCCCCAGAGCGGGGCAGGATGTTGCTACGAGTTAAGCAAAGGCTGAGCTCATCACTAACGCACCATTCACACCGGCTGGGAAGAAGCCGCCCTTGGTGGCAGAGTCCTTGGTCAGGTAGACGATGTTCAGCACATCACCTGGCGAGCGGCTGTAGGCAATGCCGTCAGCATCCAGGGGCACGATATTGGAGGTGCTGTCATCCCCCGTAATGCCCTGGTCCACATCGGAGGAGCCATCGAGGCTATCGCGCGCATCGGAGATGGCGCCGGCTGCCGAGCGCAGCGCGGGGGTGGCGAGGCCCTTGGCATAGAGCACCGTGCGCACCAGACCTGCATGGTAGGCCTCGGCAGACAGAATGCCGGCAGCAGCTTCCAGGTAGGTCTTGTTGGTGATCAGCGGCGATGCGCCCTTGTAGGCCGTTACGCCCACGTCCTCGAAGATAAAGGCGCCCAGCAAAAAGTTCTCGTCACTGGCATAGGGATCGAAAGCCACGCCCGCACCCACCAGACCGGCAGCGCGCGCTGCCACCGAGAAGGCCCCATTCGGGTCCGTGCCGCCAATGTCGATCTGCGGCTGCGCCACTGCGGCCGAGCCCAGGGCCTTGCGCAAAAAGGCCACGTGGGCCACCTCGTCCTGGGCGATCTCCTTGGCGTACTGCGCTACCAGCGGATCCTTGAACGCCACCGCCCGCCCGCCGGTGATGCCCCCCTGCGTGCCGGTGCCCGACTGCATATTGGCGGGCAGCCCCGTGCCAAACACTGCGTAGTGGTAGAACTGCGATTCCAGATATTCCAGGTTCAGCGCAAAGTTCAGGATCTCCACATCGGTCGGGCCGTTGTTCTGGGCATTGGCATCACTGCCGCCACCCCCGCAAGCCGTCAAAATGGCCCCACCCGCCATACCTGCTGCCACGCCTCCCGTCTTTCTGAAGAATTGACGCCGGTCTTCCAATTTCCTGGCCCGCTGTTGCAATACACCTATCAACACTGATTCGTCAGACATGTGATTTCCTTTCGAGTTGCGCTTAACGCGCCTACCTACACAGGAATGCGCCGTCGTTAGACAGCACACGGTG
This sequence comes from Comamonas sp. 23, assembly GCF_049601575.1. Lineage (NCBI taxonomy): Bacteria > Pseudomonadati > Pseudomonadota > Betaproteobacteria > Burkholderiales > Comamonadaceae > Comamonas > Comamonas sp. 23. The sequence goes on along the minus strand of NZ_CP187127.1, from coordinate 3,204,923 downwards.
CAGCAAGAAGCAGCTCAGCACAAAAGCCTGGTCAGTGGAGACTGATGACGTCGGCTCTTGCTACTTGCGCTGTACGCAGCAGTAGGCGAGGTGGATTCACAAATTTTGGGTCTTTACAATTCGGCGCTTCTTTCTAATTCGCCGAGACGAATTGAGGATCACCATTTGCGCACTGCTGGGTTCAGATGGATGAGGCACAAACATCGGCTGCGCTTGCCGGTGCTGGTACTGACGAATGCTTGCCTGAACGACAATAGCGCACTGTTGCAGCTCTGGACGGGCTACACCGCGAGCCGATCGTTGACCGCTGTTAGGAATTTCCTAACTCCTTTTTGGCCCCGGGTCTGCCTCAATGCTTGTCGAGATCAACCGTCTGGACCAGAAAGTCAAGAAAAGCGCGCACGCGCAGCGGCAGATAGCCGCCTTGTCCGACATAGACGGCGTGTACCTCTTCGATATCGCCCGGATTGCAGTGTTCGAGAACCGGCAGCAGGCGTCCAGCGGCCAAGTCCTCGCGTACCTGGAAGGCGGCCAGGCGCGCCAAACCCAGCCCCGCCAGCGCCAACTGGCGCAAGGCTTCGCCGTCACTGGCCTGCGCATTGCCATTGATGGGAAGGACGGCATCTTCACCGGCATGCCGCAGCGGCCAGCCGGGTTGCGCCCGTGCATAGTTTGCTCCCAGGCGGTTGTGGTGCTCCAGTTCCTGCGGCGTGGTTGGCATGTCATGGCGGGCCAGATAGCTGGGCGCTCCCACAATCAGCATGCGTGTGCCGCCCAACTTCCGCGCCACCAGGTTGGAATCCTTCATCGGCCCGGCACGCACGGCTATATCGGTACGCTGCTCCAGGATGTCGATCACCTCATCAGTCAATACGATATCCAGCGTCACGTCGGGATGGGACGCCAGAAATGCAGGCGCAAGCGGCAGCAGAAAATGGTGGCCGAAGGGTACGTTGGCATTGACGCGCAGCCGACCGCGCGGCGCAGTGTGCGTACTGGCGCAGTGCTCTGCTTCTTCCAGATCGGCCAGGATACGTACCCCGCGCTCGTAGAAGACGCAGCCTTCGGGCGTGAGTTGGAGCTGCCTGGTAGACCGGTTCACCAGTCTAGTGCCCAGACGCTGTTCCAGGCGAGCTACCAACTTGCTGACCGCAGACGGCGTCATGCCAACGGCGCGCGCAGCGGCGGAGAAGCCCCCTGATTCAATCACGCGCACGAACACCTCCAGTTCGCCGGACCGATTGACTTCCAGACGCGCCATGCGGTCCTCCTTGTTGAGATCAATTCACAAATGATGTTCTTGCGGCCAGTCTATTCCAATCTGATCTTTGAATTCATCATTTGTTCTTCCAAGGACTTTGAATTCACTGATATGAAAAGACTGACTGTGCCGCTTGCAAGCGCTGGAGCCGCTGCGATGCTGGCGTTGACCCTCACGCTAGGCGCCGTGCCTATCACGCCTGCGCGGGCCGCGGATGCTGCTACCGGCAACGGCTGGGTGGCCACCTGGCAGGCCAGCCCCCAGCCCGTGTGGGGCACGGATTTTCTGTTTCCGACCCACCTTCCGGCCGCGTTGCATGCGCAAACCGTGCGCCAGGTGGCACGCATCAGCCTGGGGGGCGAGCGCTTGCGCATCGTGCTGTCCAACGCCTACGGCAAGCAGCCGCTCTTTGTGGGCAAGGCGACGGTGGCCCGTTTTCGGGAAGCCAGCGCAGCTGGCGCGGTCACCGATGGCAGCCTGCGGGCCGTCAGTTTTGGCGGCCAGGAGGGCGTGACGATCCCGCCAGGGGCATCTTGGGTCAGTGATCCGGTGGCACTCCCGGTGCCCGCGCTGTCTCAGGTGGCGGTGAGCCTGTACCTGCCCCAGGCCACGCCGATCAGCACGTTCCACTGGGATGGCCGCCAGACGGGCTGGATCGTGTCTGGCGATCAAACTCAGGCGACCAGCCTACAGATCGCCGATCCCGACAGGCAAAGCACCACGGCCCGACCGTTGCTGACGGGGATCGCGGTGGAGACCGGGCCCGCCGCGCGCGCTGTGGCAGTGATTGGTGATTCCATCACCGATGGCGCAGCAGCCACCTTGAACAAGGACAGCCGCTGGCCGGACTTTCTGGCTGCCCGGCTGGCGCCGCATGGCGTGGCTGTGGTCAATGCGGGTATCTCAGGGGCCAGGTTGTTGTCCGATGGCATGGGCGCCAATGCGCTGGCGCGGCTCGAGCGTGATGTACTGGCGCAACTGGGGGTGCGAAGCGTCATTGTGCTGCTGGGTATCAACGACATAGCCTGGCCCGGTACCGCATTTGCAAAGCATGCAGAGCCGCCCACCCTGGCTTCCCTGACGGCGGGCTACCGCCAATTGATTGCGCAAGCGCACAGCCGGGGCATTCGCGTTCTAGGCGCCACACTGACGCCATTCGAGGGCGCATTGCCCGGCACGCCGCTCGCCGATTACTACCAACCCGGCAAGGACGCGCTGCGCGCACAGGTGAACGACTGGATCCGCCACAGCGGAGCCTTTGATGCCGTCATCGATTTTGATGCGGCGCTGCGCGATCCAGCGAAGCCGGCACGCATCGCCTCGCGATTCGACTCGGGAGACCATTTGCACCCCGGCGATGCAGGCCATAGAGCCATGGCGGAGGCCGTTGCGCTCGATGCCCTCCTACCGGGCCTGGAGTCAAAGGCCGCTGGTGCGTTGCCACAGGCGCGCTAGCCATCGCTATGCGTTGTCGTCCGTTGCTCAGGCCCCGCTGCTGCGCCTGGCGATGGCCATGCCGACCCAGGCCTGCATGCGGTGGGGACAGTCAGAGCAACAGCCGCACCAATAAACCGGCAAAGCCCGCAGCCACAATCACATACACCACATTGACCCGGTAGCGAAGCAAGGCAATGGCCGCTGCCAGCCCTATGGCAATGGATGCCCCATCCAGGTTTCCTGCGAAGCCCTGGGGCCACATCACATGGTAGGCAAAGAAGACAGCCAGATTCACGATGACACCGACAACGGCTGCGGTGATGCCTACCAATGGCGCGGTGAACTTCAGGTTGCCGTGGGTGGACTCGATGAACGGGCCGCCCAGCAATATGAAAAGGAACGAGGGCAGAAATGTGAAGAACGTGACCACCACGGCCGACACCATGCCCGCCAGCAGCAGCGAATCCGCACCGAAGATGGCCTTGGTCCAACCCCCGACGAAAGCCACGAAGGACACCACCATGATGAGCGGGCCAGGGGTGGTCTCACCCAAGGCCAACCCGTCCATCATTTGGGGCGCGGTCAACCAGTGGAAGTTATCCACGGCTCCTTGGTAGACGTAAGGCAGCACCGCATAGGCGCCTCCAAAGGTCATCAGCGCTGCCTTGGTGAAGAACCAGCCCATTTGCACCAACACGGAATCCCGCCCAAACAGCGCCGCAAACAGGGCCATGGCGCCAGCCCACAGTGCCAGGCACACCAGCGCCACGGACCAGAATCTCCGCCAGGAAAATCGGGCATGCGGCGGCGTGGGGGTGTTGTCGTCTATCAGTGCATGTCCTCCATGCCGAACTGCGGCGCCTGGGCCATGGCTGGCGCCACCAAAGGCCTCCGGCTGGACCTTGCCGCCAAGGTAGCCGACGGCAGCTGCCACCACCACAATCAGCGGAAACGGAACATTCAGCGCGAAGATGGCCATGAACGCAGCGGCCGCAATGCCCCAATGCCAGCGGTTCTTGAGTGAACGGGACCCCACGCGGTAGGCGGCCTGGGCCACCAGCGCCGTCACTGCCGGCTTTATGCCATAGAAGAAACCTGCAATGACGGGCATGTCACCATGGGCCATATACAGCCACGCCAGCGCAATGATGAGAAAGAGTGACGGCAGAACAAAAAGAATGCCGGCCAGGACACCACCCCAGGTCCGGTGCAGCAACCAACCCAGATAGGTGGCCAGCTGCTGCGCTTCCGGTCCGGGCAGCAGCATGCAATAGTTGAGGGCGTGCAGAAAGCGCTTTTCGGAGATCCACCGGAGGCGGTCAACCAACTCCTCATGCATGAGGGCGATTTGACCGGCAGGGCCACCAAAGCTGATGAACCCCAGCTTCAGCCAGAAGCGTAAAGCTTCAGACAGCGACAGAGACGTAGGTGCAACGGGGTCCGTTGATCTGGGCAAACCGGTGTCCATAAAAACTCCATAGAGAATACCCAGCACTTGGACGGGACACCGTCTAACCTTGCGGGCCGGGAGGCTGCTATCCCGGTTGGCAAATTCTAGCCTACCTGTCGCCTGCTCCCGTTTCGAACCCCCGCAACGCACTCTCCAGATTCAAGCCCAGGTCCTCACTCAGATACCCGCCTTCCTGCACGATCACCGTCGGCAGCCCCAGCTGCGCGATTTTTTCAGTGATGCGGGCGAAGCCGGGGGTGTCGATCGCCAGGGCCTGGTAGGGGTCGTGTTCGTGGGCGTCCAGGCCCAGGGCCAGCACCAGGGCGCCGGGGGCGTAGTGGCGAATGGTGGTGAGGGCGGTTTCCAGTGCGCGCAGGTACTGGTCGGTGGTGGTGCCCTTGGGCTGGGGCAGGTTCAGGTTGTAGCCCAGGCCTTCGCCTTCGCCGCGCTCATGCGCATGGCCGGTAAAGAACGGGGTGCAGAAATGCGGATCGGCATGGATCGATACGGTCAGCACATCGTTGCGGCGCCAGAAGATGCCCTGGGTGCCGTTGCCGTGGTGCACGTCGATGTCGAGCACGGCGACGCGGGCATGTTTGCTGCGCAGGTGCTGGGCGGCGATGGCGGCGTTGTTCAGGTAGCAAAAGCCGTTGGCGCGGTCCACATAGGCGTGGTGGCCGGGTGGGCGGCACAGCGCGTAGGCGGCCTGTTCGCCCTGCAGCACCAGCTCGGCGGCATGCGTCGCGCAGTGGGCGGAGTTGATCGCCGCGTGCCAGGTGTGCTCGCCAATGCTGCAGGCGCAGTCACCCATGTGGTAGCCGGCCTGGCCGACCAGATGGTCGGGGTAGGTAAAGGGCTGGCCGGGGAAGGGGAAGACATTGGGCAGCACTTCGAGCGAGGCATCGGGCAGCGCCTGCCAGCGTTGCCAGGCGGTTTGCAGAAAGTGCAGGTACTCGGGGGTGTGGACGGCGGCGCGCGGGCTGGGTCCAAAGTCTTCGGCCAGCATCGGCTGGTGGCCGGCCTTTTGGGCGGAGCGCAGCAGGATCTCGGCGCGTTCGGGTTGCTCGTTGCTGCGCTTGAGTTGGCCGCGCACCATGAATTGCTGCGGGTCGTGGCTGCGGTGCTCGTGGCTGTAGATGAATTTCATGGTCTTGGCGGTTTTCGTCGGGAGGAAGAAACGGGGGAGGCGGTGGCGCCGGGCTTGGCCTTGGCTGGGGTGGCCGGTGTTGGCGCAGCGCCGGCACCAGCGTCCGGCGCCTGGTCGCCGTGCAGCACCTGGGCATGGGCCTTGTCCTGGGCGTCCACCAGGTGCACGCGCAGCGCTTTTTCTGCGGCATCGGCATCGCGGCGCAAGATGGCATCGACCACCGGGAAATGCGACTGCGCAATAAACACCGGGTCGCGGTACTGGCGCTCGATAAAGCCCTGGCAGATGCGGATCTCGGCCTGCATGTTGGCAAAGATGCGCTGCAGGTACTCGTTGCCCGACAGCCGCGAGATGGCGGTGTGCATGCCCAGGTCCATCGTGACGCGCTCGATATTGCTCAGGGTCGGTGCGCGCTCGAGCATGTCATCGGCATAGGCCTTGAGCGCTGCGAGCTGCGCATCGGTCGCCACCTCGCAGGCCAGGCGCGCGGCCATCACTTCGAGGCCTAGGCGCACCTGGAACAGGTCCTGGATCTCCTTGGGGCTGAAGGTGCGCACGGTAAAGCCCTTGCGCGGCGTCGAGACGATGACGCCCTGGCTTTCCAGCCGGCGCGCTGCTTCGCGCAGCGGGGCGCGGCTCACGCCCATCTGGCGCGAAAGCTCGGCCTCCACGATGCGCGAGCCCGGTGGCAGCCGGCCTTCAAAAATGGCCTGCAGCAGCTGGCGCTCGACCAGCTCCACCAGATCGGGCACCCGGATCGACGAAAAGCCGGGGTTGTCTGTCTCCTCGTCCTGCAGGGCGATGGTTTTAGTAAGGGTCTCAGATGTCATGTCGGGATGCCTGGTGAGCGGGGTACTTTTGCCGCCGGGGCCATGCAAGGTACACACCGGCAGCGCTGATCATCAGCATGCCATAAAGGGCCAGGCTGTCTGGCGGCCGTTGGAACCAGAACGTGCTGATCAACACCGCCAGCAACAGTTGTACATAATTCATCGGCGCCAGGGTCGAGGCCGAGGCGCGCTGGAAGGCCTGGAGCAGCAGCAGCTGCGCGCCACCGCTGACAAAGCCACCGGCCAGCAGCAAGGCCAGCTGCGGCGCATCGGGCCATTCGGTGATCGGGTGGAAGAGGGCGGGCAGGTTGGTGATGACCAGGCAAAACAGCGCCATATAGGCAAACTGCACGGCCGTGGGCACCAGGCCCGAGAGCTTGCGGGTGAGCACCTGGAACAGTGCATAGCAGACGGCCGAGATGGCCATCAGCACCGTGCCGGCCAGCGGCAGCGCATTGCCCGGACGCACGATCAGCAGCATGCCGGCAAAGCCCAGCAGCACCGCCACCCATTGCACGCGGCCGACGCGCTCGCCCAGCAGCCAGGGCGAGAGCGCCACCATGATGAGGGGCGCTGTGAAGTAGATGGCGGTGGCCTCGGCCAGCGGCATCGTGGCCAGCGCCGTCATAAAGCAGGTGGCCACAATGGCCAGCATCAGGCTGCGCAGCAGCAGCAATTTGCCGCTGCGCAGGCGCCCCCAGCGCAGCGCCGACCAGTCGCCATGCCGGTGCATGACCCACAAGGCCAGCACGCCGATGGCCGTGTAGCGCGAGAGGTTCATCACGGTGGCCGGATAGCGGGCCAGCATGTGCTTGGCAAAGGCGTCGTAGCAGGCAAAGCACAGCAGCGCTGCCAAAAACAGGCCCAGCCCCTGGCGCAGCCGGCGCGTGGCATCGGCCTCGCGCAGTGCTACTGCCGGGTTGCTGGACTGCACGGCCTGCTCAGCCATGGAGGCCCTCCAAGAAAGCCTGCAGGCCCGGGCCAATCGCTTCGACCAGGTAGCCGCCTTCTTGCACCACCACCAAGGGCAGGCCAAGCGCACGCAGCTTTTGGCCGACGGCGCGGTAGGCCTCAAAGTCGACCTTGAGCACACTGATCGGGTCGTCCTTGAAGGTGTCAAAGCCGAGGGCCAGCACGACGGCTTTCGGGGCAAAGCTGCGCACGGCGTCCAAGCCGGTGTCCACCGCAGCCAAAAACTCCGCGTTGCCGCTGCCATGGGCGAGGGGCAGGTTCAGGTTGTAGCCCTCGCCCGCGCCGGCGCCGCGCTCATCGGCATAGCCGGTGTAGAACGGAAAGTAGCTGCTGGTCTCCGCATGGGTAGAGACCGTCAGCACGTCGTCCCGGGCGTAGAAGATGCTCTGCGTGCCATCGCCATGGTGGGCATCGACATCGAGCACAGCCACCCGCCCAAAATGCGCGGCCAGGCGCGCAGCAGCGCAGGCGTTGTTGTTGACATAGCAAAAGCCGCTGGCCCGGTCCCAGTGCGCATGGTGGCCCGAGGGACGGCACAGCGCATAGGCCATGCGCTCGCCGGCAATCACCGCATCGGCCGCAGCCACGGCACTGTGGGCCGAACGCAGGATGGACTGCCAGCTGTCCGGCCCGAGCGGGCAGGACAGATCGCCCAGGTAGTAGCCGGTTTGCGGTATCAGCGCCGGCGATGGGCAGGGCGGGCGGCGCCTGCCGGCGGGCACGCCGGCGTAGGGTGAGAGGTTGGCCATCACCTCGGGGCCGGCATTGGCGCCGCTCGCCAGCATCGCTTGCCAGCGCGGCCAGGCGCTTTGCAGGTAGTCCAGGTAGTGCGGGGCGTGCACGGCCTCGAGTGGCGCGCGGCCCAGGTCGGGCGGGGTGCTGACGGCCAGGCCCGCCTGCTGCAAGGCATCGGCCAGGGTTTCGGCGCGGCTGGGCAGATCGGGCGCGGGCACCAGCTTGCCCAGCCGCATGAACTGGCTGGGGTGGTGCAGCGCTTGGTCCGGGCTGTAGAAGGCTTGCATGGCGGCGCTCATGGCAGGGTGACCTGCAGCTTGTCCAGCGCGCGGTCCAGGCGGGCAAACATCTCGGCCATCTCGGCCTCGATGATGATCAGCGGCGGGCACAGTGCCACGGCGTCGCCCATGGCGCGCACGATCAGGCCTTCTTCCTGCGCGTACTGGGCCAGGCGGTAGCCCAGCTTCAGGGCGGGGTCAAAGGGTTGGCGCGTGGCCTTGTCGGCGACCAGCTCGATGGCGCCAATCATGCCCACGCCCCGGGCCTCGCCGACATAGGCGCGCTCCAGGTAACCGCGCAAGCGGCCTTGGAAGAGGGGGCTCAGCCGGTTGACATGGGCCAGGATCTGCTCGTCCTCGTAGACCTTGAGCGTCTCCAGCGCCACGGCCGCCGCCACCGGGTGGCCAGAATACGTATAGCCATGGCCAAAGGTGCCGATCTTGCCGCTGTTGGCGGCCATGGCCTCGTAGACGGTGGGCGATACCATGACGGCCGAGATAGGCACATAGCCCGAAGACAGCGCCTTGGCGCAGGTGAGGATGTCGGGCTGGATGCCAAAAGTGTGCGAGCCGAACATCTGGCCGGTGCGGCCAAAGCCGCAGATGACCTCGTCGGCCACCATCAGCACCTCGTACTTGCGCAGCACGGCCTGGATTTTTTCAAAATAGGTCTCGGGCGGCACGATGACGCCGCCAGCGCCCATCACCGGCTCGGCAATGAAGGCGGCCACAGTGTCCGGGCCCTCCTGCAGAATGCGCTGCTCCAGCGCATCGGCCAGGCGGGTGGCAAAGTCGGCCTCGCTCTCGCCGGGGTTGGCATAGCGGTAGTGGTGCGGGCATTCCACATGGCCGATGCGCGCAATCGGCAGGTCAAAATCCTGGTGGTTGGCGGGCAGGCCGGTCAGGCTGGCGGCCGCCACCGTCACGCCGTGGTAGCCGCGCTGGCGCGACAGGATCTTTTTCTTGGCGGGTTTGCCAATGGCGTTGTGGTAGTACCAGATGATCTTGATGGCCGTGTCATTGGCTTCCGAGCCCGAGTTGGCAAAGAAGACCTTGGCCATCGGTGCCGGGGCCAGCTGGATCAGCCGGTCCGCCAGCTGGGCAATCGCTGGGTTGGAGCGGTGGTTGAAGGTGTGGTAGTAGGGCAAGGTCTTGAGCGCATCGATGCCGGCCTGCACCAGGCGCGGGTGGCTGAAGCCCAGCGAGCTGCACCACAGCGCGGACATGCCCTCGATGTACTTGCGGCCTTGTTCGTCGATCACATGGATGCCATCGCCCCGCGTGATCATCAGCGGGCCCACGTCCTCATGGGCGGCCAGGTTGGTGTAGGGGTGCAGGTGGGCGCCAATGTCCTGGGCGTCCAGCGCGCTGCGTTTGGGGGTGTTGTCTGCTGCGTTCATGTCCAAATCTCCTGGGGGCTGGTGGTGCTTGCTGTTGCTAGGTATGGCGGGGTGTCAGTAGCCGCGCCCCAGGTCCACGGCCACCTCGGCGGCCTGGCCTGCGCGGATGCGGCTGAAGTTGTGGGCGGTCTGCTGGGCGATCACGCGTGGATCGGTGCGGGTGGCGATATGTGGGGTCACCAGAATGCGCTCGTCCTGCCAGAACGGGTGGTCGGCTGGCAGCGGCTCGGCGCTGAAGGTGTCCAGCGTGGCCGCGCCAATCTGGCCCTCGGCCAGCGCGGTCAGCAAATCGGCCTCGACCAGGTGCGCCCCTCGGCCCACATTGATCAGGTGCGCGCCGCGCGGCAGCTGGCGCATTAAGGCCAGATCGAGAAAGCCCTGGGTTTCGCCCGTCAGCGGCAGCAGGCAGACGAGGGTGTCGCAGCCGCTCAAAAACTCTGCCTTCTGCGCCTGGCCGTGGAAGGTCTGCAAACCCTCCAGACCGGCGGGCAGATCCTGCTTGGCCGATCGGCTCCAGCCGCGCACCTGGTAGCCCATGGCCAGCAGCGCGCGGGCACAGCCCTGGCCCAGGGTGCCCAAGCCTGCAATCCCAACGCGGTGGCGGCTGGGCGCAACGATGGGCTCCTCGCGCCACTGGCGCTGCGCCGCATGGGCCACATAGCGGTCCATATGGCGCTGGCGGTGGATGACGGCCCAGCTGACAAAGGCCGTCATGCCATAACCCATGGTGCTGTCCACAATGCGGCACACGGGGGTGCTGGTGGGCAGGGCCTGGGTGTCGATATGGTCAATGCCGGCGGCAATCGATTGCACCAGCTGCAGGCCAGCGGCCTGGGTCAGCTGCGCGAGTTGGGCGGCGGGCGGGTGCCAGCACACTGCCACCTCGATATCGCCGTGCTGGCCGGCATCGAGCAGCGCCTGCAGCTCGGCGCCCAGCAGCAGCCGGCTGCCGGGGAACTGGGCCTGGTAGGCGGGCAGCAAAAAGTCCATCGCAATGCTCTTGCTCAAAAAGGCAATGCTGCGGGGCATGTCACTGGCGTGGCTGGCAGTGCGGCCCGGCACAGCGGCCTGGGCATCGGTGGTGGGCATGGTGGTCATGCTCATGCGCGGCTCCGCGTTTGTGCGTTGCCCGCGTCCACCTCGTCGCGGCGGTGCTCCAGCGAGGGAATGGCGTCGATCAAGGTCTGGGTATAGGGGTGCTGGGGGTTGCCCAGCACCTGGGCGGTCGGGCCGTATTCCACAATGCGGCCCCGCTGCATGACGGCCAGGTGGTCGCACATCTGGCCGGCCACGCGCAGGTCATGGGTGATGAAGACCATGCTGAGCTGAAAGCGCTCGCGCACCTCGGCAAACAGCTTGAGCACCTGAGCTTGCACGGACACATCGAGCGCGGAGACCGGCTCGTCCGCCACCAGCAACGAAGGCTCCATCGCCAGCGCGCGGGCAATGCCAATGCGTTGGCGCTGGCCGCCAGAGAACTCATGCGGGTAGCGCTCGGCTGCCTCGGGGCCCAGGCCGACCAGCTCCAGCAGCTCCATCGTGCGGCGCAGGGCCTCGGCCTTGGGGACACCCTGGGCAATGGGGCCGCTGGCAATGGCCGCGCCAATCTTGTGGCGCGGGTTGAGCGATGCATAGGGGTCCTGGAAGACCATCTGGATCTTGCCCTTGGCCTGGCGGCGCAGCGCGGCGCCCGAGCTCAGGCGCTGGCCGTTGAAGAGGATCTCGCCGCTGTCAAACGGTGCCAGGCCCACGATGCAGCGGCCCAGCGACGACTTGCCCGAGCCCGACTCTCCGACCACGCCCAGGGTCTGGGCGCGGCCCAGCTCAAAGCTGATGCGCTCGGCGGCCACCACCTCGCGCGCGGGCCGCAAAAAGCCGCCGCCAGTGCGGTAGACCTTGCACAGGTCCTTGACCTGCAGCACCGGCTGCGCCGTGCTGGCCTGGGTCTCGCGCACATTGCCATGCGGAATGGCGGCCAGCAGCTTCTTGGTATAGGCGTGCTGGGGGTTGCGCAGCACCTGGCCGGCTGGGCCGGCTTCGACCACCACACCGGTCTGCATCACCACCACATGGTCGGCAATCTCGGCCACCACGCCAAAGTCATGGGTGATAAAGAGCATGGCCATGCCACGCTTTTTTTGCAGCGCACGCATCAGCTGCAGGATCTGGGCCTGCGTGGTCACATCCAGCGCGGTGGTGGGCTCGTCGGCGATCAACAGGCTGGGCTCGAGCAGCATCGCGATGGCGATCATCACGCGCTGGCGCTGGCCGCCCGAGAGACGAAACGGATAGGCGTCGATCAGGCGCTCGGGCTCGGGCAGGCCCACATCGGTGAGGGCCGCGATGATGCGGCGGCGCTTGTCGGCAGCGGGCAGCTGCAGGTGGGCATCCAGCGCCTCGGCCATCTGGTCGCCAATGCGCATCACCGGGTTCAGCGCCGTCATCGGCTCCTGGAAGACCATGGCCATGCGGCTGCCACGCAGCTCGCGCAGCTGGTCTTCGCTCAGGCTCAGCAGGTCTTTGCCGTCAAACAGGATCTCGCCAGCGACGGGCTCCACCTTGGGGCGGGGCAGCAGGCCCATGATGGCGTTGGCGATCATGGACTTGCCCGAGCCCGATTCACCGACCACGCACAGGGTCTGGCCGGGCAGGATCTGCAGGTTGGCCTGGGTGACGGCCAAGGCGCGGTCGGCGCCCAGCGGCAGGCGGATGTCCAGGCCGCGCACGGTCAGCACCGGCTCTGGGGTGGCAGGCTGGTCAGGCATTTGTGCAAGCATATGCAGGGCTTCGTGTGAGTAGGCGTTCATCGTGTCTTCCCGTCCTGGCGCGCATTGAGTCCGTCGTTCAGCCCCTCGCCCACCAGGTTGAAGGCCAGCACGGTGAGCAGGATGGCGACGCCGGGGAACACCGCCATCCACCAGGCCTGGCGCAGCACGGTGCGGGCCGAGCCGATCATGTAGCCCCAGCTCATCAGGTTGGGGTCGCCCAGGCCCATAAAGCTCAGGCTCGATTCCAGCAGGATGGCGGTGGCCACCATCAGGGACGCCATCACCACGATGGACGAGGCGGCATTGGGCAGGATCTGCGCCAGGATGATGCGGGGCGTGCTTTGGCCAGCCAGCTGGGCGGCGGCGACAAAGTCGCGCTGGCGCAGGGTCAGGAATTCGCCGCGCACCAGGCGCGCCACCGGCGGCCAGGACACGAGCGCAATGGCCACAATGATGGAGTTGACCGAGGGCTCAAAAATCGCCACCAGTACCAGGGCCAGTGCAAAGCTGGGTACAGACTGGAACATTTCGGTAAAGCGCATCAGGCTGGCATCGACCCAGCCGCCAAAGTAGCCCGATACCGCGCCAATGCCCACGCCAATCAGCAGCGACACCAGGGTCGAGATCACGGCGATCAGCAGCGAAATGCGCGCGCCCAGCACCAGGCCCGAGAGAATGTCGCGGCCCATGGTGTCGGTGCCCATCGCAAAGCCTGCGCGCTCCATCGGCGGCAAAAAGGGTTGCTCGACCATGTCCCAGGGGTTGTGCGCGGCCAGCAGCGGGCCAAAGCAGACCAAGAGCGCCACGACCAGCAAGATGGCCAGGCCCAAAAGGGCGCCCCGGTTGCGGCAAAAGCGGCTCCAGAAGGTCGAGCGGTGCTTGTTCTTGGCGGGAGGCGTAGCGGCCACCAGGGCCGGCTCGGAAATAGCAGTCATCGCAAGGCTCCGTTTCAGCCCAGCTCGATCCGGGGATCGACCAGGGTGTAGACAAAATCAGTGATCAGGTTGAACAGCACCGCCACGGCGGCTGCAACCAGGAAGCAGCCCAGCAGCAGGTTGTAGTCGCGCTGCAGCAGGGCATCGAACATCAGGCGGCCAATGCCGGGCCAGGCAAACACCGTCTCGGTCAGCACCGCGCCGCCAATGAGGCCGCCGGCCTGGATGCCCGCCAAGGTAACGATGGGCAGCAAGGCATTGCGCAGAATGTGCTGGCGCTGGATGCGGCCCATGCGCACGCCCTTGGCGCGGGCGGTTTTGACAAAGTCCATCTGCGCGACTTCGAGCATCGAGGCCCGGGTCATGCGGGCATAGACCGCCATATAAAAGAGCGCCAGCGTGAGGGACGGCAGCACCAGATGCTGGGCAATGTCCCAGGCGCGGGCAAAGCCGGTGGCGTCGCTCCCGACGGTGAAGTAGCCAAAACCGGGCAGCCAGCTCAGCTGCACCGAGAACACCAGCACCGCCATCATGGCCAGCCAATACAGCGGCGTGGCATAGAACACCAGCGCCACAAAGGTGATGGCGCTGTCCACCCATTTGCCGACATGGCGGCTGGCCGTGGCGCCCAAGGCCACGCCAAAGATCAGCGACATCACAAACGCGCTGCCGGTGAGCAGCAAGGTAGCGGGCAGGCGCTCGGCAATCAGATCCAGCACCGGGCGCTGCTGCCGGTAGGAAAAGCCCAGGTCCAGCTGCGTGATGTGGCCCAGGTAGTTGGCCAGCTGGGTGGTGACGGGCTTGTCCAGACCGAACTGCTCGCGCAGCTGGGCGACAAACTGCGGGTCCGAGGCACCGGCTTCACCGGCAATGACGGCAACCGGGTCGCCGGGCGCTGCCCGGATCAGCATGAAGTTGACGGTGGCTATGCACATGAGCACCAGCAGACCCTGGAGCACCCGGACGGACATGTAGCGGAGGCGGTTCATAGCGGGGAGACCTTGGAGCGAGACAAAAGCGCTGCCATCCCGCACGCGCCAGCGGGGGCTGGCAGCGTGCAGAGTTCAGCAAGAAGAGAGGCGCTGCGGCCTAGGCCGCAACCGGCGGGGCCTTAAGCTATGGACGCACGGCTCAGGCTGTCATTCAAGCCCACGCCGGAGCTGATCGGGTTCTTGATCTTGGTGCGGTAGAGCGTGGGGAAGTTGATCTCATGCAACCAGGCCACCGGCACCTCTTCGGTCAGGATCTTCTGCACCTCGGCATAGGCCTTGGCGCGGTCGGCATCGGTCAGGGCCTTGGCGCCGGCGTCAAACAGTGCATCCACCTTGGGGTTGACATAGCCTTCGATGTTGTTGAACGGCGAGCCCTTGGCAATCGTGTGGCTGGTGTAGGTACGCGCCACGCCCAGCGCAGGATCGGGGTATTGGTAGACATAGATGATGGCCATGTCAAAGTCCCACTCGGCGGTGCGCTGGTTCCAGCCGGCCACATCGGTGCCGGTGGTCTCCACCTTGATGCCGGCCTGGATCAGGTTCTGGCGGATCATCTCGGCCAGGCGCTGCCAGGATTCGCCATAAGGCAGCGGCAGCAGCTTGACGGTCTCGCCCTTGTAGCCGGCTTCCTTGAGCAAGGCCTTGGCCTTGTTCAGATCGCGCGGGTACTTGGTGACGTCGCCCGAGGCGAACTTCACATGCTGGTTGAAGGGGCCGGCAGCCGTCTTGGCAAAACCCTGCCAGGCGACCTTGACCATGGCCTCGCGGTCCATCGCATACATGACGGCCTGGCGGAACTTGGGGTTGTCAAAGGGCGCCTTGCGGTTGTTGAGCACCAGCCAGGAATGGGGCGAGTAGAACTCCCAGCCCTTGGTGGTGACCGCTGCTCCAGGCAGCTTGGCCAGGCGGGCCACATCAAAGAACTCGACCGCGCCGCCGGGCACCACATCGACCTTGCCGGACTCAAACGCTGCTGCGCGCGAGGCCGCATCCGGGATGATGTGGAAGTACAGGTTCTCCACCATGGGCTCGCCCTTGGTGTGGTAGAGCTCATTGGCCACCAGCTGGATGTAGGAGCCCCGCACCCATTCCTTGTACTTGAAGGGGCCCGTGCCAATCGGCTTGGCATTGGCCGGGTTGGTGGCGTAGTCGGTGTTTTCGTAGATGTGCTTGGGGATCATCGGCATCGAGCCGGTATCGAACAGGCTGATGAAGGGCCCAAACGGGTACTTGAGCTTGAACTCCACCGTGTTGGCATCGATGGCGCGCACGCTCTCCAGCGGCTCGAGCGAGGCGCGAAGGCGGGCATGGGTCTTGCGCAGAAACTTGTCGACCGAGAACACCACATCATCGGCAGAGAAGGGCTTGCCGTCGTGCCACTTGACGCCGGACTTGAGCTTGAAGGTGTAGGTCAGGCCGTCGTCGGAGCGGCTCCAGGCCGTGGCCAGCAGGCCATGGGGTTCGAGCTTGTCGTCGTAGCGCAGCAGGCCTTCGTAGATATAGCCGGAGACCAGCTGGGTGGGGCCGTTTTGCACAATGCCCAGCATCAGGCCCGAGGGCTCGGGCTGCACCATCACATTGATCGTTCCCTTGGTTTGCTGCGCCAACGCTGCCATGGGCACGCCCGCGATGCTGAGGCCGGCACCGGCCAGGCTGTAGGAGATAAGTTCACGCCGATTGATCATGGTTGCTTCCTGTCTTGGTATCAAGGGGTGCCTGGCCCGGCTGGGCTTGCGGCGGTGGGGCCGCAAAGGCGGCGGCATGCAAGGGTCGAGAGGTCCTCAGTCGCGGTAGTGGCTGCGGCCCGGGGGCTGCAAAAAGCCCAGCAGGCCCTGCCATTCGCGCTCATGCGGGTCGGCGCGCTTGGGCTGGCCGGGCATCACATCGGTGTCGCCGCTCTCGTACTGGCGGGCGGTCAGCTCGCAGACCTCGGGCGGCACGGGGTTGATGGCCTGGCCGCTGGACTGGATGGCCAGCTGCACGCGGCAGGCGCGGTCCAGGTTGAGCATCAGGATGAAGGCCTCGGCCACGCTGTGGCCCAAGGTGAGCAGACCGTGGTTGCGCAGCACCATGGCCTTGGCCGTGCTGCCCAGGTCGGCGACCAGGCGCTCGCGCTCATGCAGATCCAGCGCGATGCCTTCGAACGTGTGGTAGGCCACGCGGTTGTAGAACTGCAGCGCCCACTGGTTGCTCGGCTGCAGGCCGCATTGCAGTGAGGACACCGCCACGCCCGCTTCGGTATGCGAGTGCACGACGCAGGCGGCGTCATGGCGGGCCGCATGCACAGCGCTGTGGATCACAAAGCCGGCCGGGTTCACCTCGTGGGGCGTGTCCTCGACGATACGGCCCTCGGCATCGATCTTGACCAGCGAGCTGGCCGTGATGTCCTTGAACAGGGTGCCAAAGGGGTTGATGAGGAACTGGTCAGTGCGGCCTGGCACCCGCGCCGAGATGTGCGTGTAGATGCTGTCGTCCATCCCGAAATGGGCCATCAGGCGGTAGGCGGCGGCCAGGTCTTCGCGAACGCGCTGTTCGCTGTCGGTATGCGGTTTGTCGTAGCCGGATTGGACGTCGGCATCAGCCATTGCAAGCATTGTTGTCCTCATTAAATTTATGTCGTCTAGCGACAGTCGTCTGTCGACAGGACATAAGTTAACAGACTGAATCGCGGATGGAAAGGGTTGCGGACTAGGTGATTTCCAGCAGGCGCGCTTTGACCTGGCGCAGAAAATTTGCAAAGCACCACAGTGGGTTAGGTGGTGATGTCCTTGCCTGGATATGGTGCAGGAATGCGCAAAAAATGCCTTGGCTTGGTGCGTGTGCGACTGCGCCCTCGGCGCCTTGCACCATCGCGGTGGCCCTGGTGTTTTCCCTGGTTTGGGCTTGGCCCCGGTGGCTGGATTGGCCGTGGTGCAGGCCTTGGCTTGACAGTGTGGATGGCGGTGACCCAGCAGCCCTGGGGTAAGATGGCGCCTGCTCCGGGGTGCACGCCAGTGCTGAGATCTACACCCGAGAACTTGAACCGGGTCATTCCGGCGGAAGAAGAGCCAAGTCCCTGCCAGGGGCGCCTTGCGCGCATGGGGGGAGCCTTCGGAGCATGACCTCACCGCTCTAGAAGGAATTCCATGGACAAGGCCGATACGCTGGTCGCAGACCTGCTTGCATTCATCGCAATGGATGGCTGCACCGATGACCAGTTTAACCAGCTCGCGCTTCGTCTTTTTGCCTACCAATACGCATCCAATACGCCGTTCCGCAGCTTTTGCCAGCGCCGTGGCGCAAGCCCCCGCACGGTCAAGACCTGGAGCGATATCCCGGCTGTGCCCATCGACGCCTTCAAGGCACTGGAGCTGCGCAGCGAGCCGCCGTCGTCCACCGAGCGTGTCTTCATGACCAGTGGCACCACGGGCCGCGCGGCACGGGGCCGGCATTTTCATCCTGCCCTGCAGGTGTATGACCTGTCGATGCAGCAGCATTTCGCCACCCGCTTTATGCAGGGCACAGCGCGCATGCCAATGGGCATCCTGTTCCCTGATGAGGCGGCCATGCCCAACTCGTCGCTGGCGCATTACCTAGCACTGGCCAAGTCGAGCTTTGGCACACCGGAGAGCCGCTATTTTCTCGGGCCGGAGGGCCTGGATATGGCCGGGCTCTGCGCCGCGCTGGAAGCGGCTGAGGGCAGCGGCCAGCCCTATGCACTGCTGGGCGCCAGCTTCAGCCTCGTGCATGTGATGGATGCGCTGCGTGCCCAGGGCCGCCGCTTTCATCTTCCAGCGGGCAGCCGCATCCTGGATACCGGCGGCTACAAGGGCCAGTCGCGTGAGCTGCCGTTGGCCGACTTTTATGCCGGCCTTTCCGAACTGTTGGGCGTGCCGCCCGAGCTGTGCATCAACATGTATGGCATGACCGAGCTGAGCACCCAGTTCTACGACAACGGCAATGCCACGTTGCCCTCGGTCAAGTCCGGCCCGCACTGGATTCGCTCGCGCCTGGTCGAGCCCGTCAGCGGCCGCAGCGTAGCGCCTGGCGAGCGCGGCATTCTGGTGCACTGCGACCTGGCCAACTACAACGCGGTCAGCACCATCCTGACCGAAGACGTGGGCCTGTGGGCCGATGGCGGCTTTTTGCTGCTGGGCCGGGCCGAAGGGGCCGCCGCCAAAGGCTGCTCGCTGGCCGTCGATGAGTTTGTGCAAGCGGCGCGCACATGATGCAGCCGCAAGCCGCTGAGCGCATGGCCGGGCGCATGCGGGCCGGCTACCTGCCAGGCCTGGAGGAAAGCCAGGTACGCTGGCAGGTGCTGGTGTTTGAGCGCGCGGGCCAGCGCCTGGAGGTCGAGGTGCCGGTGCTGACCGGCGCGCAGATGCAGGCCCTCACCGAGCGGGTGCGCGCCGCCGCGCAGCGCCAGCTGCAGCCGATGCCGCTGGCCGAGATTGTGGCGGCGATTGACCGCGCCATCGCCCGCCTGCTGGACCCGGCCGACCCCTATCGCCGCCAGATCGATGCCTGCCTCCCGCTGGTGTGCGGCTATGACGCGGCGATGGTGCGGCTAGGGCTCAACGGCCTGTTCAAGACCTTTCGCGCGCCCCAGCTGTGGCGCTTTGTGGGCGAGGATTTTGCCAACCCCCGTGTGCTGGACGGCTTTGTGCCCGCCGCCAAGGGCGGAGCGGTGCGTGCCTATGGCCCCGGCCTGCTGCTGCACAGCTGGGCCGGCAATGTGCCGGCGCTGTCGCTGTGGAGCCTGGTTTGCGGCCTGCTCGCCAAAGCGCCTAGCGTCGGCAAGCTGGCCAGTGCCGAGCCGCTGTTTGCCGGCTGGTTTGCGCGTTTGCTGGTCGAAGTCCATCCGCCCTTGGCCGACTGCCTGGCCGTGGTCTGGTGGCCCGGCGGCGCCCAGACGGGCGACAGCGCCGAAGGTGCGCAGGTGCTTTACGCGGAGGCCGATACCGTGATGGCCTATGGCAGCAACCAGACCCTGGCCGCGCTGCGCCAGCAGTTGCCGGTGACCACGCGTTTTTTGCCCCATGGCCACAAGCTGGGTTTTGGCATGGTGGGTAGGGCGGCACTGGATGCCGTCAAAGCGCCGGCCCATGCGCGGCTGGCAGCCTGGGATGTCATGCGCTATGACCAGCAGGGCTGCTACTCGCCCCATGTATTTTATGTAGAGCGGGACGCCACGGTCTCACCCCGCGCCTTTGCCGATTACCTGGCCGCCGAGCTCGCCAACCTGCAGCAGCGCTTTGCGCGCCGCCCGCTGGATCTGGAAGAGGGCGCCGGCATGGCGCGCTGGCAGCAGTCGCTGGAGTGGCGTGCGCCCGCCGATGATGGCGCCGCCCCGCAGCTGATTGGCCCGGCCGATGCGCCCTGGAGCGTGGCCTATAGCGACAGCCTGGAACCGCTGGCGCCCACGGCGCTGTACCGCAGCATTGTCGTGGTGGGGGTAGACAGCCTGGAGCAGGTGCTGCCCTTGGTGGCAGCCCAGCGTGACTACCTGCAGAGCGCAGGCCTGGCCGTGGGCCCCGAGGATTTGTACCGCCTCGCCGACCTGCTGGGGGCCGCCGGCGTCACCCGCATCAGCGCGCTGGGCGCCATGGGCATGCCCGAAGCCGGTTGGCACCATGACGGGCGCTTTAGCCTGCTCGACCTGGTGCGGATGACCGAGATCGATGCCGCTGCCGAGGCCGCCGCCCAGCCGCTGGCGCGCTACGCAGACTGAAGGGCGGCGCGATGGCATGGATTGATATCGAGGACCTTAGCTTTGCCTACCCGGGCCAGCCGCCTGTCGTGGATGGCGTGCGCTGGCAGATGGCCCAAGGCGCCTTCCACTGCCTGCTGGGCCGCAGCGGCTGCGGCAAGACCAGCTTGCTGCAGCTGGTCGCTGGCCTGCTGCAGCCCCAGGCCGGGCGCATTGTGCGGGCTGGTGGTAGCCTGGCCGCACCCGGCCCGCAGCTGGGCGTGATGTTCCAGTCGCCCACCTTGCTGGACTGGCTGACGGTGCTGGACAATGTGCTGCTGCCGCTGTCGCTGCAGCGCAAACCGACGGCGCAGGACCGTGACGCCGCGGAGCAGCTGCTGGCCCAAATGGGCCTGGCGGCGCTGACCCGGCAGCAACCCGGCCAGCTGTCTGGCGGGCAGCAAAGCCGGGTGGCGCTGGCGCGGGCCTTGATTCGTGAGCCCGCCTTGCTGCTGCTCGACGAGCCTTTTGCTGCGCTGGACGCCATCACCCGTGCGGAGCTGCAAGACGAGCTGCTGCGCAGCTGCCGCGCGCGCGGCACCACCGTGCTCTTTGTCACCCATGACATCAACGAAGCCGTGTACTTGGGCGACCGGGTGGCGCTGATGCATGGCGGGCGCCTGGTGGCCGATATCGCCATTGACCTGCCGACGCCCCGCACCCAGGCCATGCGCCATGGCGCGGTCTTTAACGCCTATGCGGCCCAGGTGCGTGCCGCGATGGATGGGGCCAGCGCATGAACCCTCTCTTGATAGCCCGGCTCTGGGCCACTGCGTTGCTGGTGCTGCTGCTGGCCGTGTGGGAGGGCGCTGGGCGCCTGGGCGGCATCTCGGCGCTGGTGCTGCCGGTGCCATCTGCGGTGCTGAAGGCCTTGTGGACGGGGCTCGCGTCCGGCTACTTTTGGCCGCATGTGGCGGCCACCGTGCAGGCGGTGCTGCTCGGCCTGGCTGCCGGTGCCTGTTTTGGCTTGCTGGCAGGCATGGCCTTGGCCGAATCGGTCTTGCTGGAGCGCGTGCTCAGGCCCTATGTGGTCGTCAGCCAGGTGGTGCCCAAGCTGGCGCTGGCGCCGCTGTTTGTGCTGTGGTTTGGTTTTGGCATGCTGCCGACGGTGCTGATCACGGCGCTGGTCTGCTTTTTTCCGCTGATGGAAAACACCTTGACGGGCCTGCGCCAGGTCGATGCACAGCGCCTGCAGCTGTTTCGCATGCTGGGGGCCAGCCGTCTGCAGACGTTATTGCGGCTCAAGCTGCCCATGGGGTTGCCCGCCATTCTGGCGGGCCTGCGCGTGGCCGTGGTGCTGGCGCTGGTGGGCGCGGTAGTGGCAGAGTTCATGGGCGCCAGCCAAGGGCTGGGCGCGGTGGTGATTGCCGCCCAGGGAATGATGGACACCAGCCTGATGTTTGCCGCGCTCTTGCTGATTGCGGCGCTGGGTTTGCTGCTGTACCAGGCCTGCCTGCTGCTGGAGCGCAGATTGCTGCGTGGCCATGCAGTCGCTGGCGCCCCGGCAGGCCCGCGCCGTTGATTTTTAGATTTTTGCTCGATTGCTTCTGGATGGACCGCTTATGTCTGCACCTTTTCTGACCTCCTCCCTCTCGCGCCGCCGCTGGCTGGGCGCCTCTGCCGGCCTCTTTGGCCTGGGCCTGGCGGGCAAGGGCATCACAGCGGGCGCTGCCGCGCCGGTCAGCGGCAAGATTCGCCTGGCCGGCTGGAGCAAGCCGATCAGCGAGATCACCAATATCCTGGCTGAGCCGGACAAGGGCTTTTTTAAGGCCCAAGGGGTGGATCTGACCTACCTGCCCGGTGCCGGCGGTGGCGACGCGATCCGCAATATCCTGAGCGGGCAGGGCGATGTGGCCTTTACCGACCCGGGCTCGTTCTTCATGGCGCTGGACAAGGGCGAGAAGCTGGTCGCCATCTACGACATCTACCCGCAAAACGTTTTCAATGTCGTCTCGCTGCGCTCGAGCGGCATCCGCAGCCCGGCGGATCTGAAGGGCAAGACCATTGGCGTCTATAGCCTCGCCAGCGGCACGCGCCAGAACCTGCTGGTGATGCTGCACCAGGCGGGGCTCAAGGAATCGGACGTGCGCATTGTCGTCACCGGCCTTTTGAACTTTGCACCGCTGATGCAAGGCCAGGTCGATGCGACCGCCGCCACTGACACCGGCCTGGCCGTGGGCCTGCGCAAGGGCATGGGCGAGGTCCATGTGATGCCCGTGCGCGACTACCTCAATATGTCCAGCGATATGTTTGTGGTGCGCCGGCAGTCGCTGGAGCAGCAGCCGGCATTGCTGCAGGCCTTTTTGCGCGGCTACCGTGACAGCGCGGCATGGATGATCGCCCAGCCCGAAGAGGCCGCCACCCTGGCCACCAAGCGCGCGATCGATGGCACCCAGCGCGATATCAACCTCGATGTGATTGCGCTGCGCAATGCCTCGGCCCAGCCCACCCTGCGGGTGCAGGGCAAGGTCGCGCCGCTGGGCAGTTTTGACCTGGCTGCGCTGCAAAAGGGCGCGGACGCCTACCATGCGCTGGGCATGGTGCAGCAGCCCATCAAGGTGGCCGATGTGGTCGACAGCCGTTGGCTGCCAGGGGCCTGAGATGCTGGAGAGCAGTGCTTTGAATCTGCGCGGCAAGGTGGTGCTGGTCACCGGCGCCAGCCGGGGCATTGGAGCGGCCATCGCCCAGGCCTTTGCGCGCGAAGGCGCCACCGTGGCGGTGAACTACCTGGCCAATGAGGCAGCAGCGGCCCAGACCGTGGCCGCCTGCCAGGCTGCTGGCGGCAACGCCTGGGCCGTGCAGGCTGATGTGGGCAACCCGGCCGCGGTGGACGCGATGGCCCAGGCCATTGCGCAAGAGGCCGGGCCCATCGACATCGTCGTGAACAACGCCTTGCGCCCCTATGCCTTTGACCCCGAGCGCCGCCAGCCGCTCGATGCACTGGCCTGGAGCGACTACCAGGCGCAGTTCGATGCCGCCGTGGGCGGCGCCTTCCATGTCTGCCGCGCCGTGCTGCCACAGATGCGCCAGCGCGCCCGGGGCAGCATTGTCAATATCAGCAGCAACTTGGTGGAACACCCTGTCGTTGCCTACCACGACTACAGCACGGCCAAGGCCTCGCTGGTGGGCTTTAGCCGCAACCTCGCCAGCGAGCTGGGGCCCTTTGGCATACGCGTCAACTGCGTCGCCCCGGGCCTCGTCTACCCCACCCAGGGCAGCGCGCAAACCCGCGAGTCCTTCCGCGAATCGCTGATGGCTGCCACCCCGCTGCGCCGCCTGGCCAGCCCCGACGATGTGGCCGGGCCGGTGCTGTTTCTGGCATCGGACCTGAGCCGGTTTATGACGGGGCAGGTGTTGTTGGTGGATGGGGGCTTGGTGATGCGCTGATGGGGCGATCAGGCGGCGCAAACCTCAGTCGTTCTCCCGTGGCAGTACATGCCTGAGCTCCAACTGGTCGCAGCTGTGGGGATGGAGTGCACCGTCCTGCTGCAGCTCCCCCACCTCAAAACCGTCTTCGACATCTTCGAAATACAGCAGGCCGTGGGGGAGGTGGGCGACGACCAATACCTGCTCTAGCTGTGAAGGTTCAATAGGTTGTATCCGGTGTTCATCCGGGTTGGATTTGAGAGACTGGAAGTCGCCAAACACCCAACCCACTCAGGACAGCCAACCGGATGAACACTCATAAGCATGCCCGACTTACCTTTGCCCGGAGACTGGAGATGGTCAAACAGATGACCTTGCAAGGCCTGGATGCCTCTCAGGCCGGAGCCCTTCAAGGCGTCACCGCACAGACCGCTCGCAAGTGGCTGGGCCGCTACCTCTCGGGCGGCGAAGCAGCCCTGGCCGATGCTTCCTCCAGGCCCATTTGCTCTCCCAAAGCCATCTGCGAGTCCAAGGCCTTACTCATTGTTGAGCTACGCAAACGCCGCATGCTGCAGTCGCGCATTGCCAGCTACGCAGGCGTCTCGGCGTCCACCGTGAGCCGGGTATTGGCCCGTGCGGGCCTGTCTCGACTCAGCGATCTGCAGCCGTCCGAGCCCGTGGTTCGCTATGAGCACGATGCGCCTGGAGACATGCTGCACATCGATACCAAGAAGCTCGGGCGCATCGTTCGGCCCAGCCACCGCGTCACAGGCAATCGGCGCGATTCGGTCGATGGTGCGGGATGGGAGACACTGTTCGTGGCCATTGACGACCACGCACGCATTGCCTTTACCGCTATGCATCCGGACGAGAAAACGCCGCAAGCCGTCGCCTTTCTGCGCAACGCCGTGGCGTACTACGCGGGGCTTGGAGTGAGCATCAAACGCCTGCTGACCGACAACGGTGCGGCATTCCGCTCAAGGGAGTTCGCTGCGGCCTGCAACGCCTTGGGCGTGCAGCACAAGTTCACCAGGCCGTACCGGCCACAGACCAACGGCAAGGCCGAGCGATTCATCCAATCGGCGCTGCGCGAGTGGGCCTATGGTTGGACATACCAGAATTCAGCTGAGCGAGCACAAGCCTTACATCGCTGGCAGCATTACTACAACTGGCACAGGCCTCACAGCGGCATTGGTCGAATTACCCCGATGGCCAGGCTCAAATCTGCAAACAACCTCTTGACAGTTCACATCTAGCTGGCCCAGGCGATGGATGGGGACCGGGTAAAAAGGCTGCCGACATCCAGTGAAAAGCGCCTGTTGCGCTGTGCTGCAGTTGGAGAGTTGCTTTTCAACAATCGCTTCCAACGCATCGACGGTGACGGGTTCCCAGGTACTCATATTGGTGCTTGGAGCTGATTACGGACGCACAGTATGCTATGGCACCCAGGGCCCCTCGGGTCCTCGCAAAGACTGATCAGCAGAAACGGACAACCATGGTCTTCCTGGCAATCACCCCCGAAGGCCTTCAGCAGGCCTTGATCGCAGCAGAAAAAACGGGCCAGCCGTTGTGGTGCGGCTTGAATGCGATTTCCCAAGAGGCGTTTAGCGCTATGGCAGGGAGCGGCCTTTCGCGCTTTGACTACGCCTTGGACCCGAAAGACACAGATACTTTGGCTGGCGCGCTCGACACCATAGCGCAACACCACCCGGCTAGCATCGTCTGGTTGGAAACAGCCCCCGCTGCGGACGACTGAGCCGGGCAGCGCGGTTGCTGGCCAGCGGCCCAGCTGCCGCACCACGACATCCATGAAAAACATCCAGGTCATCGATGGCGCGCTGAACTGCGTCTACGACATCTTTGCTGCGACGGAGCAGGAGTTCGCGCTGATCTTCCCCAGCGGCCAGGACATCGCCTTCATCGACGACGTCTATGCAGCTGCACCCGATGCGGCGGCCTTGGACAAAGCCTTTGATAGCCTATGGACCCGGCGGCTTGCCAAGGCGCAGGCGATGGGCATCCATGGCCAGCTGTTTTATGGACTTGACGAGAAAAAACCCTTCTATCCCAGCCGGCGCGACGAAGAAGCCCAGAACCCGGACGGATCGCGGCTTCGCTAAGACCAGGCAAAGCATCGCGCGAGCCCAAGAAGGAAGCGGCATCCAGCCTGTTGGCTGACATGCAGCGGCGCGCTGCCACGGCACAATAGCGCCCTTGGGATGGCGGGGCCAGCTTGGGACTACATGCTGCCGCCTTGTCATCCGCTGCATCAAAAACCAGAACAGGAAACCCATCAACCATGGCCAGCCGCGCCCTGGTGTGGATGCGTCGCGATTTGCGCTGCGACGACCATGCCGCTCTCTACCATGCCTTGCGCCGCTTTGAGCAGGTGTATTGCGTCTTCGTTTTTGACACCGACATCCTCGATCTGCTGCCCACGCGCGAGGACAGGCGGGTGGACTTTATCCATGCCAGTGTGTTGGCGCTGGACGATGACCTGCGCCAGTTGGCGGCGGGCAGCGGCGCGCCGGGTGCGGGCCTGCTGGTACGCCATGGGCCGGCTGTGCAAGAGGTGGTGCAGCTGGCGCAGGCGCTGGGCGTGCAAGAGGTGCTGACCAACCGCGACTACGAACCCGAGGCCATTGCCCGCGATGCGCGCGTGGCCGGCGATTTGCAAGCCGCCGGCATCGCCTTTAGCGATTACAAGGACCAGGTGCTGCTGGACCGCGATGAGGTGCTGACCCAGCAAGGCCATCCCTACAGCGTGTTCACGCCCTACAAGCGCGCCTGGCTGCAAAAGCTTGATGCCTTCCAGTGCAAGGCCTACCCGGTGGCGCGCTATGCCGGGCATCTGGCGGCATTGCCCAAGGGCGAGGCGATTCCGTCGCTGGCCGATCTGGGTTTTCAGCCCAGCAATCTGGCGTCGCTCAAGATTCCCACCGGCAGCCGGGGCGCGCAGCTGCTGCTGCAGGATTTTTTGCCGCGCATGGCGGCCTACCAGGACGCGCGGGATTTTCCGGCGGTCAAGGGCGTCTCCTACCTGTCGGTGCATCTGCGCTTTGGCACCGTGTCGATCCGCCAGCTGGCCGCCCTGTCCGTGGCGCAGGCGCGCACGGGCTGCGAGGGCGCGCAGACCTGGCTGTCGGAGCTGGCCTGGCGCGACTTTTACGCGATGATTCTCTGGCACCACCCGCAGGTGGTGACCCAGTCGTTCCGCCCCATCTACGACAAGGTGCAGTGGGACGACGCCCCTGAGCTGTGGCAGGCCTGGTGCGAGGCACGCACCGGGTACCCGTTGGTGGACGCCGCCATGCGCCAGCTGCTGCAGACCGGTTATATGCACAACCGCCTGCGCATGGTGGTGGCCAGCTTTTTGACCAAGGACCTGGGCATTGACTGGCGCGCGGGCGAGCGCTTTTTTGCCCAGCACCTCAATGACTATGACCTGTCATCGAACAATGGCGGCTGGCAGTGGGCGGCGTCGACGGGCTGCGACGCCCAGCCCTGGTTCCGCATCTTCAACCCCATCACCCAGTCCGAGCGTTTTGACCCGGATGGCAAGTTCATCCGTCGCTATCTGCCAGAACTCGCCAAGGTGCCTGACCGGTATATCCACTTTCCCGCTGCGATGAAGCCGCTGGAGCAGCAGGCCTGCGGTCTGCAGCTGGGGCGCGATTACCCGCAGCCGGTGGTGGACCACGGCCGGGCGCGTGAGCGGACCTTGATGCGGTTTCACTTTATGAAGAATCCGGATTGACCGGATGAGACGCTCGGTGGTGAGGCAGGGCAGGGCTCGCCGCAAGCGCCATAGCTTGATCAGTGCCGCGGCGTGAACATGCCCATGGGCAGCCGCATTGCGATGCGCCTGCCTGGGGGCAATCCATGCAGGGCTTCGGCGTCCAGGGTTTCCTGGAGGCGTTGCCCGGGTTGCAGCAGCTGCTGAAAACCCAGCCTGGCATAAGCAGGGGCACACCATGCCACATCGGAAAACGTCGTCAAGGTCAGCGCGCTCAGCCCCTGTGCCAGGGCGTGCTGGTACGCACTGGCCATGAGCAGGCGGCCGATGCCCCTGCGCTGCCAGTCCGTGTGGACGGATAACTCCCAGATGTGAAGCTCGGTGTCGACAATCTCCGTGCTGATGAAACCGGTCAGCACTCCTTCATCCGTCTCGGCCACCCATACCGATTGTTGGAGGATGCGGCTTTCATGCGCAGCCTGCGCTATCAGCGGGCCTTCTGCCAGCCAGGCCAGGCCGGCGGCATCGCTATACAGCTGGGCGGCAGACTTTTCAATGGCTGGTAAATCTGCGGCGTCGGTGAGACGGGCAGGGCGAATCAACATGCGGGGGCTCCAGATCCATACCGTGTTCGCTGGGGATGGGGTCGAACGGCCTGGCATTGTAGTTCTGGCCAGAGGCATCGGGGGCTCTGAACGCCGCGCTGCTGGGCAGCAAATATCCAGCTGGCTGGCACTGACGGAGCCGATCTGGTCGATCGGCTCCGCACACGCCCCCTCAAAAATCAATCAATCTTCAAGCCAATCGCGCTGATCACCGAACCATAGCGGTCCAGCTCGGCCTTGGTGAACTTGGCCAGCTCGTCCTGGGTGCTGGCCTTGCTGCGCACGCCCAGCTTGGTCAGGCGATCCTTGGCGTCCGCATCGGCCAGGGCTTCGTTGAGTGCCTGGTGGAGTTTGGCCAGCACTTCGGGGCTGGTCTTGGCGGGGGCGTAGAGGGCGTACCAGGCGTTCACGACAAAGTTGGGGTAGCCGCTTTCGGCGAAGGTGGGCACAGTGGGCAGCTCGGGCAGGCGCTCGGTGCTGGCAACGGCCAGGGGGCGCACTTTGCCCGAGGTGATCAGTGGCGTGGCGCTGGTCAAGGTGTCAAAGATCATGTCGATGCGGCCGCCCATCAGGTCCATGGTGTGGGCATTGCCGCCCTTGTAGGGCACATGGGTCATGTCCACGCTGGCGGCGCGCTTGAACAGCTCGGCACTCAAATGCAGCGGCGAGCCATTGCCGGCCGAGCCGTAGGTGAGGGTGGCCGGCGTCTTTTTCGCTTGTTCCACCACCTGCTTGACATCCTTGAACGGCGAGTTGGTGGCGACTTCCAGCACGATGGGGGCTTCGCCGATCATGCCGACCGGGGCGAAATCCTTGATCGCGTCATAGCCGGGCTGGCGGTACAGGTGCGGGCTGATCGCGTGGCTGGAGAGGGAGCCCAGCACCAGCGTGTAGCCGTCACCGGGCGCCTTGGCCGCCAGCGCGGTGCCGATGGTGGTGCCCGCGCCGCCACGGTTGTCAACGATCACGGACTGCTTGAGGATCTCCCCCATCTTCTGGCCCACGATACGGCCCACCGCATCGTTGGCGCCGCCTGCCGGGTAGGGCACGATCAAGGTGATGGGCTTGGCGGGATAGGCGGCGTCTGCCGCTTGGCTGGCCAGCGGGGCGAGGCCCAGCAGCAGGCTGCTGGCAAGGAGAAAGCGGCGGCGCGTGGTGGCAGAAGCAGGGTTGGAAGCGAACATGGTGGGACACCTCAAGGGCTGGTGGTTCAAATATGACTTCAGGGCTGAAGACGCAATGGTTCTTGGTGGTTATTTGATCAAAACAATCAAAATTGATAATTTTTTGAACGCTTCGATCAGAACTCTTTTTGCCAAAGTCTCCAATCAGGACTTTCCCCGAGTTGGTGCATGCACCATGGTGCGGAATCGCTGCACATTGGCGGTGCGTATGGGGCCAGATGTAATGGGGTTCGACCTAAACTCACTGCTTCCACGATCAAATCGATCATTTCTGGTGCGTTGAATCAAGGGTTAACCCTTGTTTTATCCCGCTTTGATTGAATTATGATTGAATCAATCAATTTTAAGGCTTGGTGTGATGACTGAGTCGACCGAAAGCACCTGCATGAGCCCGCGTTCCCTCCCGCGTTACCTCGTTCTCGCCGATGACCTCTCCGGTGCAGCCGACTGCGCTGCGGGGTTTGCGAGCGCTGGTCTCTCCACCAGCGTGCTGCTGGATGCGCAAGCCAGCGCTGGTGCCCAGAGCGATGTGGATGTGCTGACGGTAGACACAAATAGCCGGCGCGATACGGCGGCTGAGGCTGCTGCCAAGCTGCAGGCAGTGCTGGCCGCGCCAGCATCCCAGGGCCGCCGGGTGCTCAAGAAAATCGACTCCACCTTGCGGGGTGGTTGGGCGCAGGAGGTGGCGGTGCTGCAAAGCGCGCTCCATGCCATTGCGCTGGTGGCCCCTGCCTTCCCGCAGATGGGCCGCACGATGCAGGGCGGCGTGGTGTATGTGCACGGCGTGCGCCTGGCCGATACCGCTACCTGGCAGCTGGAGCATGCAGACCGCGAGGACCGCGCGGCGCAGCAGCTGCATGCCGCCGGCCTGCGCTGCGACAACCTGCCCGCCAGCGTGCTCGATGCAGGCCCAGAAGCGACCGCACAAGCAATTGCCCATGCACGTGAGCAGGGCGTGCAGGCGCTGGTATTGGATGTGCTCCATGACCAGCATCTGCAGACCTTGGCCCAGGCTAGCCTCCAGGTAGAGCAGGCTTTTTGCGTGTGCTCTGCCGGCCTGTCGCATGCGCTGGCGCAGCAGGTACCGGCTTTGCCGGCATCGGTCGGTTCCTTGGATGTACCGCATGCCGCCGGGCGTTTGCCCAGCGTGGTTACCGTCGTTGGCAGCATGTCGGCGATTGCGCAGCAGCAGCTCACGTATTTGGCCGAGCAGCCAGGCACGCGGCTGCATGTGGTGCATCCTGGCTGGTTGCGCAGCGACGCGCAGACGACCCAAGGCCAGAAACTGGTGCAGACGCTGGTACAGACCCTGGTGCAGACCATCAGCGACGAAGTGGCCCAGGGCCTGGATGTCGTGGTCAGCCTGGGAGCAGATGCGCAGACCGACCCGGCCGAAGGCCCGATGCTGGCACGGCAGCTGGCCCGCTTGCTGCACGCGCCCATGGCCGCCGCCGCAGGTCTCGTCATCACCGGCGGTGAAACGGCCCGGGCGGTACTGGAAGAACTGCAACTGCGCCGCCTGCGCGTGCATTCCGAGAGCGAGCCCGGCGTGGTGCTGTGCATCACCGAGAACCAGGACATCGAACAAGACACCCCGCGCCAGTGGATTGCCACCAAGGCCGGAGCCTTTGGCCATCCCGCATCGCTGCACCGCGCAAGCCGCGCCATCCATTCATTGCTGGCTGCCAGCACCCATGGCGGCCACACCGACCCACTCCCTACAGAAAGCAAGCAAAGATGAGCCATTCCCTGCCCGTCATCGGAATCACCATGGGAGACGCTGCCGGCGTGGGCCCTGAAATCATTGTCAAGAGCTTTGCGAACGACAGCCTGTACAGCCTGGCCAAAGCCGTGGTCATTGGCGACGCCAGGCGGCTGGAGAAGGCCAATGCGCTGCTGGGCACTCAGGTGCGTGTGCGGGCGATCGAGGACATTGCCGATGCAGCCTTTGAGCGGGGCGTCATCGACTGCATTGATCTGCAGCTGATCCCGGATGACCTGGCCTTTGGCAAGCTCTCGCCCATTGCGGGTGATGCCGCCTTCCGCTTTATCGAGCGCGCGGTGGAGCTGGCCAAGGCCCAAAAGATCGACGCTATCTGCACCGCGCCGCTGAACAAGGAAGCACTGCATGCCGGCGGCCACAAGTTTCCCGGCCACACGGAGATGCTGGCGCACCTGACGGGCGTGGAAGAGGTCTCGATGATGCTGGTTGCGCCCAATCTGCGCGTGATCCATGTGACCACACATATCGGCTTGCTCGATGCCATCCGCAAGATCGAGCCGGGCCTGGTCGAGCGCACCATCCAGCGCGGCTACGACACCTTGCGCAAGGCGAGCATCGCCAACCCACGGATTGCAGTGTGTGGCATCAACCCGCATGCCGGTGAGAACGGCCTGTTTGGCTATGGTGAGGAAGAAGAAAAGATCATCCCCGCCGTGCAGAAGCTGCGCGACAAGGGTATGGACATTGAAGGCCCACTGCCGGCCGACACGCTGTTCTTCCGCGCCGGGCGCGGTGATTTCGACCTGGTGGTTGCCATGTACCACGACCAGGGCCATGGCCCCGTCAAGGTGCTGGGCCTGGAGGCGGGCGTGAACATCACCGTGGGGCTGGATGTGATCCGCACCTCGGTGGACCACGGCACGGCGTTTGACATTGCCGGCAAGGGCATTGCCGATGAGCGCAGCCTTTTGGAGGCTTTGCGCCAGGGCGCAGAACTCGCAACACGCAGCTAAAAAATCCAGGAGACAAACACATGCATATCCACAGCACCGTCCTCAGTGGCCACAAGGTCCTCGATGACATCGCCTACCTGGTAAGCGGCAAGCACAAGCTGCTGTTTGTCAGCGACCAGAACATCTCCGGCATCGCAGGCGTGCAGGCGCTGTTGGCCCAATTGCGGCGCGCGGCCGCCGAGGTGCAGGTGATTGACGATGTGCCGCCCGAGCCGTCCGATGCGGATGTAGAGCGGATTCTGCAAGAGCGCGATCTGCGCGGCGTGGACTTTGTCGTCGGCGTGGGCGGCGGCAGTGTGCTGGATGTGGCCAAGCTGCTGTCGGCACTGGCGCATGCCGAATCGCCCAGCTTGGCCGAGCTGCTGGCGGGCACCAAGGTCACGCAGCGGGTCAAGGCGCTGATGGTGCCGACGACGGCGGGCACGGGCTCGGAAGCCACGCCCAATGCCATCCTGGCGATCCCTGCGCGCGAGACCAAGCAGGGCATCATCTCCCCGGTGCTGCTGCCCGACTATGTGGCCCTGGCGCCGGAGCTGACGGTGACCATGCCGCACAAAATTGCGGCTTCGACCGGGGTCGATGCGCTCTGCCACCTGATCGAGTGCTTTACCGCCAGCATTGCCAACCCGGTCGCCGACAACTACGCGATGATCGGCATGAAAAAGCTGTTCGAGAACATCGAGCTCTCGGTAGCCGAACCCGACAACCTCGAAGCCAAGCTCAATATGCTCTGGGCCTCGTACTACGGCGGCGCCTGCATTGCCCATGCGGGCACGCACCTGGTCCATGCCATGTCCTACCCGCTGGGCGGCAAGTACCACATCCCGCATGGCGTTGCCAATGCGATCTTGCTCGCGCCTTGCTTTGAATGGCTGCGCCCGCTGTGCGTTGCCAAGCTGGCACGCGCTTACGAGCTGGTGCCCGGTGCCAATATGGCGCTGGACGACGAAGGCAAATCGCATGCGCTGGTGGCCTACTTTGCCGATCTGGTCCAGCGCCTGCGCCTGCCGGCCAGCCTGCAAGAGCTGGGCATTGGCCGCGATCACCTGCCCGATCTGGTGAAGGCCGCGCTCGATGTGCAGCGCCTCATCAAGAATGTGCCCGGGGCCGTCACGGGCGCCGATATCGAAAAGGTCTACCTGAAGCTGTTTAACTGAGACAACACCATGGCAAACAAGCAAAAACTCCAAGGCATTCTGACGGCCATCATCACCCCCATGGACGCGGAGGACCGCTTTGCCGAGGCGCCGTTCCGCGAGCAGATCGACCGCCAGATCAAGGCGGGCAACGGCATTTTCTGCGGCGGCACGAATGGCGAATTCTTTGCGCTGACCGAGGGGGAGAAGCGCCGCGTCGCCGAGGTGGCGATGGAGCAAGTCGCTGGGCGCGCCAGCGTGGTCGGCCATGTGGGCGAGGTATCGACGGCCGAATGCATCCGCGCAGGCCGCGAGATTGCCCGCCTGGGTGTGGATGCGGTCGCCGCCATCACGCCCTGGTTTGTGCCGCTGTCGCAGGATGAGCTGCATGGGCATTTCAGCGCGATTGCCGATGCGCTGGAGGTGCCCGTTTACCTCTACAACATCCCCGCGCGCACCGGCAACACCATTGCGCCAGAGACCGCCAAGCGCCTGGCCGCGCACCCCAATATCGCGGGTATCAAGGACAGCGCCGGCAGCCATGAAAGCCTGAGCGGTTTTCTGAAAGTCGCCAAGGAAGTGCCGGATTTTGTCGTGTTCAACGGGCCTGACAGCCTGATCCACCAAGGCTTTGTCGAAGGCTGCGCCGGCGCTGTATCGGGCCTGGCCAATGCGGCGCCGCGCGAGGTCAATGCGATCTGGACGCGCTTTGCCGCGGGTGACATTGCCGGCTCGCGCCAGCAGCAAGAGAGGGTCACTAGCCTGCGCGAGGCGCTCTACAAGGTCTGCTTTGCGCCAGCCGCCGTCAAGCGCGCGGTGCAACTGCTGGGCTACCACGTGGGCAACAGCAAGTACCCCGTGCGCATCAGCGCCGAGCAGGAGGCGCAGATGCGCGAAATCCTGCAGGCCCATGGCATATCGGGTTGAGGCGTTGCGGACTCGGTTAAGCTCTTATCCGTTATCGCTATTGCGCTGTAGCCAGCCACGCATCCCATGAAGGTCGCCAACCGACGAGAGTCCATTTTGCATGCCGTGCATTCGGGCATGACCGATGTCGCCGCGCTGTGCGCGAGGTTTGCCATCTCCGAGGCCACCGTGCGCCGTGACCTGCAGGCGCTGCAGCAGGACGGCCGCCTGCTGCGCGTCTACGGTGGCGCCGTGGCGGCGCCCATCCGCCATGAGCCCGAAGAATCGCTGGAGTTGCGCAAGGTGCATGACGGCGAGGCCAAGGCCGCGATCGCGCGCAAGGCCATCAGCCTGATCGAGCCGGGCGACACGATCTTTATCGATGGCGGCACCACCACCGATGCGCTCGCGCGCCTACTGCCCAAGGACGATTCGCTGCGCATCATCACCAACAACCTGCTGGCGCTGAACACGCTGAGCAGCCGTGATATCCCCGTCACCTTGATCGGCGGCGACCTGCGCCGGGGCAGCATGAGCGTCTACGGGTCGCTCGCCGACATGGCGCTCGAGCGCCTCACATTCGACAAGGTGTTTTGCAGCGCCGATGGCATCGATGCCGAGTTTGGCGTTTGCGAAGGCTCGATCGAGCAGGCCTGGTTCAAGGAAAAGCTGTTCCGCCGCACGCGCGAGGTCTATCTGCTGGCCACTGCTGAAAAGCTGGGCCGCAAGTCGCAGATGAACTGGTCGCCCATTCACCGCCAGTGGACCCTGATCACCGATGCCGCGCCCGAAAGCCATGCCGTGCAGGCCTTCAGCAACCACCCCTTTGTGACGGTAGTGCCGGTGGCCTGAGGGCATTGCCTACAGTCAAGGCCTGAGCAGCACCTTGCCTTTGCGGCCCGGCTGCAGGCTGGCTGCGGCCGCTTGGGCGGCATCGCCCAGGTCATAGATGGCCTCGGTCGGCAGCTTCAGTTCACCACCCACAATGCGTTGGATCAGCTCAGTGATCAGGCGGCGTTTGTCCTGGGCGGACAGGGCCTCGCTCACCTTGCTGCCCCAAAAGCCTTTGACGGTGGCCTGTTTGAAGATCATCGCGCCCGAATCAATCTGCATCGGCTCGCCGGCCAGGGTGCCAAACGACACCAGCGTGCCGCCTTCGCCGAGCAAGGCCAATAGCGCTGCGCTGGATGCACCGCCAATGGAATCGACGGCGGCGTAAGCACCTTGGGGGCCGAGCAGCGCGCTGGCGCTTTGCTTCCAGTCCGCTTGCGCGGTGGACAGGACATTGGCAATGCCCAGCTGGCTGAGCTCCTCGACACCTGCATCGCGGCGCACCAGGTTGAGCACCTGCACGCCGCGTGCGCTGGCCAGCATGGCCAGGGTCTTGCCGACGGCGCCATTGGCCGTGTTCTGCGCAATCCATTGACCGGGTTGCACGTTCAGGAACTCCAGCAGCATCAAGGCACTGAGCGGCATGGCGATGAGCTGGGCGGCTACCTCATCGGAAATGGCCTCGGGCACGGGCACCAGCAGGCGCGCGGGCGCCAGAAAGTGCTCGGCCCAGGTTCCGTGGACGCCGGCTACCGCAACGCGCTGCCCCAGGGTGACGCCTTCGACACCAGCGCCGAGCGCATCGACCACGCCCACGGCCTCGCTGCCGCCAATGGCGGGCAGCTCGGGCTTGTAGCCGTAGCGGCCACGGATGGTCCAAAGATCATGGTTGTGGATGGGGGCGAGCAAGGTCTTGATGCGAACCTCGCCGGCGGCGGGTTGGGGCATGGGCTGCTCGCCCAGGGTCAGGACTTCGGCGGGCTCGCCAAAGGTGGAGTGAATCGCACTGCGCATGGGGGCTGTCCTTATTGGGCCAGCATCGACAGCAGGGCCTGGGCCACGGCTTCGCTGCTGGCGGGGTTCTGGCCGGTGACCAGGCGCCCGTCGACCTCGACATGCACCTGCCAATCCGGGCCCTTGTGGTAGTCGGCGCCCTGACGGATGAATTCATCTTCAATCAAAAAGGGCACCACGGCAGTGAGGCCAACTGCGTTTTCTTCGCTGTTCGTAAACCCCGTCACGCGGCGGCCTGCCACCAGGGGCTGGCCATCGGCGGCCTTAACTTTGATGAGGGCGCCCGGCGCATGGCAGACCAGACCCAGCGGCTTGCCTGCGCGCTCAAAGGCCTCCAGCAGTGCAATCGATTTGGCGTCATTGGCGAGATCCCACAGCGGGCCATGGCCACCGGGGTAGAAGACGGCATCAAAGTCATCGGCTTGGATCTGGGCCAGTGGCGTGGTCGCCGCCAACGCGGCCTGTGCCTGCGGGTCCTTGCGGAAGCGCTCGGTGGCGGCAGTCTGGGCATCGGGCTCGTTGCTCTTGGGGTCCAGTGGCGGCTGGCCGCCCAGCGGGGATGCGAGTGTGATTTCGGCGCCTGCGTCCTGGAATACGTAGTAGGGCGCGGCAAATTCTTCCAGCCAGAAACCGGTCTTGCGGCCTGTGTCGCCAAGACGGTCGTGCGAGGTCAGTACCAATAGAACTTTCATGGGGACTCCTTGGGGGATGAAGGGAGGGGTTGGGGAGAGGAGAGGGTGGATGCGTTGCAGGTCAGCAAATGCACGGTGGCGGCCCGCGCTTGCACCAGAGACGATCGGTCCTGGCTCAGCTTGGCCAGCAGCGCCGCGCCCAGCCACATCTGGTAGAGCACACGCGCGACCACCAGCGACGGCGGGCCCGCAGGCAGCGAGCCATCGCTGCGCGCCTCGTCAATGACGGCAGCGATCCTGGCCAGCAGCCGCTGCACGCCGCCATCGAGCACCTGGCGCATTTCTTCCGACAGGTCAGCAACCTCGGCCGCGAGCTTGACCACCAGGCATTCTTCGGCCCAGCCGCAGTGCGCATCGCCGGGCGCTGCGATCCAGGCGTCCCAGTAGCGCATCAGGCGTTCATAGCCCGTGCCATCGGCTGCCAGCAGGCTATCCACCTTGCGGCCATAGCCTTCGACATACTGCAGCAGCAACGCGCAGCCAAAGGCCTCTTTCGACGGGAAGTAGTGGTAGAACGAGCCTTTGGGCACGCCGCAGGTCTTGAGGATTTCCTGCAGGCCCACAGCCGCAAAACCTTTGCGCAGCACGAGCTGGTTCCCGGTGTCGAGGATGTACTGGCGGGTGGCTTGCGCTTTTGGGGTCAAGGTCATGGGCTCGATGGTAATAAAAAATAGACCGGTCGTCTAGTAAATCTGAAAATACCCCAAACGCGGTGTGGGTTGACCGTTGCAGAGGTGGGAGCGGTTGCCGACAAGGCACTCCACACGCGACCCCCCAGGCGTCTGTCTCGGAGAAGCATCTTCATCTTCCCAGATGGTGGTCCATGCGGTCGCACCGGTGGCGCGCCTGCTGTCAGCCATTGCCGCAAGTGACTGTCATTGGGGGCTGTATATGAAACAAGCAGGTACTGCTATGCTATGTTTGTGACAGCTGCAGGATGACAACATCTGACCGGTCGGAGGCTGGTGTGTTGCAAACCTGATTTTTCATTGCGATGCGCCCGCAGAGGAGGCCGTATGAGATCCCGTGCAAAGTCTTTGTCGGAGCTGCAAATCACCGTGGTTACCCCGGACCAGATCAAGCTGTTCAAGATGGCTTATCTCGCAGGGGTCACCGATGCGGCCGCCATTTTTGATGCCGACAGTGCGCTGGTCGCCAGCGACGAGGTGGCCAAGCGTATCACGCGGGCCTTGGACGAGGCCGTGGCCTCTTTCGAAGACGATTTCCTCTCGGTCGGGCCTTGCGATCTGGCGCCAGAGTCCGATACCTAGTGCCGCGCACAGCCCCCCAGCCAGCCCCGCTCGCGGGGCTTTTTGACGCCTGCATGCCGCGCAGGACTTTGCGCAGGGGTCATAGAAAATTCATCTGACACAGCTGTTAGGAGTTGTTCGTCAATCTTAAAATGAAACGGTCGTCACAAATTAGGATGATCGATGGATTCCATCACATGGTTGCTGCTGACCTATAAAGTCCCGGCCGAGCCCACAGCCAAACGCATGGCGCTGTGGCGGCGCCTCAAGGCCCTGGGGGCCGTGTACCTGCAAAACGGTGTGTGCCTGCTGCCCAAGACCGATGACCATGTGCGCCGGCTCAAGGTGCTGGAGAACGACATTGCCGCGATGGACGGGGACTGCGTGCTGCTGGAGACCATTGCGCTCGACCGGCGGCAGGAGGACAAGGTCATCACCCGCTTCAAGGCCGACCGCGACGACGAGTACCGCGAACTGTTGGGCCGCTGCCAGGATTTCGAGGCCGAGATCGCCAAGGAGATCGCGATCGAGAAGTTCACTTATGCCGAGCTGGATGAAGAAGAGACCGACCTGAAAAAACTGCAGGCCTGGTACGAGAAGATCCGCAAGCTGGACTTTTACGACGCGCCGCTGGCAGTGACGGCGGCCGAGCGCCTGCAGCACTGCGAATCCTTGCTGGAGGCCTATGCCCAACGGGTGTATGACGCGCATGACGAAAACCGTTGAAACCCCCGAGCCCGCAGCGGACAGCGGGTTGCAGCGCGGCGCACGCGCAGTGCCGCGCAGCGTCTGGGCGCTGGGCTTTGTCTCGATGCTGATGGATATCTCGTCCGAGATGGTGCATGCGCTCTTGCCGATCTACATGGTGGCGGTGCTGGGCACCTCGGTACTGGCGGTGGGCCTGATCGAGGGCATCGCCGAGGCCACGGCCTCCATCGTCAAGGTGTTTTCCGGCGCGATCAGCGACCGCTTTGGCAAGCGCAAGCTGCTGGCCGTGCTGGGCTATGGCCTGGGCGCCCTGACCAAGCCGGTGTTTCCGCTGGCAGGCGGCCTGGAATGGCTGGTGGGCGCGCGCTTTGTGGACCGGGTGGGCAAAGGCATTCGCGGCGCGCCCCGTGATGCGCTGGTGGCCGATGTGACGCCGCCGCATTTGCGCGGCACCGCCTACGGTCTGCGCCAGACCCTGGACACCATCGGTGCCTTTACCGGCCCCTTGCTGGCCATCGGCCTGATGTGGTGGACGGCGGACAACTACCAACTGGTGTTCTGGCTGGCGGTGCTGCCCGCGTTTGCGGCGGTGGCGGTGCTGGTGTTTTTTGTGAAAGAGCCCGCAACGCCGGTCGCCCAACGGCCGCGCCAGCTGCCCTTGCGCAGGCGCGAGCTGCAGCGTTTGCCCCGGGCTTACTGGGTGGTGGTGGGCCTGGGCCTGGTGTTCACGTTGGCGCGGTTCAGCGAGGCGTTTTTGGTCTTGCGCGCGCAGTCGGCCGGCCTGCCGCCCATGTGGGCGCCTGCGGTGCTGGTGGTCATGGGGCTGGCCTACGCGCTGTCGGCCTATCCGGCCGGGGCGCTGTCGGACCGCCGCCCCCGGCAGGATGTGCTGCTCGCCGGCTTGTTCTTGCTGGTGGCCGCCGATCTGGTGCTGGCCTTGGTACCCGGTGTGCTGGGCCTGGGGCTGGGCGTGGCGCTGTGGGGCCTGCATATGGGTTTTAGCCAGGGCCTGTTCAACGCGATGATTGCCGACAGCGCGCCGGCCGAGCTGCGCGGCACGGCCTTTGGCATTTTCCATTTGCTCACCGGTGTGGCCTTGCTGCTGGCCAGCGTGATGGCCGGGCTGCTCTGGGATGCCATTGGCTA
The DNA here is from genome assembly GCF_049601575.1 of Comamonas sp. 23. Lineage (NCBI taxonomy): Bacteria > Pseudomonadati > Pseudomonadota > Betaproteobacteria > Burkholderiales > Comamonadaceae > Comamonas > Comamonas sp. 23. The sequence continues at coordinate 3,165,680 of NZ_CP187127.1, read as the reverse complement.
CCAGGCCACCTTTGTCTGCGGCGCGGCCTTTGCGCTGCTGGCGGCGCTGGGGCTGCTGCTGCAGCGCGGGCGGGGTTGAGCAGCCGGTCAAATTCAGCGCTGGTGGTTTGAGACGGCCCTTCGGGGCCGTTTTTGACGTGAATGCCTGCGGGTGGTGCTCAGCCGCAGCTTTATCGATGTCCAAACATTTATCAAGACTCATTCTCATTTAAAATACCGCGCGGCACTGCCAGGCCTGCGGTATCACAGGCATGCTCAGGCGCCCCGGGCCATGCCGCTGTGGCGGGCCCCGTTCACAGGATGGTCAAGATGCAAACAGCCCCCACCCCCCCACCTGCAGCCGGCCTGCTGGGCTACCGCACGCGTGTCGCGTCGCGGGCCATCGCCGCCATTGGCGGCGGTTATGCCTTGGCAGCGGCTTCTGCCGCAGCGGGGGCCGTGGGCTTTCAAACGCTGGGCATGGCCCGGGTGGATGCGACGATGGCGGCCACGATGCTGGCCTTTGTGGTCTACGCGATCGCGGCGATGTGGGCCTTTGCCTGTGCAACGGCCGTGCGCGCCTGGCTGGGCATTGCGCTGCCAGCGGCGGCCCTTGCGCTGATCGCCTGGGTGCTGGCGCCGGGAGCAGCGGCATGAGGGTCGACGGCAAACCCGAGGGCCTGCGGCAGTCGATGGCCTGGTTGCATACCTGGAGCGGGCTGCTGCTGGGCTGGCTGCTGTATGCGGTGTTCTTTACCGGCACCTTGAGCTTTTTTCGCAATGAGATCACCGACTGGATGCGGCCCGAGCTGCACCAGTCCGTGCCCGATGCGGACACTGCCCAGCGCGGGCTGGATGCCATGCAGGCCATGGCGCCCAAGGCCACGACCTGGACCTTGTCGCTGCCCAATGAACGCCAGACGGCGATCGAGGCCTCCTGGCGCGAGCCCGGTGCTGCGGCTGGCCGGGCCGGGACCCAGCGCGCCACCTTGGATGCCGGCACCGGCGAGCAGCTGCAGCCGCGCGAGACGCGGGGCGGCAGCTTCTTGTACCGCTTCCATTTCGAGCTCTATGCGATGCCGCGCATCTGGGGTCGCTGGATTGTGGGCTTTGCGACGATGCTGATGCTGGTGGCCATCATCAGCGGCGTCATCACGCACAAGAAGATCTTCAGCGACTTCTTCACCTTCCGCCCACGCAAGGGCCAGCGATCCTGGCTCGATGCGCACAATGCCACGGCCGTGCTGGCGCTGCCTTTTCACCTGGTGATCACGTTCAGCGGCCTGGTGCTGCTGATGAACATGCTGATGCCCTGGGGCGTGCAGACCGCCTACAGCGGCGACAGCAGTGCCTATTTCTCCGAGCTGCGGGGCAACCGCCAGGCACAGCCGGGCGCGGGCAATGCCAATAGCGGTAATGGCCCGCGTGAGGGCGGCCGTGCCAGCCGCGAGGCCAATGCCGATGCCGATGCCAATACGCCCGTCGCAACCGTCGCAATGGCACCCGTGGGCCCGATGGTGGAGGCAGCGTTGCAGCAGTGGCCGGTGCATGGCGTGGGCAGTATCACCGTCAATGCTCCCGGCACTGCCCGCGCGACCGTGGAGCTGCGCGAGGGTGGGGGCTCCAGCCTGGTCAACCGGGGCGCGGCATCGACCTTGCTGTTTGATGGCGTGAGCGGCGAGCCGCGCCAGGCGCCAGAGGCCGCTGCCATCTCGTGGCCGCGTGCGACCAGCAATGTCGTATCGAGCCTGCACCTGGGCCGCTTTGCCGAGCCGCTGGTGCGCTGGCTGCTGTTCTTGAGCGGCGTGGTCGGCACCACGATGGCAGCCACCGGCATGGTGCTCTGGGTGGTCAAGCGCCTGCCCGAGCGGCGCAAGCTCGGCCGCACGCCCCATGGCCACCGCCTGGTGGAGGTGCTCAATGTGGGCGCGATCGCCGGTCTGTCGGTCGCCACGGCCTCGTTCTTCTGGTTCAACCGCTTATTGCCTGCCGATCTGGTTGGCCGCAGCGATTGGGAGATTCGCGGCTTCTTTACGGTGTGGGCGCTATGCCTGCTGCACCCCCTGCTGCGCCCGCACCGCCAGGCCTGGCGCGAGCAGATGCTGCTGGCCGCCGTGCTGCTGGCCTTGTTGCCGCTGCTCAATGGCCTCAGTGGCGGTGCATGGCTGCCCCAAAGCATTGCGCATGCGCAGTGGAGCATTGCCGGTTTTGACTTGATGATGCTGGCGCTGGCCGCCTTGCATGGTTGGGTCGTGTGGTGGCTGGCGCGCAGTGGGCAGACTGCGACCCCTGCAGCGCGCCAACCGGCAGCCGCTGCCAAGCCAGCCGCCACGGATACCGGTTTGCTGGCGCCGCATGCCGCCGTGGCCAGCGCGATGGAGCAGCAACGATGATCGCCATCGCAAGTCTGCTGTGGGCCTTTGCCGGTTTTGCGGCGCTGGCGGCCGCCATGGACCGCCATGAGGAACCACTGGGTACCGCCGCGCTCGCCCCCACGCAGCGGCATGGCTGGCAGGCGGGCGGCAGCGCCTTGCTATTGCTATCGCTGATGGCCTGCTTGCAGCGCTGGAACGCCTCGGTCGGCATCGCCGCTTGGCTGGGCCTGCTGACCTTGGCCGCGATGGCCTGGGGCCTGGTGCTGACCTATGCGCCCGAGCGCGCCAGTCGCTTGGCCTTGGCTGCCGCAGCCTCGGGGCTGCTGGCAGCGGCCATCGCCTACTGAACGCACAACGCCGCGCCAGGCAATGGCCTGGCGCGGCGTTGTTGTCTCAAGGGCAGTCTGTTTTAGCCCTGGTTGGTCTGCTTGTAGGCGCGGTTGGCGCGTTCCCACGCAGCCTTTACAGCAGGCTCAGCCTCTGGCCAGCCCAGGCGGCTTTGGGCACGCTCTTGCTGCCAGCGGCGCTCCCAGTCGCTGCGCGCATCGTCCCAATCGACCAGGCCATCACGCACCGACTGGTAGCCGGCGCGGTAGGCTGGCGCATAGTCGTCATAGGTATAGCCTTCGGCAAAGTAGGGCTCGCGCTGGTAGGCGTCGGCCCAGTAGGCATCCTCGGCAGTAGGGTTGACGGCCTCGGCAGCGCCCTTGCCGGCCAGGCCGCCAATCACGGCGCCCACGACACCGCCCACGGCGGTGCCGACAGGCCCTGCGACCGAGCCTGCGGCCGCGCCGGTCAACGCGCCACCGGCGGCACCAATGCCAGTGCCAATGGGGTGGGCTCCGGGCTCATCGGTGATGGGATCGGGGTTGAGTTTGGGATCTTGAGGATGGGTCATGCTGCGCTCCTGGGTTTGGTGGAGGACTTGGGTCCTGGTGCTTCCATGGTGCGGCGCTGACCGCGCCCGGGCCGTAGGACAAGCGCAGCAGCGCTGGTACGACGGGCCTGCGCGGGGCTGTCACCACCGCCTTGCAGCCAGGTAGCGGCGGACCACAAGGCAGCAGGGCGTTTGCCTGACAGACGGCGTCTGCATCTGGCTGCACACTGGTTGCAGCGCAGCCGTTTGCCACTTGGATGCGGGCTGGATCTGCCCCCAGCCAGGAATCTTCCTCAACGATGGCCCAGAAGCCCACGCCATGATCCGATTGCAGTATTCTTTGGAGCTTGCCTATACGGTGCTGACCCCCAGCGCCGACTTTTTCTTCAACTTCCACCCCGCCTTCACCCCGCAGCAGTCGGTGGTGCAAGAGCACTTGAGCGTCAACCAGGCCGGTGCCACCTGGCAGCTGCAGCAAGATGCTGATGGTCAGCGCAGCCTGCGGCTGCAGGCGCAAAGCGGCCCGCTCCAGCTCAACTACCAGGCCACCGTCGAGATGCGCCACTACAGCGACGACCCCGAGAGCATTGCCGAGGTGCCGCTCTACCAATTGCCGCTAGAAGCGCTGCGCTATATCTACCCCAGCCGCTACTGCCAGTCCGACCGGCTCGCCGCCTATGCCTACGATCTGTTCGGCCAACAGGCCCCGGGTTATGCGCGTGCCCAGGCCGTGTGCAACTGGGTGCAGCAGCATGTGAAGTTCCGCTCCAACAGCAGCAGCGGTACCACCTCGGCCGTCGATACCTTGGTCGAGTGCGTCGGCGTTTGCCGCGATTTTGCGCACCTGATGATTGCCATGTGCCGCGCCATCAACCTGCCTGCCCGCTTTGTGACAGGCACCGATTACGGCGCCGACCCGGCCTTGGGTCCGCCCGATTTCCATGCCTATGTCGAGGTCTACCTGGGCGGGCGCTGGTACATGTTTGACCCTTCAGGTACCGCCATTCCGATGGGCATGATGCGGCTGGCTACCGGCCGTGATGCCGCCGATGCGGCGTTCGCGACCATCTTTGGCGGCGTCACCAGTGATGCGCCGCGCATCGAGGTGGTCGCTGAGCACGATGGCGGGCAGTGGCAGCTGCCGGTGCACACCACGCAGGGCCTGTCAACGGCGCTGGTCTGAGCTGGAGCGCCACCCGCGCAACTGCCTTGATACGGCGCAAAGACCTGCCATTGCGCCTGGCAACCGTGTGGCCCAAAAAAAATGCCGCCCCAATGGGGCGGCAGTGCATTCAAGAAGAAAGCCGATCCTGTCAAACAGGGTGTCCATGCAAATCAAGAGAGGGAGGGAGGGTACGCATGAACTCGGCGAAAGCGATGGTCAAATTCTAGGACGGCTATTGGCGCCCAATAGGGGAATGCCTGGAGCAATCGTCAGCAATTGACAAAAAAAGAGCCCGCATGACTGCGGGCTCCAAGGTCGTTTTCCTTTTCTTCTACTTCTACCTCCCTCCAGAGGAATCGAGATCATATGTCAAAACTATGACTGTTGAATAATCATAAATTCAACAAATGTCAGCTTTTCGAAAGCTTAGCGGATTCCAAGCAGACATCCACCCGGGTCATGCTAAATGCTATCAAGTGGTCGAATCAATAAATAGTTCAATGCTTGCCTGCGAGCTCGCAGGGTTTCCCACAACATCCGCGTCAAATCAAGGGATTGGACGCCCCGCTGGTTTGTGCCAATCGTTACTGAATGCATTGCCTGTTAGCACGCAGTTGGCGCAACTGATTGTTGGTGGTGCAATATTATGTACTAATTTCGACCGCGAAAAGCGGCATGCTGCCCAGCGGGTGACAGCATGCCGCAGCCCTTGTGCGCCACAGTGCGGACTAGATGGCGCCATGGGGGAGGGGTTCATAAGAAGCAGGCCAGCCTGCGATGCAAGGGCTGGCGTGAAAGGCAGACTCAGGCCACGGGCTTGCGGCCCACCGTGCGGATCAGCTCACCCACGCGCAGCAGGTACTGGTCAAAGGCCTGGTTGGCAGCAGCCTGGCTGCCGGTGGGCTGGGCAACGGTGCGGCCTTCGGCCTCCAGGCGGGCGCGGATCTCGGGGTTTTGCAGCGCCGCGCCAATGGCATTGCGCAGCAGGCTGACCCGCTCGGCCGGGCAGCCTTGCTTGACAAAGTAGCCGCCGCTGATGGTGTAGGCAAAGTCAGGCAACTGCTGGCTTTGGCTGATGAGCGGGATATGGGCCAGCGGCGTGGGCAGTTCCTTGGAAAAGCTGGTGACCACCTTGAGCCGGCCCTGGGCCTGCATCGCATCAAAGCTGGTCTGGTAAGGCAGGATCGCCAGGTCCACCTCGCCACCGGCCACGCCTTGCAAGGCGGGGGCGCCGCCCTTGTAGGGCACATGCAGCAAGGGCGCCCCCACGCGCGTGGCCAAGGCCTCACCCATCAGGTGGTAGATGGAATCAATGCCCACGGTGGCATAGGTGAGCGGTTTGGCGCTGCTTTGCTTGGCCAGCGCAATCACCTTGTCCAGTGAATCGGCCTGCAGCCCATTGCGGGCCAGCAGCACGATATGCGCTTCGCTGATCGGCGCGACCAGGCTGAAATCCTTAGGGGTATAGCGGGCCGAGGGGTTGAGCATCGGGGCCAGAAACACCTCGTTGATCGAGCCATGGAAGAACGTATAGGCGTCGGCCTGCGCGCTCAGGACCTTGTTGGCGCCAATGAGGCCGGTGCCGCCGCCGTAGTTCTCGACCACCACCTGCTGCTTGAGCGTCTTGCCAATGGATTCGCCAAAGATGCGTGCGGCGGTATCGCTGGCGCCGCCAGCGGGGTAAGGGACGACCAGCGACAGAGGCTTGCTGGGGTAGCCATCGGCGGCCCAGGCCGGTTGGGTGGCCAGCCACGGGGCGCCTGCCAGCACGCTGGCGTATTGAAGGAACTGGCGGCGATGGGTTGCGGTCATGGTGCTCTCGCTAGGTGGTTTATTGCAGATAGCTGTGTGCCAGGCTGGCCCAGAAGGCCGCGCCAATGGGCAGGGCCTTGTCATTGAAGTCATACAGCGGGTTGTGCACCATGCAACCGCCGTCCTGCCCCAGGCCATTGCCCAGCCGCACATAGGCGCCGGGGCGGTGCTCCAGCATGTAGGCAAAGTCCTCGCTGCCCATGACCGGGCCGCGCGTGACCACGTTGTCGGCGCCCAGCAGTTTTGTGGCCACTTCGCGGGCACGCTCGGTCTGCGCGGCATGGTTGACCAGCACCGGGTACTTGCGCTCATACAGCAGATCGGCCTGGAGCTGGTAGCTCTGCGCCTGGGCGCTGACAAAGTCGCGCAGCCGGGTTTCGATCTGGTTGCGCACCTCGGGGTTGAGCGCGCGGATGCCGATCTTGATCGTCGCGCTCTCGGGCACGATGTTGTAGGTGGCGCCCGCCTGGATGGAGCCCACGGTGATGACGGCCGATTTGAGGGCATCGACCTCGCGGCTGACCAGCGACTGCAGGCCCAGCACGATGCTGGCAGCGGCCTGCATCACATCGATGCCATGGTGGGGCATGGCGCCGTGCGCCGAGCGCCCGGTCAGGGTGACGGTGGCACGGTCAAACGAGGCCATCGCCGGGCCGGTGATCATGCCGATCTGGCCCACCGGCAGGCCCGGCGTGTTGTGCAGCGCATAGATTTCATCGCAGGGGAACTGCTCGAACAGGCCGTCATCGACCATGCGCAGCGCGCCGCCTTCGTTCTCTTCTGCTGGCTGAAAAATCAGGTTCAGGGTGCCGCTGTAGTCCACCGATTCGGCCAGGTAGCGCGCCGCGCACAGCAAGATGGCCGTGTGGCCGTCGTGGCCGCAGGCATGCATCTTGCCGCTCAGGGTGCTGGCATAGGGCAGGCCGGTTTTTTCCTGGATCGGCAGCGCATCCATGTCGGCACGAATGCCGATGCTGCGGCTGCCCTGGCCTTTTTTGAGGCGGCCCACGACGCCGGTGCTGCCCAGGCCCCGGTGTACTTCATAGCCCCAGGACTGCAGGCGCTCGGCCACCAGGTCACTGGTGCGCAGCTCTTCAAACGCCAGCTCGGGGAAAGCATGGATCTGGTGGCGGATGCCGACAAACTCAGGCGCAAGGGCCTGTACGGCAGATAGCATGGAGGGTTTGATAGGTGCGTTCATGGTGGGGCCGTCACAAAAAAGTCAAACCATTATCGAAACTGCCATCCGTCGCGTCCATGACAACGCCGGCAATCAAACGTTGCAAGAATCGCAACAATTGGCGGAGGCAAGCGATGTTGAACTTGGGGATGGACGATGTGCTGGACCGCAAGCGGGCGTTGTGCCTGCTGCAGATCATGGAAACCGGCTCGGTGCGCGGCGCCGCTGAGGTGCTGGCCGTGGACCCGTCGATGGTCAGCCGCACGGTCGCCCGGCTGGAGCAGGACACCGGCCTGGTGCTGCTGGAGCGGCGCGGCCGGGGCGTGGTGGTGACCGATGCCGGCCGCATGCTGGCACTGTTTGCCCGCCGCCAGCAGGACCTGCACGACACCTTTGTCGCCGAGGTCAACAGCCTCAAGAACGCCCAATCCGGCCACCTGGACCTGGTGCTGGGCGAGGGCACCTTGGACATGGTGATGGGCCCGGTGCTGCAGGATTTTGTGCGGGCCCATGGCGAGGTGCGCTACCACATCAAGGTGGCCGGCACCGAAGAGGCCGTGCAGTGCATTCTGGAGGACCGCGCGCATATCGGCATCGTGTTCCAGCCGCCGGCCGATGCGCGCCTGCGCTCCCACCATGCCCGGCTGGCCCCCGTGCGGGTGCATGTGCGCAAGGGCCACCCGCTGGCCAGCCACCAGGGCCCGTTGAGCCTGGCCGATCTGGCGCCTTACCCGGGCGCGGCGCTGGAGGAATCCTTTGGCGTGCGCAAGCACATCCAGGCCGCCGAGCTGGAGGAGAACATCCGCCTGCAGCCGATGCTGACCACCAACTCGTTCAAGGTGCTGTGGGATTTTGCGGTGATGGGCCTGGGCTACATCATGACGCCGCGCTCCATTCCGCTCCAAGGGGTGGCGCTGGAGACTTTGGTGTCGCTGCCGCTGGCCAGCCCGGTGCTCAACCACAGCCAGCTGCATGTGGTCACCCGCAGCGGCCGGCCGCTGTCGCCGGTGGCGTCGCAATTGCTGCGCCATATGCTGGCGGCGTTTTCTGCGGCTTGATGTGGCGCCGCGACGGGACGGGCGGTGCAACGGGGCAGCGCAAGCGGGCGGCCTACCGGCCGCAAGCCTCGGCTCTGAGCCTTAGCCTGGCCGCCGTGCCAAGAGCGCCCAGACCCCGGCGGCCGACAGCAGGCCACCCCCTGCCATGTTGAACCAGCGCAGCGACCTGGGTGAAGACAGCAGCTTTCTGGCAGACGATGCAAAGGCGGCATAGAGCGTGGCGTTGAGGGTGGCCATCACGACAAAGGTGATGGCCAGAATCCAGAGCTGGCGCGCAAGCGGTGCCTCGGCGCTGATGAACTGCGGCAGAAATGCCACGAAGAACACAATCCCTTTGGGGTTGAGCGCCGTGACCAGGTAGGTGTTGGCAAACAGCTTCCAGCGGGAGCTGGAGACAGACGCATCAGCCAGCTCGGACGGCGAGATGCCGGCGCGCAAGAGCTTGATGCCCAGGTAGAGCAGGTAGAGCCCGCCTGCCCATTTGACGGCGGTGAACCACCAGGCCGACGCCGCCAAGAGCGCCCCCAGCCCCAGCAGCGACACCACCAGCGCCGTCGAATCGCCAAGCGCCACTGCTGCGACGAGCGGTACATTGGCGCGGCGCCCCTGGGCCATCGAATAGCTGATGACCGTGAGAATCGTCGGTCCCGGAATGATGAGCAGCAGGGCAGATGCTGCGACAAAGGCAAACCACAGTTCGATCGGCATGGAGGCTCCTGGTGGCAGAGGGGCAAAGGGGGGATGGGGCGGGAGTCACGCGCAGGGTACTGGCGACTATGTTGGTGAGCGGGCACTGGCGCTGTGCCATGGTACGGCGAATTGCCGCCGGGCGCTGTCTGTAGAGCGTCGCTGCCTGGCTAACCTGCCACCGGCTACCAAATGTCCTGGGCTGGTGTGCCCTGGTGGTAGCGCAGCTGCCAATGGCCATCTGTCAGCAACCAGATCGACGAGCGCAGCGTGTGCTTGCTGCGCAGGCCCTGCGCGTCGCGCTGCGTGCTGCGGTAAGTGAGCAGCGCCACACCGGGGGCCAGCTCGGTCGCGGCATAGCCGTCCGCCACGATCTCGGCGGCGTCCGATTCGTTGCGCAGCGCCTCCAGCACCTGCTCTCGGGTATAGCGCTGGCCGGAGCGGCCTGTCTCTTCAAAGGCCGGGTGCAACAGTTGCGACACGCGCCCGGGCTGGTTGCGGATCTCCGGGCGGAGGAGTTGGGCCTCCTGTTGTGAAAGCTGCTGTGTCAGGGTGGGGTCCATGGGCGCGTGCCTGTGGGTGTTGCCGGTGTGGATTGCCCGCGAGGGGGCAGCAGGCATCCTAACAGGCGCGCCATGCCTACCCACATGCACCAGCACGAGCACTGGCACGAGGACCAGCACTAGCCAAACGTAAACGCATACCCCTGCGCACCCGCATCCAGAAACTCGATCTCCAGCCTGCGCTGCTTCACCGCGCCTTGCTGGCGCACCAGCTGGTAGAGCCGTGTGGCATCGACCTGGCCGTAGCCTTGGGCATCGACATCGCTGCCGTGGTGGATGCCCGGGGGCTGGCCATCGATGGTGAGGCGAAAGCGCAAGGGACCAGCACCGGCAGCGCCCAACACCAGGTTGGCATCGCGGGCCTCAAAGCGCAGCGCCAGGCGTCCGCCCGCCTCATTGGCTTGCACCAACTCGGGCATCAAGGTCCAGTTGCCCTGCAAGGTCCAGGTGTTGAGGCGCAGGGACGCTGGCTGGTAGTTGGCGGCCTTGTCGGGGGCGGGGCGGCCTGCCAGGCGCAGGCTGCCGCCTTTGTCGTAGCCCAGGTAGAGCTCGGGGCTGCGCAGGCTGGCGGTGTCGGCGGGCAGGCCCAGGCCCTGGGTGTCGGGGGTGACGCTGGCATTGACTTTGGCGTTGTTGGCGGGTGCCGTTGCGGCCGATGGCGCTTGGGCTTCGCGTAGCAGCTCGTTGAGCGCACGCTCGGTGGCCGCATAGCCGCCTTCGCCAAACTGGTGGTGGCGCACGCGCCCTTGCACGTCGACCAGGTAGAGGGCAGGCCAGTACTGGTTGTTAAAGGCGCGCCAGATGCGGAACCCGTTGTCCTGCACGACGGGGTAGCTGATGTTGAGCTGCTGCAAGGCCTTTTCGACATGGCGGCGGTCCTTCTCGAACGCGAACTCGGGCGCATGCACCCCCACCACGACCAGGCCGCTATCGGCATACTTTTGCGCCCAGGCCTTGACATACGGCAGGGTGCGCAGGCAGTTGACGCAGGAGTAGGTCCAGAAATTGACCAGCACCACCTTGCCGCGCAGCGCGGGGATGGACTGCGGCTCGGCGTTCAGCCATTGCTTGCCGCCGTCCAGGCTGGGGCGGGTCGATTCCACCGGCAGCGGGCTGGTGTAAGGGGCGCCGTCACCCAGCTGTGCTGCGGTATTGCCCGCCCGCTCGGCCGCCTGGGCCGAGGGCATGGCCGCTTGCAGCAGACTGCTTTCCAGCCCGTTGCTGCCCAAGCCGGCCCATCCACCCGATTGGGCGAGCAGGCGGCTGTCCAGCCCGGTGGCCACGGCCAACACGGCGGCCAGCATCGCGGCGCCTGCAAAACGCCGACCGCGCTCGCCTGGCAGCCATTGGGCCCGCAGGCGAGCCAGGGTTCCGGCGCTGATGCGCAGGGCCGCCCACAATGCCAGGCCGGCACCGGCCGCATAGCTCAGCAGCAGCGCGCTGGTGGCAGTGTCCGGCCCCGCCAGTGCGGCACCCGACAGCAGCAGGCCCAGCACCGGGCCGGCGCAGGGCGACCAGATCAGACCCGTGGCCACGCCCAGCAGTGCCGAATGCAGCCAGCGGCGCTGGATCTGTTGGGCAGCCAGCTTTTCTCCGATCTGCACCAGCGGCCGGCTCCACCAGGCGGCCAGGCCGGGGAGCAGTAAGGACGCTGCAAACACACCCAGCGCCAGCAGCGCCAGGCCCCGGCCCCACTGGCTCAGCTGCACCGCCCAACTACCGGCTGCGGCGGCCAGCGATGCGGTAGCGGCAAAGGCCAGCGCCATGCCGATCAAGAGCGGCAGGCTGCCGTGGCGGCTGGGTTGGCCCTGGCGTGCAAACACAAAGGGCAGAACGGGCAGGATGCAGGGGCTCAGCACGCTGAGCACCCCAGCGGCAAAGGCAACAAGGTACAAGGCCATGGCAGCTCCATTGGTGGCTGGTTGGGGGTTACAAGCGGGTGACGTCGATCACGGCCTGGGCGAAGGCCGCCGGCGCCTCCTGGGGCAGGTTGTGGCCAATGCCGCCCTCCAGGTTGCGGTGCTGGTAAGGACCGCTGAACTTGGCGGCATAGGCAGCCGGCGCGGGGTGTGGCGCGCCGTTGGCATCGCCCTCCATCGTGATGCTGGGCACGGCGATGCGCGGCGCGCTGGCCAGCCGGGCCTCCAGCGCATCAAAGCGCGATTCGCCCGGTGCCAGGGCAATGCGCCAGCGGTAGTTGTGCACCACGATGGCGACATGGTCGGGGTTGTCAAAGGCCTGGGCGCTGCGCTGGTAGGAGGCATCGTCAAACTGCCATTGCGGCGAGGCCTGTTGCCAGATAAAGCGGTTGAAGGCAGCAGGGTTGGCGGCATAGCCGTCGCGGCCCCGGTCGGTGGCGAGGTAAGACTGGTACCACCAGGCATATTCGGCAGCGGGTGCCTGGGGCTTGGCATTGGCCTGCGGGTTGCCGATCAGGTAGCCGCTCACCGATACCAGACCACGCACCCGCTCGGGCCAGATCGCCGCCATGATGCATGCTGTGCGCGCGCCCCAGTCAAAGGCGCCGAGCACGGCCTGGCCAATGCCCAGCGCATCCATCAGCGCAATGATGTCCTGGGCAACTGCGCCTTGCTGGCCATTGCGTGCGGTGCTGGCGGACAGAAAACGCGTGCCGCCATAGCCGCGCAAGTAGGGCACGATGACGCGGTAGCCCGCAGCCGCCAGGCGCGGCGCCACATCGACAAAGGCATGGATGTCATAAGGCCAGCCGTGCAGCAGGATGGCGACGGGGCCGTTGGCGGGGCCCGCTTCGGCGTATTCCACCCGCAGGTCGCCGGCATCGATCTGCTTGAGCGGGCCAAAGCTGGTGGCACTTGCCGGGCTGGCGGCGCGTGCGCTGCTGGCCAGCAAGCTGCCCATCGGCGCCAGGGCCAGGCCCAGGGCGGCATGGCCCAAGAAGCTGCGGCGGGAGGAGGTGGTGATCGGGTTCATGGAGGGCCTTTGCATGATGAAGGTGGTTGGATAGCTGGGCGCCGAAACTTGTGTGTCTTGGCTGTCAGCTAGTAGACCGCCGCCATGTATGTGGCATGTGTCATGCGCACCCCCCAAATGCATGGCCGTGTAGCAAGCGGCGCGGGCAGATACACAGCTATACAAAGCCGTGATGGCCGACCCCGGAAACGCCACCACCACCTCAAAGGTGGCGGTGTTGGGGGTGGTGGGGGGTGCTCGGGCGTTTTAAGCGCGGGGCCCGCGCTTGCGCAGCGGGGTGCTGCTGCTGGTCAAGGGGCAGGGCCGGCCTGCGGGCGAGGCGATTTCAGCAGCCGCACATCCCAGCAAGAACATCCATGTGTACAGCCATTTGCGAACCCTAAACATCCTGGGCCTCCACCTGAGCGGCAAACACATAGCCCTCGCTGCGGACGGTCTTGATATAGCGCGGCTCGCGGGCGTCGTCGTTCAGGCACTTGCGCAGGCGGCTGATCATCAGGTCGATGGAGCGCTCAAACAGCTCGGCCTCGCGCCCCTGGGTGATGGACAGGATCTGGTCGCGGCTGAGCACCTTTTGCGGGTGGTCCACCAGCACGCGCAGCAGCCGGTATTCGGCGCCGCTCAGCGACACCATCACGCCATCCTGGTCCAGCAGCACGCGCTCCACCGTATCGAGCCGCCATTCGCCAAAGGCCAGAAACCGCGCCTCCTCGCTGCTGCGCATATTGGGTGGCAGCATACGGGTGCGCCGCAGCACCGATTTGATGCGCGCGAGCAGCTCGCGCGCGGCAAAGGGCTTGGGCATATAGTCATCGGCGCCCATCTCCAGGCCCAGCACCCGGTCGGTCTCATCGCCGCGTGCCGTCAGCATGATGATCGGCGTGGTCTTGAACTTGCCGGCGCGCAGGTCGCGGCACAGGGTGAGCCCGTCTTCGCTGGGCAGCATCAGGTCCAGGATGATGAGGTCAAACGGCCCTGCCGTCTCCAGCAGCTGCCGCATATGCCGGCCGGTGGGCGCCGTGGTCACGCGCAGGCCGTTTTTTTGCAGGTAGGCGCTGACCAGGTCGCGGATATCCCGGTCGTCATCCACCAAAAGAATGTGGTCGCTGGCAGGGGTGGTGCTTGTCATGGCAGAAGGTGGCGGTGGTGTCAGTGGATGTCAGGTGATATGGGTGGTATCAGCGGGTGGCCGGCAGCTGCAGGCTGGCGCGCAGCCCGCCTTCGGCGCGGTTGTGCAGGCGCAGCGTGCCGCCCAGCGACAGGGCCAGCTGGTGGGCAATGGCCAGGCCCAGGCCCGAGCCGCCGGTGTCGCGGTTGCGCGAGGCCTCCACCCGGTAAAAGGGCTGCAGCACCGCAGTGAGCTGCTCCTCGGGGATGCCGGGCCCGGCATCGCAGACGTCGATGCATAGATGGCCAGCTTCCAGGCGCAGATGCACATCGGCGCGCTGGCCGTATTTCAAGGCGTTGTCGATCAGGTTGCCCAGAATGCGGCGCAGCGCATGGGGGCGGGTGTGGATGGGCTGGCCCGCAGCGCCATCAAGTGTTACCGGGCTGCCGGTGTCGGCATAGTCGTTGACGATGCTGCGCAGCAGCGCATCCAGGTCCAGGCGCCGCACCTTCTCGTCGGAGCCTTGCAGGGTCTTGGCGTAGTTGACGCCTTCCTGCACCAGGCTGCGCATGGCCTCCAGGTCCTGGCGAAACTTGTCGGCATCGGGCATGTCGTCCATCAGGTCCACCCGCAGGCGCATGCGGGTGATGGGGGTCTGCAGGTCGTGCGAGATGGCCGCGAGGATCTGCATGCGCTCGTTCAGGTAGCCGGCAATGCGCTGCTGCATGGCGTTAAAGGCACGCGCTGCGCGCACCACCTCGGCGGGGCCGGCCTCGGCCACCACGGTGGGCTGCAGGTCGGGGCCGAGTTGGTCGGCCGCTGTGGCCAGCCTCTCCAAAGGCCGCGTGACCAGGCGCACCGCCAGCCAGGCCAGGCCTGCCAGCACCAGCAGCTGGCCCCCGAGCAGCCAGGTGACCCAGCCCGACACGGGCATAGGCACACGGCGCGCCACGATGTAGAGCGGGGAGCCATCGCTCAGCCGCAGTTGCATGCGCACGGCATCGGGCCGGTCGCCCAACTGGCCCATCGCCAGCACCGGAAAAGGCTGCAAGGCATCTGCCACCACCTGCGCAAAGCGGGCCAGCGCCGGGTCGGTGGGCGCGGCGTTGCTGACCGCGCCCTCCAGAGAAAAGCTGTAGTTGGGGCGCTCCAGCTTGGGGAACCAGTCCTGGCGCTCGCCCGCCGGCAGCCGGTCGATCAGCGCGACCGAGCTGGCAATATCGCGCTCGACCCCGCTGATCATCAGCCGCATCAGCGCCTGCTCACGCTCATGGCGAATGGCCATATAGGTGAGCAGCTGGGCGACCCCCATGCCCAGCACCACCAGCAAGGCGACGCGCGCCAGCAGGGTGGAAGGGACAAGCCGTTGAAGAATGCTGCGCATGGGGGTCAAGCCGGGTGGGGAGCCAAGGGGCGATCAGGCCACGGAAAGATCGACCTGGATATTGCCGCGTGTCGCCTTGGAGTACGGGCAGATCTGGTGCGCCGCCTGCACCACGGCCAGCGCCTGGTCATGCGCCACGCCCGGCACCTTGACGTTCAGGCGTGCCGCCAGCGCAAAGCCCTCGGCGTTTTGCACCAGATCCACCTCGGCGTCGACCGCCAGGTCTGCTGGCAGCTTCACGCCCAGCGGCTGCGCCGCCCGCGCCATCGCCCCCATAAAACAGGCCGACCAGCCCGCCGCAAACAGCTGCTCGGGGTTGGTGCCCGTGCCCGCCGTGCCAAACTGGGTCAGGCGAATATCCAGATGCCCGTCATCGCTGCGCGATGCGCCGGAGCGGCCGCCGGTGGTGGTTGTGCGGCCGGTGTAGAGAACCTTGTCTTGTGCTGCGCTCATGGTCAAATCCTTGTGGAGCTGTTGTTTTGTCAAACTGACGGAGCGATTGTTCAAGCCAGCGGCGCTTTGGCAAAGGGGTTGTCTGACCGAATGTAGCGCTGCGAGAGGCAGTGTACAAAACTATACAAAAGTGTTGGGTGGTGAGAATTACAGGCTGCCAGGCTGGGTGCCCGACGAAAGAAAATCGCGGCGAAATAAAGCGGGGTGGCCTTGTTGATGGAGGGAGAAGTTCTTTCCGAGTCCCCTGAGAACAGCGCCCGCGCTACTACCTGCAAACCCTTTACGTCGCCCCTTAGTGCACGTAATGCATGCCCTGCTGCATGCCACGGGCTGGTTGGCCCGGAAGTCCATGGACCGCATCGCTTGAGCGGGCAATGGCGCGCAGGCTATGCGCCAGCGCTTGGGCTATTGCTGCATTGAAATAGAGCACCTCCATGTCATCGACCGTGACGGCTTCCCGACCTAGCCGGGCCGCGACCGCTTCACTGAGGAGGGCCGAGAGGCTCGGGCAGAAGAGGGGTTCAAAAATGCGCCACACCTAAACACTCCCATTCCTGCCGTGCTACAGTTAGGCCGCTGCGCCAGTCAAGCGCAGCCGGGATTGGCGTCCCGATTCCCGCTGCGACGCAAGCCGCAGTCTCTTCCGCAGAGTACCTGCGGCTTGTTTGTTCGTGCTCGTTTTATGGCGGCTCGGGCAGGGAGCCGCGAGGCTCGCCGGTATGCGCAAGCGGGGCCGGTACGCCAACCTGTTCGAGCTGCCGCCCCCATTGGCGTGGGAAGCGGTGGTTGTAGCAAACCATCCTGCTTGGAGTCCACCATGGCTCAGTCATCCCCTGCGCACATCTCTGCGCCCACTTCCTGCCTGGGCGAAAGCGCCTTTATCCAACTCCATCCCGACGCGCACAACGCGCTGAACATGGCCGTACAGGCACTACTGCCTGCACTGCGCAACCTGTCCCGGAGTCAGGAGGCGTCATCATGAACAGCAAGCCCCAAGCTGCCCCTCCAGCAGCAAAAGCCGGCTCATCCGTGGATTCCAGCTCGGACACCTCCCGCCCGGATAAAGCTCTTGCCGATGCCATCCAGGCCCTCGCTGGCCATGGCGATCAGCCTTTAGACATTCATGACATTTGCAGGCTCCGCAGGGCTGGCGGCTTTACGGACGACCTGGCGCTGACGGAGTGCGAAGCCCAAGCGATCAACACGCGCTTGTATGGCTTGAGCGCTATATCGACTCTGCTGATCGGTGCAGATGATGGCGGGTCGTTCAAGCTGAGCAAGTGGCTGCAAGGCGGTCTGCACAGTGCTTTGTATGCGCTGACGGAGGATGCGCAGGCGGTGCTGTATCGGGCTAATGAGAAGGCTGCCGAAGCGCGGAAGGATGGCGTAGCATGAATTGCAGCACTACCCCTGCTTAAAAGCAAGCAGCGCGCCAACAGGCGGCATTAGTGGATGCCGGCACTTGTGGCGTTGGGTGAGGGGGGCTGCAAGTCGCGTGCGCCCCATTCACTATTCATCAATTTGCAGGGGGTAAGAGCTCGGTTGGCGCATACCCATGGGAGCGACCGACTCCTTTGAACTGCTAGAGCTGAAGTCTCAATGCGGTCTGGAGGCTAAGCGAATTGTTTTTGCTTGCCACGGGACCTGAGATAGGCGGCCAGCTTTGCATCAGTCGCATAGACATAGCACCCTTTCATTCCACGTGTCATTAGCGTGCGGTACGTATTCTTGATGATCATGTCCGCCTGCCGTGCAGCTTCAGCAGGCTGCTCCTTGGACATCTTCACGAAGCCTTTCATGGTTTTATCGTGCCGATCGCGCGCTCTGGGTAGAGTGGTAAGTTTCTCTCCGTCCATCACCAGATCAGGACCAATGATCACGCCGATGTAGTCCACTTCCAGGCCTTGGCAGGTGTGGATACAGCCCACTTGCTGCACTGAATGGGGTGCCATGATCCAAAGACTGCCGTCTTGGTCAAGATTCCATTGACGCTGGTAATCGCCGATCACCACATCCATCTGCTTGGAGTCCTTCTTGCTGTTCCATGGCCAGCAATATCCGGCGACCACGCGTGCTCGGTTGCCGCTGTTCTTTGCCTCAATCGCTGCGTGCATTTCCTCGGGGTCATCGAAAACTTGAAAGTCAAACGGAATATCCTCAAGGCTGCCGTTCGCAGTCGCTCTGATTTGCAACACATCGTCCACCCAGGCAAGGTAACCATCTGAACCTGCACAGCGAAACTGCGAGGCAAGAGCGTACTCCTCAACCTCTGCTCCGCGAGCGGCCGCAAACTTACGGATGGCTGCCTTGGTTCCTACATCTTTGAGCGTTACGCGCTGGTCTTCGTCAATAAAGAAAATGCTGCACTTGGCTGCATTGATAAGCTCCTGGACTTGGTGTGTACCCAGGTTCCCATAGAAACCACTTTTCTCGGTCAGGCGGTGCGCCTCGTCAACTACCAGCACGTCAAAGGCATCCGTGCTTGTTTCAGTGAACGAGCCCGAGCCACCAAACAGATTGACCAGATGCGCGTTCTCTCGGGTCTGGATGAGCTTTTCGCTGTACACGGCACGCGGTGCCGCATTCTTGGAGATGTATTTAACAGTCAGCCCTTCTCGCAAGGCGGCCAGCAGGTTTACTGCAACGACCGATTTGCCGGTTCCCGGACCGCCTTCAATGATCACGACACGAGGTTTTTCGGAAGAGCTCGCCTGACGGCATGCAGCCTTTGCAGCTTCAAAAATCTCCTTCTGATCATCGATCAACGCGAATTCTTCGTTGCCTTTGAGAAGCTTCCCGACGACGTCAGCAAGCGCTTTGGAAGGGCGAAGACGGCCTTGTTCTAGATCGAACAGCACCTGACGACCTCGTCCATGGCGAAGATGCTGTTTTATGAATTCTCTGAGTCGCTTGCGATCATCATCACCTTTCAGGAACAGTGGCGCACGTTCAATATATGGTTGATAGTGAGCCGCGTCGATGATTCCATCCGCAGCGTAGTTGTGCAGGTAGGCACAAGGGCGTACTTGCAAACCGCCATCGTAGACAGCTTCGTTGAAGCCTTCCAAAAATGCGGTGTAGGACCATGCCTGGTAGCTGGGATGCACACGCATTTGGTCTGAGCGACCGCCATGACGTAGCAAGACAATGGCATCGCGGTCCGTAGCGTTAACAGAGGACCACTGCTTTAGCTCCACAACAATCAGACGTCGCGAACCATCATCAGCATGCCCAGCAAGAATGACGTCGATGCGTTTGGCAGATTGCGGAAGGATGAATTCCACTGCCACCCCAACATCGTCGGCAATTTCCGGGTCACTCAGGACACGTGCCACGTAGCCCAGGGATTCTCGCCAGGATCGGATCTCTGCCTGCGCCACTTTTCGGTCTGTGGCAGCGCGGTACTTTTCGTAAATGACGTCCTCGATGTCACGATCGTTGTAGTCAACCAAGAATTCCTTCTTGTCAGCTTGATAGACGATCATGGCTTTGGCAACTGGTCGTACTTGGTACTCACTCCTTTAGAGAGTTCGATCGGGTACTTGGCAGCGTTGGAAGCGAGTTTGCTGCTCACTGCGGCATTCAGGTCAACCCCAAGCACGTCGGCAAGTCGCACAAGGTAAAGCGCGACGTCCGCGAGCTCATCGCGCACTGCTTGGGATGTTTTTGGTGAGGTCGCAGCACTGAGCGAATCCGCTTCCGACATCCACTGAAATATTTCGGTGAGTTCGCCAACTTCTCCGGAGAGCGCCATGACCAGATTTTTGGGCGAGTGAAATTTATGCCAATCTCGCTCTTCAGCAAATTGCCTCAATGCTTGAGCGGCGCCATCAACGTTAACAAGAGTTTTTTCCACGGGTCATACCTTTGGTCTCAGCTTGTGGTTCAAACTGATCTCGGGATTCGGGCATCCGAAACGATGCTGCCTGCAGCACTAAAGTGCTTCTTCTGCGTGAGAGGGCAACATGTTCGTTTTGAACAGATGATAAGGTTATTTATCTGTGTTCTGATGTTTTTGAAGGGCTTTTGCACAGCCCTTCTTCCCTTTGTGCGCTGGTGGATGAAGCGCGTCGGTTCATGCAATGGGGACTGGCACTGTCAGCAGTTTTTTTCACAGCCTTTGCAACCGCCTGCTGCCGAATGCCTGGAAACGCGGGACATCTCCTATGACGTCCAAGCGCAGACCTTCTGCATCGCCAACGAGTGGAATGGCACTGGCGCCAACTCATCTATCGGCCCCACTGGCCTACACCAACTGGCCACCCATCTACTGGCGCTATCCCACCAGCTTGGATGCATCCAGCCCGGATACCGCGCATGTTGATGCCTTCCAGTCCATCGTGGACCAAGACGACCGACCTTTAGACATTCACGACATTTGCAGGCAACGTAGGGCCTGCGGCTTTACGGATGACCTGGCGCTAACGGATTGGGAAGCCCAAGCGATCAATACGCGCTTGTATGGCCTGAGTGCCATATCGGCTCTGCTGATGGGGGCAGATGACGGCAGGTCGTAAAAGTTGAGCAAGTGGCTGCAAGGCGATCTGCATAGCGCTTTGTATGCGCTGATCGAGTATGCGCAGGCGGTGCTGCATCGGGCAAATGAGAAGGCTGCCGAGGGGCAGAAGGGTCGTGCAGCGTGAGATTACAACAATTTCCCTGCTTATGAGGACCCTGAGCGCTAATACGCTGCATTGTCGACCTCACTTGAGATGGACGCCATCGCGCATAAACATCTCTCTCTCCGCTGTGTCTGCTATTGACCGGCCGAGGCGATGGATGCCGATGTAGTGCGCCTAGGTTTAACGAGCAGACACTAACGAGTGGGCAGATAACGCGTTTGATCCGATGTTTAACCGCTAAGTTGAGCTTCGAAATCTTGGGCGACCCTGCGGCTGTTACGAATAAACATGCGTAAGGAATTTACTGACGAGACGATTTGCTAAGTCTCTGGGAAAGCCCATTTTTTC
The DNA here is from genome assembly GCF_049601575.1 of Comamonas sp. 23. NCBI lineage: Bacteria > Pseudomonadati > Pseudomonadota > Betaproteobacteria > Burkholderiales > Comamonadaceae > Comamonas > Comamonas sp. 23. The sequence goes on along the minus strand of NZ_CP187127.1, from coordinate 3,145,117 downwards.
ATCACACTGTGTCAAAGCTTGTTCCGGTGTAAATAGCTCTGTATGTGAAAAAACCTTTTCCAATGAACTTGGGTGCATTGCAAAAATAGGGGCATTGTATTCGGGAAACTGATGTGCAGTAGGGTCGAGAACACAGCCATTTGCTTCAACCCAAAAATGCATTCCGTAACCAGACGCTTGTGTCCCTTTAACAACTAAAACATCTAATTGATGATCCAGTTTTTGAAGGATGGCCGCAAGCATTGCACTGGTTGACTCACAGCTGTTTACAGGGTAAGTGCTAATGAAGGGAATGCCCCGGACACCCTTTAAGCTTTCAAAAAATGGAATTGCACACAGAAATATTTCATTCAGTTGTTGGTTGGTCATGGGAATTCTCACTGATGGTTCTTGGAAGAGTTGCTCTTGCAAGACTTGTCCAAAAGCGTTTGGCGCCATGCACTAAATAGTCTCTGCGAAGCATGTTGCTGACCCTCTTAATCCGCACCTCAAGCGCCTTCATATGTTGCTCAGGAGTAAACCTCCTGCGGCTTTATTGATGGGCATAGCTGCAGATATTGCACCAACGGTCCAATCAAGCTAGCCGTGCTTTCGTCGCGACATTGATACTTCCGATTTATATTCAATGTGATACCTGCGCTACGCCTAGGTGCATGTCAACTCGCTTTTTCTATTGGCTCAATAAATTGCTCGATGCTGATTTATCTAAGACCTAGCAGCCATTGCGCGTCTATACTGAGAGTAGCGGCAGAAATGCCAACATTATTCAGAACTTTTTTAATAACCCCATTTGTCCAGTGGCTCATCTGATTTTCTAATTCTTGAATATTATCGCAGTAATCGTAACAGGCGCTATAAGCATTCTTTTTTGAATCTAATACGGCTTGTAATTTTCCGAGCGTAAGGTTCTTTGATTTCAACTCTGAAATGCCGCATAGATTATAGAAGCTTCCTTTGATGTCTAGAAATTGCTTCTTCCCAACCAGAAGAGAGTAATTTCCTTTCCCATCTGGAGAAAGCTCGACGCCTAAAAATGAAACCAAATCATCTGGGCCTGCAATTACACTCTTGCTGCTTTCTTCTATATCTGGAATGCTAAGCTCTAACTTAGCTAGCCGCTCCTTGCATTCTTGGTGAATGGCAATGGCTTGATCTTTGCTCTGACAGAAAAATATTAAATCATCTGCATAGCGAATGGCTTTTATATGAGATTTTATGCAGTATTTGTCAAAGTCGGATAGCATTAAATTAGCAAAAAATGGCGAGAGAGGCATCCCTTGCCTAACACCTTCTCCAAATTTAATGCCTGCTTGCTTTATTTGAATCGATTCCGATCTAGGGCCCAGCTTGATTTCGCAATGCATGGCCTGCTGCAAGAGGTTGTGAATTGAGCGCTGCCTTATTTTTTTTCGCACCTCTTCTTCTAGGAGCGGACGCTTCACCCGGTCAAAGAATTTTTGGATATCAGTCTTGAAAACCCAGGGGGAGGATTCTCTAAGCTCTTTTGCTTTTTTTACAGCGGAAACTACCCCTTTTTGCTCATCTGTTCTTGGTATAAAACCATAACTAATCTCATTGAATAGCCAGGCTTGCGATTTGGCAATTCTATCCAAGATTGCTCTTTGAACAATGCGATCGGCGATAGTCGGGACGCAGATAATTCGTCTCTTATTTTTTATCGGATCGTGAAGAATAATTGGTTTTAGCTGAGAGAATTGAAAAGAATCGCTTTTCAATCTCTTGGAAAGAGACAAAAGCTTGGAGTCAATATTTTCTGCGAATGAATTTATTGATACTCCGTCTACGCCTTGAACTTGTCCAGAGGGGCGACCAAGTCGGCCTTTGGAAATATGGCTAAAAGCTTGCCGCAGGCCATCTACGTGGGAAATTTCGGATAAGTAAGTCAATTCTCTGATCGCAATCGGCTAAAAAATGCCCCTGAGATTGCCAGATTTAAGACAGGCCACCGAGCACCACTTCTGCGCGTACACGCAGTTGCACTGTGCTTTGTCCGGTGTATGTGCTCGCCGCTTCGCAGCGTTGAGAACATTGTCGCCGAGGTTCGTCGTTCTGCAACCGCCACGTGAACACACTAGCGCTCACGCATGCGGCGAAAATGCAAATCAAACTCATTCGTACCTTCATCGCAACACTCCAAGTGTATTGAATATGCAGGATGCGGGCGCGAAATTTCGCCACGGCACCCATCTGCGGCGTTTCGCGCGCCTCTGACGGGTCAGTTCCGTCCACCGCATCCACGCCTCGGCCTGTTGCATAACGACCTCTATCAGCCCGCGTAGCTTCAGGGGCCACGAGCTGCACCTCGATCAGACCACCGAGCACCACTTCTGCGCGTACACGCAGTTGCACTGTGCTTTGTCCGGTGTATGTGCTCGCCGCTTCGCAGCGTTGAGAACATTCGCGCCGAGGTTCGTCGTTCTGCAACCGCCACGTGAACACACTAGCGGGAGAACTGGGTGTAAGTATCGCATATTTTTAAGAGAGGAATTACACGTCCAGGATGGGCACTGGTTGGTTCGCAATCGCGGAATTGACCACGTGCTGCATACTATTGCCGCGCCGCACATGCGGGACGGATGATCGCGTTTAGACGTCGTTGGCAGTAGAGCCAACACCAAGATTGAGCTTGTCATCCTGGAGGCTCGCTCGTAATCCAAAAGCCGTAGTTATTTTGTCGGTACGATTGATTTCATAGACTATGCCTCGCGCCATTAGTGCCTCGCCCAGGGCCACATCCAGCTACAGTTCTTGCAGCTTCGCTATCTTCCGACAGAGGCTAGAAAACAGTATTACTGGTTCGCCTTGGTCAATCAATGTGGCTGCTGTGCCGTTTGGCATTGATTGCCTTGAGACTTGAAGGCTGCGACTCGACAGTAATTGACCTTCGTACAGCGGTACTAGCACCCGCACAAGATAAGCCAGATCTCATCGTAGATACAGGAGATTTAGTCCACGAGGCCGTGCTGTCCTCTCAAGATTTCGATTGCTTACAAAAGTGCGCGCCATCTTTGCACTTTACACGCATAGCTGGCTTTTCAGAAAGCCACTCAAATGGACTGGCGTTTCACGTTGCTGGTTGTACGGTGTAAGTGCAACGTGTGCTTGTACTGGCTAGGCTCTGTGCAATGCGTTAAACCTTGGGTAGCAGAATTTCCTGAGAAACGTTGATAGTTGGACGCTTAACAATGGGAGACTAACGTTGGGGAAGTTGCCGAGGCGGGTATAAAGATGGAATGAAGCTTCCCATATGCTCTCTGACAAGCATTGAATTCAATAGAAAAACCGCCCTAGTCTGTGAAGACTAGGGCGGTTTCTTATTTCGGAATTTTGGTGCCGGAGAGATGAATCGAACACCCGACCTTCTCATTACGAATGAGCTGCTCTACCGACTGAGCTACACCGGCGTTAGAGAGAAATTATAGCGTGAAATTTTTGCTCTCAGACCAAATTGCAGAATTTATGCTTCGGTGTGGTAGCGGGTGATGCGCTCGACCTCGTTCTTCGAGCCCAGGACCACGCTGACGCGCTCGTGCAGCTTGGTGGGCTTGATGTCGAGGATGCGTTCGCGGCCGTTGGTGGCGGCGCCGCCGGCTTGTTCTACCAGCCAGCTCATGGGGTTGGCTTCGTACATCAGACGCAGCTTGCCGGGCTTGTTGGGTTCGCGCTTGTCCCATGGGTACATGAAGACGCCGCCGCGGGTGAGGATGCGGTGCACGTCGGCCACCATCGAGGCGATCCAGCGCATGTTGAAGTCCTTGTTGCGGGGGCCTTCCACGCCAGCCAGGCATTCGTCCACATAGCGCTTGACGGGGGCATCCCAGTGGCGCATGTTGCTCATGTTGATCGCGAATTCCTTGGTGTCTTCGGGGATGCGCACGTTCTCCTGGGTCAGCACAAAGCTGCCTTGCTCGCGGTCCAGGGTGAACATGGCCACGCCGTCGCCAAAGGTCAGCACCAGGGTGGTTTGTGGGCCGTAGACGCAGTAGCCGGCGGCCACTTGCTGGGCGCCTGACTGCAGAAAGTCGTCTTCGGTCACGCCAGGGTGGCCTTCGGGCTTTTTGAGCACGCTGAAGATGGTGCCGATGGACACGTTCACATCGATGTTGGACGAGCCGTCGAGCGGGTCGAACATCAGCAGGTATTCGCCTTGGGGGTAGCGGTTAGGCACCAGGTAGATGCTGTCCATCTCTTCGGAGGCCATCGCGGCCAGGTGGCCACCCCATTCATTGGCTTCGATCAGCACCTCGTTGGCGATGATGTCGAGCTTCTTCTGCACTTCGCCTTGCACGTTCTCGCTACCGGCGGTGCCCAGCACATCGCCCAGCGCGCCTTTGTTGACGCTGTGGCTGATGCGCTTGCAGGCGCGGGCTACCACTTCGATCAGCAGGCGCAGCTGGGCGGGGATGAGGCCGTCTACGCGTTGCTGCTCGACAAGGTAGCGGCTGAGGGTGATGTTTTTCTTCATGGGTGGAACTCCTTCAAATTGGGTCAATCTGGGTGGGCTCAGCGCTTGGGCTGGCGCGGTGCCTGTGGGGCTGGCGGTTGGGCCGGCTGTTGCGGCGGGGGCGCTGCTTCGCGGCCATTCAGCTCATCGCGCAGCTGCTCGGCGCGGGCCAGTTGGTCGCTGTGGTCCTGGGCGCGGGCATATTGCGCATAGGCGCTGAGCCACTGCTGCGCCTGCTGCGGCTGGTTCTGCTCATGGGCCAGCACCATCAGCTGGAAATAGCTGTCGTACACGGTGTCATGGTCGCCCGCGCTGATCGCAATCTGCAGGCGCTCTTGCAGGTAGTTGCGGGCGGCGTCCACCTGGCCGAGCATGTAGCTGTTCTGCGCCAGGTTGGCCAGCAGGCCGCGCAGGCGCGGGGTCTCGCCCAGCGCTAGCAGGCGCTCGCGCGCCACGGGCAGCAGCTGCTGGTTGGCCTGCAGGGCCTGGCGGTACTGGCCTTGCTCGTGCAGCACATAGCCCAGGTCTTCGTACACGCCCAGTATCTGCAGCTGGGTGGGGTAGTCGGCCGCCTGCGGGATGGGGGTGCTGTTGTCCCAGCGCATCTGCGCGGGCAGCCTGGCAATCTCTTGCAGCGGGTAGCGGGTGATAAGCGTTTGCGCCTGTTTGAGCGCGGCCTCATAACGCCCGCCTTCGGCCAGCCAGCGGATGCTGGCAATGCTCAGCTCCAGATGCGGGTAGGCCCATTGCGGATCGCTGGGCTTGGGCATGGCCACCAAGGCCTTTTGTGCCACCTGGCCCGCTTCGGCAGGCATGGCGCGGCGGCTGAAGATGGTGGCCTGGGTGTAGTAGAGGCGGAAAAAATCCAGCGCCGGCGCCTTGGTGCGCTTAAGGATCGGCTCGAGCGCCTGCAAATCGGCGCTCATCGCGCTGCCGCTGAAACGGCCGCCTTCGCTGAACACGGCGGCATAGAGCGGCGCAAAGCGCTTTTCAAAATTGTTGCTCGGCGTGACCGCCAGGCCTTCGGGCGCGGCGGTGGCCACCGCCCCGGCGTTGCGGCCGGTTTGCGCGCTGGCCAGCAAGGGCATGGCGGCAGCCAAGCTGGCCAGGGCGGCAATGCCCTGGGCCAGCAGCTGTTGGCGCATGCCCTGGCGCATCAGTCCGCCATCGCGCGCGTGATCACCTCGCGCACATCGTTGCTGAGCTTGGGCTTGGCAGCGACCTTGGCAATCGCGTCGCCCGCCGCGCTGCGGTAGGGCTCGGGCAGCTTCTTCCAGCGGTCCAGCGCGCGGGCCAGGCGGGCAGCGACTTGCGGGTTGAAGGCATCGAGCGCCACCACCTGTTCGGCCCAGAAGGCGTAACCAGCACCATCGGCGCGGTGGAAGCCACCGGGGTTGCCGTTGCAGTAGCTGAAGATCACGCTGCGGGCGCGGTTGGGGTTCTTGATGTTGAAGTCGGGCTGCTTCATCAGCGCGCGCACGGCGGGCAGGGCGCTGCCGTTGATATCGGGTGCGCTCGCTTGCAGCGCAAACCACTTGTCCAGCACCAGCTCGTCGTTCTTGAACATCTGGTGGAAGCTCTGGATGGCCGCATCGGCCAGCGGGCTGCCGCTCACCACGAGCGCGCTCAAGGCGTTGTAGCGGTCGGTCATGTTGCCGGCGTCCTTGTAGCGCTGCAAGGTCTTGCCAGGCCAGACCTTGTCGCCGGATTCACGGGCAGCCACGCAGAGCATCAGGAGCGCATGGCCTGCCAGTGCGCGCTTGCCGGCGCTCACCGCATCGGGCACATAGGCGCCGGTGTGGCTGCATTCGTCGTAAGCCCAGGCCCAGTCGGCGGCCAGCTCGGTGGCCAGCTGCTGGCGCATGGCCTCGCGCACGGCGTGCACGGTCTGCGGATCGACCTGGTCGAGCTGTTCGCTGATATAGCCTTCGGACGGCAGGGTCAGCGCCAGGTCCTTGAAGGCGGCGTCGAGCTGTGGATCACGCAGCACTTCGCGCATCGCTTGCACAAACGAGGCGGGCAGCAGATGGGCTTGTGGTACAGCGGCATCGGCACCGGCGGCGCTGCGTGCGGCAATCGCTTGCAGCGCAAAGCGCAGGCCCAGGCGTTGGCCGGCTTCCCAGCGGTTGAAGGCATCTTCGTCGTGTGCCAGCAGGTGCAGGAGGGCGTCGTCGCTCTCTTCGATCTGCAGCACCACCGGGGCGCTGAAGTTGCGCAGCAGCGATGGGGCAGGGGCTTGCTCGACACCGTCGAAGACGATGGTGTGGGATTCCTCGGTCAGCACCACGGTGTGGTTGGTGGCGCTGTGGGCAATGCTGCTGAGCGCCTGGCTGGGGCGAATGTTCAGCGGCAGGCTGCGGCCATCGGCTGCCAGCAGGCCCAGGGTGACGGGAATCACAAAGGGCTCCTTGCCAGGCTGGCCCGGGGTGGGCGGGCAGGACTGGGTCAGGGTCAGGGTGTAGGTCTGCGCTTCTGCGTCGTACACACCTTGCGCGGCCACGCGGGGCGTGCCCGACTGGCTGTACCAGCGCTTGAACTGCGGCAGGTGCTGGGCCAGTGGCGAGCCGGGGTTGGCATCGGCAATGGCCTGGGCAAAGTCGTCGCAGGTCACGGCCTGGCCATCATGGCGCTCAAAGTAGAGCTTCATGCCTTTGGCAAAGCCGTCGCGGCCCACCAGGGTGGACTGCATGCGCACCACTTCCGAGCCTTTTTCGTAAATGGTGACGGTGTAGAAGTTGTTGATTTCGAGGTAGCTGTCCGGGCGCACGGGGTGGGCCATGGGGCCGGCGTCCTCGGGGAACTGCACGGTGCGCAGCACGCGCACGTCGTCGATGCGCTTGACGGCGCGGGCCGAGGCGCTGCCGGCCATGTCCATGCTGAATTCCTGGTCGCGGAAGACGGTCAGGCCCTCCTTGAGCGAGAGCTGGAACCAGTCGCGGCAGGTGACGCGGTCACCCGTCCAGTTGTGGAAGTACTCGTGGCCCACCACCGACTCGATATTGGCATAGTCGGCATCGGTCGCGGTGGCCTGGCTGGCCAGCACGTACTTGGTGTTGAAGATGTTCAGGCCCTTGTTCTCCATCGCGCCCATGTTGAAGTCGCTGGTGGCGACGATCATGAAGCGGTCCAGGTCCAGGCTCAGGCCAAAGCGGGCTTCGTCCCAGGCGATGGAGGCCATCAGCGAGTTCATCGCGTGCTCGGTCTTCTCCAGGTCGCCGGGGCGCACAAAGACCTGCAGCAGGTGCTCTTTGCCGGCGCGGCTCTTGATCTTTTGCTCGCGGGCAACGAGGTTGCCGGCCACCAGTGCGAACAGGTAGCAGGGCTTTTTGTGCGGATCGACCCACTTGGCAAAGTGGCGGCCTTCGTTGCCAGGCCCTTGCAAGTCGCCTTGCTCGACCAGGTTGCCATTGGACAGCAGCACCGGAAACTGGGCCTTGTTGGCGCGCAGGGTGACGGTGTACATGGCCATCACATCGGGACGGTCCAGGAAATAGGTGATGCGGCGAAAGCCTTCGGCCTCGCACTGCGTGAAGAACGAGCCATTGCTGGTGTACAGGCCCATCAGCTTGGTGTTCTTCTCGGGCATGCAGGTGGTGAAGATCTCCAGGTCGACCGGGTCGCTGCCTTCGGGCAGGTTCTCCAGCACCAGGTCTGAGCCGTCCATCTTGAACGAGGACGCTGCGCCATTGACCATCACGCGGGCCAGGTTCAGCTCGTCGCCGTTGAGGTGCAGCGGCTGGGCTAGCACATCGGGGTTGCGGCGCACGCGCATCTTGTTGAGCACGCGCGTCTTGGCCGGGTCCAGATCGAATGTCAGGTCGACCGTATCAATCCACCATGCCGGGGCCTGGTAGTCGGCGCGGTACACGGTGTGTGCTTGTCCTTCACGCATCATGGAGCTTCTCCAAAAATTGGTTGTTGAGCAGGGTCGAAAAATCGGGCGCCCATGCCAGAACATGGGGGCCGCTGAGTTGCTGGGCATCGTGCGTGGTGCCAATGCCCACCGCACGCATGCCGGCGCGCCGCGCCGCTTCAATGCCGTGCGGCGCATCTTCAAACACGATGCAGGCGGCCGGGTCTATTGCCAGGCGCTCGGCCGCCTTCAGAAAAATATCGGGGTGGGGCTTGCCGGGCAGGCCCTCGTCGCCACGCGCAATCGCCTGGGCCGGGGGCTGCATCTGCAGGTTGTCCAGCACAAAGCGTACATTGTCCTGGTCGCCCGCAGTGCCAATGGCCACTTTGAGGCCCATGTCTCGCGCCTGGGCATGAAAGCGGTCAAAGCCATCGACCGCGCAGAAGTTGGCTGCAAACAGCTCGCGGTAAATGCCTTCTTTTTCTGCGGTGATGCGCTCGCTCTCTTCGGCGCTCACCGTGCGGCCCATCAGCGCGCAGGCGCATTCCAAGGCGTTCTTGCCGGTGGTCTGCGCCATGAAGGCGGGCACATCCAGATCCATGGCGTGGCGGCGTGCGTATTCCACCCAGGCCTGGGTGTGCCAGGGCATGGAGTGAACCATGGTGCCGTCCATGTCAAAAATCAGCGCTTCGATCGCAGGCATTGGGCTTGTCTTCAGGTCCGTATCGGCTGGGAGGCCCAGCCAATCGATAGAGGGGCTGAGGCACGCCGCATGCACCGCTGCAAGGCTGCGCTGCATGGGGAGTGCCACAGGTTTTTAAACGCCTTGCTTGAGCGAGGCTTCGATGAACACGTCCAGGTCGCCATCCAGCACCTTTTGGGTGGCGGAGACTTCGACGTTGGTGCGCAGGTCCTTGATACGGCTGTTGTCCAGCACGTAGCTGCGGATCTGGTGGCCCCAGCCCACATCGGTCTTGGTGTCTTCGAGCTTTTGCTGCTCTTCCATGCGCTTGCGCATTTCAAAGTCATAGAGCTTGGAGCGCAGGCGCTGCCAGGCTACATCGCGGTTGCTGTGCTGGCTGCGGCCATCCTGGCACTGCACGACGATGCCGGTCGGGATGTGGGTCAGGCGCACGGCCGAGTCGGTCTTGTTGATGTGCTGACCACCCGCGCCCGAGGCACGGTAGGTGTCGGTACGCACATCCGAGGGGTTGATGTTGATCTCGATGGAGTCATCAATCTCGGGGTAGACGAACAGCGACGAGAAGCTGGTGTGGCGGCCGCCCGAGGAGTCGAACGGGCTCTTGCGAACAAGGCGGTGCACACCGGTTTCGGTGCGCAGCAGGCCAAAGGCGTACTCGCCCTCGATCTTGATCGTGGCGCTCTTGATGCCGGCGACGTCGCCCGGGGTTTCTTCTTCAACAGTGGCCTTGAAGCCCTTGCGCTCGGCGTACTTGAGGTACTGGCGCAGCAGCATGCTGGCCCAGTCGCAGGCTTCGGTGCCACCGGCGCCAGCCTGGATGTCGACAAAGCAGTTGAGCGGGTCGGCCTCGTTGCGGAACATGCGGCGGAACTCGAGCTCCTCGATCAGCGGGCGCAGCTTGGCAGCCTCGGCCTCGATGGTCTCCAGCCCGGCGTCATCGCCTTCTTCCTTGCTCATCTCGAAGAGCTCGGTGTTGTCGGCCAGCTCACTGCTCAGCTTTTGCAAGGTCAGCACGACGGAGTCGAGGGCCTTCTTTTCCTTGCCCAGCTCCTGGGCCTTCTTGGGATCGTTCCAGACGCTGGGGTCTTCCAGCGAGGCGTTTACCGTGCGCAGTCGTTCGTACTTTGCATCGTAGTCAAAGATACCTCCGAAGCTCTTCTGTCCGGCTGGACAGGTCTTCGAGGGTGTTGCCGATTTGGTTGATGCGTTCTGCTTCCATGTCACTGTGTCCTATTATTGCGGTCTAGCCCGTTATTGTCGCATGCTGGCAGCGCTTGGCCGGCCAGTGGTGCTTTAGGGCATATGCTTGATTTAATAATGTTTTTGCTCCCGCTGCGCAGCGTTTGCGGCGCTGGGCGAGGCGAGGCTCACTTCCAGGCAAACCGGGGCTGGTCAAAATGCGCGACGCGGGTGGGGTGCCCCAGCAGGCAAACCTCACGAAACTGGTACAAAAATGCAGCCGTGGGTGCGGCCACCCAGTTCTTGCCCATGGGCATGCGCAGCACAGGGTGGGGCGAGGCATCGGTGTTTTCCAGCATTGGCGTATCGCTGCGCAGCAGCTCGGCCAGTGGGATGCGGTGCACGCTGGCCACTTCATCGGGGTTGGGTTGCAGCTGGGCGGTGGCACCGGCCCAGACCACCACCGGGGTGATGACAAAGCCAGAACGCGTGGCGTAGTCATCGAGGCAACCGAGCACCTGGCTGGGCGCCAGCAACAGGCCCGCTTCTTCATGCAGTTCGCGCAACGCCGCCTGCTCGGCGGTCTCGCCTGCCTCGATGCGGCCGCCGGGCAGGGCCCATTGGCCGGGGTGGTTGCGCAAGTGCAGGGCGCGGCGCGTCAGCAGCAGTGCGGCCTCGTTGCTCCACTGCGCGGGTGGGGGCATGCCTTCGAGCCCGGCGCCAGGGCCTTCGTCCAGCAGCACCAGCGCGACGGCGGCCTGGGACTGGCCGGCGCCGCCCATGCGCTGCACCTCAAAATGCTGCAGGCTGTGGTGGATGCGCGTTCGCAGGGCGTCGCTCAGGGGCATGGCATGGGTCATAGGGCTGCTGCATTGTAGAAGCGGCCCGGCCGGCTACGGCGCGCCAGAGAGACAGGGGGCGGTGTTCGGGACTTTAAGGGTTCAGCTGGAGCGGCTCCTGTGGCGCAGGCAGACCTGGAACATCAATCCAAAGCCCGCATCGGGCCCAAACTGGGCAGGCCAAGGCTCGCCCGGGGTCAGCAGCAGGCGGCCATGCATCACGCCGGCATCGCCTGGCTGGGAGGTAATGAGTATCTCAGGGCCGCATCCACCGGGCAGCAGTACCCGCAGGGTCTGGCCCTGGTGGTAGTGCAGGGGGGCTTGCGGTTCAAAGATCAGCCAGACCGTGCCGTGTGCATGGCCGCTGGCGTCGCACAGCATGCAATGCACGATGCCTGGGGCGCTGCCCTTGGGCCAGGACATTGCCTGCCCCGCAACTGGACCTTTGTGGTGCTGTGCGTATTGCGCCGTGCTGCTGCAGGCCCACGCCTGCCTGCCATGGGGCGCGCACTGAGGGCAATGGGATTGGGTGCAAGGCGTTGGTATGCTTTTGCCGTCCTCGGGCTTGGGGTCGCGCGGCTTGTCTGGCCGGGGTGCGGGGGGAGGGTGGCTGTGGGGGTTGGGCGGCTGGAACATCGGGGGCTGTCGCTATAACTGTATTGAACGGATTAATGATCTCGATAGTTTTTTATAAATAATAAAAGATGAAGCTTCAGCAGAACTTACGGGTTATTGGCGACTGATGCGGATCAAAAGAGCGATGAATAACGCTTGACAGCGCCTCAATCTGCTGCGCGGTGCTAGCTGAGCGGCGGTGATGCCCGTGTCGATGGGCGTCTCTGCCTGGCGCGCATGGCGGCCATGGCCAGCGAGGTGTCAAAAAATGCTTTTACACTTGGTTTTTTTGACCGACACCGCTGAATTTTTCTTATGCAAGACATCCAACTTGGCCGCAGTGATTTGAAGGTTTCGCCCATTTGCCTGGGCACGATGACGTTTGGCGAGCAAGTGAGCGAGGCGGATGCGCATGCGATGCTCAGCCATTCGCTGGCGCGCGGCGTGTACTTCTGGGACACGGCGGAGATGTACTCGGTGCCCGCCCGCGCCGAAACCTATGGTGCGACGGAGACCATCATCGGCAACTGGTTCAAGGCCAACCCGGGCCAGCGCGACAAGGTGGTGCTGGCCAGCAAGGTGGCGGGCCCGTCGCGCGGCATGCCCTGGGTGCGCGAAGGCAAGGGCATGACGGCGGCCGACATCGTGGCATCGTGCGAGGCGAGCCTGCGCCGCCTGCAGACCGATGTGATCGACCTCTACCAGATCCATTGGCCCGAGCGCCATGTGCCCGCCTTTGGCAATCTGTACTACGACCCGAAAAAGGAAACCAGCGAGACAACGATTGGCGAGCAGCTGCAGGCCTTGGCGGGCCTGGTCAAGGCCGGCAAGATCCGCCACATTGGCCTGTCCAACGAGACGCCGTATGGCGTGCATGAGTTTGTGCGCCTGGCCGAGCAGCATGGCCTGCCGCGCGTGGCCAGCGTGCAAAACCCGTACTGCCTCATCAACCGCAGCTGGGAAAACGGCTTGGACGAAACCTGCGACCGCCTGGGCGTGTCGCTGCTGGCGTACTCGCCCCTCGCCTTTGGCCTGCTGACCGGCAAATACGACGACAGCGGCATTACCGGCCCCCAGGCACCGCAGGGCGCGCGCATTGCCAGCTATGAATCGGTGCGCAAGCAGCGCTGGGGCCGCCCCGAGGCGCTGGATGCCGCCAAGCGCTACAACCAGCTGGCGCGCGACCATGGCCTGACCCCGGCTGCATTGGCACTGGCCTTTTGCTACAACAAATGGCAGGTGGGCAGCACCATCATCGGTGTGCGCACGATGGAGCAGCTGGACGAAGACCTCAATGTCTGGGGCACGCAGCTGTCCGAGGCCTTGCTGCAGGAGATTGACGCACTGCGCTGGGCGCTGGGCGATCCGGCGCAATAAGTCTCCAACAGGTTCTGAGGCCCCTGACGGGGCTGATGAAAGGCGCTGACCTGCAGGCCCTGGTGCAAACCAGGGCCTTTGGCGTTGCCAAGGCCGCTATGCTTGGCGGCGCCCTCTACTTATTTTTTCGGGACAATAGGGGCAGATTTTGTGTGGCGCCTGCCGCCACCCCTCCAGCCATGAGCAAAAAAAACCATATCAGCGAAACGCCTGCCACCCAGTTTCTGAAGGCGCACAAGGTGGCGTTTACCGAGCATCCCTACGACTATGTGGAGCATGGCGGCACGTCCGAGTCGGCCCGCCAGCTGGGGCTCGATGAGCATGTCGTCGTCAAAACCCTGGTGATGCAGAACCAGGATGCCAAGCCGCTCATCGTGCTGATGCATGGTGACTGCAAGGTGTCGACCAAGAGCCTGGCGCGCCAGATTGGCGCCAAGAGCGTGGAACCCTGCACGCCCGAGGTGGCCAGCCGCCACAGCGGCTACCTGGTGGGGGGGACCTCACCGTTTGGCCTGCGCAAGGCCATGCCGGTCTATATCCAGGAGACGATTCTGGCGCTGCCGCGTATCGCCATCAACGGCGGGCGGCGTGGTTTTTTGGTGCAGATCGACCCCAAAGCATGCGTGGAGGTGCTCGGTGCCCAGCCGGTGCAATGCGCACTGGCAGAATGATGCCTGTTTTTGACCTAGATATACCAGTGCGCGCCGGCCGCCCAGGCGCGCAGACAAGGGGAGCAATTTGAGTACCGTTTATTCCATCCTGGCCACCATCCTGGCCTACCTCATCGGTTCGCTGTCATTTGCGGTGATCGTCAGCCGCACGATGGGCCTGAGTGACCCGCGCACCTATGGCAGCAAAAACCCGGGTGCCACCAATGTGCTGCGCTCGGGCAGCAAGGCGGCGGCCGTGGTGACCTTGCTGCTGGATGCCGCCAAGGGCTGGCTGCCGGTGGCGCTGGTGGTCTGGTTGGGCAAGCCCTATGGCCTCGAAGAGGGCACTGTCGCCCTGGTGGGAATTGCGGCATTTCTGGGCCACCTCTGGCCGGTGTTCTTCAAGTTTGAAGGCGGCAAGGGCGTGGCCACTGCGCTGGGCGTGCTGCTGGGCTTTAGCGGTTGGCTGGGTCTCTTGCTCTTGCTGGCCTGGGTGGCGGTCGCTGCCATCTGGCGCTATTCGTCGCTGTCGTCGCTGGTGGCGGCGGTGCTGGCGCCGGTGTTCTACATCCTCATCGGCGGCGAGCTCTGGGATTTCCACGCCGAGATCTTTGTCGCGATCCTGGTGATGTCGGCCTTGCTGGTCTACCGCCACAAGCTCAATATCCAGCGCCTGGTCGAAGGCAAGGAATCCAAGCTGGGCCAAAAGAAAAGCAAGTGATGCAACGCGCTGCCCCCGGGCAGACGGCAAAAGGGCTGAATACCGATAGCGGGTTCAGCCCTTTTGTTTTGCCTGCGTTCGGCGCTGTTGTGCGCCGTTATTTGATCCGGTCCAAGGTCATCTGCGGGCCGGCGCGTTTCATCTCAAAGGCATTGAGAAAGCTGTTGCCCAGCAGAACATAGGGCATGTTGGCCGAGGTGACCACGGCATCCACATTGCGCAGCTCCACATCGGAGATGCGCACGCTGCTCAGCTGGAGGTGCCAGCCGTTGCTGACGCCATTGGCCGTGCCCATGCGCACTGCACGGCCCTGTTTGTAGTCAATCCCCAGCTTGAGTGCCTCGCTCATCCCCAGGCTCACCGTGGTTGCACCGGTATCGACCAGAAAGCGCGTGGCCTTGCCGTTGATCATGCCGGCCGTCATGAAGTGCCCGCTGGCATCGGCCGCCAACACAATGCGGCCGGTGTTGCTGACGGGCAGCGCGGCATCGGCCACGCTGACCGGCGACTCGCCCATGCGCAGGCTGTGCAGGGCGCCCGCGATGCTGACCTGTGCCTGCCCATCCTTGACGCTGACCACCTGCACCTGCTGGTAGCTGCTGCCCGCTGCCACGGCCTTGGGCGCCCGGCCATCGATGACCAGCAAGGCCTTGTCCCCCAGGATGCCGGCCAGCGCCACCGAGCGGGGGCCTTCGGCGGCATCTTGTGCATGGACGGCCCAACTGGCGCTGCCGCACAGGGCCAGTGCCAACGCCCAGTGGTGCAGGCGGGTTGGGGCGGGGCAAGGCTTGGGGACTGAAAGCTTCATGGGTCGCGGGGCAGCATGGTGGTGCATACAAACAGGGCGGAGCCGAGTCTAGCGCGGGTCACAGGCAGGTCGGCTGCTTTACATCCTAAAGCATGCGAGTGGCAGCAAAAGCTGCGATTTATTTTTTGACCCAAAGTCTAGCCCGTTGTTTTTTTGAAAAGTAAGCAGCCGCTTAAGGTTAATATATTGCCATTGATAATAGTTATCATTAGCATTCCTGACTCAAATTTACAAGCCGTTTACCAAGCGGAATTATTGTTTCAGGAGTTTTCAATGATCCAAGCCCTTCGCAGCGAGACGCTCGCGCGTACAAGAGGCGAGCGCGCCGGCCTGTCGGTCGCCGCGCTGTTGATGATGGCATCCATGCCAGCCATGGCACAAGAGCACACCTTGCCAACGGTCCAGGTGTCTGCCGACCAGTTCGATCCCGATGATGTGCGCCCCGAAGGCGTGACCACGGCGACCAAGACCTATATGGCGCCCAAGGACATTCCGCAGACCATCGACACCTTGGAAGTCAACAAGTTCAAGAGCTATGGCATCAATGACCTGTCGGTCATGCTCGATGGCGTGCCGGGGGTCAACACCAGCTATGACATGCGTGGCGAGGGCGTGATGATCCGCGGCTTCAATGCCGACAGCGGCGATATCTACCGCGATGGCGTGCGCGAATCCGGCCAGGTGCGCCGCAGCACGGCCAACGTCGAGCGCATCGAGATCCTCAAAGGCCCGGCTTCGGTGCTGTATGGCCGTGGCGCGGGCGGCGGTGTGGTCAACATGGTCAGCAAACAAGCGCGCTTTGATGGCGTCAGCAGCGTGACCTTGCGCGGCGGCTCCTGGGAGAACGTGGGCGGCACCATCGACATCAACCGGGTGATCAGCCCCAATGTGGTCATGCGGCTGACGGCCGACCGCGAGCAGGCGCACAGCTTTCGCAGCGGCATCCGCAACCGCAACGAGATGGTCTCGCCCAGCATCCTGGTGGATACGCGCACGGGCCTGCGCTGGACCGGCCAGTACACCTATGACAATGTCTGGCGCGTGCCGGACCGGGGGCCATCCTACGACCAGATGCCGCCGGGCATGTCCATCCGCCAGGGCTTTGCCCAGCCGGGCGACTTTGTCGAAGACCGCCTGCGCGTGCTGCGCTCGGACCTGTCGTATGAGTTCAACAAGGCCTGGAGTGTGCGCTGGGTGGCCAGCAAGCGCGAGGCCAGCCAGGACTTTGACCACTACTTTGCCGGTACCTATTGCAACCCCCAGGGCCTGACCCCGGCGGGCGCCAAGTGCGCCAACCCCGGCCTGCTGCGCCAAAGCTATGCCTGGCAGCAAACCGAGAACCGCACCACCACCCATACCGTAGACTTGACCGGCAAGCTGGACCTGGCCGGCATGCGCCATGAGCTGCTGCTGGGCGTGGAGCACAGCGAGGAAGAGCGCGCGCCGCGCCTTTTCAGCACCGCCAACAGCAATGGCTATATCGACCCGAACAACCCGGTGTTCGATGCCGTGCGCCCGCCCCAAGGCGCGCCATCGCAGCACAACCTGCACAAGGGCACGGCCCGCGCGCTGTATGTGCAGGACTTGATCAGCCTGAGCGACCAGTGGAAGCTGCTGCTGGGCGCGCGCTACGACAACTTTGACTTCAACAGCACGAACCAGCTGACCCATGCGAGCCGCAGCACCGACGGCAACTCCGTCAGCCCGCGTGCGGGCCTCGTTTGGCAGCCGGTGCGTGAGCACAGCTTGTACGCGTCCTGGAGCCGCAGCTTCTCGCCCTATGGCGGGCGCGGCATTCTGTCGGTGGATACCGGCGCTGGCGCGGTGCTGGATGACGAGCCCCAGCATTCGCAGCAGTTCGAGATGGGGGTCAAGAGCGATTGGCTGGATGGCGCGCTGTCCACGCAGCTGGCCGTCTACCAGCTGGAGCACTACAACATCCGCTACCGCCCCGATCCGGACAACGACCCCTTCACCTGGGCCGTGCGTGGCAAGGAGCGCTCACGCGGTATCGAGTTCAGCGCGGCCGGCCGTGTGGCACCGTTTTGGTATGTGCGCGGCGGCGTCGGCATCATGGCCGCCAAGGTTACCGAGAACAAGGCCAACCCCGCCCTGGAAGGCAACTACCTGGCCAACACCGCGCGCCGCAATGGCAATGTCTTTCTGCGCTATGCGCCTGCGGGCAACTGGTATGCCGAGCTGGGCGTGACCCACACCAGCGCGCGCTACACCAATGACGCCAACACCAGCCGTGTGCCGGGTTACACCCGCTGGGATGGCCTGGTGGGCTGGCGCGCCGCGCCCTGGACCGTCACCCTGGCAGTGTCCAACCTGACCAACAAGGAATACTGGCGGTCCAGCAGCATGCCCGGCACGCCGCGTGGTGCGCTGCTGAGCGCGAACTACCAGTTCTAAACGCCCAGGCGCCATAAAAACAGGCCGCGCTGCAATCCCTGCAGCGCGGCCTGTTTGTTTTTGATCGAGTGCGGATCAGTCGCGGAAGTTATTGAACGACAGTGGCACGTCGGTCACGTCTTTCTTCAAAAGCGCCATTGCCGCTTGCAGGTCGTCACGCTTGGCGCCGGTGATGCGCACAGCATCGCCCTGGATGGCGGCCTGCACCTTCATCTTGCTGTCCTTGATGAGCTTCTGGATCTTCTTGGCCAGCTCCTGCTCGATGCCATTGCGCACCTTGATCACTTGCTTGACCTTGTCGCCGCCGACCTTTTGCACATCGCCCTTGTCCAGAAAGCGCACATCCACATTGCGCTTGGTCAGTTTGTTGCGCAGGATGTCTTCAACCTGCACCAGCTGGAAGTCGGCATCGCCGTACATGATGATCTCTTTGTCCTTGAGCTCGATCCCGGCCGACGTTCCCTTGAAGTCAAAACGGGTGCCAATTTCCTTGGCGGAATTCTCAACAGCGTTTTTCACCTCGACGAAGTCGGCTTCGCAAACCGTGTCAAACGATGGCATAAATACTCTCCTTGCAGGCCAGGCTGAGCGCCTGAGTGGGTCGCGACAAGTGCGACAATCTAGCGATGTTAGTCGAGAAAAATGCCCCGCTGCAGCAATACAACACCTTTGGCATCATGGCGCGGGCCATGAACCTGGTGCGCGTGCAGGCCCCGCAGGATATCCGTGATTTTTTGGCCCAGCCCCCGTTGGGCGCCAGCCGCCAGGTGGTGGTGCTGGGGGGCGGCAGCAATATCGTCATCACCGGCGATGTCGAGCCCACCGTCTTCAAGATGGAGATCATGGGCAAGCGCCTGGTCGAAGAGACCGACAAGCACTACATCATTGAAGTGGGCGCTGGTGAAGTCTGGCACGAGGTCGTGGCCTGGAGCCTGGCCCAGGGCTACCCCGGGCTGGAGAACCTGGCGCTGATCCCGGGCACCGCAGGCGCAGCACCAGTGCAGAACATTGGCGCCTATGGCGTGGAGCTGCAAGACCGCTTTGACTCGCTCGATGCGATCGACCTGAGCAATGGCGAGCATTTCAGCCTGCAGGCGGCGCAGTGCGCGTTTGGCTACCGGGATTCGGTGTTCAAGCATGCGCCGGCCGAGACCATGCCGCTCACCATGATTGCCCGCGCCACCGGCGTGGCCGAGCCCCGGGGCATGGGGCTGGCGGGCCGCGCCGTCATCACCCATGTGCGCCTGCGCCTGGCCAAGGATTGGAAGCCCGAGCTGGGCTACCTGGACCTGGCCCGCAAGCAGGCCGAAAAAGGCATTGCGCAGCCCACGGCCCAGGATATTTTTGACTGGGTGGTGGAGATCCGCCGCGCCAAGCTGCCCGATCCGGCGCAGATCGGCAATGCCGGCAGCTTTTTCAAGAACCCGCAGGTCACCGCCGACCAGTGCGAGGACATCATTGCGCGCGAGCCCAAAATTGTGCACTACCCGATGCTGGACGGCAGCATCAAGCTGGCTGCAGGCTGGATGATCGATGCCTGCGGCTGGCGCGGAAAAAGCATTGGCAAGGCCGGTGTCTATGACCGCCAGGCCCTCGTGCTGGTCAACCTGGGCGAGGGCGAAGGCAGCGTGACCGGCGGCGAGGTGGTGACCTTGGCGCGCGCGATTCAGACCAGTGTCTATGAGCGCTTTGGCATCCAGCTGGAGCCCGAACCGGTCGTCTGGTAGCTGCGCCAGCGCGGGCTAAAGGGCTCAGCGCTTGGCTGGCGGTATCCAGCGCGCCAGCGCAGCCGCCGCGCCCCAGGCCAGCAAGCCGATGCAGGCGATGCCGCTGGCCAGCGACAGGCTGCCTGCCAGAAACGACAGCAGCGCTGGCCCGAGCGATGAGCCCAGGTCGGCCGCCAGGCGCCATAGCCCAAGAAAATGCGCCCGCGCATGGCGCGGCGCGTGGTCGGCCCCCAAGGTCATGATCAGGCCCGAGCCAATGCCATTGCCAAAGCCCAGCGCCATGGCGGCCAGCAGCAAGGTCGTCACGCTGCCCGTCAGCGGCATCAGCAGCATGGCCGCGCCCATCACCAGCATCGACGGCACGGCCACCCAGCGCCGGCCTTTGAGATCCATGAGCTTGCCCGCAGGGTAGAAGACCAGCATATCGATGGCGCCCGCCAGCCCGTAGACCAGCGAGGCGGCAGCGGGTGCCAGGCCAAGATGGTCGGCCCACAGCGGAATCACCACCTGGCGCGAGGCACGCACGGCGCTGACCAGCAGCACGCCCAGGCCCAGCGTGAGAAATAGCCGGTGGTGATCGCGCAGAATGCCGGCGATGGACGGTGCCTCGTTGGGCACCGGCTGGCCCGGCAGCGCGGCGGGCGCCGCGAGATCGGGCACACGCAAGCCAATGGCTGCGGCGCAGAGCACGCCCACGATGCCCACCGCGAACGCGGCATGCAGGCCAAAGGCATGCATGGCCCAGGCGCCGATAAAGGGCCCGATGAACATGCCGATGCGCATCACCCCACCCAATGTGGACAGCGCCCGCGCGCGGTAGGACACCGGCACGGCCTCGCTCAGATAGCTTTGCCGCGCCAGGTTGTAGACCGCCTGCGACATGCCCACCATCAGGCAGCCCAGCGCAAACAGCCACAGCTGCTGGGTGGCCAGGCAGATCGCCATGCCGATGGCGCTCCACAGGCCTGCGGCCACAATCGCCCAGCGCTCGCCCCAGCGGGCGGTTATCAGCGATGCCGGGATATTGCTCAGCAAGGAGCCGATACTGACCAGCCCCACCACCAGCGCCGCCATGGAGACTGAGGCGCCCAGGTCCCGCGCCATCAGCACGATCACCGGCAGCACCGCACCCTCGCCAATGCCAAACAGCAGCGAGGGGCCAAAGGCCGCCACGGCAATGCGGCGCAGCGAGAATTCGGCGCTGCCGTCTGCTACGGAATCCGATACGGGGGGAGGGGAGCTGGGCGTGCCCATGGTCGCGGTAAGGTGGGTATCAATCTGCGCTGGTTGCCTGGGGCGCTGTGTGGATCAGCACCTCAAGCGCAGATTGTGCGCCTGCCCGGCGCTTGGATGGCAGTGATCCTGTCGCGGGCAGAACTCGGCCTGCGCGGCTTATTTGAGGCTGCCCGAGAGGAAGCGTGCCAGGCGTTCACTCTTGGGGTTGGCCAGCACCTCGCGCGGCGGGCCTTGCTCTTCGATCAGGCCCTGGTGCAGGAAGATCACATGGTTGGAGACCTCGCGGGCAAAGCCCATCTCATGCGTCACGACCAGCATGGTGCGGCCTTCCTGGGCGAGCACCTGCATCACACGCAGCACCTCACCGACCAGCTCGGGGTCGAGGGCAGAGGTCGGCTCGTCAAACAGCATCACCTCGGGCTCGACCGCCAGCGCGCGCGCAATGGCCACGCGCTGCTGCTGGCCGCCGCTCATGTGGTTGGGGTAGCTGTCTTCCTTGTTCTCCAGGCCCACCAGCTTGAGGTACTTGCGGGCGCGGGCGACGGCCTCGTCCTTGCTGATGCCCAGCACATGCACCGGCACTTCGATGATGTTCTGCATCACCGTCATGTGCGCCCAGAGGTTGAAGTGCTGGAACACCATCGCCAGCTTGCTGCGCAGGCGCTGGAGCTGCTTGGGGTCCACCGCGTCCAGCGCGCCATTGCGGCCGGTGCGCAGCTGCAGGCTTTCGCCAGCCACGATGATTTGCCCTTGCTGGGGCTGCTCCAGCAGGTTGATGCAGCGCAGAAAGGTGCTCTTGCCCGAGCCGGAGCTGCCGATGATGCTGATCACGTCGCCAGCGCAGGCGTTGAGCGAGACGCCCTTGAGCACCTGGTTGCTGCCATAGCTCTTGTGGATGTCCAGCGCCTGCAGTTTGTAGTTGGATGCGTTCATATCTCGATGCTCGAATGTCTTAGGCCTTGCGGGGGGCCAGATAGCCCAGGAAACGGCGCTCGGCGAGGCGGAAGATGCCAATCAGGATAAAGGTGATGCTCAGGTAGATGGCAGCTGCCGCGATATAGGCTTCAAACGGCAGGTAGTAGTCCGAGTACACCCGGCTGGCAGCGCCGGTCAGGTCCACCAGCGACGGCACGGTCGAGGCCAGGCTGGTCGAATGCAGCATCATCACCACCTCGTTGCTGTAGGCAGGCAGGGTGCGGCGGATGGCGCTGGGCATCACGATGCGGCGCATCAGCTGCCAGCGGCTCATGCCCATCGCGCGGGCCGCTTCCACTTCGCCCTTGTAGGTTTCGCGGATCGAGCCGGCGAGCATCTCGGCGGTGTAGGCCGCGTTGTTCAAGGTGAAGGCGAGGAACGCGCAGAAGAACGGCTCCTTGAAGTAGGTCCAGGGCCAGATCGCATCCCAGCGCGCCTGCACCCATTCGAGCTGCGAGAAGCCGTAGTAGATCAGGTAGACCTGGATCAGCAGCGGCGTGCCGCGCATGAAATAGGTAAAGGCGCCCACCGTTTTGCGCAGCAGCCAGGAGCGGCTGACCAGCGCGAGCGCGCCCAGCAGCGCCAGCACAGCGCCAATGGCCAGGCTGGACAGCAGTAGCTTGAGGGTGGTGACCAGGCCTTCGCCGTACAGCGCAATCGTGTCGGGCTGAAAAATGACGTCCCAGTTCATAGCTGCACCTTTTCGGTTCCCAAGCTGTAGCGGGCATTGAGGCGGCCCAGCGCCCACAGTGATACCGATGTGTAGACGAGGTACAGCGCAGCGGTGAAGAGGAAGAAGATAAAGGGCTCGCGCGCAGCGGCGCTGGCCTGCTTGGCCAGGTAGGTCATGTCTTGCAGGCCGATCAGGCTGACCAGCGCGGTGGCCTTGATCAGCACCAGCCAGTTATTGGTAAAGCCGGGCAGGGCATAGCGCACCATCTGCGGCAGGGTGATGCGAAAGAAGGTCTTGACCGGACTCATGCCGAAGGCCCAGGCCGCTTCCATCTGGCCCTTGGGGATGGCCAGGATCGCGCCCCGGAAGGTTTCGGTCATGTAGGCGCCGTAGATAAAGCCGATCGTGAACGAGCCAGCCACAAAGGGGTTGAGGTCGACCGAGCTTTCGCTGCCCATCTTCTCGAGCAAGGTATTGAGGCCGATGGCGCCGCCGTAGAAGATCAGCAGCATCATCACCAGCTCGGGGATGCCGCGCACGATGGAGGTGTAGACCGTCGCCAGCACCACCAGCGGGCGGCGGCCCGACAGCTTGGCACTGGCGCCCAGCAGCCCCAGCACGGTGGCGATGGCAGCTGATGCCAGTGAGACCGCTACCGTCAGCAGCGAGCCCATCAGGATCGATTGAAAGTAATCACTCATATTTTTTGGCCTTGGGCGCCGGGATCGCGTTGTGCAATCGGGCCCATCGGTGGCCTGGTGTTGCCTTGGGTGGGCGCTGCAAAAAGGCTTGGCACCATGGAATTGCGGCGCGATTCATCCAGTATGAAGACTCTGGAGCAGCGCGCCGCTTGGTGTTAGCCCTGATCGAGGACGCGGGCGGCGCTAGGCGCGCCACCGCATTTTGCAAAGATCAGTTGCCGTAGGGGTCGAAATCGAAGTACTTCTTGGCAATCGTGGCATAAGTGCCATTGCTGCGGATGGTCTTGATCGCTTCGTTGATCTGCTTTTTCAGGTCGCCTTGGTTCTTGCGCAGCGCAATGCCGATGCCATCACCGTAGTACTTGGTCTCGTACTGGTCCGGGCCCTTGTAGCCGTAGTCAGCGCCTTCGGGCTTGCGCAGGAAGCCGCCGTTGACTTCGACCTTGTCAGCCACGGTGCCGTCGAGGCGGCCGGACTTGATGTCCAGGTAGACCTGGTCCTGGGCTTCATAAGGCACGATGGTCGCGCCTGCGGGCTTGAGCTCGCCATTGGCCCACTTCTCTTGGGTCGAGCCCTTGAGCACGCCGATCTTCAGGCCCTTGGCCGAAGCCGGGCCCTTGTATTCCACGCTTTTCTTCAGCACCACGGCGCTGGGCGTCTTGTAGTAGCGGTCGCTGAAATCGACCACGCGGCGGCGCTCGTCGGTCATCGACATGGAGCTGACGATGACGTCGTATTTCTTGGCTTGCAGGCCGGGGATCATGCTGTCCCAGACTTGCTCGACGAACACGCACTTGCGCTTGATCTGCTCGCACACCGCCTTGGCGATGTCCACGTCAAAACCGGTGACTTCGCCTTGGGGCGTCTTGTAGGTAAACGGTTCGTAGGTCGGGTCGACA
The DNA here is from genome assembly GCF_049601575.1 of Comamonas sp. 23. Lineage (NCBI taxonomy): Bacteria > Pseudomonadati > Pseudomonadota > Betaproteobacteria > Burkholderiales > Comamonadaceae > Comamonas > Comamonas sp. 23. Next base: position 3,121,281 of record NZ_CP187127.1, on the reverse strand, counting down.
GCTACTTTCAGGTCTGCAGCAAAAGCAGGGGCGGCGATAGCGGCCACTGCCAGTGCGATCAAGGTTTTACGCATAGTGAATCCTCGGATCCGAATGTTGATAAGGTGGCTAGCATGCTAGTGCTTTTGCTGCCCGCCGTCGGGGTCTGATATCGGCTTGTGGCGACCCGGCGACAGCTCTGCACTGTGCTTTGTGGCAAAGCGGCGAGCTTGTGCGCATTATCACCAGCCTAAACGGCCATTGAGCGCAAAAATCGACGTTGAAGCGTCAATTTTTACGCCCTATCCAGGGAAACACTAATAAGTATGGGTTGTGACGGTCGATTTGATCGTCTATTTTGTCGAAACGTCCGCGCTTACTTCTTCCAGTAGCCTGGGCGAATCAGCAGACTGTGGACGCGGTAGGGCGCCTTTTCCTCAATGCCGATGTCCATCGGCACATAGGCCTTGTCGCACTGCAGCAGGTAGCTGGTGATGTAAGGGGTGGGGCTGGTCATCTGCGCGCCGACCTTGCAGCTGCCCACGCTTTGGTGCACGTCGTTGAACACCTGCTTCATCTGGTCGGCCGTGACCTGCTTGTTGAAGTCTTCGGTGAAAGTCTTGGCATCGGGCACGGCGGCCTTGCCTTCAAAGGCGGCGAGCAGCGCCTGGAAACGCTGGGCCAGCGCCTTTTCAGCAGCAGGGTTGGGCGCAGGGGCCTGGGGCGCTGCCTCGGCTGCGGGCGGCGTGGCTGCCGCTGCTGGGTTGGCCGCTCCCTGGCTGCTTTGGGCTTGGGCCGCCAAAGCGGCGCAGGCCAGTGCGGTGGACAACAGGGCGTGGCGGGACATACGGTGCATGCGGGTTTCCTTGGTGTGGTTTTGCATCGGGCCATCCTAGGCGCAGTGGGCGCGCTGGTGGTAACACTTGGTGTTCAGATGCAGGGGCTAAAAGTGGGGGCGGAGGGCCGTTTTCGGCGCCTGTCTCGCAGCCCAGAACGGGCGAGCCAGGCATCTTCATCGGATGCCGCTCTGCGTGGACCTCTACTGTGGCGCGCGGCCGGCTAAGGTGGGGCCATCCGATGCCGTAAGAGGGCTTGAGAATTGGCCTACATAGTGGGTCGATGCAAAACCGGGCAGACCCTGTGCCCATGCGCTTGTGCGGCACGCGGCCATGGCCCGGCCTGGCCCGCTTTCATCTTGGCGACCCGGTTTTTGCGCTGTTGCGGCTAAGGTGTCGCGCAGTGATAGGCAACCCCATAAGGACATAGAGATGAATGGCGCACACAGTCTGGTCAAGACTTTGCTGGCTGCAGGTGTGGATACCTGCTTTGCGAATCCCGGCACCAGCGAGATGCACTTTGTAGCAGCTTTGGACCAGATCCCCGGCATGCACTGCGTGCTGGGCCTGCAAGAGAACGTGGTCACCGGCATGGCCGATGGCTACTACCGCATCGCCCGCAAGCCCGCCTGCACCTTGCTGCACTGCGGCCCGGGCCTGGCCAATGGCCTGGCCAATTTGCACAATGCGCGCCGCGCGCGCAGCGGCATTGTCAATATCGTGGGCGACCAGGCCACCTACCACCGGCCCTTTGATGCGCCGTTGACGGCCGACACCGATGGCCTGGCGCGCGCCGTATCCGGCTGGGTGCATACCAGCACGCACAGTGCGGACCTGGGCCTGGATGCGGCGATGGCCGTGCGTGCGGCCTCCGCCTTTCCCGGGCAAATCGCCAGCCTGATCTTGCCGGCCAATGTGTCCTGGGACGAGGGCGGTGTGGTGGCGCAGCCGCTGCCCCTGCCTGCGCCGCCCGCAGTGGATGGCCATGCGATCGATGAAGTGGCAAAGCTGCTGCGCCAGGCGGGCGGCAAGGCCTTGATTCTGCTGTCGGGCGCGGCGGTGTTTGCGCCGGCCCAGGCGCTGGTGTGGCGGCTTGCGCAGGCCAGCGGCGCTGCCGTGCTGGCCGAGTACGGCGCTTCGCACCTGCAGCGCGGCCAGGGCCGCATGGCGCTGGAGCGGGTACCCTATGGCATGGAGGCCGCGATCAAGACCCTGGCCCGGTTTGAGCACATCATCTTGGTGGGCGCCAAGCCGCCGGTGGGCTTTTTTGCCTACCCCGGCCTGCCGTCGACCCAGTACCCTTCGAGCGCCCAGCTGCATGTGCTGACGCGCCCCGAGCAGGAGCCGCTGGCCGCGCTGCAAGCCCTGGTCGATGCGCTGCAGGCGCCGCAGGCCGCCATCCCCGATGCGGGCCCCCGGCCCGAGGCAGCGACTGGCGCGCCCACGCCCGAGGGCCTGGCGCGTACCGTGGCCGCGCTGATGCCCGAGGGCGCTATCGTCTCGGACGAGAGCATCTCCTACGGCCGGGGCTTTTACCCGCACACCCATGCCGCGCCGGCGCATGACTGGCTGCACCTGGCTGGCGGCGCGATTGGCGATGGCATGCCGGTGGCGACCGGCGCGGCCATTGGTGCGGGCAAGCAGCGCAGGGTGATCAATCTGCAGGCCGATGGCTCGGCGATGTATTCGCTGCAATCGCTGTGGACGCAGGCGCGTGAGCAGCTGCCTGTCACCACCATCGTGCTGAACAACAGCCGCTACAACATCCTGATTGGCGAATACAAGGGCGTGGGCGCCACGCCGGGCGCCACCGCCATGCAGATGCTGGACCTGGGCAACCCGTCGATTGGCTGGGTGAAGCTGGCCGAAGGCATGGGCGTGGAAGCGGCGCGCGCCACCAGCATGGAGGAGTGCGCCCAGCTGATGCAGGCCAGCTTTGCTAAATCCGGCCCGTTCTTGATTGAACTGATAATTTAATAAATTCTGAACATACAGGTTTGGAAGTCACCTACACTGCTGCCTGACCATGCTCCAACGCCTGCGCAGCCGCCCACGCTTTTCCGCCGTCATCACGGCGGTTTTTGCGTTGCTGCTGCTCGTGGCATCGGTGGCGGGCGTGCAGGTGCGAGTGCTGGCGCAGCCCATTGCTGCGGTGCTGGCGGCCGATGTCTGCAGCGTCAATGCGCCGGCGCTGGATGTGGCGCTGGCCCATGGCGACCACCAGACCTTGGATGATCTGCTGGCCGATGGCAGCGACAGCCATGGCAGCCACAGCGCGCACAGCGCCCATGGCGCTGATTGCGTGCTGTGTATCGCCATGGCGCTGCCACTGGCCTTTGTCGCCGATGTGCACCGGCCAGCGGCCCCTGCCTTCCACGCGCAGTGGCAGGCCCAGGCGGCGCACAACCCCCAGGCGCCGGGCGCACCGCTGCCCGCGCGCGGCCCACCTCCCGTCCTTGTCTAACGCACTTATGCCGCAGTGATGCTGCCGCTGCTCTCCGCGCCCATCGCGCGGGGAGGGCAGCCGCGCAACCTTGCGGCCCATGGGCCTCTTCGTCATGTCTGCTTTAGCCGCCTTCGCTGCGGCCGGCTGGGCATGGCTGCGAGTGCCTCCACCACATTGATGCAAGCCGCTGCGCCCTGCAGCGCTTGCTGCGAGAGACATTGATGACTTCCTTCTTTTTGGCAGCAGCGCCTGGACTGCGCCTGCCTGCCCCGCCACGCGCCCGCTTGCAGCGACCGCAGATGGCGCTATCCGCGCTGGTCTTGGCCACCAGCTCTGCCTGGGCGCAAAGCCCTGCTGCACCATCGCTACCTGCGGCCAGCGTGCCTGAGATCAGCCTGCAGGAGACCGTGGTGACAGCGGTGCATGAACACTCCCCACTGCAGGTGGTGGCCGATCCCAAGCAACCGCGCCAACCGGTGCCGGCGAGCGATGCGGCTGACTATCTCAAGAGCATTCCAGGCTTTGCGGCCATCCGCAGTGGGGGCTCCAACAGCGACCCGGTGTTCCGGGGCCAGTTTGGCTCACGCCTGCCGGTATTGACCAATGGGCAGACCTTGCTGGGTGCATGCCCGGCGCGCATGGATTCGCCCAGTTCCTATATCTCGCCCGAGACTTACGATGTGCTGACGGTGGTCAAAGGCCCGCAGACGGTGATCTGGGGGCCGGGTGCATCGGCCGGAGTGGTGCGCTTTGACCGCGAACGGCCCGAATTGGACAGCGGCCAGGTGCGCCTGTCTGCCAGCCTGCAAGGCGGCACCGCGGCGCGCAGCGACCAGAACATCGACCTGCTGGCCGGCAATGCCGCGTACTACCTGCGCCTCACGGCCAACCATTCGCAAAGCAAGGACTACCGCGACGGCGATGGCCAGCGCGTGCCCTCGCACTGGGACAAATGGAACACCGATGTCGCGCTTGGCTGGACGCCCGATACCAACACCTGGCTGGAGCTGAGCGCGGGCCAAGGCGATGGCGAGGCGCGCTATGGCGGCCGGGGCATGGACGGCACCCAGTTCAAGCGCGAAAGCTATGGGCTGCGGCTGGAGAAAAAGAACCTGGGCGAGCGCTGGACCAAGCTGGAGGCGCAGCTGTACTACCACCGCGCCGACCATGTGATGGACAACTTCAGCCTGCGGCCCTTTGTGCCGGAAGGCGGCATGTCCATGCCGATGGCGGCCAATGTGCGGCGCACCACCACCGGCATGCGGGTCGCAAGCACCTGGCAACTGGGCCCGCACACCGAAGCGGTGCTGGGCGTGGATGCCATGGGCAGCCCGCACGACAGCCGATCGGGCACGGCCATGCAGTCCTACCGCAGCAAGCCCTGGGCGCGGGATGCCAAGTTCAGCAACCAGGGCCTGTTTGCGCAGGCCACGCAGCACCTGGGTAGTGAAGGCAAGCTCGTCGCCGGCCTGCGGCTGGACCGCGCCCAGGCCTGGCGCACCCCCAGCAAAGGCGGTATGGGTGGCATGGATGGGATGGGTGATATGGGTGGTATGGCGGGCATGCAGGCCATGGCGGGCATGGATGGCAGCATGGCCGCCACGGCCAGCAACCACCGCGAGCGCAGCGCCATGCCCAGTGGCTTTCTGCGTTGGGAACGGGCCCGCGCCGATGGCAGCACGCTCTACGCCGGTATCGGCCATGTGCAGCGCTTCCCGGATTACTGGGAGCTGATATCGCCGAGCAACAGCGCAGCCGACAAGGGCGATGCCTTCAACCGCCTGCAGCCGGAGAAAACCACGCAGATCGATGTGGGCGCGAGCTGGAAGGGGGCGGACTGGCAGCTGTGGACCTCGGCCTATGTCGGCCAGGTGCAGGACTATCTGCTGTTTGACTATGCCGGCATGGCCGCCAACGTGCGCAATGTGCAGGCGCGCACCGCTGGTGCCGAGCTTGGTGGCAGCTACCGGCTGAGCCCCGGCCTGACCGCCCAGGCCACCCTGGCCTACAGCTGGGCCCGCAACCGCAGCGATGGCAAGCCGCTGCCGCAGATGCCGCCGCTCGAAGCCAAGCTGGGCCTGGACTATCGGCAAGGCCCCTGGAGCGCGGGCGCGCTGTGGCGCCTGGTTGCCGCGCAGCACCGCTATGCCAGCGGCCAGGGCAATGTCGTGGGCCAGGATCTGGGGCCCAGTGCTGGCTTTGGCGTGCTGTCGCTCAATGCCGGCTACAAGATCAGCGAGCAACTGCGCCTGACGGCCGGCATCGACAATGTCTTTGGCAAGACCTATGCCGAGCACCTGAACCTGGCTGGCAATGCGGGCTTTGGTTTCCCCGGTGGGGTGCGCATCCATGAGCCGGGTCGCACCTTGTGGCTGCGGGGCGACTTGAAGTTCTGAGGCAGGCCTGCGCTGCTGCCAGCCAGGTGCTGGCGGCGGCGCGCAGCTTTGTACCAGTTACAGTGGTACGCGCAAGAAAAGCACAATCACCACGCCCAGCGCCAGGTTCAGCGCGACGAGCTGGCGAATCTGGCCCAGGGCCTTGCCGCCTGCCGGCCAGTCCTGGGCGTTGACGGCGCGGTCCAGGCGCTTGAACAGCGCAAAGCGGATATGGCCAAACACGGCCATCATCGCCAGGCCCAGCACGGCCATCACCATCCAGGAGACGGGCATGCTGAATTTGGCACTGGCCTGCGCGGCCATCTGGTGGACCAGGCCCATCATGCCGATGCCCGACAGCAGCACGGCGGCGATGATGACCAGCACCACGGCAAAAAAGCGCCCCAGCACATCGCGCATCAGCATCAGGCGCTGAGGGGGTTCGAGCTGCTGCAGCGCAGGGCGCAGAAAGAAATGTGCAAAAGCCATGCCGCCCAGCCAGACGATGATGGACAACAGGTGCACGGTTTTGAGAATGATGTAGAGCATCGGGGGGCGCCGTTTAGTTTTGTGTGGGGATGCGCTATGGTACGCGCCAAGCCGCCCCGGCTGGGGATGCGGGCCTGCTTTGAGAGGCGCTAACATAGCCCAGCAAACCGAAGGTTTGCGGTTGAGACGAGGCTTCAAGCCGCAGACAGTACAGACGTACGGCAAGGCTTGAGAACGAAGTATCAAGGGTTATGTCAGTGACTCTAAAAAATACCCATGCTTAAACCTGCTGCCAAGGCTTCGCCCAGCTCGCGGCAGCGCTGCAGATCGTCTGCGCCAATCTGCTTGGTCGCCGCAATGGTCTCGGGCGTTTGGGCATGGGTGCAGACAATCAGCGGCTCGGCAATGGGCTTGAGCCGCCAGCCGGTTGCGATGCGGGCAATCTGCCTTGCCGCGTTGCTGCCATCGCTGCCAGCGCAGATGAGGGCGGCATAAGGCCGGCCCTCAATGCGGCCCAGCGCCGCGTAGTAGCAGCGGTCAAAAAAGTCCTTCATCAGCCCGCTCATCGCAGCCAAATTCTCGGGGCAGACAAACAGGTAGCCGCTGGCGGCCAGCACATTGGCAGGCCCGGCATCGGGCGCGCACAGCAGGCGCACTTGCACACCCGGCTGGCTGGCCGCACCGGCGTGCGCGGCCTCGGCCATCTGGCGGCTGCCATCCGTGTGGCTGTGATAGACGATCAGGAGTTGGGGACTGTCCATGGCTGCAAGCATAGTGGCAAAGGCAGCTGTCATGTGCAGGACGCAGGGCTGCACCATCAGTTGCGCTGCATGCTAGATTGGCTGATCGCTATCGAGGCTTGGCCACAAAGGCATACCACCATGAACGCAGTGTTTGAACGCATCTCCACCAGCTTCCATGCCCAAGGGCTGATGCAGACCCTGGGCGCGAGCCTGCTGTCCGTGCAGCCGGGGGAGGTGCAGATTGCGCTGCCCTACCAAAAGGCGCTGTCGCAGCAGCATGGTTTTTTGCATGCCGGCGCCGTCAGCAGCGTGGTGGACAGCGCGGCAGGCTATGCGGCGCTGACGGTGGCGGCCCAGGGCTATGAGGTGGTCACGGCCGAGTTCAAGATCAACCTGATGCGCCCGGCGATTGGCGAGCGCTTTGTCGCCATTGGCAAGGTGGTGAACGCCGGCAAGCTGCTGACGGTGTGCAGCGGCGAGGTGCTGGCCTATGGCGCAGATGCGGCAGTGCCACCCAAGGTAGTGGCGCTGCTGCAGGCGACGATTGTCAATGTGAAGTACTGATCTGACGCACCAGCAGCCCACCAGGGCTGCTGCAGCTGCGCCTTCCGATCACGTGCTCAGTCCTGCCACTGGAACAGCGGCGGCTGCTTGGCTACAAAGCGGGCAATGGCCTCCTGGTGGAAGGCGCTTTCGCGGCACAGCGTCTGGGCCAGCGCTTCTTGCTGGTAGATCTCGTCGCGCTGGGTCTCAAAGGCGCGGTTCATCACGCGTTTGGTGTAGCCCATGGCCTCGGTCGGTGCGCTGGCAAAGCGCTCGGCAAAGGCCAGGGCGTCGGCCAGCACGTCTTCGCTGGTGATCTTGTAGACCATGCCCATCTGCTGCGCCTCGGGGGCGGCGACGACGCGGGCCGTGAAGGCCAGCTCCTTGGCCGCTTGCAGGCCCACCAGGCGCGGCAGCAAATACATGCCGGCCAGATCGGGCACAAAGCCGATCTTGGCAAACACGCAGCAGAACTTGGCAGACGGTGCGGCCAGCACAAAATCGCCTGCCAGGGCCAGCGACAGGCCGGCGCCAAAGGCGCTGCCCTGCACGGCGGTGATGACGGGCTTTTCCATGTCCAGCAGCTCGTCAAACCAGCGGTGCAGGCCCAGCATGCGGTTGCGGCTGTCAAACACATCCTGCTTGCCGGCAACGGCCGCTTGCATGCTCTTGATATCGCCGCCGGCGCAGAAATGGCCGCCGGCCCCCGTCAGCACCACGGCCTTGATCGCGCGGTCATCGCGCACCTGTGGGATCAGGCGGGTGAAATCCTCGCGCATCTGCTCGTCGAGCGCATTGCGGGCCTGGGGGCGGTTCATCGTCAGCACGGCGGTGGTGCCATGCATGCTCAGGGTCAGGGCGGTCATATCAGTCGGTTTTCAACAATAAAACGGTAAGGCAAGCCAGCGGCGGGAGCGGGGGCTATTCGGCGCGGATACCCAGCTTTTGGGCCACCGGTATCCAGCGTTCGCGCTCGGAGGCCACAAACTGCCCCCATTCTGCGGTGCTGCCCGCAATCGGCTGCGCACCTATGCGACGCAGGCGCTCTTGCACCTCAGGCTTGGCCAGGGACTGGTTGATGGCGCGGGCCATGCGCGCCACCGCGTCAGCGGGCGTGCCGCTGCGGGCCACCACGCCAAACCAGGCGCTCGCCTCGGTATCGCCAAAGCCCAGCTCGGCCAGGGTAGGCACCTGGGGCAGTGCTGCAAAACGCTGCTTGTCCAGAATCGCCAGTGGCACAATGCGCCCGCCAATGGCCTGCTGCATGCAGGAGGGCAGCGCGTCGAACATGATGTCCACATTGCCGCCCATCATGCTGGTGATGGCCGGTGCACTGCCGGAAAACGGCACATGCGTCACCTGAAAACCCATGCGCTCGGCGGCATATTCGCCCGCCAGGTGGGTGATGTTGCCGCTGCCGGCCGACCCCATGCTGAGCGTCTTGCCCTGGCGCTGCGCCTGCTGGGCGAGCGTGATCAGCGCGCGCAGATCGCTGGCGCCCAGGTCCTTGCGGGTGACCAGTAGCAAAGGCGCCTTGCCCAGGCCCGCGACAGGCACAAAATCCTTGACCGGGTCATAGCTCATCTTGGCGTAGATGGCGCTGTTGATGACCAGCGGCGCATTGGAGCCGACAAAGAAGGTGAGCCCATCGGCGGGGGCGCGCAGCGCGGTCTCGGCCGCAATCATGCCGGCGGCGCCGGCCTTGTTCTCGATGACGATGGGCTGCCCTGTGCTTTGGCCCACATCCTGGGCCACGATGCGGGTGATCTGGTCGGCGGCGCCGCCTGCGGGGTAGGGCACGACCCAGCGCAAGGGGGCATCGGCCGCGCGTGCCAGCCAGGGGCTGGCCAGGCTGGCGGCTGCGCCCCATTGCACAAGACGGTGGTGGAACTGGCGTCGGGATACGGGCATCAACTGTCTCCTAGGCAGCATGTAGTTATCGGCATGTGGGGCGCTGCCTGCCCCAGCATCCATGCAGGCTAGGGCCGTTTTTGGGCAGCGTCCAATACCAAATTGCACTCAGCTGATATGCAGGCGCATGCGGGCTTTAACCGTATGCTCTGGCTCATTCGGCGCACAGCGCTGACCACATCGAGACCTACCCGGAACCAGGAGCCCTTTCCATGACTGCATTTTTGAAGTACGAACAGCAAGGCCATGTCGTTACCCTGACGATGAACCAGCCCGAGCGCCGCAATCCGCTGACCGGCAACACGGCGGTGGCGGAGATCCTGGCCGCCTGCGAGACCATTGCGGCCGACAGCAGCGTGCGGGCCGTCGTCCTGACGGGCGAGGGCCCCGCGTTCTCGTCGGGTGGCGACATCAAGACCATGCAGCAGCAGTCCTTTGGCGATGTCGATGGCATGCGCATCCGCGATGACTACCGCCGTGGCATCCAGCGCCTGCCGCTGGCGCTGTTCAACCTGGAGGTGCCCACCATCGCGGCGATCAATGGAGCGGCGGTGGGCGCGGGCCTGGACCTGGCCTGCATGTGCGATCTGCGCGTGGCCTCGGACAAGGCCAAGTTTGCCGAGAGCTTTGTGAAGATGGGCATCATCCCCGGCGACGGCGGTGCCTGGCTGCTGCCCCGCGTGATCGGCATGGCGCGCGCGGCCGAGCTGTCGCTGACCGGCCGCATGATTGATGCCGCCACCGCCTTGCAGTGGGGCCTGGTCTCGCAGGTGGTGCCGCCCGAGGAATTGCTGAACGCCGCCAACGCCCTGGCCAGCGAGATTGCGGCCAACCCGCCCCAGGTCACCCGCATGACCAAGAAGCTGATGCGCGAAGGCATGCACCAGAGCCTGGCTTCGTTGCTGGAGCTGTCAGCCGCCTACCAGGCGCTGGCCCACCAGACGGCTGACCACCGCGAAGCGGTGACTGCCTTCTTGGAAAAGCGCACGCCTGCGTTTAAGGGCTAAGCAGTCCGTCTTCCTGGTCCGCGTTCCGCTAGCCGAAGGCTTGTTGGATCTGGCCCGCCAGCTGTAAGGCCTGCGCCTCGCTGGTGATATTGGCAAAGCCCATCAGCAGGCCTTGGCGAGGGGCTGCGTCGATATACCAGCGCGACAGCGGGTGCGTGGCCAGGCCCTGTACGCGGGCGCGCTGGGCCACCAGGCTGTCGTTGTCGCCGTCCTGGATCTGGCCGAGCAAGTGCAGACCGCCGGGCTGCAAGTCAATGCGCAGGCGATCGCCCAGCACTTGCTGAAAACTGCGCTGTGCGACTGCGCGGCGCTCGGCATACAAGAGCCGCATCTTCTTGAGGTGGCGGGCAAAGTGGCCCTGGGCCATGAAGTCGGCCACGCTGGCCTGCAGCAGATAGGGGCAGCCGGCATTGAGGTTGGAGCTGACGGCCTGAAAGCGGGGCACGACCTCGAGCGGCACCACCGCGTAGGCCAGGCGCAGGCCGGGAAACATCACCTTGCTGAAGGTGCCGGCGTAGATCACGCGGTCCTGCCGGTCCAGGCTTTTGAGGGCGGGCAGGGGCCGGCCCTGGTAGCGGAACTCGCTGTCGTAGTCGTCTTCGATGATCCAGCTGCCCGCCTCGCTCGCCCATTCGAGCAGCGCCATGCGCCGCTCCAGCGACAGAGTCACGCCCAGCGGGCTTTGGTGCGAAGGCGTCACCATCGCAAACCGCGCATAGGGGCTCAGCTGCCGGCCCGCATCCACCTGCAGGCCCTGGGCATCGACGGGCACGGGCACGATCTGTACGGCGGCATTTTGCAAAAACGGCCGCGCCAGGATATAGCCCGGGTCCTCAAACCAGAAGGCATCGCCAGGGCTGGCCAGGCTGCGCAGGCTCAGCTCCAGGGTGTTGCGCAGGCCGGTGGTGACAAAGACCTGCTCGGGCACGCAGGTCACGCCGCGCGAGACCGCCAGGTAGGCCGCAATGCGCTGGCGCAGCTCCTCATCGCCTTGCGGGTTGGGGTAGGCCAGGCGGTAGGGCTCGCTGCTGCGCAGGCGGTGGGTGACCAGCCGGTTCCAGACCTTGCGCGGAAAGGCATCGATCGCGGGCAGGCCCAGCTGCAAGGGGCGGGGCTGCAGGCCGTCGTGGTCCACGATATCGGCGGCCGGTGGCTGGGCGATGGCTTGCGGCGCCGGGGCCGTGGCAGCCGGGGGCAGGCTCGGTGATATGACGGTGCCCGCCGCGCCGCGCCCCTGGAAGTAGCCTTCGTCGGCAAGGATGCGGTAGGCCAGATCGACGGTGCCGCGCGCCAGGTTCAGCTCGGTGGACAGCGCCCGCGACGCAGGCACCCGGTCGCCGGCGCGCAGATGGCCTTGCGCAATGGCGGTCTTGAAGCGCTGGCAGATCTGCAGGTACATGGGCAGCTGCAGGCTGCGGTCGATGTGCAGCTGCAGCGCTGGCACAGGGTGGGAATTGGGAGGGTCAGAAATCATGGCCTAGTCATTTTTGCATTTCTTGGCTCTTTTGGCTTGGCCAAGACAACTGCATACTGCCTATCAGCAACGGAATTCACCGACGCAACCCAGCCATGGAGATAGCTATGCAAACCCGACTCGACTTCTACACCGCCGACCCCGCCATCATGAAGGCCCTGATGGGCGTGGAAAACCAGATTGCCAAGGGCAGCCTGGACATTCTGCTCAAGGAACTGGTGCGCCTGCGCGCCTCGCAGATCAATGGCTGCGCCTTTTGTCTGGACATGCATGTGACCGATGCGGTCAAGGCCGGCGAATCCAGCCGCCGCCTGGCCACCGTGGCCGCCTGGCGTGAGACGCCGTTCTTCAGCGACCGCGAACGCGCTGCGCTGGAATGGACCGAGGCGCTGACCCTGGTGTCGCACAACCATGTGCCCGATGCCGTCTGGGAGGCCGTGCGCCCCCACTTCACGGATGCCGAGCTGATGGAGCTGACGGCCGTGATCACCTCGATCAACAGCTGGAACCGCTTTGCGATTGCCTTTCGCAAGATGCCGGTTTAAGAAGCTAGCTCCCGGCGTGGCGCAAGACGGCCTATGAAAGTCCTGGTTCTGGGCGGCTGCAAGCTGCTGGGCGCGAAGGTGGTCAGCAATCTGCGGCAGCTGGGCTACCCGGTGGTTGCGGATGTGGACCCCAGGCTGCCAGCTGCGCTGCATGGCGCCCAGGTGCTGATTGATGTGCGCGAGCCACCTGTGATGGAGACGGCCGATGCGCTGGCGAGCTGGGCGAGCATATGCCGCCAGCTAAATGCCGCCATCGCCGCTGCAGCAGTGGCGCACCATATTGCGCTGTCGGCCTTGGGGTTGCAGCGCTTGCAGCACAGCGGCTACTACCAGGCGCTGGCGCTGCGAGAGCAGCTGATCCAGGCAGGCAGCACGCCTTATACGGTGCTGCGTGCCGCACCCCTGTACGAAAGTCTGGCACGGCTGGCACAGGGCAGCCCTGCCGGTACGGCGCTGACCATGCCCGTAGCGCGTATGCAGGCGATGGCCGCAGAGGACCTGGCGATGTTGGTGGCCGATGCCGCGCTGGCGCAGCCGTTGGATGGCTGCATGGAGGTGGCCGGGCCCCAGAAGATGGCGATGGCCGACTGGATGCAGCAGTACCTGCGCTTGCGCGGCGACCCGCGGGAAGTGCTGGGCGATGCCCACGCTCTGTATCGGGGGGCGTTGCTGGACGGTGACAGCTTGCTGCCCACGGGACCCGCTCGCCTGGGGCGGACCACGCTGGCGGCCTGGGTCTGCAAATGCAGTGCGGCTTGATGCCCCAGGCATTGGCTGGACACCGGGGTGTGATTATTTTCAAACGATTGGACGACTGATGACCCGTACCTTGCTCTTGAACTGTGGCCCCCATGGCCAGGCCAGCCATGGCTACCAACTGGCGGCCGATATGCTCGCCGAGTTGGGCCTGGCGCAGCAGCCGCTGCGCGAGCGCGACTTGGTGGCCACCCCGATACCGCCGATCAGCCGCGACTATGCGCTGGCGATCACCGCCAATGCGAGCGCGGATGCACCGGCGCTGGCCTGGTCCGAAACGCTGATCAAGGAGTTGGAAGACAGCGATCTGCTGATGATTCTGACCCCCATGCACAACTTTGCGGTGCCGGCCACGCTCAAGCTCTGGCTGGACCATGTGATCCGCATCCACCGCAGCTTTGCATCCACGCCTGAAGGGAAGATCGGCCTGATGAAAGACCGGCCCACCTTGGTGTTGGTGAGCTCGGGCGGCTTCCACACGGGCCCCCGGGCCCGGCAGGAAGATTTTCTGACGCCTTACTTGCGCTATGCGCTGGCCTCCATCGGCATCCGCAATGTGCATTTTGTATTGCTGCAAGGCCTGGTATTTGGCCCCGATGCCGTCGCCGCTGCGGTGGATAGCGCAAGAGATACCTTGCGGGAGCAGCTGGCGCCCTTCAAGCAGCAGGCGCTGGAGGTGGTCGCTGCTGCGCGCTGACAGCACGCGTAGCTGGTGCAAGTGGGCAGCAGGGAGCGATGGCTGACAGCGCGGGGTGCCCAGCGCATGGGCCTTGCACCACCAAGGCCTGGCCTGGACGGCAGGGAGGGGTGCTGCTGGACTGGGCAGGTCTGTACTGCCGTTGCACCTGTCTTGCATGTTGCCCAGACTATCTCAGCGTCGTTCTGGAAACCCTCCGGTAGGCTGTTGCCTGGCTGCTCACCCCTAGCCGGCCGCACCTAGCTGTGAAGGTTCAATAGGTTGTATCCGGTGTTCATCCGGGTTGGATTTGAGAGACTGGAAGTCGCCAAACACCCAACCCACTCAGGACAGCCAACCGGATGAACACTCATAAGCATGCCCGACTTACCTTTGCCCGGAGACTGGAGATGGTCAAACAGATGACCTTGCAAGGCCTGGATGCCTCTCAGGCCGGAGCCCTTCAAGGCGTCACCGCACAGACCGCTCGCAAGTGGCTGGGCCGCTACCTCTCGGGCGGCGAAGCAGCCCTGGCCGATGCTTCCTCCAGGCCCATTTGCTCTCCCAAAGCCATCTGCGAGTCCAAGGCCTTACTCATTGTTGAGCTACGCAAACGCCGCATGCTGCAGTCGCGCATTGCCAGCTACGCAGGCGTCTCGGCGTCCACCGTGAGCCGGGTATTGGCCCGTGCGGGCCTGTCTCGACTCAGCGATCTGCAGCCGTCCGAGCCCGTGGTTCGCTATGAGCACGATGCGCCTGGAGACATGCTGCACATCGATACCAAGAAGCTCGGGCGCATCGTTCGGCCCAGCCACCGCGTCACAGGCAATCGGCGCGATTCGGTCGATGGTGCGGGATGGGAGACACTGTTCGTGGCCATTGACGACCACGCACGCATTGCCTTTACCGCTATGCATCCGGACGAGAAAACGCCGCAAGCCGTCGCCTTTCTGCGCAACGCCGTGGCGTACTACGCGGGGCTTGGAGTGAGCATCAAACGCCTGCTGACCGACAACGGTGCGGCATTCCGCTCAAGGGAGTTCGCTGCGGCCTGCAACGCCTTGGGCGTGCAGCACAAGTTCACCAGGCCGTACCGGCCACAGACCAACGGCAAGGCCGAGCGATTCATCCAATCGGCGCTGCGCGAGTGGGCCTATGGTTGGACATACCAGAATTCAGCTGAGCGAACACAAGCCTTACATCGCTGGCAGCATTACTACAACTGGCACAGGCCTCACAGCGGCATTGGTCGAATTACCCCGATGGCCAGGCTCAAATCTGCAAACAACCTCTTGACAGTTCACACCTAGCCGGCCGCACCTAGCCGGCCGCACCTAGCGGCAATCGGGTCTGCCTGCGGCAAGATGCCGCGCCGGGGACGCTGAGCCCCATGCGCAAACCTTCGGCTAGTCTGGCCCTGTTTGCGGCGTTCAACGCATGCTGGGGGCCAGACTTGATCCCCGCCCTGGGCGGCGGCTTAGACCGCGTGCAGATGTTCCAGCCGCTCCAGGCGCTCGAGCTCGGCACAGATATCGGCCATGCTGCCCGACATGGCCCAGCGCATACCTTTTTGGCGGTGCAGGCTGGCCGGTTGGGCCCAGTACATCTTGATGGGCGCATCATTGGCGGCCTGGGCGCTGCAGCGCTGCACCGACAGGAAGGGGCGGGTGTGGGACTGCGCAGCTGCTGAGAGGCGACGGCGCGCAGCGGGTTTGCGCGGCAGGCGGATGCGGTCGATGGGGCGCTGCACTGGTGCACCATCGGCAGGCGAGTCAACGCGGGGCGTGTCCATGCAGGAGGTATCCGCGCCTGACGTATCCACGCTGGACTGAGCTACCGGGCCATCGAGCAAGCTCAGCTGCTGGGCGGCGCCGCGCTGTACAGCGGCAGAGGACGCGGTGGCAAAGCAGTGCACCTGGGCGGCCAGTTGGCCGTCATTGGCGGCGCCATGGCCGGGGCGGCGGCGGTTGCTGCGCACAATGGCACGCTGGATGGACTGGAACCAGGGCAGGCCGGCGACGAGGGAAAAAGGCGCAAGCGCGCGCAATGCATCTGCTACAAGCATAGGAGACTCCTTGGTATACGGGTAACAGCAGGATTGCGCAGGGCGAGCGCATCCCCCAGGGCTGTGGGCCAAGAGCCCACAACGCCCGCTACCTGGGGTTGCGCAGAAAAGGGAGGGCCGAGGGGGCCGCTAGGCCTAGTTCAGCATCGTGTTGCGGATCAGGCCCACGGCAATGCCTTCGATCTCAAAGGGCTCGCCGGGCTGCACGATGATGGGCAGGTAATCCGGGTTTTCGGCCAGCAGTTCAATGCCGTCCTTGGTGCGCTGGAGGCGCTTGACGGTGACATCATCGCCCAGGCGCGCCACGATGATCTGGCCGTTGCGGGCCTCGCGCGTGGCTTTGACGGCCAGCAGATCGCCATCGATGATGCCGACATCGCGCATCGACATGCCGCGCACCTTGAGCAGGTAATCGGGCTGCTGCTGGAACAGGCCGCCCTCCACGGTATAGGTTTGGTCGACATGCTCTTGCGCCAGGATGGGCGAGCCGGCCGAGACGCGGCCAATCAGCGGCAGGGCCAGCTGGGCGAGCTCTTGCACCACACGGCCCAGGCCGGCCGTGGCATTGGACACGCCTGCCAGCGGCGACGAAAAGCGCGTGCCACGTGCGGCGTTGATAGAGCGCACGGTATCGCTTTGCAGGCGAATCCCCCGGGAGGTGCCGCTGACCAGCTCGATCACGCCCTTGCGGGCCAGCGCCTTGAGATGGTCTTCTGCCGAATTGGCCGATTTGAAGCCCAGTTTGCTGGCAATCTCGGCGCGCGTTGGCGGGGCGCCGGTGCGCGAAATGGCGGTCTGGATCAGGTCCAGAATTTCTTGTTGGCGCGCGGTCAGTTTGGGATGGTCTCGCATAAGATCTCCGTGTGATCTGCGGTGCCGGGCAGAAGCAAAGCCACTGTGCATCCCAACACCTGTATATCAATCCAGTACCTGTATTTTTAACCAGTTTTTTGCAGGAGGCAAGCCTTGCAGCCAAAAATTTTGATCATCGGCACCGGCGGCACCATTGCCGGCATGGCTGATGACGCCGAGAAACCCGGCCAATACCGCGCGGCCCAGCTGTCCATCGCGGCCTTGCTGGCGGGCGTGAGCGGTATTGAGACAGCTGCGGCAGGCCCGCTGGATGCGGTGCAGATAGCGCAAATTGATAGCAAGGACATGAATGACGAGGTCTGGCATGCGCTGCTCAAGCGCTGCGATGCGGCCATGCACGATGAGACCGTGCGTGCTGTTGTTATCACCCACGGAACCGATACGCTCGAAGAGACTGCCTGGTTCCTGCATTGCGCTTTAGGGCGCCTGGCCAAGCCCGTGGTGCTGACCTGTGCCATGCGCCCGGCCAATGCCTTGATGCCCGATGGCCCGCAGAACCTGAAGGACGCCGTGGCCGCCGCTGCGGCGTTGGCTGCGGATGGCCAGCCGCTGCTGCGCGAGGTCGTGGCCGTGACGGGCGGCGGCGAGCTGCACAGCGCGCGCTGGCTGCAAAAGGTGCATCCGCACCGTTTGCTGGCCTTTTCATCGGGCGAGCAGGGGCCCCTGGGCTGGGTGGATGGCGTGACCGTGCGCCTGCGCCAGGGCTATGCCTCGCTGGCACCAGGCGCAGCGGATGGCTACACCGGCAGCCAGTGGCTGGCCGCCTTGCCTGCCCCCGCCAGCCAGCCCTGGCCCTGGGTGGAGATCGTGACCAGCCATGCCGGTATGCGCCCCGGGCTGGTGGACGCCCTGCAGGCCCAGGGCATCGACGGTCTGGTGGTGGCAACCACCGGCAATGGCACCGTGCATCAGGTGCTGCTGGAGGCCATGGCGCGCGCACGCCAGCAAGGTCTGCCGGTATGGCGCAGCAGCCGCTGCAGCGATGGTGTGATCAGCGATGCGGTACTGCCCGGGGTGGCCGATTTGGAAAAGGACTTGGCGGTGGCCTTGACGCCCTACAAATGCCGGGTCAGCTTGCAACTGGCGCTGGCGCAGGTCCAAGCCAAGGCCTAAAGCAGCCGCCACATGCCGGTCTGCTGATGGCATGAGCAGGCATTAAAAAAGCCACTGTCGCAAGACAGTGGCTGTGCGGATAAGTCTGTGCGACTTATCAGGCCTGCAGTGCGGCAATGGCGCGCTGCGTGATCTCTTCGACCGAGCCCATGCCACTGATGGCGCGGTACTTGGGGGCGGCGGCCGGGTCTTGTGCGGCCCAGCTGCCGTAGTAGTCCACCAAGGGGCGGGTCTGGTTGCTGTACACATCCAGGCGCTTCTTGACGGTTTCTTCCTTGTCGTCTTCGCGCTGCACCAGGGGCTCGCCGGTCACATCGTCGAGGCCTTCGGTCTTGGGCGGGTTGAACTTGACGTGGTAGGTACGGCCGGAAGCGGGGTGGCTGCGGCGGCCGCTCATGCGCTCGATGATGGCCTCAAACGGCACATCGATCTCCAGCACATAGTCGAGCTTGACACCGGCGGCCTTCATCGCGTCGGCCTGGGGGATGGTTCGGGGGAAGCCGTCAAACAGGAAGCCATTGGCGCAGTCGGCCTGGGCGATACGTTCCTTGACCAGATTGATGATCAGATCGTCACTGACCAGCTGGCCGGCGTCCATCACGGCCTTGGCTTGCAAGCCCAGCGGCGTGCCAGCCTTGACGGCAGCACGCAGCATGTCGCCGGTGGAAATCTGGGGAATACCGTATTTTTGGCAGATGAAGGCAGCTTGCGTACCTTTGCCGGCGCCGGGTGCTCCCAAAAGAATTAATTTCATGACGGTCCTTGGAGAATAAAAAACTTGCACGGCAAAAGCGGGCACTAAAGCCCGCTTTTACACAAAAAAACTGGGCTTGAGCATATCACGCATCAGGGGATTGTCAGCGAACTGGCACCAATACCGTGTCTCGGCTGCGCGAGACAGGCATGCTGCGCCTTTTAGCTTACGGTGCGCTTGCATCGGTGGCCGTCGCGGTGCAGGGCAGGCACGCGGGTTACATCACCGCGCCCAGCAGCTGGCGCACGCGCACCAGGTCTTCGGGCGTATCGACGCCCGAGCCAGGGATCTGCCGCGTCACATGCACGGCGATGCGGTGGCCATGCCAGATCGCGCGCAGCTGCTCGAGCATCTCGATTTGCTCGGTCGGGGCCTGGCTGAGCGTAGGGAAAGTATGCAAAAACTGGGCGCGGTAGCTGTAGATGCCCATATGGTGCAGCGGCGCAAAACCGGGCGTGCCGGTGGTGCCGGGGTTCTTCCACCAGGCCATATTCACAAAATCACGGCCCCAGGGGATGGGCGCGCGGCTAAAATAGCTGGCCAGGCCCTGTGCATCGAGCACCACCTTGACGACATTGGGGCTGAGCAGCGACTCCAGATCAGCAATCGGGTGCGCGACCGTGCCCATGCTGGCCTCGGGCCGGTCGCTGAGCAGCGCCGCGACCGCATCGATCAGCGCCGGCGCGATCAAGGGCTCGTCGCCTTGCACATTGACCACGATGTCATCGCCGCCCAATTGCAGCACATTGCAGGCCTCGGCCAGGCGGTCGCTGCCACTGGGGTGCTTGGGCGAGGTCATCACCGCTTGCACACCATGCTTTTTGCAGGCGTCGATGATGCGCTCGTCATCTGCAGCCACCACCACGCGCTGGGCGGCGCTCTCCTGCGCGCGCCTGGCCACGCGCACCACCATGGGCAGGCCGGCGATATCGACCAGGGGCTTGTTGGGCAGGCGCGAGGAGGCCATGCGCGAAGGAATCAAGACAGTAAACGGCGCGGGTGCGGATGCCATGGTGCTAAAGGAGAGGAGAGTGAAGCCAACTTAAATTGTAGCGAGGAGGGTGGCCGGCGAGGTGCGGCCGGCTAGGTGCGGCCGGCGAGGTGCGGCCGGCCAGGCGCTGCCAGCGAGGTGTAGCCGACTAGGTGCGGCCGGCCAGGTGCGCCCAGCTAGTCGCCGCCGACCAGGCCCGACAGCCACAAGCCACCTACCCAGGCAGTCGCCGCTGCTGCGGCGCCCGCGCTCAGGGTGCAGGCTTGACAGGCGTATTGGTCTCGTTGCTGCCAAACAGAATGGCCTCGATGGGGCGCAGTTTCTTGGCGTCGATCACCTCGCGCAGCTTGGGCAGGACGGCGACCAGGCCGTCGTAGCCCTGGGCTTTTTCCAGTTGCAGCTGCAGCCGAAAGCCTTTGAGCCCCAGGCCGCTGACCAATTGGCTGGCAGCGGCATAGGCCTTGATATAGCGCTCGCTGTGGTTGCTGATGGCAGCAGTTGCATTGCTGGCTGCGGTCTGCGCGGCAACTGGGGCGGCTGCAGCAGCGGGTGGCGGCGTGGTCGCAGGGTCGGTCAGGTTGTCAATGATGGCACTGGCGCTGGCGGGCAATTGGCCTGCGTCGCTGGGGCGCAAAAGCTCCAGCAGGCCTTGCTGCAGCAGCTGCTTGATGTCTTCGAGCACCTGCAGCTGTCCACCTGCCGAGGGCGCCAGCGCCATCACCTGTTCAATGCTTTTTTGCCCATCAAACATGATGAAGGCCGGTCGCATGCGGTGCGGCAACGAGGGATCCCGGGCGCGCAGCGCCTCCATGCCTTTGTCGGTTTTCTTGAGAATCAGGGTATGCATGGCAATGTGCTGAAAAAAATGGATGCAATCCACAAGGCCTGCCCGGAGGCGCTGTGCCTAAAATTTCAGCAAATTGTGTCTTTTTTTTACAAAACCGCTATTGGGGTTTGCCTGTGCGGACGGCCATGCCGGCCCCGGTGGGGCCGCAACTTCATCAAACCTTAATCTGCCGCAGCTAAAGCGTCGATTTCTTCGTCGCTGAGCGGGCGCGCTTCGCCTTCGAGCATGATGGGCATGCCATCGCGCACCGGGTAGGCCAGGCGCGCGCTGCGCGAGACCAGTTCCTGGCGCTCGCGGTCATAGCGCAGGGGGCCTTTGGTGACGGGGCAAACCAGCAGTTCGAGCAGTTTCGGGTCCATAGCAGCAATCAGTCTTTCTTAACAGGGGGCGATGCGGGCTGGTGCTGGCGCAGCAGTGCATCGGCATGCTGGCCAAAGGCCGGGTCGATGGCGACCTCCAGCGGCACAGCCAGTGCATGGGGGGCAATGCGCCAGAGCTTGTGCGCATCCTTTTCGGTGCACAGCAGCACGGGTGCATCGGGTGCACCTATTGTAGGTGCGCTGGTCGCGGCGATTCCGAGGCTTGCCAGCCAGGCCGGGTCGTCCAGCGGGGCATGGTCGGGCAGTGCATCGCTGCGGGCCAGCTGCAGGCCCTGGGCTTGCAGCATCGCAAAAAACTCCTGCGGATAGGCAATGGCGGCCAGCGCATGCACTGGCCGGCCGCGCAGATCGGCAAGCGCATGGTGGCGGCCATCCTGGCCAACGGCATAGCAGGCCAGGCTGCGCTGCAGCGGCCAGGCCGCTGCACCAGTGGCTGCCAGCTGCTGGGGCGCTGGGCCGGCGTAGAGCGCAATGTCCAGCCGCCTGGGCCAGGGCTCGCGCAGTGGCCCGGCCGGCAGTTGCCAGCCATTGCCAATGCCTTGGGCGTTGAAGACGGCAATCTCCACATCGCGGGCCAGTGCCAGGTGCTGCAGGCCATCGTCGCAGACCAGCACATCGACATCGGGGTGCGCCTGCAGGGCCGCCTGGGCGGCCGTGGCCCGCAGCGCAGCCACATACACCGGCACGCCACTGCGCTGGGCGATCAGCAAGGGCTCATCGCCCACCAGGCGCGGGTCGCTGCCGGGGGTGACGGCTATCGCGTTGGGATTTTTGCTGTTGTCGCGCCCATAGCCGCGCGAGATAACCGCTGGCCGCCAGCCCTGGGCCTGCAAGGCCTGCACCAGGTGCAGGGTCACAGGCGTCTTGCCCGCGCCCCCGGCGATCACATTGCCCACCACCACCACGGGCACCGGCGCGCAGTAGGCCTTGCACAGACCGGTGCGGTAGAGGGCGCGGCGCAGCGCGCCCAGCGCTGCATAGCACCAGGACAGCGGCAGCAGCGCGATGGCCAGCAGGCCTTTGCGCTGCCAGGCATCGGTGATGCGTGCCGAGCGGGGGCGCGTGGCACTGGGGGGCGCGGCAGGCGTGGATGGAGGGGGAGGCGGGACGGTCATGCAGGCTGCATGCTAGCACTGCCCAGGCGCAGTGCCTGGGGTTTAGCGTGCCGCCGTCTGGGTGGCAAAGGTGATCTGCTGCAGGCCAACGCGGCGGGCGGCTTCCATCACCGAGACCACGGACTGGTGCGGCGCCAGCGCATCGGCGCTGATGATGATCACGCTGTCCTTGCCAGCGGTGGCGGCATTGCGCAGTGCTTCGGCCATATCGGCCACGGTCTTGCCTTCCAGCGCGACCTTGCCCACGGCATAGCGCCCATCGGAAGCGACGGAGACGATGATCTCTTTGGGCCGGTCGCGCAATTGCTCGGCATTGGCGGTCGGCAAGGTCAGCTGCAGCTCGGTGAATTTGCTGTAGGTGGTCGAGAGCATCAGGAAGATGAGCACGACCAGCAGCACATCAATGAACGGGATCAGGTTGATCTCGGGCTCTGTCGTGGTGCGGGGGCGAAAGTTCATGCTGGCTCCTGCCCGGCGATCAGCTGCGGCGCAGCTTGTTCAGGTGGCGCAGAAACTGCTCGGCCGACAGCTCCAGGGTGAGCAGATAGCCATCGACCCGGCTGCGGAAGTAGCGCCAGAAAATGAGGGCCGGGATGGCCACCATCAGACCGAAAGCGGTGTTGTACAGCGCAATCGAGATACCGTGGGCCAGCATGCTGGGGTTGTTGCCGCCACCGCTTTGCGAGCCGAAGATCTCGATCATGCCGATCACCGTGCCCAAGAGGCCCAGCAACGGCGCGGCCGATGCGATGGTGGCGAGGGCGGTGAGGTACTTTTCGAGCTTTTGGGCTTCGCGGCGGCCGGTGCTCTCCAGCGTGGCGCGCAGGTCGGCCTCCGAGATGCGGGGCTCCAAGGTGATGGTGCGCAGTCCGCTGGCCAGCACCTCGCCCAGCGACGAGTTCTGGCCGAGCTGGTTCACCACTTCGGCGCTGGGCACCCCATTGGCTGAGACGGACATGGCTTCCTGCAGCAGGTTGGCTGGGGCGACTTTGTCCGCTTTCAAAGCCACAAAGCGCTCAACGATCAATGCCAGGGCCAGGATGGAGCAGGCAATCAAGGGCCAGATGGGCCAGCCTGCTGCTTGGATGATGGAAAACAAGATTCTCTCTCCGCTCTTTCTTTTTTCAGCGGCCATTATGGCCCAAGGCCACTGCCGGTCCGCCTAAAATCGGCGCTGGCGCTGCGTCGAACCCACAGTCCCAGGATGCCGGAAAGGCCCAGTCATCCACAAAAAATGTGGATAACTTTGTGGGTAATGTGTCATCAGCCGGAAAAATTGCCCAATTTACGGGGTTTTTCTTAGATTGCTTAAAAAATAAGCTGATAAAAATATTGAAAAATCAAAAGCTTGTACGTAGGTTCAATATTTTGTGCTACAGAGTATGACGTATGCATGACGCTGTCACAGAGCCGCTCTCTTGTGGACTACTGCGCGTTGGAGGTGTGGGAAAAGGCGGCTTTTGAGCCTTCCCTGGCCTCTATGTCGTTGCTGTGACGGGAAAAATGCCGCTGCCAGTGGTTGCGTTGGCAGCTAATTGGCAGCCCCTTCCGATAACGGAACCGCTGCATCTGGCGAAGGATGGCCAGCCCGCTGGATCCCTGGCGCAAGTCCCAGCCGCTACCATGTCTGCTGCATGCCGCGTTGCGGCGCAACCAACACTCACCTCTCCTGATTTCTGCCGCGCCGAGCCTGCCGCCAAGCCGGCCATTTTTATGGACACCACACACTACCCGCCCACTGCCGCTGCCAACGCCACCCCCAGCCCCAGCCCCCGCATCTGGGAGGTGGGCGCGCTGTGCCGGGCGGTGGCCGATGCGCTGGCGGCACGCTTCAACCCGGTGGAGGTGCGCGGGGAGCTCAGCGGTTTTTCGCGCGCGGCCAGCGGCCACTGCTACTTCAACCTCAAGGATGCCAACGGCCAGGTGCGCTGCGCGATGTTTCGCCGCTCCGCGCAGGCGCTGGACTTCAACCCGCGCGACGGCGAGCTGGTCGAGGTGGTGGGCAAGCTGGGGGTGTATGAGCAGCGCGGCGATCTCCAGCTGATTGTGGAAGGCATGCGCCGTGCCGGGCAGGGGGCGTTGTTCGAGCAGTTCCTGCGCCTCAAGGCGCAACTGGAGTCCGAGGGCCTGTTTGACAGCGAGCGCAAGCGGCAACTGCCGCTGATGCCGCGCGGCATCGGCATCGTCACCTCGCTGGGCGCGGCGGCGCTGCACGATGTGGTGACCGCTTTGCGCCGCCGCGTGCCGCAGCTGCCGGTGGTGCTGGTGCCAGCGCTGGTGCAGGGCGCGCAGGCGGCGCCATCGATGGTGGCGGCGCTGCAAAAGCTCTACCGCCTGGCCGAGGCCCAGATCGCCTATGACGCCCGCCTGAGTATTGACGCGCCGGCGGTGCCCATCGACACCATCTTGCTGGTGCGCGGCGGTGGCTCGCTGGAGGACCTCTGGGCCTTCAACGACGAGCAACTGGCCCGCACCGTAGTGCAAAGCCCGGTGCCGCTGGTGAGTGGCGTGGGGCATGAGACCGACTTCACGATCGCCGATTTCTGCGCCGATCTGCGCGCGCCCACGCCCACGGCCGCTGCCGAGCTGGTCTGCCAGCCGCGCGATGTCTGGCTGGGCGCGCTGCAACTGGCGGAGCAGCGCCTGGTCGATGGCGTCGAGCGCCATCTGGACCGCCAGCAGCAGCGCCTGGACATGGCAGCGCGCCAGATTGGCAGGCCGTCATCCTTGGTGCACGGCCAGCAGCAGATGCTGGACCGGCTTGGCCGCCGCCTGCAAAGCGCTGCACAAAGCCAGTTGCATGGCCAGGACAAGCGCGTGCAGCACCTGGCCAGCGTATTCCCCTCTGGCGCGGCGCGCCATCTGGAGCGCAGTGAGCAGCGCCTGGCGCAATTGCATGCGCGGCTGGAGCTGCTCAACCCGCGCCAGGTGCTGTCGCGGGGCTATGCCTTGCTGACCGACATGCAAGGCCAGGTAGTGAGTTCGGTAACGCAGGCGACACCGGGCAAGGCCCTGCATGCCGAGCTGGCCGATGGCAGTGTCGATGTGGTGGCGACCCAGCGCTTGCTGGTCTAGCGCTGCGCCAAGGTGCCACTGCGCAGGCCTGGGGGCGGACGCGCGCTTGCGCCACTGCGGCTGCCAGGCCGCGTGATGGCAATTGGCGGCGCTTTCTGACGCCGTGCTGCCTGGCTTGCATGCTATCGTCGTCATAGTAAATGGGCTGAACCCGTATTCATCAACGGGTCGATTTTCCTTTTTACAATCGACGACTGAGGCTGCGGGCTGGCCGGTGTTTGCCAACACCGCCTGGCCCGGCTTTGAAACCATACCAACCACGAGGAAACCACGATGGAACGCACTCTGCCACCACTGCCCTATGCGATTGATGCCCTGGCCCCTGCCTACAGCCAGGAAACGCTGGAATACCACCACGGCAAGCACCACAAGGCCTACGTGGACAAGCTCAACGAGCTGCAAAAGGGCACCGAGTTCGAGAACCTGGAGCTGGAAGCCGTGATCAAGAAGGCGACCGGTGGTATCTACAACCAGGCCGCTCAAATCTGGAACCACACCTTCTTCTGGAACTGCATGACCCCCGGCGGCGGCGCTGAGCCAAGCGGCGCGCTGGCCGATGCCATCAACAAGAAGTGGGGCAGCTACGCCGAGTTCAAGAAGGCGTTCCAGGCCTCGGCCGTGGGCAACTTCGGCTCGGGCTGGACCTGGCTGGTCAAGAAGCCCGATGGCTCGGTGGACATCGTCAATACCGGCGCTGCTGGCACCCCGCTGACCACTGACGACAAGGCACTGCTGACCGTCGACGTGTGGGAACATGCTTACTACATCGACTACCGCAATGCCCGTCCGAAGTTTGTTGAAACCTTCTTCGACAAGCTGGTGAACTGGAAGTTTGCGGAAAGCAATTTCGCCTGATAGCGGCTGCCCTGCGTGATCGCCGGGTACACCTGATCAGAAAAAAGGCCGGATGGTGCGCTGCACCGTATCCGGCCTTTGCTTTTTGGGGGCAGGGCGGTGCATTGGCGCCAGTGCCCAGTCTGTCAGCTACAGGCAACACTTCCCTCTGGCAAAGCCCCTGATTTGCGCCAGTTTTCCGAGCCGTGCAAATGCATGATTGATAATCAGTCTCATTTGCTTCTTGGCTGGTTGTTGTATGTTGTTCTCTTCCCGTTTTGCGCTCCACCCGGTGGCGGGCGCAGTTGCTCTGCTGGTTTATTTTACCGCTGTCCCCGCTTTGGCTCAAACCCAGGAGGGCGCTGCTGACACAGCCACCGCCGCAGCGGCGCCAGCTGCCGGCGAAGACAGCGTCTTGCCGACCGTGACCGTCAACGCCAGTGCCGATGCATCGGCGCAAGGTCTGTCCAAGGCCTATGCCGGCGGCCAGGTGGCGCGCGGCGGGCGTGTGGGTATTCTGGGCACCGAAGACATCATGAACACGCCGTTCTCCACGACGGCCTATACCCAGGATCTGATCCGCGACCAGCAGGCGCGCAGCGTGGGCGATGTGCTGCAAAACGATGCCTCGGTGCGGGTCTCGCGCGGTTTTGGCAACTTCCAGGAATCGTATTTTGTGCGCGGCTTTGTGCTGGGCTCGGACAGCATTGCCTACAACGGCCTCTACGGTCTGCTGCCGCGCCAGTATGTGTCGGCCGAGCTGTTTGAGCGCGTAGAGCTGCTGCGCGGCGCCAGCGGCTTTTTGAATGGGGCATCGCCCGCCGGTGACAGCATTGGTGGCGCCCTGAACCTGCTGCCCAAGCGCGCCTCGAACGAGCCGCTGACGCGGGTCAGCGTGGGTGGATCGAGCGGCGCGCAAGGCTATGCCGCGGCCGACATCAGCCGCCGCTTTGGCCCCGACCAGGCCACCGGCCTGCGCCTGAACGTGGCCAAACGCAAGGGCGATACCACGATCGACGACGAAGGTGTCGATCTGAGTGTGGTGTCCTTGGGGCTGGATTGGCGCTCCAGCAATCTGCGCCTGTCGGCCGATGTGGGCTACCAAAGCCACAAACTGACCACGCCACGCCCCAATGTGACCTTGGGTGCCGCAGTGACCCAGGTGCCCAGCGCCCCGGACAACAGCAAAAACTTTGCCCAGCCCTGGACCTATTCGAACGAGCGCGACAGCTTTGGCTCGGTGCGCGCCGAGTACGACATCAACAGCCGGCTCACCGCCTGGGCGGCAGGCGGTGCACGCTTTGGCCGCGAGCGCAACTCGCTCGCCAGCCTGACCCTGAACAATGGCAGCACCGGCAGCGGCACCCAAGGGCGCTTTGACAATACCCGCGCCGATGACATCTTTACCGGCGAAGTGGGCCTGCGCGGCAAGCTGACCACCGGCAGCATTGGCCACAGCATCGTGCTGGCGGCCTCGGCTTTCTCGGACAAGCGCAAGAACGCCTTCTACTCGCAGCCGGCCGCCAGCGCGCTGGCCACCAATCTGTACAACCCCGTCTATGGCGCGGCACCGCCCTTGGGCACCAGCTCGAACGACCTGGATGACCCGGCCGTGCAGGCCCGCATCAAGCTGTCGAGCCTGGCCTTGTCGGACACCCTGTCGATGTTCGACGAGCGCCTGCTGCTCACCCTGGGCGTGCGCCACCAGGCCATCGAGACGCAGACCTTTGCCTATAACACCGGCATTGCAGCGCCCAAGGTGGACAAGAGCCGCACCAGCCCGATGGCGGCCGTCGTCTTCAAGCCGGCCGAGCGGGTATCGCTCTACGCCAACTACATCGAAGGCCTGACCCCGGGCGAGATTGCACCGGCGCTGTCGTCGGGCTTGCCGGTGGCCAATGCCGGCGCGGCGCTGGCACCCTATGTCTCCAAGCAAAAGGAAGTGGGCTTGAAGTGGGATGGTGGCGATATTGGCGCGGGCCTGGCCTGGTTCACCACCGACAAGCCGCGTGTGTTCCGCAATTCCATCTCGGGCGTCTACGGCCCTGAAGGCATGGACCGCCACCGTGGCCTGGAGCTCAATGTGTTTGGCCAGGTCACACGCGGCCTGCGCGTGCTGGGTGGCGTCACCTGGCTCGATGCCAAGCAACTGGCCGATGGCAACAACCCCAATGCCGGCAAGCGCGTGATTGGCGTGCCCCGCCAGCAGGGCAATCTGGGGCTGGAGTGGGATGTGCCCGGCGTGCGGGGCCTGAGCCTGGATGGCCGCGCCGTGGCCACCGGCAGCAGCTATGCCAATGCGACCAATACCTTGCAGGTGGCAGGCTGGACTCGGTTTGACCTGGGTGCGCGCTACCTGACCGAAATCGATGGCCGCCTGGTGACCCTGCGCGCCAGCGTGGAGAACGCGGCCAACCGCAACTACTGGGCCTCGGTGGGTTCGACCGGCTACTTGGTGCTGTCCAACCCGCGCACCTTCACGGTCAGCGCCAGTGTGGACTTCTAAGCGCTGACAGCCGGACTGCGGTTTGCCCCATGACTGCGACCAGCCCCTTGCCCCTGCAGCCCGTCCCCATGCTGCCCGATATTGCCGCGCTCTATGTGGAGCACCATGGCTGGCTGCAAGGGTGGCTGCGCCGCAGGCTCGGTGATGCACACCAGACAGCAGACCTGGCGCAAGACACCTTTGTGCGGCTGCTGAGCCCGGCTGCCAGCCATGGCGATGCCAGCGCGGCCGTGCCGCCGGCCGCTGCGCTGCGCGCCCCGCGTGCCTACCTGGCCACGGTGGCCAAGCATGTGCTGCTCAACCACCTGCGCCGCCAGTCGCTGGAGCAGGCCTATCTGCAGGCGCTGGCTGTGTTGCCCGAGCCCGAGGCTATCTCGCCCGAGCGGCAACTGGTCATTCTGCAGGCTTTGCAGGAGGTCGATGCGATGCTCGATGCACTGCCGGCCAAGGTAAGGGCGGTGTTCATCCTCTCGCAGATTGACGGCCTGACCTATGCCGAGATTGCCCAGGTACTGGGCGTGGGCCTGCGCTCGGTCAAGCGCTATATGGCCCAGGCCATGGCCGAATGCATTTTGCTGGCGGACTGAGGTGCCCGCCATGAGTGCCTGGAATCCGCCGCCCGTGGCCGCGCCCCTCATCACCCGCGAGGTGGCGATGCAGGCGGCCGAATGGTTTGTGCGCCTGCAAGAGGAGGCCGGCAGCGCCGGTGCCCAGGCGGAGCTGGCGCGCTGGCGGTCGCAATCGCCTGCGCATGAGCGTGCCTGGCAACGGGCGATGGCCGTCAGTCTGCAGGCGGGCTCCATTCCGGCATCGCTGGGCGCGCCCGCGCTGTCTCGGCCCCAGCGCCGTGCCACGCGCCGCGATACCGTGCGCGCGCTGGCGGTGCTGATCACGGCAGTGCCAGCGGGCTGGCTGGCCTGGCGCATGGCGCCGGTGCAGCAGTGGACGTCCAGACATGCCACGACCACTGGCGAATGGCGCAGCTGGACGCTGGCCGATGGCAGCCGCATGGTGCTGGACACTGCCAGCGCGGCCAATGTGCAGTTCGACGCGCTGCAGCGCCGCATCCATCTGCGCGCTGGCGCGCTCTATGTGGAGACAGCGCCCGATCCGCAGGCCAGCGCAAGGGCTTTTTTGGTGACCACCGAGCAGGGCGAGATACGCGCACTGGGCACACGCTTTAGTGTGCGCTGCGGTGATGGCTACAGCGATGTGGCCGTGCAGCAGGATGCCGTGGAGGTACGCCCACGCGGCGGCGCAGCAGCACTGCGCTTGCAGGCCGGCCAGCAACTGCGCTTTAGCGACAGCGAGGCAGGGCAGCCACAGCTTGCCCAGGCCGGGGCCAGCCAGTGGACGCAAGGTGTGCTGGTGGCCGACAACATGCGCCTGGATGCCTTTTTGGCCGAGCTGGGCCGCTACCGCAAAGGTTGGCTGCGTTGCGACCCGCAGGTGGCGGCGCTGCGCATCTCGGGCGCGTTCCAGCTAGCCGATACCGACGCGGTGCTGGCCAACCTGGCCCATCTGCTGCCGGTGCAGATCAGCGCCCGAACCCCTTACTGGGTCACGGTGCTGCCCTTGCGGCACTGAGCTTTTAAAGAATTTTCTGCCAAGTTGGCCCCTTTGGGCGCGGTCGGCTGTCCTGCATAGAGATAGCGAATTGATCTGTACCGACCCCAAGCAGGAAGCCTTATGCCAACCGTTTTTCATCGTCCCCAAACCACCCCCGCGGGAGCGCTGCCCATGCCATCTACGGTGGCCCGCGCGGTGCAAGCCGCCGTCATCACCATGGGTGTCAGCGCCATGATGGGGCTGGCCGTGCCGGCCCAAGCCCAAACCGCCGCCGAGCAGGCCCCTGCAGCGGCGGGCGCGGCGCAACCGCTGCAGGTGCCGGCCGGGCCACTGCCAGCGGCGCTGGTGGCCTTTGCATCGCAAACCGGTGTCAGCGTCAGCGGCCCGCCCGAGCTGGTGAGCGCCGCGCAATCGCCCGGCGTGCGCGGGCAGCTGCCCGTGGCCCAGGCGCTGCAGCTGCTACTGGCGGGAACCGGGCTGGAGGCCGTGCCTGCGGGCGACCGCTCCTATGTGCTGCGCAAGCGCGCAGCGGCCAGCCAGGGCCCGGCGGCGGGCGAGATGGTGCTGGCGCCGGTGGTGGTGCAGGCCCAGGCCGACCGGGTGGCCGCCTCGGAGCATACGGGCTCTTACACGGCAGCGGAATCCAGCACGGCAACGCGCATGGGCTTGTCCTTGCGCGAGACGCCGCAGTCGGTGACGGTGATCACCCGCCAGCAGATGGACGACCAGGGCCTGAGCAACCTGCCCGAGATTCTGGACAAGGTGACCGGCATCACGGTAGGCCGCAATGACAGCGAGCGCGCGACCTTCTACTCGCGCGGCTTTGCGGTCGAGAACTTCCAGTTCGACGGCATGCCCAATACGATGAACTCGGCCAACCAATACACCACCTCGTTGGCGGACAGCGCCATCTACGACCGGGTGGAAGTGGTCAAGGGCGCCACCGGCTTGCTGACTGGCGCGGGCAACCCGGGCGCGGTTGTCAACCTGGTGCGCAAGCGGCCGACCAAGGAGTTCCAGGCATCGCTGGAAGGCGGTGTGGGATCCTGGAGCAAGCAGCGCGGTGTGGCCGATGTATCGGGCCCCTTGAATGCCGATGGCAGCCTGCGTGCCCGCGTGGTGGCCGCCGCGCAAAATGCCGATTCACATGTCGACTACTACAGCCGCGATACGCGCAACTTCTATGGCATCGTCGAGGCCGATCTGGCGCCCCGCACCACGGCAGCGCTGGGCATTGACTACATGCAGACCCGCGCTGACGGCGCAAGCTATGGCCATCTGCCGCTGTTTTTCTCGGATGGCACGCAGACGCATTTTCCGACCTCGCTCAACCCTGCTGCGCGCTGGTCGTACTGGAACAACGACAGCACCAACCTGTTTGCCGATCTGAAGCATGTGTTTGACAACCGCTGGAAGCTGGAGCTGGCAGGCAGCCACCTGCGCCAAAGCCGCGATGTGAAGGTGGGAGTGGCCGCCTATGGTTCGCTGGACAAAGAGACAGGGCTGGGCCTCAATATGCTGTCGGCCAAGATTCCCACGACCTCGACCACCGATTCGCTCAATGCCGTGCTGTCGGGCCCGTTCGAGCTGCTGGGCCGCAGCCATGAGCTGACCTTGGGCGCGGGGTGGTCGCGCGAGCGCCGTGGCGCCCCCGGCTACACCACCAGCTATGACGCGGTGGGCAATTATTTTGACTGGCATGGCAATGCGCCCGAGCCTCAACTGGACCTGGTCAGCGACCGCGACACGCGCGTCACCGAAAAAGGCGCGTTTGGCGCCGTGCGTCTGCGCCCCACCGATGCGCTGTCCGTCATCCTGGGTGCACGGCTGAGCTGGTACCGCCTGGTCGATGGCGAGACCGATCTGGCCAGCAGCGTCTACACGCTCAACGACCGGCTGAAGGTGAGCCACAAAGTCATTCCTTATGCCGGCGTGGTCTATGACTTCAGCAAGCAGTGGTCGGCCTATGCGAGCTACACCGATATCTTCAACCCGCAGACCTACTACAAGGATGCGGGCGGTGCGGCGCTGCCGCCGCTCACCGGCAAGAGCCAGGAGATCGGCATCAAGGGTGCGCTGCTGGATGGCAAGCTCAACACCTCGGTCGCGCTGTTCCACACCCAGCAAAACAATGCCGCGCAGTATGTGGATTCCAACCCCGCCACTGGCGAAGAAATCTACATCGCGGCCAAGGGCGTCAAGAGCCGGGGCGTGGAGATGGAGGTCTCCGGCCAGGTCACCCCGGCCTGGAATGTGTACGCGGGCTATACCTACCGCGAGTCCACCCTGGGCTACCAGCCCGATGTGATCCTGAGCGCTGTCAACACCAACCAGCCCAAGCACCTGGTCAAGCTCAGCACCAGCTACCGCCTGCCCGGCCAGTGGAACCCCGTGACGGTGGGCGGGTCGCTCAGCTGGCAGAGCGAGACCTACTACCAGCAAGCGGGCGACACCCAGTGGCGCGCCACCCAGCCGGCCTACACCTTGCTGGGCCTGATGGCGCGCTGGGAGGTGGACTCGCACCTGTCGGTAGCGCTGAACCTGAGCAATGTGCTGAACAAGACCTATATGCCAGGCATGGGCTCGTATGGCACGGGCGTATATGGGGATCCGCGCAGCTATTACCTGTCGGCGCGCTATAAGTTCTGAGGGTCACACTTAATGGCGCTTGATGACGAGTGGCAAAACACTGCACACGTAGTGGTGTGCGCCTAGCCTGAGGATCATCATTCCTTTGCCGCAAGCCTGGGGTTGTGAGGGCCCTGGGCCCAGTAGTGCACCCCTCTACCGCTGGGCCACCGGTATGCGCAAGCGCCGTTACCGGCACGAACGGAGCCAGTGAGTCAAGTCATGCAATCTGAGCATGCTTTGATCTTCAGCAGCGGCGGCGGCGCTCACTTTACTGCATCTGACTTGCTGCAGCAGCGGCCCCTTTCATCCAAGCTGATCCTACTAGTTGGCAGCCTTGAATTCGACGCTGGGGGCCCATTCATGCACCGTACTGGCAGGTTCATTGCTTCAAGCATTTTGGAGGCTCCTCTCGTGATAATCAACGCGACCTAAGGTAGCTCCGCAGATATCGATGACGTCACGGTAGGAGAGCCACATGGCAGGGATTTCTGGCTGGGGGCTTATTACAACGAACCATCGGATGCTTCGTCGCACAATGTCCCCGGGAGTCCACTCTAAGGAAGCAAGGCCATACAGCCATCGCGGCCTGGCGGGCTTTCTGCTCCATGGTGCAATTCCGCTGCAGGCCATGCTGGCAAGGTATAAAGCCATCAGCGGCAGCGTCTACGGCATTCCGTTTCAGGGGAATAATCATGCCTAGTTATGCATAGCCATCAGCGGTATGCTTTGTCCACTCAGCATGTAACCGGTCTTGTTTGGCCAGGATTTACACGGACATAGATCTGCATGGCATCTTTCAGTGTTTGTCTGATAGCACTGTATGTAAGGGCCATCTCAGAATGGGACGGGATTTGTGTGCAAGCTCATCTGCGCTGGGCGGCGATAGGCGGATCTGAATGGTCGGTGCCACGCTTTCGAGGGTGGTCTTGTTTTCTGTGCGCTAGAGATCCGGCACCAAAGCGGACGCTGGCAGGCATTCCAAACAGGTTATTTATAACTTTTTGTTTAACAAATACTGAGCAGCGCTTGAAATTTTTGCGCTGCAGATGGTGTCTATTAGAGGTAAC
This sequence comes from Comamonas sp. 23, assembly GCF_049601575.1. Taxonomy (NCBI): domain Bacteria; kingdom Pseudomonadati; phylum Pseudomonadota; class Betaproteobacteria; order Burkholderiales; family Comamonadaceae; genus Comamonas; species Comamonas sp. 23. The sequence continues at coordinate 3,087,681 of NZ_CP187127.1, read as the reverse complement.
CGAGGCAGGCCCACTGGCCTGCCTCATCCGCATCTACCGACTTCAGGAGCGATACCCATGCTGATACGTACCAACAACGCGGGTTTTGACCACGGCAGCAGCAGCGACATCACCCCGCAGCACCTGTATTTGAGCCGGCGCGACTTGCTCAAACTGGGGGCCGCTGGCGGCTCGGCGCTGGCCGCAGGCGGGGCTTGGGCACAAGCGGCCAGGTCCGACGGCACGCAGCCGATCAGCACCGTGCGCTCGACGGTGCCCGGCGCCATGTCGATGGAGACACCGACGTCCTTTCAGGATGCCAGCAGCTACAACAACTACTACGAGTTCGGCCTGGACAAAAGCGACCCGGCGCGCTACGCCCACACCTTGCAGACACGGCCCTGGACCGTGCGGGTCGAAGGCCTGGTCAACAAACCCAAAACCTTTGACATCGAAGAGCTGCTCAAGCTCAGCGCCCAGGAAGAGCGCATTTACCGGCTGCGCTGTGTCGAGGGCTGGTCGATGGTGATCCCCTGGGTGGGCTACTCGCTGTCCAAATTGCTGGCGCAGGTGGAGCCCCAGGGCAGCGCGAAGTATATAGAGTTCGTGACCTTGGCCGATCGCAAGATGATGCCTGGCCTGAACAGCAGTGTGCTCGACTGGCCCTACACCGAGGGCCTGCGCATGGACGAAGCCATGCACCCGCTCAGCCTGCTGGCCTTTGGCATGTACGGCAAAACCTTGACCCCGCAAAACGGCGCACCGGTGCGCCTGGTGCTGCCCTGGAAATATGGCTTCAAAAGCGCCAAGAGCATCGTGACCATCCGCGTGGTCGAGAAGCAGCCGGGCACCGCCTGGAACAAGGCGGCGCGCAATGAGTACGGCTTTTACTCGAATGTGAACCCGGATGTGCCGCACCCGCGCTGGAGCCAGGCGACCGAGCGCCGCATTGGTGAAGGCGGCCTGTTTGCCAAGCGCCACAAGACCTTGCTGTTCAACGGCTACGAAGCCCAGGTGGGCCAGCTGTACGCTGGCATGGATCTGCGCAAAGACTACTGATCGGTGTCCCTGCCCATGGCAAAACCTTCGCGCTTTTCTGCCAAAGCTGTGCAGCGGCTGCTGCTGCATGTATTGTGCCTGGTGCCAGCGGCCTGGCTGTTTTATCTGGCCGCCACCGATGGCCTGGGGGCCAATCCGGCTGAAGCGCTGCTGCGTTCGCTGGGTGACTGGGCCATCCGCTTTATCTGCTTTGCGCTGGCAGTCACGCCATTGCGCCAGTGGCTGCGCTGGAACGGGTTGGCAGCCTACCGCCGCATGCTGGGCCTTTATGCCTTCTTCTACGCCAGCTTGCACTGGCTGGCCTATGTGGTGTTTGACATGGGGGTGGATTGGCCCGCCATCGTCGACGACCTGATCAAGCGCCCCTTTATCCTCGTGGGCACCTTGGCCTGGCTGATCCTGCTGGCGCTGGCCATTACCTCGGTGCCCAGGATCATCCGGCGCATGGGCGGCAAACGCTGGCAGATGCTGCACCGCGCGGTGTATGGGGCGGCTGCGCTGGCCGTGCTGCACTTTTGGTGGATGCGCTCGGGCAAGAACAACTTTGCCGAGGTGTGGCTCTACGGGCTGATCCTTGCCGGGCTGCTGGCGGCGCGCTGGGTTTTTCAAAAGCGCAAGCAGATGCAAGTGGCGGCCAAGGCTGCCGGGGTCTGACTGGATTGGCCATTTCAAGCGCGCCTGCCTCCGGCGTTTGCGGGCGCGGCGCCTGGGTTTGCAGCCAAGTGCCGATGCCAGCAGACCGCACGATGTACCGCACAATGACAGCATGAACCCCAGCAAACGTATCTTGATCGTGGAAGACGATGCTCCCATTGCGGAGCTGCTGCAATTGCACCTGCGCGACGAGGGCTATGAGGTGGTGCACATGGCCGATGGCGACGCGGGCATGCAGGCCTTGGAGCGGGGCGGTTGGGATGCATTGGTGCTGGATTTGATGCTGCCGGGCGTGGATGGCCTGGAGATATGCCGCCGCGCCCGCGCGATGGCCTATTACGTGCCCATCATCATCACCAGTGCCCGCTCCAGCGAGATGCACCGCATCCTGGGGCTGGAGCTGGGAGCGGACGACTACCTGGCCAAGCCATTCTCGGTGCTGGAGCTGGTGGCCAGGGTGCGCGCGCTGTTGCGCCGCAGCCAGGCCTTGGCCCAAAACGCCCGGTTGGATGCCGGTGTGCTGGTGCTCGGCAATCTAGAGATCGACCCGCTATCGCGCGAGGTGAAGGTGGGTGGATCCCAGGTGGAGCTGACACCGCGAGAATTTGACCTGCTGCATTTTTTTGTGCGCCATCCGGGCAAGGTGTTCTCCCGGTTTGACCTGCTCAACCAAGTCTGGGGCTACCGCCATGATGGCTACGAGCACACAGTCAACACCCATATCAACCGCTTGAGAGCCAAGATCGAAGCCGATCCTGGCAGCCCCAAGCGCATTCTGACCGTATGGGGCCATGGCTACAAATGGGCGGAGGAAGTGCCATGAAGCTCGCATCCACCACCTTGGCGCAGCGCCTGACCCTGGTCTTTGTGCTGCTGCTGTTGGCTTGCAGCGCGGCCACGGTCTGGCTGCAGATGCGGGTGTCCGACCAGCGTGAGCAAGAGGTGGTGCAGCGCCTGTCGCAGGATCTGGCCGCGCGCATTGCCCGCTATCCGGAGCTGATGCGTGCCGATGGCCTCAACGCCGGGGCCAGCCGCGAGCTGTTTGGCAAGCTGATGCAGGTCAACCCGAGCGTCGAGGTCTACCTGCTCGATGACACAGGTGCCATCCAGGCTTACGATGCGCCGCAAGAACGGATTTTGCGCCAAAAGGTGGATCTGGAGCCCTTGCAGCGCCTGTTCAGTGGCGCGGCCCTGCCGGTGTTGGGGGATGATCCCCGCAGCATGACCGAGCGCAAGGTGTTCAGCGCAGCGCCATTGATGCAGGGCGGCCAGCGTTCTGGCTATGTCTATGTGATCCTGCAAGGCCAGGGGCGTGACAACCTGGCAGCCCGCGTGAGCAGCGATGGCGCGCTGCGCACACTGCTCTGGTCGCTGCTGGTCGTGGTGGTGCTGGGCGCCGTCGCTGCAGCCGTAGCCTTTGGCATGATTACCCGGCCGCTGCGGCGCCTGACGGCGGCCGTACAAGAGCTGCAAACCGATGGCCTGGCCGATCTGCCCCAGGCCCAGGCCAAGCTGCAAAAAGCCGCGCATGGCGGAGCCGATATCGCTGTGCTTAGCCAGGCCTTTGCGCAGCTGGCGCAACGCACCTGGGAGCAGTGGCAAAAGCTGCGCACCCAAGACCAGCAGCGCCGCGAGCTCTTCGCCAATATCTCCCACGACCTGCGCACGCCTTTAACGTCATTGCATGGCTATCTGGAGACCCTGCAGATCAAGGCCGATGTGCTATCGGCAGACGAGCGCCGCCGCTACCTGGGCATCGCGCTGGACCAAAGCCGCAAGGTCGGTGACCTGGCGCAAAAACTGTTTGAGCTGGCGCGGCTGGAATACGGCGTGGTCAAGCCCGAGCCCGAGCGCTTCTTTCTGCCCGATCTGCTGCAGGACGTGTTCCAGAAGTTCGAGCTGGCCGCCGAAGCCAAGGCGCAGCGCCTGCACGCCGTGATTGACCCGGATCTGCCCCCCGTCACTGCTGATCTGGGCATGCTTGAGCGCGTGCTGGTCAACCTGATCGACAACGCCATCCGCGCCACGCCGCCAGGCGGCGATATCCATGTGGAGCTGCGTGCCGCAGAGCAGGGCCGCATCAGCGTGACGGTGCAGGACACCGGGCCAGGCATACCGCCCGTGCTGCGCGACAGCCTGTTCGAGCGCCCCACCTTGAGCCGCATGCACAGCCGCAGCGATGGGCGGTCTGGAGGGCTGGGGCTCATGATCGTGCACCGCATATTGCAGCTGCACGACAGCTCGATTGAGCTGCTCAGTGAGGCAGGGGAGGCGGGGGCGCGGTTTCGGTTTTATTTGCGCTAGGGCTACCTGAGCGCATCACGTTGAAAACAAAAGGCTGCAAACCGAAATTTGCAGCCTCTGTTTTGTGCGCCTCTGGCAGCGCCAGATTCAAAAGCCTTTGCAAGCTGCTGAATCCATTATCTGTGGCGGAGAAGGCGGGATTCGAACCCGCGGTGGGCTATTAACCCACACACGCTTTCCAGGCGTGCGACTTAAACCACTCATCCACCTCTCCGCATGTTTTGTACGTTTTACATCCTGTGGTGGCCAGGAAATAAAAAGCCAAGCGTGGACAGCTTGGCTGACAATTTCACCTGTTGACTGGCGGAGAGGGCGGGATTCGAACCCGCGGTGGGCTATTAACCCACACACGCTTTCCAGGCGTGCGACTTAAACCACTCATCCACCTCTCCAGTCGGTGAAGCGTGTATTCTAGCCTGAAATTTGGCGCCTTCCAGCAAAGCGGGGGCTTGTTTGGCAAAAATGCAGCGCGGCCCCAGCGGGCAAGTGCTGCATTTGCGTTGGCCAAGCGGTTACTGGCCCTTGCCGGTCTGGATCATGCGCATGGCCGAGGTGATCAGGCTGGAGACCTCGGTCATGTTGCTCGGGACGACCAAGGTGGTGGTCGCGTCGCTCGCCAGCTTGCCGTAGGCGTGCACGGCCTGCTCGGCCACCTTCAGCTGCACGGCTTGCTCGCCGCCGGGCTGGCGGATGGCGGTCGCAATGCGCTCGAGCGCCTGGGCGGTCGCATCGGCCACCGCAGTGATCGATGCGGCCTCGCCTTGCGCCTTGTTGATGGCGGCTTGCTTCTCACCTTCGGAGCGGGCGATGAAGGCTTCGCGCTCACCGGTGGCGATATTGATCTGTTCCTGGCGGCGGCCTTCGGAGGCGGCAATCAGCGCGCGCTTTTCACGCTCGGCAGTGATCTGGGCTTGCATGGAGCGCAGGATTTCTGCCGGTGGCGTCAAATCCTTGATTTCGTAGCGCAGCACCTTCACGCCCCAGTTGAGCGCGGCCTCGTCGATCGCCGAGACGATCTGGGCATTGATCATGTCGCGCTCTTCAAAGGTCTTGTCCAGTTCCAGCTTGCCGATCACGCTACGCAGCGATGTCTGGGCCAGCTGGGTGACGGCCATGATGTAGTTGGACGAGCCGTAGCTGGCGCGCATCGGGTCGGTCACCTGGAAGTACAGGATGCCGTCCACCTGCAGCTGGGTGTTGTCGCGCGTAATGCAGACCTGGCTGGGGACATCCAGCGGAATTTCCTTCAAGCTGTGCTTATAGGCGACTTTGTCGACAAAGGGAATGATGAAGCGCGGGCCGGGGGCCAGGGTGCCGGCGTAACGGCCCAGGCGCTCTTTGACCCAGGCGTGCTGCTGGGGCACGATCTTGACGGACATCGCAATGAAGATGATGGCGATGACAAATATGATGATGGCGACTTCCATGGACTCTCCTCATGGACGCACTGCTAAGTGCAACGCGCCCGTTTTTTCGGTGATTGGCTGGGGATGGCTCCCTGGCTCAACGGTCTTGGCCATTACACCACGCGGGTGTGACGGGCCAAGTGGCGGTGGTGGGGCATGGGTTGGGCTGCGCCTGTTATGTTTTGTTGCCCCGGTGATGGGAATACGCGCTTAGTGCGCGGCGGGCTCGGCAGGTTCCACCAGCAGGCGGTTACCGTCGAGCCGCACCACGCGGTAGGCGCCGGGCAGCGCAGGGTGTTGGCCCAGCAGTGCAGCCGTCCAGGGCGCGCCGCGGTAGCGCACCTGGGCGCAGCGGTCGGCATCCCAGTGTTCGATGTGGACCAGCTCGCCAATGTCCAGGTGCATGTCCTGATCGCGCTCACCCGAGAGCAGCGAGCCGCGGCGTTTTTGCCGCAGGTAGCAGGCCAGCACGGTGGCTGCGCCCACGATGGCGGCGACCAGGATCTGCGTGACTTCATTGGCACCCAGGTGCGCAGCGATGGCAGCGGCAGCCATGCCAATGGCGACCATCAGCAAATACAGCGTGCCGGTGAGCAGCTCGGCGACGACGGCCAGGCCGGTCAGCAGCCACCACACGGTTGACATCTCCATAGCTCCCTCCTTGTTCGATTAGGTTTGTTGTCCGATTGTGCGATATGCCGACCAATTTTGCGGCAATTGATGCAGGATACATAAAAAGGTCGTGCAAATTCCGTACACTTCGCGCCTGTTTCGATTGTTTTAGTGAGGCCCGCCCCTGCGGGAACGCCCATGAAGTTTCGCTTTCCCATCGTCATCATTGACGAGGACTTTCGCTCGGAAAACACTTCCGGCCTGAGCATCCGCGATCTGGCGCATGCCATCGAGGAGGAGGGCTTTGAGGTGCTGGGCGTGACCAGCTATGGTGACTTGAGCCAGTTTGCGCAGCAGCAAAGCCGCGCCAGTGCCTTCATCCTGTCGATCGACGACGAGGAGTTCCAGCTCGGCGGCGGTGATGACCTGATCGTGCACAACCTGCGTGACTTCATCACCGAAGTGCGCCGCAAGAACCCGGATGTGCCGATCTACATCTATGGCGAGACCAAGACCAGCCGCCACCTGCCCAACGACATCCTGCGCGAGCTGCACGGCTTCATCCACATGTTCGAGGACACGCCCGAGTTCGTGGCCAAGCATATCCTGCGCGAAGCGAAGAACTATCTCGAAGGCATCCAGCCGCCGTTTTTCAAGGCGCTGCTGGACTACGCCGAAGACGGCTCCTACAGCTGGCACTGCCCCGGTCACGGTGGCGGTGTGGCGTTTTTGAAGAGCCCGATTGGCCAGATGTACCACCAGTTCTATGGTGAGAATATGCTGCGCTCGGACGTCTGCAACGCCGTCGAAGAGCTGGGCCAGCTGCTGGACCACAACGGCGCGATTGGCGAGAGCGAGCGCAATGCGGCGCGCATCTTCAATGCCGACCACTGCTTTTTTGTGACCAACGGTACCTCGACCTCCAACAAGATGGTTTGGCACCACACGGTGGCACCGGGCGATGTGGTGGTGGTTGACCGCAACTGCCACAAGTCCATCCTGCACTCCATCATCATGACGGGTGCGATTCCGGTGTTCTTGAAGCCCACGCGCAACCACTTCGGCATCATCGGCCCGATCCATGAGAGCGAGTTCTCGCCCAAGACCATCGAGGCCAAGATCGCTGCCAACCCGCTGCTCAAGGGTGTCGATCCAAAGGCCGTCAAGCCGCGTGTGCTGACGCTGACGCAATCGACCTACGACGGCGTGCTCTACAACACCGAGACCATCAAGCAAAAGCTCGATGGCTATGTCGACAACCTGCACTTTGACGAGGCCTGGCTGCCGCATGCCGCATTCCACCCCTTCTATGGCAGCTACCACGCCATGGGCAAGAAGCGCGCGCGCCCGAAGCACTCGGTGGTCTATGCCACCCAGTCCATCCACAAGCTGCTGGCCGGTATCAGCCAGGCATCGCACGTGCTGGTGCAGGACAGCCAGACGCAAAAGCTGGACTTCAACCTGTTCAACGAGGCGTACCTGATGCACACCTCGACCAGCCCGCAGTACAGCATCATCGCCAGCTGCGACGTGGCCGCTGCGATGATGGAGCCGCCCGGTGGCACCGCGCTGGTGGAGGAGTCGATCCTCGAGGCGCTCGACTTCCGCCGCGCCATGCGCAAGGTCGACGATGAGTTTGGTGAGGACGACTGGTGGTTCCAGGTCTGGGGCCCAGAAGCCCTGGCTGACGAAGGCGTGGGCTCGGCCCAGGACTGGATCATTCGTGGCCCGGACGCATCGCGCAAGACCAAGGGCAAGAACGGCAAGGAGTTCGACAACTGGCACGGCTTTGGCGATCTGGCCGATGGCTTCAACATGCTGGACCCGATCAAGTCCACCATCGTGACGCCGGGTCTGGACCTGGACGGTGACTTTGACGAGACCGGTATCCCCGCATCCATCGTCACCAAGTACCTGGCCGAGCACGGCGTGGTGGTGGAGAAGACGGGCCTGTACTCGTTCTTCATCATGTTCACCATCGGCATCACCAAGGGCCGCTGGAACACCATGTTGACCGCGCTGCAGCAGTTCAAGGACGACTACGAGAAGAACCAGCCGATGTGGCGCATCCTTCCCGAGTTCTGCCAGCAGCATAAGCGCTATGAGCGCATGGGCCTCAAGGACCTGTGCCAGCACGTGCACCAGCTCTACGCCAAGTACGACATCGCCCGCCTGACCACGGAGATGTACCTGTCGGACCTGACGCCGGCGATGAAGCCTTCGGACGCCTTTGCCCACATCGCCCGCCGCAAGACCGAGCGTGTCGAGATCGACCATCTGGAAGGCCGCGTCACCGTGGGTTTGGTCACGCCATACCCACCCGGTATTCCGTTGCTGATTCCTGGCGAAGTCTTCAACAAGAAGATCGTGGACTACCTCATGTTCGCGCGTGAGTTCTCCAAGCTCTGCCCAGGTTTTGAGACCGATATCCACGGCCTGGTGGAGCTGGTGGACGAAGAGAGTGGTGAGGTGCGTTACTACGCCGATTGCGTGGCGCTGGACGCCAGTGACCAGGCCGTGCAAACCCAGGTGGTTTCTGCACCGGTGGCTTCGTCCAAGAAGCGCAGCCCCATGCTGGAAGGCAAGGCGCCCGCGTCGTCGGCCAAGAAGCGCACCACCGCTGCGATGAAGAAATCGCTCAAGGCGGAAAAGCCGATGGGTGATGCCAGCGAAGGTGTTGTCTCGCCGGTGGCCAAGACCCCGCAGGCAGCGCCCAAGCCACGCCGCGTGGCCAAGCCGCGCTCGCCCAAGGTCTGACCGGGCAGGTGAGTAGTGGCGGGGGATGTTGAGTCCCCTGCGTCACGCTTTCCTCAGCTCAAAAGCAGCGCAGAGGCGCTGCTTTTTTTATGCCCGCACATGACTCATGGCTCATGGTGTGCTTGCCACTTCGCCCGCAGGGGAGGGTGGCATGCCTTCTTCCCTCACGCGCCAGAAGGTGGCAAAGCGCGGCTTGCCGCTGTCGTGCAGGCCACGGTAGCGGTAGGTCACCCAGCTGCCGATGGCGGGTGGATCGAGACGCTGGGCATCGCTCAAGCCACTGCCCAGCTTGAAGTCGATGCCATCAATGGTGCGTACCAGCAAGGCGCCCGTCATGCCTTCGTATTTGCCGCGCCCGGGTGCATAGCCCATCACCTGGGCCTCGGCATCCTCATGCGGCTTGAGTTTGAGCACATCGCCACTGCGGCCGCTGCGGTAGACGGCGCTGGCCTTGTGCAGCATCAGCCCTTCACCCCCGTCGCGCACGATGCGCCGCATCTGTGTCATTAGGCGGGCTTCGTCGGTCTCCTGCCATTGCGGTGCCGCCTGAACCCAGGGCTGCTGCACGGCAGCGACGAACTGCGCAATGGCTGGCAGGCGATCGCTGAAACTGCCTGGCGCGGCGGGTGCGTCAAACACCATAAAGTGCAGGTCCTGCCAGTCGGCATCCTCAGGCTTGGCTTTGCTGGTGATGGATTGGGCACGGGCAAACTGGCCGCGCCCGGCCCATAGCTCACCTTCCATCGGCGTGGCAGGCCAGCCGGCGGTGTACCAAGTGGGCGCGTGGATGGCAGTGCCCTGGCGCGTCCACAGCGCTTGGCCATCCCAGTAACCGCGCACGCCGTCGTATTTCTCGCTCACCCAGTACTGCTGCAGGTCCAGTCCGCCGGGGTACTTTTGCGCAAGCCACAGCGCGGGTGGGCTGTTGGCCTGTGCCAGCACAGACCAGCAGCACAGCAGGGTGGCCAGCCACAGCTGGCGCCACCAGGGATGGACAGGGACACGCATGCAGCCTCCTCGGGCAGCGGCCGGGGTGGCCGCCTATCCGCATGCTAGCGGCGATAGCCAACACCTGCCAACCGCCGCTGTGGTTTGGCGCGGTAAGCAGATGTTGGGTTGCGCGGGGATGCCTAGGTGGTTCAGTGCGGACGAGACTGCAGCCGCGCGTACAGGCCGCCCAGGTCAAGCAGTTGCTGGTGCGTGCCTTGCTCGACCACCTGGCCGCGCTCCATCACCACCACGCGGTCTGCGTGTTCGATGGTGGACAGGCGGTGGGCGATAACCAAGGTGGTGCGGCCCTGCATCAGGCGTGAGAGGGCTTCTTGCACCAGGCGCTCGGATTCGGTGTCCAGCGCCGAGGTCGCTTCATCGAGGATCAGGATCGGCGCATTTTTGTACAGCGCCCGGGCAATGGCCAGGCGCTGGCGCTGGCCGCCAGACAGCTGGTTGGCATTGTGCCCAACGATGCTGTGGATGCCCTGGGGCTGACGCTCGACAAAGTCCTGCAGGTTGGCGGCAGCCAGACATTCGAGCAGGCGTTTTTCATCGATGTCCTGGCCCAGCGCCACGTTGGCAGCGATGGTGTCATTGAACATCACCACATCCTGGCTGACCATCGCAAACTGGTTGCGCAGGTTGGGCAGGTCCCACTCGGCCAGGGCCACGCCATCAATGCTGATCTGGCCGTCGCTGGGCTCCACAAAACGCGGCAGCAGGTTGACGAGCGTGGTCTTGCCAGCGCCCGAGGGGCCCACCAGCGCCACGACTTCACCGGGGTGGATGGTCAGGCTCAGGTGGCGCAGCGCCGGGGCTTTGTCTTCGCCAAAGGCCACGCTGACATCCTGCAGCGCGATGGCGCCACGCGCTTGTTCGGTCTTGTAGCCACCGCCTTGCTCTGGCGGGATTTCCTCGAGCAGACCGAGGCCGCGCTCCAAGGCGGCAACGCCTCGCGTGAGCGGATTGGCCACATCGGCCAGGCGACGGATAGGCGCAATCAGCATCAGCATGGCCGAGATAAAGGCCACAAAGCCGCCAACGGTCACATCCTTGGCATTGATGCCGGTGGTGCGGCTTTGCCACAGCGCAATGCAGATCACCGCAGACAGCGCAACAGCGGCCAGCAGCTGGGTGAGCGGCGTCATCGCCGCCGAGGCGATGGTGGCCTTGATGGCGAGCTGGCGCAGCTTGCGGCTCAGAATCTGGAAGCGACCGGACTGGCTGGACTGGGCGGCGTGGATGCGCACCATGCGGTGCGCGAGCACGTTCTCCTCGACCACATAGGCCAGCTCATCGGTGGCTTGCTGGCTGGCCTTGGTGATGTGGTAGAGGCGCTTGGAGAGCTTTTTCATGATCCACGACACGCTGGGTAGCAGTACAGCCACGATCAGGGTCAGCTGCCAGTTGAGGTAGAGCAGGTACATCAACAGCGCAATGACGGTGAAGCCATCGCGCGAGAGCATCAGCAAGGCCTGCACGATCAGGGTGGAGCCGTTTTGCACCTCATACACCACGGTGTTGGACAGCGCACTGGCAGACTGCTTGGTAAAGAGCCCCAGGTGCGCATCAAGCACCCGGCCAAAGAGGTTCTCGCGCAGGCGCATCATGCCGTCATTGGCAATGCGCGCCAGCGCATATTGGTTGATGAACTGCGCCAGGCCTCGGATGAAAAAGACGCCGACGATGGTCACAGGCACAGCCCACAGCGGCAAGGTGCCACCGGTAAAGCCCTGGTCGAGCAAAGGCTTAAGCAGGGCCGGGATGGCCGGCTCGGTGCCCGCTACAACGATGGTCGCGAGAATGGCAAGCACCCAGGTCCAGCGTTGGTAGCCAAAGTAGGGCGCCAGGCGCGACAGGCGTGCGCGCAGTGGCATCTGCGCAACGCTGCCAGCCGGTTTGTGGCCTTCGGTGCTGGAAGATGCCTCAGACGCACGTGCAGAAGATGGTTTTTCGGTTGTGGACATGTAGAGGTGATTCTAAAATGCACGGCTGTCGACGTTGGACGATAATAAAGAATTTGTGGGGTGTGTAACATCCTGCAGCCTTCAGGGCTTGTCATGCATAGCGCATTTATGATGGTCGGTAATGACTAAAACACGCTTCCCATCTCTCATCTCGGAGGCGGCCAAGCCGCTCTTCCATCGTCGTCACGTACTGGGTGCTGCGCTCGCAGCCCCTGCAGTCCCCGCCCTGGCGCAGTTCCGGGTTGAGATCAGTGGCGTTGGCATCAAGCAAATCCCCATCGCCTTGCCCAAGTTTCGGGACGAAGATGCGTCGCCGCAAAAGATCTCTGCGATCGTGCAGGCCGATCTGATCCGCAGCGGTCTCTTCAAGCCCGTTGACGCATCGGGCGAACAGCTGGACGAGAGCTCTCGCCCCGATGTGGCCAGGTGGTCATCCGCCGGCGCCGAGTACCTGTCGGTCGGCAGTGTGAGCCGTGGCGCCAATGGCTTTGACGTGCGCTTTCGCTTGTGGGATGCCGTCAAGGGCGCCGACATGGGCGGTCAGAGCTACAGCGTGCCGCAGGCGGATCTGCGCTTGGTTGCGCACAAGATCTCGGACTACATCTACGAAAAAATCACCGGCGAAAAGGGCGTGTTCTCGACCCGCATTGCCTATGTGACCAAGGCCGGTCCGCGCTACACCCTCTGGGTAGCCGATTCGGATGGCGAGAATGCACAGTCGGCACTGGCCAGCCCCGAGCCCATCATCTCGCCCACCTGGTCGCCTGCCGGCACGCAACTAGCCTATGTGTCTTTCGAGTCGCGCAAGCCCGTGGTCTATGTGCACGAGGTCTCGTCCGGCCGCCGCCGCCTGATCGCCAATTTCCGTGGCTCCAACAGCGCGCCAGCCTGGTCGCCCGATGGCAGCACCTTGGCGGTGACCTTGAGCCGCGATGGCGGCTCGCAGCTCTACACCATCCCTTCGAGCGGGGGTGAGCCTCGCCGTCTGATGCAAAGCAGCGGCATCGACACCGAGCCAACGTACTCCAAGGATGGCCGCTATATCTACTTCGTCAGCGATCGCGGCGGTGCGCCGCAGATCTACCGCGTGGGCGCGCAAGGCGGCGGTGCAGAGCGCGTGACGTTCAGCGGGTCCTACAACATTTCTCCTTCCATCAGTCCTGATGGCAAGACACTTGCTTACATCACCCGCGCCGGTGGTGGATATAAATTGCAGGTCATGGATCTGGCTTCCAGCACTGTGGCGTCGGTCACCGACACCACGAGCGATGAAAGCCCCAGTTTTGCTCCGAACAGCCGACTCATCGTCTATGCAACCCGCGAAGGCGGTCGTGAAGCCCTCATGACCACGACGCTGGACGGCAAGATCAAAGCACGACTGGCAGGGCAGAGCGGAGACATACGGGAGCCCGATTGGGGCCCATACCAGCCCTAAGATTGGTTTTTGGCGAGTCAATTATTTTTATACGAGAAATTCGTTTCGGAGAGTTTTACATGTTGTCATTGAAGAAAGCTTCGCTGGCCCTGGTGGCCGCTGCCGTGTTGGCTGGTTGCAGCTCTGCGCCTCCGCTGGATAACGCACCTGTGGAAGACAAGGGTGCTGCTACCGCCGGTCAAGGCGCTGGCGCCGGTGGTGCTGGCCAAAGCACCGTTGGTGGTGTGGACCTGAACAACAGCGCAGCCAACGGCCAAGGCCCTGTCGGCGTTGCACGCATTGTGTACTTTGACTTCGACAGCTACTCGGTCAAGCCCGATGCGCAATCGATGCTGGACGCACATGCACGTTTCCTGAAGGCCAACCCTTCGCGCAAGGTCATGCTCGAAGGCAACACCGACAACCGCGGTGGCCGCGAGTACAACCTGGCCCTGGGCCAAAAGCGTGCTGAAGCCGTTCGCCGTTCGCTGAACGTGCTGGGCGTGAGCGACAGCCAACTCGAAGCCGTGTCTTTCGGCAAGGAAAAGCTGGCTGCTGAAGGTAGCTCGGAAGATGCGCACGCACAAAACCGCCGCGTTGAACTGAACTACCGTTAATAAGGCTCCATGAACCTCACTCGCAGTACTCCCCGTTGGATTGCACTGGCCGCGTTGATGGCCTGTGCAAGCACCTCCCAAGCCGCTTTGTTTGAAGATGGCGACGCACGTCGCGCCATCATTGAACTGCGCCAGCGTGTCGATCAGCTGACGCAAGGCTACAACCAAAATGGTGAGGACACCTCGCAAGTGCGTCGCAGCCTGCTGGACTTTCAATCGCAGATTGAATCCATGCGTGGCGAGATGAACAAGTTGCGCGGTGAAAACGAGACGCTGCGACGTGAGGTTGCCGATCTGAAGCGCGGTCAGACTGATTTGGCCAAGGGTGTCGAAGCCCGGCTCCAGCAGTTTGAACCCGTTTCGGTCACCGTAGATGGACAGGAGTTCAAGGCCGATCCTGCCGAAAAGCGTGATTTCGAAGCCGCGCTGGGCGTGTTTCGCACCGGCAAGTTTGCCGATGCCGCTGGCGTGTTCAGCAGCTTCATCCAGCGCTACCCCAAGAGTGGCTATGTGCCATCGGCACGCTTTTGGTTGGGCAACGCGTACTATGCCACCCGCGACTACAAGCCGGCCATCGACAATTTCAAGCTGATCCTGGCCCAGGCGCCCGAGCATATGCGTGCGCCTGATTCGGCACTGTCCATTGCCAACTGCCAGATCGAGCTCAAGGACACCAAGGCCGCCCGCAAGACCTTGGAAGACCTGATTGCTGCCTACCCGCAAAGCGATGCGGCAGCGGCTGCCAAAGAGCGCCTCTCCAAGCTGAAGTGATATGAGTGCACCGTCTCCATCGGCGCCCGATCGGCAGGACGCCGAGGCGGACGTTGACACACAAAGGCGCTTTGGCGGGCTGGACCGCCTGTTTGGCGTAGCGCCTGCCGCGCAAATGCGCGCAAGCGCTATCGCCGTTATCGGCATCGGGGGCGTGGGCTCCTGGACTGCGGAGGCCCTGGCCCGCAGTGGCGTTGCCCGGCTTCGCCTGATCGACTTGGACAATGTGGCCGAGTCCAACATCAATCGCCAGATCCACGCGCTGAGAGACACCATTGGCATGGCCAAGGTTGACGCGATGCGCGAGCGCATCCGCCAGATTAACCCCCATTGTGAAGTTGAGGTGGTAGAGGACTTCCTCACTGCCGATAACTGCGCCGCATTGCTCGATGGCGTTGATGGCTTTGTCGACGCCTGTGACCAGGTGCGTGCCAAGGCGGCAATGGCCAACTGGGGGCGACGCCACCAGCGGCCTTTTGTCTGCATCGGTGCGGCAGGCGGCAAACGTCTTGCCTGGAAGGTGGAGCAGGCCGACCTGTCGCAGACCACGCACGACCCCTTGCTGGCCCAGGTGCGCTACCGCCTGCGCAAAGAATATGGCGCCCCCAAGGATGGCAAGAAAATGAATGTGGCCTGCATCTATAGCCAGGAGGCCGTGGCCGGCCCCGACCCTTCCTGCGCCGTGGATGGTGATGGCTCGCTGAACTGCCACGGTTATGGCTCATCGGTGGCGGTGACCGCGACCTTCGGAATGTGCGCGGCCAGCTGGATTCTGGAAAAGTTGGCACTTTCCCCAAAATGACAAAAAACCTACGCTATAATTTAAGTCTGTTGTGAGCAAGACCAGTTCTTAGTAATTTGTCAAGCAAACACGGCGGGTCTTTAGCTCAGTCGGTAGAGCAGCGGACTTTTAATCCGTTGGTCGCGAGTTCGAATCTCGCAGGACCCACCAAACATTATTCATATGAATCAAGCCCTTGCGCAAATCGTGCAAGGGCTTTTTTCTTTGCAGTTGTTCCGCAATTACTGGTGCAGTTCCGCAATTATCCGGCGGGCTTCACTTTCTTGCCGACCTTGTGGCGGATGTATTTCGCAGTCATGGACTCGGTCGTGTGGCCCAGCAATGCCTGCGCGTCCCTGATGCCAGAGCTGTCATCCAGAGTCGTGGCGGCCGTAGCGCGCAGGTCACGGAACTGAAATTCTGCTTTGGGAATCTTTGCGGCTTCACGGGCATCATCGAAGCGGACTCGCAGCATGTACGTGGTCAATGTTTCCCCCTTTTCGTTCACGAGCAAATGATGGGATCGGGACATAACGGACTGCTTGTAAGCCCGGATCTCATCCATGAGCACCGCCAGTCCTTCGATAATCTCGATGCGTAGCTTGGTGTATGTCTTCCCTTGCTTGACATGGAGAATGCTGCCGACCACATTGTTTTCGCTCATGCGTAGCACATCGGCCGGCCGCTGACCGGTGAGCTTGGCCAGGCGTATCGCGAACCGCAATGGCGGAGCTGCGAAGGGCATGATTCTGTCCAGCAGGGCGTCGCCAATGACAGTATCTCGACCCTTTTCCTTGAACTTCTCGATGCCAGCGCATGGATTTGGCTGCTTGGTGATGCCCTCTCTGCGGGCGAAATTCCACATATGAGAGAACAGCGACTTCTCGCGGTTTGCGCGCACATGGCCGAAGTTTGGCGGGATCGCCAAAGCCTTCAGCCCCTTTGCTGAGCGCTCCCTGTTTTCTTCCTGAGCCACCTTGCGCGCTTCTTGAATCCGCCAATCCATGTACTGGCGGATGTGCACGGGCTCGATGTCGTCCAGCGGGGCCGGTGGATCTCCGAAAAATTTCAGAAGCCAAATAAGCTCCTTTTCGTTATCCACTCTTGTGCGCGGAGCCTTAAGTGGCAATGCTTTGGCTCGATATACAGGCACGATATCCAGGAAGGTGCGCTGGGCAGCGCGCGGCTTTTTGGCGGCTGTCAGCTCACTCCATTTTTGGACGGCCAACACGTAGTCGGATCCCAAGGGGATCTCCCGCCGTGGTTTTTGGCCGGTGTCCAGGTAGTAGTGCACTTTCTTGCCTCGCTCTCTGGCGCGCATGCCTGGCGGAAGATTTGTCCAGCGGCTTGGTTTGCGTCCCATCTCACCTAGCCCCCACCACGCGCGGCGTCCACCGCAATGGTTCTATTGCGGTCGGCTCGGGTTCTGGCTTCCGGCCTTCAACAGCGCCCCGGGTGACGATGGCATGGCCGCGCGCGTTCACGCGAAATGGAATCCCAGAGGTGCGCAGCCATTCAATCTGGCGCGTCTTGTATTTCCGGCCGGTCAACACAGCCAGCTCGGCTTCGTTCAGAAAGAGGGTAGACATGGCCGTACTCTCCATTAAAAAAGCCCGCTGTGTGCGGGCTCGGGTTGATCGGTGGGCTCTTTCCAGCGGTCGCGTTTATCGCCGCGCTGGCGCGCCCGTCTGCTCATTGCTATTGATCGGCTCATTGAAGGGCCTCGCTTGGAAGCTCCACAGGCCTGATCGCATCTGTGCCCACGGTGCCGGCCTTGACCTCGTGCGAGAGCAGGCGGGCGCCCGGCTCAAAGCGGCGGCCCAGGTTTCGATAGCTGCAGAATAGGTCGATGCTGATCTCAACGGCATGCGAGAGCTGCGCTCCCCAGCTTGAGTCCCAGCGGTGGCCATCCACTGCCATGTCTACCACGGCGGCCAGCGCCTGGTGCAGGCCGGGTCGGTTGTTGCCGGCCACAGGTATGGCTCGCGCAATCTCCGCGCCGATCCCGATCAGATAGGCAAGGCTGGCCAGCATCTCGGGCTGCTCGCTACCGTGGTCGGTCATCATGCAGTGCAGGCCGAGGTTGACTACATCTGCCTGCATACTCTGGCGCACCATCAAGGCCTCGATGGGCGAAGCTTTGCGGTAGATGCCGTTTTTCATGGCGCGGCTGTGGGTTGGCTGTCGTTGACCGCTCTTGGTGGTGGCTTTAGCCATTGGCGGCTCCTATTCCGTGCTGTTTCCAAAATGCGTTCAAAGCCTCAGCTGCAAGCTCTCCAATGGTGTCTTGCACCGCAGCGCCGTTCTTCAACTTCCCCAAGTGCCCCCATCCACGGATACGCATGCCGACTGTGGATGCAAGCTGGTCGAGCTCGTGCTCGCGGCCCTCATCGGCAACCATGCGTCCAGCGCTGTCAAAAACGTAGCCGTGGCTAAACTGGAACGGTGGCAGGTACACGGCCAGCGCCTGCTTTTGCAGTTCCGTCAGCGGCTCCCGCTCAGGTGGGGGAGGGGCGGCTGAGAGCATGTCCCGGTATTGGGCCTTGAACGCGCTGTGCGGATCCATTGGAAGCATGCGGCCTGCACCATTGCTGTAACGCACCTCGGCGCTTCGGAACGCCCATTCCATTGCTGCTGTGCTCGCCACCGGCACTAGGCGCCACCCATCCGGCGCAGCCTGCCGCGCTGATAGCTGGGCCTTGAGCTGCTGTATCTCGGCGTGCTGGCGGAGCAGTTCGGCGGCTGATTTCTTCACGTCGTTGATTGACGGTATAGCGTCTATTCGAATGCAATCCTCGAACTCGGCGGCCAGCCGCAGCGCTTCGGGCTGTGCTTCTGTCTTGTCGGTCATGAAGGTGCCTTCTTTTGAATGCTGAACTTCAGCGTGGTTATGTCGTAGCCCCGTGCCTGCAGTTCCTCAATCAGGCTCGGGATCATCTTGCTGAATAGTGGCTGCACATGAGGGTCTGGCCTCTGTGCGCCAAAGTGGTAGTGCAGCAGCCGCGTGTCAGCGCGCATAACTGGATCTCCTTGCCAGGCAAATGTCACATCTGGCGCGCAGTGCTTGTCCGGTTTGCCCCAGTACACGCGCAGTTCCCCGTCTTTAAGCTTCGGAGCGCGCAGGCGCCTTATCTTGTCGGTCATGGTGCTGCCTTGGGGGCGGGCTCGGCCAGCTTTGGAACGAGTTCGCCAACGCGGTAGCCTACGGCCTCCCAGTAGCGCTGCGCCTTCATGCCGATCTCATTGAGCTCGTCTGGCTGGGGTTTGAATCTGCGTGTGCCTATTCCGGGCCTGTAGCGCTGCTCTTCAACTAGCACGCCTTCTGCTGCCAGCTTCGCGAGACGGCGCAGGTTCTTTCCTGTGCCGCCTGGCAGGTCATAAGAGTGAATGCTTGTTAGGTGTGCGTAGTGATCACTCCAGGCTTCGAGACGCTTGCGCCCTCCAACGTAGTTGTTGAGCATCCAGATTTTTGCAATTTCGACCAGCTTTTGCCGTATGTCAGCGGGTAGCTTCTTATCCATCTCAATCCTCCTTCTTGGCCTGGGCTGCCTTGTCGATCAGCCGCTGCTGTAGCTCAAGCTCAGCCGGTGTTTTGAATTGCCAGAGCACCGTGTCGATGCCCAGGGTGGTGATGTAGACCTCTGCCAGTACCCAGACTGCGCAGAAGATCCAGAATCCGAACCATCCGTTCATTGGTTGCTGTCCTTCTGTGGTTGGGCCTGGGCCGATCTTTGCCCCGCGCGATGCGCAGATTGAAGGCCGTCCATCAGTTCCTTGTGTGTGAGTACATAGCAGCCCCCAGCCTGTTCGCACTTCGCAGCGACTGCGTCGGGTACGACGCGGCCAGTGAAGTGGTAAAAGTGCTGCATGGTGATTGGCTGGCTGTATGCCGCGCCTGCGATAGCGATGAGGATTAGGGCTCGCATCACTGGCCCTCCCTCTGCTGGGCGCGCTGGGCGTTGCGGAGAGCGGCACGCGCTTCCCATGCCTCCCACGGATCAGCTGAATCGTCAGAATCGTCGTCGGCAGCGACCATGGCCTCACAGCAGGCGGCGCACCACCGGTAGCGCATGAAGTCCCCGAACTTGGCGGACATGCTGCGCACGCGCTCGCCTTTTTGAATTTCCTGCTCGCAGTGAGAGCACGGCCCAGGCTTCCTTGCGGTCACAATCTTGTTGGATAGGATGGAATCGCCGGGCTCCCCGAAGTCACCCTCGAAAGGGTTGAAGTCAAGGATTGCTTGTTCTTTGGCTTGGCCGCTCATGCTGCACCATCCTTTCCGGCTGCGGCATTGCCGCCTTCCTGGGCTGCAGCCATGGCGGCGTCAAGAAGTCTGCGTACTCCATTGAGTTCATCAGCCTCTGTTGGCTCTTCACGTCCAGCCTCGCCAGCGCATTCGATTGCGAAGTCGTATTTGTCTTTTTCGACATTGACAAACCCGTCCGCGTCTTGCATGACAAACATCAATCGCGCCGCATCCAGCGCATCAGCGGGCTGGGCCTGGGGTGCGGCCATTCGCACACACTCTTCCACAAGTGCCGCCATGCTGTCGCCGTCGATCCATCGCCCGTCATAGAACCCGCTCGACAGGCTCAGCAGGGCTGACAGTGGAATGAGTTCGGCACCGGGAACTTTCGACATTTCTGAATTTGCGTCTGACATATCACTTCCCTTCCTTTGTCATGGCTGCAGATCTGCCTGCGGTCTTCCCGCACTCGAAAATCACTTCGTCACGGGTCATTTCTGGTTTCGCGGTGAAGCCTTGGCAGCAGGTCGGGCAGTAAGTCACAAGCGCGTCCAGCTTGCCGATGTGATCGCGCCAATGCTGTGCATCCAGCGCATCAGCGGGCTGGGCCTGGGGGGCTGACAGTAGCCGCGCAGCTTTCACTGGGCCGCTTTCCAAAATCATTGGGTCGGGGTTCTCGGGCAGGCTGTCCAGAAAGTCGAGAATCGCATCGCGTGCGTCAGCTTCTTCCTTGTGGAAGATGACGTTGCTTGAACCATCTGCGAGAGACTCGCCCCAATCCTCGACTGCGCGATCAACGATACGGGCCAGCTCCAGGAGCTTCGTTACCGTTTCACACTGCAGTGTGGACATTGCCACCGGCTCGGCCTGCACCTCTTCCTGGGCCTGCTCCCGTACTTCAGCAGTCATGCGACATGCTCGGTTAGCCTTGGTTTCGCAGGTGCCGTACTGGCAACCGCAGGCCGACCCCTGAACCACCGACATGAGCTCGCCAACATGGTCAGGCGGGATCAATCGCCCGTCCTTGAATGTGTATCCAAGCTGGTACAGTTCCTCGATGGCAATCTCTTGCAAAGTGGAGGCCTGCACCTCTGCCAGGTCACCTGCCGAGGAATCCTCGGTAGCTGGAAGGGCTGGGGTGGGTGCTGCCTGGAATGGTGCAAGAGGGATGGTTATCCAGCCACAACCCCGCTCAGATTTGGAAGCATTCCTTAGAAAGTCGACACGACGTAATTCAGGCTTTTTCGGAGCGAAATGCAGATAGGCTGCCGGCATATTCTCAGGCACAGCCACTGCTGCGGGCGCTGCCTGTGCTGCCACTGCCTGTTCGCCTCGCATCCGCAAGCATTCTTCGCGGATCATCAAGCCGGCCGCATGCGAGTCAGCGGAGTGCGGCCACTCAGCAACCACTGCGATCAGCACCGGGTCAATGTCCTGGCGCTTGATACGGCAAATCGAGGTATTCAGGGCGTTTGCTTCTTCTAGCGCCACCTCGCGGGATGGCATTGGGTGCACATCGTCAGCGCCTGTAACGTGCACACACCAGAGCGTTGCAGCCCCCTCGGCAGTCTTGAGGGGAGCGGAAGAGTTGTTTTCAGCCATGTTGGGCTCCAGAAGAAGTGGCGAGGGTTGTAGTGCGAGCGATGCTCAAGAGCAGGTCGCGGAATGGGATGGGGGTAGCATTGCGCAATTTGGATGGCAGCTGCTGATGCTTGTGTGAACCTAATTCGCGCGCGGCGTCTCGTTCAGCTTTGCTGTGAAAGCCTGCTCCGGCGACCCGTATGCAGCCATCGGCTTTCCCCCACAGAAGGTCTGGCAGATCCACGCTGTGTGCATAGAGCCAAGTAGCTTTGCGTGATAGGTGCCCGTAGTGACCCTGTTCAACGCAACATGTCCAGCCACCTGTGAAGTCGGCTTGAATCCAGCCTCCAGACTTTGGTGGCCTGTTGAGCCCGTGAGCGGCCCAGGCATGCGAGGCTTCGGGATGCTCCAAAACCCCGCCAAACTCCCGCACAGAGGCAAGGGCTGCAGCAAAGCAACCGTTGTCATCTCCAAGCTTGAGCCTTGGCCATTGCTTCGGATTGCCACCCCAGAATCGCCCCCAGCGTTGGCACGGCGGGTGCGCGACGACTGGCCAGGGACCGGCGTACTTGCGGGCGTCCCGGACCTCATCCCAGGGATCTACCCCCTCAAGTCCGAAATAGGCGCCGTCGGTCTCTACGTACAGGGCTGCAATCATGCTCATGTTGCATAGCTCCAAAAAGAAAATCCCGCCTCGATTGCTCAGGGCGGGCTGTGAATAGGGGCCCACTGGGGGCGGTGGGCAGGATTGCTGTCTAGCTGCTTGCCGTAGAGTGCATTCGGAATGCTCTCTCAAGGTACAGTCCATCAACCGCATGCCCGCGCTTAAGCAGGGCGCGACAGATCAGGGCCTGTTCGTTATGGCTGGCACCTGCTTGCCGGACCAGGCCCAGGTAGCTGTTTCCCGTCTCAAATACTTGGTCGGCGGGAATTTCCTCAAGTCTTCGCAATGCGTTCTTCAAGGTCCGCCGACGTGTGACGCGGCGGTGGGGCAGGATGATCTGGCCCACATAGTCAATGCCTCTATGGATCGGCTGCCGCACGGTTTTGCGCGGATTGAGTGCCAAGCCGAGATCAGGCAAGAATGCATTGATGCTGGCAAGCGCGCCGTTCAACCAGTCTGCGGACTCGTGCAGCAGCACCATGTCATCGACATACCGGGTGTAGTGCTGGGCACGAATACCGTGCTTGATGTGCTGGTCCAGCTGGTTCAGTAACACGTTGGCAAAGAATTGACTGGATAGGTTGCCGATGGGTAATCCACAGTGATCTGCTGCATTGGTGAGCCGCTTGTGTTCCGGTACGGCTGCGAGGATGGTCCTGCTGCCGCGCACCTCGTAATCCTGTCGGGGGTCATGAAACAGGACTGTCTTTGTCAGGCCGCGCCACCAGCGCTCGGGTATATGGTCCATCAGTAACGGCCAGAGCTTGCGCTTATCGATCGACACGAAGAAGTTGGCCAAGTCGATCTTCAGATAGCGGCCTGGTACGGTCCAGTTCTGCGTCTGGCTGCGCACCTTCGATTCAAGCCGCTTGGCTGCATACAAGGTGCCACGTCCAGGGATGCATGCGCATGAGTCAGCGATGAAGCGTCGGTGGAAGCGCTCAGATATCTCGTTGTAGACCATGTGGTGCACCACGCGGTCTGTGAAGTCTGCCGCCCACACCTCGCGGGGGCGGGGTTCGCTGATTGCAAAGCAGATGCTGCGGCCTGGTCGATAGCTGCCATCGCGCAGCTTCTCGTCAAGTTCCACCAGATTGCTCTCCAGATGCTGCTCAAAATGCAGCGCGCTGGCTGAGGTTCGTTTGTGCCGACGGCAGTCAAAGTAGGCCTGCACCAGCTTTTCGAATGAGTAGCCTGAATCCATGAATGTCCTCGGTGAAATATGCGGACGGGGCGGACTCGGAACTCGTTGTTCCGGTTGTTGTTGTTCGTGTTTCCGTTCTTGAAATCGACCGCCCAGGGGTATCGAACTCATCACGTCGGCCCGCCGATGACTCGGCAGGCGAACTGCGCGGAATCACTGCAGCAGCTGCTGCTGATATTCCTGTTGCGCCTTTCGGTGGGCTTATGGCCCAGCGGCTCGACCAGATTTCAAGGCGCGTTGGCCTGGCTGCCTTGGCAGGCCGGCGGCAAGCGCTCGTTCCGAGGATTTCTGCCAGCCGGTGGCTTGTTTGCCGATGCTGGTGGTTAAGGCGATGGCATGGCTGTACTGCTTGGGAGAGATCAGGCGCAGATCGACCGCCAGGCGAAGAGACAGGTTGACTGCCTCCACTTCCTGCCGCATGCGCAGCAGGACTGGTGCCCTGTCGCTGGTGGTGTTGGCCTCGTAGGTGCGCATGACCAGAGACATGCAGCGCCGGCGAAGCTCTGCGCCAAAGTCGGCCTTGTAGTTTCTGCGCATGTTGGAGACGTATTCTGTGACCAGCTTGCTTAGATCGTAGGTGGCCTTGTAGATCTCAGTATCAGTGTGTAGTGCCATGCCGCAGTTGCGGGCTGCGCCCGCGAAGGGTTAAAGAGTTGAAGCGGAAAAGCTGCGGACGGGGCGGACTCGGATCTCGTTGTCCCGGTAGTAGTGGAACGTGCGTCCGTACTAGAAAACGACCGCCCAGGGCCAGCCGTGGTGTTCACTGCGCGACCAGTACCAGCCATCCTTGTCAAAGTGCTCACGGGCGTTGATGTACGCCAGCATCAGGTCTTCCTGGTCTGGTGCGCGCCAATCGCTGTGGCCGTTGAGTTCATCGCCCTCGGCGACCACTTGCTCAACGCGGCTGAAAGTCACATCGACGTGGTCGAACTCCACGCCGCCAGGGATGACAACGTGATGTGGCTCGCCATCGATCAGGCGAGTGCCGATGTATATGCCGCCTTGTTCCGGCCAAGGCTGGTTGATTGCTGGGATAGTGCTCATTGAATGCTCCGTTTGATGAGGTGGGAAAAAGGGGTGAAGGGCTTAGTAGATGAATCTGCGGACGGGGCGGACTCGGAACTCGCTGGTCCGGTGGCCGTTGAGCGTGCGTCCGTACTTGAAATCGACCGCCCAGGCGTAGTCATTTGCATAGGGCGTGCTCGTCCAATACCAGCTTTCCTTGCCGAAGGTGTCATTCAGGTTGGCGCCTGCCATCTGCAGCTCGCGCCGTGCAGGCAAGTAGAAGTCGGAGTGGTCGTCGCGGGTGTATTCGCTGGCCAGCTTTGCTGCAGGGCATTCCTTGGCAAGGCGGCGGGTGTTTTCCAGTCCATCCCAGTTGGACAGGTCGCGCTCCCCGTCCGGGCCCCAGGTGGCGCGGCCGGCATCCTGGTCGGGACTTACGATCAGGCCATAGATGTTGCCGTCGTCTCCGCGAAAATCCCCGGCGTAGATGCCGCCTTGGCCTGGCCAATACTCACCAATGGCTGGCCGTGCGTGATCAATGACCGGCATTCCGTGCTTGTCATCGCTCGTGGCCATGGCGTGCAGCAGTTCCACGCCTAAGGCTGGAGCGCCGCTGGTCGCTCCAATGTTGATGGTCAAATTCTCGATGTGAAGATGTTTCATGGATGCCTCTGGTGTCAGAAATAAAGAAGCCCGCTGGCTGGCGGGCATCGTGTGGTTGGGGTGATGGGCTGGAGCCTTGGGACCCGCTTACCATCTCGGTGTTTCTTCTTGCGATGGCACTCTACCTATCGCCAGTACAGACCGGCCTGCTGCCAGTGGTGCAGGGTGCTGCGGTCCAGGAGCGCCAGGTCCCCTGCATTGATCACTGTCTGATCGGGGGCGAATCGTTCACCGGTGACCGTGCTGACATGCTCCGACTCCACATGGTGATCTGGGCGGTGTATGCGCCAGATTTGGCCGCCCAGTTCTCGCACCAGATCCGCTTCATTGCCAAAGCGAACATCTGTGACGACGATGGCTGTGGACGGCAGAGGTATGCCGTCGGCCCAGAGCAGGCGCTCACGCATAGCGTTGATCCAGTACTGCTGGTCCTGGGCTCTGCGGTACTCAGTGCCCCACCAGCGCATGATCTGCCGAGGGCTTTGTGGTGCCTTGGGGTCAACATGCGGATAGGTGGCGATCACGGCCTGAACGAATGCGCCATTGGTGCAGCGCCAAAGTGCCAGGCGCTCGCTGGGTGTTTCCTTCGTTGTCCTGCAGGTCAACTCGTGAATGTGGATGTCGTAAGCCTCGGAGACTTCGGTGCGTAGCGGATCGGCAAACGCAATGGGGAAGGCCAAGTGGTGCTTGTGCAGCACATTCGCAACGCTGTCCTTGCCGGCGCCTTCTAGGCCGGTCAGTCCAATGATGCGTATCTTTTTCATTGGGGTGCCCGATCGACAATCTTGGCGACATCGTGGATCGGGTCGCGCAGCACATGCAGGGCTGTCTTGCGCGCGGCATCTGCGCTGATCGCCTTGAAGCGGGTGCGCGGCAGGCGGTTGGCCTCGGCCAGCATGCTTACATCCTCTGGTCGCACATGCGGAGGAATGGTGGTGATCTCGTATTCATGCAGCTGGATGTTTGCTGGCTGCATGCGAGCGGGTTGGGTGATGGGGCGGATGCTGTGGTCCATGGTGGGCTCCAGGTGGTGAGGTGTAGTTGGATCGGGCGGCCAAGCTCGGCATGGCCTGCGTACTGGTTCAGGGTGGGGATGCGTTTTCCTTGTCGGCCTTGCTGCCGGGTACTGGCAGAACGCGGCCGTCTGGGTAGTGCAGCCAATCGCCCGTGCGGCTGGGCAATGCGTAGGCGGCAAAGCGGCCTGTCTCAATGCCCGGGTTGCGGCACAGCTCGGGGCATTTGTAGCTGTCCTCGCTGATGATCGGGATCGTGGCGTTGCTGTTGACCAGGCGGGCCTGGTAGCGTGCTGCGCGCTCGGATGGTGTGAGGATGGGCAGCACGCCGCGCGCCGTTGGCACGATGCGTTCATTGTCCAGTTTGGGTTGCGTGAAGGGGCGCGGCCCGCTGCCCTTTGGTCTGCGGGTTGTCTGCTGTGTTGTGGGGATCATGGTGCTGGCTTGAGGTGCAGGGGCATGACGGTGACCTTTCCCGCTGCGCCGTTGAAGTGCTTCAGGCCATCGAGAATGGCTTGCGAGCTGGTTGCGGCGGTGCTGGTGAACTCCAGATCGCCAACACATACAAGGAATCGAGGCATGGTGCTGCTCCAAGTAAAACGGCCCACGCATCAACTGATGAATGGGCCGCAGGGGTTGTAAAAAATGCCGCTTCGCTAGCGTGTGGGCGCCGGAGTGTGCTTGCGGCAAAAGCGCTGCCTGGCTGGAGCAGCGCGGAGGATTCTTAGCGGGATTGGGCTTGCTTGGGTGCAGGCTTTTCCGCTGGCTTGGCGCTTTGCCCTACCAGCTTGAACTGCGGCCGCTGCAGGTCATCACGAGCGCGGGCAAAGCGCTGGCGAATGTCCGTGTTCAGGTGGTCTTGATAGCGGAATGCCTCTGTGTCCAGGCTCTGGGCGGGGTGGTAGCACTTCGGGTGTTTGCTGGGGATCATGTTGGGCTCCAGAAACGAAAAAGCCCACCGGGGTGGTGGGCTGGGTTGGTGGGGGCTTAGAGTGTCTCGGGTTCAAACGTTGCACTTCGAGAGGGGTGACGTTGCTCCATGCTTTGAGTAGACCTCTACTTGCCAGTAGGCGCTACGCATGCTTCCCCCGCTGAATGTGTGTGCGGAGGATGCGATGTCACGGCAAATGCTGTTTGCTTGTGCAGATGTCGTAACGCTGTCCCAGATCTTGATGGTTGAAAAGGCCTGGTACCGACCATTCGCCGCTGCAACAGAGCACCAAGCACTCGTTGTTTTCTTAAGCGCTGAGCAAATCTGCAGAGCGGTGTCCATTGGATTTGTTGGTGCGGGTTCTTGTCTTGGCTGGACTATGTAAGTTGCACCGTTGGATTCACTTTTGAGTGGCTTGGGAGTGCGGGACGGGGCACTAGCGGGAGTGATGTCTTCATCTTGTAGTGTTGCCCACTTTGTCGCGTCTGCAGGGCAGCGTGGAGTGCTTTGGAGGGTAATCGTCTTGCCATTGGGCATGGTGCACTTGACCTGTGCAGTGGCGCCAGATGCGGATGCGCAAGTGATGATTGAAAGAATGAAATTGAACCGCGTCCCCATGCCCTCTCACCTCGTAAGCAGTTTTACCTACGGAGCATTATGGCGGATCGAGAAAAGGGCTCTTTTCCCATCAGGCGAGCGCCCCGCAGCTTGCGATTGAGATCACAGTGAAGAAGAGGGTGCTCGCTACTTGGCGCTCGCCTGATGGGGCCGGGGTGTCGCTTCCCGGCCATGCGGCGCTTTACGCGCTGGGCTTTGCTGTTCTTGGCATCCCTGTATGCCTCACCCCGTATCCACCCAGGGGCTGGTGCCGCAGCTGCCATCTCGTTCGTTTGTTTCCCCGTGTCCACGGTGCTATCTGGTTTGTCACCAGCCTACTAGCCTTAGCTGCGTGATCCTTTCGCCCCCCTGCGGGTGTGCCCCGTCTCTTGGAAGCCCAGGCGATCCCCCTGGGTTCAGTGGGGATGGTGATCCTGGTCCCCTTCGACTTGTTTTTGCGTCGATGAGGTGTAATTTAGCAAAGTATTGCTAAGTACGCAAGCAAAACTTTGCTAGTTGAGATGGCCTTGCGATTCTTGTGGGTGTGGCGCTATCACTTTTATATAGATGCCAGTTCCGCTGGCATGACAGTCAAAATTGCGATTGCAATGGGCATCTATGTGTGAAATACTGTTTATGCATACAGTATTAAAAGAATGGATGGGCCAATGGAGGAATGTCGCAAGCAGCTTTTTGGGAGCCGTCTGCGCGAGGCGCGCAGAAAGGTGGGATTTTCCCAAGGTGATGTAGCGGAGTTTTTGAGTGTGTCTAGGCAGTCAATCTCTGCGTGGGAGACTGGTGCGACTTGTCCGTCTGCAACTCAATTGGGTGAGTTGGCGGCGTTGTATTGCTGTTGTGCTCACCAGCTCTTGTTTGGTGAGTCCTTTCAATACAGTTTGTTGGGGAGGCTGATGTCTGATCAGGCTGCCCTGCCAAAGGGGTGATAACCCGAAGTGTTGGTGCTCATTCGCGGCATGGTTACGCGTGCTGCTTGGCTTTTTTGGCTGTATCCGTTTGAGCGGCTGTCTGCGGCTGCGAGGCTGGTGTGTGCCTGTGAAGAGCTTTGTAGGCTTCTTCTATCTTCTCGTACACCTCGCGTTGTACGCCGTCCATAGGGCGCAGTAACTCCCACGGTTCTACATCCAGGGCGCCGGCAAGCATCTCAACCTCAGTCAGCTTTGCTGATCCTGGCTTGGAATCTTTTCCTTGCTTTCTACGCTCAGGCTTTAGATAAAGGCTGATTGTCGTTTGGCCGACGCCACATCGTTTTGCCAGCGCCATCTGGGTGAGGCTGCGCTTTTCCATGTGATAGGCCAAGTTCTCGGCCAGAGCCTGATTAAGTGGACTGATTTGCATTTTTTGAGTGTGCATAGCTTTGCTAGCAAAGTGTTGCTTGGTGTTCTAGCAATACATTGCTAGAATGGGGTATGTCTACAAAATTTGACATCGCAATTCGCAACCGTCTTGAGGCTCAAAGAGGCGAGTGGCAAGTCATCGCAAAAAAAGCGGGAGTTAGTCACTCTTGGCTTTCGCAGTTCATGCGAGGGCTAATCCCTAACCCTGGAATTCGGACTCTAGAAAAGCTGGATGCGGTGCTTCCGGAGGTTGCTCCAAGCTCTGATGAGCGCGAGGCAAAGCAGGAGGTGGCACATGACTGATGTCGCCTCACTCATTTTTTGCCAGCTGCTGGGCTTCCTCGCGTATGCGGCCCAGCAGGCTGTATCGCATCTCGCGCATCAATGCCTCAGCGCCGCCGGTGTAGGTGGCGTGTTTGCGTGCGCTGAAGTAGATGGCGGCTCGACTTGCCAGTGCGTTTGCCTTGTCGGTGATGTAGGGGCTGGTACCGCCAAGTGCCGCTGTCAGGAAGCGGATGCGTTGCAGACGCTGCTCGTTAGCTCCGGCTGTGGCTGTGCGCAGCAGCTCTTCAATCTCATCGCATGCAGAGAGGGTCTTGTCCCATGAATTCATATTCTTTCCCTCCAAACGGGGTTCGTGTAACTGAGGTTGTGATAGTTGAGTGCCAGCGGGGAGAGGGTGAACTACGCCGGGATGTGCTGCAGGTTTATTCCAAAGATGGGCAACTGCTGGCTGAGCATGATGCGATCCACGAGGACCCGGTGTACGCGTCGTATCACCTTCGCCGCCAACTTGGGGAGCGCATGCATAGCTCTTCACCAGTCTCTTCGGAGAACGCTGGTGCTGCTTTTCGCTTGCCTGGTTGGCAGGGGCTCGATTTGCAGGCTGGTATTGCAGCTAGTGCATTTGGCGTAGTGCCTGCTGAGCTGCAAGACGCTGCGGTGCTTTCGGATATCGAGGCACGGTTGGCAGAGGAAGTGCGGCAGCTCATCGCTGCGCTCAGCCAGTTCAGCGGGCGCGCGCAGCTTATAGGCAAAGAAATCCCCGACGGTGCCGACTTTTGCAAGTTGGTAACGCGCTTTCTCGGATTGCTCGGATTCCAGCTCGCGCACGCGCTCGGTAAGGGCCTGAATAAGCCCATCTTTTTCGATGATGGCGCCGAGTACCTGCGTGAGTTGCATCTGGGCTTGAGCGATTTTGTTCGTGAGATCAATCTCGATGGCCGCCGCTTTTTGGCGGTCGCGCTCCTGGACGAGGTGTCGTGCCAGGTCGGCGGCTCCGGCGACGGAGGTGATAAGTGCTGAAACGTCCATTTATGTCCGCTCGTTTTGGTTGGATGGGGGGCGTGGTAGCCGCCATCGTAAGCCAAGGCGTAGCGGGCGCCCTCTGTGCTGTGTGCGTTCTGCTGCATGGCTATACCCCCAGCACCCGAGCTTGCATGGCCCACAGCGCCCCGATGGTCCCCGGGCTGGTGCTGCCAGTGGCAATCATCCGCTGGGTGCAGAGGTCCAGCCAGTGGTCGAGCTTCGCGATCGTGAAGTCTGCGCACTCCGCTTCCATCAGGATCACTAAGTTTTCCAAGAATATTTCGATGGCGCTGATCTGGTCGGCTGCTGCGGCTGTGGTCATGGTTGTGGTCATGTCGGCTTTCCTTCTGAGGGCTGATTGATGAGTGCTTTCAGTCTCTCAGCTGGCGGCCCCAGTGGATACGTCGAAAGCGACGCGCAAGGCGATACACGTCGCTTCAACGGCATGGATCCGCTGGACGCGGCCTACCTGATTGCGCAGAACCACAAGGGTGGCGTTGCCCAGATTGCCAAAGAGATGGGCGTGGTTGCTGGCACCTTGCAGCACAAGCTGAACCCTAACAACGAGCGATTCCACCTGACTTTGCGCGACGCGATGCTGATGCAGCGTGTGACAAACAGCCGGGGGATTCTGTTTGCGTGGGCTGCGCAAGAGGGCTACACCGTTCAGCGCTCGAGCACTGCGGCAGCGAGCTTTGATCTTGTCGATGCCTTCGTGCATTGGCAGCTTAAGCAGGCCGACCTGACGCACGCCATCGGTGATGCAGTGAATGAGGCGCGTGACCGCCGTGGCCAGGTGGGCCGCGCTGCACAGCGCCGTGTGGATTATGCGGTGCAGGAGGCTATTGCCGCTGCCAACCAGCTGGCTGCAGCAATTGCAGCCCGCGTGCCCCAGCGTGATGCGGGCATGTAGAGAGGATATTCCAATGCTTGATGTATTGACTACGAGCGACACGAAGGCTGAGGCATTTGCCCAGCAGTCGTGTGAGCAGTTGGCACGGTTGCAGCGTGAGATGCTGGAAATTGTGCAGGGTGTTGTTCGCAACGGCGGCAAGGATGTCTCCGCCCGCGAGCTGGGCCAGCGCTGGGAGGCCTTGCACAACAAACGGATCGGCGAGGGTACGGTGAGCAGCACCATCAACAAGCTCATCACCAAAGGCGTGCTGGAGCGCGGCCAGGCGCGCGCCTGCGCAGTGACCGGCAAGACTATCAAGCCTGTGGTGCCCGTTGCCCAGCAGCAGCGCTTGTTGGCGTAAGGGGTAGCTCAGTGAACCACTATCCCCACCATATTGGCGACTTCCGCAGTGCAACCCGCCATTTAACGTTCGTTGAACGGGCGTTGTACAGGGAGTTGCTTGATCTGTACTACGACACTGAGCGACCGTTGAACGCAGACCTGCAGAAGTTGGCGCGTCTTGTTCTTGCGCAAGGTGAAGAGCAGTGTGCAGCGCTCTCCGGCGTCCTGGATGAGTTCTTCGTCTTGCAGGATGACGGCTGGCACAACGATCGTTGCGACGCCGAGATTGAAGCCTATCGAGGCAAGGTGCAGAGCGCCAGTGCTGCGGGCAAGAAGAGCGCAGAAGCTAGGCGTAGCAAGGCTACCGAGCGCGGTGTTCGTTCATCTGCCCGCAAGGATATTCCATCTACTGGAGGCGGCGCGCCCGGTGGTGACGGTGGTGCTGCTCAGGGGCAAAAGCAAGGCTCCAACGACAACGAAACGACCGTTGAACGAACGTTGAACGACGGTGCAACTAACCAGAACCAGAACCAGAACCAATACATAAAAGAGACTTCGTCTCCAAAAGCGCAAAGCGCCGACGACGATGTGCCACAGCATGTTGGCGACTGGGTTGCTGTGTTTGGCAGCGAGTTCGGTGTCGAGGTCAGCCCCACCAACCGGCAGGACCGCCAGAAGTTCTGGCCACTGGCAACGTCCTGGGTGGCGAGTGGCGTCAGTGTCGGGCAGATGCGCCGCGCTTGCAGCAAGGCCCGCGCAGAAGCCCGTGAGGGCATTGCCTACCTCCCGGCGTATGTGGACCGTGTGCTTGCAAGCCAGAGCGCTGCGGCTGCTGCGCCCGCCGAAACGGCTTGGCAGAAGGCTGCGCGGGAGAGGGTGGAGGCTGGAGCGCCGTTTGCAGCTGCTGCCGATCCTTCGACTGGCGAGTCGGTGATTGACGGATTTGCGTTTTTCGATAACGCGGTGGCTGACCATGGCCGCCGTCTGGAGGTGTCCCAATGACCAGCCCGGCAGTTCAACACGATCCAGCGCTCATGTGGATCTACGGCATCTTCTCGGCTTGCCAAGTGCGATACGGCCGGCGATTCTTGGCGCAGTACGACGGCGTGGCCATCGAGCTCGTGCACCGTGATTGGGCGCGAGTTCTGCGAGAGTACGCGTGCAATCCAGCAGCGATCAAATGGGCGCTGGAGAATTTGCCTGATGCGCCTGTGTTGGCGCCTCAATTCCGACAGCTGTGTGGCGCTGCGCCTCGGCCAGCCACCCGCCAATTGGAGCGGCCTGCCGTCTCGCCTGCCCGTTTGAGCAAGGTGCGTGAGCAGCTGCAGCAGATCGTCAGCCACCGCGTACCCGCTGACAGCAAGGGCTGGGCGCGTGAAGTGCTGGCCAGGGCTGACCGTGGTGAGGCTGTCAGCTACCGCGCAAAGCAGATGGCGCTGGAGGTATTGGGGAAGGCGGTGCGTGCATGAGCGTCCGCTTTTCCGCAGAGATCACCGGGGCCAATGAGGTCATGGCCACATTGCTGGGGCTGAGCAAGGGGCGTGCTGCCCAGGCATTTGCCAAGGCAATGAACGACACGGGCTTCGAGGGGCGCCGTGCGATGCAGGCCGAGATGGCGCAGGTGTTCGATAAGCCAACGCCTTACATCCTGCGTAGTCCGAGATTCAAGGGTGCCACAGCTCAGCGGCTCAGTGTGACTATCGAGCCGACGTATCTGGGTGGCAAGGGCATAGACCCCCAGAAGATTCTGCAGGCGCAGGAGTGGGGCGGTACGCGGGTGGATAAGCGAAGTGAAGTGGCATTGCGTCGGGTGGGCATCCTGCCCGCTGGCTTCCAGACAGTCGTCCCTCAATCGCCATTCCCTGGCAGCACAGACGGCTACGGCAACATCAAGGGCAGCTTCATTGTCCAGTTGCTTTCCTACTTCCAGTCCTTTGGTGAGCAGGGCTACAAGGCCAACATGACGGATAAGACCAAGGGGCGCATCCATCGTGGCACAAAGAAGTCGGCGGGCCGCCGCTACTTCGTCTCCTACGGCAAGTTGCGGGGTGGTGCTCGCACTACGGCTAAGGGTAGCCCGGACCAGCGTGCCAGCGCATTGGCGCCTGGCATCTGGGCGGCATCGGGCACGGGCGGTGTTGATGTTCAACCTGTGCTTATGTTTGTGAAGCGTGGCTCGTACAAGCCCCGGCTGTCAATGCAGCGCATTGCTGACAAGGCCGACCTGTACAACTTCCTGCAGAGTCGCGTGCGCTTTCGCTTCCGTGAAGCGGCGGGGGTGTGAGATGGATGTGATTATCTCCATCGAGGCATCAGTCCGCGTAGATCGTGGGTCCTTCCTGGCTGCCGCCAAAGCGGGTAATTCGCGCCACGTCCTCGGACTGTTGCGTGGTGCTCCTAAGGGGGTTAAGTGAAGGTAGTACCTTGCTTGGATGCTCTCATTTCGCAAGCAGAATTTGCGGAAATAATCGGTGTGAGTGAGGCCAGGGTCAGCCAGCTGGTCAGCGAGGGCGTGATTGCGCGCGGTGACACCTGTGCGGGATGGCTGATTGCGTACTGCGAGCGCCTGCGCGATCAGGCCGCTGGCCGTGTTGGTGCTGATGGTGCCGGCGGCCTGGACCTTGTTCAGGAGCGTGCTGCCCTGGCGCGCGAGCAGCGCATTGCCCAGGCCATGAAAAACAAGGTGGCCAGCGGTGAGTTTGCGCCCATTGGCATCCTGGCTGATGTGCTCGGCCAGGCTGCCAGCGGTGTCGTTGATCGTATGGACCAGCTCGAAGGCGATCTGCGCAAGGCCTGTCCTGATCTGCCGGAAGATGCCCGAGCAGTAGTGCTCAGCGTGGTGGCCAAGGCGCGCAACGAGTGGCTGCGCAGCACGGCCAAGCTGGTGGCCGACAAGGTCGATGAGCTGGCCGACGATTTTGAGGATGAGGCTGCCGTGATGGAGGATCACGACTGATGGGCGCGCCACTATCTCCCGAAGCAGTAGCGGCCATCAAGTCTGCCGTGGCGCTGGGGCTGTCAAGCATGCGCGCCGAGGTGCCGCAGACGCTCAGTGAGTGGGCCGCGCAGCACTTCATCCTGGCCGGCGAATCCAGCCACCAAAAGGGTGGTTGGGTGGGCTGGCCTTTTCAGGAAGGCATTCTTGACTTCATGAGCGATGACCGCATAGAGGAACTCTATGTGAAGAAGTCCAAGCGTGTCGGCTATACGAAGATGCTGACCAGCTTCGTGGCGTACAACATAGCGCATCGACGCCGCAAACAGGCCATCTGGCAGCCTACGGACGACGACCGAGACAGCTATGTGAAAAGCGAGATCGAGCCTGTGCTCGACGGTGTTGAGGCGATCCGCAAGGCGCGTCGCACTGGCGGCAAGATCGAAGACACCATCAAGTACAAGCCGTTCCGTGACAGCGTTCTGCACCTGCTGGGCGGCAAGGCGGCGCGTGCCTATCGCCGGATCACCGTGGCCGTCTCCATGCTCGATGAATGGTCAGCCTTTGACCAGAGCATCGAGAAGTCGGGCGATCCGGGTGGCTTGGCCAAAGGCCGCCTGGAAGGCGCGCCTTATCCGAAGTTCGTCGGTGGAAGCACCCCGCGTATTAAGGGGCTCTGCCATGTGGAGCGCGCCTGCGAAGATGCCGACAGCCTGGTGCGGTACCACATCGATTGCATCCACTGTGGGCTTGATCATCCGCTTGTGTGGGGTGGTAAGGAGCTTCTGCACGGTTTCAAGTGGGAGCGTGGCCAGCCAGAGACCGTGCGCCATGTCTGCCCACACTGCCGAAAATCCATCACCCAGGCTGACTACCTGCGTGGTGGCTCGCCCATGGTGGGGACTTGGGTTTGCCAGAAGACTGGCATGCGCTACGGTGCCGATCGAGTCTGGCGCGATGCGCGGAACGTGCCGTGCAAGCCGCCGCGCACCCTGGGCGTCCACATCTGGTCTGCGTACAGCCCCCAGCGCACCTGGGTGAGCATCGTCGATGAGTTCGAGAAGGCCTACAAGGCTTTGCAGGCCGGCGATGTGGGGCCTATGACCAGCTTCACGAATGA
The DNA here is from genome assembly GCF_049601575.1 of Comamonas sp. 23. Classification (NCBI taxonomy): domain Bacteria; kingdom Pseudomonadati; phylum Pseudomonadota; class Betaproteobacteria; order Burkholderiales; family Comamonadaceae; genus Comamonas; species Comamonas sp. 23. The sequence goes on along the minus strand of NZ_CP187127.1, from coordinate 3,052,508 downwards.
AACCCTAGGCGATACCTGGGAGATCAAGGGCGACAGCACTGATGAGAATGCGTTGCAGCAGCGTGCCGAGCCTTATGCACTCAAGACCATTCCCTTGGGCGGATTGTTGCTGACGGCGGGGGTGGACGTGCAGCGCGACCGGTGGGAGCTCACTGTTTGGGCCTGGGGGCGTGGGTTGGAAAGTTGGGTGGTCGACCACCACATCATCTACGGCAATCCAGCCAGTGAAGGGGATTGGGAACCTGTTGCCGAATACCTCCAGCAGCGCTACACGCACGCCTGGAATGGCGCGACCCTGGGCTTGTCCGCCATCAGCATCGACAGCTCGGACCAGACCCAGTCCGTATACAACTGGGTGCGCTCTCAGCAGACCCGGTTGCCACAGTTGCGGGCGATCAAGGGGCGCGGCGAAGAAAACATCCCGATCCTTGGGCCAAGCAGCTTGCAGGAAATCAACTGGCGTGGAGCCAAGATCGCGCGCGGCATCAAGCTGTGGGCGGTTGGCGTTGACACGGCCAAGGATCTGCTGCTCGGACAGTTGGCCATTGCCGAGCCAGGCCCCGGTTGTGTGCATTTCAGCAATCAGCTCCCGCGCGAGTTTTTCGAGCAGCTCACTGCAGAGCAGCGCATTTTGACCAAGAAGGCCGGCAAAGAAGTCTATGTGTGGGTCAAGCGCCGCCCGCGCAACGAAGCGCTGGACTGCCGCAACTACGCGATGCACGCCGCCATGGGCCTGGGCATCCACAAGTACACCGATGCCCGCTGGCAGCAACTGGAGGCCATGGTGCAGCCGGCGGCCGATCTCTTCTCTCTGCCTGGCAGCCCGCCCGCGCAGGCCGTATCCGTTCCCGATGTATCCCAGGTTGTTGTGCCTCCAGCGCGCAGCAACCGTTTTGCAAGCCAGTCATGGTTGAACCGACGATGAATACTTCAACAAAAATCACCACCCTCACACCCGGTCGCAGTGAAGACATGGCCGTTCAGCTCGAAGTGGAGATGGCTGACATCTTGCGGGAGGATTTGGGGATGACTGCCAGTGAAGCAGCTGACAAGGCCCAGGCCGTTGTGCGCGGCATGCGCAAGCGCATGGGTGGCGGCAGTTGGTATGTGCCTGTCTTGCTCGACAAACAGGCGAGGGATGAGGCAATTCGCCGCGAATTCTCGGGCCCCAACAGCTTGCCCGGGCTGAAGCGTAAGTATGGACTGACCGAGCGGCGGATCTACCAGATCGCCCGGGCCAAGCAAGGCCACTAACTGCAATCTTTTAGTACAAATTTCAGGGGCTTGTGTTTACGCTCAAGCGCGTTGCCGCCACGCGCGGAAGAGGAACCAACGCATGAGTCAAGCCACCGACATGCTCAGCCAGTACCTGCAGGCCGAATCTGCAGTGCTCAGCGGGCAAACCATCAGCTTCAACGGCCGCACCCACACCCTGGCTGACCTCGAAAGCATTCGAGCTGGCCGTAAAGAGTGGGAGAAGAAAGTGGCTGCAGAGCAGGGCGCTGCGGGCGCCACCTTTGGCGGCAAGGGTTTTGCCGTGGCCACGTTTGGGCGTCGTCTATGAACTACCTTGACCAAGTCATCGCGGCCGTCAGTCCTCGCTGGGGTCTGCGGCGCGCTCAGGCGCGCCACGTCATGGCGCAGTACGAGGCAGCCCGCCCAAGCCGCCAGCGCCTGTCAAGCCAGGCGGTGGGATCGATCAATGCGATGGTGCAGGCCAGCGCATCAGCTGTGCGGGCCCAGGCGCGAGATCTCGAACGCAACCACGACATTGTCCGGGGCGCATTGCGTGTCCTTGTCAATAACGTCGTCGGTGCAAACGGTATCGGCATTGAGCCGCAGCCGCGCACCGCCAAAGGAGAGGTGCATGAGGACTATGCCAACCAGCTCCGTGGGGCCTGGATGCTGTGGCAGAAAAAGCCCGAAGTCACACATCGCCTGCGCTGGCCATTGGCGCAGCGGCTGATGGCCTATACCTGGTTGCGCGACGGCGAGGCATTTGCCCAGCAGATCATGGGCCCGCTGGCTTCGCTGGAGCATGGGTCTGCCGTGCCGTATTCTCTGGAGTTGCTGGAGCCTGATTTTGTCCCGCTCGACATGAGCGACCCAGGCAACAACCTGCGACAAGGGGTTCAGTGCAATGCCTGGGGGCGGCCCGTGGGTTACCACTGCTTTAAGGGTGATCCGCGCGAGGTGTTCAACCTTGCCACCAAGGTGGTGCCTGCTGATCGCATGCTGCACGTCGCCACCATTGACCGGCTGCACCAATACCGTGGAATGAGCGAGCTTGCCAGCGTCATCACGCGGCTCGAAGACCTCAAGGATTTTGAGGAAAGCGAGCGCATTGCTGCCAAGGTTGCTGCAAGCCTGACAGCCTATGTGAAGCGCAATGAGCAGTATGGCGGGGAGGGCGGCACTCCAAGTGGTGGCGCGCCGAATGCTGATGGACAAAGGCCAGTGCGCGAGCTGGAGATGATGCCTGGCATGATCATTGACACCTTGGAAGTGGGTGAAGAGATCGGGATGATTGACACCAAACGGCCCAACCCCAACTTGGTTGCCTGGCGTGCTGGGCAGCTCAAGGCGGTGGCCGCCGGCATGGGGGCCAGCTACAGCAGCATCAGCCGCGACTACGACGGCAGCTACAGCGCGCAGCGGCAAGAGCTGGTCGAACAATGGATCCATTACGCGGTGCTGGCAGATGAGTTCGTCAGCATGCTGGTGCAGCCAGTGTGGGAAAACTTTGTTCGCACAGCGCATCTGTCGGGCGTTGTCCGCTGCCCTAAGGACGTTCCTCTGGAAAACTCGGACGATGCATTGTTTGTGGGCCAGGCCATGCCTTGGATCGACCCCTACAAGGAAGCCATGGCAATGGAGAAACTGGTCAAAAACGGTTTTGCCAGCGAGGTGGAAGTCATCCGCAAGCGCGGCCAGAACCCGCGCGACGTGCTCGACCAGATCTCGGCGTGGCGAAAGGATGTGGATGGCCGAGGGCTGGTGTTCGCCAGCGATGCCGCCAACGACACTGCCATGCAAGGTGCCGCCAAACCGCAGCCAGACGATGCGGAGTGAGTTCTAAAAATACTGCAATCTTTTAGTACAAATTTCAGGAGCGTTTTTAGAAACTTGAGCCCATTGAAATCAATGGGCTCTTTTCATGTCTACAGCACAAGCGCAACCCTGGTACACCGTCCGTCACAAGACGGCTATCGCTGCGGCCGCTGCAGGCGTTCAAAGCGCTGCAGAAGTGCTGATCTATGGTGACATCGGCGAAAGCTGGTGGGATGAAACCATTGCAGCCAAAGACTTCGTTCGCGAAATCGCTGCTTTGGATGTGACTGAGCTGACCGTCCGCATCAACAGCTACGGCGGCAGCGTTACTGACGGCATTGCCATCCATAACGCGCTCAAGCGTCATAAGGCCCATGTGGTGACGGAAGTTGACGGATGCGCATACAGCATCTCCAGCCTCATCGCACAGGCGGGCAGCACGCGCCGCATGGCCTCCAACGCATTGATGATGGTGCATGCCCCTTGGGGTGGCATCTTGGGCAACGCAGCGGAGATGCGTGACTATGCCGACTCGCTCGATCAGCACAGCGCCGCCATCGCGACGAGCTTTGTCGCCAAGGGCGTAGCCCAGGCCGATATCGATGCCTGGCTGGCCGATGGCAAAGATCACTATTTCACCGCTCAAGAGGCCCTGGCTCAAGGCCTGATTGACGAAATCTCCGACCCCCTTCCCATTGCCGCATCCGCCCATGTGCGTGATGCAGCGCAAGCCCGCTACAGCCGCCAGCCGGCGGCCGTGGTGCAACCCCGTGCGGCCACCGCCGCGATTCCAACCAAGGAAACATCCATGGATAAAACCGAAACCCAGGCGGTGCAGACTCCTGTCGTAGCCGCTGCCCCTGTGGCTCCTGCCGCGCAGGATCCGCAGGCAATCGCCCAGGCCGCCCTGCAGGCAGACAAGGAACGTCGCCAAGCCATTGCCGCGCAGTTTGCGCCCTTCTCGCAGCGCGAGGGCGTCTCAGCGCTGCAGCGCCAATGCGAGGACGACAGCACTACGACTGTCGCTGCGGCGGGTCAGAAGCTGCTGGCCCATATGGCGAAGGGCGTTGAATCCATTGCTGGCACTGTCGTGACCGTGGCTGACGAAGCCGATGTGCAGCGCGCCGCCAAGGTAAAGGCCCTGCTGGCCCGTGCGGGTCTCGGCAAGCAAGACGGTGCCAACCCGTATCGCGGGCACACCCTGCTGGAGATGGCCCGTGCAAGTGCCGCTCGTGCCGGCGTGGGCGTGGGAGACAAGATGCAAGTCGTGGCCAGTGCATTCACGCACTCCACCAGTGACTTCCCCCTGCTGCTGCAGGAAGTCGCTCGCAGCGCAATGTCGCAAGGCTACACGGAAGCTGAAGAAACCTTCCAGCTGTGGACGCGTGCTGGCACGTTGAACGACTTCCGCCCTTCCAAGCGAGTTTCGCTGGGTGCCTTCGCCAATCTGGATCTGATCCCCGAAGGCGGTGAGTACAAGTCGGGCACCATTGGCGAGAGCGGGCAGAGCGTCGTGCTGGCCACCTACGGCAAGATGTTCTCGATCACTCGCCAGGCCATCATCAACGATGACCTGGGTGCCTTCGCTTCCATCCCCCGGGCTATGGGCCGTGCCGCTATCCGCACTGTGGCTGATCTAGTTTATGCCGTACTCAACGGCAACCCCGTGATGGATGAAGACGGCAAGGCGCTGTTCCACGCTGACCACGGCAATCTGCTGGCTGCTGCTGGTATCACCACCGACAGCGTTGACGCCATGCAGTCGGCCATGGCCCTGCAGAAGACCAAGGACGGCCACGTTACCAATGTGCCGCTCAAGTACATGCTGGTGCCGGTATCGCTGCGTGGCGCCGCGAACACCGTGCGTGCTTCCGAGTTTGCCGTCGGCGCAACTGCTAAGAACAACACGGTGCCCAACATCGTGCGTGAGTCGTTCGAGGTGATCGCCGATGCGCGCCTGGATGCCAAGTCCAAGCTGGCGTGGTACGGCGCGGCCGATCCCAACCTGTACGACACCGTGGAGGTGAACTACCTGGATGGCAACCAGACGCCATATCTGGAGCAGCAGCAGGGCTGGACGGTTGACGGCACCGAATTCAAGGTGCGCATCGATGCCGGCGTCTCGCCTCTCAACTTCCGTGGCTTGGCCAAAAACCCAGGCCAGTAATCCTCGGCGCCCAGCCATCGGCTGGGTGCAGTCAACGCAACAGGAGTTAATCCATGAAGAACTTTGTGCAACCCGGGGATGTGCTGGACTACACCCCGACCGCAGCTGTGGCAGGCGGAACCCCCGTGGCCCTGGGCAAGCGCGTAGGCGTCGTCGTCAACTCGCTGGCCGCCAACCAGTTGGGCGCTGTGCGCGTGTCTGGTGTGGCCGTTCTGCCCAAGGTGGCTGCAGACGCTCTGGGCCAGGGTGATCTGGTCTACCTGACGGCAGAGGGCCTGATCACCAAAACGTCCACCAGCAACACGCCTGCCGGCTATGCCGCCTATCCGGCTGCGGCGGATGCCACTACCGTCAGCGTGCAGCTCAACGGTTAAGGCAAATGGTCGCCAGCGTCGCCCCTTTCGTCGCCATCCAGCAGCGCGCTAACGCCGCAGTGATGCAGCGCCTGGCCAACGCGGTTGCTCGCGTTGACGGGGGCGAGCCGTTCGGGGTGATCTTTGAGTCGCCTTATGGCGATGCATTCGGGGGCGATGTCGACAGCCGGTCGCCGCAGTGCAAGGGCTCAGCGGAAATGCTGGGTTCGCTGCAGCGCGGTGATGCGATCTTGATTGACTCGATCTCCTACCGGGTGCAAGACGTTGAGCCGGACGGGGCTGGCCTTGTGATGGTTCGTCTTATCCAGGAAGGCGACTGATGTACGCACTGGAGCCGCAAATCGTTGCGCGCTTGGCGCAGGCGCTCCCCGATGCACAGGTGGTGGGCTGGTCTGAGGATGCAAACCGCAAGGTCCCTGCCAACAAGGTGCTTCTGGTGGTTCGCTTGGACGATACCCCTGTCAACACGAGCAATCAAAAGGCTGCATCTATTGGCGCGGCCTGGTCTGTGGCTCTTGCAGCACGCCGAGGTTCTGGTGCAGTCGATCTTCTGGACGGTGCCTTTGATGCCAGCTTTCAAGCGCTGCATGACTGGGCGCCGGAGCCCGTGAGGGGCCGCCCATGGGACTACCTGCATTACCGGCGGGCCAGCCCCATGCCTGAGCAAGACGACGGCGTGTTTGGTGTGGTCATGTTTTTCGAGACTGCTGCGATCTATCGCAGCGGCAACTAACCCTTCAACCTTAGGAGCCCGACATGGCTTTGAAGTACGAAACGAATCAGTATGTCATCCCGCGCGGTCGGGTGTTTTTCAACCTGCAGCGCGCCGACGGCACCTTTGCGGGTGAGTACCCCTTTGGCAACTGCCCTGGCGTGTCGCTCACCATTGACACCGAGAAGGCCGACCACTACAGCTCTGAAACCGGCCTGGCGCAAAAGGATGCCGCTGTCGTGGTTCGCATCGACCGCACTGGCTCGCTGACGTGTGACAACTTTAGCCCGCAGAACTTTGCGCGCTGGCTCTCTGGCACCGCCGCGCGTGTAACGCAGGCGGCCACTCCGGTAGTGGGTGAAGAAATCACCGTGTCCCCTGGCTATTTCTACCAGCTGGGCGCGACGCCTTCCAAGCCGCTGGGTGTGCGAAACGTCACGGGCGTGGCCGTCAACAACGAGGCCGGCACAACGCCTTACGAAGCCGGTGTTGACTATGAGGTGGATTTGCCCACGGGCCGCATCCAGATCCTGGCGGGCGGTGCCATTGCCGAAAACACCAAGGTCAAGGTGAATTACACGCCGGTCGCTGGCTCGTATGACGCCGTGAAGTCCGGCGGCAGCTCGGAGCTGACCGGCAGCCTGCGCATCGTGTCCGACAACGCCATCGGTGGCAATCGCGATGTCTTCTGCCCGCTGGTCACGCTCACCCCGAGTGGTGACCTGCCGCTGATTGCCGAGGGCAACAGTACTGACTTCGCGCAGATGGAGTTTGGCCTGGAGGTGCTCAAGAGCGCCAATGCGGAAGCCATCTACGTCGACGGCCGCCCAGTCCCTGGCGTCTAAGTCCTAAAACCATCCTGGCCAGGCCATGCCGGCCGGGTGGTTTGCATTGTTGTTAGTGCCCGCTGACGGCAATGCAAACCATAGAGCACAAATCGCATGGCATTTAAACCCATCAACATTCTGATCAACGCCAAAGACAATGCGTCTGCGGTGTTCGACGGCTTGAGCAACAAGATCAAGTTGGTGGGGGCGAGCATTGCCGCATATTTTGGTGTGCAGGCGTTCGTCGGCGCAGTCAAGGGCGCGGCCGATCTGCAAGCCGCCATGTCCAAGGTCGAGGCGGCTACTGGCGCTACTGCCGCCGAGATGAAGACGATGGAAGGGGCCATCGCAAAAGCTATCTCGGGTACGCAATTCACTGCAATTGAGGCAGCTGGTGCGCTTGAAAACCTGGGTAAAGCCGGTTTGTCGGCCGCCGATGCGGTCAAGGCGCTGCCTGCGGTAATCAAGCTTGCCGCTGCTGGCGGCATAGAGCTGGGAGCGTCCGCTGACTACGTCACCAAGACTGTGATGGGGATGGGCCTGTCATTTTCTGATGCTGCGCGCGTGGCGGACGTGTTGGCCAAGGGTGCGAATGCCACCAACACCAGCGTCGATGGCCTTGGCCAGGCGTTGAGCTACACGGCCCCCATCGCCCGAACCTTGGGTGTCAGCCTTGAAGGTACTGTGGCCATCATCGGTAAGTTGGCAGACGCCGGCATTGACGCCAGCCGGGCGGGTACAGCGCTCAACTCGATCATGAGCCAGTTTGCCGATCCAGCCAGTAAGTTCCGTCAGCAGCTTTCGGCTGCCGGTATCACTACCAACGATTTCGAAAAGGCTTTGCAGCAGCTTGCTGCGGCGGGTCCCAAAGGTAGCAAGGCCATCAACGCGGTGGGGCTTGAGGCTGGTCCAGCATTGCGGTCGCTGCTCAACCAGGGTATGGCTGCATTGTCCGGGTTGAAAAAGGAACTGCAGGATTCGAGTGGCAGCGCCCAGAGTTTTGCGGACATCCTGAAAAATAACCTGAACGGCAGTCTAGCTGCCATGTCACAGGCTTGGACGAGTGTTACCAACACGCTGACCAAGCCTGTCCTGCCGGTGTTGCAGGCAGGAGTCGAGAAGCTCTCGGAAACATTCCGCGCCTGGGTGGCTGATGGAACCATCGGAAAGATGGGGGATGCCATTGCCAAGGCATTTCAGGCGGGCATAGATTGGGTTACAAAGTTCGTTGCCAGCTTTGATCTGGATGCCCTGACAACCAAGATTCAAACGTGGGCCAATGAGGCGGGCGCGGCTTTCGAGGCCATTGGCAACAAGGCCAATGCTGCGGGCGCCATCATGCAGACGGCATACGGGGTGATGTCGGCAGGTGGAAATGCCGTCATGTCCGTACTGTATCTCTTGGGTGCAACAGCGGCTGGTGTCCTGGCAAAAATTCAGGAAGGTCTTGCCCTGCTGCTCCAGGGGATGGCCAAGATCTCCTTTGGCGACGTGTCCAAGCAGTTTGCGGATTTTGCCAAAGACGTGGAGATATCCGCCGGTGCAACAGGTGCTGCGGCTGAGGCTCTAGCTGATAAGGCTTCAGAGGCGTTTGACAGTGCGACAGAGGCAGCTAGGACTGCTCAGGATGGCTTTGGTCGCTTCAGTGACGCTATGGCGAAAGGTAGTGAGGAGTCCAAAGCGCTATCTGAAGCGAGTAAGGCTGCTGGTCGAGCTGTTGCTGAGGCTGCTGCGAAAACAGAGGCTGCCGCTGCGTCGGCAGCTGTTAAGGCGAAAGCTGATGCTGCTCAAAAAACGGCATTGGCGGATCTGCAGGCGCAATATAAGGCTGCAATCGATTCCGGTAATTGGCAGAAGGCTGTTGAGCTTCAAGATCAGATTCGCAAGGCAGTGGCCGGAGTTACCGATGAGTTCAATAAGCAAGGGGCTCCGGTCGAAAGCGCAGCCGAGCGGGTGAGCCGTGCGTTTCAGGAGTTGGGGGTAACCAGTCAGGCAGAGTTGAAGCGTATGGCTGAGGCTGCTAAGGCGAGCTTTGAAGCCATAAAGAACTCAGGCGATACCACTCTTGCAGACAAGGCGAATGCATGGAAGTCTTATGCAGACAAGGCCATCGCTGCAAATAACGGCGTTGCATCTTCGTCAATTCAGGCTGAGGCTGGAATGCATGGCTTCAAGGTGGAAGTCGATGCTGCTGGTAAGGCAACCATTCGTCTGATGGAGCAAGCTGCAGGAGCGACAGGCGGGGTTGGAGATGCAGCACGAGATGCTGCGGCAGGATTTGTGCAGATGGGGGAGGCTGCGGAGAGGGCTGCGCAGCAAGCTGCTGAAGCGGCTCGAAAGTCTTCCGATCTTGCTGCGGGTTACCAGGGGCACGACAACATGGGCCACGCCACCCGCAGCGCCGGCGGCTGGACCTGGATGCGGATTGTCGACGAGCTCAAGCAGCGCGGCCTGGATGAAGAGTCGGCCCGCAACGCCGCAAAAGACTTCACGGACGCCCAAGGCAACGTGCAGTACTACAACAATGCCGGCCAAAACAAGTGGCGCGGCAACACCCTGTCGGATGCCCTTGGCAACTTGGTTCAAGACTACTTCATGAACGGTAAGGGCAAGGATGATGCGCTTGCCAAAGCCAAGCAAGAGAGCGAGCAGAAGGCTGCAGCCAATGCCCCAGTTGCAGCTGCACCAGCTGTGGCCGCGCCGACTCGCAGCACCACGACTGTCGTCAACAACATCACCCTGGTCTACAACGGCTCGCAGGAGAAATTCAGTGTCAACACCGTGGATGGTACTGATGCCGATCTCAAGCGCCTGCTGGGCCGTCTGGATTTTGCCGCGAAGGTGGCGCAATGACCGAGAAGTTTCACACCTTAGGTGGCTTGCAAATTCCCCGTGGAATGGTTTGGGTCGATGAGTTTTCTTGGCTGGCAGTTCAAAAGGACAAGGAATACAGCACCACGGGTGCGCTCCTTTTGGATGTGGGCGTGAAGAAGGCGGGGCGTCCCATCACCTTGCAGGCAGAAGAGGGTGCGGGCTGGATAGGTCGTGACGTTCTCATGCAGGTGATGACGCTTGCGAATCAACCGCTGGCGACCCATTCCCTCGTTCTCGCCGATGGCCGTGTGTTTGACGTTCAGTTCGATGCGGACGACGAGGCCATTTCGGCAGCTCCAATCGGCCGCCCTGAACTGCCAAATGGCGGCCAGCGCTACTACGCAACCTTCAAACTCATCACGGTGTAGCAATGACTCTTTTGTTTGGCGACATTCGCTTCGCACAGTCGGCCCGCATGGTCGACGCCAAAGAGGGCGGCGGCCCGCCCTCGGCCAAGCTGCTGACCTCTGGCCGCTCCAATGAGATCTTCCCGGACATCCCGCTCGACTCCCGGGTCAACGGCCGCGTGGAGATTTACAGCATCTTCGGTGTGCTGCGCAACGCAGACCGCACCATGCTGCAGGGCGCCAACGTTATCGTGGCCAACCCTCCGAGCGACCCTCGTGTGGCAGTCACCATCCTGTCGCTGGGCGACTCATTTGCCACTCGCGCCGATATCGCAGCGCGCATTGAGCGCATGCGTGCAGCTGGGCCCGAGTTCGGTGGCTACTTGCTGCAGGACCACTTTGCCACCATGGGGCAAATCTCGATTTTCCAGCGGCCAGAGATGGTGCCGCCTGGCATTGGCCTGACCTTCCTGCTGATCTATGACGAGGGCAAGGCCAGCGAGCGCCGCCAGCGCATTACGGTCAAGGCGGTCAAGACCGAGATCCGCAAATACACGGTGGTCGTGAACGGCCAGGCCACCACGTTTGATGCGCAGCTGTCGGTGATCGAGCTCATGAACCCGCTCACGCTGGACTTTCCCGGCTCGCCCCCTGACATCTTCTTCACGCGGGCCGCCAACAAGACGCTGTTTCGGGAGACTACGTTTGTCGACGCGGGTGTGTTCTACAGCGCCGGCCGGCTGGAGCTGCCCTGCGGGATCAACGATACCTTCGTCAAGCTCCCGACCATCTACACCCAGGTGGTGCCCAACAACCGGACCGAATCCAACCTGGTCGACCAGCGGCCCAGCTCGCGCTACACCGTGGTGCTGGCCGAGTCGCCCCGGCGCGTGGAAGTGGGCATCACCCCGCACACCAAGCAGATCGTCATCGGCGAGAACAACGCGGGCAAGAACTTTGTCGAGCGCCTGTTCCCGCTGCCGCAGCCCGGCCTGACCTTTATCGACTTCTTCACGCTGGGCCAGCGCTACACGGCACGGGATGACGGCACCGGCCGTATCACCGGCTCTGGCGGCGGTGCTGTCAGCCACCTGACGGGTGACCTGAGCCTCACCACCAACGCCATCCCCGATATCGGCAGCAGCATCGCCATCACCTGGGGCACCAAAGATGCCTATACCGACCGCTCGGGCCAGGGCGCCAATGTGCGCATGCCCGAGCTGGTCATCACGCTCGACGCCGACAACGACTCCGACCAGGCCAAGCCCGGGACCATCGTTGTGCGCTACACCAGCCAGAACGTGATCCGCACCTTCACCGAGGACGGCAATGGCACGCTGACGGGAGATGCGACGGGCGTGGTGGACTACCCCAGCCGCACGCTGGTGGTGCGCCCCAAGTACATGCCGGACCCGGGCGCCGAGATGGAGATCACCTACGAGATCGACGGCACCATCACCGAGTACTTCCCCGGCCTCTCGCCGGACGCGGGCGGCTTCATTGCGATGACGCTGTCCCAGCAGCCCGCCGCCAAGTCGGTAGTGGTGCAGTGGGCGACGGCCCGGGCGGTGTCCAACACCTCGGGCGGCAACCTGACGACCACCACTGCCAACAAGGACACCACGGCCACCTATACCTACAAGCCTGTGCCCGAGTACTACGAGCCAGCGCCGGCCGCCGTGCTGCCGCCAGCCATTGGCTACAAGCCTGGCTACATCCCGATCATGACTTCCTGAGCGACCGACCATGGCTATTCAAACCAAAGTACTCCCGTTCACTGTCAAGACCACCACCGGTAAGAGCTCAACGCTCACGACCGAGACGGGCACGACCAACGACGGTCGCATCGTGGCCATCAGCAAAGCTACCGACGACGGGCTGGGCAATTTCCTGACCGGCCTGGGCAACGTCAACTATGTCGGCAAGCAGCTCAACATCAAGGTGGTGGACTTCACCAGGTCGACCGAGAGCTATAAGTCCGACCACCAGGACGCGGCCGAGTTCGAGCGCACGGTGGCCGATGGTGAAGGGTCGAGCAGCTCGGACTCCAGCAAGGGCGGCTCCTACGGCACCGCCTCGGTGGGCGAGCAGATGCTGGCCAGCTCCTCGGTCATGGTGCGGTACCGCACGGGCGCCGGCGTGCCGCTGTCCAAAACCATGAGCTATGTGATGCCCGCCGTGACGCTGGACCTGTGCCCACTTACCACAGACCGGATTGTGGCCGGCTCGGTCATGTTCCGCTGGATGGCGACCACCTATGTGGACTTCGAGGGCGTGATCTACCGGGGCCGCACCGACACCCAGCCGGGCACCATCAGCGGCTACATCGATTACGCGGGCGGCACCGTGCTCATGACCGATTACGTGGTGGGCGGCACCGGGCCCGGCGACTTCCAGCTGATATCGCTGTGGACGCAAAAGGGCCAGTGGACGACGGCAAGCCTGTTTTTCAACACCGAGTCCGCGCCGCTGCGCGCCGGCCCTGGTGGCTTCGTGCTGACCGTCAACGACACCAAGGGCAACCTGCTCACTGCCAACGTGGATAACCAGGGTAACATCACCGGTCCACACATGCGCGGCAAGGTCGTGTTTGCACGCGGTAGCGTTGCCCTGCAGACGGGCGACTTCGTGCTGGCAGCTGAGCTGACGGACGCGGACAAGGCCGAATGGTGGTACAGCGCAGCCGACGTCGGCGCGGTCGAGGCGGGCAAGATCTGGCGGCCGTGGCCGGTGGACCCCACCACGCTGCGCTACAACGCGGTCACCTACGTCTACCTGCCGGTCGATGTGAACCTGACGGGTCTCGATCCGGCTGCGCTACCCTCTGATGGCCTGGTGCCCTTTGTGCGCAGCGGCGACTCGGGCTGGATCGGCACCGAGTATGGCGGCACGGCGTTTGTGCCCACCGTCGGCATGACCTACGAGCTGGGCCATGAGCGCATGTCTCATATGCATGTGCTGGGCGAGGATGGCGCGGAGATCTTCACGGGCTTCGAGGCAGACTTGGATGCGGGCACTGTCAAGTTCAACGACCTGACCGGCTACCCCGCGCAAGTCCGCGTGATTGGCCGGGTGGGCGTCTATCTGCGGGTCTCCAAGGTGCTGATCAATGGCGAGGTGCACTTCACCACGCCAATCGGCTACGCCTTCCCTGCGGGCGCGGTTTTCAGCAGCGCGCTGCGCCAGGGGGATCGCTATGCCCGGGTGACCCGCGTTTACACGCAAAAGAGCTGGGATGGTGTGACCTGGTACGACGGCCTGGATCCCGCCATCGGGCCAGCGGCCGCCAAGTATGACCATGACGCCTACGCCATTGAGGTGACCAACCTGGGCGCCATCAGCCAGCGCTGGGCGCTCAAGTTCAAGGACAGCCAGAACTACGAGCTGTACGGCCAGAAGTCCGGTCTATTGGGCGCCTTCAACATCAACACCGACTACAAGCCCCTCAACCGGGCAGCAGGCGCGCCCTACATGCACATCAAGGCGCTGGGCTTTGGCGCGGGTGGCTTCATCCCCAACAACACCGTCTTTATCGACACGGTGGGGGCAGAAGCGCAGATCGCCTGCGTGCGCTGCGTGATGCCTGGCACGCCGGCCGGCATCGAGGACAACTCCATTTTTGTGCAGTACGGCGATGTCGGCCGCGCGCCTGAATCCACCCTTTAAGACTCCGAGGAAATCACACCATGGCAAACATTCCCGTCAAGTGGGCACACAGCGGCATGCGAGGTGCCCCCGTCATCAACGGCGTTGTTGGCTCGCTGATCGGTGCAATACGCACCTTCCTGATCACCGGCTTCGCGCCGACCGCCGCAGTGTCAGCCGCAGCCTTGGATGGCATCGCCACCATCATGCTGCCCAGCGGCCAGAGCTTTGAAGAGCATGGCGTGGTACTGCTCGCGGGCGCTACCACGCCAGGCTTCAATGGCGAAGAACGGGTGCTCACCACTGCCAGCGACCGCATCACAGTTGCGACCACCGCAGCCAACGGCCCGATTGCGGGCAGCATCACCGTGCGCTATGCGCCAGTCGGCGGCTGGGAGGAGGTTTTCTCCAAGACCAACGTGAGCGTGTTCCGAAGCGTGGACCCGACGGGCAATCGCATGTTTTTGCGCGTGGACGACACAAATGCGTTGTTTGCGCGGGTGGTGGGCTATGAAAGCATGACCGATGTGGATACCGGCACCGGTGCGTTTCCTACTGCTGTGCAAATGCCAGGCGGTGGATATTGGCATAAGTCCATCACTGCGAATGCGACGGCTGTGCGTTGGAAGATGGTTGCTGACTCGAAGTTTCTCCTGCATGCCATTGCGCCCTATGTGGGCGCATCAAGCAGTGACACAACTGCCGCCCCGGCTCGGGGCTTCGGTGATCCTCTCGCGTTATCTCCCAGTGGTGATGCCTGGGGGTGCGTACTTTCTGTAGCTGGCACCAGCACTGCATCGGGCCCGTTCACTAACGGATCATTCGACGCTTGTACTACGTCCTCCGTCACCGGCGGTGGAGCTATCTATAGCCCTCGTGCATTGTCTGGTTTGGGCTCGGCTGTCATCTCGGATCCAAAGTCATTTGCAGGAGGCAGGACTTACTCGGGTTCCGATGGTGCCATGGGTGCGCTCCCAAGCCGGGTTGATGGGCAGATCAAGTTTTCAACCATTTATTGCGCTGAGAGTGACTCTGTGCCTCGCGTTGTGCTTCCCGCCATTCATTACATACCGCAGTCCGGGGCTTTGAGCGTGCTGGCTGATGGTGACTTCCTGCCGGGCTCTGGGGCTATGGCAGGCAAACGAATGTTCGTTGTGGGTACTGGACCGAGTACTTCATCCGCAGCTGGGCGATATCTCTTGGATATCACTGGCCCCAACTGGAGGGCTTGATGGCTGTATTGAATTACCCAACCGCTCTCCTGCTTGCGCCCTCGTTCGTCCAGGGTAAGGCGCCCCAAAAGCCAACAGGCCTTGCGCCGTTGCCGCGAGTCGCAAATCTGGCGGGAGATTTTCGGCTGGTGGGCAATACCACGGGCGTGATCAATGACCGCGTCATGCTCAAGACCAGCCCCAGCGCGCCCGAGGTGCCCATGGCCAGCGCCCGCGTTTGGGCGCTGCGCCTGGCTGACGGCTACAAGGCCTGGGAGGGCTTTTCCGACGCGCTGGGCTACTACCACGCCGCCGGCCTGGAGGTGGGAGTGGCATACCAGGTCACCGCCATTGACCTGACGGGCGAGCACAAATGCACGGCTGGCGGCCCTGTGGTCGCAGTAAAGGCTTGAGATGGCCACCTTTGAGATCACAGTCGAGCACCGCAAGGTGCGCAACCAGGCCAGCATCACGCTGGCCGACACGGGCCCCAATCCGTCCAGCATCAAGCTCTACAGCGAGCGCAATGGCACTTTGATGGCGGTGCGCACGCTGGCCAAGCCCTGCGGCGTGCTGACGGCCGAGGGCTACATCAGCCTGCAGACCTCGGCCGCCAATGACCTGGCACTGATCACCGGCACCCCCACCTGGGGCGAATGGTGCGACGGCAACGGCAACAAGATCAACGGCGGCGCGGTGACGGCCGCTGATGGCGCGGGCCCGTTTCGGCTCTCTGGCGCTGCCAATGGCATGGTGTATGAGGGCGGCGTAGTGCTGCTCAAGACGCCGGCCATCATCCGGTAGGCACTGTGGCCGATATCGACGGGAAACTGCTCTTCACCGCGCCGGCAGACGGCAGCGGCCGGCTGGTATTCGGCTATGAGGGCGATTCGAGCGCGGCGCCTGGTGCTGAGCTGGGGGTAGATGGCGACTTTCCCGAGATGGATGGCGTCACCACCCTGGTCATTGCCTACGACATGGCGGTGGACGGCGACTTCCCAGCGATGGAGGGGGATGTGGGCCTGCAGTATGACTCGGGGGTTTTCCGGGGCACCCGGGTGGGCCTGGAATTCTCTTGGCAGGAGGCAGTGCCAGTCGAGGCTCGCCTGGCCGCCGCCTGGCAGCTCAGCGAAGCGCATGTGGCCAGACTGGTCACCAGTTGGCAGGCTGCGATGCCGCTGGCCGCCCGTGTCTATTCTCTCTGGCAGGAGACCGAGCGCCTGCAGGCGCGGCTGGCTACGGCCTGGCAGAACGCCGAGCCGCTCAGCATCCGCCTGGCCTCTGCCTGGCAGGAGACTATCCGGCTGGAGTCACGCCTGGCCACCGACTGGCAAGAAGCCGTGCCCGTCAGCACTCGCCTGGCCTTGGCCTGGCAGGAGACGCTGCACCTGAGCGCGCTGATGGATGCCAGGTGGCAACAGGCCATCCCGACCCGCACCGAGCTGCGCACCAGCTTCGGCGATGGCCGGCTGGTGGCCAGGCGCCTGGATACGCGCTGGCAGGAGGCTGCCTGGCCGCGCTCGGGTGTATCGCTGCCCCCGGATATCGCCCCGCCTGAAAAAGAGCTTTGCTACGACCCGGCCACCGTGGCGCGGCTGGTGTTTTCCGAGGCTTGGGATGGAACCGGGAAGCTGGTTTTTGTGTGCAAGCGCAAAGGGGGTGGCACTGACCCTGAGCCGATCGAAACCGTTGTTGTGCCAGTGCGGGAGGTTTACATAGTGCTGAATTCAATTCTGTTGCGACGAGTAAGAGATGGTCTGCCAATTCCTGCATACAGCTTCAGTATGAGTTTGGATATTGATAGCTGGACCTGGTCTTGGCAGGCATCACTTCATTCATCCACGTTGGCGTACATACAGCCCGAGGATGGTTCTCCCGTTGAGGTAGAGGCTGTGGTGAATAACGTCCCCTATCGACTTTTGGTGGAGCGATTCTCACGCGAGCGCAGTTTCGCCAAGACTCGAATCGAAGTGAATGGGCGCGGTAGGGCGGCAATGCTCGACACGCCCTACGCGCCAATGATCAGCCATGTCGGGCGCACCACCATGTCTGCACAGCAGTTGGCCATCGAGGCGCTAAACATCAATGGTGCCCCGATCGGGTGGTTGCTCGATTGGCAACTCCAGGACTGGATTGTTCCTGCTGGATCGTGGGCGCTGAATGGCAGCTATATCGCTGCATTGACCGACATTGCCTCGGCTGTTGGGGGCTATGTCCAGCCTCACAACACCGATCAAACCTTGCGCCTTTTGCCTCGCTATCCAAAGCAGTCCTGGTTGTGGAGCTCGATAACGCCGGATTACCAACTGCCTGCGGATGCTGTTTCTGTTGAGGCTACAGAGTGGTTGACCAATGCTGACTACAACAGCGTGTTCGTGGCTGGGGAAGGTGTTGGGGTGCTGGGGCAGGTAACGCGCGCGGGCACAGCGGGTGACAGGTTTGCGCCCATGGTGACCCATCCGCTCATCACCGACATGGATGCTGCTCGGCAGCGCGGTATTGCAGAGCTGTCCCCCTCTGGCCGGCAGCAGCGTATCACGCTCAGCCTGCAGGTTCTTCCACAAACGGGCGTTATCAAGCCGGGCTCATTCGTTCGATACACGGAGGGCACCAATTCCCATCTTGGCTTGGTGCGTGGGACAAGTGTCGGTTGGGATGGTGGCGCAAAGCTCAGGCAATCGATCAATTTGGAAGTGCCGGAGGTGAGCTATGGCTAATTTGTTCAAGCAGTTTCAAACGCTTTTTGGGAAGGGGCCGCTTCAGGTTGGTGTGGTCCTGACTTTCGATGCGGGCGTGGCAGAGGTTGAGTTACTTGGGGGCGCTATCGTGCATGCGAGAGGTAATGCTCAGCCCGATCAGCGCGTGTTTGTTAGAGATGGGTTGATTGAAGGTGAAGCCCCGGACCTGCCCCTTGTGCAAATCGAAATATAGGGTCGAAGTTGAATTTATGTCCTTATTTTTAGGAGAGCCATGTTATGCAAAACACTGATATCAACATGCCAATTACAAAGGCGACCAGCGTTGTAACACTGGCTACTGCCGCGCAAACCGATGTGGCAGACAGAATTGCCCAGGCAGCCACAGCTAACTCAAGTTTTGAAACTTGGTACTGGGTGAATTCGATCCCGTGGGGGGCTATCGCATCGATAGTAGCGGTGCTTTACACCGTTTTGCTTATTTCGGAATGGTTTTGGAAGAAGCTTTGGCGGCCTGCGTTTGAGCGTTGGGGCTGGATTAAGCCGCGCAAGGGATCCCGCATTATTTTGTTGGATGATTACCAGCGGATGAGTGAAACACAGAGGGCTGAACTATGAGCCGAGTTTCCGACGCCCTGCGTACCGGCCTCATGGCTCTGGCTATTCTGACTGCCAGCGCTGGCGGCTACGTGGCGCTCGAGCGCGACAAGGCGGCCGCGCAGGCCATGGCCGAGCAGAATCAGTACATCCAGGCCGTGGCCGCTGACCCGGGCACATCCCAGGCAGTCAAGATCGCCATGGTGATGGGCAGCTATTACGAGAGCAGCTACCGGCACATTGGCACCCCCTACGTGGACAAACTGGGCAAGGGTCAGCCGCTGACGGTCTGCAACGGCATCACTGGCCTTGCCGTGGTGGCTGGTAGGTACTACACGCCGGCCGACTGCTACGACCTGGAGCGCATCCGTTACCTGGCGGCCGAGCGCACTGCCATGAGCATGTTCCGTCTCTGGACCACCTACACCCCGCTGCAACAGGCTGTGTTCATCGACTTCATCCACAACAAGGGCGAGGGCGCGCTGTACACCTCGACCCTGCTGCGCAAGGCCAATGCGGGCGATGTGGTGGGTGCATGCCGTGAGAACCCGCGCTGGAACCGTGGCACGGTCAACGGCATATCTGTGGTGCTGCCCGGCCTGCAGGCCCGGGGCGATGCCAACGGCGAAATCTGCGAGGCAGGCTTATGACTTGGCAGATCAAACTCATCCTGACAGCCGTCATCGCCGCGCTGGCCTTCTCCGCCGGCTGGGTGGTTAAAGGCTGGCAGGCCAGCCAGACCATCGCCGAGTTACGCGCCGAGCAGGCCCAGGACATGGCCACCCGCGCCGAAGCTGCCAGAACTGACGAAACCCAAACCGCGATCAAGGAAAGCAAGCATGCCCAAGACACGATCTACAACGCCGACCGCCTGGCGAACCTCAAGACTGGCATTGATGTGGATGTGCGCGCTGAGCTTGCCCGTGCTGAGCGGCTGCACCGCGACACCGACAGCCGAGCCGCCACTTATCGCGCGCAAGCCCAAGCCGACGCCGCTGCCCGCAGCGATCTTGCAGATAAAGCCGCAGCCCTCGACCGGCAGCTTGCAGAAGGCCTCGGCGTGGTCGCAAGCCTCGGAGGCGATCTTAGACGAAGGGACGCCGAAGTAGCCGCGCTGTGCGACCAGTTGAACATCGAGCGCCGGCTGAGCGGTGACGACAGCGATCAGGCCTGCAGCCGCTAGGTTGACAAAACGCGGAATTTGCAGGGTTCGTCGGTTGACAGATCGTGGTTTTTGCAGGGTTGGCCAAAACCATCAGTGTGCACAGAATCGCAAACCGGCACTGTCGAGCCTGACTCGACACCCCATGTTGCTATTTCCCGCCTACACTGGAGGTAAAGGAAATCAACATCGGGCTGCAAACGGCCAGAAGCGGTCATCTATGTCCGCATATGCCAATGAATAGATTGCTGTACCCACACACTGCTATGAACCTCATTCTTGAACGGACAGAAAGAGTTCGCTTCTACACGGACATGCGCCTGGTTTTTGAGGCCACGGGGCTTCATGCGTCTGATTTTGATTGGTACATCAGCGATATCGATACCAATTGTGGCAGCGACGAATTCTCAGACACCGACAGATGGCTTTCTGGGGTAGAACTGGAAAACTTTTTGGCTACCCGTACCGTTCAGTTCATTTGGGGGGTTTTTAGCGCCTTTCCTATCGGTTACCGCCGAAATGTCGAGCAAGCACCGTATGTGGATAACAACCCCCTATATTGGCAGGGTGTTGAGGTGTCTCCACAGCTCGATGATGCGTTGTTTGAGGTTGTCTGTTGGGATAGCAGTGCAACACTCTTAATCGGCCTTCCGGAGGAGGCTGAAAAGAGGTTCAAGCGCATGTATCCGGAAACTCGTGACTTGCGTATCGCTTCTCAACAGCGAAATTTCTAACTGTCTGGAACCGGCCAGAAGCGGACATGTTCTGATGCGCTATTGCACACTTTTTATTAGTTCAAGAACCCATGCGGCGCTTCCGTCAAGCATTTTCCTCGCGACTGCGATAAGGGCCGCAGATTTTTCGGACAACATGTCACCCGAACGAGTTGCTTCACGGGCAAGACTGCGAAAAGCCGGAATTCAACAGCGGCCGGACGTTCCGAGGTATAGGTGGTACTTGGACACGAATGGGAAAGTTGATAGTGACGATCTTAGTGACCATTTGATTTGGCTGTTAAATCGGCTTAAAAGAGGCAAGCTTTTGACAGACCTCAGCTTGCAGGGATTTGAGTACTACTTTTCCGTGTTCTGGGGTGGAAACGGAACTGGGGGTGGTCCGCTTATCACGCGCGAAGCATTGGCGATGCTCACGTTACACGGCGCTGAGATGGGCGTTTGCTTTTACTACGAGGAAGCTCAATAAGGGACACGCGGATGGCCGCTATCCTCCACCTGTGGCGCCGTGCAGCGCAGCTATCCTAAATCTCCAGATCCTGCAAAACCCATGCCTTCACCTGCTGGTACGGATCCATCCGGGGCATGTCCAGTAGGTGCGGCTGGTCAGCCTGCAGGTACTCGAAAAACAGGTGGATCTGCTTGCCCGAGTCGTAGTAGGGAAACCATCCGTCATTGAGATCGCGCATGTTCTTGCGCCACTGGCGCCACAGCGCAACAACGGTCTTTTCGCGGTCAGAAAGGGACATCTGGCTCGAGGCTCCTATAAAGGCGCTGGAGTTCAGCGGTAGTCATGGGGGGCGGCGGGGCGACCTGCCGCAGCTTTATGTGCACCACCTGTTGTTCCTGAGGCGGGAGCTTATCAGGCGGGCATATCCAAAAATCAAACTGCTGGCTCTGCATATCAGCACCTTGCAATGGGGATTTCGTCGATGTTGGTGGTGTAGCGGGGCGTGCGCCGCTCCTGGCGCATCCGCCATCCCGCTTCGTCCTGGGAGGCAAAGCCAGTGCTGGCAACGTGCACCGTGCCTTTGCCGAAGCGGCCATTCACCCGATCCATGGCCTCCATAAGGCGGCTTTGATCCCGGCCAACGTCTGCAGCCGCGAGGAGGTCGTGCTGCTCATGGCGGCTTTCGGCAAGATCCATCAGCATCACCCCGGCCTTGGCCAGGCGAAAGCCCGGCTGGTAAATTGAGTGCATGCCGCCTAGCGCGGCGCGCACCAGGGCTTTTGTGTCGGAGGTGGGGGGAACGAGTTGGGTGGTGGTCTGCCCGTAGAACCTGGGCCCTGGCCGGAAGGGTGAGGTGTGGGCGAAGACATGCAGGGCGCCGGCGCGCAGATCCTGCTTGCGCAGCTTCTCGGCGGCCCGTGTGGCGAACTCGCTGACGGCTTCGAGCAGGGGCTCGAGCTCATTGATGCCATGGCCAAAGCTGCGCGTGCACGCAATCTGCTTCTTGGGCGGCGGGGCCAGCTCCATCGGAATGCAGCTGATGCCCTGCAGCTCGCGGACGGTGCGCTCGAGCACGACACCCCAGCTGCTGCGCACCATGGGTCCCGGCATGCGGGAGACATCGAGGGCGGTGACAACGCCGCGCTCTGCCAGCTGCACAGCGATCCGCCGGCCGATACCCCAGACATCGCCGGCCATGGTCCGGCGTAGCACATCCTCGCGCGTGGCGGGCGACATCTCCTGCCAGTTGCATACCCGGGCCAGCTCGGCCGGGTAGCTGCCGGGCTTGCGCTCTGAATCTTTGGCCACATGGTTACAGAGCTTGGCCAGGGTCTTGGTTGGGGCCAGGCCGACGCAGCAGGGTATTCCGACCCACTGCAGGATGCGCGCGCGAACGGCCCAGGCCCGGCGGTTCAGATCGCGCACGCCGGCCAGGTCGCCAATGAAGGATTCGTCAATGGAGTAGATTTCCTGCCGGGGCCCCAGCCCGGCGGCCAGCGTCATCATGCGGTCGCTCATGTCGCCGTACAGCTCGAAGTTGGCCGACAGGCACACTAAACCCTTGAGCTCGACCAGGTGCTGTAGCTGGAAGAAGGGCTGGCCCATCTTAACGCCCAAGGCTTTGGCCTCATCCGATCGGGCGATGGCGCAGCCGTCGTTGTTGCTGAGCACCACCACAGGCAGGCCCTGCAGGCTCGGCCGGAATACCCGCTCACAGCTCACATAAAAGTTGTTGCCGTCGATGAGTGCATACATGGCTGCCTCACGCGAAGATCTTGATGCAGCTGGTGACCACGCCCCAGATCTCCAGGCTCTGGCCTTCCTTGGGCGTGATGTCGGGGTAGGTGGGGTTGCCGGCCTTCAGCTTGACCATGCCTGCAGCCTTGAACAGCTTCTTGACCGTGAACTCCCCTTCGATGACGGCCACGACTATGCACCCGTGGCGGGCCTGCAGCGCCCGGTCGACCGCTACCAAGTCGCCATCATCAATGCCGAACTCCCGCATGGACGGCCCAGCCACACGCAGCAGGTAGGTGGCCTGCGGGTGCTTCACGAGCAGGGCGCCGATGTCCAGCCGGGTGACGGCAAAGTCCTCAGCTGGCGAGGGGAAGCCCGCGCGCACAGACCCTTCGGCCCGCAGGATTGAGAGCGGGGCAGCGGACACCAGGATCGGCGTGTTGGGCTGAAAAGTACTGTGCATGCATACAGTATATCTGAAAGGAAGATAAAGCCTTCAACACTTTCTATTGATTCAATTCAGTAGCGATTTGTCATGGGAGACAGGGGGCCGGAGAGGCCTGCAGCGGTGGCAGGGCCCGGCTCACTGTAGGAGCTGAATGCAGCCAAAAGTGTTCCGCAAACGCTTTTCAGCATGTTGTAAAACAATAGGTTGCGCAGTGGTTCGCGCTCTCTTTTGCGGAACTAATTTTTTGGCAAGCCATTGTTTTTAAAAGATAAAGCAATGGCCTTTTAATCCGTTGGTCGCGAGTTCGAATCTCGCAGGACCCACCATATATAACAAGGAAACCCTGCTATCTCATAGGTAGCAGGGTTTTTCGTTTGTCTGGCGCGAAACAAGACATGTCTCCTATGCGGTTCCGGGCAAATGATGCCATCGGTGTGTCGTTCGGTGGTGGCTTGGTGTCGCCACGAGCCATGCTCGGTGGAGCGCTCGGCACTGGTCTTGCCTGAAGGTTCATCGACTCCAAGCTCTTTCAGCCTGATGCAAACGCAGGATGACCCGAAGGGCTTTCGCCACCTGGCCGTGGAGACGCGGGAATTGCTGCTGCGCGTTATCGGCAATGCGGTCGCCCAAGTGGGGCGCGGCGGCCTAGAAGGAGTCAGCCAGCAGGGCTTGCCCCAGTGTCCCGGATGATTTGCTCAGCCCATCAAGCGTTGCTCAAAGTCGGCGGCGGCGCGGCAGGCATTGGCGGCAAGTACGGACCCGCGTTAATCAGAAAGCCAGTGGGTGTGTGGCGGTAGTCCTTCTGCATTTACGCCTCCGTTTTCGGTATCTACCCACAGGCGTATCAGCTATCCCTGACAGGCCTCGTCATCAGAATTTGGGACAGTGAAGCTGTCGATTCACGGTCTGACAGGAGTTATACGTGCCGCACATCACACTTCCATCCGCTGACAATCAAGAGGTTCGCCTCCACTACCAGGACTATGGCCAAGGCAAACCGGTTGTGCTTATTCATGGCTGGCCGCTCAGTGGCCGTAGTTGGGAAGCGCAGATCCTGCCGCTGGTTGAGGCTGGATTCCGCGTCATTACGTATGACCGCAGAGGATTCGGAGAGTCCTCGCAGCCCTGGTCTGGCTATGACTACGACACTTTTGCCCAAGATCTCGAGGCTTTGCTCGACGCCCTGACGCTCCAAGATGTCACCTTGGTCGGCTTTTCTATGGGGGGTGGAGAAGTGGCCCGCTACCTGGGTTTATATGGCAGCAAGCGTATTGCCAAGGCCGTGTTCGCGGCGGCTGTCACCCCGTACCTGCTCAAGACAGACGACCACCCAGAAGGCCCGGTGACAGAAGAGGCCATTGCGGAGAAGGACGCAGCCATCCGCGCTGACCGCCTGGCTTTCTTGGAAAAATTTACCCATGATTTTTTCACCCCCAAAGGCGGAAAGCTGGCCGTCAGCGAAGCCCAACGTGCTTACGCGTATGCCATCGCTACGTTGGGATCACCTAAAGCCACGCTCGATTGCAGGCATGCATTCTCGCGCACTGATTTTCGGGGAGACCTGAGAAAGATCACTATCCCTACCTTGGTGTTGCACGGTGACAGTGATGCCATCGTACCGTTTGAAGTGAGCGGCCATCATACGCACCAACTGGTGAAAGGATGCGAGTTGCACCTCATCCAGGGAGGCCCGCATGGTTGCAATGTATCGCATGCAGCTGAGTTCAATCAGGCCCTGATCAGCTTTATGAAGCGAGGCTGACTAACGTCAATCGCTGGGATTGGCGGAGGTCAGAGGCGGATGGCGAGTTAATCTAAGGCCGTTAAATGGCTGCCAAAGAGGGATTGGCAAATGCCAGTCTCCAGCCAAAACCGTGATCTATTTGCCCGAACTGGCAGTGGCTTGGATGGGTTGAAGGTGCGGGGGTAAACCGTAGCTCGCGGATTGAAAAATCGCGGAGCTCGCCGAATAAAATTTTAAAAATCAAGCCCTTGCGTGCATCGCGCGAGGGCTTTTCTTGCGTTCCGTTCCGCAATTTTCGGGCGTGCTCCGCAATGCGTATGCAGTGAATAACTGAAGATCGGGCGCGTAAAAAAAAGCCACCGGCTGGGTGGCTTGAATGCCCGCAGGGTTACGGGCGGGAGGGAGCTGTGCAAAGGGCTGGTAGGTCAACCAGCCCCATGACTTGAGATGATCCTATGCAAGCGATTGGCCGGGAGTTTGTCTCTGGTGTGAAGCGCAATGTAACTCTTTGAAACTCTGTGGATAGGTCTCACCTAGCCCGCAGCTCGGCCTGCAGCTAGGCTGGGTGCCGTGTGCATGGTGGAAAAGCGATCTGTTTGGGCGCTTGGGCGCGGTCGCCGTGCACGGATATTGGCCGTTTTTCAAAAGCGACACCAGGCGGTGGATGGGCGTACCCTCCGTGCCATAGCAGGCAGGGATCTGTCATGCGGGGGTAGCGGAGCCTTATTGCTGCGGCAGCATTCGAGGCTGCGGATGGGATGGTGACATGCAGGCACCACCCTTTGGAGGCGAATGAGGCGCGAACGCAAAGATCGTCGCAAGGTCTCCCATGGCCCTTAGCCCGGCCCAGCCTTGGCTACTTGAGATCGTGCCGCCTCAGTGCATTCTGGGTGCGTCTGAAAAAAGGCAGGGCTCTGGGTGCCTGGTCCAGATCGGCCTGCGCAATGTTCGGCTGCTGGGCAGGCGCATAGCGCTCGCCTGGAAACAGGCTTTCCTCTATTTTTCTGAAGGTTCTGGGGCCCACGCTGGGCATTTGCAAAAGCTTTTCCGGGTAGCTCTGGGCTACCTGTTCAATGGTGGTAATGCCATTTCTTGCAAGCACTCGCCACAAATGAGGCGGTAGCAAGCCTTGCAAGGTCGTAGCCGCATGGAGCGATGGGTGTGCAGTGCTGGTATTCATCTCTAGCCATCCAACAATGTAGAACTGAAACGCCGCAGCCCGGGTGCGTTGGGAAGTGAAGGGCTGCGGAGTTTGAAGCATAGAGTGAGCGCGTAACAATTGGTATCACTGAAAATAGTGATTCTGTCAATGTCAACGCAAAAAGAAGGGGGTGTGCCGAGGTCTGCACTGGAGGATATCTAGCGTCGTATCGCTCGCTACGACTCCGTGCCGGGTCCTGGGGTGCCGGCCAAGCAGGATTGCCAACTATAGGGCCTCGGCCCACCAATGGCCAAGCACCTCTGCCACACGTGCGGCTCAGGCCAGAGCGCTTCCTAAGCAGGCCTGTGGTTCGCCTGCAGTTGACCATCCATGCTGCCAGACCTGGAGAGCTGATCGGTCAGGGCCAGCAGTGATGGGATTCTGTGCGCGCCCGCCATGCGCGAGACCCGGGCACTGGCTAATTGAGGGCTGTCGCCTACGGCTGTCACAAACAGGGGGCGCTGCGATTGCCCGCGGCGCACCTGAACCACGTCCGGGCAAGACGCCACACCATGAAACGCGGTCTTTGCAACGCCGATGACTGGCGCAGCGCCATCCAGTGCCTCGTAGAGGTGGGCGCCCAGCCCCGCACGCTTTTCGTCGCCCAGCCACACATAGCCGTCGATGACGATGGCTTGGGGCAGTGCGGGTAGCGTTTGCAGAACACTCAGCAGACAAGGCAGCTCACGCTTGTAAAACGCCCCGGGTTCATAGTCTTGTATGGCTTCGATATGGGCCAGGTAGTGGTGCAGGGCGGCTGGCGATGACCAATCGCTCGCAGTGACGCAAGCGGCTTGCGCCTTTTGGCCCTGGTAGTGGACATCCAGAATCGCAATCATGGTGCGGATTCCCTGGCTGAGCCGCCACTTCTGCTGATGGCTTGCATGACTCGAGTCTTCGTGGGGGCTGCAGTGAGGAGCGAGCCCATCGCTTATTCCAATTCCAGATCCAGGCGCTGCTTAGCCGTGCTGAGCTTGCTTTCCAAGGCGGAGGGGCGCAGCGCGTACGCGTATTTTGTTTCTTCCGCTTGGGGATCGATGCCGTCCAGAAAGGTCATGAATGCCACCTGGTAGTCTTTCACGGCCTTCTTGGCGTCGCTCCCCTTGGCTTTGCCGAGCACTTTTTGGTAGACGTTCTTGGATGCCTGCAAGACTGCAGTTCGGCAGTCCAGGAAATCGCTGTAAGCCTGTTGTCGTGTTGTCTCACCCTGGTTCGCCTGGAGGCGACCTATCGTATATTCTTCCTTGCAGATCATGGCTTTGATCTTCAAGGTCTTCCAGGCAAAGGCTTCTTGTGAGGCGGGACTGGCGTGGGACAGACCTGCATATGTGAATAATACACATGAGAGTGACAAAGTAAGCCGGGACAACATGGTGGACACCTGGTGTTCTGAAGACGCAGGCAGTTTACGGCCATCCGGGCTGAGCGCTGCAGCGGAAATTCTCTTTGTCTTGGTGCGCAACTGGTGCGAAAGGCATCCGCAAGCTGCCCGCGGGCAAGAGACGGCCACGATGGACGTATATCAAGGACGATCACCGCTGCAGCTCGCCACCAAGTCCCAAAAAAAGGCCACCCGAAGGTGGCCCGAGGCGCTGAAAAAAGCCGTTCCTGATCGCTCAGGCATGTTCATGCAAATATAGAGAGGGAGGGAGGATGGTGCATGAATCCGGCAAAATCGTTAGATATATTCTATAGATTGATATAAAACGATTTTGCAAGGGTATTCCCTTGGTTCGCAAAAAAAGAGCCTGCGTTCAGCCGGCTCTCAAACGATGACTATCTCATACTTCGTTCTAGCACCTCCCTATATTCATAAAATCATAAGCTAGACCAATTGCAGGACGGTCTTGGTACCATCAACAACTGTCAGGGCAAGCGTGTCAGCATGTGAGCTTGCGAAGCAACATCATCGGGCTCACACCCCTTGGGCGGACTTGCCCGGCCGCCTTGGCCATCCCAATGCGATGTCGCCCAGTGGGCCCACTGGATCGACTTGGCCCACCTGAACCACTTCACCCACTTGGCAAATCCATGCCAATGGTGGTCCTTCATGGGGCCTAGCAAGCCTGAAGGCTGGCACCGAACCCTCGGCAGCTCGTGCCTGCACCAAACGCTGCGCTCGGCAAAAAATTTCAACCCAGCAACAAGCTTCCCGCATCCAGAGCAGGAGGTCGCAAAAGATCGTCATTGACCCCCATGGCCAGGCTTGCGCGCTCAATGGCCTGCCAGAGGTTCGAAGGCATCTGCAGAATTTCTTCGGGGGAGTTGGACTGGTCAATCCAGGCGCTGATCTCGCCATGTTGGGCATGGGTGAGCAGCTCCAGGCTCAGCATTTCGTCGATGGTTTTCATAAAGCTCAAGCGGTGTGCACGGGCGAGATGACCGCAGTCATGCGCCATCGGCAATCAAAAGGAAATCGGGGCGGAGAGGGGACGGGCAAGTCTGCTGCGTGCGTCAAGGAGCGGCTGGTACTTGAAGCGCGTATCCATGTGCGTGCGTGTCCGGGCTGCAGTTGCGTTGCGCTTGGGTGGCCATGGAATCCTCCTGATGCTATGCCCCACTGTAACCGGTTCCGGAGCGCACGCAGGCGCATTGGTTGCCATGCAACACAATCCGAGGTTGCGTTGCGGCCGGGAGGGTGTAGGCAGCTGTCATGCAGGTCATGCCGCAGGGCGGGGGAGTAGCCGCTGGGCGCGGGGACAAGGCATTTCGCCCGACAATAGCGGCTCTCGAAAGACAAGGAAAAGCGGTGGTCCCTTCCCAAGAACATGCTGCGTTGATGGCCAGTTACCAAAAGCTGGTGGCCGAGGTCAACCAGAAAACGGCCCTGGTGCGCATCGCATCGCTCAAAGGGCCTCAGGCCATGCGTGCTGCGATGGCGACTGCTGCAAAGGCTGAGCGCCGGCGCGATGTGCTGGCCGCCAAGCTGGCGGCGGCTGGGGTGGTAGTGGGTGACTGACGCCAAACCGGAGCGTGCAGCCAAAAAATCTGGCAGTCTCGGCAGTGAAAGCGGTGCTGGGGCAACCGCATAGGCGCTTGCCTTTGCGCAGCGATGCTGCAGGGAGACATGACCCCGGCGCCGCCAACCGGTATAAGCGGCCAGCGCGCAAAGCCCGCAGCGCTTAGGCTGGCGTGCAAAACGCCCGGTTGGGGTAGAGAATATCCGTAAGCACATGGTGGCCACGGGTCTGCAGCAGGTAGGTGCCTGGCCCGCCGTCAGCAATGGCCTGCTCCAGCAGTTCCAGGAATTGCTGGCGATGGTGGACGTCATCGGGCAGCCAGGCAGAGGCAGCCACGGCGTTGTCCGCGCCGCTGCCTTTGGAATTGATCAACCTAATCTCTTTCATGTTGAACAATTCTCCATACGTGATTGACATTGTGCAAGCAGTTTTTGCTTGAGTTAGCAATGGTTAAAGAATCACCCAATAAAAACATTCACATACCGTTAGGTTCGGGCAGCAATATAAGCCCATGTGCATCAAGCGTGTTTACCGATTTCTGGGTGGTTGGCCACGCTCTAGGCGACCGTAAGGGTGGCGATTTTTGATTGCGGATGTAACAAAAAAACCTGTGAACTCGGTGCGCGTTGCCGATCTTGGCGGGCTGTGGATGGGTTTGGACTGGTCAGAATGCGCGCGCGGCAGGATTTTTCGCGCACAATGCTGCCTCTCGCAATGGCGTGCTTGTACTCTGGGCTTGGTGATAGCCGTTGGGCGGTTGGCCAGGGGAGGGTTGAGCACGCTGCAGATGCCGGGGAGGGCGCGGGTCCTTCTTATAGGTGCACTAAATGCATTTAAATGTAGAAGGACTCAACCAGCGCTTGCGGTGGCTTTAGCGGTATTTGCACACATTTGGTGCAAAGATGCCGATGGATGCCTCGCATAGGTGCAAAGGTCACTGTCTGCTAGCACATGCGTGACATATTTGGCAATCCTTGGCATCCCTCTTGTGAGAGTTGGTTAGACCTATATGCTGTCTCCGCATCGCACTTGATAGTTGCTCTATTGGCAATGATTGCGATCCATAGCTTGATTAAAAAAAGGATTCCGATATGAAGGTACCGTTTCGCCTCAACTCGATGGTGGTTGCATTTGGTTTGGCCGGCAGCATGCTCGCTGGCGCCGCCCAGGCTCAAAATATCAAGATTGGTGTGGTCATTCCTGCGACGGGTCCGCTGACCCAGTACGGCGACATGGTCAAGGAGGGTGTGGATACGGCGCTCGAGCAGATCAATGCAGCCGGTGGCGTCAATGGCAACAAGCTCGAAGCGGTGATCGTTGACGATGCCTGCGAGCCCAAGCAAGGCCCAGTGGCCGCCAACCGCGTGGTCAACGCCAAGATCCATTACGTGGTCGGCCCCGTGTGCTCGGGCGCTGCCATTGCTGCGGCGCCCATCTACAACAACGAAGGTGTGGTGGTGGTGACTCCGTCGGCCACGTCGCCAGCGCTCACCGAAGGCAAGAACTTCAGCTCGATCTTCCGCACCATTGGCCGTGACGACCAGCAAGGTCCTTTCGCTGCCAAGTTCATTGCCCAGAACGTCAAGCCCAAGAAGGTTGCCGTGCTGCACGACAAGCAATCCTACGGCCAGGGCATTGCCACGGCCGTGCGTGACACGCTCAAGGCCGACGGCGTGAACGTCGCGCTGTTCGAAGGTATCAACGCCGGTGACAGCGACTACTCTGCCGTGATCACCAAGCTGAAAAGCGCCGGTGTGGACTTTGTCTACTACGGCGGCTACCACCCAGAGATGGGCCTGCTGCTGCGCCAATCGGCTGAGCAAGGCCTGAAGGTCCGCATCATGGGCCCAGAAGGCGTGGGCAACCCTGAAATCAACGCCATCGCCGGCCCGGCTGTTGAAGGCATGCTGGTGACCTTGCCTGCGGACTTCGCTTCCAACCCCAAGAACGCCGCCATCGTCAAGGCCTTCAAGGACAAGAAGCGCGATCCTTCCGGCTCGTTCCAGATGGGCTCGTACACCGCAGTCCAAGTCATTGCTGACTCGATCAAGGCCGTGGGCAATGATGGCGCCAAGGTGGCCAAGCACCTGCATACCGCAACTTTTGAAACCCCGCTGGGCAAGCTCGCCTGGGATGCCAAGGGTGACCTGAAGTCCTACGACTTCCAGGTGTTCAGCTGGCACAAGGACGGCAGCAAGTCGCCTGCAACCAAGTAAGTGTTTGGCAAAAGCATGGCTCTAAAACATAGAGCCATGCTTTTTTATTTTGGCGGCCACAAGCGCCAATGGAATTGGGTTGGTACGGTATGAACGATTTTTTGCCCCAATTCATACAACAGTTGTTCAATGGTCTGTCACTGGGCGCGATCTACGCGCTGGTGGCCATTGGCTACACGATGGTGTATGGAATTATCGGAATGATTAATTTCGCCCATGGCGAGATTTATATGATTGCGGCCTATATCGGCCTGGTGACCTTGTCGGCCATCGGCACGCAAAGCGGGCTGCCGGTCTTTGTGGTGATCGGTGCCATGCTGCTCGTAGCGGTGGTGCTCACCGGTGTCTATGGCTATGTGGTCGAGCAGGTGGCTTATAAGCCCTTGCGCAGCAGCCCCCGTCTGGTGGCCCTGATCTCGGCCATTGGTATGTCAATCTTTTTGCAAAACTGGGTGGCCCTGGGCCAGGGCGCACGTGATATGGCGGTGCCTTCGCTGTTGCCTGGTGCCTTCAACTTTCACATGGGTGATTTCGAGGTCTTTGTGCCCTACACCCGCATCTTGATCATCGTAGTTGCCGTGGTGCTGATGGCCGCGCTGACCTTCTACATCCGCCACTCGCGCATGGGCCGCGCCTCGCGCGCCTGCTCGCAAGATATGCAGATGGCCAATCTGTTGGGCATTGACACCAACAAGGTGGTGTCGTTCACCTTCATTCTGGGCGCGGTGCTGGCTGCGGTGGGCGGCGTGCTGATTGCGCTGGCGATCGGCAAGCTCAACCCGTATATCGGTTTTGTTGCGGGCATCAAGGCCTTCACAGCGGCGGTGCTGGGCGGCATCGGCAGCATTCCGGGTGCGATGCTGGGCGGCGTGCTGCTGGGCGTGGCCGAGACCATGGCTGCCGCCTATATCTCGTCCGAATACAAGGACATCGTCGCCTTCGGTCTGCTGGTGCTGATCCTGCTCTTCCGCCCCACGGGCCTGTTGGGCAAGCCTGAAGTGGAGAAAGTCTGATGGTGAAAGCGAACATCAAGAACGCCATCATCTCGGCCGTGCTGGCCGCTTTGGTGGTGGTCCCCATCTTTGGCCTGCACCTGGAGCGCAAGGGCGGCCAGAACTACATTGAGCCGCACTGGAACCTGGTGATCTGGGGCTTTGTCATCGTGCTGGTGCTGCAGCTGGTCAAGCCGATGCTGGGCAAGCATATGGCCCGGGTGCAGGCCCCGCGCCTGCCCGAGGTCAGCGCCCGCATGCGCATGACGCTCATGTGGCTGGTGATTGTGGCGGCCATTGCCTGGCCGTTTTTCAGCGGCCGCAACGCGGTCGATATTGCCACCTTGGCCTTGATCTATGTGATGCTGGGCCTGGGCCTGAACATCGTGGTCGGCTTTGCCGGTCTGCTCGATCTGGGCTTTGTCGGCTTTTATGCGGTGGGCGCCTATACCTATGCCTTGCTGTTCCACTGGGCCGGCTGGTCGTTCTGGGAAGCGCTGCCGCTGTCCGGCGCAGCCGCTGCCCTGTTCGGCTTCTTGCTGGGATTTCCGGTGCTGCGCCTGCGCGGCGATTACCTGGCGATCGTGACCCTGGGCTTTGGCGAAATCATCCGCCTGCTGCTGGTCAACCTGGTGGACTTCACCGGCGGGCCGGACGGCATCTCGAGCATTCCCAAGCCCACCTTCCTGGGCTTTGAGCTGACCCGTTCGGCCTCGCAAGAGGGTGCGCAGACCTTGCAGCAGTTCCTGGGCATCGAGTTCAACACCATGCACATGGTGGTGTTCCTCTACCTGTTGGCGCTGGGCCTGGCCTTGGTCACCTTGTGGATCAGCAACCGTTTGATCCGCATGCCCATTGGCCGCGCCTGGGAAGCGCTGCGTGAAGACGAAGTCGCCTGCCGCTCACTGGGCATGAACCCCACGAAGATCAAGCTCTCGGCCTTCACGTTGGGCGCCATGTTTGCCGGTTTTGGCGGCGCATTCTTTGCCGCGCGCCAGGGCATTGTCAGCCCCGAGTCGTTCAGCTTTATCGAGTCGGCCCTGATCCTGGCCATCGTGGTGCTGGGCGGCATGGGCTCGCAAATCGGCGTTGTCGTGGCCGCGATCCTGATCACGGTGCTGCCTGAGCTGGCACGCGAGTTCTCGGAATACCGCATGCTGATTTTCGGCCTGGTGATGATCTTGATGATGGTCTGGCGTCCGCAGGGCTTGTTCCCGATGAAGCGCCACCATGAAGAGTTGAAGCAATGACCGTAAACACGGAAAACGCAAACAGGGAGAAGTGTTTATGAGTCAAAGCATACTGAAGGTCGAAGGCCTGTGCATGCGCTTTGGCGGCTTGCTCGCGGTCGACCAGGTCGCGCTCGATGTCAAGCCGCAGGAGGTGTTCGCCATCATTGGCCCCAATGGTGCGGGCAAGACCACCGTGTTCAACTGCATCAGCGGTTTCTACAAGCCCACGGCTGGTACCGTGTCGCTGGGCGGGCAGTCGATTGCCGGCCTTGCCAGCCATGAGGTGGCCAACCACGGCGTGGTGCGTACCTTCCAGAACGTGCGCCTGTTCAAGGGCATGACGGTGCTGGAGAACCTGCTGGTGGCCCAGCATCAGCAGATCAAGCGCAACCTGCTCTCGGGCCTGTTCAAGACCAAGGCCTACCGCGCGGCCGAAGAGCACGCCAAGGAGCAAGCGGCCCACTGGCTGGATGTGATGGGCCTGCGCGCCTTCACCAACCGCGAGGCGGGCAACCTGGCCTATGGCCACCAGCGCCGGCTGGAGATTGCGCGCTGCATGATCACCAAGCCCAAGCTGCTGATGCTTGACGAGCCTGCAGCCGGCCTCAATCCGCAAGAGAAGGTGGAGCTGCAGCACCTCATCGACCGCTTGCGCCGCGAGTACGGCGTGACGGTGCTGCTGATCGAGCATGACATGAGCCTGGTGATGGGGGTGTCCGAGCGCATCCTGGTGATGGAGTATGGCAAGCCGATTGCACTGGGTGTGCCGGAGGTCATTCGCAATGACGAACGCGTGATCAAGGCATACCTGGGAGAGTCCTGATGCAGCCGATGTTGGAAATCAAGAATATCAGCACGCATTACGGTGCGATTTGTGCAGTCAACGATGTGAGCCTGCATGTCAATGAGGGGGAGATCGTCTCGCTGATCGGCAGCAATGGCGCTGGCAAGACCACGTTGCTGATGAGCGTCTGCGGTAATCCCTGCGCCACCACGGGCTCGATCAAGTTCGAGGGTGAAGAGCTGGTGGGGCAGTCCTCGCACCTGATCATGCGCAAGGGCATTGCGATCTCGCCCGAAGGCCGGCGCGTCTTCAAGGACCTCACGGTCATGGAGAACCTGCAGATGGGCGCGTTCTTCTTGAACAAGCAGGAGATTGCGCACGGCATTGACTATGTCTACGGGCTCTTTCCCCGCCTCAAGGAGCGTGCCGAGCAGCGCGCTGGCACCATGTCGGGCGGCGAGCAGCAGATGCTGGCCATTGGACGGGCGCTGATGAGCAAGCCGCGCCTGCTGCTGCTCGATGAACCCACCTTGGGCCTGGCGCCGCTGATCATTGCGCAGATCTTCGAGATCATCAAGGCCGTGCGTGAGCAGGGCGTGACCGTGTTCCTGGTCGAGCAAAACGCCAACCAGGCGCTGCAGATCGCCGACCGGGGCTATGTGCTGGAGACCGGCAAGGTCACGCTGGAAGACAGCGGGGTCAACCTGCTGCGCAACCAGGACATCCGCAAGGCCTACCTGGGCGGCTGATCGGCGCAGCGGCAGACGCTGCCACTACCCAAAGCAAAACCGCTCCTGGCTGCATGGTCAGGAGCGGTTTTTTTATGCCTGGGCGCTGCGTTAGCGCTGGTAGTAGGCCTGGATGATGCGGCAGGCCTCATGCACATCGTCGGTGATGTGGAAGAGCTTGACGTTCTCGGGCGAGATGGTGCCGTACTCGATCATCACATCGAAGTTCAGCATGCGCGACCAGTAGTCCACGCCAAACAGCACAATGGGCACACCCTTGGCCTTGTGGGTCTGCACCAGGGTGAGCACTTCGAACAGCTCATCCATCGTGCCAAAGCCGCCGGGAAACACCACCAGGGCCCGCGCGCGCATCATCAGGTGCATCTTGCGCAGCGCAAAGTAGTGGAACTTGAAGCACAGCGCCGGCGTGATGTAGCGGTTGCCCGACTGCTCATGGGGCAAGGTGATGTTCATGCCGACATTGGGTGCGTGCTCCTCGGAGGCGCCCCGGTTGGCCGCTTCCATGATGCCGGGGCCGCCGCCAGTGCAGATGTAGAGGCGGTCTTCGAGCTTCTGGGTTTCGCTGAACTTGGCCACCAGGCGTGCAAAGCGGCGTGCGGCGTCGTAGTAGCGGCTGGTGGCCATGGCGCGCTGCGCCACGGCAATCGCTTGCGCATCGCCCTGGGTCTGGGCGGCCGCCAGCAGCAGCTCAGCCTCTTCAGGCGCCACAAAGCGCGCGCTGCCAAACACCACGACGGTGTTGTTGATGCCTTGGGCGGTCAGCTCCAGGTCGGGCTTGAGCATCTCGAGTTGAAAGCGGATCGAGCGGGTCTCGCGGCGGCTCAGAAACTCGGGGTCTGCAAAAGCCAGGCGGTAAGAGTCGCGCTTGGCCGCCTGCTCTGCAGGTATGTCGGCACCGAACAGGTTCCAGTCATGCGCCATGACTTGTTCGTCGAGTTGGGTGTTGGCGTCCATGGTCTTCTCCAGCTTTCACAATGCCAGTGCCCGGCAGGCACCAGCGTTCACAAAAAACACAAACAGCGCAAGCGGGGCCTGCGCTGCTACTGAATATAGAGCGATTTGGGCATGCACTCGCGGCAATGCCTTAAAAAATACGCCTTAAGGATTCTTAGCGCCCACCCCACAGCGCCTGGCCGGTCGCCAGGCCCAGGGCCGTCAACGCCAGCGAGCCCAGCAGGTGCAGGCTGCATTGCAACAGCGCCAGGCCGTAGCGCTGGGCCTGCAGCATCGATACCGTCTCGGCAGAGAAGCTGGAAAAGGTGGTGAGGGCGCCCAGAAAACCGGTGATCAGCACCAGGCGCCAGACCGGGTCGATGCCCGGTGCGTTTTGGAACAGCGCCACCAGCAGGCCAATGGCGTAGCCGCCCCCCAGGTTGGCCGCCAAGGTGCCCCAGGGCAGCAAGGCATGGGGCTGGTTGAGCCAGCGGCCCAGTTGCCAGCGTGCCAGCGCGCCCAGGCAGGCGCCAATCGATATGCCAAGAACATTCCACATGGCAGGCAGCTTAGCAGGGCGCAGCTGCACTGCGTGAAAAATCGGTGCCACGCCAGTGATGCTTCCCAGCTCAGCGCGTTTGCACAATGTCCTGCCAGGCGGCATAGGCGGCCAGCACCGCAGCGCGTTGCACGGTATGCGCAAAGACCAGCGCATCGCCCACCACCGTCTGGTCCGGGAACTCGGTGATCAGGCTCACGGGGGTCAGGCCGTTGTTGTCGACCTGCATCGTGCAGGGTGTGCCATGCCGCAGCTCAAACGGCTGGCGGCCGGAATGGCTTTGGTACAGCGCCAATTGGCGGCGGTTGTACTCCGGCAAGCCCGCCACCTGCAGCAGGGCCTGCGCCACCCGCTCGGCCAGCGCTTCGGCCTGCGGCTGCCACTCTTCCTGGTAGCGCAGAATCAGGAAAAAGCCCTTCGGAATGGTCCAGAGGTCAAAGCCCTGGGGCACATAGCCGGACAAGGGGCGCGTCCATTCATGGGCGGGATAGCCATGCAGGCTCAGGTGCAGCTGCGCGCCGCTGGCGGCAATCGCATCACGGCGCAGTGCGCCTTCGTACCAGGGGGCATGGTCGCGGTAGGCCAGGTCATCGCCCAGCGCGGTATAGCGTGCTGCATGGTGCATCTGCTCGGGGGCGTAACGGCAGTACCACTGGTGCAGGTCATAGCCGTCGGGGTTCTCGACGGGGATGTAGGCAAAGTGGCTGTCCGCCTGCTGCGCCAGTGCCAGCGCGCCGCGCAAGGCGCCTGTCACACCTGATATCTCATTGGCATGCTGGCCGCCACTCAGCACCACCGGATGCTCGCTGCCCTTTTTGTAGGTGGCGGCTATGCGGCGGCCCTGCACGCTCTGGCCCTGGCAGGCGCTGCCATAGGCATCAAACAGCGGCTGGACCAGCGCATCCATCTGGGTGAGGCTCGGCGCGCGCTGCAGCTGCGCTGCGGCCGCATCGGCCTGGGCAAAGCTGTGGGGGCTATAGGTAGCGGTTGGCAGGCCTTCTTCCACCTCGGGCAGGGGCTCGCTCAGCGCGAGTGCGCGGATCTGCAAGCCGACCGTTGTCAGCTCCAGCGGATGGGACTGTGCGGCGATCTGGATGTCCGGCACGATCTGGCCCGGTTGCAGGCGGCGGTCACCGGCTGCGCGCCCGGACAGCTTTTGAAAATGTTCCAGCAGCGAGAAATACAGGTCCTCGTGCATGGCTTCGGGCGTGCTCATGGTCTCGCCGGTGCCGGCAATCGCTTGTTCAAATCCGGGCAGTTGCATGGCGATATGCAGACGGCCAAAGAAGGGCTCGGTCTTGGGCCAGGCATGGTGCTCAATGGCCTGCATGGCCTGGCTATAGGCTGCCTCGTAGTCCGTGAGCAGGGCGGCATCGTGCACGGTGCGGCCTTGGGCGTCATGCGCCTGCTGCCAGCCGCAGGGGGTGATGCCGCTGCTGCCGTGCGCTGATTGGAAAGCCCGGTTGGGCGCGAACACCTGCAGGCTTTGTGTGCGCCCATCCTG
The DNA here is from genome assembly GCF_049601575.1 of Comamonas sp. 23. Lineage (NCBI taxonomy): Bacteria > Pseudomonadati > Pseudomonadota > Betaproteobacteria > Burkholderiales > Comamonadaceae > Comamonas > Comamonas sp. 23. Next base: position 3,014,601 of record NZ_CP187127.1, on the reverse strand, counting down.
GTAGCGCAGCGCCAGGGTGTAGTTGCTGTTGTGCTGGCCGGCGGCCATCTGCAGATCGACACCGTGTGGCAGCATGGCGGCCAGCGGGTAGGCCTCCAGCATAAAACGGTTGGGCGCCGCATCCGCATGCAGCGGATAGTGCAGCTGCAGGCTTTGCAGCCCGGTGGTGTCTAGGTCTTCCAGCACCGCATGTACCAGCGGCTTGTAGGCACTGCGAATGCGGGCGCGGATGCCGTGCTTGGCCAGTTGCTGCTCAGCCGCCCGGCGTGCATCAACGCCTTCAAAACACCAGAGCTGCCATGCCAGCTCGGGCTGCGGATGGGCCAAGCGCTCAGCCATCCATTGGCTGAGCGTGCGGTTGAGGGTGTGGGAGAGCAGAAGCGTCATGGCAGGGCCTGGGGTGTGGATGCTGGTGATCCACCAGCATAGAACAAGCGCGCTGTTCCTGCTGTCCCCGGGCGCTTATTCCCGCCTGAACCTCGTCCCTGGCGGTGCCTTGGCCGCCTACCGCCATCACGGTTTCAGGCGTCGTTGCCTTCCGGGTTGGCCGACACGATGCGGCTCAGGCTAGGCGGCACATCCTTGCCCATGCGCCGGTCGCGGAACAGCGCCGCACGCATCAAAAAGATATTGGTGATGGGTACGGCCACGGACAGCAGCACAGCGATCAGCAAGGTGTGAAAGCTGGGTTTGTGCGACTGCAGGCTGAAGAAGAGGACCGAGCTCCAGACAATCAGCCAGCAGCCGGCGCAGGCGATGATGGACGGCGTGTGGACGCGTTCGTAGTAGCTGGGCAGGCGAAACAGGCTGAGCGCGCCGATCAAGGTGATCAAGCAGCCCGCGAGCACCAGCACCGACACCACAATCTGCACCCAGATGGGCAGGTCGATTTCCGTCATTCGATCACCTCCCCGCGCAGGAGGAACTTGGCCATGGCCGTCGAGCTGACAAAGCCAAACAGCGCGATGAGCAGGGCGGCCTCAAAGTAATTGACCGACGCATAGTGGATGCCCAGCACCAGCATCGCGAGCATGCCGATCAGGTACATGCAGTCCAGGGCCAGCACACGGTCCTGGGCCTGCGGGCCCTTGAGCAGCCGGATCATCGCAAACAGCATGGCCAGCAGCAGGATGAAGAGGGCCGCCGGCATCGTCCAGGCAAGAATGTTGTTCATTCGAAAATCTCCATGAGGGGCCGTTCATAGAAGGCCTTGATGTGGTCGATAACGCCCTGTGGGTCATCCGCCTCCAGCACGTGCAACAGCAGGATGGAACGGTCACGCGATATCTCGGCCCAGGCGGTGCCCGGCGTGATGCAGACGATCATTGCCAGCACCGCCAGACCATTGGGATCGCGCAGTTGCAGGGGCACGTGCACAAAGCCAGCCGGCTTTTTGCGGGTGCCGGGCATCAGCAGCAGGCGCAGCACGGCGCGATTGGATTGCAGCGAATCGGCGGCGACACGAAAGCCCAGGCGGATGATGGTCCAGGGCTTTTTGATGCTGACCGAGCGGGGACGCAGGCCTTGGGTCAGCACAGGAATCAGCAAGCCGAACAGCACGCCCAGGATGATCTGGCCCGGGCTGATGCTGCGGTTGAGCAGCAGCCACACCAGGCACAGCAGCACGGACAGCAGGGGCGCAGGGAAAAGGCGCTTCATGGCTCGGTACCTCCGGCGATGGCTGCATCGGGCGCAGCGGTAAAGCCAGTTTCAGGCAGCACGGTCGGGATCTCGGGCGTGACCACGGGCTTGGCCGTGGGGGAGGGCTTGGGGTTGGTCTCCAGCACAGCGCGGATGTAGTTGCCAGGCGAATGGAGGTTGTCGGCCGCGCGCTGGGTAAAGCGCATCACGCTGGCGCCATGGGTCACCATCAGAATGCAGCAGCCCAGCAAGATGGCGAGCGGCAGGCCTTCAATCACCTTGAGCTCGGGCGTGCTGCGGCTGATGCTGGACCAGAACTCGCGAATGCCGATGCGCACCAGGGCCGTCAAGGCCATCAGGCCCGTGGCGATCAAAATGGCCATGAACAGCCAGCCCAGCCAGCCGATCTGCGTGCCCGCCGACGAGCCCAGGCCCAGCGGATTGAGCAGCGCCGAGAGCATCGCGAATTTGCCGATAAAGCCCGACAGCGGGGGAAGGCCGGAAATCACCAGGGTGCAGACCATGAACGACAGGCCCAGGAAGGCCATCGCCGCCGGAATGGCCCGGCCAATCAGCACTTCCTCGTCCTCGTCGAGGTTGAGGCCCTCGCGTGGCAGCAGCTCTGCGGTCAAAAACGGCGCCTCCTCATCCTCAAAGCGCACACTGGCGCCATCGGTGGTGCGCCATCGCTCGATCAGGTCAGTGACCAGGAACAGGGCCGCTACGGCCAAGGTGGAGCTGGGCATGTAGTAGAGCAAGGCGCTGGTCATCAGGTTCTGGCCAAAGCCGGCAGCGGCGAGCAAGGTGCCTGCTGATAATATGGCTGCATAGCCCGCCACATAGCCCAGGCGCTGCGTACCCAGGATCGAGATCGCCGCGTACAGCATCGTGGCCAGCCCGCCCAAGATCAGCCAAGCGCTGCCAAAATGAGCCGAAGGCCCGGCCTCGCTGCTGAACATCAAGGTCCACAGCCGCACAATCGTATAGATGCCCACCTTGGTCATCAGCGCAAAAATGGCGCCCACCGGCGCGGTGGCCGAGCCATAGGCGGGCACCAGCCAGAAGTTCAGCGGCCAGACTGCCGCCTTGATCAGAAAGGCCGTGGCCAAGATACCGGCTGCGGTGTGCAGCAAGCCCCGGTCAGCGCTGCTGACGCTGGGGATGATGCGCGCCAGATCGGCCATGTTCAAGGTGCCGGTGATGCCGTAGAGCATCGACACGCCGATCAAAAAGAGCGAGGACGCTGCCAGGTTGATGGCGATGTAGTGCAGGCCATGCTGCACCCGGGATTTGCCCGAGCCGTGCAGCAGCAAACCGTAGGAGGCGGCCAGCATGATCTCGAAGAACACGAAGAGGTTGAACAGATCACCGGTCAGGAAGGCACCGGCCAGGCCCATCATCTGGAACTGGAACAGCGGGTGAAAATGCACACCCACCCGGTGCCAGCGCGCGCCGGAATACACCACGGCACACAGCGCGACCACGCTGGTGGTCAGCAGCATCAGGGCCGAGAGCCGGTCGAGCACCAGCACAATGCCAAATGGCGCGGCCCAGTTGCCCGACAGGTAAACGCTCATCGAGGTGGCCATGCCATCCTGGTTGCTCCACTTGACCAGGGCCATGGCGATGACCAGGCCGATCAGGCAGGAGCTGATGTTCATCAGCAGTTTGGTGCGTTGGTACTTCTCGCCCAGCGTCAGCATCAGCGCTGCCGTCAGCATGGGCAGCAAAATCGGTGCCAGCAGCAGGTGCGGCATCAGGCGCTCAGTCAGCGTCATCAGCGACATCAAGGCGCCTCCTGCACATCGTTGGAGAGGGATCCGTCCACGTGGTCAGTGCCCGTCATGCCGCGCGAGGCGAGCAGCACCACCAAAAAGAGGGCGGTCATCGCAAAGCCGATGACGATGGCCGTCAGCACCAGGGCCTGCGGCATGGGGTCGGCGTAATGCATCAGGTCGGTGGGCACACCGGGCTGCAGTATCGGCTCGCGGTCGATCGCCAGGCCCACGCGGCCCATGCTGAAGATAAACAAATTGACCGCATACGACAGCAAGAGCAGACCCATGATGATCTGAAACGTCCGTGGGCGCAGCAACAGCCAGACGCCGGAGCCGGTCAATACGCCAATGGCAATGGCCAGTACGATTTCCATTTGGTATTGTCCTTAGGGTTGAGAAGCGGAGTCGCTGCGCTCGCCTTGCTGGCGCTCGTGGAAGCGGAATCCCCGGACGGATTGGTGGGCAATGCTGGTGAGCATCAGCATGGTCGAGCCCACGACCAGCGAGAACACCCCAATATCGAAGAACAGCGCGCTGGCGATATGGATCTCGCCCACCACGGGCAAGGTCAGATGCGCAGTGTGGCTGGTCAGGAACGGGTAGCCAAAGTACCAGCTGCCCACACCGGTGCCCAGCGCAAACAGCAGGCCGGCGGCAATCCAGCGGCGCGGGTAGATCGGCAGATGCGACTCCACCCAGTGCGTGCCGGAGATGATGTACTGCAGCAGCAGGCCGATGGCCAGGGTCAGGCCGGCCACAAAGCCGCCACCGGGCTCGTTGTGACCACGCATGAACAGGTACATCGCCACAATCGCGGCAAACGGCAGCAAGAGGCGCACCAGCACGGCGGGCACCATCAGGTAGCCCACGGCGGTATCGGTGGCACTGCGCGGGTTGAGCAGGTCGGTCTGCAAGTCAGCCGGCAAGAAGCGCTGCTGCTCGGGCACATCCATGGCCTCTGGTGCGGGGCGGAAGCGCCGCAGCAGGGCATAGACGGTGAGCGCCACAATGCCCAGCACGACGATCTCGCCAAAGGTATCAAAGCCACGAAAGTCGACCAGCATGACGTTGACCACGTTGGTGCCGCCGCCCTCGGGCAGGGCGCGCTCCAGGAAGAAGGTAGAAGTGCTCTCCGGGAAAGGCCGGCTCATCATCGCAAACGACAGCCAGGCCATGCCGCCGCCGGCGAGCAGCGCAATGGCCAGGTCACGCCAGCGGCGCAACGTGACCAGTGCACCATGCTGGGAGACTTTCTTGAGCTTCTTGTCGCGCTTGGGCAGCCAGCGCAGACCCAGCAGCAGCAGCACCGTGGTGACCACTTCGACGACCAGCTGGGTCAAGGCCAGATCGGGTGCGGAGAACCACAGGAAGGTAATGCAGGTGGCCAGGCCCGCGCCGCCCAAGGTGACCAGGGCCGCCAGGCGGTGGTACTTGACCAGGAAGGCCGCTGCCAGCGAGCAGCTGATACCGATGAGCCAGAGAATGCCAAAGGCGGGCGACAGCGGCTGCAGGCCCCGGTTGCCCAGCTGGAGGCCGTGGATCAGCAGCGGCAAGGTGGCGGTCAACAAGGCCGCCAGCACCAGCCACAGTGCCTGCCACTGCCAGCGGCGCGTGCCCAGCCAGGGGCGCATATGGCGCGCGCCATTGGTGATGATCGCCATCACCGCCTGGAACACCCATTGGCCATTGACGCGGCCAACCAGCGGCGCATCATCGAGGTATTGCTTGGCACGCAAGAGGCGCAGCAGCAAATACAGCAAGATGCCCGCCAGCATCGCGATGATGCTCATCACCAGCGGTGCATTGATGCCGTGCCACAGCGCCAGGCTGAACTCTGGCAAGTTGCCGCCCACCACGGGCGAAGCAGCTGCATCCAGGTAGCTGCCCACCGCCCAGGCCGGGAAGATCCCCACCAGCAGGCAGATCAGTACCAGCAGCTCGACCGGCACGCGCATCCAGTGCGGTGGCTCATGGGGCTCGTGCGGCAGGTCGGTGGCCGGTGGGCCAAAAAACACATCGACCGTGAAGCGCAGCGAATAGGCGACGCTGAAAATGCCCGCCAAGGTAGCGGCCACCGGCAAGGCGGTGGTCAGAAACGGTGTGGTGTTGATGTACACCGTCTCGGCAAAAAACATTTCCTTGGACAAAAAGCCGTTGAGCAGCGGCACGCCGGCCATGGCCGCACTGGCCACCATCGCCAAGGTGCCGGTGATCGGCATCATCTTTTGCAGGCCGGAGAGGCGGCGGATATCGCGTGTGCCTGACTCGTGGTCGACAATGCCGGCGGCCATGAACAGCGAGGCCTTGAAGGTCGCGTGGTTCATGATGTGGAAGACGGCAGCAACGGCGGCCAGCGGGCTGTTGAGGCCCAGCAGCAAGGTGATCAAGCCCAGGTGCGACAGGGTGGAATACGCCAGCAGCGCCTTCATGTCATGCTGGAACATGGCGATATAGCCGCCCAGCAGCAAGGTGATGGCGCCGGCGCCACCAACGAGCCAGAACCATTCCTCGGTGCCGCTCAGCGCAGGCCAGAGGCGGGCGAGCAAAAAGACACCGGCCTTGACCATGGTGGCCGAGTGCAGATAGGCCGAGACCGGGGTGGGCGCCGCCATTGCGCGCGGCAGCCAGAAATGGAAGGGGAACTGCGCGCTCTTGGTGAGCGCGCCGAGCAAGATCAGCACCAGGGTGACGCGGTAGAGCTCATGGTTGCGGATCTGGTCACCGGCGGCCAGCACATTGTCGAGCTCATAGCTGCCCACGATGTGGCCCAGCAGCAGCACACCGCCCAAGAGGCACAGGCCCCCGGTGCCGGTCACGGTGAGCGCCATGCGCGCGCCCATGCGTGCGTCCTTGCGGTGGTGCCAGTAGCCGATCAGCAAAAAGGAGAAGAGGCTGGTCAGTTCCCAGAAGAACACCAGCTGGATCAGGTTGCCCGAGAGCACCACGCCCATCATCGAGCCCATGAAGGCCAGGAAGAACGAGAAAAAGCGTGGCACCGGATCGGCTTGCGACATGTAGTAGCGCGCATACAGCACCACCAAGCTGCCGATGCCCAGCACCAGGATGGAGAACAACCAGGCAAATCCATCCATGCGGAAGTGCAGATCCAGCCCGAGCTGGCCCAGCCAGGCCACATTGTGGTGCACCACGCCGTTGTTCTGCGTTTCCGGGAAAAGCATGGCAACTTGAACCACGCAGAACACCGCAATGGCCCCTGCCAGCGTGGACTCGGTGTTACGCGCGTTGGCAGGCAGCAGCGCTGCAATTGCGCTGCCGATGAAGGGGAGGAGGATCAGGTAGGAAAGTGCCATTTCTTTGTAAATTCTACAAGCTGGCCCGATCCCAGCTGCTACTAAAACCCGAGCAAGTTCAGGATATTGGTCATGGCTTATCGATAGTCAATACCCTATGTTAGTGACTGCAAATGCGCGAGCAAAGGTGGTTTCTTGATGCCTGTTTTGAACATGCGCCCATGCATGCTTTGCATGAATAGCCGGCCACTTGCCCATAGGGCAACACTGCAGCGTTGCGGCAGGGGGCTGGGACAGGGGGAGGAGATGGTTGCGCCGCAGGTCCGCTGAGTCCAGGAGTTGTAGTGCGCGGGGCGGGGGCGCGCGCGGTACCGCTGCTGGCGCATGGCAGCAGGGCTGTGCGGGCGAGGCTGGGGTGCGTAGGGTCCGGTGCCGTGGCATATCAGGGCTCCTGCGCCCAGAGCAGGGCGTTTGCGCATCCTAGCAGAAGCGACTGGGAAGTCCTACCTCTCCTGGGAGAGCGAGGTTCTTATTGCTCTTCCACCCGGCGCGGCGGGTAGCTGTCCCAGGACTGGCAGCCGGGGCATTGCCAGAAATGCTGGCGCGCCTCAAAGCCGCAGGCGGCGCAGCGGTAGCGGGTCAGCGGTTTTGCGGCATTGTCCAGCGCGCGCTGAATGGCGGGGTGGTGCTCTTCGTGGCTGAGCGATTCCTGGGCGAGCCAGCGGCCGGCCGCAACCAGTGAGGGCTCGTGGCGCAGGTGCTCGATGTACCAGTCGCGCCCGACCGGTCCCTCGGCTTGCTCCACGCCGGCAAATTCGTCCAGCTGCACCAGGCTTTGCATCACATCCAGCGATGGCGCGCTGTGGTAGTTGGCCTCCAGCAGCGCACGTACCTGGGGCTTGCGCTCGTCGGCCTTGACCAGCTCCAGCATCAGCGGCGCGACCAGGGGCACCGAGGAGGGCGACACCGCGGCCAGCTCCATCAGCGATCCCAGTGCCAGCAAGGGATGGCCGCTCTTGTGCTGCAGATGGGCCAGCTCGATCCGGGGGCGCGGTGCATGCGGCGCCTCGGACTGGGCTTGCTGCAGCAAGTCCTGCGCGGCGTCGAGCTGGCCATGGGCGAGTTGGCCCAGCGCCTGCTCACACAGGTAGTGGGCAATGCGCACGCTGTAGTCGCCCTGGTTATGGCTGTGCATCAGGCGCGCAATCTGCACGGCTTGCGGCCAGTCGTGGGCGCGCTCGTAGATCGCCAGGCGCGAGAGACGGGCCTCGTTCTCGTAAGGGGTGTTCTCCAGCCGGGCCAGCGCATCTTCGGCGCGGTCCAGCAGCCCGGCCTTCATGAAATCCAGGGCCAGCGCATGCTGGGCGCGCTCGCGCTCGGGCTTGCTGATGTCGGCGCGTGAGAGCAGGTGCTCATGCACGCGTACCGCACGGCTGTATTCGCCCCGGCGGCGGAACAGATTGCCCAGTGCAAAGTGCAGCTCGGCGGTATCGGGGTCGTTCTGCACGGCCTCGATAAAGGCATCGATGGCCTTGTCCTGCTGCTCGTTCAGGAGAAAGTTCAGCCCCTTGAAGTAGGCCTTGGGGGCGCTGCGGTTCTCGCGGCGAATCTGGCGCAAGTCAAAGCGCGAGGCCAGCCAGCCCAGCACAAACGCAGCGGGGAAACCCAGCAGGATCCAGGAGATGTCAAATTCCATGAGGTGGCAGCGGGGTGGTCTCGTCCGCAGGGGCGTTGGTGGAGGGGGTGGGTTCGCCCGCAATGGCTTGCGCCGCCGCTGCACGCTGCGCGGCTTTGCGGTGCTTCCACCAGCGCGGCACCATGCCGATGATGCCGAGAATCACGCCCGCGCTGAAGGCGAGCAGCACCACCAGAACGAGCGGGGCCTGCCATTGGGTGCCAAAGAACAGGTGCACCACCACATCCCGCTGGTTATTGAGCGCAAATGCAAACAGGGTGAAGAAGATGACAGCTTTGAGCAGCCACAGCAGGTATTTCATGGCAGTGACAGGAATGGCTTGGGCGCCATTCTACGTGGATTCCCACGCCTGGCCTGGAAAAGCAAATGCCAGCACGAGGCTGGCATTGTTCGAAAGAAGGTGACGAGCCTGACCCCGGCACTGGATCCACAGTTAGGGCTGCTTGGTTCCCCACCTGACCCGGTTGGCCGCTTCCCCATGCGAGGAGGCCCGTCAGCTGTCGATTGTACCTAAAGAATGGGGCCCCTTGGCCAAGCTGGCCAAAAAGTCCTTGTTCGCCTGTGCGGCCAGGGCGCAGCGGCCAAAAGTATTGCAAGCTGCGCGCAGCCAGTGCCGCCCATGGCCGTGACTGACCGTAGAATGCGATGCTATGTCTTATCTTGTTCTCGCTCGCAAATACCGTCCGCGAAATTTCTCTGAAATGGTAGGCCAGGAGCATGTGGTGCAGGCGCTGTCCAATGCGCTGGTGCAGCAGCGCTTGCACCATGCCTACCTGTTCACGGGAACCCGGGGTGTGGGCAAGACGACGGTCTCGCGCATTCTGGCCAAGTCGCTCAACTGCACAGGCGCGGACGGCCATGGCGGCATCACCGCTGCGCCTTGCGGCGTGTGCCCAGCCTGTACCGAGATCGACAGCGGACGTTTCCCCGATTACACCGAGCTCGATGCCGCCTCCAACCGTGGTGTCGATGAAGTGCAGGGCCTCCTGGAGCAGGCGGTGTACAAGCCGGTGCAGGGGCGCTTCAAGGTCTTTATGATCGACGAAGTGCACATGCTCACCAATACCGCCTTCAACGCCATGTTGAAGACCCTGGAAGAGCCGCCCGAGTACCTGAAGTTTGTGCTGGCGACGACCGACCCGCAAAAAGTGCCGGTCACGGTGCTGTCGCGCTGCCTGCAGTTCAACCTGCGCCCGATGGCGCCAGAGACGATCCAGGAGCACCTGGGCCGCGTGCTGGTGCAAGAGCAGATTACGGCCGAGCCGCAGGCCTTGCGGCTGTTGTCGCGCTCAGCCCGGGGTTCCATGCGCGATGCGCTGTCGCTGACCGACCAGGCCATTGCCTTTGGTGGCGGCCAGCTGCAAGAGGCCAGCGTGCGCCGGATGCTGGGCGCCGTCGATTCCAGCCATGTGTTTCGCCTGATTGAGGCACTGGCGCGCGGCGATGGCGCCGAGGTGGTCGATACCGTCAACCAGCTGCGCCACCAGGGCTTGTCTGCTGCGTCTACCCTGGAAGACATGGCCGTGCAGCTGCAGCGCATGGCCGTGTTCCAGGCCGTGCCTGGCAAGGCCCAGGCCGCTGCCGCTGAGGACGACGCCGAGCAGCAGGAGCTGCTGCGCCTGGCCCAGTTCATGCCGGCGGACGAAACCCAGCTGCTGTACAGCATTGCGCTGCATGGCCGGGGCGAGCTGGGCCTGGCACCGGATGAATATGCGGCCTTGACGATGGCGCTGCTGCGACTGCTGGCCTTCAAGCCTGCGGGCACGGCTGAAAAAAAAACTCTGAATAGTGCTGGGGCTGCGGCGCCGGTGGCTGCTGGGCCCAAGCAGGCTGCTGCCCCCCTTGCCGCGCCTGCCGTGGCTGTTGCTCCGCGCGTGGTGCCGCCGCTTGCTGCGTCTCCAGCGCCGCAGGTCGCCACTGCGGTGGATGCGTCCGTAGCCCTTGCAGCGCCTGTTGTTGCTGCTCCGCCATCCGCAGCCATTTCTGCGCCCGTTTCTACACCTGTTTCAGTGCCCGCGCCCGTGCCCACACCGGCACCTGTGGCGGCTCCAGTGGCCCAGCCAGCACCTCCGGCTTCGGAGCCTATCGTCGCCACGCCCACGGTCGAGGCCGTCAAGCTGCCTGTGCGCAGCGCAGAAGATTTGATTCCCGCACGCGCCACTGCCACTGTGGCGCCTGTCCCAGTCGACCCGCCGACCCCCGCCCAGACCGAGAAGGAGCTGGTGGAAGAGGAGCAGCCGCAGTCCCATGACGACGATGCCCCGTCCGAGCCGGACAGCGATGCCGAGGACGAGACCGCAGCGCCGTACTTTGATGAGGTACCGATGGAGGCGTATGCGGATGACGAGCCAGCAGCGCTGGCCGATCTGCCCGATGCGGCGCCTGCTGCGCAGCCGCCCGCTGCAGCGGCACCTGACCGTGCCAGCCTGATTGCCTTGCCGGTGCAAACGCCGCAAGCCAGTGAGCTGGACCGGCCAGCGGCCAACTTTGGCGAGAACCTGGGCCGGGTGCCGCCCGAATTCGAGGACACCGAAGAGGGGCGTTTCTGGAACGACACCGTGACAGCCCTGGTGCAGGCCGAAGCCATTACGGCGGTGGCGCGCCAGTTGGCGCTGCGCTCGCAGCTCATCAAGCGCGAGGCCGACGAGTGGTGGCTGCGGGTGGACCTCGAGTCGCTGGCCCAATCCGGCACGATCGAGCGCCTGCGCACCGCACTGGTGGCCGCCGGTCTGGTGGGCAAGATCCAGGTGTCGGTGGGCGCCGTGAGCGACTGCCCGGCGCGGCGCAAGGCCCATGCCGTGCAGGCCCGCCAGCGCGCGGCCGAGGAAACCGTGCGCCAGGATCCCTATGTCCAGTCTTTGATACAGCAATTTGGCGCGAAAATAGTGCCCGGCAGCATTCAGCCTCTATGATGCGGCGTTCGCTGGCAGATGGGCCCTCCCGTCTGCTGCAGGTTTTTATACAAAAGGATTTTCCATGTTCAACAAAGGACAACTCGCAGGTTTGATGAAGCAAGCCCAGGCCATGCAGGACAACCTCAAGAAGGCCCAGGACGACCTGGCCAACATCGAGGTCGAAGGTGAGTCTGGTGCCGGTCTCGTCAAGGTGCTGATGACCTGCAAGCACGACGTCAAGCGCGTGACCATTGACCCCAGCCTGCTGTCCGAAGACAAGGACATGCTCGAAGACCTGGTGGCTGCCGCCTTCAACGCCGCGGTGCGCAAGGCCGAAGAGACCAGCAACGAGAAAATGGGCAAGATCACCGCTGGCATGCCAGGCCTGCCCGGCGGCATGAAGTTCCCGTTCTAAGCGCGCGCCTCGTTTTGCCGCACGCTTTTGCCGCCCCTGTGCCTTTGGCTGCCACGCGCAACCCAAGGCTTGTCTGCGCTGTGCACTGCTTGGTGAGGCATCGCCATGTCTGATACCGGCACGCTGGAGGCCCTGGTGCAGGCACTGCGCCGACTGCCGGGCGTGGGGGTGAAGTCGGCATCGCGCATGGCGTTTCACCTGCTGCAAAACGACCGGGAGGGGGCCGAGCTGCTCGCGCGCGCCTTGCACGAGGCCAGCAGCCGGGTGCAGCACTGCGAGCGCTGCCATACCTTTACCGAAAACACGATCTGCGACACCTGCCTGGATGAGGGGCGCGATGCCGCTCGCCTGTGCGTGGTGGAAACCCCCGCTGACCAGGCAGCCCTTGAGCGCACCGGTGCCTACAAAGGCTATTACTACGTGCTGATGGGGCGCCTGTCACCGCTCGATGGCATTGGACCGCGCGATATCGGTGTGCAGCAATTGCTGCAACGGGCGAGCGACGGCGTGGTGCAGGAGGTGATCCTGGCCACCAATTTCACCGCCGAAGGGGAGGCCACTGCCCATGTGATCAGCGAGGCTTTGCAGCGCAGGGGTATTGGCTTGACGCGCCTGGCCCGTGGGGTACCCATTGGCAGCGAGCTCGAATATGTGGACCTGGGCACGATTGCCCACGCATTGGCGGATCGCCGCTAAAGCCTTGGTCATTGGGAGGGGTGGCAGCGCCTTTTCCCAGCAATTCAGCGGCTTGCACCGTCTTTGGCGCAGGGCCTCCCGCAGCTTGGGAAAACCGGTTTTCCTGCGCCGCCATTTGGGCTAAATCCGGCTGAGGCGCCCAGCGCGCTGCTTGCGACCGATTACAATTCAATGCTGATCTTTATGGTTATTTATGCATTGCGTGCATAAATCAAGCCCGGTGCGGTCTGTGTTTTCCTGGATTTGCCCGTTTTTCAGTCTTGCACGCCTGTCTGTCTGCACCGCTCCAAAGATCATTCTCCGTTCTCCTTATTGCATCTAGCCGTGTTGCTGCCGGCTGTGCCTCGTGTTTTTTAGGATTTTTGCGTGCAATCTACTGCTGTATCCAAGCGAAATATTCTGGCCGCTGTCATTGGCAACGCGCTCGAATGGTATGACTTCCTGGTCTTTGCCTTCATGACGCCCATTGTGGCCAAGCTGTTCTTCCCCTCCAACCCCAACGATCCGAGCGATGACCTCAACCGCATCCTGATGACCACGGCGGTGTTTGGCGTGGGCTTCTTTATGCGTCCGGTGGGCGGCATCTTGCTGGGCCTGTACGGCGACCGCAAGGGCCGCAAGGCGGCGATGGTGATGGTCACCGGGATCATGGCCGTGGCCATTGCACTGATCACCTTTGCGCCGACCTACCAGGGTGTGGGTATCTGGGCGCCTATCTTCATCGTGCTGGCACGCTTGCTGCAAGGTTTTGCCGCAGGGGGCGAATTCGGCACGTCGACGGCCTTGCTGATCGAGCTGGCGCCCAAGGGCAAACGGGGCTTTTATGGCTCCTGGCAGATGACGGGCCAGATGGCGGCACTGCTGATTGGCGCGGCGGTGGGCACCTTGATCACCGACTTCTTCACCCAGGAGCAGCTGATGTCCTGGGCCTGGCGCATTCCCTTCGCGGTGGGCCTGTTAATTGTGCCGGTGGCCATCTATATCCGCCGCCATGTCGAAGAGCCAGAAACCTTTGTGAAGATGCAGGCCGCGCAAAAGGCGGGCACGGTCAAGCAAGTGGGCGTGCTGGAGATGCTGCGCACCCATGCGCGTGAAACCCTGGTGGGCATGGGCCTGGTGGTAACGGCCACGGTGTCCATCTACATCACCTTCACCTATCTGGTGACCTATTCGACCGTCACCTTGAAGCTGCCGCTGCACGATACCTTCATGGTGCAGATGGCCGGTGCGGCGCTGATGGTTGTGCTGATGCCCTTCATGGGCGCCTGGTCCGACCGGGTGGGCCGCCGTCCCTTGATGATTGGTTCGCTGCTGGGCTATCTGGTGGTGCTGTACCCGCTGTACGCCTGGCTGACCGATGGCCCGAGCATTGCCAAGCTGATGACCGTGCAGGTCGTTGTGTGCCTCTTTGTGTCGGTGTTCTTTGGCGTCTTCAGCACGGTGATGGCTGAGCTCTTCCCTGCGAATGTGCGCTCTGTGGGCATGTCCATGGCCTACAACATCGCCGTGATGGTGTTTGGCGGCTTTGCCCAGTTCATCGTGACTTGGCTGATCAAGACCACGGGCTCGACGATGTCGCCGGCCTTCTATGTGATGTTTGGCGTGACTTTGGGACTGATTGCGGCGTTCTTTATCCGTGAGCGCGCGCATGACGACGACCTGGATGGCGAGATGGTCTGATCACCCCGGCCAGCAGGCATGACGCTGCTGGTCAGCGAGCTGACAAAAAAGCCCGGTGCTGATGCAGCACCGGGCTTTTTCTGTGGGGTGTATAGGGCTTAGGCCAGCACGGGCAGCAACGCCTGCCACTCCTGGGCCAGCAGGCGCGCTGATGAGGCCAGCGCGCCGGGCAGCAGCTGGCTGGCGGTGTGCTCGACGCCCATGCCCAGGATGTGGCCAAGCAGCAAGGCGCCGGCCACCAGCTGCAGGTTGCCGGCGGGCACCTGCGGCCACTGCGCCTGGGCCTTGGCTGCCAATTCTGCGCTCAGGCGCGGGTAGAGCTTTTCGCAGTGCTGGATCTGGGGCAGCTGCGGAATCTTGGCCGCCACGGCCTGCAGCAGGGTCTCCCAGGCCTTGAGGTCTTCGGCCGGGTAGGCCTGGACCAGCTCGGGCAAGGACAGGTAAGGCGCGCGCGCCTCCAGGTTTTGCGACTGTGCCATGCGCAGCAGATTGAACAGCAGGGCGGGGCGGTGCTGCAGCAACTCGACCAGGGTCGCGGTATCGGCCTTGTTGTTCAGCGCCTGAGCCAGTGCCGCGACATCGGCGGTGCTGGGCAGCACGACCCGGGCGGGTATGGGTTCTGGGCGGCTGACCGCATAGCCTTGCAGCAGATGGGCCTTGTTCTCCTGCGCCAGTTGCAGCTGCGCAGTGGACTCGATCTTGTCGGCGATCAAGGTGGCGCCAGAGATGCGGCGCGCCCACTGCAGCATCAGTACCGCGCGCTCGGCCGAAAGCACCGAGAAATCGATCTTCAGGTAGTTGACCAGGTCGTGCCAGGGCGCGTAGGCCGAATCGAGCACCGAGTGGTTGAACGCGAGCGCAAAACCTTTGGCACGCAAGGCCTCCAGCGCGGGGCGGCGTGCCAGCGCTTCAGACGATGCGGCATGGCCCAGTGACGGGATCTCCAGCACCACCTGGCTTGCAGGCAGCAGATTCAGATGGCTGCCGCGCAGGCTCTCGAACGTGGTGTTCAGAAACAGCAGGCCATCGCCCAATAAGGGGGCGGGCTCGATGTGCGAGAGCACGGCATGCGTCAGCGCCAGGTCTGATTCCAGCGTATGGGACGACGCGGTGCGGGAGCGGTTGAATATCTCGTGGCCGGTGACGGCGCCGCTGGCATCTTTGATCGGCTGCCAGGCAATAGGGGGTGCGGGTGATGTGAACACCATGGCAGCTGCCATGGAGGGGGGTGTTGAAGGAGGCGCGCTCGTGTGTTGCATGTACGGCTGAACCATTGCATGCATCAGTGGTGCCTCACCAGCAACTGGTGTAAGCAATGTCTGCATTTCGTTAACTCGGGATCGACGTGCATTGTCCTTCATATCGGGCATTTCACGCGTCTATGGAGAGAGTGAACCTGCTGGTTTTGTAGCAAACTGCACACGCTTTTGGCGTATAAAAAGCGTCTGTTTGTTACAGTTGCCCCTGCAGCCAGTCCAACTCGCTCTGGCTGAACCCGGCCTGGCGGCGGGCAGGCAGGTTGATTGGCGGGCGGGGGCGGGGTGCCTCGTAGTGGCTGACAAGCCAGCTGTAGTGCTGCTCTGGGTCCAGATCGCGCTGCGCACAAAGAAACCGGTACCAGTGGTTGCCGATCGCCACATGTCCCACCTCTTCGCGCAGGATGATGTCCAGGATGGCGACCGCCTCCAGTGCGTCTGGCGCAGCTGTTTGTTGCAATTTTGCCTGGATCTGGGGAGTTGCATCCAAACCACGGGCCTCCAGGGTGCGGGGTACCAAGGCCATGCGCGCCACGATGTCATCGGCCGTTTTCTCGCACATGGTCCACAGACCCTGGTGCGCGGGGTAGTCGCCATAGTCATGGCCCCATTTGCGCAAGTGGGCACGCAGCAGCCGGAAATGCTTGGCTTCCTCGCCCGCCACCTGCAGCCAGTCCTGGTAGAAGGCCTCGGGCATGCCTTCATAGCGCCAGATGGCATCGAGCGCCAGGTTGATGGCGTTGAACTCGATGTGGGCGATGGCGTGCAGCAAGATGGCGCGCCCCTCAGCCGTTGCCGGGGAGCGCCGGCCCATGGCGGTATGGACCTTGAGCTCGGGTCTGGCCGGGTGGCCGGGCAGGCTGATGCCCTCGGGCACTTGCAGCTGCGCCCCGGGTGCTATTGAAATAGTGGCTCTTTGCGCATACATGGCAAGAGTGAGCGCGGATTTTTCCTCGGCATCGGCCACACACAGGGCTTGCAAGGCACATTGACGTAATTCCATCCCTACAATTATGAGGCTGGCGCCCCATGGAGGCGTGCAAGGCAGGCATGGCCCGCGCTCCTGCGAGCACTCACAGGGGATTGACCTGTAACCATAACCCGATGGAGACATGATGGCGAAGTATGAACTCGATGGTGTGCAACCGCAGGTTGCCGCCTCGGCATGGATTGCAGACAGCGCGCAGGTGGTCGGCCGCGTGGAGATGGCCGCAGACAGCAGTGTGTGGTTTGGTGCCATTCTGCGCGGGGACAATGACCCGATCCGCATTGGCGAGGGCAGCAATATTCAGGACGGCAGCGTGCTGCACACCGACAAGGGCAAGCCCTTGGACATCGGCAAGCACGTCACCATCGGCCATAACGTCATCTTGCATGGCTGCACGATTGGCGATGCGTCGCTGATCGGCATGGGCGCCATTGTGCTCAACGGCGCCAAAATCGGCCGCCATTGCCTCGTGGGTGCTGGCGCGGTGGTGACCGAGAACAAGGAGTTTCCTGAAGGCAGCTTGATTGTGGGCAGCCCCGCCAAGGTGGTACGCCAGTTGAGCCAGGAGCAGATCGAGGGGCTGCGGCGCAGCGCTGAGGGCTATATGGCCAATGCGCGGCGTTTCAAATCGGGTCTGCGAAAATTGCCGGATTGAGGCGCTGCGGCCCCGGGTGCGAAGCCCGGGCGCAGCAGGCCTGCATGTATTGAATTGGAAGAATTACAGTGTCTGAACTGCATAAATTTTTGTTTGATGGGCTGCCCGTGCGGGGAGCCATTGTTCGACTGACCGATGCCTGGCAAGAGATCTTGCAGCGCCGCGCCGTCAATACCAGTACCGGCCCGTACCCGCTGCCCGTGCAGGAGATGCTCGGCGAGATGACCGCCGCTGGCGTGCTGATGCAGTCCAACATCAAATTCAATGGCGCGCTGGTGTTCCAGATCTCGGGTGATGGCCCGGTGAAGCTGGCCGTCACCGAGGTGCTGACCAACCTGAGCGTGCGCTCCACCGTCACGATGGTGGGCGACTTGCCCGCCGATGCGACCTTGACCGACCTGGTCAATGTGCATGGCAAGGGCCGCTGCGCGATCACCTTGGACCCCAAAGACAGGCAACCTGGTCAGCAGCCCTACCAGGGCGTGGTGCCGCTGGTCGATGTGGATGGCCAGCCGCTCCAGAGCATGGCTGCCATCTTGCAGCAGTACATGCGCCAGTCCGAGCAGCTCGACACCGTGCTGGTGCTGGCAGCCAACGACAAGGTGGCCGCTGGCCTGATCGTGCAGCGCATGCCGATCAAGGGCGAGGCCAATCTGGCCGCAGGCGCGCAGAACACCGAAGAGGTCGACCAGATCGGCCTCAATGAAGAGTACAACCGCATTGCCCACTTGGCTGCCAGCCTGACCCGCGATGAGCTGCTGAGCCTCGATGTCGAGACCATCCTGCACCGCCTGTTCTGGGAAGAAAAGCTGCTGCGCTTTGTGCCTGAAGACGGCGAAGGCGGCCCGCACTTTGCCTGCACCTGCAGCCGCGAGCGTGTGGGCAATATGCTGCGCAGCCTGGGCCAGGAAGAGTCCGACAGCATTCTGGAAGAGCAGGGCATGATCGAGGTGGGCTGCGAATTCTGTGGCCAGCAGTACCGCTTTGACGCTGTCGATGTGGCGCATCTGTTTACCGAGCGCGGCAATGACCCGCCGGCCTCCAACCTGGTGCAGTGATGCCGGGCGCCCCGCTGGTCGCGCTTAGCTGGTTTGCGGTGTGATCAGGCCCTGGAACAGGCGCAGCTCGCAATCGGGGTCGCTGCATTTTTCGCAGTTCCAGCGCGCACGCGCGCCTGGGTTGGCCTGGCCCAGTGCCATGCGCAAGGCCTGCAGGCCCGGCGCCTGCGGGAACCAGTTGCACAGCGCTGCAAGTGCTTCCTGCTCCAGCCGGTGGCCCTGGCTGAATAACAATTGAAACGCCTGCCCCTGGCCCACCAGGTGCAGGCGTGCCTGCATCAGCAGAGTCTGCGCTGGATCGGACTGGCCTGAGCTGGCCGGCAGTGGTGGCGCAATCAGCAGTACGGCGTCGTGCCTGTCTAGCAAAATGGCTGGCGCATCCTGCGCTGGCAGACCTGCCAATTGGGTAAAGCTGCATGCCTTGAGCACCAAGGCGGGCGTGGATGCGGTAGCGCTCTGTGCCAGGTAGTGCTCCAGCTGCTGTGCAAGCCGCTTGGCATCTTCACAGGCAGCAGAGGCCAGATAGACCGCCGGTGGCGAGCGCTGGGTACTGGGCGTCATGGCTGGGTTGGGCGTCGCAGGCATGGCCGCGATGATACGGCCAAAGCCAGCGCGCAGCGACAAAAAAGCGCCTGCAAAGAGGCGCTTGTCGGGGCTGGGGGCGGCGCTGCTTTATTTGCGCGTGTACTGCACAAATACTTCATTGGGCTTGACCATGCCCAGCTCATTGCGGGCCTTGCCTTCGACCATGTCCATGCCCTGCTTGAGGTCGTTGACCTCGGTCTCCAGGCGCACGTTCTCACGCCTGGCCGCTTCGTTCTCTGTTTTCTGCGTGGCGATTTGCTGCTTCATGTCCTTGACATAGGGCACGCTGCCGCGCCCACTCCAGAGCTGGGCATGGATGCTGACCAAAATGGCCAGCAGCACAAAGGGAACAATGCGAGAGATCATGGCAAACAGGGCTCGAAAGGGCTGGCGGGGCAGGGCCTGAGGCCATGCCCCGCAGCAGGCTTAGCGCAGATTGTAGAAGGCGGCGCGGCCGGGGTACACGGCCACTTCGCCCAGGTCTTCTTCAATGCGCAGCAACTGGTTGTACTTGGCCATGCGGTCCGAGCGGCTGAGCGACCCGGTCTTGATCTGGCCCGCGTTCAAGCCCACGGCGATATCGGCGATGGTGCTGTCTTCGGTCTCGCCCGAGCGGTGCGAGATCACGGCGGTGTAGCCGGCGCGCTTGGCCATCTCGATAGCGGCAAAGGTTTCGCTCAAGGTACCGATCTGGTTGATCTTGATCAGGATCGAGTTGGCGATGCCCTTGTCGATGCCTTCCTTGAGGATCTTGGTGTTGGTCACGAACAGGTCGTCACCCACCAGTTGCACCTTCTTGCCCAGGCGCTCGGTCAGCACCTTCCAGCCATCCCAGTCGCCTTCGTGCATGCCGTCTTCGATGGAGATGATGGGGTACTTGTCGCACCAGGCGGCCAGCATGTCGGTCCATTGCTCGGCCGTCAGGCTGATGCCGCCTTCGCCTTCGAGCACGTACTTGCCGTCCTTGTAGAACTCGGAGGCAGCGCAGTCCAGCGCCAGAGCGATCTGCTCGCCAGCGGTGTAGCCGGCCTGGTCGATGGCTTCGAGGATCAGCTGGATGGCGGCTTCATGGTTCTCGACCGATGGCGCAAAACCACCTTCGTCACCCACGGCGGTGGGCATGCCACGGCTGTCGATGATCTTCTTCAGCGCGTGGAACACTTCAGCACCCCAGCGCAGCGCTTCGCGAAAGCTCGGCGCGCCCACGGGCACGATCATGAACTCTTGCAGGTCCAGCGAGTTGTTGGCGTGCGCGCCACCGTTGATCACGTTCATCATCGGCACGGGCAGCTGCACACCACCCATGCCGCCAAAGTAGCGGTACAGCGGCAGACCGGCTTCTTCGGCAGCAGCGCGGGCCACGGCCATCGACACGGCCAGCATGGCATTGGCGCCCAGGCGGCTCTTGTTGTCGGTGTTGTCAAGATCGATCAGGGTCTTGTCCAGGAAGGCCTGTTCGGCGGCGTCCAGGCCCAGGATGGCTTCGGAGATTTCGGTATTGATGTGCTCGACGGCCTTGAGCACGCCCTTGCCCAGGTAGCGGCTCTTGTCGCCGTCGCGCAGCTCGATGGCTTCACGCGAACCGGTGGAGGCGCCCGATGGGACGGCCGCGCGGCCCATCACACCCGATTCCAGCAGTACATCACATTCCACGGTGGGGTTGCCACGCGAATCCAGAATTTCGCGGCCAACAATATCAACAATTGCACTCACTTTAGAGCCTTTCAGAGATTGAGAAAAGGGTTGGTGCGCTGCAAACGGGTGGACTGCAACTGCACGGAATCAAGGGGAGGGGATGCGGGATGGACGTTCAAACGCCTTCGACCAGCACCATGCGCATGATGGCGGCGCCGGCACGCGCTTCGCGCGCCTTGCTGTATTCGGGCGAATCATAGAAACGGCGGGCTTGCTCGCTGTCCTTGAACTTCAGGATCACGGTGCGGCCGGGGTTCCAGTCGCCCTCGATCACCTCGACCTTGCCGCCGCGCACGCAGACCTCGGCGCCATAGGTTTGCATGGCGATGGTGCTGTACTTGCGGTACTCCTCGTACTGCTCGGGGTTGGTGACGGTGACCGATGCAATGATGTATGCGCTTGGCATTTAAGCTCCAAAATTGTTTTCCAGAAAACCGTTCTTCTTGGTGATGCTGTCCAGCGCCACCATGGTTTCGAGCAAGGCCTTCATGTGCTTGAGCGGCACGGCGTTGGGGCCGTCGCTCAGGGCGTTGCAGGGGTCGGGATGGGTTTCCATGAACACGCCAGCGACGCCCACGGCAATCGCTGCACGGGCCAGCACGGGCACCATTTCGCGCATGCCGCCACTCGACGTGCCATTGCCGCCGGGCAACTGCACGCTGTGCGTGGCGTCGAACACCACGGGCGCGTTGGTTTCGCGCATGATGGCCAGCGAGCGCATGTCGCTCACCAGGTTGTTGTAGCCAAAGCTGGCGCCGCGTTCGCAGGCCATGAAGCTGTCTTCGGGCAGGCCCACTTCCTTGGCGGCAGCGCGGGCCTTGTCGATGACATTCTTCATGTCATGGGGCGCCAGAAACTGGCCCTTCTTGATATTGACCGGCTTGCCCGATTGGGCGACCGCACGGATGAAGTCAGTCTGGCGGCACAGGAAGGCCGGGGTCTGCAGCACATCGACGATGCTGGCCACATAGGGCACTTCGGCTTCGGTGTGCACATCGGTGAGGATGGGCACATTCAGCTCTTTTTTCACCTTGGCCAGAATCTCCAGGCCCTTTTCCATGCCGGGGCCGCGAAAGCTCGTGCCCGAGCTGCGGTTGGCCTTGTCAAAGCTGCTCTTGAAGATAAAGGGGATGCCCAGGCTGGACGTCATTTCCTTGAGCTGTCCGGCCACATCCATCTGCAGCTGCTCGGACTCGACCACGCAGGGGCCGGCGATCAGGAAAAACGGTTTATCAAGCCCGATATCAAATCCGCACAATTGCATGGACGGTGTTCCTTAAGGATGGGGTGAGAGCAAAGACGCCATGAAAAACGCAGCGTTGGTGGATGCTTTGTTTGTCATGGCTTCTGTGTGTGCCGCAGCGTGGCCGCAATTTTACTTGGCTGCCTGCTTCTTGCGATCGACTGCCGCCTTGATGAAGGCATTGAACAGCGGATGGCCGGCCCAGGGGGTGGACTTGAACTCGGGGTGGAACTGCACACCGATGAACCAGGGGTGCACCGCCTTGGGCAGCTCGACAATCTCGGTCAGATGCTCACGCTGGGTCAGCGCCGAGATCACCAGGCCGGCGCTGCGCAGCTGGTCCAGGTACTGGGTGTTGGCCTCGTAGCGGTGGCGGTGGCGCTCGGTCACCACATCGCCATAGATGCTGTGGGCCAGTGAGTCCTTTTGCACATCGGACGATTGCGCGCCCAGGCGCATCGTGCCGCCCAGGTCCGAGTTCTCGTCGCGGGTCTTGATGGTGCCGTCGGCATCCTTCCACTCGGTGATCAGCGCGATCACGGGGTGGGGCGTCTGGCGGTCAAACTCGGTGGAGTTGGCGTTGTCCAGGCCCGCCACATGGCGGGCGTATTCGATGGTGGCCACCTGCATGCCCAGGCAGATGCCCAGGTAGGGCACCTTGCCTTCACGGGCAAACTTGGCCGTGGAGATCTTGCCTTCGACACCGCGCGAGCCAAAGCCGCCGGGCACCAAAATGCCGTCATAGCTCTTGAGCAGCTCGGCTGCATCGCTGTCATGGATGGTTTCCGAATCCACGTGCGTGATCTTGACGCGCACATGGTTTTGCATGCCGGCGTGCTTGAGCGCTTCGTTGACGGACTTGTAGGCATCCGACAGCTCGACATACTTGCCGACCATCGCGATGGCCACTTCACCCTTGGGGTGCTCGGTCTCATAGACCAGGTCATCCCAGCGCTTGAGGTTGGCCGGCGGCGTGTTCAGGCGCAGCTTGTCGCAGATGAGGCCATCGAGGCCCTGCTCGTGCAGCATGCGGGGCACCTTGTAGATGGTGTCCACATCCCACATGCTGATGACGCCCCAGGACTGGACGTTGGTGAACAAGGAGATCTTGTCACGCTCTTCCTCAGGCACCGCATGCTGGGCGCGGCACAGCAGCGCATCGGGCTGAATACCGATTTCGCGCAGCTTTTGCACCGTGTGCTGGGTAGGCTTGGTCTTGAGCTCGCCGGCCGCTGCAATGTAGGGCAGGTAGGTCAGGTGCACAAAGGCCGAGTTGTTGGGGCCGAGCTTGAGCGACAGCTGGCGCACCGCTTCCAGGAAGGGCAGCGACTCGATATCGCCGACCGTGCCGCCGATCTCGCAGATGGCGACATCGACAGCGTGGTCGGTGCCGATGCCGGCGCCGCGCTTGACGTATTCCTGGATCTCGTTGGTGATGTGCGGGATGACCTGCACGGTCTTGCCCAGGTAATCACCACGGCGCTCCTTTTCTAGAACGCTTTGGTAGATGCGGCCGGTCGTGAAGTTGTTCGTCTGGCGCATGCGCGTTTCGATGAAACGCTCATAGTGGCCCAGGTCCAAGTCGGTCTCGGCGCCATCGTCCGTCACAAACACTTCGCCGTGCTGGAAGGGAGACATGGTGCCTGGATCCACGTTGATGTATGGATCCAACTTGATCAGGGTGACTTTGAGTCCGCGCGATTCCAAAATCGCTGCAAGGGAGGCTGAGGCGATTCCCTTGCCCAGGGAAGACACCACACCGCCAGTAACGAAGACAAATTTGGTCATGTCTTTTAGGGAGGTGGGAAATTCTGATTATAAAGGCGTATGCCAGCCTGTGCGGGCAGCTGCAGTAAATGGGCTTCCAAGGTCACGGGTTTGCACCCGATGCATCGCTGCCAAGATAGCCGCCCTGCTACTGCTCTCTTGTCTGCTGCAGTGCAGCGGCAGCGCTGCGCCTCTGCTACATTGGCGGGCATGAACCAGCTCCATGGAAAACATATTGTCCTCGGCATGTCGGGCGGCGTTGCCGCCTTCAAGTCTGCCGAGCTGTGCCGCCGGTTGATCAAGGCGGGCGCGACCGTGCAGGTGGTCATGACCGAGTCGGCCACCCAGTTCATGACGCCGGTGACGATGCAGGCGCTCTCCAACCGCCCGGTCTATACCTCGCAGTGGGATGCGCGCGAGCACAACAACATGCCGCACATCAACCTCAGCCGCGAGGCCGATGCCATTGTGGTGGCCCCTTGCAGCGCCGACTTTATCGCCCGCCTGGTGCAAGGCCGCGCCGATGAGCTGCTGAGCCTGTTGTGCCTAGCGCGGCCGATCGATACCGTGCCCTTGATCCTGGCCCCGGCGATGAACCGCGAGATGTGGGCCCACCCTGCGACACAGCGCAACCTGCGCCAGGTGCAGGCAGATGGTGCGGTGGTACTGGGCGTGGGCAATGGCGACCAGGCCTGCGGCGAGACCGGTGACGGCCGCATGCTGGAGGCCGCCGAGATCGAGGAAGAGCTGCAGTATTTTTTCAGCGCCAAGGCGCTGGCAGGCAAAAAGCTGCTGATCACCGCCGGCCCCACGTTTGAGGCGATTGACCCGGTGCGGGGCATCACCAACCTCTCGAGCGGCAAGATGGGCTTTGCGATTGCCCGCGCCTCCCAGGCCGCTGGCGCCGAGGTCATGCTGGTAGCCGGCCCCGTGCATGTGCCCACGCCGCGCGGTGTGCGCCGCATCGATGTGCAATCGGCGCAAGACATGCTCCAAGCGGTGCTGGCCCACATTGACGGCGCCGATGTATTTGTCGCCACCGCTGCGGTGGCCGACTGGCGCCCAGCCCAGGCGGCCGACCAGAAGATCAAAAAAGACGGCAGTGGCGAGGTGCCGCAGCTGGCCTTTGTCGAGAACCCGGACATTCTGGCCACCGTTGCCCAGCTGCCGCGCGCCCAAAGCGGCGATCTGTACTGCGTGGGCTTTGCTGCAGAAAGCGAAAACCTGCTGGCTAATGCCCAGGCCAAGCGCCTGCGCAAGCAGATCCCGCTCTTGGTCGGCAATATTGGCCCGGCTACCTTTGGCAAGGATGACAACGCCTTGCTGCTGGTGGATGCGCAAGGCCACAAGGAGCTGCCCCATGCCAGCAAGGCGGTACTGGGCGAGCAACTGGTGGCCGAAATCGCCAAGCGCATCGCGCGTTAGTCGGACCAAGAGCTTCGCACATTGCAGCCGCCAAGATGGGCGGCTGTTTGCTTTGCATCAGTTCAACAAGGCCAGGATCTCGTCGTGCAGTTGGCGCGGCAGGCGGATGCCTTGCTGCGCACTCAAAGCCCGCGCGGCATAGCGCCGCTCGGATGGCAGGCGTGCGCCCTGGCCCTGGATGGCGGCAAACAGAGCCTCGGCGCGCGCCTGGTGGCCGGGCCAGTCTTCGCCGGCAAAGCGCTTTGGGTCAAAAGCCAGCACCAGGTGGCCATGGCAGGGCATGCCGCCGGCACCAGCGTCCAGCGCCATCGATTCCTGGCTGCCCAGGTCGCCAATCAGCATGCCCGCCATCAACTCGACCATGGTGGCCAGGGCCGAGCCCTTGTGGCCGCCAAAAGTGCGCATCGCCCCTTGGGCAACGGCTGCCGGGTCGGTGGACGGTTGGCCCTGTGCGTCAATGCCCACGCCTTCGGGCAGCGGGGTGCCGGCGCGGCGGTGCAGGTCCAGATCGCCGCGCGCAATGGCGCTGGTGGCAAAGTCAAACACATAGGGGTAGGGGCCGGGCCGGGGCCAGCCAAAGGCGATCGGGTTGGTGCCAAACACCCCTTTGCTGCCGCCTGCCGGCGCCACCCAGGCATGGCTGGGTGTCATCACCAGCGCGGCCAGGCCCTCGTCGGTGAGCATCTCCACCTCGGGCCACAGCGCCGTAAAGTGAAAGCAGTGGTTGATCACCAAGGCGCCCATGCCCAGCTTGCGGGTGGCTGCCACCAAGGGCGGCAGGCCCACTTCCAGCGCCCAGGGCGAGAAGCCGCGCTGGGCATCGACCCGGGTGATCGCGCCTTGCGTAGGCTGCAGCAGAGGAGGGACCTGCAGGTCCACCAGGCCGGTGCGGATGGTCTGGGCCGCGCTCAGGATGCGGTAGGCGCCATGGCTTTGGCAGGCATCGCGCTGGCCGGCCACGACAATGCGGGCAATGGCCTGGGCATGGGGGGCGCTCAGGCCCAGGTGCTGCAGCACCTGCAGCGCCAAGCGGCGCAGGTCGCTCTCGCTGATCAGCAGGATGTCTTCTTGTGATTGATCCATGCCTCGCCTTTCTTATGACTTGCTGCGGGGAATGCGCCCCATCAGATAGAACTCCTCATTGGGCTGCATACCGGCAAAGCTGGCCATGCGGTTGCTCAGGCCAAAAAAGGCGGTGATCGCAGCGATGTCCCAGATGTCTTCGTCATCAAAGCCATGGGCATGCAGGGCGCTGAAGCCGGCCTCGTCAATCTCCTGCGAGCGGGTGCAGACCTTCATCGCGAAATCCAGCATCGCGCGCTGGCGCGCCGAGATGTTGGCCTTGCGGTAGTTCACGGCCAACTGGTCGGCCAGCATCGGGGCCTTGTCGTAGATGCGTACCAGCGCGCCATGCGCGACCACGCAGTACAGGCATTCATTGTGGGCGCTGGTGACGGTGACGATCATCTCGCGCTCGGCCTTGCTCAGGCTGCTTTCCTCGCGCTCCATCAGCGCATCGTGGTAGGCAAAGAAGGCGCGCCATTCCGCCGGGCGGCGTGCAAAGGCCAAAAATACATTGGGGATGAAGCCGGCCTTTTCCTGCACCTGGGCAATGCGGGCCTGGATGTCTTGGGGCAGGCTCTTGAGGTCAGGCAGGGGGTAGCGCGCAGTTGCAGCCATGGTCTTGTCTCCACAGGGTTGTTCTGCGGACCATCATAGAGGCAAGCCCTGCGCCGGGCCTGCCTGTTGGTGACTACTGCAGGGGAGGGTCAGTTTGCGCTAAAAGGGCGGCCGCGCAGCTTGGTACCAGCGGCAATGCCTTTTTGCTTGAACCAGCCCTGGTTCATCTCCAGCACATAGCGCACCGGCTTGCTCGAGCAGTGCGAGTCCTCGGTCATCGGCTGCATATCGGCCAGGTTGACGATGGTGCCGTCATCGCTGACAAAGGCGGCGGTCAGCGGCAACAGGGTGTTCTTCATCCAGAAGCACTGAGTGCCGGGGCGGTCAAACACAAAAAGCATGCCTTCGTTGGCCGGCATCTCCTTGCGGAACATCAGGCCGATTTCCTTCTCGCGCGCCGTTTGCGCCACCTGCGCATGGATGCGGTGCATGCCGGCCGTCAGCTCGGTGCGGGCCAGCTGCATCTGGGGCTCTCCGGTGGGTGCGGCCTGCTGCGCCGCAGCCGGCAAGGCCGCGGCCAATGCGCAGGCCATGGCCGATGCGGCAAGGCAGCGCTGAGCGAGGCGGGAAGAACGGATGGCCAAGGGGGTGGGGAACATGGTGGTCAAGACTCTCACAAAGCAGGGTGCACGAGATGTGCCGTGGCGGCGCAGCGCGCCATAGCCGGTTTTATACACCATGCCCGCTTTGCTGCGGGCCCGCTGTGCCATGCGCGGTGCGGTGTCTGGCTGTCGCATCTGCGCAGTCAGGGCGGGCCGGTATTTGTCGATAGAATCGTTGGCGGTAACACATGCGCCTGGTGCCTGGTGTGGGGCTGGGCGAAGAATCAGATTGGGAGATTTGTGACGATGCGTGCTCAACATATCCAGCAGCCCGAGGGCGGACAGGCCATCACGGCCAATGCAGACCACAGCCTGTGCGTGCCCGACCAGCCCATCATCCCCTTTATCGAAGGCGATGGCGTGGGCCGCGACATCACGCCGGTGATGCGCAAGGTGGTGGATGCAGCGGTGGCCCAGGCCTATGGCGAGGCCCGCCGCATCGCCTGGATGGAAGTGTTTGCCGGTGACAAGGCAGTTGGCCTGTATGGCGAGGGCCAAAGCCTGCCCCAGGAAACCATGGATGCCATCGGCCAGTACCTGGTTGCCATCAAGGGGCCGTTGAATACGCCGGTGGGCGGCGGCATCCGCTCGCTGAACGTCACCCTGCGCCAAACGCTGGACCTGTATGTCTGCCTGCGGCCGGTGCGCTACTTTGAAGGCGTGCCCTCGCCGGTGCGCGAGCCGCACAAGACGCATATGGTGATCTTCCGCGAGAACTCCGAAGACATCTATGCCGGTATCGAGTTTGCGGCCGGCTCCGATATAGCCGTCAAGCTGATCGCCTTTTTGCAGCAGGAGATCGGCTCGCAGAAGATCCGTTTTCCGCAAAGCTCGGGCATCGGCATCAAGCCTGTCTCGCGCGAAGGCACCGAGCGCCTGGTGCGCCAGGCCATCCAGTATGCGATCGACCATGACAAGCCCAGCGTGACCTTGGTGCACAAGGGCAACATCATGAAGTTCACCGAAGGCGCGTTCCGCGACTGGGGCTATGCGCTGGCCAAGAAGGAGTTTGGCGCCGAGGTCATCGATGGGGGGCCCTGGATGCGCCTCAAAAGCCCCAAGGATGGCTCCGAGATCATCATCAAGGATGTGATTGCCGATGCCTTCTTGCAGCA
The DNA here is from genome assembly GCF_049601575.1 of Comamonas sp. 23. Taxonomy (NCBI): domain Bacteria; kingdom Pseudomonadati; phylum Pseudomonadota; class Betaproteobacteria; order Burkholderiales; family Comamonadaceae; genus Comamonas; species Comamonas sp. 23. The sequence goes on along the minus strand of NZ_CP187127.1, from coordinate 2,986,481 downwards.
GGTGCTGCTGCGCCCGGCCGATTACTCGGTGATCGCCACCCTCAATTTGAATGGCGACTACATCTCGGACGCGGTCGCCGCCCAGGTGGGCGGCATCGGCATTGCGCCGGGTGCCAATCTGTCAGACAAAGTGGCGGTATTCGAGGCCACGCATGGCACAGCGCCCAAGTATGCGGGCAAGGACTATGTCAATCCAGGATCGCTGATCCTGTCGGCCGAGATGATGCTGCGCCACATCGGCTGGAGCGAAGCGGCGGACCTGATCATTGCCGCGATGGAGGCCACCATTGCCTCCAAGCGCGTGACCTATGACTTTGCGCGGCTGATGGATGGCGCCACGCAGGTCAGCACCTCGCGCTTTGGCGACGAGATGATCAGCAATATGCAAGCTGCCTGACCTTCCACCGGCGGGGGTGCGCACGAAGCGCACACCGCCTCTTACCTTGTTGCCCATGGCCATGGACACACCGCACATCATCGACACTGCGCGCCAGGTGCTGGAGATCGCGGCGACGATTGCGTTTGCGCTGTCCGGGGTGATCAAGGCGGCGCACAAGAGGCTCGATGTCGTCGGCGTCTGCGTGGTGGCGTTTGTGGCCGCGTTTGGCGGCGGCACCTTGCGCGATCTGCTGCTGGACCAGCGGCCCTTCTTCTGGGTGCGGCAGGAGACCTTTGTCTGGGTGATCCTGGGCATCAGCCTGCTGGCCATCGTGTTTTTGCGGCAGCGCCATTTTGCGCTGACCGAGCGCGCCATGCTCTGGCCCGATATGCTGGGTTTGGGCCTGTTTGCCGCGGTGGGCGTGGACATGGCTGCCGAGCAAGGGCTGCCCGCGCTCATTTGCGTGATGATGGGCGTAATCACCGGGGTGTTTGGCGGGGTGTTGCGCGATGTGATGTGCGGCGAGATCCCGCAGGCTTTCCGTGACCACCAGCCCTATGCAGTCTGCGCTTTTGTCGGCGGCTGGGTGGATCTGCTGCTGCGCAGCTCGCCCGTGCCCGAGATGGCACCAATGCTCGGCTGTGTGTTCGTCACCGCCGGGCTGCGGGCGATTGCGCTGTGGCGGCATTGGCGGCTGCCGAGCTGGCGGGTGGAATAAACAAGGTTGTAGCTAGAGGAGTTGTGCAGGCATGGGAAAAAAATTTGTATGGTCACTGCTGGCGCTGCCGGCCTTGGTGGGCGCCGCTGCCATCTGGTACCTGGCGGGCAAGACCTATGAGATCCGCATCAGCCAGGCGCAGCTCGAGCAAAAGCTCGCCGAACGCCTACCGCTGACCCAGCGCTACCCGTTGGTGTCGGTCACCATGGCGCAGCCGCGGGTGCATTTGAGTGAGGACAGCGAGCGCGTCGACTTTGGGCTGAACATGACGGTCACGACCAACACCAGCGGCAGTCAGCTGCTGGGCGCGCAGATCGATGTGTCTTCCTCACTGCGCTATGACGCCGAGCGCGGCGCGATCTTTCTGGACCAGCCGGTGATGGACAAGATGGTGGTGCAGGGCCTCGATGACCGGCGCACGGCGATGGCGCAGGTCGCTTTGGAGGCCGCGATGACCTCGTACTTGGCCCAGCAACCGATCTACACGCTCAATGCATCGGACGCGCGCCAGCGCGTTGCGCGCATGGCGGTGCGCGACATCAAGGTGGACAAGGGTGTGCTCGTCGTCATTTTGGGCCTGTGATGCTGCGCTTTTTTCTTTATTCTCAAAACACCATAAATTAACAAGAATATATTCGTTTGAGTTTTAAGTACAAAAGTCCACAATTTGCTACATCACTTCATACGAACGGGTAGCAGAACATGAAACTGGGTGGATTGAAATCTTTGGTGGTTGCCGCAGCGGTGGTGGCCAGTGGTTCGGTGCTGGCACAAAACCAGCTGCTCAATGTCTCGTATGACGTCGCACGCGAGTTCTACAAGGACTACAACACAGCCTTTATCGCCCATTACAAGAAGACCAAGGGCGTTGACATCAAGGTCGACCAGTCCCATGGCGGCTCCAGCGCCCAGGCGCGTGCCGTGTCTGAAGGCCTGGCCGCCGATGTGGTGACCTTCAACACCACGACCGATGTGGAGTTCCTCGCCGACAAGGGTGTGGTCGCCAAGGACTGGGCCAAGAAGTTTCCCAACGACGCATCACCCACCACCTCGACCATGCTGTTTTTGGTGCGCAACGGCAACCCCAAGGGCATCAAGGACTGGGATGACTTGATCAAGCCCGGTGTGCAGGTGGTGGTCGTGAACCCCAAGCTGGGTGGCAATGGCCGCTACGCCTATCTGGCTGCCTGGGGCCAAGCCCGTGAAAAGGGTGGCTCGGACGCCGATGCGCAGGCCTACATCAGCAAGCTCTACAAGAACGTGCCGGTGCTGGCCAAGGGCGGTCGCGATGCGACGGCCGCCTTCTTGCAGCGCAATGTGGGCGATGTGCTGATCACCTTTGAATCGGAAGTGGTCTCCATCGACCGTGAATTTGGCAAAGGCAAGGTGGACCCCGTCTACCCATCGGTGAGCATCACCGCTGAAAACCCGGTCGCCGTGGTCGAGCGCACGGTCGAGAAAAAGGGCACGGCCGAGCTGGCCAAGGCCTACCTGGATTTCCTCTACTCGGATGAAGGCCAGGAAATCGCTGCCAACCATGCGATCCGTCCCCGCAGCGAAGCGGTGCTGAAAAAGCACGCAGACGTGTTCAAGCCGATCAAGCAGTTCACCGTGGCCAAGTACTTCGGCAGCCTGGGCGAGGCGCAAAAGACCCATTTCAGCGACGGCGGCTATTTCGACAAGCTGTTTACCGACCCCAAGAAGTGATGAGCCAGCAGCAGCGCCCGCCAGCCGGGCGCTGACTGCGTATTTTATGTAGATTTTTGCCGATCGGAATCCATGTCAGCTGCCATCACTGCCCCGGCCAACGCCGTGCCCAGTGCCAAACGCCGGAGTGCCAAACGGGTACTGCCAGGCTTTGGGCTCACCCTGGGCTACACCATTTTCTACCTCAGCATCATTGTGCTGATCCCGCTGGCGACCTTGCTGTTCAAGACCTTTGAGCTGACCTGGGACCAGTTCTGGACCACGATTTCCGCACCCATTGCCGTGGCCGCCTACAAGGTCACCTTCGGTGCCTCACTGATCGCCGCACTGGTGAACCTGGTGTTTGGCATGCTGATCGCCTGGGTGCTGGTGCGTTACAAGTTCCCAGGCAAGAAGATCGTCGATGCGCTGGTCGATCTGCCTTTTGCGCTGCCCACGGCCGTGGCCGGCATTTCGCTGACCGCCTTGCTGGCCGACAACGGCTGGATTGGCCAGTACTTTGCGCCGCTGGGCATCCAGCTGGTGTTCAACCGCTTGGGTATCGTGTTTGCGCTGATCTTTATCGGCCTGCCGTTTGTGGTGCGCACGGTGCAGCCGGTGCTCGAAGATTTTGAAAAAGAGCTGGAAGAGGCTGCCGGCAGCCTGGGTGCCTCGCGCTGGCAAACCTTTTACAAGGTGATCCTGCCCGCGATCGGGCCGGCGCTGCTGACCGGCTTTGCGATGGCCTTTGCCCGCGCGGTGGGCGAGTATGGCTCGGTCATCTTCGTGTCCAACAACATCCCGATGGAGTCGCAGATCACGCCTTTCGTCATCATGGCCAAGCTGGAGCTGCATGACTATGCCGGTGCCACCGCCATTGCGATGGTGATGCTGGTGATCTCCTTCGTGCTGCTGCTTCTCATCAACGGCCTGCAAAGCTGGCAGCGCAAGCGTGCGGGGATTTAAGCCATGCCAACCATGTATCTCGTATTGATTGCCATCGTGGTGGTGGTGCTGGGCACGGTGCTGGCGCGCTACCAGTATGTGGCCCGCCATGCGCCCGAAGTGCAGAGCACCGTGACCGAGCCGCGCTGGGTGCGCTGGACCCTGACCGGTATTGCGCTGACCTTCATGGTGCTGTTTTTGCTGCTGCCGCTGGTGGCCGTGTTTGTCGAGGCGCTGCGCAAGGGCTGGGACACCTATGTGGCAGCGCTTACCGAGCCCGATGCCTGGTCGGCCATCAAGCTGACCTTGATCACGGCGCTGATTGCCGTGCCGCTGAACCTGGTGTTTGGTGTGGCTGCCGCCTGGGCGATTGCCAAGTTCGAATTCAAGGGCAAGGCCTTGCTGACATCGCTGGTGGACCTGCCGTTTTCGGTGTCGCCGGTGGTGGCGGGCCTGACCTATGTGCTGCTGTTCGGTGCCAATGGCTGGTTTGGCAGCTGGCTGGAGGCCCATAACCTGAAGGTGATCTTTGCCGTGCCGGGCATTGTGCTGGCTACCGTGTTCGTGACCTTCCCCTTCATCGCCCGTGAGCTGATTCCGCTGATGCAGGCCCAGGGCAATGATGAGGAGCAGGCCGCCATTGTGCTCGGAGCATCGGGCTGGCAGACGTTCTGGCGCGTAACCCTGCCCAATATCAAATGGGGCTTGCTCTATGGCGTCATCCTGTGCAACGCACGAGCCATGGGCGAGTTTGGCGCGGTCTCAGTCGTCTCCGGCAGCATTCGCGGCCAGACCAACACCATTCCGCTGCATGTCGAGATTTTGTATGCCGACTTTCAGTCTTCTGCAGCCTTTGCGGTGGCGTCGCTGCTGGCCTTGCTGGCGCTGGTGACCCTGGTGCTCAAATCGATCGCCGAGTGGCGTGCCGAGAAAGAGCACAAAGAGGCAGCCAGCCTGCCGCCCGAGCGGCCGCGCGATGACAGCGCAGTCACGGCATAAACACGGTATTTTCGAGGTCGGATATGAGCATTGAAATCCAAAACATCTCCAAGTCGTTTGGCAGCTTTAAAGCGCTCCATAACGTCAACCTGGACATCAAATCTGGTGAACTCATCGCGCTGCTGGGCCCCTCGGGCTGCGGCAAGACCACCTTGCTGCGCATCATCGCGGGCCTGGAGTCTGCGGACCAGGGCACCATCCAGTTCAGCGGAGAAGACACCACCGATGTGCATGTGCGCAACCGCAACGTAGGCTTTGTTTTCCAGCACTACGCGCTGTTTCGCCACATGACGGTGTTCGAGAACGTGGCCTTTGGCCTGCGCATCAAGCCCCGCAAGGAGCGCCCCAGTGAAGGCCAGATCCGCGAGAAGGTGATGAGCCTGCTCAAGCTGGTGCAGCTCGACTGGATCGCAGACCGCTACCCCTCGCAGCTGTCGGGCGGCCAGCGCCAGCGTATTGCGCTGGCCCGCGCGCTGGCGGTAGAGCCCAAGGTGCTGCTGCTCGACGAGCCCTTTGGCGCGCTCGATGCCAAGGTGCGCAAGGAGCTGCGCCGCTGGCTGCGCCGCCTGCACGACGAGCTGCATGTGACCAGCATCTTCGTGACCCATGACCAGGAAGAAGCGCTGGAAGTGGCCGACCGCGTGGTCGTGATCAACAAGGGCCAGATCGAGCAGGCCGGCACGCCCCAGGAAGTCTGGGACAGCCCGGCCAGCCCCTTCGTCTACGGCTTTCTGGGTGATGTCAACCTGTTCCATGGCCGCGCCACCGGCGGGCATACGGTGGTGGAGGGGGGCGTGCAGATCGATTCACCTGAATTTGCCTCGGCCAACAATGCCCAGGCGCTGGCCTATGTGCGGCCCCATGAGCTGGATGTGGAGCGCTACTCGCCCGGCCAGGAAAAAGACGCCGATGGCCGCCAGCGCGGCATCGTCGCCCAGCTCGACCGCGCGATTGTGGTCGGCCCCATCGCCCGTCTGGAACTTATTGCCATTGGCGGGCACCAAGCCCAGGGTGCCGAGGCTTCGAACAGCGATAAGCTCATTGAGGCGCAGATTTCTGCGCAGCAGTTCAAAGCCATGGGCCTCAAGGAAGGCGAGACGCTGGTGGTGACACCGCGCCAAGCCCGAGTTTTTCTCGATCAAGCAGCCAATATCTAATGCCCTGGCGCTCGCGCCTGCGCCTGATGCTGTGAGACCCGGTTCTGCCCATGAGGTGGGGCCGGTTTTCTGGTTTCAGGCCCCTGCAGGTCTGTACGCGTAAGATGGCGGGGTTGGCAGCATAAGGACATGACTTGAACTGGATCTGGAACGCACCGCGCCGCACCTTGGCGCTGATTTTTGTGGCCTGCGCGGCCATGATGGCCTTTGGCATGTATTTGCAGCACGTGGTGGGGCTGGAGCCCTGCCCGATGTGCATCGTGCAGCGCTACTGCCTGATTGCAGTCGGTGTGCTGGCACTGCTGGGCAGCCTGCGGCCCTCGTCGGCCGGTTGGTGGAAGAGCTTTGGCGGCCTGGCGCTGCTGTTCTCGGCCTTTGGTGCCTTTACCGCAGCGCGCCAAAGCTGGCTGCAATGGAATCCACCGGAGTTCGCTACCTGCGGGCGCGACTTCTACGGCATGATCGAGAACTACCCGATCAGCCGCTCGCTGCCGATGATTTTCCGTGGCTCGGGCGATTGCACGGCCATCGACTGGACCTTTCTGGGTCTGTCGATTGCCAACTGGTCCTTCATCGCTTTCGCTGGCTTCACCATTGTGCTGCTGCTGGCCTTGTTCAAAGCCAAGCGCTAAGCACCTTCGGTGCTGCATGCCAACGCCCCTTTTGAGGGGCGTTTTTGATGCCCGACCTGCGCTGGCAGATGCCCGCCCACGCTTTATCGCCAATGCGACTGGTGTGCGTGATAGCGAGCTTGTGCAGAAACACTGCCGCACTAACATGCTCATCTGACAGGCATCGAGACAGGCCCGTTGGCCCGGCTCATTACAACGAACAAGCAACAAGGAGATCGCATGATCAGCTATGACGTCACCGGCTTTGGTGAACCCCTGGTGCGCAGCGAGCGCCCAACCCCCGTACCGACCGGAGACCAGGTGCTGGTGCGCATTGAGGCCGCGGGTGTGTGCCACTCGGACCTGCACATCTGGCATGGCGAGTACGACCTGGGCAATGGCAAAAAGCTGTCGATGGCCGACCGCGGCATGAAGCTGCCCTTGACCCTGGGCCATGAGATCGCCGGCGAGGTGGTGGCGATGGGCCCGGACGCCAAGGGTGTCGAGATCGGCAAGCGCTATGTGGTTTTCCCCTGGCATGGCTGCGGCGAATGCAAGGTCTGCAAGCGCGGTGACGAAAACCTTTGCCTGGCTGGCAAATCGATGGGTGTGTACCAAAATGGCGGCTACGCCGACCATGTGCTGGTCAACCATGCCTACTACCTGGTGGACATCGGCGACATGCCCGCCGAGCGCGCCGCACCCTATGCCTGCTCGGGTCTCACCACCTACAGCGCGATCAAGAAGATCTCCCCCCAGGTGTTCAAGGACGAGAAGGTTGTGTTGTTTGGCGCAGGCGGCCTGGGCCTGATGGCCATCTTGCTGATGAAGGCCATGGGTGGCGCTGGCGTCGTGGTGGTCGAGCCTGATGCCAGCAAGCATGCAGCGGCATTGAATGCGGGCGCCGATGTCGTCATCGATCCCAAGTCGGCGGACTTCATCGCGGAGGTCAAGGAGGCTGCCGGTGGCGCCGTCTGGGCCATCATTGACTGCGTGGGCTCGAGCCAGACCGTGCAGCAGGGCATTGACATGCTGACCAAGGGCGGCCACCTGGTACAGATTGGCCTGTTTGGCGGCCATGTGGACCTGCCCACGCCCACGCATGCGATCCGCGCCATTACCTACCAAGGCACCTATGTGGGCAACCTGGGCGATCTGCGCGAGCTGATCGCACTGGTGCGCGACAAAAAGCTGAGCCCGGTGCCGACCACCTGCATGCATTTCAGCAAGGCGTTCTCGGCGCTGGTGGCGCTGGAGCAGGGCAAGGCCGTGGGGCGCCTGATGCTGACCCCCAACGAAGAAGCGGTGGCCTGAATCTCCCGCCGCTGAACCAGACCGCCACTGACCATGCAGTGGCCATGCAAAAAGTCCGCGAATGCGGACTTTTTTCGTGGGGCGGCAGCGCTTAGTCCTGCGTCTCCAAGGTCGGCACGGAGCCGGACTTCACGACGATCTGGAAAGGGCCGACGCTGACCTGGTCACCCGCATACAAAACCTGGCGCTTGACGCGGCGGCCGTTGACAAAGATGCCATTGGTGCTGTCATGGTCCTCGACCATCAACAGGCCGATGTAGTAGCTGAAGGCCCCATGGTCGCGGCTGATGCTCGGGTCGCTCAGGAACAGACCGCTGCTCGGACCTCGGCCAATGGCCGTGCAACCGCGCTCCAGCTGGATGGCGCGGGGGGGAGATTGCAGATCAGAACGAACAAGGATTTCCGGCAACATGGTGAGCTCCTGGAGGAACTGGCTATTGAAAGGTCTGGGCGGATTATGCATCTATTATTCGCTCACAATTGATACACATTGCCAATCATTGTCATAGCAGCGCTCAATGCGCAAAAACTATGAAAAAAACCAAATAAAAACAAATAATCTAAAAAAGGGTGCGCGATTGTAGGGGTTAGTACCCATCCTGGGTGCCGGCTTTGTGTCAATCCCTACCGTTTTACTCAAAGGCTTTGAGCGCGGTTTTCAGATGGTCCGCAGCTCAGCACTGAGGATGCACCAACAAATTTCACGCGCATCCAAGCACAAACAGGGCCGGGCATCACTACCTCCCTCCAGCGCAAAGGCGATCGTTGAACCATCCATGGTGGGCCGCTGTAAGCCTATCCCCACTACCGGACAGGTACTGCACCTAGCGTTTTGCCTGTTGTTGCGCGCTATCGTTGAGCCATCCCAACGTTGCTTTGCAACACCACTGAAGGAAAAAGCATGAACAAGAATCAAGTCGCAGGTGCCGTCAAAGATGCGGCTGGCAAGGTCCAGCAGAAGGTCGGTGAAGCAGTGAACAGCCCTGAGCAGCAGGCCAAGGGCATTGCCAAGCAGGTGGAAGGCAAGACACAGAAGGCAGCAGGCAATGTGCAAGAAGCCGCCAAAGACGCTGCGAAGAAATAAGGAGTTGACGATGAAATCCAAATCGATATTGATGCTGGGCGCTTTTGCGATCACGATGGCTGCGGGCTCCGCCTTTGCGCAGACACAAGTGCCCGTTGCAGGTGGCGTAAAGCTGGGTGTCGAGCAGACGGAAATCCAGGCCGTTGCCACGGGTTGGAGCCTCAAGAAGTCTGTTCTCGGCAAGAGCGTTTACAACGAAGAAGGCAAGTCCGTGGGCAAGATCGACGACGTGATCGTTGCGCCCGACAAGGCCGTCTCTTATGCCATCATCGGTGCTGGCGGTTTTCTGGGCGTTGGCAAGCATGATGTCGCGATCCCTGTGGGCCAGTTCCGCGTGCAAAATGACAAGATCACATTGCCGGGTGCGACCAAGGATGCGCTCAAGGCATTGCCTAAGTTTGAGTACGCCAAGAAATAATTGCTGCGTCGATGATCAGACTTGAAAAGCCCCGAAAGGGGCTTTGTTGCGTTGGATAGCGTTTGTCATTTTGCACTTGGATCCGCTTGCTGGACCGCCACTGCCTCTACCCATCCATCTTTGGCTTGGCCAGGCCTGTCGCGAGGTTGGGCCGGGTGATTCAGTGCATAATGACGCCCAGTCATAAAAAACAAAACGACCCATGTGGAGCGCTCCGCATATCTTGGGTCTCAGGTTGCGCCCATACCGGCAAAATACCTCCATCAACCAAACATCTGCCCGTAGCTCAGTTGGATAGAGCAACAGCCTTCTAAGCTGTGGGTCACAGGTTCGATCCCTGTCGGGCAGGCCAAACTCCTATGCAGCAGGCTAGCTGCTGCTGCCGCACGCAATCGCATTCCCCATACTGATCACACGCCGTGTGTAGCATCGTATGACTGTTCAACTACCCAAAAGCAATGCCCGCAGTTCAAAAGTACTGCGGGCATTTTCTAATCAGAGCCAGCCATGCATCGATCAATGCATGGCTACGAAGGGCAGGGTAGCGCTTACTCGGTCTCTTCGTAAACCAGCGAGGGATTGTTCATCGACCGGGCCACATCGTTGAGGCTGGAGATGATGTGGTTGGCAAAAAAGCTGCTTTGCGTGTCGGGCTCCAGCGCCGCAATCGCCACATTGGCCAGCGACTGGTTCAGCGGAACGTAGTAGCTGCCTTCGGGCACGTCGATGGCGACACGCTCCAGGCCGACCTTGACGCGCTCCACGCTCTGCTGCCCAGGGCCCAAGACATCGCTCTTGGCGCTGCTGCTGCGTTCTTGCTCCTGGTAGGTGTCGGCCAGGAGGTTGCCGGGCTCGGCCACGCGCAGCACCTGCAGGCCCAGCGCGCGCAGTTTGTCGACAGCGTCGGTGGCATGGCCCGCCAGCCAGTAGCCGCAAGGGCGTGCACGCTTGGGGCCGGGGTTGAGCTTGACCGAAGAGTGCCAGTCCACTTCCTGCTGCATCTCCTCACCCGTTTGCGGGTCGAGGAAGACCACGCGGCGCTTTTCCGTGGTTTGTTGCGACTCCAGCGTGAATTCGCCCCGGCAGGCCTGGGAGGCGATGTCGCGGTTCGCGTAGTTGCGCACCTGCTCGAGCTCCTTGGTGCGCTGGGCGGTGGTCTGCAGTGCCGAGGCGAGCGCCACATACTGGCTGTGTACGCGGCGCTGGATATGCGCGCGGCCAATGCCGACACCCCGGGTCTCGACCAGCATCGTGGCGGCGTTCTTGAGCGCGTTCACATTGCGGCCCGTATCGGGGCGCACGCCGCCCATGGACAGCGACAGGTCCTGCGGGTCGCGGGTGGTGGTGTAGTACCAGTTGGTGCTCTGTCCCTGCTCGGTCAGCGCCTTTTGCATGGGCAGCAAATACCATTCCGTGGACGCCTTGGCGATGAACTCATGCACATTGGCGGTGGTCGGCGTTTGCAGCAGCGCGTCATAGCGCTGCACGCCCTTGAACTTCTCCAGATAGCGGCCAGCCACGGTGAACTCATGGGCATCAAATACCGCAATGGGGCGGTAGATGCGGCTGAGCTTGGCCAGCGCCTGGGCTTCGGGCGTCTGCAGCAGCAGGTGGTCGCGGTTCATGTCCAGGCCATTGGCGGTGCTGCGCCGGCCAGCGGCTGCGCCATCGGGGTTGGCGCGGGGCACGAGCAGCACGTTGATCTTGTCGAGCACTGAGGCCAGCGGGCCTTGCTTGAGGTCCTGGGCCAGGGCCAGCAGCGCTTCGCTGCCGGCGGGCTCATCGCCATGCTGCTGGCCGATCAGCAGCACGGTAGGGCGCTGGCTTTGGTCCAGGTCATGCAAGCTGGTGCTGGCAGCGCGGGTCAGCAACAGCGCCAAAATGGGCTGGCCTTCCTGCGAGGTACCGGCGGTGACCAGCTCGGCCTTGGTGCCGGACTGGCCTGGCGTGGCCAGTTGGCGCAGCCACTGGCCCAGCTCGGCATTGCTGGTGTAGGTGGTGCGGCCCGCGCTCAGTCCTGGCGTGGCGTAGCTGCGCTCGGGATCGGGAAATCGGGCAGCGACTTCGTCGCTCTCCTTCCATCCGCCAAGAGGGCTGCCTTGCAGCGGAACCGTCTCGACCGGCGTGGCGACCACGCCTGGGCTGCCGATGCCAGGGATCTGTACGGGGCTGGGGCCGCTGGCAGGTTTGGTGGTGACTGTCCCGGGCGCTGGCTGGCCGCCCGCGATCGGCGTGCTGTTCCAGGCAGGCAGTGGCGTGCTCGAGCATGCGGACAGCGCAAGCGCTGCGGCGATGACAGTCAGGCTGGTCCAGCCTGGCACTGCGCGCTGGGTGGATGGGGATACTGCGTCGGGTTTCATCATCGTTGTTGTGCGTGACGAATCACGCCCCTCCTGAAAAATACGTTGCCATTATGCAAAGCCGCGTGCAGCTTTTACGTAGGATGGGTGCGAAACAATAAGTTTCCGTGCGTATCTGAAACACACGCTGTCGGCGGCGGTTTGCGCCGCTGCGGTGCCGCCTGGCGGGCGGGTTCATCGCAGGCCCGGAGGAAGCGCCTCAGCGTCGCAGGGCGCTAGGCGCCATCATGCGACTGCTCGAATGTAACAGCCGCATCCAGGTCGGGCGACCAATCCCCGGAACCAGCCCCGGGTGTCAGGGCCCGCATGCGCAGCAGCGCACGCACGAAACCGTGGTCCGAGCGGCTGCGGTCGCGCCCTTCATGCAGGTGGTCGTTGAAGTAATCGACGCGGCGCACATCGCCCACGGCATGGCGGCTGCGCGGGTCGAATTCCTCGCTGACCAGAATCTGGTCGAGCACTGCGGGTGCGCCTTGGTGGATGTGGGAATAGGCTACATCTTTTTTCAGCGCTGCATCACCCAGCAGATCGAAGGCATTGAACAGCGCGCGGTCGCGGGCCTTGCGGTCGTAAGCGACCTCGGAGCTGGCGGAGATCATCTGCGTGGTGACGCTGTCGGGCGTGTCGTTGAAATCGCCCAGCACTACCAAGGGCATGCGCGTGTGGCGCAGCAGGTCGATCACCAGGCAGCGCAGCGCTGTGGCTTCCACGCCGCGCATGACCAGCGAGCGCAAGGAGGCAAGGGCGGCGATCTTGGGGTTGTCGCGGTCTTCGAGCGGATTGCCATTGGCATCGAGTAGAAACTTGGGGCGCTTGGATTTGAGGTGGCAGGTGAGCACCGTGAGGATCTGGCCGCGTTTCATCTGCAAGGTGGCGACAAGTGGCGGGCGCTCAAAGCGGGTGTGGACGCCCAGGCCCGGAATGGGCTGGCCCAGCCCGGCAGGAAAATCGGTGAACGAGCGCGTGGCCAGCACCTTCAGCCGCGTAGCCAGCCCCACGCGGGGGGTGCCGCTGGCACCAGCCCGGCCTTCGGTGTTTTCTGCGCCGGGCACCACCGCATAGTGGTAGTGCAGGCCGCTGGCGGCCAGTGCTTCGGTGAAGGCGGCTTCGTCCCATACTTCCTGCACGGCCAGAATGTCTGCATTCAGGGTCTGAAAGCGGCCGCCCAGCCATTGCGTCTTGCGCTCGTACTGCGCCCGCGTGTAGGGCGCCTGGTTGGCGTAGAACTCCCGCTCGGGCAGCGCCAGGTTGAGCACATTGCAGGTGGCGACCGTCAAGGTGTCGGGAGGCAAGGCAGGCGCTGCAGGGTTGGCAGCGGAAGAGGGCATAGAAAAAGGCCGCATGAAACTCGCTTTCGAATGCGGCCTAACCCTAGCGGAATTGGGCGTCCAAATCAACTGCCATCGGCGATGGCGGTAGAAATGCGACGGCCCAGAACGCTGTTTATCGCGATCTATCGCGAGAAGGAGTGGTTGCGGCCGCCCCGGCCTGCACCACCACCGCCGCCGCCGCCATTGCGGTTGCCACCGCCAAAGCCGCCGCGGCGGCCGCGCTCGGCCATGCTGTCCACGCTGGTGCGCATCGGATCGGGCTGGGCCGCGCCGCTGCGGCGATGGTCACGGCCATCGACCGTGCCGCCAAACTGCGTGCCCAGGTGGGCATCAGCGCGTGGCTGGCGTTCGCTGTCCTGGCGCGGGCCGCGACTTGCACCGGGGCCCGCCTGGCGTGGACCTTGCGACGCGCGCTGTGGGCCACGCGCCTCACCCGAGGGGTGGCGTGGGCCTTGGCGGCCGTCGCGGCGTGGTGGGCGCTGCTCGCGGCGTGCCTGGTCCAGGCCTTCGCCGCCAAACTCTGCACCGCCTTCGGCGCGTTCAGCGCGTGGGCCGGGGCTGCGCTTGGCATTGCCGCCGCGCTGGCCGCCGCCTGCATTGCCACCAGGGCCGCGAGCGACCTTGTTGGTGCGCACGCGTTCCATCATTTCCTGGCGGGCAGCCTTGGCCGCTGCCTGCATCACATCACGGCCGGGGGCCTTGCCTGCGCCGCCCCAGATGGTCTGGCGGCCCATGGCGATGGGTTCGGCCTTTTCACCTTCTTCCGGACCAAAGCCTTCGAGCACCTGCACAGGAATGTCCTGCTTGGTGAAGCGCTCGATGTCCATCATGAAGCCTTCTTCATCCATGCACACCAGGCTCACGGCATTGCCTTCGCGGCCAGCGCGGCCGGTGCGGCCGATGCGGTGCACGTAGTCTTCCGAGACATTGGGGATCTCGTAGTTGACCACGTTGGGCAATTCATCAATGTCGATACCGCGTGCTGCAATATCGGTGGCGACCAGCGCGCGCAGATCGCCGGACTTGAAGCCTTCGAGGGCCTGGGTGCGGGCGCTTTGGCTCTTGTTGCCGTGCAGCGCCATGGCCGAGACGCCATTCTTGCTGAGGTATTCGGCCACATTGTTGGCGCCAAACTTGGTGCGGGTGAAGACCAGCACCTGGCTCCAGTTGTTTTCCTGCACGATGTGCAGCAGCACCTGCTTTTTCTTGCCGCGGCCCACAGGGTGGATCACTTGCTTGATGCGCTGCACCGTGGTGTTGCGCGGCGTCACCTGGATGGACTGCGGGTTCTTCAGCAGGCCACTGGCCAGCTCGCGGATTTCATCGCTGAACGTGGCCGAGAACAGCAGGCTTTGCTTGTCCTTGGGCACCATCGCCAGCACTTTTTTCACGTCGTGGATGAAACCCATGTCCAGCATGCGGTCAGCTTCGTCGAGCACCAGGATCTCGACCGTAGACAGGTCCAGAAAGCCTTGCTGCTGCAGATCGAGCAGACGGCCGGGAGTGGCCACCAGCACATCGACGCCCTTTTTGATGCGGTCGATTTGTGGGTTCATGCCCACGCCACCAAAGATGACGGTGGACTTGATGTCCAGGTGCGTGGCGTAGAGGCGCACGTTTTCTTCGACCTGGGCGGCCAGCTCGCGGGTGGGGGCCAGAATCAGTGCGCGGATGGCCTTGTTGCCCCATTTGTTGCGGCTGCCTTCAGATTGGGTCAGGCGCTGGAGCATGGGCAGCGTGAAAGCGGCCGTCTTGCCGGTGCCCGTCTGTGCGCCGGCCAGCAAATCGCAGCCTTGTAGCACGAGCGGGATAGCCTGGGCTTGGATAGGGGTAGGCGTGTCGTAGCCTTGTTCGCGCACAGCCTGCACAATGGCAGGTGCCAGATTCAGTTCTTCAAAGTTCATTGGATCAGATGCGTCCAACCTGGACGCTGGGTATCGGCCTCGTCTAAGCAATTTTTTGGAATAATTGCAGCCAGTCAGGTAGGCAGATGGGTTCAAAGAGGGAGCCCGGAACTGTGTCCATCGTCCCCAGCATTAGCGCTGAAGTCCTAGGCAACTGGAGCCTTTGACTGCGGGTATTGTCGCATGCACCGATAATCCCAGGGTGGCCGCGATCAAAAATCGCATATTTTTTTACTGATTTACCAAAAGAACACATGGCTCAATACGTTTTTTCGATGAACAACGTCACCAAGACGGTTCCTCCGAAGCGACAGATTCTGAAGGGTATTTCTCTGAGCTTTTTCCCGGGCGCCAAGATCGGTGTGCTGGGTCTGAACGGTTCGGGAAAGTCCAGCTTGCTCAAGATCATGGCGGGCGTCGACAAGGAGTTCGAAGGCGAAGCCATCCCGATGGCGGGACTGTCGATTGGCTACCTGCCGCAAGAGCCTCAGCTCAACCCCGAGCACACCGTGCGCCAGGCGGTTGAAGAGGCGATGGCCGAAGTCAACAATGCCAAGGCACGCCTCGAAGAGGTCTATGCCGCCTATGCGGAAGAAGACGCCGACTTCGATGCGCTCGCTGCCGAGCAAGGCCAGCTGGAGGCGGTGATCGCCGCTGCGGGCACCGACTCCGAGCACCAGCTCGAAATCGCGGCCGACGCGCTGCGCCTGCCCGCCTGGGATGCCATCGTCGGCCAACTCTCCGGTGGTGAGAAGCGCCGTGTGGCGCTGTGCAAGCTGCTGTTGTCCAAGCCCGACATGCTGCTGCTTGACGAGCCGACCAACCACTTGGACGCCGAATCGGTGGACTGGCTCGAGCAGTTCCTGCACCGCTTTACCGGCACCGTGGTGGCCATCACCCACGATCGCTACTTCCTGGACAACGCGGCCGAATGGATTCTGGAACTGGACCGAGGCCATGGCATCCCCTACAAGGGCAACTACTCCGACTGGCTGCTGCAAAAGGGCAACCGCCTGGAGCAGGAGCAAAAGGGCGAGGAAGCCCGTGCCAAGGCCCTGAAGAAGGAGCTCGAATGGGTGCGCCAGAACGCCAAGGGCCGCCAGGCCAAGTCCAAGGCCCGTATTGCCCGCTTTGAAGAGCTGAGCGATTACGAATACCAGCAACGTAACGAAACCCAGGAAATCTTCATTCCTGTGGCCGAGCGTCTGGGCAGCCGCGTGATCGAGTTCAAGAATGTCTCCAAGGCGTTTGGTGACCGTCTGCTGATCGACAACCTGAGCATGAACATTCCGGCGGGCGCCATCGTCGGCATCATCGGCCCCAACGGCGCGGGTAAATCCACGCTGTTCAAGCTGATCGCCGGCAAGGAGCAACCCGATTCGGGCGAGGTCGAAATCGGCCAGACGGTGAAGATGGCCTTTGTGGACCAGCACCGCGATGCGTTGGCCAATGAAAAGACCGTGTGGGAGGACATCTCCGGCGGCCTGGACATCATCAACGTGGGCAAGTTCCAGATGGCCTCGCGCGCCTATGCGGGTCGCTTCAACTTCAACGGCCAGGACCAGCAAAAGAAGGTGGGCAACCTCTCCGGTGGTGAGCGCGGTCGCCTGCACCTGGCCAAGACACTGATCCAGGGCGGCAACGTGCTGCTGCTGGACGAGCCCTCGAACGACCTGGACGTGGAAACCCTGCGTGCACTCGAAGACGCCTTGCTGGAATATGCGGGTACAGTATTGGTCATTTCCCACGACCGCTGGTTCCTCGATCGCATTGCGACCCACATTCTGGCGGCGGAAGGGGATAGCCAATGGGTATTTTTTGATGGAAACTATCAAGAATACGAGGCAGATAAGAAGAAGCGGTTGGGAGAAGAAGGGGCAGCGCCCAAGCGGATGCGCTACAAAGCCCTGAAGTAACCCACACCGTACGCCCGTCGCTTTTGCCAAGCGCCGGGCGTTTCAACTGGGAGAGGTGAAGCGTGGAGCAACGGGCCGTATCGGTATTTGACACCTGTCTGGAGCAGGCATTGCATGAGGCCGAGCCTTTGATGGCTGCCATGGGCAATGCGGCTTTGGCGTCTTTGGCTGCGCAGTTGTCGTCTTACAGCAACGCACAAGATCAACAATTGTTGCTGTACGCGCAATCCCAGCTGGCCAGCAAAAAGGCGCAACTGCCGCTCGCGTATGCGCTGCGTCTGCGCCAGGCCGTCTTTGCGATTGCGGAGGGCAAGCGCGAGGACTACCACGCGCAGATGAGCGGCCAGGGCCAGGCCGATGGCTTGCAGGAAGACCGCAACGCGCTGCGCGCCCAGATCGAATGGGGCCGCATGCAGATCAACCTGCTGCAGCAGACCGAGCAAAGCCTGACGGGCCTGGAGCGCGTCTACCGCCCATTGCGCAAGATCACCCGCTACTGGCGCAACGGTAACCCTTTGCACCACACCGTATACCTCGACAGCCTGCAGGCCACGTTGAGCGATGTGGAAATTTCTGCCGACGCAACCGCGCTGTTTCTGCCCGACATGGTGGGCGTCATGGCCGACCACCTGCAGACCAGCTACCAGCGCATCATGACCTTGGCGATGAACAGCTATGCCGAGCTGCTGGCCAAGGCCGAGCTCAAGCGCCGCGCCGCCAAAGACAATACCCGCAGCTTTGTGCAGCGGACCAAGAGCCTGTTCGACATCCCGGCGCATTGCCCCGTGGGCGCCGTCCGGGCCTATAAAACCTTGATCCCGGTGATGGAGCGCATGGCCGCCCAGGACAGCTCGTTCTGGACCGATGCCGACCACCCCGCCCGCGTGCTGGTGCAAACCATTGTCGACAAGGCCACGGTGCTCAAGGAAGAGGGCCGCGCGCTGTCCGATCCGCAGTTCCCGCAGCTGGTGACCGAGACGGTCGAGACGCTGTCGGCCCTGGCCCAGCCCAGTGCGGCAGATTTCGCCCAGGCGCTCAGCCGCTTTGGCGTGCGGCTCAAGCCCCGGCTGTCGTCGGCGCTGCAGGATGTCAATGATTCGGGCTACTCCAGCAGCATGCTGCTGGAGAGCCAGTGGGGCGCGTCGGGCCTCATCAGCATCAGCCCTGAATCCGACTGGGCGCAACTGGCCCAGATGCAGGCAGAGCGCGAGGTGATGGCGCAGCCCGCACCCAAAGCCGGACATCAGCCCGAGCCTGCGCTACAGCCAGCCCCAGCGCCGCTGGCGGCCAGCGCCGCCACGCCAGGCCCTGGAGCGTCTGCCAACCTGGAGCAGATCGAGGCCGAGGTGATGCTGCGCCTGGCCACCAGCTTGCACAGCTTTGATGTGGACCCGGCGCTGCTGGCAGCCTTGACGGGCGCCTGGCCCAAGGTGCTGCTGCAGGCGGCCGAGCGCTCAGGCCAGGATTCATCGCATTACCGCGCCTACCAAGAGGCGGTGGACGACGTGTTGGCCCTGGCAGGGGCCCATGCCAGTGCCAGCATGCACAGCGATGCAGACATGCTGATCCCCTCGCTTCTCACGCGCCTGAAGGCCGGCCTGACCAGCATCGGCTGGATGCCCGAGCGCATTGCACCGGTGCTCACCGCCGTCGCGCAGATGGCGCCCAGCGCGCTGGTGGAGCTGCAAATGGTGCAGGAAGAGGGGCGCCATGCGGTGCCGGCCGTGGCCGCGCCATTGCCCGCTTCTGCGGGGGCCATTGCGTTGTCGCCTGCGCCAACCCCATCGGCCTGGGCTCAGCTGCCCGAGGCCGTGGACGCCATGGGTGAGGATGAGCCCGCCATCATCGTGACGGGCTCGATGCTCGATGCCCCCAAGCCCGACAGCGTGGGGCTGTGGATTGGCGGCAAGCGCCTGGAGGCCGGGGTCTGGCTGGAGTTCCTGGGCCAAGGTGGTGGCTGGGTGCCCAAGCAGCTGAGCTGGACCAATGCGCGCTCGACCATGTTCCTGTTTGTCGCCAGCGGCGGCGCGAGCCAATCGATCACGCGCCGCATGCTCGAGAAGCTGGCGCAGGAGCGGGCGGTACGGCCGGTTTGAGTGCTGGCGGGCAGAGGTCGCAACTGCCTAGTCGCCAACCGCTCATCGCCTAAAGGGCATCTGGGTTTCAGGCCTTTTGGCCGTGGCACAATCTCCGCTTTCGGGGCACCAAGCCCCAGTGGCATGCAGCCACACCAGGCTGCAGCCACCATCAGCCAATAAGCCAATCGCCTGGATGTGCTCAGCGTCCAGGTGCCAAGGAGACACCATGAGCCCATTCTCGCGCAGCCGCATTGCGGCCGCATGCCTGCCCTCGCGCCGCAACCTGCTGGCTGCCACCTTGCTGGGCGCCGCAGCCCTGCTGCCCCTGGCCTCGCAGGCCGCCGATCCCAAGAAGTACCCCGAGCGCACCGTGCGTGTCGTGGTGGGCTTTTCTGCTGGCGGCACCACCGATGTGGTCGCGCGCATTATGGCCAAGGAGCTGACGGCCGAGCTGGGCCAGTCCTTTGTCGTGGACAACAAGCCAGGCGCTGGCAGCAACATCGCCACCGAGCAGGTGGCCCGCGCCGAGAACGATGGCTACACCCTGCTGTTCGTTGCGGTCACCAGCGCGATCAACCAGACGCTCTACCCCAAGGTGCGCTTTGACCTGGAAAAGGACTTTGCGCCCGTCGCGCTGGGCGCCAAGGTGCCCAATGTGCTGGTGGTGAACCCCAGTGTGCCCGCCAATAACGTGCAAGAGCTGATCGCCTTTGCCAAGGCCAACCCCGACAAGGTCTCCTACGCGTCCTCGGGCAGTGGCACCTCGATCCACATGGCAGGGGAGCTGTTCAAGCTCCGCACGGGCCTCAAGACCCAGCACATTCCCTACAAGGGCAGCTCGCCTGCGCTCACCGACCTGATGGCCGGCCAGGTGCAGTTCATGTTCGACAACATGCCGTCGGCCTGGCCGCATGTGAAGGCGGGCAAGCTCAAGGCGCTGGCCGTGACCACCACCAAGCGCTCGCCCACCGCGCCCGATCTGCCGACGATGGAAGAGAGCGGTATCAAGCCTTTTGATGTCTCGTCCTGGTTTGGTCTGATTGCGCCGGCAGGCACCCCGCCTGAAGTGGTGGCAAAGCTCAATGCCGCGATGAACCGCGCCTTTGACAAGCCCCAGGTCAAGGAAGCCTATGAAAAGCTCGGCGCTGTGGCCGAGAAGAACACGCCCGAGCAGTTTGGCGCCTTCATCAAGTCCGAAGTGGCGGCTTGGGCACCGGTGGTCAAGTCCTCGGGCGCGACGGTGGACTGAGGCGCGCCCCTTTCCCATCCGCACAGGCAGCTTCGGCTGCCTTTTTTCTGGCCTGCGCTGGCCTGGGCGACGCCAGCAGGCGGTGGCCTGCGTTAAAGTTCCCAACTGGCACATCCTGACTGATCTTCCTCCTCTGATGCAATCCTCCCCCGTCCATGCGATGACCCCCGGCCTGATGGTGATACACAGCAACCATCCGGAGGCTTTGCGGGACCTGGTCGTGGCCTGGATGCAGCGCTACCCACTCCGCCCCCTGGAGAGCGAGACGATTCTGGTGCAAAGCAATGGCATTGCGCAGTGGCTCAAGCTGTCGATGGCCCAGCCGGTGGCAGAGGGCGGCTGCGGTATTACCGCGGCTGTCGATGTGCAGCTGCCTGCGCAGTTTCTGTGGCAGGCCTACCGGGCGGTGCTGGGCAAGCACGAGGTGCCCGAGATATCGCCTTTGGACAAGCAGCCGGTCACCTGGCGGCTGATGCGCCTCTTGCCCGATCTGCTGGCCCAGCCCGCGTTTGCCGCGCTGCAGCGCTTTTTGGCCGAGGACCATGACCAGCGCCGGCGCTACCAACTGGCCGAGCGCATTGCCGATCTGTTTGACCAGTACCAGGTCTACCGCGCCGACTGGCTGCGCGACTGGGCCGAGGGCCGGGACCAGCTGCGCAGCGCACGCGGCGATATCCAGCCGCTCGATGAAGAGCAGCGTTGGCAGGCGCAGCTATGGCGCGCGCTGCTGGACGATGTGGGCGCCGCCGGAATGGAGACCAGCCGCGCCGCCGTGCACCAGCGCTTTGTGCAGTACCTGCAGTCGCCGCAAGCGCTGCAATCGCCGCAGGCGCATGTCCCCCGCCTGCCGCGCCGCGTGGTGGTGTTTGGCATCTCGTCGATGCCGGCGCAGACCTTGCAGGCGCTCGCTGCCATCTCGCGCAGCTGCCAGGTGCTGCTGTGCGTGCACAACCCCTGCCGCCACCACTGGTCGGACATCGTCGCCGACAAGGATTTGCTGCGCCACCAGTACCGGCGCCAACAGCGCAAGGGCAGCATGCACGGGCTTATCCACGACGACGACCTGCACCAGCATGCCCATCCGCTGCTGGCCGCCTGGGGCAAGCAGGGGCGCGACTACATCCACCTGATTGACGAGTTCGACCAGCCGGACCAGTACGCGTCGCTGCTGGGGCCCGTCAATGGCGGGCGCATTGACCTGTTTGGTGAGGCCGAGCCCGGCCATATGCTGGCCCAGTTGCAGGACGACATCCTGGACCTGCGGCCGCTGGCCGAAAGCCGCGCGCTGTGGCCGGCGGTGGACCCGGCGCAGGACGCCTCCATCCGCTTTCAGACCGCGCACAGCCCGCAGCGCGAGGTGGAGGTGCTGCACGACCAGCTGCTCGCCCGCCTGGGCGCCGATCCTAGCCTGCGGCCGCGCGACATCATCGTCATGGTGCCCGATATCCAGGTCTATGCGCCGCATATCGATGCGGTGTTTGGCCGCATCGCCCGCAGCGATGCGCGTTACATCCCCTATTCGCTGGCCGACCAGAGCCAGCGCGGGCGCGAGCCCATGCTGGTGGCGTTGGAGCATGTGCTCGCGATGCCCGAGAGCCGCTTTGCGGTGAGCGAAGTGCTCGATCTGCTCGCTGTCGATGCCCTGCGCCAGCGCTTTGGCATTGACCCGGATGACCTCGCGTTGCTGCACCGCTGGATCGAGGGCGCCGGTGTGCGCTGGGGTCTGGATGCCGCCCAGCGCGCCCGCATTGGTCTGGCGCAGGCGGGAGAGACCAACAGCTGGCGCTTTGGCCTGCGCCGCATGATGCTGGGCTTTGCGGTAGGCCGTGGCGAGGCGCTCGGAGACATCCAGCCCTACGACGAGATTGGTGGCCTCGATGCTGCCGCGCTGGGCGGCCTGGCCGCTTTGCTGCGCGCATTGGAGCAGGCCTGCGATCTGCTGGCCGAGGACCTGCCGCCCAGCACCTGGGTGGAGCGCGCCCGCGAGGTGCTGGTCTTGCTGTTTGACCCCCAGCAAGAACATGAAAAACTGCTGCAGATGCAACTCATCCAAGGCCTGGAGCGCTGGCTGGGCCAGTGCGAAGCGGCAGCGTTTGACGAGGCCTTGCCGCTGTCGGTGGCGCGCGAGGCCTGGCTGGCCGGCATGGATGCCAGCAGCCTGAACCAGCGCTTTATGGCGGGATCAGTGAGCTTTTGCAGCCTGATGCCCATGCGCGCCATTCCGTTTCGGATGGTCTGCCTCTTGGGCATGAATGACGGCGCCTACCCGCGCCCGGTATCGGTGCTGGATTTTGACCTGATGCGCCAGCAGTACCGGCCCGGCGACCGCTCGCGCCGCGATGATGACCGCTACTTGCTGCTGGAGGCGGTGCTGTCCGCCCGCGAGCAGCTCTATATCAGCTGGGTGGGGCGCAGCATCCGCGACAGCACTGCCCGGCCGCCTTCGGTGCTGATCGGTCAGCTGCGTGACCATCTGGCCCAGGGCTGGCAACTGGCGGGCACCCCCGCAGCACTGTCTGGCCCTGCCGCTGGCGAGGCGCTGCTGAGCGCGCTCACGCAAGAGCACCCGCTGCAGCCTTTCAGCCCACGTTACTTCGCGCAGCCGCCCTCGCATGCGGGCAGCGATGGCCTCTACACCTATGCACAGGAATGGCATGGTGTGCACGGCGATGGCCTGCAGACCGAGGCGGCCGAAGACGCGCTGGAGGCCTTGCCCGAGATGGGGCTGGAGGCCGCGCTGAACCTGCGCCAACTGCAGGACTTTGCACAAAAGCCGGTGGCTGCTTTCTTTCGCCAGCGCCTGCGTGTGTATTTTGAGGACGAGGACCTAACCGGCCAGGACGAGGAAATGTTTGCCCCCGATGGCCTGCAGGCCTGGGCCTTGCAAGCGAGCTTGCTGAGCGCCTTGGAGCCCTGGGTGCGCGACAACCCCCAGGCGGCGGCCGATGCGCCCCGCCTGCGCGCGCAGCTCGATGCCGCTGCCCAGCGTTTGCGGCTGGAGGGGCGCCTGCCGCTGCGCGCCTTTGCCGATTGCGCGCTGGAGCCCGCTTGCGATGCCGCCCAGCGTGCGCTGCAGGTCTATGCGGCGGCACTGCGCTACTGGCCGCAGGCGAGCAGCGCAGCACTGGAGCTGCGCTACAGCGATGGCGCAGAGGGCCCGGCCGTGGCCGACTGGTTGCGCGGCCTGCGCTGGGCCGATGCAGCCGGCCAGCAGCAAGCCGCCAAGATCAGCCTGTCTGCCGGCCGCTTGCATGCCGGCGAGCAGCTGCGCTATGACCGCCTGGTGCGCGCCTGGGTCGAGCACCTGGCCTGGCACAACGCGGGCCAGGCGCTGACGACGGTGGTTTGTACCGAATCGGGCATTGCAGTGTTTGCGCCGCTGGCCGCTGGCGCTGCGCAAGCGGCCTGGCGCCAGTTGCTGGCGCTGTGGCAGCAAGGCATGCGCGCGCCCTTGCCGGCCGCTGTGCGTACCTCCATCGCCAGCCTGGCGCCCACGGCATCTGCCGGCCAGCTCGCGGCGCTCTATGACGACAGCTACCGGGGCACCGGTGAGCTGCAGCGCTCGGCCGAGCTGGCCCGGGTGTTTCCGGATTTTGATGCGCTGCTGGCCGCTGGTTTGCTGGATGTGGCCCAGCAGCTCTATGGCGACATGCTGAACCACGTGCAATTGGTCAATGGCCAGCATCCGCAGGCGCTGGCGCGCTTTGCGGAGGGTGATGCGGGCGACGCGGGTGATGGGGAGGGGCCGCAATGAGCGCGATGCCAAGCGATACCACTCTGCCACTCGAGCCGCTGCGCTTTCCGCTGTGGGGCAGTCGCTTGATCGAGGCCAGTGCCGGCACCGGAAAAACCTATACGATCGCCGCGCTCTACCTGCGTCTGGTGCTGCAGCATGGCGGCGAGCAGGCCTTTGGCCGGCCGCTGGCGCCGCCCGATATTCTGGTGGTGACCTTCACCGATGCGGCGACGCAAGAGCTGCGCGACCGCATTCGCCAGCGCCTGTCAGAAGCTGCCCAGCTGTTTGCGCAGAACCCGCAAGAGCCGGATAGCGAAGCGGCAGTGGATCCCTTGCTGCTGGCACTGCGCGCCGACTACCCCGCCAGCCGCTGGCCCGCCTGCGCCCGTTTGCTGCACGAGGCCGCGAACTGGATGGACGAGGCGGCGGTCTCCACCATCCACAGCTGGTGCTACCGCATGCTGCGTGAGCATGCGTTTGACAGCGGCAGCCTGTTCCAGCAGAGCCTCATCACCGACCAGAGCGAGCTCCTGACCCAGGTGGTGCAGGACTACTGGCGCCGCCAGTTCTATGATCTGCCCGCCAGCTCACTGCGCAGCTTGCTCCAGGTGGTGGCCACGCCGCAGGCCTTGCAAGAGGCCATCCAGCCCATGCTCAGCCGCCAGGATGCCGACTGGCGCTACGACGGCGCGGCACTGGCGCCTGCCGACCAGGTCGATCTGGCCGCATTGCTGGCCCAGGCCAGCGAGGCAGCCGCACGCCACACCGCGCTGGAGAACAGCGCACGCCTGCTTTGGCAGCAGCACCGGGCCGAGCTGGAGCAGCTGCTCATCGCGCTGCTGCCGGGTCTCAACGGCACGACCTATCCCAAAAAGGACGAGCCGGGCGTGTTCGAGGCCTGGCTCGCCGCCATGGCGGCCTGGAGCGATGGCGAGCCGGCCCCCGCCAAGATTCGAGCCTTCAGCCAATCGGGTATCAAGGCTAAAAAAGGCGTGACCGTGCCCGCGCATGCGGCCTTTGCCGCCATCGATGCCTGGCTGGAGGCCGTAGCGCAAGACGCAGAGTCCGCCACGCCACTCAAACCGCTGCTGCTGCGCCATGCGATTGCCCATGTGCAGCGCGCGCTGGAGGCGGAAAAGCAGCGCCGCGCCGAGCTGGGCTTTGACGACCTGCTGCAGCGCCTCGATAGCGCCTTGCATGCGCCTGGCGGTGAGGCGCTGGCGCAGCGCATCCGCAGCCAGTTTCCGGTGGCGATGATCGACGAGTTCCAGGATACGGACCCGCTGCAGTACCGCATTTTTGAGTGCATCTACCGCATCGCTGACAACGACCCCGCGCAGGGCCTGTTCATGATTGGCGACCCCAAGCAGGCCATTTACGCGTTTCGCGGTGCCGATATCTACACCTACCTGCGCGCCCGCGCTGCCACCCAAGGGCGCCATTACTCGCTGGGCACCAACTACCGCTCCACCCAGGCGGTGGTGCAGGCCATCAACCACTGCTTTGTGCATGCCGAGGGCCATCCCCGCGCGGCCTTTCGCTTCCGGCAGGACGCGCAGCACAATCCCGTGCCCTTTGTGGCCGTCGATGCAAACGGCCGGCGTGACGCACTCTTTTTGCAGGGCGAGGCTACGCCGGCGATGACCTTGTGGACCCTGGATGCCGGCACGCCAGCGCTGGCCGATGCCGCCGACGAGCAGGGCGATGCCGCAGCCACTGGCAAGAGCGCGCGCACCGGCGTGGCCGAATCGGCCTACCGCCAGCGCATGGCGCAGTCGGCAGCCAGCCAGATCACCACCTGGCTCAATGCCACCCGGGCGGGCCAAGCCGGTTTTGGCCCATCTGCGGATGCGCTGGTCCGGCCGCTGCGCCCAGCCGATATCGCCATCCTGGTGCGGGGCCGCGCCGAGGCAGAGCTGGTGCGCAATGCGCTCAAGGACCGGGGGCTGGCCAGTGTCTACCTGTCGGACCGCGACTCGGTGTTCCAGACCGCTGAGGCCGCCGACATGCTGCGCTGGCTGCGCGCCGTCAATGCGCCGGGCCATGACGGCCTGCTGCGCGTGGCGCTGGCCACCGCGTCGATGGACTGGTCCTGGCAGGACCTGGAGCGGCTCAACCACGATGAGCAGCATTGGGAGCAACTGGCGCTGCGCACCCGCGTGTTGCAGCAGCTGTGGCAGAAAAAGGGTGTGTTGCCGATGCTGCGCCAGTGGCTGCTTGATTTTGACCTGCCCGCGCGCTGGCTGGCCCAGCCGGGCGGCGAGCGGCGCCTGACCAATGTGCTGCACCTGGCCGAATGGCTGCAGCGCGCATCGACCGAGGTGGAGGGCGCGCAGGCGCTGATCCGCCGCCTGGCCGAGCAGATGGACAGCCCCGAGGGCGAGGAAGAAATCCTGCGCCTGGAAAGCGATGCCGATCTGATCAAGGTGGTCACCATCCACAAGTCCAAGGGGCTGGAGTACCCGCTGGTGCTGCTGCCCTTCATCAGCAGCTGGCGCGATTTTGATGGCAAGAGCCGGGGCTATGCGCAGTACCACGATGCCGCATCGGGCGGCCTGGTGGTGGAGCTGAACAACAAGCACCAGGACGCCGTCAGCGCCAATAACGACGAGCGCCTGAGCGAAGACATGCGCCTGCTCTATGTGGCGCTGACCCGCGCCCAGTACGCACTGTGGCTGGGCGTGGCGCCGCTGGCCAAGGGCATGAGCCGCGCGGGCAGCCTGGAGAAAAGCGCCGTCGGCTACCTGCTGGCCGGCGGGCAAAAATTGCCTGACCTAGAACTGCATGCCTATCTGCAGGACTTTGCCAGCGGCTGTCCGCAGATGGCCGTGCAGCCGGTGCCCGAGGTCAGCCTGCAGCGCTACCAACCTGAGCGCCCGCCCGCCGCCTTTGCGGCGCGCCAAACGCGCCGGCAGGCCGATGAGCACTGGTGGATCGCCAGCTTCTCGGCGCTGACCGAGCGGCTGGGCTATGCCGCCCCTTCGCCGAGCCTCTGGATCGAAGACGCGCTGACAGCCGCTGAACCCGAAACGGCGCAGCAGGACCAGTACCTGGAGCCGCAAGAGCCCGCACCCGATGCGGCCACGCCCGGCCAGCCGGAGCCCGGTAGCCTGCATGCCTTTCCCAAGGGGCCTGACGCCGGCAACTTTCTGCACGGCCTGCTGGAATGGTGCGCGCAAGAGGGTTTTGCCACGGTGCTCAGCAGGCCTGCGGCATTGGATGGCATCATCGCCTACCGCTGCCAGGTGCGCGGCTGGGCCGATTGGGCCGAGCCGCTGCAAGGCTTTGTGCGGCAATGGCTGCAAACGCCGCTGCGGCTGCAGGGTGCGCCCACTGACAGGCAGGTCGACACGCCGGTCGACAGCCCGGTCGCACTGCAGTCGCTGGGCGACTACCAGGTCGAGATGGAGTTCTGGCTGTCGATCCACCGGGCCTCGACCGGCCAGCTCGATGCGCTGGTGCAGCAGCATGTGCTGCCCGGCCATCCCCGGCCCGCGCTGCTGGCCAACCAGCTGCATGGCATGCTCAAGGGCTATATGGACCTGGTGTTCGAGCAGGGCGGCCGCTACTATGTGATGGACTACAAATCCAACTGGCTGGGCGCGGACAGTGCGGCCTACACGGCAGAAGCCATGGCCGCTGCCGTGCTGCAGCACCGCTATGACCTGCAGTATGTTCTGTACACCTATGCGCTGCACCGCTTGCTGCAGCAGCGCCTGCCCGGTTATGACTACGAGCGCGATGTGGGCGGTGTGCAGTATTGGTTTTTGCGGGGCGTCGGTGCGGACCTCCAGGGCCTCTACCATGACAAGCCCCCGCGTGCACTGATGGATGCGCTCGATGCGCTGTTTGCGCAATGATGATGAATGCAATGACGACAGAACCCCAGGACGGTATGCCCGAGAACGGCCAGGCTCAAGATGGCCTGCCCACCCAGCGATCGGCTGCCCGCACGCTGGCCGTGCCCGACGGCGCCACCGCCAGCCTGCTGCACACGGTAGAGCGCTGGACGGCACATGGCTGGCTGCGCAGCCTCGACCAGGCGCTGGTGCTTTTTCTGCGCGAACTCGATCCCGCCGCATCACCGCTGGTGCTGCTGGCCGCCGCGCTGGCCAGCCACCAACTGGGCCGGGGCCATGTCTGCCTGGATCTGCAGGCTACCCTGGACAATAGCCGTTTTGCGCTGTCGCTGCCGCCCGATACCGTGGCGCAGGGGAGTGGCGCCACCGAGCCCACGCCCTTGCCGTTGCCCAGCGAGCTGCTGGCCCAGGTCAACCTGCTGCAGTGGCAATCGGCCTTGCAGGCGAGCGCACTGGTGGCCGCACCTGGCAAACCCAGCCAGGGCGGCACGCCGCTGGTGCTGCAAGGTGATCGCCTCTATCTGCGCCGCTACTGGCAGTACGAGCAGGATGTGGCGCAGGCGATTGGCCAGCGCATCACTGCCAGCCAGCATCTGCGCCAGGGCCGCAGCGCCGCGCAAGACGCGATGCTGCGCCAGGCGCTGGACCAGCTGTTTCCAACGGCGGGTAATCCGATTTCCGATGCGCCGGACTGGCAGAAAATGGCCTGCGCCTTGGCGGCCTCCAGCGCCTTTTCCATCATCACCGGCGGCCCCGGCACCGGCAAGACCACCACGGTGGTCAAGCTGCTGGCGCTGCTGCAGAGCATGGCGCTGCAGCAGGACGGGCGGCCGCTGCGCATCTGTCTGGCTGCGCCCACCGGCAAGGCGGCAGCGCGCCTGTCCGAATCGATCGTGCAGGCCTTGCAGCGCCTGGGGGATGCGCAGCTTCCTGCGGTGCCGCCAGCGCCGGGCAGTGGTGAGGCGCGCAGCCTCAAACCGCTGATCCCTACGGAGGCCCAAACCCTGCACCGGCTGCTGGGCAGCCGGCCCGACAGCCGGCATTTTCGCCATGATGCCCAGCACCCGCTGACGCTCGATGTGCTGGTGGTCGATGAGGCCTCGATGGTCGATCTGGAGATGATGGCGGCCTTGCTGTCGGCCCTGCCGCCGCAGGCCAGGCTGGTACTGCTGGGCGACAAGGACCAGCTCGCATCGGTGGAGGCCGGCGCGGTGCTGGGCGAGCTCTGCGCCCAGTCCGAGCGGGGCCTTTATTGGCACGAAACGGCGCAGTGGCTGCAGCAGGTGACTGGCCAGCAGGTGCCCGCCGAGCTGCAGGACATAGCAGGCAAGCCGCTGGACCAGGCAGTGGCCATGCTGCGGGTCAGCCACCGCTTTCATGCCGACAGCGGCATCGGCCAGCTAGCCGGCGTCGTCAATACCGGGCGGCGCAAGGCGATCAAGCCGCTGCTGAAAGCGGGCTACCCCGATCTGGCCGCGTATGCGGTGCCGGATCTGACGCATTCGTCGCTGGCCCAGCTGGTGCTGGATGGCGGCGGCAAACGTTTTGTCGACAGTGCGGCCAAGCGCGATGCGGGGCCGGTGGGCTATGGCCACTACCTGCAGGTGTTGCGCGAGATGCCGGCCAACCCCAGCCCGGAGGCCTTGAACCCATGGGCGCTGCGCCTGTTGCGGGCACATGGCGAGTTTCAGGTGCTCTGCGCGCTGCGCAGCGGGCCCTGGGGTGTGGAAGGGCTCAATGAGCGCATTGCCCAGCTGCTGGCCCACCGCGAGCTGATTGCGCAAAGCAGCGGCTGGTATGCCGGCCGCCCGGTGTTGGTGACCCGCAATGACTACAGCCTCAAGCTGATGAATGGCGATATCGGCATCACGGTGCAGATGCCGGCGGGCCAGGCGCTTGACGCTGGCGGGGCAAGTGGCGCCGCGGTAGCGCAAGGCGCGCTGCGCGTGGTGTTTGCCACCAGCGAGGGCCTGCGCTGGGTGCTGCCCAGCCGGCTGCAGGCGGTCGAGACGGTGTATGCGATGACCATCCACAAATCACAGGGCTCGGAGTTCAACCATGCGGCCGTCGTATTGCCGCCCAGCCTGTCGCCGATCATGACCCGCGAGCTGGTCTACACCGGCATAACCCGGGCCAAGCGCTGGCTGACGGTCGTGGCTGGCGGCAGCAGCAATTTCGCGGTGCTGGAAGAGGCGACGGAGCGCCAGGTCCGGCGCTCAAGCGGATTGCGACAAGGTGAGTTGTAGCCGTTGGTGCTAGCGCTTGGGGCTTGTAGAGGTCGCAGGCCAGTGCAGCAGAGCAGGGCCGTTTGGAGCAAAGAGCGTCGCAGCGGTTGCGATAGGCGAGTGCGCATCGGCTGCGGGGGTTTCATCGAAAAAATGCGTGGCTGTGCGAAAAGATCGTTGGCTGGCCATAACGACCCTGGAGCTGAACGGGCCCCAAGAGTCGCCCCACGATGAAACAATCACCGTTGCGAGGGCGCTGGGCATGTGTGCATGCGCAACGCCCCTGACAGCGGCGATGGGCGAATAATAACACTGAATGAGAATAATTATCAATACTGGTATTGATATATGCTTCTGGTTTGCTGGATTTGTGTAAGTTTTTGTTTTTGGTTGATTTTTCTTGACCTTTCCCCTGGAAATGGGGATGCAGCGTTCAGGAAAATTTGGTAACTTCGCCGTATCGATAAAAAATATTGCGGGAGTTCCAACCATGTCCGGTTCCAGTTACAGCTTCAAATCCACAGCGCTTGCGATGCTGGCGCTCACGGCATCGGCCTGGGCGCAGGCTGCCTGCTACACGGTCTATGACAGCAAGAACGAGGTGGTGTATCGCAGTGCTGAGCCCCCGGTGGACATGTCCAAGCCGCTGCACCAGACGGCAAGCGAGCTGCCCAGCGGCAGCCGTGTTGTCTTTACGCCCAACCATGCCGTATGCGTCACCGAGGTGCATGCACTGCCAGGCGGCAAGAAGCTCACCTCGAGCAGCGCCAACATGGTCACTGACCAGCTGAGCCTGGGCAGCATGATCACGGCGCAGTAAATAGGCAGCGGTGGCGGCACACCGTGGCGTCCATGCATGGCAGGCAGCTCGCAGGCTGCCTTTTTTGCGTCTGCCTGCGCCAAATTGCCAGAGGTTGGCCGCAGGCCATTGCCCAGCCTGCGAAAATACCGGGATGAGCCAAGCGCAGACCCCACAGAATATTCCCGAATCCCCCGATGCCGCCGAAGCGGCGCAGTTCCCCGCAGATGCGTTGAAGATCGTGTCCATGGACATGGACGCCCAGGGCGTGGCGCGCCGTGCCGATGGCAAGGTCGTCTTTGTCGATGGCGCGCTGCCTACCGAATGGGTGAGCGCCAAGACGCGGCGCAAGAAAAACAACTGGGAGCAGGCCGATCTGCTGCAGATCCACCGCGAGTCGTCGCAGCGCGTGCGGCCCGGCTGCCCCAACTTTGGCCTGCATGCCGGCGCCTGCGGCGGCTGCAAGATGCAGCATCTGCATGTGGGCGCGCAAATTGCCACCAAGCAGCGCGTGCTCGAAGACAACCTCTGGCACCTGGGCAAGGTGGTGGCTGAGACGGTGATGCGCCCCATCGAGGGGCCCAGCTGGGGTTACCGC
This sequence comes from Comamonas sp. 23, assembly GCF_049601575.1. NCBI lineage: Bacteria > Pseudomonadati > Pseudomonadota > Betaproteobacteria > Burkholderiales > Comamonadaceae > Comamonas > Comamonas sp. 23. The sequence continues at coordinate 2,955,114 of NZ_CP187127.1, read as the reverse complement.
TTCCGCTCGCGCCTGTCGGTGCGCTATGTCGCCAAGAAGGGCAAGGTGCTGGTGGGCTTCCATGAGCGCAAGAGCCGCTACATCGCCGACATGGAAACCTGCAAGATCTTGCCGCCGCATGTCGACGCCTTGCTGATGCCCATGCGCGCGCTGATCGGCAGCCTCGATGCCCGCGAGACCTGCCCGCAGATCGAGGTCGCCTGTGGCGACCAGGTCACCGCGTTGGTGCTGCGCCACCTGGAGCCCCTGAGCGAGGCCGATCTGCAGCGCCTGCGCGATTTTGCCGCAGCCCACAAGGTGCAATGGTGGCTGCAACCCAAGGGGCCGGACACCGTGCACCTGATGGATGGCGTGGGCGAGCAGCTGTCCTATGCGCTGCCCGATTTCGGTATCACGATGCCGTTCAAGCCCACCGACTTCACCCAGGTCAACCCCCACATCAACCAGGTGCTGGTGACGCGCTCGCTGCGCCTGCTGGATGCCAAGAAGACCGAGCGCGTGATCGACTGGTTCTGCGGCCTGGGCAACTTCACGTTGCCGATCGGCACGATGGCCGGCGAGGTGCTGGGCATCGAGGGCTCCGAGACCCTGGTGCAGCGCTCGCACGAGAACTATGCCGCCAACAATGCGACGCGCCCCGAAGGCAGCGCGCTGGCGCCCACGCGCTTTGTGGCGCGCAATCTGTTCGAGATGACGCCCGAGATGCTGATCGCCGACGGCCAGGCCGACAAGTGGCTGGTCGACCCTCCGCGTGAAGGCGCGTTTGCGCTGTCCAAGGCGCTGGCCGACATCCACAAGGCGCGCCACCAAGTGCCTGATACCGCCCCGCTGCCTGACAGCGCCAAGGACTGGACACCGCCCCAGCGCATCGTCTATGTGAGCTGCAACCCCGCGACGCTGGCGCGCGATGCCGGGCTGCTGGTGCACCAGGCCGGCTACCGCTGTGTGGCCGCAGGCGTGGTCAACATGTTCCCGCATACCGCCCACGTCGAGAGCATGGCCGTGTTTGAATGGGATGGCCATGCACCGTCGGTCAAGACCGAGGGGGATGCGGCCGACGTGGAGACGGCCGCCGTGGACACGGCCGACGCTGCCGAGCCGAGCGCTGCGCCAGAAAACGCAGCAGCCTGATGACGACAGGGTATTACCCCCGTTTTAGGCACAAATGCTGTGATGCCTGTGCTTGATTAGGGCGGTGAAATACCGTTAAGCTGGCAGGCTGAACAACCGGGTTTCCCGAATATTTTCCAAGGAGTTACCATGAAAACCAAAGCAGTGCTGGAGTTGGCCGATGTCAAGGCGGTGTTGAATGCGGCCGAGGCCGAAGCGGTCAAGAACCAATGGATCGTCAGCATTGCGGTGGTGGACGACGGCGGCAACCTGCTGGGCATGATCCGCCGCGATGGCGCAGCTCCCGTGTCCGCCCACATCTGCGTGGCCAAGGCCCGCACCTCGGCGCTGGGCCGCCGCGAGAGCAAGGGTTTTGAGGACATGATCAATGGTGGCCGCACCGCTTTCCTGAGCGCTCCGCTGATCGACGGCATGCTCGAAGGCGGCGTGCCGATCATCAAGGATGGTGAATGCCTGGGCGCCGTGGGCGTCAGCGGTGTCAAGGCACCTGAAGATGCACAGATCGCCAAGGCGGGTATTGCAGCCCTGGGGCTGTAAGGCATAGCCCTTGCGCCTTGCCAAGGTGCAAAGGGCTCCGGCCCATCAACGACGAAGCGGCCACTGGCCGCTTTTTCGCGTCTGAATGTGTAGCTGGGGCGTCAAACCAGCGCAGGTGCGGGCGCCTGCAGAAAGTGCGTGGTGGGCTCCGCACTGCCATCGTCGAGCATCAGCACCCGCTCGGGCCAGCGCAGGGCGGCGAGCTTGAAGTCCTTCTCGGGTGGCTGGCCCGCGAGCCGGGCCGTCCAGCGCGCGCCCACGGAGAAGTCCACGCAAAAGACATTGCCGCGCAGGCCATGCCAGGCATGCGGGTTGATGTCGGCGAACAAATCCTGGTCGCCCTTGCCCAGCATCGAGCGGTCGAGCTCATGGATGCGGCGCCAGTAGTGGCCGACGATGACCGGTGTGTTGTCGGTATAGGTATCCCACCAGGCAACACGCTCGACAAAGCGCCATTTGCCGCCGGCATAGAAGGGCTCGCTGCCGCGGCGCTCCACACCGCAGCTGAGCACCTTCAAGGGGTTGTACTGGGATTTGTTCAGCTCGCTGTCGGCATGCGCGGGCATGAACGGGGGGCAATGGGCGCCATCTTCCAGGTGGTAGGGCCAGGCCTGGTTTTCGGCCTTCAGCCGGGCTGGAATGCCCAAGGTCTTGGCGTGCAGGTAGGCTTCTTGCTCCAGGCGGTCATAGTCCTGGGCGACATGGCCGGGCCGCAGTGCGCGGGCCTGGTTGATCTTGTCGTCGATCCAGGCGGCATGAACGATGCGCAGGTCCGCGCGCTCCAGAGCCAGCGGCAGCTGGCGCAAAAACGGCAGCATTTCTTCATCAAAAGCCTGGTCCGCGCGTACATAGGGCGCGTACTTGCGATTGTCAGCCTCGATGCGCTCGTCAAAGTACCAGCCCGAGCCGTCCTTGGCATCTTCGCGCAGCAGGTTGATTTCATGGTTGCCGAGCACTGCGCAGGCATGGCCGTTGTCTACCCAGCGGCGCACCAGCGCCAGTACGCCGGGGCTGTCCGGGCCCCGGTCGCAGAAATCACCGACAAAGACCAGCGTGCGGCCTGCCGGGTGGCCACCATCTTTGTCATAGCCCAGATGCCGAACCAGCGACTCCAGTGCCTGGCGCTCGCCGTGCACATCGCCGATCACATCCAACGGGCCGGCGGGCAACGCTTGTACCAGGCTCATCGTCACAGTGTTCCGTCTTGTTGCAGCGCCCGGTGCTTGGGGCCCGGCGCGCCGCAGATTGCTATTCGATGAAATCCATTTTGCATGAATTTGCTGCGCCGCACCAGCGTGGTGCCATCGGTGAGCGCGTCTCTCAGGCGGGCTGGCGCTGGTAGCAGACAAACGCAAAGGGCAGGCCATTGCTGCTGGTGTGGCGCTCACGCGAGACCTCCTGCCACTGGCTGCCGAGCACCGGCGCATGGGCATCGCCGTCAAAATCCTGGTCGATCTCGGTCACCCAGACTTCGTCGGCCAGGGCCAGCGACTGGGCATAGATCTGCGCCCCGCCAATCACCCAGACGGGCTGGCCCAGCGCCTGGGCCGTGGCCAGTGCCTGCTCCAGATCGGCGGCGACGTGGACACGTTCACTGGCCGGGCTGGGCTGCCAGCCGCTCTGACGCGTGACGACCACATTGTCACGGCCCGGCAGCGGGCGAAAGCGCGGCGGCAGGGAATCCCAGGTCTTGCGGCCCATGACGACGGTCCCCCCAGCGGTCTTTTGCTTGAAAAAGGCCATGTCCTCGGGCAGGTGCCAGGGCAGCTGGTTGTCGCGGCCAATCACGCCATTGCGGGCGCGGGCAAAGATCAGATGGATGCGGGCTGGGGTCATGGCGTGCGGGCCACCCAACGCGCAATGGCGCGCCGGCAGGCCTGGTAGAGGGGGTGTTCGATCGCGTGGTAATACAGGGCCGACAGCGCGACCAGGACTGCCAGCACCAGCAGCAAGCTGAGCGAGCGGTGGGGAATGTCGAGCGCCAACGACGTGGTGGCGCGTTGCACGACCTGGAAGAGCAGCAGGTGCAGCAAATAGATCGCAAAGGAATAGTCCCCGAGCCTGGCGAGCAGCTGCCATGCCCGGTGCTGGGGCGTTGGCAGCAGCAAAGCTGCCCCTACCAGTGCGGTGGCGGCAGCCCCCACCAGCAGCGCGCGGTCCGCCCAGTGGAAAAAACCGACGATGCCAGGTGCGTACAAGGTGGCGCTGTGGCTGTAGTACACCGCTGTGGCGCCCAGCAGCGCGCTGGCCAGCAGCCAGGCGTACCAGCGCTGCTGCGGGTGGCGCTGCAGAAAGCGGTACATGAAGTAGCCGGCAAAGAACTCCAGCACCAGCGGCGCCGCATAGAACCAGACGAGTGGCGTGGCTTGCGAAAACATATCCGGGCGGTAGCGACCCGTAGCGGCGTAATACAGCACCAGCGCAACGATGACCATGGCCCATCCCGCCAGCGCGCGGTCACGCCAGAGCTTGGGCAGCAGCAAACTGGCGCCGATGACGAGATAGAAATATAGCTCGTAGACCAGGGTCCAGATCACCGCATTGATATGCAGGCTGAAATTGGCCGGATAGAGCAGCGCCGACGACAGCAGGTTCACATCCGGCGGCATGGCGCCCAGCGCTTGCAAGCCCACCACATAGAGCAGCATCGCCGGCCACCAGCCGGTGTAGATGCGGGCAAAGCGGGTGGCGACAAACTGGGCGGAAGGACGCAGGCCGGTGGGCGTGTTGCTGGTGGCCAGCGCCATGATGACGCCGCTGATGACAAAGAAGATGTCGACACCGACAAAGCCGCCCTCGGCAATGGCGCGCAGCCAGCCAGGAAGCTCGGGGAAGAAGCTGTAGGTCCGCGCATGGTAGAGCGCCACCCACAGGGCGGCAGCAAAACGCAGAATCTGGATGGACTGGATCATGGCACGGGGGTGGGCGCAGGCGGTCAATGCCGGGCAAGCGCTGCAGCGGGCGCTGGGATGCGCATCCGCTGGCAGTGCTTGTCACTTGCGTGCCGTCAGGGGCGGTGTCCGCTCAGCGGAACAGCACGCCCGCTTCGTCCGGGTGCCAGGCAGGGTATTTTTCCATCACCTGCTCGAACAGCGCCGAGTCGGTCAGACGCAGCAGCCAGGCTTGCAGATGGGGCCAGGGGTGATTCTGCCATGCCGCCTCATCGATGCCGGCAAACTGGCGCACAAAGGGGCGGATGGCCATGTCGGCCAGGCTCGGGTCGCGGCCAAACAGGTAGCCGGTCGCCGCCAGCTGCTGGTTGAGCGCACCCAAAAAGGTCTGGGCGGTGGCCGCTGCGGCAGCGGCGTCTGCTTGCGGGTAGCGGCTGGGGTATTTGCAGCGGTCCAGCGCGGGTTTGAATTCGCTGTCATGGCGGGCGATCAGCGCCTGCATCTCGCCCAGGCTACCGGCAGTGGGGCTGAGCCACTGGTCGGGGTCATTCTGGCGCAGCGCCCAGAGCATGATCTCCAGGCTCTCTTCGAGCACCGTGCCGTCGGCGAGCACCAGCACCGGCACGGTGGCCTTGGGCGATGCATCCAGCAGCGCCTGGGGCTTGTCCTTGAGGACGACCTCGCGCAGCTGGCAGGCAATGCCGGCATAGGCCAGCGCCAGGCGGGCCCGCATCGCATAGGGGCAGCGGCGGAACGAGTACAGCACCGGCAGGCCTTGCAAGGCCTGCTGCTGCGCGGCGATCTTTTGCTGGCGCGATTGCTGCGAGCTGGCCTGGGTGTGGCCCAGATGGGTGTTACCGCGCTCCTGCGCCAGGTCCATCTGCCGCTGGCGCTCGGCCAGCGACTGCAGTTGCTCAGGCGTGCGGCTGCCGTGGCAGTAGGGGCAGCTGACGCCGCGCACATAGTGGGCATGGGCCAGCTCGGCCGCGCCCAGCGGCATGCGGCAGCTGCGGCACAGCTGGTGGGGGCCGCGCACCAGGCCGTGGCCGACGGAGACGCGCTCGTCAAACACAAAGCAGTCGCCCCACCACATCGATTCGTCCTCGGCCACCGTTTCCAGGTACTTGAGGATGCCGCCTTCGAGGTGGTACACCTCCTCAAAACCCTGGGTCTTCATGTAGGCGGTGGATTTTTCGCAGCGGATACCCCCGGTGCAAAACATTGCCACCTTTTGCTTGCCATGCAGCGCGCCGCCGGGCTGGGACTGCTCGGCCACCCATTGCGGAAACTCGGTAAAGCTCTTGGTGTGCGGGTTGATCGCGCCCTCAAAACTGCCAATGCCCACCTCGTAGTCATTGCGCGTATCGACCAGCACCACATCGGGCTGGCTGATCAGCGCATTCCAGTCCTCGGGCTTGACATACTGGCCGGCATTGCGCGCGGGGTTCAACTCGGGCACGCCCAAGGTCACAATCTCCTGCTTGAGGCGCACGCGCATGCGGTAGAAGGGATTGCTGTCGGCATAGGCCTCCTTGTGTACCAGGTGGGCCAGGCGCGGGTCACGCTTGAGCCAGTCCAGCACCGCTTGCACATCGGCAGGCAGCCCGGCAATCGTGCCGTTGATACCTTCATGGGCCAGCAGCAGCAGGCCCTTGACCTGGTGCTGGTCACACAGCGCCTGCAAGGGCTGCTGCCACTGGGCAAACTCGGGCAGGTCGATGAACTGGTAAAGCGCGGCGGTGAGGTATTGCTGGGACATGGAGAAAATCTGCGAAAAATACGCGCCCCTGTGGCCGTATTTTTCGGGGTATTGCATAGGAAAAGCCAGGTGGACTGGAGGAGGGCCCTTCGATCCACCAACTTGGGGTGGCTGCAGGGGGCTGGCGCCGGCAGGGTGGCCTGCGCAGGCATCCCCATGGCGGGCGGGCCGCAGTCCAACGGCTGAACATCGTACTGTATCTGAATCGCCCATTTCTAGACCTGGATCAGCAAAATGGCCCAGCGTGCAGGCGTAAAAAAGCCCGGCAGGGCCGGGCGGGTTTTGCAGCAGTTGCGCGCTTGCTGATTACTTGGGGCTCAGGCCCGTGATGTCGTAGAAGTTGATCTTGCCGCCACCGTCAAAGACGCGGTCGCCAGGGTTGATGCCGGCAGGGCAGGCGCCCAGGTACTCGCCCTTGATATTGCGGGTGGTCTCCACGGTGCTGCCATCGGGCATCTGCTGCTTGGTGACCGACAGCACATGGAAGTTGTGCTGGAAGTCGCCGGTGATCTTGCGGCTGCTCTCGATGCGCTGCTCGGTCTGGCCCACCTTGCAGTTGGACGTGAATTGCCAGCCATTGCTGTCTTTCAAACTCGCCGTCTTGCATTGCTGCACATCGTACTTGGCCTTTTGCAGCTCACGGGTCTTGTAAAAGGTGTCCTTGTCCATGCAGTCCTGGAACTGGACGGTCTGGCCATCCTGGTCTGTGGAGCTGATCTGCCAGTGGCCTGACTTGGGGCGGGGCAGGTCTTCGATGTCGCCGGTGGAGGCGCAACCGGCTGCCAGCAAGGCGGCGGCAACGGCGGACAGGGAGGCGAGGTAACGGGTAGAAAGCATGGATGTCCTCTCGGTGGTTGTCATGCAGCATCGCTGCAGCGTGTTTTTGTACAGGAACGCGTTGTTACTTTATATCCTAGGCGGGGCGCTGCCCGCACATTGTCTGACAAGGGCCGGGCCGCGTGTAGGAGAGCACCCGGCGCGTGCTTACGGCAGCGGTTTTGTACGCTCTTCGGGGTGCTGATCTTGGCCACATTGCTCCAATAGCCAGCGCTCGAAGGTCTGCATCGCCAACGAAGGGCTGCGCGATTTCAGCTGGGTGAGCCAGTAGCTGCCGGTATCCAAGGTCTGCGCAAGCGGCGCGACCAGGCGCCCCGCCTGCAGATCACGCGAAAACAGGCGCAAGGGCAGCAGCGCGACGCCCAGGCCCTGCGCTGCCGCCTCGGCCAGCGTGAGGGATGAATCGAACACCGTGCCGCGCAGGCTGGGGCAGGCGAGCTTGTTCTGGGCGAACCACTGCTCCCACTCGCCTGCGCGGTAGGTGCGCAGCAAGGTCTCGCGCGCCAGGTCGGCCGGCTGCTGCAGGCGTGCGGCGATCGCGGGCGCGCACATGGGGGTCAGGGGCGCCTGCAGCAGCTGCCGGGCCGACGTGCCATGCCAGGCGCCGTCGCCAAAGCGGATCGCACAGTCCCAGCCTTCGCCGGCCAGGTCCACCCGGTTGTTGTGGGTGAAAAGGCGCAGGTCGACAAAGGCATGGGCCTCCTGAAAAGCACGCAGCCTGGGCAGCAGCCAGCCCACCGCAAAAGTGCCCACAACGCCGACCGAGAGCACCTCATGCGGCCGCCGGTCCTGCACCTGCGCCAAGGCACGCGACAGGCTGCCAAAGGCCTGGGCCACCACCGGCACCAGAGCCATGCCTTCATCGGTCAGTGCCAGGCCGCGCGGCAGGCGGCGAAACAGCGGCTTGCCCAATTGGTCTTCTAGCTGGCGAATGTGCTGACTGATGGCGGCCTGGGTCACATGCAGCTCCAGCGCCGCACGCGTCAGATTGAGGTGGCGCGCGGCGGCATCGAAAGCGCGCAGGGCATTCAAAGGCAGGTGCATAAGCTATAAGTTTTTCTTGTGGGTTTTCTTGGTTTTCATCGTTGGTCAAGCGCGCGGGATATCGGTAAATTTACGCCTGTCCGCTGGATAACAACGAATTTTAAGGATTGAAAACCATGTATAGAAGAAAGTTTTTCTTGACTATGGGTGCGGCCAGCTTGATCGCCACCTCCGCGCGCGCCTGGGCTGCTGCGCCATCGGCAGACAAGGCGGCAGCGCGCCAGTTTGCCCAGGCCATGCAGGATCTGGAGCGCTCGGTGGGCGGGCGCCTGGGCGTGTCTGCGCTCAACACCGTGACGGGTGCGGCGCTGGGCTGGCGCCAGAATGAGCGCTTTGCGATGTGCAGCACCTTCAAGATGCTGCTGGCCGCCCAGGTTCTCTCGCGCGTCGATGCGGGCCAGGACCGGCTGGACGCTGCGCTGACGTTTGACCGGTCGGTCCTGGTGGAGCATTCGCCGGTGACCGAAAAATTTGCTGGCAAGGCTCCGATGACGGTCGATGCGCTGTGCGACGCCATCATGACGGTCAGCGACAATGGCGCTGCGAACCTGCTGCTGGAGCGCGTGGGTGGCCCGGCGAGCTTTACCGCCTACATGCGCAGCTTGACTGACCCGGTCACCCGGCTGGACCGCATCGAGCCTGCGATGAGTGAATCCAAACCCGGCGATGTGCGCGATACGACCAGCCCACAGGCGATGCTGAGCAGCATGCGCGCGCTGACCCTGGGTACGGCCTTGAGCCCCGCCAGCCGCGAACGGCTGGTGGGTTGGATGGAAGCCAATACGACGGGCGACCACTGCCTGCGCGCAGGCGCCCCGGGCTGGAAGGTGGCGGACAAGACCGGGTCCGGACCTAACACCCGCAATGACATTGGCCTGCTGTGGGCGCCCGGCGCTGCGACGCCGATTCTGGTGACCAGCTACTTGACCGAATGCAAGGCCGAGCCCAAGGCGCGCGATGCGGCACTGGCGCGGGTGGCCGCCGAGCTGGTCAAGCTTTGGGGCTGATTGGGGATTGAATGGGGGATGGATCGGGCGCTGATCGCCTCGATTCAAACCAAACTGCCCCTTGCCAGAGGCAGTTTGGTGAGGGGCGCTGCCGGTGCAAGCAGGGCCCCTTGGCGCATTAACGCCAGGCGATCACAGGTACTTCACCAGCACCTGGCTCTTGCGGCTCCAGTTGTACTTGGCCTTGCGCTGCTCGGGCAGCCAGTCCGGGTCCACCGGCTGGAAGCCGCGCTTGAGGAACCAGTGCATCGTGCGGGTGGTGAGCACAAAAATGCTCTTGAGGCCGGTGGCGCGGGCGCGCTGCTCGATGCGCTTGAGCAGTTTTTCGCCATCGCCCGTGCCCTGGCTCTGGGGCGAGACGGTGACAGCGGCCATTTCGGCGGTGCCCGCTTCCGGGTAGGGGTAGAGTGCCGCGCAGCCGAAGATCACGCCATCGTGCTCGATGATGGTGTAGGCGGAGATATCGCGCTCGATCTCGGTGCGGCTGCGTTTGACCAGCGTGCCGTCCTTCTCGAAAGGCTCGATCAGCTGCAAAATGCCGCCGACATCATCGGGCTTGGCCTCACGCAGCTCTTCGAGGCGCTCATCGATCACCATGGTGCCAATGCCATCGTGCACATAGATTTCCAGCAGCAGCGCGCCATCGGTCGCAAAGGGCAGGATGTGGCTGCGCTCCACGCCTTCCTTGCAGGCCTTCACACAATGCTGCAGGTAAAAGCCCACATCGGTGGGCAAGGTGGCGGGTGGCAACTGGGCAAGCAGCTTTTGTGCCACATCCAGCGGCAGCTCGGTGTCGACCGGGTTGTCTTCTCCTTCGGGCTCCAGCGGGTTCAGGCGAATGCCGGCCACTTCGGTCAGGAACATCAGCTTGTCGGCTTTGAGCTCAATGGCCACGCGCGTGGCCACTTCTTCCATGCTGAGGTTGAAAGCCTCGCCCGTGGGCGAGAAACCAAACGGCGAGACCAGCACCATCGCGCCCATGTCCAGGGTGCGGTGGATGCCGCCGACATCAACCTTGCGCACCAGGCCCGAATGCATGAAATCGACGCCATCGACAATGCCGACCGGGCGCGCGGTGACAAAGTTGCCCGAGATCACGCGCACGGTGGCGCCGGCCATCGGTGTATTGGGCAGGCCCTGGCTGAAGGCCGCTTCAATCTCGAAGCGCAGCTGGCCTGCGGCCTCCTGGGCGCAGTCGAGCGCCACCGAATCGGTCACCCGGATGCCATGCGAGTAGCGCGGCGCATGGCCCTTGGCCGCCAGCTGCTCATTGACCTGGGGCCTAAAACCATGGACCAGCACGATCTTGACACCCAGCGCCTGGATCAGGGCCAGATCCTGGGCAATCGATTGCAGCTTGCCCGCTGCAATCGCCTCACCTGTCACGCCCACTACAAAAGTCTGGTTGCGAAACTTATGGATATAAGGCGCCACCGAGCGGAACCAGGGCACAAAGGTGAAATTGAATACAGCGGACATGGGGGTGGGGTGGGGGTATTTCCTAGAAGCACGCCAGATCGGCGTTTTGCGGCTGCCGCTATTGTTATACAAACATCACGCGTCTGCATGCAGTTCGCTACGGAATGGGGCCTGCGGTCATGGGAAAAATCCATCGGCGCCGCCCTGTCCATTTTGGCTGGCGCAAAGTGGAGGTTTCGCAATCACAAACGGCGCAGGTGTGGGCAAACCGGCGCGCCGGGCCGATGATGGCGGTTTTGCAAAAAATAGTCAGGAGACAAGCATGACCACCACCATGAACCGCCGCCAGCTGCTGGCGCTGGGCGCAGCGCCTCTGGCCGCCGGCCTGCCTTTGCTGCATGCGGGGGCTGCGCATGCGGCCGACTACCCGAGCAAGCAGGTGAAGTTCATCGTTCCCTTCCCGCCGGGCGGCCCGGTCGATACGACCGCGCGTGCCTTTGTGCCGCCGCTGGGCCAGCTGTGGGGCCAGGGCACCTTTATCGACAACCGCGCTGGCGGCGGCGGCATCATTGGCGCGGAGACGGCGGCCCGCCAACCGGCCGACGGCTACAGCCTGTTTGTCGGCGCAATCCACCATTCGGTCAACCCCTCACTGCATCCCAAGCTGAGCTATGACATCCAGAAGGACTTTGTGCCGGTGAGCTTTGCGGCGATGTTCCCGGTGTTCCTGGTGGTCAACCCCAGCGTGCCAGCCAAGAACGTGCAGGAGCTGATCGCGCTGGCGAAAAAGCCGGGTAGCAACCTGGCCTTTGCCTCATCGGGCAATGGTGGCGGCACGCACCTGGCCGGGGAGCTGTTCAACATGCATGCGGGCACCAAGCTCTTGCACATCCCCTACAAGGGCAGCGCCCCGGCGATGACCGATGTGCTGGGCGGGCAGGTGGCGATGATGTTCAGCGATGCGCCCACCGCCATCGGCCATATCAAGAGCGGCAAGGTGCGCGTGCTGGGCGTTGCCAGCCCCAAGCGCTCGGCGCTGATGCCCGAGGTGCCCACCATTGCCGAGCAGGGCTTGCCCGGTTACGAGGCCTATTCCTGGGCGGCGCTGTTTGCGCCGGCAGGCACGCCCAAGGAGATCGTTGCCAAGATCAATGCCGATTTCAACCAGGTGATGCGCGCCCAGGAAGTGCGCCAGCGCCTCTATGTGGCGGGCGCCGAAGCCGACCCCGGCACGCCCGAGGAGATGGCGCAGCGCCTGCAGTCCGAGATCGACAAATGGGCGCGGGTGGTCAAGGCCGCGCAGATCCGTATCGATTGAGCGGGAGGCTGCGCGGGTTGATGCACTGCATGGTGCAGGCATGCACAATGGAGGCATCTTGTACTTGCAGACCGCCTCTATGGACCTGATCTCTGGCAGCGCCGACCCCCATTTCCAACCGGTGGCGCTGGAAAAAGCCTACCGCCTGCTCAACCACGGCCCCACGGTGCTGGTGTCCGCCGCCCATGCCGGCGAGCGCAATGTGATGGCCGCCGCCTGGGCCTGCGCGCTGGACTTCACACCGCCCAAGGTGACCGTGGTGCTGGACAAGGCCACGCGCACCCGCGCGCTGGTCGAGGCCAGCGGCCGTTTTGCGCTGCAACTGCCCACCGTGCCTATCGCCGCCTTGACCGTGGAGTTGGGCACCATCAGCGCGCTGCAGCAGCCGGACAAACTCGCCCAGTCGGGTGTGCAGCTGTTTGAGGCGCCCGGCCAGCAAACGCCCTTGGTGGCGGGTTGCGCCGCCTGGCTGGAGTGCCGCCTGGTGCCCGAGCCCCACAACCAGCACAGCTATGACCTGTTCATTGGCGAGGTGACCGGGGCCTGGGCCGATGACCGGGTGTTCCGGGAGGGCCACTGGCATTTCGAGACAGCGCCGCAAGACCTGCGCACTTTGCACTATGTCGCGGGTGGCCATTTCTATGCGATTGGGGAGGCGATTGATGTGCCCGTGCCCAAGGCGTGATCGCGCGCCTGGCTGCATCCGCGCCAGCTTTGGCGCTGGGTGGGCCTGATGTTTCTGATCTTTGCCGCCCTCGTTGCCGCGCTGTTGGCCGTGCTGGGTTGGCGCAGCCTGCGCAAACGTCGGCAACTGCGCTTTTTGCAGCAATACCGCTTTGATGCTGCCTACCGCAAGGCGCTCTGGCGTGACTACCCGCATCTGAATGACGCGAGCCTGGCGCAAGCCGAAGAGGCGCTGCGCCAGTTTTTCATCATGCACTGGCTGTCGCCCCGCGCGCAGCTGCAGATGCCCTCGCGCCTGGCCGATGCGCTGTGGCATGCCTTTATCCTGGACACCCGGCGCTATCAGCAGTTTTGCCAGCAGGCCTTTGGCCATATGTTCCACCATCTGCCGGCGCAGCCAGCCAGCGCTGGGGCTTCGCAGAACCAGGCAGCAGCTATGCAGCCAAGCTGGAATGCAGCCATGCAGACTCGGCGTTATATGGTGGGTGCGCTGCTGGGTGGCATACCGCTGTTGTTTGCGCTAGATGCCGCTGCCGCGATAGACGACGGCTGGCTGTACCCGCCGGATTTGCTGGGCCAATGGGCTGCGGCATTTGCGCAGGCAGCAGCGGCGGCGAGCAACAGCACCGACAACACATCCAGCGGGGTCTCGGGCAGCGACCACCGTGACGACAGCGGCAGCGCTGGCGATAGCGCCGATGTGGCGAGCACCAGCAGCGGCGCGGACAGCGATGGCGGCGCGTCCAGCTGCAGTGGCAGCAGTTGCGGCGGCAGCAGTTGCGGGGGCGGCAGCAGCGATTGAGCGGCAAAGCCTGCGTGGGCCCAAGGCGTTGTTGCGGCTTCGCAACCGGTGGGCGGCTGCTGCGGGGATAATGCTGCCCCTATGTCGCTCAAGATTACGTTTCCCGAATCCCTGCCAGTCTCCGCCCGCCGTGATGAAATCATGGAGGCCATGGACCGCCACCAGGTCATCATCGTCTGCGGGGAGACCGGATCGGGCAAAACCACCCAGTTGCCCAAGATTGCGCTGGCCCTGGGCCGCGGCAAGGTCAATGCCGCCCCCAATGACAAGGGGGAGGTGCGCGGCCATTTGATCGGCCACACGCAGCCCCGCCGCATTGCGGCCAGCAGCGTGGCCAAGCGCATTGCCGAAGAGCTGCAGACGCCGCTGGGCGATGTGGTGGGCTACAAGGTGCGTTTCCAGGACCGCTTGTCCAAGGACGCCTCGGTCAAGCTGATGACCGACGGTATCTTGCTGGCTGAGACGCAGACCGACCCGCTCCTCAAGCAATACGACACGCTCATCATCGACGAGGCCCATGAGCGCAGCCTCAATATCGACTTTTTGCTGGGCTATCTGCGCCAGCTCCTGCCCAAGCGCCCCGATCTGAAAGTGGTGGTGACCTCGGCCACCATCGATGCCGACCGCTTTGCCAAGCATTTCGCCGGCCCGCAGGGCCCGGCGCCGGTGATCATGGTCTCGGGCCGCACCTTTCCGGTGGAGATGCGCTACCGCCCCTTTGAAGATGCCAAGGACTACGACCTCAACGATGCGATTGCCGATGGCGTCGATGAGCTGTGGACCGGCGGGGCCGGCGGCGATATCCTGATTTTTCTGCCGGGCGAGCGCGAGATCCGCGAGGCCGCCGACCATCTGCGCAAGCACCTGCAGCACTCACCGGTGCTGCGCAATGCCGAGGTGCTGCCGCTCTTCTCGCGCCTGTCGCAGGCCGAGCAGGACCGCATCTTTGAAGGCCATACCGGCCGGCGCATTGTGCTGGCCACCAATGTGGCCGAGACCTCGCTCACGGTGCCCGGCATCCGCTATGTGATCGATGCCGGCACGGCCCGGGTCAAGCGCTATTCCTTCCGCAGCAAGGTCGAGCAGCTGCTGATCGAGCCCGTCAGCCAGGCGGCGGCCAACCAGCGTGCTGGCCGCTGCGGCCGCGTGGCCAACGGCATCTGCATACGTCTCTATGACGAGGCCGATTTCCAGTCGCGCAGCCCCTTTACCGATCCGGAAATTCTGCGTTCGTCCTTGGCCGGCGTCATCCTGCGCATGAAGGCCTTGCGCCTGGGCGATGTGGTGAATTTTCCGTTTCTCGAAGCACCGTCGGGCCGCGCGATTGCCGACGGCTACCAGCTGCTCGCCGAGCTGGGCGCGGTCGATGAGCAAGGCGAGCTGCTGCCGATGGGCCAGGCCTTGTCGCGCCTGCCGCTGGACCCGCGCGTGGCGCGCATGATTGTGGAGGCGCGCGAGCGCGGCGCACTGGCAGAGGTGCTGGTGATTGCCTCGGCGCTGAGCGTGCAGGATGTGCGCGACCGCCCGCTCGAAGCCCAGCAGCAAGCCGACCAGCAGCATGCCAAGTTTGACGACGAAAAAAGCGAGTTCAGCGGCTACCTGCGGCTGTGGAAATGGCTGCAGGATGCGCGTGGCGGCAAGATGGTGGCCAAGAGCCGCAAGGACATGGCCCAGCAAGCAGCCCCCGCCAAGGGCCAGGCGATAGGGCGCAATGCCGCCTTTTTGCCGGTGGCCCAGCGCAGCACCGGTGCGACTGCATCGGTGGAGTCCGCCGCGCCGCTGGCCGCTTTCACGCCGCAGGACAGCGTGGTGGCCGACGAGGCCAGCCACAAGCTCAGCAACCGCCAGTGGGAGCAGCTGTTGCGCCAGAACTTCATCAATATCCGCCGCGTGCGCGAGTGGCGCGACATCCATTCGCAGCTGCTGACGGTGGTCAAGGAGCAGCGCTGGCCGATGAACGAGGAGGCCGCTGGCTACGAGGCCGTGCACCTGTCGATGCTCTCGGGCCTCTTGGGCAATATCGGTTTCAAGACCGAGGAGGGCGATGGCTACCTGGGCGCACGCGGCATCCGCTTCCACCCGCACCCCGGCGCGCACCTGTCCAAAAAGCCAGGCCGCTGGATTGTGGCGGCCGAGCTGGTCGAGACCTCGCGCCTCTACGGGCGCGGCATTGCCGCCATCGAGCCCCAGTGGCTCGAGCAGGTGGGCGCGCATCTGCTGCGCAAGCAGTTGCTGGACCCGCATTGGGAGAAAAAGCAGGGCGAGGTGGCTGCCTATGAGCGCGCCACGCTGTATGGCCTCGTGGTCTACAGCCAGCGCCGCATCAGCTACGGCAAGATCGACCCGCAAGGCGCGCGCGATATCTTTATCCGCCAGGCGTTGGTCGAAGGCGATTGGGAGACGCGCCTGCCGTTCTTGCAGGCCAACCAGAAGCTGATTGCCAAGGTCGAGGAGCTGGAGCACAAGAGCCGCCGCCAGGACGTGCTGGTGGACGATGCGCTCATCTATGCGTTCTACGACCAGCAGATTCCGCAAGATATCTGCACGGGCCGGGCGCTCGAGCGCTGGGTCAAGGACGAGAGCGCGCGCAACCCTGATCTGCTGCGCCTCTCGCGCGATGAGCTGATGCGCCATGAGGCCGCCGGCATCACGACGGCGGCCTTCCCCAAGACCATCAAGATGGGCGGGGTCGATTGCACAGCCAGCTACCTGCACCAGCCAGGGGACCCGCGCGATGGCGTCACGGTGACGGTGCCGCTCTTTGTGCTCAACCAGGTGAGCGAGGAGCGCGCCGAATGGCTGGTGCCGGGCATGCTCAAGGACAAGATCCAGGCCTTGCTCAAAAGCCTGCCCCAGCGCCCGCGCAGCCGCTTTGTGCCACTGGCCGAAAACGCCCAGCGCCTGGCCGAGCTGCTGGGCAGCGCCGAGCGCTTTGGTGCGGGCAGCCTGGTTGAGGTGCTGCTCAAGCAGGCGCGCGACGAGACCTCGCTGGACATCAAGCGGGCCGACTTCAAGCTCGACATGCTCAGCCCGCATCTGTTCATGAACTTCCGTATCAGCGACGAGCATGGCCGCCAGTTGGGCCAGGGCCGCAACCTGGGCGCCTTGAAGGCCCAGTGGGGCGCCAAGGCGCGCGGTGCCTTCCAGGCGCTGGCCGAGCTCAAGATCGCGCCGAAGGCCGATGGCGCGGCAGCCCCGGCGCCGGCGCAAGCGCCTGCCGCCGCTGCCAAGCAAGGTGGCAAGTTGGCGGCACCTGCAGCCAGCGCTGCGGCGCACAGCAAGGCCCAGGGGCCCGTGCTTGCCGCCGACAAGCTCTGGACAGATTGGAGCTTTGGCGCCTTGCCCGAGCTCATGGAGATCAAAAAGGGCAACCAGACGCTGATTGGTTTCCCGGCACTGATCGACCACGGCAACGGCGTCGGCATCGAGGTGTTTGACGAGCCCGAGGTGGCAGCCAGCCGCCATGCGCTGGGCCTGCGGCGCCTGTTTGCGCTGCAGATCCGCGATGCGCTCAAGTACCTGGAAAAGAACATCCCCGATCTGCAGAAGATGGCGGTGGGCTATATGCCGCTGGGCACGCAGGAAGAGCTGCGCGAGCAGATCATCAATGTGGCGATTGACCGCGCCTTTTTGCAAGAGCCGCTGCCCGCCGACGCCGAGCAGTTCAAGCAGCGGGTGCAGGAGGGGCGCGGGCGCCTGACCCTGATCGCCAACGAGGTGGCGCGCATGGCAGGCGCGGTGCTGCAGGAGTACATGGCGGCGGTGCGCAAGATCAAGGACACCAAGAACGCGCCTGAGGCCACGGCCGACGCCCAGCAGCAGCTGCAAAAGTTGGTGCCCAAGAACTTTATCGCGATTGCGCCCTGGGCCCAGCTGGGCCACTATGCCCGTTACCTGAAGGCGATCACCGCACGCCTCGATAAGTACCGGGCTGACCCCGCGCGCGATAGCGCCAAGTTGAAGGAGCTGCAGCCATTGGAGCAGCGCTACTGGCGCCTGGTGGCAGAGCGCAAGGGCCAGGTCGATGCGCGCATGCAGGAGTACCGCTGGATGCTCGAAGAGCTGCGGGTGAGCTTTTTTGCCCAGGAGCTGCGCACGCCGTACCCGGTCAGCAGCAAGCGGCTGGACAAGGTCTGGCAGCAGTTGCAGCAGTAAGGACTTAGGGATACCCGGCTATGCTGCCTTGCGCAACATGGCCGGTTTTTCTTTGTCACACCAGGCGTTCCACCACCTCGTCCACCGTCAGTACATCGCCAAAGAACAGCATCCAGTTGTTGAGGCTGTGGACATGCTCATAGGGCGTCACGGCGGCCAGCGCGTCGTCGACCATGATGGTGGCGTAGTCCAGCATCATCGCGTCGCGCGCGGTGGATTCGCAGCAGACATTGGTGACGGTGCCGCCGATCAAGACGGTGCGCACGCCCTGCGCCTTGAGGACGGCGTCGAGCTCGGAGGCGCCGGGGGCCAGCGCGCTGTAGCAGCGCTTGACGACCGTGAGGTCGCCTGGCTGTACATCGAGCGCAGGCGGCATCGCAAAACCGGCGTGGCCGCTGCCCAGCTCCAGCAGCCGGCGCGCGCTGCGCTCGGGCGTGAGCATATGGCGGTGGTGGTGCGACCAGAACTGGTCGGCGCCATCGGCGCTGGTCTTGATCCACACGACGGTGCCGCCCTTGGCGCGCAGGGCGGCCGCCAGCTGGTTGACCTTGGCAAAGATCGCACGCGCCGGCGCGCATTCGCCCTGGTAGCCAGGCTGGGTGTAGTAGTTCTGCAAGTCCACGACGACAAAGGCGGTGGTCGCGGCGTCCAGCTGGTCATAGGGGTGGAGCACCCCCTGGCGGGCCAGCACGCGCTCTTCAATCCAGGGCTCAAACTGCATGGGGAATATCTTTTCTGGTGTAGATGGGAAACAGCTCAGGCGTAGCGGTGCTGCACGCTTTTTTCCAGGCGGGTGACGGCCATGTACATCACGGCCGACAGCAGCGCCAGCACGACGATCGAGGCCATCACCACATTGAGCTTGAACACCTGGCTGCCATTGACGATCAAAAAGCCCAGGCCGGCGCTGGAGGACTGGAACTCGCCGACGATCACGCCGATCAAGGACAGACCAATGTTCATCTTGATCGCAGCAATCACCGCGGGCACGCTGCCGGGGAAGACCACATACTTCATCACCTGGGCCTTGCTGGCGCCCAAGGTGGTGGCCAGCTTGATCTTGTTGGGGTCGATGGCCAGAAAGCCTTCATAGACGACCATGATCGTGATGAACAGCGAGATGGCGACGGCCATGCCGTAAACCGAGTATTCCGAGCCCAGCCAGATGTAGAAGATCGGCACAAAGGCAATCTTGGGCATGGCATTGGCGATCACGAGGAAAGGATCGAGCACCTTTTTCAAAAAGCTGCTCCACCACAGCATGGCAGCCGTGCCGATGCCCAGCAGCATGCTGACGACAAAGCCGATCACTGTGGCCTTGAAGGTGATCCAGGTGTGGCCCAGCAGGTCGCCGTTGCGGGCCAGATCGACCAAGGTAGGCAGCACGGCAGACGGGTAGCTGGTGAGCATGGGGTTGAGGATGTGGCTGCGCGCGAGCAGTTCCCAAATCAGCAAAAAGGCCAGCAAGAGCCCTGCGCGGCTCAGTGCCACCAGGCGCTTGCGGCGCTGGATCTGGGCCAGCCACTGGCGGTATTCGGGGCTGCGGGTATCGGCCTGGGCCGGGGCCGCCGTGTTGGTGGTGTTCATGACGGTGCTCATGCTTAGCCTTCCACGTGGGCGTCGATCTCGTCCCACAGCACATTGAAGTAATCGTTGAATTCCGGGCAGCCTCGGGCCTCAAAAGGCGTGGGCCGTTTGCCCCCCTGCGAGGGAAAGTCCATGTGGTGCACCGATTTGATGCGGCCAGGCCGGCGAGAGAGCACGATGACGCGGTCGGTCATCGCAATGGCCTCGCCGATGTCGTGCGTGACCAGGATCACCGACTTGCCTTCGTCGCGCAGCACATCGACCACCTCATCGGCAATCGACAAGCGGGTTTGCGAGTCGAGCGCCGAGAACGGCTCGTCGAGCAGTACCACGTCCGGGTTGGTGACCAGGGTGCGGGCCAGGGCCACGCGCTGGCGCATGCCCCCCGAGAGCTGGCGTGGGTAGTGGTGCAGGTAGTCGCCCATGCCGCATTTGTGCAGCAGCTGCGTGGCGCGCTTTTCGGCAGCGGCCAGGTCCTTGTTCTGGATCTGGGCGCCCAGCAAGGTGTTCTCCAAAATGGTGCGCCACTCGAAGAGGTAGTCCTGCTGCAGCATGTAGCCTATGCGCGGGTTGGGGCCGACGATGGTCTGGCCATCGACCAGCACGGTGCCGCTGGACGGCGGCAAAATGCCCGCCAGGATCGACAGCAAGGTGCTCTTGCCGCAGCCCGACTGGCCAATCAGGCTGATGAATTCGCCTGCCTTGACCGAGAGGTTGATGTTCTGCAGCGCCTGGGTTTCGCCCTGGGGTGTGAAATAGCGCAAGGAGACGTTGTCGACATGGACGCGGTAGGGGTGGGTCATCGCAACTCCTTATTTTTGCGCCAGGCTCTGCACCAAGCCCATGTCGACAAAGCGGGCGTAGTCGACCTTTTTGCCGGCCTCCAGCACGCCGCCTTGCACCAGCATGTCCTGCAGCTGGTCCATGGCCTGCTTCTCGACCATCGGCGTCTTCTTCCACAGCTGCAGCTGCTGGTAGCGCTCAATGGCGCTGACCAGCTCGGCCTTGCTCAGGCCCGTGAAATAGCTGCCCACCAGATCGGCCAGCTCGCCTGCGGGCGCAGCTGCGGTGTACTGCTGGGCTTTCGCCACCGCTTGGGTCCAGGCCTGCACGGCGGCGCGGTTTTTCTTCAGGTAGGCGTCGGTGGTGGTGAACACGGTGTAGTCGACCATGCCCACCTCTTTGCCCACTGCGCCCAGCGGGAAGGCCTTGCCTTGTTTTTCCAAGCTGCTGGCCTCGGGCTCCAGAAAGGTCGCGTAGTCGTTTTGCCCCGCCAGCCAGGCGCCAGTGCGCGCGGCCGGGCCGATATTGCTGACCAGCGTAACGTCTTTCTTCGGATCAAGCCCCTTTTTGCGCAGGGCCGCCTCCAGAAAGATATCGGGGTTGGAGCCCGGGCGGAAGGACATGATCTTGCTGCCCTTGAGCTTGCTCCAGTCAAAATTCGCATCGGGTTTGCGGCCCATCAGCAAAAAGCCGTCAGTGGCAGTCAGTCCGGCAAACACAATGGGTTTGACCGGCGACTCGCTGTTGGCGACATAGATCGATGCTTCGGGGCCAATCAGCACAATATCGGCGCTGCCCGAGAGCAGGGCGGCCATGCCCTTGTCGGTGCCCTGCGAGGTTTTCATGCTCATCTCGATGCCCGCGTCCTTGAACATCCCCTTTTGGATGCCCACATACATGGGAACATAGAGCACCGAGCGCACCACCTCCTCGTACCGTATCTTGTGCGCTGTCTGCGCCTGGGCTGCCGACAGCGGCAGCAGCGCCGCCAGCATGGAAGCAATAACAGCCGCACGGCGGCGAAACATTTTCTTCATACCCACTCCTTGTATACAGAAAATAGTGACGGATGACTAAAAACAGCTTCATGCAAGAACAATGCCGAAATAAATGCTGAATTTGCCAAGGCAATGTCTTGTTATGTATTCAGTATCCAATTTATCGTGCGCGCCGAGGATCGGTGTTAACCATCAGGACTGGGCACCCCTATTGGGTGTAGGGCGAAGTTTTAGGGTCGCCCGAGACAGCCGTTTCAGGGGCCCGCGTTGATGCCGCGGCGAATCGCGAACCCATGGATCCACAGTCTGCGGCGCGCGCTGTTCTGGTCTCGGCCACTCACGGGCGACGAATGGGCGCTACTGGCGCGTTATTTTGGCCAGCCGCAGCACCCGGGCTGGTCGCGCATGCGCCTGTACCTGCGCCGGTTGGGCGATACGCGGCGTGCGCTGTCGTTCAACGGCGGCTTTGTGTCGATGCCAGCCCTCTGTTTTGCAGCATCAGACCCGCGCCAGTGCCTGCGCCTTGGCGATCCATTGGTCGCAGGGTGGCTCGCACACGAGGCCTTTCACCACTGGCAGCGGCTGCAGGGCAGGGCGGTAACCCGGCAGGCATTGGGCCTGCAGTGGCGCTTTTGGTGCCATGGAATCAACCCCTATGCCTATACGTCCAGTGCATCGCCGGTGGAGCTGCTCGCCCAGTTCCAGCAGGCCCAGGTCGAGCAGCAGGCGCAGATGTGGCAAGACGCGGTGATGGCCGATATCGCCTGGCGCCAGGCCGGGCCCGGTGCGGAACGGGAGCGGCTGGCAGCCGCTGCCCAGCGCTGGCATGCGGTACTGCACTGGGTGCAACAACAGGGTGCGTCACACCGGGGCTTGCCGGTCCCCTAAGCGACGGCCTTGTGCCTGGGCCGCTGGGCATACTGGACCGCAACTCGCTTTGAATGTTCGGGACCCGCCATGACCGCTGCTGCAGACCTGCCTGCCTCCACTTCAACCTCTGCCCCGGTATCTGCCCCGATATCCGCCTATTGGCCCGGGCGTGTGCCCCGGCAGCTGACCATGCCGGCCACCTCGGTCTGGGACAACCTGGCCGTCAATGCCCGGCGCTATCCGGACCATGCCGCACTGGTGTTTTTTGACCAGGCCATCAGCTATGGCCAGATGTGCGAACAGACCGAGCGGCTGGCCGCCCATCTGTACCAGCAAGGCGTGCGCAAGGGCGACCGGGTCATCTTGCTGATGCAAAACTGCCCGCAGCTGGTGCTGGCCCATTACGCGATCCTGCGCGCCAATGCGGTGGTGGTGCCCGTCAACCCGATGAATACCGCTGCCGAGCTGGCCCACTACATCAGCGATGCCGATGCGCGCGTAGCGATCACCACCGCCGATCTGGCCCCTGCGCTGTGCCAGGCCAGCAGCAGCCTGCCGCCCGAGCAGCAGCTGGCGCACCTGGTCATCAGCCATTTGTCGGACACCATGCCCGCCGATGCGGCGGCGCAGCCGGATTTTCCACCTGCCTGGCAGCCTTGGCTGCTGGGCAACCAGCCTTTGCCGGGTGCCGATCTGCTGGGTGCCACCACGGTCAGCCGGTGGCTCGATGCCGTCCAGTGCCGTGCCGAGCCCCCCGCCGTGGAGGTAGCGGCCAGCGATATGGCGATCCTGCCCTACACCAGCGGCACCACCGGCCTGCCCAAGGGCTGTATCCATGCGCACAGCCATGTGCAGCATGCGGCCATGGCGGGTGTGCTTTGGGGCCGGCAAAGCACCGAGAGCGTGAACCTCGTCGTGGCGCCGATGTTCCATATCACCGGCATGGTGTCGATCATGCATGTGCTGATTTGCGCCGGGGCCACCTTGGTGATCATGCCGCGCTGGGACCGGCAGCTGGCGGCCGCGCTGATGGCGCGCTACCGGGTGACGCACTGGGCCAATATCCCGACGATGGTGGTCGATCTGCTGGCCAGCCCGCACCTGGCGCAGATGGACACCCGCAGCCTGGTCTACATGGGCGGCGGGGGCGCGGCGATGCCGCAGTCGGTGGCGCAAAGGGTCAAGGAGGTCTGGGGCCTGGACTATATCGAGGGCTATGGCATGACCGAGACCTGCGGCGCCTCGCACGCCAATCCCTACGAGCATCCCAAGCAGCAGTGCCTGGGGCTGCCGCACATCGGCATGCAGTCGCTGGTGATCGACCCCGAAACCTTGCAGCCCATGGCCGATGGTGAGGTGGGCGAGATTTTGGTGCGAGGCCCGCAGGTGCTGCAGGGCTACTGGAAGCAGCCCGCTGCCACCGCCGCCAGCTTCGTTGAGGTGGGCGGGCAGCGCTTTTTCCGCACCGGGGACTTGGGTTACCGCGATGCCGACGGGTATTTCTTTTTGACCGATCGCTTGAAACGCATGATCAATGCCAGCGGCTACAAGGTCTGGCCGGCCGAGGTCGAGAGCCTCATGTACCGCCACCCTGCCATCCTGGAGGCCTGCGTGATCGCGGCCCGCGATGAATACCGGGGCGAGACCGTCAAGGCTGTGGTGGTGTTGCGCCAAGGCCAGCAGGGCCTTGTCAGCGCGCAGGACATCATCGACTGGTGCCGTGAACACATGGCGGTATACAAGGCGCCGCGCCTGGTGCAGTTGGTAGATCAGCTGCCCAAGAGCGGCAGCGGCAAGGTGATGTGGCGCTTGCTGCAGGAAAAGGAGCAGTGACGGGCGAGCGGGAGGCCCCTGTACGGCTTGTATCCGGGCTGTATACGGGCTGTTTGGGCAGATGGCTGCGCTACCACCAGCGCATCAACTGCAGCATCCTGTGCCAGAAACCATCGCCATAGCGGACCGCAAGCTAGGCGCAAACCGCTGCGCAAATGGCACATAGCAAGGCCCATGCAGTCCAGCTGGGATCGGT
The DNA here is from genome assembly GCF_049601575.1 of Comamonas sp. 23. Classification (NCBI taxonomy): domain Bacteria; kingdom Pseudomonadati; phylum Pseudomonadota; class Betaproteobacteria; order Burkholderiales; family Comamonadaceae; genus Comamonas; species Comamonas sp. 23. The sequence continues at coordinate 2,931,263 of NZ_CP187127.1, read as the reverse complement.
GTTAAAGCCGATGACACCCGCGATAAACAGGCCCAGCAAGCCACCGCAAACGATGCGGATATTGCGCTCTTCGGTGTCGCGGGGCGGGTCTTCTTGCATGGCTTGACGAGGCAGTGCTGGGCCAGGCAGTGTAGGCGGAGGCAGTCAGCGCTGCCAAGCCTGCCTGGCCTTTCCTGGGGCTGGCACTACAGGCTGCCAGCCTTTTCAATCACCAAAATCCGCGCTTCACCTTGCGGGTGGGCCACATGCTCGCAGCCCACGCCGGCGTGGAAGATATCGCCGGCCTGCAGCAGGGCTTGCTTTTCTTCTCCCGCCTCGCGCCAGTGCATGACGACCATGCCTTGCATCACCGCAAAGACTTCCTCTCCGTCGTTGACATGCCAGATATAGGGCTGGTCCGTCCAGTGCAAACGAACGCTGGTGCCGTTCATCTGGGCAATGTCCTGGGCGCCCCAGGGGCGCTGAGCGGTGAAGTCCTGGCTGCGGATGATGCGTTGCATGGTGTCCTGGCACATAGGCCGCTCAGGCCGTCGCGTTCAGCTCCTGGCTGATCGCCTCGATCTGCTCGGACAGCTCCAGCCAGCGCTCTTCGAGCTGCTCGATCTCGCCATTGACGGCGCTCAGCTGCTTGCCAGCCTCAACGATGTCTGCACCCGGCAAACCCGGGGTGGCGAGCTTGGTCTCCAGCGCATCCCGCTGCGCGTTGAGCTGGGGCAGCTTCTTGTCGATCTGTTCGAGCTCTTTTTTGAAGGGCTTGGTCTTGTCGGCCAGCTGCTGGCGGGCCGCAGCGGCCAGGCGGCGGGCTTCCTTGGGGTCGCCCACGGGCTCGGCCTTGGCGGGCGCAGGCGCAGGGGCTGGCGCGGGTGCCGCAACCGGTGCCGCGATGGGCGCAGCCTCGGCTGCGGGTGCCGGCGCTGCATCCTTGCTGCGCGATTGCATATCGGCCTGGCGCGCTTCCTCGCGCAGGCGCTTGGATTCGTCCAGCAGGTAGCGCTGGTAGTCGTCCAGGTCGCCATCGAAGGGGCCGACCTGGCCGCGACCGACCATCCAGAAGTCCTCACAGACGGCGCGCAGCAGATGGCGGTCATGGCTGACCAGCATGACGGTGCCGTCAAAGTCGTTCAGTGCCATCGCCAGCGCTTCGCGAGTTGCCAGGTCCAGGTGGTTGGTGGGCTCGTCGAGCAGCAGCAGGTTGGGGCGCTGCCAGACGATCATCGCCAGCACCAGGCGGGCTTTTTCGCCACCGCTCATGCTGCCCACGGACTGCTTGACCATGTCGCCGCTGAAGTTGAAGGTGCCCAGGAAGTTGCGCAGGTCCTGCTCACGCGCGCTGTTGCCTTCGCTGCCTATTTCCTTGGCCAGGCGGATCATGTGCTCGAGCGGGTTTTCGCTCGGGCGCAAAACGTCCAGCTCCTGCTGGGCAAAGTAGCCGATATTGAGGCCCTTGCCTTCGGTCACGGTGCCGGCCAGGGCCTTCATCTCACGGGCAATGGTCTTGACCAGGGTCGATTTACCCTGGCCATTGGCGCCCAGAATGCCGATGCGCTGGCCTGCCAGCACCGAGCGGTTGACGCCTTGCAAGATCGTGGTCTGCTTGCCGTCTTCGTCCTCATAGCCAAAGGCGGCATCGGTGATCGCCAGCATTGGATTGGGCAGGTTGGCTGGCTCCTTGAACTCGAAGGTGAACTCGGCCTCGGCCAGCACGGGCGCAATTTTCTCCATGCGGTCGAGCTGCTTGACCCGGCTTTGCGCCTGCTTGGCCTTGCTGGCCTTGGCCTTGAAGCGGTCAATGAACTTTTGCAGATGCGCCATCTTCTCTTGCTGCTTGGCAAAGCTGGCCTGCTGCAGCTCCAGCTGCTGGGCACGCAGCTCTTCGAAGCGGCTGTAGTTGCCGCCGTAGCGTGTCAGTTGCCCGCCCTGGATCTGCAGGGTCACATTGGTGATCGCGTCGAGAAATTCGCGGTCATGGCTGATGGTGATCAGGGTGCCGGGGTAGCGCTTGAGCCAGGCTTCGAGCCAGACGAGGGCGTCCAGATCCAAGTGGTTGGTCGGTTCGTCGAGCAGCAGTAGATCGCTGGGGCACATCAGCGCGCGGGCCAGCTGCAGGCGCATGCGCCAGCCGCCCGAGAAGCTGTTGACCGGGTGCTCCAGCTCCTGGACCTTGAAGCCCAGGCCCAGGATCAACGCCTGCGCGCGCGGCACGGCATCGTGGGCGCCAGCATCGGCCAGGTCGGCATAGGCCTGGGCGAGGGCCATGCCGTCGCCGGACGCCTCGGCAGCCTCGAGCTGGGCCTGTACTTCAACCAGGCGGGTGTCGCCCTCCAGCACGAACTGGGTGGCCGATTCCTCGGTTTCGGGCATGTGCTGGGCGACCTGGCCCATGCGCCACTGTGCGGGAATGTGGAAATCGCCACCGTCTTCCGTCAGCGAGCCGTTGAGCAGTGCAAACAACGTGGACTTGCCAGCGCCGTTGCGGCCAACCAGGCCCACCGATTCGCCTGGGTTGATGGTGGTGGTGACGCCGTCAAGCAGCACTTTGGTGCCGCGGCGCAGGGTGATATTTTTCAGCGTAATCATGAATGGCCTCGATTATCGCCGCCCTGGGCTTGGCACAGCGCTATGCGGGGCATAGCGGACAGGGGTTGACTGTGCGCAGTGCATGCGCAAGGCGCTGTTGCAGGCCCAGGTAGGCCAATGCCGCATGCCCTTGTAGGAGGTAACAGGTGTTGAACGCTGTCACCAGCCTGGGCCTACCCAAGCATGGGCCGCAGCGCCATACTGCGGTCTGCAAACGCCATATGTCAGAGATGGCAACCACAAGGACAGTGCTATGACAACAGCCTCTGAAATGCATGGACGGCCTGGTATCGACCGCCAGTCAGGCACCAGCCAGGATGCTGGCGCTGCACCGCCGGCGCGGTCCCATTGGCAGCTGGCCGACATTCCCTATGCGCAGATCGACCATGGCGCGGTGGCGAACGACGAGGACATGTTCTATTTGCTGATGAGCGCCTCCTTTGTCGAGACCGGCTCGGACACCTATGCCACCAATCTGGGCGCGCACTACGCCCAGTACCCAGATATCCAGCATTGGCTGGAAGCGCGCTGGGAGCATGAGGAGCTGCAGCATGGCGCATCGCTGCGGCGCTATGTGGAAACCGTCTGGCCCAGCTTTGACTGGCAAAAGGCCTATGACAGCTTCTTCGCCGAGTACTCGCTGCTGTGCACGCAAGAGGCTTTACTGGAGGACCCGCGCCTGGAGATGGTGGCGCGCTGCGTGGTGGAGACCGGCACCACGGCCTACTACCACACCTTGCGCGGGCTCAGCCAGGAGCCGGTGCTCACCGAGCTGCTGGGCCATATCCGCAATGACGAGGTCGGCCACTTCAAGCATTTCTTGAGCTACTTCAAAAGCCTGCAGGCCCAGGAGCCCGTTGGCCGGCTGCGCATTGCGAAGGCGCTGTACAGCCGCTTGAAAGAATTGCGCGAGAGTGATTCCGATGTGGCGCTGCGCCATGTGTTCGCCAACAAGGGCGATCTGTTTGCCGACCGGCAGCGCAGCTTTGACGATGTCGCCCAGCGCATCTACCACCTGATCAGCACCGGATTGCCGGCCCAACTGGCAGTGCAGATGCTGCTCAAACCCTTGCTGCTGCCGCCCAAGCTGGAGTCCTGTCTGCACCGGCCGATCAGCCGGCTGGCCTGCAAAATGCTGGCCTACTGATGCAAGCCGAGCTGGGCCTTCAGAGCTGCGTAGGCTGTTCCTGCGTCCAGTGCATCAGCGCTTCGCGGGTCAGCAGCAGCACCTGGTCGTCGCCGGCGCTGGTGTCCATCCAGAACACCGGCAGGCCAGGGAAGGCGGCTTCAAAGTAGGCGCGCTCGTTGCCAATCTCCAGCACCAGCACACCGTCTTCGCTCAGGCGCTGGGGCAGCTCCAGAATCAGGCCGCGCACAAAGTCCATGCCGTCCTGGCCACCAGCCAGCGCCAGCACCGGCTCGGCCTGGTATTCCAGCGGCAGGCTGGCCATGCTCTGGGCGTTGACATAGGGTGGATTGCAGAGAATCAGGTCCCAGGGGCCGCGGGCGTTGGCCATGCCGTCTGATTGAACCAGCTGCACGCGCTCTTGCAGGCCATGCTGGTCCACATTGATGCGGGCCACGGCCAGCGCATCGGCAGACAGATCAGCGCCGGTGACCTGCACATCGGGGTAGGCCATGGCGGCCAGGCATGCGAGGCTGCCGTTGCCGGTACACAGGTCCAGCACCTGGCGCGTCTTGTCGCTCAGCCAGTCGTCAATGCTGCCATCGGCCAGCAGCTCGGCAATCAGGCTGCGCGGCACGATGGAGCGCTCGTCGATGTAGAAGGGGACACCTTGCAGCCAGGCCTGCTGGGTCAGATAAGCGGCTGGCTTGCGGCTGCGGATGCGCTCGGCGATCAGTTGCTCGAGTTTGCTGCGCTGCACGTCACTCACCGATTGGCTTGCGACTGAGTCTGCGCCATCCGGGCTGGTGTCGCTGTCCACCGGCAGACCCAGTGACCACAGCACCAGCCAGCTCGCTTCGTCCTGCGCATTGGTCGTTCCATGGCCAAAATGCACACCGGCAGCGCTGAGCGCTGCTGCGCTGTCATCAATCAGGGTGCGGATGGTGGTCATGGCTCAACTCAGGCAAAAATCAAAGACCGCCATTGTAGGCTTGATGACAGCTGCGTGGCACCAGGCAAGGCTGCCGCCAGGGCTATCTGGGTATTGGCTTTGAACAGGTTCTTAGCGCGCCAGGTTTTCCAGAATGCGGCGGTAGATATTTTTCAGCGGCTCGATATCGGCCACGGCCACGCACTCGTCGATCTTGTGGATGGTGGCGTTCGATGGACCGATCTCGATGACTTCCGGGCAGATATCGGCGACAAAGCGGCCGTCGCTGGTGCCGCCAGTGGTCGACAAGGTGGTCTCCAGCCCCACTTCGTCGCGGATGGCTTGCTGCACGGCCGTCACCAGCACGCCGGGTGTGGTCAGGAAGGGCTTGCCGCCCAGGGTCCACTTCAGGTCGTACTCAAGCGCATGGCGCTCCAAGGTGGACTTGACGCGGGCCTTGAGGTTCTCGGCCGTCGATTCGGTGCTGAAGCGGAAGTTGAAGTCCACCACCATCTGGCCCGGGATCACATTGCCCGCGCCAGTGCCCGCATGGATATTGCTCATCTGGAAGCTGGTGGGCGGGAAGAAGGCATTGCCCTCGTCCCACAGGGTGCTGGCCAGTTCACCCAGCGCGCCCAGCCCCTGGTGGATGGGGTTGCGGGCCAGCTGCGGGTAGGCGATATGGCCTTGCACGCCATGGACGGTGAGCTTGCCCGTCAGGCTGCCGCGCCGGCCGTTCTTGACCATGTCGCCGAGCTTTTGCACGGCGGTGGGTTCGCCCACCAGGCAGTAGTCCAGCACCTGGCCGCGCTGGCGCAGCTGCTCGACGACGACGGCGGTGCCGTCCACGCTCGGGCCTTCTTCGTCACTGGTCAGCAAGAGCGCGATATCCAGCGGCGCTGCAGCGTTCTGGGCGACAAACTCCTCGGCGGCCACGACAAAGGCAGCGATGGAGGTCTTCATGTCGCTGGCACCGCGCCCGTAGAGCTTGCCATCGCGGTGCGAAGGGGTGAAGGGGTGCGAGTTCCACTGCTCCAGCGGGCCGGTGGGCACCACATCGGTGTGGCCGACAAAGACCACGGTCTTGGCTCCCGCCACGCCGCTGCGGCGCAGTGCCCAGAGGTTGCTCACCCGAAAACTGTCGGGGCCGCTGTCCATGCGCTCGCAGGCAAAACCCAGCGGCTGGAGCAGGTCGGAAACCATGTCCAGACAGCCTTCGTCATTGGGCGTCACGGAAGGACGGGCGATCAGTTGCTCGGTCAGTTGCAGGGTGCGGGACATGGCGTCAAAGAAAGTGGGCGGGGAGGTCAACAACAATGCGGCCCGCAGGCCGCATTCAGGGCATATGGCCACGGCGTCGTGGCGTGCTGCCCGGGGGCAACGGCCGCTATCTTACTCTTGGTTCACATCAAGCACGATTTCGGTGAACGAGGCCGCGTCGTCGAGCTCGGGTTTGGCCGCGACCTGGGCCTTGGCGGCATTGGCCGCCATCTGGAAGTCGTTCTGCAGCCGCCACATCAGGTTGGTTGGCGAGTCGGAGTTGGCAAGGCCTTCCTCGCGGCTGATCTTGCCGCTGTGGATGAGCGCGGCCAGTGCGCCTTCAAAGGTGACCGAGCCTTCGGCCATGGACTTTTCCATCGCCTCGCGCACGGCCGAGAAGTTGCCTTGCTCGATCATCTCGCCCACCAGCTTGGTGTTGAGCATCACCTCGATGGCAGCGGTGCGTTTGCCCGAGACCGTCTTGACCAGACGCTGCGAGACCACGGCGCGCAGCGCCGATGACAGGTCACCCAGCATCGTGGGGCGCACCTCGACCGGGTAGAAGCTCAGGATCCGGTTGAGCGCGTGGTAGCTGTTGTTGCCGTGCAAGGTGGCCAGGCACAGGTGGCCGGACTGCGCGTAGGCAATGGCCGCCGACATGGTCTCGCGGTCGCGGATTTCGCCAATCATGATCACATCGGGCGCCTGGCGCAGCGCGTTCTTCAGCGCGGTCTGCAGTGAGGCGGTGTCGCTGCCCACCTCGCGCTGGTTGATGATCGAGCGCCGGTTGGAAAACTGGTACTCGATCGGGTCTTCCACCGTCAGGATATGGCCGCTTTGCTGGCCGTTGCGGTGGTCGATCATTGCGGCGAGCGACGTGCTCTTGCCCGAGCCGGTGGCGCCGACAAACAGCACCAGGCCGCGCCGGGCCATGATGAGGTCCTGGAAGATCTCGGGCAGCTCCAGCTGCTCCAGGCTGGGGATGTCCTGGGGCACATAGCGGATGACCACGGCGCAGCTGCCGCGCTGGTGCATGGCGCTGACGCGGAAACGGCCCACGCCTTCGAGCGGCACGCCAATGTTGAGCTCCCCGGTTTCGTCCAGCTCTTCGATGCGCTCGGGCGGCACGATCTCGGCGAGCAGGGTACGCGGCGCATCCGGTGTCAAGGTCTGGTTGTTGAGGGGGATGCATTCGCCCTGGATCTTGACCAGCGCAGGCGCATTGGCTGACAGATAGACATCCGAGGCCTTGTTGTCTGCCATCAGGCGCAAGATTCGCTCCATGGTTCCCATGTCCGTTCCCTCCAGTAATTTGTGCAGAGATTGTAGGCTTAGCTACGCAGTCAATAAACGATGTTGCGCCCGCGCTGCAACCCAACCGCAAGCCAAACGGCCACAAAAAAGCCCTGCAGCGCAAAGCTTGCAGGGCTGATGGGTTGCCTGGCGAGGGTTATACAGAGAATCCCTGGGCGGCAGATCAGTCGCGCAGCAGGTCGTTGATGCTGGTCTTGGCGCGGGTCTCGGGCGTCACTTGCTTGACGATCACCGCGCAGTACAGGCTGTGGCTGCCGTCCTTGGCAGGCATGGAGCCGCTGACCACCACCGAACCCGAAGGAACGCGGCCATAAGTGACTTCGCCGGTCATGCGGTTATAGATCTTCGTGGACTGGCTGATGTACACGCCCATCGAGATGACCGAGTTTTCTTCGACGATCACGCCTTCGACGATTTCGGAGCGGGCGCCGATGAAGCAGTTGTCTTCAATGATGGTGGGGTTGGCTTGCAGCGGTTCGAGCACGCCGCCCAGGCCCACGCCGCCCGAGAGGTGGACGTTCTTGCCCACTTGTGCGCAGGAGCCCACGGTGGCCCAGGTGTCAACCATGGTGCCTTCGCCCACATAGGCGCCAATGTTCACGTAGGAAGGCATCAGGATGGCGCCCTTGGCCACATAGCTGCCGCGGCGGGCCACAGCGGGCGGCACCACGCGCACGCCGGTGGCGGCGATATCGGCTTCGGACATGCCCGCGTACTTGGTGGGCACTTTGTCGTAGAAGTTCAGGTCGCCGGCTTGCACCAGCGCGTTGTCCTTCAAGCGGAACGACAGCAACACGGCCTTCTTGATCCACTGGTGCACGGTCCACTGGCCCACGCCGTCACGGGTGGCCACACGCAACTCGCCCTGGTCCAGGGCGTTGATCACATGGTCGACCGCATCGACGATTTCTTTGGGAGCCGAGGCAGGCGAGAGCGTCGTGCGGGCTTCCCAGGCGGATTCGATGATGGTTTGCAGTTGTTGCGTCATGGTTTAGGCTTTTTTCCAGGATTGAATGAATTGGGCAATGCGCTGAGCGGCTTCCAGGCATTCGGCCGTCTGGGCCACCAGGGCCATGCGGATGCGGCCGGCGCCTGGGTTGCTGCCGTTGAAGTCACGGGCCAGATAGCTGCCTGGCAGAACCGTGACATTGTATTGGGCATAGAGTTCGCGTGCGAACTCGGTGTCGGACAAGCCCATCTCTGGAGGCACGCCGGCCCAGAGGTAGAAGCTGGCATCGGGCAACTGCACGTCCATCACGGCCGACAGCACGGGCGTGACTTCGGCAAACTTGCGGCGGTATTGCTCGCGGTTGTCTTCGACATGGCGCTCATCACCCCAGGCCGCAATGCTGGCCGCCTGCACCGGCGGGCTCATCGCGCCGCCCTGGTAGGTGCGGTAGAGCGTGAAGGCCTTGATCAGCTCGGCGTCGCCCGCGACAAAACCGCTGCGCAGGCCCGGCACATTGCTGCGCTTGGACAGGCTGGTGAACGAGACCAGGCGGCGGAAATCGCTGCGGCCCAGTTGCGCTGCTGCCTGCATGCCGCCCAGTGGTGGCTCGTCGCGGAAGTAGATTTCGCTGTAGCACTCGTCAGACGCAATGACAAAGCCATAGCGGTCGGACAGCTCAAACAGCTTTTTCCACTCGTCAAGCGGCATCACGGCGCCGGTGGGGTTGCCCGGCGAGCAGACAAAGATCAGCTGGGTGCGCTGCCAGATGTCCTCGGGCACGCTGGCCCAGTCGACGGCAAAGTTCTTGCTGGCGATGCTGGGCACGTAGTAGGGCGTGGCGCCCGCGAGCAGGGCCGCGCCTTCGTAGATCTGGTAGAAGGGGTTGGGGCAGAGCACGACCGGGCCTGGCTTGCTGCTGTCGACCACCGTCTGCGTGAACGCAAACAGTGCCTCGCGGCTGCCATTGACGGGCAAGGTGTGCTTGTGTCCATCCACCTGCAGGCCGTAGCGCGTGGACAGCCAGGCAGCAAAGGCTTCGCGCAGTGCCGGCGTGCCAGCGGTGGCCGGGTAGACCGACAGGCCGGCCAGGTTGTCCGAGAGCGCCTGCTCGATGAAGGCGGGCGTGGGGTGGCGGGGCTCACCGATACCCAGGCTGATGGGCGACTGGTCTGCGGGCGGCGTGACACCGGCAAACAACTGGCGCAGGCGCTCAAACGGGTAGGGCTGCAGTTTCTGGAGCAAGGGGTTCATAAGCCAGCCATTATGGTGCAGCGGCGCTTGTTTTTTTGCGCCGTTCTGTCATGCCCGGTAGGGGCTTGGCGGCCTTTGTCGGCTACCCAGCGCCGCGCAGCCATTAAGACGAGTGGTTGCCGCCTTGTTGCTGCTTGGCTTTGGCCAAAATGGCGGCCAGGATTGCCTTTTTGTCGGCAGCGGCCGGCGCGGCCAGGTTGGCCTTGCTGGCCGCGGTATTTTGCGATGCTGCTGCGCTGACGGCAGCAGCCTGGGCCGCCTGGGCGCTGAGGGCTGCAGGGGCAGCGTGCGGCGTGCCCGCTGGGCTGGCAGTTGGACTGGGCACCTGCGTGCGGTTGGTGCCGTGCAGGCGCTGCTGGTGCCTGTTGTAGCGCAGCCGGGCCTCATCGGCTTGCGCCGGGCTCCAGGCGGCCCAGCCGGTGGCCTCGCCGCTGGCGTTGTCCAGTTCAATGCAATCGACCGGGCAGACCGGCAGGCACAGCTCGCAGCCGGTGCAGGCCTCGGCAATGACGGTGTGCATGCGCTTGTTCGCGCCCAGGATGGCATCGGTCGGGCAGGCCTTGATGCACAAGGTGCAGCCGATGCACCAGTTCTCATCGATGCGGGCGACAACGCGCACGGCTTCGAGGCCGTTGTGCGGGTTCAGCGGCAGCGCAGGCCGGCCGGTGATGGCCGCCAGCCGCGCCACGCCTTCCTGGCCGCCAGGCGGGCATTGGTTGATCGCGGCCTCGCCCTGGGCAATGGCCTGGGCATAGTGGCGGCAGTCGGGGTAGCCGCAGCGCGTGCATTGGGTCTGCGGCAGGGCCGCATCAATGGCGCCAATGAAAACAGCCAGCGCTGAGGCTGGCTGGTCGCTGGTTTTGTGGGTATCGATCACACCGTGTGCAAAGTATTCTGCTTGGAAGTGGCCGATTTTACGCTGCCTGCAGGGCGATCCTCGATGCGGTTGTTGGCGAGGATGAAGTCCTTGAGCATCGGGTAGACCATGGTGCGCCAGCGCTTGCCGCTGAAGATGCCGTAGTGCCCCGCGCCCTTGACTTCAAAGTGCCGGGTGTCGACCGCCTTGAGGCCGGTGCACAGGTCATGCGCGGCCTGGGTCTGGCCCGAGCCAGAGATGTCATCAAGCTCGCCCTCGACCGTCAGCAGCGCGCTGTGGCGGATGTCCTGGGGCTTGACCAGCTCCAGATTGCCTTCGGGCGAGCGCACCTCCCAGGTGCCCTTGACCAGCGCAAAGTCCTGGAACACGGTCTTGATGGTTTCCAGGTAGTAGGCCGCATCCATGTCGAGCACGGCGTTGTACTCGTCGTAGAACTTGCGGTGGTGTTCGGCGCTGTCTTCGTTGCCCTTGAGCAGGTCCTTGAAGTAGTCGTAATGGCTCATCGCATGGCGGTCAGGGTTCATGCTGACAAAGCCCATGTGCTGCAAAAAGCCGGGGTAGACCAGGCGGCCGGCACCGGGAAAGTTGCCGGGCACCGGATGGATCACGTTCGACTCGAACCACTGCAGATCGTGCGTGGTGGCCAGGTTGTTCACCGTGGTGGGCGATTTGCGCGCATCGATGGGGCCACCCATCATGGTCATCGACAGCGGGGTCTTCTCGCCGCGGCTGGCCATCAGCGAGACGGCGGCGAGCACCGGCACCGTGGGCTGGCAGACGCTCACCACATGGCAGTTGCCGTAGATGCCCTGGATGTGGCGGATGAATTCCTGCACATAGTTGACATAGTCATCGAGGTGGAAGATGCCCTCGGTCTGCGGCACCAGGCGCGCATTGGTCCAGTCGGTGATATAGACCTTGTGGTCGGCCAGCATCGTGCGCACCGTCTCGCGCAGCAGGGTGGCGTAGTGGCCCGACAGCGGGGCCACCACCAGCACCACGGGCTGCTGCTTCATCGCCGCCAGGCTGGTCTGGTCGTCCGAGAAGCGCTTGAAGCGGCGCAGCTCGCAAAAGGGCTTGGTCAGCTCCACGCGCTCGTGGATCGCGATCTCATGGCCGTTGGCCTCGATGGTGGTGATGCCAAAGGCGGGCTTTTCATAGTCCTTGCCCAGCCGGTAGAACAGATCAAAGCCCGCCGAGGCGCGCTGGGCGGTGTTCGTCTGGCTGATCGGCCACAGCGGATTGCTCAGCATCTTCGAGGTGGCGTGGGCGTATTCTGCAAAGGGCTCCATCAGGGCCCGCTGGGTTTCATACAGTTGGTACAGCATCAAAACTCCGTGATTGTTGCATCGCAATATAGCAGCAGCGCGCGTCAGAAAGCATGGCCAGCCATGCTCGTAAACACGGGGAGGGTGCTGGCGCTGGGTTCTGCGCCGCTGCCCACTGTGTGCTACACCGGCCTGCCACCCGCATGGCCGCTGCAATGCAGCCACTCGGATGGGCGTAGTTACAAAGATTGATTTTAACTAATGACTGAGGGTCTTGCTAGACTATTGCTCTGGCCCCATGCCCGCGCTTGCCCTGGGTAGACAGGGCCTGTAGATCAGGGCAGGACGCTATGGCCGCTCAGTCTTCGCTGGTGGTGCTGTTGGCGGGCTGGCGCTGCAACCATTCCTCAAAGGCCTCACGCGCAGAGTTGCGCAGCGTTTTGCGAAAGCGCTGCTTGTCCTCCAGGTAAAGGCAGTGGCGCATCACCGTGAAGGGGTTGAAGCTGCTGGACGGGTAGCGGTGCTGGAAATCGGCCTTGTAGTGGCGCACGGTGGTGACATGCTTTTGCACCACGGCAAACAGCCAGCCGGCGTGGCGCACGGCAAAGTCATGCAGCAACTCGTCCAGGAAGAACTCCACCTTCTGCGGGTCAAACTCATAGCCGGGGAAGTGCTTGTGGCCAAAGGCGACAAAGCTGAAGGCATCGAGCGGCTCGTTGTGGTCGCCCAGTCCATCGCCCAGGGGGCCGTCGACCTCGTCCTCGGCGCGCGAGAGCGCCAGCGCCTGGCTGGTCTCATTGCGGATCTGCAAGAACTCGCGGTCGGCCAGTTCAAACAGCGCCGACAGAATGTTGATGCGGCGTTTGAGGTTGGTCGGGATGGACTTCTTGTACTTGATCTTGTGGTCCAGCTCGCTCCAGGAGTCCTGGATGATGGTGCGGATCTGCAGCTCGAAGGCCTGGTCGGCATAGGCCTGGTGCTCGGTCAGCTGTGCCTGCTGCTGGTTGAGCCGCAGGTCCATATGGATGCCCTTGTAGCCAAACTCGGACTCCGAGTCTTCCATCGGTGAGGTCTTGTCGGTGATCTCGATCACATCGAAATATTCGCGCACCCGGGACATGATGGCCGGTGGCTCGTCCTCATAGAGGCAGACCACGCGCACGCCGATCAGGTCGGTGATGTAGTCCTCGATGGCATAGTCCTCGGACTGGTCCTCGACAAAGTTTCGGTACTTGCGCTTGAACTTGCGCACGCATTCGTCAGCGGTCTTCACCCGGCACTCGAACTTGGCGATGTTGACGCCCTCGAGGTTGCTCAAGATGGCGTGGATCAGCGCATTGAACGAGGCCGCCGCAGCCTTGAGGGTGGGCAACTGGGCGGCGTAGAAATCCAGGAATTCCTGTTTGCGGGATTCAAAATCGCGAGCGGGCATGGGGCAGGGCAGCAAAGAAGGGGCAGGCGCCACGCGCCCGCCAAAAGAAGAAGTTACTTGGCGCTATTGTCTACCTCTGTGGTGTCGCTGATGTGGGCCTGGGGTGCAAAAAGATCCCAGACCGCGATGAACAGCGCGGCAATCAGTGGCCCGATGACAAAGCCGGTAAGCCCGAACAGCGACAGCCCGCCCAGGGTGGAGATGAGGATCAGGTAGTCGGGCATCTTGGTGTCCTTGCCCACCAGGAGCGGGCGCAGCACGTTGTCGACCATGCCCATGATGGCGGCGCCATAGGCGGCCAGCACAATGCCTTCGGTGGTGGAGCCGGTGGCAATGTAATAAATAGCAACTGGCGCCCAGACAATGGCTGCACCCACGGCCGGCAACAGCGACAAAAAGGCCATCACCACGCCCCACAGCAGCGAGGCCTCGATGCCCAGAATCCAGAAGATGATGCCGCCCAGCGCGCCCTGGGTGGCAGCCACGGCCAGGTTGCCCTTGACCGTGGCGCGCACCACGGTGATGAACTTGGCGCCCAGCTTTTTCTTGTGCGCGTCATCGAGCGGCGTGGCGGCCAGGATCTTGCGGATCAAGGTCTTGCCGTCGCGCAGGAAGAAGAACAACAGGTAGAGCATGATGCAAAAGCTCACCAAAAAGCCCATGGTGTTCTGGCCGATGGTCAGCACCTTGGTCGCCACATACTGGCTCGCCTGCACCGAGATGCCGGAGATCTTCTCCTGGATCACCTTGGGGTCGTTCAGGTTGAAGCGGGTCAGCAGGTCCAGCACCCACTGGGGCATGGCGTTGTAGATCTGCTGGAAGTACTGGCCGAAATTCATCTCGCCCGAGTGCACGCTCTCGTAGATGGTGGCCGCCTCCTTGGCCAGCGAGATCGACAGCAGGATCAGCGGCAGGATCACCAGCACCAGGCACAGCACCAGCGTAATCAGGGCCGCAATAGTCGGGTATTTGGGGAGGCGGACCAGGATTTTTTTGTGTAGAGGCGTAAACACAACAGCGAGGATCACGGCCCAGAAAACGGCCCCCTGAAAGGGGAAAAGCACGGCAAAAAAGGCAATGGTGACGCCTATTAGCAGCAAGATGAATGCTTTGTCGTGAAGAGAGTGGTTGTTGAACATCAAGCGCATCGGTGTGAATGGATAGCGCAAATGTATCTGCTTCCGGCATAAACCTACGCTATTTCGGGCACCCATCTGCTGGGGCCAAGGCCATCGAAGGACAAGCCCAGGCGGAAGTGGCACAATACCCGTTGTTCGGCCCTTCCCAGCCACAGTCGCATCCGCCAATCGGTTCAGCCGTGTCGCGGAAGGTTGTTTATATGCACCAGCTAATGCTTTCCAGAGGAAAGCGGAGGTCAGCGGAGAAAATGAGCGATACGAATTCTGTGTATCAAGCCTACCAAGGCAACACCTATCTCTTCGGCGGCAATGCCCCGTATGTCGAAGAGATGTATGAGAACTATCTGGATAACCCAGGCAGCGTACCAGACACCTGGCGCGCTTACTTTGATGCACTGCAAAACGTCCCCGCATTGGACGGCAGCAACGCCAAGGACGTCCCTCATCTTCCCGTCGTCAACGCCTTTGCCGAGCGCGCCAAACAAGGCGTGACCAAGGTGGTGGTAGCGTCTGGTGCTGATTCGGAACTGGGCCGCAAGCGCACCGCCGTGCAGCAGCTGATTGCCGCTTACCGCAATGTGGGCGCACGCTGGGCCGATCTGGACCCGCTGAAGCGCCAAGAACGCCCCGAAATTCCTGAGCTCGATCCAGCCTTCTATGGCTTTACCGATGCGGACCAGGAAACCGTGTTCAACATCAGCAACACGTTCTTCGGCAAGGAATCGATGACCTTGCGCGAGCTGCTCAATGCACTGCGCGAGACCTATTGCGGCACGTTGGGCGCGGAGTACATGTACACCGCCGAGCAAAACCAGAAGCGTTGGTGGCAGCAAAAGCTCGAGAGCATTCGCAGCAAGCCCGCCTTCAACGCCGACCAGAAAAAGCGCATTCTTGACCGCCTGACCGCGGCCGAAGGCCTGGAGCGTTTCCTGCACACCAAGTATGTGGGTCAGAAGCGCTTCTCGCTCGAAGGCGGCGAGTCCTTTATCGTCGCGATGGACCAGCTGATCAATGCCGCTGGCGTGACCGGCGTGCAGGAAATCGTCATCGGCATGGCCCACCGTGGCCGCCTGAACGTGCTGGTCAACACCCTCGGCAAGATGCCCAAGGACCTGTTTGCCGAGTTCGACCACACCGCCCCTGAAGAGCTGACCGCCGGTGACGTGAAGTACCACCAGGGCTTTAGCTCCGATGTGTCGACCACTGGCGGCCCGGTGCACCTGTCGCTGGCCTTCAATCCCTCGCACCTGGAAATCGTCAACCCCGTGGTTGAAGGCTCGGTGCGCTCGCGCATGGACCGCCGCAACGACCCGCAGGGCAAGCAAGTGCTGCCGGTGCTGGTGCACGGTGACGCGGCCTTTGCCGGCCAGGGCGTGAACCAGGAAACGCTGGCGCTGTCCGAAACCCGTGGCTACACCACGGGCGGCACGGTGCACATCATCATCAACAACCAGATTGGTTTCACGACCTCCGATCCTCGCGATCTGCGCTCGACCACGTATTGCACGGACATCGTCAAGATGATCGATTCGCCCGTGCTGCACGTCAACGGTGACGATCCCGAAGCGGTGGCACTGGCCATGCAGATGGCTTTGGACTTCCGTATGGAATTCTCCAAGGACATCGTGGTGGACATCATCTGCTACCGCAAGCTCGGTCACAACGAGCAGGACACGCCTGCACTGACCCAGCCGCTGATGTACAAGAAGATTGCCCAGCACCCCGGCACGCGCAAGCTGTACGCCGACAAGCTGGCCACGCAAGGGCTGGGCGAGACGCTGGGCGACGACATGGTCAAGGCCTACCGCGCGGCCATGGATGCGGGCAAGCACACGGTCGACCCGGTGCTGACCAACTTCAAGAGCCAGTACGCGGTGGATTGGAGCCCCTTCCTCAAGCAGAAGTGGACCGACAGCGCCGACACCGCCATTCCCGTGGCCGAGTGGAAGCGTCTGGCCGAGCGCGTCACGACCCTGCCGGAGTCGGTGAACCCGCACCAGCTGGTCAAGAAGGTCTATGACGACCGCGCAGCGATGGGCCGTGGCGACATCAACGTGGACTGGGGCATGGGTGAGACCATGGCCTACGCCTCGCTGGTGGCCTCGGGTTACCCCATCCGCCTGTCGGGCGAAGACAGCGGCCGCGGCACCTTTACCCACCGCCACTCGGTCGTGCACGACCAAAAGCGTGAGAAGTGGGACGAGGGCACCTACATCCCTCTGCAGAACGTCGCTGACAACCAGGCGCCGTTCACCGTGATCGACTCCATCCTGTCCGAAGAGGCCGTGCTGGGCTTCGAATATGGCTACGCCTCCAACGATCCCAACACCCTGGTGATCTGGGAAGCGCAGTTCGGCGACTTCGCCAACGGCGCGCAAGTGGTGATCGACCAGTTCATCGCCTCCGGTGAAGTCAAGTGGGGCCGTATCAACGGTCTGACCTTGATGCTGCCACACGGCTACGAAGGCCAGGGCCCCGAGCACAGCTCGGCACGCCTGGAGCGCTTCATGCAGCTGTCGGCGGACCAGAACATGCAAGTGACCCAGCCGACCACGGCTGCGCAGATCTTCCACTTGCTGCGTCGCCAGATGGTGCGTCCGCTGCGCAAGCCGCTGATCATCATGACGCCCAAGTCGCTGCTGCGTAACAAGGACGCAACCTCGCCCGTGTCGGAATTCACCTCCGGTGGCTTCCAGACCGTGATCGGTGAGCGCGATGAGGCCATCGTTGCCAAGGCCGACAAGGTCAAGCGCGTGATCGCCTGCTCGGGCAAGGTCTACTACGACCTGGTCAAGAAGCGCACCGAAGAAGGCAGCACCGATGTGGCCATCATCCGTATCGAGCAGCTCTATCCGTTCCCCCACAAGGCTTTTGCCGCTGAACTCAAGAAGTACAGCGCCGCCAAGGAAGTGGTGTGGTGCCAGGACGAGCCGCAAAACCAGGGTGCATGGTTCTTCGTGCAGCACTACATCCACGAGAACATGCTCGACGGCCAAAAGCTGGGCTACTCCGGCCGTGCCGCCTCGGCATCGCCTGCCGTGGGCTATTCGCACCTGCACCAAGAGCAGCAAAAGGCGCTGGTCGAAGGCGCATTCGGCAAGCTCAAGGGCTTTGTGCTGACCAAGTAAGCACGACCTCAGCATTTAACGAATACAGAAAGAATTGTTATGGCAATCGTAGAAGTCAAAGTCCCCCAGCTGTCCGAGTCGGTCGCTGAAGCCACCATGCTCACCTGGAAGAAGAAGGCCGGTGAAGCTGTTGCTGTCGACGAAATCCTGATCGAGATCGAAACCGACAAGGTCGTGCTCGAAGTGCCAGCGCCTGCCGCTGGTGTGCTGACCGAGATCGTGCAAGGCGACGGCGCGACCGTTATCGCTGACCAGCTGATCGCCAAGATCGATACCGAAGCCGTGGCCGGCGCCGCTGCAGCCCCCGCTGCCGCAGCACCTGCGCCAGCTGCTGCCGCTCCCGCCCCCGCTTCTGCGCCTGCAGCTGCCGGTGGCAACAAGGGCGATGTGGCGATGCCAGCTGCAGCCAAGCTGCTGGCGGACAACAACCTGGCAGTCGGCGCTGTGGCCGGCTCGGGCAAGGACGGCCGCGTCACCAAGGGTGATGTGCTGGCCGCTGTGGCCGGTGGCGTCAAGTCCACCGCCGCCGTGATACCCACCGGCGCACCGACCAAGTCGCTGCCCCAGGTGGCGTCGCCCGCCGCTGCCCAAGACCTGGGCGAGCGTCCAGAGCAGCGCGTGCCGATGAGCCGTCTGCGTGCCCGTATCGCCGAGCGTCTGCTGCAGTCGCAGTCGACCAACGCGATCCTGACCACGTTCAACGAAGTGAACATGGCGCCCGTGATGGCGCTGCGCAAGAAGTTCCAGGACGACTTCACCAAGGAACACGGCGTCAAGCTCGGCTTCATGTCCTTCTTCGTGAAGGCGGCCGTGCATGCACTCAAGAAGTACCCCGTGCTGAACGCGTCGGTCGATGGCACCGACATCATCTACCACGGCTACTTCGACATCGGTATCGCCGTGGGCTCGCCACGCGGTCTGGTGGTGCCCATCCTGCGCAATGCAGACCAGATGAGCTTTGCCGACATCGAAAAGAAGATCGCCGAATTCGGCAAGAAGGCTGCTGACGGCAAGCTGGGCATCGAAGACATGACCGGCGGCACGTTCTCCATCTCCAACGGTGGCACCTTCGGCTCGATGATGTCGACCCCGATCATCAACCCGCCCCAATCGGCCATCCTGGGCGTGCACGCGACCAAGGACCGCGCTGTGGTCGAAAACGGCCAGGTGGTGGTGCGTCCGATGAACTACTTCGCGATGTCCTACGACCACCGCATCATCGACGGCCGCGAAGCCGTGCTGGGTCTGGTGGCGATGAAGGATGCGCTGGAAGATCCATCGCGTCTGCTGTTCGACCTGTAATCGGGTCGCCGGGCAGTGATGCTACGCGTTCTGGTGGCTGCAGCGTCCGCACTTGTGCTGGGCGCCTGCGGGACGTTGTCCCGTCCTGCAGCGCAGGATGTCGCCACGCAAAGCTGGAGCGGTGACTATCGCTTCCAGTGGGCAGCAGGCACCCAGGCTGCGCGCCGGGGTCTGCCTGCCCCATCACAGGTTCGCATCCGCCCGGTCACCTCCGCCAAGGAGGTGCCCGGCGCGAAGGCGGACGGCAATGGCCCGCAATGGGCCATTTCGTTTGTCGGCGAGCCCGGCGCGCCGCTGCCGCTCATCCCCTTCAAGGCCCAGGGCTATGAAGAGATGGGCTGGGCGGTGATGCGCGCTGGCGGCAAGATTGCATGCCTGGAGTCCGGCTCCTTCATGTTCGTCTGCCGCACCCATCCCGGCACCACCTTGTCGTTTGGTCGTCAAAACGACGAGCAACTGACCACCAAAACGGGCCTCTTCGGTGTGGCATTGCACCAGGGCAGTTTTGAACTAACACCATTGGATTAATCATGAGCAAGCAATTTGATGTCGTCGTGATCGGCGGCGGCCCCGGCGGCTACGTAGCGGCCATCCGTGCAGCCCAGTTGGGCATGCAAGTGGCCTGTATCGACGAGTGGAAGAACGCCGCTGGCGGCCCAGCCCTGGGCGGCACCTGCACCAACGTGGGCTGCATTCCCTCGAAGGCCCTGCTGCAGTCGTCCGAGCATTTCGAGCATGCCAACCTGCACTTTGCAGACCACGGCATCTCGACTGGCAAGGTCACGATGGATGTGGCCAAGATGATTGCCCGCAAGGACACCGTCGTCAAGCAAAACAACGACGGCATCCAGTACCTGTTCAAGAAGAACAAGGTCACCTTCTTCCACGGCCGTGGCTCCTTCGTGAAGGCCGCTGATGGCGGCTACGAAATCAAGGTCGCGGGCAAGGACGAAGAATCCATCACCGGCAAGCAGATCATTGTTGCCACTGGCTCCAATGCCCGCGCTCTGCCTGGCGTGCCTTTCGACGAAGACAAGATTCTGTCGAACGACGGCGCACTGCGCCTGGGCGCTGCGCCCAAGAAGCTGGCGCTGATCGGTGCTGGCGTGATCGGCCTGGAAATGGGCTCGGTCTGGCGCCGTCTGGGCACCGAAGTGACGGTGCTCGAAGGCATGGACAAGTTCCTGCCCGCCATCGACGAGCAAATCGCCAAGGAAGCCAAGAAGTCCTTTGACAAGCAAGGTCTGAAGATCGAGCTGGGCGTGAAGGTTGGCGATATCAAGGCCGACAAAAAGGGCGTGCAGATCAGCTACACCAATGCCAAGGGTGAAGCCCAGCAGCTGGACGTGGACCGCCTGATCGTGTCCATCGGCCGCGTGGCCAACACCATCGGCCTGAACCCCGAAGCCGTGGGCCTGGCCCTGGACGAGCGTGGTGCCATCGTCGTGGACGAGAACTGCAAGACCAACCTGCCTGGCGTCTGGGCAGTGGGCGACGTCGTGCGTGGCCCGATGCTGGCCCACAAGGCCGAGGAAGAGGGCGTTGCCGTGGCCGAGCGCATTGCGGGCCAGCACGGCCATGTGAACTTTGCGACCATTCCATGGGTGATCTACACCAGCCCCGAAATCGCATGGGTGGGCCGCACCGAGCAGCAGCTCAAGGCCGACGGCGTCGCTTACAAGGCTGGCACCTTCCCGTTCCTGGCCAATGGCCGCGCACGTGCGCTGGGCGATACCACCGGTATGGTCAAGTTCCTGGCCGATGCCACGACCGACGAAATCCTGGGCGTGCACATGGTCGGCCCGATGGTTTCGGAGCTGATCTCCGAAGCCGTGGTGGCGATGGAGTTCAAGGCATCGAGCGAAGACATCGCCCGTATCTGCCACGCCCACCCATCGCTGTCGGAAGCGACCAAGGAAGCGGCCCTGGCCGTGGACAAGCGCACCCTGAACTTCTGATCCTGAAGTTTTAGGCGAAAATGGCCTCTGGTGCAGATTGGTTCTGCGCCAGAGGCTATGTCATTTATAGCAACAAGAGATTGAGACACCCATGGGTACAGCGGTAAGAGATGCATACGAGGCCGAACTCAAGGCCAAGGGTTTTCAAAGTGATCCTGCACAGATGCGTGCGGTGGACGCCTTGCAGCGCTGTGCCGACGAGTGGGAGCAGTACAAGAACAAGCGCTCCAACCCTATCAAGAAGCTGATCAACCACCCCGACATTCCGCGCGGGGTGTACATGTATGGCGGGGTGGGGCGCGGCAAGAGCTTCATCATGGATTGCTTCTTCAACGCCGTGCCGCTGCGCCGCAAGGTGCGTTTGCATTTCCATGAGTTCATGCGCGAGGTGCAGCGCGAGCTGACCCTGCTCAAGGGCACGCAGGACCCGCTCGATGTGCTGGGCGCCAAGATCGCCAAGAAGTACAAGCTGATCTGCTTTGACGAGTTCCATGTGGCGGACATCACCGATGCGATGATCCTCTACCGCTTGCTGCTGGCCCTGTTCAACAACGGCGTGGGCTTTGTCACCACCTCCAACTTCACGCCCGATGGCCTCTACCCCGATGGCCTGCACCGCGACCGCATTCTGCCGGCCATCGACCTGCTCAACGCGCGCATGGATGTGATCAATGTCGACAACGGCACCGACTACCGCCGCCGCGCGCTGGAGCTGGCCCAGCTCTACCATTGCCCGCTGGGCCCTGAGGCGGATGCAGCGATGGAGCAGACCTTTGGCCAGTTGGCCGAGGTGCCTGACGAAAAACCAGTCTTCAAAATTGAGTCGCGCGAGCTCAAGCCGCGCCGCCGCGCAGGGGGCGTGATCTGGTTCGATTTCCATGAACTGTGCGTCAACCCGCGCTCGCAAAATGACTACCTGGAGCTGGCCACCCAGTTCCACACCGTGCTGCTGTCCAATGTGCCGCAGATGTTCGTCAACATGGCCTCGCCCGCACGCCGCTTTACCTGGCTGGTCGATGTGCTCTATGACCGCCGGGTCAAGCTCATCATGTCGGCCGCCGTGCCGCCCGAGCAGCTCTACACCGAAGGGCCGCTGTCCCATGAGTTTCCGCGCACCGTCTCGCGCCTCAACGAGATGCAGTCGCAGGAGTATTTGTCGCTGGAGCGACGCGTGGTCGATACCGCGCTGACCTGAGAAGAGAGGGCCCCTATGCCTCGTTTGAACACTGTCACCGTGCTGGTGCTGCTGGCTGCCACCGGCCTGGCCCATGCGGCCTCCGGCAAAACCTCGAATGCGCAGGAGCGCACGCAGGCGCGTGCCCAGATCACGCTGGAGCGCAAGGACAGCGAAGCGCGCCTGGCCAACAACGAAAAGATCTGCTACCAGCACTTTGCGGTGACCGACTGCCTGCAGAAGGTGCGCCGCCAGTACAACACCGAAGAGCGCGCGCTGCGCCAGCGCGAGCTGGCCATCAATGCGCAGGAACGCGACGAGAAAACCGCCAACCAGCGCGATGCCCGCGCCAACAAGCAAAACGATTTTGAGCGCAAGCACCCGCCGCTCGATGGCGGCGCGCTGAGCCAGCCCGATCTGGAGCAGCGCCAGAAAGAGCACGACGAGCAGGCGGCCCAGCGCAGCAGCCATGCGCCCAAGCGCAATGCCCAGAGCATTGCCGAGCAGCAGCAGCGCCGCGAGCAGGATGCCGCCCGCCGTGCCACCAGCCAGGCTGGCAAGGTGGACAGCAAGCAGCGCACGCTGCAGCGCCACAACGAAGACCGGGCGGACAGCATCAGCGAGGCCCAAGAGGAATACGATGCCAAGCAAGAGGCTGCGCAGCGCAAGCTCGAAGCCCATGAAAAGCGCATGAAGGAGCAGGAAGGCAAGCGCAAGGCGGCGCCACTGCCCGTGCCCCAGTAAACCGCTGGAAGACTACGCATCACGCGCCAGGGGCCCTTGCACAGGCTGCCCTGGTGCTGCGGTTGCGACCAAACCCTATAATGGAAGATTCGCGCCCGCACCGCTTCAGGGGAAGTGGGCAGGCGCCACCACTGCATCACACCATGAGTACACCCACTTTTTCCGTCGCTGAGATCCGCAAGACCTTCTTGGACTTTTTCGCGTCCAAGGGGCACACCATTGTTCCGTCCAGCCCGCTGGTGCCGGGCAACGATCCGACGCTGATGTTCACCAACTCCGGCATGGTGCAGTTCAAGGATGTGTTTCTGGGCACGGACAAGCGCCCCTACACCCGGGCAACGAGCGTGCAGACCTGCCTGCGTGCCGGTGGCAAGCACAACGACCTGGAAAACGTGGGCTATACCGCGCGCCACCACACCTTCTTCGAGATGCTGGGCAACTGGTCCTTTGGCGACTACTTCAAGCGCGAATCGCTCAAGTGGGCCTGGGAGCTGCTCACCGAGGTCTACAAGCTGCCGGCCGAGAAGCTGCTGGCCACCGTCTATGAAGAGGACGACGAGGCCTACGACATCTGGACCAAGGAGATCGGCCTGCCCCCAGAGCGCGTGATCCGCATTGGCGACAACAAGGGCGGCCGCTACAAGAGCGACAACTTCTGGATGATGGCCGACACGGGCCCTTGCGGCCCTTGCTCGGAAATCTTCTACGACCACGGCCCGCATATTGCCGGCGGCCCTCCAGGCTCGCCCGATGAAGACGGTGACCGTTTCATCGAAATCTGGAACAACGTGTTCATGCAGTTCGACATGGCCGAAGACGGCTCGGTCAAGCCGCTGCCAGCCCCCTGCGTCGATACCGGCATGGGCCTGGAACGCCTGGCTGCCATCTTGCAGCATGTGCACAGCAACTACGAGATCGACCTGTTCCAGGCGCTGATCAAGGCCGCTGCACGCGAGACCCATATCGACGATCTGGAAACCCCCTCGCTGAAGGTGATTGCCGACCACATCCGCGCGACCGCCTTCCTGGTGGCCGATGGCGTGATCCCGTCGAATGAAGGCCGCGGCTATGTGCAGCGCCGCATCATCCGCCGCGCCATCCGCCACGGCTACAAGCTGGGCCAGAAGACCCCCTTCTTCCACAAGCTGGTCAAGGACCTGGTCGCCGTGATGGGCGATGCCTATCCCAAGATTCGCGAGCAGGAAGCGCGCATCACCGAGGTGCTCAAGGTCGAGGAAGAGCGCTTCTTCGAGACCCTGGCCCATGGCATGGACATCCTGGACAGCGCACTGGCCGGTGGCGCCAAGGTGCTGCCCGGTGATGTGGCCTTCAAGCTGCATGACACCTACGGCTTTCCGCTGGACCTGTCCAACGACGTGGCGCGCGAACGCGGCCTGAGCGTGGACGAGGCGGGCTTCCATGCCGCGATGGAGCAGCAAAAGAGCCAGGCCCGCGCAGCGGGCAAGTTCAAGATGGACCGCGCACTGGAATACACCGGCGCGGCCAATGCCTTCACCGGTTACACGCAGCTGAGCGAGGCCGCCAAGGTCGTGGCGTTGTATGTCGATGGCAGCAGCGTCAACGCGATCAACGCTGGCCAGACGGCCGTGGTTGTGCTGGACACCACCCCGTTCTACGCCGAGTCGGGTGGCCAGGTGGGCGACCAGGGCGTGATTTCGGCCGGTGCCAACCGCTTTGTCGTGGAAGACACCTTGAAGATCAAGGCCGATGTGTTTGGCCACCACGGCCAGCTCGCTGCGGGCAGCCTCAAGGTGGGCGATGCGGTGCAAGCCGAGGTCGATACCGCCTTGCGCGCCGCCACCATGCGTAACCACTCGGTCACCCACATCATGCACAAGGCGCTGCGTGAAGTGCTGGGCGACCATGTGCAGCAAAAGGGCAGCCTGGTCAATGCGGAACGCACCCGCTTTGACTTTGCCCACAACAGCCCGGTGACCGATGCGCAAAAGCGCGAGATCGAAAAGCGCGTGAATGCCGAGATCCTGGCGAACACCGAAACCGGCGCGCGCGTGATGGACATCGAGAGCGCACAAAAGACCGGCGCGATGATGCTGTTTGGTGAAAAGTACGGCGAGACCGTGCGCGTGCTGGACATTGGATCGAGCCGGGAACTCTGCGGTGGCACCCATGTGCAGCGCACCGGTGACATTGGCCTGTTCAAGGTCGTCGCCGAAGGCGGCGTGGCCGCTGGCGTGCGCCGTATCGAAGCGGTGACCGGCGAGAACGCGCTGGCCTACCTGCAGTCGCTCGAATCGACCGTGGACGAAGCCGCTGCCACCTTGAAGGCCCCAGTGGCTGAGCTGAACCACCGCATCGGTGGTGCGCTCAACCAGATCAAGGCGCTGGAGAAGGAACTGGCCCAGCTCAAGGGCAAGCTGGCGTCGAGCCAGGGCGATGAGCTGGCCGGCCAGGCGGTGGACGTCAAGGGCATCAAGGTGCTGGCTGCCACCCTGGATGGCGCCGATGCGAAAGCGCTGCGCGACACCATGGACAAGCTCAAGGACAAGCTGGGCACCGCTGCCATCGTGTTGGCGGCTATCGACGGCGACAAGGTACAGCTGGCCGCAGGCGTGACCAAGGACAGTATTGGCAAGGTCAAGGCCGGTGAACTGGTGAACTTTGTCGCCCAGCAAGTGGGCGGCAAGGGCGGCGGCAAGCCCGACATGGCGATGGCTGGCGGCACCAACCCAGCGGGCCTGGCGCAAGCGCTGGCGGGCGTTCAGGCCTGGGTGGCCGAGCGGGTCTGATAGCCCCTTAAGCCGCTTCGCATCCCCCAACGAGCCTCCTGCAATGCAGGGGGCTTTTTTGCGTACGCACAGCAGCCAGCACTTCGCCACTCTGACCATTTCGCATGGCGGTACGTAGTCGCACTTAACGAAATTGACCTGTCCGCATGAGAAGATCGCCGCGCTTTGAAATTAACGCGAGACAGAAAGGTGACTATGTCGGTGCAATTGGAAGAGAGCCGCTCGGCGCGGTTTGCGATGCGGTGTGCGGCCTGGGCCGAGAAGTGGTTTCCCGATTCCTGGGTGTTTGCGGTCGTGGGGATTGCGATTGTGGTGGCAGCGGCCCTGGCCATTGGTGTGCCGGTGCAAGAGACGAGCAAGGCTTTTGGCAAGGGCTTTTGGAGCCTGATCCCGTTCACGATGCAAATGGCCTTTGTGGTGATTGGCGGCTATGTGGTGGCCAGCTCCAAGCCCGCGTCGCGCCTGATTGAAGCGCTGGCCAAGGTGCCTGGCAATGGCCGCAGTGCGGTGGCCTGGGTGGCGCTGATCTCGATGGTGGCCTCGCTCCTCAACTGGGGCTTGAGCCTGGTGTTTGGCGGCCTGCTGGTCAAGGCGCTGGCCCGCCGCACCGACCTGAAAATGGACTACCGGGCCGCCGGCGCTGCGGCCTACCTGGGCCTGGGTGCCGTCTGGGCGCTGGGCATTTCCTCGTCGGCCGCGCAGCTGCAGGCCAACCCGGCCAGCCTGCCGCCGTCGATCCTGGCGATTACTGGTGTGATCCCGTTTACCGAGACGATTTTCCTGTGGCAATCGGGCGTGATGCTGCTGGCCCTGGTGCTGATCTCGCTGGTGATTGCCTATGTGACGGCCCCGGGCGCTGCCAACGCCAAGGATGCTGCCGCCTGCCAGGTGGACATCAGCGCCGAGGCGCAGCCGGTGACCAAGCCCACGCGGCCCGGTGAATGGCTGGAGCACAGCCCGCTGCTGATCATTTTTCTGGTGCTGCTGGCAGTCGGCTGGATGGTCGAAGAGTTCTCCAGCAAGCCGGCGATCCAGGCGATCTCGGGCCTCAACACCTACAACCTGATTTTTCTGATGGTGGGCGCGCTGCTGCACTGACGCCCGCGCAGCTTTTTGGATGCGGTCGCGCGCGCCGTGCCCACCACCACCGGTGTGCTGATCCAGTTCCCGCTGTATGGCTCGATTGCTGCGATCATGACCGAGGTCAAGGGCGTCGATGGCCACACCATTGCGCACTACATCTCGACCTTCTTCACCCAGATCGCCACGCATGACACCTATGCGCTGCTGATGGGCGTGTACTCGGCCATTCTGGGCTTTTTCATTCCGTCGGGCGGCGGCAAGTGGATCATCGAGGCGCCGTATGTGATGCAGGTGGCCAACGACCTGCAGTACCACCTGGGCTGGGCCGTGCAGATCTACAACGCCGCCGAGGCACTGCCCAATCTGATCAACCCCTTCTACATGCTGCCGCTGTTGGGCGTGCTGGGCCTCAAGGCGCGCGACCTGATCGGCTTTACCTTTGTGCAGCTGCTGGTGCACATCCCGGTGGTGCTGTTCCTGCTGTGGTTCCTGGGGCAGACCCTGGCCTATATTCCGCCCGTGATGCCCTGAGCATCGTTAGGTGGCAACCGGCCATGACCCGGGCGAGCTGCGGCTCGCCTTTTTGCTGACTTCGCTTACATGACCGGCAGCCATTTCGGGTTAACCTTGGCCCCCATCGAAGACAACAATGAGGACAGAGCAATGCAAAACACCACATGGAGCGGCGCTGCACTGGGCGCACTGGCACTGGCTTTGGCGGCCATCGCCCCCACCGCACAGGCGCAGTATGGGCGCGACGGCGAGGTGACCTGCGAGAGCCAGGACGGGCGCACGCGCGAATGCCGCACGCCGTTTCGCGATCCGGTGGTGAGCGAGACCTTGTCGAGCGCCTCTTGCGTCGAAGGCCGCAGCTGGGGCCACCGCGGTGGCGGCGTGGTCTGGGTGACCGATGGTTGCCGGGCCCGTTTTGCCGATAGCCGAGGCGGCGGCGGTGGCTGGGGTGGTGGCGGTGGCAGTAACCAGCTGGTGCGCTGCGAGAGCAACGACGGGCGCATGCGCGAATGCGCCATTCCGCGTGGCGCCAGGGTCGAGGTTGCCCGCCAGCTCTCCGACGCTCGCTGCGACGAGGGCCGCAGCTGGGGCCAACGCAGCGATATGGTCTGGGTCAGCCGCGGCTGCCGCGCCGATTTTGCCATCAGCAGCGGTTACGGTGGCGGCTACGGCGGCGGCCGGCCCAATCCTGGATATGGCCAGGGCCGGGAGCTGACCTGCAGCAGCGACGACCGCCGCGACAACAGCTGCGACTGGAATGCGCGCTGGGGCCGTCCGGTGCTGCTGGAGCAGTTGTCCAGCGACAGCTGCCGCGAAGGCTATACCTGGGGTTATGACGACCGCGCGCGCCGCATCTGGGTCACGCGCGGTTGCCGTGGGCGTTTTGGCAGCCGCTGAGCCAGGTAAACCACGACCAAGCGGTCGGCGTTAGCTGGCCGCTTTTTTCATGGCGGTTTCCAGCGGCTGCAGAATCAGCAGTGCGCGAAAATCGTTCACATTGGTGTGCGTGGGGCCGGTCACCACCAGATCGCCCAGTGGGCCAAAAAAGCCATAGCTGTCATTGCGGTCCTGGTAGGCAGAGGGCTTTTGCTGCAAGGCGGCGGCGCGGGCCAGGGTGTCGGGGGTCACCACGGCGCCTGCATTGTCTTCCACGCCATCAATGCCATCGGTATCAGCGGCCAGCGCCCATACGCCAGGCACGGCCTGCAGTGCCTGGGCCAGGCCCAGGCAGAACTCGCCGGCACGGCCGCCCCGGCCACGCGCAGCACCTTCGGCTGGTTGGCGCACCGTCACCGTGGTCTCACCGCCTGACAGAATCACGCAGGGCCGGGCAAAGGGCTGGCCATGCAGCGCCACAGCCCGCGCCAGCGCAGCATGCACTTTGGCCACCTCCCGGGATTCGCCTTCGATCTCGTCGCTCAGCACATGGCAGGCAATGCCCGCGTCACGCGCGGCAGCGGCTGCTGCTTGCAAGGACTGCTGCGGGGTGGCAATCAGCTGCACCTGGTGGCCGGCAAAGCGCGGGTCGCCGGGCTTGGGGGTTTCCAGCAAGCCGCTGTGCAGCGCCTCGCGCACCGGCTCAGGTACCGCAATCGCATAGCGCTCCAGGATTGCCAGCGCATCGGCGCAGGTGCTGGGGTCTGGCACTGTCGGGCCGCTGGCGATGATGGCCGGCGAATCACCCGGCACATCGCTGATCAGCAGGCTGACCACCTGCGCCGGATGGCAGGCTGCGCCCAGGCGCCCGCCCTTGATGCGCGAGAGGTGCTTGCGCACGCAGTTCATCTCGCCAATGTGGGCGCCGCTGTCGAGCAGCTCGCGGTTGATGCGCTGCTTGTCGGCAAGGGTCAGGCCCTCGGCCGGCAGGGTCAGCAATGCCGAGCCGCCGCCCGAGATCAGGCAAATCACCAGGTCATCGGCGCTGAGCCCTTCGGTCAAGGCCAGCATGCGCTGGGCCGCTTGCAGGCCGGCAGCATCGGGCACCGGGTGGGCCGCTTCCACCACCTCGATGCGCTGGACCAGGCCCGGCGGGCGCGGCGGAACATGCCCATAGCGGGTGACGACCAGGCCCGACAGCGGTGCCTGCGCGGGCCAGAGCTGCTCGAGCGCCTGCGCCATCGCCGCGCCGGCCTTGCCCGCGCCAACCACCAAGGTGCGGCCCTTGGGTACGGCTGGCAAATGCTTGCGCAGGCCTTCGAGCGGCAGCGCATCGCGCACGGCAACCCGGTACAGGTGCTGCAAAAACTGCAAGGGCTGCAGATGGGGCTCAGGCACGGGCTGGGCAGCATCGCTGCCATGCACATCGATCAGGTGGGCCGCAAAGGCCGCGGAGGCGGTAGAGGTCATGGGGGGAGCCTGTTCAAAGTCGCTGCAAGCGTCGCAGATATGGCCGGGTTTGCCAAGGCGCAGCTTGTCGCCCCTGCATGGGATGGTCGCTGCGCCCCCCGGGGTATGGGCAAGCAGCGATAATGCTGCCCTATGTCATCCCCCAAAGTGTTGTTCGGCTTCCATGCCGTTGGTGTGCGCATGAAGACTGCGCCCAAATCGATCATCGAAGTCTATTTCGAGTCCACGCGCCGCGACGCGCGCATGCGCCAATTTCTGGAGCGCGCCAAAGAGGCGGGGGTGCGGCTGATCGAGGCGGATGCACCACGCATCGCCAAGCTGGCGGGCTCGCATGGCCACCAGGGTGTGGCCGCGCGCGTCGAAGAGATCAAGGATACTCGCACCCTCGATGAGCTGCTCGACGACCTGGAAGAAGCCGGTGTCACCTCGCCGCTCTTGCTGGTGCTCGACGGTGTGACCGACCCGCACAACTTGGGTGCCTGCCTGCGCGTGGCTGATGGTGCCGGTGCCCATGCGGTGATTGCGCCCAAGGACCATGCAGTCGGCATCAATGCCACCGTGGCCAAGGTCGCCAGTGGCGCTGCCGAGACGGTACCGTACTTCATGGTGACCAACCTGGCGCGTACCTTGAAAGAGCTCAAGGAGCGCAATGTCTGGATCATCGGCACCAGCGACGACGCCCCCAACACGCTGTACCAGGTGGACCTCAAGGGCCCCGTGGCCCTGGTGCTGGGTGCCGAAGGCGATGGCATGCGCCAGCTCACCCGCAAGACCTGTGATGAGCTGATCGGCATCCCGATGATGGGCGCTGTCTCCAGCCTCAACGTGTCGGTGGCCAGCGGCGTGTGTCTGTATGAAGCGCTGCGCCAGCGCACGCCTGCAAAGGCCGGTTAAAACGCTGTTTCCGCTGGCTCACCGCGTGAGGCGCGGGGGCATCGAAAAAAGGCTGGACCCTAGCGGGCTCAGCCTTTTTGTTTTGTGCAGACCGCAGCGCGTGCGCGCAAGGGCGAGGGCGACTTAGTCGTCCAGCTTCTCGCGCAGCACCGCACCGGTTTCAGGGTGGATCTTCAGATCCACGCGGAAACCCTGGGCATTGATCGCATCGGCTTCCCAGATGCCGTCATCGAGCTCCAGGTCGTGGATGTGGGTGTAGCCCGCCTGGGTCAGCAGCTGCTGGATTTGCGCCGCGCTCAAGACCGCGCTGCCGGCCCCCGCGCCCGGCGTGGGAGCAGGCTGGCCGGGTTGGGACAGCACATCCAGGCTTACCGGGTGCAGCACCAGCTTTTGCTTAACGCCGTTGGCGCCGCGCACCTTGGCTTCCCAGAAGCCGTCGTCAAACTCTACTTCCTTGATCTGGCCGTAGCCCAGCGACTGCAGCTTGGCAGCGACCTGGCTGGCGCCGGGGTAGGTGCTGCCCAGCTCGGCCTTGCGCAGGGCCACCAGGCTGCCGTCGGCATCGCTCACCAGCACATAGGCGCGGCTGCCGTCTTGCTGGGTAGCCTTGGCAGTCCAGTAACCGTATTGCTTTTCCAGGTCTTGCGCTGCGACCAGGCCGCTGGCGCTGATGCTGTTGAGCACTTCCTGGGCGTTGTAGGCCTGGGCGGCAAACGGCAGGCTGGCAGCGATGCTGGCGGCACCCAGGATGCAGGCGATGGTGGTCTTCTTCATGGTTCAATCCCTTCAATGTGGTGACATGCAAACCAGCAGTTGGCTGATTCGTCATGGACTGAAGTATTGAAAACCTTGCCTAAACGCAGTGTGAAGCGACCGTTCATGGTCTGTTTAATCGTGCTTGTCATAATGCCTGCCATGGCGCAAATTCCCCCCCGCTTTTCTCGCATCGCTGCCTGGCCCCTGGCCTGCAGCTTGCTGCTGGGGGGCGCCAGCCAAGCGGCCGAGCATGACGCGGTACGTGCGGCGGTGGCCACTGGCCAGTACAAGCCCTTGTCCGCGATCCTGAGCGACATTGCCGCGAGCCAGGCCGGCCGCGTGGTGGATGTCGAGACCAAGCGCGGCCCCAAGGGCGAGCTGCGCTACGAGATCAAGCTGGTGGACAGCCAGGGCCTCAAGCAGGAGCTGCTGATCGACGCGGCCAGTGGCCAGACCGTGCAGCGCGTGGCCAAGGACCGCTCGCAGGCGCTGGGGATGCGGGAGCTGGCCCAGTACCTGGCCAAGCTGGCGCAGCAGCACGCCAGCCGCATCACCGATGTGGAGTTTGAGCGCGACAGCCAGGGCCGGGGCGTCTATGAAATCAAGCTCAGCGCCGACCAGCAAGGCTACCGCAAGCTGGTGATGGAGGCCGCGACCGGCCAAGTGCTGCCCCCCGCCCAGGCCAAGGCACGCAACCCGGCGCCGCTCAAGCGGGCTGACGAGGTATTGCAGGCGCTGGCACCGCGCTTCACGGGCCAGGTGCTCGAAGTGGAGCTGGAGCATGACGAGGGCCAGGGCTCTTATTACGAGATCGAACTGCTGCAGGGCAATGGCAGTACCTTGAAGCTCAAGGTGGATGCACGCAGCCTGCAGGTGCTCCAACAAAAGATGGAGGATTGAGCGCTGATGCGAATTCTGGTGGTCGAAGACGATGCGGAACTGGCCGCGCAAATGCAGCAGGCACTGGCGCGTGCCGGTTTCTCAGTGGATGTGGAAGCCGATGGCGATGCCGCATCGTTTGCCGGCAGCACCGAGCCCTACGACGCAGCCGTGCTGGACCTGGGCCTGCCCCAGCGCGATGGGCTGACGGTGTTGCGCGACTGGCGCGAGGCGGGTTGCCACTGGCCGGTGCTGATCCTGACGGCGCGCAACCGCTGGAGCGACAAGGTGGCCGGCTTTGGCGCCGGAGCTGACGACTACCTGACCAAGCCCTTCATGCTCGACGAGGTGGTGCTGCGCCTGCGTGCCATGCTGCGCCGCAGCACTGGCAGTGCGGCCACCGTGCTGCGCGCGGGCTGCCTGGAATACGACGTAACGGCCGGCCGCTTTTTGCAGGACGGCCAGGGTTTGCAGCTGACGGCGCAGGAGCACAAGATTCTGGCCTATTTGATGCACCACCCCAACCGGGTGCTCACGCGCACCGAGATCAGCGAGCATGTCTATGCCCGAGATCTGGACCCGGACTCCAACACGCTTGATGTGCTGATCGGCCGCATACGGCGCAAGCTGCGCCAGTCCGATCTGCTGGTGACCGAGCGCGGCCAGGGTTTTCGGCTGAACGCGCCCAGCTAGCTGCTGCTGTAGCCCCGCCGCACCATGGCCTTCCCTCCCAGTTCTGTCCACGAGCGGCCGCCCGCGCGGCGCTCACCTGCGCGGCGCTGGTCGCTGGCTGCGCGCATGGCCGCCCTGGTCATCGTGCCCAGTTTGCTGGTGATGGGGCTGGGCGGCTGGTGGCTGCGTTATGAGGTGCATGCCAGCTTGCTGGGCAGCATGTCGCGCAGCCTGGAGGAAAAATCCGAGCGCATCCACGCGCGCCTGGCGCTGCTGCCCGATGGCCGGGTGCAAGAGGCGGCGGGCGGCAGCGACGAGTTCAGCGCCATTTTCTCGGGCTGGTACTGGCAGTTGCAGGGCCAGGCGCGCGCGCCCCTGCGAACAGCCGCAGAGCCGGTGGTGCTGGCGCGCTCCCGCTCGCTGTGGGACCAGCCCGACCTGGTGGTGAGCCCAGCCCGGCTGTGGGGCAGCGAACGCTTGCAGCAGGCCCGGGGCCCGCAGCAGGAGCCGCTTTTGGTACAGCATTTTTCGGTGCAGCTGGCAGCGGGCGCCGCGCCGATGCACTTGCAGGTCTTTGGCCCGGCTCAGCCGCTGATGGCCAGCCTGCGCCGCATTGACCAGATTTTGGGAATCACTAGCGCCATGCTGATCCTGCTGATTGGCGCGCTGGTCTGGCTGCAGCTGCGCGTGGGCCTGGCGCCGCTCAAGCGTCTGGTCGGTGTGATTGCCGGCCTGGACAAGCCGCTGCCAGGCGCTGCGCCCGCCACCGAGCAGATTGCGCAGCTGCCGCTGGGTGCCGATCTGCAGCCCTTGCAGCAGGAGCTGGCCGCCTTGCTCGCGCGCAATACCCAGGTGGTGGAGCGATCACGCTCGCATGCAGCCGACCTCAACCATGCGCTGAAAAAACCCTTGTCGCTGCTGATGGCCCATGCCGGCAGCGGTGCAGCCCTGCCGGCGGACCTGGTGCTGCAGCAGACCACGGCGATGGCGCGGCTGATTGACCGCTACCAGGCCCGTACCTTCAGCGATGCCACCCTGGTGCATGGGCCAAGCGCCGGCTTGCCTGTGGATGTGCTGGCCTGCGCGCGGCAGATGCTGGCGATGCTGCGCCAACTGCACCAGGCCAGCGACCTGGACTGGCAACTGGTGGAGGAGGGTGTCGCGCTGTGGTGGCGGGGCGAGCGCGCCGATCTGGAAGAGCTGCTGGGCAATCTGCTGGACAACGCGGGCAAATGGGCAGCCTCCCAGGTGCGCCTGACGGTGTATGGCAGCGCCACCCAAGGCCTGGTGCTGCAGGTGGAGGACGACGGCCCTGGCATGACGGCCGCACAAATGCAGGCAGCCGGCGCGCGGGGCCAGCGCTTTGATGAGACGGTTGATGGCACGGGCCTGGGCCTGTCGATTACCCAGCAAATCGTGCAAGGCTACGAAGGCCGGTTGCAATGGCGCAAGAGCGAGGCCTTGAAGGGGCTGCTGGTGCGCGTGGAGATGGCCGGCGTAGTGGCCTGATACGGCGCAGCGGCTCTAGGTGGGCTTGGTGGCCTTGGTGGCCTTATCAAGTCCCCAGCTGCACGACCGGCATGAATCCGCCAAAGATCATGCGCTTGGCATCAAACGGCATGTTGGCCGGTTGCATGTCCGCCAGGCGCGGGTCGGCCATCACCGCGGCATTGATGCGGTCGCGCTCGGCGCGCGAGGTGTAGACGATCCAGGAAAAGCAAGCGACCTCGTCCGCCTGTAGCTTGACCGCCATCGGAAACGAGGTGACTTCACCATCGGGCACATCGTCGCCCATACATTCCCAGTACTGCAGTGCGCCGTGCTCCATCCAGACCTTGCCGGCCGCCTCGGCCATGGCTCGGTAGGCGTCGAGCTTGGCGCGGGGCACGGGCAGTACAAATCCATCGACATAAGGCATGGTAGTCTCCTGGGCGCTCGAGCGGCGCTGTTATGGGTGGGCGCTACATCGCAGCGCGAGGACGCAACTACAAGCTGGCAGCCAGCGCCACGAGCTGGTCGGTGGCCACGCCCCAACCGGTGTGGAATCCCATCGCCTCGTGCTGCTTGCGGGTCTCTTCGCTCCAATGGCGCACGGTGGCGGTGTAGCGGGTCAGGCCCGCTTCGGGCTCAAACTCGATGATGGCCGTCATGAACGGTTTGGCGCTGGGCACCCAGCCAGCGGTGTAGGCATCGGTAAAGACCAGCCTGAGGTTGGGTACTACCTCCAGGTACACGCCGGCATTGGGGTACTCGTTGCCTTGCGGGTCGCGCATGACAATCTGGCTGCCGCCGCCCACACGCACATCCACTTGGGCGCTGGCAATGGTCCAGGGCTTGGGTACAAACCACTCGGTGAGCAGGGCGGGCTCGGTCCAGCAGCGGTAGAGCGTGGCGGCGGGGGCATGGATCAGGCGGCTGAGCACCAGATCCTGGGGATGGGGTTGTAGAGACATAGGGTGTGGCTCGGTGCAGGTGGTGTGCGGTTGTGCGGTGAGGAGACGAGGGCCTTATGCAGCGGGCTGCGTCTGGACGTTCACCATCCACGGGGTGCCAAAACGGTCGGTCACCATGCCAAAACCGGGCGACCAGAAGGTGGCTGAAAAGGGCATGGCCACCTGGCCACCGTCAGCCAGACCGTTGAAGATGCGCTCGCCATCTGCTGCGGAATCGACACCGATGGACACCCACATGCCTTGGGGTTTGAGATAGCCGCCACCACAGGTCTCGGCGCTGGCGCCAGGCATCGCAGGCATCGTGTCCGAGGCCATGATCGCCTGGCTGCCTACTTGCAGGTGGGCATGCATCAGGCGCGACTGCGCCTCAGGCGGGAGCGGTGGCATGCCTTCGCCAGGCGGCATGTCGCTAAAGCGCATCTGGTGCATGATCTGGCCGCCAAACAGCTGGGCGTAAAAGGCCATGGCTTCGGCGCAATCGCCATCAAAGTTCAGATAGGGGATGAATTGCATTCTTGTCTCCTCGTCGTGGGTCAGCCATTCTGGGCTCGGCCCGTCCATCGTGTCCATCTCCAAATCGTGATGACAGTTTCTGAATGTAAGTCGCTCAATCGGCGCCCTGCGCAGTGATGCTGGACTGTGGCGCTGGAACGCAAGCCTTGCCGTATGCTAGGCAGCTGCTTTTCACCGCACCTTCTATGTCATTTGATCCCTTGGATTC
Source organism: Comamonas sp. 23 (assembly GCF_049601575.1). Taxonomy (NCBI): domain Bacteria; kingdom Pseudomonadati; phylum Pseudomonadota; class Betaproteobacteria; order Burkholderiales; family Comamonadaceae; genus Comamonas; species Comamonas sp. 23. Next base: position 2,895,748 of record NZ_CP187127.1, on the reverse strand, counting down.
CTGCGCAGCGCTGCCGCTTGCCGATACAGAAATTGCCAGCCTGCGACAGCGCTTGCACAATGCGCGGCATCTGCTGGTGTTGACGGGGGCGGGGGCCAGTGCGGAGTCGGGCGTGCCGACGTTTCGTGATGCACAGACGGGCTACTGGGCGCAGTTCAGCCCTGAGGAGATGGCCAGCGAAGCGGGCTTTCTGGCCCATCCGCAGCGGGTCTGGGACTGGTACCAGTACCGCCGCGATCTGGTGCGGCAGGTGATGCCCAATGCCGGCCATGTGGCGCTGGCCCAATGGCAGGCGCGCCACCCCGGCCGGATGACCCTGGTCACGCAGAACGTCGATGGCCTGCACCAGCGTGCCGGCAGTACGCCAGTGCTGTGCCTGCATGGCAATCTGATGGACAACCGCTGGCTGCTGCCGCCCAAGCCCTGCTGCGATGCCCGCTTTACCGAAGGCGATGCGCCGCCGCAATGCCCTGGTTGCGGCAATTACCTGCGCCCGGCTGTGGTCTGGTTTGGCGAGGCCTTGCCCCATGCCGAGCTGCAGCAGGCGCAAGACGCCGCCAAGGCCTGTGACCTGATGCTGGTGATTGGCACCTCCGGCCATGTCTACCCGGCGGCTGGCCTGGCCCATATCGCCGCCCGGGGCGGCGCGCATGTGGTGGTCATCAACCCCGAGCCCACCGCGCTTGACGGGGTGGCCGACCGCTGCTGGCGCCTGCCTTCGGCGCAAATTTTGCCGATTCTGCTGGCCTAGGCTTGTCGCCAGCCTTCGCTCAAGCTTCGGCGCTGGCGGCGTTGAGCGTGGCCATCGCATCGGCATCGAGCTGCAATTGGCTGGCGCGGATCAGCGACTGCAGCTGCTCGAGGTTGCTGGCGCTGGCAATCGGCGAGGCAATGGCCGGCTGGCGCATGACCCAGGCCACGGCCACCTCGCCCATCGGGGCGCCCGTGCGGCTGCTCACCTGTTCGAGCGCGGCCAGAATGCGCAAGCCCCGGTCGTTCAGATACAGCTGGGTGGTCTTGGCGCCGCGCGGGCTTTTGCTCGCGTCCTCGGCCTTGCGGTATTTGCCGGTCAAAAAGCCGGCAGCCAGGCTGTAGAAGTTGATGACGCCCACGCCCTGCGCAACGCACAGCGGCTGCAACTCTTGCTCGAACACGGCACGGTCATAGAGGTTGAAAAGCGGCTGTAGGCTCTCATAACGCGCCAGGCCATGCTGCTCGCTGGTCTGCAGCGCCTCTGCCAGGCGCGCTGCGCTGTAGTTGCTGGCGCCCACGGCACGCACCTTGCCCTCGGCGATCAGCTCGCCAAAGGTGCCCATCACATCGGCCAGCGGTACCTGCGCGTCGTCGTCATGCGATTGGTAGAGGTCGATGTAATCGGTCTGCAGGCGCTGCAGAGAGGCGTCGACCGCCTGGCGGATGTACTCCGGGCGCAGGCCGACCTTGCCTTCGCCCATATCCTTGCCGACCTTGGTGGCCAACACCACCTGCGCGCGCTTGCCCGAGCTGCGCAGCCATTTGCCGAGCACGCGCTCCGATTCACCGCCGCTGTGGCCAGGCGCCCAGCGCGAGTACACGTCAGCGGTATCGACAAAGTTCATGCCGGCATCCAGCCAGGCATCGAGTAGGTGAAAGCTGGTGGCCTCGTCAGCCGTCCAGCCAAATACATTGCCGCCCAGGCACAGCGGCGAGACTTGCAGGGCGGATCGACCCAGGGAGCGCAGGGATGTTGTCATCGTTTGAAGAGGGGTTAGGGCCCAGCAGGGCGGTGCAAACATTATGCGGCGCGGGCTGGCGCGGCGCCACCCGTTGATGCAGCGCAAACCGCTTGCAACTGCCGCATAGGTGGCAGTGCTGCAGGGCCTGCCAGGTTTGCCGGGCCCTGCGTTTTAGAGTAAGTTATGCATGCAACAACAAAAAGGAGTGACGCTATGTTCAAACATATTCTGGTGCCGGTCGATGGGTCTGCCACCTCCATGCTCGCGGTCAACAAGGCCGCCGGTCTTGCCAAGGCCTTTGGCAGCCAGGTCACTGCGGTGTATGTGATCGATCCCTATCCCTTCACCGGCGTGGGCGCCGATTTTGCCTATGGCCAGGCGCAGTACCTGTCTGCTGCCACTGCCGATGCGCACACCGCGTTGGACGCGGTCAAAACTGCGATGGAGCAGGCCGGTATTCCTGTGGACACCGTCATGGGCGAAGGCCACTCCGTACACGACGGGGTGATGGAAGCGGTCAAAACCACCGGCGCCGACCTCATTGTGATGGGCTCGCACGGCCGCAAGGGCCTGGAAAAGCTGGTGCTGGGCAGCGTGACCCAGCGCGTGCTGAGCGACAGCCTGATCCCCGTGCTGGTCGTTCGCCAGTAATGTCAGCGACGGCACCCGGCTTGGTGCCGTTTTCGTTGAGTGGATGGCTACCGGGCAGCGCTGCGGCGCTGCCCAAAGTTGTGCAGCACGCAATGCTTTTGTGACCGCCGTAAGCTCGCCCGCTTGACGGAGTTTTACATGCAGTCCTTTCCTCCTCCTTATTGTGATGCCGACCAGGTGGACGGCACTTTGCGCGCCTATGGCTATGCGGTGCTCAGCCCCGCCGCCGTGGCGCAGTGGGCAGCCTGCCCGCCCGATGACCTGGCAGCGCTCGGCAGCCACTGGGAGGCCATGCCCCATGATGCCTACCTCAAAGACGGCGGGCGCTACCGCAAGCGCCGCCATTCCTGCTATGTGGTGCAGGATGACCAGGTTGAGTCCGTAGCCCACCGTGCCCATTGGCAGCCGGTGGAGTACAACGCCTTGCATGGCGGCATGCAGCGCTGGTTTGAGCCCGTCGCAGCCAGCACCCAGGCGCTGCCCGCCTGGCGCCAGATCATGCGTGCGCTGGGTCACACGGCGCAGGCACTGTTTCCCAGTGCGGAGCACGCGCCCTGGTATACCGAGGCCCACCAGTTCCGCATCGACACCGCCGAGGGCATTGGCCGGCCCACCCCCGAAGGTGCGCACCGCGATGGCGTGGATCTGGTGGCGGTGTTTTTGGTGGCACGCGAGGGCATCAAAGGCGGGGAGACGCGGGTGTTCGACGCCCAGGGCCCGCAAGGCCTGCGCTTTACGCTCACCGAGCCCTGGTCGCTGATGCTGCTCGACGACGCCCGGATGATCCATGAGAGCACGCCGATCCAGCCGCTGGGCGATGCCCCCGGCCACCGCGATACCTTGGTGGTGACCTTGCGCCGCCAGGCCTTCCAGGGCGACGGTGCCTGAGCGCTGGCATTGCCATTGATCACCATCGGCCCATTGGCCTGGTCATAAAAAAAGGGCACCTGCGAGGTGCCCTTGCCGTATCCCAGCCCTGGGGCTTACTGGATGGTCGCGCCCGAGGCTTCAACAATGGCCTTAGCGTCCTGGAAGTCCTTGTGGAAGAACTTGTCAAAGTCCGATACGGACATGGCCTGGGGCTCGGCGCCTTGGGCCAGGATGGAATCCTGCACTTCCTTTTGGCCCAGTAGCTTGTTGACCTCGGTGTTGAGCTTGCTGACGATGGGGGCGGGCAGGTTCTTGGGGCCAAACAGGCCATACCAGGTGCTCACATCAAAGCCCTTCATGCCCAGTTCCGCAACGGTAGGCACATCGGGCAGCGAGCTGCTGCGCTTGGCCGAGGTAACAGCCAGCGGACGCAGCTTGCCGGCCTTGATCTGGCCAATGGCCGAGGGCACGGACGACACCAGCAGATCGACATTGCCGGACAAGGTGTCGAGCAGCGCGGGGTTGGAGCCCTTGTACGGCACGTGGGTCAGCTTGACGCCGGCCGCCTTCTCAAACAGCACGCCAGCGATATGGATGCTGGTGCCATTGCCGGGCGAGCCGTAGGTGATCTTGCCGGGGTCGGCCTTGGCGGCGGCGATCACATCGTTCAAGGTCTTGAACTTGCTGTTTTCCGAGGTGGCAATGATGACCGGCGAGTAGGCCACATGGGCAATGGGCGTCAAGTCCTTGGCGGGGTTCCAGGGCAGGCCCTTGTACAGGTAGTAGCCCAGCACCACGTTGTCCTTCTGGCCCATGACGATGTCATAGCCCGTTGGCTGGGCCTTGGCGACTTCGCTGATACCGATGGTGCCGCCCGCGCCGGCCCGGTTGTCAGCGACCACCGTCCAGTGGTTCTGTTCGCTGAGCTTTTGCGCGATGATGCGCGAGAGAATATCGGTGCCACCGCCTGGTGGGAAGGGCACGACCATGCGCACCGGCTTGCTGCCGGGGTAGTCCGTCGCCGAGCCCTGGGCCATGGCACCCGAAGCGGCCCCCACCGTCAGCGCCACGGCGGCGCATTGCAGAATGTGTTTCATCATCTTGTTGTCTCCTTGAGGGTCACACCTTCGCATGGCTTTCGCACAGTCGGCCAAGGAGGTAGTTGCATAAACAGTCAAAGGGGTGATGATGTATGCCATCACGCCAGGTGGCATATTCTAGGGGCTGTGGTGTGGAGCGATGGAGCGCAGGCGAAAAACAGAGCCTGCCGCCAATGGCCCAGGCTTGGGGCGTATCTAGATGACAACAGAAGGATCGACTATGAAAGCAAAATTCGTGGGGGCGTTGGCCTCGGTGGTGATGGGCTGCGCGGCGCTGGTCAGCCTGCCCAGCCAGGCGGCGCTGGCTGTTGGTGCCCAGGCACCGATGTTCAGCACACAGTCGGCACTGGCCGGCAAGGTGCAGCGCTTTGACATGGCCGAGGCCTTGAAGCGCGGCCCCGTCGTCCTGTACTTCTTCCCCAAGGCCTTCAGCCAGGGCTGCACGATCGAGGCCCATGCCTTTGCCGAGGCCACGCCGAGCTTTGCGGCCTCCGGCGCGCAGGTCGTCGGTATCTCGCATGACGACATTGCCACGATGCAGCGCTTCTCCAGCGAGGCCTGCCGTAACCAGTTCAGCGTCGCCTCCGACCCCGATGCCAAGGCCATCCAGGCCTATGACGCAGGCTCCGCCGCACGGCCGGGCACCGCTTCACGCATCTCCTACGTGATTGCACCTGACGGCAAGGTGATCTATGCGCATGAGGGCAGCGATCCGCTCGAGCATGTGCAGCAGACCTTGAAGGCGGTGCAGGCCTGGAAGGCGCGCCAGAAGTCTTGAGCCACTTTTTCATGGCGCGGTGGCAGTGTCTGGGCTTGCCAGCCATGTTGCTGGCAGGTGCCCACGATGGCGCCGATCGCCTATGATCGCCTGATGCTGGCAAGTCTGCTTCAACCCCAATGGCCCCACCGGACCTGGCGCACGGCGCGCCGCTGGGCGGTGGCCTGGTGGCGTATTTTTTACCTGGGTGCGGTCGTGCTGGTGATGCTGATGTCGCCCACCAGCTACGGCCCGCAGACCCGCGCGCGGCTGATGCGCCGCATGTATGTCGACACCGCGCCCATCCTGCTGGGCTTTACCGCGTTGGCCGCCTTGCTGTGCCTGGTGGTGGCGCGGATCGTCTTTGTAACCGCCACGAGCTATGGCCTCTCGCGCGTCGCTGTCGAGATGGTCATCCGCGTGCTGGTGCTCGAGCTCATCCCGCTGACGGCGGCCTTGTTTGTCGCGATGCGCTGCTCGATTCCGGCAGGTGCGCAACTGACCAAGTTGCGCGAGGCGGGGCATTTTGAGCGCCTGCGCGAGCACGGCTATGACCCTGTGCGCACGGAGATGCTGCCCCTGGTGGTCGCCAGCATGTATGCCTCGATCACGCTGGCTGCGCTGTCCTGTGTGGTTTCGCTGGTCATGGTCTACCTCAGCGTCTATGGGCTGAGCTGGGTCGGTTTTGACCTGTACACGCGCATGTTTGCCAGCGTGTTCACGCCCATGGTGACCTGGTTGTTTGGCCTCAAAACCCTGCTGTTTGGTCTGGCCGTTGCACTCATACCCACCGCATCGGCCATGTACCGGCCCTACGGCACGCGCCAGGATGAGGTTCTGGGCCCCGATTCGGACCTCAGTGGCCTTGCGCGCATGTTTGCCATCTTGCTGCTCATCGAGGTGGCGTCGTTGCTGGGCAATTATTACTAGGGCGTCAAGCTTGGCAGTGGAGCGAACAGGTCGGCCCGCCATGACAGGCTTTTGGGGTGCTGCTCGGCGCCCTGGCTGCGCAGGATTTAAAATAGCCGATTGCCCGCAGGCGCTGCCTCTGCCTGTGTGGGCCACCACATTCGAGGGCCACGCCTTGGCCGCGCAACCACCATGACTGATTCTCTACCCACAGCCCCTGGCGCATGTCCGTTGCGCCGATGATGGAGCGGACAGGCAAACGAAAAAAATCCCCATAAGTACAAAGACTTATGGGGATTCTCTTTTTCGATGTTGCTTTATTGTTGCACCCGTTCGCCATTTAGCTGCTTCGATTCCTTTACACCGGCTGCTCGTTGAGCATCGATGTAGGTGGCCAGATCAGTGAGATGGATGCCCTTTGCCCCCTTCTGTGAATTGGGCTCGATGCGGATCAAAGGGAGCTTGATTTCGCCCGCTGCGATCTTGCGCAGGAACTTTTGCGTTCCCAGGTGCGGGAAGTAGTCCTTGACTACTTGATCAAGCGGAATCACCGCCATGGCGTTGTACTGAGCCATGAGCAGAAATGCCGTATTAGATGGTGGGTGACATGTTGCGCAAGGCGCTAGGCAAGCTGGGCAGGGAGGAAAAACCATTGCTGCATTCCGACCAGGGCTGGCAGTACCAAAGTCGTGCCTATCGCCGCTTGCTGGCCGATCATGGCCTGGTGCAAAGCATGTCACGTCGGGGCAATTGCTTGGATAACGCAGCGATGGAGAGCTTCTTCGGAACCTTGAAGTCCGAGTTCTTCCACCTCAACAAGTTCAGCAGTGTGGCGCAGCTTCAAGAAGGTCTTCACCACTACATCCATTACTACAATCACCAACGCATCAAGCTAAAACTAAAAGGCCTGAGTCCGGTGCAATACCGGATTCAGGCCTTCAGTCCCTAGCTTCCAACTGTCCAACTTCTTGGGGTCAGTTCACTAGGCGGGTTTGCTGTTTAAGACGGTGGTGATTCAGTGATCACCACCTTTTTTGGAAAAATGCGCGCATCTCGTTGGAGTGCTTGGCATCATGAATAAATGGCGGCACTGACACCGCGAGCAGTAGCGCGGCCAGCGGCACCACACAGAAAAACCCGATGTAGCTGAAGCCAACTGCGCCCGTAATGCTTCCCAGCACGAACATGCCAATCAGACCAGCAGAGGCACGCATGCGCACCCAGTTATGCTGCACACGGTTTGTTGGAACCCTACAAGCAGTGCCACTACGCTTCCAAAAGAATAGCTTGCCCAATTCCATTCCCAGGTCCGTGAAGTTCCCAGTCATATGGGTTGTGCGAATGCTTCCACCAGAGGTCTTTGAGCCCACAGCGTTTTGAAGTCCCATCATGAATGAGAGCAGCAGAACCGTGATGGGAACAGCGAATGGCGTGTTCCAGGAGAGGGTGACAGCGCCCATCAGACCGAAGGGCAAGAGCATCAATGCCTCCAGCATTAGCGGCAGCGCGTAAACGCTGTAGAGATGCTTTTCTCGACCCCAGTTCACCAAAACAGCACAGACGGCTGCGCCGGTCATGAAGGACAAGATGGCGCCCAGCGCATTCAGAAGCATCTTCATGTTTTCCAGGACCAGGCCATCAGCTATCTGTGACGCGAATCCTGTCATGTGCGAGGTGTACATGTGCAGGACTAGAAAGCCACCCGCATTAACTGCACCAGCGTTGAAAGCCAGTAACCATCCAAGAGCCAAGTTGGTGGAATTTGCTCGATGTCGGTTTGTCAGGTGTCGAATTCTTCTCATCAAAAATGCTCCCTGAACCAAGATGCCATATATGCCAGTGACCGACTCGGAAAAGTGACTTGGTCACGAAGGTTGCTTCACATCGATAGCATAGACCCGCACAGGTTTAGGGCCGAAGTGCGGGTGGATGATCGTCTTCACCATGAAGCCGCGCCAAGGAGTTATCAGGCACCGAGCAAGATCGTCGCGGGCGGGGTAGCCCGAGGTCAGGATGATCCGGTCATACGCGCGGTCCTCCAGGCGCTTGGCCCAGTATGGTGTGCACAAGCGGAATTCCTCGAGCTTGGTGCCGTCGCGTATGGCCTCGAAGTATTGGCGCTTGAGCGGTAAGTGCAGGGTGGTCATGGTGCAACCTTGGTTAGGTTTCGTGTGTTTTCCAAAGGAATTTGCATAAAAGCAAAGATGTAATTCGGGAGGGTGTACAGTGGATCAGTTCATGAAAGGTGCTGCTATGTCCACTCCACTGAGTTTTTTCCTCTATTCAAGTCGGCTGGCACCTGACTGCGACCCCACTGAGGTGGGGAACATCGTGAAGGTGGCGCGTGAGTTCAACGCCTCGCACGGCATCACTGGCATTCTGGTTTTCGATGGTGAGCGCTTTACGCAATATATTGAAGGGCCTGCGAGCGAGGTCGATGCGTTGGTGGCTAAGCTCCCCAAGGACAGCAGGCATACAGACTTCCTGCAGCTGAATGCAGGCGACGACCTTGAAGAGCGCCGCTACGCGACATGGTCCATGGGGTACAGCGACGTTAGCCTTGACGAGCTGGACATCGATCTAATGGCCACAATTGATAGCGATGCTGCCTTGAACTTGTTCACTAAGGCTGTTGCTGAGATAGACCGTCTGTAGCCTTTCAACCTTCCTACTTGGCCTGGCCGGCAGCCATGGCGGCGTTGACAATTTTTCTTGCGCTCTCGCGCATGTGCGATCTGCCTTCCTCTGGCATGTGCTCCCAGGGGTAATCCATCCGCTGGGCCATTACCTTTGCTGCGGCTTCAAAATCCAGTGCATCAGCGGGTTGAGCTTGGGGTGCCGACTCACTCGGCACCAAGCAGCGCAACAGGAGCTGGTCCGCATAGGCGTGAGCAAAATGGGCAGGCGGTTGATCAGGGGCTTCGGCTAGGCCAGCGCGCAGCTGGTCCAGCAGTGCCGGGATACGCTCGTCGCGCAGTTTCTGGAAGCGCAGGTACACATCGGCCGGCATGGCCTTACCCATGTATTCGAGGTGCAGTCGGTTTTTGCTGCTCTCCAGCTGCACCAGCTGCTCGATTAAATCCCAAGTTGCAGAGCAGGGTGCAGTCTTGAGGGGAACGGAAGGGGTGGTTTCAGACATTGGGGCTCCAAAAGTGGAAATGCCCGCTCAAGGCGGGCAATGGTACGGGTGAAGCAGGCAGCTACCAAGCAGCTACTGGCAGAGAAAGTACGACGGCCATGGGTTTGACCCAAACTGGCTGGGCCGACAGCAGGAAGGTTTCTCCAGACCAAGCGAGCAAGAGCGTTTCGCCCATGACGTGCGCTATGGCTTCGCCGGCTGCGCTGGGCACCGCGTTGCCGATGCGCTCTCGCCAGGCCTGGTCGCTCAGACCATCCAGTTCCAGCTGCTCTTCAGGGTCTACCAGACTCTGCAGCGCTGCAAGCTCCAGAGTGGTGAATGGGCGGTGCCAGGTGCCGTCTTCGGCCACGATTCTGCAAACCAGCTTTTCAGCAGGCGCTGGCATGGGCCGTGGATCCGCGACCGACCAGCGGCCGTTGTCGTGACAAGCTGATCCGCTGACTGCGCCGGCGGACGTGGCCCAGGGCACTACGCCATAGTGCCCACCAGTGAGATATGCTGCACGGTCGGCATCCATGCCTGAGCGTGGATCTGCCACTGCGTATGCGCCTTCGCCCGAGGTGCTGCCTGCAATCACTGTCCGGGTCGGCCCTGTCCATTCAGTCACATGGCACTTCCCATGCAACAGGGTGGGATCGCTACCGCCGCGCGGGTCCGCCACCGCCTGGCCGCTGCCGTGGGCACTGGTTACTGCCATAGCAGCTTTGTCCCAGCGGACGATGCGAAATTCGTTGCTGTGCTTTGCAGGGCCATAGTGTCGGGGATCGGCAACGCTGTATCCGCCCTGGCCAGGCCCTTGCTGGCCAGCTACTGTGCCGGTGCTGCCATTCCAGCGGCGCACGCCGTAGGCCTGGCCATCCTTCCACAGCGAAGACTGCTCAAAGCGCCACAAGAGCAAGGACGAAGCCATGTTCCGGGCCAGCCTGCCAGGGGTGAAGCTCACCCAGGGCGAATATGACCTCTACATGGACTTCACCTACCAGTTCGGCATCACAAACTGGCGCACGAGCTCGATGCGGCGCAACCTGCTGAACGGTGAATACCTGCAGGCCTGCAACGCGCTGCCCGCCTGGCGGAAGCAAGCGGGCCGGGATTGTTCGCTGCCGCAGAACTGGGGCCCGAAAGGCTGCAAGGGCGTGTGGACCCGGCAGCTAGAAAGGCAAGCCAAATGCTTAGCAGAACAGGGGTAAACATGGTCTACACACATGCTGCTGCTCTCTTGCTTGGGATGGCCCTGGCCGCCATTGGCACTTGGAATGTGCAGGCCTGGCGTGTGGGCGCGCAGATTGAATCAATCCGCTCCGAGCAAGCAAAAGAAGAATCCACCAGGTCAAATGCGGCGCTGGTGGAAAACACGAAAACTTCGATCAAGGAAAGCAAGCATGCCCAAGACACAATCTACAACGCCGACCGACTGGCGAATCTCAAGACGGGCATTGATGTTGATGTGCGCGCTGAGCTTGCCCGTGCTGAGCGCCTGCACCGCGACACCGCCAGTCGAAGTGCCACTTATCGCGCGCAAGCCCAAGCCGACGCAGCTGCCCGCAGCGATCTCGCAGATAAAGCGGCAGCCCTCGACCGCCAGCTTGCAGAAGGCCTCGGTGTGGTCGCAATCCTCGGGAGCGACCTTAGACGAAGAGACTCCGAAGTAGCCGCGCTGCGTGACCAGGTGAACATCGAGCGCCGGCTGAGCGGTGACGACAGCGGCCAAGCTTGCAGCCGGTAAACACGGTCCACATTGCGACAATCCAATTCCAATGAGTTGTGGATAGCGCAGCTCTATGCTCGGGACACCTCTAACAAAAAAAATAGAGAAACAGTTGTTTGTAAATGTTAAAAATACTAAACTGATAACTTATTCCAATTTTTAACTGAGGCGTTCGTATGTATCTCTATCAACGCGGGACATTTCTGGGCTTGTCGATGTTATGCATGGCCGCAGCAAATGCTGCCACTCCTACTTACAACCCTGTAGGTGTGCAGCAAAACGTTGCCGTGCAAACGGTGACAGATGGCGGGTGGTCGGAGTGTTACAAAGAAACATTTGACAAAAACGGGAAATCTATAGAAGAAATATCCACGGCTTGCGGTGGCAAGCAATTGATGATGGCCTGTCGCGCCACCGGGACCAACAGCCTGCAGGTGTTGGCCCAAGCTCCCAAAATCGACGTGATGACGGATACGGGAACAGCCTTTGCTATCACCCACCAAGCCAATGGAGTCGCATGGTATTTCAATTCGAGCTATTCTTGGGGTTTTGCTGCGGAAGGGCAGGCTGTAAGCAGATCAAGTTGTGACACACAAAATTCTTCGGGTGAAGGAAGTGCTACTCGCATGTGTGTTCATACCAATCAAGGCAATTTGAGCGGGGGCTGGAGATGCGGCGGGGCTACTGGGCTGAATGAAAGTTCAGCTTTTGAGCGCGTTTTTTATACCGCCAACGTCACAAGCCCGGACCCTGTTCCGTCCGTGAGTGTTTCAAATGTTGCGGATCGATCGCTGACTGTCACTTGGACTGCTGCTAGTGATAACGGCTCCCCCATCACTAAGTACACCGTGACAGGCGTTCCTGGCGGCTCATGCACAACCGAGATCGTGGCCCCTGCCACCGAGCCAGCAACTTCTTGCACGATCACCGGCTTGACCAATGGTACGCCCTACAAGTTCACGGTCGTGGCAACCAACGCAATTGGTGACAGCGCTCCGTCACCCGAAAGTGCAGAAGCTATTCCACTCGCAGACGTGATGTTTGTGGGTGCAGGTCCAAACATCACGCTCGCAGGCGGTGTTGTTGCAGCGGCATATTCTCAACCTCTGCAGCTAACAGGCGGCCTGCCTCCATACACCTTCTCCGTGACGGGCGAGCTGCCACCTGGGCTGGCTCTCGACACGGCAACCGGCATCATTTCCGGGACGCCCACGACCACTGGCACTTACAGCTTCTCGGTCATGGCCATGGATAGCGCGGTGCAACCAACACTCGCGGCCAAGGCAGTTCATGTCGCAGAACAAACCTTCACCATCGTGATCACTGCTGCACCAGTGGTTCAAGCTACCCCGACACCAGTACCCGCCCTGGGCGGCGTTGGCATGCTGCTGCTCTCCGGGGTCGTAGCCGGATCCATAGGCTTCATGCGCCGACGGAAATCCAGCTGATCCGTGAACCCTCTTCGGAGGGTTTTTTGACATTTGAATAACTGTCGCGTGACGAATGGTTGAAAGCACACGGCGAGAGCCTCCCCGGCGCCACTACGGCACTGGGGAGGCTATTTTTTCTAACGTGTTTTCAAGTCAGTAGATGCCAAACATAAACATGGCCCCATGTGACGTTAAAACCAAGTAATTTGAATATTATCGAATTCCAATGTCCAGGCTTGGGACATGTTATTAGCAAAGACGAGGCCGAAGCTGAAGCCGCTAAGCCTGTTGTTAATAAGTGAATTCTCTTGGTTAATTGTGTCTTGGATTGCAATATTTGCCACCAACTGCCCACTTGGGTTTTTGATTTGATAGGCAAACCAGTTTTTGTCGGCCACATGAATGAATACATCGTACCAAACATTATCTAGTAGCGGACTACCGCAGTTGGCGCCACCCCAGACGTAGTTGGTCGCATTACCGCTCGCTGGATCTATGAACCAGGTCTCAGGCTGGCTTGTTACGCCACTAGGGCAGGGATTAGCTGTTGCACTTAGACCACCTACGATCAAGCCCTTGCCTCGGTTGTACCATCCCGTGCTTTCAGCTCTTGCCATTGCAAAAAAGTGCGCTCCAGGATTTGATGTAAATGTGCCGACAGTTCTGAAACGGAACTTCAATTCTTGCGTTGAAGCTCCAGCTGGCTTTTCAGTTGCAAAAGTGTGATGCAAAAATCCAGAATTTGCCCTGGAAATTCGATGAGCTGGTAAAGTTTGTATGCCCCAAGAATAGGTTTCCCGAACTCGATCTACAGGGGTGCCATTGACAATAGCTCTGGAAAATGTGACTTTCGTCGGGTATTCTGGTTTGACTTGAGCGTTTACGCATTATGAATGCAAAAGCCATGCTAAATGGCACTGCCAACTTCAAAAATGACTTTTTAAAATTCATTCTTCTCTCTCCAATAATTTGTATCGAAGCAGCCAGCGTACATCGCATGCAATCATGCGTCAATAAAAGCGAGAACGAGGCCCGGTGCGCGAAAATCGATTTCGGATGACATCGGCCAGATCCCGGCCCCTGTACCTTGGCGCCAAGAGGCTCCAATGTGCAATCGCTACCACTCACCAGACGAAGGCTATATACAGCAGTACTGGCGGCTGAACCCCCGGCAGCTGGGCCTGGGTGCCCGCGATGTGTTCCCGCGATCACCCGGTGGATTCATCCGGCGCGCCGTGGATGATCCTGGCTACAGCAAAGAGCTTGCCGTGGGGAGATGGGGCCTGATCCCTTGGTTCAGCAAGACGCCTGACATCAAGTACAGCACCAACAACGCCCGTGCCGAGGAGGTGGCGGACAAGGCCAGCTTCAAAGACCCGTGGAAACGCGGCCAGCGCTGCATCATCCCGGCGACCACCTTTGATGAGCCGAACTGGGAGAGCGGGAAAAATGTGTGGTGGCGGTTTGCCCGGGCTGATGTCGACCCGTGGGGCCTGGCGGGGCTGTGGAATACTTGGAAGGATCCGGCAACCGGCGAGCTGATCGAGAGCTACACCATGCTCACGCTCAACGCAGATGAGCACCCGCTGATGAGCCGCATGCACAAGCCAGACCCGAAGCTCACTCTCGACAAGCAAGAAAAGCGGAGCGTGATACCTATCGAGCTGGCTGATGTGGACCAGTGGCTTGAAGGATCAATCAAGGACGCCAAGGCGCTGCTGACGTTGGCACCGGTCGAGGTGTTTGCGGCTGGGCCCGCGCCTAACCCTCGACATCCTCCGCAATCCACTGGTGGATCGTTTGATATGCCTGCCCTGGCATGTCGAGTAGGTGAGGGTGACTGGCCTGCAGGTACTCAGAGAAGGGGTCTCCTCGTTTTCAGTGCAATAAGTGACGGTACGAAAAGCTAGCACTGGCGCGGAGGTGGTGTTGGTAGATCGTTGATTTCATTGACTTTCCTGTTCACTTTCAAATCTGCGATTCGTGGCGTCAAACCGTGGTCGGTTTCATCCATTGGTGCCAGTTATCGATGCATTTGGCCGCGAAGGCAGGATTTGGTCAGCATAGCGGTCAACCGGGAAGCGAAACACACCCCGCAAGTTGATGCTCTCCAGCCTGGTGGGCGCAATCTTCCCGATCAGTTCCGGTGGAATGACCTGGCGGCGGTTCGACCAGCGATCCAGGACCGCCTGCATCTGTGAGGTATTCCACGCCATCACGATGTTGGCCATCAGGCTCAACGCATCGGCCACAGCCTGCATTTCATCGACACGTTTGGCCTGCGCCGGGCTGATCCGGCCGGTATAAATGGCGCGCTTGAGGGCGTTAACAGCCTCGCCCCGATTGAGCACCCGGCGCAACTCGTTCCTGAAAGCGTCCTTGACAAAGTAGTCAGCCAAAAACGCCGTACGCAGCAACCGCCCCAATTGCACGCCAGCCTCATAGATTGGATCGCCCTGGGCGGCAGAACCGAACCGCGCAAGAGCTGCCACCGCACTGGCATGTCCGCTCATGACCGAGGCTGCCAGGTGCACCAGACTATCCCAATGCTTTTCGATCAAAGCGACGTCGACATTGGCTTCGCACACCGCAGCGATTTCTGCGGGCACTTTGGTGCCGCGTGGCACAAAGAGGTGGCGCTGTTTGAGTTCCTTCAACCGCGGGCAAAGATGCTGGCCGACGAAGCCCTGTACGCCGCCAAGCGCGGAGGACGCAACCGCGTGGCACATGCCGGCAACGACCTGCATGTGCAGCCAGGCTGAGCGGGCGGGCGCCGACCGCGGCACGGAGCAGTCGCCGGCCTGGCGCGTGCTGGTGGCCGACCACGACCTGCAGGTGCATGCAGCGGCCCGTGCTGCCGTGCAGGGACTGGTACTGTTCGGGCGGCCCGTGGTCGTGCTGCATGCACAGGATGCGGCACGGGCCCGCCACCTGTTGCTGCAGGAGGACGATCTCGCGGTGCTGCTGCTGGACGCCTTGCTGGGCGGCGCCGCGTCCGGCGGCCTGGCCGGCTTCGCGCGACAGCAGGCCGGCCGCGTGAACATGCGCATCGTGCTGCGCACCGAGGCCCGCTCGCTCGCGCTGCCGATGCTGGCCCGCCACGACATCGGCGACCACCGCCGCAAGGCGGAGCTGTCGCCGCAGCGTCTGCGCGCGGTGCTGGCCGGCGCGGTGCGTGCCTACGTGCAGCACTGCCGCATCGATGCGAACCGGCGCAGCCTGGCGCGCATCGTGCAATCGGGCGCGGCGCTGATGGAGCAGACCGACCTGCGCGGCTTCGCGGCGGCCGTGATCACCCAGCTGGCCGGCCTGCTGGGCGTGGCGCCGCAGGGCCTGGTCTGCGTGCGCGAGACGGGCGCCGCCAGCGGCTGCCGTGTTCTGGCCGCGACCGGCGACTTCGCCGCGCGTCGGCGCCGCCTGCAGACCTCCAACGCCGCCTTGCTGCTGCACCGCGCGCTGGTGCAAGGCCTGCCCGCCCACGGTGGTGCGTCGGGCGGTCTGGCCCTGCCCATGGGGCAGCACGCCGGCCAGGCCATGGCGGTCTACGTGCACGCGCCCGCGCTGCGCGAGGCGCCGGAGCCGCGCCTGCTGGAGGTGTTCTGCGCCCACCTGCGCACGCTGCGGCACAACCGCAGCCTGCTCGAGCGCCTGCACCAGTCCGCCTACCACGACGCGCTGGTGTCCCTGCCCAACCGCGCGCACTTCACCGAGCAGGTGGACGCATGCGCGCGCCGCGGCGCGCGCGACCACATCCTGGCCCTGCTGGACATCGACGACTTCAGCGCCACCAACGACGTGATGGGCCACCGCTTCGGCGACCGGCTGCTGCGCGCGGTGGCGCAGCAACTGGCCCAGGCCCTGCCGCCGGGCGTGCTGCTGGCGCGCGTGGGGTCGGACACCTTCGGCGTGCTGGGCAGCCGCGCGCAGGTGCTGCCCCAGCGCCTGCTGGCCTGTGTGCGCCAGCCGCTGCTGCTGGACGGCGTGCCGCACAAGGTCTCGCTGACCTGCGGCTACGTGCTGCTGGCCGACGCGGGCCAGACCGGTGTGGACCTGTTCAAGGACGCGACCATCGCGCTGCAGCGCGCCAAGCGCGAGCACCGTGGCCAGGAGCTGCGCTACGCCGAGCAGATGGGGGCCGAGGCGCGCGAGCGCGCGCTGCTGCTGTCCGAGCTGCGCGCGGCCATCGACCAGGCACGCCTGTACCTGGTCTACCAGCCGCAGCGCGACCTGCGCACGCAGGCGCTCGTGGGCCTGGAAGCGCTGCTGCGCTGGCGCACCGCCGACGGACGGCTGGTGCCGCCGGACCGTTTCATCCCGGTGGCCGAACACTCCGGCCTGATCGTGCCGCTGGGCCAGTGGGTGCTGGCCACGGCCTGCGCCACCATGCGCGCCATGCTGGACCAGGGCTGCGCGCCGCGGCGCATGGCGGTCAACGTGGCCGTGGCCCAGCTGCGCGACCCGGCCTTCCTCGCGACCGTGCGCGGCGCGCTGGCCGAGCACGGCCTGCAGGGCCGGCACCTGGAGCTGGAGATCACCGAGTCGGCCGCCGTGCTGCCCACGCAGCTGCTGGAGTCCACGCTGACGGCGCTGCGTGCCGAGGGCATCAGCATCGCGGTCGACGACTTCGGCACCGGCTACTCCTCGCTGAGCTACCTGGAGCGGCTGCCGCTGGACCGCATCAAGATCGACCGTGGCTTCGTGCGCCAGCTGCGCCAGGCCCGCAGCGCCCGCATCGCCGAGACGGTGGCCCAGCTGGGCCGCCGGCTGGGCCTGCAGGTGCTGGCCGAGGGCATCGAGGATGCGGACACGCTGCAGGCCCTGGTGGACATGGGTTGCCACGAGGGCCAGGGCTACCACATCGCGCAGCCGATGGAGCGCGAGGCTTTGCAGGCGTGGTTGTTGCGCGAGGCCGTGGCGCAAGCGGGTGCGGCGCACGCCGTAGCGGCGTAGGACGGCGCCGCAGCAATCCCCTGCGGCGTGCGCGCCTGCAGGCCCTGGCGCCGTGGCCGGTGCTGTAATGGTCCGATGAACACGACCGCATTCGGCACACCCGACACACCCGGCGCCCGCGTTCTGGTCGTGGGCGGCGGCATCGCCGGCCTGGAGATCGCCACGTCGCTGGGCCGGCGCTGGCGTGCCCGGCCGGGCGCGCCCACGGTCACGCTGCTGGACCGCGATGCCGCCCATGTCTGGAAGCCGATGTTGCACACCATCGCGGCCGGCACGCGCGACATCGCCCAGCAGCAGACCACCTTCGTGGCCCAGGCGCGCGACGCGGGCTTCGTCTACCAGCCCGGTGCGCTGAGTGGCCTGGACCGGCCGCAGCGCCTGGTCCAGGTCGCGCCGCTGCATGCCGAGGACGGCCGCCTGCTCGTGCCTGCGCGCAGGCTGCCCTACGACGTTCTGGTGCTGGCCCTGGGCAGCCAGGCCAACGACTTCGGCACGCCGGGCGTGGCGGAGCACTGCCATGCCATCGATTCGCGGCTGCAGGCCGATGCCTTCAGCCGCGAAGTGCGGCTGCGCATGCTGCAGTGCGTGGCCATGGGGCAGCCGCTGTCCATCGCCATCGTCGGCGGTGGCGCCACGGGCGTGGAGCTGGCGGCCGAACTCGTGCAGCTGACCGAGACCGCCGAGGCCTATGGCGCCACGGGTCTCGGCGAGCGGCTCACGATCACACTGGTGGAGGCCGGGCCGCGGCTGCTGGCCTCGTTCCCGCAGGACATCTCCGAGGCCGCGCTGCGGCGTCTGCGCGCGCTCGGGGTGCGCGTGCGCACGGACACGCAGGTCAAAGCGGCGCTGGCCGAGGGCTTCGAGCTGGCCGACGGCAGCCTGCTGCGGGCCTCGCTCAAGGTCTGGGCCGCCGGCGTGAAGGCGCCGGCGGTGCTGGCCGACCTGGACGGCCTGGAGACCAACCGCAACCACCAGCTGCTGGTGCATCCTTCGCTGCAGACCACGCGCGACGCTTCCATCTACGCCGTCGGCGACTGCGCCAGCCTGACGCTGCCCGGCAGCGAGCGGCCCTTGCCGCCCACGGCCCAGGTGGCCCACCAGCAGGCCCAGCACCTGGTGCGCCACCTGCCGCAGGTGCTGGCGGCCGGGGCCACGGTACCGCCGTTCCGCTTTCGCGACTTCGGCGCGCTGGTGTCGCTGGCCGACTACGATGCGTTCGGATCGCTGGGCCAGTTCGGCTTCTTCGACGGCGGCATCATCCGCGGGCGCCTGGCGCAGCTGAGCCATGCCATGCTGTACCGCAGCCACCAGGCACGGCTGCACGGCTTCTGGCGCGGCGGCCTGTTGTGGCTGGCCGACCGCATCCAGGCGCGCGTGCGGCCACCGATCCGGCTGGATTGAGTTGCCCTAGATTCGGCAGTTGACCGCTCGCCACCTTCAGAAACACCGCATGGACACTGAAGCGAGCGTCTTCGATGGCTCTCACCTTCGAGGTGAGGACGCTATGCACCCGCCGGCACCGCGCTCGCCGCGCCATGCCGCGTTGCTCCTCCTTGCGCACAGAAGTGCGCCGCGTCGTCGCGCCTTGCCTGGCACGCCGATCACGGCGCCATCGGGCGCATCCAACTGCCGAATCTAGGGTTACAGCAGCCAGTCGATCGGCAACCAGGACAGCAGGCGCAGGCCCAGCCGCAGCCACAGCGGCGCGCCGGGTTCGCGTTCCAGCAGCTGCGGCGGCTCGCTGCGGCCGTCGCGCCATTGCAGTCGGCCATGCGGGCTCAACTGCAGCTGGTAGCCGCGCGCGCTGGCCTTCTCGCGCAGCTGGGTGTCCAGCTGCGCGGCCAGCGCCGGGCTGTCGATGACGAAGCCCAGTTCGGTGTTGAGCCGGGCCGAGCGCGGATCGAAGTTGAACGATCCCACGAACAACTGGCGCTGGTCGACCACGAAGGTCTTGGCGTGCAGGCTCTCTGCCGAACTGCTGCCCAGGCGCAGCTTGGCGTCCGGCGCCTGCGTGTCGGCTTCGCGCCGCATCTCGTACAGCTGCACACCGGCGCGCAGCAGCGGCACGCGCCAAGGCATGTAGCCGGCGTGCACCACGGCCACGTCCGTGGCCTCCAGCGCATTGGTGAGGATGGCCACGTCCACGCCGCGGGCCGCCAGCTTCTCGAACAGCGCCGTGCCGCGCGCCGTGGGCACGAAGTAGGGCGATACCAGCTTCAGGCTGTGCGCAGGCGTGTCGACCAGCCGGGCCGTGCGCGCGAACATCAGGTCGGCATCGTCCGCCTGTCCGAGTCCCTTGGCCGGATCGTCGCTGACGAATTCGACCGGCGCCCAGTGCAGCGGCAGCCGCCCTGCCAGCAGCTCGGCCACGAAGGACGAGCGCGCCACGGCGTCCAGGTACTGGCGCGTGCGGTCGGGCAGGTTCTGCAGGTCCTTGGGCGGCGGCGGCGTGGCGTCGGCCGCGTCCAGCAGCAAGGCCAGCGGATAGGACGAGCCGCTCGCCCAGTAGCGGTCGAAATCCTCGGAGACGGCCTGCACCACGGGCCCGATGGCCAGCACGTCCAGGTCCACGAACAGCGTGTCGACCTCGGCGCCGAAGTATTCGTCGCCCACGTTGCGGCCGCCGACCACGGTGGCCTGGTTGTCGGCCGTGAACGACTTGTTGTGCATGCGCCGGTTGGCGCGCCCGAAGTCGGTCACGAAGCCCAGCGGCTTGAAGCGCCGCTGGACGAAGGGGTTGAACAGCCGCACCTCGATGCGCGGGTGGGCGTCGAGGTCGGCCAAGGTGGCGTCCAGGCCCGCGCTGCCCAGGTCGTCGAGCAACAGGCGCACGCGCACGCCGCGGTCGGCTGCGCGGCGCAGCGCCTCGAACAGCAGCCGGCCCGACATGTCGTCGCGCCAGATGTAGTACTGCACGTCCAGCGTGCGTTCGGCCGCTTCGGCCAGCAAGACGCGCGTGGCGAAGGCGTCGCGGCCCTGGTCGAGCAGGAACATGCCCGAGTGCCCGAGTGCCCGGGCGACTGCAGCGCAGCGGCCTGGCGCACGGCGCGGCCCAGCCGCGTGGCCGCGGTGTCCGGGTCGAGCCGGCTCGCGCTGCGACCCTCCAGCGAAGGCAGTTGCGCGCAGCCGGCCAGCAGCGCCAGCACTGCGGCGAACAAGGCGATGCAGCAACGGCGCAGCGGCATGGACATCCCGATGGTTCTCATCCCAGGGCCAGCACCTCCTGCGCATGGCGCGCCGCCACCCACTCTTCGTTGGTCGGCTCCACGCCCACACGCACGCGGCTGGCGGCGGCCGAGATGACGCTGGCGTTGCGGGCATTGGCATCCTCGTCCAGCGCCACGCCCAGCCAGTCGAGCGCCGCGCAGATGCGCTGGCGCAGCACCACGCTGTGCTCGCCCACGCCGGCCGTGAAGACCAGCAGGTCCAGCCCGCCCAGCACCGCTGCCAGCGCGCCCACCTCGCGCACGATGCGGCGCACGTACAGCGCCAGCGCTAGCGCGGCGCGCGGCGCGTCGGCCTCGCGCTCCAGCAGCACGCGCGGGTCGGACGAGATGCCCGAGACGCCCAGCAGGCCCGACTCGTGGTACAGCACACGGCCCACCTGCTGCAGCGAAAGCTTCTCGATCTCCATGAGGTAGAGCACGGCCCCGGGGTCCAGCGCGCCCGTGCGCGTGCCCATCATGAGGCCGTCCAGCGCCGAGAAGCCCATGGTGGTGGCCACGCTCTGCAGCGCCTGCATGGCGCACAGGCTGGCGCCGCTGCCCAGGTGGGCGACCACGGTGCGGCCGCGTGCCAGCGCGCCGTGGCGTTCCTGCAGCGCCACGGCCATGTACTCGTACGACAGGCCGTGGAAGCCGTAGCGGCGCAGGCCGCGCTCGAAGGCCGCGTAGGGCAGGGGCAGGACCTGCTCGACCAGCGGCAGGCTGCGGTGGAAGGCCGTGTCGAAGCAGGCCACCTGCGGCAGCCCGGGCTGCTCGCGCAGCAGGATCTCCATCGCCTCCAGCGCGAAGGGCTGGTGCAGCGGCGCCAGCGGCACCAGGGCCTTGAGTTCGGCCAGCACCTGGGCGTCCACGCGCTGCGGCGCCAGGTAGCGGGCGCCGCCGTGCACCACGCGGTGTGCCACCGCCGCCACGGAGCGGCCGTCGAGCCAGCGCACGATCTCCTCGCGGATGGTCTGCAGCGCCCGCGTGTAGGGCTGCTCGCTGCCCAGGTCGACCGGCCGCACCGGCACCGTGGTGGCACCGAAGTCGGGCGCCGGGCCGCCGATGCCCTGGACCTTGCCGTTCCAGGCGGGGTGGCGGTCCGTGCCGGTGGCGTCGAACAGCGCGAACTTGATGCTCGACGAGCCGCAGTTCAGCACGACGATGAAGGAAGTCATAGGGGCTTGCTCCGATGAAGGTAGGCCAGCAGCAGGGCCGCGGCGCAGGATGCGTTGCGCCATCGCGCGGCCGTCGGCGCGGCTGGTCGGCACGGCGGGGATTGTCGCGCCCAGGTGCTGGTGTGGGATTGGTCGGCGCGCGTGCCTTCGGGCCTGCACCGGCCGATCCCGCCTCTCGCGTGGCCGCGAGGGCCCGGTGCACAGCTTCTCACACGGCCCCGCTGAGCAGCACCACGCCCAGCACCACCAGCACGCAGCCCGCGGCGCGGCCCGGGCCCACCCGCTCGCGCAGCACCAGCATGCCGAACAGCGCGCCGACCATCATCGACATCTCGCGCGTGGGCGCGACCACGCTGACCGGCGCGCCCATCTCCAGCGCAGCCAGCACCAGGATGTAGGACAGCGGCGAGAGCAGGCCCACGGCCACGGCCAGCCACCAGTGCCCGCGCATGGCCGCCACCGTGGCTGCGCGGTTGCGCAGCATCCAGGGCGCGAGCACGCACAGCCGCACCAGGTTGGAGAACCAGTCCAGCACCACCGGTCCGACGCCCAGCACCTTCACGCCCCAGGCGTCGACCACGGTGTAGCCGGCGATGAGGGCCCCCGTGGCGCCGCCCCAGCGCACGCCGGCCAGGGCGCCGGGCTTGCGGAACATGGCCAGGTGGCCGTCGGTGCAGATCAGCCCGATGCCCAGCACGATGGCGGCCAGGCCCAGCAGGCCGTGCAGCGAGGGCACCTCGCCCAGCAGCACGAAGGCGCCGACCGAGGACAGCAGCGGTCCGGTTCCGCGGGCCACCGGATACACGACCGACAGATCGGCCACGCGGTAGCCCTTCTGCAGGCACATGCTGTAGACCAGGTGCAGCAGGCCGCTGGCCACGATGCAGGCCACGACCGGCGCGTTGATGGGCATGCCGCCATGCATGAGCTGCCACACCACCCAGGGCAGGTAGGCGACGCAGGCCACCACGGTGCTGGCGCCGACGAAGGCCGTGCCCGCATGGGCGGCACGCTTGGCCAGCAGGTTCCAGGTGGCGTGGATCAGTGCCGCCAGCACCACCATCGACAGGCTCAGCACCGTCATGGCACGGCCCCTGGGATGGAGGCGGACGGGGTGCGGACCAAGCAGGGCGCCATCCAGGGCCGAATGTCCGGCGGCGCATGCACTGGTTCGCAGGGCAACGGAAGCAGGCGGTGTTGTATTGCGGGCATGGTCTGCTCGGCTGCATTGTCCACGACGGATAGGAAATTCAACCGCATGAGGCCAAGTATGGCACGAGTTTTGGGCCTCGAAACACGTTCGGCCAAGGAAGGTTGAGCGCTCGCTTGCCGCTCAATGGCAAGAGCTTGGGAGGCAGTATGCATTTGGGCCTGGCGCGCGCGCAGCTGCTTCCCCGCAGCGATGGATACCGCCGCTTCACTGGGTCACCAATTGACGCGCTGGTCTACCTCGTCGGGTTGAGCTGCCAGATCCCAATCCGGCTCGCCTTGCGCACCATCATCCACCGGCGCGTCGCAGCCCTCCCACAGCGGTGGCCCGCGTGCCGGGGTGATGTGCGGGGGGGCAGACTCCACCCCGATGTGGTTCAGGATGTGGCGGATTTCGGCGCTGTGGGTGATGAAGGCAATGATGCGCATCTGCCCACCGCACATGGGGCACAGCAGCGGAAATGCCTCGTAGATGCGGGCAATCAGCACCGCCCACAAGTAATGCGCCGCTCGCTTCGGGCGTGCTTCAGGTTCGGGTGTGGGTGTGGCCGCGTTGCCCGGCGCCGCCACCCCAGGTACGCCCGCGCCAGGTTGTGCAGTCTCCACCGTGGCTGGTTGCGACGCAGCAGGCTGAGCCAGCGCCGTTACCGCCGCTCTCAGCGGCGAGTTTGGTGCCAGCACACCAAAGTAGCGGTGCCGGTGGGTGCGTGGCGGTGGCACCAGCGCGGCGATGCGGTCGATCAGTTCCAGCGGTGTGAGGTGCAGCTCATCTGCCTTGGCACCACGCTTGTCACTGGTGGGCTCGCTGCGCTGTTTGGCACAGCGGTACACCAGTTTGCTTCCCTCTTTGCGTAGGCGCTCCATGGAAAACGGTGGACGCGCGCAATAGCGCAGCAGCCGCTCCAGCGCAGCGCGGTCGTGGGCTTCGATGCAGACACCGGCGTCCACCGAGAAGCCGCTGTGTTTGTAGCCCAGCATGTCTTTGGCGTCACAGTTCTCCAGCAGGCCCCGAGCAACGAAGGCGCGCAGGATGCGTTTTTGCAGTGTGGTCTGCACTGGGGCCACGGTAGCCGCATCGATGCCGGTGGCCGCGTGAAAGATGACACCCGGCGATGAGATTCGAGGGGTCGCATCAGCATCGCCCTCGCCCTCCACTTCCTCAAACACCCCGTCCACCACACAAACGTGGAAGTGGACGTGTTCATTGAGGCTGGAGCCGAATCGGTGAATGAAGGCGATGGCACCGATGTGCAGGCCTGCCTTGTCCATATGGGCCGCACCGGGGCTGTGGGTCTGCAGAGTTTGTGCGATCACCCGCAGAAAGATGCGCAGCACCATGCTCAGCACCGCTCCGTCGCGTTGCATGAAGTACCGCAACCTCTTGGGCACGGAGAGCACCCACTGGCGCACCGGCAGGCGGGGGAAAAAGCGTATAAGATTCAGTCGACAGTTGACGATATTATCGATCAGTTGATAGAATTGGAAGCTGATAGAAAAACAACGCTGGTAGGAATTGGCGGCGGTGTGATCACAGATATTGCTGGTTATGTTGCGGCGGTTTATATGCGCGGATTAAAGTTTGGATTTATTCCGACTTCATTGCTGGCACTGGTGGATGCATCTGTTGGCGGTAAGAATGGTATTGACGTGGGGCTGTATAAGAACATGGTTGGTGTGATCCGTCAGCCATCATTTATCCTGCATGATATTAGTTTATTGAAGAGTCTTCCGCACAAGGAATGGGTGAACGGATTTGCCGAGATCATAAAACATGCTTGTATAAAGGATGCTGCCATGTTCCGTGAACTGGAAGCGAACAATCTTGCGGTATATCAGAAAAAGCCAAAGCTGATTGCAGTGCTTCTTCAGCGTAATGCTCAGTTAAAAGCGAAGGTTGTTCAGGAGGATGAGTTCGAAAAGTCGGTAAGGCGTTTGTTGAACTTTGGTCATACATTGGGGCATGCCATCGAAAATGAATATGCGTTGATGCATGGCCATGCGGTTGCTATAGGAATGACATACGCGTGTCATATTTCTGAGCAATTGTCTGGATTCAAACAAACAAATCGCGTGGTAGAAGTGTTGGAACAATATGGGTTACCGACTTATATGGCATTCGATAGGGAAAAGGCTTTTAATCTGTTGAAAATGGACAAGAAGCGTGAAAAAAAGGAAATGAACTATGTGTTGCTGGAAAAAGTAGGGAAGGGAGTGGTGAAGAGTATTCCACTGGTTCAATTAGAAAAAATCATTCAAGCATTACCAAAGTGAAAGTAACAATACAGCCCGGAGATCTGACTGGAATTATCCAGTCACCCGCTTCAAAAAGTTCGATGCAGCGAGCTTGTGCTGCTGCACTGGTTGCAAAAGGAATAAGTGAGATCATTAATCCCGGTCATAGCAATGATGATAAAGCTGCCAGGGATATTGTAAGCCGGCTTGGTGCCAGGCTTGAAGATCAGCCTGATGGTTCTTTGCAGATAACAAGTGAAGGCGTAAAACCTGTCGCTCCTTTTATTGACTGCGGTGAATCTGGTTTAAGTATCCGGATGTTTACTCCGATTGTTGCGTTGAGTAAAGAAGAGGTGACGATCAAAGGATCTGGAAGCCTTGTTACAAGACCAATGGATTTCTTTGATGAAATTCTTCCGCATCTCGGTGTAAAAGTTAAATCTAACCAGGGTAAATTGCCTCTCGTTATACAGGGGCCATTGAAACCAGCAGACGTTACGGTTGATGGGTCCTTAAGCTCTCAGTTCCTTACAGGTTTGTTGCTTGCATATGCGGCCGCAGATGCAAGCGATGTTGCGATAAAAGTAACGAATCTCAAAAGCCGTCCGTATATCGATCTTACACTGGATGTGATGAAGCGGTTTGGTTTGAAGACTCCCGAGAATCGAAACTATGAAGAGTTTTATTTCAAAGCCGGGAATGTATATGATGAAACGAAAATGCAACGATACACCGTAGAAGGCGACTGGAGCGGTGGTGCTTTTTTACTGGTAGCGGGGGCTATTGCCGGGCCGATCACGGTAAGAGGTTTGGATATAGCTTCGACGCAGGCTGATAAAGCGATCGTTCAGGCTTTGATGAGTGCGAACGCAGGTATTGCGATTGATGCAAAAGAGATCAAACTTCATCCTGCTGATCTCAATGCATTTGAATTTGATGCTACTGATTGCCCGGATCTTTTTCCGCCATTGGTTGCTTTGGCGTCTTATTGCAAAGGAGAAACAAAGATCAAAGGCGTAAGCAGGCTGGCGCATAAAGAAAGTGACAGAGGATTGACGCTGCAGGACGAGTTCGGGAAAATGGGTGTTGAAATCCACCTTGAGGGAGATCTGATGCGCGTGATCGGAGGGAAAGGCGTAAAAGGAGCTGAAGTTAGTTCAAGGCACGATCATCGCATTGCGATGGCTTGCGCGGTGGCTGCTTTAAAAGCTGTGGGTGAAACAACCATCGAACATGCAGAAGCGGTGAATAAATCCTACCCGGATTTTTACAGCGATCTTAAACAACTTGGCGGTGTTGTATCTTTAAACCATCAATTTAATTTCTCATGAATAGCTTCGGCCGCATCTTCAGGGTGCATATTTTTGGCGAATCACATGGTGAATCAGTAGGCATCGTTATTGATGGTTGTCCTGCTGGTCTGTCATTGTCCGAAGAAGATCTTTTACCGGACCTGGAAAGGCGTAAAGGCGGAAAACAGAAGGGGACAACGCCGCGGCAGGAAGCTGATTATCCCTTTTTTAAGAGTGGCGTGTTCAATGGAAAAACCACCGGGGCACCGATCACGATTCTTTTTGAAAATAATAATACCCGAAGCGGCGATTATGAAAAGCAACGCAGCTTTCCGCGTCCTGGTCATGCAGATATGGTGGCGCATCAAAAATATGGCGGTAATGAAGACTATCGTGGTGGTGGGCACTTCAGTGCTCGTTTGACCACGGGGCTTGTTGCCGCAGGAGCGATTGCTAAAAAGCTGATGCCGGGAGTGGTAATAGAAGCCGCTGTAAAAGAGATAGGAGGTGAGGCTGATCACGGATAGGAAATTCAACCGCATGAGGCCAAGTATGGCACGAGTTTTGGGCCTCGAAACACGTTCGGCCAAGGAAGGTTGAGCGCTCGCTTGCCGCTCAATGGCAAGAGCTTGGGAGGCAGTATGCATTTGGGCCTGGCGCGCGCGCAGCTGCTTCCCCGCAGCGATGGATACCGCCGCTTCACTGGGTCACCAATTGACGCGCTGGTCTACCTCGTCGGGTTGAGCTGCCAGATCCCAATCCGGCTCGCCTTGCGCACCATCATCCACCGGCGCGTCGCAGCCCTCCCACAGCGGTGGCCCGCGTGCCGGGGTGATGTGCGGGGGGGCAGACTCCACCCCGATGTGGTTCAGGATGTGGCGGATTTCGGCGCTGTGGGTGATGAAGGCAATGATGCGCATCTGCCCACCGCACATGGGGCACAGCAGCGGAAATGCCTCGTAGATGCGGGCAATCAGCACCGCCCACAAGTAATGCGCCGCTCGCTTCGGGCGTGCTTCAGGTTCGGGTGTGGGTGTGGCCGCGTTGCCCGGCGCCGCCACCCCAGGTACGCCCGCGCCAGGTTGTGCAGTCTCCACCGTGGCTGGTTGCGACGCAGCAGGCTGAGCCAGCGCCGTTACCGCCGCTCTCAGCGGCGAGTTTGGTGCCAGCACACCAAAGTAGCGGTGCCGGTGGGTGCGTGGCGGTGGCACCAGCGCGGCGATGCGGTCGATCAGTTCCAGCGGTGTGAGGTGCAGCTCATCTGCCTTGGCACCACGCTTGTCACTGGTGGGCTCGCTGCGCTGTTTGGCACAGCGGTACACCAGTTTGCTTCCCTCTTTGCGTAGGCGCTCCATGGAAAACGGTGGACGCGCGCAATAGCGCAGCAGCCGCTCCAGCGCAGCGCGGTCGTGGGCTTCGATGCAGACACCGGCGTCCACCGAGAAGCCGCTGTGTTTGTAGCCCAGCATGTCTTTGGCGTCACAGTTCTCCAGCAGGCCCCGAGCAACGAAGGCGCGCAGGATGCGTTTTTGCAGTGTGGTCTGCACTGGGGCCACGGTAGCCGCATCGATGCCGGTGGCCGCGTGAAAGATGACACCCGGCGATGAGATTCGAGGGGTCGCATCAGCATCGCCCTCGCCCTCCACTTCCTCAAACACCCCGTCCACCACACAAACGTGGAAGTGGACGTGTTCATTGAGGCTGGAGCCGAATCGGTGAATGAAGGCGATGGCACCGATGTGCAGGCCTGCCTTGTCCATATGGGCCGCACCGGGGCTGTGGGTCTGCAGAGTTTGTGCGATCACCCGCAGAAAGATGCGCAGCACCATGCTCAGCACCGCTCCGTCGCGTTGCATGAAGTACCGCAACCTCTTGGGCACGGAGAGCACCCACTGGCGCACCGGCAGGCGGGGGAAAACGTGGTCGCTCAGGTGTGCCGCCGTCTCCACCATCCGCCGCGTGGTGCACGAGGGGCAGACTCCCCGGCCTTTGCAGGAGAAGGCTACAAAGTAGTCGTGCCCACAGTCGCCGCAGCGAGCGCGGGCAAAGCCATGGGCAAAGATGCCGCACTCAAGATACTTGGCAAACGCTTTGCGCACGAAGGGCTTGGGGGTGTGGTGGTCGCCCTGGCCGTCGAACTGACCCGCGCTGGCCAACTCTAGCCAGGTCTCGTAGTGCTCGGCTACCATTTGGTAGAGCAGCGTGCGTTCGGGGTGGCGTGGGTTGTAGAGCTTGGGCTTGGAAGTGGCTGACATGAATACTGTACAAATGCACAGTATTCTGCGGCGATTGTTTGGGTACGCAAAGCACAAGGCCCGAACCGTCGCCAGTTCGGGCCTTGTCAGGGTAGCTTGGCTGCGGACTTACTTGCGCGCAGGCGGCACATCCGTGCAGCTGCCATGCGCCACTTCCGCCGCCATGCCGATGCTCTCGCCCAGCGTCGGATGCGGGTGGATGGTCTTGCCGATGTCGACAGCGTCCGCACCCATCTCGATGGCCAGGGCGATCTCGCCGATCATGTCGCCCGCATGCGTGCCGACCATGCCGCCGCCCAGGATCTTGCCGTGGCCCCGGCCAGCATGGCCGTCTCCTGATCCTGCTTCGGGGCTGTCGTCGAACAGCAGCTTGGTGACGCCTTCGTCGCGGCCGTTGGCAATGGCGCGGCCCGAGGCCGCCCAGGGGAACAGGCCCTTCTTGACCTTGATGCCCTGCTGCTTGGCCTGGTCTTCGGTCAGGCCCACCCAGGCCACTTCGGGGTCGGTGTAGGCCACGCTGGGGATCACGCGGGCGTTGAAGGCGGCGCTGGCCAGTTCCTTGTTGCCCTGCAATTCGCCGGCGATCACTTCCGCCGCCACATGCGCCTCGTGCACCGCCTTGTGCGCCAGCATGGGCTGGCCCACGATGTCGCCGATGGCGAAGATGTGCGGCACATTGGTGCGCATCTGGATGTCCACGTTGGGGTCTCCTCGTTTTCAGTGCAATAAGTGACGGTACGAAAAGCTAGCACTGGCGCGGAGGTGGTGTTGGTAGATCGTTGATTTCATTGACTTTCCTGTTCACTTTCAAATCTGCGATTCGTGGCGTCAAACCGTGGTCGGTTTCATCCATTGGTGCCAGTTATCGATGCATTTGGCCGCGAAGGCAGGATTTGGTCAGCATAGCGGTCAACCGGGAAGCGAAACACACCCCGCAAGTTGATGCTCTCCAGCCTGGTGGGCGCAATCTTCCCGATCAGTTCCGGTGGAATGACCTGGCGGCGGTTCGACCAGCGATCCAGGACCGCCTGCATCTGTGAGGTATTCCACGCCATCACGATGTTGGCCATCAGGCTCAACGCATCGGCCACAGCCTGCATTTCATCGACACGTTTGGCCTGCGCCGGGCTGATCCGGCCGGTATAAATGGCGCGCTTGAGGGCGTTAACAGCCTCGCCCCGATTGAGCACCCGGCGCAACTCGTTCCTGAAAGCGTCCTTGACAAAGTAGTCAGCCAAAAACGCCGTACGCAGCAACCGCCCCAATTGCACGCCAGCCTCATAGATTGGATCGCCCTGGGCGGCAGAACCGAACCGCGCAAGAGCTGCCACCGCACTGGCATGTCCGCTCATGACCGAGGCTGCCAGGTGCACCAGACTATCCCAATGCTTTTCGATCAAAGCGACGTCGACATTGGCTTCGCACACCGCAGCGATTTCTGCGGGCACTTTGGTGCCGCGTGGCACAAAGAGGTGGCGCTGTTTGAGTTCCTTCAACCGCGGGCAAAGATCAAAACCAAGCAAACGGGCATGTGACATGGCAAAGTCGGTGTAGCCATGGGTATCCACAGCAAGCTGGCTGGTCTCCAGCTTTTCTTGGCGGATGACACCTTCAATGGCCACGCCCGCCTGGCGCTCATTGAGCACAAAGGGCTGCGCATGGAAGATGCCCCACCGGTCTTTTACATGGGAGTAGATTCCAATGGAAGGTGTGTTGCGCCGAGGATCAAGCCGGGCTTGCCACACCCGTTTGGTGGTCTCCATGCTCATCATGTCAGAAGATGCCAAATCGGACCGCCCCCAGGTGGCGGCAATCGGGTGTCGCTGCATGAATTCCAGCACAGCCTGGCAGGCCTGGCTCAGACGCCGTTCGTCCCGCGCCCAGCGCATGGCCTGGCGAATGCTGGTGGCAGACAATTGCGGAATCATGCGCGCGCATTCGACCGCAGTCAGACTGGTGCCGTGGGCCATGATGCCGGCATAGACCATCAGCAGCTCGTCGGTAGAGCGCGGCTCACGTCCGAGCATGATCCAGCTAAAGCGCACCTGGGCGTCAACGGCCAGAATCACTTCCGGCAATTGAACCTCACCGATGCGGTGATCCAAAGCCGCGCGCAGCTTGGTCACTTCTGGGTCTTCGTCCTCTGCGGGCAATGGCGACAAATGGAGTTCATCATCCACGCGCAGTACGCCACTGCGGGCTGCAGCGGCCACCGCATCGACACCGGCAGTTACTCTGGCCAGCAAAGGCTTCAAGAAAGTGGCAGCCTTGCTGGGTAACGATAGACGGGCATAGTGTTTCTTGGACTCTGCCTGCCAACGCTCGTCCGTGAAGAACAAGCGCGCACGACCCCGAAAGCTCAGGCTGTGCTCAATCCAGACCGAGCCATTGCGCACCGCGCGGCGCAGGGCAAACAGGGTGGCCACCTCCAACGCCTGAAACGCCCGTTCCCGGTCTGGGCTGGAGATCGAAACCTGCCAGATCATTCCCAGACTTGGTGCCACCACTTCAACTGGCAGCTTTCTGGATCCTTTGAGATATAAAGCTTGCAGCTTGGCAAGGTACTCGATGGCAGGATGCTCGCCGGTGGCCTGCCAGGGCAGCTTTGCAATGGCGACGAGCAACGACCGCACGGGGCGAATTCCATCAATCAATCCCTCGCGGACCAGGGAGGCCCTGCTCGGTGGTTTGCGTTTCTGGGTTTCGGTGATCAAGGCTTCAAGACGGGCACGCAACTCAGCATCTGGCACCGCACCTTGCGCGCTCAAGGCAACAAGTTCGCCGAGCAGCGTTTTGTACATTGCGGCCCAATTGACGGTAGCGGGGACATCGGCGGCAGCCTGACGCCACAGATCGGCGATCCGGCGCTGCACCATAAGGATCAACTGGTCTGTGGTGGTGAACAGGCAATACCGAAGAAAGCATGCGACCTCCACGGTGCGCGCTGGCTCTTTGATCTTGGCTCCGGCTGAGGGCGGCCTGGAGACAAGTCGGCGCGCGTAGCGGCGCAAGATGAGATCGGGGATGTCTGCCAGGTGCTTATGAACGTCCAGCGTGTAAAGCAGGTCGATGCGCTCCAGTACCTCGCTGATTTGGCGGGTTGAGTGTTTCGCCGGTGCAGCCCATAGCCAACTCTGCTGGGTTTGTCCATCTGGGCGCAGCTCTGAAACTGAGGCTCGCCAGCGATCAAGTGTTGCTGGATCAACGCTGGCGGCGATGGCGGTGCCTGTTTCAACTTCAAGCTGGGCAAGTGCCGCCGCAATCAGTGTCCGAATTGCCCGCTCGTGCACGATCACCAGCTTGTTCTTGTACAGCCATTGACGCGCCCGCACGAGTAGCTGATCGCGGTCGGCGCAGCGCGCCACTTCGTCGCGCAGTTCACGTACCAGTGAGCGGCGCTGGTGCTCGCTCATCCACTGGAATCCAAGGACCGTGCAGGCTACTTGTTGGTGATCGAATAGCGTGCGCCCGCGTTCATACATGGCTCTCAGCGAGGCGACTTCTGGTGCTGCAATGCCAAGCTCGTTGCCAAGGTGGCGCCACAAGGCTACTGGAATTACCCGAAAGGCACCGAGCAAACGCCCACTCATGCGCAGGAAACCAATATGGAGCGCCAGACCAAGCTTGTGGGAATCACCTCGGCGTGCATTGATTGCGTCGCGCTCGGCACCATCGAAGGTGAAAAATGCCTTCATCTCGAAGTCGCTGATATCGCGGGGGAGCCCACGCATCCCCAAAAACGTTGTGTGCCAACCCTGCATCGTGAACCTCAAAAGTGGGAGGCCACCATACCCGTTTACAAAGCGAACAGGAAAGTCAATGAAATCAACGGTCTACCCAGACCACCCCCGCGCCAGTGCTAGCTTTGCGTACCGTCACTTATTGCACTGAAAACGAGGAGACCCCGAGAACAGATGGATCTGCTTTCCCGAGTCGTAATACGGGAACCAGCCGTCGCTAAGGTCGCGCATGTTCTGGCGCCAGGGCCGCCAAAGACCAATGACTACACCGCGGCGTTCAGAAAGGGACATCTGGCTCCAAGCTTTCATAAAGGGCCACTGCATCAGAAGACAGTGGCGTGCTGTGCAAGATCATAGTGCCCAAGACCGGCATAGCCTCTGGGAAGTCTGGCTTGATGCCATCCCATCGCTCGTGCTCGGTGGTCTGCAGCCACCCCTGGCCGTTCTTGATGTGCCAGCGCCAGTATCTTGATTGATCCATAGACACCTCCAAAAGACTGTATATTTATACAGTAAATGGAGCGAGCAATGGAAGCAGTCAGGAAATTTGCGGGTCAAGATTTGCCAGGGCTATACCTGGGTATGGCGACACCTGGCACTGAGCTAGATTTGGAGGGCAAGCGCCGGGTTGGGTGTGATGCCTATGTGCTTCGGCTGTGCTTCAATGGTGTCTACCTGCCGGCTGAAATACTGGCCAGGCGTGCTAAGTCCATGGGAATGCTGCTCAGTACCGCAATGACAGATGGCAGCTTCCAAACTTGGCTGGTAGATCGCAATGAGCCTATGCGGCTCATCATTCATGGGCTGGAGCGTGTCGAGGTATGGCGGCAACGCCAATCGGGGACTCTCCTGTTACGAGGTTTCGAGTTTGACGAGGGAGAGCTTCAGCGCTGGCCGCAAATTTGGATGTGCGGCACCAATCTCCGGGAGATGCATGAGATCTTGGGGGAGATGCCGCACTGGCTCTCCGCGAGATACAAGGAGGTCAAGCGAGGGCCGCACCCTCATGTTCGACCAGGCTAAAACTCTACCCAGCCAGAAGCTTGGTCTTCCATTCCCAATTTTCGTATCTGTCTCCGACCTTCTTGAACTGGGTGTAGCGCTGCGAGCTCTGCCAAGAGCGATGCCCTGAAACTTGCGCAACATGAGGAATGTTCCAGCCCATCTCAAACAACCGGCTGATCCCTTCATGTCGAAGGTCATGGAAATGTAGATCTTCAATTCCGAGTAGCTTGCATGCTCGAGTAAAGCTCGTGCTGACAGACTCAGCGTTGTAGGGCCAGATGCGACCCTTTGCCACCTTGCGATTCTGAATGAGCTTGAGAGCTTCTGGCGGGAGGAGGGTGGTGACATCGTTGCCTATCTTTTCACCCGGGTTTTTCATGTCGCGAACGATGACCTCAGAGTTTTCCGCATCCACATCCTCGCCCAAGATGCGGCAGGTTTCCTCCTGTCGGCGCGTGGAGAATAGGCTGAACAGTATGATGTAGGTCATCGGGATAGAATCCTCCCGCTTTCGCTCATAGACCGAGTAGTAGGTCATGAGCTTGTTCAACTCCTCAAGAGTTGGGCGGCGTGTGCGCTGCTTTGACCTGGAAATGAGCCCAAGCTTTTCAGCCACCACGCGTGCGTCTTCACAAGCTTGCTTGTCTAGGGGGTAGCCCGAAGCAGGACGGGCCACAGTGAAAATCGCGGAAAGGTGGGAAAGGTAGTTGCCTCGGGTTTGGGGCTGACTGGTAAGGCCTTCTAGGTACTTGATGACCGTCGCACTGTCGATCTGAGAGCAATGTGTCTCACCAAGCCAAGAGTTGGCAATTGTGCGCAGAACCTGATCCTTGGTCTTCCCGTGTGGCTTGAGCTTATCCCCCAGGTACTTCTGGATGACGACAGATAGGATTGGGTCTTCAGGTTTATCAAGGGCGCCAGGTTCCGCAAGCTCTGTCTCGCGCTTCTTGATCCAGGTTTTGGCGGCTGCTTCGCGGTCAAAGGTCTGGGTTTCAGCGTGAACGACCTTGCCCCCTTTTTGACGCGGACTTGGGCGGTGTAGCCCACGCTTCCGTCTTTGCGCTCACGGCGGATTATGGTTCCCTTAGTCTCGGTGCAACATTGAAAAATTGTTGCACTGAATGTAGCACCAAAGTGCTAAAAATGGCATGAAATTAGATCAAATGGCATCGAATCAGACAGTTGAAAAATCGTTGGTTTCCATAGGGAAAACGCCTCTTCATTGGCCAGGACGCATGTCCGTTGCGCCGATGATGGACTGGACCGACCGCCATTGCCGCTATTTTCACCGTCTGCTCACGCGCCAGACCTTGCTCTACACCGAGATGGTGACGACCGGTGCGCTGATCCATGGGGATGTGGCGCGGCATTTGCGCTTTTCTGCAGAGGAACACCCGGTCGCCTTGCAGTTGGGCGGCAGTGAGCCCGCAGACTTGGCCCAATGCGCCAAGCTGGCGCAGGACTGGGGCTATGACGAGGTCAACCTCAACTGCGGCTGCCCCAGCGAGCGTGTGCAGCGCGGCGCCTTTGGTGCCTGCCTGATGAACGAGAAGGAATTGGTGGCCGATGGCGTCAAGGCCATGCGCGATGGGGTGGACATTCCCGTAACGGTCAAACACCGCATTGGCATTGACAAAAATGAGAGCTATGCCTTTGTGCGTGACTTCATCGGTACGGTGGCCGAGGCCGGTTGCGAGGTATTTGTCGTGCATGCCCGCAATGCCTGGCTCAAGGGCTTGTCGCCCAAGGAGAACCGCGAGATTCCGCCGCTGCGCTATGAGGTGGTGGCGCAGCTGAAAAAGGACTTTCCGCAGCTGACCATCGCGATCAATGGCGGCATTGCCGATGACGCCACGGTGCTGGAACAGCTGGACCAGGTCGATGGCGTAATGGTGGGGCGCGAGGCCTACCACAACCCCTGGTGGCTGGCCCGTTGGGATGCGCTGTTCTATGGCGCCGAGCCCAACAACGACATCAGCCGTGAATCGGTCGAAGAGGCGATGGTGCGCTACATGGAGCGCGAGGCTGCCGAGCACGGCACGCACTGGTACGCCATTGCCCGCCATATGCTGGGCCTGCGCCAGGGCATGCCCGGTGCGCGCCGCTGGCGCCAGGTCTGGAGCGACCACCGCATGAAGCATCTGCCACCGCACGAGGTCATGCAAGCGGCACTCACCAAGCCCGAACGCCAAACCGACGCGCCCGTTTTGGTAAATGTTTGATACGGCAATGCCGGCGGCAGCTGGTCGTTGCTGGTCGCTGCCGATCGGTATTGCGCGGCAGCAGAGCGGCGGCATGCCCCTATGGCGCCCTCGCGCAGGCCTGATTTTCTTGCTAAATCCCTCTGGTGCCAAAGCGGCAGCGCCTGCCAACTGAAGCTCCGCGCCCGCTGGCAGCCCTGGCGGAGCCGGTAGCGGTTGCTATACTTCCCGCGATATATGCCGCCTTGGGCAGCGCCAATACGGTGCATGCCTGGGCGGCAAAGTGCAGACCAAACAAAGCACAAGGGATGAGGGATGGGGGAAAAAAATCCGCGATGGGCTCTGGGCCTGTTGTTGGCGGTGGGGTGGCTGGGCGCCCACCGCTTTTATCTGGGGCGTTATGCAAGCGCCGTGGCGCAGCTGGGCATCAGCGTGCTGTGCGCGGCGCTGTGGCTATGGGGAGGTCCCCTTGCACGCTACGCGCCTTACCTGCTCGGGCCGGTGGTCTTTTGGCTGCTGCGGGATGGTTTTTGGTTGTTCGACTACTTTCGGGTCGAGGAAGACATGGATTCGCGCCTGTCCGCCTTTGCCCAGTCGCAGCTCGATGCGCAGGCATCGCAGCCAGCGGCGAGCGTGCAGGCTGCAGCAGCCCCGGCGCTTGCCTCTGTGGCCCAGTCCCTGGTGGCTGCAGCACCCTTGCCGCACCCCAAGTCCGATCCTGCAGCCGATCTACAGGCCGACAAAAAGTCGCTGGCCATCCAGATGGCGCAAAAGCATATTAGCGATGCGCTGGCACACCGGGATATCCAGACCGCGCATGCCGAGGCGGACACCTTGGTCAGGTACCTGGCGCAGCGTAGCCGTAAACCGCAAAACGATCCCCATTTGGCGATGGCCTATCTGCTGCAGGGGATGACCTTCTACCAAACCGAACACCTCGATGCCGCGCGCAAAAAACTGCAGATGGGGGTGCATCTGGGCGCGGCTTTTGCCGAGCTGGCGCAACCGGTGCAGCAGGCGCAATCCTGTTTGCAGCGCCTGCGCGCGCCCAAGATGGCGCCGGGCACCACTGCCACCCCTGCACTGCAGCCAGGGCAGTACCCGCTGCTGATGCAAGCGCAGGACTGGGCGCAGGCATTGGCACTGTGTGAGCAGACCATTGGCTTGCAGACCGCCCAGAACGGGGATCTGCCCGATCTGGCGCAGCACCATCTGCATGCGATGGAGCTAGCCCAGCATCTGGGCGATACGGCGCGCCAACGTGGGCATGGCCAGGCCTTGCTGGCGCTGGCCGTGCGCGAGGGGGCTGCTGTGCCCGCCACGCTGCGGCGCCAGGCGCTGGAACGCCTGGGAGATGGGTACCAGGCGGAGGGGGAGCACCAGCGTGCTACGCAGCACTATGCGCAAGCGCTGGCGCTGGTCGATGTGCGCAGCGGGGTCAACCCCGCAGCCCAGGCCTTGGCACTGTGCGCGCTGTTGCAGCGCATGGCCGCCAGCCATGCAGCGCTGGGCGAGACGGCGCAGGCGCTGCAATGCTGGCAGCGGCTGGCGCTGTACGTGGACAGCTTTGACCGGCTGGACCAGCAAGGCCAGCGCATGCCCGATCCGGAGGCGGTG
Source organism: Comamonas sp. 23 (assembly GCF_049601575.1). NCBI lineage: Bacteria > Pseudomonadati > Pseudomonadota > Betaproteobacteria > Burkholderiales > Comamonadaceae > Comamonas > Comamonas sp. 23. Next base: position 2,858,587 of record NZ_CP187127.1, on the reverse strand, counting down.
TCTGTCATGCTGGCCGGCTACGCAGCGTTTGCCAGCCGCCTCCAGCCCGCGCGGGTCAAGCCCCTTGTGCAGCAGGCCTTGCGCATACAGCAGCGCAGTTGCCGGGGTTACTCGCTGGCAGCAGCGCGTGCCTATGAGGTGTTTGCGGATTTTCTGGCGGCGCACGGGCAGACCGATGCCCGCCGTAGCTACCTGAAAAAAGCGCTGCTGCTGGTGCAGATCTGTGACCCGGACAACAGCGCGCATCTGCAACAGCTCAAAACAGCGATAAGGGAGGCGGCATGAGCGTGCAAGGACTTTTTTATGCGCTGCCGCGCCATGGCCTGCGGGGCTTGCTGGTCGAGCCATCGGCGATGGATGACTACCTGCAGCGCAGTGCTGCGCAAGGCGGGCCGCTCGCCATGCTGGACCAGGGCAGCCTGTGGCAGCAGGACATGCAGCGCCTGCCCGAGATCGAGCCCGGTGTGGCGGTGGAGGGCACCTTGGCCCAGCAGTGCTGGGCCTGGCCGGCCGACCTGGTGACGGACAGTGCGCAACGGCTGGCCGCCATCAGCGCAGCCCAACTGGTGCAGCGTATGCATGCCTGGCAAAAGGCGCAGGATGGCAGCGTGCCCGATCTGGAAGCTCTGCGCCTGTGGGTGCGCCGGCAGGCCGCGTTGCGCGGCTTTTGGCAGGCAGCTGCCCAGCGGCGTGATGCCGTGCTGCTTTATGTGGTGTAGCGCGGGCCGCGCTTAGCCCATCAGCGCCATCAACTCGGCGGCAGCGGCCTCGGGGTTGCCTGCGTTGACGATGGCGCGCACCACGGCGATCGATCCGACACCGCTCTTGCGCACCTGCGCAAACTCTGCTGCCGAGATGCCACCAATAGCCACCTGGGGATAGCTGCGCGTCAATGCGGCATAGCGCTCCAAGCGTGCCAAGCCTTGCGGGACGGTGGCCATTTTCTTCAAGGTGGTCGGAAAGACCGCCCCCATCGCGATATAGCTGGGCTGGGCCTGGCTGGCACGCACCATCTCGGCATAGCCATGGGTGCTGACGCCCAGGCGCACGCCGCTGGCGCGCAGCTCGGCTAACTCTTCGGGGCTGAGCGCATCGAGGTCTTCCTGGCCCAGGTGCACGCCATAGCTGCCCGCCGCAATCGCCTGGCGCCAGTGGTCGTTGATAAAGAGCAGGGAGCCGGTTCCCTCAACGGCGGCCACGGCTGCGGCGATCTCTGCAGCAATGGCCTGGGCGTCGTCGGATTTGAAGCGCAACTGCACCGTAGGCACGCCCGCGCGGGCCATGCGGCCCACCCATTCGGCCGTTGGCAGCACGGCATAGAGGCCCAGCCACTGGGGGCAGGGCGCAAAGGCCTCAGGCCCGCCGCTGGTCAGCAGGCCAAAATCGGCGGCTTGCGTGGGCCAGGCCTGGGGATCGAACTGGCCGGTGCGGGCGGTCTGCGCGCTCCAGGCGCTGGCCAGACATTCGGCATCGATGGCGATAAAGCCCAGTGCGCTGCAAGCGGCCAAGGCGCCGGCATAGACGGCATCGTGCTGGCGGTCTGCGGGCAGTGCGGGCGTGGGTTGCGGCGGAAAGCTGGCAAAGGCGGCCTGGTGGGCGGCCGTGATGGCCTGTGCGATCTGGGCTGGGGTGGAGGCGGCGTGCATGGGCATGGCCTTTTAGTTGCTTTGGTGCCAGAACGGCGTGCCCAGCACCGGGGTGCTGGGTTGGGCCATGTCCTGCGCCTGCATCGCGCCGGCGCGGAAGGCGGCGTGGCCAGCGGTGGTGGCATCGGCAAAGGCGCCGGCCATGGCGACCGGGTCTTGCGACAGCGCAACGGCGGTGTTCAGCAGCACGCCGTCAAAGCCCCATTCCATCACCTGGCAGGCATGGCTGGGCAGGCCCAGGCCCGCGTCGCAGATCAGCGGCACATCCAGGCGCTCGCGCAAGGTCTGCATCGCATACGGGTTGACGGGGCCACGGCCCGTGCCAATGGGGGCAGCCCAGGGCATGACGGCCTGGCAGCCCACATCGACCAGGCGCTGGCAGAGCACCAGGTCCTCGGTGCAGTAGGGCAGCACCTGAAAACCGTCCTTGATCAGGATGGAGGCGGCCTCCACCAGGTTCAAGGTATCGGGCTGCAAGGTGTAGTCGTCGCCAATCAGCTCCAGCTTGATCCAGGGCGTCTCGAACACCTCGCGCGCCATTTGCGCGGTGGTGATGGCCTCTTGCAGGCGCATGCACCCGGCGGTGTTGGGCAGGACCGGCACATTCAGGCGTTTGAGCAATGCCCAAAAATCGCTGCCGGTCTCGGCAGCGTTGCTGCCCTGGCGGCGCAGCGATGCGGTGACCATGGCAGGCTGGGCGCGGGCGACGGCCGCTTCCAGCACGGCGGGCGATGGGTAGCGCGAGGTGCCCAGCAGCAAGCGGCTTTGAAAACGCTGGCCATACAGCACCAGGGCGTCGTCGGAGGAGGGAGTGGCGTTCATGGCAAAGGCCTTGGGTAAATACGGGTCAGGGGCCGGGTGGGGGTGGCCCGGGCAGATGGCGCCGGCGCTTAGCCGCCAGTGACGGGCGAGATGACTTCGAGCTTGTCACCGGCTTGCAGCTGGCGGCTGTCGTACTGGCCCTTGGGCACAAATTCGGTGTTGACGGCCACGGCAAACGGCGGGCGCGGCTGCAGCTGCGCCAGGGCCACGGCGATGGTGGCGCCTTCGGGCAAGGCGGTGGCCTGGTTGTTCAAGAGAATCTGTATCGTCATTTGTCTAGGCTCATCAGGGGGCTGCGGGCCATCAGGCGCCCGCGAGCAGGCGCACATCCAGATCGAAGCGCGTTGCCAGGGGTGATTGGCCGGTCAGCAGTAGCTCGACCGCGCAGTCCAGCACCGCTGGCGAGATCATGAAGCCGTGGCGGTAGAGGCCATTGACCTCCAGCACCCTTGGCCGCACCTGGCGGATGGCTGGCAGATTATCGGGCAAAGTCGGGCGGCACTGGGTGTTGATCTCCAGGATGCGTGCCTCGGCAAAGCCGCTGTGCACGGTGTAGGCGGCGCTCAGTAGCTCCATCGCCGAGCGCACGCTGGCCGGCGACATGTCATCGGACTCGATCTCGGTGGCGCCGATGACAAAATGGCGGTCCTGCTTGGGCGCGATGTAGATCGGGTAGCGCGGGTGCATCAGGCGCGTGGGGCGGCGCAGCTGCACCTCTGGGGCATGCACACGCAGCACCTCGCCGCGCACGCCGCGCAGCTGGCTCCACTGGGGTTTGGCGCCCAGGCCGCGGGTGTCGATCAGCAGATCGGGCTGGCCCTGCGCACCGGGCGAGAAGTCATCCAGCTCGCGCGCCTGGTGCCAGTGCAGGCGCACGCCCCGGGCCTGCAGCGCCGGCACCAGTGCGGCCAGCAGTTGGCGATTGTCCAACTGCCCTTCACCTGGCAGGTAGTAGGCCGCCTGAAAATGGCCCGCCAGCGCTGGCTCCAGCTCGGCGATCTGCGCACGGTCCAGCATTTGCAAAGGCGGCAGCTCCGGAATGGCAGCCTGCGTGCGCTGCAAGATGCCATGAAAGCGCTGGGCTTCGGGTGCGTCTTGCCGGTGCCAGACCACCAGGGTGCCCGCCTGCTGCAAAAACACTGGCGCCTCCAGCTGCGCAAGCAACGCGGGCCAGCGCTGCAGCCCGTACTGGCCCATGCGCACCACGCCGTGCTCGGTCACGGCCGATTCGGCCAGGGGCGCCAGCATGGCGGCGGCCACGCGCGCTGCAGCATGCTCAGCGTCTGGCCCGCCCCGGTCGTACAGATCGATGGAAAAGCCGCGCCCCGACAGCTCCAGCGCCATCAGCCGGCCCAGCAGGCCAGCGCCCAAAATGGTGATACGGGATTGGGGAGAAATGAAGGGCGGAGAGGACATGTTTTGTGCTTGGCAATAGACAAAACAGTGCGCGCAGCTGCCGAAAACTCCCCACGCCAGCATGACCTGGATCGGGTTGCGGAGCGCTACCGTGGCGGCGCGCTCCAGGGTCTGATCTCAGTCGCGCTGCAGCCAAAGCGCTGCAGGGACACCCCTGTTTCGTCTCAAGCTGCATTAAAGCACAGCGCTGCGCTGCAACCACCGTGCAGTGTCAAGCCGTCGTCACAATCGTGGATAATTTTGCCCAGGCCGGGCCAGTGTTGCCCGGCATTGTTTTTGGACTGCAGCCATGGCCTCACTGACCCCATCTTCTCCTGTCTCTTTGCCCCGTTATGCCCGGGTGCTGTCGATTGCAGGCTCCGACAGCGGCGGGGGGGCCGGTATCCAGGCTGATCTCAAGACCATGTCGGCGCTGGGCTGCTTTGGCATGACCGCGATTACGGCGCTGACGGCGCAAAACACGCAAGGCGTGCGCTCCATCCATGGCGTGCCACCAGTCTTTCTGCAAGAGCAGCTCGATGCCGTGCTGGAGGACATTGGCTGCGATGCCGTCAAGATCGGCATGCTCCACGCGCCCGAGATTGTCGCCGTGGTGGCTGCGGCGATTGACCGCTATGCCTTGCCCCATGTGGTGCTGGACCCGGTGATGGTCGCCACCAGCGGCGACCGCCTGATTGCCGAGGCCACAGTGGCTGAGCTGGTGCGCGAGCTGTTTCCCCGCGCTGCACTCATCACCCCTAACCTGGACGAAGCGGGTTTGCTGCTGGGCCGCAGCTTGGTGCATGCCGACCAGCTCGAGCAGGCGGCGCAGGACTTGCTGGCCCTGGGCGCCCAGGCCGTGCTGATCAAGGGCGGCCATTTGCCGGGCGACGAGGTGGTGGACTTGCTGGCCACTGCCGACGGCGCGCGCCTGCGCCTGGCTTCCACCCGTATCCACACGCACAACGGCCATGGCACCGGCTGCACCCTGTCATCGGCCATTGCCTGCCAGCTGGCCTTGGGGCAGCCACTGCCGGCCGCCGTCAGCCTGGCGCGGCAGTACATTCTGGGCGCCATTGAATCGGGTGCCGATGTGCATACCGGCCAGGGCCATGGCCCGCTCAACCATGGTTGGAACCCGCAAAAGCAGGTCATTGTGCGTTGAACACCTGCGCTTGGCGGGTTCTGTAAGCAGCAGTCAAGGTGGCTGCGCAGTTGATTTTTCGTCCATACTTACGTCTAAATGGCTAAATAATTGACGATTTAAAATCGAAATGACCTGAAAGTTGTCAAGATTACGACGGAATGCAATATTTACTGAACATCAAATGGTGTTGCTGTTAATTTAAGTTACTCTCTACGTTTACGATTTAAGCCATTGATATATATCAATAATATGCCGAAAATGTAGCCGAAATCAAGTTTTTGATACATTTCTCATCGTTGTTTTTCATGGGTTAAATCAACCTAGGTAAACAATGTGTAAACATTTAAATTTCTAAGGCCTGCTGTCAACCGCCTCGTCAGCCCCGGCGTTGAACACCCATCTTTAGGAGATTGTTCACATGACCACCGCAAATGTTTTCAGCATCTGGCCAGAAGACGAACGTGATCGCAAGCGCTAAGCACTGGCGCCAGTAGCTCTTTTTTCCTGCTTGCCGATACTGAATCCGGCAACCCACCCCAGTAGACGGCTCCTCCATGGAGCCGTTACTTGCGAATAGGGCGCGGAAGCTGCACATTCCCGCCCGGGATGGACCAAAGACAGTCCATCCGCTCTCAACATGCACCTCGCTTCAGTGGCCATCTGGCCCCAGAAAGGCGGGGTGTTTGTTTTTCTGGCGCAGTTGTAGGGAGATCAGCCTTTAGGCCAGCGCACCAGGCGCGCTGGTTCAGCAGTTGCAATGGGGTTTAAGTGGCAGAGCTGGCTGTGCTGAGGCTTGGTTGGCCCAGCAGGCTGCGCGCTTGCTGGCCCGCATGGGCACGTGAGGCGGACAGGCGCAGCAGGCGCTCCAAGGCGCGGTCCTGGATGCCCCGGCTCTTGAGGGCCGTGTAGGTGGACTCGGCGTAGTCCAAGGTAGTGCCATAAATGCCGCAGGACTGGGCGAAGATGCGGCGGTAGTCTTCTTCGCTCAAGGTGCCCGTGCAGCGCGGGCTGGATTTGGACAGAGTAAAGGCCAGTGCCTTGACGGGGCCGTCTTCGGTCTGGCAATCGAGCCACTTGGGATCGTAGGAATCGGTGGCCATTTCGCGCTGCCACAGGCGGGGCATCATCTCGGGCACATGCTGGCGGGCGATGCGAAACGCCATGCCCCGGCAGCTGCCACCCGAAAACATGCCGAACACCAGACCCGGACATTCGGGCGTGCCCCGGTTGATGTGGCTCCACATCTTGAGCGCGCGGTGCCAGCCAAAAACCCGCGCGTGGCGGCATTCCAAAAATTCGAACTCCGGGCGCCAGATCAGCGAGCCGTAGGCAAATACCCAGAGGTCGTCTGTTCCTCCCCATTCCTGCATGGTTTGCGCCAACATCTGTTGTGGGCAACGACTGCGGGATGGAGCGACCAAATTCGTCATAGTGCTATCAACCAACAAAGCAAAGTAACAAGCAATTGTTATAGCGCTCGGCGTGAGCCAGCGCTAGCGTTGCCGCGCCCGAGCTTCTAAATTTGCGTTGAAAGCAACAGTCTGGCGGGCGCTGGACGCACTGTGCACAACGCAGCAGGCGGCCAGGGCGATGACAGCGCCCCTGCACCGGCTTGTGCAAAGATTTGCATAGCACGCGGCAGCACGGACGGGTGGCGCAGCCGCCTGTTGTTGCAGGCATGTCGCCAGCTGGTGGGCATGGCAAAAGGCCGAGATTATTCAATGCTATGATGTTCATAGCTGATGCGGTACTCAGCGGTGCTCAGAAACCGGTTTTTCGGTGAATGTTGCCAGCGCGCTGCCGTGTACAGGTGGCTTGCGTGGGGCAAAGCAGCCTGGTTGGCGTTCGACGAGAATGGTCTTCCTATGAATATAGTGATCTTGGACGATTATCAGGATGCAGTGCGCAAACTGCAGTGTGCATCCGTTCTCGACGCCTATTCGGCCAAGGTCTATACCAATACCGTCAAGGGTTTAGGACAGTTGTCGGTGCGCCTCAAGGATGCCGACATCATCGTGCTGATCCGCGAGCGTACGCATATCAACCGCCTGCTGCTCGACAAGCTCCCCCGTCTCAAACTGATTGCCCAGACCGGGCGCATCGGCTCCCATGTGGATTTGACGGCCTGCACCGAGCGCGGCGTGGCGGTGGCCGAAGGCGTGGGTTCTCCCGTTGCGCCTGCCGAGCTCACCTGGGCGCTGATCATGGCCGCAGCACGCCGCCTGCCGCAGTACATTGCCAACTTGAAGCATGGCGCCTGGCAGCAGTCGGGATTCAAGGCGGCCAATATGCCGCCCAATTTTGGCCTGGGCACAGTGCTGCGTGGGCGCACGCTGGGCATCTGGGGTTATGGCCGCATTGGCCAGCTGATTGCAAGTTATGGCAAGGCCTTTGGCATGGAGGTGCTGGTCTGGGGCAGCGATGGCTCGCGCGCCAAGGCGCTGTCCGACGGCCACAAGGTGGCGCCGAGCAAGCAGTTCTTTTTTGCCAACAGCGATGTGCTGTCGGTGCATCTGCGCCTGAGCGAGCAGACCAAGGGCTGCATCAGCTTTGAGGACCTGGCGCAGATGAAGCCCTCGGCCACCTTCGTCAACACCTCGCGGGCCGAACTGGTGCAGCCCGATGCGCTGATTGCCGCGCTCAACCGGGGACGCCCCGGCATTGCGGCCGTCGATGTGTTCGAGAGCGAACCTATCCTGCAGGGCCATGCCTTGCTGCGGCTGGAGAACTGCATCTGCACGCCCCATATTGGCTATGTCGAGCAGGACAGCTACGAGCAATACTTTGGCGTGGCTTTCGACAACGTGGTCAACTTCATCAGGGGCCGGCCGTCGAATATCGTCAACCCGGGTGCGTTGCAGGTGCGCCGCTAAGTCGGCTTAGCGCACAAAAAAAGGGCCCTGCGAGGGCCCTTGGTGTTGCAGCAGCGCGGGTATCACTCCAGCTGCAGTTTCTTTTTCGCAATCAAGGCGTTGTACATCTTGCGGTCGCTGCTGATGCGCGTTTGCAGCGCAGCGGGCGACACGTCCTCCAAGGTCCAGGCCTGGCGCAGCAGCTGATCGCGGATATCGGCGGTGTTGAGCACCTTGAGCAAGGCCTCGCTCAACTGGCTGCGGATGGCGGCCGGCATGCTGGCGGGGGCCATCAGCGCATTCCAGACTTCGATATTCACATCCTGGGCGCCGATTTCGCGCATCGACGGCGTCTGCGGCATCAGCTGCGTGCGCTGGGCCGAGGTGACGGCCAGCGCCGCCAGCTTGCCGCTTTGCACCAGCGGCAGCACCGAAGATATGGGCAGCAGCGCGCAGTCGAGCTGGCCGCCCATCAGCGCGCCAACAACACCGGGCGCACCGGTGAAGGGGATGTGCACGGCCTCGAAATGCAGCGCATCTTTGAGCAGCTCCATACCCAGATGGCCGCCCGAGCCCAGGCCGGTGGAGCCATAGCTGGCGGCATTGCCTTTTTGGCGCAGGCTGGCGAGCGCCTTGTCGGTCTGCGCACCCGCGCTGGCGGGCACCACCCAGGCCAGCGGCGATACGCCCACAAGGGCGAGCGGCGCAAAGTCCTTGACCGGGTCGTAGGGCAGCTTGGCGTACAGCGCCTGCGACGAGGTCAGCGGGCCATTGCCCACAATGCCAAAGCTGTGGTCATCGCTCGCGCGGGCCACCTGGTCAGCGCCGATATTGCCGCTGGCACCGGGCCGGTTGTCGACCACCACGGGCTGGCCCAGGATCTGCGCCAGCGGCTGGGCGATCATGCGTGCCTGCATGTCGGGCGAGGAGCCCGCCGGGTAGCCAACGATAAAGCGCAGGGGTTTGCTGGGCCAATGGGCCTGGGCTGCATGGGCGTTGGTCCAGCCCGCAGGCAGGGCAGCGGCGGCGGCAAAGCCCGCCAGGGATTGCAGCAAATGGCGACGGTCGATGGTCATGAATAACAGGGCAGGGTGATAACTGGCGGCAATCCTACCCCAGTCCAGCCCGGTCCCTGCTGCTCACCTTGTCCGCCAGGCGGCTGCGGCCGGGCGCCAATGAAGCGCGACAAGCCCGCGCGCACAGTGCAGCGGCGTGGCCCGGGCCATGCCAGTATGATTTATGCTTTGTCACCGGCCGTCGCACAGTTTGCTTGCGTAGGCAAAAAATCCTGATCCATGAGCCGTTTACGCACCCGACGCCCCAATTCCTCCTCTTCAGCACAGCCCGCAGGCGCGGCGCATCCATCGCCATGGCCGGGCAGCCCGCAGCCCGCTGGCGGCCCAGGGTCTGTGCGCACGCCACCCGATGCCAGCCGGCGCACGACCTGGCTGCTGCTGGCCATCTGGATTGGCGTGATGTTGGCGATCTACCTGGTGACCGAGGTCTACCGCAAGCCCAGCGAAGGCAAGGTCATGGCCCATGGCGTGCTGGAGATTCCCCGCGACCGCGACGGGCACTTTCGCGTCGCAGGCTCGGTCAACGGCGTGCCGGTGCAGTTCATGGTCGATACTGGCGCCAGCCTGATCAGCATCACCGATACGGTGGCCGAGCGTGCGAACTTGGGCGAAGGCGTGCCGATCAGCTTTCAGACGGCCAATGGCGTGCGCCAGGGCATGATGAGCCGGGCCGAGCGTATCGAAGTGGGGCCGCTGGCCGTCAACGACTTGCGCGTGGGCACCGGTTACACCGGTGAGAGCGCACGCGATGCGCTGCTGGGGCAGAACTTCCTGCGCTACTTTGATGTGAGCATCTCGGGCAATAGCATGGTGCTCAAGGCCCGCGATAGCGAGTCGGCGCGCTGACTCTGGAGGCCTGCTCAGCCCATGTCCGGCTTGCAGTCAAACGCCGCCTGCAAGCCATTGTTGCCATCGGGCAGGCGCACGGCGGCTGGCGATGCGCTGGCCTCGTACAGGCCCACGCAGTGCTGCGCTGCCAGCGCACGCGCCAATTGCAGTGCGGCCTTGGCCTGCGACGGCTGCACGGCCACAAAAACTATATTGCGGCCAATGCTGTAGTCGGCGAGCAGACTTTTGTCTTCGGGTGGGAGTTCTTCCCGGTAAGGGCCTGACCGGGGGGGAAAGCGCTGCATCATATCCAGGCACCAGGCTTTGAGCGACAAGGTGGCGACGGCCGGGTCCTCATAGTCATGGTGCTCAGGCCATTCGGTCTGCGCCTGGAACCAGAGACCAAAGGCCGACGCCTCCTTGGGCGCGGCAGTGGGCGCAAAAACCAGCAGATGGTAGCTCATGGTGTGGTCTCCCGGCAATGATGCCCCGAAGCCCATTTAACCAAAGCTGCTGCGTGTTGGGTGTGCGATTTGTCCTACGCCCTGCCATGGGCAAGCTGCGGCGTCGTCGGACCTCGCATGCCCAGCGCGCGGTGGGCAGGCGGTGTGGCTGGGCTTACTTGGTGCCGAAGATGCGGTCGCCCGCGTCGCCCAGGCCCGGAAGGATGTAGCCGTGGTCGTTGAGCTGGCGGTCCACGGCGGCCGTGTAGATGTCCACATCGGGGTGGGCGGCCTGCATGGTCTTGATGCCTTCAGGGGCTGCGAGCAGGCACATGAACTTGATCGACTTGGGCTGGCACTTGTCCTTGAGCTGCTGCACGGCGGCGGCGGCCGAGTTGCCGGTGGCCAGCATCGGGTCGACAACGATCACATCGCGCTCGCCCATGTTGTCGGGCATCTTGAAGTAGTACTCGACGGGTTGCAGCGTTTCGGGGTCACGGTAGAGGCCGATGTGGCCGATACGGGCGCCGGGCACCACGTTGAGCATGCCGTCGAGAAAGCCATTGCCGGCGCGCAGGATGGAGACCAGGGCCAGCTTCTTGCCATCGATGACCTTGCCGACCATCTTTTCCATCGGGGTTTCGATCTCAAGATCCTGCAGCGGGAAGTCGCGCGTAATCTCATAGGCCATCAGGGTGGACAGCTCGCCGAGCATGCGGCGAAAGCTGTTGGTCGATGCTTCCTTGCGGCGCATCAGGGTGAGTTTGTGCTGGACCAGCGGGTGGTCGATGAGGTGAACGGTGCTCATGGTAGTTGCCAATGTCATTTTTGGCCGCAATGGTAGCAGTGCCGCTCTGTGGCCGTGCGCTGCCGGTGAATATATTTACCGAATGGTAGGCTTTTGCAGGGCCCATCGTCGCCAATCGCCGCTATTCGCCGCTCAGGCGCTGCCCAGCAATTGCGCGTAGCGGCCCAGGTCCACATTGCCGCCGCTGATCAGCACGCCCACGCGGGCGCCCTGCAGATCGACGCCGCCAAAGCGGGCCCCGGCCAGGCTCAGCGCGCCGGTGGGCTCGACCACCATCTTCATGCGCTCGGCATAAAAACGCATGCAGTCCACCAGCTGCGGGTCACTGGCGGTGACGATGTCGGTCACATCGCGGCGGATGATCGCATAGGTCAGGTCGCCCAGTGCCTGGGTCTGCGCGCCATCGGCAATCGTGCGGGGCGTGGCGATCTTGACGATCTCACTCTTGCGCAGCGATTGCTGGGCATCATTGCCGGCCTCCGGCTCCACGCCATAGACCTTGCACTGGGGTGCCATGGCCTTGGCCGACAGCAGGCAGCCCGACAGCAGTCCGCCGCCGCCCAGGCAGACAAACAGGTAGTCGAGCTGGGGCACGTCCTGGAACAGTTCCATCGCGCTGGTGCCTTGGCCGGCAATCACATCGGCATGGTTGTAGGGCGGCACCAGGGTCATGCCACGCTCCTGGGCAATGCGCTGGCTGATCGCCTCGCGGTCTTCGCTAAAACGGTCATAGGTGATGACCTCGGCGCCATAGCCGCGCGTGGCATCGAGCTTGGCCGCCGGGGCGTCTTCGGGCATCACGATGGCCGCGGGCATGCCCAGGATGCGGGCCGACAGCGCAATCGCCTGCGCATGGTTGCCCGACGAAAAGGCCAGCGCGCCGCGCTGCGCCTGCTGCGGCGAGAACTGGGCCAGCGCGTTGTAGCCGCCCCGAAACTTGAAGGCGCCCATGCGCTGGTAGTTCTCGCACTTGAAGAAGAACTCTGCCCCCGTCAATTTGTCGAGGGTGGACGAGCGCAGGACCGGCGTGCGGTGGGCAACGCCCTGCAGGCGCTGGGCAGCGGCCTGCACATCGTCAAAAGTGGGGAGCGGGGTGGCGGTGGCGTTCATGGTCGATCAGGGTGGCAGAGGCATCGAGGGATTCATGGTAGTGGCTTTTTGGCGGTTTGGTGTCGCTCTGGTCGTCCGCCTTGGGGGTGCTGCAGGCTGCATGCAGCGCTGCGGGTCGCTGCGGCGCCCGACACCTGGCTCGCGAGGCTGGCAGACAAGCTTGTGCGCAACGCTGGCGGGCAGGCTGTAACCACCGTTGCCTATAGGCGTTTACGTATAATCGGCCGCTTGTATCGGCTTATGTTGCTAAAGGTTGGGGTATGTGGAACAAAAAATTTGCGCTGGCCATCGGTGCCGCAGCGGTCTCGGTGTTGGCAGCGGGCGCGGCGCAAGCGCAGGGCCGTGATCTCGTGGTGGCCTCGAGCGCGACCTACGCACCTTTTGCGTTCGAGAACAAAGACAAGCAAATCGTGGGTTTTGATATCGACATCGTCAATGCCATCGCCAAGCAGCAGGGCATGAAGCTGCGCATCGTCAACACACCGTTCAGCAGCATCTTTGCCTCGCTCAACAATGGCGATGTGGACTTTGTCATCTCCGGCGTGACCATCAACGACAAGCGCAAGCAGAGCTTTGATTTCTCCCAGCCTTACTTTGATGCCCGCCAGCTGATTGCCGTACCCAAGGACAGCACGGTGGCCTCGCTCAAGGACCTCAAGGACAAGAAGGTGTCGGTGGTCAGCGGCTCGACCGGTGACGATGTGATGAGCCGCGAAGTGGGCAAGACCAGCGCCAATATCCGCCGCTTCGAGAGCACACCGCTGATCATCTCCGAGCTGGCCGCCGGCGGCGTCGATGCGGCGATTGGCGACAACGGCGTCATCGCCTACCGCGTCTCGCAGTACCCGGCGCTCAAGACTGTCGATGATGCGAGCTTCCCCAAGGAGCATTTCGGCATCGTCGTGCGCAAGGGCGACAAGGCCCTGCAAGACAAGATCAACGCCGGCCTGGCCGCCATCCGCGCCGATGGCAGCTACAACGTGATCTACAAGAAGTGGTTCAACCAGGACTACAAGCCCCAATAAGGCAAGGCTTGGCGCAGTTGCAATGACGGCCCTGTGGCCGTCATTTTGTTTGAAGGAATGGATTGATGGACAACAACACCCCCGTAGAGTGGTTCGGCTGGTTCCGCCCCGATATCCTGGTGGAATACAAGCAGATGTTTTGGCAGGGTGCCATGGTCACCATCGGCATGACGGTGGCCTGCGTGATCATGGGTTGCGCGCTGGGCCTGATGCTGGCCCTGGCACGCCTGGCCGACACGCGCCACCAGCCCTGGAAGGGCGTGTGCAAATACCTGCTGCGCTGGCCATCGACGGCCTATGTCAGCTTTTTCCGGGGCACGCCGCTCTTTGTGCAGATCTTGCTGATGCATTTTGCCGTGATGCCCTTGTTCGTGCACCCGGTCAACGGGCTGTTCATCAGCGGTGACCTGGCGCGCACGCTCAAGCAGGACCATGGCGCGCTGATGTCGGGGGTCGTGGCCTTGACGCTGAACTCGGCGGCCTATATCTCCGAAGTGTTCCGCGCCGGCATCCAGTCGATTGCGATGGGCCAGAAGCAGGCGGGCATGTCGCTGGGCATGACGCATGGCCAGATGATGCGCTATGTGGTGATTCCGCAGGCCTTTCGCCGCATGCTGCCGCCGCTGGGCAACAACATGATCTCGTTGCTCAAGGACACCTCGTTGGTCTCGGCCATCGGCCTGGCCGAGATGGCCTATGCCGCGCGCACCGTGGCCGGCGCCTATGGCCGCTACTGGGAGCCCTACCTCGCTGTGGCGCTCGCCTATTGGCTGATGACCTTTATGCTGACCCTGGGCCTGCGGGCACTGGAAAACCACCTGGCACGCACCGATCGCACTTGACTGCGCAGCGCATAAGCGAAAAAAAAGCCGGCATTGCCGGCTTTTTCTTTGCCTGCGCCCTGTAAGGCCTGCCAGGTTTGCCAGGTCACACAGGCGGGCAGTTTTATTTTTTGCCACCCATGATGCTGCCCAGCACGCCGCGCAGAATCTGGTTGCCCAGCTTGGTGCCAAAGGAGCGGGCGGTGGATTTGGCCATGGACTGCACGATGCCGTCCTTCTTGCCGCCGCGCGGACCGGTAGTTCCAAACAGGATGTCGTTGATGCTGCCCATCAGGCCACCTTCCTCTGGGGCTGCGGCACCACCTGCTGTGCCTGCACCGGCCTTGCCGCCTTGCTCTGCCGTGGCCTGTACGGCTCGTGCCTTCAGGATCTCGTAGGCCGACTCACGGTCCACCGGCGCGTCATAGACGCCAGCGACCAGCGAATTTTTCAGCAAGGCCTGGCGCTGCTCGGTGCTGATGGGGCCGATCTGGCTGCCGGGCGGCAGCACATAGACGCGCTCGGTCACGCTGGGGCGGCCTTTTTCGTCGAGAAAGCTCACAAGCGCCTCGCCCACTGCCAGTTCGGTGATGGCCGCTTCGATGTTCAAGCCCGGGTTGGCGCGCATCGTGGTTGCGGTGGCCTTGACGGCCTTCTGGTCGCGCGGCGTGAAGGCGCGCAGCGCATGCTGCACGCGGTTGCCCAGCTGGGCGAGCACGCTGTCGGGAATATCCAGCGGGTTTTGCGTGACGAAATACACGCCCACGCCTTTGGAGCGCACCAAGCGCACGACCAGCTCAATGCGCTCTTGCAGCACCTTGGGTGCGTCATTGAACAAGAGGTGGGCTTCGTCAAAGAAAAACACCAGCTTGGGCTTGTCGGGGTCACCAATTTCCGGCAGTTTCTCGTACAGATCGGACAGCATCCACAGCAAAAAGGTGGAATACAGGCGCGGCGAATTCATCAGCTTGTCGGCCGCCAGGATGTTGATCACCCCTTGCGTGCCCACCGTTTGCATCATGTCGTCGATGTTGAGCATGGGCTCGCCAAAGAAGTTGCTGCCGCCTTGCTGCTCGACCTGCAACAGGCCGCGCTGGATGGCGCCCACGCTGGCCGAGCTGATGTTGCCGTAGTCGGTGGTGAACTGCTTGGCGTTCTCACCCACATAGGAGAGCATGGCGCGCAGGTCCTTCAGGTCCAGCAGCAGCATGCCGTTGTCATCGGCGATCTTGAAGACCAGGTTGAGCACGCCCATCTGCGTGTCGTTCAGGTCCAGCATGCGGCCCAGCAGCAGCGGGCCCATGTCCGAGATGGTGGCGCGCACCGGGTGGCCTTGCTCGCCAAACACATCCCACAAGGTGGTGGGGCAGGCCTTGGGCGTGGGCAGGTCAATACCACGGTCTTGCAAGGTGGCAGCGAGCTTGCCGCCAATCTGGCCTACCTGGCTGATGCCGGTCAAATCGCCCTTGATATCGGCCATGAACACCGGCACGCCAATGCCCGAGAATCCCTCGGCCAATGTCTGAAGGGTTACAGTCTTGCCCGTGCCGGTCGCGCCGGTGATCAGCCCGTGGCGGTTGGCGAGGCCGGGAAGTAAAAAACACTCCGTTGTGCCATTTTTGGCAACCAGTAGGGGTTCAGCCATCGTAGGTTTCCTCTCCAGCATCAAAGTCAAAAGTAAAATCGCAGTCTAGCTAGATAAAACAATAGCAAAGGAAATTCTGTGGCAGGACACAGCAAATGGGCCAATATTCAACACCGCAAGGGTCGTCAGGACGAAAAACGCGGCAAGGTATGGACCCGTATCATTCGTGAAATTATGGTCGCTGCGCGGCAGGGCGGTGCGGATTTGAGCGCCAACCCGCGCCTGCGTCTGGCGATCGACAAGGCCAAGGCGGCCAACATGCCGGCCGACAACATCAAGCGCAACATCGACAAGGCCACCGGCAACCTCGAAGGGGTGACGTACGAGGAAATCCGCTACGAAGGCTATGGCATTGGTGGCGCGGCCATCATTGTTGACACCATGACGGACAACCGCGTGCGCACGGTGGCCGATGTGCGCCATGCGTTCAGCAAGCACGGCGGCAACATGGGCACCGAAGGCTCGGTGTCCTTCCAGTTCCGCAACCTGGGGCAGCTGGTGTTCGCCCCCGGTGCCGACGAGGACAAGATCATGGAAGTGGCGCTCGATGCGGGCGCCGAGGATGTGATCACCGACGAGGAGGGCGCCGTCGAAGTGCTGACGGCCCCGTCAGAATTCGAAGCGGTGCGCAATGCGCTGGAGGCAGCGGGCTTCAAGCCCGAAGTGGCCGAGGTGACGATGCGCCCCGAAAATACCGTAGATCTGGATGAGGAAGGTGCGGCCAAGATGCAAAAATTGCTGGACGCATTGGAAGATCTGGATGATGTTCAAGATGTTTACCATAACGCGGCGCTATGAAGGTACTTGTGATTGGTGGCGGCGGCCGTGAACACGCAATGGCCTGGAAGTTGGCGCAATCGCCCAAGGTCTCCAAGGTCTATGTAGCCCCGGGTAACGCAGGCACCGCACGCGACAAGCGTCTAGAAAACCTGCCGATCACCGATGTGGTCCAACTGCGCGAATGGGCGCAGGACAACGGTGTGCAGCTGTCCGTGGTGGGCCCCGAGGCGCCTTTGGCCGCCGGCGTGGTCGACGAGTTCCGCGCGCACGGCATGAAGATCTTTGGCCCGACCAAGGCCGCTGCACAGCTGGAGAGCTCCAAGGCTTTTTCCAAGGATTTCATGGCGCGCCATGGCATCCCGACGGCGCAGTACGAGACCTTCAGCGATCCAGTGGCGGCCCATGCCTACATCGACAAGCTGGGCGCGCCCATCGTCGTCAAGGCCGACGGCCTGGCCGCCGGCAAGGGTGTGGTGGTGGCTACCACGGCCCAGGAAGCGCACGATGCCGTGGACTTCATGCTGGTGGACAACAAGTACGGCGTTGCCCATAACGACGGCGGCGCCCGTGTGGTGATCGAGGAGTTCCTCGACGGCGAAGAGGCCAGCTTCATCGTGCTGTGCGACGGCAAGAGCGTGGCGGCCATGGCGACCAGCCAGGACCACAAGCGCCTCAAAGACGGTGACCAGGGCCCCAATACCGGCGGCATGGGTGCCTACTCGCCCGCCCCGGTGGTGACGGCCGATGTGCATGCCCGCGCGATGCGCGAGATCATTCTGCCCACCATCCGTGGCATGGAAAAAGACGGCATTCCCTACACCGGCTTCTTGTACGCGGGCCTGATGATCGACAAGGCGGGGCACCCCAAGACCTTGGAGTTCAACTGCCGCATGGGTGACCCTGAGACCCAGCCGATCATGATGCGCCTCAAGAGCGATCTGGTCGATGTGATGCAGGCTGCGACCGATGGCAAGCTCGACCAGATCGAGCTGCAGTGGGACCGCCGCACGGCCCTGGGTGTGGTGATGGCCGCCCATGGCTACCCGGACGCTCCCCGCAAGGGCGATGTGATCACCGGCCTGCCCGAGGATGAAGAAGAGGTGATGGTCTTTCACGCCGGCACCACGGTGCAGGATGGCAAGCCCGTCACCAGCGGTGGCCGCGTGCTGTGCGTGACCGCCTTGGCCGACAACGTCAAGCAGGCGCAGCAGCGCGTGTATGCCGCTGCCGCCCAGGTGCATTTCGATGGCGCGCAATACCGCCATGACATCGGCTACCGCGCGGTCAAGTGACTGCCAACAAGCCCACAGTGAGCCAGGCCCGTGCTGTCCTCGTCCGTTGACCAAGTGAACGCTGGAACCCAGGCCCTGGCGGTGGCCGCCTATCTCCAGTCGCTGCAGGCCTCGATCACCGAGGCCGTTGAGGCGCTGGAGCAGGAGGCGGGCAGCGCCGTGCGCTTTCTGGCCGACGCCTGGCAAAAGGCACCTGGCGAAAAGCTGCAAGGCCAGGGTCTGACCAAGATCCTCGAAGGCGGCACGGTGTTTGAGCGCGCAGGCGTGGGTTTCTCGCAAGTGCGGGGCCCGCAGCTGCCGCCTTCGGCCACCCAGCACCGGCCGGAACTGGCAGGTGCCCCTTTCACGGCCATGGGCGTGTCCCTGGTCTTCCATCCGCGCAACCCCTATGTGCCCACGGTGCACATGAATGTGCGCATGATTGCCGCAGGCCACCCCGGCCAGCCGGCCACCTGCTGGTTTGGTGGCGGCATGGATCTGACGCCGTTCTACCCGTTTGCGCAGGATGCGCAGCATTTCCACCAGGTCTGCCACGATGCGGTAGCGCCCTTCGGTGCCGAGCTGTACCCGCGCTTCAAGCAGTGGTGTGACAGCTATTTTTTCCTCAAGCACCGCAACGAAGCGCGCGGCATCGGCGGCATCTTCTTTGATGACTTCTCCGAGCTGGGCTTTGAGGGCGGCTTTGCAATGCTGCAGTCGGTGGGCGATGCCTTTTTGAAGGCCTATGTGCCCATCGTGCAGCGCCGCAAGGACGAGGTCTATGGCGAGCGCGAGCGCGAGTTCCAGCTCTACCGGCGCGGGCGCTATGTGGAGTTCAACCTGGTCTGGGACCGGGGCACCCACTTTGGCCTGCAGTCGGGCGGGCGCACGGAATCGATCCTGCTGTCGATGCCGCCCCTGGCGAGCTGGAGCTACCA
The DNA here is from genome assembly GCF_049601575.1 of Comamonas sp. 23. NCBI lineage: Bacteria > Pseudomonadati > Pseudomonadota > Betaproteobacteria > Burkholderiales > Comamonadaceae > Comamonas > Comamonas sp. 23. The sequence continues at coordinate 2,839,980 of NZ_CP187127.1, read as the reverse complement.
GCGCCAGGACCCAGAGGGCTCGCCCGAAGCGCGTTTGCTTGCGGACTTTTTGCAGCCGCGTGATTGGCTGTAAACACCGGCCGCCTCAGTCCGCCGGCACCACTTGTGGCAGGGCTGGCGGGGCCTGCCGTCTGCACTGCAAGGCCTTACCAAGGCGCCATTTGGCGCAGCTTGCGTATAATTGACGTTCCGCTGACCGTATTCATGCCCCATCGCAGGCTGTGCGGCAGTATCTCTTGAAGGCCTTGCCCTTTTGACACGGCGTGTTGACGCGATCAACAATAACTGCAACACGCGCTATAGTACAAACACTTTCATCCATCACCGACTGATGACCACCGCCAAAAAATCCGAATCCACTGCCAAGAAATCTGTGCAATTGCTGCAGCGTGCCATCGTTGATGGGCTGGAAGATGTGAAAGCACAAGATATCCAGGTTTTCAATACCGAGCACCTCTCGCCGCTGTTTGAGCGCGTGATCGTCGCTGCCGGTACCTCGAACCGCCAGACCAAGGCCTTGGCTGCCAGCGTCAAGGACGCCGTCAAGGAAGCGGGCTTTCCCAAGCCACGCACCGAAGGCGAAGACAACGGCGAATGGATCATTGTCGACTGCGGCCCGGTTGTGGCCCACATCATGCAGCCGATGATCCGCCAGTACTACCGCCTCGAAGAGATGTGGGGCGACACGCCCGTGCGCGTCAAGCTGGGCGCTGCCAAGCCCAAGACCGCCAAGCCGGCCAAGGCCAAACCAGAAGCCGTTGCCGACACCGCTGCTGACAGCAAGAAGAAGCCCGCTGCACGCAAGCCTGCCGCTGCTGCCAGCGCTGCCGATGCACCAGTGAAGAAGACCGCTGCGAAGAAGCCAGCGGTCAAGAAGATCTCGGGCACCGTGGCCAAAAAGCCTGCGGCCAAGAAGACCAGCGCTGCTGCCACCGTCAAGACCGTCGTGGTCAACAAGCCCAAGGCCAGCAAGCCCGCAGCCAAGTCGGCCGTCGCCAAGCCTGCAGCCAACAAGCCAGCGGCCAAGCGCGCGACCAGCAAGGCCAAGTAACACCCCCTCAACCTGCGGGTTGCAAAGAGCTGTACTGCCAAGCAGGACAGCTCTTTTTCATTGGAGATTTCGCATGAAGATTTTCATTGTTGCGGTGGGCCAGCATGTACCCGATTGGGCGCAGACCGCTTATGACGACTATGCCAAGCGCTTCCCGCCCGAGCTGAAGGTGGAGCTCAAGGCGGTCAAGACCGAGCCGCGCGGCTCCAAGACGGTGGAGACCCTGTACGCCGCCGAGCGCAAGCGCATCGAGGCGGCGATCCCGCGCGGCACACGCATTGTGGTGCTCGATGAGCGCGGCACCAACCTGACCACCAAGGCGCTGGCCCAGCGGGTCAAGGGCTGGCAGCTCGAGGGTGACGATGTGGCGCTGATCATTGGTGGCCCCGATGGGCTGGACCCCGAGTTCAAGGCTGCTGCGCATGAGCGCATTCGCCTCTCGGACATGACCTTGCCCCATGCGATGGTGCGGGTGCTGCTGATCGAGCAGCTCTACCGCGCCTGGTCGGTCAATGCCGGCCACCCCTACCACCGCGAGTAGGCCCAGAGCGCCTGCGCTCGGGTGGGCGAGGGCAGGGCAATATCCCCGCTTGCCAGCGGGATGCCGGATGCGTTATGCTGCAAAAATAATAGCTGCTTGCGCTGGATTGATGGGCACAGGCGCTTTTTTCAAATCAAGGCCTCGCTTCCCACCATGCATCCCTTCGTCTACCTGGCGTCACAGTCCCCGCGGCGCAGTCAACTGCTCGAACAGATTGGTATCGCCCACCGCTTGCTGGTGGCCCAGGACGGCGATCCCGAATCCCAGGACCCTGAAGCACTGGAGCAGGTGCTGCCGCGCGAATCGGCCACCGACTATGTGCAGCGCGTGACCGGGCTGAAGCTCGATGCCGCGTTGGCCCGGCTGCAGCGGCGCGGCTTGGACCCAGCACCGATTCTGTGCTCTGACACCACGGTGTCGCTGGGCCGGCATATTCTGGGCAAGCCCGAGACGCCGCAGCAAGCGAGCGAGATGCTGCAGGCACTCAGCGGCAAGACGCACCGGGTATTGACCGCTGTGGCCCTGCAAAGCGGGCGCAAGCGCTTGACGGCCTTGTCCGTCTCCAGCGTGCAGTTTGCGCCTATCGATGCCGCGCAGATCGAGGCGTATGTTGCCAGTGGTGAGCCCATGGGCAAGGCGGGCGCCTATGGCGTGCAGGGGCGGGCGGCAGCGTATATTGCCAAGATCAGCGGCAGTTATTCCGGCATCATGGGGCTGCCCGTGTTCGAGACGGCCCAGGTGCTGCGGGCTGCAGGGTTTGCCATTTAAGGCCCTCTAAGAATGACTTCTATGCAAAATGATATTTTGATCAATTGGGCGCCGCAGGAGACGCGCGTGGCCATCATTGAGGGTGGCGCCGTGCAGGAGCTGCACCACGAGCGCACCCTGGAGCGAGGCCTCGTAGGCAATGTTTACCTGGGCAAGATATCGCGCGTGCTGCCCGGCATGCAATCGGCCTTTATCGACATTGGTCTGGAGCGCGCCGCGTTCTTGCATGTGGCCGATGTCTGGCAGCGCCAGGAGGGTGGCCTGGCGCCGATGTTTGCGCGCAAGGGCGAGCCCCAGGTACCGATTGAAAAGCAGATCTTCGAAGGCCAGTCGATCATGGTGCAGGTCATCAAGGACCCGATCGGCACCAAGGGCGCGCGGCTGTCCACCCAGATCAGCGTGGCCGGGCGCCTGCTGGTGTTTCTGCCCCAGGACGACCATATCGGCGTCTCGCAAAAAATCCCCCAGAACGAACGTGATGCGTTGCGCGCCCGCCTGCAGGCATTGGTGGGCACGGCGCAAACCGGCGGGGGCGGCGGTTTTATCCTGCGCACCAATGGCGAGGACTCCAGCGATGAGGAACTGGCCGAGGACATCAGCTACCTGCGCAAGGTCTGGAAGCGCATCAAGGACAGCGCTGCCAAGCAAGCCGCCAAGAGCTTGTTGCACCAGGACCTGAGCCTCATGCAGCGCGTGCTGCGCGACATGGTCACGGAAAACACCCAGTCGATCCGCATCGATTCGCGCGAGCAGTTTGTGCTGCTGCAGCAGTTTGGCCAGGAGTTCATGCCCGCCGCGCTCCCCAAGCTGCAGCTCTACAAGGGCGAGCGCCCGATCTTCGACCTGTACTCGGTTGACGAGGAGATTGCCCGCGCGCTGGGCCGGCGTGTGGATCTCAAGTCGGGCGGCTACCTGATCGTGGACCAGACCGAGGCCCTGACCACGGTCGACGTGAACACCGGCGGCTATGTGGGTGCGCGCAATTTTGACGACACTATCTTCAAGACCAACCTGGAAGCGGCCCATGCCATTGCCCGGCAGCTGCGGTTGCGCAACCTGGGCGGCATCATCATCGTCGACTTCATCGACATGGTGCACGAGGACCACCAGGCGCAGGTGCTGCATGAGCTGCGCAAGCAGCTGCAGCGCGATCGCGTCAAGACCATGTGCGGCGAGTTCTCCCAGCTGGGCCTGGTAGAGATGACGCGCAAGCGCACGCGCGAGTCCCTCGCGCATATGCTTTGCACCTCGTGCCCGGTCTGCCATGGCGTCGGTGAAGTCAAGACCGTGCGCACCGTCTGCTACGACATCCTGCGCGAGATTTTGCGCGAGGCACGCCAGTTCAACCCCAAGGAGTTCCGCGTGCTCGCAGCCCCTCCGGTGATCGAGATGCTGCTGGACGAAGAGAGCCAGCACCTGGCCGGCCTGTCCGATTTCATCGGCAAGCCGATCTCGCTGCAGGCCGAAGGGCGGGATGGTTCGGACCAGTACGACATCGTGCTGCTGTAGCTCCAAGTCGGCTGCATCCACCCAGCAAAAAGCCCGGCAAGATCGGTTCTCGCCGGGCTTTTGCTATGGGACGGCTGCTTAAAGCTTGCGCAGGCGCTCCAGCGCCGCCAGCAACGTTTCATCCTTTTTGGCGTAGCAAAAGCGCACCACCTGCTGGTCAAAGCCGTCGCCATAAAAGGCGGAGAGAGGAATGGCTGCAACGCCCAGGTCCTTGACCAGTTGCTGGCAGAACTCCGCTTCGCTGGCATCGGTCACGGCCGAGATATCCACGCATTGGAAATAGGTGCCTGAGCTGGGCAGGAGCTTGAGGCGCGAGCCTTCGAGGCCGGCGCGGAACAGGTCGCGCTTCTTTTGGTAGAAGGCCGGCAGGTTCAGGTAGGGCGCGGGGTCCTTCAAATACTCGGCCAGCCCCACCTGCATGGGGGTGTTGACCGTGAAGACATTGAACTGGTGCACCTTGCGAAATTCCGCCGTCAGCGGCGCCGGTGCGGCCACGGTGGCCACCTTCCAGCCGGTCACATGGAAGGTCTTGCCAAAGCTGCTGACCACATAGGCGCGCGCGGCCAGGCCCGGGTAGCGTGATGCGCTTTCATGGCGCTCGCCGTCGAACACCATGTGCTCGTAAACCTCATCGGCCAAGAGCAGGATGCTGGTCGGGGCCAGCAGGTCTTGCAGCTGCTGCATCTCCTGCGCGGTCCAGGTGGTGCCGCTGGGGTTGTGCGGCGTGTTGATCAGCAGCAGGCGCGTCTTGGGCGTGATGGCTGCCGCGATCTTGCCAAAATCAGGGCGGAAGGTCTTGGGGGTCAGCGGCACGCGCACCGGCACGCCGCCAGCCAGCTCGATATTGGGCACATAGCTGTCATAGCAGGGGTCCAGCACGATGACTTCATCGCCGGGGCTCACGCAGCTGAGGATGACGGTGAGGATGGCCTGGGTGGCACCGGCGGTGACAGTGATTTCGCTGTTGGCGTCATAGCGCTTGCCATAGAGCGCTTCGATTTTCTGGGCCACCACCTCGCGCAAGGCTGGCACACCGGTCATTGGCGGGTACTGGTTGTGGCCGGCCTGCATGGCGCGGCTGACGCTGTCGATCAAAGCCGGATCACAGCCAAAGTCCGGGAAACCCTGGCCCAGATTGACGGCCTTGTGCTCGGTCGCGAGCGCCGACATGACGGTGAAAATGGTGGTGCCCACGTTGGGCAGGCGGCTGGGGAAGGATGGGGTCAGGGCAGAAGCGGACATGGTGGACGGGGCGGGACACAAGACCACGGCCGGCCAGCGGGGCCGCGAACCATGCATCCATCGATCAAAAATGGGGGTGAAAAGGGTTGCGGATCAGAGCTCGTAGTCAGCCACATGGCCGACCATCGCTCGGCCGATCAGATCACGGTTCAAACGGTCGCTGATCAGCTCGGCAAATTTGTAGACGAAATTGCGCATATAGGCGCCGCGCTTGAAGGCCACGCGCGCCACACTCTCGCCAAAGAGGTGACCCATGGGCCGCACGGCCAGGTCCTTGATCGGGTCATCGCGCATGGCCATCTCGGCCACGATGCCAATGCCCAGGCCCAGGCGGACATAGGTCTTGATGACGTCGGAGTCAATCGCTTCGAGCACGATCTTGGGCGTGAGCTGGCGGGCTGCCATCGCCGAATCGATCTTGCCCCGGCCGGTGAAGGAGGGGTGGTAGGTGATCAAGGGCTCGGCCGCAATGTCTTCGAGGTTGATGCGTTCCTTTTGCGCCAGCGGGTGCTGGTGCGGCATGACTAGCACGTGCTGCCATTCGTAGCAGGGCAGGGTCACCAGCTCGGGGTAGTCGGCAAGCGACTCGGTGGCCATGCCCAGGTCGGCCTGCTCATCGATCACCATGCGCGCGACTTCGGCGGGCGTGGCCTGGTGCAGGCTGACCGTCACCTTGGGGTAGTGCTCACGCAACCGCGCCACCGGGGTGGGCAGCACATAGCGCGCCTGGGTGTGGGTGGTGGCGATGGAGAGGGTGCCGCTGTCCTGCGCGCTGTACTGGTCGCCAATGCGCTTGAGGTTGCCGACCTCGCGCATGATGATCTCGATACTGCGCAGCACCTGCTGGCCCGGCTCGGTGATGCGTTTGAGGCGCTTGCCGTGGCGTGCAAAGATGTCGATGCCCAGTTCCTCTTCCAGCTCGATGATGGCCTTGGAGACGCCGGGTTGCGAGGTGTGCAATGCCTTGGCCGCCTCGGTCAGATTGAGGTTGCGGCGCGCGGCCTCTTGCACAAAGCGGAACTGATGCAGGTTCATACAATGATGCGGAATATGAATGTGCATCATTATGCTTGATTGGAATATAAAAAGCAGCCCTTAGACAGAAACCCAAGCGGCGGGGCGGAATTTTGGCACGCCGCGCTTGCCGCGCATCGCCATAGGCGTGGCGTCTAGGCCCATATAGTTCGGCGATGCGACTCGGGCCACTAGCCCTGCAGCTTGCCTTGCAGATAGCCGCCAGCCATGTCCGCCAACAGCTGGATGACCCGGGCATCCTCGCCCATCGCCGGGGCGATGCGCAGCTGCAGCTGGGGGTAGAGGGGAGCAAGCTCCTCAACGAGCGCAGGAATGTCTTCGCTGGCATGCTTGCCCACGCCAAAAAGCAGGGGCCAGATGGTGATGTGGGTCAGCTGCGGATGCGACTGCAGCAGCTGGGCCACGGCGGGGCCGAGCGGCGGCTCGCACCAGTCCAGGTAGGCGCAAGCCACAGCAGCAGCCGGTTGCGCTTGCTGCACCTGGGCGAGCAGGTGTTCGGCATTGCGGCGCCAGACGGGGTCCTTGGAGCCGTGAGACAGCAGGATGAGGCCAGTGGCAGAGGAGGGCGATGGCATGGGGCGATGGTGGTGGTCTAAGGTGGAAAGGTGTTTGCGGCTGTAAAGCTTGGAACCTTTGATCATTATCGCTTTCCCATGGATGGGCGCGATTGGCGCCCGCGCTGATACCGCATGTAGCAAAATGTACAGCTTGCGCGGCCAGGTCCGAAAAACCTGCCCATCCTGCGCAACGCTTTACACTGCCTACATATTTAGCTGTAAAAATAGTAGTTTGCTCTACCTGAAGCCAAAACCGATGATGCCGGATGTTTCCAATTTTTCGCGCCAGTCTCTGGCACCGTTTCAATCTTTGGCAACTGTCGGAAAGCTTTCCTCCCCCTGTACGTTTGGCCAGCTCGCCCGGGTTGGCGCGGTGGTCGCAGCCCTGGGCCTGCTGACTGCCTGCACGGACAAACCTGCGCCCACCGCTGCAGCGCCGCAGGCCCCGGAGGTGGGCATCATCACCGTGCAATCCGCATCGCAGCAGCTGACCGCCGAGCTGCCGGGCCGCACCAATGCCTTCATGATTGCCGAGATTCGCCCCCAGGCCAACGGCATTGTCGAAAAGCGCCTGTTCACCGAAGGTGCCTCGGTCAAGGCCGGTCAGGCGCTCTACCAGCTCGATGACCGGCCCGCGCGGGCCGCGGTCAACAGCGCCGAGGCGGCACTGGCCAAAGCCAAGGCCACGGCGCAGACGGCGCGTAGCAACGCAGCGCGCAACAGCGAGCTGGTCAAGATCGATGCCATCAGCCGCCAGGTGTTTGATGACAGCCAGGCGCTGGTCGCGCAGACCGCCTCCGATGTGGCCGTCGCCGAGGCCGCGCTGGACAATGCGCGCATCAATCTGCAGTACACCCGCATCAGCTCGCCCATCAGCGGTAAGGTCAGCACCTCGGCCGTCACGCCCGGTGCGCTGGTCACGGCCAACCAGGCGACGGCACTCACCACCGTGGTGCAGCTCGATCCGATGTATGTGGACTTCACCCAATCGAGCACCGAGATGCTGCAGCTGCAGCGCGACCTGAAGGCGGGGCGCTTTCAACGCCTCGAAGGCGACCAGATTCCGGTGCGCATCCGCCTCGATGACGGCACCGAATACAGCCATGAGGCCAAGCTCAAGTTCTCCGGCGTGATTGTCAGCGCCACCACGGGCACGGTCACCTTGCGGGCGCAGGTGCCCAACCCCGATGGCGTGCTGATGCCCAATATGTATGTGCAGGCCTTGCTGCCCACGGCCGTGGCGCCCGATGCGCTGCTCGTGCCCCAGCAATCGGTGGTGCGCGATTTGACCGGCAAGCCGACCGTCTTGGTGGTCACCGCCGAGGACAAGGTGCAAAAGCGCACCTTGCAACTGGACCGCGCTGTGGGCAGCCAGTGGCTGGTGGGCAGTGGGCTCAAGTCCGGTGAGCGCGTGGTGGTCGATGGCTTCCAGCGCGTCAAGGACGGTGACAAGGTGCGGGTGGCCGAGGTGGACCTCAAGGCACAGACCGAGCGCGTGCGCAGCCCGGGACGCGTTCCCGGCCAGGCCGCAGCGCCGGCAGCAGCCCAGTAAGACACCCAGAACCCGAGGCTGCATCCATGGCACAGTTTTTTATCCAGCGCCCCATTTTTGCGTGGGTGATCGCCATCATCATCATGCTGGGCGGGGCCCTGTCCATCTCCAAGCTGCCGCTGGAGCAGTACCCCGAGATTGCGCCGCCACGCGTCACCATCGGCACCCAGTACACCGGTGCATCGGCCGAGACGGTGGAGAACTCCGTCACCCAGATCATCGAGCAGCAGCTCAAGGGCATTGACAACATGCTCTACATGAGCGCGACCAGCAATGCCTCTGGCCAGGCCCGCATCACCTTGACCTTTGCGCCCGGCACCAATGTGGACGTCGCCCAGGTGCAGGTGCAAAACAAGATCCAGGGGGCACTCAACCGCCTGCCCGAATCGGTCAAGAGCCGGGGCGTGTTCATCAACAAGGGCGGCCAGGATTTTCTGGTCACCTACAGCTTCTACTCGCAAGACCCGACGATGACCGAGGTCGACATTGGTGACTACATCAATGCCAGCCTGGTCGATGTGATCGGGCGCCTCGAAGGCGTGGGCGACATCAATGTGTTTGGTACGTCCTATGCCATGCGCATCTGGATGGACCCGGCCAAGATGGAGAAATTCGGCCTGATGCCGTCGGACCTGGCCAATGCGCTCAATGCGCAAAACGCCCAGGTCTCAGCCGGCCAGCTGGGCGCGCTGCCAGCGGTGAACAACCAGCAGCTCAATGCCACGATCACCGCGCGCACCAAGCTCAAGACCGTGGACCAGTTCGAGGACATCGTGCTCAAGGCTGCGACCGATGGCTCGGTGGTCACCATCAAGGATGTGGCGCGGGTGGAGCTGGGCGCGGAAAACCTGAACGTGCAGGCCAAGCTCAATGGCATGCGCGGCGCTGGCATGGGCATCATCTTGGCCGATGGCGCCAATGCGATGGCGGTGTCCGATGCCGTCGCGGCCAAGCTGGCCGAGATGAAGCCGTACTTCCCCAACCAGATCGACTACTTCGTCAGCTCGGACTCCACCCCCTTTGTGCGTGCCTCCATCCATGAGGTGGTCGCAGCGCTGGGCGAGGCCATGGTGCTGGTGGTGATCGTGATGTTCGTGTTTTTGCAGAACCTGCGCGCGACCTTGATTCCGGCCATTGCCGTGCCAGTGGTGCTGCTGGGCACGTTCGGCGTGCTGTCGATTGCCGGTTACTCGATCAATACCTTGACGATGTTTGCGATGGTGCTGGCCATCGGCTTATTGGTGGACGATGCCATTGTCGTGGTGGAAAACGTCGAGCGGGTGATGCACGAGACGGGCATGTCCGCCAAGGAGGCGACCAAGGTCTCGATGCGCGAGATCACGCCGGCGCTGGTCGGCATTGGCGTGACCTTGTCGGCGGTGTTTGTGCCGATGGCCTTTTTTGGCGGCTCCACCGGGGTGATATACCGCCAGTTCTCGATCACCATCGTCGCGGCCATGGCGCTGTCGGTGTTTGTCGCGCTGACCTTGACCCCTGCGCTGTGCGCCACCATCCTGAAGGCGCCCGCGCATGCGGGCGGCCATGAGCGGGCCATTCGCAAGGGCCTGTTTGGCATCAGCGACCGGTTCTTCCGCTGGTTCAACCGCAATTTTGACCGCACTGCCAGCCGCTACCAGGGCATCGTCGCCCGCAGCCTGCGCCGCGCCAAGCGCATGATGCTGATCTTTATCGCGGTGCTGCTGGGTGTGTGGCTGCTGATGCACAAGCTGCCCACGTCCTTCCTGCCCGATGAGGACCAGGGCTTTCTGTACGTGAACGTCAACCTGCCCTCGGGCGCGGCAGATGCGCGCCTGCAGGATGTGCTCGACGAGGTGCGCGAGTACCTGCTCCAGCAACCCGACATCATCAGCTTCAACCAGGTCTCGGGCCTCAACGGCGACCAGAGCTCGGCGCGTGGCTTCATCCGGCTCAAGCCCTGGGATGAGCGCAAGCTTCCATCGCAGTCGTCGGCAGCCATCGCCAACAAGGCCACCAAGGACCTGTCGCGCATCCGCGATGCACGCGTCTTGGTGATTCTGCCGCCGGCCGTGCGCGGCCTGGGTGCCAGCTCGGGCTTCAACTTCATGGTCAAGGACATGAACAGCATCGGCCACGATGGCCTGCTGGCCGCCAGCAACCAGGTGCTCGCCGCGATGCGTGCCAACCCCAATCTGACTGCCGTGCGCACCACCAATCTGGACGATGCGGCCGAGCTGCGCGTCGATGTGGACGACCGCAAGGCCGCAGCGCTGGGGCTGTCGTATGCCGACATCAACAGCGTGCTGTCCAGTGCGATGGGCGGCACCTATGTGAATGACTTCTTGAACAATGGCCGGGTCAAGCGCGTCTACATCATGGGTGATGCGCCGCACCGCATGCTGCCCCAGGACATCGCCAAATGGACCGTGCGCAACAAGAACGGCGAGATGGTGCCCTTTGGCGCGTTCTCGGACAGCCACTGGGCCTATGGCTCGCCCCAGCTGCTGCGCTACAACGGCAGCCCGGCCTATGAGTTTGAAGGCCGCGCGGCACCCGGTATCAGCTCGGGCGCGGCGATGCAGGAGGTCGAAGCCATCCTGGCCAAGCTGCCCGCCGGCCTGGGCTATGAATGGACCGGCGCCTCGCTGCAAGAGCGCCAGTCCGGAGCGCAGGCGCCGATGCTCTATGCGATCTCGATCCTGTTCGTGTTCCTGTGCCTGGCCGCGCTCTACGAGAGCTGGACCGTGCCGCTGTCGGTGATGCTGGCCGTGCCGCTGGGCGTGATTGGTGCACTGGCGGCGACCTATACCCGGGGCCTGACCAACGACGTGTATTTCCAGGTGGGCCTGCTCACCACGGTGGGCTTGGCGGCCAAGAATGCCATCTTGATTGTGGAGTTTGCGGTGCAATTGCAGGAGCAGGGCAAGCAGCTGTTCGACGCGACGGTCGAAGCCGTGCGCCTGCGCCTGCGCCCCATCCTGATGACCTCGCTGGCTTTTGGCTTTGGCGTGATTCCGCTGGCCATTGGCACCGGCGCCGGGGCGGGCGGGCGCAATGCCATCGGCACGGCGGTGCTGGGCGGTATGGTGGCCTCGACCGTGCTCGGCATTTTCATGGTGCCGGTCTTTTTCCTGCTGATCCGCAGCTGGTTCCGCTCCCGCAGCCGCCATGACGAGGCGCCCGCGCACCCCAGCCCCGCGCAGGAGACCGCGCCATGAGCCGTTTTGACACTTTTTCCATGACACGTGCTTATCGTTTGCCGCTGTCGCTTTTGGCAGCGGGCCTGCTGTCCGCCTGCAACCTGGCACCGCAGTACCAGCGCCCTCCAACGGCGGTGCCCGCTACGCTCGACGGCGTGGCGCAGACCTTGCCTGCCGACTTTGTCGTGGAGCCCGCTGCGGCCGATACCTTGGAGCTGCTGCCCTGGCAGCAGTGGGTGGAGAGCGCAGGCCTGCGCCAGTTGATTGAGCAGGGACTGCAGAACAACCGCGATCTGCGCGTGGCGATCGCCAATATCGAAAAGGCGCGCGCGCAATACGGTGTGCAACGCGCCGACCAACTGCCCAGCCTGAACGCCAATGCCCAAGGCAGCCGCACCCGCACCGCAGATGATCTGCGCTCGTCGACGGCGCCGTCGTCCGTGGCCAACCAGGTGAGCGTGCAGCTGGGTCTGGCCAGCTATGAGCTCGATTTTTGGGGCCGGGTGCGCAACCTGAGCGAGGCGGCCTTGCAGCAGTACCTGCTGGTCGAAGAAAACCGCCGCAGTGTGCAGCTGGGCCTGATCACCGATATCGCCAATGCCTGGGTGGCCCTGGCCAGCGACCAGCAGCGCCTGCAACTGGCGCGCGATACGCTGGCCACGCGCGAGCAGGGCTATGGACTGGTGCAGCGCATGCACCAGCTGGGCGCCACCAACGGTCTGGTGCTGGCCCAGAACCAGACGGCGGTCGAGACCGCCCGCAACGATGTGGCTGCCTACGAGTCGCAGGTGGCGCGTGATCGCAATGCGCTGCAGCTGCTGGTGGGCGGGCCGGTGTCGGGCGATATGCTGCCCCCGGCGCCCAGTGCATCGCTCAGCAGCAATGAGGTCAAGAGCGCGGGCTCGGGCCAGCTGCTCGACGGCGCAACGCCACAGGTCAAAGCGCCTGGCGTCGCCACCGCGATGACCGTGGTGCCAACCGGCCTGTCATCGCAGGTGCTGCTGGCCCGGCCCGATGTGGCCGCTGCCGAGCACAGCCTGCAGGCCCAGTACGCCAGCATTGGCGCGGCGCGTGCGGCTTTCTTCCCTACCATCAGCCTGACGGCCAATGCCGGCACTGCCAGTGATGCGCTCTCGGGCCTGTTCGATGGCGGCAACCGCGCCTGGAGCTTTGTGCCGCAGATCCGTCTGCCGATTTTTGACGGTGGCCGCAACCAGGCCAACCTCGATATTGCGCAAGCGAACCGCGATGCCGCGCTGGCCCAGTACGACAAGGCCATCCAGGTCGCTTTCCGCGAGGTGAGCGACGCGCTGGCCGATCGCGCCACGATGCAGCGGCGCCTGAACTCGCAAGTGGCTTTGGTGCAGGCGGCCAGCCGCGTGCTGCAGCTGTCGCAGGCGCGCTTCAAGGCCGGGGCCGACGACTTTCTCACCGTGCTCGATGCGCAGCGCAGCCTCTATGCGGCCCAGCAAACCCAGATCACCTTGATGCAGGCCGAGCAGGTCAACCGCATCAGCCTGTACAAGGCGCTGGGCGGGGGTATCGACAAGGTGTCGTGAGGTCGCAGGCGCTAGGACCCTCGCAAGCTCAGGTGCAAACGCAAACGCGCAATGCTGCGAGGGCAATGCGCGCTGCACTACCATGGCGGCATGACTGACACCTTGCACACGCCTGCTGACCGCATTACCTCTTCCGAGTTTGACGAATCCCAGGCGCAGGCAGTGGATGCGCTGATTGTCGGCGCCGGGCCCGTAGGCATGTTTGCCGCCTTCCAGCTGGGTTTGCAGGGCGTGCAGGCCCATCTATGCGACAGCCTGCCGCAGATGGGCGGCCAGTGCATTGCGCTCTATGCCGACAAGCCCATCTACGACATCCCCGGCATAGCGCTGTGCACCGGCCGCGAGCTGGCCGCGCAGCTGCAGCAACAGATCCAGCCCTTCCACCCCGTTTTTCATGGCCACACCCAGGTCGCGCAACTGCTGCCCCATGGCGATGGCCGTTGGCGTGTGCAGCTGCAGGCCATCGATGGGCTGCAGACCCGCTGGCTGCTGGCCCGTACCGTGGTGGTGACCGCCGGTGTTGGGGCCTTTGTGCCCAAGCAGCTGCGCCTGCCCGGGCTCGACGCCTGGTTGGGCAGCCAGGTCTTCTACCATCCCGCGTTCGATGATGCCTGGCTGGAGCCGGTACTGGCGCGCCACCCCGCGCCGCGCATTGTGATCCATGGCGGCGACGAGGCCGCCGTCGAGGCCGTGCTGACAGCGGCAGGGCATGCCGCTTTGCAAGCCGCGCAGCTGGTGCTGATGCACCGGCGCGACCAGTTCAATGCGCCTGATGCGCTGCTGCAGCGCCTGGCGCAGCTGCGTGCCAGTGGCAGGGTGGAGGTCGTCATTGGCATGCCCCAGGCTATCGATGCGGGGGAACATCTGCAGGCTATCGACTATGTCGATGCCGATGGCGCGGACCAGCGCCTGGCCTGTGACCAGCTCTGGGTGTTCCAGGGCCTCTCGCCCAAGCTCGGGCCCTTGCTCGACTGGAACCTGGCGCTTGCGAAAAAGCAGCTGCAAGTGGCGACCGATACCTTCCAGACCAACGCCGTCGGTATCTATGCCGCAGGGGATATCGTCAGCTATCCTGGCAAGCGCAAGCTGATTCTGAGCGGCTTTTACGAAGCGACGATGGCCGCGATGGCCGCCATAGAATACCTGCGCGGCGAAAAACTGCTGCTGGAGTACACGACCACCAGCAAACGCCTGCATGAACGCCTGGGTGTGTCGCACCCGGACTGAGCCCCGCCTTGTTGATACGAACCCCGCCGATGCCTGATCTATCCATTCGCCACGCCCGTTTTCCTGAAGATCTGCAGGCGGTGCTGGCGATCTTTCGCGAGTACATTGCCAGCCCCCAGGCCGACCTGGGTTTTCAGAACTATGAGCCCGAGCTGGCGGCACTCCCCGGCAAATATGCAGCGCTCCAGGGGCGTTTGCTGCTGGCCTGGCAAGGCGATGCGGTGGTGGGCTGCGCGGCGTTGCGCGATGTCGATGGCCAGTGCTGCGAGCTCAAACGCGTCTATGTGCGGCCAGCGGCGCGCGGCCTCAGGCTGGGCCGGCGCCTGGTCGAGCAGATGCTGCAGGAGGCCCGCGCCGCCGGTTACCAGCGCATGGCGCTCGATGTGCTGCCGGAATTTGTCGCCGCCCAAGCGCTTTACCGGGATCTGGGCTTTGTCGATGCGCCGCCGGTGAGCGTCAACCCGGTGCCGGGCACGGCCTTTCTGGCGCGCGTGCTGTAGCGCGGCATTGCGCTGCCGGCAAGCTGCATGCGTCCTTTGGATTCGCGGCGGTTTGGCTAACGCGCCCCTGGGCGACGAGGCCGGCGCGGTGCAGCGGCGATAATCGCCGCCGGGTTTGATCAACAAAGGGCGATGCAGCGATGGCGGTGATGGTGTCTTTGATTCCCGTGGTGCTGTTCATTGCACTGGGGTATGGTGCAGGGCGCATGGGCTGGGTCAAGGCGGCATCGGTGCGCGATCTGTCCAATATCGTTTTTCTGATTCTCACGCCGGCCTTGCTGTTTCACACGATGAGCACGGTGCGTGTGCAAGAGCTCAACCTGCAGACCATTGCGGTCTACTTCAGCGCTGCGGGCCTGCTGTTTGTCACGACCTTGCTGCTGCAGGGCTTTACCACGCTGGGCGCTGCGCGGGCTCTGGCCAACTGTTTCAGCAACAACATCATGATCGGCGTGCCGCTGGTGGGAATGGTGTTTGGGCAAGAAGGCCTGGTCACCTTGTTCACCATCGTCTCGGTCCATGCGCTGATCCTGATGACCTCGGCCACCATCGTGTTCGAGCTGGCCGTCATGCACCAGCAGCAGGGGGCGCAAGGCGGCGCGCGCAGCTACCGCGGAATGGCGATCACCGTGGTCCGGGCGCTGAAAAACGGCATCATCCACCCGATTCCCTTGCCCATCATCTGCGGGCTGCTGTTCGCGCAGACCGGGCTCAAGATGCCCGAGGTGATCGATACCTCACTGCAGATGCTGGCCCAGGCGCTGGGCCCGATCGCGCTGATGCTCGTGGGCATCACCTTGTTTTTCAGCGCAGTGGGCCGCTACTGGCTGCCTGCCAGCCGTATCGCAGTGGTCAAACTGCTGCTGCACCCGGTGCTGCTGCTGGCCATCGGATGGATGTGGGGGCTGCGCGGCCTGCCGCTGGTGGTGCTGGCCACGGCCGCATCGCTGCCGGTGGGGGCCAATGTGTTTTTGTTCACGCAGCGCTATGAAGTGGGGCGCGAGGAGGTCACGGCCAGCATCGCGGTATCGACCAGCCTGGCCCTGGTGACGATACCGCTGATCTTGCTGGGCCTGGCCCAGCTGCTGCAGACGGCTTAGAACCTGTTCAAAGTCTCCTCGCGCCGCGACAGTGTCTTTGCGGGATGGGATGCGAGGGGGGCGCCCAGCCGCGCAATACCGCAGCAATAGCCATGCTATTGCGAGGATTTGCAACGACGCAGACCGCTCCCTAGCCGGGCGCCCCTTCCCGGGCAGCGCAAAGCCGCTGTCCCTGCGGGTTGGAGTGAAATCGGGCGATTTCTGCGCGCTGGCCCTTGCTTGCACCCCGGTGCAAGCAGCGTTCCATCCCTTCGAACTCATCCCGATTGCACTCCAACGCGGCTGCGTAGAGACTTTGAACAGGTTCTTAGGCCACAGGCCCTGCGGCAGGATGCAAGCGGTGCTGCATCAGCAGCTCGTCGTGCAGCGCGCCATCGACCAGCAAGGCCGCCGGCTCGGTGCCATAGGCATGGAAGCCCGCTTGCTCGTAGAGGCGAATGGCGCTGGCATTGGCGGCGTTGACGCTCAGGTGGATCTGCACCGCGCCAGGCACCTGGCGGGCAAAGGCGACGGCCCGCGCCAACAAGGCCTGCGCGATACCCTGGCCGCGGAAGGCGGGCGCCACATACACGCCCCACAAAGCCATGCGGTGCCGGGTCTTGAGGCCGTCCTGGCGGCGGATACCCAGCATGCCCACCAGTTGGCCCCCGGCAAAGGCCCCCAGCACGCCCTGGTCGGGGCTGGGCGCCAGGCGCGCCTCAATCAGCGCCAATGCACGGTCTTTTTCCTCTTCGTAGCTGGAGCCAAAGGCGCTAGGCGATGCGCGCAGGCCCGCCAGGCGCAGCGTTTGGAACGCACTGGCATCGGACGGGTTCAGCCAACGGATCTCATAGGCAGCGGCAGCCATCAGCATCAGGGCGCCAGGCGCTCGCGAATCCAGTCGGCGCTGTTTGGCGCTGCCTGACGGTAGCGCAGACGGTCATGCAGCCGGCTCTTGCGGCCCTGCCAGAACTCCCAGGTGTCGGGCACTAGGCGAAAGCCACCCCAGTGCGGCGGGCGGGGGGGCTTGAGCAGGAACTGCGCGCCATACTTGGCGGCATTGGTCACCAGCACGGTGCGGCTGTCGATGACCTGGCTTTGCGGGCTGGCCCAGGCACCAATGCGCGAGTCGAGCGGGCGGCTGTTGAAGTAAGCATCGCTTTCTTCGTCCGAGACTTTCTCCACGCGCCCCTCGATGCGCACCACGCGCTCGAGCTCGACCCAGTGGAACATCAGCGCGGCAAATGGGTTGCCGGCAATCTCGCGGCCCTTGCGGCTGTCGTAATTGGTGTACCAGACGATTCCGCGCGCGTCGTAGCCCTTGATGAGCACGATGCGGGTGCTGGGGCGGGCATCGGCTCCCACAGTGGCCACCGTCATCGCATTGGGCTCGGGCAGTTGCGAGGCGACCGCCTCGTTCATCCAGCGGTCAAACTGGTCGATGGGCGCGGCGCAAGACGCCGATTCGTTCAGCTCTGCGCGTTCATAGCTTTTGCGCAAATCGGCAATGGAGTGGGAGAGTTCGCTCATGGCCCGATTGTGCATCGCTTTGGCGCGGCGCAGCGACAAAAAAGCCTGTGGGCCGCTGGGCGCCACAGGCTGGGGAGCGCAGGAGGGGCTTACTGGATCACGCCGCAGCCCAGACGCGCGCCGGAGTTGCCGGTAGGCTGGGTGGTGTAGTCGTCCTTGTCCTTGTGCACGACCACGGCGCGGCCCTTGATGTCGCTGGGCTTGCCGGTGCCGATCGACAGGTCCTTGGTCTCCCAGACCAGGAACGCGGTGCCCGCGGCATCGGCCATCAGGCTGGGCAGATCGCCCACATGGGCTTGCGGGCCGGCCTTGCCATGCTGGTGGCCGTTCGGGTTGTAGTGGCCGCCGGCGCTCATCGCATCGGGCGAGGAGCAGTTGCCGTTCTCATGCACATGGAAGCCATGCTCGCTGCCGGGCTGCAGGCCCTTGACCTGGGCCATCACGCGCACGGTGTCGCGGTTGACCTCGTAGACGCGGAAGTAGCCGCTGATGTTGTTGCCTTCGGTAGGGTTGATCGTGGCCTCGGCAATCGGGGTGGCGCGGTCGGTGGTGGCGCAGGCGCTCAAAACGGCGGCCACGGCAGCAGCGGCTGCGAGTTTGGCGATAGATGGGATGCGTTGAATCATGCGAACTCTCCTGGTGCCTTGTATTAAAGGGTTGTCACAAGCCACCGTTTTTAGCATGCGTGCTGGGCCTGTTTTGTAGTCTGATGGCTAGCAATCGAGGCGGCATGCTTACTGCGGGGGCAGCGTTGTCAGCCGCCTGGCGACCAAATCCCAAACCGCTTGCGCAGCAGCGGGCAGGCTGCGCTGGCGGCGCCGCACCAGCATGATGGCCCTTTGCACCTGGGGCCGCAGATCGCGCACCTGCAGGCTGCTCAAACCATGGGCCGGGATCGCCAGGCCCGGCATGATGCTGATGCCGATGCCCGCCTCGACCATGCGAAAGGCGGTGGTCACATGGCCGACCTCTTGCACGACGGGGCTGTGCTCGGGCCCGCAACCGCTGGCCAGCAGCGCGGCGTCCATCAGGCGGCGGCTGCCCGATGCATGGTCGAGCAGCACCAGCGCTTCGCCGCGCAGCTGGTCCCAGCGCAAACTCGTCGCATCCTGCGCCTGCTGCACCAGCGCGTGCCCGGGCGGCAGCACTGCGACAAACGGGTCATGCAGCAGATTGATGCAGTCCAGGTCACCCAGCTCGGGCGGCTCCACCACCAGCCCAAAATGCACATCGCCGCTGCGCACCTGGGCCAGCACTTCTTGCTGCAGGCGGTCCACCAGCTGCAGCTGGACCTGCGGCAGCTCGCGGTTGCAGGCGGCAATGCAGGCGGGCATCAGCGCGGCAGACAAGGTCGGGCTGCTGGCCATGCGCACCTGGCCGCGCGCGGCGTGGCCCACATCGGCCACTTCGGCCAGGGTATCGGCCAGCTCCTGCAGCAAGGGTGCGGCTTTTTGGGCCAGCAGCTGGCCGGCATCGGTCAGCAGCACCTCGCGCGTGGTGCGGTCCAGCAGCCGCACATGGAGCTGGCCCTCCAGCTCGACCATCGCGCGGCTCACGGCCGACTGGGTCAGGCCCAGGGTCTGGCCGGTCTGGCTGAAGCTGCGGCACTGGGCAACGCAGAGAAACACCTGGAGCTGGCGGAGGCTGACATGCATGGCTGGAAGGGTGATGGGGATATATATGACTTTAAATCATTAATCAATCTTATAAATTAATTTTACTTTCGCTAGAGAACGGCGTCCAATGGCGCTCATGAAATTCCGTCCCGACAACTTCACCCTGATGCTGGTGGCTACCGTGCTGCTGGCCAGTTTTTTGCCTGCCACCGGCCAGGTGGCGAGCAGCTTTGAGACCTTGACGACCGCCGCCGTGGCCTTGCTGTTCTTTCTGCACGGCGCCAAGCTCTCGCGCCAGGCGATTCTCGCGGGCATCATGCACTGGCGACTGCACCTGTTTATCGTCGGCAGCACCTTTGTCGTGTTTCCGCTTCTGGGCTGGGCGCTCAAGCCGCTCTTGACGCCATTGGTCTCGCCCGAGCTGTATGTGGGCGTGATGTTCCTGTGCGTTCTGCCGTCCACCGTGCAGTCCTCGATTGCGTTTGTGTCGATGGCGCGCGGCAATATCCCGGCGGCCATTTGCAGCGCTTCGGCCTCGACCTTGCTGGGGGTGTTCATCACGCCGCTGCTGGTGAGCGTGTTTGTCACCGCCCATGGTGCCAGCGGCTCCTTGGTCGATGCGGTGGTCAAGATCCTGCTGCAGCTGATGCTGCCTTTTGCCCTAGGCCATCTGCTGCAGCGCTGGGTGGGCCCGTTCATCAAAAAGCACGGCAAGCTCACCAAGGTGGTGGACCAGGGCTCCATCTTGCTGGTGGTCTACACCGCCTTCAGTGCCGCCGTGGTGCAAGGCATCTGGCGCCAGGTGTCGGTGACCACCTTGGTGGGCCTCTTGGTGATCAGCGCCATCATCCTGGCACTGGCCTTGCTGCTGACGACCTTCCTCTCGCGCCGCCTGGGCTTTAGCAAAGAGGATGAAATCACCGCCGTATTTTGCGGCAGCAAGAAGAGCCTGGTCAGTGGCGTGCCCATGGCCAAGGTGCTGTTTGCCAGCAGCACCGTGGGCATGATGGTGCTGCCGCTGATGCTGTTCCACCAGATGCAGCTGATGGTCTGCGGGGTATTGGCCGCCAAGTATGCCAAGCGTGCGCAGCAGCTCGAGGGTGACAAGGCCTTGGGCACAGCGGCTGCGGGCAAGTAAGCCACAGCGAAAGCCATCAAAAACGGGCCGGGCGCATCAAGCCCCGGCCCGCATCACTTCAGCGCCGGGCTGAAGCGGATGCTGTATTTCTCCAGCGCAGGGCCCACTTCCAGTTGCATCGTGCGGCGCTTGGCCGCGGGCTTGCCACCGGTCACCTGGGCCGTAATCACAATGCCTTTGCCATGGGCCTTGCAGCGCAGCTCCTGCAAGCCCAGATCGGCGTTGTCGTCGTTGATCTCGGCAAAACCCTGGGTATGGGCAGCCACCCCGCGCCAGTGGGGCGTTTCTTCGGGCTGGTTCATCCACTGCACAAACAAATAGGCCTGGCCGTTTTGCTCGCCCTGCACCACGCGGTAGGGCTGCTCCGCCTTGTTGCTGCCCTGGTTGCGGTTGCCGCACAGCTGTACGCTGGTGACGCTGTCGCTCACAGTGAACCGGTTGGCACGGACTTCTGCCGCCTGGGCGCTGAAAGAAGAGGCCAGGGCAGTGCAAAAGGCCGCCAGGCTGGCAAATTGGCACAAAGTGCGGTAACGCATGGGATCCATCGCTAAAGGGGGAGTGGGTGCGGCGTTCGCCCGGAATGGCACTGCGCTGCGCACCCGCAGGGCAACCATCATAGGCCTGCACCAGACTGCTCCAGCGCAGATAACGGGGCAGCAGCGGCAAATTTGCGCAAAACATCGCAAGCGATTGCAATCAGGCCGGGCTTGGGTTTTCAGATTTTTTCAGCGCGGCCATCGCCTCTGCCAGCCGTACAATGCTGAGCGGGCCGCAGCCCTCGGCTTCGTTGCTGACGGTGACATAGGCCGCTTGCCCCTTGCCGCAGACGCCGGCCAAGGTGCTCGCCAGCAGGGCCAGCGTCGCGGGGTCAGGCTGCTGGATGCGGTCAAACGGCGCCAATTGCTTTTCGGCATCGGCATAGCCATAGGGGCCAAAGACGGGGTTCACATTCCAGCGGCAGACCAGCGGGCCGGGCCACAGCGCGCGCAGCAGCGGCAGTTGCTCGGGCAGGCGCGGCATCTTGGCATGCAGGCCCAGGCAGTAGGTCGCGCCGGTCTGGCGCAGAATCTGGGCCAGCTGCGGGGCGATGTCGGGGCGCAGCCAATCGGCATCGCGCACTTCAAAGGCCACAATGGGCCGGCGCTCTGCCGGCAATCCGGCCAGCTCGGCCTGCACGGCCTGCGCCAGTTGCTCCAGTTCCGCCAAGGTGGGCTGCAGGTTCAGCAGCCGCCCCAGCGGCAGGGGGCTGAGCTGGAACAGCAGCACGCCGAGCTTGTCCAGCAGCCCTTCGCAGGCGGGCCGCACATAGCTGGCAAGGGCCAGCTCCACATTCAAAAAGGCTGGGTTGGGCTCTTTCCCGCGGCCTTCTTCACTGCGCACCTGGGCATCGCAGACGAGCGCCGGCGCCTTGACGACAAAGCGAAAATCTTCTGGCACCTGGGCGGCATAAACCGCGTACTCGGACGCTGCCAGCGGCCGGTAAAAGCTGCGGTCAATGCTGACGGTGCGCAGCAACGGGTGCTCGGCATAGGCGTTCAGGCCGCGCTGCGCAAGAATGCGCTCGCTGTAGGCCTTGTCCCAGACCAGGCCCTGCCAGCCAGGATAGGACCAGGATGAGCCGCCCATGCGCAGCAGCGCAGGCAGGGCGGGGGCCAGGTCCTCCCCCAACAAGGGGTATGCGGCACCGACGGCCTGCGCACGGCTGCGCGTTTTGACGGCAGGAGCGGGTGGAGTGGCGGCTGGAGGAGGGGCGGCTTCGCTGTCTTGCGCGTTGGCGGGCGGCGCCGCTGGGGTGGCTGCAGCAGCAGCCGGCGCGGGCTCGGCGCCAAACAAATCCAAATTCAGGTCATGGTCAGAGGACATCGCGTCCCAGTATGCCATTGGCGGCAGCTGCCCGCCCGATTGGCATTGTTTGACGATTGGCGCGCAAAGCCCGCCGTGAGGCGCCACCCCAGTGCAGCTGTCCTGCCGATCGCTATAAAAATTACATTTTTCAAATCCGGCAACTGTTCAAATCCCCAGTGGCTGCCAGCAGCTATGGCACACTGGCTCTTTTGCCAGAGAAGCATTGGAGCGAGCGTAGAGCATGCAAAAGATCATTGCGCAGATTGCAGCTGAGCTGAAGGTTGCCGAATCGCAGGTGACGTCGGCCGTGGAATTGCTGGACAGCGGGGCGACGGTGCCCTTTATTGCCCGCTACCGCAAGGAAGCCACCGGTGGTCTGGATGACACCCAGCTGCGGGATTTGGCCGAGCGCCTGACGTATCTGCGGGAGCTGCAGGAGCGGCGCGAGACGGTGCTCAAGGCCATTGACGAGCAGGGCAAGCTGACCGATGCGCTGCGCCTGGCCATTGCCCGCGCGCCCACCAAGCAGGAGCTCGAAGACATTTACCTGCCTTTCAAGCAAAAGCGCCGCACCAAGGGCCAGATCGCCAAGAAGTTTGGCATTGAGCCGCTGGCCGACAAGCTGTTTGCGGACCCGAGCCTGGACCCGCAGCAGGAAGCCCGGGCCTTTTGCAAGCCCGCCACCGTGCTCGACGATGGCAAGCCCGGTCCGGATTTCTCGACCCCGCTGGCGGTGCTCGATGGCGTGCGCGACATCCTGTCCGAGCGCTGGGCTGAAGACCCGGCACTGGTGCAAAAGCTGCGTGAATGGCTTTGGGCCGAAGGCCTGCTGCGATCCAAGAAGGTCGAGTCCAAGAACGAAAACGACCCCGAGGTCGCCAAGTTCCGCGATTACTTTGACTATGACGAGCCCATTGGCCGCGTGCCGTCGCACCGCGCGCTGGCCGTGTTCCGGGGCCGCGCGCTCGAAGTGCTCGAGGCCAAGCTGGTCCAGCCCGAGCTGCAGCCTGGCGTGGCGCCCGAGCCGGGCCAGCCCAGCCTCGCCGAGGGCAAGATTGCGCTGCACCTGGGCTGGAGCCATGCCAAGCGCGCCAGCGATGATTTGATCCGCAAGTGCGTGGCCTGGACCTGGCGCGTCAAGCTCAGCCTGTCGACCGAGCGCGATCTGTTCTCCCGCCTGCGTGAAGACGCCGAAAAAGTAGCGATCAAGGTGTTTGGCGACAACCTGCGCGACCTGCTGCTGGCAGCGCCTGCCGGCCAGCGCGCCGTGCTGGGCCTGGACCCGGGCATCCGCACCGGCGTGAAAGTCGCGGTGGTCGACCCTACCGGCAAGCTGGTGGACACCACCACCGTCTACCCGCACGAGCCGCGCCGCGACTGGGACGGTTCCCTGGCCGTGCTGGCACGCCTGGTGGAAAAGCACCAGATCAACCTGATTGCGATTGGCAACGGCACGGCCAGCCGCGAGACCGACAAACTGGCCGCCGACCTGATCCGCATTGCCGAGAAAGCGGACAAGAAGATTGAAAAAGTGGTGGTGAGCGAGGCGGGCGCGTCGGTCTACTCGGCCAGCGAGTTTGCTGCGCTCGAGATGCCCGATGTCGATGTCAGCCTGCGCGGCGCGGCCTCGATTGCCCGCCGCCTGCAGGACCCGCTCGCCGAGCTGGTCAAGATCGACCCCAAGAGCATTGGCGTGGGGCAGTACCAGCACGATGTGAACCAAAGCGAGCTGGCCCGCCAGCTTGACGCGGTGGTGGAAGACTGCGTGAACTCGGTGGGCGTGGACCTGAATACGGCCTCTGCCCCACTGCTCAGCCGCGTCTCCGGCCTGTCGGGCACGGTGGCCAAGTCGGTGGTGCGTTGGCGCGATGCCAATGGCTCGTTCAAGAACCGCAAGCAGCTGATGGATGTGGCGGGGCTGGGCGCCAAGACCTTTGAGCAGGCAGCAGGCTTTTTGCGCATCCGGGGTGGTGACAACCCGCTGGACATGACCGGCGTGCACCCGGAAACCTATGCGGTGGTTGAGCAGATCATTGCGACGACGGGCAAGCCGGTGGACCAGCTGATGGGCCGTGGCGAGGTGCTCAAGAGCCTCAAGGCCGAGCGCTTTGTCAGCGAGAAGTTTGGCGCGCTCACGATCTCGGACATTTTGGGCGAGCTGGAAAAGCCCGGCCGTGACCCGCGCCCCGACTTTGTCGTGGCCCGCTTCAACGAAGGCGTGGAAGACATCAAGGACCTGCGCGAAGGCATGACCTTGGAAGGCACCGTGAGCAACGTCGCCCAGTTTGGCGCCTTTGTGGACCTGGGCGTGCACCAAGATGGCCTGGTCCACGTCAGCCAGATGAGCTACAAGTTCATCGAAGATGCCCGCGAAGCCGTCAAGACCGGCCAGATCGTCAAGGTCAAGGTACTGGAAGTGGATGTGGAGCGCAAGCGCATCAGCCTGACGATGAAGCTGGACGCTGCGCCCCCACGCCGCGATGGCCCACGCGACAACCGCTTTGAAGCGGCTGGCCGGGGCCAGGGCGGTGGCGGCCGGGGCGGCTACACGCAGCCCGCACGCGCCAACCAACCTGCGCAGCAAAACGCCATGGCCTCGGCTTTTGCCAAGCTGCAAGGCCTCAAAAAATAAGCCCAGGCCTATGGCCTGCGCGAACCGCAAGTGCCATCCGGCCTTGCGGTTTTTTGTTGACTGCGGTCAGCGCTCCAAAAAGCGGCCAAAGATGACATCTTCCATCCCGGAAATTGGATCTAATAGCAGCTTGCGTATCCCACCCCTCTGAGCTCTGCACCCCATGCCACCCGACCACCCCGCGCCCGATGATGAGCCTGTAGCCCAGCCTGTTCCCGGGCCCAAACGCTCACAGCGTGCAGAGCTGCGCGAAACGGGACGCAGCAGCGGGCGCTCAGCGGGGCGCCGCCGAGCCGGGCCGTCTACCCAAGAAACACTGGCGCCGCTGTTGGCGATCGTGCCCGGTTTGCGGCTGATGGTGGGCATGGTCATTGCGGCGGTGGTGATTCTGGGCCTGTATGTAGGCCGGGATGTGCTGCTACCGGTGGCCCTGGCAGCGCTTCTGGGCTTTTTGCTGGACCCGGCGGTCAGCCGGCTCAAGCGTTGGGGCATGCCCCGGGTGCTGTCGGTGGCGCTGGTGATGGTGCTGGCCTTGGGCGCGCTGGGTGCGGGCGCCATCTATGTGGGCGGTCAGGTCACCAGCCTCAGCGCCGAGCTGCCCACCTACCAAAACACCATTCGCCAGAAGCTGCGCCATGTCAAACCTTATTTCAATGGCCCGGGCGTCTGGGACGGCGCCGTCAAGGTGCTCAATACCGTGGAGACGGAGATCGGGCAGGGCGATGCACGCACGCGCCGGGTGCAGAAGGTGGAAGTGCAAGAGCCCACCGTCAAACCCATTCAAAAGGCGCTGGAGCTGCTGAGCAAGGTGGCTGAGCCGCTGGCCACCACCGGCATCGTGTTCTTGTTTGTCGTCTTGATCTTGCTGGACCGCAGCGGCCTGCAGGACCGGCTGCTGCGCCTGATGGGCCCCAACACCCATATGGCGTCGGACGCGCTCGACGATGCCGCCACCCGCATTGGCCAGTATCTGCGCATGCAGCTTTTTGTGAATCTGAGCTATGGCGTGCCGATGGCTTTGGGGCTGTGGTGGATTGGTGTGCCTGGCGCGATTCTCTGGGGCATCTTGGCAGCGGTGCTGCGCTTTGTGCCCTATATCGGCCCGATGGCGTCGGCGGTGTTCCCGCTCACGCTGGCCTTTGCGGTGGACCCGGGCTGGAGCCTGCTGCTGTGGACCTTGGCCTTGATCCTGCTTTTGGAGTTGCTCAGCAACAACGTGATCGAGCCTTGGCTGTATGGGGCCAGCACGGGCTTGTCGACCTTGTCCATTATTTTGGCAGCGACCTTCTGGACCGCGCTCTGGGGGCCCATCGGCCTGATCTTGTCGACGCCGCTGACGGTCTGCCTGCTGGTGCTGGGCCGCTATATTCCGGGCATGGGCTTTTTGGAGATCTTGCTGGGCAGCCAGGCCGTGTTTGACCCGCCCGAGAAACTGCTGCAACGGCTGTGGCGTGGCGATGTGGACCAGGCCATTGACGTGGCCTCGGAAAATATTGACCAGGCGCTGTCTCCCAAGCCCAGCCAGCATGAACAGGCCTTGGCTGTCACCCAGTTCTATGACCAAGTGGCCGTGCCGGCGCTGCTGATTG
Organism: Comamonas sp. 23; assembly: GCF_049601575.1. Classification (NCBI taxonomy): domain Bacteria; kingdom Pseudomonadati; phylum Pseudomonadota; class Betaproteobacteria; order Burkholderiales; family Comamonadaceae; genus Comamonas; species Comamonas sp. 23. The sequence continues at coordinate 2,813,831 of NZ_CP187127.1, read as the reverse complement.
CCGCGCAGCAGTACCGCCATTCCGCCAGCCCGCCGCAACGCCAGCGCCTTTCAGAGGCCGTGGCCATGCTGCTCAGTGGCCTGCAGCGCCACTACCGGCCCGCGGCGCTGCCCCCAGTTGCCGAAGGCCAGCCACCGGCACAGACCGTGGTCTGCGTGGGCATGCAGTGGGATATTGACCGGCATGCCGCCTCGATGGCCGCCCATGCGCTGCGGCTGCACGGCGTGGACAGCAGCACCCGCGCGGTGTCGATCGAGACGGTACTGCGCCAGGGCGATCTGTCCCTCTATGACGGCGTGCGCCATCTGTGCATCTGCAGCTTTCACTCCAACCCGCTGGGCAAGCTTAGCCAGATGTGCGAGAGCCTGCGCTTGCGCTGCCCGCAGCTGCACATCACCGTGATGCTGTTGGGCGCCCCGGGGCGCGGACCCTTGCGGCCTGCAACGCTGGGCAGCATGCAGGCCGATAGCGCCGCTTACCGGATCAGTGACCTGACGGCGCTGGTGGTGGATGAAGAGCCATCGGACAAGGATGCTGCCTGACGAGCGCGCTTTGGCAGGCAGGCAGTAATAGGCGCCCCCAAGCCCGGCAGAGCAGGGCGGTTGTCCATGGTCTGGGTGGCAGCGATCAGTCGCTGAAGGGCTGCGCCCCCAGCGCACCGATCACATGGTCGACAAAGCAGGTGATGCGCGAGGCCAGCGCCGTATTGCGGTAGTACACCGCATGGATGGACTGGCGCACATCGAGCAGCTGGTCGTCAAACAAGGTCACCAGCTGGCCGCTGTCGCGGTCCGCCCGGGTCATGAAATCCGACAGACAGACGATGCCAAAACCCGCCAGGGCCATATGGCGCAGCGTCTCGCCGCTGGAGGACGCAATCGCGGGCTGGATGCGCAGCAGCTCGCCGCTTGCATCACGCAGCGGCCATTCATTGAGCGAATCGGGCTGGGTAAAGCCCAGCAGTACATGCTGCGCCAACTGCTGGGGGCTGCTCGGGGTGCCATGGCGCGCCAGATAGGCCGGGCTGGCCAGCACCCGGATGCGGCTGATGCCCACCGGCCGCGCATGCATGCTCGAATTCTTGAGCGCACCAATGCGAAAGGCGACATCGCTGCGCTTTTCGATCAGATCCACAATGCCTTCGTGCGAGTGCAGCTCCAGCTCCACCTCCGGGTATTTCGCGCGAAAGCTGTCAACCAGCGGCACCAGCACATGCAGCATAAAGGGCGTGGCAGCATCCACCCGCAGGCGCCCGGCGGGCCGCACACGCCGGGCGGCCATCAGCTCCTCGGCCTCATCGACGGACACCAAAATCGCGCGTGCTCGTTGCAGGAAGGCGCTGCCTTCTTCGGTCAGCTCCAGGCGGCGGGTCGTGCGGCGCAGCAGGGTGGTTTGTAGCTTTTCTTCCAGCCGGCCCAAGGTGCGGCTGGTGGCGGACACCGTCTGGTCCAGCAATTCGGACGCTGCGGTGATCGAGCCGGTATCGACCACGGCCACAAAGGCCTGCAATTCATCGAGCGTGGTCTTCATTGTTGCCCTGGCGTCAAAATATTTTGGTGGCAATGGTACTTAATCTGCAAATAGTAGCAGGGCACACTAGAGGCTATGAAGTCTTCCGCTGTTTTGTTCGCCTTGGCCATTGGTGCTTTCGCCATTGGCACGACCGAGTTTGCCCCGATGGGGCTTTTGCCTGTTATCGCCCAGGGCGTTGATGTCAGCATTCCGACCGCCGGTATGCTGGTGTCGGCCTATGCCGTGGGCGTGATGCTGGGCGCGCCGGTGATGACCTTGCTGTTCAGCCGCTTTGGTCGGCGCGCCGCGCTGGTCACCTTGATGCTGATCTTCACCGTGGGCAATCTGCTCTCGGCACTGGCCCCCGGCTACACGACCTTGATGCTGTCGCGCCTGGTGACCAGCCTCAACCATGGCGCTTTCTTTGGCATTGGCGCGGTGGTGGCAGCCAGCGTGGTGCCCAAGGACAAACAGGCCAGCGCCATTGCTGCGATGTTCATGGGGCTCACGGTGGCCAATATTGGCGGTGTGCCCGCTGCCACCTGGATCGGCCAGCAAGTGGGCTGGCGGCTGGCCTTTGCCGGCACGGCCGCGCTGGGCCTGGTCACCATTGCCGCGCTGTGGATGGTGCTACCAAAGGGCGAGGCCGGCACACGCCCTGATGTGCGCCGCGAGCTCAAGGTGCTGACGCGACCTGAGGTGCTGCTGGCCATGGGCACCACGGTGCTGGGCGCCGGCTCCATGTTCACGCTCTACACCTATGTGGCCCCGGTGCTGACCGAGATCACCCATGCCAGCCCCGGCTTTATCGCCTTTGCGCTGGTACTCATTGGCCTGGGTTTCACCATCGGCAACAGCCTGGGAGGGCGCCTGGCCGACTGGTCGCTCGATGGCGCCACGCGCCTCATCCTGCTGGCCCTGGCGCTCATCATGGTGGTATTGCCTTGGGCGCTGACCACCCATGTAGGCGCCGGCATCGGTCTGGTGGTGTGGGGTGCGGCTGCCTTTGGCATGGTGCCCCCGGTGCAGATGCGGGTGATGCAGGCCGCTGCTGAGGCGCCCGGCCTGGCCTCATCCGTCAATGTGGGCGCCTTCAATCTGGGCAATGCCGTGGGCGCGGCCTTGGGGGGTGCCGTGATCGGACAGGGCCTGGGCTACGGGGCCGTAGCTTGGGCAGGTGCGGCGCTTGCCGCAGGCGGGCTGGGCCTGGTATTGATTCAGGGCCGCATGCGCCGTGGTCAGGCTGGTGCTGCAGCGGCGGCTAGCAATATCTAAACATTGCTATTTGGGCCAAAGGCTCCTCGTGCAGACCACAGGCTGCGCGAGGGGCTTTTTTGCTTTCTAGGCCTGGTGAAGCCGCGCACGGAGTGGGTAGGGCTTGATAGTTGATATTTCTTCAAAAGAATATTGTTGATCCAGGGCTTTATCTGCAAGGATGAAAAGCGCAAACTGGTTGCCAATGCGATCAAGACCTGGTTGGTGATCCAAGCGCTGCAGGTCTGCCGCACCTGTCTCTATCTGTATTTTTTCCAAGGAGTTTTTCATGTCTATTCCTCGATTTGGCGTTGGTACTTTCCGTCTGCAAGGGCAGGTGGTCGTCGATTCCGTGCGCAATGCACTGGAGCTGGGCTACCGGGCGGTCGATACCGCGCAGATCTACGGCAACGAAGCCGAAGTGGGCCAGGCTATGGCCGACAGCGGCGTGGCGCGCGAAGAGCTGTTTGTCACCACCAAGATCTGGACCGACAACTACAGCCAGGCCAAGCTGGTTCCCAGCCTCAAGCACAGCCTCAAAAAGCTGCGCAGCGACTATGTGGACCTGACCCTGATCCACTGGCCCGCCCCCGGCAATGGCGTGGAATTGCAAGAGTTCATGACGGCACTGGCAGAAGCCAAGGCCCAGGGCCTCACGCGCCAGATCGGTATTTCCAACTTCAATATCGAGCTGACCCGCCAGGCTATCGCTGCTGTCGGAGCAGGGGAGATCGCCACCAACCAGGTCGAGCTCAGCCCCTACCTGCAAAGCCACCAATTGACGGCCTTTCTCCAGGAGCAGGGAATTGCTGTGACCTCGTACATGACCCTGGCCTACGGCAAGGTGCTGAAGGACCCGGTACTGGCCGAGATCGCCAGCAAGCACCAGGCCACCGTCGCCCAGGTCGCCCTGGCATGGGCGCTGCAGCTGGGTTACGCCGTCATCCCGTCTTCCACCAAGCGCGAGAACCTGGCCAGCAACCTGCTGGCCCAGCAGCTGGTGCTCGATGCCGAGGACATGGCCCGCATTGCGCAGCTGGAGCGCAATGGCCGCGAAGTCAATCCTGAGGGGCTGGCTCCGATCTGGGATTGAGGCGGTAGCCGCATTTGCCTGCATGGGCGCTTGGCCGCTTTGCAGCAAACGCGCTGCGTCCAAAGGCGGGATGGTTCTGCAATCTGGCCCATGCTATGGGGTCACCGCCGGTTCCATATCCCTCTCTCGCGCAAGCACAAAGCCGTATTGCTCAACCAACTGGCGCAACTCGGCGATAAAGCGCTGCGCCAGCTGGGACATGGGCTCGAATTTGTGATGCACCAAATTGGTTTGCAATACCGGTGCATTCCTCAAGGGGCGCACCATGACGGGTCGCGAGGCATGCCAGCTGCGCACCGAGAATTCATCGACCAGCGCAATGCCCACACCCATCTCGACCATCGATCCCGCATTTTGCGGCGAGCCCACCTCCACCACTTCGTTGGGCTCCAGCTCCATATCCTGGCAGTACGCCGTCACGCGCCGACCCATCGGCGTGTCGTGTCCGTAGCCAACCATGGGCCATTGCATCAAGTCCTCGGGGGTGACTTCTTCTTTCTCGCACAGTGCGTGGTTGGCCGGCATGATGCACACCAGGCGGTTGGTGCACAGCGGCGTGATGTCGAGATTCGGGTGCTCAATCGCTGAGCTGATCACGCCAAGATCGGCCTGGTGGTTCAGCAAGCGCTCGCGAATCTGCTCGTGGCCGTGGCAGGCAAAAGTCATCTTGCAATCGGGAAACTGCTGGCGAAAACTGGCGACAGCCTGCGGAATAAAGCTTTGTCCAATCGAGGGGCCCGAGACCAGGTTCAGAATGCCGGTGCGGTGCCTGGCCAGGTCGCCTGCCAGGTCGTTGACGCGCTGCACCGACTGGTAGACCTGCTCGACCTCGCCAATCAGGCGGCGCGCCTCCGGCGTGGCAAACAAGCGCCCTTTGATGCGCTCAAACAAAACAAAACCAATGCGCTGCTCGGTGTAGGCCAGCAGACGGCTGACGGCCGGCTGGGAGACAAACAGGATTTGCGAAGCGCCCGCAATGCTGCCGGTGCTCATCACGGCGCGGAATACCTCAATCTGGCGCAAGTTCAGTGCGGCCATTGTGGTCCTTACTAGTCAAGGTGACTACAAAAGCGGCCAAGGTGCTGGGAGACTGCACAGAGCAGGGCGCCACCAGCAAGCCTTAACCTCATGTTAATCAAGACCGACATTTCAGCAATTTCTATGCCACGCGAATACTCGTAAATTGCAGTCATTCCAATTTGTACGAGGCGCGCTCATGTCATCGGCCATTTACGTCGTCAACCCCAACAGCAGCTTAAGGGTCACCCAAGGAATTGATCTCGCGCTCTCGCCGCTGCGCATGCCTGGAGGGCCGCGCTTCGTCAGTGACTGGCTGCCAAGCGGCCCGCCCGGTGTGCAAAGCCAACAGGATGTCGATGGCGTGGCCATGCTCCTGGTGCAGCATTGCCTGGCCTTGCCGGATGACTGCGCAGCAGTGGTGATTGCCTGCTTTAGCGACCCCGGCCTGTACGCCGTGCGCGAGGCCATGCAGCCGCGTGGCGTGCCGGTGCTGGGCATCAGCGAGTGCGCGATGCTGACGGCCCTGTCGATGGGCCAGCGGGTGGGCGTGATTGCGATTTTGGAAACCTCGATAGCCCGCCATATGCGCAACTACGGTGCGATGGGCATCAGCAGCCGTATTGCTGGCGAAGCTGCAATCGGCCTGGGCGTAACTGAATTGGCCGACCAGGAACGCACGCTCTCGCGCATGGTGGAGGTGGGGCAGCGCCTGGTGCGCGAGCAGGGCGCGAACGTGCTGGTGATGGGCTGTGCAGGCATGGCCTCTTACCGCGATGCACTGGCTGAAGCCTCTGGCGTGCCGGTGGTCGAGCCCACCCAAGCAGCTGCTGCGATGGCCTTGGGCCGTGCGCGGCTGGGCTGGTAGGCCACTGCTCGCCACCCTAGCGGCATGGGCACAAGCCCTTGCACCCTTTTTCCCCTTGGATTGACTTTGATGGCTTGACCTGGGCGTGCGCTGCGCTGCCGTGTCACACCAGGCCTGTTTGTTTTCCTAGCACTTGAGTTCTACAACTATGAAGCGTCTTATTACCGTGGCTGCCGCCCAGCTGGGCCCTATTCAAAAAGCCGAAGGCCGTGACTCGGTCGTCGCACGCATGGTGCGCCTCGTAGAGCGCGCCTACCAGCGCGGCGCCAATGTGGTGGTGTTCCCCGAGCTGGCCTTCACGACCTTCTTCCCACGCTGGTATGTCGAGGACCTCGACCAGGCTGACAACTGGTATGAAGAAACCCTGCCATCGCCCGCCACCCAGCCGCTGTTCGATGCAATCAAGCGCTACGGTATCACCTGCTACCTGGGCTACGCCGAGATCGCCCACGAAGCCGATGAAACCGGCGTGCTGCGCAAGCGCCGCTTCAACACCTCGGTGGTGATTGCACCGTCGGGTGAGGTCATATTGAAGTACCGCAAAATCCACCTGCCCGGTCACAAGGAGTTCTCCACCATCCGCAAGGTGCAGCACCTGGAGAAGCGCTATTTTGAAGTGGGCAACCTGGGCTTTCCGGTCACCCGCGCGCCTGTAGGTGAAGTCGAAGGCGTCAACATGGGCATGCTGATCTGCAACGACCGCCGCTGGCCAGAATCCTGGCGTGAGCTGGGTCTGCAGCAGGTGGAACTGGTCATGCTGGGCTACAACACCCCGGCCGTGAACCAGGAAAACCGTGGCTTTGAAGCCCACCACCTGCGCAACTTCCACTCGCAATTATCGATCCAGGCCGGTTGCTACCAAAACGCCACGTTTGGCGTGGGCGTGGCCAAGGCGGGCAATGAAGACGGCTTTGAGCTGATGGGCCACTCGATCATCGTCAACCCGCAAGGCGAGATCATGGCGATGGCTACCAGCTGGGACGACGAGCTGGTCGTGGCCGACTGCAACCTCGCGATGTGCGAGTTGGGCCGCACGACCATCTTCAACTTTGCGCAGCACCGCCGCCTCGAAGCCTACCAGCGGCTCACCAACCAAACTGGCAGCACAGCGCCTGCGGTTTGGCAGCCCCAAGGCGCTGCCGTCGCCCAGGAGCAGAACTAATGAATGCGCCCAGCCTGGCCGAGCTGCCCAGCAGCATCCAGCATGAGCTGTTTGGCGTAATGCGCGTGCCCACGTTTGCCGATGTTGAGTTGGCCGCCGAGCGCATTGCGCCCTATATACGCCGCACGCCACTGCTGTTTTCGCGCAGCCTGAGCGAACGCACGGGTGCACGCATCTGGCTCAAGCCCGAATGCCTGCAAATCACCGGTTCCTTCAAGCTGCGCGGTGCCTTTAATGCGATCTTGTCGCTCAGCCAAGCGCAGCGCCAGAACGGCGTGATCGCGTACTCCACGGGCAACCACGGCCAGGCGATTGCCTGGGCCGCTGCCACGCTGGGCGTGCAGGCGACGATTGTGATGCCCGCTGATGCGCCCAAGAATAAGGTCAAAAAGGCGCTGGAGCAGGGCGCCAAAGTGGTGCACTACGACCGCATGACGCAAAGCCGTGAGGAGATCGGCATGCAGTTGCTGGCCGAGACCGACGCAACCCTGATCCCACCGGGCGACTTTCCCGAAGTGCTGGCCGCCCAAGGCACGGTCGCGCTCGAAGCCTTGCAGGACTTGCCTGCCGATGACCTGGCGCAACTCGGTCTGTTTGCCGCCCCCTGTGGCGGTGGCGGCATGATGGCGGGCTGCAATCTGAGCCTGGCCGCCTTGAGCCCGCAGACCCGCTGCGTCGCCGTGGAACCGGCTGCGTTTGATGACACCGTGCGCTCACTGGCCAGTGGCACGCGCCAGAGCAATCCCCAATCGGCCGATTCGATTTGCGATGCCTTGCAGGCCGTCACACCGGCCGAGCTGCCTTATGCGATCAATGGCCTGCGCCTGAGCCAGGCCGTCAGCGTCAGCGACGCCGAGGTACTGGCTGCCATGCGTTTTGCCATCGAAGACCTGCGCTTGGTGGTCGAGCCCGGCGGCGCAGTGGCTTTGGCAGCCTTGCTCGCAGGCAAGTTGCCGCTAGAGGGCCAAAGTGCAGTGGTTGTGCTGTCAGGGGCCAATGTCGACTTGCCTTTGCTCAGCCAGGCCCTGGCTTGATGCCATCTGCCACGTCCCGAGCGGGCCTGCTCTGCGTTCCATGCATTCGCCAGCGCCCGCACCGTCCAGCTATTTCCAGAGTCCATACACCATGAATTTACCTTCCGCTTTCCACTTTGCCTTCAATATCCGCGATCTGGACCAGGCCCGCGCCTTTTACGGCGGCGTGCTCGGCTGCGTCGAAGGCCGCAGTACCGACACCTGGGTCGATTTTGATTTCTTCGGCCACCAAATCTCCTTGCACCTGGGCGAGCCCTTTGCCACAGCCAACACCGGCAAGGTCGGCCAGCACATGGTGCCAATGCCGCACTTCGGCATCATCCTGCTCTACCCCGACTGGCGCGCGATGGCCGACCGCCTGCAAGCCGCCGGCGTGGAGTTTGTGCTCGCGCCCCAAGTGCGCTTTGAGGGCGAGCCCGGTGAGCAATGGACCATGTTCTTTCGCGATCCCTTTGGCAATCCAATTGAGGTCAAAGGCTTCCGCTCAGAAGCGCAAATCTACGCGCACTAAGAATGTATTCAGGTTCCCCAAAACGCTGCCCCAAGGCCGCTCCATGCACCAAAGCCGTTGCACTGAGCACCAATCCGGTGCAAGTTGGCATGAAGCCTGCTTACCACCCGGGCATCTGTCTGAACCTAGCTTGAGAAAGAAACGATGCCATGTTTGATTTGACCATCCGCAACGGCCGTATCAGCACCTCCCAAAACACCTTTGTGGCCGATATCGGCATTCAGGGCGGCGCCATTGCTGCCATTGGCGAGAACCTGCCAGCAGGGCGGCGTGACATTGACGCACAAGGCCTGTGGGTCATGCCAGGCGGCATCGACAGCCACGCCCATATTGAACAAGCGTCCAGCGCGGGCGTGATGTGCGCCGATGATTTCTACAGCGCCACGGTCTCGGCCGCGTTTGGTGGCACGACCTGCGTGATCCCGTTTGCTGCGCAGCACAAAGGCCAGCAAGTGCCCGAGGTGGTCGCCGCCTACGCCAAGCTGGCGGCCGAGAAAGCGGTGATCGACTACGGCTTTCACCTGATCCTGTCCGAGATCACCCCTCAAATGCTGGAGCAGGATTTGCCACGCGCGATTGCAGAGGGCATCACCTCGCTGAAGGTCTACATGACCTACGACAAGCTCAAGATCGACGACTTCCAGATGCTGGATGTGCTGGAAGTCGCAGGCCGCGAAGGCGCGATGGTCATGGTGCATGCCGAGAACCACGACGTGATCCGCTGGATTGCGCGCCGCTTGCTGGACAAGGGCCTCACGGCACCCAAATTCCACGGCGTGGCCCACGATGCGATTGCAGAAATCGAAGCGAGCGCGCGCGCCATCCAGCTGGCCAATCTGCTCGATGTGCCGATTTTGCTGGTGCATATTTCAGGCCCCGAAGCTATTGAAGTGATTCGCAGTGCCCGGCAACTGGGCAGCAAAGTGCATGCCGAGACCTGCCCGCAATACCTGTTCCTGACCGCAGAAGACATGGACCAGAAGGGCTTGGAAGGGGCGAAGTTCTGCTGCAGCCCACCCGTGCGCGACAAGGCCGCGCAAGACAAGGTCTGGCAGGGCCTGCTGGATGGCACCCTGGGCATCTACAGCTCTGACCACGCGCCCTATAAGTTCGATGAAAGCGGCAAGCTGCCTAAGGGTGATGCCACCACCTTCAAGGAAATGGCCAATGGCGTGCCCGGCCTGGAGCTGCGCTTGCCGCTGCTGTTCTCCGAGGGCCTGCTGACTGGCCGCCTCACGCCCGAAGAATTTGTGCGTCTCACTGCCACCAACCATGCATGCATGTATGGCCTGCAAAAACGCAAGGGCGATATTGCCGTCGGCTTGGATGCCGACATTGCGATTTGGGACCCCCAAGCCCAGCGCAGCGTGCGCTGGAGCGACCTGCACGACCAGGTCGGCTACACGCCTTACGAGGGCCGTGTGGTCAATGGCTGGCCCATCACCGTGATCAGCCGTGGCGAGGTCGTGGTCGAGAACGCCCAGCTGCAGGCCGAGCGTGGCCGTGGCCAATTCTTGCCTTGCGAATGCCCCGAGCCGATTTTGCAAGCAGCCCAGCAGCCCAAGCCCTCTGATGCCTCGCAATGGCTGGGGCTCAAAGGCAAGGCCTGGCAGCAGTATTGAGTGCCAGATGACGTCGCCTTTTGCGTGTCAAAGCCAGGCCCAGCCTGGCTTTGGCGGGCCCTTAACAACAGGTTAAGGCATACCGATAAAACGGCAGGCGACAGCTTGGCCAATGCGCCCAATAATTTTCTCAAGCTCCCAAGCTTTCAGGCCCAGCCAGTGATGGCTTTTCATCCATGAATGAACCAACTCCGCCCATGAACAACCTTGCCCATCCCCTCACTCGCGTCTCCTGGCTGACACTGGCACTGGCTTTGACCAGCGCCGCCCACGCACAAACTGCTGCGCCTTTGAAAACCGCCTTGGATCCCACCTTTGCCCCGCAGGCCATGGTCAAGATCGGCGGCGGCCTGCAAGGCTTTAACGTCGACATGGGCGAAGAAATCGCAAAGCGCCTGGGCCGCAAGCTCAGCATTGATGCAACCGAATTCTCGGGCCTGGTGCCGGGTCTTAACAGCGGCAAATACGAGTTTCTGCTCGCGCCTGTGACGGTCACGCCTGAGCGCGCCAAAGCCATGCTGTTTACCGAGGGCTACACCGAGACGAACTACACCTTCATGGGCCGAAAAAACGCAGCCGCGCTGGAGTCGCTGGAGGCGCTGAAAGGCAAGGTTGTTGCGGTCAACAAGGGCTCGAACTACGACGCCTGGGCCAAAGAGAACGCCGACAAGTACGGCTTCAAGTACTTCGTCTACGGCTCCAACGCCGATGCGATTCAGGCCGTCTTGACCAAGCGTGCCGACTACAACCTGACCGGCAGCACGGTGGCGGGCTGGGCCGTCAAACAATCGCCTGCGCTGCAGGCGGGCTACACCATCAAGACCGGGCTGGTCTGGGCGATTCCCTTCCGCCTCGACGACAAGGCCGGCCGTGACCAGGTCAGCAACGTGCTCAAGTGCATGAAGGCCGATGGCACGATCGCCAAGCTCGCAGAAAAATGGTATGGCTACTCGCCCGAGACCAACAGCGTGGAGCGCACCGTCAGCCCAGGCCACGGCGTGCCAGGCACCGAGAACTACGACGCCACCCCCGTTAAGCCGAAGTGCTCGTAAGCACGCGATGGCTGTGATAACCCTGAAGTGCTGAGAACCTATGAGTGCCCCCATTCTTGAACTTGTTGAACTGCGCAAATCCTACGGCTCGCTGGACGTCTTGCGTGGTGTGAACTTGCGTGTGTACCCGGCAGAGCTGGTGTGCGTCATCGGACCTTCTGGCTCTGGCAAAAGCACGATGCTGCGCTGCTGCAACCGGCTGGAAGAGCCCAGCGACGGCCAGGTGGTCATCAACGGCCAGGACATCATGCGGTCCGATGTCGATGTCAACCAGGTGCGCCAAAACGTCGGCATGGTGTTCCAGCACTTCAACCTGTATCCCCACCTGAACGTGCTGGGAAACATCACCCTGGCACTGCGCCAGGTGCAGAAAAAAAGCAAAGCCGAGGCCGAGACCATTGCCCAGGAGGCGCTGGCCAAAGTGGGTCTGGCCCACAAGGCGAGCGCGTTTCCCAGCCAGCTATCGGGCGGGCAGCAGCAGCGCGTGGGCATTGCGCGCGGCATTGCGCTCAAGCCCCAGGTGATGCTGTTTGACGAGCCCACCAGCGCGCTGGATCCGGAGCTGGTTGACGAGGTGCTGCAGGTGATGCGCGCGCTGCGCGATGAAGGCATGACCATGCTGGTCGTGACCCATGAAATGGCGTTTGCCCACGCAGCGGCTGACCGCGTGATCTTCATGGATGGCGGCGTGGTCGCCGAAGCGGGTACCCCGGCTGAGATTTTTGAGAACCCCCAGCAAGAGCGCACCCGCAGCTTTGTGGGCCGCTACATGCATGGCACGAATGGAGTCAAAGGCGCTGCATTGCAGGCATTCATTGGCGCAGGTGGCAGCCTATGAGCGAGTCCAGCGGCGGTTTTTTATTTACCTTTTTCAACCTTGCCATCGCGCAGGAATACTGGGCCGACATCGCGCGTGGCATGCTGGTCACCATCGGGGTCGGCATAGCGGTCGTCATCACCGGTCTGGCGCTGGGTCTGGCCATGGCAATTGGCCGCGCATTGCAGCTGCGCTGGCTGACGGCAGCCACTGTGATCTTCTCGGACGTGATGCGCTCGCTGCCACCGCTGGTGGTGCTCATCCTGCTGTATTTTGGCCTGGCGACCCTGGGGCTGGAGTTATCGGCCTTTGCCGCGACCTGGGTGAGCCTGTCGATGGTGCTGGCCGCTTATGCGCAAGAAAGCATCTGGTCGGCGATGGCCTCGCTGGCCAAAGGCCAGACCGAGGCGGCGCGCTCCACCGGCCTGTCGTGGTGGCAGGCGATGCGCTGGGTGGTCTTGCCCCAGGCGCTGCGCCGCGCGGTACCGCCGCTGACCAACCGTGTGATCTCGACGACCAAGAACACCGCACTGGGCTCGATCGTTGCCCTGGGGGAAATTCTGAGCAATGCGCAGGCCGCATCGGCGGTGGCGGGCAACCCCACGCCGCTGACGATTGGGGCATTTCTCTACCTGTTGGTGTTCTTGCCGATCGTGATTTTCTCGCGGTGGCTGGAGCACAAAACCAAAACCACCGCGTAAGTGCCAAGCCATGGAAATTTTCTTACAAAACTTCTTCAACCTCGAGGTCTTCCAGCAAGCGCTGCCGTATTTGCTGCAAGGTTTTTGGACCACGATCTGGCTCTCGGTGCTGGTGATTCCGCTGGGTGCAGCTGCAGGCTTGCTGCTGGCCCTGGGCCAGACGCAATCGAGCCGCCGCAGCCTGCGCTGGAGCATCATTGCCTATATTGATTTCTTTCGCGCCTTTCCGCCGCTGGTCTTGCTGATTTTTCTCTACTTTGGCCTGCCTTTTGTCATCGGCGATGTGCCCAAGCTGATTGCCGTGATGCTGGCCTTTACGCTGAACAACTCCAGCTACTTTGCCGAGGTGTTTCGCGCCGGCATCGAGGCCATTCCCAAAGGTCAGATGGAAGCGGCCCGCTCCACCGGTCTGAGCCGTTTGCAAGCACTGCGCTGGGTGATCTTGCCGCAGGCCACGCGCCATGTGCAGGCCGACTTGCTGGGCAACTGTATTGAGGTGGTCAAGCTCACCGCGATTGCCAGCGTGGTCGGGATTCCGGAATTGCTGCGCAACGCCCGCGATGTGCAGTCGCTGGTCTACAACCCCTCGCCCGTGGTGCTGGCCGCACTGCTCTACCTGGCCTTATTGTGGCCGCTGACGCGCTGGCTGGCGCGCCTGGAGCACCGCAAGCTCGCCATGTTCAGCCACTGATAGACGCACTAGCAGGCCTGCCATTGAATGGTTTCAATCGCAGGTTCATTGATCCATTTAATTGCGCACGCCCCATGACCCTGCACGCTACACCCATCCCATTGCCCATTCTCGGCCCCTGGCTGGCCCAGGACCTCAGTGCCAGCTTGCCTGACAGCTTCCTGCCTTTGGTCTTGCACAGTGCACCGGACTTTATGGCCCAGCTCGCACCGTACGTGCCGCGCATTCGCGCCCTGGTGTGTACCAGCGGCGGCCAGGCAATTGATGCGACCTTGATGGAGCAACTGCCCCAGCTCGAACTCATTTTGAACCTGGGTGCGGGCACGGAGTGCGTGGATTTGGCCGCCGCACAGGCACGTGGCATTCAGGTGCTGACAGGCGCAGGCGTCAATGCGGTGGACGTGGCTGAGCTTGCGATTGGCATGATGATTTCGATGGCCCGGCGCATCCATTTTGCCGACCGCGAAGTGCGCGCGCTGCAATGGGGCGCTGACCGAAAGCCGGTGCGCCGCCTGGCTGGCCAGCGCGTGGGCATTGCCGGCATGGGCGCGATTGGCCAGGCGATTGCCAAGCGCTTGCTCGCCTTCGACATGCCGATCAGCTATTTCTCACGCCGCCCAGTAGAAGCGCTGCCTTATACCCACCATGCCGATCTGCAAAGCCTGGCCACTGCGGTGGATTTTCTGTTTTTAGCCTTGCCCGGAGGCAGCGCGACACTGCATCTGGTCAATGCCGACATCCTGAGCGCCTTGGGCCCTCAGGGTTATGTGATCAATGTGGGCCGTGGCAGCGTGGTCGATGAACAAGCGCTGGCCCAAGCGCTGGCCGCAGGCCAGATTGCCGGGGCATCCCTCGACGTGTTTGAGCACGAACCGCAGGTGCCCGATAGCCTGGTTCAAAGCCCCAACACCTTGCTGCAGCCGCACCGTGGCGGCTTTACGGTCGAAGCCCACGAGGAAATCATTGCACTGACTTTGCAGCGTTTAGCCGGTTTGTACGCTAAGAGCTCCTCTCTAATCCGCTAAAAACTCAATCCACTCAATGTCAAGTCGGGGCGGCTGACATCACCTGTTCATGGTCGTCGAGAACAGGGGAGGGGCGGGCGGCTTGCTCGGTGCCGAGGTCGTGACCAGGGCGCAGGCGGATGGCTATACAGTGTTGATAGCTTTGTACCGGTGGTGCTCATTTCACAGTCGCCCAATATCCTGGTGGCCAGGCCACGCGTTGGGTGGCAAGACGCTGCGATACCCGCCAACGGCTTGCCGCCCAAGGCACCGACTTGGTCGCCATGCCATCGGCCCAGTTTGCCGAGAAGATGCGCCGTGAGACCCAGGTCTATGGCGACATCATCAAGCGCTTTGGTATCAATGCCAGCTGAGGTGGGCGCTGATACGGTGACGACCTCACCCACCACCAAAGGCCTGCCCGTATGCAGGCCTTTTTCAATGCTGGAAGCAGAACCAGCCGCTAGGATTCGCGCAGAGAATACGTAAGGAAATGTATGCGCTTTCTGATGGCCCTGGGCCTGCTGCTCGCAGGCTCAGCCGGTGCCCAAGAGGTCTACCGCTGCGGCAATAGCTATAGCGCCGAGCCCTGCAAAAACGCCAAAACCATTGATGTGACGCCCGCAGTCAGCAATCCCGATGGGCCGCTTACCCGGCTGATCTACCTGTGCAAAAGGCCTGACAAAACCGAGCTGTGGTGGATCGATCGGCCTTGTTCGCAGGAGCGTTGGGGCCTGGTCGAGAGCGCCCGAGTGCCGAGCAATGTGGACTGGAAGACCCAAATGGCCATCGCCCAACGAAAACGGGCGGACGATGCTCGGCGCGCTAGCCGGGCCCGTCATCACTACCATTCGGCGGCGCCTGGCAGCGTACGATCCAACGAAGCGCGTTGCGAGGAATTCAAGCAAAGGGTGGAATATCTGGATGCCGCCGCTAGATTTGGCGGTACCGCACGCAAGATGGAATGGATCCGCGAGGAAC
This sequence comes from Comamonas sp. 23, assembly GCF_049601575.1. NCBI lineage: Bacteria > Pseudomonadati > Pseudomonadota > Betaproteobacteria > Burkholderiales > Comamonadaceae > Comamonas > Comamonas sp. 23. Next base: position 2,798,512 of record NZ_CP187127.1, on the reverse strand, counting down.
GGCAAAGCGCGCGAGACCAGCAGTTTCGGGCGGGGTGCTGAGGTTCCTGTTACAGCGCTTGCATGCGCTGGCGGGTTTCAGACCCGCACGCAGCTACACTGCGCGGCAGGAGGAGTCGCAATGGACTGGGCAAGATGGCAGATGGAGATGGATCGACAGTTCGCTTGGATGCTGTTGTGGTGGCTGGTTGGCAGCATCATCTCGTTGTGGGTCGGTTACGAGATTCTGAAGGCCGCCATCAAAAACGGCATCAATGCCTCCAGTCTGGGTGACCGCCGGAGGTCGACGCAGGCGGCGCAGCCACCAGTTGCACCAGCGGGCTACCGTTGGGTGCTGGTCAAGGATGACAAGTCTGACGCAGATATTCGGCCTGAGCGCTAAGAGCAAGAAATTGCAGGTTCTAGGCGGCGCTGAAGGAATGGCAGCTGCAAGTACTGCTGAGCACTGCAGACAGCTCCTTAGTTAATTGATACGATGTATATTATGTTAAGTCATCTTTCTGCCTAGCCAACAGACCAGCACCGAACCAGGAACCATCTACTCGCCCCGCCTGGGCAAGGCGGTCAATTTGTTGCCAAACCGAGGGTTAACCACGGCTCATACAGCCTTTCGATGATTCGTTTTGCTAAGACAATTTCCTGTCAATTGATCCAAGGAAAAGTTATATGAAAAACGAAAAATCGCTGGGCGCCGTACCTGCGCGCTACAGCATGGCCGCATTGGCAGCGATCGTCGCGCTGACGATGACCGCCTGCGGCGGCTCCAGCCACAACGACAAAGAAGACCTGGTGAGCACCGCTTGCGAAGCTGGCACGTCGGACGGCTCGGTAGTGGTGGGCTCCGGTCTGCCTGGCGATCCTTCGTTCCCCGAGCTGGCTTCGGGTTACCGCACCGGCAAGAAGGTCGTCGAAGGCCATAAGTACATGGTGGTGACGGCCAATCCTCTGGCGTCCAAGGCCGGTTGTGAAGTGCTGAAGTCCGGCGGCTCGGCCGTCGATGCCGCAGTGGCCGTGCAGATGGTGCTGGGTCTGGTCGAGCCCCAGTCCAGCGGCATTGGTGGTGGCGCCTTCATGCTGTACTACGATGCAGCGACCAAGAAGGTAACGGCCTACGACGGCCGCGAAACAGCCCCTGCGGCCGCGACACCCGATTACCTGCGCTATATCGACAGCAGCACACAAACCACGCCACTGCCCAGCGCCCGTGCCAGCGGCCGCTCCATCGGCACGCCTGGCGCCGTGCGCATGCTGGACCTGGCCCACAAGGACCACGGTGCCAAACCCTGGAAGGACCTGATCCAGCCCGGCATTGACCTGGCCACCAATGGCTTCAAGATCAGCGGCCGCATGTCCGATGCGCTGGCCGGTGCCAAGACCGCGCTGCAGGCCGATGCCGATGCGCTGGCTCTGTATTTCAACGCCGATGGCTCGACCAAGGGCCTGGGTGAAACCTTCAAGAACCCCGCTTACGCAGCCACTTTGACGAAGATGGCGACCGGCGGTGCCGATGCGTTCTACACCGGATCGGTGGCACAAGGCATTGTCGACAAGATTGCCGTGACCCAGAACGTCACGACTGGCGCGCCCATCACCCCTGGCGTGACCACGCTGGCCGATCTGGCCGGCTACCAGGCCAAGAAGCGTGATGCCGTCTGCACCACCTACCGTGCCAAGTATGTGATCTGCGGCATGCCACCACCGTCATCCGGCGGTATTGCCGTGGCCCAGGCCATGGGTGTGCTGGAGAATTTTGACCTGGCCCCCCACAAGCCCACCGCGCTGGATGTCGAAGGCGGCAAGCCCACCGCCATGGGCGTGCACCTGGTGAGCGAAGCCGAGCGCATGGCCTATGCCGACCGCGACATGTATGTGGCCGACACCGACTTCACCCCCCTGCCCGGCCCGCTCTACAGCACCTTGCTGGACAAGAGCTACCTGAAGTCGCGCGCCGCGCTGATCTCGCCCACCCAGAGCATGGGCACCGCGACTGCCGGCCAGTTTGGCAACACCCGTCTGGGCGTGGGCAAGGTGACCGAAGCGGGTACCACGCACATGACCATCGTCGACGGCAAGGGCAACGTGGTGAGCATGACCACGACGGTGGAAGCGGGCATGGGCTCCTACCACATGACCCAGGGCTTTATCCTGAACAACCAGCTGACCGACTTCTCCGCCGCGCCCACCTCGGCCGATGGTCTGCCGATCGCCAACAAGGTGGAAGCGGGCAAGCGCCCACGCAGCTCGATGGCGCCCACGCTGGTGTTTGAAGCCACGGCGGACGGCCAACCTGGCGCCTTCAAAATGGCTACTGGCTCGCCTGGCGGTGCCACCATCATCCAGTTCGTGACCAAGACCCTGGTGGGCGCACTGGACTGGGGCCTCGATGCGCAGCAAGCCACCAACCTGGTGAACTTTGGCGCCTCCAACAGCCGCACCACCAACCTGGGCGGCGAGCACCCCAACATCAATGCCACCAACAGCGGTGACAACGATCCGCTGGTGCTGGCACTGCGCGCCATGGGGCATACCGTGTCGGTCAATGCGCAGTCCAGCGGTGTGGGCACCGTGATTCGCACCGCCAATGCAGCAGGCGAAGCCCGCCTGAGCGGTGGCGCAGATCCACGCCGTGAAGGTGTGGTGCTGGGCGATACCTACAAGGCCAAGTAAGCCTCGGGTTTCACCATCGTCAAAAAGCCGCTGTGGGTTGATGCCCGCGGCGGCTTTTTTGCTGGTTGGCGCCCTGCTCTTGGCGCTTATCTGATTAGCGCATCAAGCGGCAGTGTGTGCGGGCAGCTCCTGGCGCTGCAGATGCTGGTTGATCTGCTCGATCACTGGCAGCAGGTCAGCCACGCTGTCGATCACAAAATGGGCGCCGGCGCTGCGCAGCTGTTCGCTCGCAGTGCTGCGGATCTCTGATTGCGCGTCCGAGCTCAGTGCCTGCCATTCGGGCAGGGACAGTCCATTGGCATTGCCGCTGACGGCCACACCGACCGTCCAGCAACCGGCATTCAGCCCTTCGGCAATGCCCACACTGGTGTCGTCCACCTTGACCACGGTCGAGGCCGGCCAGATGCCCAGATCGGCAAAGCAGCGGTACATCATCAAGGGGCTGGGGCGGCCAGCGGCCAGGTCGCCGGCGCAGACGATGTTGTCTGGCGCGTAGCCGGCGCGGGCTGCGATGGGCTCGAGCACATCCATGATTGGGCGGTTGTAGCCGGTGGTGCTGCCGATCTTGATGCCATCGAGCCGCAGGCGGTTGACGACTTCGAGCGCGCCAGGGATAAATTCGGCAAAGTCTCCGACCACGCGCGCGTTCATCGGCGTGAACACCTCGTAGAGATGGTCGATATCGCTGCTGGACACCGGCTTGCCATAGCGGCGCTCCCACTGGGCTGCCACCTCGGGCAGTTGGCACAGCGCCGCAATATGGTCCCATTTGGCCGAACCCATAGGGCCCCGGGCCTGGGCAATGCTGATCTCGATGCCGAAATCCTGGAACAGCTGCACAAAGGCGCCCATAGGCGCGCGTGAGCCAAAGTCGACAATGGTGCCGGCCCAGTCAAAAACAACGGCTTGTACGCGTTGGGGGTTGTGAAAATTCGTCATGGTGTCCTCTGCCCCTTGGCCCGGCCACTGGCCAGGGTCCGCGTTGGGGCTGTCTATACAAGAGATGTGTCGTTCTGCGTGCCCGGCAACCCTTACCAATGGGCAAAGGTGTCGTGCGCCACGCCAAAGCCGGTGCTCGCGCCCGTGCCGCTGGTGACGATGGCTACGCGGGTGGCAGCGTCCGGCGCCTCGATAAAGCAGTCCGTGCGTGGGGCCGAAGGGTAGATGCCCAGCCAGCGCTCGGTAATGCGGAAGTCGTCGATATTCAATGCCTCGCGCATGTGGCGCAGCATCAGGGCATCGACCTCGTCCTGCGCAAAGGGCTGGACGGAGGCGCCGTAGTGGTGCGAATCGCCGACCACCAGGCTGCCGTCGGCGCTCTGCACCACGATCAGGTGGATGCCATGGGCAAGGCTCTCGCCCTCTTCCTGCTGCAGTTGCTCAAGCAAGGCGCGGGCCTCGGGCAGCTTGCTGTAGCCGTGGTAGCGCACCAGGCTCAGGTCGCCCATCACCGATGCGTTCAGGCGCAGATCGCCAGCCGGCTGCACGCGCAGCATCTGCAGCTGGCACAGCTGCACCTGGTGTTTGGCAAACAGCTCGCTGTAAAGGCCATGGATGTCGGCATTGGTGCAGACCACCACGCGCTCGGCATGCAGCTGGCCCTTGGATGTCACCACCTTGGGCGTGGCCACCTCCCACACCGCTTCGCCAAAGCGGAAGGTGACTTGCATCTGCTCGGCCAGCCAGCGCGTCAGCTGGGCGATTGCGTCGCGCGATTCGACCCGCAGGTCAATGGGGCTGTGCAACACGGCCTTGGCCTGGTCCAGCCGCAGCTCGGGTGCGTGGCGGGCGGCTTCTTCGGGGCTCCATAGTGCGCAGTTCACGCTCTGGGCCATCTCGGTGTGCATAAAGGCCTGCAACACATCCAGCGCCTTGTCGCGTGTGGCCACCAGGTTCAGGCCCTGGTGCTGCACAGTGATACCGGCCTTGGGCGCAAGCTCGGCCCAGACGTCGCGCGCATGGCGCGCACGGCGCCAGGTGTCCCCTGCCCCCTGGCCGGTCACCGTCACAAAGCCAAAATTGCGGATCGATGCGCTCACACAGGCGGCATCCCGGTCGACCACGCAGACCTTAAGGCCCCGGCGCGCCGCCTCATAGGCATGGGCGAGGCCCACAATGCCTGCACCCACCACCATCACATCAAAACTTGTGCTTCCCACCGTCATTCCTGTCTTTCCTGGTTCTCGAATCATCTTGTCCATCCACGCGATCAGCGCTTGCGCCAAGCCTGCGTGCGCTTGTTCAACCACCAGCCCAGCGCCTGGTAGAGCACGGTCACCACGCAGCTGATCGCGGCAATCATCACCGCCATCGCAGCGGCAGCGGCCATGTCGCCGGCCTCATCCAGGTTCAGGATCGCAACCGCGCCCAGGCGCGTTTCTGGCGAGTAGAGGAAGACGACGGCCGAGATCGTGGTCATCGCGGCCACAAAGAAGTAGCGCGAGACCTCCAGCAAGGCCGGCAGGCACATCGGCAGGGTCACCTTCCACAAGGTGCGGTAGAACGGCACCTTGAGCGAGGCGCTGACCGATTCAAACTCGCCATCAATCGACTTGAGCGCCGTCACCAGGGTCATGTGGCCGGTGGTGTAGTAGTGCATCACCGTGCACAGCACCATCAAGGGCATGGTCTGGTACAGAAAGTTCAGCGGGTTGCCGGGGGCATTGAAAAAGAAGATATAGCCCAGGCCGAGCACCAGGCCGGGCACGGCCATGGGGAGCATGGCCAGCATGCGCAGCACCGGGCGCAGCGCAGGCATGCCCTTGGTTTTTTCCAGCAGATAGGCGCCCATGAAGACCACGATGGGCCCGGCCACCGCAGCGCTCGCAGCCATGGTCAGGCTGTTGAAGACGGCAGTATCCACGCCGGCATCGACCAGGCCGCTGGTGTAGTGGCTCAGGGTCAGGCCCAGCTGGTACGGCCAGAACTGCACCAGCGACGCAAAGATGGCCATGCCGAACATGGCCAGCATCAGCGCGGCCAGCGTCCAGCACAGCAGGCTGCAAAAGCGGTCGGTGGCGGCATGGCGGCTGGGCTGCAGCACCACGGCGCGCGCGGTCAGCACCGCGGTCTGCTTTTTCTGCACCTGGCGGTCAATCGCATAGGTGATGACGGCCGGCAGCAGCAGCAGCAAGGCCACGACGGCGCCACGCTGGAAATCCTGCTGGCCGATCACCAGCTTGAACACATCGGTGGCGAGCATGTTGAAATTGCCGCCGATTACCTTGGGGATACCGAAATCAGTGACCACCAAGGTGAACACCACGAGCGCGGCTGAGACCACGCCGTAGCGCGCCGCCGGCAAGGTCACAGTCAAGAACTGGCGCGTGCGACTCGCTCCCAGCGCGGTGGCGGCCTCGTAGAGGCGCTGGTCGCCCAGGGCCAGTGCGGTGATCAGGATCATCAGCGCATGCGGAAAGGTGGCAAAGCACTGGGCCAGCACGATACCGGGCGCGCCGTAGATGCTCTCAAAGCCCAGCGCATTGAGAACGGACTTGAGCACGCCCTGGTTGCCAAACCAGTAGATCAGCGAGATGGCAGACAGCAGCGACGGAGCCAGCAACGGCAGCAGGCTGATGCTGCGCAGCAGAACCTTGGCGCGGATGCCCGAGCGCGTGATGGCATAGGCAAAGCCAAAGGCGAGCGGGATCACCACGGCGGTGACCACCAGCGATACCCACAGGCTGTTCCAGAGGCTGCCCAGCAGCGCGGGCGACTGGAAATAGCGCACAAAGCGCATGAAGGCCGAGCCGTCGTCAGCCGAGGTGGGCGCAAAGGCCTGGCCCAGCAAGGCGGCCAGCGGTGCCAACAGGCCAAGCAGCAGCAGCGCAGTGATGGCGACCAGCGCCAGTTGCGCGATGCGGTCACTGGGCGCTGCATGCAGGCCGGTATGGCGGGGGAGCGCTGCGGGCGCTGAAACGGATGAGGTCATAGTGTGTCGGTAAGGCCCCGTGACCGGGGACATGGCCGCGAGCGGCCCCTGCCCCGGCGCTTGCCAGGGCAACGGCCGGGCTCAGGCGGCCTGGGCAAAAATCTTCAACTGCTGCGCATGGATGGAAAACTGCAACCAGCGGCCCACCTGGATATCGAGCTGCAGGCACTGCGCCGGGCTCAGCTGCAGCTGCACATGGCGCTCGGGTAGGCGCTGCACATCGACATGGACGATGCACAGCGCTCCGAGAAACTCCAGCTGCTCGACGACACCGGTGAGCACCGGCGCGCCATTGGGCGCAGGCGCGCTGCCGATGGGCGGCATGGCCGTGCAGTCATGCACGCTGCAGTCTTCTGGCCGCAGGTAGACATGCAGGCTTTCGCCGGGGCTCATGCGCGGCGCCTGCGGGCAGTACAGCTTGTGGCCTGCCAAGGTGATGCCGCCATTGCCGGCGGCCAGGGCCTGCAGCTTGTTGGCCTTGCCGATGAACTCGGCCACAAACGGGGTGGCCGGGCGTTGGTAGATGTCGCGGGGCGTGCCCACTTGCTCGACCACGCCATGGTTCATCACCACAACGCGATCGGCCATGGCCATCGCCTCTTCCTGGTCATGCGTGACCATGATGGTGGTGACATACAGGCGCTGCTGCAGCGCCCGGATCTCGTTGCGCAGGTGCACGCGCACGGTGGCGTCCAGGGCGGACAGAGGCTCATCGAGCAGCAGCAGGCCGGGCGACATGGCCAGCGCACGGGCCAGGGCCACGCGCTGCTGTTGGCCACCCGACAGCTGGGCCGGGTACTTGCCGCCACTGACCGACAGGCCCACGGTATCCAGCAGGCTTTGCACCTTCTGGGCCACCAGGGCCTTGGGTTGGCGCTGGCTGACGAGGCCATAGGCCACGTTGTCGGCGACCGTCAGATTGGGAAACAGCGCATAGGACTGGAAGACGATCCCGTAGTCCCGCTGGGAAGCAGGCAGTTGGGAGATGTTCTTGCCGTCCTGCCAGATCTCGCCGCTGGTCTGGGCTTCGAGCCCGGCAATCGCGCGCAGCAAGGTGGTCTTGCCGCAGCCCGAGGGGCCCAGAAAGCACACCAGCTCGCCACGGCGAATCTGCAGGTTGATCGACTGCAAGGCGGTAAAGCTGCCGTAGGACTTGTGCAGATGGCGAATCTCCAAAAAGGGCGGGCCGCCTTCTTCGCGGCCACGGCGCAAGCCCTGCTCGGCGGACTCGAATGCATACGAGGTATCGCGCACGGGCGTGGTCTGCGCCGCCTGGCCCTGCGCTACTGGCAAACGTGCTGTCTCCCTGTCACTCACTTCTTGGCCTCGCTCTTGGCGTCGTAACGCTTGGTCCACTCGGCCAGCACGCGCTCGCGGCTGTCGGCCATCTTGGAGAAGTCCAGCGGAATCAGGCGCGACTCATAGTCGGCAGGAATATTGGCCAGCTTGGGGGCGACGCCGGGCATGGCGGTGACGGCAAAGTTCTTGCCGTACAGCTCCATCGCCTCCTTGCTCACGGCCCAGTCCACCAGCTTCTGGGCGGCATCGGCTTGCTTGGTGCCCTTGTAGATGCTGATGCCTTCCAGATCCCAGCCCAGGCCTTCCTTGGGGAACACCAACTCGATGGGGGCGCCCTTGGCCTTGTTGGCGTGCGCGCGGTATTCAAACGAGATACCGGCGACATACTCGCCCTGGGCGGCCATGTTGCAGGGCTTGGAGCCCGAGTGGGTGTACTGCGCAATGTTCTCGTGCAGCGCATCCATGTACTTCCAGCCGCCGCCGTTGCCGTTGTCGTCGCCAAACAGCTGCAGCCAGGCAGCGACGTCAAAGTAGCCGGTGCCGCTCGAGGCGGGGTTGGGCATCACCACCTGGCCCTTGAACTCGGGCTTGGTCAGGTCTTGCCAGCTGGTGGGCATGGGGATGTTGCGCTTCTTGGCTTCGACGGTGTTGAAGCAGATGGTGGCGCCAAACACATCCATACCGACCCAGCTGGGTGGGTTCTTGCTGTCGCGGTACTTGGCCGTGATGGCGTCGAGGCCCTTGGGGGCATAGCCCTGGAGCATGTCGTTCTTGTCGAAAATCGCCAGGCTCGATGCCGCCACGCCCATGATCACATCGGCCTTGGGGTTGGCTTTTTCGGCCAGCAGCTTGGCGGTGATAACGCCGGTCGAGTCACGCACCCATTTCAGCGCGATGTTGGGATGGTTCTTGTTGAAGGCCGTCTCGTAAGCCTTGAGCTGGTCCATCTCGAGCGCCGTGTAGACCGTCAGTTCCGTCTTTTGGGCATACACCAGGCCCGTTGCTGCCATGGCGGCAGCTGCAGCCACCAGCTTTTTCCAGTTCTTCATTGCGTACTCTCTCGCCTGGGTTAATAGGATCGATGGAGTATCGGAAGCCTTTGTGACAATGGCATGGCGGATTGGCGAATCTTGGATGACACAGGCGCTCGTCATATTGACGAGGCATTTGGGCTGTATCGCAGGCGCTACAGTGGCCTGCCATCCTGCGCCTGAAGGCCGCCATTCCCGGTGGCCCTGCGCTGGATTGGGCGCCACTTTATGCTGTTCGCATGACATCAGCCACCTGGATCGCCTATATCGACGGCAGCGCCCTGCCCAACCCGGGGCGCATGCGCATTGGCGGCATTGCCTATGCGCCCGATGGGGCGAGCCACCGCTTTAGCCAGGCAGTAGGCCATACCGGCTGCAACAACGAGGCCGAAGCACTGGCCGCCATCCATGCCCTTCAATGGCTGCAAGGCATGGGCGCACGCGAGGTGCTACTGCACACCGACAGCAGCATTCTGGCCGCGCAAATGGCAGAGCCCGCCGCCAAGCCGATTGCCCGCCTGGCTGCACTGTATGAACAGGCCCGTTCTCTGCGTGCTGGCTTTGCACAGCTGGAGGTGCGCTGGGTGCCGCGCCACAAGAACACCGTAGCCGATGCCTTGGCGCGCGGTGAAGCGGCACCGGCAGACGATGCGGTAGATGCAGCAGCGATGACCAGCATGGCCTGATCCGGTCTGATGGTGTTTTATCTGGCCTTAGCTGGATTGATCTGGTTGAGGCTGGCCTAAGAACCTGTTCAAAGTCTCCTCGCGCCGCGACAGTGTCTTTGCGAGATGGGATGCGAGGGGGGCGCCCAGCCGCGCAATACCGCAGCAATAGCCCAGCTATTGCGAGGATTTGCAACAACGCATACCGCTCCCTAGCCGGGCGCCCCTTCCCGGGCAGCGCAAAGCCACTGTCCCTGTGGGTTGGAGTGAAATCGGGCGATTTCTTCGCGCTGACCCTTCAAACTCATCCCGATTGCACTCCAACGCGGTTGCGTAGACACTTTGAAAAGGTTCTGAGGCGAGACCCGCAGCGCAGACGGGCTAGTTTTTGCCGCGCAGGCGCGAGCCTGGCAGCCTGCGCAGGGGCCGGGCCGCTGGCGGCACGCTGCGCATGGGGCGGCGGCCGTTGCCTGCTCCAGTGTCTGCTGCGGCGACTGTATCCCCCGCCCTGCCCGCCTGGGCCTGCTCCAGCCGCAGCTGGGCGAGCGCAGTCTCATGCTGGTGGCTTTGGAGCGCCATGGCCTGCGCATGTGCTGCTTGCGCGCTCTGCAGCTGGTGCTGCAACTGCTGCACCTGGGCCTGCGCCTGCTGCAGCTGCGCGGCTTGCTGCTCACGCTGGCCCTGCAGGGTCTGGCGGTCTTGCTGCCATTGGGCTTCGAGCTTGGCCAGCTTTTCTTGCTCGGCGCGCTGGGCCGCCATTGCCTGCTTGGTCTCCTGGCGTGCGCGGTCGAGCTCTTGCAATGCCCTGTGCTGCTGCAGCTGGGTGCTGTGCTGCAGCTCCCGCAGCTGCTCGGCATGGGCCAGGTCGGCCTCATCGCGGGCTTTGCGGTTGGCAAACAGCTCCTGCTCCAGCGCCTGCAGGCGCTGCTGCTGGGTGGCGGCAAACTGGTCTTTTTGCCGGCCGGCCTGCTCCAGATCAGCCAGGCGCCCGCTTTGCATCTTGATCTGGGCATGGGCTACGGCGAGCGCCTGCTCGGTGGCGGCGCGTTGCTGGGCCATCAGGCTGCGCTCTTGCGCCAGGGCTTGCTGAGCGTCGTCTAACGCTTGCTGCTGCGCCTGCAGATCCTCGCGCACGGGCTCCAACAGCGCATCGGCCGCTTGCGATGCCTGCGCTTGCACCTGCTCCCAGACCTGTTGCAGCGCCTGCACCAGCACGGGCGGCAAGCCGTTGCCGAGAGCGCTATCAGGCTCGCCATTGAGGGCGCTGCCCCCGCCTCCCGCTCCCAGGCGCGGCCCCAAGGTCGCAAACCAGGCCTCCAGCATGGGGCTTACCGTATTGGGCGAGCCCCGGCCGATCTTCTGGCGCACCCGCTCAATCGTCGGCCGTTTGCCCTCTAGCAGCAGCGCATCGGCCGCCTGCCAGACATCTTCTTTTTGCACGCTGCGCGTGGCACGCGACATTTCCATTTTTTGACCCCTTTTCCGATTACTATCGATAAGAGATTGTTATCGCAAGTAATTCGTCTGTTGTATGTAATATATCATACATAGCATGTAATATTTAATTAATATGAAGTCTTACATACCACTTCCTATACCGGTAGATACGGATTTGCTGCCCGCAGCGCCGCCCGGCGCCGCGCCATTGCAGCCTGAGCTGCTGTCCGCATCGGCGCAAGACGCATTACATGCGCTGCGGCTGGAGGCTGCCTCTGAAAACACCACCAACAGCTACCAAGGGGCGCTGCGCTACTGGGCCGCCTGGTACTGGTTGCGCTATGGCCAGGCCATTGCCCTGCCGCTGCCGGCCAATGTGGTGCTGCAGTTTGTGGCTGACCACGGCGAGCACCTGGGCGCGCAAGGCGCGCAGTCGGGCCTGCCGCCGGCGCTGGACGCGCAGCTGGTGCAACTTGGCTTCAAGGGAAAACGGGGATCATTGGCGCATTCCACCCTGGTGCACCGGATTGCGGTGCTATCCAAGGCGCACAGCCACCAGGCCCTGCCCAATCCCTGCCACAGCACGGAAGTGCGCGAGGCACTGCAGCACCTGCGCAAGGCCTATGCGCGCCGGGGCATGCTGGAGCAGAAAAAGGCCGCCCTCACCCGCCCCTTGCTGGAGCAGCTGCTGGCCACCTGCGATGAAAGTCTCAAAGGCCGGCGTGACCGCGCCTTGCTACTGTTTGCCTGGGCTAGCGGTGGGCGCCGGAGATCAGAGGTGGCGGACGCGCGCATGGAATGGCTGCAGAGCATGGGCCCGGGCCAGTACCTCTATGACCTGCGCCTGTCCAAAACCAACCAGAGCGGATCCGCCCGGCCGGAGAACTTCAAGCCCGTCGTTGGCGTGGCCGGTGCGGCGCTCGCCCAGTGGCTGGAGGGCTCGGGCATCCGTGAGGGCGCGATATTTAGACGCGTGTTCAAGAATGGCCTGGTGGGCGACTCGGCACTGAGCGCGCTGTCGGTCAACAACATCGTCAAGGAGCGCTGCGCGCTCGCGGGGGTTGAGGGGGATTTTTCTGCGCACTCGCTGCGTTCGGGCTTTGTGACCGAAGCGGGCCGGCAGAACATGGCGCTGGCCGACACGATGGCGATGACCGGCCACCTAAGTGCGGCGACGGTGCTGGGCTATTTCCGAGCCGAGGCGCCTCTGGCCAACAAGGCAGCGCGCCTGCTTGATGACCCGTTGGCCGACTGAGCCTGCAGCGCAGTGCCTTGGGTCAATCCAGTGCGGTAGGCAGCAGCAGCACCAGCAGCATCAAACCACCCAGCAGCACCAGCTGGTGCAGCATGTAGTAAGGCAGGCTGTGGCGCCCCAGCCAGGCGAGGCTGCGGCTGGCCCAGCTTTGCGCAGGCCGCGCCAGGTAGGCCTGCAGCCAGGCACCGGGCTTGGCCATCTGTTGGCGGCCAACGCTCAAGCCCAGCAGCATCACGCCCAACCAAGGCAGGATCGGAACAAAATCCTCGGTCGCGGGCTTGCGCGTCACCAAACCCAAGGGGCTGAGCGGCTTAGTGTTGAGCCACTCGACAAGCGCGGCAGGCAAGCTGCTGGCGGCATAGTGGTAGAGGCCTGGCGCGAGCATGCAAAGCATCGCCAGGCACAACAGCATACGGTCACTGCAGCCTTGCAGCAGGCGCAGTAGCAGCAGCATCACGGCCATGCCATGGAGCACGCCAAAGTAGATAAAGCTGTTGGGAAACACCAGGTAGGAGCCGACGCTGACCAGCAGCGCGCAGCCCGCTACCTGCGCCCAGCGCTGGTAAAACCGGGTGGCGCTGGTCTGCTTGCTCTGGGCTGCGGCTTGGGCCAGGCCTGCGCACAGCAGGAACAGGCTGACGATGGCGCTGCGCTGCCAGGTCCAGACGGGGTTGTGGTAGAAATCCTGGCGCCACAGCTGCAGATGGCTCAGATCAAAGCAGAGGTGGAAGACCGTCATCCAGACCATCGCCAGGCCTCGCAGCACATCCAGGTGGTCCCAGCGATCGCGCGGCGCGCGGGGCTTTGAATCGGCGTAGGTGACAGGATGGAACTGGGTGGGCATAGGTCAATGACGGAGGCTGCGCTATCGTGCCACATCTGCACCGCAGCTGCTGCCTGGCGTTGCTGGCAAGCAGCAAACCCAGCCACCGTTTTCAAAGATTCCAATATGAAAAAGCCTGTCGCATTTGCATGCAACAGGCTTTTAAATAATGGTCGGAGCGGTGGGATTCGAACTCACGACCCTCTGCTCCCAAAGCAGATGCGCTACCAGGCTGCGCTACGCTCCGACTAAGCATCTATTGTAACCCGATTTTGGAGCGTGTTTGGAGAAATCAGAACTGATCTTCTCGTTGCGCTGCACGAGCCGGATGTCAGGCCGTGCGATTTGCGCCACAGGCCCCCGCCTTGCTGCGGCCACGCAGCCCGGATGGTAGCCTGTGGCGACCGCCACTTAACCTGCTGCTTTGGCGCTGGCCGCGCCGTTCTCTGCCAGCGGCGCGCTGTCCCAGCTGCCGCCCAGCGCGCGAATGAGCGCAATGGTGGCCGTGTACTGTGCGGTGCGCACCTGCAGCGCCTGGCGGCGGTTGCGCAGCTCGTTGCGGCGGGCGTCGAGCAGTTCGAGCTGGCTGACCAGGCCGTTGCGGTAGCGCACATCGGAGAGGTGCGTGGCGCGCTCGGCCGACTGCACGGCCTGGCCCAGCACGCTGGCCTGGCCTTGCAGCAGGCGCAGGCTGCTCAGCTGGTCTTCCACCTCGCGAAAGGCCCCCAGCACCTGGCCGCGCTGGGCCGCCACTGCCGCTTCCAGTCTGGCCTTGGCGCCCTCTTCCTGCGCTTCGCGCTGGCCGCCGTCAAACAGCGGCAGCGACAGCAGCGCGCCCAGGCCCCAGGAGCGGGCCGACCATTTGAACAGGTCGCCCAGGTCGGGCGAGGCAAAGCCGCCATTGCCCGTCAAGGTGATCGCCGGAAACCAGGCCGCTTGCGCCACGCCCACGCGGGCCTGTGCGGCCAGCACACTGGCTTGCGCGGCCGATACATCGGGCCGGCGGGCCAGCACGGTGCCGGGCACGCCCGCCGGGATCACCGGCAAGCGCACCTCGCCCTGGGCTGCGGGCAGCACAAAGCCGGTCGCCACCTCGCCCACCAGCACTGCCAGCGCATTGCTGAGTGTTGCCTGCTGGCGTTCCAAGGCCAAGGCCTCGGACTCGGTCGCCGACACCTCGCTTTGCATGCGCACCACGTCCAGCTCGGCGGCATCGCCCGCGTCAAAGCGGCGCTGGATCAAGCGCAAGGTGTCGCGGTAGGCGGACAGGCTTTGCTGCACCAGCTGCTGCTCGGTTTGCAGCGCGCGCAGCTGCAGATAGGTCTGCGCCACATCGGACTGCACCATCAGCCGCGTGCTTTGCAGCAAGGCGGCACGGGCATCGGCGTCAAGCTGGGCAGCTTGGCTGGCTTGCGAGAGACGGCCAAACAGGTCGACCTCGTAGGACAGGTTGAGCCCGGCCGTTACCAAGGTGGCCGGCTGCAAACCATTGCTGGTGTTGGCACCGGCCTGGCGCGCCGCGCCGCCGGAGACGCCCACTTGCGGCAGGCGCTGGGCATCGGCCGAGCGCAGCAGCGCCCGGGCCTCTGCCAGGCGCGCTGCGGCCGTTTGCACATCGGTGTTGGCGTCCGCTGCGCGCTCGACCAGCTGGGTAAGTTCGGCATCGCCAAAGGCCAGCCACCAGGCGCCCCGGGGCTGGGCTTCGGCCGGGGCCGCCGTGGTCCAGGAGGCCTGGTCCTGCGCTGTGCTGAAAGCGGCGGGCACCGGCACGCCAGCGTTTTGTACAGCAGGCGGCAGCGCGGTTGCGCAACCGGCCAGCAGCAGGGCCGCTGCCAGCGGCGTGAGCAGTTTCAAGCGCAGGGGGGCCAGTGCGCGGCGCAGGCTTTGGCCCACCGGGCCCCGCCCGGCGTTGGCATGGGTAAATAGGGTCATTTTTTGCATGTTGTTCTTCTCTTATTCGTCATGTCCGCGCGCCGCGGCCAAGATGGGTTGGCCCGAGCCTGCGCCATGCACGGGGGCTGGCACCGGCGTCGTGATCGGAGCCACATGGGCGCCATGCTGCTTGAGCGGGCGGTTGCCTGCGAGCTTGCGCAGCAGTACATAGAACACGGGGGTCAGGAAAAGACCAAACGCGGTCACACCAATCATCCCGGCAAACACCGCCACACCCATGGCGCTGCGCATCTCGGCACCGGCGCCCTTGGACAGCACCAGCGGCAGCACGCCCATGATGAAGGCCATCGAGGTCATCAGGATGGGGCGCAGACGCAGGCGGCTCGCCTCAATCGCGGCTTGCACGGGGGTGCGTCCGGCAAACTCCAGCTCACGGGCAAACTCCACAATCAAGATGGCGTTCTTGGCTGACAGCCCCACCAGCACCACCAGGCCGATCTGGGTGAACACATTGTTGTCGCCATGCGAGAGCCAGACACCGGTCATGGCGGCGAGCAGCCCCATCGGCACGATCAGCACAATCGCCAGCGGCAAGGTCAGGCTTTCATACTGCGCAGCGAGCACCAGGAACACCAGCAAGATAGCCAGCGGAAAGACGAGCGCTGCCGAATTGCCCGCCAGGATTTCCTGGTAGGTCAGCTCCGTCCATTCAAAGCTGATGCCCTGCGGCAAGGTCTCGGCGGCAATGCGCTCGACCGCTTCGCGCGCTTGGCCCGACGAGAAACCGGGGGCGGGGCCGCCATTGACGTCGGCAGACAGGAAGCCGTTGTAGCGCATCGCACGCTCAGGGCCAAAGCTGGGCTCGAGCTTCATCAGCGCCGACAGCGGCACCATCTCGCCGGTGGTCGAGCGCACCTTCAACGCGCCCACATCTTCGGCACGGGCGCGGAATCCCGCATCCGCCTGAACCCGCACGCTGTAGGTGCGGCCAAACTGGTTGAAGTCATTGGCATACAGGCTGCCCAGGTAGATCTGCAGGGTCTCGAAGATGTCGGTCACCGGCACACCGAGCTGGCGCGCCTTGGTGCGGTCGATATCGGCAAAGAGCTGGGGCACATTGACCTGCCAGCTCGAGAAGATGCCGGTCAGCTCAGGCGTCTGGTAGGCCTTGGCCATGAAGGCCTTGACCGCGCCGTCCATCGCTTCGTAGCCGAGCGACGCCCGGTCCTCGATCTGCAGCTTGAAGCCGCCCGTGGTGCCCAGGCCCGACACGGGGGGCGGCGGGAACATGGCGATAAAGGCGTCCTGGATCTGGCCAAAGGCCTGGTTCAGCTGGCCGGCCACGGCGCCACCGCTTTGGTCGGCGCGGGTGCGCTCGGCAAAGGGCTTGAGCGAGACAAACACGATGCCGGAGTTCGAGCTGTTGGTGAAACCATTGATCGACAGACCGGGGAAGGCGATGGCGTCCTGCACATTGGGGTTGTCTTTGACGATATCGCCCATGCGCTTGATCACGTCTTCGGTGCGGTCCAGGGTTGCGCCATCGGGCAGCTGGGCAAAACCGACCAGGTACTGCTTGTCCTGCGCCGGCACAAAGCCGCCGGGCACCATATGGAACAGGCCCCAGGTGGCACCGACAAGCGCCAGGTAGACCACAAACATGCCGGCCTTGTGGCCAATCACGCGGCGCACGCCGCCACTGTAGGCTTCCGAGCCACGGTGGAAGACGGCATTGAAGCGGCGGAAGAAGCCACCCAGCACACGGTCCATGCCACGGGTGAGCGCATCCTTGGGCTCGTCATGGCCCTTGAGCAGCAGCGCTGCCAGCGCCGGCGACAGGGTCAGCGAGTTGATGGCCGAGATCACTGTGGAGATGGCGATCGTCACCGCAAACTGCTTGTAGAACTGGCCGGTCAGACCGCTGATAAAAGCCAGCGGCACAAACACCGCGACCAGCACCAGCGCAATCGCAATGATCGGGCCCGAGACTTCGCGCATCGCCTGGTAGGTGGCTTCACGCGGGCTCAGCCCCGCTTCAATGTTGCGCTCGACGTTCTCGACCACGACGATGGCATCATCGACCACGATACCGATGGCCAGCACCAAGCCAAACAGGCTGAGCGCATTGATCGAGAAGCCCAGCAGGTGCAAAACGGCGAACGTTCCCACGACCGACACCGGTACGGCCAGCAGCGGAATGATGGAGGCGCGCCAGGTCTGCAGGAACACAATCACGACGACCACGACCAGCGCGATGGCTTCGAGCAAGGTGTGGATCACCGAGTCGATGGAGGCGCGCACAAACTGGGTCGGGTCATAGGCGATGCGGAACTCCACGCCTTCGGGCATGTTCTTTTGCAGCTCGGCCATGGTGTTGCGCACGTTTTCCGAGATCTCGAGGGCATTGGAGCCCGGGGCCTGGAACACGCCCATACCCACGGCCGGTTCGTTGTTCAGCAGCGAACGCAGCGAGTAATCTGCCGCGCCCAACTCCAGGCGGGCAATGTCGCGCAGGCGCGTCACCGCACCGTCCGAGCCGGTCTTGACGATGATGTCGCCAAACTCTTCAGTGCTGGACAGGCGCCCCTGGGCATTGATCGACAGCTGGGTGTCCACGCCGGGCAGACCGGGCGATGCACCGACGACGCCGGCAGCGGCTTGCACATTCTGGCCGCGGATGGCAGCGACCACATCGCTGGCCGACAGGCCGCGTTGCGCCACCTTTTGCGGGTCGAGCCAGGCACGCATCGAGTAATCGCCACCGCCAAAGATCTGCACCTGGCCGACGCCCTGGATACGCGCGAGGCGGTCCTTGACATTGAGCACGGCGTAGTTGCGCAGGTAATCGATGTCATAGCGGCCATTGGGCGAGACCATATGGACAACCATGGTGATGTCGGGCGAACTCTTGACTGTCGTCACGCCCAGGCGGCGCACTTCTTCGGGCAGGCGCGGCTCGGCTTGCGAGACGCGGTTTTGCACCAGCTGCTGGGCCTTGTCCGGGTCGGTGCCCAGCTTGAAGGTCACGGTCAGGGTCATCACGCCATCGGTGGTGGCCTGGCTGCCCATGTAGAGCATGCCTTCGACACCGTTGATGGATTCTTCGAGCGGCGTGGCCACGGTTTCGGCGATCACCTTGGGGTTGGCGCCGGGGTACTGGGCGCGCACCACCACCGAGGGTGGTACCACCTCGGGGTACTCCGAGATGGGCAAGGCCCGCATGGCGATCAGCCCTGCCAGAAAGATCAGCAGCGACAGCACGCCCGCAAAGATCGGGCGGTCGATGAAAAATCGGGATAAATTCATACGCTTGGCTTTTTTGTTATCGGTTTAGGCGGCTGGCTTGGAGCCATCGTTGGCTGCCTGCTGCGCATCGTTCTTGAGCTCGGACTTGCTGGACATGGGCACATCCTGCGGCGCCACCACGGCGCCGGGCCGCACGCGCTGCAGGCCGTTGACCACAATGCGCTCGCCGGCTTTGAGGCCCGAGGTCACCAGGCGCAGGCCTTCAAACGGCGCGCCCAGCTGCACTTCGCGGTATTCGGCCTTGTTGCCCTCGCCCACCACCAGTACAAACTTCTTGCTCTGGTCCGTGCCCACCGCACGCTCATTGATCAGCAGCGCTTGCTGGCTGTGGGGCTGGCCCATGCGCACGCGGGCAAACTGGCCGGCCATCAGCGCGCCATCGGCGTTGTCAAACACCGCACGCACCCGCACCGTGCCGCTGCGCGCATCGACCTGGTTGTCAATCAGCTGCAGGTGGCCGTTGTAAGGGGTGGCGCCGCTCGTGCCCACCCCCATCTGCACGGGAATGCTCTCGATCAGCGCCCGCGCGCTCTTGCCCTGGCGCAGGCCTTGCAGCGCGTTGGTCACGATTTGCTCGTCGGCATCAAAGCTGGCGTACATGGGGTTGACGGACACCAGGGTCGTCAGCACTGGCGCGCCGGCACCGGCGCTGACCAGGTTGCCCACGGTCACATCGATGCGGCCCATGCGGCCGGCCACCGGCGCGCGCACCTGGGTGTAGCCCAGGTTCAACTTGGCCGTCTGCAGCGCGGCCTGGGCGGCGCGCAGGTTGGCGTCTGCTTCGCGGCGGGCGTTGCTGCGCTCGTCCAGCTCCTTTTGCGCAATCGCGCGCTCTTCCCACAGGCGTGCAGCACGCTCGGCTTCGCTTTGCGAATAGCCCATGCGCGCCTTCGCGGCCACTACCTGGGCTTCGGCACGGTCTACTTCGGCGGCATATGGCGCAGGGTCCACCGTGAAGAGCAGGTCACCGGCCTTGACCAGGGCGCCTTCCTTGAAGTGCACCGCCTGCAGCGCGCCGGCCACACGGGGGCGCACATCGACGCGCTGCACGGCTTCGAGCCGGCCGGAGAATTCGTCCCAGAGCTGCACGTCCTGCTGCAGCACCTGGGCGACGGAGACCGGCATCGCGGGCGGCGCTGCGGCCTCGGCCGGGGCACTCGCGTGCGAGCTTTGCAGGCCCAATGCCGTGCCGCCGGCAGCTACCACGGCGGCTGCCAGTCCGATGGCCGTCCACCAGCGGCGTTGAGGGGAAGAAGAAGTTTTGTTGTTGCTCATGGCCAAGTCCTGATGTGTGCGTGAATCGTTTTTGAGGTTTCCTGCGGCAACGGCATGCCCCTGCGGCTAACAAGAGCCGACAGAAAATCCTTGCCCATCCGGCAATGCGTTGCGAGAAAGCGTTTTTAAGGGTGGTGAAGGCGCAGCCGCCCGCCGCCGCTCCCAGGGCTTTACCGGGAAGAGGCGCCGCTCATGCCTTGCGCTTCGTTCAGGGGATCAGGCTTGCGCCCGACATCGGGATGTCTCGAAGAAAAGTGCCAGTTGTTCCAGCACCGCCCCGGCACAGGGACAGGGCTCGGGAGCTCGGGGCTCGAGCAATGCATCGGGCCACTGTTGCGCGACCTTGAACACATGCTGCTGCACCAGATGACCGGCTGCCTGCAGGCGGCTGGCATAGGCCAGTGCCTCGTCGTGCATCGGGTCTTCATCGCCCACCATGATGAGCGTTGCCGGCAGCCCAGCCAGGCGCTGTGCCATCGCGGGCACGGCGTAGGGATGGATACCGTCATAGGTGCAGCCCAGGAACTTGCTCCAGCCCTCGGCCCATTTGCATTCCGTCGCATCGCCATTGGCAGCGCGAAGCGATGCCGTGCCGGCGCAGGGATTGAGCATGGGTGAGAGCAGGATCTGCCCTGCCAGCGGCGGATGGCGTTGATCACGCGCCATCAAGCACACGCCGGCCGCCAGGTTGGCGCCCGCCTCCTCACCAGCCACATACATCGGCGCACCTTTGCCGGCAAGGCGTGTGCGATGTTTGTAGCTCCACTGGAGCATTTCATATCCGATCTCCAATGGACGCGGAAATGGATGCTCAGGCGAGAGCGGGTACGCCACCGACACCACACGGGCACCTGCTGAGGCCAGCAGACCCGCTACGGTGCAGCCACTGTCGAGATCGCCTTCAACAAAAGCGCCGCCATGAAAATGCAGCACCAAGGGCGAAGGCTCGCCCGACTTGCCTTTGCTACCGTACAGGCGCACGGCCACCGACTCGCCCGACGCCGTCGGAGCGACGGTGTCGATGAAGTCAGGAGCCGGTGAACGGGTTTTTACGGTGGTGTCAGACATAAGCTAGCCCGGTGGAAAGTAGGCATGGGGTAAATGTAGTTGCGTTGCTGCAACCGATCAATCCGCAAATTATGGCCGCACTATTTCCAAATCAGGAACAATGGCATGATCTTTGGCGTGTGAGAATCCACCTACTTTGGCGCGCGCGTGCGCGACAGTGCAAGCACAGTGCAAGGAGAGGCAGATGGATCAGATACAGGCAATGCGGGTGTTCGCGCGGGTCGTGGAGTCGGGCACCTTCACGCTTGCGGCCTCGTCGCTGCAGCTGCCCAAGGCCAGTGTGACCAAGCATGTGCAGGCGCTGGAAGACCGGCTGCGGGTCAAACTGCTCAACCGCACCACGCGCCGCGTGACCGTCACCACCGACGGCGCTGCCTACTACGACCGCGCCGTGCGGCTGCTGAGCGATTTTGATGAGCTCGAAGCCAGCATGAGCCAGGTGCGGGCCACGCCGCGCGGGCGCCTGCGTGTGGACGTGGGCACCTCGATCGCCCGGCTTTTGATCATTCCGCAGCTGGCATCCTTCCAGGCGCGCTACCCCGATATCCAGATCGACCTGGGTGTGACGGACCGTACGGTGGACCTGATTGCCGACAATGTGGACTGCGTGATCCGGGGCGGCGAGTTGCGTGACCAGTCGCTGGTGGCGCGCCGCGTGGGCAATGTGGAGTTTTCGACGGTGGCCTCGCCCGGCTATCTGCAGCAGCACGGTACGCCCCAGCATCCGCGCGATCTGGAAAACGGCCACAACAGTGTGATTTATTTCTCGCCAGTGACCCAGCGCCGCTATCCGCTGGAGTTTCAGCACAACGGCGAGGTCATCGAGATGACCAACCCCTCGACCTTGGCCGTGAACGAAGCCAATGCCTATACCACCAGCCTGCTCAGCGGCCAGGGCGTAGGACAGATCACCAGCTACCAGGCGCGCGAATACCTGAAAAGCGGTCAGCTGGTGCAGATCCTGCCGGAGTGGACCCAGCCTCTGCTGCCAGTCTATGTGGTCTACCCGCCCAACTCGCACCTGAGCGCCAAGGTCCGTGCCTTTGTCGACTGGGTGGTGGAGATTTTTGCGGCCGATCCGCTGCTGCAGTGCAAATAGCGCACTGCGCTCATGGATCTGGATCGCTGCAGGGCGGAGGCACGCGGGGCGAATGCACCCGGTGCGCCGCACAGGCCTCGCTGCCTTCGATGTGGCTTTTGAGCACCGGCACCAGGCTGTCTTCATCGAGGTTGCCGTACCAGACGCCATCGGGATAGACGATCATCAGCGGCCCCTGGTTGCAGGGGTACTGGCAACTGGTCTGCAGCAGCTGCAGCTGCTGCTTGAGGGGCGCACTGGCCTGCACCGCCTGGCTGAGCCGGGGCCATAACGCTGCAGCCCCTTTGGCTACGCAGCGCGGCCCCATGCACCACAGCACATGGCGCTGGTGCGCGGGCACCGTGCTCCACGCCACGGGGTCGGTTTGCCAGCCCTCGTCGCCCTCCTCGGCCACCACATCGGGCTGGGATGTTGCGAGCGCCAGGTTGTTCAGCAAGGCGGGCACCAAGCCATCCGACTGCAGCAGCGGCTGCGCAAATACCAGCTGGGGCCGGGCATCTTTGGCCTGGCTGGCGAGCCAGCGCATGGCGACCTTTTGCAGCCAGCGCCGCAGGGCGGGCTCATCGGGCACCATGACCGGCTGGATGACGATGGTCTGCCGCGCCAGATCGGCCGGCGCAAGTGCAGCGCAAAGGCTGTCCAGCGCCTCGGGCAAGGCCGGCTGGTTGCGGTCCACAAAGGCCAGCTGCATAGGCAGGCCCGGAGCTCCCTGCTGGCAGGCCTGCAGCAAGGCCTGCAATTCGTTCTTGGCGGCGGACCCCAGGCCGCCCCGGCCCAGCAGCAACAAGGCATCGGGTGGTTTAGCCATGGGGTTTGTCCATCCAGTAGCTAACACGGGCCTTGTCCAGGCGCGGATGGCGGTCCACCAGGGACTCGACCTGGAACACCCGTGCAATGGTCTGCGGCGTCAGCACCTGCTCTGGCCAGCCTTCGGCCTCGATCGCGCCGTCCTGCATCACATAGAGGCGGTCGCAGAACTGCGCGGCCAGGTTCAGGTCATGCACCACGATCAGCACCGTGCAGCCCGAGGCACGCACCAGGCTGAGCAGCTCCAGCTGGAACTGGATATCCAGGTGGTTGGTGGGCTCGTCCAGAAACAAAAGCTGGGGCTGCTGGGCCAGTGCGCGGGCCAGCAGCACACGTTGGCGCTCGCCGCCCGAGAGCGAGGACAGCGGATGGCCTGCCAAATTGCTGGCCCGCACCTGGGCCAGGCAGTCGCTGACGATGGCCTTGTCCCGGGCACTGTCCCTCGCCCAGCGCGACTGGTGCGGGTAGCGGCCCATCATCACCAGCTCCTGCACCGTGCAGTCAAAGCCCAGGCCAGACTCCTGGCCCAGCACGGCCGCCTGCTGTGCAAACTGGCGGGCGCTCATCTGCCAGATATCGCGGCCCTGCAGCTGTATGCGGCCACCGGCCTGGGGCTGCAGCACGCGGTAGAGCATGCGCATCAACGTCGATTTACCGCAGCCATTGGGGCCGACCAGACCGACACATTCGCCCTTTGCCACTTGCAGGCTGGCTTGGCGCACGATTTGCGTGGCCTGGGCGCCGTGGCCGGCGGTCCAGGACAGGTTGCTGGCCGTCAGCATCATGCGCTGTCTCCCGGCATCGCACTGGTGCGGCGCCACAGCATCCAGATAAAGAAGGGCCCGCCAATGAGCGAGGTGATGACGCCCACGGGTAGCTCGCTGGGCGAAAACCAGGTGCGCGCGGCCAGATCGACCAGCACCAGAAAGCTCGCCCCCATCAAGGCGCTGACCGGTAGCACGCGGCGGTGGTCGCTGCCCACCAGCATGCGCGTGATATGGGGGATGACCAGACCGACAAAGCCGATGGCGCCACTCACCGCCACCATGGTGCCCGTCAGCAGCGACACCACCACAAACAATTGCAGGCGCAGGCTGGCAGTGTTCAGCCCCAAGGTGGCCGCGCCCTCATCGCCGATCAGCAAGGCATTGAGCTGGCGGGCGCAGAGCAGCAGCCACAGCAGGCCCAGGCCCAGCACGGCTGCGGGCAGGCCCAGGGCGCTCCACTGCGTTGCGGCCAGGCTGCCCAAGGTCCAGGTCAGCAAGGCATTGGCCAGCTCGCGCTGTCCGGCCGTCAACGTGATGAGGCTCGTGACCCCCATCAGCATGTAGCCGATGGCCACGCCGCTCAGGATCAGCCGGGTCGCGTGCAGGCGCCCCTGCTGCTGGGCCAGCGCATAGACCAGGGCGGTAGCCAGCAGTGCACCGATAAAGGCGCCTGCGGTGATCGCATAAAGGCCAGCCGCCGCCAGGCTGCCATAGGCCAGCACCGAGACTGCCCCCACCGATGCCCCCGAGGACACGCCCAGCATGTAGGGGTCGGCCAGCGGGTTGCGCACCATCGCCTGCATCACCACGCCCACGACGGCCAGGCCGGTGCCGACGAGCGCCGCGAGCAGCACCCGGGGCATGCGCACCATCCAGACAATCTGGTAGTGCTGCTGGCTGATGCCGCCCTGCCCAGCATCGGGCTGCCACCCGCCGCCCAGCAGCTGCTGCCAGATGACCGACCACACCGTTGACGCGTGCAGCGATGCCGAGCCCCAGGTGATGGCGGCCAGGCCGCTGGCCAGCAGCAGGGCCAAGAGCAGCAGCAGGCACAGCGCCAAGGACCAGGGCGCGCGCCGCTGGCGTTCATGCAGGCCGTCGCAGCCCGGCGCATGGCTCACGGCTTGGGCTCCGCTGCAGGCAGCCAGGGAACGGAGTCCACGGTGATACGGCGATCCGGGTGCAGGGCGGCAGCCAGGCGCTGGGCCACATGCACATTGCGCGGGCCTGGGGTGGCTTCGGCATAGCTGATGACAAAAAAGCGCTGCTCGCGGATCGCAGACACCCCAGCCAGCTCAGGCTTGGCGCGCAGAAAATCGATCTTGCCCTGGGCGCTGGGCCGGCCATAGTCGATGATGATGATCCATTCCGGATCGCGGGTGATCACATCCTCCCAGTTGCCCTTGGGCCAGTTGCTGGCGATGTCGGCAAAGATATTGCTGCCGCCTGCGGCATCGAGCATGGCCTGGGGCATGCCAAAACCGCCCACGGTCGTGGGTATCTTCTCGCCGCTGTCAAACACAAAGATGCGCGGCCTGTGCGTATTGCCCTGCATCTGCGCGGCCAGCTGGTCGATCGAGGCCTGCAATTTGTCAATCTGCCCTTGCGCTTGGGCTTCGATAGCAAAGATACGCGCCACATTGCGCAGGTCTGCCAAGGTGTCGCCCAGCGCCACACGCTCGCGCTTTTGCACATGGATGCAGGACTCGGACAGCACATAGCTGGCCACGCCATGCTGGGCCAGCAGCTCGGGCGTCACCCCGCCGGGGCGAAAGCCATAGCTCCAGCCGCCAAACACAAAGTCGGCGCGGGCCTCGAGCATGTTTTCCAGGTTCATGTCCTGCGATGACAGCTTGGGCACCTGGGCGAGCTGGGTCATCAGCTCGGGGCTGATTTCCTTGCGCGACGGTATGCCCGAGTAGCCGACCAGCCTGGGCCCCAGGCCCAGAAACAGGAACATCTCGGTGATGTTCACATCGTGCGTGATGGCACGCTGCGGCACCCGGTCATAGCGCTGGGGCTGGCCGCAGACATCGATCTCCAACGGCGCAGCCCGCAGGCCTGCGGGCACTGCTGCCGCTTCGGCCATGGGGATGGCCGCCGCCTGGCTGGGGCGGCTGGGCGGCTGCTGGCCCCCTGGCCGGTCGCAGCCGGTCAGCACCAGGGCAGCAGCTGCCGCCAGGGCACGCAGGGTTTGCCGGGAAGCGCTTGTGGTCATGCTCTACCTTGCTCAGAAACGCAGATGGGCCATTAGCTCAAAGCTGCGGCCATTGCCCATCAGCCATTGCGAGCCGTAGGACGATGCAGCATAGCGTTTGTTGGCCAGATTGCGGCCCACCAGGTTCAAGGTGGTTGTGCGGTTCAGGTTCCAGCCCAGCACCGCATCGGCCACCGTGTAGGCGGGGAGCTGCGCGGTATTGGCATTGCTGGTGTAGCGGCTGGCAACATGGCGCAGGCCCAGCGATGCGCGCCAATCGCCCGTCTGGTAATGGGCCCAGGCATTGGCCGTGTAGCGCGGTACATTGGCCGGCTGGTTGCCAGCGCGGTCAATGGCTGTGGCGCCTTCGAGCAGCTCGTCGAACTGGGCATCCGCATAGCCCAGGTTGCCCTCGAAGCGCCAGGCCTTGGTCGCCCGCCAGCTGCCTGCCAGCTCGATCCCCTTGGACGACTGCTTGCCGCCCTGGATCAACAGCGCTGGCCGGTCCGGATCGCGGGTGATGATGTCCTTCTTGCGGATATCAAAGACCGCCAGGGTCCATTCGCCCTGGCCATTGGGCAGCTGCTGCTTGATGCCCACTTCCACCTGGCGGCCTTTGCTCAATGTAAAGCCGGTTTGCGACTGGGTCAGCGACAGCAGGCTGTTGACCGGGTCATGGCCGGTACTGACCTGGGCATAGAGGCTGGTGTTCTGGTCCAGCTTGTGCGTGAGGCCCAGGCGCCAAGAGGTGCCGCCCAAGGTCTTGTCAAAGCGGGCTTGGCTCAGCAAATCCATGCGGTCAAAATCATAGAGGTCGCGGCGCAGGCCGGCCATCAGCAGCCACTGCTCGCCCAGCTTCCAGGCGTCTTCCAGGTAGAAGGCGTTTTGGCGGATGCGCGAGGTCATGCGCGGCTTGTAAGGGTCTGGGCTGTCCCAGTAGCCACTGGTGCTACCGGTCAGCGGCACATCGGATTCACCGGTATAGGGCGAGCTGTTGAGCGCAGTGAACTTGGCCTGCGACACATCCCAGCCCATCGCTATCTCATGCTGGCCGGGCTTGAAAACGGCGCCTAAGCGGTTGCCGCTTTGCTCCAGGTCGTGGCCGATCTCCAGGTAGTCGTAGCGGTGAACCGTGCGCGTGCTGGCATCGTAGTCATAGCCTTCGATGTTCTTCCAGTGGCGGTCGGCCTTCATATGGTAGGTCTCGTTGCGCAGCACCAGCGCCTCGCTCACATTCCACTCGGCCCTCAATTTGTAGCGCTGGTCCTTGTAGTGGATGTCGCTGTCGAGAAAGTTGAAATTGCGGTCGCCCAGCGCCGCCACCGGCTTGCCATCGACCACCGGGGTGCCAAAGTAGCGCTCGGGCCTTTGGTCGCTGACATCGGCCGTCAGGTCCAGGCGCAGATCGCTGCTCGCCTGCCAGCGGATGGCGCTCATGATCTTCTTGCTGTCGCTGTTTCCCAGTTGGCGCTCGCCATCGGTGCGATCGCCGTAAACATCCAGGCGGTAGCTCAGGCTGTCGCTCAGCGCGCCGGTGCTGCCCAGGCCCGCGCGGGCGGTGCCGTGGGAGCCAGCGCCCAGCAGCACTTCGGTCGATGTACTGCGGCTGGGTTCCTTGCGCACCGCGTTCACCGTGGCGCCCATGGTGCCGCTGCCGTACATCAGCGATGCGGGGCCGCGCAGCACATCAAAGCGCTCATAGCCCCAGCTGGAATTGGGATAGGCCACGGTGCCGGCTGCAACCCCCAGGCTCAGCCCGTCTTCGGCCACGCCGACCGAGTTCACACCGGTAAAGCCCCGGCTGGAGAACGACAGCCCGCCATTGCCAGGCGTGCCATTGGCACTCAGGCCCACGCTGCGGCCCACGGCATCGACCACCTCGTAGTCGGCACGCTCTTGTACCTGCACGGCCGAGACCGAGCTGACACTGGCGGGCAGGTCCTGCAGCGGCACGGCCAGCTTGCTCGCCGAGGTCGACGGCAGCTGGAGCGCATTGGGCTCGCTGCGCTGGTCGCTCACCACCACTTCAGGCAGTGAGGCTTCTTGGGCATGGGCTACTGCGATGCCCAAGGCGGGCAAACACAGAACACAGGAGCTGCCTACCAGGCGCAAGGAGGAAGAGAGCCGCTGGGCGGCCAGGAGCCGGTTT
Source organism: Comamonas sp. 23 (assembly GCF_049601575.1). Classification (NCBI taxonomy): domain Bacteria; kingdom Pseudomonadati; phylum Pseudomonadota; class Betaproteobacteria; order Burkholderiales; family Comamonadaceae; genus Comamonas; species Comamonas sp. 23. The sequence continues at coordinate 2,770,844 of NZ_CP187127.1, read as the reverse complement.
TTCGGAAAAGGAACTGCAGTCATTTGAACAAAAGGCGCTAACTGCCTGATGCGGGGGCTGCACTGCACGCGGTCACCCCCCAAGACGGGGTCGCGCGAAGAACCGCCGTCCACACCCCGCAGACAGTTGAGAGAGCACGTGCTGGCCAGAGGCACAGCGCGCACTGCGACTAGGAACAGGCCGGTCTCCGGGCTTACAGGCGGTGCAGCGCAGGCGCTGACCCGGTAGCCGGTCTTCCCAGGGTGCGGGTGTCTTATTGCCTGGCAGGCGTGGACACTCTCTCAACCCCAGTGACTGGGCCCGCGTGGGAGCGGGCCGCATCGGCTACGTTTCCTGTCTACCGTTGCGGGGGCAGCCAAGGCTTGGGGGAGCGCACTCCCGACCTTGTTCCCGTTTCACTCGCATGCGAGCACCTGTAGATAGGCTTTTTTCAAAGCGCAGCCAGTGTACCAGCCGCAAGCCCGGGCAGTGCCTTTTGGCCATGGCCTGTGTCAGCTGGGCGATACAGCGCATGCCCCAGTGGCTGTATCAGCCCTGCGGCAGCCGCGTCGCATAGCCGATGAAGTCAGTGCTGCGCAGCTGGCCCAGCAGCCACTGCCGAAAGCTGGCCTGGATTGGGCGCTCTCCCCCGCCCCGGCGGGTGTAGAGGTGGAACTTGGGCGTTCTGTCCATCGGCAGTTGGCGCAGCAGCTCGGCCCCAAAGGGTGCGAGCAGCTTGCCGCTGTGGATATAGCTGAGCGCATCGACATAGGACAGCAGGCCCACGCCCTGCCCGCTGAGAACGGCTTGCAGCATCGCATCGTGCGTGTGCAGCAGCATGGGGCTGACATGCTTGCCGCCGGGCTCCAGGCCCAGCATCGCATAAATGTCCTGCCACAGACTGTTGTGCGTCAGCGGCGATATCAGCCGGTGGTGCGGCAAATCCTGCGCTGTCTCCACCGGGTGCTCGGCCAGCAGCTGCGGCGCAGCCACGATCACCTTGAGGTCTTCGAGCAGCGGCGTTTCATCGAGGTGGTCCACACCGCCGTAGCCCCAGACAATGGCTGCATCCAGATCGCCGCTATCGAACGAAGGCAGCTCCACACCGATGGAGATGCGCAGATCGAGCTCCGGGTAATCCTTGGTGAACGAGGGCAGCGAGCGGATCAGGTACTGGGTTGCAAAGTATGGGCTGACCTGGATATGGAACTGCGCAGCCTTGTAGTGGGAGCGCACGGCTTCCAGCCCCTGGCTCAGTGCATCGAGCCCCTGCTCCACATAGTGGTACAAGGTCTGCGCCTCGGCGCTGGCCGCCAGGCCCCGCGCGCCGCGCTCGAAAAGTTGCACATCCAGCGCACTTTCCAATTGCTTGAGTTGCTGGCTGGCGGCCTGTGGCGTCAGGCACAGCTCGTCGGCCGCCTTGCGGATCGAGCCATGGCGGTAGACGGACTCGAACACGCGCAGTGGCTGCAGGGGCGGGAGCTTGTATTTCATGGAGGAGCGCCAGGCCAGGAGAGGCAGAGCCCGGGCTGGCGATGATTATAGGTCGCAGCCCGGCGCCCAGCGGGCCGGCATGCCACCGCTCTTGCCTGCTGCGCCCTGCCCCGCTGATGCATAAAAAAACGCATCCAGAAAGGATGCGTTCGGGCTGGCGCAGCGCTCAGCAGCGCATGGCCTTACTGGACCGGATCACCATGCATCGGCAAACCGGTGCGGTCCCGGCTGCTGACCAGGGCGATGAGGCCAATGATTGCCGCGCCAATGAGGTAGTAGGCAGGCACGACCGGGTTGCCGGTGCGGGCAATCAACCAGGAGTTGATCATCGGCGCGGTGCCGGCAAACATCGCCACAGCCACGTTGTAGCTCAGCGCCATGCCCTTGAAGCGCACGCTGGTGTGGAACATCGAAGGGATGATCGAGTAGATGCTGCCCAGCAGCATGGCCAGACAGAAGTTGAGCACCATCAAGGACAAGATCTTGGCGGCGGTGCTGCCTTCGAGCAGCAGGTGAAAGCAAGGCACGGCCAGTACCGCAATCGCCAGGCTCGCAGCGATCATCATCGTCTTGCGACTGAGCTTGTCGGCCAGCAGGCCCATGATCGGGATCATCACCACCAAAAAGAGCTGCGGGCCCAGCGAGAGCTTGAGGCCGGTGGCCACATCGACATGCAGCGCGCTGACAAAGTAGGTCGGGATATAGGTGACGACGGTGAACAAGGTGACATTGGTCACGATGATGATGCCAGCGGACTGGAACAGCTCTTTCTTGTGCGTGGCGAACAGCACCTTCCAGCTCGCCTGGGCCAGTGCGTCATGCTGCTGCTTCATGGCCATGAAGGTGGGGGTCTCTTCCAGGTACTTGCGGATATAGAGGCCAATGGCGCCCAGCGGCAGCGCAATCAGAAACGGAATGCGCCAGGCCCAGTCCAGGATCTGCTCGGCGCTGAAGAACATCGTCAGAATGGCCGAGACCGAGGCACCGAAGAAAAAGCCCGCCATGCAGCCCACCTCAACCCAGCTGGTGAGCAAGGTGCGGTTGCGGTCGCGGCAGTACTCGGCCACAAAGATGGCCGCGCCACTGGCCTCGCCACCGGCCGACAGCCCCTGCATCAGGCGCAGCACGATCAGGAGCAGCGGCGCGGCAATGCCGATGCTCGCATAGCCGGGCAGCACGCCAATCAAAAAGGTGGAGATCGCCATCATGATGATGGTGATGGTCAGCACCCGCTTTCTGCCGTACTTGTCGCCCAGCGAGCCAAAGAAGATGCCGCCAATGGGCCGGGCAAAAAACGCAATCGCAAAGGCCGCCCAGGATGCGGTGATCTGCATGGTGGGCGAGCTGGTGGCAAAGAACACCTTGCCCAGCACCGCTGCCAGGTAGCCGTAGACTGAGAACTCGAACCATTCGACAAAGCTGCCCACCACCGAGGCCAGTACTACGCGGTTGAGCTCCTTGGACTGCACCGCGCGCGGCGCCACCGCCGCTTGGGGGGATGACCAGTCCGAAAGGCTTGCACTTGGGGCGGCAAAGCCATCTGCCATGGGATTGTGGGTGCGCATCGGGAGTCCTTGGTGTCCTGCAGGGGGAGAAAAATGGGAAAGGACCAGCGGCTATGCCGCTGGCCATGGGCACGCGATCAGGCCGGGGGCAGCGGCGTGGCCTGGGCGTAATCGGTTTCGGCTTGTTCGGCGCTGATATAGCCATAAGCCACATCGCGCTGCACCAGCGCGGCGGGGCGCAGCGCCGCATCGCCGTTGCCGCCACCGCCGGGCAAGTCCAAAATCAATCGGCGCCCGGCCGGAATCTGCTGCTTGCCCTTGCCGCGCAAGGCCGTGCCGTCGTCCAGCGTCACCTTGCCCAGTGCGCCGCTTTGGCCGCCGTTGTGGCCGCGCGCTGCAAAATGCACACGGTCGAACATGGCGTTCAGGTCAAACTCAAAGCCCTCGGCCGAGCCCACCTCGATGCGCTGGCCCAGGCCGCCCCGCCAGCGGCCGGCGCCGCCCGAGTTGGGGCGCAGCTCCTTGCGCCAGATGATGATGGGGCCGATGCTCTCGGTCACCTCGACCGACATGGCCTGCACGCCGCTGGGGAAGGCGGTGGCGCTGAGGCCATCGCTAGAGGGGCGCGCGCCGGTACCACCGGTGTTGAACATCAGGATCTCGTGCTGCTGGTTGCGCGTCGCCTGGGTGATGCCCTTGAAGCGCATCTGCAGGTTCCACAGCGAGCTGGCCCCTTCGGCCGGAATCTCACCCTGGCAAATGGGCTGCAGCGCACCCAGCACCACATCGGGGATCAGATGGCCGATGACATGGCGCACCGAGACCGGGCGCGGGCGGTGGGCATTGAGGATGCAGTCCTCGGGCGCGCTGATCTCAAAGGGCTCCAGCGAGCCCCAGTTGTTGGGGATCTCCGGCGCAATCGCGCATTTGAGCGCATAGGAGGCATAGGCCTTGGTGTAGGTCAGCGGCACATTGATGCCGTAGTGGCTGGGATCCGAGGTGCCGGTGAAGTCGGCGCGCAGTTTCTCGGCCGCAATCTCCACGGCCACGACCAGCTCGATGGGCTTCTCGTATCCGTCCACGGTCATCGCGTAGCGCTGCGTGCCGTCGGGCAAGGCGGCGATGCGCTCGCGGGTGGCGCGCTGGCTGTTGGCAAAGATAAAGCCGGCCAGGTCTTCCAGGTCATGGAGCCCGAACTCGTCGAGCATGCCCTTCAAGCGGCGCATGCCCGTGGCATTGCAGACGGCCAGCGAATGGAAGTCGCCAATCACCTGGTCGCGCTCGCGCACGTTGTTGCGCAGGATCTCGATCAGGTCCTCATTGAGTGCGCCGGCGCGGAAGAACTTCATCGGCGGAATGCACAGGCCCTCCTCGTAGACATCGCTGCCGTCCGGGCCAAAGCCGCGCCCGCCGATGTCCACCACATGGGCGGTGGCGGCAAAGTAACCGATATGGGCGCTGTGGCCATCGCGGCCATAGAAGACTGGGGTGACGACGGTGATGTCGTGCAGGTGGCCGGTGCCCAGCCAGGGGTCGTTGGTGACCAGCACATCGCCATCTTGCAGCGTGTTGCGCTCAAAGCGTTTGGCGAAATGCGCGACCGACTCGGCCATCGAGTTCACGTGACCTGGGGTGCCGGTCACGGCCTGGGCCATCATGCGGCCCTGCTTGTCGAACACGCCGGCCGACAAGTCCCCCGCCTCCCGCACGCTGGTGCAAAAGGCGGTGCGAATCAAGGTGACCGCCTGCTCTTCGACCACCGAGATAAGGCGGTTCCACATGATTTGGTAATGAACGTCTGTATTGTTTGCCATGATCACACTCCGCTGTCCATGCGCTCGACCAGCATGCAGTCATCTGCCTGCAGCACCACCTTGAATCCGGGGCTCACATAGGTCGAGGTTTCCTTCTCCACAATCACCACCGGGCCGGGCACGGCCTGGCCCCGGGGCAGGCCCAGGCGCTCATAGATATCGCAGGCATAGAACTGTCCCTGTTTGCCGTCAAACACCTCGCGGCGGTCCAGCACCGTACCGGCACCCTTTTGGGGCGTGCCGCCCCGCTGCAGCGCGGCCTTGGCCGGCGGCAAGGTCTTGGAACGCAAGGACAGTGCCCAACTCACCACCTCGATGTCGAGCCCGTCGATCGCGTGGCCAAACAAGGCCACATAGTTCTGCACAAAGGCCGCGTTCAGGGCGGGCACGCTGTCCGCTCCAAAGTGCTGCACCGGCACCGACACAGGGATCTCCCAGCCCTGGCCGCAGTAGCGCATAAAGGCACGCAGCTCCTTGACGGTCTCGCCGTCGTAGCCGGTGTCGTGCAAAAAGGCGCTCACCTCCACCTCCATCTCGCGCAGCATGGCATTGACGGCCTCGCCATCGAACTGGCTCATGCGTATCACCGAGCTGCGCAGCGACTCATAGGCAAAGGGCGCGCGCAAAAAGCCGATGGCCGAGCCCACGCCGGCGCCCGTCGGGATCAGCAGGCGATGGATGCCCAGCTTTTCGCACAGCCGCACGGCATGCAGCGGCGCAGCGCCGCCGTAGGCGATCATCGTGTAGGCCTCCAGGTCCTGGCCAGACTCCACGGCATGCATGCGCGCGGCATTGGCCATGTTCTCGTCCACCACTTCGGCCACGGCATAGGCCGCACGCACCGCGTCCAGGCCTTGCGCCTGGCCGACATGGGTGGCCATCGCGTCTTGCGCGGCAGGCATGTTCAGCCGCATGCTGCCGCCGGCAAAGCGTGCCGGGTCGAGCTTATGCAGCAGCAAGTCGGCATCGGTCACCGTCGGGCGGGCGCCGCCCCGGCCGTAGCTGGCAGGGCCCGGCTCCGAGCCCGCGCTCTCCGGCCCCACGCGCACCTGGCGCATGTCATCCACATGGGCGATGGAGCCGCCGCCCGCGCCGATCTCGATCATCTCGATGACGGGGATTGAGATCGGCATGCCGCTGCCCTTTTTGAAGCGGTAGCTGCGCGCCACTTCAAACACGCGCGCTGTCTTGGGTACATGCTGGTCGATGAGGCAGATCTTGGCGGTGGTGCCGCCCATGTCAAAGGACACCACCTTGTCCTGGCCGTACTTGGCCGCAAAATCGCTGGCGTAGATGGCGCCACCGGCCGGGCCGGATTCGAGCAGGCGCACCGGAAACTCGGCCGCATTGGCCAGCGACATCACCCCGCCGCCCGAGTGGATCAGGTAGAGCGGGCAATGCATGCCCTCTGCCACCAAGGCCTGGGCCAGGCGCTGCAGGTAGGAGGACATCAGCGGCTTCACATAGGCATTGGCGCAGACGGTGTTGAAGCGCTCGAACTCGCGAATCTGGGGCGAGACTTCGCTGGAGATGGACACTGACAGCTGGGGCAGCGCCTCTACAATCAGCGCGCGCACCCGCTTTTCATGGGCCGGGTTCTTGTAGCTGTGCATCAGGCCCACGGCCACGCTGTCGTATGCACCCTCGCGCAGCTGGGCAATCACGTCCTGCACCTCTGCCTCATCGAGCGGCTGCAGCTCCTGGCCCTTGGCATCGAGCCGGCCCTGCACGGTATAGCGGTGGTTGCGGGCAATCAGCGGCGCGGGCAGCTGGATGGCCAGGTCGTACTGCTCAAAACGGCCCTCGTTGCGCATCTCGATCACATCGCGAAAACCTTCGCTGGTGATGAAGGCGGTTCTGGCGCCGCGCCGCTCGATCAGCGAGTTGGTGGCCAGGGTCGTGCCGTGGATCACCGTGCCGATCTGCGCTGGCGCAATGCCTGCCTGGGCTGCCGCCTGTTTGAGGCCTGTGACGATGGCGCGCTCAGGTTTTTCATAGTCCGTCAGGACCTTCTCGCTGAACAGGACGCCATCGACCTCGAGCGCGATATCTGTGAAAGTGCCGCCGATGTCTGCCCCGGCGCGTATGACTTGGCTTGTTGCCATCTGGTATCTCCGAATCATGCAAGCTGTGTGGATCAGAAGCTCTGACCTGGCAGCGATGATCAAGTGATCGCCCAGTCGGCGCAAACAAGAAATTCGAGGGCGGGCACAAGCTGTGCTTCGCGGGTAAAAACCATTACGCGCTTACCCGGTGGCCATGCACGTCGACAGTGCAAAAAGACCATATTTTTGGTCGGCCATGCACCAGCGCTGCACAGTGCTGCAGCATGCGGCGGCATGCTTGCACCAATCAGGGCGGACAGGTGCTGTAAAACCATCAGGACTTGCTTGTGTAAAGCTTTGACGAGGGAGGAAAAACCAGGCGCCTGAGCGCCAGACGGAACCCAAGATCGGCTGCCTTTGCGCTTGCCACCACGCCACAAAAAAAGCCCCAAGCAAAGCTTGGGGCCTGTGCGCAGAACGGCAGAAGAATTACAAGTCCAGGGCCAGCTGGTTCTTATCGTCGGCGCTGGTTTCCACTTGCCGCAGGCTGCACTCCACCTTGATGGGGGTCTTGACCACACAGCAGCAGGGAACCACCTCATTGGGCCCGACAAAGGCCAGCGGCTCCTGGGTGTAGACGACTTCGCCCTCCACCAAGGTGAGGCGGCAGCTGCCGCAATAACCACCACGGCACTGGTACTCCACATCGTGGCCCGTGCGCTCCAGCGCTTCGAGCAGGCTCTCCCCTGGCAGCACGCGTATAAGGGTGTCCGTGGTGCTGACGGTGGTCACAACTCGATTCCGCTCAGGTCATCGAGCGAGACTTCGGCGTTGATCTGGCCCACCAGGTAGGAGCTCAGCTCCACCTCTTGCGGGGCCACCTGCACGGTGTCGGACGACAGCCAGGTGTTGATCCAGGGGATCGGGTTGCTCTTGGCGTTGTCAAACGCCGGTTTGAGCCCGATCGCGGTCATGCGGATATTGGTGATGTACTCCACATACTGGCTCAGGATGTCCTTGTTGAGGCCAATCATCGAGCCGTCGCGGAACAGGTACTCGGCCCACTGCTTTTCCTGCATCGCCGCCGTCTTGAACATCTCAAAGCATTCCTGCTCGGTCTCCTTGGCGATCTTGGCAAAGTCCGGATCGTCCTGGCCCGAGCGCATGATGTTGAGCAAATGCTGGGTGCCGGTCAGGTGCAGCGCTTCATCGCGGGCGATCAGGCGGATGATCTTGGCATTGCCCTCCATCAGCTTGCGCTCGGCAAACGCGAAAGAGCAGGCAAAGCTCACATAAAAGCGGATGGCCTCCAGAATGTTCACATTCATCAGGCACAGGTACATCTTCTTCTTGAGCTGGTACACATCGATCTGGTGTACCACGCCATTGATCGTGTGGCTGCCTGCGCCCAGCTGGGCGTGCAGCATCGCATCGCGGATCAGGTCGTCGTAGTACGACGAGATATCGCCCGCGCGCAGCTTGATGCTCTCGTTGCGCATGATGTCGTCAAAGATCACCGATGGATCGTTGACGATGTTGCGCAGGATGTGCGTGTACGAGCGCGAGTGGATGGTCTCGGAAAACGCCCAGGTCTCGATCCAGGTCTCGAGCTCGGGCAGCGATACCAGCGGCAGGAAGGCCATGTTGGGGCTGCGGCCCTGGATGGAGTCGAGCAGCGTCTGGTACTTCAGGTTGCTGATGAAGATGTGCTTTTCGTGGTCGGGCAGGTTCTGGTAGTCGATCCGGTCCTGCGTGATGTCCACTTCCTCAGGGCGCCAGAAAAACGAGAGCTGCTTTTCGATCAGCTTCTCGAAGATCGGGTACTTCTGCTGGTCGTAGCGGGCGACATTGACCGAATTGCCAAAGAACATCGGTTCCTTGAGCTGGTCATTGTCGACCTTGGAGAAGGTGCTGTATGCCATCGCCTTCTCTCCGCTTAGATCTTGCAGGCGCCGCTGGCGCAGTCGTCTTCTGCCGCTGCGCCCTGCATGTCTTCGGCACCGTCACGGGTGTTGTGGTAGTAGAGCGTCTTCACACCAAACTTGTAGGCCTGCAGCAGGTCCTTGAGCAGTTGCTGCATCGGCACCTTGCCATCGGCAAAGCGCTGGGGATCGTAGTTGGTGTTGGCCGAGATGGACTGGTCGACGAACTTCTGCATCAGGCCCACGAGTTTGAGGTAGCCCTCGTTGTTGGGCATTTGCCAGAGCAGCTCGTACTGGCCCTTCAAGCGATCGATCTCCGGCACCACCTGGCGCAGGATGCCGTCCTTGGACTGCTTGACCGAGACAAAGCCGCGTGGAGGCTCGATGCCATTGGTCGCGTTGGCGATCTGGCTGGAGGTCTCGGACGGCATCAGTGCCGTCAAGGTTGAGTTGCGCAGGCCGTGGGTCTTGATCTCGGCGCGCAGGGCTTCCCAGTCCAGGTGCAGGGGCTCATCGGTCAGCGCGTCGATATCCTTCTTGTAGGTGTCGATCGGCAGGATGCCGGCTGCGTAGTTGGTCTCGGCAAAGGCGGTGCAAGGGCCGAACTCGCGCGACAGCTGCACCGAGGCCTTGAGCAGGTAGTACTGGATGGCTTCGAAGGTGCGGTGGGTCAGGCCATTGGCCGAACCGTCGGAGTAGCGCACGCCGTTCTTGGCCAGGTAGTAGGCGTAGTTGATCACGCCCACGCCCAGCGAGCGGCGCTTTTCGGTCGCAATGCGGGCAGCGGCTACCGGGTAGTCCTGGTAGTCCAGCAGTGCATCGAGCGCACGCACGATCAGGTCGGCCAGCTCTTCGAGCTCATCGGTCGACTCGAGCGCGCCCAGGTTGAAGGCAGACAGGGTGCACAGCGCAATTTCGCCGTTTTCGTCCTTGATGTCTTCGAGCGGGCTGGTGGGCAGCAGGATTTCCATGCACAGGTTCGACTGGCGCACGGGAGCCACGGCCGGGTTGAACGGGCTGTGGGTGTTGCAGTGGTCAACGTTCTGTATGTAGATACGGCCGGTGCTGGCGCGCTCTTGCATCATCAGCGAGAACAGCTCCACTGCTGGCAGGGTGCGCTTGCGGATGGATTCGTCAGCCTCGTACTTGACGTACAGCTCTTCGAACTTGTTCTGGTCGGCAAAGAAGGCCTCGTACAGACCAGGCACATCATGGGGCGAGAACAGGCTGATGCTCTGCCCCTTGATCAGGCGCTGGTAGAGCATGCGGTTGATCTGGATACCGTAGTCCAGATGGCGGATGCGGTTTTCCTCGACGCCGCGGTTGTTCTTGAGCACCAGCAGCGACTCGGCTTCCAGGTGCCATAGTGGGTAGAACAAGGTGGCTGCACCGCCGCGCACGCCGCCTTGCGAGCAGGACTTGACGGCCGACTGGAACATCTTGAAGAAAGGCAGGCAGCCGGTGTGCTGTGCCTCGCCGCCCCGGATCTCGCTGCCCAGCGCACGGATACGGCCGCCGTTGATGCCGATACCGGCGCGCTGCGAGACGTACTTGACGATGGCGCTGGTGGTGGCATTGATGCTGTCGAGGCTGTCATCGCACTCGATCAGCACGCAGGAGCTGAACTGGCGCAGCGGGGTGCGCACGCCCGACATGATGGGCGTGGGCAGCGAAATCTTGAAGCGCGAGACGGCGTCATAGAAGCGCTTGATGTACTGCAGACGGCGGTCGGCCGGGTACTTGGCAAACAGGCTCATCGCCACCAGCACATACAGAATCTGCGGGCTCTCGTAGATGCGCTTGGTCACCCGGTTTTGCACCAGGTACTTGCCTTCGAGCTGCTTGACGGCTGCGTAGGAGAAGTCCATATCGCGCCAGTGGTCGATGAAACCATTGATCTCGTCGTACTCTTCGCGGCTGTAATCGGCCAGCAGGTGCGGGTCGTACTTCTTGAGCTCGGTGAGCTTTTGCACATGATCGTACAAATGGGGCGGCTCGAACTGGCCAAAGGCGATCTTGCGCAGGTGGAAGATGGCCAGGCGCGCTGCCACGTACTGGTAGTCGGGTGCGTCTTCGGAGATCAGGTCGGCCGCAGACTTGATGATGGTTTCATGGATCGCATCGGTGCGGATGCCGTCATAAAACTGGATATGCGACTGCAGCTCGATCTGGGAGACCGACACATTGCTCAGGCCTTTGGCCGCCCAGTCAATCACCCGGTGGATTTTGTCGAGGTCGATAGGCTCAACGCGACCGTCACGCTTGGTGACTCTCATAGTGCTTGTCTGGTTCATTTGCGATGTTTCTAATGGGATAAAAAACGCAGGACCACGGGCGCAAGACGCGGCAGTCCCGCGCCAAAACGCGCCAGGCATGGCTGGCGCGTTTTGGCTGGAGCGAGACCAGCATCAAACAACCTGTGGGGGAAGCGGTGGACACTACATATGGTGTCTATGGGCTTGAGTGTACGCTACCTGTAGCGTTCTTGGCAGCAGAAAATCAGGCTCGATTTCTGCTAGGCACTGGCGGACTGGGCGAAGAATGCAGCAAAATCAACGCGCAGAGCGCCGGTAAATATATGTATCCGGGTGGGCACATTCCCGGTGATGAAGAGGGGCATCATCCCCCGATGTTGATGGCGATCACCATCTGGTTGATGGCCTGGGCCATCAAGCCATAGACCAAGCTGCATAGCGGGCAATGCATCGTCTTTTTCAAGGACTGCCCAAACGAAAAACCTGCTGCACTTGCGTGCAACAGGTTTCGATAAGGATGGTCGGAGCGGTGGGATTCGAACTCACGACCCTCTGCTCCCAAAGCAGATGCGCTACCAGGCTGCGCTACGCTCCGACTAAGCCGCTATTGTATATCGAGCCGGAGCGCCTTCCGGCGAAAAATGATTACTTTGACAACTTTTCATCTGCTGGGGCGGTTGGCGAGACAGCCGCCCTGCCCGCTGCGCAGCAAAACCGAGAGGGCCGCGCCACCCGCCGTGCATGAAGCAGCATGTGAAAGATGCTTGCCGGCGCGCCATCAGGATAAACCGCGCCATATCGCGAATTGCCAAGAATTGCCAAAACAAAAAACCTGCTGCATTTGCATGCAACAGGTTTTTAAATGGAATGGTCGGAGCGGCGGGATTCGAACTCGCGACCCTCTGCTCCCAAAGCAGATGCGCTACCAGGCTGCGCTACGCTCCGACTAAGCCGTTATTGTAACCAGGGTTTGGCAGCTGCATTTCGTATTTGACGATTTTTTTACAGCGGCCACCACCGATGCGGTTAACGTTGTTGGGTCGGTGCCGGGCCACGGCCAGGCAGGTGACGGAAAGTGATGCGGCCCTTGCTCAGATCGTAGGGCGACATCTCCAGCGACACCTTGTCACCGGCCAGAATGCGAATGTGGTGCTTGCGCATTTTGCCGCCTGTGTAAGCGATCAGCTCGTGGCCGTTGTCCAGCTTCACGCGAAAGCGCGAATCGGGCAGCACTTCGGTCACGGAGCCTTGCATCTCAATCAGTTCTTCTTTAGCCATATAAGTCGACGAATCCTTGTCTAGTGGTGCATGTGCGAAACCGGTTCGCCATGCTGTTCTCAGTGCCACCAACAAGCGGTGGCTCTCTCCATGGTTCGGGAGGGCCTTGCCAACTCTCGCCACCCAAGGGGCAAGGGCCTTCAAGGCAACCAAGTGGAAATCTGCCAGCCCGACAACGGGGCGCAACAGCCAGCATCCCACACAATATTGACGGCGCAGCTGCCAGGGCAGCCAACGCCTCCAAGCTATAAAAGCTTGCAAAGCTCTCTATTGTACTATGTTGCTGCCAATTCCGCTGTGGCTTGTCTCGTATAAACGCCGCCGGTGATCCGCAGGCCCGCATGGCTGTGCTGGCAGCAGCAGCGCCGGCGCATCGGCTAGCATGGCGCATGCATGCGCGGCTGGCTCCAGGCCGTGCAACCCGATGGCTCCCTCCCCTTCACCAACGAACACCATGAATGCTGCATCCCCCCGCTACTGGCTGATGAAAAACGAGCCGGACGACTATGCGATCGACCATGCGCTCAGCGCCCCCGATGCCACCATTGCCTGGGATGGGGTGCGCAATTACCAGGCGCGCAACTTCATGCGCGATGACATGCAGGTGGGTGACGGTGTGCTGTACTGGCATTCGAGCTGCGCCGAGCCCGGTATTTACGGCATTGCCCGCATTGCAGGCCAGCTGCGGCCCGATACCAGCCAGTTTGACCCGCAGTCCAAATACTATGACCCCAAGTCCAAGCCGGAGGCCCCGCGCTGGTTGATGCTCGATGTGCAGGCGCTGCGCAAGATCAGGCCGATAACGGTAGCTGCACTGCGCCAGTACCCAGAGCTGCAAGAGATGCGCGTGCTGCAAAAAGGCAATCGCCTGTCGATCACGCCGGTGGACGAGGCGCATTGGCGCTTTATCATGGACCTGGTCAAGGCCCAGGGCTAATGCGCGCGAGGAGCGCTGCCAGCCCCCGTTGGCGGCAAGCGCTGCTGCATAATACAAAACCCGTGAGCTGCCCATGCAATAAGCACCGGCAGCTATTTTTTTGATACTACCTTTGCGCCCAGGAATCCCCATGGCTTTTGCTGACAACCTCCAGTCCCTGCCCTCCATCGACCATATCGCCGAGCTGCAACTGATCGCTGCCGATGGCCAGGTGGCGGCCACCATTCCCAATGCACCGGGCAAAGCCGGTTCGGTCAAGGTCTACAACGCGCTGGCGGCCAAGCATGGCGACATCAATGTGGCAGCGGCCGAAGAAGGCCTCACGATCTTTGCCGAGCACACGGATGACGCCAAGGCCCGCCCCGGCGCGCATCCCAATATTGATCGCCTGATGGAGGTGATCGCCTCCGGCAAGGGCTATACCGTCAAGATCGTCTCGGCCTGAGGCACCTGGGCCGCTTGCAGCGCCGGCGCAGCTGCTGGCTGGCCGGCATAGGCGGCCACAAAGCGCTGCAGCATCTGCTGGGGCACGGGCGTGTCGCTCAGCTGCGCGAGCATCGCCGCCGGGTCAAAACCTTCAGCTTGCAGCACCTGCGCGCGCAGCTCGATGCAGGCGGCAGCCACAGCCGGGCTGAACTCCGGATGGAACTGGGTGGACACCGCATGGCGCCCATAGCGCACGACCTGGTGCGGATCATGGGCCGAGCGGGCCAGCACCCGGGCGCCGGGCGGCAGCTCCAGCACCGTCTGCATATGGGTCAGGTTGGCTTTGAAGTGCCGGCCTGAGCCTGCGAGCAAGGCCTCGTGCTCTGCGCCTGGCAGCAGCGCAATATCCAGGCACCCCATCTCGCGCCCCTGGGGGTGGTAGTCCACCCGGCCGCCCAGCGCATGGGCCATCAGCTGGTGGCCGTAGCAAATGCCAAAGAGCGGCATGTCCCGCGCCATCGCCTCCCGTATCCATTGGGCGGTCGCCTCGCTCCAGGGCAGCAGGTCCGTCACCATGGCCCAGGAGCCGGTGATGATCGCAGCGCTGTGTGCATCATGCGGCGGCAAGGGTTCGCCCTCGAACACCCGCACCACCTGGAAGGCAGGCCCAGCGGCGAGGACGGCGGAGAACCACAGCGGCAGATCGCCGACCTGGGCACGGATGTCGTCGGGCGGTGTGCCGACCTGGATAAGCAGCAGAGTTTTTTCAGACACGGGTGAAGGCAAAAAGAAGGGCTGGCCCATGCACTGTAATGCAGGCCAGCCCCGGATGGCCTTCAACCCGGTGGATTTAATTGCCGGTTTTGCCTCAGTACCGGAAGCGCAAGGTCGACTGGCGCACCACCTCAGGCAGCTGCTGGGCATGGGCATAGGCTTCGCGCAGGCGGCTCGCGTCGTTGACGCCTTCGTTGACGGTCTTGCGCAACTGCTGCAAGGCCTCCTTGCTGTTCTCCGGCACATAGGACTGGATGCGCTGCAATGTCAGCAAGATATGCTCGCGCAGCCCAAAGGACTCGCTGGTTGCCGGGTCCACATAGGCGCCTTCAAGGCCAAAACGGCAGGCCTGGAAGCGGTTGTAGGTGTAGACCAGGTAGTCATCCTCGCTAGGCTCGAACGGCTCCTCGGCCAGGAACCAGGCGCCCAGCGCCTGCACATAGGCAGCAAGCGCCACGGCGCGCTCGATGGACAGCGGCGTGTCAAACACCCGCACCTCCACCGTGCCGAACTCCGGCTTGGGCCGAATATCCCAATAGAAGTCCTTCATGCTGTGGATCACACCGGTGGCGGTCATCTTGTCGTAGTAGCGCTCAAAGTCCTCCCAGTGCAGCGCAAACGGCGCCCGGCCCGAGAGCGGAAACGCAAACACCGAGTTGAGCCGCGCCGAATCAAAGGCCGTATCCTGCCCCTGCACAAAGGGGCTGGAGGCCGACAGCGCAATAAAGTGCGGGATATAGCGCGAGAGGCGGTGCAGCATCATCAGCGCCGCATCGGCGCCCGGGCAGCCCACATGCACATGCTGGCCAAAGATGGTGAACTGCTTGGTGAGGTAGCCGTAGAGCGCGGTGATCTCCTTGAAGCGCGGCTTGTTGTAGATGCGCTGCTGGTGCCACTGCTGGAACGGGTGCGTGCCGCCGCCGGCCAGCGCAATATTGAGTTTGTCTGCCGCCTTGACCAGCGCATCGCGCGTGACGCTCAGCTGCTGGTAGGCGTCCTGGGCGTCGGTGCAGATGCCGGTCGATATCTCGATCATGCTCGTGGTCACCTCGGGCACGATGGAGCCGGGCACCTGCGCGTTTTTCAGCAAGGCCAGCATATCGGGCGCATAAGGTGTCAGGTCATAGTGGTTGGTGTTGACCAGCTGCAGCTCCAGCTCGACGCCGAGCGTCAAGGCCTCGGACTGGTGGAAGGCTTCAAGCGTCATGGCGTTTCTCCTTGCTGGTGAGGGCAGACAGGCCGATGCCGCGGTGCGCCTCGCCACTGCGCCACAAAGCGAGCGAGGCCAGCAGCACGCCAATCACCTCGCACAGCACAATCATCGGCAGCGCGATGGACGACACGCTCACTGCCACTTCCGGGTTGATCGCAGCCCATTGCGCCACCTGGCCGGAAGCCAGCAGCAAGGCCAGGCCCGAGCTGGGCGACTGTGCGCAGGCCACCGGCCACTGGCGCAACCAGCCAATGCCGGTGCCCGCGCCCAAGAGCAGCACGCCGCCCATCTTGCCCAGCAGCCGCGCCAGGCTGACGGCAGCGACCAGGCTGATCAGCGCCGCGCTGGGTGCAATCTGGCCGGCCATGCTGGCCACCAGCACAAACATCAGCAAATTGAGCATGGTGTTGCCGGCCATAAAGGCCGAGGGCCAGACCATGGGCTTGGGGCTCAGGTTGCGCAGCATGACACCGGCCAGCACAAAGCCCAGCGCCGCCGAGCCGCCAAGACGCTCCGCGAGCAAACTGGCAGCGACCAGCACCGCGAGCATGTAGAGCGCCGTGGAATCACTGCGCGACGATCGCCAGCGCAGCACCGGCCATAGCGCGGCGGTGGTCAGCAGCGCCCACAGCAGGGTCAAACCCAGGCTCCACAGCAAGTGGCCCATGCCAGCTGCCGTCAGCACGAGGCCCGATTGCGCATCCGTGCCCGCGACGGGCGACCAGGCCACGGTGACCACCAGGCCCAGCACCAGCGCATATATGCAGCCCAAGGTGGCCATCAGCAAGCTGCGGTCGGTCACGGCGCCACTGGAGCGCAGGTCGGCCGAGATGCGCAGCAGCACCGAGGGCGAGGCCACCATGGCCACCACCCCTACCCCTAGCGACACCGCCCAACCCATGCCCAGCAATTGCAAAGTGGCCGTGACCAGCACCAGAGCGGCCATCGATTCGACCAGGCTTTGCAACAGCAAAAATGGCTGTCGCATCAGCCATTTCAGGGAGATTTGCGAGGCCGCAATCAGCATGCTGGTGCCCACTGCCGTGTGCAGCAGCACCTGGGTGTTGCCCTGCAGCGGCCAGGGCAGATCGCCAAAGCCCAGCCAGCCAGCGAGCAGGCCCACCACTGTATAGCCCAGCATGCGCGGAAAACCGGTGAGTCGGAAAACCGCGTGCCCGGCAAGTGCCGCAGCTGCAACCAGCACGCACCAACTCATCAAGGGGCCCACACTGTGTTCAAGCCAGCCGCCGATCTGCGGCAGCGGCATGGAAGATGCTGCTTGGGGTGGCATATCTGCACCCTCCTCCAAAAAGTGTGTCCTGCATGCATGGCCGCAGGGCACAGAGCTGTAGATCGCCTGGCAGTGCCGCTGTCTGACGTGGCCAGCTTCAAAAGCCAGACCATGGCAGGCACTACGAGGCAGGGGATGCACCAGCGTGGTGCCCAGGCACCTTGTTGCACTTATGCATCAGATCGTTAACCAATCTCAACAACTTTACTGGATGATCTGCCGATTGCCACCACAGCATGCCGGCGCTGGGCACAAAAAGCCTTCAGTCCTACAATGCAGGCCGCATGAGCCGCTCTTTTTACCAGGCAGGTGTGCCGAGCACCCAGCCCTGCATTGGCGCCCAAGCGTGCTATTTGGAACGTAGCATGCGGTGGGTACAAAAGATGCCAGCATCCCATCGGTAAGCTGCACTGGCAAGCCCGGTGCCCGCACCTGCCCCAGCACCGCCAGGCAGTGCGCGCCAATATCCGACTGCGCAGTGATGCCACCCCGCCGCCCGCCCCAACCAGTTGCAGCCGTAACCGTATGATCGCGGCTCTGATGCGGCCAGCCACAAGCTCCCAGCGCCTGCCCGCTACCCACCGGTAGCGCCGCGTTCACCGCCCTTTTGCTGCCCCGGTCCGCTATCCCTGGTCGGGCACCTTGCCCGGCGGACGAGCGTGACAGCGCAGCCGCGACCACGCATCAGCCACTCCCTGCTTTTTGGCCCCTGTGCATCCGGATTTGTCCCTCCGCACAACCTGGGGCCCGTTTTTGGTCTGGATATATCCGTGCTTGCCTTGTTGACCCGTCTTTTCCCCGTCTGGGCGGCTGTGATGGCGCTGATCGCCTACAGCGCGCCCTCGGCCTTCCTGGGCTTCAAGCCCCATATTGCCCAGCTGCTGATGCTGATCATGTTTGCGATGGGCGTGACCCTGCGCGTGGCCGATTTCAGCCGCGTGCTGCAGCGCCCGGCCCCGATTGCGGCGGGTCTGTTCCTGCACTACCTCATCATGCCGCTAGCGGCCTGGCTGATTGCCAAGGCGCTGAACATGCCGCCCGAGCTGACCGCAGGCATGGTGCTGGTGGGCAGCGTGGCCAGTGGCACCTCTTCGAATGTGATGATTTTTCTATCCAAAGGCGATGTGGCGCTGTCAGTGACGATCAGTGCGCTGTCGACCCTGGTGGGGATTGTGGCCACGCCGCTGCTCGCGCGCCTGTATATCTCGGCCTCGATCGACGTGCCGGTCAGCGCGCTTTTGATGGAAATTGCGCAGATCGTGCTGCTGCCCATTGGCCTGGGCCTGCTGCTGAACCATTTCTGGCATGCGCAGATCAAGCGCGTAGAGCGCCTGCTGCCGCTCGTATCGATGGTGGCGATCTTGTTGGTGCTCTCCACCGTGGTGGCCTTGAGCCGTGACCGCATTGCTACCGTCGGCGGCGTCGTGCTGGCGGGCGTCATTGCGCACAACCTGATCGGCTACCTGGGTGGCTACTGGGGCGGTCGCCTGCTGGGCTTTGACAAATCGGTCTGCCGTACCCTGGCCATTGAGGTGGGCATGCAGAACTCGGGCCTGGCAGCCAGCCTGGGCGCCAAGTTCTTCAGCCCCATGGCCGCGCTGCCGGGCGCCATTTTCTCGGTCTGGCACAACATCTCTGGCTCGCTGCTGGCCGGTTACTGGTCCAGCCGCCCCACGGGCACGGCCAATGACCATGTGCGCCGCGAAGACGTTTCGCTGCACTGATCTTGCAGATCCGCAGGGCTGATCAGGCGCGCTCCGCTGCTGGTTGCGCCGCCAGCATCAGCCCGGTGCGGCTGCGTGCGCCTGCGACCAGGCCGCTGATCAGCTGCGTCTCGGGCAGGTTCTTCCAGTAGCGGCGCGGCATTTCGCGCAGCATGGCCTGCTCCTTGAGCCGCGCCGGGTTGAAGGTCGATTGGTAATAGGCCAACCACAGCGCCTCGCCCGCATCGGGGCCCGGTGCCTGGGCTTGCGTGGCGCCAGGCCCCCATTGCAGGCATTCCTGGTCCCAGAGCACGCTGCAGCCTGGCGTCAGAATCGCCCAGCGCATATTGCTAAAGCGCTCCCTAAAAAAGCCCGAGGCCGCGCGCACGATGTGGTGCTCGGGCTCGAACCAGGCCACATGCAACGGTGCGCCCTTCTCGTCCTGCGCGGGCCGAAAGCGCACAAAGGCATGCATCTTGTGGATCTCTCGCCCCACCGCACGGGCCAGGCGTTCGATCTCGCGCCAATCGGCATCGAGCGCATCGCCTGCCAGGCTGGGCATGCACTGCAGCCGCCACAACCAGCGGTAGCACAGCATAAAGCGGCCCGGGTTGCGGTGGCAGCAGGCATGGCGCAGCACAGCCAGCTGGGGTTTGCGGATATGCACCGGCTGGCCGGGTGCAATGGTCAAACGGTCCAACGCATCGGGGGTAATAACGCGGGCCGGCGCATCGGCAACCCAAGCACCGGCAGCCGCAGCATGGGCTGCCCCAGCGTCGGCTGCCCCAGCATCCGCAAACAAATCACCATCCTCGGCCTGGGTGGACAGTTCATCCGTCCAGCGCCAATGCACCACCTCGGGCGCTGCGCCCAGGGCCAGCAATACCCGCGCCGCTTGGCGAAAGCCGGCAAAGTCGTCCGGTGCTTCCAACATTACGGTCAAGCTGTCGTTCTCTGCCTGCATGCCGGGCCTCCTCAAAACAGCGCCATCTGCGCGGCAGCCGCCAACTGCATACCGCTGTGCCGGCGCTGCACCGCGCCCTGCCCCATCTGGGCCAGCAGCTGTTGGCGCAAGCTGGGACTGTCGAGCATGGCCAGCGGCGGGTGGTAGTCATCCAACTCGACAAAAGGCAGCACCTTGCTGGTGGCAACGCGCAGCTGCTGCAGATCGGCCAGCCGCAGCCGGCGCACCCGGCGGGCAGCGAGCAGGCGCTCGACACTGCCTACGCCCAAGCCCGGCACCCGCAGCAGCCATGCCTTGGCCGCACGGTTCAGGTCCACCGGGAAATGCTGGCGCTGCGACAGCGCCCAGGCGAGCTTGGGGTCCAGCTCCAGATCGAGCATGCCGCCGGCGGCTGGCGCAGTGATCTCGGCAGGGCTGAAACCGTAGAAGCGCATCAGCCAATCGGCCTGGTAGAGCCGGTGCTCGCGGATCAGCGGCGGCGCCTGCAGCGGCAGATCGGACGATGCATCGGGGATGGGGCTGAAGGCCGAGTAGTAGACGCGGCGCAGGCGCTGGCCGGTGTAGAGCGCGCTGCTGGTGCGCAAGATGGTGGCGTCATTGGCACTGTCGGCGCCCACTATCATCTGTGTGCTTTGGCCAGCGGGCGCATAGCTGGGCGCTGCGGCCCGGGCTGCCTGGCGCTGGCGGGGCAGCGATACCAGCTTGCTGCCCTGCTGGTCTTGCGTCTGCTGCCGGGCCAGCTCGATATGTTCGGCCACCTGGTGCATGGCCGCGGCAATACCTACGGCATCCTTCTCGGGCGCCAACTGCTGCAGGCCCTGCTGGGTGGGCAGCTCGATATTGATGCTGAGCCGGTCGGCATAGCGGCCTGCCATGGCGAGCAACTCAGGGGCAGCATCCGGAATCGTCTTCAGGTGGATATAGCCGCGAAAATCATGGTCCTCGCGCAGGCTGCGCGCCACCTCCACCAATTGCTCCATCGTGTAGTCCGACGACTGGATGATGCCGCTGGACAAAAACAGGCCCTCTATGCAGTTACGGCGGTAAAAGTCCAAGGTCAGGCCCACCACCTCTGCCGCGCTAAAGCGGGCACGCTGCACATTGGAGCTTTTGCGGTTGATGCAGTAGCGGCAGTCGTAGATGCAGAAATTGGTCAGCAGAATCTTGAGCAGTGACACGCAGCGGCCATCGGGCGTATAGCTGTGGCAGATGCCCATGCCCTCGGTCGAGCCCATCCCCTTGCGGCCCAGGGAGTTGCGGGGCTTGCTGCCGCTCGACGCGCAGCTGGCATCGTATTTGGCGGCATCGGCCAGGATCTGGAGTTTGGTGAGGGTTTGCATAAATACTGTGTATATGTACAGTATTCTAGCAAAATCTCCTCGCGTTCACCAAGATGGGAGTGATCCTCCTTGGGAGCGCGCCCCTCCGGGACGCATGGCGGCGCTATTCAGACCGGAGTAGTTTTCTGCAAATACTGTATATAAATACAGCCTTCAGGAAAACTGCCCCCAGACAGCCATCACAGCCCCATCAAGCCTGCGGCCCCAGCTTGGCCAGAACGGCCTTTTCCTTGACGGTGGACTCGGCGGCAAACTTTTTGTAGTCGGCGCTGTTCATGTAGATGGGCAGCATCTCAAAGCGCTGCAGCATGGCCTGGTAGCTTTCCATCTCCATCGCTTCCTTGAAGGCCTTGTGCAAGGCCGCTTGCACATCGGCGGGCATGCCCTTGGGGCCCACCAGGCCAAAGGGCGAGTACTGCGTGGTCGGCAGGCCCAGCTCGATCAAGGTGGGGGTGTTGGGCAAGGTCGGCAGGCGCTTTTCGGTCCAGACGTTCAAGGCGACCATGCGGCCCTGGTCCACATAGGGGATCACGGCGCTGGTGTCGGCCGCGACCATCACCTCACCCGCCATCGTGGCGCGCATCAGCTCCGACGAGCCCTTGTACGGTACATGCACGACATCCAGGCCCAGCTGCTGCGCAATGATGGCCGAGGTGACATGGGGCGAGGTGTAGGTGCCGGTATTGCCCAGCGTGAGCTTGCCAGGATTGGCCTTGGCCCAGGCCACCACGTCCTGCCAGCTCTTGAGCCCGGACTGGGTGCTGGCCACCATGCAGAACGCATAGCCGGTGACATTGATGATGTAGCTCAGGTCCTCCACCGGGTTCCATTTGAGGCCGGTGGTAAAGGGCAGGCGCATCACGCTCATCGGCAGCTGGGCGATGGTGTAGCCGTCCGCTGCGGTGTTCTGCAACTGGGTAGCGGGCAGAGATCCTGCCGCACCCGGGCGGTTTTCCACGACAATCGGCTGGCCCAGCACCTTGGCGGCGTTCTCAGCGAGCTGGCGCATCGTCAGATCCGTGGGGCCGCCGGCCGGAAAAGCCACCACCAGCTTGATCGCCCGGGTGGGAAAGGTCTTGCTGGCATGGGCCAGCGATGCGCCCGCCCCCATCCATGCACCAGCTGCCGTGGCAGCCCCCGCTTGCAGCATGCTTCTGCGCGTCAACACCATCTCTTTGTCTCCATTTCAGTCTATAGGCGACAAAGAGTGTAGAAAAGCGCTCCCAGGCACGGGGACGCATGGGTGACATGGTCGGCAGCCCGTAAGGATTCTGACTGCGAACCGGCCTGCACTGGCCGGCGAGGCCGATGGCGACGCCCTACTCTACGGTCGCGCCCGACTGCTTGACCGCTTTGCCCCATTCGGCAATTTCGCTGGCGACAAAGCGGTCCATCTCCGGGCCACTGGTCGGCGCGGGCTCGGAGCCCCGGTCGCGAATGAACTTCTGCATCTCGGGGCTGTTGAGGATGGCCACCGTCTCTTGGTTCAGCTTGTCGACGATGGCTTTGGGCGTGTCCTTGGGGGCCATCAGGCCCAGCCAACCGACCGCCTCAAAGCCCTTGAACTCCGGCAGGCCGGATTCAGCAATCGTTGGCACCTGGGGCAACTGGCTGGAGCGTGTGGCTGACGTCACCCCCAGCGGCACGGCCTTGCCAGCCTGGATATTGGCCAGCGCGGCTGTGACTGAGTCGACCATCAACGGCACCTGGTTGCCCAGAAAATACGCCTGGGCCGGGCCGCTGCCCTTGTAGGGAATATGTTCGATCTGCAGCGAAGCACGGGCCTTGACCATCTCCGCGCTCAAGTGCTGGGTGCCGCCAATACCGGCGCTGGCATAGCTCAGCTTGCCCGGCTCGGCCCGCGCCCTGGCCACCAGGTCGTTCATGCTCTTGATGCCGCTGGCCGGGTTGGCCAGAAAGACAAGCGGCACCTTGGCGATCAAGCTGATGCCGACCAGGTCCACTCGGGGGTCGAAGTTCACCTTTTTGTAGAGCGTCTGGTTGACTGCCATTGCACTGCCCGCGACCAACAAGGTATAGCCGTCGGCGGCGCTGCGGACGACCTGCTCGGAGCCAATATTGCTGCCCGCGCCGGCCTTGTTCTCTACCACCAGCGGCTGGCCCAGCTTTTGGCCCAGTTTCTCGGCGAGCGCGCGGGCAAAGATATCGGTGGCCTGACCCGGTGGGAACGGAACGATCAGTTTGATGGGCTTGTCCGGGTAGGCAGCGGCTGCTGGCATGGCAGCGGCGGCCAAGCTGGCGGCAATGGCCAATGCGGCGGTAGTGGCAAACGCATGGGGGGTCATGGGGTGGGTCTCCTCAAGAGCAGCAGGCGCTGTGGCAGAAAGTGCCGATGCGCTGCGCAGGCTTTTTCTAGCCGGGAATCTTCGCCCATCCTGACTCGCCTTGGCCGCCTCGCCTGTCACCAAGACAACTGCGAGTGGGTGGCGCCTCGCATGTACGCATCGATCAGTTCTGATCGATACGGCACGCAGCCCGCTATCATCGGCGCTCTTATTGTTCACAGCGTATGCCATGTTTTTTGGAATCAGCCACCTTGTCCTTCCCTGCAGCGATCTGGAAAAGGCCACGCATCTCTGGCGCGATGTGATCGGCTTTGCCGCTGCGCGCAGCGGCGAGGGCTATGTCGATATCGACACCGGCAGCGCTCTGCTGCGGCTGCTGCAGGTGCCCAAGGTGGAGTCGCAGACGAGCCTGCGCCTGCAGGTGGCCGATGTGGCCCAGGCCTACCAAAGCCTGCTGGCGGCAGGCAGCACCTCACGCTATGCGCCGATGCGCACCCCTGAACTCGAAGAAATGGCCTGCGTGAGCGATGCCGATGGCCATGCCATCGTGCTGTGGCGCGCCTTGACAGAAGACGAATGGGGCTTTGTGCCCGAGCTGCCCAAGCAAGGCGAATGGACCGCCGATGCCGAGCACCTGCTCCAGCGCCTGCTCGCCCATGTACCGGCGTTCTTTCGCATGCTGGCCCGGCGCAAGACCACGCGCATCATCGAACAGCTGGCCCAGGAGGCGCACAGCCCCGTCACCCGCGAGTGGGTCATCAAAGGCTATATCACCGCATCGGCCAAGGTCACGCGCTTTCGCCTGGTGGAGCCGCTGCGCGCCGAAGGCATCAACCCGGATGAGTACCGGGCGGAGTTTGACTATGAGTAAACCCATGCCGTGGTCTGCACGGCATTGAACACTGGGCGCACAGGCAAAAAAAGACAGCCCGTAGGCTGTCTTTTGCGGATTAGATCAAGACCGGCTGGTCTTACTTGCGCGCTGGCGGCACATCGGTGCAGGTGCCATGGGCCACTTCGGCCGCCATCCCAATGCTCTCGCCCAAGGTCGGGTGCGGGTGGATGGTCTTGCCGATGTCCACAGTGTCTGCACCCATCTCGATGGCCAGTGCTATCTCGCCGATCATGTCGCCGGCGTGCGTGCCGACCATGCCGCCGCCCAGGATCTTGCCGTGACCATGGGCTTCGGGCGAGTCGTCGAACAGCAGCTTGGTAAAGCCTTCGTCGCGGCCATTGGCAATGGCGCGGCCCGAGGCAGCCCAGGGGAACAGGCCCTTCTTGACCTTGATGCCTTGGGCCTTGGCCTGGTCTTCGGTCAGACCCACCCATGCCACTTCGGGATCGGTATAGGCCACCGATGGAATCACGCGGGCATTGAAAGCGGCAGCGGCCAGCTCCTTGTTGCCTTGCAGCTCACCGGCGATGACTTCGGCGGCCACATGCGCTTCGTGCACAGCCTTGTGTGCCAGCATTGGCTGGCCCACGATGTCGCCGATCGCGAAGATGTTGGGCACATTGGTGCGCATCTGGATGTCGACATTGATAAAGCCACGGTCCGTCACGGACACGCCTGCAGCCTCTGCGCCGATCTTCTTGCCATTGGGCGTGCGGCCCACGGCTTGCAGCACCAGGTCGTACACCTGGGGTTCGGGCACGGTGATGCCCTCCTTGGCTGGCTCGAACGAGACCTTGATGCCTTCGGGCGTTGCTTCGGCGGCCACGGTCTTGGTGTTGACCATGATGTTGTCAAAGCGCGGCGCGTTCATCTTCTGCCAGACCTTGACCAGGTCGCGGTCAGCGCCTTGCATCAGGCCATCCATCATCTCGACCACATCCAGGCGTGCGCCCAGCGTGCTGTAGACGGTGCCCATTTCCAGGCCGATGATGCCGCCGCCCAGGATCAGCATGCGCTTGGGCACGGCCTTCAGGTCCAGCGCACCCGTGGAATCGACCACGCGCTCGTCCTTGGGCATGAAGGGCAGATGCACGGCTTGCGAGCCTGCAGCAATGATGGCCTTCTTGAACTGCACCACCTTCTTGGCGCCGGTCTGCTCCTGGCCATCGCCCGAGGTTTCCTGCACTTCGATGTGGTTGGCGCTGACGAAATTGCCATAGCCGCGCACGATCGTGACCTTGCGCATCTTGGCCATTTGGCCCAGACCGCCGGTCAGCTTGCCGATGACCTTATCCTTGTGGGCGCGCAGCTGGTCGATATTGACCTCGGGCGCGGCGAACTTGATACCGGCCACGTCCAGGTGCTTGACCTCGTCCATCACGGCAGCCACATGCAGCAAAGCCTTTGAGGGGATGCAACCCACGTTCAGGCAGACACCGCCCAGCGTCTTGTAGCGCTCGACCAGCACCACTTTGAGGCCCAGGTCAGCGGCGCGGAAGGCGGCCGAGTAGCCGCCTGGGCCGCCACCGAGCACGACCACGTCACAGTCTTCATCGACCTGGCCGCTGTAGTTGCTGGCCACCGGGGACGGCGCTGCAGCTGGTGCGGACTGCGCTGCGGGAGCAGGCGCCGCTGCTGCAGGGGCCGGAGCGGGCGACGAGGCTGCAGGTGCAGCAGCAGGTGCGGGGGCAGCAGCTGCGCCTTCTGCGGCTTCCAGCGATAGGATCACTGAGCCTTCAGCGACCTTGTCACCGATCTTGATCTTGAGCTCCTTGACCACGCCGGCATGGCTCGACGGGATCTCCATCGAGGCCTTGTCCGACTCGACGGTGATCAGCGACTGGTCCTTGGCGACGGTGTCGCCAGGCTGCACCAGCAGCTCGATCACGCCCACTTCAGCGAAATCACCAATGTCGGGGACTTTGATATCTACGATTGCCATAGTGTGCGTCTCCGATTACAGGATGATGCGGCGGTAGTCCGCCAGCACCTGGCCCAGGTAGGCATTGAAGCGTGCGGCCGAGGCGCCATCGATGACGCGGTGGTCGTACGACAGGCTCAGTGGCAGCATCAGGCGTGGCACAAACTGCTTGCCGTCCCACACCGGCTTGATCGCCGACTTGGACAGGCCCAGGATGGCAACTTCAGGGGCATTCACGATAGGCGTGAAGTGCGTGCCACCAATGCCGCCCAGCGACGAGATGGAGATGCAGCCGCCTTGCATGTCGGCCGCGCCCAGCTTGCCATCGCGTGCCTTCTTGGCCAGCTCACCCATTTCTGCGCTGATCTGGATGATGCCCTTCTTGTCGGCATCCTTGAGCACCGGCACCACCAGGCCATTGGGCGTGTCAGCGGCAAAGCCGATGTTGAAATACTGCTTGTAGACCAGGGTGTCGCCATCGAGGCTGGTGTTGAACTCAGGGAACTTCTTGAGTGCAGAGACCAGGGCCTTGATCACAAAGGCCAGCATGGTGACCTTGACGCCGCTCTTCTCGTTTTCCTTGTTCGTGGAGACGCGGAAGGCTTCGAGCTCGGTGATGTCGGCTTCGTCATTGTTGGTGACGTGGGGGATCATCACCCAATTGCGGTGCAGGTTGGCGCCCGAGATCTTCTTGATGCGCGACAGGTCCTTGCGCTCGACAGCGCCGAACTTGCTGAAATCGACCTTGGGCCATGGCAGCAGATCCAGACCTGCGCCAGAGCCGCCACCGGCAGGCGCCTTGGCAGCCTGTGCCTTCGTCTGCACGGCACCAGCCATCACCTGCTTGGTGAAGGCTTGCACGTCATCGGCGGTGATACGGCCCTTGTTGCCCGAGCCCTTGACTTCGTCCAGCGGCACACCCAGCTCACGCGCAAACTTGCGCACCGATGGCGATGCATAGGGCATCGCGCCCGAGGGCGGCACGGTGGGGTTGTGGGCGGGAACAGCTGCAGCCGGTGCGGCGACAGGTGCTGCAGCAGGGACAGGTGCGCTGGCAGCGGGAGCCGGCGCAGCTGCCGCCGGTGCTTGCGTAGCCGGTGCGGACGCTGGAGCAGCAGCGGCGCTGCCTTCCAGAATGGCGACCAGATCACCAACATTGATGGTGTCGCCAATCTTGACCTTGAGCTCCTTGACCACACCAGCGGCGGGCGATGGGATCTCCATCGAGGCCTTGTCGGACTCGACGGTGAACAGCGACTGCTCTTCGGTGACGGTATCGCCCACCTTGACCAGCAGCTCGATCACGGCCACATCCTTGAAGTCACCGATATCGGGGACCTTCACTTCGACCGGGCCCGAGGCCGCAGGCGCAGCAGCAGCCTGGGGTGCTGGCGTAGGTGCAGCTGCAGGAGCGGTTGCCGCAGCGGCGGGGGCTGGTGCCGGCGCAGCGGGTGCGGCAGCAGCGGCATCGGCCGCATCGGCCGCATCGGCCGCATCGGCCGCTTCGAGCTTGATGATGACCGAGCCTTCGGCCACCTTGTCGCCAATCTTGACGACGATTTCCTTGACCACGCCAGCGTGGCTGGACGGGATCTCCATCGAGGCCTTGTCGGACTCGACAGTGATCAGCGACTGGTCCTTGGCGACGGTGTCACCGGGCTTGACGAGCAACTCGATCACGCCCACTTCTGCGAAGTCGCCAATATCGGGGACTTGAATGTCAATCAATGCCATTGTGGTGTCTCCTGGTGCAATTTAGGCGTACAGCGGGTTGATCTTGTCGGCGTTGATGCCGTACTTGGCAATCGCATCGGCGACCTTTTGCGCGGGCAGCTTGCCGTCTTCGGCCAGCGCCTTCAAGGCGGCTACCACGATGTAGTGGCGGTCGATCTCGAAGTGCTCGCGCAGCTTGCGGCGGAAGTCCGAGCGGCCAAAGCCGTCCGTGCCCAGCACCTTGTAGGTGCGGCCCGCGGGGATGAAGGGGCGAATCTGCTCGGCGTAGGACTTCATGTAATCGGTCGAGGCGATCACCGGGCCGGTGCTGTTGCCCAGCTCGGCGGTCACAAACGGCACCTTGGCGGTTTCCAGCGGGTGCAGCAGGTTCCAGCGGTCTGCATCCTGGCCGTCGCGGGTCAGTTCGTTGAACGATGGGCAGCTCCAGACGTCGGCAGTCACGCCCCAGTCGGCAGCCAGCAGCTCTTGCGCAAAGAAGGATTCGCGCAGGATGGTGCCCGAGCCCAGCAGTTGCACGCGCAGGTCGCCGGCGCCACCGGCCTTGCACAGGTACATGCCCTTGAGGATCTTCTCCTCGGTGCCGGGCGTGAGGCCTGGCATCGCATAGTTTTCGTTGAGCAGCGTCAGGTAGTAGAAGATGTTTTCCTGGTTCTGCACCATGCGGCGCAGGCCTTCGTGCATGATCACGGCCACTTCGTGCGAGAAGGTCGGGTCGTAGCTGATGCAGTTGGGGATGGTGCCGGCCAGGATGTGGCTGTGGCCGTCTTCGTGCTGCAGACCTTCGCCATTCAAGGTGGTACGGCCCGAGGTGCCGCCCAGCAAGAAGCCGCGTGCCTGCAGGTCGCCAGCGGCCCAGGCCAGATCGCCAATGCGCTGGAATCCGAACATCGAGTAGTAGATGTAGAACGGAATCATGATGCGGTTGCTGTGGCTGTAGCTGGTTGCCGCAGCAATCCAGCTGGACATGCCGCCCGCTTCGTTGATGCCTTCCTGCAGGATCTGGCCCTTGGTGTCTTCCTTGTAGTACATCACCTGGTCTTTGTCGACCGGGGTGTACTGCTGGCCATGCGGGTTGTAGATACCGATCTGGCGGAACAGGCCTTCCATACCGAAGGTACGGGCCTCGTCCACCAGGATGGGCACCACGCGGGGGCCGATTTCCTTGTCGCGCAGCAGCTGGGTCAAGAAACGCACATAGGCTTGCGTGGTCGAGATCTCACGGCCTTCGGGCGTGGCTTCGAGCACGGCCTTGAAGGTGTCCAGCGGAGGCACGGTGAACTGCTCGTCGGCCTTTTCGCGGCGCTTGGGCAGGTAACCGCCCAAGGCCTTGCGGCGCTCGTGCAGGTACTTCATCTCCGGGGTGTCGTCGGCTGGCTTGTAGAAAGGCAGCTCGGCAATCTGGCTGTCCGGGATCGGGATGTTGAAACGGTCGCGGAAGGCCTTGATGTCCTCATCGGCCAGCTTCTTGGTCTGGTGGACATTGTTCTTGCCCTCACCGACCTTGCCCATGCCAAAGCCCTTGACGGTCTTGACCAGCAAGACGGTGGGCTGGCCCTGGTGGTTTTGCGCTGCGTGGAAGGCAGCGTAGACCTTTTGCGAGTCGTGGCCGCCGCGCTGCAGGTTCCAGATCTCGTCGTCGCTCAGGTGCTCGACCATCTTCAGGGTGCGTGGATCGCGGCCAAAGAAGTTCTTGCGCACATAGGCGCCGTCATTGGCCTTGAACGCTTGGTAGTCGCCGTCGTTGCACTCCATCATGATCTTGCGCAGCGCGCCGTCATGGTCCTTGGCCAGCAAGGCATCCCAGCCCTTGCCCCAAATCAGCTTGATCACGTTCCAGCCGGAACCGCGGAACTCGCCTTCGAGCTCCTGGATGATCTTGCCGTTGCCACGCACCGGGCCATCGAGGCGCTGGAGGTTGCAGTTGATCACGAAGATCAGGTTGTCGAGGTTTTCACGCGCGGCCAGGCCGATCGCGCCCAAGGATTCGACCTCGTCCATTTCACCGTCGCCACAGAACACCCAGACCTTGCGGTTTTCGGTGTTGGCAATGCCGCGGGCGTGCAGGTACTTCAAAAAGCGCGCCTGGTAGATCGCCATGATGGGGCCAAGGCCCATCGAGACGGTGGGGAACTGCCAGAAATCGGGCATCAGCTTGGGGTGCGGGTAGCTCGACAGACCTTTGCCGTCCACTTCCTGGCGGAAGTTGAGCAGCTGCTCTTCGCTGATGCGGCCTTCGAGATAGGCGCGGGCATAGATGCCGGGCGATACGTGGCCTTGGATGTAGAGGCAGTCGCCGCCGTGGTTGTCGCTCTCGGCATGCCAGAAATGGTTGAAGCCGGCGCCAAACATGCTGGCCAGCGAGGCAAAGGAGCCGATGTGGCCGCCCAGGTCACCGCCTTCTGGTGGGTGCAGGCGGTTGGCCTTGACCACCATGGCCATGGCGTTCCAGCGCATGTAGGCGCGCAGGCGTTGTTCGATCTCGAGGTTGCCGGGGCTGCGCGCTTCCTGCTCGGTCTCGATGGTGTTGACGTAGCCGGTCTTGGCGGAGAAAGGCAGATCGACGCTGTTCTGGCGCGCGTGCTCGAGCAATTGCTCGATCAGCGAGTGGGCGTAATCTGCGCCCTCACGGTCGATCACAGCGGACAGCGCGTCCATCCATTCTCGGGTTTCTTGGTCGTCGGTGCGGGTGGGGCCGTTGACGGCTTTTTGTTCGGATGGTTCGGACATGCTCGCGTCTCCTTCAAGTGATCTGCTATGAATGACTGTGCCAGAGTTTCTCACATTTTTTGAAGATTTCAAATAGCGGTCTTCATTTTCATATTATGGGAAATTGCTGCAAACGCACAATCCATGGGCGCTGCAGCAGGATGCATCGGGGACCAGATCAACGATTTGCCCGGCATCAGGGCATGGCCGCCCTGCCCTGGACTACACTCACCCTCCATGAATTCGACCGAGCGCCCCGCCACCCCATCCCCAAACAGCCGTCCTCGTTTGGTGCAGATGTGGCAGACCTGGTGGCGAGGATTGTCACCTTCGAGACAAGATCGCTATGCGGCCATTGCGCCCTTGGTGGCCGTGGTGATGTTTTTCATCGCCATCGTGGCCGCTTTTTGGTACCTGCGCAGCGAAGAGCTCGAGCGTGAGCGTGAGGCCATGCGCCGCGATGTGGAATATGCCCAGCAGCGCATTCGGCTGCGCCTGTCCGAGCGCCAGGAGCAACTGATGCGCCTGGCCCGCGACGTGGGCAACCAGGACGTGGACAAGAATGGCTTCAACGACCGGGCTGACACGCTGATCAGCCAGTACGCCGAGCTGCAGGCCCTGACCTGGATTGATACCGGCCGCCAGGTGCGCGCCACCCAGTTTGGCCCCAGCGTGGCCGCAGAGAACCTGCTCACCGTGGACGAGGTGATCCAGAAAAAGGAGCTGCTCGAGCTCTTTGAGATGGCGCGCGATCTGCAGCAGCCTGTGTTCTCGCAGCCACTGGCCACCAGCGAGACAGCGCCCATGCTGCTGCTGGAGGTCCCCATCAGCCAGAAGGGCCGCTTTGGCGGCGTGCTGCTGGCCGAGTTCTCGATCGACAACCTGCTGCGTTACGGCACGCCCACCGAGATCCTGGCCCGCTACGCGGTGACCCTGCAGGACGGCAAGGGAACCACGCTGGCCGGCACTCCGCTCACCCCACGTGTCGCCGCCCAGCGGCTGCTGCCCTGGCGCGCGGCGCCCAATGAATTCGAGATGCCAGTCGCTCCCGTGGGTAACAGTTTGAAGCTGCGCGCCCAGGGCTACCACACCTCGCTCGGCCTGGTCAGCAACGGCCTGTTCTGGCTGGTCTGTGTGCTGAGCTTTATGACCGCCTGGCTGCTGGTGGCGACCTGGCGCCACACCCGCAAGCGCATACGCGCGCAAGAAGCCCTGCAGGGTGAGACCAATTTCCGCCGAGCGATGGAAAACAGCGTGCTCACGGGCATGCGCGCATTGGATCTGCAAGGCCGCATCTCTTATGTGAATGCCGCCTTTTGCCAGATGACCGGCTGGAGCGAGGAAGAGCTGGTGGGCAAGCTGCCGCCCTACCCGTACTGGCCCGAGGGCGACCAGAGCACCTACCACGACATGCTGATCGACGAGATGAGCGGCAAGGTGTTTCCCGGTGGTTTCCAGATGCGGGTCAAGCGCAAGAACGGCACGATGTTCGAGGCCCGGCTCTATGTCTCGCCGCTGATTGACGGCCACGGCCGCCAGACCGGCTGGATGACCTCGATGACCGATATCACCGAGCCCAACCGCATCCGCGAGCAGCTCTCGGCGTCGTATGAGCGCTTCACCATCGTGCTCGAGGCACTGGACGCCTCGGTGTCGGTCGCGCCGCTGGGCAGTGCCGAGTTGCTGTTCGCCAACAAGCTCTACCGGCAGTGGTTTGGCTCGCAAACCGTGGGCCATTTGCAATTGGTGGCCCAGGCCGGCGTGTTGCCCAGCAACAGCAATGCCAACACCAGCATGGACGATGAAGATGGGCTCATGGGCCTGCCCAGTGACGAGATCACCACTGCTGTCAGCGGCAATGCCGAGATCTATATCGCCGAGCTGGGCAAATGGCTGGAAGTGCGCTCGCGCTACCTCAACTGGGTGGACGGGCGCCTGGCGCAGATGGTGATCGCCACTGACATCACGCCACGACGCCAGGCCGAGGAGCAGTCCGCGCGCCAGGCCGAGAAGGCCGCCACCGTGAGCCGCCTGGTGACCATGGGCGAGATGGCGTCGAGCGTGGCCCATGAGCTGAACCAGCCACTGTCGGCGATCAGCAACTACTGCTCGGGCATGATCACCCGCGTCAAGAACGGGAGCCTGAGCGAAGAAGCGCTGCTAGGGGCCTTGGAGAAAACCGCCCACCAGGCCCAGCGCGCCGGCCAGGTGATCCACCGCATCCGCTCCTTTGTCAAACGCAGCGAGCCCAACCGGGCACTGGCCGATGTCAGCGACATCGTCAGCGAAGCGGTGGAGCTGGGCTCGATCGAGCTCAAGCGCCACAATGTGCGGCTTTCGCACCACGTTGCCGCACGTCTGCCCAAGGTCAAGGTCGACAGCATCCTGATCGAGCAGGTGCTCATCAACCTGATGAAGAACGGCGCCGAATCCATTGCCAATGCCGAGCGCCCGGCCCACCAGCGCATGGTGGAACTGCGCGTCGTGCCTCGCAAGATCGACGCCACGGATGTGATAGAGTTTTCCGTTCAAGATACGGGGCGCGGTCTGTCACCCGAGGCTTTGGAGCGCCTGTTCCAGGCCTTCTTCTCTACCAAGAGTGAAGGCATGGGAATCGGGCTCAATCTCTGCCGCAGCATTGTCGAATCTCACCATGGCCGGATGCAGGCAGAGAACCTCTACAATGGGCCGGAGGTGACAGGTTGTAATTTCAGCTTTTGGATTCCGGTGGCCAGCCCCGCGGAGTCGGCTGAATAGCCAGCGCTATACCAATACTGATAGAAGGAATTGTGCATGAGCTTGATCCCCAAAAAGGGCACGGTCTACGTAGTCGATGACGATGAGGCGGTGCGTGACTCGCTTCAATGGTTGCTGGAGGGCAAGGATTACCGGGTGCGCTGCTTTGACTCAGCCGAGTCCTTCTTGGCACGCTACGATGCCCGCGAGGTCGCCTGTCTGATTGTCGATATCCGCATGGGTGGCATGAGCGGCCTGGAACTGCAGGACCGCCTGATCGAGAACAAGTCGCCGCTGCCCATCGTCTTCATCACCGGCCACGGCGACGTGCCCATGGCGGTGGACACGATGAAAAAAGGCGCCATGGATTTCATCCAGAAGCCTTTTGACGAAGCCCAGCTCGATGCCTTGGTCGAGCGCATGCTGGACCAGGCACGCGATGCCTTCGCTGGCCACCAGCAAGCGGCCAGCCGCGATGCGCTGCTGGCCAAGCTGACGGGCCGCGAGTCGCAGGTGCTCGAACGCATTGTGGCCGGTCGCCTGAACAAGCAGATCGCCGATGACCTGGGCATCAGCATCAAGACCGTCGAAGCGCACCGCGCCAACATCATGGAAAAGCTCGGCGCCAATACCGTCGCTGATCTGCTCAAGATTGCGCTGGGCTCCAATGCAGCGGCCAAGGCAACGTGATAAATTAGCGGCCTTCGCGCCCTAGGGACAACGTTCCAACAACGCTTCTCAAAGCGCAATGCGCCGGTACCGGCTTCGGTACGGCGCATTTTTCAATTCCGCGCGCCATGCTGGGGGCTCGCCCGGCTGCTGGACCACGCGCAACCCTTTTTGGATGACCACATGACTGCTCAATTGATCGATGGCAAGGCCCTCTCCCAGCAACTGCGCTCCGATGTCAAGGCGCGTGCCGACCAGCTCAAGGCCAAGGGCATCGTTCCGGGTCTGGCCGTCATCCTGGTCGGTGACAACCAGGCCAGCCAGGTCTATGTGCGCAACAAGGTCAAGTCCTGCGAGGAGTGCGGCTTCCATTCGGTGCTGGAGAAGTACGACGCGAGCATGACCGAGGCGGAGTTGCTGGCCCGGGTCGAGGCGCTCAACAACGACCCGAGCATCCACGGCATCCTGGTGCAGCTGCCGCTGCCCAAGCACATCGACGACCACAAGGTCATCGAAGCCATCTCGCCCAAGAAGGACGTGGACGGCTTCCATGTGGCCAGCGCCGGCGCGCTGATGGTGGGAGAAGTGGGCTTCAAGGCCTGCACGCCCTACGGCTGCATGAAGATGCTCGAATCGATCGGCATGAAGGACCTGCGCGGCAAGCATGCGGTGGTGATCGGCCGCTCCAACATCGTGGGCAAGCCCATGGCGATGATGCTGCTGGCGGCCAACGCCACCGTCACCATCACCCACAGCGGCACAGCCGACCTGGCTGCGATGACCCGCCAGGCCGACATCATTGTGGCGGCCGTGGGTAAGGTCAATGTGCTGACCGCCGACATGGTCAAGCCCGGCGCCGTGGTGATCGATGTGGGCATGAACCGCAATGCCGAAGGCAAGCTCTGCGGCGATGTGGATTTTGACGGCGTCAAGGAAGTGGCCGGCTACATCACCCCCGTGCCCGGCGGCGTAGGCCCGATGACCATCACGATGCTGATGGTCAACACGCTGGAGTCGGCCGAGCGCGCCTGATCTGCCCAAAACCGCCTCGATTCCGCCGCGATTTATCGCGGCGGTAAAACTATGAAAACGATAGCTGTTGGCATCCGCCTTGCCGGTGCCAGCAGCTTTTTTTTGTGCTTAAATGACAGGCAATGATCTCCGGATCGCGATTACGTTCCAAGTGCCAACATGGCATTGATTGCAGGGCGCCAGGCCCCATATACAGCACCATGACCAATCCATTGCTCGATTTCAGCGGCCTGCCCCGCTTTGACCAGGTCCAACCTGAACACATCGCCCCCGCCATCGACCAGCTTCTGGCCGAGAGTGAAGCGGCCCTCAAGACGGTCACAGCGCCCGAGTTCCCGGCGCAATGGAACGAGATCGCCAAGGTGCTCGATGTCAGCACCGAAAAGCTGGGCCGCGCCTGGGGCATGGTCGGTCACCTCAACTCCGTGGCCGATACGCCTGCGCTACGCGCAGCCTACAACGCCGAGATGCCCAAGGTCACCGCCTTTTGGACGCAACTGGGCGCGGACGAGGCGCTGTATGCCAAATACAAGGCCATTGACCCGGCTACGCTGAACAGCGAGCAAAAGCAGGCCTGGGACAACGCGATGCGCAACTTTGTGCTCGGTGGTGCCGAGCTGCAGGGCCAGGCGCGCGAGACCTATGCGCAGCTGCAAGAAAAAAGCGCCATCGCCTGCCAGAAGTACAGCGAGAACGCGATGGATGCGACCGACCAGTTTGCCTACTATGCGGAGCTGGACGAGCTGGCTGGCGTGCCGCAAGACGTGATCCAGGCTGCCCGCGCTGCAGCCGAAGCCGAAGGCAAGCCCGGCTACAAGCTGACCCTGAAGATCCCCAGCTACCTGCCGGTGATGCAGTTTGCCAAGAGCAGCGCCTTGCGCGAGAAGCTCTACCGCGCCTACACCACGCGGGCCAGCGAGTTTGGCGATACCAAGCTCGACAACACGCCGTTGATGGTCGAGATTTTGAAGATGCGCGAGCAAGAAGCGCATCTGCTGGGCTACCCCAGCTTTGGCGAGTTGTCGGTCGCGCCCAAGATGGCCCAGTCCTCCGCCCAGGTGCTGGAATTTTTGCAGGAGCTAGCCAGCAAGGCCAAGCCCTATGGCCAAAAGGATGTGCAAGACCTGCGCGACTATGCCCGCACCGAGCTGGGCCTGGACAACCCACAGGCCTGGGACTGGGGCTACATTGGCGAGCACCTTAAAGAAGCGCGCTACGCGTTCAGCGAGCAGGAGCTCAAGCAGTACTTTCCGGCGCCCAAGGTGCTGGCCGGGCTCTTTCGCATTGTCGAGACCTTGTTCGGCGTGCAGATCAAGGGCGACCTGGCTCCCGTGTGGAACCAGGACGTGGCCTTCTACCGCATCGAGCGCGATGGCGTGCTGGTCGGCCAGTTCTACCTGGACCCCCCAGCGCGCAATGGCAAGCGCGGCGGCGCCTGGATGGACGATGTGCGCACCCGCTGGCTGCGCCCGGACAACGGCGAGCTGCAAACCCCGATCGCACACCTGGTCTGCAACTTTGCCGCTGGCGTCGATGGCAAGCCGCCGCTGCTGACCCATGACGACGTGATCACCCTCTTCCACGAAACCGGCCACGGCCTGCACCATATGCTCACGCAGGTCAACGAGCGCGATGTCTCCGGCATCGGTGGTGTGGAATGGGATGCGGTCGAGCTGCCCAGCCAGTTCATGGAAAACTTCTGCTGGGAGTGGGAAGTGCTGCGCCATATGACGGCCCATGTCGACACCGGCGAGCCGCTGCCCCGCGCGCTCTACGACAAGATGATTGCGGCCAAGAACTTCCAATCGGGCATGCAGACCTTGCGCCAGATCGAGTTCTCGCTGTTTGACATGCGCATCCACACCGAGCTGTCGGGTGAAGGCATCAATGCGGACGCCATCTATGGCGTGATGCGCGATGTGCGCCGCCAGGTGGCGGTGC
The DNA here is from genome assembly GCF_049601575.1 of Comamonas sp. 23. Taxonomy (NCBI): domain Bacteria; kingdom Pseudomonadati; phylum Pseudomonadota; class Betaproteobacteria; order Burkholderiales; family Comamonadaceae; genus Comamonas; species Comamonas sp. 23. Next base: position 2,733,964 of record NZ_CP187127.1, on the reverse strand, counting down.
TCGATCAGCCAGACTTCAACCGCATGCCCAACACCTTCACCCACATCTTTGCCGGTGGTTATGCCGCTGGTTACTACAGCTACAAGTGGGCTGAGGTGCTGTCGGCCGACGCCTTTGCCAGCTTTGAAGAAGCAGCGCAAAAGCGCGGCAGCAGCGATGTGGTGGACCGCGAGGTGGGCCAGCGCTACCTGCATGCGATTTTGGAAGCCGGTGGCAGCCGCCCGGCCATGGAATCGTTCAAGGCCTTCCGGGGCCGTGAGCCGCAGCTCGACGCACTGCTGCGCCACCAGGGCATGGCCGAGCCGCTGGCGGCCTGACCGGCTCCGGCTGCCGGTCACCCCTTCAGTGCCCGGCAGCCCACAGCCAGCTGCAGTGCTGCGCAGGCATAATGGCGCTACAACAGCTATAGAGAGGGATAGGCATGAAGAAAAAGGCTTTGGGCAGCATGCTCGTTGGCACCGCCATCGCTTGCGCTGCAGGCTTGGCAGGCGCGCAAACGGTGTACCGCATTGTGGGCCCCGATGGCCGGGTCACTTTCTCGGACCGTGCACCCACGTCCGACACCCCGAGTCAATCGGTCACCACCGGCGCCGTCACCGAGCCTGCGGGCACCCGCACCAGTGACCTGCCGCTGGAAGTCAAGCAAGCAGCCACCAAGTACCCGCTGACCTTCTACACCAGCAAGGACTGCGGTGCCTGTGATGTGGCTCGCCGCTATCTGCTGACCCGGGGTGTGCCTTTTGCAGAAAAGACGGTAACCTCCAACGCCGAAATCCAGGCGCTGCGCAAGCTCAACCCCGATGGCACCATCCCCTTTGCCACGCTGGGAAGCCAGCATTTGAGTGGCTTTAATGAAAACGACTGGAGCGCATACCTGGACGCAGCCGGCTACCCAGCCCAGTCCAAGTTGCCCTCCAGCTACCGCCCCGCACCTGCACAGCCTTTGATTCCCAAGGTGATTGCCCCGGCCGCTTCTGCTGCCGCACAGCCGGCAGACGGCAGTGCCGAGCCAGCGCAGGGTAACCAGAGCGTCGAGCCCGATCGCGTTACGCCCAGCAATCCCACCGGGATTGTGTTCTAAGCAAACGCCATCCGTTTACAAAAAAATGGCCCGACCCGGCATTAGCTGGATCGGGCCATTGCTTTAAGGCGTGGAGGGCTTGGCGGTTTTAGAACTCCAGCGTTTCCACGCCTTGCTCGGTGCCCAGCAGGCAGACAGCCGCTTTTTGGTGCGCAAACACGCCGACGGTGATCACGCCTGGCCACTGGTTCACTTCGGATTCAAAAGCGGCAGGGTCGGCAATCGCCAAACCGGTGACATCGAGGATGTGCTGGCCGTTGTCGGTGACCAGCGGCTGGCCATCCTTGAGGCGGACGGTCGCATGGCCACCCTTGGCAGCAAAGCGGCGGGCGATCTGGGCCGCAGCCATGGGGATGACTTCCACCGGCAGCGGGAAAGCGCCCAAGGTCTGCACCTGCTTGGAGGCGTCCGCAATGCAGATAAAGCGGTCGGCAAGCGCCGCCACAATCTTCTCGCGCGTCAAGGCCGCGCCGCCGCCCTTGACCATGAAACCCTGGTGGTCGATTTCATCGGCGCCATCGATATAGACCGCGAGGCGCTCGACCTCGTTGGCATCCAGCACCGGGATGCCCAGCGCGCGCAGACGCTCGGTGCTGGCCACGGAGCTGGAGACAGCGCCCGGGATCTGGTCCTTGATGGATGCCAGCGCATCAATGAACTTGTTCACGGTGGAGCCCGTGCCCACGCCTACGATTTCTCCGGCAACCACATATTGCAGTGCTGCGCGGCCAACCTCGGCCTTTAATTCGTCTTGTGTCATGGTAGTGCGATCAGATCAGCGAAAATACAGATAACGCCTTGATTATCCCATCCCATGTCCCTGATCCCCTATTCCCTCTCCCGCGCCGTTCTGTTTGGCATGCAGCCCGAAGCTGCCCACGACTTCACGATGGACATGCTGGCCAAGGGCCAGAACACGCCGCTGGCCTGCGCCTGGCGCCAAAGCCGGGTGAGCGACCCTATCACGTTGGCGGGGATGCAGTTTCCCAACCGGGTGGGCATGGCAGCGGGCCTGGACAAGAACGCCCGCGCCATCGATGGCCTGGGCGCCATGGGCTTTGGCTTTGTCGAGGTGGGCACGGTCACGCCGCTGGCGCAGCCGGGCAACCCCAAGCCGCGCATGTTCCGCATCCCCGAGCGCGACGCGCTGATCAACCGCCTGGGCTTCAACAATGAAGGCCTGGCCGCTTTTGTCGCGAATGTGAAGAAGGCCCAGTTCCGCAAGCAGGCATCACCGCTGCTGCTGGGCCTCAACATTGGCAAGAATGCGGCCACGCCGATCGAAAACGCCACCAGCGACTACCTGCAGTGCCTCGATGGAGTCTACCCCCATGCCGACTACATCACGGTCAACATCAGCTCGCCCAACACCAAGAACCTGCGCGCACTGCAAAGCGATGAGGCGCTCGATGCACTGCTGAGCGCGCTCGTGCAGCGCCGCGAGCAGCTGGCACGCGAGCATGGCAAGCACAAGCCGGTGTTCTTGAAGATTGCCCCCGATCTGAGCGAAGAGCAGGTCATCGTGATTGCCAACAGCCTCAAGGCCCATGGTATGGATGGCGTGATTGCCACCAACACCACCATCAGCCGCGATGCAGTGCAAGGCCTGCAGCATGCAGAAGAAACCGGTGGCCTCTCGGGCCGCCCGGTGTTCGAGGCCAGCAATGCCGTGGTGCGCCAGTTGCGCGCAGCGCTGGGCCCGCAGTTCCCGATCATTGGCGTGGGCGGCATCTTGAGCGGAGCCGACGCGGTCGAGAAGATCAAGGCCGGCGCCGATGTGGTACAGATCTACACGGGCCTGATCTACCGCGGCCCAGGCCTGGTCACCGAGATTGCGCAGGCGCTGAAAGCGCAAGGCGGTCGCCGCTGATTCAGCCATCGGAACCCGCAACAGGCCAGCGCATGCGCTGGCCTTTTTTGCGCTCACCTGCTGCGCCGATGCGTCCAAGCGCCTCGCTCAGGCCGCAGTTTTCAAGCTCGCCAAGCCCAGCTTGGCCAGCAGCTTGGCGTCGCTGTCCGCCTCCGGGTTGCCAGTGACCAGCAGCTTGTCACCATAGAAAATCGAATTGGCGCCCGCCATAAAGCACAGCGTCTGCACCGCCTCGCCCAGTTGCTGGCGGCCGGCGGACAGGCGGATGCGGGCCTGGGGCATCACAATGCGCGCCACGGCAATCACGCGTACAAAATCCAGCGGGTCCAACGGCTCGCTGTCAGCCAGTGGCGTGCCGGGCACGCGCACCAGGCTGTTGATGGGCACGGACTCGGGGTAAGGCTGCATATTGGCCAGTTGGGCCAGCAGCGCGGCACGGTCCACCGGCGTCTCGCCCATGCCGACAATACCGCCGCAGCACACGCGTATGCCTGCGGCACGGACATGGCTCAGCGTATCGAGCCGCTCCTCGTATTGGCGGGTACTGACGACATCGCGGTAGTAGTCCGGTCCTGTGTCCAGGTTGTGGTTGTAGTAGTCCAGTCCGGCATCGCTCAGCGCCTGCGCCTGGTGGGGTGCCAACATGCCCAAGGTGGCGCAGCTCTCCAGGCCCAGCGCCTTCACCGCCGCAATCATCGCGCTGACCTGGGCAATATCCCGGTCCTTGGGCGCACGCCAGGCCGCGCCCATGCAAAAGCGGCTGGCACCTGCCTCCTTGGCTGCTTGCGCCGCGCGGGTGACCTCGGCAAGGTCCATCAGCTTGCCCGCCTGGACGCCAGTGTCGTATGCCGCAGATTGTGGGCAGTAGCCGCAGTTTTCGGGACAACCGCCCGTCTTGACCGAGAGCAAGGTGGCCAGTTCGATATCGCCGGCCGGCCAGTGCGCGTGGTGCACCGTTTGTGCATGAAGCATCAGCGCCATAAACGGCATCTCAAACAGGGCCTGTACCTGCGCTACGGGCCAGGGATCTGCTGCTGTCGCTTGTGGGATCGCAGCCGCCTGGGGGTGCCAATGCAAAGCCGACGTGGTATCGGATGTGTAGGGTGTGTAGGGTCCGGACATGGGAAAGCTCCTCAATCACTACCCGGTGCGGTATGCCTGGGTATGGCACTTATTGTGTCCAATGCCAGGCCGCATCGGCCCCATGCATAACCGCCTGTTCCGGCCCTGCGTGGCAGATTTGCTGCGCCGTTAACTTAAGGCGCTGTTGCAGGTGCATTGCCAGCATGAAGCACACAGATTACCGCAATGTCTGCCAATATGCAGTCAACTGCTCGTATTGTACGTTGACCAGAAGGCTACGCCGCCGCAACAAGGCATGCAGATAGCTGCAGATAAGGTGCCAGGAAGGCTGGCAGATGCTCCTCTGGGCCCTAGCCGTCCTCCCTTGGCCCCATTCGCCAAATACCACTGGCAGAATTTGGGAGCTTATTGACGCGGGAGCCGTGTTTGCATCCCAGCGCCTTTGAGGGTCTTTGCAAAAATCGCGCATAAAAAAAGCCGCAACGCAGTGCGGCAGTTGTGGGGGTCAGCTAGGTCTCTCAGGCAGCGGTGCCTTCTGGCGCCGCTGGCAGCTCCTCAAAGAACACCAGGTGATTGCCAAACGGATCTGCAATGCGCATCTCGAGCATGCCCCAGGGCATGCGCTCCAGCCCCGGTTTGGCATGGCGGTAATTTTTGGCTAGCAGGCTTTGCTGGAAGGCCTCGAGTTGCGGCCAGGCAATGCGTACCGTACTGCCGGGGCAGGCATCGCCATGGTGTTCACTCAGATGCAGCAGGCAGGCCAGGCCCGCAGCGCTGTGCAGGCTCAGCTGCTGGTAGAGCGGAAAGTCGTCGCCAAAGCGGTGTGTCCAGTCCTGCACAAAGCCCAGAAACTCCTGGTAGAACTGCGCCGCCCTTTGGGCATCGAAGCTGCGCAGCACGGGAATCACGCAGGGTTGAAAACGCGGGGTGTCGGTCATGGCAGCCAGCCTCCTCAACCCAGCGCCGCAATGACATCGGCGGGCGCCTGCACCAGCTCGATCAACACGCCCTCGCCAGCGATGGGGAATTCGTCATTGCTCTTGGGGTGCAGAAAACAGATGTCATGGCCCGCAGCGCCAGGGCGGATGCCGCCAGGCGCGAAACGCACGCCCTGGGCAGTCAGCCATGCCACGGCCTTGGGCAGGTCGTCAATCCACAGACCGATGTGGTTGAGCGGCGTGGCGTGTACGGCAGGCTTCTTGTCGATGTCCAGCGGCTGCATGATGTCGACCTCGACTGCAAAGGCCCCTTTGCCTATCGCCAGGATATCCTCGTCGACATTCTCACGCTCGCTGCGGAAGCTGCCCGTTTGCGACAGGCCCAGCATGTTCACCCAGAGTTTTTTCATGCGCTCTTTATCGGTGCCGCCTATCGCTACTTGCTGGATTCCCAAAACCTTGAACGGACGCTGTGCTGACATGCTGTATGGCTCCTTGTGTAGATGTGTGGCGCTTGTGCCGCAGCTGCCATTGTGCCAAGGCTTGGCAGCAATTGCGGTAGTGCGTGCGACGCAAACAATGCCATGATCGCTCTTGCGCATCTTTGCGAAATGGTCAACATTGCTTACATATTGCCGCCAACACCATCGGAGAAAAATTCCCCGTATTTACCCCAAATAACTACAATTTAAAGAACTCAATCACCAAATAGCATATTACTATGCTTGAATAATTTTTTAGAGACCCATTGGTCTCGCCGTCCCGCATTGCGTCCACCATGTTTGCTGACCTGTCCTGCCCCCTACCCAGATCGCCTCTTCAGCCTGAAGTGGGGTTGGCATACCTCAGATCCCTACCGGGACAACCATGCCCCGTCTAAGCCCGCCGATACCCACAGCGACGCATAGCGACGCAACGCCTGTGCAACGCTATGCCCTGCCCAAGCGCAAGCGCAGCTTGCTGTTGAGCATCTGGCCCTTTGTGGCTTTGGCGATCGTACAGACGGTCTTGGCCATCTCCAGTTTGCACATTCTGGGGGCCATGCGGGCTTTCAGCTCCGGCGAGAGCCAATGGAGCAAGGGCCAGAAAGACGCGACCTATGCGTTGGCACGCTATGCGGTGAGCGGCGACCCTGCCGCCTATGATCAGTTTCACCAAGGCCTGCATATCCCCATGAGTGACATGCGGGCGCGCCTGATGCTGGAAGACCAGGGCTATGCTGCCAGGCCCCAGGCAGCCCTGCTGCTGCTGCAAGGCCACAACGAGCCCGAAGAGATCAATGCGCTGATCTGGTTGACCGTCTATTTCAAAAACACCGAGTCGATTGGTCAGTTGCTGGCCCGCTGGCAAGACGCCGATGAGCCCTTGCAGGAACTCCAGACGCTGGCGGGCGATATCTATGCCAGCATGCGGCTGGCTCCCCCGACCCCGGTACAAAAGCAAAGCTGGCTGGCCCAGATCAATGCGCTGCAGATACAGCTGTCCGGGGCCGAGCGCGCATTCAACAAGGTGCTGGGCGATACATCACGGGCGATGAACAAATGGCTGTGGTCGATCAACATTGGCATCGCGCTGGCCATGCTGAGCCTGCTGATGGGCCATACCTGGCGACTGCAGCGCAAGACGGCCCGCGCCGAGGATGCACTGGATCTGGTCAGCGAGCGCGCCTCCACCACGCTGGCTGCCATTGGCGAGGCGGTCATCACCACCGATGCTGCCGGACATGTGATGTACATGAACCGCGCGGCCGAGGAGCTGCTGGGCGTGAGTCTGGAGCAGTTGGTGACCAGTGAACTGGTGCAGCACATGCATGCGTCGCCCTCCTCTGCCGGCAGCGACAAAGACGGTGCCTCTGCATGGGTACAAACGGCCATCGCCGATGCCCTGCAAGGGCGCGAGCACCCGCGTGAGACGATTTTCCGCCTTTGCGATGCGCAGCACCATGTGCGCGAGGTCAAACTCGCTTTTACCCCGATCGGGGACGACATCGGCACGACCGAAGCGGTGTTTGTGTTGCACGATGTGAGCCAAGAGCAACGCTATATCCGCGAGCTGGCCTGGCAGGCCACCCATGACCAATTGACCGGCCTGGTCAACCGCTATGAGTTTGAGCGCCTGCTCGGTGTGCTCCTGGAGCAGACCAAGCACGAGGACACAGCGCCCGGCGACCATGCCATCATGTACCTGGACCTGGACCAGTTCAAGGTCATCAACGACACGGCAGGCCACATTGCAGGGGACGCCATGCTGCGCGCGATGAGCGCCATGCTGCAGCGCTGCCTGCGGGCCGGGGACACGCTGGCCCGTGTCGGCGGCGACGAATTTGCCATTTTGCTCAAGCACTGCTCCTTTGATGACGCCAAGCGCATTGCCGAGCAGATCCGCGATGCCGCACAGAATGTGCGCATTCAATGGGGTGAGCGCAGTCTGAGTGCAGGCATCAGCATCGGCCTGGTCAAGCTCGCCGCGCCCCTCACCTCGGTGGAAGAAGTGCTGCGCGTCGCCGACATGGCCAGCTACGGCGCCAAGCAGCGGGGCCGCAACAATGTGTATGCCTACGACCCGGGTGTGGACCAGGAGATCGCCCGTTATGTGGGAGAGATGGAATGGGTCGAGCGCATCAAGGCAGCACTGGAAGGTGGGCATTTCTGCCTGTATGCCCAAGCCATTGAAGCACTCAGCACAGCCGCCGACGAGATCGCCGGGGGCGGCCTGCACATTGAGGTGCAAATACGCATGCGCCTGCCCGATGGCAACATCATCAGCCCCGTGCTGTTCATTCCTGCAGCTGAGCGCTACGGGCTGATGCCGATGGTCGACCGCTGGGTGGTCAAGCAAACCTTGCAGACTCTGGCCCACCTGCAAAAAACCGCGCAAAGCCCTGCCATCTCCTGCTGCGCCATCAACCTGTCAGGCACCTCTCTGGGTGACGAGCGTCTGCTGGATTTTTTGCAAGATCAGATCGCACGCCATGGCGTGGACCCGCGCACGCTGTGTTTCGAGATCACCGAGACCGCTGCCATCACGCATCTGCCCAACGCCATCCGCCTGGTCAAGGCCTTGAAGGCACTGGGGTGTCGCTTCTCAATGGACGACTTTGGCGCGGGCGTCTCGTCCTTTGGCTCGCTCAAAAACCTGCCCGTGGACTTTCTCAAGATCGATGGCGCCATCGTCGCCGATATGCTCAATGAGCCTGCCCACCGCGCCATGGTGGATGCCATCAATCACCTGGGCCACGCGCTGGACATGAAGACCATTGCCGAGTTCGCATCTACGCCTGAGATTGTGGAGTCCTTGCGCGGCATGGGTATCGACTATGCGCAGGGCTATGCGGTGGGCCGCCCTCAGCCTTTCTCCAACACGATCGCGGCACCATCTTCCAACTGCGTGCATTAGCCCCTGCAGTCCTGGCTGCCTCCTAGCTTCAACTGCTGGCACCGCGTCGCCTGGCCTCGGGCGGCTTGCTTGTCACCGTGTTTGAGGCAGTCAGGAAATCAGACCATTGCAGCTATCGCTCTGGCACGGGCTTGGACCTGCGCGTTTGTGGGCAAGAGACTTGCCGTCTCCCCCGCTGCGTTGGGCCAGCAGTGTCTAATTGCCAACAATCTTAATCCCCTGAATCAGCAAGCATTTTTCTCGAACTTATGATTTACATTAATATAATTAATTAATTTCATAATTTCAATCGTGTTAGTCAATGTAAAAGGATGTCTGCGCTGGGCCAGTGCCCTTGCGCTGTGCTGCGCTTGGTGCGCGGCCCAGGCTACACCGCTGACGTATGTGGTCAACCGGGATGACAGCAACGTGTCCGTGGTCGATGTGGTCAACAAGCGCACCGTCACCACCATTCCTGCCGGTATGGCCATGCCCCAAGAGATTGCCATCAGCCCGGACGGATGCCTTGCCTATCTCTCCAGCGTCTGGTCCGCCACCATTGCGGTCCTCGATCTGGGCAAGCACCAGCTGCTCGCTGGCATCCCTTTGAACCAGGTCAGCAACGGTGTTGTTTTCAGCCCTTCCGGAGCGCTGGCCTATATCGATACCAACACCCCTGGCGGCGGTGCGATTGCTGTCATTGACACGGCCACCCACCAACTCGTGCGCACCTTTCCCGTCAGCCCCCACAACACCCGTGGCATGGCCATCCACCCCGATGGTTCACGCCTGTATGCGCTCGAACAACACCGCGACCCCGATGTCGGGCAAGTCGCGGTGATCGACCCCAGCAGTGGCACGGTGCTCGAACGCATCGGCGTTGGCACGGATGCCAGCGATATCCAGGTTCACCCGGCTGGCACCCTGGCATATGTGGTCAACCGCGAGTCTCGCCAGGCCCATGGCACTGTCACCGTGATCAATACGCGGACCCACGCCGTCGCCGCCACGGTCGCTGTCGGCAAGCACCCCAGTCGCGTCGCCTTTCACCCCGCAGGCAACCAGGCATATGTCACCAACAGCGGCGACGGCACGGTCTCAGTCATCGACACCGCCAGCCACGCGGTGGTCGGTGTGATCGAGGTGGACCAGACACCGCAGCATGTCGTCTTCCATCCTGCAGGAACGCATGCCTATGTGAGCAATCCGCAGCGCAATAGCCTGTCTATTATTGATACCGCTACCCAGGAAGTGCATGGCGCCGTGACGGTGGGCAGTGCCCCTTGGGGGGTTGCGTTGGCCAGCAATGGGCGCGAGACCGCCACCCCACAGGGTACCAATGGCCTGGAAGCGGGCAGCGTCGTGGCAGGCAAACCCATTCCAATCAGCGGCGTCTGGGCCGGCTTGTTGCTGCTGGTCGTGGGCATGACGGCACTGCACCGCCATGGGCAGAAGCTGATGGGCTAAGCACCCGCTGCAAAAACCCCGGCTTTGGCCGTCCCATGGAGCAAGGGTTGTGCAGACCATCGCTCCAGCAGGCTGGCTGGTGGCGGCCTCCGCCCCAGCCGGCCAAAAACAAAGGCGCCAAGCCTTCGCTTGGCGCCTTTGCGGCGATCTGAGTGCAACAACGCCGCAGTCTTAGCGGCTGCCCTTGCGCGCGGGGCCTGACTTCTTGGCCTGCCCAGGCTTGCCTGCGCCGGCGCGCACGCCAGCCCTTGGCGGCAAGCCGCTGTGCTGGGTCAACAGTTGGCCGGGCTTGGGCTGCGCAGTGCGAAAGCGCACATCGCCCTTGGGCTCCTGCTGCTCTTGCGGGCGGCGCGGCGCCATCGCTACGGCCTTGCCGTCTTTGTTGGTGGTGTAGCCCAGGCCGGTGCCACCCTTGGAGGCAGTGCTGTTCTTTTTGCGCGCGCTCTGGTAGCTGCCATCGACGAGCGGCTGGAAGGTCGGGATCAGGTGCTGCTTGCCATTGCCGATCAGGTCCGAGCGCCCCATGGTCTTGAGTGCTTCGCGCAGCAGCGGCCAGTTGTTGGGATCGTGGTAGCGCAAGAACGCCTTGTGCAGACGGCGGCGCTTTTCACCGCGCACGATATCGACGCGCTCTTCGGCCTCGTCCCGCATCTGGCGGCGCACCTTGGTGAGCGTATTGCGGCCGCTATGGTACATCGCGGTGGCGGTAGCCATCGGGCTGGGGTAGAAGGTCTGCACCTGGTCGGCGCGGAAGCCATTCTTCTTGAGCCAGATCGCCAGGTTCATCATGTCCTCATCGCTAGTGCCCGGGTGGGCCGCAATGAAGTAGGGAATCAGAAACTGCTTCTTGCCCGCCTCTTCGCTGAACTTTTCAAACAGCTGCTTGAAGCGGTCATAGCTGCCAATGCCGGGCTTCATCATCTTGCCCAGCGGTCCTGCCTCGGTGTGCTCGGGGGCGATCTTCAGGTAGCCGCCCACATGGTGCTGCACCAGCTCCTTGATGTACTCGGGCGACTTGACCGCCAGGTCATAGCGCAGGCCCGAGCCGATCAGGATCTTCTTGATGCCAGGGAGCTTGCGCGCGCGGCGGTAGATCTTGATCAGTGGACCGTGGTCGGTGTGCAGGTTCGGGCAGATGCCAGGGAACACGCAGCTGGGCTTGCGGCAGGCCGCCTCGATCTGCGGGCTCTTGCAGCCCAGGCGGTACATGTTGGCCGTGGGACCGCCCAGATCCGAGATGGTGCCGGTGAAACCCTTGACCTTGTCGCGGATGTCTTCGAGCTCCTGGATGATGGAGTCTTCCGAGCGGCTCTGGATGATGCGGCCTTCGTGCTCGGTGATCGAGCAGAAGGTGCAGCCGCCAAAGCAGCCGCGCATGATGTTGACCGAGGTGCGGATCATCTCCCAGGCGGGGATCTTGGTCGCGCCTTCGTGGCTGCCGTTCTCGTCGGCATAGGCCGGGTGCGGGCTGCGGGCATACGGCAGACCGAACACCCAGTCCATTTCGGCGGTGGTGAGCGGAATGGGCGGCGGGTTCATCCACACATCGCGGGCCGTGGCTCCTTCGCCATGGGCCTGTACCAGCGCACGGGCATTGCCGGGGTTGGTTTCCAGGTGCAGCACGCGGTTGGCATGGGCGTACAAAATTGGGTCGCTCTTGACCTCTTCAAAGCTGGGCAGGCGCAGCACGGTGCGGTCGCGCGCCGGCATCTTGGATTTGTGGCGCAGCGACAGATTGGGCACAAACTGCAGCGGCTGCACATTCGACAGCGTGGGCGCGCTTGCGCTGGCAGCAGCCGAGCCACAGGCGGCGGCGGGAGCCGCAGCGGACGCATTGGCGCCCTGCTTTTCTGCATCTTCCTTGGCGCAGCTTTGGCCCTGGGCTTCTGCCTGCTCGCTGGTCGTCATGTAAGGGTTGATGTGGGGCTCGACCTCACCGGGCTCATCGACCGTCGTGGAGTCCACCTCGAACCAGCCCTCCTCCGATGCACGGCGGAAAAACGAGGTGCCGCGCACATCGGTGATGTTCTCCACCGGCTCGCGCGCGGCAATGCGGTGGGCCACTTCGACCAGCGCACGCTCGGCATTGCCGTAGAGCAGGATGTCGCACTTGCTGTCCACCACGATCGAGCGACGTACCTTGTCGCTCCAGTAGTCGTAGTGGGCAATGCGGCGCAGCGAGCCTTCGATGCCGCCCAGCACAATGGGCACATCCTTGTAGGCTTCACGGCAGCGCTGGCTGTAGACGATGGCCGCGCGGTCCGGGCGCTTGCCGCCCACATCGCCCGGCGTATAGGCGTCGTCCGAGCGGATCTTGCGGTCAGCCGTGTAGCGGTTGATCATCGAATCCATATTGCCCGCCGTCACGCCCCAGAACAGGTTGGGCTTGCCCAGCGCCTTGAAGGCCTCGGCACTTTGCCAGTCCGGCTGCGCAATGATGCCCACGCGAAAGCCCTGGGCCTCCAGCACGCGGCCAATCACGGCCATGCCAAAGCTGGGATGGTCCACATAGGCGTCACCGGTGACCAGGATGATGTCGCAGCTGTCCCAGCCCAGCTGGTCCATCTCGGCTCGGCTCATCGGCAGAAATGGCGCAGCACCAAAGCGCTTGGCCCAGTACGGCTTGTAGCTGGTCAGCGGCTTGGCAGCACGTTCAAAAAAAGAAACATCAATCGGGGCAGACATGGGCAACAACAGTCGTGGAGTAATGCACGCGGGGCTCGGCGCCAGGGTGGCGGGGTCCGATATTCTAAAAAAATAGCCCGTAGCGCGCACTTGTACGGGTATTGATGCTATGTATTTGGAAGCATCTGCGGGGGCAAGGCCCCAGTTCAGACCAGGGCGGCCAAGGCATTGCAGCGCGGCGCCCGGCTGGGATAATCACCGGCCCCTGGCTGGCGGGGGCTATGGCCACCAGCATGGGGTATTAAAACCGCATTTTTTGCGCTGCATCAAATAGCTTGCCATTGTCGCATGGCTAAGCGCTGCACCGCAAATAAAAAAGGCAGCCCAAGCTGCCTATGGCGGTCACGCGATACGAGTGATGTTTCTTAACCGGTACCCAATCCTGGCGCTCTTGCTCAGCTCCTTACCACTCACCGCCTTCGCGCACGCGTTGGGCCAGGTCCACATAGCTGCCATCGTCATTGGCACTGGGAGTCGTTGGCAGGGCTGCCAGTACTTCAGTCACATAGGCGGGCGTCTCCAAACCTGCACGTCCGAACCCATGGTTGTTCAAGGAATCCAAATTGGTTTGCAGTTGGTGTTGCATGGTCGCTCCCGGGTAATGTGTCAGTCGGTGGTATGGAATGCTTCTTGGAAAAATCGGGGTAGACTCGCGCCTGGCTGCGCCTGAGGTCTCCGCTGCGGCAAGCCACTCCATCACTGGAGCGCTCCCGTCATTGAAACAATGATATGTGTCCAACGCATGACATCTAGGCGACGTTGACGCATGACAGTGTAAGCAAACGTCTTCTCCCCGCAACGCATGCCCTACACCCTGGCCCAGCCCGTTCACAGCGAACTGATCATCAAGAAAAGCCGTTTCATCGGCTGTGTTCAGCCGGTGCAGGACCGTGCACAGGCCTTGGTCATTGTTCAAAGCCTGCGCGAGCAACACCCCGGCGCCAACCATGTGTGCTGGGCGCTGATGGCGGGCGGGCAGTCTGCCGCCGTCGATGATGGCGAGCCCAGCGGCACAGCGGGGCGCCCGATGCTCGATGTGCTGCGCCACCAGCAGATCGAAGGCGCCCTGGCAACGGTGGTGCGCTATTTTGGCGGCGTCAAGCTGGGCGCCGGCGGTCTGGTGCGGGCCTACACCGACGCCATTGCCCAGGCGATGCTGAAAGCAGAAAAAATCGAGCGCCAGGCGATGACCCGCCTGCAATGCCGCCTGCCCTACGCGCTCGAAGGGGGCATGCGGCGCGAGGTTGCCAGCGCCAACGCACAGTTGCTGCACGTGAGCCACGGCGATGATGTGCTCGCCGAGATCGAGTTGGTCGCGTCGCACGCCCCTGACTTTGTCACCCGGATGAATGAACTTGGCCAGGGCCGCATCCTCTGGCTTGATGATCCGGCTTGAATCTGGCCGGCTGCCGCGTGTGCGCTCGCGTCCATGTAAAAGAGTAATTCAGTCCTGCGGCGAGACATGCGCGTGCTTTTCAGTGCCGTTATCATCAAACGCGCACGGGTATGCGCTAGCGGGTAGCGCATGGAAATAGCGAGAGTAACTATGGCGATTCATTTATGGGATTACGCACCTGACGCACTGGAAGTATCGATGAGCGAGCTGTTGGTGGCCACCGCCGAAGGCTCCGACGACCTGATTGACCAGAACGTCAAAGAGGTGTTGCACGGCCTGCGCGAGCATCTAAAAATGGATGTGATCTTTGTCTCGGAGATCCGCAATGGCCAGCGCACCTTCAAGCATGTGGACCATAGCGCCGGCAAGGCCTTGATTGAAACCGGAGGCGGCTCCTCGCTGGAGCAATCCTTTTGCCAATGCGTGCTCGACGGCCGCCTGCCGCCGCTGGTGCATGACGCGGCAGAGCACATCGAGTCGGCCAAACTTCCTGCCACCCCTTTCCGCGTTGGCGCCCACCTGAGCACCCCCATTGTGCTGGCCAATGGTGAGATCTACGGCACCCTGTGCTGCTTCAGCACCGAGCCTGACCCGAGTCTGCGCGATACCGATCTGCAAAAACTCGCCGTCGTTGCCAAGCACACGGCACGCCGCATCGATGTGCGCCGCGAGACCGCGCGCGACGCCGAGCTCGAGAAATGGAAGCTGCAGCCAATCGATGAGAAAAAGCAGGCTTGGGCGTTCCCTGGCAAGAAGGGAAACTGAGTTGCAAAAGCTGCTGTAGCAATGGAGCAGCACCGAGACAAGAACGGGGGCTTCTAGCGCTACAATGGGCCGGTTCGCGGGTGTCGTTCAATGGTAGGACTCTTGCTTCCCAAGCAAATAACGTGGGTTCGATTCCCATCACCCGCTCCAGATAAAACAAAACGCGCCTTGCTAGGCGCGTTTTTCATGGGCTGCGGCCGGATGATCAATGCGTGTGCAAACCACCATTGACCGAGAACTCCGCGCCAGTCGCATAGCCGCCATCTTCCGATGCCAGCCAGGCGATGATCGCCGCGATCTCGGTGGGCTCACCCAGGCGCTTCATCGGGATGGTGCCAACGATTTTCTCCAGCACATCGGGACGGATGGCCTTGACCATGTCGGTGCCGATATAGCCAGGGCTCACGGTGTTCACGGTCACGCCCTTGCCGGCCATCTCCTGGGCCAGGGCCATCGAGAAGCCATGCATGCCTGCCTTGGCGGCAGAGTAGTTGGTCTGGCCCGCCTGGCCCTTGGCGCCGTTGACGGAGCTGATGTTGACGATGCGGCCCCAGCCTTTTTCCACCATATCGGCGACGACCTGCTTGGTCACATTGAACATGGAGTTGAGGTTCGTTTCGATCACCGCTTGCCAGTCATCGGGTGTCATCTTGATGAACATGCGGTCCCGGGTGATACCGGCATTGTTCACCAACACATCGATGCTGCCGTGCTCCGCCTTGGTCTTGGCGAAGGCTTCCACGGTGGATTCCCAGTTGCCGACATTGCCGACCGAAGCGTGGAACTCATAGCCAAGCGCCTTTTGCTCGCCCAACCATTTTTGGAAATCGCGCGTGGGCCCACAGCCCGCAATCACCTTGAATCCATCTTTGTGCAAACGTTGGCAAATGGCCGTCCCAATGCCTCCCATACCGCCGGTTACGTAGGCCACTTTTTGACTCATCACATCTCCTTGGTTTTGCTTGAAATGCTTGTGCACTACCACTGTAACCAAGAAACGAGGTGTGCAAACGCTCGTTTACGCCAAGCGTACAAATTCTTGCAGTACCTCTCAATTTCGGCGATTTTGACCGGGTATTGCAACAGAAACGCGCCAGATTAACGCGCGGTTTTGATCGTTTTCGCGCCGCATCAGCGCAAACCCTATCACGAAGCAGACAGCCATAGTCAGGTATTTTTATGACAGACCAACGGCGATCGATTCCAGCAAAGGAATGCGTCTGCCTGCGCCATGCAACGCTTTTGAGCGGCTACGGGAACGCATCAAAAAACCGCCTCGGGAGGCGGTTTGTGCGCACGCGGGGCGGTGAACGCTCAGGCGCGTTCCACCGCCAGTGCCACGCCCATGCCGCCGCCGATACACAGGCCGGCAATACCGCGCTTGGAGCCACGGCGTTTCATCTCGTGCAGCAGTGTCACGAGGATGCGCGCACCGGATGCACCAATGGGGTGGCCAATCGCAATCGCGCCACCGTTGACATTGACCTTGCTGGTGTCCAGACCCAGCTCCTGGTTCACGGCGCAGGCCTGGGCCGCAAAGGCTTCATTGAGCTCGAACAAATCGACCTCTTCGGCCTTCCAACCGGTCTTGGCCAGCACCTTGCGCACGGCATGCATGGGGCCCATGCCCATGATCTTGGGGTCCAGGCCCACGGTGGCGAAGCCGACAATGCGTGCCAGCGGCTCAGCACCCAGCTCCTTGGCCTTTTTGGCGCTGGCAATCACCAGGGCGGCGGCACCGTCATTGAGGCCCGAGGCATTGCCGGCAGTCACCGAGCCAGCCTTGTCAAAAGCGGGCTTCAAGCTGGCCAGTGCTTCGCCATTGGTCTTGCGGTTGATGTATTCATCTGCCTTGAAGGCGACCGGGTCACCCTTGCGCTGCGGGATCTGCACGGTGACGATTTCTTCGTCAAACTTGCCGGCATCCTGCGCAGCGGCTGCCTTTTGCTGGCTGGCCAGCGCAAAGGCGTCCTGCTTGTCGCGATCAATCTGAAATTCCTTGGCGACGTTCTCTGCCGTGATACCCATGTGGTACTGGTTGTACACATCCCAGAGGCCGTCGACGATCATCGTGTCGGTCATCTTCCAGTCGCCCATACGCTGGCCGTCCCGCGAGCCGTTGAGCACATGGGGCGAGAGGCTCATGTTTTCCTGGCCGCCGGCCACCACGATCTCGGCATCGCCCTGGCCAACAGCCTGCGCTGCCAGCATGACTGCCTTGAGGCCCGAGCCGCAGACGGCGTTGATGGTCAGCGCCGGCGTCTTCTTGTCCACACCGGCCTTGATCATCGCCTGGCGTGCGGGGTTTTGGCCCACACCCGCGGTCAGCACCTGCCCCATGATGACCTCATCGACCTGGTCGGCGCCCACGTTGGCACGGGCCAGCGCCTCCTCGATGACGGTGGCACCCAGGTCCGTCGCGGGCACTTTGGCCAGCGAGCCGCCAAACTTACCAACTGCCGTGCGCACGGCGGAGATGATGACGATGTCTTCCATGATTCTTCCTTTTAAAAAATGGGCACGGATGCCGTTGTCTCTGACGGCCATGCGATGCTAATTATTGCACCGCAGCATTTGAATTGCGATGCAGAAATTGCAACCAGACTGCTAGAACCTGTTCTAGGGGCTTACCAATCATGCTTTGGCTTGCACATAGCTGCCAGGCGCAGGCTCGAGCTCCCGGTAGTCGGTGCGCGCACGGCCATAGCTTTTGGGCGCTGCCACCTTTTTGCCGGCATGCTGGGCCAGCCACTGGCTCCAGTCTGTCCACCAACTGCCCGGCAGTTCGTCGGCGCCGTCGATCCAGGCGTCGATGTCGGCAGGCAATTGGCCATCCTCGCGCAGCCAGTGGCTGCGCTTATTTTTGGCGGGTGGGTTGATGACGCCGGCAATATGGCCCGAGGCACCCATGACAAAGCGCTTGTCGCCTCCCAGCACCTGGGTGGACGCGTAGGCCGCGCCAATGGGCACAATATGGTCTTCGCGCGAGCCATAGATGTACAGGGGCATATCGATCTTGCCGACATCGAGCTTTTCCCCGCAGACGCTGAGCGCGCCAGGCTGCACCAGCTTGTTTTCCAGGTAGAAGTTGCGCAGGTACCAGGCGTAATAAGGCCCGGGGAGGTTGGTGCAATCGCTGTTCCAGTACAGCAGATCAAAAGGCGGCGGCGTCTCGCCCTTGAGGTAGTTGCCCACCACATAGTTCCACACCAGATCGACCGGGCGCAGAAAGCTGAACGTGGAGGCCAGTTCCTGGCCAGGCATCAGGCCGTTCTGGCCCATGGTCAGCTCGCGGAACTTGACGAAGTTCTCGTCAATGAAGACATCGAGAATGCCGGTGTCCTGGAAGTCCACCAGGGTGGTGAGCAAGGTCGCGCTGGCCACCGAGTCATCGCCGCGCGCGGCCAGCACCGCCAGCGCATTGACCAGCATCGTGCCGCCCACGCAAAAGCCCAAGGCATTGATCTGGGGTTTGCCGGAGATGGCCTTGACCACCTCGATCGCCTCGAGCACCGCGCCGCCGATATAGTCGTCCCAGCCCTTGCCCCCCAGACTGGCATCCGGGTTGCGCCAACTGACGACAAAGGTGCGGTGGCCCTGGGCCACGCTGTAGCGGATCAGCGAGTTGTCGGGCTGCAAGTCCAGGATGTAGTACTTGTTGATGCACGGGGGCACAAACAGCATGGGGCGCTCATAGACCTGGGTGGTCAGCGGCTTGTATTCGATGAGCTGGAACAGCTCATTTTGGAAGACCACGGCCCCTTCGCTGGTGGCCACATTGCGCCCTACTTCAAACAGCGACTCATCGGTCATCGAGACATGGCCCTGGCGCATGTCGGCCAGCATGTTCTGCAAGCCCTGCGCAATGCTCTGGCCCTGGGTGTCAAGCGCCTTTTTCTGCGCCTCGGCATTGAAGGCCAGGAAATTGCTGGGCGCCGTGGCTGCCAGCCACTGCTCCACGCCGAAGCGGACGCGGGCGCGGGTTTTCTCGTCGCCTTGCACGGCGTCCGCCATGTCCATCATGGTTTTGGCATGCAGCGCGTAGCTGGCGGCGGTGAAGGTCGACACAGGGTTGTGCTGCCAGGCGTCGCCGGCAAAGCGCCGGTCCTTGGGCAGGGACACCTCGCCCTTGGCACCTTCGGTCCACAGCGCCAAGGCCGCTTGCGCGTACTGCGCCTGAATGGCCTGCAGCTTTTCCATATCAAAGCTGACGGGGGGCGCGCCCGCTGGCAGGGCCCCCAGACCGGCGGTGAAGCCCTGAGGTGCGCCTACCGCATTGAAAGGAGATGCCATGGTCTGCATGGACTGCATGCGCTCCATCCATTGCTGGGTCATCTGGCTGAGTTGCTGGAACTGGTCGCTGCCCAGTCCCCAATACGGTTGCTGCGTCATCGTCGTCTCCCTGAACAGGCTCCATGCCGGGCATGGGCTTGTGTGCATCTTAGGCGCAAAAAATGGCAGCCGTGTGCTGGCGTGCTGCAAGTTCGGGTAAATTCCAGGGCATGTACCTGATAGCGATAGCCTGGCTTTATGTGGTGGTGTTGATGGCGGTGGTCGAGGCCGCCAGCCCCCAGGGCAGCCTGCTGGGCGCCTTTTTCACCCTGATGCTCTACGGCGCGCTGCCGCTGGGTCTGCTGCTGTTCATTGCCGGCACGCCAGCGCGGCGCCGGATGCGCCACCGGGCCGAAGCCGAGGCGCAACAGGCCCCTGCCCCACCGCCGCCCGATAGCCATTAATGCGCTGAATGCCGCAGTCGCAGGCTGCTGAACACACCCGACATCGCGGCAAAGCCGGCTGCCAGATACAGCGCCACCGTCGTGCCATGGCCGCTGGCCACTGGCCACAAGGTGAAGATGATGGCCACCAGCACAGCGCCCAGCGATTGCCCAGTCAGCCGCGCCGTGCCCAGCATGCCGCTGGCAGCGCCTGCGCGGGCCAGCGGCGCCGAGGTCACGATGGTGTGGTTGTTGGGCGACTGGAACAGCCCAAATCCCAGGCCGCACAAGGCCATGCGCCAGCCGATGTTGAGATCGCTCGGGTCCACCGGCAGCAGCGCCAGGCTCAAGAGGCCCATCGCCAAAATCGCCATGCCGATGCCGCCCAGCAGGCCGTCTTCCACCCGGCCAATCAGCCGGCCCGCCAGCGGGGCCACCATCACGATGGCCACCGACCAGGCCGTCATTAGCATGCCGGCGGCAAAATGGCTGCGCTGCAGCGCATCGAGCAGCAAGAAAGGCAGCGCAATAAAGGACAGCATCTGCGCTGCAAAGGCCCCAATCGACGCCCCCATGGACAGCGCAAAAACGGGAATACGCAGCAAGTCCAGCGGCAGCAAAGGCAGGCTCAGTTTGCGTTGGCGCAGCACATACCAGGCGCCCAGCAGCAGGCCCAGGCCCAGCATCAGCCAGCCTGAGGCGGACGCGCCGCCCGACTCCATGCCATGGCGCGCGCCGATGCGCTCGGCACCCAGAAACACCAGCGAGAACATCGCAAAGTTCAGCGCCACATCGATGGGGGTCAGCTTGGCATGCGGTGCATCCAGCAGCTGCTGCGGGTTGCGCGGCAAGGCCTTGCGGCCCAGCCACAAGGTCAGAATGCCCAGCGGCACATTGATGGCAAACAGCCAGGGCCAGCTGGCCACCGACAAAATCAATGCCGCCACACCAGGGCCGGCCACCGACGAGATGGCCACCACCAGCGAGTTAAGCGCCATGCCCTTGCCCAGCTTGGCCGCCGGGTAGGTCAGGCGCACCAGTGCGGCATTGACGGCCATCACCCCGGCCGCGCCCATGCCCTGCAGGCCGCGCGCTGCAATCAGCAGCCACAGCGACTGGGCCAGCATGGCCACGGCCGATGCCAGCGTAAAACACACGAGACCCACCAGGTAGACCTTGCGGTAGCCAATGCGCTCGCCCAGTGCGGCCAAGGGCAGCAGCAGGCCCAAGGTGCCCAGCTGGTAGGCATTGATGACCCAGATCGCCTCGGCAGGCGATGCCTGCAGTTCCTTGGCCACCGTGGGCAAGGCCAGGTTCATGATGCTGCCATCGAGCACGGCCACGATCAGGCCCAGCACAATGACCAGCATCGCCAGGCGCCGCTCGGGCATGGGCAGACCCTCGCTCAGCGAGGCCGGTTGCATGCGTGCCTCAGCCACGGCAGATCACCGGCATCTGTGGATGGGCAGTTTTCATATGGCGACGCTTTCCACCACCTGGGGCTTGCCCGGGTAGAGCATGGTTAGGTGGGGAATGCCATCTTCCAGATAGGGCTCGGAGACAACGTCGAATCCGCAGCCTTCGTAGAATTTTTGCAAATAGGCCTGCGCGCCAATGCGAATGGCGGTGCCTGGCCACAGGCGGTCGGTCTCGGCCATTGCGTGGCGCATCAGCTCCCAGCCAGCCCCCGTGCCGCGCATCGCCTGCATGACGGCCACGCGGCCAATCGACGGCTCTGGATAGGCCAGTCCCGGCGGCAGCACCCGCACATAGGCTTGGAGCACGCCTTGCGCATCACGCCCCAGCAGGTGCCAGGCGTCCTGGTCTTTGTAGTCCAGGTCCTGGAAGGCGACCTGCTCGGCAATAAAGACCTGGCAGCGCACATGCAGCAGGTCATAGAGTTGCTGCAGATTGAGTGCCGAGAAGGGCTGGAAGGACCAGCTCAGCTGGTCCACTGTTGAAGAAGGCTTTGGCATGTTCTGTCCATCTATCGAGGGCCTGGGGACAGTGGCCACAGGCCCAGCTGCGCGCTCGCGCACCATTGCGCGAGCGTGGAAATCAGTCGGTCTTGATCTGCTTTTTGGCGGCCTGCAAAGACTGCACCACCTCGGGCATCACGTACTTGAACGTGCCCGTTGCATGGCTGCACAAGGCACCCTGCTCGTCATAGAGCCAGGCCTCGCAAAACGCCATGCGGCTGCTGCGCGAGAGCAGCTTGCCCTTGGCCACCAAGGCGCCTTTGGCCGGCGCCATGAAGCTGGTTTTCATCTCAATCGTCACCGCGCCACTGCCGGGGATGGCACTGCGCGCCGCATGGGCCATCGTCACATCAAGCAAGGTCATCGATGCACCGCCATGGGTGACTTCGTAGCTATTGAGGTGTTCGGGCCGGGCCCGGTAATGCAGCTCCGCCTCGCCGTTTTCCCAGCGGTGCAAGCGAAAGCCCAGGTGGCTGACAAAGGGGATTTCAACTTCAAAGGGCAGCACAGCACAGGCTCCAGCAACAGGCAAGCATGGAGCATACCGCCTTTGGGCGCTGCCCTGGGGCAAACCCTGACATACAAGCGACAGCCAGTCGGGCAATACGCTGGCGAGCGCCATCTGAACCGATTCTTACAGCGTGGCGATGGCCACGCCCCCGCGCAAACGCTGCTGCACCACGGTCGCCATGCCGGCAGGCGCTTGGGCCAGCAAGGCGGGCCAGGCGCTCTGCGCCTGCCGCACCATGTCCTTGAGCAGGCTGATATGGCGCGGCACGCGCAGCAGACCGGCGGCCTTCAGAAGGGCCGCCACATCGTCCCAGCTGAGCGCCCGCATACTACTGTCAATGGCCTTGTTGACGGCATACTGCTGCGGGGCCGAACCGTCGATGAAGGCCGCGACGCAGACACAGTCGTAGACGGGGGCCAGGCGCGGCTGGCGCCCATCGGGGTAGACCAGCGCCCAGTTCTTCAGGTGCGCATCGGTATTGCCCATCAGGATCGCGGCCACGGTACGTGCCAGAAACTCCCGGGTATCGGCCACAGGCTGCGGGCTCAAGCGGTCGAGCACGCGCAGCATCGTCGGCCAGTCCTGCTGCAGGCCCTTGCCGTACTTGTGGCGCGGCGCATAGCCCAGCGCCTGGTTGAACTCTTCCATGTGCACGCGTGTGCCATCGGGCAGGTGGTCAAAGCGTTGCACGGCCAATATCTCGTCAAACGGCAGCTGCTCGGGCAGATCGGCCTGGGCGCGGCTGATGATCTGTGCATCGGCCGTCGTCAGCCCCAAGGACTGGCACAGCTGGTAGCAGCTGAACTCGTTGGCCACCAGGTCCGGGTGCTGGGTGCTGGGCAGCTTCAGGATCACGCTGCCCGCCGCGCCCCGGCGGCGCACGGTGTAGCGCCGGCCATCCTGCACCGCGCTGAACTTGGTGACGATGCCCGGCAGCGACGCGGCATCGGCCACCGGAAACTCGACAAAACCGGGTTCGAGCACATCGAGGCCTTGCGAGGTATGCCAATGGCGCACCACGTCGGGAATGGCTTCGTCGCGGGGCACCGGCTCCACCTCCAGCGCGCCCATCAGGTCGTGTCCGGCAGCGGCCAGCAGCTCAAACTCGTCATCGGGGGAGCAGCCCCGCTCAGCGGCCAGGCGCTGGCGGTTGTGGCCTTCGGGCAGCAGATTCTGGAAATAGACCGGCCAGCGCCCATCGGTGCGCACCAGCCGGGCATCGCGCGCGGCATGCAAGATGCGCTGGGTGTCGGCCTCCGTCGCGCCCTGGTAGCTGAGCGAGAGCACAGGCCGCTCCGGATCCGCGATATAGCTGTCCTCGAACGAGACGCGCAGGATATCGCCGTACTGCGACAGGTAGCCGATGGCGCGCCGCCCCCCGCCCATGCTGCCAGGCAAGTGCATATAAAGACGCAGGTAGCGGATGGAGGTGCTCATTCAGTGCATGGCTTGCCCAAAGCCATCCTTCAGGGCTGGCGACCGGCCAGGCTGTCCACGACCGAAGGTGGCGCCTCCGCACCGGTTGGCTGGCCTAAAAACTTGCCGCCCGACTGGATAAAGGCCTGCAGCGCGGGCAAAAGATCTGCCGGCACTGCCACAAGCTGCATGCCCAGCACCCGGGCCATTTCGGCCACGGTCGAGTAGCGCGGGTCAACATCGCCGGTTTCAGTGCGCTGCACCGCCATGCGCGAGAGCCCCGCCTGCTCGGCCAATTGGGCCTGGGTCAGTTGCTGGGCTTTGCGGGCTGCCACCAAGGTGGCCATCAAGGGGGTAGTCATGCTGCACATTCTACTCTTTATTGATTAAATGAGTAGATTAAATGGCACACTTAGCATTACAAAAGATTCACAAAGTACTCATTTTGAGATAAATGAGTACTTTGAGAGCAAAGCTTGAGCGATGACGAAGCCCCTAGGCCACCCAGATGCAAGCGGCAAAGCGCCCGGTGCCCCCACCGGGTGAGCCATCTCGCCGGTGCGAGAAAAACCGCTCTTTGTTGGCCACGGTGCACCAGTCCTGGCTGCCGTCATTGCCAAACAACTGCGCAAGGCCCAAGCGCTGCAAGCGGTAGCGGGCCAGCCCGCTCAGGTTGGCAAAATACTTGCCCGGCGCGCCGGGTTCGAACAGCGGCGCGCAATCCGGATCCGGCCCGACAAAGGCGGCCTGCACCTCGGCACCCACTTCAAACGCGGGCTGGCTGATGCATGGACCCAGCCAGGCCATGGTCTGCGCGGCAATCTGGTTATCGCTCAGGCCAGCCTGGCCCGCCTGCCGGCGCACCCGATCGGCATAGGCCGCAAAGCAGTTCTCCAGCACCCCTAACCCGTCCTGTCCCAGCAAACCCCGCCAACCGGCGTGGGCGGCGCCTACCACCGGCAGCTGCTGGTGACAGAACAAGACCGGCAGACAGTCGGCTGCCATGACGGTGCAGCCCAGCCCTGGCACATCACTGACGCTGGCATCGGCCGGCTGCTCCTCGCCGCCGCCTTCACCCAGCACCTGCACATGCCTGCCATGCACCTGGCGCACAAATACCGGCTGACGGGGGCGGGCCTGGTCGGCACCGTAGCCGGCCTGCTGCTCCAGCGCCTGCATGGCCTGGGCGAGCAGCTGACGGTTGCTTTGCACATGGCCGGGAACATCGCCCACGTTAAAGCTCAGGTTGGTGGTGCCAAACAGGCCTTCGCTGGCGCCGCCAGCGCGCGTGGTGCAGAGCGCAAACACACCCGGTGGCGTGGGCCACTCGGGCAGCAGCCAGTCGGCGGGAAAGTGGTTGGACGCAGCGCTACTCAT
This sequence comes from Comamonas sp. 23, assembly GCF_049601575.1. Lineage (NCBI taxonomy): Bacteria > Pseudomonadati > Pseudomonadota > Betaproteobacteria > Burkholderiales > Comamonadaceae > Comamonas > Comamonas sp. 23. The sequence continues at coordinate 2,709,306 of NZ_CP187127.1, read as the reverse complement.
GGCTGGGCATCCGGGCAGGCGGCAGGCTGGGCCTTTTGCACCGCATCCGTCGCCATGGCGGCCTCATAGGCGGCCATGGTCAGCGGCAGACCGTCAAGGCTGACCTTGAAGCGCTGGGCATTGAAGATTTGCGGCACCAGCGCGCAGTCGGCCATCGTCAGGCTATCGCCCCAGCAAAAACGCGATGGCGCCAAGCCTTGCGCCTGGCGCTCGGCCGCCAGCAGCACCAATTGGCGCTCAAAGGCCTCCAGCCCGGTACGGCACCAGTGCTGGTACCACTGGGTTTTTTCAGCATCGCTGTGGCCCAGCTCGCCGGTCAGGTAGGCCAGCACCCGCAGGTTGTTGATCGGGTGGATCTCGCAGGCAACCTGCAGGGCCAGCGCGCGGATGCGGGCACGGGCCAGCGCATTGCCCGGCAGCATCGAAGGCGTCTGCGGGTAGGCCTCGTCCAGCCACTCGATCACGGCCAGCGACTGGTTCAGCCACAGGCCGTCATCGGTCTCCAGCGCGGGCACCAGCGCGTCGCCCACATGGCTGGCAAAGGCGGGTTCGCGGTGCTCGGCCTTGACCAGGTGCACCGGCAGATAGTCATAGGCCAGGCCCTTGGCCTGCATCGCAATGCGCACCCGGTAGGACGCGGACGAGCGGAAATAGTTGTGCAGCTTCATGGCAACCGAGCATAACGCAGGGCGCTGCAGCAGCCGGTCATCCAGTCACCCGCATGACAGCTGGCGTTGCCTGGCATGCCAGGGCCAGCATGGGCGCAGACCGCGATCCTGCAAAGCGGTTTGTTTTGCCGCATAATTTTTGGCACCGCTTCAACCGGGCGGTTTCCTCCCGCCTCCAACCAAAGTCCAGCATGAGCCAATACGTCATCCCTCCAGCCTCGCCCACCGGCGTACCTGTTCAAGGCAGCGACCAGCTGTTCCCCGTGCGCCGCGTCTACTGCGTGGGCCGCAACTACGAAGATCATGCCAAGGAAATGGGCTTTACCGGCCGCGAGGCGCCCTTCTTCTTCATGAAGCCCGCTGATGCGGTGGTGCCCGTGGCCACAGGTAGCAGCGGCCAGATCGCCTACCCAACGCTCACCAGCAACCTGCACCACGAGATCGAGCTGGTGGTGGCCATTGGCAAGGGCGGCAAGAACATTGCTGCAGCGGACGCCGCCGCGCACATCTGGGGCTATGGCGTGGGGCTGGACATGACGCGCCGCGACCTGCAAAACGACATGAAAAAGCAAGGCCGCCCCTGGGAGATCGGCAAGGCCTTTGAAGGCAGCGCACCCATCGCAGCCCTGGTGCCCGCCGCCCAGGCCGGTGATGTCAACAACGCCGAGATCTGGCTCAAGGTCAACGGTGCCGAACGCCAGCACAGCAATGTGCAAAAGCTGATCTGGAACATTGCCGAGACCATTGAAGTGATCTCGCAAGCCTGGGAGCTGCAAGCCGGTGACCTGATCTTCACCGGCACGCCCGAAGGCGTGGCCGCAGTCGTCAAGGGCGATGTGCTCGAAGGCGGCGTGACGGGCCTGCCCCCATTGAAAATCGAGCTGGTGTAAGGCCAGGACAACGCGCCACCCGCTGCGGTGGCGCTTTTTTTCGTCCCTGGCCGCGAGCAGCGCGACCTTGACGCACAATAGACCGCATGACCTCACGCGCCCCCGTTGATTTTTGCCGCCGCTGCGGCACCCACGTTGAGCACCGACTGCCCGATGACGGCGACACCAAGATCCGCGCGATCTGCCCGGCCTGCCATACCGTGCACTACGAGAACCCGCTGAACGTGGTGGGCACCGTCCCCTATATGGGCGACAAGGTGCTGCTGTGCCTGCGCAATATCGAGCCACGCAAAGGTTACTGGACCTTGCCGGCCGGCTTCATGGAGCTCGATGAGACCACCGGCCAGGGCGCCGAGCGCGAGACCGATGAGGAAGCGGGCGCCGACATCGCGATGGGCCCGCTGTTTTCGCTGGTCAATGTGCCGCATGTCGGCCAGGTACACCTGTTCTACCTGGCCCAGCTGCAAAGCACCGAATTCAAGCCCGGCTGGGAGACCATCGAAGCGCGGCTCTTCAGCGAGGCCGAGATTCCTTGGGACCAGATCGCCTTTCGCACCGTCAAGGTCACGTTGCAGCGCTATTTTGAAGACCGCAAGCGCGGCGCATTCGGCATCCATGTGATCGATCTGGAGACACCCGCCGGCCCCTTGGTTCCCCCCAAGGCTACCGAAGCGTCCACCACCTCGGCCGCTTCCTGACCAGTGTGCAAGCCATGACTTCTACCTTCACCCCGACCACCTCCTCCATCCGCCGCCGCCTGCTGGGCAGCTTGGTACTGCCCGCCGTGGCGGCCAGCAGCGCCTGGCTGCCAGGCCTCGCCCATGCCGCCAAGCTGCAGGACATGGCGCTGGCCCTGGTCGAGAAATACAAGCTTGGCCACAGCCTGCCCCAGGTGGGTTTGCAGATTGCGGCCAAATCGCCCGAGTACCAGGCCTTGATCGACAAGATGGGCCAGCAGCAAGCGGGCCAGGCGATGATTGCAGCGACACGCTCGGTCGCAGCCGACTACCAAAAGCGCTGGAACACGCAGCTGGCTGCCGCCTACGCACAGAATTTCAACGAGGCCCAGCTGCAGTCCTTGCTCGACCAGGGCCCGCAATCGCCGCATGCGCAGCTGATGCAAAGCAAGCAGGCCGATATCAACCGCATGATGCAGCAGTCGAGCTCGGGCCTGCTGCGCGAGATGATGGTCAAGGCCTATACCAAGGCGCAGCAACCGTCCCCAGCACCCAGCCCTGCGGCCAAAAAGCCTAAGCCCTGAGTCGCAGGGGAACCACACCTGCTTTGCGCGTGATTCTGCAACGCGCGCTGACACGACAATGCCGTACCCACTGCCAAGTGGCTACGGCATTTTGATGGGCTGCTTATTTAGCGGCTGTCGCGCTTGGCCTGTGCCGCCCGGGTTTTGGACTGGCCGCTGGCCTTGATTTTCTTGTTCACCGGCTGGGCCTTGATGGGGTTGCCCCGGCTGGCCGCGGCCGGCTGGCGGGTAGGCACCGCGCCGCGCGCAGCAGCGGCTGCGTTACCGCCGACCTCGGCATTGGCAGCGGTGGTTTTGCGTGCTTTGGCCGGTGCCGCTGCCGCTTTCTTCGCAGGGGCCTTGGTGGACTTGGCTGCTGGTTTTTTGACCGCAGCGGCCTTCTTGGCTGCGGGCACCTTCACAGCCGTCTTGGCTGCTTTGCGCGGCGCGGCAGCAGGCGTTGCGGACGCCGTCTTGGTCGCAGGCTTTTTCACCGCGCTCTTGGCTGCAGACTTGGTCGCGGTCTTGCTTGCTGTTTTTGTAGCGGTTTTGGTTGCAGTCTTTTTTACCGCCTTCGCAGGGGCAGCTGCACGTTGGGTCGCTGCGCCTGCCGTACTCTTGGCAGCAGTAGCGTGGAGCTTGGCCAGCCGCTCTTCAAAGCGGCCGAGCACGTCCTGCATCACATCGGCTTTGAGTTCGGTGCGGCTGTTCTCATTGCCAGTGGGCCTGCGGGCGGCGGCCGGGCCCTTTTGGGTTTTCACCGACTGGCGTTGGTAGAGATCGCGGTACTTGGCGCGCAAGGTACGGCTGCGGGTGATCTTGCTGCTGAGCTGACGCTCGGTCAGATCCTTGATCGCATTGGCACGGCTGGCTTGGAACAATTCCAATTCAGGCTTGGTCAGCAAGGTCTGAACTTGTCTCAGGGTATAGCTCACGGCATCTCCTCTGCATAAAAAAGCAGGGCCGCCGGATAGCGGCCACTGGCGTTTTTCATCGTATTGACATCTGGTGCGTGGCGATGTCAGAAAAAGCCCCCTATCCCTATGGCCCCATCCGCTGCCATGCAGTGCTGAAGGACCAGCCTTTTGGGTCAGATCAAGGCGCGCCGTTTTGCAGCAGCCGCAGCATCGCCGCCTCGTCCAGCACCGTCACGCCCAGCTCCTGGGCCTTGGTCAGTTTGCTGCCGGCGTCCGCGCCGGCCACCAGGTAATGGGTCTTCTTGCTCACCGAGCCGGAGACCTTGGCGCCTGCCGCTTCCAGCAGGTCCTTGGCTTCATCGCGGCCCATGGTGGGCAAGGTGCCGGTCAGCACCACGGTCATGCCGGCCAGAATCTGCGCGGGCTTTTCGGCAGGCACCGCTTCGTCCCAGTGCACGCCGGCTGCACGCAGTTGCTCGACCACCTCGCGGTTGTGCGGCTGCGCAAAAAAGGTGTGCAGGCTATGGGCCACCACCGGCCCCACGTCGTTCACCTGCAGCAGCTCGTCGACCGAGGCATCCATGATGGCATCGAGCACTCCAAAGTGCTTGGCCAGGTCCTTGGCGGTGGATTCGCCCACATGGCGAATGCCCAGGCCAAACACAAAGCGAGCCAGCGTGGTTTTCTTCGAGGACTCCAGCGCCGCGAGCACATTCTGTGCGGATTTCTCTGCCATGCGCTCGAGGCCCGACAAGGTCGCAATGCCCAGTTTGTAGAGGTCGGGCAGGCTGCGGATCACGCCGCTGTCGACCAGCTGGTCGACCAGCTTGTCACCCAGACCTTCGATGTCCATCGCGCGGCGGTGCGCATAGTGCAGGATGGCCTCCTTGCGCTGGGCCACGCAGAACAGGCCGCCGGTGCAGCGGTGGTTGGCCTCGCCTTTTTCACGCACCACATCGCTGCCGCAGACCGGGCATTGGCTAGGCATCGAGAAGTTGGGCACATACTGCGAGCGCAGGCCAGGCACCCGGGCCGCCACCTCGGGGATCACGTCGCCCGCGCGGCGCACGATGACATCGTCCCCCACCCGTACCCCCTTTTTGCGGATGTCGAACACATTGGACAGGGTGGCATTGGTGACAGTGACGCCACCGACAAACACCGGTGCCAGACGCGCCACCGGCGTCAGCTTGCCGGTGCGGCCCACCTGCACCTCGATGCCTTCAAGCCGCGTCACCATCTCCTGGGCCGGGTACTTGTGGGCCACGGCCCAGCGCGGCTCGCGGCTGACAAAGCCCAGCTCCAGCTGCAGCGCGCGGCTGTTGACCTTGTAGACCACGCCATCGATCTCGTAACCCAGGTTGGCGCGCTCAGCGCCCATGCGCTGGTGAAAGGCCACCAGCGCATCGGCACCCTGGGCCACGCAGACCTGCGGCGCCACCGGAAAGCCCCAGGCGCGCAGCTGCATCAGCATTGCGTAGTGGCTGTCCCACTGCATGCCGCCTTGGGCCACCGGCGTCACCTCACCCAGGCCATAGGCAAAAAACGACAGCGGGCGCCGGGCGGTGATGTTGGAGTCAAGCTGGCGCACCGCGCCAGCGGCCGCATTGCGGGGGTTGACAAAGGTCTTGCCGCCCGCAGCTTCTTGCTTGCGGTTGAGCGCGTCAAAATCATCGCGGCGCATATAGACTTCGCCGCGCACCTCCAGCACCGGTGGCACGGCGGCATCCTGGCGCAGCTGCAGCGGTATCTGGCGGATGGTGCGGATATTGTGGGTGACGTCCTCGCCCACTTCGCCATCGCCGCGCGTCGTGGCCTGCACCAGGCGCCCGCCCTCGTAACGCAGGTTCATCGCCAGGCCATCGAATTTGGGCTCAGCCACATACTCAACCGGCGGGTCACTGGGATCGAGGCCCAGCTCCTTGCGGATGCGCGCATCAAAGGCCTGCGCGCCGCTGGCTTCGTTGTCGGTCTCGGTGCGGATGCTGAGCATCGGCACCGCATGGCGCACGGGGGTCAGGCCTTCCAGAATCGCGCCGATCACGCGCTGGGTCGGCGAGTCCGGGCTCAGCAGCTCGGGGTGGGCTTTTTCCAGCGCTTCGAGCTGCTGGTAGACGCGGTCGTACTCACCATCGGGCACTGTGGGCGCGTCCTGCACATAGTACTCATGCGCCCACTGCACCAGCTGCGCACGCAAGGCCTGCACCTGGGCGGCAGCATCCTGTGGGGCGTCACCAGCGGGCGACGCGAAAAGATCAATATTCTCAGCCATGCGGCTTGACTCCGAAAATCTGGCAAAGCGCGGGGCTCTGCGTGGTCTGATGCCTGCGACTATACGGCCAAAGCCGCGCATTCATTGCGTAAACAGCGGCGCCCAGAACGCAAAAAAGGCTGCACAGGCAGCCTTTGGCAAAACGGGTGCGGCTTAGCTGAACAAACGCCGTGCAGCCAGCGAGCCCGCTGCCAGGTCGCGCTGCTCGAGCTGGTCGTACAAGTTTTCCAGATCCTGGGCGATGGGGTCCACCACCATAATCGGCAGGGGCGTGCCATTTTGGTCGCAGATGACGCCGTCCATCTCGGCGCACAGCGCCTCGGCGGCAGTGCGCATCTTGTCGAAGGGCTTTTCGCTGCGTGCCACATGGGGCACATCCAGGCTCAGCAGCACATCGCGCAAGGCGCTGGCTTCCGGATCGTCGGCCAGTGCAGCCTGCGCGTCATAGGTCAGCGCCAATATGGCAGGCATTTGCTCGATGCCCGAAGGCATCACCATGCGGCCAGGGCCAGCCGGCACAAAACCATGCTTGGCCGCAACCTGGGCCACATAGCCGGGGCTCCAGGAGGCGCGCTTGGCACGCAGCATAAAGGCCAGCTGCGCATCATGCTCGCTGGCAAAGGCGTCAAGTTCGCGAGCACGGGCCACTTCCTGCAGCATGTCAGGCGTGTCGTGCGCCGCGCCGATGCTGTCGGCAAACTGCTGGACCTTGGTGACGAACTCGGAAAACTCGATCTCGTTCATCGGGCCATGGCGGTTGGCCAGCTGCACGCCGGCCTGAAATCCGGTGTAGCGGGCGCCGGCGCGTGGCAGCTCCCAGGTCTGGCTGGTCTCGTTCAGGCCTTCGATGTTGAAGGCCTTGTTGCCGGCGCGAAAGCTGCTGGGCATGGCTGCGATGGCCGCATTGCCGGAGACGATGCCGTCGGTGTGGATGGTGGCAATCGCATCGGTGAGCGGGTCGAGAATCTGCTGGCGGTCACCCAGGTAGGTGCCGGGGTTGCCGCTGCGTGCCACCGCGCCTGCACCAAAGGCATCGGCACTGTGGCCGCTCAGGCGGGGGCCCTGGCCGCCCAGTTGGGCATCGAGCACCGGGTCACCGGTGGCTGACGATGCCGCGCGGCCATCAAAGCCGGGCTCGTAGCGCAGCTCGGAGTCGCCGGTGTGGCCTGGCTCCTCGGGCCGGGGTTTCTTGGGCTCGTTGCGGCGTGCCGACCAGGTGTTGTAGGCGATGTACAAAACCAGAATGACACCAAAGGTGATCACCAACGCCAGTTGAAAATTACTCATACGACTTCGTTTTTAAAAATCTTTCACGCCGAATCGGCCATCGACAAGGCAGATTCCATATCCACGGCCACAATGCGCGAGACGCCCTGCTCCTGCATTGTCACACCAATCAGCTGCTGGGCGATCTCCATCGCGATCTTGTTGTGGCTGATGAAGAGGAACTGCGTGCTGCGGCTCATCGAGGCCACCAGCTTGGCATAGCGCTCGGTATTGGCATCGTCGAGCGGCGCGTCCACCTCATCGAGCAGACAGAACGGCGCCGGGTTCAGCTGGAAGATCGCAAACACCAGCGCAATCGCGGTCAGCGCTTTCTCGCCGCCCGACAGCAGATGGATGGTCTGGTTCTTCTTGCCCGGCGGCTGGGCCATCACCTGCACGCCCGAGTCCAGAATCTCGTCGCCGGTGATGATCAGCTTGGCCTGGCCGCCGCCAAAGAGCTCGGGGAACATGCGGCCAAAATGGCTGTTGACGGTGTCAAACGTGCCCGAGAGCAGCTGCCGGGTTTCGGCATCGATCTTCTTGATCGCGTCTTCCAGGGTTGTCATGGCCTGGGTCAGGTCGTCCATCTGCGAGTCGAGGAAGGTCTTGCGCTCGCGGGCGTGGTTGAGCTCATCGAGCGCGGCCAGATTGACGGCGCCCAGCGCTTCAATCTCGCGGTGCAGGCGGTCAATCTCGCCTTGCAGACCGGTCAGGCGCACCTGGCCGTCCTTGACCGAGGCGGCAATGACCTCCAGATCGGCCTGGGCTTCCTGCAGCAAGGTTGTGTACTGCTCCAGGCCCAGTTGCGCGGCCTGCTCCTTGAGCTTGAACTCGGTGATGCGGTCGCGCAGCGGCTGCAGCTCGCGCTCAAACTGCTGGCGGCGCTCATCGCTGCTGCGCAGCCGGGCGGTCAGGTCGTCGTACTCGCTGCGGCGCGCGGCCAGGTCCTTCTCGCGCTCCATCTTCAGGTTCAGCGCATCTTGCAGGCCGCCTTGCGCGGCCGCGTCGTTGAGGCGCTTTTGCTCCTCCTGCGCGCGCAGCTGTTCATCGCCCAGGGCCTTGGCCTGCTGCAACGCCGTCTCCATCGTGCGGTTGAGCTCGGCGCGGCGCGCTTCCATGCTGCGCTGGCCAAACACCGCTTCCTGCGACTGGCGCTCCAGTGCACGCAGCTGCTCGCGGGCGCTGGCCAGCTTGCGCTCGGACTCATACACGGTCTCATCGAGCTGGGCATGGCGCTCCTGGCTGTCGGCCAGCTGCATGTCCAGCTCTTCAAAGCGGGCCTCGGCCGCAATCCGGCGCTCCTGGATCTCTTCGAGCTGCTGCACCACTTCGCCCAGGTCGGTGTCGATCTGCGCGGTGCGGGCCCGGGCCTGCTCGGCCAACTGGGTCAGGCGCAAGGTCTCGACCTGCAGCTCATGGGCGCGGTTGCGGGTTTGCGCAGCCTCGGCGCGCACGGCCACCAGGCGCTGCGAGGCATCAGCGTAGGCGCTCTCGGCACGCACCAGCGCATTGCGCGCCTCTTCGCCAATCAGCGCTTGGGCGCGCAGCTCCTTTTCCAGGTGTTCAATTTCCTGGGCCCGGGCCAGCATGCCCGACTGCTCGGAGTCCTGCGCATAAAAGCTCACGCTGTGCAGGCTGACCGAATGGCCGGTCGGCACAAAAATGGTTTCACCCGCCTGCAGGCGGCTGCGCTGGGCCAGCGCCTCGTCCAGGCTCGGGCAGGTGTAGCAGCCGCTCAGCCAATCGACCAGCACGGCGCGCAGGCCGGCATCATGGACGCGCAGCAAGTCGGACAGCTGCGCGAGTTTGCCAGCAGGAGCTGCGGCCGGAGCTTGGGGCACGCTGTAGAAAGCCAGGCGGGCGGGGGGCGCATCCTGGGCACCTGCGCCCAAAAAACCGCGCACCATATCGAGGCGGCTGACTTCCAGCGCAGCCAGGCGCTCGCGCAATGCCGCTTCGAGGGCGTTTTCCCAGCCGGGCTCGACCTGGATGCGGCTCCACAGGCCTTGGAGGCCATCGAGCCCATGCTTGGCCAGCCAGGGCTGCAGCTTGCCGTCGGTCTTGACCTTTTCCTGCAAGGCCTTGAGGGCCTCGAGCCGCGCCGACAGATCGGCCTGCTTGGCGCCTTCCTGGTTGACCTGCTGCTGCTTGCTGCGCCGCGCCTCATCGAGCTGGGGGACGCTGTCTTGCAGCTCCAGCAGGCGCCCTTCGGCAATCTCGGCGGCCTCGGCTGCTTCCTCGTTTTGCTGCTGCAGGTTGGCCAGGCGGGTCTCGTCGGGCGCGGCCATCGCATTGCGGTCGCTGCGCAATCGCTCGCTGCGCACTTCCAGGCCTCGGCTTTGTTCGTTCAGGCTGCGCTGCTCTGCGGCCAGCACCTGGATCTGCTGCTGCACCTGGGTGACGGAGCTGCGCTGCTCATTGGCGCGCTGCTGGGCCAGGCGCAGCGCCTCTTCCATATCGGGCAGCTGCAGGTTTTGCTCTTCGAGCTGGGCGGCCAGCATCTCGGCGCGCTCTTCGGCATCCATGCCCTGGCCGGCCAGGTTCTCCAGCTCGGCCTCGGATTCGTCCTTGCGAACGGTCCACTGCGCAATCTGCTCGGCCAGTTGCACCAGTCGGTTTTCCACGCGCTGGCGGCCTTCGACCACATAGCGGATCTCCGCTTCGAGCCGGCCCACTTCGGCCGTGGCCTCGTAGAGCTTGCCCTGCGCCTGGTTGACGATGTCGCCCGCGGCATAGTGCGACTGGCGAATGGTCTCGAGGTCCGCCTCGACATGGCGCAGATCGGCCAGGCGCGACTCCAGGTCATTAACGGCCTTGAGGCCATCGATGCGCACCTTCTCCTGCTCCTGCTCGGCATCACTGCGTTTCAGGAACCACAGCTGGTGCTGCTTCAAGGTGGCGCTGGCATTGAGCGCGTTGTACTTGGCCGCCACCTCGGCCTGCTTCTCCAGCTTGTCGAGGTTGGCGTTGAGCTCGCGCAGGATGTCCTCGACCCGGGTCAGGTTCTCGCGTGTGTCGTTGAGGCGGTTCTCGGTCTCGCGGCGGCGCTCCTTGTACTTGGAGACGCCAGCGGCCTCTTCCAGAAACAGGCGCAGCTCTTCGGGGCGCGACTCGATGATGCGGCTGATGGTGCCCTGGCCGATGATGGCGTAGGCGCGCGGGCCCAGGCCCGTGCCCAGAAACACGTCCTGCACATCGCGCCGGCGCACCGGCATGTTGTTGATGAAGTAGCTGCTGCTGCCGTCGCGCGTGAGCACGCGTTTGACCGCAATTTCGGTGTACTGGCTCCACTGGCCGCCGGCGCGGTGGTCGCTGTTGTCAAACACCAGCTCCACGCTGGAGCGGCTGGCCGGCTTGCGGTGCGTGGTGCCATTGAAGATCACATCCTGCATGGACTCGCCGCGCAGCTCGCTCGCCTTGGACTCGCCCAGCACCCAGCGCACCGCATCCATGATGTTGGACTTGCCGCAGCCATTGGGGCCGACCACGCCCACCAGTTGCCCTGGCAGCATGAAATTGGTGGGCTCCGCAAACGATTTGAAGCCAGCAAGCTTGATGGAATTGAGGCGCACAGTGCTCGTTTTCTCTTGGATGGGCGGCGATCACCTGCCTGGCGTTGTCGCAAGCGGGCCGGGCCACGCAAGGTGGAGCTGGCCCGGCATGGCCGGCAGGTGCCTGAGGTCCCAGGGATCTCTTCTGATGAAGCAAGCGGTAGAACTCAGGCCGACATAATAACCGGCCCTCCTGGCCCACCAGGGACAAAAGCGCCTGCTGCTGCGGTTTTGCGCCCTGGGCAGGGTCAAATAATGTTGCGCCGCCGCAGCGCTGCGCCCTGCAGGGGCCAGGCTTGCTATATAGACACAGGGCCACGCAGGGAAAGCCGCAAGGCAGACAATGGCTGCATGGATTCAAGCATGTCTACGCGCCCGGCGGCTGCCGCGGTCACCGCATCCACCCCGAGCACAGCAGTGTCTGCACTGCAGCCCCGTGCCCAGTGGCACAACGGTTTTGCCAGCCTGCCGCCGGTCTTCTACACCCGCCTGCAACCCACCCCCATGCCGCAGCTGGCGATGCCGGCGCGCAATGACGCGCTGGCCCAGGACATGGGGCTGCGCCCCGAATGGCTGGCCAGCAGCGAGGCCACCCAGGTGCTGGGCGGCAATGCGCTGCTGCCGGGCATGGACGCCCTGGCCAGCGTCTACAGCGGCCACCAGTTTGGCCACTGGGCTGGCCAGTTGGGCGACGGCCGGGCCATTTTGCTCGGCGAGATCCGCTCGGCGAGCGCCCCCGAGGGCCTGGAGCTGCAGCTCAAAGGCGCGGGCAAGACGCCCTATTCCCGCATGGGCGATGGGCGCGCAGTGCTGCGCTCGTCCATCCGCGAATACCTGTGCAGCGAGGCCATGCACGGCCTGGGCGTGCCCACCACGCGTGCGCTGTCGCTCGTCACCTCGCCCCAGCCCATCTACCGCGAGACGGTGGAGACCGCTGCCGTCGTCGCCCGCGTGGCGCCCAGCTTTGTGCGCTTTGGCCATTTTGAGCATTTCGCGGCCCGCGATGACCAGGACAGCCTGCGCAAGCTCGCGGACTATGTCGCCGAGCGCTACATGCCAGGTGTTGCCCAGCACGCCAGCGGCAGCACCGAGCGTTATGCCGCGCTGCTGGCCGAGGTGGCCGAGCGCACTGCGCGCATGATGGCGCTGTGGCAGGCCCATGGCTTTTGCCATGGCGTGATGAACACCGACAACATGAGCATTCTGGGCCTGACCATCGACTACGGCCCCTTCCAGTTTCTCGACCACTACGACGCCAACCATATCTGCAACCACAGCGATACCGGTGGCCGCTACGCCTTTGCCCGCCAGCCGCAGGTGGCCTACTGGAACCTGTTTTGCCTGGGCCAGGCGCTGCTGCCCTTGATTGAGGACGAAGCGACCACGCTGGCGGCGCTGGAGCGCTACAAGACCGCGCTGGAGCCTGCGATGCAGCGCGCACTGGGCGCCAAGCTGGGCCTCGATCCCGCCCGCAGCACCGCGCCCGAAGCGGTGGCCGCTGTGGTCAACCCCTTGCTCGCCCTGATGCAGCAGCACCGCACCGATTACAGCCTGTTCTGGCGCGCGCTGTCGCAAGCAGTGGCCGATGACAGCCTGCCGGCGCTGGCCCCATGGTTCAATGGCGATGCAGCCTTTGAGACCTGGCGCGAGCAGTACCAGGCGCTGCTGCAGCCCGGCGATGCAGCAGCCACCGCTGCGCGCATGTTCGCCGCCAACCCGCGCTATGTGCTGCGCAACCACCTGGGCCAGCAAGCCATCACTGCTGCCCAGCGGGGCGACTGGACCCCGTTTACCCGCTTGCAAACCGTGCTGGCGACACCATATGCAGACCATCCCGGCTGCGAAGACCTGGCCGCCCTCCCGCCCGACTGGGCGCAACATATTGAAATCAGCTGTTCATCATGAGCTTTCCCGTCCAAAAATCGGATGCCCAATGGCAGGCCGAACTCGCATCCAAGCAAGCCGAATCGGTGGCCTACCAGGTCACCCGCCACGCCGCCACCGAACGCCCTTTTACCGGCAAGTACGAGGCCCACTGGGCCGATGGCAGCTACCACTGCATCTGCTGCGGCGCCAAGCTGTTTGACAGCGACACCAAGTTTGACGCGGGCTGCGGCTGGCCCAGCTTCTCCGAAGCCATCCCCGGAGCGATCCAGGAGAACGTGGACCGCAGCCATGGTATGGTGCGGGTGGAGACGGTCTGCGCCCAGTGCGGCGCCCACCTGGGCCATGTGTTCCCGGACGGCCCCCAGCCCACCGGCCTGCGCTACTGCATGAACTCGGCTGCGCTGGACTTTGAAAAGCAGGACTAAGAACCTGTTCTAAGCCTGGCTTGCCCCTGCCATGACAGGCCGGTGGCAGGCGCGGCACGGAACTTTGGCTGCCGCCAGCGCTCTGACACCCCGGCAAGCCGAGGCGAGCACTTCAGCCCGGCTTAAGCTGGCAGCAAAATAGCTCGCGTATCATTGGACGCTTGCCTGCAGACGCGCCCTTCAACCAAACACAAGCACCCAAAGCCCTGCTCTCTTGTCCGCACTGCGCTCCGGCTTTTGAGCCATGCCGTGCACAGCCCGCATCGCCTGATATGAAATTTTTGATTGATTTTTTCCCCATCCTGCTGTTTTTCGCAGCGTTCAAGGTCTGGGGGGTGTTTGTGGCCACCGGGGTGGCCATCGTGGCGACCATTGCGCAAATCGCCTACCTGCGCTTCAAGGTCGGCAAGGTAGAACCCATGCAGTGGATCAGCCTGGGCGTGATCGTGGTGTTTGGCGGCGCCACCCTGCTTTTTCACGACGAGTCTTTCATCAAGTGGAAGCCCACCGTGCTTTACTGGGTGATGGCGGCCGTGCTGCTGGGGGGCCAGTGGTTCTTCAACAAGAACCTGATGCAAAAGCTGATGTCGGCGCAGGTGCAGCTGCCCCAGCCCGTCTGGAACACGGTCAATTACAGCTGGGCCATCTTTTTTACCCTTATGGGCATTGTCAACATCTGGGTCGCCTACCAGTTTGACCTCGATACCTGGGTCACCTTCAAGATGTTCGGCGGCCTGGGCCTGATGCTGGTCTTTGTGCTGGGCCAGGCCATGTACCTCAGCCGCCACATCCAGCACAACCCGGAAGACCAACCCTGAGCAGGCGCTGAGCCTGAGGTGCCGCTAGCAGCGCTTCGCCAAGGCTCCCAGCCCGCCCGCATTCACTCCTTTTTTATGCAAGCCCAGGACATTACTGCCACCGCCATTGAAGCGGTGCTGCGCGACAAACTCTCGCCCACCCAGTTGGAAGTGATCGATGAAAGCGGTCTGCATGCCGGCCATGTGGGTGCCAATGGCAGCGGATTTGGCACCCATTTCCGGCTGCGCATCGCTTCACCCTTATTTACTGGCACATCACGCATTGCCCAGCATCGGCTTGTGTATGATGCGCTCCAAGCATTCATTGACGCGGGTTTACATGCCCTTGCCATTGAAGTCCTGCATACACCAAAACAATGAAATCACTGGTGTATATTTCCTTCATAGATAAACAATTTGGATTTCGCATGAAAAAACAGCTCTTGTCCGGTCTGGTTGCAGCTGCCCTGCTTGGTTCAGCCGCGCTGCCTGCAGTGGCCCAAAACATTGGCATCGTCAATGGCAAGCCAGTGCCCTCGTCCCTGCTGCAGACCTTCAAGGAACAAATGGAGCGCAGCGGTCGCCCGGTGAGCGCCGAGCAAGAAGGCCAGATCAAGGAAGCCATCATTGAGCGCGAAATCTATGCCCAGGCTGCCAAGGCCCAAGGCCTGGACGCGACCGAGTCCTTCAAGGGCCAGGTCGAGCTGGCGCGCCAAGGCATCCTGACCCAGGAGCTGTTTGCTGCCTACGAAAAGGCGCATCCTATCTCTGACGCCGCTGCCAAGGCCGAGTACGACAAGTTTGTTGCGACCAACCAAGGCAAGGAATACCACGCCTTCCACATCCTGGTGGACAGCGAAGACAAGGCCAAGGCCCTGATCGCCCAAATCAAGAAGGGTGCCAAGTTCGAAGACCTGGCCAAGAAGGAGTCCAAGGATCCTGGATCGGGCCAGCGCGGTGGTGATCTGGACTGGGGCAATGCCGCCAACTACGTCCCTGAGTTCTCCGAAGCGATGACCAAGCTGAAGAAGGGCCAGATGACCGATACCCCGGTCAAGACCCAGTTCGGCTACCACATCATCCGTGTGGACGATGTGCGCGAAGCGCAACTGCCCAAGTTCGAGGAAGTCAAGCCCCAGATCGAGCAGCAACTGCGCCAGCAACAAATCCAGAAGTACCAGCAAGAGCTGCGTGAAAAGGCCAAGGTCGAGTAATTCTCGCCACTTCGCTTCTACTTGCAACCCCTGCCCCGTGCAGGGGTTGTGCTTTGTGGGCTGCAGCCTGCCACTGTGCGGCGCTACACTCGGATGGCTCTGGCTGGCCCCTGAAGGTCAGCCTTCTTCCTTGCGGCAGCCCTGTGCTGCTGCTGCCTTTACAAGAAAGAAAACCCCATGCGTCTTTTGCACACCATGCTGCGCGTTGGCAATCTCCAGCGCTCCATCGATTTCTACACCCAGGTGCTGGGCATGCGCCTGCTGCGCACCTCGGAAAACCCCGAGTACAAGTATTCGCTCGCCTTTGTCGGCTACGAAGGCGGCAACCCTGGCCAGGCCGAGATCGAGCTGACCTACAACTGGGGCACCGAGAGCTATGACCTGGGCACGGCCTATGGCCATATTGCGCTAGGCGTGCCCGATGCCTATGCCGCTTGCGAGAAGATCAAGGCCAATGGCGGCAACGTCACCCGCGAAGCCGGCCCTGTGAAGGGCGGCACCACGGTGATCGCTTTTGTGACCGATCCTGATGGCTATAAAATTGAGCTCATCCAACGCGATGAAAGCGGCTCTGGCGGCGGTCTACGCTAAGGCCAGCCCGGGGCGCGTCTTTCAATCACGCCCCACCTCAGCCAAAGCCAGGCCCATACCTGGCTTTTTGCATTCCAGCCACCAAGGGCCATCGGCGCTGGTCAGCGGCTATGGCCGTTGTGCTGCTTGTTTTTGTACATGTCCAGATCGGCGTGCTTGAGCAGGCTTTGTGGGTCGGCACCATCGATCGGATAGATGGCCTGCCCGATGGAAGCACCCAGATGAACCACCTCGCCCTCAGGCAAGCCCTTGAGCGTCTGCAGCGCAGGGGCGAGAACCTCCAGGATCTTGGTTTTCACCACCTGGATCTGCTCGTCGCTGTGGATGCCCTGCAGCACAGCCACAAACTCATCCCCTCCCAGGCGAATCAGTACGTCGTTGCTGCGCAGCACTTCCTTGAGGCGCTGCACTACCTCGATCAGGGCCAAATCGCCGTTTTCATGCCCCCAACGGTCATTGAGCGGCTTGAACTGGTTGAGGTCGATAAAGAGAATGGCAAACACCGCCTGCTTGGGCGCGTTCGGCCGGGTCAGGGTCTCCAGAATATGGTTCAGCGCGCTGCGATTGGCAGCGCCGGTCAGCGCATCGGTGAACAAGCGATGCCGCATATGGTGGACATTGCTGGCCAGTTCACCAATCTCATCATTGCGCTCCACACCAATGGGCACATCGATCTCGCCCTGCCCGACGCGGCGCACCGCATAGGTGAGTGAGCGCATGTCCTTGGCCAAGCCGCCAAAAATGCGCAAACCCAGCGCCAATGCAATACCCAGGGCCAGCAGGCCCAAGGCCACCACCAGCACCACATGGGCGCGGATGCCTGCCAGCATCTGCTGGTGCGGCACAGCGACCACAGCGAGCCAGTTGAGGCCCGCCTCATCGGTCACGTGGCGGTAGGCTACCTCGATCGCATGGTCCTTGGCATCAAAGATCAGCGCCGTGCGCGCCACCTCATTGGACTGCGAGAACTCATGCACCAGCTGCCGGTACACCACTTTGAGCAAGGGATTGCCGGCGCTGGCGGCGTTGACCCGGCTGGGCGGCTGCTCGCCGTTCTCGCGGATATTGTCCATGCGCGTGCCGGCAATCAGGTCCCCATTGGGCTCCATGATGAAAGCCTGCGCGCCCTCGGACAAATGCAGGCCGTCGACGAAAAGCCGCAGCTCGCTCAAAGAGACATCGGTGGCAACCACACCGCTGGGCTGGCCGTCAGGGCCGAACACCCTGCGCGCCCGCGTCATCACCAGGTCCTTGGCATTGAAATCGATATAGACCGGCGTCCAGATATGGCCGACGACGCCCTGCGCGAGCCGGTACCAGGGACGCGTGCGCGGATCGAACAAATTGGATTCTTTTGACAAGAAGATGGGCTCGGCCTGGATCCCTGGCAACAGGTAGCGGCTGCGCACCTCCTGCGCATGCAACTTGATGCGCAGCTCTGCCTGGGTGTCATTGCTGCGCAGCAGGCCTATGCCCTGCCCATGGCGATTGCCGTAATAGACATAGTCGCCCTGGTGCTGAGTGAGTGACGTGGCGGCCCACAGGCGGGTGCGCAGCGCCGCCATGTCGTTCTCAATCCTGTCGGGGGCCTGCAGGCCCGCTGGAAAGCTTGCCTCGATGATGGAGCCCGAGCTGAAGATGTGCCGGTCCACCGCCTGGCTGATGCGCTCGGCCATCTCCACCATCAGCTGCTGCGACAGCATCGATACCGTCTTGCTGCCCGTCCAGTACCACAGCACGCCGAGCACCCCGGTCAGCAATGCAATCAGCATCACAAAGGGCAAAATCAGGGTGATCGTCAACGACGAAGCTTTACGGACGGGCATAACCAGAGATGGGGAAGGCTTGGATGGCGCGGTGGGCAGGTATTGGTATAGATACTGTCAGTTAATTCTTACTTTAACCGTTTTTATGAATTACATCGCACGATAGACCTGCGTAATAACTCAACTTGGCAGCGCCATGTTGCCACGGCAACCCCAGGCCATCGCTGGAATTTTTCTGGCGCGCAAGCGACAGATCCATCGATTACCCTCAGCCTGGTAAAAAGATAGTTGCTCTGGAGATTCTTTTTTTGGGTGGAGAATAGAGGCCGGAAGAAATGCCGCTGATTCCCTTGCCGGGCGGCCTCAGTATAACCAATCAAATACATTTAATTACATTAATTCGGCATAAATCAATCTCGGATCAGCGGAAATCACCCATCATTGAGTTACAAATTAGCTATAAGCTGATAGAATCAATGAATAACAAAATGCGATTTAGCATGATTTGTATCCACTCCTGTCCTCATTGCCGAGGGCTCGGGCATAGCAACTCCCGCTGAATTGGTGGTGCTTGGCCTCAGTCTTCAGTCCAACGATGGACGTTGCCGCTTTGTTTATAGATTGATGATCCCATGGCTACTGAACTGCTTCTGAACAAAAGGCTCTCTCGCAGAACCCTCAACAGCTTGGGGCGACATGCGATCACCACGGTGGATCAGGTCGTCGAAGCATATCCCGAGCGCTTGCTCAAGCTCAATGGCGTGGGGATGACGGTGCTGCGCGACATCGAGCGGACGCTGTTTCCCGGACAGCAGTTCCAGCCGCACTCGGGCCGCTACAAGGCCTGGACGGAAGACGCAGCCAACCAGCCGCATGCTGAGCAGGCGCAGTCCAAGGACTAAAGGTGCGCCCCCGGGGCACCGCCCTGCTCCTCTGCCCAATTCCCTGCTTTTAGCGGACACCATGCAGGCCTGCACTGCACGCCTGCTGGCATGTACACGCAAGGTCTGTGGCCCGGCCACGGGGCAGAAACGCCATGCCGGGCGGTGCGCTAGCGCCCGGGTGCAGCGCAGCGGCATGGCCTATGGATCAATGTTCATCCCGCTTGTGGGGATGGGGTATGGAACGCAGCCACTTGGCGGCTTGGATGGCCGCCCGGAATTGCTCTGATGGCTGTGGTATCAGGCCTTGCGTGGCAAGGCGGCAGCCTCACGGGCCAGCAAGGTGATGTGCTCCCAGTCACCGCGCTCCAAGGTGTCGGTGGGCACCAGCCAGGATCCGCCCACGCAGACGACATTCTTCAGCGCCAGAAACTCCGCCGCATTCGCCGTCGTGATACCCCCGGTGGGGCAAAAGCGCACTTCGGCAAAGGGGCCTTGCCAGGCCTTGAGCATGTTGATGCCGCCCGCCTGCAGCGCGGGGAAGAACTTCAGCTCATTGAAGCCGTCTTGCTGGGCCTGCATGATTTCGCTGCTGGTGGCCACGCCGGGCAGCAGCGCCAGGCGCGCGTCGCGGCAGGCGTCACCCACACTCGTGGTGTAGCCGGGGCTGACCGCAAAGCGGGCCCCCGCCGCAGCTGCAGCACGCGCATCGGCAGCATTGCGCACGGTGCCCGCGCCCACAATCGCCTCAGGCACAGACTTGGCAATCGCCTCGATCGCGGCCAGGCCTTGTGGCGTGCGCAAGGTCACCTCGAGCACCCGGATGCCGCCAGCAACCAGGGCCTTGGCCATGGACACAGCGTGGTTGACGTCGCGCAGCACGATCACCGGGATCACCGGTGCGTCTTGCATGATCGATAAAGCAGTCAGTTGCTCAGCCATGTGCAGGCTCCTTCTTCTGCGCTCAGCGCATTGCGCCGGAATCCGGCAAACAGTTCTCGGCCCAGTCCGCGGCCATTGGCGCGCAGCTGCTCGGCCGGTATCGTGGCCAGTGGGCGTGCCTCCCAGATGGCGGCATCCACTTCGGCCTGCATGATACCGGTTTCAGCATCCAGCAGCACCATATCGCCGCTCTCAATTTTGGCCAAGGGGCCGCCTGCCAGTGCTTCAGGTGACACATGGATGGCAGCGGGCACCTTGCCCGAGGCACCGCTCATGCGGCCGTCGGTCACCAGCGCCACCTGGTAGCCCTTGCCTTGCAGCACGGCCAAGGGCGGCGTGAGCTTGTGCAGCTCGGGCATGCCGTTGGCCTGCGGGCCCTGCCAGCGCACCACGCAGACGACGCCGTTGTGCCCATTGGTCTGGCAGGCCTGCTCCAGCGCGCCCGATTTGAAGGCCTCCTGCAGCGCATCCTGCGAGTCAAACACCCAGGCCGGCGCGCGCAGCACATGGCGGTCGAGCGGCACGGCGCTGACCTTGATCACGCTGCGGCCCAGGTTGCCGGTCAGCAGCTTGAGGCCACCGGTAGCACTGAAAGGGGCGCTCACCGGGCGCAGCACGCTGTCGTCACCGGATTCGGTGGCCGCCTGCCAGACCAGTTGGCCCGCTTCGACGCGCGGGACAGTCGCGTAAGCCGCCAGGCCCTCGGGGCGCACCGTGAGCACGTCGCCGTGCATCAGGCCGGCCGCCAGCAACTGGCCAATCACATAGCCCGGGCCGCCCGCTGCCTGGAACTGGTTCACGTCTGCCGCCCCATTGGGGTAGACGCGTGCCAGCAAGGGCACGACCGAGGACAGCTGCTCAAAATCATTCCAGTCGATGACGATGCCGGCAGCACGCGCCACCGCCACCCAGTGGATCAAATGGTTGGTCGAGCCGCCCGTTGCCAGCAGTGCCACCATGGCATTGACAATGCAGCGCTCGTCAACCACGCGGCCAATGGGCGCAAAGCGCTTGCCAGCGGTGATGCCCAGCACGGTACGCATGGCCTCGCGGGTGAGCAGCTCACGCGCGCCATCACCCGGGTTGATAAAGGCATTGCCCGGCACATGCAGGCCCATCGCTTCGAGCAGCATCTGGTTGCTGTTGGCGGTGCCGTAGAAGGTGCAGGTGCCCGCGTCATGGTAGGCGGCCATCTCGGCTTCGAGCAGCTTCTCGCGTCCCACCAGGCCTTGCGCGGCCAGCTCGCGCACCTTGGCCTTGTCGTTGTTGGACAGGCCCGAGGTCATGGGCCCTGCAGGCACAAACACCATCGGCAGATGGCCAAAATGCAGCGCGCCAATCAAGAGGCCCGGCACGATCTTGTCGCAGACGCCCAGCATCAGCGCCGCATCAAAGGTGTCATGGGTCAGCGCCACGGCGGTGCCCATCGCAATCGCATCGCGGCTGAACAGGCTCAGTTCCATGCCCGGCATGCCCTGGGTCACGCCATCGCACATGGCGGGCACACCACCTGCCACCTGCGCGGTGGCGCCATGCTTGCGCGCCTCGTCCTTCAGGATATCGGGGTAGCGCTGCAGCGGCGCATGGGCCGAGAGCACATCGTTGTAGGCCGTGACAATGCCCACGTTCGGGCCCTTGACCTCGACAATGCGCAGCTTGTCGTTGACCGGTACACCGGCCACGGCATGCGCGACATTGGCGCAGCCCATCGAGCGCATCTGCGGCGGGCGCTGGGCCATGGCGTCAACCTGGGCCAGATAGTCGCTGCGCGTGGCAGCGCTCTTGGCACGGATGCGGTCAGTGACAGCTTGAAGAACCGGGTGGATCTGCATCATGGGGAATCCTTTGCATCACAGGGGCACGCAGACAAGGCTGCCCCCTTTATTTATGTAATTTTTATAGCACAGCAGCCGCATACAGCGCTGGCACTAGGCTTTGTAGGCTCTTAAGGCTGCTGAGCATCCAGCCACTGCTGCACTTGACGGGCAATGCGGTCCAGCGGGGTATCGGCATCCACGGTCAGCACCTGCGCCTCATCGCGCGGGTCTTCCAAGGTGGCAAACTGGTTGGCCACCAGCTCGGGCGAGAAAAAATGCCCCGCGCGCTGCTGCACCCGCGCCAAGGCTGTGTCGTAGCTGAGATCCAGAAACACAAAGCCGAGCCGACTTTGGGAGGCACGCAGGAGCTCACGGTACTGGCGCTTGAGCGCCGAGCAGGTCAGCACCACCCCTTGGCCATCGTCCGCCTCAGCCAGCAACTGCGCCAGGCGCTGCAGCCAACCGGCGCGGTCGGCATCGGTCAGCGCAATGCCCGCCTGCATCTTGGCCACGCTTTCAGCGGCATGGTAGCTGTCGCCTTCAACCAGGTGCCAACCCAGGTGCAGCGCAATGGCTTCACCGGCGCTGGATTTGCCACACCCCGACACCCCCATCACCACCAGAGCTACGGGACGCCGATGCGGAGATTCAACAGAGGACTTGGTCATTGGGTTAGCGCTATCCAATACAGGTAAAAAAACAAGCACTGCCTTTGGACCACGTCGTTTGCGTAAACCGTTTCAAACCATCGGTCTTGATCTTGCGACGTCTGCGGGCATTGCCTTCCTTCCCCATTTAATGTGGGATAGCGCTATCATACTGGATATTGCTTGCTAAGCCGACCGGAGATGCGCTTGCCCCTGCCCCCTTCCCCGCTTCTGCCCGCGCCGACTGCCGAGCCCAACAGCCGCCGCTCGCGTGCCAGCGGGCGTGTCACCTTGCAGGATGTGGCCGATGCCGCAGGCGTCAGCCCCATGACGGTATCCCGCGCGCTGCGCGGTGAGCGCCGGGTGGCGCCAGCACTGGCCGACAAGGTGCGCGAGACGGCGATGCGCCTGGGCTACGTGCCCGACCCGGCTGCGCGCGCGCTGGCCTCGCAGAAAAGCAACCAGGTGCTTGTCATCGTGCCGCTGCTGACCAACACCTTGTTTGTCGATCTGATCGAAGCGGCCCACAAGGTGCTGTTTGCCGCCGGCTACCACCTGCTCATTGGCGTGTCGCACTACAGCGCGGCCGAAGAAGAGCAGCTGCTGCGCGCCTACCTGCCGATGCGGCCAGCGGGCCTGATGCTGACCGGTTATGAGCGCAGCGCCGGCAGCGCCCAGCTGCTGGCCGCCAGTGCCACGGCCTGCGTGCATTTGATGGAGCTCCCCCCTGCCAGCGCTACCACTGCGCTGCATAGCGTGGGGTTTTCGCAGGTCGATGCCGGGGCGGCGATGACGGAACACCTGCTGGCCCAGGGCTACCGCCGCGTCGCCTTTTGCGGCGCCCAGCTCGATGCCCGCGTCATGCAGCGCCTGCAGGGCTACCGCCAGGCCTTGCAGCGGGCGGGCCTGGCAGAGCCGGGCCTGGAGATTCTGAGCCCCGAGCGCTCATCGCTGGCCCTGGGCGCGCAGTTGCTCGATCAGGTGCTCCAGCTCGGTGGTGGCGTGGATGCGGTATTTTTCTGCAACGATGACCTGGCCCAGGGCGCACTGCTGGCCGCCAACCGCCTGGGGCTGGCCGTGCCAACGCAAATCGCCATTGCCGGCTTCAACGACCTGCCAGGCAGCGCGCAAATGGTGCCGCCGCTCACCACCATCCACACGCCCCGCAGCGCCATCGGTGCCCAGGCGGCCACGATGCTGCTGCAGCTGGTGCAAGGCCAGCCGGTGGCGCAGAACCGGCTGGATCTGGGCTACCACCTGGTGCGGCGCGCCAGCACCTGACCGGGGCGTTCAAACCCGCTACCACTCGCCCAAAGCCCAGCTGCTGGCGACAGCAAAATACTCGCGCAGCCAGACGTTGAAACGGGTCAGCAGCGGTGTGGGGGCTGCCACGCCAATGGGCTGCTTAAAGCCCTGGCTGCGGGCGATATGCAGCGCACGCCAGAGGTGAAAATCACTGCTGACAATGGCAATGGGCTGGGCCAGGTCCACACCGCGCTGCTGCAGCATGGGTCCGGTCCATTCCAGGTTCAGCACGGTGCTGGTGCTGCGCTCTTCCACCACCATCGTGGCAGGATCGAGCCCATGGACTTGCGCCAGGTAACGCGCCATGATGGCGCCCTCGCTCTCGTCCTGCCCAAAGTCCACCCCACCGGTGACCGCCAGCACCGCCTGCGGCTGCAATTTGGCAAGCTGCGCAGCGGTATCGAGCCGCATGGCCAGCGCCGGGCGCGGCTTGCCGTCCTGCGTGCCGCTGCCCAGCACCACAATGGCGGCCACCGGTGGCGTTGTCGCTGGCGTCTGCCCCAGCCCCGCAATCCCATGCCAGAGCCAGCCCACGCTGACCACCCACAAGGCCAAGCCCCACCAGGCCGCATGCCACAGCGCGCGGCGCCAGGGCGCAGCAGCACGCCAGGCGCGCACCGCCGACCAGCGCCAGGCCACATAGCCACCCGCCAGGCCCAGCCCCACAGGCACCAGCACCCCCAGGTGCAAGTGCCCAGCCGCCAAGGGCACGATGCCCAGTCCCAGCAGCACCAGGGCGGCCGCCACCAATAAACCTCGTTGCATTCCCATTCCTCTAGTCGCACCCAAGCCATCACAAAAAAACCCGCTGCGGGGCAGCGGGTCTGCGTCGTGGCCAAGCACTCAGATCATTCAAATTCCAGAATGATATCGTCCACCGCAAGCGAATTACCCTTCGCGGCGCTCACCTTGCTCACCACACCGTCTTGCGTGGCAAACAGGATGTTTTCCATCTTCATCGCTTCGATGACCGCCAGCTTCTCGCCCGCCTGCACTTTCTGACCGGGCTGCACCGCCACATCGACCAGCAGGCCGGGCATCGGCGAGAGCAGGAACTTGGACAGATCAGGCGGTGCCTTGTAGGGCATCAGCTGGTAGAGCTCGGCGCCGCGCTGCGACAGCACCAGGATGTCACGCTGCGTGCCATTGTGGATCACCCGCAAGGCCAGCGGGTTCTTGGCCGTGCCGCGCTCGATCTGTGCGGTGAAGGGCTGGCCGTTGCAAGTGCCGTGGGTGACGACATCGCGCAGCACCGCTTCACTGCTGAACTGGTAGGTCTTGTCGCCAATGCTGACCTTGCAGACGCGGGCCTCGTCGTCAAAATCGGTCACCTCCGCCGAGACAAAGCTGTGCTCGCCTTCGGCACCCAGCACCACCGCCGTATAGCTGTGGCCCACGCGCACCTGGTGGCCCAGCATCTGGCCGCTGATGGTGGATGCGCGCGCGCGGTAGCGGCGGTTGCGGAACATCGCCAGCGCCACCAGAAAATCGGTGTCCTCGTGCGGCACATCTTCGGCATGGAAGCCCTGGCCATAGTGCTCGGCAATAAAGCCGGTGTTGAACTGGCCCGAGACAAATTGGGGATGGGCCAGCAGCGCCGCCTGGAAAGGAATGTTCGAGCTGATGCCCCGGATCGCAAAGCCGTTGAGCGCCTCGCGCATCTTGGCAATCGCCTCGTTGCGGTCCTTGCCATGCACGATCAGCTTGGCAATCATCGAGTCATAGTACATGGGGATCTCGCCGCCCTCGTACACGCCGGTGTCCACACGCACGCCTTGCAAATGGGCGGTATCGGCCTGCCACATGGTCTGCTTGGGCGGCTCAAAGCGCACCAGACGGCCGGTCGATGGCAGGAAGTTGCGGAACGGGTCTTCGGCATTGATGCGGCATTCGATCGCCCAGCCATCGCGCTTGACATCGGCCTGGCTGAATGAGAGCTGCTCGCCCGCGGCCACACGGATCATCTGCTCGACCAGATCGAGGCCGGTGATGCACTCGGTCACCGGGTGCTCGACCTGCAGGCGGGTGTTCATTTCCAGAAAGTAGAAGTCCTGGTCCTTGCCGACGACAAACTCCACCGTGCCGGCGCTCTGGTAATTGACGGCCTTGGCGAGGGCCACGGCCTGCTCGCCCATCGCCTTGCGGGTGGCATCGCTGATGAAGGGCGATGGCGCCTCTTCGATCACCTTCTGGTGGCGGCGCTGGATCGAGCACTCGCGCTCGTTGAGGTAGACCACATTGCCGTGGCTGTCGCCCAGAATCTGGATCTCGATATGGCGCGGCTCCTGCACGAACTTTTCGATAAAGATCCGGTCATCGCCAAAGCTGTTGCGCGCCTCGTTCTGGCAGGCGGTAAAGCCCTCCAGCGCCTCCTTGTCGTTGTAGGCCACGCGCAGGCCCTTGCCGCCGCCGCCCGCCGATGCCTTGATCATCACCGGGTAGCCAATGCCCTGCGCAATGCCAACGGCTTTTTCCGCGTTCTCGATGGCATCGTTGTAGCCGGGGATGGTGTTGACCTTGGCCTCGTTCGCGAGCTTCTTGGAGGCGATCTTGTCGCCCATCGCAGCAATCGAATGCGCCTTGGGGCCGATAAAGGCAATGCCTTCGTCCTCGCAGCGCTTGGCAAAGGCTTCGTTCTCGGACAAGAAGCCGTAGCCCGGATGGATGGCCTGCGCGCCGGTCTTGCGCGCTGCATCGATGATGCGGTCGGCCAGCAGGTAGGACTCGCGGCTGGGGGCCGCACCGATATGGACGGCCTCATCGGCCAGCTTCACATGGCGCGCTTCCTTGTCCGCATCGGAGTAGACCGCAACGGTCTGGATGCCCATGGTTCGGGCCGTAGCGATCACGCGGCATGCAATCTCGCCGCGATTGGCAATCAGGATTTTGCTGAACATGGTTGTCGTCTCTTGGTTGAATCTCTCGGTTGTCCACCATGCTGCCGTGTTTACGGCAGCGCCTTGTCATGCGCCCATTGCCCGCCGGGCATGAGCAAATAGTCTTCGCAATCGATCTCGCTGCAGCGCACACTACCGAGCAATTGCAGCATCACCTGGTCCTGGGTGCGCACATCGGTCGAGCGCCCCTGCACTTTCACCGCCAGCAGACGGCTGTCCTTGCCCCAGCGGGCGATCTCATGGCCTTCGACCACGGCTGCCGTGCTGTCCCAGCCTTCGCGGTGCGCGGTGCGCACCGTTGCCAGCCGGCGCGAGAGGATGCGCTCGGGCCGCACGCCCACCAGCACCACCTGTCCGCGCAAGCCCGCCAGGTTTTTGTCCAAGGTCGGCAGGTCCACCACACGCCGGGCCTGGTACTGGCGGACCATCGCCTGCAGACGCTGGGCATTGGCGCTGTACTCGCGGCGCTGCTCGGGCTGGCCGGCATTGTGCTGCTGCTGGGCCGCTGCATTGTTGCTGTACTGCTGAAACAGCAGCTCGCTCCCCTGCAGCGAGGCCGTGGCCCGCACCACCGGCGCGGGCAAATGG
This sequence comes from Comamonas sp. 23, assembly GCF_049601575.1. Classification (NCBI taxonomy): domain Bacteria; kingdom Pseudomonadati; phylum Pseudomonadota; class Betaproteobacteria; order Burkholderiales; family Comamonadaceae; genus Comamonas; species Comamonas sp. 23. The sequence continues at coordinate 2,682,745 of NZ_CP187127.1, read as the reverse complement.
CCATCGGCGTCTGCCGCCAGCTCAAAGCCCTGGTAGAGCATCAGCCGCACCAGGCTCTGCGCCGCAGCAGGGCAGGCACGCTGCCAATGCTGCAAGGCGGCCTGCAGCCATTGCCGCGCCACCTGCTCGGAGCCCAGCGGTGAATGGATATCGACCAGCACATGCAGCGCCATCAGCGCGCAGGCATCGGCTGGCGTGTTGCCGTCCAATGCCGCCTGCACCCACAGGCGCCCGCCCTTGCCTTCGCTGTCGGCCAAAGGGCCCAGATCGAGCAGCACCTGGCTGTCGGCCAAGGGCCTGGCAGCGCGCACGGCCGGTCGGCTGAGGAAAATGCCCCGGTCAAAGCGGCCCTGCCAGACAATCGGCGACGCGCCCGTATCGCTGCGCGGCAGCCACTGCGCCCGGCCCTCGCCTTGGGCCAGGCCGTTTTCACAGCCACCCTGGTACGAGAACACGTATTGCCAGGACTGGGCCAGTGGCGCGCCGCTGCGGGCGACGCAGCTGCTGCCCGGCGCTGCCGGCATGCCCGGCTGGGTTTGCGCGCCCGCAGCCACACCCATGCCGACCATGGCTGCGCACAGCAGGCGCTGCGCCAGCAAGCGCTGCGCCAGCCGCGTTGCGGCCATCCGGGAGTTGGCGGGGGTGGAACGCATCCGGGCCTGCAGTGCTTAGAGCGGAATATTGCCGTGCTTGCGCCAGGGGTTCTCAAGCTGCTTGTTCTTGAGCATCTCCAGGCTGCGGCAGATGCGCTTGCGCGTCTCGTGCGGCAGGATCACATCGTCGATAAAGCCCCGGGCGCCTGCGACAAAGGGGTTGGCAAAACGGGTCTTGTATTCGGCCTCGCGCTTGGAGAGCTTATCCGGGTCGTTCTTGTCTTCGCGGAAGATGATCTCGACGGCGCCCTTGGCGCCCATCACCGCGATTTCCGCCTGCGGCCAGGCCAGGTTCACATCGCCGCGCAGGTGCTTGGAAGCCATCACGTCATAGGCACCGCCATAGGCCTTGCGCGTGATGACGGTGATTTTGGGCACCGTGCACTCCGCGTACGCGTACAGCAGCTTGGCGCCGTGCTTGATGATGCCGCCGTACTCCTGGCTGGTGCCGGGCATAAAGCCGGGCACATCGACAAAGGTGACCACGGGGATGTTGAAAGCATCGCAAAAGCGCACAAAGCGCGCGGCCTTGATGGAGCTCTTGATATCCAGGCAACCGGCCAGCACCAGTGGCTGGTTGGCCACAATGCCCACCGTTTGGCCCGCCATGCGGGCAAAGCCGATCAGGATGTTCTTCGCGTACTCGGGCTGCAGCTCAAAGAAATCGCCGTCATCCACGGTCTTGATGATCAGCTCCTTCATGTCATAGGGCTTGTTCGGGTTCTCGGGCACCAGGGTGTCGAGCGACATATCGGCGCGGCTGACCGGGTCGGTAGTGGCACGCACCGGCGCCTTTTCGCGGTTGTTGAGCGGCAGGTAGTTGTAGAGGCGGCGCAGCATCATCAGCGCCTCGACATCGTTGTCAAAGGCCATGTCGGCCACACCGCTCTTGCTGGTGTGGGTGACGGCGCCGCCCAGCTCTTCTGCGGTGACCTGCTCATGGGTCACCGTTTTGACCACTTCGGGGCCGGTGACGAACATGTAGCTCGAATCCTTGACCATGAAGATGAAGTCGGTCATCGCCGGCGAGTAGACCGCGCCACCGGCGCAAGGGCCCATGATCATCGAGATCTGCGGCACCACGCCCGAGGCCAGCACATTCTTCTGGAACACATCGGCGTAGCCGCCCAGCGACGCCACGCCTTCCTGGATCCGGGCGCCGCCCGAATCGTTGAGGCCGATGACCGGCGCGCCCACCTTCATCGCCTGGTCCATCACCTTGCAGATCTTCTCGGCATGGGTCTCGGACAGCGCGCCACCGAACACGGTGAAATCCTGGCTGAAGACAAAGACCAGGCGGCCATTGATCATGCCGTAGCCAGTGACCACGCCGTCGCCCGGGATCTTGGTCTCTTCCATGCCAAAGTCGGTGCAGCGGTGCTCGACAAACATGTCCCACTCTTCGAAGGTGCCGTCGTCAAGCAGCAGCTCGATGCGCTCGCGCGCCGTGAGCTTGCCCTTTTTGTGCTGCGCATCGATGCGCTTTTGCCCGCCGCCCAGGCGGGCGAGTTCACGCTTTTTCTCCAGTTGTTCCAAGATATCTTGCATGTTCCATCCTTGAAGCTTGCTAGGTTGTCTCTCTGTCTTGATCGGGGCTTGCTGCCCGGCTCAATCCGCTTTGTGAATCATCGCCGCACTGCTTTGCGCCTGCAGCAGGTTTCTGGCCGCTGTCGACGCCGCCAACTGGCCTGACGCCACTTGCTGCTGCACAGCAGGCAGCATATCGCGCACGGCAGGGTGGCTGCGAAACGCCAGCTTGAGCCCATGGTCAATACGCTCCCACATCCAGGCGAGCGACTGCTTCTCGCGCCGCTGTGCCAGGCAGCCATTGCGGGTCTGCATCTGGCGGTAGCTGCTGACCGCGTCCCAGAACGCCTCAACGCCATCGCCCAGCAGCGCGCTGATCTGTATCACCCGGGGCTGCCAGAGCGCGCCGCGCGCCGCATGGTCATGGCTGCCATGCATGCCCAGCAGGCGCAGGCTGGAGGTGATCTGTGCCTGCGCACGGGTGGCGGCATTCGGGTCGATGTCGGCCTTGTTGATGACCACCAGGTCGGCGAGCTCCATCACGCCTTTTTTGATGGCCTGCAGGTCATCGCCGGCATTGGGCAGCTGCAGCACGCAGAACATGTCGGTCATGCCATGCACCGCTATCTCGCTTTGGCCGACACCGACGGTCTCGACCATCACCACGTCGTAGCCCGCTGCCTCGCAGACCAGCACCGCCTCGCGCGTCTTCTCGGCCACGCCGCCCAGCGTGCCGCTCGACGGGCTGGGCCGGATATAAGCTTCGCTACGCATCGACAGCTGCTCCATGCGCGTCTTGTCGCCCAGGATGGAGCCGCCTGACACCGTCGACGACGGGTCAATCGCCAGCACGGCCACGCGCAAGCCCTTGCCGATCAAATACAGCCCCAGGGTTTCAATAAAGGTCGATTTGCCCACGCCGGGCACACCGCTGATGCCCAGGCGAAAAGACTTGCCAGTATGCGGCAACAGCGCCGTCAGCAGTGCATCGCCCAGCGCGCGGTGGTCGGCGCGGGTCGACTCCAGCAAGGTGATGGCCTTGGCCATCGCGCGCCGCTGCAGCGCCGGGTTGCTCCGTTGCGTAATGGCGGCAACGCGCTCGGCAACATCGGTATTCATGCCGCCGCCCTGTCAAAACACTGCCGCAGCGCCCCTGCCACAGGGGCGCCTGCCGCCATCATTTGTATCGCCAACACCATATCCACTACCTCTATGCCGGGGTCCACTGGTACAACAGGTCAATCGGATCGCCGCCCGTGTGCACAAAGCCATGGCGCTCGTAAAACCGGATCGCGTCGCTGTGGTTCAACACCTCCAGCCACACCGCCCGGCCCTCCTGCCGCGCTTGGGCTTGCACCTGCTGCATGGCCCAGTCGCCAATGCGGCGGTTATGCCAGGCCGGCAGCAGATAGAGGTGCTGCAATTTCAGCCGGCCATCTTCATGGGGCACTACCGTCAGCAGCCCGGCGTGCTGCGGGCCTGCGCCCTCGTCCACACAGATATGCCGCATGTACTGCGGCGCAAACTGGCCTTGAAACCGCTTGCGCGCATGGTCCAGGTTAAAGATGCCCAGCCGCTCCAGGCTCGGGCGCATCGCGACCACGCGCAGCGCAAACAGCGCTTCAAAATCACTTTCGGCAACCGGGGCGAAGGAGAGATTCATGCTTTCTCCAAGCCTTTCTTCGTCTTTTGGTGTAGCCAGTAGGCACCATAACCCAGTGCAACCCACACGCCCAGCCCGACGACAACCTGGCCCCAAGCAGGCAAAGTGAGCACCCGGTACAACATGTATAGATACAGAATGCCAAGGGCAGGCTCGATGAACATCATGACAAGAGCCTTCACATAGTCTTGCCAGAAAGGCCCTTGGTTGCCCTTGCCCATACCGATTTAGACAGCAACCGCTTTCTTGATCTGCTCGAGCACATCCTTGGCGCTGGCCGGGATCGGGGTGCCCGGGCCGTACACGCCTTTGACGCCTGCGTTGTAGAGGTAGTCGTAATCCTGCGCCGGGATCACGCCGCCCACAAACACAATGATGTCGTCCGCGCCCTGCTTCTTGAGCTCTTCGATGATCGCGGGCACGAGGGTCTTGTGGCCGGCGGCCAGAGTCGAGACACCGACGGCATGCACATCGTTCTCAATCGCCTGACGGGCGCATTCCTCGGGCGTCTGAAAGAGTGGGCCCATGTCCACGTCATAGCCCAGGTCGGCAAAGGCGGTCGCCACCACCTTGGCGCCCCGGTCATGCCCGTCCTGGCCGAGCTTGGCAATCATCACGCGCGGGCGGCGGCCCTGGGCTTCGGCAAAGGCTGCGATCTCGTCCTTGAGCTTGTCCCAACCTTCGGCCGAGTCATAGGCGGCGGCGTAGACACCGGTCACCTTTTGCGTATCGGCGCGGTGGCGGCCAAAGGACTTCTCCAGCGCGTCAGAGACTTCACCGACGGTGGCACGCAGCCGCACCGCCTGGATGGCCAGGTCCAGCAGGTTGCCCTCGCCCGACTCGGCAGCGGCGCTGAGCGCCTGCAGGGCCTTGCCCACGGCAGCGGCATCGCGCGTAGCCTTGATCTGGTTCAGGCGCGCAATCTGGCTGTCGCGCACCTTGACGTTGTCCACCTCAAGGATGTCAACCGGTTCTTCCTTGGCCAGCTTGTACTTGTTGACCCCGACAATCACTTCCTTGCCCGAGTCGATGCGGGCCTGCTTCTCGGCAGCCGCCGCCTCGATCTTGAGCTTGGCCCAGCCGCTGTCCACCGCCTGGGTCATGCCGCCCATCGCGTCGACCTCTTCGATGATCTTCCAGGCCGCGTCCGCCATGTCCTGGGTCAGCTTTTCCATCATGTAGCTGCCGGCCCAGGGGTCGATCACATGGGTGATGTGGGTCTCTTCCTGGATGATGAGCTGGGTGTTGCGCGCAATGCGGGCACTGAACTCGGTGGGCAGTGCGATCGCTTCGTCAAGCGCATTGGTGTGCAGCGATTGCGTGCCACCAAACACGGCGGCCATCGCCTCGATGGTGGTGCGCACCACATTGTTGTAGGGGTCCTGCTCGGTCAGGCTCCAGCCGCTGGTCTGGCTGTGGGTGCGCAGCATCAGGCTCTTGGGGTTCTTGGCTTCAAAGCCGGTCATGATGCGGCACCACAGCAGGCGGGCGGCGCGCATCTTGGCGATTTCCAGGTAGAAGTTCATACCTACCGCCCAGAAAAAGGACAGGCGCCCGGCAAACGCATCCACATCCATGCCCTTGGCGATGGCGGTTTTCACATATTCCTTGCCGTCGGCCAGGGTGAAGGCCAGCTCCAGCGCCTGGTTGGCGCCGGCTTCCTGCATGTGGTAGCCGCTGATCGAGATCGAGTTGAACTTGGGCATGTTCTGGCTCGTGTACTCGATGATGTCGCCGATGATGCGCATGCTCGGCTTGGGCGGGTAGATGTAGGTGTTGCGCACCATGAACTCTTTGAGAATGTCGTTCTGGATCGTGCCCGAGAGCTGGTCCTGCGCCACGCCCTGCTCTTCGGCAGCTACCACATAGCCGGCCAGCACCGGCAGCACCGCGCCATTCATCGTCATCGAGACCGAGACCTTGTCCAACGGAATGCTGTTGAAGAGGATCTTCATGTCTTCGACCGAGTCGATCGCCACCCCGGCCTTGCCGACGTCGCCGGTCACGCGCGGGTGGTCACTGTCATAGCCCCGGTGCGTGGCCAGGTCAAATGCGACCGACACACCTTGGCCGCCCGCGGCCAGCGCCTTGCGGTAGAAGGCATTGGATTCTTCGGCGGTCGAAAAGCCGGCGTACTGGCGAATGGTCCAGGGCCGCACTGCGTACATCGTGGCCTGCGGGCCGCGCAGGTACGGCGCAAAACCCGGCAAGGTATCAGCAAAAGGCAGGTCGGCGGTATCGGCAGCAGTGTAGAGCGGCTTGACCGTGATTCCATCGGGCGTCAGCCAATCGAGGCTGCCGACATCGCCACCAGGGGCGGATTTGCTGGCGGCCTTGTCCCAGGCGGCGCGGTCGGCCTTGGGAAACTCGGATGCAGTGTTGTGCTTCGCGGAATCAGTCATGTCTCAAGCTCGGGATACGTTATAGACAGTGCATATTGGCCTACCCACGGCCGCCAGGCAAGTGTACATTATTCATAATTATGAATGCAGAATTTTGAATTTCAGTCGCCTTCTGTACAATGGCGCCACCGATGAGCCTTCCCACATTTGCGCCGCGCGCGCTGTACCAGGACGTTGCCGAGCTACTGCGGCAACGCATTTTTGCGCACCAACTCCCGCCTGGCAGCTGGATCGATGAGTTGAAGATTGCCGAAGAAATAGGCATCAGCCGCACGCCTTTGCGCGAGGCCTTGAAGGTGCTGGCCACCGAGGGCCTGGTCACGATGAAGCTGCGCCGTGGCGCCTATGTGACTGAGGTGTCGCAAAAAGACCTGCTCCAGGTCTACCACCTGCTGGCCTTGCTCGAGAGCGATGCCTCCGCCGAGCTGGCCCGCTGCGCCAGCGCCGAACAGATTGCCGAGCTACAAGGCCTGCATGAGGCGCTGGAAGCCGCTGTCGATGAGCGCGATGCCTTTTTTATTGCCAATGAGCGCTTTCACATGCGCGTGCTGGAGATGCTGGACAACAAATGGCTCAGCCAGATGGTGGCCGACCTGCGCAAGGTGATGAAGCTCAACCGCCACAACTCCCTGTTCAAATCCGGCCGCATCGAGGAATCGCTGCAGGAGCACCGCGCGCTGATGCGGGCGCTGGCCGCACACGACAGCAGCGCTGCACGCGCCTGCGTCATGCTGCACTTCAAGAACGGCCTGGCAGCGGCGTCTTAGCGCCGTTAACACAACCCTTGATACGTCGTTGCCTAGCTGGCCGCCTCAAGCCTTGTCGTACGTCTGTACTGTCTGCGGCTTGATGCCTCGTCTCAACCGCAAACCTTCGGTTTGCGGGGTCGTCCTAGCGACTCCTAGCCTTGACGCAGCGCTGCTCTGGCTGCCTCAGCCCTTGAGAAAATGCGCAGCGCCCTGCGCTGCCCGCACGCCGCTCGACAAGGCCGCCGTCAGCAAATAGCCGCCCGTCGGCGCTTCCCAGTCCAGCATTTCCCCCGCGCAAAACAGCCCCGGCCGGGCATGACACATCAGGTCATGCGACAGCGCGGTAAAGGCCACGCCACCGGCAGTGCTGATCGCCTCATCGATGGGGCGCGTAGCGGCCACGGTGATCGGCGCTGCCTTGATGGTGCGGGCCAGCAGCTCGGCATCCTGCATCCCCGCCTTGCCCAGCACTTCAAACAGCAAGGCAGCCTTGATGCCCTCCAAGCCCAGCCGGCTCTTGAGGTGGCTGGCCAGGCTGCGCGAGCCGCGCGGGTGGCGCACTTCGGCCAGCACGCGCTCGGCGCTGTGGTCAGGCAGCAGATCAACCAAGAAGGTGGCGCTGCCCTGGGCCTGGATCGCGTCGCGCAGCAGCGCAGACACGGCATAGACCAGGCTGCCTTCAACGCCAGCGTCGGTGGCGACAAACTCGCCACGGCGTGCAAGACCCGCCTCGCTGCCGTCCTCAAAGCGAATGGCCACCGATTTGAAAGGCTGGCCGGCAAACTTGCTGGCAAAAAACGGCGACCAGCCGGGTGCCTTCTCGCCATTGGCGGCCGGCAGCATGCGCACATCAAAGCCGCAGTTGGCCGGTGCAAGCGGGGCAGTTTGCACCCCTGCCTGCTCAAGCAGCGGCACCCAGGCGCCGTCCGAGCCAAGCCGCGCCCAGCTGCCGCCGCCCAGCGCCAACACCGTGGCGCGCGCTTGCACGGCAGTCTCGCCATCGGGGGCAGCAAAGCGCAATGCGCCTGCCGCGTCCCAGCCCAGCCAGCGGTGGCGCATAGCAAAACGCACGCCAGCGGCCCGCATGGCCACCAGCCAGGCGCGCAGCAAGGGCGCGGCCTTCATGTCCTTGGGAAACACCCGGCCCGAGGTGCCAACAAAGGTCTCGATGCCCAGATCCTGGGCCCAGGCCTGCACTTCCGCCGCACCAAAATACTGCAGCCAGGAGGCGACGACAGCCTGCTGACGTCCGTAACGCCCGACGAACGGCGCCATGGGCTCGGAGTGGGTCAGGTTGAGGCCGCCGCGCCCGGCGAGCAAAAACTTGCGCCCTACCGAAGGCATCGCGTCATAGACCGTCACCTGCAAACCGGCCTGCGCCAGGCGGTGCGCCGCCATCAGGCCCGCCGGGCCGCCGCCAATGACCGCCACATCTATAGGGGCGGGCGAAGAAGAGGAGTGGCTGGGCAAGGTCATGGCAAAAGCAACGCAAAAGAGAACAAGGGGGCGAACCATACACCAAGTCCAGCCCCTGGTGGACAAGGATTGGTACTTTTCACGAAGGGCTGATGCAGCGCATACCCGCAAGGCCGCATCGTCGGGCGCTCTCTAGTACTATGGAGTAATGGATCGTCCTGTCATTTCCCTGGTGGACCTGCGTCTGCACGATGCAGGCCTGGCCATGCCCGCACCGGCCGGCACTGCGCAGCCCCACATCGGCGCTGTACATGACCGGCGCCATCGGCCACTGCGGGATCTGCGCATCAGCGTGACGGACCGCTGCAACTTCCGCTGCAGCTACTGCATGCCCAAGGACGTGTTCGACAAGGACCACCAGTACCTGCCGCACCGCGATTTGCTCAGCTTTGAGGAAATCACCCGCACAGCGCGCCTGTTTGCGCAGCTGGGCGTCGGCAAGCTGCGCATCACCGGTGGCGAGCCGCTGCTGCGCAAGAACCTGGAAACCCTGATCGCCCAACTGGCCCAGCTCGAGACGCTCAACGGCACGCCAATGGACCTGACCTTGACGACCAATGGCTCCCTTCTGGCACGCAAGGCGCGCGCCCTCAAAGACGCCGGGCTCAAGCGCTTGACTGTCAGCCTCGACAGCCTGAGCGACCCGCTGTTCCGCCAGATGAACGACATGGACTTCCCGGTCGCCACGGTGCTGCAAGGCATTGAGACCGCGCAGGCGGTGGGCTTTGGCAACATCAAGGTCAACATGGTCGTCAAGCGCGGCGTCAATGACCACGAGGTCGTCGCGATGGCGCGCCACTTTCGCGGCAGCGGCGTGACCCTGCGCTTTATCGAATTCATGGATGTGGGCGCCACCAACGGCTGGCGGCTCGAAGAGGTACTGCCCTCGGACGCCGTGCTGGAGCGCCTGCAGTCCGCCTTTGCACTCACCCCGCTGTCAGCGACTGCGCCTGGCGAGACTGCCGTGCGCTGGGGCTATGTCGGCGCCAACGGCCAGCATGACCCCAGCCTCGGCGAAATTGGCCTGATCAGCAGTGTCACCCACGCCTTTTGCCAGGACTGCAACCGCGCGCGCCTCTCGACCGAGGGCAAGCTGTTCTTGTGCCTGTTTGCCAGCGAGGGCTGGGACTTGCGTGCCATGCTGCGCAACGGCGCCAGCGATAGCGATATTCGCCAGGCCCTTGCCCAGGTCTGGGGCCAGCGCAGCGACAACTACAGCGAGCAGCGCAGCCTGCATCCCGAGATCGCCCTGCAACGCCAGCGGGTGGAGATGAGTTATATCGGCGGCTGATTCGGCCCGGCCCTCCTGTGATGGGCGCATCTGCCCGATGGCCTCAACCCCCTGCTCCGTTGCACCATGTCCTCTTGCGCACCAACCATCCCGCCCGAACACATCACCGGCCTGGTGTTGGCAGGCGGCCAGGGCACGCGCATGGGGGGTGCTGACAAAGGCCTGCAGCTGCTCGGTGGCCAGGCGCTGGCCAGGCACTGCGCCCAGCGGCTGCAGCCCCAGGTGGGGCCACTGCTGATCAATGCCAACAGGCACTTGGAGGCCTACCGCGCGCTGGGCTACCCAGTGGTGCCAGACCTCAGCCTGCCAGACACCGAAGCTTTCCCGGGCCCATTGGCAGGCTTCGCCGCCGGCCTGGCAGCTTGCCAGACGCCGTGGCTGGTGACGGTGGCCTGCGACACGCCGCATTTTCCGCTGGACCTGGCGCAGCGACTGGCGCAAGCTGCGGCCGCCCAGGGCTGCCCCATCGCGATGGCCTGTACACCATCTGAAGAGACTGGCAGCGACCGCCCGGTACTGCAACCCACGTTTTGCCTGATCCATGCCAGCCTGGCAGCCAGTGTTCGGCAATTTGTCGCCGGCGGCGGGCGCAAGCTGCGGCAGTGGGCGGCGCAACACGGAAACTGCCTGGTGCTTTTTGGCGATGCCCAGGCGTTCTACAACGCCAATACGCCTGAAGAATTGGCCCGGCTGCAGGACATGCCAGCGCCGCACAAGTGACTGGTGCTGACGAATCAACGCCGGGCCGGTGCTATAACGGTCCACACGACCACCGCACATTTGGAGCCGCCTTTTGACCTACTCGGCACAGCACCTCAGCCAGGAGCCCCAGCGCTCCGACATCGACACCCAGCCCGGCTTGACCGTCCTGGAATTTGGCACGCCCTGGTGCCCGCATTGCCTGGGCGCGCAAGGCCTGATCGAGCAGGTGCTGGGCCCGCGCGCCGATATTAAGCATCTGAAAGTGGAAGATGGCCCCGGCCGCCCCTTGGGCCGCAGCTACCGCATCAAGCTCTGGCCCACCTTGGTGGTGCTGCGCGATGGCCAGGAAGTGGCCCGCGTGGTGCGCCCGACCGATGCGGCCAGCATCAACACGGCACTGGCAGCGCTGCAAACGCCATAAATTGAAGGGGCTCGGCGCATACATGCCGAGCCTGCCATGCGTGCCTAGACCGGTGTGACCGAAAACGCCGTGCTGGGCGCCGTGGGGTCTTCGGGCGACACGCCAAAGTACATCACACCCACGCCATGCAATTGCACCGATTCGCGGCGCACGGCAGTGGCGGGGTTGGCACCAAAGCTCACCCAGGTGCCATAGCGGCTCAGATCGGTGTAGATCACATTGCCGCTGCGCCAGTCGATGCGGCCATGCTGGCGGGAGACGCGCCGGTCCAGCACCACCCATTCCGAATCCGATGAGCGGCCGACAAAAATCGGCATCTCCTGGGTGCTGAAAAAACGCTCCACCCCACCCGATGCCAGCCGCAGCCGCATCTGCACCACGGCCTCGGGCTTCATCGGCAGGACAGAGTCGTACGCGGTCACGACCTCCTGGGCTTCGGGCTCGATCCACTGCACCTGGTAGAGCATTTGCTGCTCGGCCTTGCCGCGCACATCCATCCAGCCCATCGGCACAAACACAGTATCGGCGCGGGCGCCGGACTCCATCGTCGAGGCGGCGGCCCAGACCTCGCGGTGACCGGCCTTTTCACACAGGCGCGCGGCCATGTTGACCGAGTCGCCATAGCAGTCGCCCTCCATCAGCACCACTTCACCGGTGCTCATGCCCACACGTACATGGAATTTTTGCGATGCAGGCAGGGAGTCCCACTGCCCGTAGTGGCGGCGCATCAGCATGGTCATGGCGCTCACGGCCAAGGCACTGCTGTTGAAGATGGCCAGCACACCATCACCCAGGGTCTTGATCACCCGCCCCCCCGCTTGCACGACGACTTGCTTGAAAGCGTCCGTCATGCCCGCGACTGCTCGCGCAGCACGCTCATTGCCCAAGGTTTCGAACAATGCGGTACTGCCCGAGATATCGATGAATACCACGGTGGCGACAGTTGTCATGGATTTTCTTGTTACGGCAGGGGCTGCCTCCTCCCCAGGAGCAACGCCAGCCTATGTATCAATAGCGACCATGCATATTACACTGCAAACCGGCGCCCGCGGCCAGTCTGGCCCCGTCGTCGAACTTACGAATTGTTTAGATTCCAACAGCCAGGGGTCTACCCTGGCTTGTCACAAGCCCCAGTCCAACGCGCATGGTAGATGGCTGGGCAGGCTGTGAACCCAGGCCCAGCCCACGCTTTGCGTTATTGGTGGCCCCAATAAATCAGTGCGTCACGGCCTTCAACGCTCAGCGATACCTGGGCGCCCACCGGTAGCAGCACCTTGGTGGGCACATGGCCAAAAGGCAGGTTGGTAAAGACAGGGGCCTCGATCTGCGTGCGCAGCCACTGCACGACGCTGGCCAGCTTGAATCCCTTGTCATGCGCGTTCAGCTGGTAGTCGCTGAACTGGCCAAACACCACGGCCTTTTGCTGGGCCAGCACGCCGGCGTGCAGCAGGGTCGTCAGCAGGCGCTCGATCTTGTAGGGCGTCTCGCCCACATCCTCGATGAACAGCACGCCGCCTTTGACCTTGGGCAGGTAAGGCGTGCCTACCAGCGACGCGATCATCGCCAGGTTGCCACCCCACAGCGTGGCCTTGGGGATGTAGACATCGGCCGAGGCCGAGGCGCCGGTCACCGTGCCGGTTTTTTCAGCCGTCAGCCGCCAGCCGGCGCCCTCGCCCGCGCCGCTCAGCAGGTCTTCAAAGCAGTCCTGCATGATGTCGTCGATACCATCTTTTGCGCCAAAATCTCCCACCAGCGCCGGGCCGGCCCAGGTCATGGCACGGGTCTTGGCATACAGCGCCAGCTGGAACGCCGTGAAATCGCTCAGGCCGACAAAGCGCGTACCCGAAGCCACGGCCTTGGCGATCTGTTCATAGTCCAGGCGGTGCAACAGGCGCGAGAGCCCATAGCCGCCCCGGCTGATCATCGCCACATCGGCGCCGCTCTCGCAGGCCCGGGCGATGGCCGCCAGGCGCGTGTCGTCGTCACCGGCAAAGCGGGTGCTGGATGCGAGCGCATCCTGGTCCACCTCGACCTGGTGGCCCATGGCCTCCAGGCGCTTCACTGCACGTTGGAATGCCTTTTTATCGCGCACAGCGCCCGAGGGTGAATACACATAAATATGCTTGGGGCCGTGGGCATGGTGGTGCTGGCAATGCGCGTGGTCGCAGTGACCCTGGTCGTGGTCATGGGAGTGGTCGTGCTGGTGCATGGCGGCAAACAAAGGTAGAGAAAGGCAGGCACGGGGCCGCCCAATAAGAGGAGCGGTGCCCGGTTCTGCGCGCAAAACCGGCACCTTCGGTGTTGGGCGGCATTATGCGGCCAAGCGCGTTGGCGGCGGGCCACACGGGGACTAAGGCCATGGGCCAGAGAGGGGCTGCGGACCCAGCGTGCCACTCAACCCAGCGCCTGCGGGCGCACCTGGATCAGGCTGAACACGCCCTGTACGCCAATGGCACCGTTGGCCAGCGCCACCGCCCGGTCCAACAAGGGCCTGGATGACACCGTGCCGCGCAAGGTGACCATCGCGTGCGAGGTCTCCACCTGCAGCGCAGCGAGCTCATCGCTTTGCGAGGCGGCCAGCGCATCGCTCACCTGCGAGGTGATCGCATCATCGTCGGCGCGCCGGCGGTTGGCCTGCGCTGCGCGCTCCACCGCCTCGCTGGCCCGCTGGCCCGAGGCATCGAGTGTCTGCCCCAGCCCCTGGCTCCAGCGCCAGGCCTGCTGCAAGGCCCCGCCTTGCCAGAGGAAGACAGAGCCGGCGCCCAGGGCCGCGAGCACCAAGGCCCAGACAGCAATCGATTTGGCAGTGGAGGAGCGACGGATCAAGTGCATGGGAAGCGGGCGCAAAAGCAGACACAAAGGCAGGCACAGGAAAGGGCAAGACCCGGCCAGCATGGCACTGGCCGTGCCATCCATTGTGACGGCAGCCAGGCCGCCTGCCAAGGCTTTGCGACAAGCGGCAGCAAGCTATACCGGAAAGACACGCGGCCTTGGCAGTTCTTCACGGGCGGGGCTGGGCGCTGCGGCTGCAGTCACCGTTGCGCAAGCGCCTGGCTGCAAGTGCGCGTCGATGCGGCGACAATGCTGCCATGCAGCCCTCCCTGATTTACCGCATTTTCCCCTTCCTGCGCTGGCCCAAGCCCACCCAACAACTCTTGCGCGGTGAATTCATGGCGGGGATGACGGTGGGGCTGATGCTGGTGCCCCAGGGCGTGGCTTATGCGCATCTGGCCGGCATGCCGCTGATCACCGGCATCTATGCCTCGATCATTCCCGCAGCCGTGGCCATCCTCTTTAGCCCCTCGCCTCGGCTGGGCGTCGGGCCCACGGCGCTGAGCGCCTTGCTCATTGGCGCCTCGCTCACCGGCATGGCCGAGCCCGGCTCGGCCCAGTGGGTCATTCTGGCAGCGTGGATGGCCATCATGGCCGGCCTGGTGCAGCTGAGCCTGGGCCTGGTGCGCGCCGGCTGGCTGCTGAACCTGGTGACCTCACCCGTACTGGCCGGCTTCACGCAGGCCGCTGCGCTGCTCATTCTGGCCTCGCAGTTGCCCAGTTTGCTGGGCATGCGCAGCGACTGGGCCACGGTCTGGGACAACCCCTCGCTGGGCCTCTTCGACTGGCGCTCCATCCTGCTGGGCCTGGCGAGCATCGCCATCCTGGTGGTGGGCAAAAAGTGGCGCCCCGCCTTTCCGTCTGCTGTTTTTGTCATCGGCTGCACCGGGCTTATCAGTTGGGCCACCGATTTTGCCGACAAGGGCGGCGCCGTGGTCGGCCACTTGCCCACGGGCCTGCCGCAGCTGGTCTGGCCGGGCATGCTGGACTGGTCGCAGTTTGGCCTGCTCGTCATGCCGGTGCTGGTGATCTCGCTCGTCAGTGCGCTGGAGACCGCCTCCAGCGCCCAGGTCGAGCACCAACAGGCGGGCACGCGCTGGGACAGCAGCCAGGAGCTGGTCGCGCAAGGCCTGTCCAAGATGAGTGCCGGCCTGTTTGGCAGCTTTGCCACCAGTGCCTCGTTCTCGCGCTCGGCCGTCAATCTGCTGGCCGGCGCCAAGACGGGCTACGCCAATGTCTTTTCCATCTTGCTGGTCGTGGCCGTCGTGCTGTGGTTCATCCCGGCGCTCTACCATGTACCGCAGGCCGCGCTCGCTGCCATCGTGATGACGGCTGTCGCCAACCTCGTCAAGCCCCGCGTCCTGGTCTACCTGTTCAAGATCTCCCGCATCGAAGGCAGCATTGCAGTGGCCACCTTTGGCGTCACCTTGCTGACGGCGCCACGCATCTACTGGGGCGTGCTGTCGGGCATCTTGCTCAGCTCCTGCTACTTTCTCTACAACCGCCTGCACCCGCGCATTGTTGAAGTAGGCCTGCACCCCGATGGCAGCCTGCGCGACCGCCATCTGTGGCAACTGCCCCCCTTGGCCCCGGATCTGCTGGCCCTGCGCATGGATTCGGAGCTGGACTTTGCATCGGCTGCCGCGCTGGAGGAGCGCGCCGCCAATGTCTGGACCCAGCACACGCACTACCGGCAGCTCGCCCTGTTGGCCCAGCCGATGAACCAGATCGACATCACCGGCGTCGAAGCCTTTGTGCGGCTCGAGCGCATGGCTGCCAAGCGCGGCGGCATGCTGCACATCGTTGGCATGAAGCTGCCCGTGGAAGCCCGCCTCAAACGCGCCGGCCTCTTGCAGGACAACCCGCATCTGCGCATGTACCGCACCGATGCCGAGTTTCTGCAGGCGATGCGCCGCGCGCACAGCGATGACGGCATCGAGTATTCCATCTAGCGACCTCGGTCCGGCACTGCGGGTGTCCGGGGACCAGCGCGGCCCTGGCTACAATAGCCGCCCGCGATGCGCTGCGCTGCGCCGCAGGCCGCTCTCTCCCACCCGACGCTTTGCCAGATAACCACCGTGCCTTCGATTCTCAACATCTCCTGCTACAAGTTTGTCAGCCTGACCGACTGTGAGGCGCAGCGCGAGCTGCTGGCCCAGCGCGCGGCCGATCTGGCGCTCAAGGGTACCGTGCTGCTGGCCGAGGAAGGCATCAATTTCTTTCTGGCCGGGCCCGCTGAGGCCGTGCATGCCTGGGTGGATGCGCTGCGCGGGGACCCGCGTTTTGCCGATGTGCAGCCCAAGGAAAGCTGGTCGCAGACGGTGCCGTTTCGCAAGATGCTGGTCAAGGTCAAGCCCGAGATCATCCGCATGGACCACCCGGCGATACGCCCTGCCAACGGCCGGGCGCCTTCGGTCAGCCCCCGCGATCTGCAGCGCTGGCTGCAGCAAGGCCATGATGACCAGGGCCGCCCGGTGGTGACGCTGGACACGCGCAATGACTATGAGGTCGATGAAGGCGCTTTTGTCGGCGCGATCGACTGGCGCCTGCGCAAGTTCACCGAGTTCCCCGCGCAGTTGCGCGCGCACCGCCAGGACTTGGAAGGCAAGACCGTGGTGAGCTACTGCACCGGCGGCATCCGCTGCGAAAAGGCCGCCATCCTGATGCAGGAAGAAGGCCTAACGCATGTCTACCAGCTCGAAGGCGGGATCCTCAAGTACTTTGAAGAAACCGATGGCAGCGGCTACCAGGGCAGCTGCTTTGTGTTTGACGAGCGCCGCGCCGTCGATGATGGCCTGCGCCAGACGGCGCTCAAGACCGAGTCCTGAGCGGCCAAGCGCTCAGGCCCCGTCTCGCCACCTCTCAGGCAGCGCGGCGCTTGGCGTCCAGGCTCCAGGCACCGGCCCCAAAGGCAGCGAAGGCCAGCAGCCCGCCCACGATGGCGATGTTCTTGTTGAACAGCAGCTTGGTGACCATCACGGCCTCGGCGGGAACCGACCAGTAGGCATGGAAAATCACCGTCGCGGCCAAGGTAAAGATGGCCAAAATGGCGGCGGCATAGCGCGTGCCCAGGCCCAGCAGAAGGGCCAGGCCGCCCAGGATCTCAATGGCCAGGCCCACGGCCACCCCCACCTCGGGCATCGGCATGCCCGCCGACTGGGCGTAACCCACGGCCCCGGCAAAGCCGGTCAACTTGCCCCAGCCCGGAATGACAAAGAACCAGGCAATCAGAATGCGGCCCAACAGAGCCAAAGGATTTTGCAATGCGTTCATATTTTTCTCCTTGAAATAACACCACCACTACTCACACCTACCCCACACGGGGCGCTGTCCTCAAGGGCGGCGCCCCGTGAACATCAAGCCGCCAGGTCAAACACCAGCACTTCGGCATCGCGCGCTTGCGCCAATCGCAGCGATGTCTCCTGGTCCAGATAGGCCGCATCACCGGTGTGCAGCGCCTGGTCGTTGACCGACACCTCGCCCCGCACCACATAGACATAGGACTTGCGTCCGGGCGACAGGCGCAGGCTCGCCTCCTCATCGCCATCGAACAAACCGGCATACATGCGCGCATCGGCATTCATCGTCAGTGAGCCTTGCGCCCCATCGGGCGACACCACCAGGCGCAGCTGGCCGCGCTTGTCCGCGTCCGAAAACGTCTTTTGCGCATAGCTGGGCGCAACGCCTTTGCGATCGGGCTCAATCCAGATCTGCAGAAAATGCGTCTCCTGACCGCTGGCATGGTTGAACTCGCTGTGCTGCACGCCGGTGCCCGCGCTCATGCGCTGCACATCGCCCGGTGGCAGGCCTTCGATATGGCCCATGCTGTCCTTGTGCGCCAAATTGCCCTCCAGCACGTAGCTGATGATTTCCATGTCGCGGTGGCCATGGGTACCAAAGCCCTTGCCCGGGGCCACGCGGTCCTCATTGATCACACGCAGATTGCCCCAGCCCATGAAGCGGGGGTCGTAGTAGCCGGCAAACGAGAAACTGTGGTTGGAGCGCAGCCAGCCATGGTCGGCATGGCCACGATCAGCAGATTTACGAACCATCAACATTTTTGATCTCCTGTCTGGCAAACGGCGCACATTGCGCTGTTCAACACCATGTCCATGACTGTAAAACCGCAGCTTCTGCCTGCGGGGCAGCGGTTTTGATGGCATCATTCAAAAAATCTGATGGTCTTATACAAGAGCGTATCAACGATCTTCTCGCGCCGCGTAGAGATCGCAAATACCTTCTCAGGCCTGAACCCAACCGGTCTCAGCAGCGAAGATTTACCGATCTGCCCGATGCCGCATGTAGGAAAGAACCGTCAAAATGGCCTTGTTGCGTGATCGCGATGTCCTCACCCCCGATACCCTGGCCCTGCTGCAGCTGGTGGCCGACACCGGCAGCTTTGCCGCTGCGGCGCGCCAGCTGGGTCTGGTGCCCAGCGCCCTGACCTACCGCATCCGCCAGGTCGAAGATGCGCTGGATGTGCTGCTGTTTGACCGCAGTGCGCGCCAGGCGAGGCCCACCGAAGCGGGTCAGGAGCTGCTGCGCGAAGGCGCACGCCTGCTGGCCGAAGTCGATGCGGTGGCCAACCGGGTGCGCCGCGTGGCGACCGGCTGGGAGCCTGAGCTGCGCATTGCCGTCGATGGCGTGGTCTCGCGCACCACCTTGCTGGAGCTGGTCGAGGCCTTCTACACCATTGCACCGCCCACGCGGCTCAAGATCACCGACTCCATCCTGGCCGGCACGCTGGAAGCGCTCAGCTCGGGCCGCGCCGACCTGGCCATTGGCATTGCCGTCGATGCCTCCCACGTCGCAGGCCTGCAGCAGCTGGACCTGGGCGAGATCACCTTCCGCTATGTCGTCGCGCCCCACCACCGCCTGGCCGACGAGATGCAACCCATCAGCGACGAGGTGCTGCGCCAGCACCGCATCATCGCCGTGGCCGATTCCTCGCGCAGCGGCCAAGGCCAGACCATTGGCGTGATCAACGGTCAGGATGTGCTCACGGTGGACACCATGCAGGCCAAGCTCCAGGCGCAGCTGCGCGGGATTGGTGGCGGCTTTTTGCCCGACAACATGACCATGCCCTATCTGCGCAGCGGCCAGTTGGTGGAGCGCGAATTGATGCGGCCGCCCCGCAAGATCAAGCTGCGCTACGCCTGGCGCGGCACCAACCCGGGCAAGGCCTTGCAGTGGTGGCTGGACCAGCTGCAGTCCGAGGCCACACGCACTTCTTTACTGAGCAATCACTATGTGGGATAAATCCTGAGCAAAATGGGCCTGCACACCGTGTAGAGTGGCTCTTCAGATGCCGCTGCACCCGCAGCCATCCATGACGCCTTATCGTTTGCCGAAACAGTACAGAAAGTCTTTCATGTCTTCTCGCATTCCCCCCAAACCCAAACGATCAGCCTCCTCTTCCAACATTGTTCTGGCCAGCCGCAAGCACTATGCGGTGATTGGCGCCGGCATGGCTGGCGTGGTCTGCGCGCGCACCTTGCAGCAAGCGGGCCACCAGGTCACCGTGATCGAAGCACAACCCCAGGTGGGCGGCCGCATGGCCAGCCGCCACAGCGCGCATGGCAGCTTTGATGTGGGCGCCCAGTTCTTCACGGTGCGCGACCCGCGCTTTCAGTTGGCGCTGGACAGCACACCCAGCGTCACCCGCCACTGGAGCGTCAACGCCATCCGCACCTTGGATGCCACCGGCAAGGTCGCTGTGACCACGCAGCGCGGCATGGAAGCCCATCTGGTGGGCGTGCCCACGATGGACAGCCTGCTCGCCTCCTGGGCCGCGCCGCTCGATGTGCGCCTCAACGAATACGCGCTGGCCTTTGAGCGCGATGCCCTCAACCCCAGCCAGTGGCAACTGCGCACCGAAGATGTGGACGGCGGCGTGCATGTCTATGCGGGCCTCGATGGCGTGGTGCTGGCCATCCCCTCGCCCGAAGCCCAGGAGCTGCTGGCCGACAGCGAAACCGACGTGCCCGCTGATTGGCAGCTGTCCGATGTCTATATCGCCCCGAGCTGGACCTTGCTGCTGACCTTTGCCCACGCAGTGGACCCGAGCATCACCAATATGGGCCCGCAGTGGAATGCCGCCCGCACCGAACACCCCCGTATCACCTGGCTCTCGCGCGAGTCGTCCAAGCCCGGTCGCGGCAAGGTCGAGCGCTGGACCGTGCAGGCCAGCCCCGACTGGGCGCGCAAGCATGAGAACGACGAGCCCCAGCGCGTCGCCGCCAAGATGCTGCAGGCCTTCTCCGAGCTGACCCGCATCCGCGCCACCCCCAGCGACATCCGCGTGGTGCAGTGGGGCTACGCCAAGACCATCAACCCGCTGCCCAAGGATGCCAAGGGCCAGGCCCGCAGCCACCTGTGGAATGCCAAGAGTGCCATCGGCCTGTGCGGTGACTGGTGCCTGGGCTACCGCGTGGAAGATGCCTTTGTCTCCGGCCTGGAACTCGCGCTGGCCGTGCTCGGCGAATAAGCGCGGCGCGCCCGGCAGGCCTGCCGGGCGCTTTTCCTTTTCAACTTCTTGAGCCCATTGAGCGCCGGGCAGCCGTGCTTTTGCCCGCTTGCCTGCGGCATTACACTTGCTCTCCCATGAGCTCTCGCGTTTATACCGGCCGTTTTGCCCCCTCGCCCACCGGCCCGCTGCATGCGGGCTCGCTGGTGGCGGCCCTGGCATCCTGGCTCGATGCCCGCGCCCATGGCGGCACCTGGTTGCTGCGTATCGAAGATATCGACCCACCGCGCTGCCCGCCAGGCATGGACCAGGAAATCCTGCGCCAGCTCCATGCGCTGCAGCTGATCCCCGATGCGCCCCCGCAGTGGCAGTCAGCTCGCCATGGCCTCTATGCCCAGGCCCTGGCGCAGCTGCAGGCCGCTGGCTGGGCCTACCCCTGCGCCTGCACGCGCCGCGATATGGACGCCGCGCTCGCCGCGCAAGGCCATGTGCACGAGCGCCATGGCGAGCGCCCCTACCCGGGCACCTGCCGCGATGGCCTGCATGGCAAGACCGGTCGCAGCTGGCGCTTCCATACCCTGCACTACCAGCAGCATGCCAGCGCGCTGGCGGCCGAAGACGGCCAGTTGCCGACAGCCGATCACCCGGTGCTGCACAGCGACCAGCAGCTGCTGTGGCAAGACCGCTGGCTGGGCCCCCTGCAGCAGGACGTGGCCGCCAGCGTGGGTGATTTTCTGGTCCAGCGCGCCGATGGCCTCTGGGCCTACCAACTGGCTGTGGTGGTCGATGACGCCGCGCAAGGCATCAGCGATGTGGTGCGCGGCGCCGACCTGGCCGACAACACCCCGCGCCAGCTGCTGCTGCAGCGCGCGCTGGGCCTGCCAGCGCCCCGCTATATGCACACGCCCTTGGTGCTGCAGGCCGATGGCGAAAAGCTCTCCAAGCAATACGGCGCGCCAGCCGTCGTGGTCGACAGTGCCGAGCAGCGCATCGCCGTGCTGCGCCAGTCCGCCCAGCACCTGGGGCTGGAGGCGGGCGAGGCTAGCTCCATCCCCGATGCTCTGGCCGACTGGACGGCGCAATGGGCACGCCGCCACCTGGCCGCTACATGAAGTTGCGCGTGTGCAAGGAGGCCAGCTCCTGCGCATGGCCACGCTCAAAGCCCAGCCGCACCAGCTTGGTGTAGCGGCCATCGGCCATGTCCTGCATCAGCTGCTGCACGCGCTGGCTGCCCAGCGCCAGCGCATCGGCCGACAAGGCGCCCGCGCCCACGAGGATCAACGCATCAAACACCTCTTCGTTCAGGCCTGATGTCCCAGCCAGCGCGTCATGGCGCGCCTCCACCGCCTGGGCCAGCCGGTGGCGATAATCGGGCTCCTGCTTCAAACGGTGCAGCAGGTGCGACATGCCCAGCGCCACATGGCGCGCCTCATCGCGGGCGGCCAGGCGGCAGATCTGGCGCGTCAATGGATCGGGCGCATAGGTCTGCAAGAACTGCAGCAGGTTGACAAAGCTGCCCTCGCCCAGCACCGAGAGCAAAAAGCCCGCGACCGAAAAATCCTTTTCCGCAAGCAGGCTGTGCAGCGAGGCCTGGCCGCCTGCGGTGGATAGTGCCGGCTCCCGCCCGTGGCGGCGAATGCGGCGGGTAAACACATCGATATGGCGCGCCTCATCGGCCACCTGGATCGCCAGCGCCGCCTGCAGCTCGCGGTAGTGCGGGTGCAGCTCACCCAGAAAGCGCGCCGGCACAATCAGCGCCGCATTCTCGTTCTCGACCATATAGGTCATCACCTGCACGATGGCGTCCTCGATCACCGCAGGTGGCTCAGGTGCCTGGTCCCAGTCGATGTCGGTGTCGGCATTCCATTGCGCAGCCACCGCCTGCGCGTAAAGGTCCCCGGCCTGGTCGGACCAGAACTCGGCCTTGTCCTGCAGGCGAAAGGCAAAGGCCGGCGCGCCCGCCTCGACCGCGGCACCGCGCGCCGCCAGGCCCCAGGCCGGGTCGGCCTGTGCGGCCACCGCGCCGGGTTGGCTGGCATCGCTGTGGCCGGCCACGGCGGCATGGCGCCAGCGGCCCGCCTGCGCGCTGCCCCGCCGCACCAGCAAGGCCGGCTGCCGCAGCCAACCGGTCGGCGTTTGCAGCGCATGGCCCTGGGCCTGGCACCAGGCCGCCAACTGCGCTTGCCAGCCCGGCGCCTGGCCGCTGACCCGGATCGACTCGCCCACGGCCGCGGCCGCCAGGCCGTGCTTGACCAGCAGGTGCGCACCGGCATCAAAGCCCAGCCGGCCCAAATCCACCAGTGGCATGCTGGCAAGGTCGGCCTGGCCTGGTATTGCAGGACCCGTACTGCTGGAGGGGGCTGGCGGTTTTTCCATGGGCCTCAGTACCGGTAGTCCGCCGCCAGGATGCGGCCCGCCTCATCATAAAAGCGCTCATCGCGCACCGCACGGGACAAGGGTTCATAGCCCGAAGCGCGGCCGGGGTGCCAGACCTTGAGGCCTTCCAACTCCAGCAAGGGGCGAATCAGCGGGTCATCCCAGGACATGGCCAGCAAGATCTCGGTAAAGCGCGCCGCATCGGCAGCGCTGATACTGGGCCCGGCGGTCATATTGCAGTGGTCAAAAGGCTGCGAGGTGTCGAGCACGCGCGTGGTGCCTGCAGGCAGGGTCCCTTCGGCGGCAAAGGCCAGGTAGTTCTTGGCAACCATCCAGGACGCCGCAATCTCACCGGCCACCATGGCCTTGGCCGCCAGGCGCTCGCCACCAATATGGTCGCCATGCTTGCCGCCCAGCACATCAAAGCGGCGCGGCTGAAAATCCTGGCCCGCCAGCAGGCCGTGCTGGCGCAGGTGGTCCAGCGGGATCAAGGTGGCCTGGGGCGAATCAATGGCGCCAAAGCCCAGCGTCTGGCCGCGCAGGTCCGCCAGGGCCTGGGCGGGGCTGTCTGCGCGTACCACCAGCAGCGACTGCACATCCATGTCGGTGTCACGCATCGCGATCGATCGCACCTGCTGGCCAGCGGCCCGCGCCATCAGCTCGGCGCGCACAAAGGCGAGCGGCGAGTTCCAGGCCAGTTGCACCGTGCCATCCATCAGCGCCTCTGTGAGCGACTCATAGTTGGAATACAGCACATAGTCAAAGTACAGGCCCTGCTCGATGAAATGGGCCTTGAAGCCCTCCCATATGGTGATGACCTTGGGCGCGTAGGCCACGGCGCCCATCTTGAGGGTGGTGTAGGAAACGGTCATGGATAGATGTCTCTCCGGTTGGTTGGGTCACGGGGGCTCAGCCTGCGGCGTCGCACAGCGCCTTGCCCAGCAGGTCATAGATCACATCGGTGGTGGGGGCCATCACGGAGGCGGCGCGGGCATCGCGGAACAGCCGCTCGATGCCCAGGTCCTTGCGGAAGGCTGCGCCGCCGCAGACGCGCATCGCCGTATCGCTCACCTCCAGCGCCGCCTCGGCCGCAGCGGCCTTGCATTGCAAGAGCCGGGTTTTGGCATCGGGGCGCCCCGCCAGCACCGCCTGCACGGCGTCATCGCGCAGCAAGCGGGCCTGGTCGGCCTTGAGCTGGGCCTTGGCGAGGTAAGCCCGGATGGTCGGCAGGTCGGCCAGGCCGCTGCCATTTTCGGCAAAGCGGGTGTTGGCCACATGCTGCACAGCGCGGCGCAGCACGCCTTGCATCAGGCCCACCGACGTGGTGGCGATCAAGGTGGGGAAATACGGCATCAGGTAGCGGGCCTTGACGTCCTCGCCCTGGCCGTCGTCTCCCAAGCGGCAGGCCAGCGGCACGGCTACATCCCGCGCAATGATCGGAGACGAGGCATTGCCGCGCAGTCCCATGCCATCAAAGCGCGATGGGATCTGCAGCCCGGGCAGGCGGCTGTCGACCAGCCACAGCGTATTGCCCTCGCCCGTGCTAGCCCGCGAGATCCAGACATAGGAGTCGGCCTCGCCCGCCGAGGTGATCATGCTTTTGTGGGCATTGAGCAGCACCGCGTCCTGGCCCTGCGCAGCGGCGGTACCGGTGGGTGCCCAGATATGGCTGCGCGAGCCGGTCTCGGACACCGCCAGGGTGGTGATATGGCGGCCCTGCGCAATGGCGCGCCGGGTGTCTTGTGCCGCAAAAGGCTCGATCAGTGCCACGCCGCAGTAGTGCATGGTCAGCACCATGGCCGTGCAGGGGCAGTCCTGGGCAATGCGCTCGACCACTTGTACCGCTTCAGGCAGGCCCGCGCCCATGCCGCCTACTTCGGGCGCGCTGATCAGGCCCAGCAGGCCCTGGCTGCCCAAGGCCTGCAGCGCCTGGCGCGGGTAGACCGCCTGGCTATCGGTATGCGTGGCCGCCGGCGCAATGAGGTCGCGCACAATCGGCTCCAACGACGAAAGAATGTCCATGCTGCTCCAGATGCTGGCGCAAAGGCAGGCCCATACCGGAACCCATGGGGCAGAAAGCGGCCAGGCGCATGCTGCGCTCCCGAGCCCCTACCCCGTGTTTCCTGTCGCACACAGACCTGCAATCACGACAGACGTCACTTTGAAAAAGGCATTATAGGCAGCGACTTTGCAGCCAGATGGCAGTGGGCGCACACGGCGATTGCCCAGCGTTTCGTCATTGCAGACTGGAAAAATCTACAATAGCCCCTTTTTTGACGCGGCCCAGCGCCCCTTGCCGGGCAAGCGCCACCTTGCCGCCTGTGCTGAGCGGCACCTCCATGACCATGCAATCTTCTTCGACGCCTGCTGCTGGCCCCGTGCCCGAGCCCATCATCACCAACGCACGCGATGCCAGCAGTGCCCCCGGCCATGCGCCTGCGGATGTGGCCCATCCCAAGACCATCCGCTCCTACGTGCGCCGCGCCGGCCGCACCACCACCGGCCAGGCCAAGGCCTTTGAAACGCTGGGCACGCGCTATGTGCTGCCCTACACCGGCGAGGCATTCAACGCCGAGGCCGCCTTTGGCCGCCAGGGCAAAGTGATTTTGGAAATCGGCTTTGGCATGGGCGAGGCCACGGCGCACATCGCCCGCGTTCGCCCGGACGACAACTTTCTGTGCTGCGAAGTGCATGAGCCGGGCGTGGGCGCGCTGCTCAAGCGCATCGGCGAGCAGGACATCACCAATATCCGCATCTTCCAGCACGACGCCGTGGAAGTGCTGGAGAACATGCTGCAGCCGGGCTCGCTCGATGGCATCCATGTGTTCTTCCCCGATCCCTGGCACAAGAAAAAGCACAACAAGCGCCGCCTGATCCAGGCGCCCTTTGTGGCCCAGCTCGTCGCCCATTTGAAGCCCGGTGGCTATATCCACTGCGCCACCGACTGGCAGCCCTATGCCGAGCAGATGCTCGAGGTGCTCTCGGCCAACCCCGACCTGAATAACACGGCCGACGGCTACGCGCCGCAGCCCGAGTACCGCCCGCTGACCAAGTTCGAAAACCGCGGTCTGCGTTTGGGCCATGGTGTCTGGGACCTGGTGTTCACGCGCGCTGCATAAGCGTGCTGGGCCTAGATCCCCGCTTTGCTGAAAAAGGCTGCTTGGGCAGTCTTTTTTGCTTTTTGCAGAGTGCGGCGCACCCCAGGGGCCAGGTAACCGTTGCTTTGCGTATCAAAATTGATAGCAGAATCGGCCGCCTGCAGCGCCCGATGCGGTAGGATGGCTGCTGGCACCCAGACGCTGGGGCCAATGGCACATGCCGCCCCCTGCCCCACGGTTGTGGGTATAAACCTTGCGCCCTGCTCTGGTGCGACAGTCCCTGGCGGGATGCAAGGCTTGTGACGCAGCGGCCCGGGCTGGCAGGCCATCACACCGGAAAACTGCAATGACCGTCTCTCGCTTCCATATCCCGCAACAGGACCACAGCCCTTCTGCCGAGCAACCTGCTGCGCTGCGCAGCTACGGCTGGGCGTCCGCCGTGCCGGGCCCGTCGCTGCTGATCTTTGGCGCCGTGCATGGCAATGAGCAAAGTGGCACGCATGCGATCCACCGCTGGATCGAGCGCTTTGAATCGGGCCAGGTGCGGCTCAAGCGCGGGCGCCTGACGATGGTGCCCGTGGCCAACCCCAAGGCCTTTATCAAGAACGAGCGCGAAGGCGACCGCAACCTCAACCGCAACTTTGTGCCCCAGGCCCAGCCGCAGAACTTTGAAGACCATATGGTCAATGCACTGGCCCCGCTGCTCGAGAGCCATGATGCGCTGCTCGATCTGCACTCCTACAGCGGCGAAGGCCGGGCCTTTGCGATGACCGGCCCGCTCAACAACACCGGCACGCTCGAGCCCTTTGCCCGCCAGCAAGAGGAAGAGGCCTTTGCCAAGGCCGTGGGCCTGCCCATCATCGTGCAAGGCTGGCTGGAGGTGTATGAACAGGCAGTGAAGGCCAGCGGCGGCGCCCTTCGCCCCGAGCACGGCATCGGCACCAATGAGTTCATGCGCAGCCGCGGGGGCTACGCGATCACCGTGGAGTCGGGCTCGCACGAAGAGCCCCAGGCCATCGAGGTGGCCGACCGCTGTATCGCTGGCGTACTGGCCCTGCTGGAGATGGCCGATGTGACCGTCGAGCCCGTCGCCCAGTACACCACCCACCATATGCGCCAGGTGTTCATGCGCCAAAGCGCCGATGACCGCATGCAAAAGGAGTGGCAGAACTTTGACCCGTTCCGCCAGGGTGACCTGCTCGCCACCCGCGCCGA
This sequence comes from Comamonas sp. 23, assembly GCF_049601575.1. Lineage (NCBI taxonomy): Bacteria > Pseudomonadati > Pseudomonadota > Betaproteobacteria > Burkholderiales > Comamonadaceae > Comamonas > Comamonas sp. 23. The sequence goes on along the minus strand of NZ_CP187127.1, from coordinate 2,655,874 downwards.
TGGCAGCCAGATTCTGGCGCCCTTCGATGGCTGCGTGATCTTCCCCCAGCCCGATGCCGCCGTGAACCGCGAGTGGTTCTACCTGGCGCAGACGGACCGCAGCTGATGCAGGGGGGCTGCCCTTTGCGGGAGGCCCATCGAAGTACCCGGCCAGCCTGACCGGTTCAGGCTCCCCGCATCAACCCGCAGTGACAATGCTGACGCCGCCATCAACGGCCAGGCATTGGCCGGTGATGTGTTTGCCCGCATCGCTGGCCAGCAGCACCGCAGCACCTTTCAAATCATCATCCCCGCCCAAGCGGCCCAGCGGCACGCCGGCCGTCATCGCATCCTCGCCGATCTGGTCAATCAGGCCATTGGCCATCTTGGTGCGGAAAAAACCCGGTGCGATGGCATTGACGCGGATGCCGTAGTGCCCCCATTCGGCAGCGAGCGCGCGGGTGAAGTTGATGACCGCGCCCTTGCTGGTGTTGTAGGCGATGGTCTTCATGCCCACCGGGTTGCCGCCCAGCCCGGCAATCGATGCCAGGTTGATGATGGCGCCCTGCCGGCGCGCAATCATGCAGCGCTTGGCCAGCTGCTGCGACAGCAGAAAATAGCCGCGCACATTCAGGTTCATCACCTTGTCCCAAGCGGCGGCCGGGTGGTCTTCGGCCGGCGCCCCCCAGCTGGCACCGGCGTTGTTGACCAGAATGTCCACATCGCCCACGCGCCCCAGCACCTCGATGGCCAGGCGCTCGATCTCGCTGTCGACCGCGCAGTCGGCAGCAATCCAGCGCGCATCAATGCCTGCGCCTCCCAGCTCGGCCACCGCCGCTTCCAGTTCGCTGGCCTTGCGGCTGGTCACCACCACCTTGGCGCCAGCCTCGCCCAGCGCATGGGCCAGCTGCAGGCCCAGGCCGCGCGAGCCGCCCGTCACCAGCGCCGTCTTGCCGGTCAGATCCAATAATTGCCCAATCTTGCGCGTCATGCAAAGGCCTCCTGGTAGGGCTGAAAAGTCGTTCAGCGAGTCATTCAAAATGCAGCCATCAGGCTGGCAGCACGTAGTTCTTGAACTGCTCACGCAGCCGGGTCTTGAGCATCTTGCCAGTGGCACCCAGCGGAATGGCCTCCACAAAGATCACGGCATCGGGGATCTGCCACTTGGCCATCTTGCCCTGGTAGAAGGCGAGCAAGTCCTCCTCGCTCGCGGCAGCGTCCTTCTTGAGCGCTACAAAAACCACCGGCCGTTCGTCCCACTTGGGATGGGGCATGCCCACGCAGGCAGCCATCGCGACGGCCGGGTGGGCCATCGCAATGTTCTCGATATCGATGGAGCTGATCCATTCGCCCCCGGACTTGATCACATCCTTGCTGCGGTCGGTGATCTGCATAAAGCCATCGGCATCGATGGTGGCCACATCGCCGGTGGGAAACCAGTCGCGCCCCTGCGCATCAGTGACCAGCGGCGAGGCGCCCTCGCTGCGGTAGTAGTCCGCCACCACCCAGGGGCCGCGCACCAGCAGGTCGCCATAGGTCTTGCCATCCCAGGGCTGGTCCTGGCCGTCGTCACCGACGATCTTCATGTCCACGCCAAAGATGACCCGGCCCTGTTTGGCCAGCAGCTGCGCCTGGGTGTCGGCCGGCAGGTCCAGGTGCTTGTGCTTCAAGGTGCAGACGGTGCCCAGCGGGCTGAGTTCGGTCATACCCCAGGCATGCAGCACGGTGACGCCATAGTCCTCCTGGAAGGTCTTGATCATCGCCGGCGGGCAGGCCGAGCCGCCAATGATGGTGCGCTGCAGGCTGCCAAAGCGCAGGCCCTGGCTTTGCACATGGCTCAGCAGCATCTGCCAGACCGTGGGCACGCCAGCGGCAAAGGTTACCTTCTCGGCCTCCATCAGCGCGTAGACCGAGGGGCCATCGAGCGCCGGGCCGGGAAACACCAGCTTGGCGCCATTGAGCGGCCCGGAAAACGGCAGGCCCCAGGCGTTGACATGGAACATCGGCACGACCGGCAGCACCACATCGCGCGAGGAGATGTCCATCACATCGGGCAGCGAAGCGCCATAGGCATGCAAGACGGTGCTGCGGTGCGAGTACAGCACGGCCTTGGGATTGCCCGTGGTGCCGCTGGTGTAGCACATGCCGCAGGCGGTGTTTTCGTCAAACTCGGGCCACTGGTAGGCGCCGTCGGCAGCCGCAATCCAGGCCTCGTAGGCCACCAGGCCGGGGATGCCGGCATCGGCAGGCAGTTGGTCAGCATCACACAGCGCCACCCATTGGCGTACCGTCGGGCAGCGCGCGTGGATGGCCTGCACGATGGGCAGGAAGCAGCTGTCAAAGCACAGCACCTCGTCCTCGGCATGGTTGACGATCCAGACCACCTGGTCGGGGTGCAGCCGGGGGTTCAAGGTATGGATGACCCGGCCCGATCCGCCCACGCCGTAGTACAGCTCCATATGGCGGTAGCCATTCCAGGCCAGACTCGCCACGCGCGTGCCCGCGGCCAGCCCCATGCCATCCAGGGCCTGCGCCAGCTGGCGGGCGCGCTGCGCAAAGTCGACATAGGTGTAGCGGTGGATATCACCTTCCACGCGGCGCGAGACGATTTCGGTATCGCGGTGGTAACGCTCAGCAAACTCCAGCAGGTTGGAGGTCAGCAGTTGCTGCTTTTGCATCAGGCCTAGCATTGGGTCTCCTTGTGGTATGGCCAGTGGCGGCGCGTTGCCCCCACCGGCATGCATCTGTTTTTATAGCGCGTGCGCGCAGCAAAGGGCATCGTAGCAACCCGCACTGCCAGCGGGTTGCATGAGCAAATGCCTGCAGCATATGACGAGGCATACAGTACAGGCAGGCGCGCGCAGTGCGCAGCGCGCGCTGTCACCTAGGCTGCAGCACTTAGAATCAGGCGCTGCTTTCGTCTCACACCGCCCCATGCTGATCCCCGACTACATCGACGAACACCTGCTGGTGCTGAACAAGCCATCGGGCCTGTTGTGTGTGCCAGGCCGGGGAGAGGACAAGCAAGATTGCCTCAGCGCCCGGGCCCGGCTGCAATGGCCCGATGCGCTGGTAGTGCACCGGCTGGACCAGCCCACCTCGGGCCTCGTCGTGATGGCGCGCAGCCTGTCCGTGCAGCGTGCGCTGGGCGACGCCTTTGCGGCCCGTACCGTGCGCAAGCGCTATACCGCCGTGGTCTGCGGCAATCCAGTTGCACAGCCTCTGACACCCGAGCATGCGCTGCATGCCGCGATGCCGCAGGACGGGCATATTTGGAGCCTGGTCGATCTGCCGCTGATCGCCGACTGGGAGCGCCGCCCTTTGCAGCGGGTGGATGGGGAGATGGGCAAGCCCAGCCAGACCTGGTGGCGGGCGATGGTTGCTGAGGAAGCGGCCGCCCTGCCCGCCATCCCCGCTGGCAGCACGCGTCTGTGGCTGGAGCCGCTGACCGGCCGCACCCACCAGCTGCGCCTGCACATGCAGGCGATTGGCCATGCGATGCTGGGCGACGGCCTGTATGCCAGCGCCGCAGTGCAGGCGATGGCACCACGCCTGCTGCTGCAGGCGCAGCAGCTGGGTTTTGCCCATCCGGTAACCGGCCAATGGCTGGACTGCCGGCTGGCGGCCGATTTTTAAAGGCCGTCCTGGAACGGCCGGGTCTTCTTAGACGTGGCGCATCAAGCCGCCATCCACGCGGATGTTCTGGCCGGTGATGTAGGCCGCACCCTCGGAGGCCAAAAAGGCCACCGTCGCGCCAATCTCGTCGGCCTTGCCGTAGCGCTGCAGTGGCACCGCTGCCTGGCGCTCGTCCTTCTTGGGCAGGCTGTCAATCCAGCCGGGCAGCACATTGTTCATGCGGATGTTGTGCTTGCCGTACTCGTCACAGAAGATCTTGGTGAAGGCGGCCAGGCCGGAGCGTGCCATGGCCGAGGTGGGGAACAGCGCTGCCGGCTCAAACGCCCAGGCCGATGAGATATTGATGATGGCCCCACCGCCCTGCTTTTGCATGATGGGCGCAACCAGGCGCGTGGCGCGCACCACGTTCAGAAAGTAGACCTCCAGACCCTTGATCCAGTCCTCGTCACTGATCGACAGCAGGTCACCCTTGGGGCCGTGGCCGGCGCCATTAACCAGCACATCGATGCGGTCATAGCGCGCCATCACCGCATCCACCAGCTTTTGCATATCGGCCACAGACTGGTTGGAGCCCGTCACGCCCACACCGCCCAGCTCCTGGGCCAGCGCCTCGCCCTTGCCCGAGGACGACAAGATGCCCAGCGCATAACCGGCCTGGTGCAACTGGCGTGCCGCCGCTGCGCCCATGCCGGATCCACCGGCGATCACGATGGCTACTTTGGATTGGTCCATGCTGTGCTTCCTTTTTCTTTGTGATTCCAAAGCTGCCCATCCTAACCAAGCCGCCGCACTTGTGCAGGCCACCGGGAAAAACGCCGTCGCGCTCAGCGCCATCTGCCGTTACGATAAGCAGTTATGACCACCAAACACCTCACCATCCTGACCGGCGGCTCGCGCGGTATGGGCCTGGCCATGGGCCAGCAACTTCTGGCCAAGGGCCACACCGTGCTGAGCATTGCGCGCCGCAGCTCCAGCGCGCTGGCCGCTGCCGCTCCATCGCCGGATCAGCTCATCCAGTGGGAGCAGGACCTGGGCGATACCGATGCCGCCGCCCAGCGCCTGGGCGACTGGCTGCGCAGCCTCCAGGCCAGCGACTGGGCCAGCATCACCTTGATCAACAACGCCGGCGTGATTCCGCAGATCGCGCCGCTGTCCGACCTGGCCACGCCCGACCTGCGCAATGCGCTGCGCGTGGGGCTGGAGGCGCCGATGGCGCTGACGGGGGTGTTTCTGGGTGCGACCGACAGCTGGACCGTCCCCAAGAAAGTGCTCAATGTCTCGTCCGGCCTGGGCCGCCGCCCCATGGCATCGCAGGCCGCCTACTGTACGGCCAAGGCCGGCATGGATGCCTATGCCCGCTGCGTGGCGCTGGAAGAAGCCCACAAGCCCCATGGCGCCAAGATCGTCTCACTCGCGCCCGGCGTGATCGATACTGACATGCAGGTGCAGCTGCGCAATGCCGATGCGGGCGCCTTCCCCGATGTGGACAACTTCAAGGGCCTGCATGAGGGCGGCAAACTCAGCAGCCCGGCAGAAGCCGGTGCCAAGGTGCTGGGCTGGCTGGACCGCGCCGACTTTGGCCAGCATGTGATTGCCGACGTGCGCGAGCCTTGAACCACGGCGCGCAGCGCAGGGTCCATGCCCGCCATGGACTGTCACCAAGGTGCGCGCTGGCCGCCTGCGGTTTGCACATGGGCCGCCTGGCTGGCAATAATGCTGCAAGGCAACATTTGCGTGCCCATTCCAACCTAAACAGGAGACCTTTCCATGTCCCGTGAAGTACTTGTCTGCAGCGCCGTGCGCACTGCCATCGGCACCTTTGGCGGCAGCCTCAAGGATGTTCCACCGACCGAGCTGGGTGCACTGGTGGTCAAGGAGTCGCTGGCCCGCGCCGGCATTGAAGGCAAGGATGTGGGCCATGTGGTCTTCGGCCACGTGGTCAACACGGAACCCAAGGACATGTACCTGAGCCGCGTGGCGGCCATCCAGGGTGGCTGCCCGCAGGAGACACCGGCGATGAATGTCAACCGCCTCTGCGGCTCGGGCCTGCAGGCGATTGTGACGGCCAGCCAGGGCATTTTGCTCGGTGACTATGACGTGGCCATTGGCGCCGGAGCCGAGAACATGAGCCGCGCGCCCTACGCCAGCACCACCAGCCGCTGGGGCGCACGCATGGGCGATTTCAAGATGATCGACATGATGACCGGCGCGCTGCATGACCCGTTCCACAACATCCACATGGGTGTGACCGCCGAGAACGTGGCCAAGGAATTTGGCATCAGCCGCGATGACCAGGACCAATTGGCACTGAGCAGCCACCAGCGTGTCGAGCAGGCCTGGGCCGAGAACCGCTTTGCCGGCCAGATCGTGCCCGTGGTGCTCAAAAGCAAGAAGGGCGATATCAGCTTTGACAAGGACGAGCACTTCCGCGCCGGCGCCAAGATCGAGGACTTCCAGAAGATGAAGCCCGTCTTCATCAAGGAAGACGGCACGGTCACCGCCGCCAACGCCTCGGGTATCAATGACGCCGCAGCCGCCGTGGTGCTGATGGAAGCCGCCGCCGCCAAGGCGCGCGGCGCCAAGCCGCTGGCCCGTTTGGTGGGCTATGCCCATGCAGGGGTCGATCCCAAGATCATGGGCATTGGCCCCGTGCCCGCGTCCAAGGCCGTGCTGGCCAAGACCGGCCTCAAGCTGGACCAGATGGATGTCATCGAAGCCAACGAAGCCTTTGCCGCACAAGCCTGCGCAGTGACCAAGGGCCTGGGCGCCGACCAGGCCAAGGTCAACCCCAATGGTTCGGGCATCTCGCTGGGCCACCCGATTGGAGCCACCGGCGCGATCATCACCGTCAAGGCGATCCATGAGCTGCACCGCACCGGCGGCCGCTATGCACTCGTCACCATGTGCATTGGCGGCGGCCAGGGCATTGCCGCCATCTTCGAACGCGTCTAACCAAGCCTTAAAGCGCCAGCGCAGTCCCCACGGGCAAGTCTTCCACCGGCTTGCCCGCTGCAAAGCGCTTGGCCGCAAACTGCCCTGCGACCTGGGCCTGGCCACCGCGCACGTGCAGCCAGCTGCCCTCGGGCAGAGCGACCACCTGCTTGTCCGGGTTGGCGACCAGGAACTCCGCCAGGCGCTGGTCGCGCGTCTCGCCCTGGTGGCCAGGCGGCAGGCTGTTGTGGTAGTGGGGGTTGATGCAAAACGGCACCAGGCCCAACGCGCCAAAGCCCTGCGGGTCGACGATGGGCATGTCATTGGTGGTGTTGATCGTCAGGCCCGCCAGATTGGCGCCGGCACTCCAGCCGGTGTAGGACATGCGGCCCGAACGTGCCGCGTCGCCGATGCGCACCAGCCAGCCTCGCTTGCGGCATTGGGCCAGCAGCTGGAAGGTATTGCCGCCGCCGACGATGATGGCCTGGATATCCCCGGCCAAAAACGGCTCCAGCGCATCCGCCTGGTGCGCGCCCACCAGCTGCACGCCGGTGTGGGCGATGGCCGCTTGCACCTGCGCTGTGTAGTCGTCCCAGCTGAGCGAGACGCCGGCAAAGGGCACAAACAGCGCCTTTTGCACGCCTTGCAGCTGGGCTGCCAGCGCCTCGCGGCAAAAAGTCAGGTAGCCGCCATCGGGCGCGCGGGAGTTGCTCAACAACAGTAACTGCATAACACCTCTTTGAATGAGGCAGCCAGCATAGCAGCCCCTGCACTGCGGCGGCGTCACCCAAGCACAGAAGGTCGGCGCCGACAAAGGAGCCGAGCGCAAAAAAAGGACTGGCGCGGCGGCATGCCCCGCGCCAGTCCCTTCTTGTCTATCGACTGCTTACTTGCCACTGTCCAGCCGTGCCTGCATCGCCTTGGCGCGGGCGTCCGACGGTGGGTGCGAATCCATCAGCGAGTTGCCGCCACCGCCGCTCAGCTTGGCGAGCTTCTGGAAAGCGGTGACGAGGCCCTTGCGCTCCATCTTTTGCTTGGTGAGCAGGTCAAAGGAGTAGTTGTCGGCGGCAGACTCGTTGGCCTGCGAGAACTGCGCATGGATGAACTTTTCACCCAGCTCGCCCGCTTGCGAGCTCGACAGCGATGCCAAGGTGGCATTGCCGCTATTGGCGGCAATCTGGCGTGCGGCCGAGGTGGCATAGGCCGTCTGCATGCGGCGCTTGCTGTGGCCCAGCGCCACGTGGCCGATTTCATGGCCGATCACGCCGCGCAGCTCGTCGTCGTTCATCAGGTCCATCAGGCCGCTGTAGACGCGGATGCAGCCATTGGCCATCGCCCAGGCGTTCACATCACTGGTCAGGTAGACCTTGTAGTCGGCCTTCTTGCCTTCCACTTCCTGGGGCATGTTGGCGACGACCTTGGCCAGGCGCTGGCTGTACTTGTTGTTCGCAGGCGCGAGCTTGTTTTGCTGGTCCAGCGCGGCGCAGGATTCATTGGACAAGGCCACGACATCGCCGTCGGTCAATGTCATGGCCTTCATCGCCGTCGAGCCGGACTCCATCAGTCCGCCCAGGTTGCCCGTATCCATGGTCTTGCAGCCGGCCAGGGCCAAAGCAGCCACCAGGCCCGTCACCATCATCGTTTTGCGCATCCGCTATCTCCTCATCTGCACGTTGAAAACGTGCATCATAGCGTGCGATTATCGAAATGATAGTTTTTATACCCCAGAGATCGCTCAGGCAGCTTTTTGCGTGGCGGCCTGCGCCGATGCGTCATCCGGTGCCGTCGCCGACACGGCCTGCAGCACCACCTCGCGCTTCAAGGTCGGCACAAAGCTCTCGATGAACTGCAGCGCATAGGCGCGCAGCCACACGCCCTTGCGCAGTGCAATGCGGGTGGTGTTGACCTTGAACAAATGGCCCGCGTCGATGGCGCGCAGGTTGCGGTCGCGCTCCTCATCAAAGGCGATGGAGGCGACGATGCCGATGCCCATGCCCAGCTCGACATAGGTCTTGATCACGTCAGCATCCATGGCGGTCAGCACCACATTGGGCGTGACCTCGGCGGCGGCAAACGACTCATCAATGTGCGAGCGGCCGGTGTAACCCTGCTCATAGGTGATGATCGGAAAGCGCACCAGCGATTGCAAGGTCAGCGGCCTTCCAGCCTCTTGCTGGGCCAGCAAGGGGTGGCTCGGGGGCACGACCACCGAGTGGGTCCAGCGGTAACCCGGCAGGGTCGCCAAGCTCGCATAGCCGGTGAGCGCTTCGGTGGCCACGCCGATATCGGCCGCGCCACTCAGCAGCATCTCAGCGACCTGCCGGGGCGAGCCCTGGTGCAGGTGCAGGGCCACATCGGGAAACTGCTCACGAAAATCGCGCACCACCAGCGGCAGCGCGTAGCGCGCCTGCGAGTGGGTGGCGGCAATGCTCAGTTGGCCGCTGCGGCTGGCATGAAAATCGGCACCAGCGCGGCGCAGGTTTTCGGACTCTAGCAGCAGGCGGTCCACGATCGGCAAAATGGCCTCACCCGGTGGGGTCAGCCCGGTCAGGCGCTTGCCGGCGCGGATAAAGATGTCCACACCCAGCTCGTCTTCCAACTCGCGGATCTGGCGGCTCACGCCTGGCTGCGAGGTGTAGAGCACATGCGCCACCTCGGTCAGGTTGTAGCCATTGCGGGCGGCTTCGCGCACGGCCCGCAGTTGCTGAAAATTCATAACATTCACCTTTTTGGACCCAGCCGCCAGGGGTCCCCGGCGGCTGGTTCAGCGTCCTTGCTTATTTCTTGGTGTAGATCTGGTCAAAGCTGCCGCCATCGGCAAAGTGCGCAGCGTCGGCCTTGGTCCAGCCGCCAAAGGCCTCATCGATGGTGAAGAGCTTGAGCGTCGCGAACTGGCTGGCGTATTTGGCCTTGGCCGCTTCGGCGGTGGGGCGGTAGAAGTTGCGGCCGGCAATGTCCTGGCCTTCGTCCGAGTACAGGTACTGCAGGTAGGCATCGGCAATCTTGCGCGTGCCGCGCTTGTCCACCACCTTGTCGACGACGGTCACCGTGGGCTCGGCCAGGATCGACAGCGAGGGGGTGACGATCTCGAACTTCTCGGGGCCAAACTCCTTCAATGCCAGGTAGGCCTCGTTTTCCCAGGCCAGCAGCACATCGCCCTGGCCGCGCTGCACAAAGGTCACGGTCGAGCCACGCGCGCCGGTGTCGAGAATCGGCACATTCTTGAACAGCTTGGTGATGTAGTCCTTGGCACCGGCCTCACCGCCATAGTTGCGTTTGCCAAACTCCCAGGCGGCCAGGTAGTTCCAGCGCGCGCCGCCGCTGGTCTTGGGGTTGGGCGTGATCACCTTGACATCGGGCTTGATCAGATCGCCCCAGTCCTTGATGCCCTTGGGATTGCCCTTTTTGACCAGGAACACAATGGTCGAGGTGTAAGGCGCGCTGTTGAGCGGCAGGCGCTTTTGCCAATCGGCCGGCACCAGCTGGCCGTATTTGTTCAGTGCATCAATGTCACCGGCCAAGGCCAAGGTGGCCACATCGGCCTCGATGCCATCGATGATGGCCCGCGCCTGCTTGCCCGAGCCGCCATGCGACTGCTTGATCGTCACGGTCTGGCCGGTCGTGTCCTTCCAGTGCTTGGCAAAGGCCTGGTTGAACTGGTTGTACAGCTCACGGGTCGGGTCGTAGGACACGTTGAGCAAGGTCACCGGTGCTGGTGCCTGGGCATGGGCTGCGCCGCTAAAAACAGCGGGCGCCAGCGCCATCAGAGACGCGACTGCGGCTGCGGCTATCGGAAACTTGATAAAGTGGCGGCGTTGTTGCATGGAACACTTTCAGAATGGCAAAAGTCGTAGGGCTTGTTAGGCTTGAACACATTCTGAAACGCGGCCATAAAAACTCAAACTACTATTAATTCAGTTTTTTATGACTGAAAATTATTAACAAGACGCGAAAACGCATCTGCCAGGCCCGGTTTCGGGACTGGCAAGGCAGGAAGCTCGCCAATGCCCCAACTCTGGTTGGCAGTGTGGGCAAAGCAGGCCATGCTGGGCAACCGCCCGCAGACTGCGGCAGCATCGGGCAAGCACCCTGCCAGTGCAACAGCGTCAACCCAACGAAGGAAGCATCTCCCATGGCACGTATGGTCAACTGCGTCAAACTGCACAAAGAAGCCGAGGGCCTCGACTTTCCCCCCTACCCTGGTGAGCTGGGCAAGCGCCTGTGGGAAAACGTCAGCAAGGAAGCCTGGGCTGGCTGGCTCAAGCACCAGACCATGCTGGTCAACGAAAACCGCCTGAACCTGGCCGACCAGCGCGCTCGCCAGTACCTGGCTCGCCAAATGGAAAACCATTTCTTTGGCGAAGGCGCTGATGCAGCCGTCGGCTACGTGCCGCCCACTGCAGACTGATACGGCACTCGTACAAGTGCAGGCCAGGGACAACTCCCCGGCCTGAAAAATGGCAGCCTCAGCTGCCATTTTTTTATGGGTGTACGGTCCACTAACGGGCGATACAGCCAGGGTCCCTCGGCCCTGCAGACATGTGGTTTCGAAACCCTGGCCTGCACGGCATCTACCCAGCCCGCATGGGCAGGACTTGGCGCCCGCAGCCTTGGTTGGGACCTGCCTTGCTGCGACACCAAGCGACAGGGTGCTTCATGGTGTGCTACCGGGCCAATGGCATGGATACACGACACAGCCCCCAAAAAGCAGCCTCGAAAGCGCCCCGACTGGTTGCAAATAGAAATCAATCACCCCAATCGCAGTGATAGCATCTGCACACCCCTTTGCTACCGGCTTGCCCTCCGCCCTGCTTCCATGTTCAAGATTTCTGCCCTCTGCCTTGCACTGGCGCTGTCCGCATCGGTGCGAGCGGCCGACCGGGCCGCCTTCTGGACCACCACACAACGCGGGGGCAACAGCTTTAACCGCTTGCCGCCGGATACCCGCTATTACCAGGACTTGCGCGGCTATGGCGCCAGCTGGGTGCGGCTGTCCTACGACAAATGGAAGCCCGAGCAGCGCGATTTTTTGATGGGCAATGCGGATGACTACCAGCAGCTGGTGGCATCGGACCTTGCCACGCTCAAGGCGTCGGTGGCCAAGGCCCATGCGGCGGGGCTCAAAGTGGTGATTGCGCCGCTGTCCCTGCCGCTGTCACGCTGGTCGCAAAACAATCAGGGTAAGTTTGATGACCGCATCTGGCAGGACAAGGCGCACTGGAAGGCCGCCGGCCAGTTTTGGCAGGACCTGGCGCGCGCCTTGAAGGACACGCCCGGCATAGCGGCCTATAACCTGATCAACGAGCCCGCGCCCGAAAAACAAGGCGGCCTGGCCGAGCATGCCAGTGCACCAGACATGCAGGCCTGGTATGCCAATGCCCAGGGCGGATCGCGTGACCTACCCGCCTTCTACAAGTACCTGATTGCCCAGATCCGCGCGGTCGACCCGTACACACCCGTCATGGTCGATGCCGGTTGGTATGGCGCGGCGGACGCCTTCGTCTATTGGCCCGAGGCGCTGCAGGACAAAAGGGTGCTCTACAGCTTTCACATGTACGAGCCCTACCAGGCGACCAGCGGCCCCAACTTGAAGCGCAAGCAGCCCTACCGCTACCCGGGCGATGTGCCCTTTGCCGGCAAGACCCAGCTGTGGAACCAGCAGCGCGTGGCCCAGTACCTAGATGCCGTCAACGGCTGGGCACGCTCCTTGGCGATTGCGCCCGAACAGATCGTCATGGGCGAGTTTGGCTGTGTGCGCATGCTCGACAGCTGCAGCCAGTACCTGGACGATGTTCTGTCCTATGCCGAGGACAAGCGCTACCACTGGGCCTTTTACAGCTTTCGGGAAGATGCCTGGGATGCGATGGACTACGAACTGGGCCAGGCCAAGGTGGACTGGCGCTACTGGGAGGCGATGGAAAAAGGCCTGCCCGATCCGGTCAAGCGCAGCGCGACCCCCGAGTTCGAGCCCATCCGCAAGCGCTTGCAACAGCGCTGAAAGCTGCCGATTAGCGCGCGCTCAGCAGCGTAGTGCTGGCTGGGCGCCCTGGCACATTCAACGTGGCCACCGGTGCCGGCGTGCTGGCAATGCGCTGGCCACGGCGCCATACGCCCAGGCGCGTGGCCTTCAGGCGCAGCGCCTCGACCGGGTCCTTGGCATGCAGCAGCACAAAGTCGGCATTTGCACCTTGCTCGATGCCATAGCCTTGGAGGCCCAGCAAGCGTGCGGGGTTCAGGGTGATGGCATCAAAGCATTGCTGCATGCCCGCGCGGCTGGTCATCTGCGCCACATGCAGGCCCATGCTGGCCACCTCTAGCGCGTCGCCCGAACCCAGGCTATACCAGGGGTCCATCACGCAGTCATGGCCAAATGCCACCGTGAGGCCCGCGGCCATCAGCTCGGGCACGCGCGTCATGCCCCGGCGCTTGGGGTAGCTGTCATGGCGGCCCTGGATCGTGATATTGATCAAGGGGTTGCTGACAACGCCCAGCTGCGCCTCGGCCATCAGTGCCATCAGCTTGCTGACGTAGTAGTTGTCCATGCTGTGCATGGAGGTGAGGTGCGAGCCGGTCACGCGGCCCTGCAGGCCCAGGCGCTGGGTGTGGTAGGCCAGGGTCTCCACATGGCGTGACATCGGGTCATCCGACTCGTCGCAGTGCATGTCCACCCGCTTGCCGCGCTCGGCGGCCAGCTCGCAGAGAATGCGCACGCTCTCGGCGCCATCGGCCATGGTGCGCTCAAAGTGCGGAATGCCGCCGACGACATCGACGCCCAGGTCCAGCGCGCACTTGAGGTTGTCCAGCCCGCCCGGTGTGCGCAGCACGCCGTCTTGCGGAAAGGCCACCAGCTGCAGGTCGATATAGGGCGCCACGCGCTTTTGCACATCGAGCATCGCTTCGACAGGCAGCAGGCTCGGATCGCTGGTGTCCACATGGCTGCGGATGGCCAGGAGGCCGCGCGCCACCGCCCAGTCGCAGTAGGCCAAGGCACGCTCGACCAGCGCCTCATGCGTCAGCTGGGGTTTGAGCTCGCCCCACAGCGCAATGCCTTCGAGCAAGGTGCCGCTTTCGTTGACACGCGGCATGCCGTAGCTCAGGGTCGCATCCATGTGGAAATGCGGGTCCACAAAGGGTGGGCTCAGCAGCAGGCCCTGGGCGTCCACCACCTCGGCAGCGGGCGCCTGCAGGCCCTCGCTCACCTCGGCAATCTTGCCGTCCTGCACAGCCACCGACATGTTCTTGCGGCCATCGGGCAAGCTGGCATTGTGAATCAATAAATCAAGCATTTTTTATCCTTGTAGGCAGACCAGGGTCTGCATCGTGGAGCGCAAAGCGCGGCTCAGCGCTCACCTTTGCGGTAGGGTTTCATCAAAGCCTGTGGGTAGGCGGCTTTGCGGGCCACCAGCACCAGCGCCAGGATCGACAGCAGGTATGGCAGCATCAGATAGAACTGGTAGGGCACGAGGCCATCGCCCGACTGCTGCAGCCGCAGCTGCAGTGCGTCGAAGAACGCAAACAGCAGCGCGCCGAGCAAAGCCTTGCCTGGCCGCCAGGAGGCAAACACCACCAGCGCCACGCAGATCCAGCCCCGGCCGTTGACCATGTTGAAGAAAAACGCGTTGAAGGCCGACAGCGTCAAAAACGCACCCGCCACGCCCATCAGCGCCGAGCCTGCAATGATCGCACCGCTGCGCACCGCCATCACGGCCACGCCCTGGCCTTCTGCGGCCTGCGGGTTCTCGCCCACCATGCGCACCGCCAAACCCAAAGGCGTGCGAAACAGCACCCAGGCCAAGAGCGGCACCAGCAGCAGCGCCAGCAAGGTCAAGGCCGTCTGGTCGCCCAGAATCGGAATCGGCAGCCAGTCCATCGCCTCAAACGGCGTGATCGTGGGCGGCGTGTTCACCTTGGGAAAGCTCACGCGGTAGCCGTAGTACGACAAGGCCGTCGCCAGCATCGTGATGCCCAGGCCCGAGACATGCTGCGACAGCGCCAGGCCCACCGTCAGCCAGGCATGCAGGCTGCCCAGCACCGCGCCGGTGAGTGCCGCGACCAGCACGCCCGTCCACAGGCCGTGGCCGGCATACACGGTCAGCCAACCAGTAAAGGCACCGGCCACCATGATGCCCTCGATGCCCAGGTTCAGCACGCCAGCGCGCTCGCACAGCAGCACCCCCAGCGTGCCCAGCAGCAGCGGCGTAGCGGTGCGCAGCACGGCCACCCAAAAAGACGCATTGGCCAAAATATCCATCACATCGCTCATGATGCACCTCGCACTGGCGTTTGTTTTAGGGGTTTCAACATCACAGCGCTCACTTTCTGCGCAGGCGGTATTGGGTCATCAGGCTGGCCACCAGTACCGACAAGAGCGAGGCGGCCACGATCACATCGGCAATCGCATTGGGCACGCCGACGGCGCGGCTCATGCTGTCGGCGCCCACGAGCATGCCGGCGACAAATACGGCCGAGGCCACCACACCCAGCGGGTGCAGGCCGGCCAGCATCGCAATAACGATGCCGCTGTAGCCATAGCCGGGTGACATGTCCAGTGTCAGGTAGCTGGTGCGGCCCGCCACCTCGATGGCGCCAGCCAGGCCCGCGAGCCCGCCCGACAGCAGCGCGACCAGTACGACCGTGCGGGTCACCGGCACGCCGGCAAAGGCTGCCGCGCGGGGGTTGGCGCCGGCTGCGCGGATGTCAAAACCCGGCACCGCCCGCTGCAGCAGCAGCCACAGCGCGACCGCCAGGCCCACCGCCATCAGCAAGCCGTTATGCAAACGGGTCTGCACAATCAGCTTGCCCAGCTCCAGGTCGCCCTGCAGCGCGACGCTCTGCGGCCAGCCCATCGCCATCGGGTCTTTCATCGGGCCATCGAGCAGGTAGGACACGGCCAGCAGCATGACAAAGTTCAGCAGCAAGGTGGTCACCACCTCGTCAACACCCAGCTTGGTCTTCATCAAGGCCGGGCCCAGCAGCAAGGCCGCGCCAGCCAGTGCGGCAGCCAGCAGCATCAGCGGAAACAGCAGATAAATGGGCAGCTCAAAGCCCGTGCCGCCATGCATGCCGCCTACGGCCACGGCAGCCACTGCGCCGGCATAGAGCTGGCCTTCGGCACCGATATTGAACAGCCGCGCCCGGAAAGCCACCGCTGCAGCCAGACCGGTCAGGATCAGCGGCACGGCGCGCGTCAAGGTCTCAGACAGCGCAAACAGCGAGCCAAAGGCCCCTTTGAACAGCGCCACATAGGTCGCACCGACGGGCGCGCCCGCCCACAGCACCAGCAAGCCGCTGATGGCCAAGGTAAACACCACCGCACCCAGGGGCGCAGCCACCATGGCCAGCGTCGAGGGGGTTGCTCTTTTTTCTATACGCATTGCAGTCTCTCAGCCCTGGCGCGCAGGCGCTGTCATAGGAGATCCGGCCATGGCCAGACCGATGGTCTCGCGGCTCCAGTCCGCAAAAGGCAGCACGGGTGACAGATGCCCCTCGTGCATCACGCCGATGCGGTCTCCGAGGGCCAGCACCTCGTCCAGGTCGTCCGAGATCAGCAGCACCGCGGCGCCGGCATCGCGCGCGGCCAGCAGTTGCTGGTGCACAAAGCGCACCGCGCCAATATCGAGGCCCCAGGTGGGCTGGTGCGCCACGATCAGGCGCGGCGCCATGCCCTCGGCGCCCTGGGGTGCCAACAGCGCCCGGCCCAGAATCAGCTTTTGCATATTGCCGCCCGACAGCGAACGGGCCGGTGCATCGAGACCGCCGCCGCGCACATCGAACTGCTTCGACACATGCTGGGCCTGGCTGCGCGCCTGTGCACGGCGCACCCAGCCCCAGCGCGAAAACCAGGGGCTGCGCAGCCGCTCGGACACGGCGTTTTCCCACACCGGCAAGTCACCGACCACGCCGGTGCCATGGCGGTCTTCCGGGATGCGCGCCACGCCCTGGGCGACCAGGGCCACGGCCGATGCCGGCATCGGCGCGCCCAGGTACTGCACCGTGCCCTGGCCCGGTCGGCGCATGCCGCAGAGCATATCGGCCAAGGCCACCTGGCCGTTACCCGAAACACCGGCAATCGCCACCATCTCCCCGGCCTTGAGCACCAGCGACACATCGACCAGGCGATCGCGCGCGGTGGATTTGGCCGAGGCCGTGGTGTGCACATTGCGCAGGCTGCAGACTTCGTCGCCCACCTTGGCGGCAGGTTGGCGCTCGGGCAGGCTCACCGCCTCGCCCACCATCCACTGCGCCAGCTGCGCCTGCGTGGTGCCTGCGGTCGGCGCCTCGGCCACCAACTTGCCGTGGCGCAGCACGGCCACGCGGTCGGCCACGCGCAGCACTTCGCCCAGCTTGTGGCTGATAAAGATGATCGACAGGCCTTGGGCCACCATCTGGGACAAGGTCGCAAACAGCGCCTCGCTCTCCTGCGGGGTCAGCACGGCCGTGGGCTCGTCCAGAATCAAGATCCTGGCGCCCCGGTACAGCGCCTTGAGGATTTCCACCCGTTGGCGCTCGCCCACCGACAGGTTGCCCACCCGTGCATCGGGGTCCACCACCAGGCCAAACTGGCGTGCGACCTCGACCAGTTTGGCGCGGGCCTGGCGCTTGGCTGACTTGAGGCGCAGCAGCGATTCGCTGCCCACCATGATGTTGTCCAGCACACTCAGGTTGTCGGCCAGCGCAAAGTGCTGGTGCACCATGCCGATGCCCGCAGCCAGCGAGGCGCGCGGCTGGCCCGGCGGCAGCGGCTGGCCCATCACCTCAATGCGCCCCTCATCGGCCACATAGTGGCCAAACAGGATCGACATCAAGGTGGATTTGCCCGCGCCGTTCTCGCCCAGCAAGGCCACGATCTCGCCCCGATGCAGGGTCAGCGAAATGGCGTCATTGGCTACCAGCGGGCCAAAGCGTTTGGTGATGCCGTGCAGCTGGAGCACAACAGGAGAGGAACTTGGAGGAGACATGGGCAACAGGCCGCTGGGTTCGCTGGGCAGGCGACGGGGCCTGGCAGCTGGCACAAAAACAGCCCCGGCATGCGCCGGAGCTGGAAGTTGGTGGCGCCGAGCTGCTATAGCGCTGCGCCTAGGCAATCCAGGCCCGGCTTACTTGGCCGTGGACTTGGGCTGCGAGTCGTCGACCTTCACGACGAACTTACCCGACAGGATATCGGCCTGCTTGGCCTGCACCTTGGCGATCAGGTCCGCCGGCAGCTTTTTCTCGAAGGTGCCAAACGGTGCCAGCGAGGAGCCCTTGTACTTCATCATCGAGTACGGGCCGTAGTCCTCGGCCTTGTAGCTGCCGTCCCTGACCGCCTTGATCGCGCGCTCGACGCTCGGCTCCATGTGCCACAGGGCCGAGGCCACCACGGTGTCGGGGTACTGCGCCTGGGTGTTGATCACATTGCCAATGGCCAGCTTGCCCTTTTCCTTGGCTGCATCGCTCACGCCAAAACGCTCGGCGTAGAGCACATCGGCGCCCTTGTCGATCATCGCAAAGGTCGCTTCCTTGGCCTTGGGTGGATCAAACCAGCTGTTGATGAAGCTGACGGTGAACTCCACCTTGGGATTGGTTTCCTTGGCGCCCGCCATGAAGGCGTGCATCAGGCGGTTGACTTCGGGGATGGGGAAGCCGCCGACCATGCCGATCTTGTTGGTCTTGCTCATGCCGCCAGCGACCATGCCCGACAGGTAGGCAGGCTCCTGGATGTAGTTGTCGAACACGCTGAAGTTGGGCGCCTGGATCTTGCCCGACGAGCCCATCACAAAGGCGGTCTTGGGAAAGTCCTTGGCAACCTTGCGCGCGGCCGCTTCCACGCCAAACACCTCACCAAACATCAGCTGCGCGCCGCCGGTGGCGTACTCGCGCATCACGCGCTCGTAGTCGGCATTGGCCACGTTTTCGCTGGACTTGTACTCGATCTCACCCCGCGCCTCGGCGGCCTTCAGTGCCTCATGGATGCGGCTGACCCATTGCTGCTCGTACGGCACGGTGTAGACCGCCGCGACCTTCACCTTGGTCTGCGCCCAGGCCGGTGCAGCCGACAGGCCAGCCAGCGCGAGGGGCAGTGCAGCCAGGCAGGTTTGAACAATACGACGCCGTGTAGTCATCAAGAAACTCCTTAGGGGTGAGATCCACTTGCCATCCAAGTGGGCGGGCGAGAGAAGCAAGTTCTGTACCGTGTCTTGTGCCAACGTGCTGCACTCGCTTGTGGCCGCTACTGCATTAAGAGCAGCAAAGTGCAGCTGGCCGACAAGCAACAGCGCTTGCAGCAGCAGAACACACACACAAAACAAGCGCAACACGCAATGCGTATATACACAGCGCGCCGCGCATTCTACCCACATCAGCGGCGCTTGAAAGCCATTTTTCGCCACGCGATCGCCGGCAGCAAGCGGGCAGTCCCTATCTTCGGGAATATGCGTAGGCCGATGTGGCACAAAAAAACCGCCATGCATCGCGGCATGGCGGTCTCAGGGGGTTGGTAGATACCGAGCAGCGCGATCGCAGCGCGGAGGCACCGCGCAAGACGCCACTCAGTGGTTGCGGCGCAGCTTCATCACAATCGGCATCGCAATGGTGGCCATGCGAATGAGCTTGCGCGGCCCCAGCAGCAGGCCAGCGCCGACCAGGCCAGCGCAGACCAGCGGATGCTCGCGGCCAAAGCTGATCAGGCGCTCGGCCAGCGTGCCATAGGCCATGGGGTGGTGCTGGCCGCCGGTGGCATCGCGGCGCAGCGCCAAGGCTTGTTCACGCGCCAGGCGGCGGCCATCCAGGCGCTCGCGCTGGTTCTGGATGCGCAGCAGCACTTCCCGGGCCTCAGGGTCTGTGGCCTGCAGCAGTTGCAGCTCCGCGTCTTTGCTTGGGTTGATCATCGCTTGGGTCCCCTGCATTACTTGAGACGGCCCTTGACCGCTTGCCAGTCCTGGCGCAGCACGGTCTTGGTCAGTTGGAAGGGGTTGGCGGCCTTCTTCGTGGTCAGGTACAAAAAGGCCAGCACACCCAGCCACAGCACCAGCCAGACACCGGCGACCAGCCAAGTGGCCAGCATGCGGTTGGGCGTATCCCAGAACGAAATGATGATGGCGCCCGAGAGCACCGTCAGGGCCACAATGGTCAGACCCGCGACCACCAAACCCATCAGGACCAGCCAGATCAGGTTCTTTTTCTGCTCCTGCCATTCAATGGCCAGCAGATCCATTCGGTCTTCAGCCGCTATGGCGCTTTCCGACAGCAAGGCGCGAAAACGCGCCAGCATGTCATCGACGCCCAGCACAGACAACCAGTTCATGGACTCTCCTCGTGCATATGGGGCACCTGCGTGCCCCTTGTTCTTGGTGTCGGCCCGGCGGGCCTTGCCAGCGCGGCCATGGGGCCCACGCTGGCTTCGGGCTCAGCTTAGCGGCGCGAGAAGATAAAACCGATCAACGCGCCGACGGCCAGCGCTGCACCGGCAACACGCCATGGCTCGTCATGGGCATAGCGGTCAGCAGCCAGCGCAGCTTCCTTGGCCTGGCGGGCGGCTTCTTGGGCCGCGCGCACGGCGCCCTCACGGGCATCACCGGCGCTGTCTTCCAGGCGTTGGCGCAGTTGCTTGATGTCGGGCACGCCGTCCAGGTCCTTGCTCGACAGCACGCCGCGCAGATCGCTCACCAGTTTTTCCAGATCAGCCTGGGCATTCTCAACGGTATCGCTCAGCAAATTGGATTTACGCATGTTCATCATCCTTTTCTTGGTCAGGCTACAGGAAAGTTCCGCATCCGCCCTGAGCAGCCAAGGCTGGCTGCTGCATGGCATTCGCTCCGTTACATGTTAACGGAGAAAGCTGCGGCCCCGGGTTCCGATATGCACCCCTGCCTGTCAGAAGATTCCGACTATCGCCGTCAAACTGTGGCTTTTGTCGCATTTATGTGCGCATCGAAGGTCCTGCGCGTCTGCCCCTTGACGGCGGTCAAGCCGCTTCCTGGGCCACCGCCTCATTGACCGCCTTGGCAATGGCCAGGCAGCTGGTCAGCCCGGGCGATTCGATGCCCAGCAAGTGGAACAGGCCCGGCGCGCCATGCACCTCAGGGCCCTGCAGCACAAAATCGGCATCGGGCGCGCCCGGGCCACTGATCTTGGGCCGGATACCGGCGTAACCTGCGGCCAACGCGCGATCTTGCAGCCCAGGCCAGTAGCGGCGCACGGCAGCATAAAAGGCCTCACCCCGTGCCGGGTCGACCACCAGGTCATCGGCGCTGTCCACCCATTGCACATCCGGGCCAAACTTGGCCTGGCCGCCCAGGTCCAGGGTCAGGTGCACACCCAGGCCGCCCACCTCAGGGACGGGGTAGATCAGCTGCTTGAATGGCGCGCGGCCACCCAACGTGAAGTAATTGCCTTTGGCGTAGTGGGCGACTGGCAGCTGCGACAGATCAGCGCCTGCAAACTTGCGCGCCAAGTCAGGCGCCCACAGACCTGCGGCATTGACCACGGTCCTGGCCTGCAGCTCGGTGCCGTCTTCGGTGCGCAGAACGATGCCGCCCTCCTCGCAACGGGCAGTGGCCAGCGGGCTGTTGAACACCACCATGCCACCGGCGTTTTCCAGATCGCCTTGCAGGCTCAGCATCAGCCCGTGGCTGTCGACAATGCCGGTGCTGGGCGAATGCAGCGCGGCCACGCATTCCAGCGCGGGCTCCATGGCCCTGGCCTCGTCGCGGCTGAGCGGCACCAGGTCATCCACCCCGTTGGCAGCGGCATGGCGGGCAATGTCCTGCAGCTTGGCGCGTTGCGCTTCCGACGTGGCCACGATCAGCTTGCCGCAGCGCTGGTGGTCAATACCGCGCTCCTGGCAGTAGGCATACAGCAAGGCCTTGCCCTCCACGCACCAGCGCGCCTTGCGCGAGCCCTGGGCATAGTAGATGCCCGCGTGGATCACCTCGCTGTTACGCGAGCTGGTGCCCGTGCCAATGGCATCCTGCGCCTCCAGCACCAGCACCTCACGCCCGGCCAAGGCCAGCTCGCGGGCGACAGCCAGCCCCACCACACCCGCACCAATCACCACGCAATCGACAATATCGGCCACTTGCTCGCTCCTTCGCTTTTATATGCCCGCCAGCTTAGCGCCTGGCGCGTCGCCCCAAAACAAAAAGCCGGTTAAAAACCGGCTTTCGTCAGCGTTGCCCGGCCAGGGCCGCAGGGCCCCAGCAGGCGGCGTCTGCTTACTTGTTGTAGTTGGCGATGCCGTCCACGATTTCCTTGTGGGCTTCGTCCACACCCTTCCAGCCCAGCACCTTCACCCACTTGCCCTTTTCCAGGTCCTTGTAGTGTTCGAAGAAGTGCGAGATCTGCTGGAGCACCAGGTCATGGATGTCGCTCAGGTGGTTGATCTTGTCGTAGGCAGGCAGCAGCTTTTGGGTGGGCACGGCCAGCACCTTGCCGTCCACGCCGGACTCGTCTTCCATGTGCAGGATGCCGATCGCGCGGCAAGGCACGACCACGCCGGTAGGCAGGGGGAAAGGCGTCATCACCAGCACGTCCACGGGGTCGCCGTCACCCGACAGGGTCTGGGGCACATAGCCGTAGTTCACCGGGTAGTGCATGGCGGTACCCAGGAAGCGGTCCACGAACACGCAGCCCGAATCCTTGTCCACTTCGTACTTCACAGGAGCGGAGTTGGCCGAGATTTCGATCACAACATTGAAGACATCAGGGGCCTTGGAGCCAGGGGTCAGTTTTTCGAAGGACATGCGATTCCTATGAGGTCAATTGAATGGAGGGCCGACAGCACGCGAGCGGCCCGCCAGCGGCAAAACCCCGTGATTTTAGGTGCATTGGCCAGCCATTGGCCAAAAAATGCCTAGCGCCTGGGCAAATGGGGCGGTCAAACCCGTGACAACCGCGGGCTCATCCCGGTAGGCGCAGCGCCATTCCTGCGCTATCGTGGGGGCCGTTTCGAGCCTGCCGCCTGGCAGACTCTGCCGCCTATTGCACCCATAACGGAACCACGCCATGCAATTGCATTACATCGCCAACGCCTCTGTGCCCTCGCTGTCGGGCAAGACCATCCCTGTCATTGACCCCTCGGACGGCCAACCTTTTGATGAAATCCAGCGCGGCAATGCGGAGGACGTGGACCACGCGGTGCAAGCCGCGCGCCTGTGCTACGACAACGTGTGGCGCAAGACCAGCCCGGCCGAGCGCAGCCGCCTGATGATGCGCCTGTCGGCCAAGGTGCTCGAGCACGCCGACGAACTCGCCGCCATCGAGCAGCGCGACTGCGGCAAGCCGACCAAGCAGGCCAAGGCCGATGCGCTGGCCCTGGGCCGCTATTTCGAATTCTATGCGGGCGCGGCCGACAAGCTGCATGGCGAGACCATTCCCTACCCCAACGATTTCAGCGTGCTGACCTGGCGCGAGCCCCATGGCGTGACCGGCCACATCGTGCCCTGGAACTACCCGATGCAGATTTTTGGCCGCTGCGTGGGCGCGGCGCTGGCAGCGGGCAATGTCTGCGTGGTCAAGCCCTCGGAAGATGCGTGCCTGAGCCTCATCCGCGTGGCGCAGCTGGCCGCTGACGTGGGCTTTCCTGCCGGGGCGATCAACATCGTCACCGGCTTTGGCCATGAGGTGGGCGATGCGCTGGCGCGCAACCCCGATGTGGACCACATCAGCTTTACCGGCAGTCCCCGCATCGGCACCTTGATCGAGCAAGCGGCTGCGGAGCGCCACTGCCCCTGCACCTTGGAGCTGGGCGGCAAGAGCCCGCAGATCGTGTTCGCCGATGCCGATCTGGATGCCGCCATCCCCACCATCATCAACGCCATCATCCAGAACTCCGGCCAGACCTGCTCGGCCGGCTCGCGCCTGCTGGTCGAGCGCAGCATCTACGAAACCCTGCTCGCTCGCCTGGGCAGCGCCTTCGAAGCGCTGCGCGTTGGCCCCGCCAGCCTGGACCTGGACCTGGGCCCGCTGATCCGCCAGACCCAGCAGCAACGCGTCTGGGACTTTCTGAGCGATGCGCACAACGACGGCATCTCCGTCGTCGCCCAAGGCCAGATCATCGACGAGGCGCCCGAAGGCGGCTACTACCAGGCCCCCACCTTGCTGCGCGATGTGCCGGTGGACCACCGCCTGGCCCAGGAAGAGATCTTTGGGCCTGTGCTGAGCGCCATGGCCTTCGACAGCGAAGAAGAAGCCATCAAGATGGCGAACGCCACCCAGTTCGGCCTGGTGGCCGGCGTCTGGACGCGCGATGGCGGCCGCCAGTTCCGCGTGGCCAAGCGCCTGCGCAGCGGCCAGGTCTTCATCAACAACTACGGCGCCGGCGGCGGCGTGGAGCTGCCCTTTGGCGGCACCAAGGCCAGCGGCCATGGCCGCGAGAAGGGCTTTGAGGCGCTGTATGGATTCACCACGCTGAAGACCGTCGCCATCCGCCACGGCTGATACGGACCTGGGGGCGATCCACCCGCCCTCCCCCCCAGCGCCGCCCCTGCTCTGCAGCGGCGGCGTGATTGTTTTTACAATGGGGGGCTGCGCGCAGCACACAGCCGGCCTGTCACCTGCTGCACAGACAGCCCGCAGCAACAGCCCCATAGTGATCAGCACGGTGGGCATCGCAGCGCCGTCCACCAAGCGCTGGTCTGCACCAAGCTGGGTCATCCACAACAACAATCCCACCGCGACACCCTCTTTCCATGCCTTTGTCTCCCGCCCCCAACCGAGTCCCCAAACATTTGCGTGATGTGCGCTACCGCAGCTTTGCGCGCGAAGATGGCCTGTGGGATGTCGAAGGCGAGCTGGTGGATACGAAAGCCTATGACCTGGTGCTGTCCGGCGAGCGCAAACGCAAAGCCGGAGAGCCCATTCACCATATGTGGATTCGCTGTACCATTGATACAACACTTACAGTGGTTGCCATCGAAGTCGCGATGGATGCGCACCCACTGGGCGAGTGCCCGCTGGCCCTGCCTGCCATGCAGAAAATGGTCGGCTGCTGCATGGCCCGGGGTTGGCGCAAGGCCATCGAGGCCAACCTCGGCCATATCGAGGGCTGCACCCATATGCGCGAGCTGTTGTTCAACATGGCGACCGCCGCTTTCCAGAGCGTGAACCAGGCCTTTGCCCGCCCCCAATCGGACCAGCCACCGCGCCATCTGGGGCAGTGCAAGGGCTGGGATTTCAATGGCGCGGGCGTGGCCGCCATCTACCCCCAATTCGTCGGCTGGCAAGCGCCCAAGCCAGGCAGCACCAGCGCTGCAGCGGTGGCAAGCACTAGCGATCGCGCTGCGGACAAGCCCGCAACGGACAGCGCCAGCAAAGGCTGATGACCCAGCGAGCGCCCTAACTGATACCCTCCAGCCACCACCGCGCGCAAGCCGCGACGGTGGTTTTTTTCGCCTGTATCGGCCAGGCTTTTGCCGCTCTGGATACCAGTTGCATACCCTGCTGCCGGAACTGCGCATCGGCCCCAGTTTCAGACAAACCTAGTATAAACCCTAGGAAACAATGACAGCAAAATGCATGGGCGTGTTCGCTCAAAATCAAAAATCGTTGAACAATTTTTAATAACACATCCCACAAAAGAAAATTTGAAACCTACAAAATTTAATTATTGTTGAAACCCCGTATAGCGCGACTTTGCAATAACTGTTAATTTTGGCAAACAATTCACCAGCATAGCAGTTGCTGCAGGCTCTGCTGTGGCTGTTGATCGTATTCATCCCGGGCAGCATCCGCTGCGCCCTATTTGTCTCTAGAAGGAGCCGTCATGAAGCGTCGAGTTTTTTGTGCCACCGCCACCCTGGTTGCCAGCATCGGATTTGCCACCGCAGCCGCTGCCCAAACCAAATGGGATTTCGCCACCGCGTATGCGCCATTTAACTTCCACTCCAAAAACAACGAGCAGTTCGTCAAGGACGTGGACGCAGCGACCAGCGGCAAACTCAAGATCACGCCCCATTTTGGTGCATCGCTATTCAAAATGCCCGAAATCAAGCGCGCCGTGCAAACCGGTAATGCCCAGATGGGTGAATTCTTTCTGGTGAGCTTCCAGAACGAATCGCAGATCTTCGGTGTTGACGGCCTGCCCTTCCTGGTGAACAACTACGACGAAGCGTTCAAGCTTTATCAGGCCCAAAAGCCGGCGCTGCAAAAGCTGCTGGACAAGCAAGGCCAGGTGCTGCTGTATTCGGTGGCCTGGCCACCGCAGGGCATCTACACCAAAAAGCCCATCAGCTCGGCAGCGGACCTCAAGGGCATGAAGTGGCGCGTGTACTCGCCCACCACCGCCCGCATTGGCGAGCTGATTGGCGCGCAACCGGCCACCGTGCAAGAGGCCGAGCTGTCCCAGGCGCTGGCCACTGGCGTGGTCGATGGCCTGATCACCTCGTCGGCCACCGGCGCCGACAACAAGCTGTTTGAAAACCTCAAGTACTACTACAACGTGCAGGCCTGGATTCCCAAGAACGCCGTGACCGTGAGCAAGAAGGCCTTCAACGCGCTGGGCAAGGCAGAGCAAGACGCGGTGCTCAAGGCTGCCGCTGCCGCTGAAGAGCGCGGCTGGAAGGAATCGAAGGAAGTCGATGCCAAGTCGCTGGCGACCTTGAAGCAAGGCGGCATGAGCATCGAGCAGCCATCGGCCCAGCTCAAGGCAGACCTGGCCAAGGTCGGTGAGACCGTGATCAAGGAATGGACCGACAAGGCCGGCGCCGAAGGCAAGGCCATTTTGGACGCCTACCAGGCCTCCAAGTAAGCCACGGCTCCTTGTCTTTGCAGCCCACCGGCCTGGTCCTGGCGGGCTGCACAGTCAGCAACCCTTACTGCTTTGAATGACAAGCATGCGCAAGCTACTCAATGGACTGTATGACGCCTCTGCCTGGCTGGCGGGGCTGTCGATGATCGGCATCCTCGTGATGGTGCTGCTCACCGTGGTCAGCCGCCTGATCGGCTTCAGTGCACCCGGCACCGATTCCTACGCCGGTTACGCCATGGCGGGAGCGGGCTTCATGGCCCTGGCCAGCACCCTCAAAAAAGGTGAGCACATCCGCGTGACCCTGCTGCTGGGCGCGCTCAAAGGTGGCGCCCTGAAAACCATGGAAGTGATTGCCCTGGGCATCGCGACCATCCTCTCGGGCTTTTTGGCGTTCTACGCCGCACGCCTGGTCTGGCAATCCTGGGAGATCGACGATATCTCCGTGGGCATCGATGCGACGCCGCTGTGGATTCCCCAAATTTTCATGGCACTGGGCACCCTGGTGTTTTTTATCGCCTTTTGCGACGAGCTGGTGCTGGAGCTGATGGGCAAACGCAAACCTGTGGCCAAGGAGGACGCCCACCATGAATGAAATTACCGCCAGCATTGCGCTGATCGTGGTGCTGCTGATCCTGCTGGGCGGCGGCGTCTGGGTGGGCCTGACCCTGGCCGGGGTCGCCTGGTTCGGCATGGAGTTCTTTACCGCCCGCGCCGCCGGGGATGCGATGGCGATCACCATCTGGGGCTCGGCCAGCAGTTGGACCCTAACGGCGCTGCCGCTGTTTGTCTGGATGGGTGAGATTCTCTACCGCACGAATTTATCGGAGAGCATGTTCCGGGGCCTGGCTCCCTGGGTCAACCTGCTGCCTGGCCGCCTGCTGCACACCAATGTGATCGGTTGCACGATTTTTGCGGCGGTGTCGGGCTCGTCGGCCGCGACCTGCGCCACGGTGGGCAAGATGAATGTGCCCGAGCTGATGAAGCGCGGCTACCCCGAGAACATGGTCATCGGCTCGCTGGGCGGCCCTGCCACGCTGGGTCTGCTGATTCCGCCCTCGATCATCCTGATCGTCTACGGCGTCGCTGCCGAGATGTCGATCTCCAAGCTCTTCATGGCCGGCGTGTTGCCCGGCATCATGCTGGCTTTGATGTTCAGCGGCTGGATCGTGTTCTGGGCGCTGCTCAACCCGAACAAGATTCCCAAGGCCGACAGCACGATGAGCTTCAAGCAAAAGCTCCACGAGTCGCGCCACCTGATTCCTGTGGTGCTGCTGATCGCCTCGGTCATTGCCAGCATCTACACCGGTATTGCCACGGCGACCGAAGCGGCTGCCATTGGCGTGGTGGGCTCGCTCGTACTGTCTGCGGCGCAAGGGGCGCTCACCTGGAAGAACTTCAAGGACTCGCTGTTTGGTGCCACGCGCCTGTATTGCATGATCGCGCTGATCCTGGCCGGTGCCGCCTTCATGACCTTGTCGATGGGCTATATCGGCCTGCCACGCCAGCTGGCCGAGTATGTCGGCAGCCTCAACCTGTCGCCTGCGATGCTGATCATCGTGCTGGGCATCTTCTACATCCTGATCGGCTGCTTCCTCGATGGCATCTCCACCATCGTGCTGACCATGGGTGTGGTGCTGCCGATCATCCAGGCCGCGGGCATCGATCCGCTGTGGTTCGGCATCTTCCTGGTGATCACCGTGGAGACCGCGCAGATCACGCCGCCGGTGGGCTTCAACCTCTTTGTGCTGCAAGGCATGACAGGCAAGCAGATCACCTACCTGGCACGCGTCTGCGCACCCTACTTTGCGCTGATGGTGCTGGCCCTGGTGATTCTCTGGTTCTTCCCCCAGATCGTCACCGTGCTGCCCAACAACATGTAAACCTCGCCTTGGTCCGCGACGAACCGGCTGCCTTGGCAGCCGGTTTTTTTTATGCGCCAGCGATCAGCACAGCAGCAGGTCCTGCTGCTCCTGCACCGTGGCCTGCAAAAAGCGCCACACCACCTGGATACCCGGCACCGAGCGCAGCTCGGGCGGCATCGACATCCAGAAGGTGCGGGTGAACTGCGCCTGCTCGGGCAGCACGCGCTGCAGCAAGGGATCCTTGTCGGCCAGAAAGCCCGGCAGCACGCCCAAGCCCGCGCCCGTGCGCACGGCGGTGTACTGCGCCAGGATGCTGGTGCTGCGAAAGCTAAAGCGCTGAGGCGCGCTCAGGCTGTCGAGGAACTGCAGCTCCTTGGTGAACAGCTGGTCATCGACATAGTGCACAAAGCGGTGGCTGGCCAGGCCCTCGGTCGAGGTGATCAGCGGGTGGCGCGCCAGGTATTCACGCTGGCCATAGAGGTACAGCCGGTACTCGGTCAGGCGGCTGGTGACGACGGTATCGCGCACTGGACGCTCGAGCGAGATGACGATATCGGCTTCGCGGCGCGAGAGCTGCAGCATGCGCGGCACGGCCAGCAGGTCGATCGTCAGCAAGGGGTAGCGCTGGGCCAGCAAGGCCAGGTGCTTGGCCAGCACCTGGGTGCCAAAGCCTTCGGTCACGCCAATGCGCACCACGCCGCTGGGCGTCTCGGCGCTTTGGCTCGCGGCAATGGGAGCGATGCCGCGCGCAATCTGGTCCATGGCTTCGGCGCGCGGCTGCAGCTGGCGGCCGGCATCGGTCAGCTTGTAGCCACTGCCCTCGCGGGTGAACAAGGTCGCACCCAGCTGCTTTTCCAACGCCTGGATGCGGCGCGAGACTGTGGTGTGCTCCACGCCCAGCGCCTTGGCCGCACCCACCAGGGTGCCGGCCTGCACCAAGGCCCAGAAAAAGCGCAAATGATCCCAATCCATGCCAGCCCCTTGTCGATGTTGCACAGCATTATTGTGCAAATTTGCAACAGGGGCAGCAGATGGGGACCGTGCCTGGCTCCGATCAGGCGGCTTTGGCGCGCTTGCGCTGCCAGGCGTAGGCCAGGCCCAGCAGCACAAACCAGGCCGGCGTCGCGATCAGCGCCTGGCGCGTGTCCAGCTCCAGGCTGAGCAGCACCAGCACGGCGGCAAAAAACGCAAGGCAGACCCAGCACATGAACACGCCACCGGGCATGCGGTAGTGGGAGGCTTGGTGCAGCGCGGGGCGCTGCTTGCGGTAGCTGATGTAGGACAGCAGAATCAGCGACCAGACAAACATGAAGAGGATGGCCGAGACGGTGGTCACCAGCGTGAAGGCTTCCACCAGGTTGGGTACCACCCACATCAAAAAGGCACCGCCCAGCAGGCAGACGCAGGAGAACAGCAGGCCGCGCGAGGGCACGCTGCTGACCGAGAGCTGGCCAAAGGAGCGCGGGGCATCGCCCTTGAGCGCCAGGCCGTAAAGCATCCGGCTGGTGGAGAACACGCCGCTGTTGGCCGACGAGGCGGCCGAGGTCAGCACGACAAAATTGATCACGCTGGCCGCAGCCGGCAGGCCGGCGAGCACAAACAGCTCGACAAACGGGCTCTTGCTGGGCACCACATCGCGCCAGGGGGTGACTGCCATGATGGCGATCAGCGCGCAGACGTAGAAGATGATGATGCGCACAGGGATCGAGTTGATAGCGCGCGGCAGGGTGCGGTGCGGATCCTTGGCCTCGGCGGCCGTGGTGCCGACCAGCTCGATACCGACAAAGGCAAACACCGCAATCTGAAAGCCGGCAAAAAAACCCATGGCGCCATGGGGGAAGAGCCCGCCATCGTTCCAGAGGTTGGCAATGTTCGCCTGGCGCCCGGCCGGCGAGCTAAAGCCGGTGCTGACCATGTACAGGCCCGTGCCCACCAGCGCGACGATGGCCACGATCTTGATCATCGCAAACCAGAACTCGACCTCGCCAAAGAGCTTGACGGTCAGCAGGTTGAGCGACAGCAGCACGGCCACGCAGGCAATGGCCGGTGCCCACTGCGGCAAATCAGGCCACCAGAACTGCGCATAGGCCGAAATGGCAATCACATCGGCAATACCGGTGATGATCCAGCAGAACCAGTAGGTCCAACCGGTGAAGAAGCCGGCCCAAGGGCCCAGCAGGTCGTCCGAGAAATCGATGAAGGACTTGTAGTGCAGGTTGGACAGCAGCAGCTCACCCATGGCCCGCATCACAAAGAACAGCATGATGCCGATGATGGCGTAGACCAGCACGATGGAGGGCCCCGCCAGGCTGATGGTCTTGCCCGAGCCCATGAAAAGCCCGGTGCCGATGGCGCCACCGATGGCGATCAACTGGATATGGCGGTTGCTGAGGTTGCGTTGGAGGTCATCGGTGCCGGGCGAAGCCCCCGATTGCTCCGCTGGGGCCTGTTTGCTCATGAGAAAAAAGCGCAGTGCGTTAGCGAGAAAGGTGGTGCGGCCTGCGAGCCTAGGCCCGGACGCACCGCGAAGGTGCGCAAGGATAAAACAGCGTCAGCCCAGCCAGGGGCAAAAGGTTATTCTGCTGCGCAACTAATTGTGCAAAGGCAGCAATTTACCGCCCACCTGCGCGGCCAAGGCCTGCAAAGGCGCAACCGCGCTGGCCTCCAGCACCGACAGCGGATAGCTGTCGCTATCGATGTCGATACTGACCAGCGCCAAACCCTGGCGACGCAGGTAGTCGCCCGCCTCCTGCAAGGCCTCGTGGTTCAGCGCTCGGCTGCCCGCCAGCGCCTGCAGGTCCAGCCCCCGCTGCTGCACGGTCCGGAGCTGCTGCAGCGCCCAGATGGTGTCATCCATGTTCAGCTTCCAGTCCAGTTCGACGTTCTGGCTGCGGCGTTGCAGGCCCTCGACCAGCGCCAGCCAGGGCGTCACATGCGCGGGCTCGTCCATGCCTCGGTTGACCAATTCATCGGCAAAGCGATCGAGGTACTGCGCGGGCTGCTCGATCGCCTGCCGCACCTCGCCCCACAGTTCATCCCTATCGTCCAAGGCCAGCGCTTGGCCGAGGGCCATGCACAAGGCCTGCCAATCGTCCATCGTGGGCTCGGGTGCGGGGTCCGGCGCAAGCGCAGAGGCGGCGCGTTCGCCCTGCACAGGCGCCTTGGCGCCCAACAGCTGACCGATTTTGTTCAACCAACCCATGGAAATCTCCCTGCTGCATGCGATCGAAGCAGTATGCACCAAGCCACCTGCAAGCCGCAGACTGTGCAGCGCCGCACAGCCCTGTGCAGCCAACCTCTTGTTTGGGCGAATGCGCACATCTACCATGTGCATAACGGTGCGCCGCCTGCGGGCAGCCTGCCGCCTCTCTCTATCCCAGATTCCCAGGAGACAAACCATGAACGCACCGCAATCCACCAGCACCTTGGCGCCGACCGTCAAGCTGCTGATCAACGGCCAGCTGGTCGAATCCAAGACCACGCAATGGCGTGATGTGGTCAACCCCGCCACCCAGCAGGTGCTGGCCCGCGTGCCTTTTGCCACGCCCGAAGAAATCAACGCCGCGGTGGCCAATGCCAAGGAAGCGTTCAAGACCTGGAAGAAGACGCCCATTGGCGTGCGCGCCCGCATCTTCCTCAAGCTCCAGCAGCTGATCCGCGAGAACATGAAGGAGCTCGCCGCCATCCTGACGGCCGAGCAAGGCAAGACCTTGCCCGATGCCGAAGGCGATGTCTTCCGGGGCCTGGAGGTGGTCGAGCATGCCGCCAACATCGGCTCGCTGCAGCTGGGGGAATTGGCCAACAATGTGGCCAATGGCGTCGACACCTATACCCTGAACCAGCCTCTGGGCGTGTGCGCGGGCATCACCCCCTTCAACTTCCCGGCGATGATCCCACTGTGGATGTTCCCGATGGCGATTGCCACGGGCAACACCTTTGTGCTCAAGCCCTCCGAGCAAGACCCGATGGTGACCATGCGCCTGTGCGAGCTGGCCCTGGAAGCCGGCGTGCCCCCGGGCGTGCTCAACGTCATCCACGGCGGCGAAGACGCGGTCAACGCCATCTGCGACCACCCCGATATCAAGGCGATCAGCTTTGTTGGCTCGACCAAGGTCGGCACCCATGTCTACAACCGCGCATCGCTCAACGGCAAGCGCGTGCAATGCATGATGGGCGCGAAGAACCACGCCATCGTGCTGCCTGACTGCAACAAGGAGCAGTCGCTCAACGCCCTGGCGGGTGCCGCATTTGGCGCCGCTGGCCAGCGCTGCATGGCCTTGTCGGTGGTGGTGCTGGTGGGCGAGGCGCAGAAGTGGATCCCCGAGCTGGTCGAAAAGGCCAAGACCCTGAAGGTGTCTGCAGGTACCGAAGCGGGCACCGATGTGGGCCCGGTCGTCTCCTGCCAGGCGCTGTCGCGGGTGGAGAGCCTGATCGAGCGCGGCATTGCCGATGGCGCCAAGCTGGAGCTCGATGGCCGCAAGCCTGCCGTCGCCGGCTTTGAAAAGGGCAACTTTGTCGGCCCAACGGTCTTCTCTGGCGTCAAGCCCGGCATGGCCATCTATGACCAGGAAATCTTTGGCCCCGTGCTCTGCATTGCCGAGGCCGCCGATATCGACGAAGCCATTGCCTTCATCAATGCCAACCCCAATGGCAACGGCACCGCCATCTTCACGCAAAGTGGCGCCGCTGCGCGCAAGTTCCAGGAAGAGATCGATGTCGGCCAGATCGGCATCAATGTGCCGATCCCTGTGCCCGTGCCGCTGTTCTCGTTCACCGGCAGCCGCGCCTCCAAGCTCGGCGACCTGGGCCCCTACGGCAAGCAGGTCGTCATGTTCTACACGCAGACCAAGACCGTGACCGCCCGCTGGTTTGACGACAGCACCATTGCCCATGGGGTGAACACCACCATCAGCCTGAAGTAAGCCCAGCACAGCTGCGGCCCTTTGCTGGGCCGCTGCTGTTTTGCGGCGATGATTGCAGGTATGCCTATTCCCCCCGCATCCCGCCCAGCGCTGCTGGCTCTGTTTTTTGCAGCCTCGGCGGCCCTCGCCCCGCAGACCGTGCTGGCCCAGGCCGGTGCGGCCTGCGTGAGCGGCGGCAGCACCGAGCAAACCAATGCCTGCGCGGTGCAGGCCTTTCAGCAAGCCGATACCGACAACAACATCCTGTATGCCGATGTGATGCGCATACTGTCGGCGCACGAGCGCCCTGCCTTGCGCCGCGACCAGAACGAGTGGATACGCCAGCGCGCTGCCACCTGCAAAAAGCAGCAGGCCGCGCACGAGGCCCAGCTCGACTGGCCACGCCGCTACCACGAATGCCTGGTGGCCGAAATCGGCAAGCGCAAGAAGGAGTTAATGGTCTGGCTGCACGAAGGCCCGCCGCCCGAGCCGCTGCAAAAACCATAGCCAACCGCGTTCACAACAAAACGCTGCTGCCCGGGCTTCCCATGCCCGGCGCAGCACGATAAGAGACAGGAGACCAGCCCATGGATTTCGAGCTATCAGAAGACCAACGCGCCTTTGCCGACACCGCGCGCGCCTTTGCCCAGGCGGAGCTCGCCCCGCATGCCGCGCACTGGGATGCCGAAGCCGTCTTTCCCCGTGAGGCGATTGCCAAGGCAGGTGAGCTGGGCTTTTGCGGCCTGTATGCGCCCGAAAACGCCGGCGGCCTGGCGCTGCCCCGGCTCGATGCCACCTTGATGTTCGAAGAGCTTGCCGCGGTGGATCCGTCCACCACCGCCTTCATCACGATCCACAACATGGCCACCTGGATGCTGGGCACCTGGGCGAGCGACGCGGTTCGCGACGAGTGGGGGCCCCTGCTCGCCAGCGGCCAAAAGCTCGCCAGCTACTGCCTGACCGAGCCCGGCGCCGGGTCGGATGCCGCCTCGCTCAAGACCCGGGCCGATCTGGTCGGCCATGACTACGTCATCAATGGCAGCAAGGCCTTTATCAGCGGGGCCGGCGCCACCGACATGCTGGTGCTGATGGCCCGCACGGGCGATGCGCAATCGGGTGCCTCGGGTATCAGCGCCTTTGCGGTGCCCGCGCACCTGGAAGGCATCAGCTACGGCAAGAAGGAAGAAAAAATGGGCTGGAACAGCCAGCCCACGCGCACGATCAGCTTTGACAATGTGCGCATTCCCGCCCACCACCTGCTGGGCCGCGAGGGCGAAGGCTTCAAGATTGCGATGAAGGGGCTCGACGGCGGTCGCATCAATATCGCCACCTGCTCCGTGGGCGCGGCCCAGGGCGCCCTGACCCAGGCGCAACGCTATATGCAGGAGCGCAAGCAGTTCGGCAAGGCAATTGCGAGCTTTCAGGCGCTGCAGTTCAAGCTGGCCGACATGGCCACCGAGCTGGTCGCCGCGCGCCAGATGGTGCGCCTGGCCGCCAGCAAGCTCGATGCCGGCGCGCGCGACGCCTCCACCTACTGCGCGATGGCCAAGCGCTTTGCAACGGACGCGGGCTTCAATGTCTGCAACGATGCGCTGCAACTGCACGGCGGCTACGGCTATATTCGTGAGTACCCGCTCGAGCGCCTGGTGCGCGACACCCGGGTGCACCAGATTCTGGAAGGCACCAACGAGATCATGCGGGTCATCATCGCCCGGCGCATGCTCGATGGGGATGCGCCTGAGGCCATCCGCTAAGCAGGCACTGCCCCTCCCCTCCTGCCCAAACACCATCCCACCATGCCACGCCGCCCTTTGGACCCCGAAACCCTGCGCCTCATCGACGCCGTGCGCCTGGCGCTGGCCGAGCAAGCCGTGGGCGTATCGGTCGAAGAGAAAACCATGTTCGGCTGCCATGTGTTCATGGTCGACGGCAAGATGTGCCTGGGCGTGGAGAACGACGAGCTGCTGGTGCGCCTGGCGCCAGAAACCCATACCCAGGTGGCAGAACTGCCGGGAGTGCGGCCGCTGTCATCCAAGGGCTTGATGGTCGGTTATTTTCTGGTGGGGCCCGCGGCCTATGCGACGCGGCAAGCCTGGCAGCACTGGATCGATGCCGCGCTGGCATTTAACCCACGGGCCAAGGCGACGCCGAAGAAAAAACCCAAGGCAGCCCCCACCGCCCCATCGGCCAAGCAGGCCCATTCGGTCAAAAAAGCTAAAACCGCCAAGGCGGCTGGCGATGCGAACCCAGCGCCTGCCGCCCGCAAACGCCACAGCGTGTTTGACAGCGATCTTTAAACTCTGACGCTGTCTTTCCCTATCCATGCCAACCCACAACCCTGTGCAATAACACCTTCAAGGAGACAAATATGGCAACTATCGCATTTATCGGCCTGGGCAATATGGGCGCGCCCATGGCCATCAACCTGGCCAAGGCCGGCCACCAGGTCCGCGCTTTTGACCTGAGCCGCGAGGCGGTGGCCAAGGTCGTGGCAGAAGGCGGCAGCGCGGCAACCAGCGCCCAGGAGGCGGTCGAAGGCGCCGAGGTCATCGTCAGCATGCTGCCCGCCAGCCAGCATGTCGAAGGCCTGTTTCTGGGCAACGGCAGCCAGGCAGGCCTGCTGCAAGGCATTGCCAAGGGCGCGCTGATCATTGACAGCTCCACCATTGCAGCAGCGACCAGCCAGAAAGTGGCCAAGGCCGCACAGGCGCTGGGCATTGGCTTTATCGATGCGCCGGTCTCCGGCGGCACCGGCGGCGCCATTGCCGGTACGCTGACCTTTATGGTCGGCGGCAGCGCAGCCGACCTGGAGCGCGCCCGTCCGCTGCTCGAGAAAATGGGCAAGAACATCTTCCACGCCGGCGATGTGGGTGCGGGCCAGACCGCCAAGATCTGCAACAACATGCTGCTGGGCATTTTGATGGTGGGCACCAGCGAGGCGATTGCGCTGGGTGTGGCCAATGGCCTGGACCCCAAGGTGCTCAGCGAGATCATGCGCCGCAGCTCGGGCGGCAACTGGGCACTGGAGGTCTACAACCCCTTCCCCGGCGTGCAGGAAGCCAGCGCCGCCACGCGCGGCTACACCGGCGGCTTTGGCACCGACCTGATGCTCAAGGACCTGGGCCTGGCCCAGGAAAGCGCGATGACCGTGAAGGCCAGCACCCCGCTGGGCGGCATGGCGCGCCAGCTGTATGCGGCGCACAGCATTGCCGGCCATGGCGCGGAGGACTTCTCCAGCGTCATCAAGATGCTGCAGAAAAAGGGCTGAACCCCACCCCTGCTTGGAACCCGGCGATCAGGGTGCGGTCGGCGGCTCCGACAGCGCCATCACCATGCGCGCCACCAGGTACAGGCGCGGCGCAATGCAGTCCAGCAGGATGTATTCGCCATACATGTCATGCGCGCCATAGCCGCACACGCCCATGCCCTCGACCACGCCACCCCGGGTGTTGAGGGCGGCAAAAGCGGCATCGGTGCCGCCGCCCAGTGCTACGTCGTTCACATGCAGCGGCAAGCCCAGCTCCTCGCGGTAAATGGTTTGTGCCTGCGCGGCGATGCGGCGTGCGGCGTCGCTCGCCTGCATCGGCGGGCGGCGCAGCTCAAAGCGGGCCGTCACCTGGCTGCCCTCCAGCAGGCGGTTCTTGATTTTTTCCTGCACCGCATCCTGCAGCGCCTGAAAGTCCTGCGCCCGCAGCGCCCGCACATCGGCCTGCGCCTGCGCATGCGGCGGCACCACATTGCGGCTGGTGCCCGCCTGCGCGATGGTCCAGTTCAGCTTCAGGCCATTGTCGGGTTGCGACAGATCGCGCATCTGCAGCAGCTGGTGCGACAGCTCATAGAGCGCATTCACCCCAGCCTCCGGCTTGGCACCGGCGTGGGACGATTTGCCCTGCACATCCAAAAACATGGCACCAATGCCGCTGGTGGCCAGGTGCAGGCTGCCCTGCAGGCCGCCACTCTCGAACGAGAAAATGGCATCCTGGTCGCGCGCCAGTGCGCTGATCAGCCGGCGCGAGCCCGGCGAGCTGATCTCCTCGTCGCTGTTGAACAGCACGGTAATCTCGCCAAAGCTGTCATAGCCCACCTTTTGCAGCATCGCGATGCTGTGCAGCACCAGCGCCACGCCCTGCTTTTCGTCCTCGACACCCAGGCCGTAGACGCGATCGCCCTCAATGCGGAACGGCTGCTTGTCCACATCGCCGCGCTGGTAGACGGTGTCCGTATGCGCAATCATCATGATGCGCGACTGCCCCCGGCCCTTGAAGATGGCCTGCACCATAGGGCCGACTTGCTCGGGCGTATCTTCCAGCCGCACCACATCCGTCGCCGGAATGATCTGCACCTCGCCGCCCAGTGCTTTCAGCCGCTCGGCCGCCACCTGGGCGATATAGCTCACGCCGCCATAATCGCGGCTGCCCGATTCGATATGCACCAGGTTTTTCAAGGTCGCCAGCATCGGCGTTTGCTCTGCCTGCGCAGCGGCATAGACGGCAGGCTGGGCCTGGGCGGGCATGTGGGCTTGCGTTTGGGCGTGGACGGGTGCAGCACAGGCCAGCGCGAGCCACAAGCAGTGAGCGGCAAGAGAACGGGCAGACGGTCGATCAGGCATGGAGCCATGATAGTACGGGTTTAACAACAAATTGTCACAAAACCGCCATCCAGGGAATGCTGCGCCGCGCGCTGGGACTGAACTCCCTACAATCCCCCTTCTTTGAGAAATAATCTTTGCAAGCCATGACTGAGACCGTGCAATGGATGGCCGACGGCACGCCCTACAGCCCCCGCTTTGGTGACCGCTACCACAGCGAAGCCGCCCATGCACTGGCCCAGGCCGAGCAGGTGTTTCTGGCCGGCTGCGGCCTGCCCCAGGCCTGGGCGGGCCATCCGCAATGGCGCATTCTGGAGACCGGCTTTGGCTTTGGGCTCAATTTTCTGGTCACCTGGCATGCCTGGCAGCAAGACCCGGCCCGCCCGGGCCTGCTGCATTTTGTCTCGACCGAGGCCTTTCCGATCGCAGCGGCCGACCTCTTGGCGCAGGCGCGCAAGTTTCCCCATCTGCTGCCGCTGGCCGAAGAACTCGCCGCCCAGTGGTGGGGGCTGCTGCCGGGCGTGCACCGCCTGCGCCTGGCCGGTGGCCGGGTGCTGCTCAGCCTGCTGATTGGCGACAGCCAGGCCATGCTGCGCCAGCAGGAGCTGGTCGCAGACAGCATCTACCTGGACGGCTTCAGCCCTGCGCGCAACCCCGATATGTGGAGCCTGCACAGCTTGAAGGCCGTGGCACGCTGCGCCCGGCGCGGCACCCAGCTGGCGACCTGGACCATTGCCGCCCAACTGCGCCGCGACCTGGCCCAGTGCGGCTTTGCGGTGCGCAAGGTGCCGGGCGTGCCGCCCAAGCGCGACAACCTGCAGGCGACCTTTGCCCCCCAGTGGGAGCCGCGCAAGGCGCCGCTGTGGCCGCTGGGCGCGCAGGCCCTGCCAGCGCGGCTGGCGGGCGGCGGTGGGCACGCGGCCATTGTCGGCGCCGGCATTGCCGGAGCTGCCTGCGCGCGCCAGCTGGCGCTGCGCGGCTGGCAGGTCACCGTGCTCGATACCGCCAGCCATCCGGCCGCCGGTGCCTCTGCGCTGCCCGCTGGCATTTTTGCGCCCCATACCAGCAGCGACGACAGCCCCCTCTCGCGCATCACCCGCGCCGGCCAGCGCTGCAGCCTGCAATGCTTGCAGCAGCTCTTGCAAGCAGGGCAAGATTGGGAGATGACCGGGGTGCTGGAGCGCAGGCAACTCGCCACGCCGCCCGATGAAACCGCTGCTCACAGCGACAGCCCCGCGGCCGTGCCCACCCGCCGCAGCGCCCATGAACGGCCTCCTGCCTGGAAGGACGCCTTGGCCGCGCCGGCGGCCGACTGGAGTGAAGAGGCCAGCGCCGCCACGCTCGAAGTGCTGGGCTTGCCGGCCGATACCCCCGCGCTTTGGCACCCGCGCGGCGGCTGGCTGCGGCCGGCCGCGCTGGTGCAGGCCTTGCTGGACCACCCTGGCATCCATTTTGTCGGCGATGCCCAGGTACAGGCGCTCGACGCGCTGAAGACCGCCGAGGGCCAGCCGCTCTGGTCGCTGAGCGATGGCCAAGGCCAGCAATGGGCGCAGGCCGATCTGGTCGTCCTCTGCGCCGGGCCGCAATCGGCCAGCATCCGCATCAACGGCCAAAGCCTGGCCGCCGCCCAGGCGCTGCAAACCATCCGGGGCCAGGTCAGTTGGGGCCGCTATGCCGAAGGCCAGGCGCCCGCGGCCCACCAACCCGTCAACGGCCATGGCAGCTGGGTGCCCTATTTCCGCATTGGGCAGGATGCAGACGCGGCCTGGGTCATGGGATCGAGCTTTGAGCGTGGCCAATCCGCACTGCCGCCGTCGGCCGAGGATGCCGCCACAGCGCATGCCGGTAACGGGGCCAAGCTGCAAACCCTGCTGCCGGAAGGCCACCGGCCTGATGCGCAGGCCTTTGCGCGCGCCCAGCACTGGGCCCAGCTGCGCTGCGCATCGACCGACCGGCTGCCGCTGGTGGGCCCGCTGCTGCCCACGCAGGCCCTGCAGGCGCTGCACACGCTGCCTGAAGGCCTGGCCAGCCCCTGGGTCGCCACGGCGATGGGGTCGCGCGGTCTGACCTGGGCGCTGCTCTGCGCCGAGCTGCTGGCCGCCCGTCTGCATGCCGAGCCCTTGCCACTGCCCAATCCGCTGGCCCTGGCGCTGGCCAGCGACCGCTACTGCAAATAAGCGAGCGCTTTAGCGGGAGGGGCGAATGCGAACGCCGTCTTCGCTACGCCCTGTCCATGGGGTGGCCTGCGGTGCCCGCTATGCCTTTTTAGAGTGAGGGGCGGAGCAGACGCCACCTCCGCTCCGCCCTGTCTTTGGGGCGCCCTACAGCGTCCCATATGCGATTTGCTCACTAGCATTTGCCATTTTCATATAACTCAATGTCATACAGGACTGAGAAAAATGTAGTTTGAGTTTATATGAAATTTTTTTACAGTACATCGCAACAGCCCAGCTCCGCCGCCATTGGGGCAGCGGGCACACCAGGGCTCGGTAGCTGCAACTTCCGCACCACGATGTACCAATACACCCCATTTGATCGCCAGTTTGTCCAGGCCCGAGCCGACCAGTTCCGTGACCAGCTCCAACGCTGGGAGACGGGCCGGCTGAGTGAAGAAGAATTCCGCCCGCTGCGTCTGCAAAACGGCTGGTATGTGCAACGCTACGCACCGATGCTGCGGGTGGCAGTGCCTTATGGCGAGATCAACTCCGCGCAGATCCGCGTGCTGGCCCGCATTGCCCGCGAGTACGACGCGCCCGACGCCCAGCTCTACCAGGATGCGCTCAAGACCCAGGGCGCGATGGGCACCACCTACCTGCCCACCCACTACGCGCATTTCACCACCCGCACCAATGTGCAGTTCAACTGGATTCCGCTGTCCAAGTCCGCCGATGTGATGGACCTGCTCGCCAGCGTCAACCTGCACGGCATCCAGACCAGCGGCAACTGCATCCGCAACACGACCACCGATGCGCTCGCTGGCGTGGCGGTGGACGAGCTGGTCGACCCCCGGCCTTACGCCGAGGTGCTGCGCCAATGGACCACCTTGCACCCCGAGTTCGCCTTCCTGCCGCGAAAGTTCAAGATTGCGATCAGCGGCTCGCAAGAAGACCGCGCCGCCACTGGCTGGCACGATGTGGGCCTGCATCTGACGAAGAACGAAGCCGGTGAGATCGGCTTCAAGGTGTTTGTCGGCGGCGGCATGGGCCGCACGCCCGTCATTGGCACTCCGATCCGCGAGTTTCTGCCCTGGAACCAGGTGCTCAACTACATCGAGGCGATTGTTCGCGTCTACAACGAGCGCGGCCGCCGTGACAACAAGTACAAGGCCCGCATCAAGATCCTGGTCAAGGCTGAAGGCCAGGTCTATATCGACTCGGTGGAAGAAGAGTTCCGCCAGATCGTCGAGGTCGATGGCGGCCCGCACACCATCCCCCAGGCCGAGTTTGACCGCGTGGCGGCCTGCTTTGTGGCACCGGACCTGTCGGGCTATCCGCAGGTCAACGCCACCGAGGCCAAGCACCAGCTGACCGAGCAAGGCGTGCGTGAGCCAGCCTTTGGCCGCTGGGTGAGCCGCAATGTGCGCGCCCACCAAAACCCGCAGCTGCGCGCGGTGGTGCTGTCGTTCAAGCGCGTCGGCCAGGCACCGGGTGATGCCTCGGGCGAGCAGCTCGATGCGCTGGCCCAGCTGGTGGACCAGTTCTCAGCCGGCGAAGCCCGAGTGACCCACGACCAGAACGTGGTGCTGCCCTGGGTGCATGTGAGCCAGTTGCATGACCTGTGGCTGAAGGCCAAGGCCCTGGGCCTGGCCAGCACCAATGTGGACCTGCTGACCGACATGATCGCCTGCCCCGGCGGTGACCTCTGCGCCTTGGCCAATGCCCGCAGCCTGCCGATTGCAGCAGCCATCACCGAGCGCTACCAGGATCTGGACGAGCTCGACGACATTGGCGATATCGACCTGCATATCAGCGGCTGCATCAACAGCTGCGGCCACCACCACAGCGGCCATATCGGCATCCTGGGCGTCGACAAGGACGGCAAGGAGTGGTACCAGATCACCGTGGGCGGCTCCGATGGTGCCACCTTGTCGGGCGCGCCCCAGGCTGGCAAGGTGATTGGCCCCTCGTTCAGCGCCGCCGAAGTGCCTGGGGTGATCGAGGCAGTCCTCTCCACCTACCGCGATCTGCGTGGCAACGGCGAGCGCTTTATCGACACCGTGCGCCGCGTGGGCCTGGATCCCTTCAAGGAAGCGGGCAAGTCTGCCCGCCTGCCCGAAGCCGCTGACACCGCCGCAGAAATCACCCAAGCCTGAGCATTGAGCAGAACAACGATGAGCATTCCGAACGATTTCCAGATCCTGGCCGCCGGCGACCACCAGCCCGCCGGCGAAGGCGACCGCAGCGTGCTGCTGCTGGCCAACGATGCCGATGCGCTGCAGGTGGCACTCGATGGCGTGGCGCGCATTGACCTCGAGTTTCCCGCGTTCACCGATGGCCGTGCGTTCAGCCAGGCCTACCTGCTGCGCCGCCGCCGTGGCTTCAAGGGCGATATCCGTGCGCTGGGCGATGTGCTGATCGACCAGCTGGTGCAGATGCACCGCACCGGCTTCAGCAGCGCGGTGCTCAAGGAAGGCGTGGACGTGGCCGATGCTGCGCGCCAGTTCGAGCGTTTTGCCGGGTTCTACCAAGGCGACGTGGAAGCCAAGCCCCATTTTGACCAGGCTGCCGCATGAGCACGACCACCCTCACCCCGCAAGAACTGGCCCGCGTGAATGCCGAGCTGGGCAAGGACGCCGCAGCCCTGGTGCGCTGGGCGCTGTCGCTGGGCCAGACCAGCATCGTGACCACCAATTTCCGCCCCTTTGAAGCGGTGATCCTGCACCTGGTGAGCCAGGTCCAGCCCGATGTGCCCGTGGTCTGGATGGACAACGGCTACAACACCGAGGCCACCTACCGCTTTGCCGACGAGGTGACGCGCCAGCTGGGGCTGAACCTGCAGATCTACCTGCCACGCCGCTCGCGCGCCCACCGTGAAGCCGTCGAAGGCGCCACGCCCGCGCTGGATGACCCGCGCCACGCCGCCTTTACCGAAGAGGTCAAGCTCGAGCCCTTTGCCCGCGCGCTGCGCGAGACCCAGCCGCGCGTGTGGTTCACCGCGCTGCGCGCCACCGACACGGCCGTGCGTGCCCAGATGGATCCGGTCAGTCTGAACCCCGATGGCCTCATCAAGGTCGCGCCCCTGCTGCACTGGTCGTCCAAGGATCTGTACGACTACTGCGAACAACACGGTCTGCCGAACAACTTCGACTATGTGGATCCCACCAAGGGCGAAGACAACCGCGAATGCGGCCTGCACATTGCGCACTGATATCGCCCACTGACCGCATGCAGCCCGCCCGACAAGAAAGTCCATCCGATATGAACGCCCGTGTTGAAACCGATGTGCTCAACCACCTGAGCAACCAGCACCTCGATGCGCTGGAAGAAGAAACCATCTTTATCCTGCGCGAAGTCGCCGCCGCCTTTGAGCGCCCTGCGCTGTTGTTTTCCGGCGGCAAGGATTCGCTGGTCATGCTCAAATGCGCCGAAAAAGCCTTTGGCGCCGGCCGCATCCCCTACCCCTTGCTGATGATCGACACCGGCCACAACTTCCCTGAAGTGACCGATTTCCGCGATCTGCGCGCCAAGGAACTGGGTGCCGATCTGATCGTGCGCAGCGTCGAGGACTCGATGGCGCGCGGCACCGTGCGTCTGGCCCACCCCGGCGAATCGCGCAATGTGCACCAGTCGGTGACCTTGCTCGAAGCGATCGAGGAGTTCCGCTTTGACGCGCTCATTGGCGGCGCCCGCCGTGACGAAGAAAAGGCCCGCGCCAAGGAACGCATCTTCAGCCACCGCGACAGCTTTGGCCAGTGGCAGCCCAAGGCCCAGCGCCCCGAGCTCTGGACCCTGTTCAACACCCGCCTGGCCCCGGGCGAGCATTTCCGCGTGTTCCCGATCAGCAACTGGACCGAGCTCGATGTCTGGCAGTACATTGCCCGCGAAAACATCGCGCTGCCTAGCCTCTACTACGCCCACCAGCGCGATGTGGTCGAGCGCAAGGGCCTGCTCGTGCCTATCACGCCGCTCACCCCCGCCCGCGACGGCGAAACGGTCGAGAGCCGCACCGTGCGCTTTCGCACCGTCGGTGACATCACCTGTACCTGCCCGGTGAGCAGCGATGCCGCCTCGGCCGACGACATCGTGCTGGAGACGCTGGCCGCCGATGTGAGCGAGCGAGGTGCTACCCGCATGGACGACAAGACCAGCGATGCCTCGATGGAAAAGCGCAAGAAAGACGGATACTTCTGATGACTACCGATACCCTGACCGCCGTGCGCATCCCTGCCCAAGACCACCTGCACACCGCATCGGCGCTGCGTTTCATCACCTGCGGCTCGGTCGATGATGGCAAATCCACCTTGATCGGCCGCCTGCTGGTCGACAGCAAATCGGTGCTGCAAGACCAGCTCGCCGGCGTGCAGCGCAGCGGCGAGACCGACCTGGCCCTGCTCACCGATGGGCTGTCCGCCGAGCGCGAGCAAGGCATCACCATCGATGTGGCCTACCGCTACTTCGCCACCGAAACGCGCAAGTTCATCATTGGCGATGCGCCCGGCCATGAGCAGTACACCCGCAACATGGTGACCGCGGCATCGAGCGCTGACGCGGCCGTGGTGCTGGTCGATGCCACCAAGCTGGACTGGCAAAACCCGCAGCTCGCGCTGCTGCCCCAGACCCGCCGCCACAGCCTGCTGGCCCATCTGCTGCGCGTGCACTCGCTGGTGTTTGCGGTCAACAAGCTCGACGCGGTGGCCGACCCGGCGCTGGCCTTTGCCAATATCCGCAATGCGCTGGCCGCCTTCGCCCAGGCGGCCGGCATCACC
Organism: Comamonas sp. 23; assembly: GCF_049601575.1. NCBI lineage: Bacteria > Pseudomonadati > Pseudomonadota > Betaproteobacteria > Burkholderiales > Comamonadaceae > Comamonas > Comamonas sp. 23. The sequence continues at coordinate 2,611,329 of NZ_CP187127.1, read as the reverse complement.
GTGGCAGCCACTATTCCCGTCTCGGCCCTGAAGGGCTGGAACGTGGTGACCGCGCACCCCGACTGGGCCGGCTACCAGGGCCCGAGCCTGCTGGAGCTGCTCGAGACGCTGCCGACCACGCCGGCTGATGCCGGTCAACCGCTGGCGTTTTCGGTGCAGTGGGTGGAGAAGTTCTCCGCCTCGGCCGACACTCACCAGGGCCGCCGCATTTTCTGGGGCCGTGTGGGCACTGGCGATGTCGCGCCCGGCACTGCGGTGCAGATTCTGCCCAGCGGCCAGCGCGCCAGCGTGGCCCAAGTGCTGGACCACACCCGCAAGCCCATCGCACGCGGCGCAGGCCAGAGCGCCGGCATCGTGCTGGACCGCGAGGTCGATGTCTCGCGCGGCGACTGGATCATTGCGGCCCCGGCAGCGGCTGCGACCAATGCCGCCGACGATGACTTTGACACCCCCGCCGAGCAGCCTGCCTGGCCGGCAACGCGCGAGATCACCGCCACCATCGCCTGGATGGACAATGAACCCCTGCTGGCCGGCCGCGTCTACTGGGCGCTGCATGGCCGCCGCTGGATCAAGGCCAAGGTGCGCAAGGTGCTCAATCGCCTGGATATCAACACCCTGGAGCGCCAGGACGCCGAGCAGCTCGAACCCAATGCCATCGGCCGGGTGGAGATCAGCCTGCAAGAAGCGATTCCGGCAGCGGCCTTTGTGCGCTCGCGTGAGCTGGGCTCCTTGATCCTCGTGGACACGGCCTCCAACAGCACGGCCGCTGCGGTACTGGTGGAGTAAAGCCAGCAGTCCCGCAGTTAAAAACCACGTTATTCGGAGGTCGGCTAGGTGCTTGTGCACAAAAACCGTAAAATCCTCCGCTGTTTGTTTGTCTGAATCACTGGCGAAAACCATTCCATGACCCACGTCGTCACCGAAAACTGCATCAAGTGCAAATACACCGATTGTGTGGACGTCTGCCCTGTTGACTGCTTCCGCGAAGGCCCGAACTTCCTGACCATCGATCCGGACGAATGCATCGACTGCGCCGTCTGCATCCCCGAGTGCCCTGCCAACGCCATCTACGCCGAGGAAGATGTGCCCGCAGACCAGCTGGCCTTCATCAAGCTCAATGCCGAGCTGGCACTGGCCGATGGCTGGAAGAGCATCACCAAGCGCAAGGCGCCGATGGAAGGTGCCGACGAGGCCAACGGCCAGCCCGATAAGCTCAAGGACTTGATCCGCTGAGCCAGCTAATGCAGGGATTCTAGGCTGTGATGCCCGCACCCTGAACCCGCCAAGCCAGCCTCCATGCTGGCTTTTTTGTTGTTCGCGCCCACCCAGACCACCGCCATGCACAGCGCCGCCTTTGCCAACACCCCCCAGCCTCCGTACTACGCCGTCATCTTCACCTCGCAGCGCACCGACACCGAGCACCAGCCCTATGCCGACATGGCCGATGCGATGGTGCTGCTTGCCGAGCAACAACCCGGCTTTTTGGGCGCTGAGGGCACCCGGGGCAGCGACGGCCTGGGCATTACCGTGTCATACTGGCAGACCGAGGACGACATCCGCCGCTGGAAGGCCCAGAGCGACCACCTGGTTGCCCAGCGCATGGGCGCCGAGCGCTGGTATGCGCATTACCAGGTGCGGGTGGCGAAGGTGGAGCGGGCCTATGGCATGCAGCACGCCAGCGCAGCCTGAACGAGGCATGCCCTGCGCCATGGGCCATGGTGCAGGGCATGCAGTTGGAGCCGATGGCCCGAGATTTACAGCTTGATCTCGCGGTGCTCGCCCATGCCATCGGGTCGTTCACCGGTCACCGCTGATTTGGCCATCTTGAACAGCTGCACTAGCTTGTTTTCTTTCACATCCCAGTATTCGGCAAAATCAACCCGCGCCACCAGGATCTGCAAATTGGGGTCGGACGGGCCATCGGGAAACCATGCTTTGGCCATCGGGCTGAACAACTGCTCTTTCAGCGCCAGATCGTCACTGATGGACCCCGTTGCCGATACGGAAACATAGCTGTCCTTATTGGGATCGGCGTACGACACATTAATGGCGCTGGAGGTGCTCAGGCACCGGGACAAATCGGAATCCCTACCCAACAAGAAATACAGATTTTTATCCTCGTTCATGCCCTCTTTGTTGGCCGTGGTCATCGGCGCGGCATGCAAGCTGCCATGTTCATGCTGGTGCGTGATCATCGCAAAGCGAATGTCCTTGATCAGTTCCCACAATTTTTCACGCGGATTTTCTTGGGCCATGGCGCAACTCCTGTCAAATTGGAAAATTTCACTGTATCGACGGGTCAGCGCATCCCATGTAAGGCAAATACCCTCCATCAGATCGGCGCTTGCAGGGTCTGCCTGTGCTGGCTTGGCGCGCCAGCTGTAATCCGGGCTGGAGGGTACGCGTTGATTCAATGCGTCCACAACCCCATTGGATGCGTGCCCAGACAGCCTCCAAGGAGCGCGCAAGGCGCTCTTGCTGGAGACTCGCCTTAGCGCTCAGCCGCCGCCATCGCCGCCACCACCTGCTGCAGCGCTGCCGGGTCTTCCATCGTTGATAGGTCGCCCGTGTCGCGCTTCTCGGCCACCGCCTGCAGCGCGCGGCGCAACAGTTTGCCGCTGCGCGTCTTGGGCAAGGTGGCGACAAAGTAGACGCGCGCTGGCCGCGCGACGGCACCGAGCTGGGCATCGACATGGTTGCAGACGGATTTTTCCAGCGCGCTGCAGGCGGCGCTGTCGCCCGCCACCGCATTGCTGCGCGGCACGGCAAAGGCCAGCGCGACCTGGCCTTTCAAGGCATCGGCCACACCGACAACGGCAACTTCTGCAATATCGGGGTGGCCGGAGATGCTCTCTTCGATCTCGCGTGTGCCCAGGCGGTGCCCGGCGACATTGATCACATCATCGGTGCGGCCCAGGATGAAGTAGTAACCGTCCTTGTCACGCACACCCCAATCAAAGGTGCTGTAGACCAGGCGGCCTGGAATGCTCTTCCAGTAGGTGTTGACAAAGCGCTGGTCATCGCACCAGACGGTCATCAGGCAGCCAGGGGGCAAGGGGCCTTCGATGGCGATCACGCCTTTTTGCATCGGCAGGGCCAGCTCGGCGCCGGTCTCGCCATCGATCAGCTTGATGTGGTAGCCAAACACGGCCTTGCCCGGGCTGCCAAAGCGCGATGGCTGGGGCTCGACGCCGTTGCACAGCGTCAGGATCGGCCAGCCGGTCTCGGTCTGCCAGTAGTTGTCAATGATGGGGCGCCCGATGGCGCCGCTGATCCAGCTGGCTGTGGGCTCATCGAGCGGCTCGCCGGCCAGCCACAGCGCCTGCAGGCTGCTCAGGTCGTACTTGCTGAGGTACTCCGGGTCCTGCTTTTTGAGCACACGGATCGCGGTGGGCGCCGAGAACATGTGCGTGACCTTGTATTTCTCGACCAGGCTCCACCAGATGCCCGGGTCCGGGCGCAGCGGCACACCTTCGTACATGAGGGTGGCCATGCCGCCGATGAGCGGCGCATAGATGATGTAGCTGTGACCCACGACCCAGCCGATATCGCTGGTGCAAAAAAAGGTCTGGCCGGGCTTTGCATCAAAGATCGCCGGCAGGCTGGCGGCCAGCGCCACCGTGTAGCCTCCGGTATCGCGCTGCACGCCCTTGGGCTTGCCGGTGGTGCCGCTGGTGTAGAGCGTGTAGCTGGGGTGGGTGGCCTCCACCCATTCGCAGGGCACCTGGGCATCCAGGTGCTGGGCACGCAGATCGGCCCAGCGGTGGTCGCGGCCAGCGACCCACTGCATGGGAGCCAGGCCCCGGTCCACCATCAGCACCGCTTGCGGCTTGTGGCGGGCCAGCGCAATGGCCTCATCCAGCAAGGGCTTGTAGGGCACGACTTTGCCGGCGCGCGAGCCGGCATCGGCGCTGATGATGACCGTGGGCTGGGCATCGTCAATGCGGGTGGCGAGCGAGCCCGAGGCAAAGCCGCCAAACACCACCGAATGGATGGCACCGATGCGCACGCTGGCCAGCATCGCGATGGCGGCCTCGGCAATCATCGGCATATAGATCTGCACCCGGTCGCCCTTTTTGACGCCCAGCGCCAGCAGCGCTGCGGCCATGCGCTGCACTTCGCGGTGCAACTCGGCATAGCTGTAGCTGCGCTCGGTATTCGTCTCGGTCGATACCGCGATCAGCGCGGCCTGGTCGCCGCGCTCGGCCACATGGCGGTCGATGGCGTTGTGGCAGAGGTTGGTCTGGCCGCCGACAAACCAGCGCGCAAATGGCGGGTTGCTGTAGTCACAGATCTGCTGGGGCGGCACATGCCAGTCGATGCGCTGCGCCTGCTCGGCCCAGAAGGCGTCGCGGTCGTGGATCGAGCGGGCGTAAAAGTCGGCAAAACGGCTCATCGAAGTCTGTCTCCATCTTTTGTTGTGCAGCCATTATTTCCCTTTGCCTTGCATCGCGCTGACAAACGGGTGCGGGCTGCAGCCCGCATGCCTGTGGTTTTCCCGCATAAGCGCGGGGTGCCCAGAGAGGCTTTTGCAGCACCTGGCCCAGTTTCCGCATGGGCCAGCGCCGGGCAGGCTGCGGCATCGCGCACAATCAGCGGCATGGCGCACCGCCCCGGTGCTGCGGCGCGCCGGATGACGAAGGATGTCCCATGCTCAATGGCTTGTGGCTGGGTTTTTTTGTGGTGGCGGCCTTGGCCGCGTTCGCGCAGTGGCTGGTGGGCGGCAATGCGCAGATTTTTGGCGACATGGTGCAGGCGCTGTTTGCCATGGCCAAGCTCTCGGTCGAGGTGATGGTGCTGCTGTTTGGCACGCTCACGCTGTGGCTGGGCTTTTTGAAGATTGCGGAAAAGGCCGGCCTGGTCGATATGCTGGCCCGCTGGCTTGCGCCGTTGTTTGCCCGGCTGATGCCCGATGTGCCGCGCGGCCACCCGGCGCTGGGCCTGATGACGCTGAACTTTGCTGCCAACGCGCTGGGGCTGGACAACGCAGCCACCCCCATTGGCCTCAAGGCCATGCGCGCGCTGCAAGAGATCAACCCCTCGCCCACGGCCGCCAGCAATGCGCAGATTCTGTTTCTGGTGCTCAATGCCTCGTCGCTGACCCTGCTGCCAGTGACCATCTTCATGTACCGCATGCAGCAAGGCGCGCCCGACCCAACCCTGGTGTTTCTGCCGATCTTGCTGGCCACCTCGGTCTCGACGCTGGTCGGCCTGGTGTCGGTGGCCATCGTGCAGCGCCTGCCGCTGTCGCACCCGGTGGTGCTGGCCTATCTGCTGCCGGTCGGCCTGGTGCTGGCCGGATTCATGGCCTTTTTGGCGACCTTGACGTCCACGGCCATGGCGCAGGTGTCTTCCCTCTTGGGCAACCTCACCTTGTTTGGCCTGGTGGTACTGTTTGTCGTGGTGGGCGCGTTGCGCAAGGTGCCCGTGTACGAGAGCTTTATCGAAGGCGCCAAGGAAGGCTTTGATGTCGCCAAGGGCCTGCTTCCCTACCTGGTGGCCATGCTCTGCGCCGTGGGGCTCTTTCGCGCCTCGGGCGCGCTGGGCTATGCGCTCGACGGCATCCGCTGGCTGGTGGATCTGAGCGGTATGGACACGCGCTTTGTCGATGCGCTGCCTACTGCCCTGGTCAAGCCCTTCTCGGGCAGCGCCGCGCGCGCGATGCTGATCGAGACCATGCAAAGCCATGGCGTGGACAGCTTCCCGGCGCTGGCCGCTGCCATCATCCAGGGCAGCACCGAGACCACGTTCTATGTGCTGGCGGTGTACTTTGGCGCGGTCGGCATCCAGCGCGCGCGCCATGCGGTGCCCTGCGCGCTGCTGGCTGAGTTCTCGGGCGTGGTGGCCGCCATTGTGGTCTGCTACCAGTTCTTTGGTTGATGGCGGGAAGCATGCCTCAAGGAGTGGTCATGGCAAGCAGTGCACGCGCCTCGGATGCCCAGATCTTCAGCGCCGCTTGGGAACGGGCCTGGCAGGATCTGGGCCTGACCCCTGCGCCCAACGCCTTGCCCCAGCTGCTGGCAGCGCATACCGGGCCGGATCGCCATTACCACGGCCTGCAGCATATTTCCGAATGTCTGCAATGGCTCGAGCAGCTGCGCCCGCAGATAGCGCAGCCGGCAGAGCTGGCACTGGCCCTGTGCTTTCACGACGCGATTTATGACCCGCAGGCCAAGGACAATGAACTGCGCAGTGCCAACTGGGCGCAAGCGGTGATGCAGGCAGCCGGTGCCGCGCCCGATGCCGTGCAGCGGGTGGATGCACTGGTCATGGCCACCTGCCATTTCCAGCCCGCGCAAGCGCCGCTGCCGGCAGACAGCGCCTGGATGCTCGATATAGATCTGTCTATCCTGGGCGCGCCAGCCGCGCGTTTTGCGCAGTACCAGGCGCAGATCCAGGCCGAATATGCCTGGGTGCCCGCTGCCGACTATGCGCTGCGCCGCCAGGCGGTGCTGCGCAGCTTTTGGCAGCGCCCGGCGATTTACCAGACGGCGAACATGCGGGCCCGGCTGGAGGCGCAGGCGCGCCAGAACCTGGAGCAGGCCCTGGCGCTGGCGATAGCCTGATTCAATGCCGCTCAGGCATCGGGCATGATCGCATCGGCCCAGTCGTAGAGTGCGCCCAAAAGCTCTTCGGCGCGCTCATCGGCCGTCTCCGACAGCTGGTCGATTTCGGCAAACATCTGCTCGGCCGTGCGCGCGCCGCCCAAGCCCTCTTGCAAAAAGGCCACGCGCAGCTCCAGCCAGCGCTGCTGCTCCTCTGGGTTGAGCGAATCGGGAAAGTTGCGCGCCCGGTAGCGGAACAGCAGCTCATGCAGTCGTTCATCGTCAAAACCGGGCTTGGCAACGGCCAGCTCCTGCGGGTGCATGGTCGTCAGCTGGGTCAGGCGCCGGCGGTCGGCCTGGCCGATAAAGCCGCTGTACAAATCCTGGTCCACATCCACACCCTCGAGCGGTGGGCGGTCAAACACGGCAGCCCAGGTGGCGCTCATATCGGGCAGATCGCGGGCAATCGCGGCATGGCGCAGGGCCTGGTCCATGTCGATCTGCCAGCGGGCGGCCTGCTCGGCGCTGAGCGTACGCAGGCTGCTGACGACCATCGGCGATTTGTTCAGGTGCACCGTCTTGATCGGCAGGCGCGTCACGCCTTCGGGCAGATCAGCAGCTGCGCTGAACATGCGCAGGCGCATCTCGTCGACCGACAGCTCAGCGAGGTGGCTGGGGTCCTGGGCCAGATCCCAGGCGATGACCTCGTTCTTGTTGGTCGGGTGCTGGGCCAGCGGCCAGACCACGGCAATGCAGCCGCGCTCGACCCCGTACATGCCCGAGACATGCAAAAAAGGCCGGGCATTGGCGGAGGTGGCTGGCAGGGCCAGCTCCTGCATCACACGGTCCTTCTTGTGCAGACCCAGCGCAAAATCAAACAGGCGCGGCTGCAGGCGCTTGATGAGGCGCGCCAGGCCAATGGTGGCGCGCACATCGCTCAGTGCATCGTGCGCCGATTCATGCAGGATGCCGTTGGCGCGGGCCAGGTCTTCGAGCTTGAAGCTGACCGAGCCATCATCTTTTTGGGGCCACTGGATGCCTTCGGGGCGCAGCGCATAGACCATGCGCACGACATCGAGCAGATCCCAGCGGCCGCAGCCGTTTTGCCATTCGCGGGCATAGGGGTCGCGCAGGTTGCGCCACAGCATGTAGCGCGTCACCTCGTCATCAAAACGGATGGTGTTGTAGCCCACGCCAATGGTGCCCGGGCGGCCCAGCTCGGCCTCTACGGCCGCAGCAAACTGGTGCTCAGGCACACCCTGCTCCAGGCAGTGCTGGGGCGTGAGGCCGGTGATCAGGCTCGCCTGGGGGCTGGGCAGGTAATCGAGCGCAGGCTGGCAGTACAGCATGACCGGCTCGCCGATCTCGTTGAGGTCCATGTCCGTGCGGATGCCGGCAAACTGCGCCGGCCGGTCACGGCGCGGCACGGCGCCAAAGGTTTCGTAGTCATGCCAGAAAAAGCTGGCGGAGGCGGACGAGAAGTTCTGCATGCCCGCTAGTATGCCTGCTCCGGTCACTGCCGCAGAGCAACGTGGGCCCGCAACTACAGAAGCGGCGAGAACAAGCGCGCGATCGAATCACCCAGCCGGGGCAAAAAGCGCTGCTTGCGGCGCGAAGCGACCTGCTTGGAACGCATCAGATCGGTGTTGAACTGGTCCTGCAGCCGGGCGTTCAGCTCCGGCCCGTAGCCAATCGCACACACCTCGTAGTTCAGGCGAAAACTTCGGTTGTCAAAGTTGGCCGTGCCGATGATGGTCAGGTTGTCATCGACCACCAAGGTCTTGGAGTGCAGCATGCGCGCGCTGTATTCGTAGACCTTGGCGCCGGCGCTGATCAGCTCCTCGTAGTACGAGCGGGCAGCGGCCGTCACAAAGATCGAATCGGATTTCTCCGGCACCAGCAGCCGCACATCGACGCCGCGCAGCGCGGCGCTGGTCAGCGCATACATGGCCGGCTCGGTTGGCACAAAGTAAGGCGTGGTCAGCCAGACCCGCACGGTGGCTGACTGGATGGCGGCCACATGGGCGCGGTGGATGGGCTCGGTCGGGTTGTCCGGGCCTGAGCTCACCAGCTGCATCGCGTGGCGGCCATCGGGCATATCGGGCAGCAGCAAGTCCAGGTTGGCAGGCATGTCCTGGGCCGACTTTTCCAGCGCATAGGCCCAGTCTTCCAAGAAGGTGGTCTGCAGCCAGGTGACGATGGGCCCCGCCATGCGCAGGTGCACATCGTGGTAGGCGTTGGTGTTGACGCGGCGGTCTTCTTCGTCGGTGATATTGACGCCGCCGGTAAAGCCGATCTGGCCATCTACCACCAGGATCTTGCGGTGGCTGCGGAAGTTGATTACCGGGCGCAGACGCCTGCCGATGCGAGTGGGGTGGAACACCGCAAACTCGCCGCCCGCTGCCAGCAAGGGCGCGATGAACTTGCGGTTGACGCGCTTGGAGCCCAGCGCATCGACCAGCATGCGCACCTTGACCCCCGCTTTGGCCCGCTCGACCAGCGCATCGCGCAGGCGCGTGCCGGTCTGGTCGGGCTCGAAAATATAGTATTCCAGATGCACATGGTGGCGGGCCTGTGCGACGTCTTCCAGAATGCGGTCAAAGGTGGCCGCGCCGCCGCTGAGCAACTCCACACTTTCGGCCGAGGTGATCGGGAAGCCGCAGGTGGCCTCGACCAGCTTGACCATCTCGCGCAGCTGGGCCGGGGCCTCGGGCTGGCCGTCGCGGATGCGGCGCGTGGTCTCGCGCACATGGTTTTTGTTGCGGGCGCGCAGGCGTTTGATGCGCTGGCGCTTCATGCGCTGCGGGCCGATGAAGTAGTAGACGATCAGCCCCACCACGGGCAAGGAGCCCATGGACAGCAGCCAGCCCAAGGTGGCCACCGGCGCGCGGCGCTGCATCAGAATCCAGATACCCACCACCCCGAGGTAAATCGGCCAGATCACGGACAGCACCGCGAAGATATTTTCCTTGGTCAGATACGGAGAGAGGGACGCCACAGCAGCGCGCTCCTGTTGAGGGGACTGCCCAGTGTAGCCTGCCACCGTGACAGCCCGGCGCAAAAAAACAGCCGCATGGAGCGGCTGTTTTTGTCCTCAAGGCGCAGGGGCCTCAATCGGCGGCGACTTCCTCTTCAGGCTCGGCCGGCTCTTGCTTGGCGCGCTCCTTCTTGGGCAGCGGCTGGATGTCGAGCATCACCTCGGGCTTGTCGGCGTTGCTGTCGTCCCAGTCGACGCTCAGGCGCCCGCCATCGGTCAGGCGGCCAAACAGCAGCTCGTCGGCCAGCGACCGGCGGATCGTGTCCTGGATCAGGCGCTGCATCGGCCGCGCACCCATCAGCGGATCGAAGCCGGTCTTGGCCAGGTGCTTGCGCAGCTTGTCGCTGAACGTGACCTCGACCTTCTTCTCGGCCAGTTGCTGCTCGAGCTGGAGCAGGAACTTGTCGACCACACGCAGAATGACCTGTTCGTCGAGCGGCTTGAAGCTGACGATGGCATCCAGCCGGTTGCGGAACTCGGGCGTGAACAGGCGCTTGATGTCGCCCATCTCGTCGCCCGCCGCACGCGGGTTGGTAAAGCCAATGACGGCCTTGTTCATCGTCTCGGCACCCGCATTGGTGGTCATGATGATGATCACATTGCGGAAGTCGGCCTTGCGTCCGTTGTTATCGGTCAAGGTGCCGTGGTCCATCACCTGCAGCAGCACATTGAAGATATCCGGATGCGCCTTCTCGATTTCGTCGAGCAGCAGCACCGCATGGGGCTTCTTGGTCACGGCCTCGGTCAGCAGGCCGCCCTGGTCGAAACCGACATAGCCCGGAGGCGCACCGATCAGGCGCGAAACCGCATGGCGCTCCATGTACTCGGACATGTCAAAGCGGATCAGGTCAATGCCCAGGATGTAGGCCAGCTGCTTGGCCGCTTCGGTCTTGCCCACACCCGTGGGGCCCGAGAACAGGAACGAACCAATCGGTTTGTCGACCTTGCCCAGGCCAGAGCGTGCCATCTTGACTGCCGAGGACAGCACTTCGAGCGCCTTGTCCTGGCCAAAGACCACGCTTCGCAGGTCGCGCTCCAGGGTCTGCAGCTTGCCGCGGTCGTCATTGCTGACGTTGGCCGGCGGAATGCGTGCAATCTTGGCGACGATCTCTTCGATCTCGGTCTTGCCGATGGTTCTCTTGCGCTTCGAGGGCGCCAGAATGCGCTGCGCGGCGCCGGCCTCATCGATCACATCGATCGCCTTGTCGGGCAGATGGCGGTCATTGATGAACTTGGCCGACAGTTCAGCGGCTGCCTGCAAAGCGGCCACCGCGTACTTGACGTTGTGGTGCTCTTCGAAGCGCGACTTCAGGCCCTTCAGGATATCGATGGTTTCGGGCACGGTCGGCTCGACCACATCGACCTTCTGGAAGCGGCGAGAGAGCGCTGCATCTTTTTCGAAGATGCCGCGGTACTCGGTGAACGTGGTTGCGCCAATGCACTTGAGCTGGCCGCTCGACAGCGCCGGCTTGAGCAGGTTGGACGCATCCAGCGTGCCGCCCGAGGCCGCACCGGCACCGATCAGGGTGTGGATCTCGTCAATGAACAAGATCGCATGGGGCTTGTCCTTCAAGGCCTTGAGCACGCCTTTCAGACGCTGCTCAAAATCACCGCGGTACTTGGTGCCCGCCAACAGCGAGCCCATGTCCAGCGAGTAGACGGTGGCCTCGGCCAGCACTTCGGGCACATCTTCTTGCGTGATGCGCCATGCCAGGCCCTCGGCAATCGCCGTCTTGCCCACGCCGGCCTCCCCCACCAGCAGCGGGTTGTTCTTGCGGCGGCGGCACAGGATCTGGATCGTGCGCTCGACCTCGTACTGGCGGCCGATCAGCGGATCGATCTTGCCATCCTTGGCCTGCTGGTTCAGGTTGACGGTGAACTGCTCCAGCGGCGAGGCCTTTTCAGCGCGCTCGGCGTTGTTGCTGCCCACCTCTTCCGCATCCGAGCTGGACTCGGACTTGGGCAGCTCGGGCGTGTCGTTCTTCTTGATGCCATGGGCGATGTAGTTGACCACATCGAGGCGCGTGACGCCCTGCTGGTGCAGGTAGTACACGGCATGCGAGTCCTTTTCGCCAAAAATGGCCACCAGCACATTGGCGCCGGTCACTTCCTTCTTGCCATTGCCGGTGCTTTGCACATGCATGATGGCGCGCTGGATCACGCGCTGGAAACCCAAGGTAGGCTGGGTGTCCACTTCGTCTTCACCGGCCACCTGCGGGGCATTGTCCTTGATGAAATTGGTCAGCGACGCGCGCAGATCGTCGATATTGGCAGAGCATGCGCGCAACACCTCGGAAGCACTCGGGTTGTCCAGCAAGGCCAGCAGCAAATGCTCCACGGTGATGAATTCATGGCGCTGCTGCCTGGCTTCGACAAAAGCCATGTGCAAGCTGACTTCCAGTTCCTGAGCAATCATTTGAAACTCCTTTATTGCTTGCCAAATACACTCAACTTGCTTCTAGATGAGGACCAGATTCCGTTATTCAACAGGCTCCGATACGGCTTGAAGCGGGTGACCCGCTCCGTTGGCGGCATCCATCACCTGCGCCACCTTGGTTTCGGCGATTTCATGCGAGTACACCCCGCAGACACCTTTCCCATCCAGGTGGATCTTCAGCATGATCTGCGTGGCCGCCTCCCGGCTCTTGCCAAAAAAATGCTGCAGTACCTCAATCACAAACTCCATCGGCGTGAAATCATCGTTGAGCATGACCACCTGGTACATCTTCGGTGGCTCCACCCGCTGGGCGATGCGCTCGACCACCAGCGCCCCGCCGCCGTCCTCCGGGGGCTGGGGCGTTGCAGGCAGATTCGGCGAGGGAGGAACAACAGGTTTCGTGGCCATTGAGATCATTCTATAAGGCTAAATTTCCACATGGACAAAGATGGTGATGCTTTTATGAACTTCAATACGGCGGCACCAGCAACCGCTGGTCCAGCCGTTTTTCAGCCCGGGCACAATTGCTCTTAGGCCATGCTTTCGTAAACGATTTTGATGGCTTCGTGGCCCGCTTCCTGGGACCAGGCCGCCATGGCCTGGTCGCTGGGGAAAAAGCGTGCGGCGTCGCCCAGGTTGAGTTCCACCCCGGCCCGCGCCTGGCCCTGGCCGCAGACGACGCCCAGGCGAATCTTGAGGCCGTGGCGCAGCACGCCCTCGTCGGTGTGCTCCTCGACTGCGGGAAACTCCTGAATCAGCCGCGCAACATCGGGCTGGTGGCGGTCGGTGTTGACCAGCAGATAGCGGCCAAAACGGGCACGCGCATCGGCCAGGCCCCAGACATGCTGCGCCTTGGCGCGCAGCCCGCCGCTGAAGTGGTCCTGCCCGATACGGGCGCTCAGAATGACGAATTCATCGTCCTTGAGCTGCTCCTTGTGGCGGTTCCAGGTGGCCTCATCCAGCGATCCCTCGATGACACCGGACTTGTCGTCGATCTTGAACAGCACCAGCTTGCCGCGCTGGCCGTTGATGACGCGCATGTCGCTGATGATGCCCGCCACCGTCTGGGGCTCGCGGCTGTCCTTGAGCTGGGAGATGGGGGTGCGCACAAACTGGCGCACCTCCAGCTCCACCTCGTCAAACAAATGGCCCGAGAGGTAGAAACCGATGGCGGTCTTCTCCTGCACCAGGCGCTCCTTGATGCCCCAGGGCAGCACATCGGCCAGTGGCGGCTCCTGCGTGCTCGAGCCCACGGCGTCATCGCCCATCATGTCAAACAGGCCGCCCTGGTTGGCGTTGGCATGGGTGGTGGCGGCAAATTCAAAGGCTACGTCGACCGATTCGATCAGCGCGCGGCGGTTGAGCTGGATGCTGTCAAAGGCACCGCCCTTGATCAGCGCCTCGACCGTGCGCTTGTTGAGCTTGCTGCGGTCCACGCGCAGGCAGAAGTCGAACAGGCTCTTGAACGGGCCCTTGGTATCGCCCTGCGGCCCTGTGCCCTTACCTTCGCGCGCAGCCACAATGGCCTCGATGGCGGCCTGGCCAGTGCCCTTGATGGCGCCCAGCCCATAGCGGATCACCTTGTCGGTCACCGGCTCGAAGCGGTGGTGGCCCCGGTTCACATCGGGCATCTCAAAGGTCACGCCCATTTTCAGCGCGTCCTCGTACAGCACCTTGAGCTTGTCGGTGTTGTCCATTTCCACGGTCATATTGCCGCAGTAGAACTCGGCCGTGTAGTGCACCTTGAGCCAGCCGGTATGGTAGGCCAGCAGCGAGTAGGCCGCGGCGTGCGACTTGTTGAAGCCGTAGCCGGCAAACTTCTCCATCAAATCGAACACTTCGTCGGCCTTGGCCTCGTCGATGCCGATCTTGGAGGCCCCTTCGCGGAAGGTGGCGCGGTGCTGCACCATCTCCTCGACCTTTTTCTTGCCCATCGCGCGGCGCAGCAAGTCGGCGCCGCCCAGGCTGTAGCCGCCCAGCACCTGGGCGGTCTGCATCACCTGCTCCTGGTAGACCATGATGCCGTAGGTCTCGGACAGCACCTTCTCGACCAGCGGATGCGGGTACTCCACCACTTCCTTGCCGTGCTTGCGCGCCACAAAGCTGGGGATCAGGTCCATCGGGCCCGGCCGGTAGAGCGCGTTCAGCGCGATCAGGTCTTCCAGGCGGCTGGGCTTGGCTTCCTTGAGCATCTGCTGCATGCCGCGCGATTCAAACTGGAACACGGCTTCGGTCTTGCCGGCCGAAAAGAGCTGGTAGGTGCGGGCGTCGTCGAGCGGAATCTCTTCGAACTTGAAGTTCTCCTGCCCCTTGTGGCGCTTGATGATGAATTCGCGCGCGATCTCCAGAATCGTCAAGGTCGCCAGGCCCAAGAAGTCGAACTTGACCAGGCCCACGGCCTCGACGTCGTCCTTGTCATACATGGCCACCGCCGAGGTGCTGCCCGGCTGCTGGTAGAGCGGGCAAAAATCGGTCAGCTTGCCCGGCGCAATCACCACGCCCCCTGCGTGCATGCCGATGTTGCGGGTCATGCCTTCGAGCTTCTGGGCCATCTCGATCAGGGTCTTGACGTCCTCTTCCTTCTCGATGCGCTCGGCCAGGATCGGCTCTTCCTTGATCGCATAGGTGTACTTGTCGCCGTCCTTCGGAGGATTGGGCGGGTACTTCAAGGTCACATGCAGGCCCGGCTTGTTTGGGATCAGCTTGGAGATGCCATCGCAAAAGCCATAGCTCATATCCAGCGCGCGGCCCACGTCGCGGATCGCCGCACGCGCGGCCATCGTGCCGAAAGTCGCAATCTGGCTCACCGCATTGCGGCCGTAGAGGTCCTTCACATAGTCGATCACCCGGTCCCTGTTGGCCTGGCAAAAGTCCACGTCAAAGTCGGGCATCGAGACGCGCTCTGGGTTCAGAAAGCGCTCGAACAGCAGGTTGTAGTGGATCGGGTCCAGATCGGTGATCTTGAGCACATAGGCCACCAGCGAGCCCGCCCCCGATCCCCGGCCCGGCCCCACCGGGCAGCCATTGTTCTTGGCCCAGTTGATAAAGTCCGCCACGATCAGGAAGTAGCCGGGAAAACCCATCTTCAAGATGATGCCCAGCTCGAACTCCAGCCGCTCGACATACTTGGCCCGCTCGGCCTCGCGCTTGGCCGCGTTGGGAAACAGCAGCTGCAGGCGCTCCTCCAGCCCGTCGAACGAGGCCTTGCGGAAATACGCGTCAATCGGCATGCCATTGGGCGTGGGGAAATCGGGCAGGAAGTACTTGCCCAGCTGCAGGGTGACGCTGCAGCGGCGGGCGATCTCGGCGGTATTGGCAATCGCGCTGGGCAGATCGGCGAACAGGGCCTCCATCTCGGCAGCAGATTTCAGGTACTGGTCGCGGGTAAAGCGCTTGACGCGCTTTTTATTGCCCAGGGTCTCGCCCTCGGCAATACAGACGCGGGCTTCGTGCGATTCAAAATCGGTAGGCTTGGTGAACTGCACCGGGTGCGTGGCCACGACTGGCAGTTTGAGATTGGCAGCCAGCGCGACCGCAGCGGCCACATGGCTTTCGTCATCGGCGCGGCCAGCGCGCTGCAGCTCGATATAGAAACGGTGCGGGAACAGCCCCGCCAGGCGCAGTGCCACGCCCCGGGCGGTCTTTTCATCCCCACGCATCAGCGCCTGGCCGACGGGGCCGGCCTGGGCGCCCGACAGCAGGATCAGGCCGTCTGACAGCTCCTCCAGCCAGGCCCAGGTGCACTGCGGCTGCGCTTTGATGGTGTCGGCCATCCAGATACGCGCCAGCAGTTCCGACAGGTTCAGGTAGCCCTGCTGGCTCTGGATCAGCACGATGATGCGCGACAGCGGCCCGCCTGCCACCTCAGGCTCCAAGGTCAGCTCGGCGCCCAGAAGGGGTTTGACACCTGCGCCGCGCCCGGCTTTGTAAAACTTGATGGCGCCAAACAGGCTGTTCAAATCGGTGAGCGCCATCGCCGGCTGGCTATCACCCGCAGCAAACTTGATCAAATCGCCCACGCGATTGGTGCTGTCGATGATGGAAAACTCGGAATGGATGCGAAGGTGTACGAACATATCCCTGCATTGTAGGAAAGCCGCAGCACCGCCGCTGCAAACCATGGCATATCCGGCGCGGAATGTTACACAGCCCTACAGGCGACAAGTCCGGCTCTGCGGCAGCGGGCTGCGCGCCGATTACAATGGCCCAGATCAGAGGGCGCGGCACGGGCTGCCCCGCTGCGTGGCGGGCTTTGCCGCCCCACGCAGTTTTTCAGCTTTCCGTCCATGGATTTCAAGCCAAAAATGCTGTTTGCGTACCCCAAATCGAAGGTTCCCGCTATCGCTTCTGTAGCACTTGCCGCGTTGCTGGCAGGCTGTTCATCGACCGATGTGGATCCCACCGCCGGCTGGAGCCCGAACAAGATTTATTCGGAAGCGCGTGACGAGGCGTCGTCCGGCTCGTTCGACAAGGCCATTCCGCTGTATGAAAAGCTCGAAGGCCGTGCCGCTGGCACCGCGATGGCGCAGCAAGCCCAGCTGGAAAAGGCCTATTCCCAGTACAAGAGCGGTGAAAAGGCCCAGGCCATTGCCACGTTGGACCGCTTTGTCAAGCTCCACCCCGCCAGCGAAGGCGTGGACTATGCGCTCTACCTCAAGGGCCTGGTGAACTTCAACGAAAACCTGGGTCTTTTCTCCTGGGTGTCCAAGCAGGACCTGTCCGAGCGCGACCAGAAGGCCGCCAAGGATTCGTTCGAATCGTTCCGTGAGCTGACCACGCGCTTTCCCGAGTCCAAGTACGCGCCCGACGCTGAAAAGCGCATGCGCTACATCGTCAACTCGCTGGCTCAGTACGAAGTGCACGTCGCCCGCTACTACTACGAGCGCGGCGCCTATGTGGCCGCCGTCAACCGCGCGCAAGCCGCTATTGCCGACTACAAGGAAGTGCCTGCACAAGAGGACGCGCTCTACATCCTGATGCTGTCCTACGAGCGCCTGAACATGGCCGACATGGCCGCCGACACCAAGCGCGTGCTGGAAGCAAGCTACCCCAACACCCGTCTGCTGGCCAATGGCTTCCGCAAGGAAGAGCGCCCCTGGTGGAAGATGTGGTGATGCTACGCGCCTGAGGCGCGTGATTAGATAGCCAAGCGGCTGTTGCGGGTCACCACTTGCAGCAGCCGTTTTCTTACGGCCGGAGCTCTTTTTCTGCCAAGGTTTGCAAAAACGCCGGCAAGGCTGCGTCATCCAGACTGGGCAGCGGCGGCAGCGCCGCCAGCAAGGCCGCGCCATAGCTGCGGCTGTGCAGGCGTTCATCGGCGATCACCACCACACCCTGGTCGCTGGCAGACCGAATCAGCCGCCCAACGCCCTGGCGCAGCTGCATCGCCGTTTGCGGCAGGACATAGCGCTCAAACGCATCCCGGCCCGCAGCCCGCAGCGCCTGCACGCGCGCTGCATGCAGCACATCATGGCGCGGCGGAAACGGCAGTTTGTCGATCACCAGGAGCTGCAGCGCCTCGCCAGGCAGATCGACCCCCTCCCACAGGCCCAGGGTGCCCACCAGCACGCGGCCGGACTTGCCGCCGGGCGCCGTGCGCATGGCCTGCAGCAGGCGGCGCTTGGGCTGCTCGCCCTGCTGCAGCACGGTGATGGCCTGGCCCTGCAGGCCCTGGCGCAAGGCCTGGGCCAAGGCCTGCATGGCAGCCGTTGATGTGCACAGCACCATGCAGCGCCCGCCCAGCGCCTTCAGATGAGGCAGCAGCCACTGGGCCAGTGCCTGCGCGCGCTCGGCCGCCGGTGCATCAGTGCCCGGCAGGCCCTGGGGCACCACGAGCCGGGCCTGTTGGCCCCAGTCGAAATGGCTGCGCAAGCGCAGGCTGGCGAGCAAGGGCGCATCACCAGTCTCACTGTTATCGCTGCTGTCACTGCGCAAGCCCAGGCCCTGGGCAAACCAGGTCAGCGCCGCATCATCGCCCAAGGTGGCCGAGGTAAACAGCCAGCGCTGCACGCCCTGACCCAGCCAGCTGCTGGCCTGCACCTGGGGGCCCAGCGCCTGCAGCGCCTGCCACAGCCACAGGGGCGACTCCCGAAAGCCCTGGCGCCAGGCATAGCGCCCATGGGCCTGCAGGTCGCCCGCCTGGCCCGCGCGCACATAACCGGGGGAATCCCACCAGCGCACCCGGTCCTGGCCGCCGCCCTGGGCCCACTGGCGCAAGGCCTGCAGCATCACATCGCCCTGGCCTGCCAGCTGGGCCACTGCGGCCGCACTGCCGGCCACCCCTTGCAAGGCGGCGACCAGGGCCGATAGCAGGTTGTGCAGGTTGACCAGCGCCTGGCGGCCTGTGGTGCGGCTTGCCGCATCGGTGGGGGCATCGGCGGGGCCCAGCAAGCGCTGCTCGGCCCCCATCCACTGCACCAAGGCCTGCTGCACCTGCTGCAGCAGGGCATGCCAGGGCGCAAAGCCGCGTGCATGCAGGCTGGTCTCGCGCTCCACCGTCTGGAGGTAGTCGCGCATATCGCCCACATTCAGGCCCTTGGCCAGCACTTTGAGGCCAATGGCCTGCAGCTGGTGGGCCTCGTCCATCACCATGGTCTGCGCCAGCGGCACAAAGCCGTGTCCCACCCCCAGCATCTGGCGGTGGCGCAGCTCGCTGAAAAACAGATGGTGGTTGATCACCAGAATATCGGCCTGCGCGGCGCGGGCCCGGGCCTGGTTGGAAAAGCAGCGCTCAAAGTGGCTGCAGCGCTGGCCCAGGCATTCGTCATGGCTGGCCGTGATGTGCGGCACGAGGCTGGTCAGATGGCTGATATCGTCCAGCTCGGACAGATCACCCCCTTGCGTGCTCTGCGCCCAGCGCTCGACCTGGGCCAACGCCCCCGCATGCTGGCCTTGCAGCTTGCTGCGCGCCTGCTCCAGGCCCAATAGGCACACATAGTTCTCCCGCCCCTTGAGCACGGCCACCTTGCGCTGCAGGCCCTGGTGGGCCAGCAGCGCCGGGATGTCACGGTCTACGAGCTGGTCCTGCAGCGCCCGGGTGGCGGTGCTAACCACAAAGCGCTCCTGGCGGTCCAAGGCCGCTATCAGATAGGCATAGGTCTTGCCAGTGCCCGTGGGCGCCTCGATCGCCACCCGCTGGCCCTGGGCCCAGGCCGCCTCGATGGCCGCGATCATCTGCTCCTGCTGCGGACGCAGGCGCAGCGGGGCATCAATGGCAAGGGCGGGAGGACGGGGCATCGGTGAAGAGCGGTTTCGCGGGCATCGCAGTCTAGCGCGTTCGACGCCCTGCCCCGGCTTGCGCTTGCCCAACGGCCCCAGACGTTGGTATACAAACATCGGTTGGCAGCATCACCCCGCATGCTTTGGCGCCCCGCCGGGCAATCTGCTCTATGATTCCTCCTTCGTCACCCCACTTGCCCACCACCCCCTCGCGCATGAGCACCAGCTACCGACTCTCTGCCGCTACCGGCCTCCACAAAGGCGACCGGCCCTACCAGCAGGACCAGGTCATCATGCTCGCCCACCCGCGCGCCAAGGGCTGCGTGCTGGCCGTGGTGGCCGATGGGATGGGCGGGCGCAGCGGCGGGCGTGCAGCATCGGACCAGGTGATGCTGACAGCCAAGCAGGTGTTCGAGCGCTACTCGCCAGAGACCGACAATGCCGAAGAAATGCTCGGCAACCTGGTGCGCGAAGCCCATTTGCTGATCCGCCTGGTGGCCATTGCGGCCGAGCAAGAGCCCCACAGCACTATTGCGGCTTTTCTGATTTTGCCCAACGGCGCTTGCGCCTGGGTGCATTCGGGCGATTCGCGCATCTTCCATTTCCGTGACGGGCAGCTGCTCTACCAGACCAGTGACCATTCCTATGTGCAGACCCTGGTCGACCAGGGCCAGATCACGCTGGAAGAAGCACGCTACCACCCGCAATCGAATATCTTGCTGCACTGCCTGGGCACGGCCGATGACCCGCCTTTGATCCACCACCGCATCCCCATGCTCAAGCAAGGCGATGTGCTCTTGGCCTGCAGTGACGGTATATGGCATTACTTCTCGCCCGATGAGCTGTCATCGATCACACGCCTGCTCTCGCCGCGCGAAGCCAGCCAGTTCCTCATCGAGCGCGCCCGCATGCGCGCTTCGGGCTCGGGCGACAATATGTCGCTGGCCATCGTCAAGGTCGAGCCGCTGCCGGCAGAGGCGACCCAGGCCGTGGTGCCCGGCAGCAAACGCGCCAAGGCCAAGCCACCGGTGCGCAGTTAAAGCGGTTAAGCCGATCCGTTTAAAAGCAAAAGCCTCGCAGTCCTAAACCGCGAGGCTTTTTGTTGTGTCTAGAGTCGCTTAGAAGCCAGGCATCACCGCACCCTTGAACTGGGTGTCGACAAACTTGCGAATCTCCTCGCTGTGGTATGCCTTGACCAGCTTGGCCACCCAGGGCTGGTTCTTGTCCGCTTCGCGGATCACCAGAATATTCACATAGGGGTTCTTGGCGTTTTCAACCACGATGGCGTCGGACTTGGGGTTCAGACCCGCCGAGATCGCGAAATTGGTGTTGATCGCAGCGGCGTCCAGGTCATCGAGCGAGCGCGGCAGCTGGGCGGCGTCCAGCTCGACAAAGCGCAGCTTCTTGGGGTTCTCGACCACATCCAGCGGCGTGGCCTTGAGACCGGCGCTGTCTTTCAACTTGATCAGGCCATTGGCCTGCAGCAGCAGCAATACGCGGCCACCATTGGTCGGGTCATTGGGCAGGCCAAAGCGCGCGCCTTCCTTCAACTCCTCGATCTTCTTGATCTTCTTGGAGTAGATGCCGATCGGGAAATTGACGGTGTCGGCGGCGGCCACAAACTTGTAGCCACGGTCCTTGATCTGCGCGTCCAGATAGGGCTTGTGCTGGTAGCTGTTGGCATCGAGCTCACCGGACTGCAGCGCGGCATTGGGCTGGATGTAGTCGCTGAACTCGATGACCTTGATCTTCAGGCCGTCTTTTTCGGCGATCTTCTTGACCTGCTCCATGATCTGGCCATGCGGGCCAGCGGTCACACCGATCTTGATTTCCTTGTCTTGTGCGACTGCGGCGCCAGAGACACCGGCGGCCAAAGCCAGGGCCAGCACGGATTGCAGCAATGTACGTTTTTGCACGGGAGCGATACCTTTTCAAATGCGATACCGAACTGTACGCCCGATTTTGCAACGCAACAAAGAACTTTTTGCCATTTGCTTACAACCCGCCGGCCGCTGTCGGGGCGCGTTTTACTCCGGCCGCAGTGCGACGTTGTTGAGCTTGTCGAGGCGCTCGGGCCAGTTGCCGTTCCTGGCGTGCTGCTGCAGGATGCGGGTCCAGGCGACCCAGGCATCCCATTGCACGCGCTTATCCCAGGCATTGCCCCATTGGCTGAAACACTGCAGCGCGCTGTCGGCAGCGGCCAGCGCATCGGCCTCGCGCCCGGCGCTCAGGTAGAGCTGGGCCAGCACCATCTGCGGCTCACCCACCCAGGGGTTGAGCTGCACGGCCTGCTCCAGCACGCCGGTGGCCACATCCAGGTCCGTGAGCGGCTGGTCCTGCTGGATCACCGACCAGTAGAGCGACGCGGCCGCCGCATCGGCCGATGGACTCAGACCCTGGGTGCAGTTGGCAAACACCGGCGGCGTGGGCAGCAGGCCCTGCAAGGCCGGGTGCTGCAAGGCCAGGCCCAGGCTGGCAATCTGCGACAGCATGCGGCCGCTGGGGCGCATCGGGCCGGGCCAGAGCGAGGCCATCCAGTGCGCCTTTTGCGGGCGCTGGGGCACCTGCGGGAAGCTGGAGAAAATATCGTCCTGCCAGCTGAACCACTGCTCGATGGTGTCGGCCATGCTGACGATGATGAAGGCGGCTACGGTATAGGGCGCAACCCGGCGCGGCGCGCCCTTGTGGTCCAGCAGCACGGCGCCATCGGGCTCGATGGCCCCAGCGAGCACCTTCTGCACAAACTGGGCGCGCGAGAGAATGCAGAACTCGTAGACCAGCTGCTCGGCAGGCTCGCCCACCAGCGCGGCGAGCTGGCTGCGCTCGCTGCTGGCATCGAACTTGACCAGGTCGACAAAGGCATTGCCGTAGACACTGTGCAAAAGGCCCAGCAGCTTGACATCTTCCGGTTGCTGCCACAGCTGCAAGGTCCGCGTCACCCCCAGCAAATGGTGGCGAAAGGTGCCGGCCTTGTGCCAGTCCTGACCCACATCGCGGGCCAGCACCACCGGCAAGGCCCGCGCCAGTGCCGGGTGGGCGTGGATCCAGTTCTCATCGAGCAAGGGCTTGGCCCGCAGCCATTGCGCGGGATCCAGCGCCTGAAGTGGCAGGGCATGTGCGGTGGCAGTGGCCGTGGCGGTGGGCAAGGCGGCATTCATGGCAGTCTCCAAGGCGTGGGCAATGCGCCATTGTAGGCAGCGCCCAGAGCGCGCAATGCCCTTGGGTGACAGCCGCGGCTGGCCCCAAGCAAAAAGCCCATGGGCAGGGCACATGGGCTTTGGACGGGCAAGCGTTTGCGCCAGCGGATTATTTGTGGCTCAGGCGCCGCACCGCCCAGTCACCCAGGCTTTGCACCAGCTGCACAAAGATGATCAGGATGACCACCACCGCCAGCATGATGTCCGGCAAAAAGCGCTGGTAGCCATAGCGGATACCCAGATCGCCCAGACCGCCGCCGCCAATGGCGCCGGCCATGGCCGAGTAGCCGGTCAGCGACACAAAGCTGATGGTCAGGCCCGCGACGATGCCGGGCAGCGCCTCGGGCAGCAGCACCTTCCAGACGATTTGCCAGGAGGTCGCACCCATGGCCTGGGCCGCTTCGACGAGGCCATGGTCCACTTCACGCAGCGAGGTCTCCACCAGGCGGGCGATAAAAGGCGCAGCGGCCAGCGTCAGCGGCACAATGGCCGCGGCCGTGCCGATGGACGAGCCGGTGATAAAGCGGGTGAACGGGATGATGGCGACCAGCAAGATGATGAAGGGTGTCGAGCGCACGGCATTCACCAGCCAGCCGACGATCTTGTTGGCAGCGCCGTTTTGCAAGATGCCGCCATGGTCCGTCAGGCGCAGAAACACACCCAGCGGAATGCCGATCAGCGCACCGGCCACGCCGGAGATGCCCACCATGATCAGCGTCTCCCACAAGGACGTGGCAAACAGCTGCAGCATCATTTCAGAAAAATTCTCAAACATCGATGACCTCTTTGCGGGTGTTAAGCGGCCGAGGCCTCGGTATTGACTTCCTGCACCATCACGCCCGAGGCGCGCAGCGCTTCCACAGCGGCATGGAGCTGGGCCAGATCACCGCTGGCGTAGACCGCCAGGAAGCCGAAGGTCTGGTCCTGGATCTCATCGACCTGGCCGTTGAGGATGCTCACATCCAGGCCAAAGTCACGGATCAGGCGCGAGAGGATGGGCTGGTAGGCGAGGTTGCCAGCATAGGACAAGCGCAGCAGCTTGCCCTGGCCGCTGGAGAGCGCACCATTGAGGCTGCGCACGCGGTCGATGACGCTGGCGGGCAGCTCCTGGGGCACGATCTCGTCGATCAGGCTCTTGGTGATGGGTTGCTGGGGACGGGTGAAGACCTCGATGACCGAGCCCATCTCGACGACCTTGCCGGCCTCCATCACCGCCACGCGGTCGGCGATCTGCTTGACCACCTGCATCTGGTGCGTGATCAGCACCACCGTCAAACCCATGTCCTTGTTGATCTGCTTGAGCAGGGCCAGCACCGAGCGCGTGGTTTCCGGGTCCAGCGCCGAGGTCGCCTCGTCGCTCAGCAGCACCTTGGGCTCGCTGGTCAACGCGCGGGCAATGCCCACGCGCTGCTTTTGGCCGCCCGACAGCTGCGAGGGGTAGCGGTCACTCAGCGCTGCCAGGCCCACCAGGTCCAGGAGCGGGTCCACGCGCTTTTTGATGGCAGCCTTGCTCATGCCTGCCAGCTCCAGCGGCAGCGCGGCATTGTCAAACACCGTGCGCGAGGACAGCAGGTTGAAGTGCTGGAACACCATGCCGATCTCACGGCGCGCAGCACGCAGCTGCGCATCGTCCATCGCCGTCAGCTCCTTGCCATTGACCACCACCTGGCCAGTGGTGGGGCGGTTGAGCAGGTTGATATTGCGCACCAGGGAGCTCTTGCCCGCACCACTGCGTCCGATGATGCCAAACACTTCACCAGCGGCAATGCTCAGATCGACACCGCGCAGCGCATGGACCGGGCCGTTTTTGCCCGGGTAGGTTTGGGTGATACCCCGTAGTTCAATCATTGGAATAAAGAAAGCGCCCTGCAGCTTGAGGCGGGCGCTCGAAAAACCGTGAATAGCCGTACTGTAAGCGATGCGACAGACAGCCGCAAAGAACGAAATTTTAGTTCTTTACAACCGCCGGTTATTTCACTAGGTCTTTTTTGTCATCAAAAAGCAGATAACGCAAGAATCCCTAGCGCTGCGGATTCTGGGTCTCGCGCAAAATGCGGGCCACCGCATCGGCCACTGCCTCACGGATGGTGCTGTCAATCTCCAGTTGCAGCGACGATTGCAGCAAGGCCGTCTGCTGCTCCACCACCTTCAGCACGGCAGCCGACAGGCGCGTGTCCAAGGTCTCCTGTACGCGCCGGGTGACGCGGCGGGTGATCGCGTCTTCGAGCGCCTGCGCCGTCTCGGCCGCGGACTCGACCAGGTGGCTGGTCGCATCCGACACGGCCATGCCCTCGCCGCCCAGCGCGCTTTGCACCAGGCCGGGGTTGCCCTGGCCATCGCTGTCATCCACCACCGCCCCTGCGCCTGCGGGCGGCAAGGCGGCCGCTGGGCCTACGCCCTGCACCAAGCTCGGAAGGCTGTTGCTGTCCGCTGCAGGCGGATTGGGGGCGGCAACAGCTTGCGCGCTGCTGCCCAATGGCAATGCTGCATCTGCCTGCTGCGCCCAGCCGCTGTAGGTGGGCAGGTCGGCAATATCGGCAGCGGGCTGCGCCCAGGCGCCCGAGGCCGGCACATCCGCATCGCGGCGCCTGCGCAGCACATCCACGCCAGCCGGTGTGCTGTCGGGCGCGCCCGCGGCAGCCCCGCCGGGCACCACCTGGGGCAGCGCGTCCGCGGCGTCCTGTGCGGCTTCCTCGGTCAAGGTGGGCACAAACTTGGGAGGGATTCTGGACTCGGTCATGGCTCAGTCCTCCGACTTCATCACCAGATCGCGGCGCTCGATGGCATAGCCCATGGCGGCGTAGGCGCGCCAGCGCACCCTCGCCTGCTGCCGGTCCTGCTCATCGTCGGCACTGACCACCTCGATCACCCGCTCAAAGCGGGTAACGTCAGCGGGCATCTCCGCGCCCAGGTTCAGCAGCACACGGGTATGCGGCAGGTTATCGGCCAGCTCACTCAGCAGCACCGTGGGCGAGCGCTCAAGCACCTGCGGCGCGGCATCCCCCCGGCAGTGGGCCAGAAACTGGCTGGCACCACCAAAGGACCACAGCGCCTCGTCGAGTTGGGCCACCATGGCCGGCTCGCCGAGCACCACCAGCGGAATATCCATGCGCTGGAGCTTGCGCGCCAGCTTGCAGGCATAGGCCAGCTTGCTGGGCGCGTTGAAGTGAAAGGCTACCGTCGTGGAGGTCGTCATAAGGCAGGCTGTGCTTATTGGGCGTCCGCCTTGTCAGCGCCGTCCACATTGACCGCCGCCTTGCCCGGCTTGGCCGCTGCGGCAGGCTTGTCCGCCTTGCTGGCCTTGGCGGGCTTGACCGTCTTGGCTTGTTCGGCAGGTGCTGCGCCTTGGGCGCTGCCAAGCAGGTACTGCAGCAGCAAGCCCACCGGGCGGCCGGTGGCGCCCTTCTTGGCGCCGCTGCGCCAGGCGGTGCCGGCGATATCCAGGTGCGCCCAGGCCATGCTGCCGACAAAGCGCTGCAGGAACTTGGCGGCCGTGATGGCGCCGGCCGGCCGGCCGCCGACATTGGCCACATCGGCAAAGTTGGTCTTCAGGCCTTCGGCGTATTCGTCATCGAGCGGCATGCGCCAGCAGGTATCTTGCGCCTGCTCGCCAGCGGCTTGCAAGGCCTGGGCCAGCGCATCGTTGTTCGAGAACAGGCCGCTGCGCTGGGCGCCCAGCGCAATCACGCATGCACCGGTCAAGGTGGCGATATCGACCACGGCGCTGGGCGAGAAGCGCTCGGCATAGGTCAGCGCATCGCAGAGCACCAGACGGCCTTCGGCGTCGGTGTTCAGGATTTCGATGGTCTGGCCGCTCATGCTGGTGACCACATCACCGGGCTTGACCGCGCCGCCATCGGGCATGTTTTCGCAGGCCGGGATCAGGCCCACCACATTGATCTCGGGCTTCAACTCAGCCAGCGCACGGAAGGTGCCCAGCACGCTGGCAGCGCCCCCCATGTCGTACTTCATCTCGTCCATATCGCCCGCAGGCTTGATGGAGATGCCACCGGTATCAAAGGTGATGCCCTTGCCCACCAGCACCACCGGTTGGCGGTCCTTGTCGGCGCCGTGGTAATGCAGCTCGATAAAGCGCAGCGGCTCCTTGGAGCCCTGAGCCACGGCGATGAAGGCGCCCATGCCCAGCTTGGCCACGTCCTCGGGCTTGTGGATCTTGCACTTGATGCGCTTGTGCTCTTCGGCCAGCGATTCGGCCGCATCGGCCAGCAGCTTGGGCGTGGCGTAGTTCGCAGGGCGGTTGGCCCATTCGCGGGCAAAGGCCACGCCCTGGGCGGTGGCCTTGGCCACCTCAAACGCCTGCTCCAGCTCAGGAGCATTGGGCGCGCCCAGCACCACGGACTTGAGCGCCACGGCCTTGGCCGATGGCTTGGTGGTGCGGTAGAGGTAGGCGCTGTCTGCCAGGCATTGCAGCAATGCGTGCAGCGAAGCAGCGTCAAGCGGCTGGGCGCTCACAACAGCTGCGCGCTCGATGCCCTCACGCGTCAGTGGAGCGGAAGCAGCCGCCAGCGCCTGGCGCACGGCCTGGGGGGAACCATCGCCAATGCCCAGCAGCAACAAATGCCGGGCTTCGATGGCGGGCACCGCATACATGGCCAGCAACTTGCCGGTTTTTGCCTCAAAATCACCATTTTTCTGCGCGTGCGCAATCAGGGTGGACAATGCATCACTGGTTTTGGGCTGCTTGTCAGCCACCAACACGATCAGCAGGTCGCCAGACTGCAATGCGGCCGAAGCCAAATCCAGAGTTTTGAGTTCAAAGTTCATAATCGGTGCTTTCCTTCTCGCCAATGTTATTCGATTCCTCGATCCGTAAAGAGCTATCCCGCAGCTTTGGTGCCACCTTGGTGGTGCTGGTGACTGTGGTGATGACGATGATGCTCATCAAAGTGCTGGGCCAGGCCTCGCGTGGCAGCGTCAACCCTTCCGATGTGTTGCTGGTGATGGGCTACACCGTGCTGGGCCAGTTGCCCACCATTTTGAGCCTCTGCCTGTTCATTGCGGTGGTGGCGACTTTGTCGCGCATGTACCGCGACAGTGAAATGGCCGTGTGGTTCAGCAGTGGTCAAAGTCTGGTCAGCTTTCTGCGCCCGCTGATGCGCTTTTCCTGGCCCATCATGGTCGTCATTGCGGTGTTGGCCTTGCTGGTATGGCCCTGGGCCAACCAGCAGATTGTGCAGCTTCGCGCGCAATATGAACAGCGCGGAGATGTCGACCGCATCGCGCCTGGGGAATTCCAGGAGTCGTCCGACGGCTCGCGCGTGTTCTTCATCGACCGCGACCGCAACTCGGACCTCGAGGCGAGCAATGTCTTCATCGTCACCAACGAAGAGAAGAAGGACACTGTGACCAGCGCCAAGAGCGCCCACCTCGAAGTGCAGGAAAACGCCCGCGTTGCCGTGCTCAATGACGGCCAGCGCATCGAGAAATCCAAGGACAATCCGGGCCTGAAGGTCAGCGACTTCAAGGAATACGGCACTCGCATCGGCAGCGCCGCCACGATTGACCCCAACGACATGGGCGCCGTGAAAAACATCCCCACGCGCGAGCTGATGGCCAGTGACCAGCCCCGCCTGCTGGGCGAGCTGGGTTACCGCCTGGGCCTGGCGATCGCCGCGATCAATTTTGTCGTGCTGGGCCTGGCCATGGCCAGCGTCAACCCGCGCGCGGGCCGCAGCAGCAGCCTGGTGTTCGCCCTGTTTGCCTTCATCGTCTATTACAACCTCATGACCTTTGCCCAGAACTGGGTGTCTTCGGGCAAAGCCTCGCTGCCGCTCTCCTTCGTGCTGATCCACGGCTTGACGGCCCTGCTCGCCTGGACCTTGCTGCTCAGCCGCAACCAGCAGTTCTCGCTGATGCAATGGGTACGCCGCAAGGGGAGCCGCGCATGAAGACCTTTCGCAAAATGATCTACCGGGACATCGCCGTGACCGTCGGCTTTGTCACCCTCGCCTTCCTGGCACTGTTCTTTTTCTTTGACCTGGTCGATGAGTTCCGCTGGATCGGCACCGGCACCTATGAGCTCAAGGATGCGCTGTTGAGCGTGGCGCTCAACATCCCCAACCACATCTACGAGCTGCTGCCCATCACCGTGCTGATCGGCACCATCTTTGTGATGGCGCGCATGGCGCAGACTTCCGAGTTCACCATTCTGCGCACCAGTGGCCTGGGCCCCTGGCAAGCGCTGGGCAGCCTGCTGAGCATTGGCCTGGCCTTTGTGGTGCTCACTTTTGCGATTGGCGACTATGTGGCGCCTGCCGGTGAGCAGGCCAGCCAGCTGGTGCGCGCACAGCGCTTTGGCCAGCTGAGCACGGGCCGCACCGGCGCCTGGCTGCGCGAGAAGCGCGAGGACGGCATGGCCGCGATCAATGTGCGCGCCATCTCGCCCGAAGGCGATCTGCAGCGCGTGCGGGTCTACAACTTCGACGACCAGGGCCGCATCCAGATGCAGCTCACGGCCGCCGGCGGCAAGTTTGGCAATGGCGTCTGGCACCTGCACCATATCCAGGAGCAACGCTATTACCTGGGCGACCAGCGCCAGGCACGGGTCGAGGTCAAGAACCTGGACACCATGGACTGGCCGACTGCGGTGACCAGCAGCATGGTGGCCGCGGCCGTGCTCAAGCCCGACCAGATGAGCACCTACGACCTCTTCCTCTACGTGAGCCATTTGCAGGCCAATGGCCAAAGCGCGCAGCGCTACGAGATCGAGCTGTGGCGCAAGGTGTTCTACCCCATCAGCTGCCTGGTGATGGTCGTGCTGGCGCTCCCCTTTGCCTACCTGCATTTCCGCTCGGGCGGCATCACCGGCTATGTGTTTGGCGGCGTGATGGCGGGCATCAGCTTCTTCCTGCTCAACAATGTGTTCGGCTTTGCCGGCAATCTGCAGAACTGGCACCCGATGCTGACCGCGGCGGCCCCCGGGCTGATCTACTCACTGCTGTCGCTGGGGGCCTTTGGCTGGCTGGTGCTGCGAAGGTAGCGGGGCCACGCGCCCCGCTCCACACCCAGGACGGCTCTACGCATCCTGAAGCACAAAGCCCTGCTGTCGCAGGGCTTTGTTTTGGGCCATGCCCATCACCCAGCGTTCGCCTCAGGCGTCTTCGTGCGGCAGCGACAGCGCAGCTGCCATCTCCCGCACCAGATCGGTCTGGGAGATGATGCCCACCAGCTTGCCCTGCCGGTTGACTACCGGCACATGGTGCAGCTGGGCGCGCGAGAAGATCGCAATCAGGTCGACCATGCGGTCGTAGCTGCCCACCTTGGAGACCTCGGCGGTCATCAAGTCGCCCACCCGCTGGCCGCTGTCTTTCTTGCGCAGCACCCAGTGCTTGAGTTTGCTGCTGAGCGCGGTCGGTGTCGCCGTCAGCGCGTGGTTGAGCAGATCGGTGGCCGTGATGATGCCCACCACCCGCTGCGCGGCATCGACCACCGGCAAGGCCTTGACGCCATGCTGCTGCATGAGGGCCCAGGCGTCCTGGACGCTGCCCTCGGGCCGCGTGGCATGCACCGGGTGGGACATGACATCTTCGCAGCGCATATTGCCCAAGGTGCGTTTGAAGGCGGCCTGGCTTGCGCCCTGCAGCAGCGCTTCCAGATCGGCGCGGCTGACATCGAGCACGCCATTGAAGCGCTCCAGCGCCTCGTCCAGATCACTGCCCTCGATGCGCGCGCTCGAGGCGCGTGAGGGTTGTGCGGCCTGCGCCTTCTGGCTGTGCTGGGGTGCGGGGTAGCGCTTGCCGGTCATGCGGTTGTAGGCGGTGGCCAGCAGCACCAGAACGACCAGGTTCAGCGCCACCGGGTTGAGCAGCACCGATACATCGTGCCAGCCCTGAATCGCCATCCACATCGCCAACGCCGCGCCCGGCGGGTGCAGGCAGCGCAGCACCACCATCACCATGATGGCCAGGCCCACCGCCACAGCCGCTGCCAGCAGCGGATCGGGAAACACCAACACCGCCACCCAACCGGCCAGCGCCGACAGCATCGAGCCGCCAATCACCGGCCAGGGCTGCGCCATGGGGCTCGATGGCGTGCCGATCAGCAGCAAGGCACTCGCTCCCATCGCGGCAAACAGCCAGGGGCTGTGGTCATGCTGACCCCAGGTCTGGCTGGCCATGCCTGTGAGCCACAGCACCACCATTGCGCCCACGACCATGCGCGCCAGCTCCAGCCCATTGACATGCGCCGCTGATGGCAGAAAGTTGCGCAACCACAGCTGCAGCCGCGCGCGGCGGCTGACCGAGCCTGGCGCAGCATTTGCGGGTTGCGATGGGGGGCGTGCTGGAGACATGGCGAGACAGAAGGCGAGATCAAGGCTGGAGGTCTGTCATCATAATCAGACGCTGGACTACAGGCACAGCCGGTGCTGTCGCCCCTGCAGGCAGCATCGGCATCACGACCCCAGCATTTGGCGACAAAATGTCAGCATATGGCCGACAAAAGCTGCATTTCACAACGCAATTTGTCATCGGTACGACACAGTGTCGATAGAATCGGCGGTTTACTGTGACGGCCCTGACCATGCGCGATCGAATTGCTGTTTTGCCCCAATACCTGCTGCCCAAGAAATGGATGACCGCGCTGGCCGGCTCATTGGCGTCGGCAGAGCTGGGCGGCGCAACCACCCGCTTCATCCGCTGGTTTGTCGGCAAGTACCAGGTCAACATGGATGAAGCGGCGCAGCCCGATATTGCGCAGTACAAGAGCTTCAACGATTTCTTCACCCGCGAGCTGCGCGCAGGCGTGCGGCCGATGGCCCAGGCCGACCTGGTCTGCCCGGTCGATGGCGCCATCAGCCAGTGCGGCGCCATTGCGCAGGACCAGATCTTCCAGGCCAAGGGCCACAGCTACAGCACCACCGCGTTGCTCGGCGGCGATGCGCAGCTGGCCGCGCAGTTCAACAACGGCCAGTTCGCCACCATCTACCTCAGCCCGCGCGACTACCACCGCATCCACATGCCGCTGCGCGCCAAGCTGCAAAAGATGGTCTATGTGCCCGGGGACCTGTTCTCCGTCAACCCGCTGACCGCGCGGGGCGTGCCCGGGCTGTTTGCCCGCAACGAGCGCGTGGTCTGCGTG
This sequence comes from Comamonas sp. 23, assembly GCF_049601575.1. Taxonomy (NCBI): domain Bacteria; kingdom Pseudomonadati; phylum Pseudomonadota; class Betaproteobacteria; order Burkholderiales; family Comamonadaceae; genus Comamonas; species Comamonas sp. 23. The sequence continues at coordinate 2,579,796 of NZ_CP187127.1, read as the reverse complement.
TTTGAATCGCGCATTGGCCCGGTCGTGATGGTGCTGGTGGGCGCGACCATTGTCGGCAGCATGTCCACCACCTGGCACGGCCAGGTCAATCCCCCCCGCACCCGCAAGGTGCGCAGCTGGGACTACCAGACCCAGCCGATTGTGCTCGAACAAGGCGATGAGATGGGCCGCTTTTTGCTGGGCTCGACCATCGTGCTGCTGCTGCCCGAAGGCAAAAGCGCCTTCAACGCCGACTGGGCCGCGGCCAAGCCAGTGCAACTGGGCGAGGCCATGGGGTCTTTCAGCCGCTAAGGCCACCAACTACCCTGCTCTCACCACAAGCCGCCGCTGGGCGGCTTTGTTGCTTCTAGTCAGCCAGGGGCAGCAACTGGCGCCGGCTGCGAAACACATGCGCCTGCCCCGTGACCGGATCGACAAAGCGCAGCTCACGCGCCAGCAGCTGCAAGGGCCGCGAGAAGTCACCCTCGGGCGGGTCATTGACCTCCGGGTAGAAGGCATCGTTGCGGATCGGCAGCCCCAGCGCCGCCATGTGCACACGCAGCTGGTGGCGCTTGCCGCTGACGGGCTTCAAGGCATAACGCGCCCAGGCGCCCTGCTGCTCCAGCAGCGCCATATGGCTGTGGCTGTTGGGCTCGCCAGGCACCTCATGCATCAGAAAAAAACGCTGGCTCTCTTCCATGCGGCTGCGGTGCTCACGCGGAAACACCAGGTCCGTCCGCCAGGGCGCCACTGCCTCATAGCTCTTGTCCATCGCCCGGTCACGAAACAGGGCCTGGTACTGGCCACGCGTGGCTGCATCCTTGGACAGCAGCAGCAGGCCGGCGGTATCGCGGTCGATGCGGTGCAGCGGTGACAGATGGGCATTGCCGGTCGCGTTCTTCAGCCGCACCAGCAAGGAGTTCTGCACATATTTTCCCGTCGGCAGCACCGGCAGGAAATGGGGCTTGTCCACCAGCAGCAGGCGCTCGTCCTCATACAGCACCTCGGCATCAAAAGGGATGGGCAGCTCCTGCTCGACCTTGCGCCAGTAGTACACCCGCATGCCGGGCACAAAGGCTTGTGTGGGGCCCAAACTCTGGCGCGCGCCATCGACCACATCGCCCGCCTGCAGGCGTTCGAGCCACTGCGCAGCGCTGACCAGCGGCAGGCGCTGGGCCAGAAAATCCAGCAGCAGCCCCTCTCCGCGCGAGGGCAGCACCACGCAGCTGGGGCTTACGCCGTCGCGCATCCAGGTAGAAGGGTCCGTCTGTATCGTCATCTCGCTGGCGATTGTAGTCATCTCTTTAGGGGCATGAAGGCTGGGCACAATAGCCGCACTTGCAGGCGTCCGGACTGCCTTGCACTGCAACCTAACTACAAGCACTTCAAACAATAACAGGCCATGACCGCCAACGCTTCTTCCGCCTCCAACGTCGCCCTCCATCCCGTCGCTCAAGAGGAGCGTGTTTTCAATGGCTGGCATCTGGCCTCGCTGTGGTTCAGCTTAGGGGTGGGCCTGCTGGTGATGCAGGTGGGGGCCTATCTGATGCCTGCGCTGTCCACGCCCGAGGCTCTGATGGCGATTGTCGGCGGCTCGGTGGTGGGGGCGGGACTGCTCGCCTGGGTGGGCAAGATCGGCTGCGACACCGGTCTGTCCAGCGCCGGACTGATCCACCATGTCTATGGCCGCCACTTTGCCAAGCTGCCGGTGCTGCTCAATATCGTCCAGCTGCTGGGCTGGGGTGCGTTCGAGCTGGTGGTGATGCGCGAATCGACGGTGGCCATTGGCCGCCAGGCAGGCGGCATGCAGGCCGCGTACTGGCCCTGGCTGGCCACCTTGCTCTGGGGCGGCCTGCTGGTGGCATTGATGACGGGCTCCATGGTGCGGCTGGTGCGCCAGCTGATCTCGCGCATCGCGCTGCCGCTGGTGGTGCTGTCGCTGCTGTGGCTGAGCTGGCAGTTTGTCGGCATGGCGCTGCAGCAAGGCCTGCCCGCGCTATGGAGCAGGCCAGGGGCTGGCGGCATGGGCGTGATGCCCGCGCTCGACCTGGTGGTGGCCATGCCCATTTCCTGGCTGCCGCTGGTGGCCGACTATGCCCGCTACGGGCGCCATGGCCGCAGCGCGATGGCCGGCACCTGGATCGGTTTTGGCATTGCCAATATCTGGTGCTATGCGCTGGGCGTGCTGGTGGCTTTGGTGCTGCCCAGCACCGACCTGGTGGCCGCCTTGCTGCTGGCCCAGGGCGGTCTGGTTGCGCTGTCGCTGGTGCTGCTCGACGAAGTGGACAACGCCTATGGCGATGCCTACTCGGGCGCGGTATCGGCCCACAGCCTGCTGCCCGCCTGGCGTGTGCGTACCTGGGGCATTGTGATGGCGGTGGCCAGCACCGGCCTCGCCATGGTGCTGCCGATGCACAGCCTCGAGCCGTTCTTGCTGATCCTGAGTTCTGTCTTTGTACCGCTGTTTGGCGTGATTTTGGGCCGGCTGTCATGGGGCGGCTACCAGCTCTCTTACCCGCAGGCCGGCGTGCAGCTGCTGCCGCTGGCGCTGTGGCTGGGCGGCATCGCGCTCTACCACAGCCTGGCCGCCTGGGCGCCGCAAGCGGGATCGGCCTTGCCGACCCTGGCGCTGACCTTTGTGCTGGCCTTTGCCACCCGCCCCAAGGCATGAACGCCAGCCCGAAAACGGTTTAGACGGAATCCTCGTCGAACAGCGAGGCCTCAAAGCTGGAATTGACAAAGCCCTCGGTCGACTCCAGCACCGCGGCCACCAGCTGCGCCGTGGTCTTGGCTGCGCCCCGGTGTGCCTGGGCAAACTGCAGTGCCGCGCGGCGCATGCGGCTGTGGCGGCTCGTATCGCTGGCAATGGCCACAGCCTGCTGCAGGCCCTCGTCCATGCCTGCCACGCGCAGGGCGGCATCGGCTTGCACGCTGCTGTCTGCCGCCTGCGCAAAGTTAAAGGTATGCGGCCCCATGACGACCGGGCAGCCGCAAGCGGCCGCCTCGATCAGGTTCTGCCCGCCCAGCGGTGCAAAGCTGCCGCCCAGCAAGGCCACATCGGCCAGACCGTAGTACAGCTGCATCTCGCCCATGCTGTCGCCCAGCCAGACATCGGCGGGCTGCGGCCCGCTCTGCCACTGGCTGCGGCGCGATACCTGCAAACCGGCACCCTGCAGCAGTTGCACAATCTCGTCAAAACGCTGCGGGTGGCGCGGCACCAGCAGCCATTGCACGCTTGCGGCGGCTTGCGGGTCGCTGCTGCGCAGCTGCGCCAGCGCCTGCAGCCACAGGGCCTCCTCGCCCTCGCGGCTGCTGGCCAGCATCACCACCGGTTTGCCCGCCGCCTGGTGCCAGGCCTGGCCCTGGGCCAGTTGCGCGGCATCGGGCTCGACATCGAATTTCAGATTGCCCAGCACCGCAGTCACCTCGGCGCCTGCGGAGCGCAGGCGGCTGGCATCAGCCTCGGTCTGGGCGATCACCGAGCGCAGGCTGCGGTAGGCCGGGCGCGCGAGCCAAGCCAGGCGCTGGGCGCCGCGCAGCGATTTCTCATTGAGCCGGGCATTGGCCAGCACTAGCGGCACGCGCTCGCGCTGGCAGCCAGAGGCCAGCCCCGGCCACATCTCCGTCTCCATCAGGATGCCGATGGTGGGGCGGAAATGGCGCAAAAAGGCGCTGACACTGGCGCGGTCATCCCAGGGCTGCCAGACCTGGATATCGCCGGGCAGCAGCAGCTTTTGCCCTTCTTCACGGCCGGTGGCCGTGCCATTGGTCAGCAGCAGGCGCAAGGCCGGTATCTGCAGCCGCAGCTCGCGCAGCAAGATGGCAGCAGCCCTTGTCTCGCCCAGCGAAACCGCATGGATCCAGACCAGCGGCATCTCGGGCACGGCCTGGTAGCGCGGCAGGTCGCCATAATTGCCAAAGCGCTGCTCCACCCCCTGGGCGTAGCCAGGCTCCTGCACCGCGCGGCGCGCCAGCTTGCGCCGCACCAGCGGGCGGGCAAGCCGTGCGCCCCAGCCGTAGAGCGTCAGGCTCAGACCCATGGACTGCGTCGTCCTTCAGTGCGACGCACTGCCGATGACGGCATCGGGCTTGACCTTGAGCAGCAGCGCCTTCATCTCGTTCTGGATGCGGTGCAGGGCTGCCTGGGTATGGCCTTCAAAGCGCAGCACCAGCACGGGCGTAGTGTTGCTCGCTCGGATCAGGCCAAAACCATCGGGCCAGTCCACGCGCAGGCCATCAATGGTGTTGATCTGGGCCGGCGCGCTGAACACATCGGCCGCCATCTCCTGGAGCTGGGCGCTCAGCTTGTGCGGCTCGCCCTCCTGGCATTCCACATTGAGCTCGGGCGTGCTGTAGCTGCTGGGCAGCGCATGCAGCAGCGCGCAAGGGTTTTGGGCCTTGCTCAGGATCTCCAGCAGGCGGCAGCCGGCGTAGGTGCCGTCGTCAAAGCCGTACCAGCGCTCCTTGAAGAAGATATGGCCGCTCATCTCGCCGCCCAAAGGCGCATTGGTCTCGCGCATGCGGGCCTTGATGAGCGAATGCCCGGTCTTGTACATCACCGGTTTGCCGCCGGCCGCCTCAATGGCCGGCGCCAGGCGCTGCGAGCACTTGACGTCGTAGACGATCTCGCCACCAGGCACGCGCGAGAGCACATCCTGGGCGAACAGCATCATCTGGCGGTCGGGGAAAATATTCTGCCCATCCTTGGTCACGATACCCAGGCGGTCGCCATCGCCATCAAAGGCCAGGCCCAGTTCCGCATCACCGGTCTGCAGTGCCTCGATCAGGTCGCGCAGGTTCTCGGGCTTGCTGGGGTCGGGATGGTGGTTGGGGAAGTTGCCATCGACCTCGGAGAAGAGCTCAGTCACCTCGCAGCCCAGCGCGCGGAAGATGCCAGGTGCGGTGGCGCCAGCAATGCCGTTGCCGCTGTCCACGACGATCTTCATGGGCCGCGCCAGCTTGATGTCCGAGACGATGCGCTCGACATAGGCGGCCGTCACATCGGCCTGGCGCAGCTTGCCGCCGCCCTGGAAGCGCCAGCATTCCTTCTCCATGATCTGGCGCAGTTTCTGGATCTCTTCGCCATAGATCGCGCGGCCGGCCAGCACCATCTTGAAGCCGTTGTAGTCCTTGGGGTTGTGGCTGCCGGTCACCTGGATGCCGCTGTGGCACAAGGTGCTGGCGGCAAAATACAGCATGGGCGTGGTCACGCGGCCCACATCGATGACCTCGATACCGGCTTCCACCAGGCCTTGCATCAGCGCGCGGCTGAGCGCATCGCCTGACAGCCGGCCATCACGCCCCACGGCGACCACCAGCTCGCCAGCGGCAATCGCCTGCTGGCCAAAGGCCCGGCCCAGCTTCAGTGCCACGCTCTCGTTGAGCGTGCTCGGCACAACGCCGCGGATGTCATAGGCTTTGAAGATTGCAGAAGAAATCGGCACAGAACTCACCTTGTTGTTGGCGCAAAACAGGCATGAAAAACGGCCTCCATGAGAAGCCGCGCCTTTGCTGCGAGACAGCTATTGTAGGCACGCTCGAGGCGATGGCCGGCCAGTTGTCCATATGGTGACCAGGGCGCCGCAGCGCCAAACGCACAATGGGACCCAGCCAGACGCGGGTTTGCCGCGCCGCCACTGCGCTTTTACTGCTCCTTGCACGGCGCGCATCAATACACCGCAAGAATGTCACCAATGGCAAGCACGGTGCCCGCTAGCATGCTGTCTGCCCTTGCGAGATCCTATGCGCCCCACCCCATCCTCTGCTGCTGCGTCTGTCCCTAGCCCCGCCCTTGCCGCAGCTGCGCCGAGCGCCAGCCGCTGGCTGCCCCCCTTTGTGCTGCTGGCGGTGCTCTGGGGCGCGTCCTTTCTGTTCATGCGCCTGGGCGCTTCGCAGTTTGGTGCCGTGCCTACGGCCGGCTTGCGTGTCATCCTGGCTGCGCTGTTTTTGCTGCCGCTGATGCTGCTGCGCGGCGAATGGCCCGCGCTGCGCCAGCACTGGAAGCCGGTGCTGTTCTCGGGCATCATCAATTCGGCCATTCCTTTCTCGCTGTTCGCCTATGCCGTGGTTTATATGCCCACCGGCATGGCCTCGGTGCTCAATGCCTGCGCCCCGCTGTTTGGCGCCTTGGTGGCCTGGCTCTGGCTGGGCGACCGCATCACCGGCCTGCGCGTCACCGGCCTGTTGATCGGCTTTACCGGCGTGGCCCTGCTCGCGCTGCATGACAAGCCCGCCACCGCTGGCGCGGCCAGCTGGAGCGCCTATGCCGCGATCGCCGCCTGTCTGTGTGCGTCACTGAGCTACGGCGTGGCAGCCAGTTTTGCCAAGCGTTACCTGGTGGGCGTGCCACCGCTGGCAACCGCCACCGGCAGCATGGTCGGTGCCAGCCTCTGCCTGCTGATCCCGACGATTGCGATGTGGCCCAGCCAGACGCCGTCCTGGGGCTCGTGGTTGGCCGTCGCGGCCTTGGCGCTGCTGTGCACCAGCGTGGCCTATATCCTGTATTTCCACATTATCCAGACGGCCGGGCCGAGCCGCGCGATTGCGGTCACCTTTTTGGCGCCAGTGTTTGCGCTGGTCTATGGCAACTGGTTTTTGGCAGAACCCATCACCGCCTGGATGCTGGGGTGCGGTGCCGTCGTGATTGGCGGCACCATGCTGTCGACGGGGCTGATTGGCCGCAAGCGGGCCTGAGTGGAGATCAGGATTTTTTGGGGTCGTGCTTGCAGTCGGCGCATAGTCCCTGCAGACGCAGCTCGGTCTGTTCCGGCGCCAGGCCCTGCTCCTGCAGCACCTGCAGGTACTGCGCCATCGCCTGGTTGACCTGGGCCGTGGCGGCGTCACCGGCACGCTCCTCCAGGCTTTGCACCGAATGGCAGTCGGTGCATTCATAGCGCACCTGCAGCGGCTCCTGTGCTTCAGCCCGCAGCGCATAGCGCGTCAGGCGCTCGGCATCTACACTTTTGACCAGCTTGCCGGCAGCGGCCAGGCGGTCGAGCAGGCGGTAGCTGGTGACCCGGTTGACATCGACGCCCATCTTCTGCAGACGGGCCTGCACCTCGGCCACGGACCACTGCATGCCCGGCTGGCTGCCGACCAGAGCCAGCAAGGCCTTGGTGGCGCGCGTGGCACGCATGCCGGGCGGCAGGGACTGCACGCTTAAAGCGGCAGTGGCGGGGGATGGAGTGCGGGCGGACATCGGTGGCTGGGAGCAATGGCTTTGATGCAATTGTGTTGCATTATGCCCATCGTACGGGCCCGGCAGGCAAGCGGCCCTACTTCAACCAGTCTGCAAAGCGGGTTTCCAGCTTGTCGACCTTGGGCGCCACCACGTAGGTGCAATAGGGTTGGCGCGGGTTGTTGTCGAAATAGTCCTGGTGGTAGGCCTCGGCGTTCCAGAAATGCTGCAGCGGCTCCACCTCGGTGACCACCGGCGCGCCCATCTGACCCGAGGCATTGAGCTTGTCGACAAATGCCTGAGCCTGGGCCAGCTGTTCGGGCGTGGTGGTGTAGATGCCGCTGCGGTACTGCGGGCCCACATCGTTGCCCTGGCGGTTCAAGGTGGTGGGGTCATGCGTCGCAAAGAAGATGTGCAGCACCTTATCGAGCGGCAGCACCTGCGGCTCGAAAGTCAGCTCCACGCATTCGGCATGGCCCGTCGTGCCCGTGCAGACCTGCTCGTACGTGGGATTGGCGATCTGGCCATTGGCATAGCCGCTGACGACCTTGACGACGCCACGCACCCGCCCGAACACGGCCTCGGTGCACCAAAAGCAACCACCGGCGAGATAGATTTTTTCCACGGGGGACTGGGTTTCACTGGACATCATGACTCCGGCAACAAAAAGGGCAAAAATGGACTCCGGCTCGCTGAGAAAAGGCGGGGGCCGGAACCATTTTTAACAGAGAAAAAGACAGCCTGATGCGAATGGGTGCTCTATTTCTTTCAGGTCGTTTTGCTTGACTTGTCGCGGGCAGCCGCCTACATTACTAACCCATTGGTCATTAACTGTTTTGATTGCGCTGCCCACCGTGTCCTCCCCGCCTCCCCCACCTGCTTTGGCCACGCCTGCGCCCCGCCGCAGCCGCCGCAAAGAGGCCCGGCCCGGCGAGCTGCTGGATGCGGCGCTGGACCTGTTTGTCAGCAAAGGCTATTCGGCCACCAAGGTCGAAGAAGTGGCCCGGCAGGCCGGGGTCTCCAAGGGCACGCTGTTTTTGTATTTTCCGAGCAAACAAGAGCTGTTCCAGGCCGTGGTGCGCCATGTGCTCAGCAGCCGCTTTGCCGAGTGGGATCTGGAGCTCGACAGCTACCAGCATGACACGGCCACCTTGGTCCACTACTGCTACGAGGTCTGGTGGCAGCGCATTGGCTCGACCAAGGCCTGCGGCCTGCCGCACCTGGTGATGGCCGAGGCGCATAACTTTCCCGAGATTGCGGCCTTCTACCGCCAGGAAGTGGTGCTGCCTGGCAACCGCCTGATCGAGCGCGTGCTGCGCCGGGGCATGGAGCGCGGTGAGCTCGCCCCGCTGGACCTTGACTATGGCGTGACCCTGGTGCTGGCCCCGCTGATCTTTTGCGCCAGCGTCAAAAGCACCGGCGGCTTTTGCCTGCCCAACCCGGATTTTGATGTGCCACGCTTTTTGCAGATGCAAGCCGATGCGCTGATGCATGGGCTGGGCCGCCCACCTCAGGGTGCTGTCCCATGAAGCGCGCACTGCCCTGGCTGGCCGCTGCCGTGGTCGTCGCCCTGCTCGCCAGCGGGCTGTGGCGTGGTTTGAAAACCCAACAGCAGCGCCAGCAAGCCCTCGCCCAGGCCGAGCAGGCCAAGGCGCAGGCGGTCTACCAGCTGGCCGCCAGCGACGCGATCACCGTGGCGCCGCAGACCCTGGTGCTGAGCCTGCCCATCAGCGGCACGGTGCAGGCGGTGCATACCGCCATCATCAAGGCCCGCATTGCCGGCGAGCTCCAGCAGCTGCAACTGCGCGAGGGGGACCCGGTGCAAGCGGGCCAGGTCGTCGCCCGGGTGGACAGCACCGAGAGCCAGGCCCGCCTGGCCCAGGCCCAGCAGCAGGCCGACGCCGCCCGCGCGCAGCAAGATATCCAGCAGCGCCAGTACGACAACAACCGCGCGTTGGCCAACCAGGGCTTTATCTCGGCGACGGCCCTTGAATCTTCGCAGTCGCAGTTACAGGCTGCGCAGGCCAACTACCTGGCGGCCCGCTCGGCCGCCGATGTGCTGCGCAAAAACCTCAGTGACACGGTGCTGCGCAGCCCCATCCAGGGCCAGGTGGCCCGCAAATGGGTCAGCAACGGTGAAAAGGTCGGGCCGGACGCCAATGTGCTGGAGATTGTCGACCTGCGTGAGCTGGAGCTGCAGGCCCAGATGCCGGCGGCCGATTCGCTGCAGCTGCGCCTGGGCCAGACGGCGCAGTTGCAGGTCGATGGCAGCGGCCAGACCGTCAGCGCACAGGTGGTGCGCATCAACCCCCAAGCCGATGCCAGCAGCCGCAGCGTAACGGTGTATTTGCGCATTGCGCCGCCAGCGGCGCCCGCAGGCGCTGCCGCACCGGCGCTGCGCCAAGGGCTGTACCTGCAGGGGCAGTTGGCTACCGGCGAGCTGCAGACGCTTGCCGTGCCGCTGGCTGCCGTGCGCACCGACAAGCCAGAGCCTTATGTGCAGTTGCTGAGCCCAAACGGCGGATCGGGCGAACGCAGCGATACGCTGCGGGTACAGCACCAGCCCGTGGTGCTGGGCGCGCGCAGCCAGCGCGATGGCAAGACCTGGGTCGCGGTGACCCAGGGCCTGCAGGCCGGCCAACGCATTCTGGGTGGCCAGGTGGGCCAGCTGCGCGCAGCGACGCCGGTGCGGCTGGCCCCTGCGCCAGATGCCGCCCCAAAGCATGCGCCTAAGTCTGCAGCACCGCCCCCATCCGCATTGCCCGCGTCCTGATCCATGTGGTTCACCCGCCTCAGCCTGAACAACCCGGTGCTGGCCACGATGATGATGGCCGCGCTGGTGGTGCTGGGCCTGTTCTCGCTGCAGCGCCTCAAGGTCGACCAGTTTCCCAATATCGATTTTCCGGTGGTCGTCATCACGGTCGATTACCCCGGCGCTGCGCCGGAGATTGTCGAGAGCGAAGTCACCAAAAAGATCGAGGAAGCGGTCAATGCGGTCGCCGGCATCAGCGCCCTTACCTCGCGCAGCTACGAGGGCACGGCCGTCATCATCATGGAGTTCCAGATCTATGTGGACGGGCGCCGCGCGGCTGAGGATGTGCGCGAGAAGATCGCTGCCGTGCGCCCCTTGCTGCGCGACGAGGTCAAAGACCCGCGCGTGATCCGCTTTGACCCGGCGGACGCCGCCGTCTGGTCGCTGGCCCTGCTGCCCGATCCGAGCCGGGGCACGCCACCGAGCGCGATTGCGATGACCTCCTGGGCGGACCAGGTGCTCAAGAAGCGCCTCGAGAATGTGCGCGGCGTGGGGGCCGTGAGCCTCGTGGGCGGCACACCGCGCGAGATCAATGTCTACCTGAATCCGCAGCAGATGGAGGCGCTGTCCATCTCGGCGAGCGAAGTGGCCGATGCCGTGCGCCGCGAAAACCAGGATCTGCCGCTGGGCTCGGTGCGCTCGCGCGAGCAGGACCGGCTGGTGCAGATTGACTCCCGCATGAAGCGGCCCGAGGACTTCAACCAGATCATCGTGGCCCGCCGCAATGGCGCGCCCATCTACCTGCACCAGGTAGCGCGCGTGCAGGATGGCGCGCAGGAGCTGAAGAACCTGGCCTTGTACAACGGCACGCGCACCCTGCTGCTGTCGATCCAGAAATCGCAGGAGGAAAACACCATCGAGGTGGTCGACGGCCTGCGCCGCGCGGTGGCCGAGATCACGCCCGAGCTGCCGCCGGGCCTGCGGCTGGAGCCGATTGCCGATGCCTCGCGCCCGATACGGGTTGCCGTAGACAATGTGCGCCAGACCCTGGTCGAGGGCGCCGTGCTCACCGTGCTGATCGTGTATCTGTTCCTGCACTCCTGGCGCTCGACGGTCATCACCGGGCTGACCTTGCCGATCTCCATCATCGGCACCTTCTTTTTCATGTATGCCTTTGGTTTCACGATCAATATGGTGACCCTGATGGCCTTGTCGCTGTGCGTGGGCCTGCTGATCGATGACGCCATCGTCGTGCGGGAGAACATCGTGCGCCACCTGCAGATGGGCAAATCGGCCTACCGCGCGGCGCTGGAAGGCACGCAGGAGATTGGCCTGGCCGTTCTGGCCACCACCTTGTCGATCGTCGCGGTGTTTCTGCCCATCGGTTTTATGGGCGGCATCATCGGCAAGTTCTTTCATGAGTTTGGCCTGACCATTGTGGTCGCCGTGCTGCTGTCGATGTTTGTCAGCTTCACCTTGGACCCGATGCTCTCCAGCGTCTGGCATGACCCCAGCGTGCACAAGGGCGGCAAGCCCGCGCGCAACGGGCTTGCACGGGCGCTCGACCGGGCGCTGGCCGGCTTTGAGGCCGCCACCGAGCAGCTGAGCGCCGGCTACCAGCGCATGCTGGCCTGGGCGCTGCGCCACCGCTTGACCAGCCTGCTGGTGGCGCTGGCGATCTTTATCCTCAGCCTGCTGCTGCTGCCACTGCTGGGCACCGAGTTTGTGCCGCGCGCCGATTTTTCCGAAACCCAGATCCGCTTCAATGTGCCAGTGGGCGCGTCGGTAGAGGCGACCGAGGCGCGCGCGCGCCAGGTCGAGGACGTGGTGCGCCGCAACCCGGCCGTGCGCTACACCCTGACCACGATCAACACCGGTAACGCCAATGGCAAGAACTACGCGAGCATGTATGTGCGCCTGGTGGACCGCAGCGAACGCAGCCAGGATGTGCAGCAGATATCGGCCAGCCTGCGCGCTGAGCTCAACCAGATCGCCGGCATCCAGGTGACGCACGTGGGCCTGCTCGAAGCGGTGGGCGGCCAAAAGCAGGTGGAGTTTTCACTGCAAGGCCCGGATCTGCAAGAGCTCGAGCGCCTGGCGCGCCAGGTGAGCGAGCGCCTGCAGCACATCCCCGGCCTGGTGGACCTCGACAGCAGCGTGCTGGAGCGCGAGCCCATCGTACAGCTGCAGTTCAACCGCGATGCCGCGTCCGACCTGGGCCTGCCGATGGGCCAGGTGGCCACCGCATTGCGCACCCTGGTGGAAGGCGACACGGTGGGCAACTGGCGCGCGGGCGACAACCAGACCTATGACGTGCGGGTGCGCCTGGCGCCCGAGGCGCGCGAGAACCCGCAGATGCTGGCCCAGCTGCCACTGACGGCGATCGGCGCCAATGGCCAGCCCCATACGGTGCGCCTGAGCCAGCTGGCCACCTTGACCGAGACCACCGGCCCCAACCGCATCAACCGCCGCGCGATGAACCGCGAAGTCGCCTTCAATGCCAACGCCAACCAGCGCAGCGCCGGCGAAGTGGCAGCCGATATCCGCGCGGTGCTGGCGCAGACCACCTTCCCGCCCGGCTACCGCTACGAGTTTGCCGGAAGCACCAAGAACATGCAGGAGTCGTTTGGCTACGCGCTCTCGGCACTGGCCTTGGCGGTGATCTTTATCTACATGATCCTGGCCAGCCAGTTCCGCAGCTTTTTGCAGCCGCTGGCGCTGATGACCTCGCTGCCACTGACCTTGATTGGCGTGGTGCTCACTTTGATGATGTTTGGCACCACCTTGTCGATGTTCTCGATCATCGGCGTCATCTTGCTGATGGGCCTGGTCACCAAGAATGCGATCTTGCTGGTGGACTTTGCGATACGCGCCCGCCAGCCCCAACCCGGCGAAGACGGCCAGATGGTGCCGGGCCTGCCGCGTGAGCAGGCACTGCTGCTGGCGGCCCAGGTGCGGCTGCGCCCCATCTTGATGACCACCCTGGCCATGGTGTTTGGCATGGTGCCGCTGGCCTTTGCGATGAGCGAAGGGGCCGAGCAGCGCGCGCCACTGGGCCAGGCGGTGATTGGCGGGGTGATCACCTCGTCGCTGTTGACCCTGGTGGTGGTGCCCGTGGTGTACTGCTACCTCGATGATTTTGCGAAATGGGCCTCCCAAAAGTGGCGGCGTCCCGCTATGGAACCCTAAGCGGCCTAAAATAAGGGGTTTTTTCTTGCCCCACCCCCAACAAGCCAACCGGAGTCTGCAATGAGTTTGCCACTGAACATGTCCCCCAGCACGGATGATAAATACCGCGCAGCACGCTACAACATGGTCGAGCAGCAGGTTCGCCCCTGGAGCCTGGGCGACGAACAGGTGCTGGCGCTGATCGGCACGCTGCGCCGTGAAGAATTTGTTCCCGATGGCCTGCAGGACATGGCGTTCATGGACATCCAGCTGCCACTGCTGGGCGATGATGGCGAAGAAGCCGTAGCCAATGGCCACTGCATGCTTCCTCCCCGCGTCGAAGCACGCGTGCTGCAGGACCTGAAGCTGCAAGCCCATGAAAACGTGCTGGAAATCGGTACCGGCTCGGGCTACATGGCTGCGCTCATGTCGCGCCTGGCCAAGCAGGTCACCTCGCTGGAGATCGAGCCCGCGCTCGTCGAGCTGGCCCGCGCCAACCTGCACCGCGCCCAGATCAAGAATGTCGATGTGGTGCTGGAAGACGGCTCCAACGCCCAGGCCATCGGCGGCAGCTATGACGTGATCGTGCTGAGCGGCTCGGTCTACGAAGTGCCAGCGGCGCTGCTCGACAAGCTCAAGGAAGGCGGCCGTCTGATCGCTTTTGTGGGCACGGAGCCGATGATGCGCACCACCGTCTACACCCGCACGCAAGGCAAGCTGACGATCAGCCAGCCTTGGGACACCGTGGTGGCCCGCCTCAAGGGCTTTGCCGAGGCACCCCGCTTCAAGTTCTGATGACCCCCGCAGCGCGGCGGCCTGGGGGCCGGCTGCGCTGCAGAAAGTGATGTATGGAGCAAATCCGTCCCGCGCAACTCAACGAATGGCTGGCCCAGCATGCGGACCATAACCCCCTGGTGCTGGATGTGCGCGAGCCCTGGGAGCTGCGGACTGCGTCGGTCAAGCCCGAAGGTTTTGAGCTGCTGAATATCCCGATGCAGCAGATTCCCGCGTCGCTCAACCTACTCGATGAAGACCGCCCCATCGCCTGCCTCTGCCACCACGGCATGCGCAGCATGCAGGTCGCCGTGTTCCTGGAGCGCCAGGGCTACAGCCAGGTCAGCAACCTGACTGGTGGCATCGACCTCTGGACGGCCGAGCGCGACCCCTCGGTGCCGCGCTACTGACCTGCGGCCCGCGCCGTTTGCGGCGCGGCATCGGGCCTCTGGCCTGGCCGCGCCTCCCCTTGTACCACCCCCTTCTGCACCATGCACCAAGCCCCTGCCCTGCCTCGTCTGAGAACAACCTGCGCCGCAGCTGCTGCGCTGCTGCTGGGCCTGGCCCAGTTGCCGGCGCAGGCCCAGAGCCTGATGCAGATGGTGGAGCAGGCCAGCGGCTATGACGCGCAGTGGCAGTCGGCCCGCGCCAACCTGGACGCGGCCATCTCCCGGGGCGAGCAGGCACGCGCCGGGCTGCTGCCGCAGGTGGGCCTGCAGGCGCAGTCGCAGTACAGCCACACGGCCATCAACAACCCCGAGCTGCGCCTGAACGGCCCCGACCACCAGATTGGCATCACGGCCAGCCAGCCGCTCTACCGCCCGGCCAACCGCATTGCGCTGGAACAAGGCAAATTGGGCGGCGATATCGCCCGGCTGCAGCTCGATGCCGCGAGCCAGGATTTGCTGGTGCGGGTGGCCCAGGCCTACTTTGATGTGCTGGCCGCGCAGGACAGCATGGTGTTTGTGCAGGCCCAAAAGGCTGCCGTCAAGGAGCAGCTGGCCGCTGCCAAACGCAACTTTGATGTGGGCACGGCCACCATCACCGATTCGCGCGAAGCCGAGGCCCGCTATGACCTGGTGCGTGCGCAAGAGATCGCCGCCGAGAATGACCTGACCGTCAAGCGCCTGGCGCTGGACAATGCCGTGGGCACGCCTGGCAACCAGCCCTGGCCGCTCAAGCAACCGGTGCTGCTGCCGGCGACCACGCCCGACAATGTGCTGATGTGGGTGGACCAGGCCCAGAGCGAGCAGCCCCAGATCCGCATCGCCCAGCTGGCCACCACCAACGCCCGGCTGGACACCAAGAAGGCCGAAACCGGCCACCTGCCCACCATCGACCTGCAGGCCACTGTTGGCCGCCAGCTCTACCCCAAGGGCAGCATCACCATGCCCACCCATGGCTACAACGCCAACCAGGCCACCGTGGGCGTGGTGCTCAATGTGCCGCTGTTTGCCGGTTTCTCCGTGCAGAACCGGGTCAAGGAAACCCTGGCGCTGGAGAGCAAGGCAGAGGCCGACCTGGACAATGCCCGCCGCACCGTGGCGCAGAACGTGCGCAGCGCCTTCTTTGGCCTGCAGTCCAACGCCAGCCAGGTCAAGGCACTGGAAGCCGCCGAGGCATCGAGCCAGCTCGCGCTCGATGCCAACCTGACCGGCTACCAGGTGGGTGTGCGCATCAATATCGATGTGCTCAACGCCCAAAGCCAGCTCTACCAGACCAAGCGCGACCTGGCCCTTGCCCGCTACAACACCTTGCTGGGCCAGCTCAAGCTCAAGCAGGCGGCCGGCACCTTGGCGCTGAACGATATCGAGGTGCTGGACCGCAGCATGCTGACCAGCACGGCACCTGCTGCGGCAATCCCAGCTGCGCTGCCTGCAACCCAGCCCGCACGCTAAAGCGCTCCGCGCGCCTCGTTAGAGCCGCACAGCGCGCCATCAAGGCAGGATGCCAAACAAGGCCGGCCGCGCTGCATCCGAGGGCAATACGCAGGCGACATCATGGGCGCAGCCCGGCACGATGGACAGCGGCTGCGGGCGCACTGGCTGCAGCACCTGGGCCACATAGGCGGCATAGCCCTCCCCCCGCTGGCGGCGAAACGGCCCTTGCAGCATGGCAGCGCAAGATTTATCGAGCGCGCCATAGCTCGTGCCCTTGCCGGCATGGTTGTCGAGGGCACCTTCCAGATAGTGAATATCCGCCTGGCGGTAGCGCTCGCGCGCCTGCGCAGCGGCGGGCCCCAGGCTGGACGGCAGCGCCTGCGTGCCGTATTTCCAGTCGTGGTAGCCCGGGCAGGATGCCTCTTGAGGCAGTTGCATGCGGTAGTCGCAACCACCATCGCTGCAGGCCGCCCAGTCCACATCGCGGCCCGCGCGCTGGGGCTGCGGGCGCAGCGGATCAAAGTACAGCCAGGTGCCAGGGTCCGCAACGACATAGCGCAGCGATACACCGGCAGGCGGCTGCTGGGCAAAGCCGATGCTGCGCTGGAGCATTTGTCCACCGGCAGAAAATCCCGCCAAGGTGATGTGGCGCACGCTGGGCCAGCGCTGGTGGATATGGGCGACCAAGGCATCGAGCGCAGCAATGGCATTGATCGGGGTCCTGCCAGCACCGGCCTGGGAGTTTTGTCCGGCCAGCCAGCTGCCACAGGTCCACAAGGCATCACCTGGCTCCGGCGCAGGCGTGCCCTTGGTACGGCAGTGCTCGGCCTTGTCGCTGCCCACCTGGTAGAGCGGCGCAATGACCAGGGTCTCATCCAGGCGCCCCGCCTTGCGCGCGGCGTCCAGCGCGGCATTGAAGCTGCGGTTGGCATCGCGCGGGAAGCCATGCATGATCAAGAGCACCGTTTGCGGCCCGGCCGACCCGTCGGCCTTTTCGGCCTGCGGCGCCTGCGAGGCATAGAAATGCATGCGCCCGGCCTGGCCCGGCAGCGCAAAGCCTTGGAAACAGGCGTCTGAAGCCTGTTCGGTACAGGTCTGTGGTGCCGATGGTGGGGTGGGGGTGGATGGCGAGCTTGAAGCTGCCCAGCTACTGCCAGCGAGCAAGGCGGCCAGGCCAGCACCCAAAGCGAGTGTGTGAGAGGTCATATCGGTACGGTGGTAGTCCCAAAACCTGCCATCCTAGGCCTTGGTGGCCGAGTTGTGCAGCACCGGGGCGGGATTTACCTGGCAGCGACAGGCCCGATACATGAACGGCGTGGTGGACGGCGGTGCGCTGTAGCCTGCGCAGCGTGTGCACAAGCGCGCAAAAAACAAAAAACCTCTTGAACAGAACATTCAAGAGGTTTGTTGGTTGGTGGGTGATACATGGATCGAACATGTGACCCCTGCCGTGTGAAGGCAGTGCTCTACCGCTGAGCTAATCACCCCAGGCACGCCCCAAAGAGGCCTACCGAAACTAAATTGTGGTGGGTGATACATGGATCGAACATGTGACCCCTGCCGTGTGAAGGCAGTGCTCTACCGCTGAGCTAATCACCCCAAGCATGCCCCAAGGGACATACCGCAACGACGATGGATTGGTGGGTGATACATGGATCGAACATGTGACCCCTGCCGTGTGAAGGCAGTGCTCTACCGCTGAGCTAATCACCCAAAATCTCTCGCCGTCAAGCCCTCTATTATGACAGCAAATATTTGCTGGCTGTGAAAATTAGGCCAATTTTCTCCAAATAGTTTTGCCGCCACTGGATTTGTCCAGCTGCGTCAGCACCTCGTCGTGGGCGGCCAGCTCCGCCTCCGACGGCAGGATCACGGGCAGATCGAACTGTGCAAAATCCACCTTCTTGACCACCATGGCCGCGTTGGACTTGTTGTTCGATGCCATGCTCTCAGACGAGAGCAGCTGTTCCTGCCCGCGCGTCATGTTGATGTAGACGTCAGCGAGCAGCTCAGCGTCGAGCAAAGCGCCGTGCAGGTCGCGGCCGGAATTGTCCACTTCCAGGCGGTCGCATAGCGCGTCGAGCGAGTTGCGCTTGCCCGGGAACATGTCGCGCGCCATCAGGAGCGAATCCAGCACACCGCTCACCATGCTGACCAGGGGCGGCATGCCCACCCGTTCGAACTCCTTGTTCAGGAAGCCCATGTCGAATGGCGCATTGTGGATGATCAGCTCGGCGCCTTCGAGGTAAGCCCGGATCTCTTCGGCTTTCTCGTGGAAACGCGGCTTGTCGGCCAGAAACTCGCTGGTGATGCCGTGCACGCGCAGCGCGTCTTCATGGCTTTCCCGGTCGGCATTGAAGTACAGATGCAGGTTATTGCCGGTGAGCTTGCGGTTGAGCAGCTCGACGCAGCCGAGCTCAATGACACGGTCACCATCGACGACTGACAGACCCGTGGTTTCCGTATCCAGAACAATTTGGCGCGACATCTACAGCTTCCTCGACTCAAAACATCGATTGTAAAAGCCGCTCGCACCCGCGCGCCCGGCCCGGCCCACGCTCAGTGGTTTTCCTTGGCGTGGTTGATCGAGTACTTGGGGATCTCCACGGTCACATCCTCGCGCGCCAAAATGGCCTGGCAGGACAGGCGCGACTGCGGCTCCAGGCCCCAGGCGCGGTCGAGCAGATCGTCTTCTTCCTCTTCGGAAGGGTTCATGGAGTCGAAACCCTGGCGCACGATAACGTGGCAGGTGGTGCAGGCCCGGCTCATGTCGCAGGCGTGTTCGATGTTGATGCCATTGTCCAGCAGCGCCTCGCAGATCGACGTTCCGGTCGGCGCCTTGATCTCGGCGCCTTGGGGACAGTATTCGGCATGGGGCAGGATTTTGATGATAGGCATGGGAATGAGATTCTTCTTGCTGTAGTCGGTTAAATGGATTGCACGTTCTTGCCGGCCAGGGCCTGGCGAATGCCACGGTTCATGCGCTCGGCGGCAAAGGCCTCGGTGCCCTTGGCCAGTGCATCGGTGCTGGCCTCGATCTCAGCGGCGCTCTCGCTGCTGGACAGGGCGCGGCGCAGCTGGTCCATCAGCGCATCGACCTGGCTGCGCTCGGCGTCTGCCAGCAGGTCGCCATCGGCATCGAGCGCACTTTGGGTAGCAATCAGCAGGCGGTCGCCATCAACGCGCGCTTCGACCAGCGCACGCGCCTGCATATCGGCCTGGGCGGTGCTGAAGCTGTCGCGCAGCATGTTTGCAATCTGGTCGTCCGAGAGACCGTACGAGGGCTTCACATCGATATGCGCCTCCACCCCGCTCACCAGCTCTTGCGCGCCCACGCTCAGCAGGCCATCGGCATCGATGGTGAAGGACACACGGATGCGTGCAGCGCCCGCCGCCATCGGCGGGATGCCGCGCAGCTCAAAGCGCGCCAGGCTGCGGCAATCAGCCACCAGATCGCGCTCGCCCTGCACCACATGGATCGCCAAGGCCGTCTGGCCATCCTTGTAGGTCGTGAAGTCCTGGCCGCGTGCGGTCGGAATGGTTTCGTTGCGGCTGACGATGCGCTCGACCAGGCCGCCCATGGTCTCGATGCCCAGCGACAGCGGGATCACATCGAGCAGCAGCAGGTCGCCATTGTTGTCGTTGCCGGCGAGCTGGTTGGCCTGGATCGCGGCGCCCAGGGCCACTACCTCGTCGGGGTTCAGGTTGGTCAACGGTGGCTTGCCAAAGAAGTTGCCGACCGCCGTCTGCACCTGGGGCATGCGCGTCGAGCCCCCCACCATCACCACGCCTTGCACCTCGTCCTTGGCCAGCTGGGCATCGGCCAGCGCGCGGCGCACGGCCGTCAGGGTGCGGGCCGTCAAGGCTTGCGTGGCCGCATCAAAATCGGCCCGGCTCAGCGGCAGCGCAATGTTCTGGCTGGACAGCTGCGCGGAGAAGGTCACCTGGTCGGCATCGGTCAGCGCCTCTTTGGCGGTCTTGGCAGCCAGGCGCAATACCGCCTTGTCCTGCGCGCTCTGCACCGCGCCGCCGGTTTTCTCCAGCACCCACTGGCCCAGTGCGGCGTCATAGTCGTCACCGCCCAGCGCCGAGTCACCGCCGGTGGCGATGACTTCGAACACGCCGCGCGTCAGGCGCAGCACGGAAATATCAAAGGTGCCGCCGCCCAGGTCATAGACGGCATAGATGCCTTCGGAGGCATTGTCCAGGCCATAGGCAATCGCCGCTGCCGTGGGCTCGTTGATCAGGCGCAGCAGCTTGATGCCGGCCAGCTGGGCCGCATCCTTGGTGGCCTGGCGCTGCGCGTCGTCAAAGTAGGCTGGCACGGTGATCACGGCGCCGTACAGGTCATTGTCAAAGGTGTCTTCGGCGCGGTAGCGCAAGGTGGCCAGAATCTCGGCGCTGATCTCCACCGGGGTCTTGAGGCCGGCCACCGTCTCGATGGCCACCATGCCGCTATCGTCGGGCTGCACAAGCGCATAGGCCAGTTGCTCGGGCGCATGGATATCGGCCAGGTTGCGGCCCATCAGGCGCTTGGCCGAGGCAATGGTGTTGGCGGCATCGACGCCGGGATGGGCAAGCGCCGCATAGCCGATATCGCGCTTGCCATTGGCCCGGTAATGCACCACCGATGGCAGCAGCACCCGGCCTTCGTCATCCGGCAGGCATTCGGCCACGCCGTTGCGCACGGCAGCGACCAGCGAGTGCGTGGTGCCCAGATCAATGCCCACCGCAATACGGCGCTGGTGCGGATCGGGAGATTGGCCAGGTTCTGAAATTTGGAGCAATGCCATGGATGCGATCTATCTTGTGTTCTCTTGCCTGCGGCCCGCACGGGGCGCGGGGGAAGCGGTCTCAACGGAGGGTTCGCCAAAGCATGCTGTGCGGCCTCATGGGCCGCCCTGCTTTGGTCACCAGCCTATTGTCCCAGTTGCTCGCGACGGCGGTCGATGTCGCCACTAAATCGCGCAACAAACATGAGGGCTCTCACCTGCTGGGCCGCCTGCGCGTAGTCGCGCTCCACATCCAACAGCTGCTGGCAGCGCTGCAGCATTGCACGGCGCGCGCTGGCGACCTGGTCATCTAGCGCATCGACATCGGCCTGGCTCTGCGCCTCTTCCAACGCCTCGCGCCACTCCATCTGCTCCATCAGAAAAGCGGTGGGCATGGCGGTGTTGTCTTCGGCGCGGATGGGCGCGTCATGCATCTCGCACAGGTAGGCGGCGCGCTTGAGCGGGTCCTTCAAGCGCTGGTAGGCCTCATTGATGCGCACCGACCACTGCATGGCAACGCGCTGAGCAGCAGCGCCTTGCGATGCAAAGCGGTCCGGGTGGGCTTGCTTTTGCAAGGCCTTCCAGCGCTCGGCCAATTGCTGGGCATCTTGCGCAAACTGCACCGGCACGGCGAACAGTTCAAAATCGTTGGATTGCAGATTCATCATGAAAAAACCGCCTGGCAAAAGCACAGGCGGTTTGCAGTTTTGGCATCAGCGATGCCGACAAACAAGGCCAAGCCTGTCAGTGACGACAAACCGGGCGCCTGAACCTGAGGCCTCAGATTCTGAAGCTCTCGCCACAACCGCAGCGATCACGCTCGTTGGGGTTGTGGAACTTGAAGCCCTCGTTGAGGCCCTCGCGCACAAAGTCCAGCTCGGTGCCGTCGATGTAGGCCATGCTTTTGGGATCGACCAGCACCTTGACGCCATGGTCTTCGAACACCACGTCCTCGGGCGCTGCCTCGTCCACGTACTCCAGCTTGTAGGCCAGACCCGAGCAGCCGGTGGTCTTCACGCCCAGGCGCACACCCACCCCATGGCCGCGACGCGACAGGTAGCGGTTGATGTGGCGCGCAGCCGACTCAGAAAGCGTGACAGCCATGGCGTTTTAAGCCTCCGCCTTGGCAGTGTGCTTGGCCTTGTAGTCGTTGACCGCCGCCTTGATCGCGTCTTCGGCCAGGATCGAGCAGTGGATCTTCACCGGTGGCAGGGCCAGCTCTTCGGCGATCTGTGCGTTCTTGAGCGCAGCGGCTTCGTCGAGCGTCTTGCCTTTGACCCATTCGGTCACGAGCGACGACGAGGCAATCGCCGAGCCGCAGCCATAGGTCTTGAAGCGTGCGTCTTCGATCACGCCGGTGTCCGCATTGACCTTGATCTGCAGCTTCATCACGTCGCCGCAGGCAGGAGCGCCGACCATGCCGGTGCCCACCGATTCATCACCCTTGTCAAAAGAGCCCACGTTGCGGGGGTTCTCGTAATGATCAATCACTTTGTCAGAATATGCCATCTTGGTACCTCTTTACAGTTAGCGGCTGCGCCGGATTAGTGGGCAGCCCACTGGATGGTGCTCAGATCCACACCGTCTTTGTACATTTCCCACAGGGGGCTCAACTCGCGCAGCTTGGTCACGTTCTCACGGATCGATGCCACGGCGTAGTCAATGTCTTCATTCGTCGTGAAGCGGCCAAACGTCATGCGCAGGCTGCTGTGGGCCAGCTCATCGCTGCGGCCCAGCGCGCGCAGCACATAGCTGGGCTCCAGACTGGCCGAGGTGCAGGCCGAACCCGAGGACACGGCCAGACCCTTGATGCCCATGATCAGCGATTCGCCTTCAACGAAGTTGAAGCTGATGTTCAGGTTGTGCGGCACGCGGTGGTTCAGATCACCGTTGATAAACACCTGCTCGATGTCCATCAGGCCGTCCAACATGCGCTGCTGCAGCGCCTTAGCGTGGGCGTAGTCCTTGGCCATGTCTTCCTTGGCGATGCGGAAAGCCTCGCCCATACCGACGATCTGGTGCGTAGCCAAGGTGCCCGAGCGCATGCCGCGTTCATGGCCACCGCCGTGCATTTGCGCCTCGATGCGCACACGGGGTTTGCGGCGCACATACAGCGCGCCAATACCCTTGGGACCGTAGGTCTTGTGCGAGGCCAGGCTCATCAGGTCGACCTTCAGCGCGGTCACATCGATCTCGACCTTGCCGGTGGCCTGGGCAGCGTCAACGTGGAAAATGATGCCCTTTTCGCGGCAGATGTTCCCGATGGTGTCGATGTCCTGGATCACGCCGGTTTCGTTGTTCACGAACATGACGCTGACCACGATGGTGTCGGGGCGAATCGCGGCCTTGAACACATCCAGATCCAGCAGACCGTCTTCCTTGACATCCAGGTAGGTGACCTCAAAGCCTTCACGCTCGAGCGCACGCATCGTGTCCAGCACGGCCTTGTGCTCGGTCTTGACGGTGATCAGGTGCTTGCCCTTGCCCTTGTAGAACTGCGCAGCACCCTTGAGCGCCAAGTTGTCCGACTCGGTCGCGCCACTGGTCCAGACGATTTCACGCGGATCGGCATTGATCAGCGCGGCGACCTGCGCACGGGCCTTTTCAACCGCCTCTTCCGCCGTCCAGCCCCAAGCATGGCTGCGCGACGCAGGGTTGCCGTAGTTCTCGGACAACCAGGGAATCATCGCTTCAACCACGCGGGGGTCCACGGGCGTGGTGGCGCCGTAATCAAGGTAAATGGGGAAATGTGGGGTCGTGTCCATATCTGGCTCTACTGGCGCGTGCTGGTGGGCACCCGCAAAAACTCAAAACGCAATCATCGAATGAACTTGCCGCACCCCGTTCAGGGCGTAACAAGACCTCCCGGCGCCCTGGAAGACACCGGGGGATGCGGCGACCAGCGCCGCATCAAGAATCAGGATTTGGCAAATACATTGCCCAGTGCAAACACCGAGTTCGGTGCGGTGACACGGATGGGCTTGACAACCGGCGTGGTCGAGATAGCGCGGCGCACGATGGGCTTGTCTTCGATCTGGATGCCCTTGGCCAGTTGGTCATCGACCAGCTTTTGCAAGGTGACCGAATCGAGAAACTCCACCATGCGCTGGTTCAGCGATGCCCACAGCTCGTGCGTCATGCAGCGACCGGCCTCACCCATGCAGTTTTCCTTGCCACCACACTGCGTGGCGTCAATAGGTTCATCTACCGACACAATGATGTCGGCAACTGTGATCTCAGCGGCCTTGCGGGCCAACGTGTAGCCGCCACCAGGGCCACGGGTGGACTCCACCAGTTCGTGGCGGCGCAGCTTGCCAAACAGCTGCTCCAGATACGACAGCGAGATCTGCTGACGCTGGCTGATCGCAGCCAAAGTTACCGGGCCATTGTTCTGGCGCAAAGCCAGATCAATCATTGCAGTCACTGCAAATCGGCCTTTGGTGGTGAGACGCATAATCGTTCCTTAGAGGTCAGGCTTGATAACCATAGAC
The DNA here is from genome assembly GCF_049601575.1 of Comamonas sp. 23. Classification (NCBI taxonomy): domain Bacteria; kingdom Pseudomonadati; phylum Pseudomonadota; class Betaproteobacteria; order Burkholderiales; family Comamonadaceae; genus Comamonas; species Comamonas sp. 23. The sequence continues at coordinate 2,555,803 of NZ_CP187127.1, read as the reverse complement.
GCCCAATGCAAGCAAGCCACCCGCAATGACATCGTCGTAGCCTGTCGCTCCACCCTGCATGCAGGGTAGGTCCCATTCATCGATAGGCTTTTTTCTTGTTGTTGAGTAATTTGTGTCAGTATAGCACAATGCCCCCTGAATTCGCTCGGGTAAGCAAAGATTACTTACAGAAACTGACATCACTAGAGGCTGCGGGTATTCCCTGCCTCTGGAGAGGCCCCACCAAAAGCCCTTTGTTTCAATATGGTTAATTGGTCGCGGGCCTGGGCTGCGGCCTCGAATTCGAGGTTGCGCGCTGCCTCCAGCATCTGCTTTTCCAGGCGCTTGATTTCCTTGGCAATCTCTTTCTCGGACATGTCCTCGACCTGGGCGCGGCTCATCGCCACCTGCTGGGCGCGGTCCATGTCGTCACTGGCCTTGGTGCTGTAGACGCCATCGATCAAATCACGCACTTGCTTGACAATGCTGCGCGGCACGATGCCATGCTCCGCATTGAAGGCCATCTGCTTCTCGCGGCGGCGGCTGGTCTCGTCCATCGCCTTGCGCATCGAGTCGGTAATGCGGTCGGCATAGAGGATGGCCTTGCCGTTCATGTTGCGCGCCGCACGGCCAATCGTCTGGATCAGGCTGCGCTCGGCGCGCAGAAAGCCTTCCTTGTCCGCATCCAGAATCGCCACCAGCGAGACCTCGGGGATATCCAGGCCTTCGCGCAGCAGGTTGATCCCCACCAGCACATCAAAAGTGCCCAGGCGCAGATCGCGGATGATCTCGACGCGCTCCACCGTCTCCACATCGGAGTGCAGGTAGCGTACCTTCACGCCGTTGTCGGTCAGGTACTCGGTCAGTTGCTCGGCCATGCGCTTGGTCAGGGTGGTGATCAGCACCCGCTCATGGACCTTCACCCGTGCATGGATTTCCTGCAGCACATCGTCCACTTGGTGGGTGGCGGGCCGCACTTCCACTTCGGGGTCGACTAGGCCGGTGGGCCGCACCACCTGCTCGACGATCTTGCCCGCATGGGTTTTCTCGTATTCAGCCGGCGTGGCCGAGACAAACACCACCTGGCGCATGCGCTGCTCGAACTCACCAAACTTGAGCGGGCGGTTGTCCAGCGCGCTGGGCAGGCGAAAGCCATACTCCACCAAGGTGGTCTTGCGCGCCTTGTCACCGTTGTACATGGCGTTGAGCTGGCCGATCATCTGGTGGCTCTCATCGAGAAACATCAGCGCGTCCTTGGGCATGTAGTCGGTCATCGTCGGCGGCGGGTCGCCCGGCGCCGCGCCCGAGAGGTGGCGGCTGTAGTTCTCAATGCCCTTGCAGTGCCCCACCTCGGTCAGCATCTCCAGGTCAAACCGGGTGCGCTGCTCCAGGCGTTGGGCTTCGACCAGCTTGCCCTCACCCACCAGCTGCTTGAGGCGCAGCGCCAGCTCTTCCTTGATGGTCTCGACGGCCACCAGCACCTGGTCGCGCGGCGTCACATAGTGGCTGCTGGGGTAGATGGTGAAACGCGGCACCTTCTGGCGCACGCGGCCGGTGAGCGGGTCAAACAGCTGCAGGCTTTCGACCTCGTCGTCAAACAGCTCGATGCGCACCGCCATCTCGCTGTGCTCGGACGGAAACACATCGATGGTGTCGCCCCGCACGCGGAAGGTACCGCGCGAGAAATCCGCATCATTGCGCTTGTACTGCATGCGCACCAGCTGGCCAATCGCATCGCGCTGGCTCAGCTCGTCGCCCACGCGCAGGATGAAGCGCATCTTGGTATAGGACTCGGGCGAGCCGATACCGTAGATGGCCGAGACGGTGGCCACCACGATGGTGTCGCGGCGCTCGAGCACACTCTTGGTGGCCGACAGCCGCATCTGCTCGATGTGCTCGTTGATGGCGCTGTCCTTTTCGATGAACAGGTCGCGCTGGGGCACATAGGCCTCGGGCTGGTAGTAGTCGTAGTAGCTGACGAAGTACTCCACCGCGTTCTTCGGAAAGAACTCGCGGAACTCGCTGTACAGCTGCGCGGCCAGCGTCTTGTTGGGCGCAAACACGATGGCCGGGCGCCCGGTGCGCGCGATCACATTGGCCATCGTGAAGGTCTTGCCCGAGCCCGTGACACCCAGCAAGGTCTGAAAGGCCTCACCGTCATCAATGCCTTCCACCAGCGCATCGATGGCCGCCGGCTGGTCGCCCGCAGGCGGATACGGCTGGAACAAGGTGAAGGGCGAGCCCGGATATTGGATGAATTCCCCCTCGCGGGGTGCCTCTGGAGTGACTTCGTGCATAGGTCGGGTATGCCACGCGCGAGCGGGCGTCGCTAGAATACGGGGTTAACCCCAAAGCGTACTGCAAAATTGCGGTGGAGGCGATGGCCTCTTGTTTGGCATTTGGGGGTACAAAGCCAGATTTCTACCTACCAAGGACTACACATGTCTCTTTTCTCTTCCGTCGAAATGGCCCCACGCGACCCGATCCTGGGTCTCAATGAGCAGTATGCCGCCGACACCAACCCGCAAAAAGTGAACCTGGGCGTGGGCGTGTATTTCGACGACAACGGCAAGCTGCCGCTGCTGCAGTGCGTGCAGGCCGCAGAGAAAGCCATGATGGACAAGCCCACGCCCCGTGGCTACCTGCCTATCGACGGTATCGCTGCCTATGACAACGCCGTCAAGGCCCTGGTGTTCGGCGCTGACTCCGAGGTTGTCGCTTCCGGCCGCGTGGCCACGGTGCAAGCCGTGGGCGGCACCGGCGGCCTGAAGATCGGTGCGGACTTCCTCAAGCGCCTCAACCCCCAAGCCAAGGTGCTGATCTCCGACCCGAGCTGGGAAAACCACCGCGCGATCTTCCAGAACGCCGGTTTTGAAGTGGCCAGCTACCGCTACTACGACGCAGCCAACCGCGCCATTGATTTCGACGGCATGATCGCCGACCTGAACGCGGCCGCCGCTGGCACCGTGGTGGTGCTGCACGCCTGCTGCCATAACCCCACCGGCTACGACATCAGCGCCGCCCAGTGGGACAAGGTCATCGAAGTCGTCAAGGCCAAAAACTTGGTCGCCTTCCTGGACATGGCCTACCAGGGCTTTGGCCACGGCATCGCCGAAGACGGCGCCGTGATCGGCAAGTTCATCGCAGCAGGCCTGAACATTTTTGTGTCGACCTCGTTCTCCAAGAGCTTCTCGCTCTACGGTGAGCGCGTGGGCGCGCTGTCCGTGGTTGCCACCGACAAGGAAGAAGCCAGCCGCGTGCTGAGCCAGCTCAAGGTCGTCATCCGCACCAACTACTCCAACCCACCAACCCACGGTGGCGCCGTGGTGGCCGCGGTGCTGAACAACCCCGAGCTGCGCGCGCTGTGGGAAAAGGAACTGGGCGAGATGCGCGTGCGTATCAAGGAAATGCGCCAGAAGCTGGTCGACGGCCTCAAGGCCGCTGGCGTGAAGCAGGATATGGGCTTCATCACCACCCAGATCGGCATGTTCTCGTACTCGGGCCTGAGCAAGGACCAGATGGTACGCCTGCGCTCCGAGTTCGGCGTCTACGGCACGGACACGGGCCGCATGTGCGTGGCTGCGCTCAACAGCAAGAACATCGAGCACGTCTGCGCATCGATCGCCAAGGTCGTCGCCTGAGCGCATAACCGCTCTGCAGCCTGAGCCCGTTGAGGCCCAGGCCAGCGAAAAGCAGCCCGCGCCCTTAGAACCTGTTCAATGTCTCCTCGCGCCGCGACAGTGTCTTTGCGAGATGGGATGCGAGGGGGGCGCCCAGCCGCGCAATACCGCAGCAATAGCCCAGCTATTGCGAGGATTTGCAACGACGCAGACCGCCCCTGCCCGGGCGGCCCTAGCCGGGCGCCCGCAAAGCCACTGTCCCTAAGGGTTGGAGTGAAATCGGGCGATTTCTTCGCGCTGGCCCTTGCTTGCACCCCGGTGCAAGCTGCGGACCAGCCCTTCGAACTCATCCCGATTGCACTCCAACGCGGTTGCGTAGAGACTTTGAACAAGTTCTTAGCGGCGCCGGCTGCTTTTTTCATGCGCATGACAGCGCCAGTTCACCGTTGTTTATGACGTAAAGCCGCGGGATTTGAAGCCTTCTCCTACAAACGGCCTTAAAGTGCCTTGGTACGCTTCAGGGCGTATTGGCCAGGGCCGCCTCAACCCGAGGCGCTGGCGTTCACAGCTCAACGGAGAACTACGCATGTCCATCATTGGAACCATTTTCATCGGCCTGATTGTTGGCCTCATTGCACGCGCCATCAAGCCTGGGGACGACAAGATGGGCTGGATCATGACCATCCTCCTGGGCATTGCCGGCTCGCTGCTGGCCACTTACGCCGGCGTGGCGATGGGCTGGTACCAGGAAGGCCAGGCCGCTGGCTGGATTGCCTCCGTCGTCGGCGCCATCATCTTGCTGGTGATCTACGGCCTGGTGCGCAAGCGCTAAGCACCCGGCAGCCTGCGCCAGCCGGGACCACCCGCTGCCGCAGGTTTTTTCCGCTTTTGACCTCACTCCCGAACACCCATGAAACTTGGACGCAAGCCCCGCCCCCTCTCCGCACTGCAACTGGCCGCCCAGACGGGCAACCCTGCGCTGCTGGAGGCGGTTGAGCAGTCCCAGAAGCTGCTGCACCGCAAAGCCTTGATGGCCGCCCTGGCCAGCGCCACGCCGGTGCCCGGGCTCGACATGGCGGTCGATGCAGCCCTGCTGTCGCGGCTGATTCCGCAAATCAGCAATTACTTTGGTCTGAGCGACGAGCAGATTGCGCGCCTGACCCCTGCCAAACGCGCCAAGGTGCAAAACACCGTCAACATGCTCGGCGGTGTGCTGGTGGGCAAGCTGATCACCAAGGATGTGATCCTGCGCGGCGCCAAGGCGCTGGGCATGCGCCTGACGGTGCAGCAGGCCAGCAAATATGTGCCGATTGCCGGCCAGGCGGTGTCGGCTGCCCTGGGCTACGCCACCTTGCGCTACCTGGGCGAGCAGCACCTGCGCGACTGCGTGCGCGTGGCGCATGAAGCGGGGATTGTGCTGCCGGTGGTGTATGCGCCTGCGCTGGACCAGGACAAGCACTAAATCTGCGCCAGACTGGCTCGGCGCTGCGCCGCGCGCCAGTGCATTTCTCCCTCCCCTCCAACGCCTGCGCCATGCCGCTCCAGCAGCTGCACGCTGCCACGGGTAAAATGCCGCATGCTTATAGATTTTGAAGAATCCCAGCTGGTGCTGGTTGACTACCAGGAAAAACTGATGCCCGCCATTTTTGATGGCGCGCAGGTGTTGAAAAACGCCACGCTCCTGGCCCAGGTAGCCCAGCAGCTGCAGGTGCCCGTGTTTGGTACCGAGCAAAACCCCAGCAAGCTCGGCCCCAATCCGGCGCAGCTGCGTGGCCTGTGCAACAAGACCTTGGCCAAGATGTTTTTCAGTGCAGTGCCGGAAGGCCTGAACGAATGGCTGCGCCCTCCCGCCAAACCCCAGGGCGGCAATGCCCGCAGCCTGCCCAAGCACCTGCAAAAGCCCCAGCAAGCCGCGCCTGAGCGCAACAGCATCATCATTGCCGGCTGCGAGGCCCATGTCTGCCTGCTGCAAACTGCGCTGGAGCTGCTCGAAGACGAGTTTGATGTCTGCGTGGTCACCGACGCCTGCAGCAGCCGCACCGAGCGCAACCGCGATGCCGCCTTTGACCGCCTGGCCGGCGCCGGCGCCGAGTTGGTCACCACCGAAATGGTCATCTTCGAATGGCTGCGCAGTTGCGAGCACGAAGACTTCCGCGATATCTTGCAGATGGTCAAGTAAGACCTTGCTGGAGCCTGCCCAGCAAGTCGCCCACCCAGGCTGCCAGGAGGCAGCCTTTTTAACGCCAGTACCCCGCGCCGCTTTTATATATATATAGCGGGGGGGCGCATGACTGAGACCCTACCCCACGGCGCAAACCAGACAACCAGCACCGCGCAGGCAACAAAAAAGCCTCCCGAAGGAAGCTTGGTTCGCTTGCAGCGCCTGACGCACAGGGCAAGGCGCTCAGTTCACACGCATATTGGCCTTGGACATCACGCGGCCGATCAGGTCCTGCGCTTCCGCACCATCGAGGTTGACCTGCTGCATCAGCTTGGTACGCGCCTCATCGCTCAGCTCTACCCGGCGGGCGCCGTCAAAGCGCTTTTCCCAGTAGGCAATATCCATGCTCTCGACCCGAACGGTCTTGCCAGTGCGGGGCGAGTGGATGAACTTGCCATCGCCCATATAGATCCCCACATGGCTGAAAGCCCGGCGCATGGTGTTGAAGAACACCAGATCACCGGGCTTGAGCTCCGCTTTATCAATCTTGTCGGTCGCAGCCGCCTGCTCTTCTGCGCGGCGCGGCAGGATCTTGCCCCAGCTCTCCGCATACACGGCGCGTACCAGACCACTGCAATCAAAACCCGTCTCTGCGCTGTTACCGCCACGGCGGTAAGGCACGCCAATGAGGCTCAGCGCATTGCTGATCAGCACATTGGCCTGGTCCTTGACCTGGTGATGCACCGAATCGAGCTTGGACAGACTGCTTTGGCCAATGCCCAGCAGCAAATCCAGATCGGATGGCTTGTGTTCGCTCTCGGGGGCGGCATGTGCGCTGACAGACGCGGCGACGATGAGGGTGCAAATCCATTTCGGTGACATAGCGGGCGACTTTAGCACGGTTTATTTTGAAGACAATTCATAAATATGTAACAAAATCCAAACCAGTTATTCCCCAAATTACCGGGGTTTTCCCGTGGAATTTTGCGAAATTATGCATGAGCTCAGGCTCAAGTACTCCATAACTAATTGTTTTTATTGATTTTCTGCAATTCATCAAGCTTTCACACAGAACCCTTGGTTGTTTCTATATGCAACCATAGTTACTACGCCAGAGACTGTAAAGATATTCCTACAGGCCTGCGGCGCAGCTCCGGCTTTCGCTTGTTGACAGTTATGCAAGAGTCATGCCATCAAGGCCTCTAGCTGCATCGCCTCATGGGTAGCGAGTAGGCCTATGCAAGGGTGGGCACGATGCAGTACAAAGCAGCAATCCCTGCCCACTTTCCTCAGGTCCTGCAATGCTCATCCACGGCGCATGCCACTGCCAAGCGGTTCGCTTTACCGCCTTGATCGATCCTGCCCAGGTCAGCGTATGCCATTGCAGCGACTGCCAGGTGCTGTCGGGCGCGCCGATGCGGGCGATTGTCAGCGCCGCGATCGCCGATTTCTCGCTGCAAGGCACGATCCATACCTATACCAAGACCGCGCAAAGCGGCCAGCGCCGCGACCAGGTCTTCTGCCCCGTCTGCGCAACGCCACTGTATGGCTGCGCCGCGCAGAACCCGGAGTTCGTGGTGATCCGCCTGGGCTGCGTGGAAGAGCGCGCGCAGCTGCCGCCACAGCGGCAGATCTGGAGTGCATCAGCGATGCCCTGGCTGGCTGACTGCGTGGCGCCATCCGGGGCGGCATGAGCCCTGCAGAGTTGCTGCAGGCCGCACCCTGGGTCTGCGACAATCACGGAATGCCTCGCCAGTTTGAATTTGCCGACTCCGAAATCAGCCGCATCCACCGCACTTCCGAAGGCTGCAACATCGAATTCTCAGCCGCGCTGATCAGCGAGCGCCAGGGGATCGAGACCCAGCGCCGCTACAGCAATGGTCTGCGCCTGGTGCTGAACCCCTGCCCGCCCGCGCTCGCGCATGAAGCGCAAGCCTTTGGCTTGCTGGCCAGCGGCTGGCTGCAGCTGGGCGAGCAACGGCTCAGCACGCTGCCAGTGCCCAGCGATTTTCAGGCAGAGACGCTCTGCCTGCAGCTGCAGTTTGCCAATGGGCTGCAATTGCAGCTGGGCGGCAATAGCCTGCGCTGCGAAGCCAGCGCGCAGGCCCTGCAGGTGGAGCTGCTGGCATGCTGAAGCCCGCAGCGCCCAAGGTCTTGGTCAGTGGCTGCCTGCTGGGCCAGCCCGTGCGCTATGACGGCAGCCACAAAAGGGCGCAACACACAGTGCTCGATCGCTGGCTCGCGCAGCAGCAGGTGGTCAGCCTCTGCCCCGAGATGGCCGCAGGCCTGCCAACGCCCCGATTGCCAGCCGAAATCGTTGGTGGCACCAGCATCGCGGTGCTGCGCCATGCGGCCCAGGTGCGCGACAGCGCGGGCAACGATGTGACTGCCGCCTTTTTGCACGGCGCCCAATTGGCACTGCAACTGGTGCAGCGCCATGGCATCCGCGTCGCGGTACTCAAGGAGTTCAGCCCTACATGCGGCTCCAGCCAGGTCTATGACGGGCAGTTTGCCGGCCGCACCGTGCCCGGCGAAGGCCTGGCCTGCAGCCTGCTGCGCCAGGCCGGCGTCGCTGTCTTCAGCGAGAACCAATGGGACGAAGCCGCAGCGCACCTGGAGGCCTATGCTGCTTGAAGGCACCTTACAATCCTGGAACGACGAGCGCGGCTTTGGCTTTATCGCCCCCGATGGCGGCGGCCCCCAGGTGTTTGTGCATATCTCCGCCTTCCAAAACCCTGCCGCCCGGCCCCAAGCCCGCCAGCGGCTGAGCTATGTGCTGGACAAGCCCGCAGGCGACAAACCCCGGGCCAGCCGCGCCCGCGTGCTGGGCGCGGGCGCACCAGGCGCAGCGGCATCGCCCGCTTCGCATACCGCACGCCCACGGGCCGCAGCTGCGCGCACTCAGCGCCAGGCTACCAGTGCCGCCAGATCAGGCCCATCCGGCGGGGCAGCCCTGCTGCTGATCCCCACATTGGCGATTCTGCTGCTGGGATTGGGCCTGTGCTTTGGCTCCACCTGGCGCGCTGCAGGCTGGTATGTGTTGGCCTCGCTCGTCACCTTTGCCTGGTATGCCTGGGACAAGGCTGCCGCGCAGCAGGGGCATTGGCGCACCCCTGAAAAGCATTTGTGGCTGCTGGGTTTGCTGGGCGGATGGCCGGGGGCCTTGCTGGCCCAGCGCTGGCTGCGCCACAAATCCAGCAAGCGGGATTTTCTGCAGGTGTTCTGGCTGACGGTGTTGCTCAACCTGGTGGCGCTGTGCCTGCTGCTTTCGCCGCTGGGCCAGCGATTCGGGCTGCCGACGTTCTGATGCCCAATCAGGCCTAAACAGCCAGCTGCCTGATCTGCGCGGCCAACTCGCCAATGCGCGCGTCCGACAGGTCATCCGTCTGCAGGCTTTGGCGCGAATCCCAGTGGGCAAAGTTGCGCGCCTGGCTGCGCTCGTAATGCGGGTCGTAGTGCAGGTCCATCAACTCGGCAAACAGCGGCGCGAGCTCGCCTTGCGCTGCCCAGCCTTGCCAGCGGCCGACCACCTCCTTGCCCTGCAGATCCTTGAGATAGCCCAGCTTGGTGGCCAGCACACCGGCATCGGCACCCAGGTAGGCATAGTCGCGCAGCAGATAGTCCAGGCGCGCCTGCGCTGAGGCCCGCACTTCGATGACGGGTGCCTGGCGCATATGCTCGACCAGCGCCATCGGCACGGAGATGCGGCCGATCTTGGCGCTTTCGCCTTCGATAAACACCGGGCGCTCCAGATCGAACTGGCCGATCTGCGTGGCCAGCAAGGTCTCGAAGTGCTTCTGGCTCGGCTGCTCTACACCAGGCAGCTGGCCCAGCAGCGAGCCCTTGTGGCTGGCATAGCCTTCCAGGTCAATCACCTGCGCGCCCTGCTCGGCCAGCGCATGCAGCACCCGCGTTTTGGCGCTGCCGGTGGCGCCACACAGCACCTGCAAGCGCAGGCGCGGTACCAGTGACTCCAGCCGCTCGATCACATGGCCGCGAAAGCCCTTGTAGCCGCCTGCCAGCTGCTGCGCATCCCAGCCCACCAGGCGCAACCAGGTCACCATCGAGCCGCTGCGCAGGCCACCGCGCCAGCAATAGACCAGCGGCTTCCAGTTCGCGGGCCGGTCATGGAAGGTATCGTGCAGGTGGCGCGCCAGATTGGCGCTCACATAGGCAGCGCCCAGGCGCTTGGCCTCAAAGGGGCTGACTTGCTTGTAGATGGTGCCGATCTGGGCGCGTTCTTCGTTGCTGAGCACCGGGCAGTTGATCGCCCCGGGGATATGGTCGAGTACGAACTCGGCAGGGGAGCGGGCGTCGACGATGGTGTCAAACTTGTGGATGTCGCTGATGCGAACAGGCTGGCGATGGGACATAAGGCAGATGCTGGCAGCGAAGTGCCAGTCCAAGGATCAGGGCAAGTGCCGCAGACAACCCAGAGGTTGTGCGGCCACTGCGCAGAGTGATCGAGCCTCGATACAGCCATCGCAAGCCGGTGCGGTCGGTTGACCAGCGCCGGGCCTGCGCTGCGCGAAAAAAGTGATTATCCCATGGCAGCGTGGGCTGTTGTGGGTGGTGCACGGCTAGTGGTGCACGGCGAGTGGCGCGCGGCCAGCGGCCTCAGCCTTCTACCGGATTCGCCGGCGTTTGCAAAAGCAATTGGTACAAGGCCAGGTCCAGCCATCTCCCAAATTTAAAGCCCACCTGGGGCATCAGGCCGACCGACTTGAAACCCAGCCGTTCATGCAAGGCGATCGAGCCGGCATTTGCCGCATCGATGGCGCCGACCAGCGCATGCACATCGTGCTTGCGCGCCTCGTCAATGATGGCCTCCATCAGCTGCAGACCCAGGCCCTGGCCGCGCTGATCGGCGCGCACATAGACCGAATGCTCCATCGTGTACTTGTAGGCCGGGTAGGCGCGGAAGGCACCATAGCTGGAAAAGCCCAGCAACTCGCCGGCGGCATCCTCGATGCCGATCACCGGGTAGCCGCCTTGCAGCTTGGTATCAAACCAGGTACGCATATGGCCCGCATTGCGCGGCTGGTAGTCATACAGCGCCGTGCTGTTGACAATGGCGTCGTTCAGAATCGCCAAAATTGCTGGCGCATGCCGGTCATGGGTACAGCGCACCCAGTGTCTCTCAGTCATCGATCTCTCCAGGAAAAACTACAGGCAAGGCCGGCAGGGAGGCGCCCAGCGCCGCTAGCGCCAGCAAATAGCGGGCGGACTCGGTGCCGGGGTTGCTAAATACCAGGGTTTGGTTGAGCACCATCGCCAGGCAGTCTCCCGCCTGCAAATGCCAGCTTTGCGTGCCCAGGCTCAGCTGCAGCTCGCCTTGCAGCAGCCACAGCTGCTGGTGCAGCGGCTGGCTGCGCAGGCCGTTGTCAAAGGCCACGCGCTGGCCGGGCGGAAACACCACCTCCACCATCTCGAACGGCGCAGGAAACCCCACCGGGCTCAGTTGCCGGCGTTCATAGCCGGTGGCAGGATCACGCCAGCGCGGCTGGACAGCTGCGCGCGCCAGGGGCTGGGGCGCTTGCGCCTGGCGCTCATCGGCAAACAGCGCTGCCAGCGGCACCTGCAAGGCCTGGGCCAGCTTGCCCAGCACGGCGGCGGTGGCGCTGGTCTGCCCACGCTCAATCAGTGAAATCATCGAGCGGCTGACACCGCTGCGCTGCGCCAGCACCTCCAAGGTGTGGCCACGCTGTTTGCGCAGGGTGCGCACCTTGGCAGAGAGCAACTCGTCAACCGTCATACACCCACTTTATCAGAAATTAATTCCTGTATATTGGATTTTTAAGCGATACGCGGGTATTGCCACCTTGCAAGTGGCGCACTGGGTGAGAGACATGCTGCTGGCGCTTTAAGAACCTGTTCAATGTCTCCTCGCGCCGCGACAGTGTCTTTGCGGGATGGGATGCTAGGGGGGCGCCCAGCCGCGCTATTGCGAGGATTTGCAACGACGCAGACCGCCCCTGCCCGGGCGGCCCTCGCCGGGCGCCCGCAAAGCCACTGTCCCGAAGGGTTGGAGTGAAATCGGGCGATTTCTGCGCGCTGGCCCTTGCTTGCACCTCGGTGCAAGCTGCGTTCCATCCCTTCGAACTCATCCCGATTGCACTCCAACGCGGCTGCGTAGAGACTTTGAACAGGTTCTAAGGAATTTGGCGGCGCAACGCCTCGAAGAACAAGGTGGACTGCAGGCGCTCACCATTGGCCTGCTCGGCCACACGCGCGGCCAGCGCCGGATCGCAGGGCGCCAGCGGCACGCCGGTCGATTGCGCCAGCACCTGGGCCTGGCAGGCGCGCTCCAGGTAGTACAGATCGTCAAACGCATAGTCCATGCGCTCACCGCAGACGATGATGCCGTGGTTGCCCAAAAAGCTGATGTCCGCGCCCTGCATGGCCTGCGCAATGCGCTCGCCTTCGCGGTCGTCGAGCGCAAAACCGTTGTACTGGGCGTCAACTGCCAGGCGGCCATGGAAGCGCATGGCGTTCTGGCTCAAGGTGGTGTCCAGCGCGCGCTGCGCCGTCAAGGTCAAGGCCGTGGCATAAGGCATGTGGGTGTGCAGTACGCAGGTCTTGCGCGCAATGCGGTGCACGGCAGCATGGATGAACATCGCCGTGGGCTCGACCACATGGCCGCCCGCCACCACGGCCCCCTGCGCGTCCACCATCACCACATCGTCCGCCTGGATCTCGCCCCACATCAGGCCGCGCGGGTTCAGCAAGAAATGCTGGCCATCGGGCAGCGCCATGCTGAAATGGTTGCACACGCCCTCACCCAGGCCAAAGTGTGCAGCAGCACGCAAGGCCAGCGCCATGTCCTCGCGCATGCGCAGCACATCGGGGCGGATAAACAGGGGGTGGGAAAGATCGGCAGGCGCAAAGGGAGCGTTCATGGGACGGGGGGAATCGAATGGAATCTGCGCAGTATGTCGTCTGAGCACTGGCCCGGCAATGGGGAAAGCGACAGCAACCACCCGCACGCAAAAAAGCCCGCCATCGATCGATGGGCGGGCTCGCTTGTGCAGCACCAGCGCGCAAGGGCTGGGTAGCTGCGCTTATTGGATCAGGTTGACGCCGGTCTTGGACTGCACATCGTCAAAGCTCACTTCGGGGGCCAGCTCAACCACCTTCAGGCCTTCGGGCACCACATCAAACACACCCAGGTCGGTAATGATGCGGTCCACCACGCCCACGCCAGTCAATGGCAGGGTGCAGTCCTTCAAGATCTTCAGGTCGGTGGTGCCGTCCTTCTTCTTGGCCACATGCTCCATCAGCACGATGACGCGCTTGACGCCGGCGACCAGGTCCATCGCGCCGCCCATGCCCTTGACCATCTTGCCTGGAATCATCCAGTTGGCCAGATCACCCTTTTCGGACACCTGCATGGCGCCCAGGATGGACAGGTTGATCTTGCCGCCACGGATCATCGCAAAGGACTGGTCCGAGCTGAAGATGGACGAGCCGGCAATTGTGGTCACCGTCTGCTTGCCGGCATTGATCAGGTCGGCGTCGATGGCTTCTTCCGTTGGGAAGGGGCCGATGCCCAGCATGCCGTTTTCCGATTGCAGCCACACTTCCTTGTCACCGGTGTGGTTGGCCACCAAGGTAGGAATGCCGATACCGAGGTTCACATAGAAGCCGTCTTCCAGCTCTTGCGCCGCACGTGCGGCCATTTGGTCTTGGGTCCAAGGCATGACTGGCTCCTTAGTGCTTTTCGGTGATGGTGCGCTTTTCGATGCGCTTCTCGGGGGTGGCGTTGAGCACCAGGCGGTGCACATAGATGCCCGGCAGATGGATCTCGTCGGGCTTCAAGGCGCCCACTTCGACAATCTCCTCGACCTCGACGATGCAAACCTTGCCGCAGGTCGCTGCTGCCGGGTTGAAGTTGCGTGCCGTCAGGCGGAACTGCAGGTTGCCGCTCTTGTCCGCGCGCCAGGCCTTGACCAGCGACACGTCAGCGACGATGGAGCGCTCCATCACATAGGTTTCGCCGTCAAACTCGCGCAGCTCCTTGCCTTCGGCCACTTGCGTGCCCACACCGGTCTTGGTGAAGAAGGCGGGGATGCCGGCGCCGCCAGCACGCATCTTCTCGGCCAGGGTGCCTTGCGGGGTGAATTCCAGCTCCAGCTCGCCGGCCAGGTACTGGCGCTCGAACTCCTTGTTTTCGCCCACATAGGACGCAATCATCTTCTTGATCTGGCGCGTCTCCAGCAGCTTGCCCAGGCCAAAACCATCGACACCGGCATTGTTCGATGCCACCGTCAGGTCCTTGACACCGCTGTCGCGCAGCGCTTCGATCAAGGCCTCGGGAATCCCGCAAAGGCCAAAGCCGCCCACGGCCATTAACTGCTTGTCTGCCACCACGCCTTTGAGCGCGTCCGCAGCACTGGGGTAGATCTTGTTCACACTTGTCTCCTGATAAGAAGGGCTTGTATCGCCAATCAAGCATACTACGTATTAGGATACGTAGTATTTCGTAAAGGGGACAATTTTTGCCATGGCAGTGACACCACTCGACTACCGACAAGCCTTCGAAATGGCGCCTGTGGGCCTGGTGGTGTCCCACCGGCGGGTCATGATCGACTGCAATGAGCAGGTCTGCGACATGTTCCGCACCTCGCGCGAGCTGATGATGGGCCAGTCCTTTCAGATCCTCTACCCCAGCGCCGACGAGTTCGAGCGCCTGGGCCGCCGCATCGCCCCCATCATGGGCACGCATGGCCTGTACTCGGACAACCGCATCATGAAGCGCGCCAATGGCGAGATGTTCTGGTGCCACGTGATGGGCCGCGCCTTCAACCGCGAGGACCCGCATGAAGGCGGCGTCTGGAGCTTTGAGGACCTGAGCGCGCTGCGCCCGGTGCGCGCCGAGCTCACGGCCCGCGAGCGCGAAGTGGCCGCCCATCTGCTCGAAGGCATGACCAGCAAGGAAATTGGCCGGGGCCTGGGCATCAGCCACCGCACGGTCGAGATCTACCGCACCCGGCTGATGCGCAAATATGGCGCAGATTCATCGGCCGAGCTGGTGCAAAAGCTGCTGGCTGGCGGCAGCTCGCTCGACATCGTGCTGGGACCGGACGATATCTGAACCCGGCACAAGAACTTGCTCGGCGCTGCCGAGCAAGGTTCTTTCAGTGCAGCTTCATGCGGCCCGATACGCGCTGCTGCAGCAAACGGGCCAGCGCCAGCACCGCCGTCTTGCCGGTGCCCAAAATGGCGCGGTGGTGCATCAGGTGCAAGGACATATACATCCACTTGGCAATGAGGCCCTGCACAAAAAAGTTCTTGCCCGAGAGCCCTCCCATCAGATTGCCCACGCCCTTGTTGTCGCCCAGCGAGACCAGCGAGCCAAAGTCCTGGTAGACAAACACTTCGTTGAACGAGCGCTGCTTGAGCGCGGCAAACAGCAGCTTGCACAAATAGCTGCCCTGCTGGTGCGCGGCCTGGGCGCGGGCCGGCACGGTCTTGCCTTCGGTCCAGGTGGCAGCGGCGCAGTCACCCATCGCATAGATGCGGCTGGCACTGGTGCGCAGGTGGTCATCGACGACAAACTGGTTGATACGGTTGACTTCCAGCCCCAGGCGCGCATTGCTGTCGGCGGCCTTGATGCCTGCGGCCCAGACGATCAGATCGGCCGGCACCTCGCCGTTGGACGTGATCACCTGGCCCTGCGCCAGCGACTGCACACGCGTGCCGGTCATCACCCGCACGCCCTTGCGCTCCAGCGCCACACGGGCCTGCTCCGAGATACGGGGCGGCAGCCCGCCCAGAATCCGCTCGCCGCCTTCGATCAGGCTGATATCGAGCCGGAAGCGCTGGCTGTCCGACAGGCTCTCGAGCAGCATCTGGTGCGCCTCGATCAGCTCGGCCGACAGCTCCACACCCGTGGCACCGGCGCCCACAATGGCGACCGCCAGCGAGCGCGGCTCGGCATACGAGGCATGGGCACAGGCGCCAAGCCAGTCGGCATGGAAGCGCTGCGCATCGCGCACGCTCTCGAGCAGATAGGCATGCTCGATACCTGGGGTGCCAAAAGAATTGGAGCCACTGCCCATCGCCAGCACCAAATGCTGGTAGCTGATGACGCGCTCAGGCACCACCTGCTTGCCCGCATCGTTGATGACCGGCGCCAGCACAATGCTTTGCTTGGCGGCATCGAGCCCCATGCATTCGCCCATCGCAAAGCTGAAATGGTTGCGGCGTGCCAGCACGGTATAGGACAGGCCTTCCTGGTGCGCATCGAGCGTGCCCGCTGCCACTTCGTGCAAGGTGGGCTTCCAGATGTGGAAAGGCATTTTGTCCACCAGCAAGACCCGCTCGCGCCCTTCGCGCGCGCCCAGTTTGCGCCCCAGTTGTGCGGCCAGTTCCAGTCCACCTGCACCGCCGCCCACAATCACCACGTCATAGTGCATGTACGATTCCTCAAAAGATGGCTGCCATTGTTGACCATTGCCAGATTTTCTGCACCTGAGCGCCTGGATTCACAATGAAAATCCAAGGCATTCCCCACCATCGCAGCAAGGCCCACCATGCTTGAACAGATCGCTGACAACCTCTGGAGCGCCACCCAACAGATCAGCGTGCACGGCCTGCCCGTGCGCACCCGCATGACCGTGGTGCGCTTGCCCGGCGGCGCACTGTGGCTGCATTCGCCCATTGCGCCCGCGCCCACGCTGCGCGCAGCCTTGGATGCACTGGGCGACGTGCGCTGGATCGTCGCCCCCAACCGCATGCACCACCTGTTTGCCGGTGCATGGCAGGCGCATTACCCGCTGGCAGCGCTATGGGGGGCACCGGGCCTGGCGGCCAAGCGCCCGGACCTGCCCCAGCTGCACAGCCTGGACCAGGCATTGCCGGCAGCCTGGCAAAACAGCCTGCAGATGCAGCCCTTTGCAGGCCTGCCCATCCTGAATGAATGCGTCTGGCTGCACCAGCCCAGCGCCAGCCTGGTCGTGACCGATGTGCTGCAGTACTACCCGCAGGATTTGTCGCTGTCGGCGCGCCTGTTCAACAGCCTCAATGGCACGCGCAGCCGCCTGGCGATGCCGCGCGCGCTGCGCTTTGCGATTCGGGACCGGACAGCGGCCAGCGCCGCGGCAGCGCGCATCTGCGCCTGGCCGGTGCAGCGTCTGGTGCTGGCCCATGATGCGCTCATCACTGAAGACGCTCAGCAGCAACTGAATCAGGCGCTGGCGTTTTTGCTGAGCGACAAGCCCTGAACAGAAGATCACTCAGGACACCCGAAAACTCTCCAGGTGGATGCTGGTCTCGCTGTTGCTGATGCCCTTGATCAGCCGGATGCGCTCGAGCACCTGCGACAGCGCCTCCAGGCTGGCCACCTGCAGCTCGGCGAGCAGATCCCAACGGCCGTTGGTGCTGTGCAGCGCCGCCACCCCGGGCTCGCCCAGCAGGGATGCCATCACGCGCCGCGTGTCATTGCCGGTGATCTCGATGCTCATCCAGGCGCGCAGCACATCGGGCTGCACATCCGGGCGCAGGCGCACGCTGTAACCCACGATCAGGCCCTCGCGCTCCAGGCGGTCCATGCGGTTGGTAACGGTGCCGCGCGACACGCCCAGCTTGCCCGCCAAGGTGGCCACGCTCTCGCGCGCATTCTGGCGCAGCAGGCTGATCAAGGCTTGGTCAATATTATCGATATGCACAACACGGCCTGACTAATTGCTCTGGATCCTGTCATTTTCTACCATTTTTTGCACTTTGCTTTATGGCCGCGTGGACAGACACTGGTTACAGCCGCTGCAGCTGCGCCTTTTGGTGCGCGCAGCGGGCATGCCATAACGCAAAACCAGGAGCCATCATCATGACAACCCATCCAGGCCAAGTTGACTTTCTCAGCACCGATGCCGCCGCCACGCTGGTGCAACGTGTCGGCCTGACCGAGCTGCTGCGCGGCCTGGTCAGCGCGCTGGAGCAGGACTTCTCGCGCTGGCAAGACTTTGACAAGACCGCGCGCCTGGCCCACCACACGCCCGATGGCGTGATGGAATTGATGCCAGTGGGCGATGCCAGCCACTTTGCTTTCAAATATGTCAATGGCCACCCCAAAAATCCACAGCAGGGCATTCCGTCCATCATGGCCTTTGGTGCCTTGATGCGCAGCGACACCGGCGCGCCCATTTTGCTGAGCGAGTTGACCTTGACCACCGCCTTGCGCACTGCGGCCACTTCGGTGATGGCCGCCAAGCTGCTGGCACGGCGCAGCAGCCGCAGCATGGCGCTGATTGGGAACGGCTCACAGAGCGAATTCCAGGCCCTGGCCTTTGTCCGCCTGCTGGGCATTCAGTCGCTGCGCCTGTTTGATATCGACCCTGCCGCCACCGACAAGCTCATCCACCACCTGCAAACCCAGTTGCCCGGACTGCAACTGCAGCGCTGCAAGAACGCGGCCGAGGCTGTGCAAGGCGCCGATATCGTCACCACGGTTACTGCCGACAAGACCAATGCCACCATCGTCAGCCGCGCGATGGTCGAGCCGGGCATGCACCTGAACGCCGTGGGCGGCGACTGCCCGGGCAAAACCGAGCTGGACGCGGCGATTCTGCTGGACGCCAAGGTCTTCGTCGAATTTGCGCCGCAAAGCCGTATCGAAGGCGAGATCCAGCATATGCCCGAGGACTTTGCCGTCACCGAGCTGTGGCAGGTGCTGCGCGGCGAGCAAGCGGGCCGCCAGCACGAGGACGAAATAACAGTATTCGACTCGGTCGGCTTCGCGCTGGAAGACTACACCGCCTTGCGCTATATGCATGCGCTGGCCCGGGAGCACCAGCTGTTGCAACCGCTGGCCCTGCTGCCACAATTGCGCAATCCCAAAAACCTGTTCGCGCTGCTGCTGCCGCCCGACGTCCCCCATCACGACCACGAACAAGCCCACTGCCATGCCATCCCAGCCTGACCTCCTTCGCTCGCCCTCCACCGCCCTCAGTCTGATCGGCGTGCCCACCGACATCGGTGCCGGGCGCCTGGGCGCCGCGATGGGGCCGGATGCCTTGCGCGTAGCGCAACTGGGGCCCGCCTTGGCAGAGCTGGGCTGCGAGGTGCGCGACCTGGGCAACCTGGCGGGCCCGGCCAACCAGCGCAAGCCGCGCGATGCCGAGCATGGCAATCTGCGCAACTTTGGCGAAGCCGTCGCCTGGAACCGGGCGGTGCATGACGCCGTGCACGGGCAGCTGGCAGCAGGCCGCATGCCCTTGATGCTGGGCGGCGACCACAGCCTGGCGGTCGGCTCGATCAGCGCCGTGGCCCGCCACTGCCGCGACACCGGCAAGCGCCTGTTTGTGCTCTGGCTCGATGCCCATGCGGACTTCAACACGCCCGAGACTTCTCCCTCGGGCAATATCCACGGCATTCCGGTGGCCTGCCTCGCAGGCCTGGGCCCGCGCGAACTCACACACCTGGCCGGTTTTGCACCGGCGCTGGGCCCGCAGTCGCTGTGCCAGATCGGGCTGCGCAGTGTCGATGCGCAGGAAAAGCACTTGATCAAGACCCACAACATCGATGTGTTTGACATGCGCGCCATCGACGAGCTGGGCATGCGCGAGACCATGCTGCGCGCACTGGCGCCGTTGGCCGGCTGTGACCCAAGCCAGACCCATCTGCACCTGAGCTTTGATGTGGATTTTCTCGACCCCGAGATTGCCCCGGGCACAGGAACCACCGTGCGCGGCGGCCCCAACTACCGCGAAGCGCAGCTGTGCATGGAGATGATTGCCGACACCGGCCTGCTCGGCTCGATCGACATCGTCGAGCTCAACCCGGCGCTCGACCTGCGCAACCAGACCGCCGAGCTGGTGGTGGACCTGGTGCAAAGCCTGTTTGGCAAAAGCACCCTGGTCAAGGATATGCGCAGCTGATCACAGCAGGGGCCAGCGCGCTCCTGCACACTGCGCTTCAGAGAAGCATTCTTGTAGTCATTGTCTGACAGCACCGATTCATGCAGCGGTGCTGTAATGGCGCGTGTCTGCCCTGGTCTTGCGCGGGTGCCGTCCGCCCGCTCGCGGCGCCTGTGATTTTTCTCAATCACCGCGTTGCGGATATTCAATCAGCGCAAGCGTGTGGGGCAGCACCAAGGCGTTCATAATCAAAAAACATGGAATCCGGTATATTCATCGGAATTTCCTTTCATCGGATACCCCCGCGGTATCTGGCGTCCCGTCAGCTTGAACCGGAGAACCCCCCATGACCACAGAATCCAAGTGCCCCTTCCACAGCGCCACTGCACGCAACAGCGAAACGGCAGCCCAAGGCAATGGGACGACCAGCCAAAGCTGGTGGCCCAACCAGCTGCGTGTGGACCTGCTCAGCCAGCACCACCCGGCCAACAACCCTTTGGGCGCAGACTTTAACTACGCCGACGAATTCAAGAAGCTCGATTACGAGGCCGTCAAGCGCGACCTGCGCGCGCTGATGACCGACTCGCAAGACTGGTGGCCGGCCGACTTTGGCCACTATGGCCCGCAGTTCATCCGCATGGCCTGGCATGCCGCTGGCACCTACCGCGTGCAGGATGGCCGGGGCGGCGCAGGCCGTGCGCAGCAGCGCTTTGCGCCGCTCAACAGCTGGCCGGACAACGTCAATATCGACAAGTCGCGCCGCCTGCTGTGGCCCATCAAGCAAAAATACGGCAACCAGTTGTCCTGGGGCGATCTGATGATCCTGTGCGGCAACGTCGCGCTGGAGACCATGGGCTTTCGCACCTTTGGTTTTGCCGGTGGCCGCGTCGACACCTGGATGCCTGACCAGGATGTGTACTGGGGCGCCGAGAAGGAATGGCTGGCCACCAGCGACAAGGCCAACAGCCGTTACAGCGGTGAGCGTGACCTGGAAAACCCCCTCGCTGCCGTGCAGATGGGCCTGATCTATGTGAACCCCGAAGGCCCCGATGGCAATGGCGACCCGATCTCGGCGGCGCGCGACATCCGCGAGACCTTTGCCCGCATGGCCATGGACGACGAAGAGACTGTCGCGCTGATCGCTGGCGGCCACACCTTTGGCAAGACCCATGGCGCTGCGGAGGCGAGCCATGTGGGCGCCGAGCCCGAGGCCGATGGCATCGAAGCCCAGGGCCTGGGCTGGACCAGCAGCTTTGGCTCGGGCTCGGGGCGCGATGCGATCACCTCCGGCCTTGAAGTGACCTGGACGCAGACCCCCGCGCAGTGGAGCAATTTCTTCTTCGAGAACCTGTTCAAGTACGAATGGGTGCAAGAGAAAAGCCCCGCCGGTGCGATCCAATGGGTGGCCAAGGATGCCCCCGACGTCATCCCCGACGCGCATGGCGGCCCCCACAAAAAGCCCACCATGCTGACCACCGATCTGTCGCTGCGCCAGGACCCGGCTTACGAAAAGATCTCGCGCCGCTTTCTGGAAAATCCCCAGGCCTTTGCCGAAGCTTTTGCCCGCGCCTGGTTCAAACTCACCCACCGCGACATGGGCCCGCGCAGCCGCTACCTGGGCCCCGAAGTGCCCCGCGAAGAGCTGGTCTGGCAAGACCCGATCCCGGCCGTCAGCCATCCGCTGGTCAATACCGATGATGTGGCCAGCCTCAAGGCGCAGGTCCTGGCATCGGGCTTGAGCGTGCAGGAGCTGGTGGGCACTGCGTGGGCTTCGGCCTCGACCTACCGCGGCTCGGACATGCGCGGCGGCGCCAATGGCGCCCGCATCCGCCTGGCTCCGCAAAAGGACTGGGAAGTGAACCAACCCGAGCAACTGGCCAAGGTACTGGGCGTGCTCGAAGGCATTCAGCGCAGCTTCAACAAGGCCGCTGATGGTGACAAGCGTATCTCGCTGGCCGACCTGATCGTGCTGGCCGGCAATGCCGGTGTGGAGAAGGCCGCTGCCGATGCCGGTGTGCCCACCACCGTGCCCTTCCACCCCGGCCGCAGCGATGCAACGGCCGAGCAGACCGATGCCGCATCCTTCCAGTACCTCGAGCCCAAGGCCGATGGTTTTCGCAACCACCTGCAGGGCCGCTTTGCCGCGCCGGCCGAGGCACTGCTGATCGACAAGGCCCAGCTGCTGACCTTGACCGCGCCGGAGCTGACCGTACTGGTCGGCGGCCTGCGCGCCATCAACATCAACACCGCTGGCAACCCGCAAGGCGTGCTGACGGCCAAGCCCGGCACCTTGAGCAATGACTTCTTTGTGCACCTGCTGGACATGGGCACGCAATGGAAGGCCCAGGACGACGGCAGCTTTGTCGGCGTGGACCGCAAGAGCGGTGCCCAGCGCTGGACGGCCAGCCGCGTCGATCTGGTCTTTGGCTCCAATGCGATCCTGCGCGCCGTGGCCGAAGTCTATGCCCAGACCGGTGCCAAGGAAAAAATGGTCAAGGATTTTGTCGCCGCCTGGACCAAGGTGATGGAGCTGGACCGCTTTGACCTGAAGTAAGCCGCCGCCATAAAAAGCCGCCCGCCCATCCCTGCCGCAGGGATGGGCGGGCATTTTTATGGCGGGCTGGCCTTGGCTGCTGCTGCGGCCAGCCATTTGCCGCTGGGCCAGCCGCCCGAGGCAACGGCCGCCGCCAGAATCTCGCGCAGCACGGCCAAGGTGGCGCGTACCGGCTTGGTCATGCTGCGGTTGGCGGCATAGGCCAGCGCAATCACCCGCTTGAGCTCGGGCTCGGTCAACGGCGCGCCCTCCAACCTGCCGGCTGCCAGGTCGCTGACCACCGCAATCGGGGGCAAGATGGTGTAGCCCAGGCCATCGATCACCACGCTGCGCTGCACCGGCAGCGCATCGGTCTCCACGCAGATGTTGAGCTGCAGGTTCTCCAGCGCGCAGGCATGCTCGACCAGCAGCCGGATGCCATGCGGGTTGCTGGGCAGCACCAGCGCCCGGCCCGCCATATCGGCCATGCGCACGGCCGTGGCACCAGCCATGCCGCAGCCCTTGGGGCCCAGGCCCCACAACTCCTCTTCGATGAGCGGCTCCAGCACCAGATCGGGGTGTTTCTCAGCTGCATACAGCAAGGCCACATCGACCTGGCCGCTCACCAGCCAGGGCCTGAGCGTGCCGGCGTAGGCGACCGTCAGGCGCAGCTTGATGCCCGGGTAGCGGCTGGCCAGCGCGGCGACCAGCGCGCTGGAGACCACATCGCAGGTGCTGGGCAAGAGGCCAATGGTGACGAGACCCGTCACCTCGTCTTGCGTGCCCGCCAGTTGCAGCCGCGCTTTTTCCAGCTCGCCAAACGCGCGGCGTGCGTAGCTCGCCAGCTCCTGGCCCTGCTCGGTCAGCACCATGCCATGGCGCTCGCGCTCAAACAGCGCGCAGCCCAGGTCTTCCTCCAGCAGCTTCAGCTGGCGCGACACCGCCGGCTGCACCACATGCAGCAGCTCCGATGCGCGGGTCACGCTGCCGGTGTCGGCGACGGTCAAAAAGGCCTTGAGTTGCTTGAAATCCATGCTGCAGCCTCGATCAGATTGCGTGATAGTTATATCAAAAATGGTGATTATTCAAATCACATCATCACATTTTATGATGCCTTCACTGGTTCACAAAACGGAAAGCAGATGAACGCCAATCCCAACCCACCTCCCTGGCAAAAAGACATTTTTCAGGCCATCAAGGATGCCGGCGTGCAGCAAGTGGCCTATGTGCCCGATGCCGGCCACGCCTATGTCATCAAAAGCGCGATCGCCGATCCCGAGATCACCGATGTGGCGCTGACCACCGAAGAAGAAGGCGTGGCCGTGGCCGCTGGCGCCTGGCTGGGCGGCCAGCGCGCGGTGCTGCTGATGCAAAGCAGCGGTGTCGGCAACTGCATCAACATGTTCTCGCTGCTCAGCGCCGCCGACATCCCTTTTGTCACCATCGTCACAATGCGCGGTGAGTACGCCGAGTTCAACCCCTGGCAAGCGCCGATGGGCCGGGCCACGCAGGCGGCGATGGAGCTGATGGGCATCCATGTGATGCGCGTGCGCCGCCCCGAAGATGCGCAGGAGGTCGTCAGCGCAGCGCTCGATGGCGCCTTCATGGCCGGCGCCCGCATCGCCGTGCTGATTGGCCAGGACGTGATCGGCCGCAAGAAATGGGAGAGAAAGTAATGCAGACCCGCGAGAATTCCGCCGCCATGGACCGCCGCCTGTTTGTCGCGCGCCTGCTGGCCAAAACCCCCGAGGCGCTGGTCGTCACCGGCCTGGGCTCGGCCTCCTACGATGTGTTTGCCGCCGGCGACCGTGACCACAACTACTACCTCTGGGGTGCGATGGGCGGCGCCTCGTCGGTGGCCCTGGGCATTGCGCTGGCCCAGCCCACGCGCCCGGTAGTGGTCATCACCGGCGACGGCGAGCAGATGATGGGCATTGGCAGCCTGGCCACGATTGCCGCCAAGTCGCCCGCCAACCTCAGCATCGTCGTGCTGGACAACGGCCACTACGGCGAGACTGGCATGCAAAAGAGCCATAGCAGCCTGGGCACCGACCTGGTGGCCGTGGCGCGCGGCTTTGGCATTGCCCAGGTGCAGCAGCTGCGCACCTTGGACGAAGCCGATGCGCTGGCCGCGCATATCAACGCCCGCAAGGCCACCACCTTTGTGCAGGCGTTGATCCATGCCGATGAGCCGCCCCGCGCGCTGCCGCCGCGCGATGGCCCCTTCATCAAGAACCGCTTTCGCAGCGCGCTGGGCCTGCAGCCGTTCTAGCCATAGCAGGGATGCCGCCCGGCATCCCTTCTCAGCTCTATCCAGCTCTCTTCAGCACTAGCCAGCACCACCCAGAGCTGCCCTCAGCCATCGAATGCCCTTTGCCATGAAACGCTACTCCCTTCAGATTGCCGGCCTGGCCCAGCCCCCCGCCAGCGGCCAATGGATTGCCAGCCTCAACCCCTACACGGGCGAGGCCTGGGCTGAAATACCCGATGGCAGCGCCGCCGATGTCGATGCGGCCGTGCAGGCGGCGCACCAAGCCTTTAGCAGCGGCGCCTGGCCGCAGCTGAGCGCGACCGAACGCGGCGCATTGCTGCGCAAGCTCGCCACCTTGATCGAGCGCGATGCCGAGAAGCTCGCCCGCACCGAAGTGATGGACAACGGCAAGCTGTTCGCCGAGATGCGCGGCCAGCTTCAGTACATCCCGCAGTGGTTCCACTACTACGCCGGCCTGGCCGACAAGGTGCAAGGGGCCACCTTGCCGCTGGACAAGAAAGGCTATTTCGCCTTTACCCGCCATGAGCCGCTGGGCGTAGTGGCTGCCATCACGCCCTGGAACTCCCCGCTGTTTCTGCTGGCCTGGAAGATTGCGCCGGCGCTGGCAGCCGGCTGCACGGTGGTGGTCAAGCCGTCCGAGTTCACCTCGGCCTCGACCCTGGAGTTTGCCGAGCTGTTCAATGAAGCTGGCTTTCCGCCCGGCGTGTTCAACGTGGTCACCGGCTATGGCGCGCAGGTGGGCAGCGCCCTGGTGGCGCACCCGCTGGTCGCCAAGGTCAGCTTCACCGGCTCCGATGTGACCGGCCGCGCGATCAACCAGGCGGCCGCCGGCCAGCTCAAGCATGCCTCCATGGAGCTGGGCGGCAAATCGCCCAACATCGTGTTTGCCGATGCCGATCTGGAGCAGGCCATGTATGGTGCTATCTCGGGCATCTTTGCCGCCACGGGGCAAACCTGTATCGCCGGATCGCGGCTTTTGGTACAGCGCAGCATCCACGATGCCTTTGTCGAGCGCCTGGTGGCTTTTGCCGCCACCGCCCGCATGGGCGACCCGATGAGCCTGGAGACCCAGGTCGGCCCGGTCACCACCCCGCCCCAGTACGAGAAAGTGCTGTCCTATATCGACATCGCCAAGGCCGAGGGTGCCCGGGTGGTGTTGGGAGGTGCGAAAGCCAGCCGCGCCGAATGCGGCAAGGGCTGGTTCATTGAGCCTACCATCCTCACCGGCGTGCACAACGGCATGCGCATTGCGCAGGAAGAGGTGTTTGGCCCGGTGCTGTCGGTGATCCCCTTTGACGACGAGGCCGATGCGCTGCGCATTGCCAACGATGTGCGCTTTGGCCTGGCCGCTGCCGTCTGGACTAGCGATATCGGGCGCGCGCTGCGCATGTCCGAGCGCCTGCAGGCGGGCACCGTCTGGATCAACACCTACCGCGCCGTCAGCTTTATGGCGCCCTTTGGCGGCTACAAGGACTCGGGCCTGGGCCGCGAAAACGGCCAGAGCGCGATCTACGAATACCTGCAGACCAAGTCGGTCTGGATCAATAGCGGAGCGACCACGAGCAACCCCTTTGTACTGCGTTAGTTCCCGCGCCTAGCAGGTGACACAGAGCACCGCAGGCCTTTCGTTTAAAAACTCCAGGAGACAAACCATGAGAAAAGCACACGGCCCCCTGACTGCCGCGGCACTGGCTACGGCCGCCCTGCTCGCCACCGGCGCGCAGGCCGCGCCCGACAAGGTCAAGATCGCCTTCATCACCGACATGTCGGGCCTGTACTCGGACTTTGATGGGCCCGGTGGCCTGGACGCGATCCGCATGGCCGTGGCCGATTTTGGCGGCGAGGTGCTGGGGCGCAAGATCGAGATCATCTCGGCCGACCACCAGAACAAGGCCGACATCGCCGCATCGAAGGCGCGCCAATGGTGGGATAACGACAATGTCGACCTGATCATCGGAGGGTCGAACTCGGCCGTGTCGCTGGCAATCAGCAACCTGTCCAAGGACAAGAAAAAGGTGTTCATCAGCGCCGGCGCCGGTGCCGATTCGCTGACCGAAGAGGCCTGCCAGCCCTATATGGTGCGCTACACCTACTCCACCTCAGCGCAGGCACGCGGCACTGCCGCCGCGCTGGTGGGCCAGGGCTACAAGGACTGGTACTTCCTCACGTCGGACTACGCCTTTGGCCACTCGATGGAGCAGGCCGCGATCAATGTGGTCAAGCAAACCGGCGGCAATGTGGTGGGCGCGATCCGCCATCCGCTCAGCACCTCCGATTTCTCGTCCTATGTGATGAAGGCGCAAAGCTCGGGCGCCAAGGTGATGGGCCTGGCCAATGGCGGCGGCGACACAATCAACGCCATCAAAACCGCCAAAGAGTTTGGCATTGACAAGAAGATGAACGTGGCCGCGCTGATGGCCTTCATCACCGATATCCACAGCCTGGGCCTAGGCACCACCGGCGGCATGTACCTGACCGAGGGCTGGTACTGGGACATGAGCGATGCCTCGCGCGCATTCTCCCAGCGCTTCTACGACAAGAACAAGAAGATGCCCACCACCTTCCAGGCGGGTGACTACTCGGCCACCACCACTTACCTGAAGGCAGTGCAAAAGGCAGGCAGCACCGAGCCCGACCAGGTGATGGCCGCGCTCAAGTCGCTGCCCATCGATGACATGTTTGCCAAGGGCTACATCCGAGCCGATGGCGCCATGGTGCATGACATGTACCTGATGCAGGTGAAAAAGCCGGCCGAATCGACCAAGCCCTGGGACTACTACAAGGTGGTCAGCACCATCCCGGGCGACAAGGCCTATGCACCGTCCAAGGAAGGTGCCTGCCCGCTACTCAAGCCTGCGGCCTGAAGCCCGGCTCGCGCTTTCCGACTGACTGCGCTGCGCGCCCACCATGCGCGCAGCGCCACCTATTGCCTTGAGAGTGAGACATGAACGAGAACCTGATCAATGGCCAGTGGCTGGCCGGCGCCAGCACGATCCAAAGCTGGAACCCCTCTGACACCCGCGAACTGGTGGGCGAGTATGCGGCCGCCGATGCCCAGCAGATGCAGCAGGCCGTGGCCGCAGCGCGCGCCGCCTTTGGACGCTGGCAGCACACCACCACGCAGATGCGCTCGGACTTTTTGCAGCGCGTGGCCAACCAGATGATGGCGCAAAAGGAAAGCCTGGGCCTGCTGGTCTCGCGCGAAGCGGGCAAAACCTTGGCCGAAGGCCTGGGAGAGGTGGTGCGCGCCGCGCAGATCTTCCAGTTCTTTGCTGGCGAATGCCTGCGCTATGGCGGCGAGAGCCTGCCTTCGGTGCGGCCGGACATCGGCGTGCAGATCAGCCGCCATGCGCTGGGCGTCGTGAGCCTGATTACGCCCTGGAACTTTCCGATCGCCATCCCCGCCTGGAAGATTGCCCCGGCGCTGGCCTTTGGCAACACCGTGGTGCTCAAGCCCTCGGAATACACGCCCGGCGTGGCCCATGCGCTCTTTCGCATTCTCGATGAGCAAGGCCTGCTGCCGGGCGTGGCCAACCTGGTCAACGGCAGCGGCAAGCATGCGGCGCAGGGGCTGCTGAGCGGCGTCGATGCGGTGTCGTTTACCGGCAGCGTGCATGTGGGCCAGAGCATTGCGCAGACCGCCATCGGCGAGATGATCCGGCTGCAGCTGGAGATGGGTGGCAAGAACCCGCTGGTGGTGCTCGATGACGCCGACCTGGATGTGGCCGTGGAATGCGCACTCAACGGCGCCTTCTACTCGGCCGGCCAGCGCTGCACGGCGTCGAGCCGCCTCATCGTCACCGAGCGGGTGCATGACCGCTTTGTCGAGGCGCTGACGGCGCGCATGCGTGCCATGGTCGTCGGCAACAGCCTGGACAAGACCACGCAGATCGGGCCGGTCATCAACCAGTCGCAGTTCGACAAGATCCAGCACTACCTGGACCTGGGCAGGCGCGAAGGCGCCGAGCTGGTCGAAGGCGGCACGCCAGTGCAGGCGGCGACCCCGGGCTACTTTGTGCGGCCTGCCCTGCTCACCGCAACCCACAACGCCATGCGCATCAACCAGGAAGAGATTTTTGGCCCGGTCGCCAGCGTCATCAAGGTCGCCGACTACGACGAGGCACTGGCCACCGCCAACGACACGCGCTACGGCCTGTCGGCCGGCATCTGTACCACCTCGTTGCGCGCTGCCAACCACTTCCGCCTGCATGTGCGCAGCGGGCTGGCCATGGTCAACCTGCCCACCGCCGGGCTCGACTACCACGTGCCCTTTGGCGGCACCCGCGCCTCCAGCTACGGCCCGCGCGAGCAAGGGCGCTATGCAGTCGATTTCTACACCAGCATCAAGACGGCCTACATCGCGTACTGAGCCCTCTTTCCATTCCCATACCACTTAGAACTTTTCGCAGGAGACCCTCACCATGACAGACAGCATCGGTTTTATCGGCCTGGGGCGCATGGGCCGCTCGATGGCCGCCAATCTGCAGAAAAAAGGCTTCAGCCTGTTGGTGGCCGACCTCAACCCCCAGGCCGTGGAGGCACTGGTCGCGCTGGGCGCCGAGGCCGCGAGCGTGCCCGACATTGCACGCCGCTGCTCGGTGGTCATCACCATGCTGCCGTCCTCGGTCGAGGTCGAGCAGATCGCCCAGGGCGCTGATGGCATCTTTGCCAACGCGCTGCCCGGCACCATCTTGCTGGACATGAGCACCATTGACCCGCTCGCCACCGACCGGCTCAGCAAAGCGGCCGCCGGCCGCCAGATAACCGTGGTCGACGCCCCAGTGGGGCGCCTGGCCGAGCATGCCGACCGGGGCGAGAGCCTGTTCATGGTGGGCGCGAGCGAGGCCGATTTCGCCAAGGTCAAACCGCTGCTCGATGCGATGGGCACCACTACCTACCACTGCGGCCCGGTGGGCACAGGCGGGCGCACCAAGCTGGTCAACAACTATGTGGCCATCACCTTGTGCCAGGTCAATGCCGAGGCGCTGGCCCTGTCGCAGCGCTTTGGGCTCGACATCAGCAAAACCCTGCAGGTGCTCTTGGGTACCTCGGCCAACAATGGCCAGCTGCGCATGAACTTTCCCAACAAGGTGCTGGCTGGCGATACTTCGCCGGGCTTTACCATCGATCTGGCGCACAAGGATTTGTCACTGGTCATCAGCGCCGCGCACGCGGCCCGTGTGCCTATGCCCGTGGCCGCTGCCGTGCATGAGTCCTTTAGCCTGGCGCGTGCCAGCGCGTTTGGCGGTATCGATTTTTCCGGCATGGCCGATGTGGTCTGCGAGCTGGCCAAGATCGAGCGGCCCCGCGTGCCCAAGAGCTGGAAGCCCAGCTGATCGCCGAGCAGCTGCAAGCCGCCCAGGAAGAAACGCCCGCCAGGGGCGTTTTCTGCATCCGGCCCTTGGCTCAGAGCATCGATGCGCGGTGCGCCGCCACCCCGGCCATCGCCCCATCGGCCACCGACAGCGCAATGCTGCCCGCTGCACGCGCAGCATCGCCGCAGGCAAACACATTGGCTACGCTGGTCTGCTGCATTGCATCGACCTGCACATAGGGGCCCATCGGGCCATCGGCCAGCACGCATCCGAGCTGCTGGGCCACGGGGCTCGCGGGCGTGGTGCGGGGCTGCGTGAACAGGCCTTGCATAGACAAGGTCCGGCCATCGGCCAGCACCACATCCGCCCAGCCATCGATGCGCAGCACCGGCGTGGCCTCGATCTGGGTGCCGCGCCGGGCAAACCCGACCAGATCCGCCTCCGTCGGCTCGTAGAGCCCGTTGAGGAACAAGGTGGTCGGGCCCCAATCGGGCAGCATCAGTGCATGGTGCTGGGCCAGTGGTGACGCGGCAATCACACCAATCGCGCCGCCGCCCACCTCATAGCCATGGCAGTACGGGCAATGGAACACGCTGCGGCCCCAGCGCTCGGCCAGGCCCGGCACGGCGGGCAGTTCATCGCGCACACCGGTGGCCAGCACCAGGCGGCGCGCCACCAGCAACTGGCCCCCCACCTCCAAGGCCAGCTCGCCGCTGGGAAGCACCCGGGCTTGCCGGGCCTCACCTTTAATCCAGCGCACGGTTGGGTACTGTAGCAATTGCGCACGCGCCTCTTGCCACAGCTGGGCAGGCGCCATGCCGTCGCGCGACAAAAAGCCGTGCGAGCTGCTGCCGGCCTCGTCCACAAAACGGTTGCGGCGCAGGCCCGCATCGACGACGGTGACCTGGCGGCGCGCCCGTGCCAGCTGCAACGCAGCCGACATACCGGCATAGCTGCCGCCGACGATGGCGAAATCAGTGTGCATGTCCATGGTGGTCCTCTATACGGTGGGGGGTGGATGTTTTGGCCAGCCGGTGCGCACGCAGCGAAGCGCCGATCTGGGCAGACAGCTGCGCCAGGGTGATGCCGCCCAGCTGGGCCAGGAGCGAGGCCTCGGCCTCCTGCATCGCGCTGCGCAGCGAGCTGTTCACGACCTGTGCGACCAGGCACTCGGGGTGGTCCTCGCGAAAGCCCAGCGACACCAGCGCCGGTGCGCCCAGCGCCTGGTGGATATCGCGCAGCGTCGTCTCGCCCCAGCTGGGCGCAATCAGCCAGCCGCCCCCATGGCCCTTGCCGGACGAGACCATGCCCGCCTCGCGCAAGCCGGCCATCAAGCGCCGCAGCACCACTGGGTTGGTGTCCATGGTCTGCGCCAGGACCTCGGAGGTCAGCGGCGTCTGCGCCTCGGCCAGGTGCAGCAGCACATGGAGAACATCTGAAAACTGGCTGTTATGCTTCATGCAACTATTGTAGTTACATGAAATGAATCTGTGCCATTAGCTCTGCAAAGAACCATTACCCCCGCTAAGGTCAAGCGCTTGTTGTGATTTCTATCGACCTTGCAAGTTTTTGTCGGTTCTCCATGGGTTTTGAATTTTTCTCACTGAAGTTTGAACTCGGAGCGTTTTGAGCTCAGCCCGAGGGTGTGCAGGGGCGGCTTCCAGCCTGTCGCCGGCCCGTGAGACTGCTGATGCGCCTGGTCCATTCGAAACTAGGATGGCGGCTATCGGCCGGTAGAGGACAGCCGCAAGGCAGCTCCGATAGACGACTTCAGGCTGATTGCTGCCGGTCAGAATGCGGCATCGAACAGCCGCTGACGTCGAAACCTGCCAATCGCCATTGCCATACGCTTTTCCGTAAGGCATCACCGTTTTTCGCAATGTCGGCACGTGAAACACGAGCACTGTCAGGACCAACTCGCGGTTCTTGTCGCCGCTGCTATGAAAGACGTATCGGAAGCCGCTCTCGTGCGGTCACGCCACGGCGCGTTTGAAGTTGCCGTGCGCCTTGGCAACAGTGTCGATGCCGGTGAGAACGGTTGAGGTCTCAGTGCCACGATTGAAAACGAGGATCGCGGTTTTCCTATCGCGCCACGTGGTGTAGCCAAGCCGCTGGTCAATGGCCTCACCGAAGGCTTTCGGCCCCATTCAGAACTTGCACTCTGCGATGAAGACGTTGCGGTCGCCCTCGCGCAGGAGAATATCGGTCTTGCCCGCCCTATTGAAGGTCTCGCCCGTCGCCTTGCCCTGCAAGGCCTGCGGCTACTGCGCCGCCAAATGGTTCAACAAAGCCTTGGCCGCCGACGACAGCAAGGCCGCGTCCCGGTAGCTGATCGCAAACTGCCGCTTCGCCCAGCTGTCCGCCAGCGGAATCACCCGAACATCCGTGTTGGCGGCAAAGCTCAGTGCCACTTCGCGCGGCACCACGCTGATCGCCAGATTGGCCTGGACCACGCGCAGCGCGGCATCAAAGTTGGAGACGTGCACGCGGTGGCGCAGCGCCTTTCCTTCTTGTGCGGCGGCGCGGGTGAGCAAAATTTGCACTGCGCTCAACGCCGGCATGCTAACATGTTCGTAGTCCAGTACGTCAGAGAAGTGCACCGCTGCGCTTTGCGCCATGCGTGCGATGGGGTGGCTTTTGTGGGCCGCAATGGCCAGGTGGTCGCTGCTATAGGGCTGGGTCTGCAGGCCGCTCAAATCGGCTGCGTCCCAGCAAATCCCCATGGCCGCACGCCCTTCGCGCACGCCGCGCACCACATCCGGGCTCACGCACTCCTCCAAAGTCACACGGATACTGGTGTGCGCGGGTTGCTGCAAAAAACTTGCGACATGGTCGGCCAAGGATTCGGCCATCACCGACGCCGTGACCAATACCCGTACCTGCCCCTGTACGCCCTTGCTATAGGCCGCCATTTCTTGCTGCATGTGGTTGGCGGCGGCCAGCATGGTGCGCGCATGCTCTAGCAAAGTCTCACCCGCCGCCGTGGGGCGCAGGCCGCGCCGTTCGCGGATGAACAAGGGCGCGCCCATCTGGTGCTCAAGCTGCGCCAGGCGCTTGCTGATGGCAGATGCCACCAGCGCCTCGGCCTGCGCCACACGGGCAATGCTGCGCTGCTCGCATACCTGCACAAACAGCCGCAGGTTCAGCAGACTCAGGTCATACATGATTTTCCTTTTTGGAACGAAACCGCTTCCGCATTGGATTATTGCTGATGCTTTGGAAAATCTAAAATCAGAGCCAACGACAAAAGCCAGGAGACACGATGACCGCCACCTCAACCCTTGCTACACGGCGCGCCAGCATTCGCGAAGTTGGCCTGCGCGATGGCCTGCAAAGCCTGGCCAGCATCGTCAGCACAGCCGACAAATGCGCCTGGATTGACGCCGCCTACGACGCCGGTATGCGGGAGATGGAGGTGGGATCGATGGTGCCCGCGCACCTGCTGCCCCAGCTGGCCGATACCGAAGCCGTTCTCGCCCATGCCTGCAGCAAACCCGGCTTGCTCGCCTCTGTCCTGGTACCCAACCTCAAAGGCGCCGAGCGCGCCTTGGCAGCGGGCGCGCAGTCCATGGTCGTGCCGTTGTCGGCCAGCCATGCGCACAGCCTGGCCAACCTGCGCAAAACACCTGACGATGTCGTGGCGGAAGTCGCCCGCATCCGCGCAGTGCGCGACGCAGCGGGCAGCCGCGCCCACATTGAAGGCGGCGTGGGTACGGCCTTTGGCTGCACGCTGCAAGGCGATGTGGCCGAAAGCGAGGTGCTGCGCCTGATGCAGGCCTTGCTGGACGCAGGCGCCGACCATGTGAGCCTGGCCGATACCGTGGGCTATGCCGACCCCGACAGCGTGCGCCGTTTGTTTGAAAAAGCCCGGAAGCTGGTGGGCGACCGGCTGCGCACCGCCCATTTTCACGACACCCGCGGCATGGGTCTGGCCAACGCCTATGCGGCCTGGCAAACCGGCATCACCCACTTTGACGCCTGCCTGGGCGGCATTGGCGGCTGCCCGCATGCACCGGGTGCCAGTGGCAATGTGACCACCGAAGACCTAGCCTATATGCTGCAGCGCATGGGCATTGATTCGGGTCTGGATGTTCCCGCCCTTTTGCAGCTGCGCCAACGCATGCACGCCTGGCTGCCCAACGAGCGGCTGCACGGCAGCCTGTGGCAAGCGGGGGTGATTGCAGCACCCCAGGCCTCTACCGCCATTTGCCCTTAAGTTTTAGACCAAATCAACCGCTGACGCTCACCCCATGCGCGCTAGTAGCTATTAAAATATGAGTACTCCATCTCCCTCTCCATCGCTCCCACTCGCCGGTATCCGCGTGGTCGAATTCACCCACATGGTCATGGGCCCCACCTGCGGCATGGTGCTAGCCGACCTGGGGGCCGAAGTCATCAAGGTTGAACCTGTCGAGGGTGACCGCACGCGTTACTTGCTGGGTGCGGGCGCCGGCTTTTTCCCCATGTTCAATCGCAACAAAAAAAGCATTGCGCTGGACCTGCGCCAGCCCCAGGGACT
Source organism: Comamonas sp. 23 (assembly GCF_049601575.1). Classification (NCBI taxonomy): domain Bacteria; kingdom Pseudomonadati; phylum Pseudomonadota; class Betaproteobacteria; order Burkholderiales; family Comamonadaceae; genus Comamonas; species Comamonas sp. 23. The sequence goes on along the minus strand of NZ_CP187127.1, from coordinate 2,521,548 downwards.
GGAAGCTGCCATACGCCTGGCCAGCACGGCCGATGTAGTGGCGCAAAACTTCAAGCCCGGCGTGATGACCAAGTACGGCCTGGACTATGCCGCGCTGTCCAAGCTGAACGAGCGCCTGATCTATGTGAACCACACCGGCTTTTTGCCCGGGCCGTACGAGCACCGCACAGCGCTGGACGAGGTCGTGCAGATGATGGGGGGCCTGGCCTACATGACAGGCCGCCCCGGCGACCCGCTGCGCGCGGGCACCAGCGTGAACGACATCATGGGCGGCATGTTTGGCGCGATCGGCGCCATGGCAGCGCTGATGCAGCGCGCCCAAACCGGCAAGGGGCAAGAGATTGACTCGGCGCTGTTCGAGAACAACGTCTTCCTCGTCGGCCAGCACATGATGCAGTACGCCGTGACGGGCGAGGCGGCCGAGCCCATGCCCAACCGTATCTCGGCCTGGTCGGTGTACGACGTGTTCACCGTCCAAGACGGCGAGCAGATCTTTTTGGCCGCCGTGAGCGATGCCCAGTGGCGCACCCTGTGCCAGGCCTTTGGCTGGGCCGATCTGCTGGCCAACCCGCACTACACCACCAACAACGAACGCGTACACGAGCGCCCGGCCCTGCTCGCCGATCTGCGCGCGCGCCTGGCACGCATGGATGTCGCACAGGTCGCCAAAATCTTTGAAGACAACGGCCTGCCCTACGCCCCCATCAGTAAGCCAGAACAACTGCTGGACGACCCGCACCTGCAGGCCACCGGCGGTTTGGCCGAGGTAACACTGACCGACGGCGAACGCGCCGGCCAAACCGCACAGACCACCTTGCTGCCGCTGCGCATGGCGGGCGAGCGCCTGACCGTACGCCAAAACCCGCCGCGTCTGGGCGAGCACACCGCCGAGTTGCTGGCCAGCCTGGGCTACGACGCCGCGCAGATCAGCGCCATGCAGGCCGCCCAGGCAGCTGCATGATGCTACTAATATAAGAGCATAAAATCCTTTATAGACAGGCGAAAAGCCGCAATCAGGAGACAAACATGCACCCCACCCGCCCATACACCCGCCGCACCGTACTGGCCATGGCGCTGGCCAGCCTCACTAGTGGCGCCTTGCCCGCGCTGGCGCAAACCAAGCCGGCAGGGCACGACAAAGCGCTGCGCGTCATCTTGCCGCTATCGGCGGGCTCGGGGGCCGACGGCGCCATTCGCGCCATAAGCACGCCCATCAGCAAAGCCCTGGGCCAGACCCTGGTGATTGAGAACCTGCCTGGCGCAGGCGGCATCACCGGCACGGCGCAGATTGTGCGGGCGTCCAAAGATGGGGACACCATTGGCATCGTCAGCAACAACCACGTCGTCAACCCCAGCCTGTACAAAAACATTCCCTTTGATTCGATCAAGGACATCGCGCCCATCACCATCATCGGCACCACGCCCTTTGTGCTGGTGGCCAACCCCAAGGTGCCTGCACGTACTGTGCAGGAGCTGATTGCCCACGCCAAGGCCCATCCCGGCACCCTCAATTACGGCTCATCGGGCAATGGCACCATCCTGCATTTGGGCGCTGCCATGTTTGTCGAGCAGGCACAGATCGATGTGCCCCACATCCCCTACAAGGGCATGGGCCAGCTGATGAATGACTTGCTCAGCGGCCAGGTGCAGCTGGGGGTGGTGGCGGTCGCACCCGCCATGGCCCACATCAAGGCCGGGAACCTGCGCGCCATTGGCATCACCAGCGCCAAACGCAGCGCCAGCCTGCCCGATGTGCCCACCATTGCCGAACAAGGCCTGCCGCAGTACGAGCTGGACGGCTGGATCGCCGCCATTGCCCCAGCGGGTGTACCCAAGACAGAAATAGATCGCCTCTACCAAGGCTTTGTGCAAGGCATTGCCTCCCCAGAAGCCCGCGAAGCGCTAATAGCCCAGGGCTACGAGATCCAGCTCACCCCGACGGATGTGGCGACCCGTTTTATGGCGAGCGAAAAGCTGCGCATGCAGGCGGCGGTGAAAGCCGCACAAGTCAAAATGGATTGAGACCGCAGATGGATCGAACTCCTCCAACAAAAGGCAGATTCAGACTGCTCTACGCTTTTGAGACTGTCTTTTCGCACGGAGTTGCTACTATGAAACCTTGGATCGCCACCGCTGCCCTAGGTGTTTGGCCCCGGCATTTGATGGATCGGATTCATTTTGAATCATTCGGGCTCGGATGACGAAAGCGAGGACGGCAATCGCTGCGCTGCTGTAGTTCAGCTTTGTGAAGCGGCCCGCTGCAACGGGTTGTGAATTCAACCGGTCAATGCAACACAATATCTGCCTTAGGCTGAATGAGTGTTTGTATGAAGCAAACACCGCGGATGTACTGCACCGAAGCTCACGCCCCGCTGCGCCATGCCACAATCGCGCAGCCCACCACCTCCCCCTCAAAGCAAAGAATAGCCTTGTTCAAAAAACTGGACTCCGTCGTGCTGTTTGTCGCCGATATCGATGCCGCAGCCGCCTGGTATGCCCAGCTCTTGGGCACGGAGGTGCAGCACGAGAACGCGCACTATGCCTTTGTGCAGGGCCCGGGCCTGTTGATCGGCTTTCATCCCGCCGATGGCAAATGCCCGGGCGGGGTGGGCGGCACGACGGTGTACTGGGAGGTGGCTGATCTGGGCGCTGCTATCGAGCGCCTGCAGGCCCATGGCGCGCGGCTCTACCGGGGGCCGATGACGACCAGCCTGGGGGCCACAGCGGCCATGCTGCTGGACCCCTTTGGTTGCAGCCTGGGCTTGCATTGCCCGGCAGGCAGCTAGCTGCCGGCGGCAAGCTGCGGGCGGCAAACCTTTACTGCAGCGCCTGGTCCGGGTTCTGCACCACCTGCAGATGCAGGATGCTGAAGTACAGCGTGATATCGCCTTGCTGGTCGATAAAGGTGCCAATGGCGCGCTGCAGCCGGGCGGCAATGCAGAGGCACTCGGTTGCCTCGGGCCGGCCGCCAGGGATGCTTGCGGTGGTCAGCAAGGCCAGCTGGTGCTCGCGGCCAAAGTCGTGGACGACCTCCAAGGCCTGGCCATGCTGGGCGGGGATATTGGCATTGGCCCAGCTCCACACAAAGCTGCCTTCGCTCTCGCTGCTGGTACCCACCAGGCAGACGGTGCCCTGCACCTCATGCAAGGGCGCCTGCAGCACCAGGCTGGCGCTTTGCAGATCCCAGTGGTAGTGCGGCGCGCTGTGCAGGCCAAACTGGCGGGGCCACTCGGTATTGCGGGCCATCATGGTCTCGACGGCTTCGCGGCTCCAGGCGGCCCAGTCGGTCTCGCCCCCTTTGGGGCTGGTGGTGGTGTCGTTCATAGCGCTAGCGGTTCAAAATGCAGCCGCCATTGTCGGCCAATCCGGGCCTGCTGGTCAGCAACCGCGTCGGCCCTAAAAAAACCGCCCCTTGCACAGGTGCGGTCCATCGTTCAGCAAGCTGAGGGCGCTATCAGTTCAGGCCAAGCATGCCGCGCAGCTTGGACAGGTCTTCGGCCAGCGTGTTCACGCGGCCGGCCAGGATCTTGCGGTCGGCCTCATTCAGCTTGGTGTACAGCTCAAAGCTGCCATCGGGCTTGCGGTACTTGGCCAGGATGTCGAACACGGTCTTGAAGTTCGATGCGGTCTTCTCGACAAAGGCCTTGTCCTTTTTCTCGACCAAGGGGCGCAACAGTTCAAAAATCTTGTCCGCACCTTCGAAGTTGGCCTGGAAGTCGTCCAGGTCGGTGTGGCTGTAGCGCTCTTCTTCACCCGAGATCTTGGTGGCAGCCACCTCTTCCATCAGCACCGCAGCGCCGCCCACGACCTTTTCAGGCGGGAAGGTCAGGCCGCTCACGCGCTTTTGCAGCTCCTTGGCGTCGGCCAGCAGCTTGTCGGCAAAGGGGGTCAGGCCCTTGGTGCTCTTCTCGACCCACAGGCCGTACTCGATGCGGTGGAAGCCGGTGAAGCCCGGGTCCTTCTCGGCTTTTTCATGGTCATCGGCGCGCGAGTCCATGCTCTTGTCCAGATCGGCAAACAGCTCGGCGATAGGCTCGATGCGCTCATAAGGGCGACGCACGGTGGCGTACATCTTCTTGGCTTCTTCGACCTTGCCGGCCTTGACCGCATCGGTAAAGGCCTGCACACCCTTGACCAGCTCGCGCAGGTTGGTGTTGACGTACAGCTTGTACTCGGCCAGCGGCTTGACCAGCTCCAGCGCAGACACGCCGTCTGCTGCCCAGCTGGACAGGGGAATGACGCTGGCACTGCCGGCCAGCAGCAGGCCTTGCAAGAATTGGCGACGCATGGACATACGAGAACTCCTAGATACTGTTAGATTGATAATTTTTGGCTTCCAGCATCCCAATGCCCAACCCAGGCTGGCGTCCTTCATGAAGATGGACGCGCCCAGGCCTTGCAGTACAGACACCAGTGGCTGGTTAGGAAACGAGATCAGGCCTTGGCGGCAGCGGCCAGCAGGCCGCGTCCCAGCCAGTCATGGGCGTCGGCCACGCCCGGCAGCACATAGAAAAAGCCGCCGCCAATGGGCTTGATGTATTCTTCGAGCGGCTCGCCATCGAGCCGCTTTTGCACCGTGACAAAGCCCTTTTCCAGATCGGCCTGGTAGCAGATGAACAGCAGGCCCATCTCCAGCTGGCCCGACTTGGTCACGCCATTGGAGTAGTTGAAGGGGCGGCGCAGGATCAGGTTGGCCTCGCTGCCATGGTTGCGTGGGTTGGCCAGGCGGATATGCGCATCCATCGGCGTCTTCTTGCCTTCGGGATCGGCCGCATAGTCGGGCGTGTCGTGCTCGGTCTTCTTGCGCGCATCGAGCGGCGCACCGCTGTCCTTGTCGCGGCCCATGATGGCCTCTTGCTCGCCCAGCGGCGTGCGGTCCCAGCGCTCGACAAAATTGCGGATGATGCGCACGGCCTGGTAGCTGCCACCAGCGGCCCAGGCGGGTTCGTCCGACTCGGGCTGCACCCAGACAATGCGGCGCATCATCGCGTCGTCATCGGACTGGGGGTTGGCCGAGCCATCACGGAAGCCCAGAAAGTTGCGCGCGCTCTCTGCGGGCTGGCCCACGGCGGCGGGAATCGGCGGCACCGAGCCCTCCTGCTTCCAGCGCACCATCAGCAGATCGGGCAGGTTCTTGATGATGTCGCGCAGCGCATGGATATTGGTATCGGGCGTGTTGGCGCAGAACTGGATCGACAGATCGCCATGGCAGAGCGCGGCCTGCAGCGCGTCATTGGGGTGCTGCTGCATGGGGGTCAGGCGCTTGGGGCACTGGTTCTTCAGACCAAAGCGGCTATCAAACAGGCTGTGGCCCACGCCGACGGTCACCGTCAGTGCATCGGGCTGCACCACCGGGCCCAAAATGCCCGAGCCAGCCGGCGGCAGCTTGGGATCGAGCACTGGTTGCGCGCCGCCCTGGGTCAGAAAGTGGATGCGCTCGGTCAGGGTTTTGAACAGGCGCTCGAGCTCCGCCTGGTTGCTGGCCAGCACATCAAAGCTGACCAACATGCCGGCCAGCGGCCGGGGCGTGACGATACCGGCCTGGTGCTTGCCGTAGAACGGCACGCGCTGCTGCGACACGCTGGTGTGCGGCGCATCGGCCACCTGGGTATTGCCGGGCGAGGCGTCTTCCGCAGCCAGCGCCTGGCGTGCAGGCATGCCCGCCAGCACGCCGGCGCCCATGACGCCAGCGGCTTCCCCCAGCCAGCGCCGCCTGGCGGGGTCGGTACTGCCCGGAGCTGCGGATTGAGACGCGTTCCTGTTCTTGAACAAAGACATGTGGTGCTTTCTGTGTGTTATTTGTAGAAATAGAAGGCGGAAAGTTCAGGGCTGCAAGCCCAGCGCTGCATTGACCTTGGCCATGCTTTGCGATGCCTGGTAGAGCGCCTGGGCCAGGTTCTGGCACTGCACCGGGTTCAGCGCGGTGCCGGCTGTGTCGCCCACCTGGCTGTCATCGGCGGGCACGCCCAGCTCTTGCATGCGCTGGCGCAGCTTGGCCAGGCTGTCTTGCAGCTGCTGGTTCAGGCCCGGGTTGGCATTGGCCAGCACGGGGCCCAGCACTTGCTGGGCCTTGTTGGCCGCAGCCCAGCTGCCGTAGAAAAACTGCAGCACGGCCAGGCCCTGCTCGGGCGTGGTCGCCTCGCCAGGGATCAGCGTCGAGGCGCGCTCCAGCGCCTTGGCCGCAGCGGCAGCAATCGACTGGGGCTGCAAGGCCGCGTCACCCAGGCGCTGGGCCAGTTGTTGCACATCCTGCTGCAAGCTGGTGGCCAGCGGCAGCAGCTGGTCTGCCGCCTCACCCGCTTGCAGGCCAGCAGCAATGCGCTGCAGCCCCACAAAGGCCGGGTCCTTGTCGCGCAGCGCAAAGTCTGCGGCACGCGCATCGATGCGGCCATTCAAATCACCATACTGCACCGCCAGCGGTGCCAGCTTTTGGTACTGGCCACGCGCCAGCGCTGCCAGCTGCTGCGCATCGGCGGGGTAGCCGTCTTGCGGCATCGCGCCGGCTTCCAGCGGGTGGGCCAGGCGCTGCTGCAGCGCATCGACCATCTCTTGCAGGCTGGCCGTCTCGGTCAGCATATAGACCTGGTACTCGGCCAGTGCGCCCAGGAAGGCGGTCACCGGCGGCTTGGCCGCCTCGGCCTTGAAGGCGTCCGAGGTCGTCACCGTCAGGCTGCCACGCGCGGCGTTGAGCAGGCCGCAGGTCATCTCGTAATTGCCTGGCACCAGGCGAGCGCTCAGCTGCTGCGTCATGCCTGGCAGAATGTTCTCGCGCTCTTCGAGCACCATCACGCCGTCCAGAATCTCCCACTCCAGCGCGCGCTGCGATTGGTTGACGATGCGGAAGATCACCTTGCCTGCCGGCACCGTCACCGCATTGGGGGTGCAGGTGCCCTGGTTGATCTCAATGGTCACCACTGGCACGCCATCGGCTGAGGTGGCGCTACCCGCAGCAGCGCCGCTGGCATGCGGCGCGGTCGATGCCTGCCAGAAGGCAGCAGCGCCCAGCAGGAACACGACCACACTGCCCAGCACCACCGGGCCCAGACGCGGCGCAGATTCTGCAGCGGGCACGGGGGTCGGTGCAGCGGCGCGGGTGGGCGCGGCAGGCACGCCGGCCACAGCAGGCGCCACCTTGACCGGCCAGAAAAACATCACCAAGGTCACGGCCAGGTACAGCGCCCAGGCCAGCACTTCGCCGACGACTGGCGCATGCATATAGCCCAGCAGGCCGCCCAGAATCACGCCCAGCGGGCTGTCCTCGGGCAAAACACCGCTGCTATCGAACACGACTTGCTGCAGCTGGTTCCAGACACCAGCCTCATGCAGGCGGCGCACCGCACCAGCCAGCAGGCCAGCCGCGACCACCAAGATAAAGACGCCGGTGTAGCGGAAGAACTGGCGCAGATTGATGCGCACACCGCCTTTGTAGAGTCCAATGCCCAGCAGCACCGACAGCGCCACGCCGAGGAAGGCGCCAGCCGCTGCGCCCCAGCCCGAGCTTTGCTGAAAGATGGCGAGCAAGAAGAAGACCGATTCCACCCCTTCGCGGGCGACGGCCAGAAAGACCATGCCGATCAGCGCCCAGCTGGCACTGCCCGAGGTGCTGAGCGCCTTGTCGACCGAGGCCTGCAACTCGCCCTTGATCGAGCGCGAGGCCTTGCGCATCCAGAAAACCATGCCCGTCAGCATGCCCACGGCGATAAAACCGACCAGGCCTTCAAACAGCTCCTGCTGCTTTTGCGGAAACTCGGCCGCCATCCACTGCAGGCCAGCGCCGACAAACAGCGACAGGCCCAGCGCGAGAAACACCCCGGCCCAAACGGCGGGCATCAGGCGGGCGCGGCCCGTGTGGCGCAGGAAACTGGCAATGATGCCAACGATCAGCGCGGCCTCAATGCCCTCGCGCAACATAATCAAAAAAGGAACCAGCATGTAATGTGTTGCTCAAGCCGGGGGCGCATGCCAAGGGCCGCGCCGCCTGCTGATCTTTCTCAGTTCTGTCGATAAATGCCCAACCGCGCCGAACGGCCCACGGCCAGCCGCAGGCAGACAATGCGGCGATGCAGCAAAGGCAGGTGCAGCATGTTAAGACCAAATCGCCGTCGCAGTCAGCGCAACCGAAGGCCGCCTACACGCGGGCACAGCATTTACAAGCAAAAACGCATATCTTATCATCGCGCACATGGCTTTGAAGCTATCAATTAGATAGCACCGGCCATCCAAGAAACACCCATGCCGCCATCATGGCGTAAGGCTGGCTTCAGCCTCGGCTCCTCTCCCGCACCGCACTGGGGTCCTGGCCAGCAGCTAGACGCCCAGCTTTTCAGTCAGGCGCACCAGATCGGCCACTGAGCTCAGCTGCAGCTTGCGCATCGCATTGCTACGCCGCACTTTCACCGTCACCTCACTCAGCTGCAGCTGGTGCGCAATCTGCTTGTTGAGCAGGCCCTGCACCACCAGCCGCACCACCTCGCGCTCGCCCTCGGAGAGCGCCTGCCAGCGGCCATGGCTCTCGGCCCGGTCCGCATCCTGCAGGCGCCGGGCGCGGTCTTGCGCAATGCCGTGGTGGATGGCATCGAGCAGATCCTGGTCCCGAAAAGGTTTGGCCAGAAAGTCGATGGCGCCCTGCTTGATGGCCTTGACGCCCATCGCAATATCGCCGTGTCCGGTGATGAAGACCACGGGCAGCAGCAGGCCCAGGCTCTGCATCTGGCGCTGGAACTCCATGCCGCTTTGCCCGGGCATGCGCACATCGAGCACCAGGCAGGCGGGCGCATCAGCGGGCGGATGCGCCAGAAATTCGGCCGCAGAGGCGAAGGAGCGCACAGGCAAGCCGACAGAGGCGAGCAGATCCTCCAGCGCGGCGCGCACCGAGTGGTCGTCATCGACCACATAGACCATCGCAGCTTCCGTCATGCCAGGCCCTCCTGCGGCGCCACCGGCACGCTGAATGCAAACACCGCCCCACCCTGTAGATGGGGCTCCGCCCAGATATGGCCACCATTGCTCTCGACAATGCTGCGGCTGATGCTCAGCCCCACGCCAATGCCCTCATGCTTGGTGGTCCAGAAAGGTTCAAACACCTGCTCCTGCGCACCAGCGGGCAGGCCCGGGCCGCCATCCGATACCCGAAACACCAGCTTGTCCTGCAGCTGCAGCGATTCCACCAGGATGGTGCGGCGCGCTATATCCACCAAGGCCGTGGCCTCCATAGCATTGAGCACCAGATTGGCGATGACCTGCTGGACCTGCACCGGATCGGCCAGCGCCAGGGGAAGGCCAGCGGCCAGATCGGCACGCATCGCGATGTCCAGTCGCTGTATCTCCGCCTGGGACAGCGCCAGCACTTCGCGCACGGCGGCGTTGAAGACAAAGGGCCTGGGGCTGGCGGGTTCGCCCTTGCTGAGCTTGCGCACCCGGCCAATGATGGCGCTGGCCCGGTCGGCATCGCCCAGAATGCGCAAGAGCGCCTGCCGGGCCTTGTCCAGGTTGGGCGGGTCTTGCTCCATCCAGCGCTGGCAGGCATGGCCGCTGGTCACGATCGCTGCCAACGGCTGGTTGAGCTCATGCGCAATCGAGGTGGTCAAGCCCTCCAGGCTGTGGATGCGCGAGATGCGCAAGAGCCTGGCCTGGGCCTCATGGGCGGCCGCGCGCGCCAATTCCGCCCTGCAGGCCAGGTAGCCCGTGATCAGAATGGCCACCGTGCTGATCAGCATATTGATCTGGCCTGCGCGCAGGTCGCCATAGCGGGTGATGAAAAAGCTCAGCCAAGTCAGCGCAATGCAGCTGCCGGTGAGCACCATGAGCCCCCGCAAGGCCAGCACATGGGCCATCGCCACAATGACCACGGTGTAGAACACCGACACCGCCACTTCGTAACGGGTCGCCGTGTCGATCAGAAACAGCAGCACCAGCGCGAGCACCATCGCCATGACGTGCAGGCCTGGGCGGCGCCAGAGTTGGGGTGGCAGGAACGGGGTCGTCATCAGAAACACGCACACAAAGCGGCGCTGGGTTGCAGGGATCGCAAAAGGCTACCACGTCAACGGCAACGTGGGACCAAAGGCCCCCCACATCAAAAACGGGTGTTCAGTCCAAAAGCCACCCGGCTCACGGTGGTCTGGCTGGCATCCACGGCCGCATCCAGTGCATAGGCACGCCCATGGGCAACAAAGGCATAGACACTGGTGCTCAGCGACAGCGGGTGGATATAGCCCAACGACATCACCTGGCTGGTTTTCGCGCGCGCACCGCTGTCCTGCCAATCCCAGTTGGGCCGCGCCTGGGACCACTGTGCTTGCAGCTCGCCGTGGTTCAGAGGGATGGACACACCCAGATAGAGCGCGTCCAGGCGGCCGCCATCGATGAACTCGATCGGCCCCAGCCCCTTGAGCCCGGCCGCCTGCAAATCCGCCGAACCATCGCCGCCATTGCGCCCGACAAAGCCATTGCGCTGGCGGCTCCAGCCCGCCGCCAGGCGTGCCACGCCAAAGTTGTAGCTGGCACCCAGTTGCGCGGCACTGGGGTGCCGGCCCGCCAAGCCAGCGTGCAAAAGGACGGCATTGGCCTGCTCCCAGCTCGCAGCCAGCAGCCAGGGGCCGTCCTCATAGCGCAGTGCCAAACTGTAGAGCTTGTGGGTGGCGCTGCCCGTCGTGCCTGCGGCTGGCGCGTCACCCGCATCAAAGCTGTAACTGGCGCCCAGCTGTACACCGCCCCACTGCGGGCTGCGCCAGCTGATCTGCTGGGACACCTGGTAGTTGTCCGAGGCCCGCAACAAGGCGCCCACACCAAAGCTCTTCCAGGACCCGACCTCGATCGCACTGACAAAGGCCTGGCCCACGGTGTACTGGCGCCCCAGGCGCAGCTCGCCCAGGCTCGCATTGCCCACCCCCACCCAGGACTGGTAGTTGAACGGCCTTGCCGGGTCATCGGGCGCGCCGTGGGTGGCATCCAGGCCGCCTTCCAGCGCAAAGGCGGCGTAGCTGCTGCCACCCAGTGCCTCGCGGCCCTGCAGGCCCCAGAGCGAATCGGACTGGCCGCCACTCAGCAGGCTCTTTTGCGTTGGCGCCCCGCTCACCCGGGTCCAGCCGATGGCGGCATCGACCGTGCCATACAGGCGCAGGCTGGTCTGCGCCAGGGCTGGCATTGCGGCTGCGGCGGCCAGTGCGGCTGCACCGCTGGACAGCGTACGGGCCCAAGCCCGGCGGACGGATGGCTGCCGGGGCGGGGCCGAGCGCAAGGCGACCCTGGGAAAAAACAATGGCGACATAGCGGGCTCGGTCATGGCGCGGCCAGGGCGCTGTCGCATCCTGCGACGGGCGCAGCGGCCTGGCTGCTGAAAAAGGGGCAGGTGAAAGATAAAGGGCAAACGGCGGGTGAGGCAATGGCGCAAAAACAACCGATGCAATGGACTTGGTGCTGTCATCGCAATGTGCCCGAGTGCTTGACCATCCAGACAGGGATGGCGGTGAGCACCAATACGGCGAGCAACTGCATCCAGAGCGAGCCCTGCCAGGACAGCTCGGGCATCACCCGAAAATTCTGGCCATACCAGTTGATCAGGGCCGTACCCGGAATAAAGGCCGCCCAGAGCACACTGAATACCTTGGTCACATTCAGGTCGCTCATTGCCACCGTTTCCTCGGCCGCACGGCGGTGGAAGCGCTGGCGATCGAGCATGCAGCGAGCCCGCCGCTGTACGCCCTCGATCTCGGCCAGCAGCGCATCCACATGAATGCTCTGCAGCTGTGATCCCTGCCAAGCACCGCGGCGCAGCTGCATGGCTGCCTGGGCCAGGTCATCGAGCGCCTGCACAACCACCGACAGCGGCCGGTGGAGCATGGACAGATGGCTGTCTACATCGGTCAGGTCTTGGGCACCCCGGGTGCCGGGCGTGCCCACCGTCAACTGGAAGCTCCGCAGCGAGCGCATCGAGGTCGCCAGCCCCTTGTCGATGCCGTCCAGCACCAGACCGGTCTGGCCCAGCAACTGGTGCAGCAGCACCAGCGCGACGGCATGCGCGCTGCCCGCAGGCAAGCCCTGCGCCTTGAAGCGCTCGAGCGCCTGACCCGGGCGCAGCATGCGGTAGCCTGTCTCGACCGTGTAGAGCGCCTGCGCATCCGCAGCCTGGTGCCACAGCAGATCGGCCACCAGCACCCTCCCGTCTTGCACGCGCGCGCATCGGATGCGCATCGCAGCACCCGCACCCCATTGGCGCTGCGCGGTTGTTGGCAGCAGGTCGATGCCATGGCGCCTGCCCAGGTCATCGAGCGCCTGGGGGCTGGCGGCATGCAGGCGCGTCCATAGAGGCAAGGTTTGATCCCACGTCATCGCATCCACCCCTTGCGTTTGATGTAGGCCAGCGGCACCAGCGCGAACAGGCCTGTCAGCCCCATGACCATCCACTCCCCCCAAGGCAGCGCCAGCTCGGGCATGTAGGCAAAGTTCTGCCCGTAAAACGCAGCGACCAGGGTGGGAGGTGTGAAAACAGCGGTGACCACGGTGAACACCTTGATCACCTGGTTCTGCTTGATATCGAGGGTCGTCATCAGTGACTGCTGCAGGTTGCGGATCTTGTCATGCTGAAACCGGGCATAGCGCCGCAGGCTGTGGATGTCCGACAGCAGCACCGGCAAGCGCTGCCCCCAGTGTGCATCGCCTGCCGCGCGCCGCAGCCAACGGCCTGCACGCGCCAGCATCAACTGCCCCTCAACCGCCTTGGCCACCAGCTCCTCGGCCTCACCCAGTGCCATGGCGGTGCTGGCGATATCCGCCACCCCTGCCTGGCGCTTGGCGGTGTCAAACCCGCCGCTGGCCGCGGCCACGGCATCGCTGCGCTCGTCCAGGCGCGCGGCGATATCGCGCAAGCTGGCATGGGCCGCGTCGTTGAGTGCGTCGAGCATGCAGAACATCGCTGTGCAGGGGTCGAGGGCGCAGCCATCGCCCATGGACGCGAGCAGTTGCTCGCCAGCCTGGTCCAGGGCATGCAGGCGCGGGCCCTGCTCCACGCTGATGAGCCGCTCCTTGCCGAGCGCAAAAAGCACGACCGTCTCCCGGAACGCCTCGTCCTGGAGCAGGACCAGCTCCAAAGGGATGACGATAAAGTCGCCTTCCTGCGTTGCCGCCCGGCCGCGCTCCCAGGACAGGTTGAGCCTATGCAGACGCTGCGCAGCCGCCAGCGACTCGCCCTGCTGGGCGTTGAGGCGCAGCCAGCCGGCCTGGGCCAGGCGGGCGTCTATGAGGCCACCGGCCGCGTGGCAGTGGATACGGGCCTCGCTCATCGCTGCACCTCACTGGCGGTCGGCGCGGGTTCAGCGGCTTGCTTGGCCCTGTCCTGCTGGTCCAGCACATAGCCCCCATACAGATGCAGCGCGGCAAAGCTGCCCAGGATGAGTGCATACAGCACGATCACCGCGATCATGATTTCGCGCTCAATCTGCGCGGTACGCGGGCGGCTGGCACGTGCCTCGTTGATCGCCTGGCGGCGCTGCGATGCGGCCTGGCTAGCATCTTGCAAGCTCAGGTCGGCATTCCACACCAGGCCTTCGAGTTGGCGGTTGAGCGTGGTGTAGCTAAAGCTAATTTTGTCAGTCGTTGGCGGCATCAGAAATACTCCAGGTAGGGGGTCACAGACTTCGCACTGCTTCTTGCGGCAAGCAGAAATGTGGTCTTTGCAATGGCATCGCTGCGCTCAACGCAGCCAGCCGCGGTGTTTGACATAGAGCAGCGGCAGCAGCGCCAACCCAGCCGTCAGGGCGATGGTGAAGGGCTCGCCGTATTGCCACTCAAGGATCGGCATGCGGGCAACGTTCATGCTGTAGTAGGTAGAGATCAGCATCGCGGGCAGGAACAGGGCCGTCACGACGGAGAACACCTTGACGATCTGGTTTTGCTTGACGTTCAGCGCCATGTTGTTGGTGGTCTGGAGCAGGCGCACCCGGTCATGCACAAAGCTCACATGCTCCTCCACGGCCTCGATGTCTTCGATCAAGGTGCTAAGCAGCGGCTGGAGAGGCGCATCAGCTAGGGGCATCCGCGCCAGCGCATGGCGGGCCGCCAGCGCCAGCTGCAGCTGGCTCTCCAGGCAATCGGACAGCAGCTCTTCGACCTCGCCCAGGTCCAGCTGCGCTGCCACCACATCGCTTACGCCAAAATCGCGGTCCCGCGCCTCCAGGCTGCCCAGCACCGCGTTGGTCTGCACCAGCACGCGCCCCAGATCGCTGTTGAGCGAGTCCAGCAACGCATCGGTCGCATCATTGATGGCCTGCAGGACCAGCACAAAACTCTCGAATGCCCGCGCTCCATGGCCTTGGCGTTGCATCCTGGCTTGCGCCATCTCCAGCGCCTGGGGTGCGTCGCTGGGCTCCAGAGAAAGGAGCATGTCCCGGCCAAGCACAAAAATGACGCGACTGGCTCTCTTGCAGCCTTGCTCCACGCCTAAAAACGTGATCGCAAAGTAGCTGAACTCGCCATCCTGGCTCAGGTTGCGTTGCAGGCCGTAGGCTATGTCCAGCCCCAGGCTTTGCTTGATGTCTGCCAGCTTGCCAGGCTCATCGGCACGGATCCGCAGCCACTGGGGCACAGCGTCCCCGTTGGCATCGGCAGCGGGTTGGAACAGGTGGGAGCTACGCTGCATACTCATGGCGACGGCTCCTGCACGGATGCATCGGATGTGAGAGAACGCGCGCTTTCGTAAAAGCCCGCGTGCGAGCCCGAGGTGGACGAGGTCTTGGTATCCCGGTGGTAGTTGCCAAAATGCAAAGCTGCCACGGCAAGCAACAAGATGCCCCAGGTAAGACCCAGCATCGACAAGGACAGGCGCTCATAGCGTGACCAGTGCCGGGGCCGCTGCGGCGGCACTGCAAAGGGGCGGCGTGCAGGCCGGCTCCAGACGAGGCCATGGAGGGCCCGCTCGGTGTTGACCGGCAGTGGTAATCCACCGGGCGACGGGTATTGGGAAGATGGCATGGTGCATCCTGGTTGGCGCAGCCCTGCCCGGCCCTGGCGCGCAAAAGCGCGTGCCAGGGGCTGGCGGGATAGCGGGTTGGCAAGAAAAGGGCTGCAGGCGCCGCGTGTGGCAACGCGCAGCGCAGGTGCTAACGGCGGGCGCTCGCGGCGGACCGGTCTGCGGGCAAATCGGCCCGTGGGCCCCCTAGCCAGCACAGCGCGCGGGAGCGGCCCGAGGGCCGGTAAGCCGTCAACCTGGCTGGGCGGTCAAGGCCCTGCAGGCGCTGACGGGCAACCCGGCTCAAGAGGGCGACCACCCGTGCCCGGTCAGCGGTGGGCAGCATTGCCAGTGCATCGGCTGCCACCGGGCCGGAGAGGCCCGACAGCGCCTGGGCGAATGGCTTGTCGCCCTGGGATGCCAGAAAGGCGGGCAGCACCGAAGAGGCGTCAGACGCCACAGCGGCCCGGATGACGCGCTGCAAAAGCGCGGTGGATGGGGAGTGAAAAAACAGCATGAGAAGGTCCTTGGGGCAGCGCCTCGCCAAGGCCTCTCATGCATTCAGGCGCGAGATGGACTTGGGGCGATGGCCCGATAGGGGGTGGTGGTGCACTGCAAAGGGAGGCGGCGCTTGCAGCAGCGCATGTCAGGCTCAGGATCGGGGTCCATGGCTTTTCTCCAGGTCAAAAGTTCTGCGGATGCCCATGTCGTGCTTCAACAACTGAGGTGCGCATCGGCGGCAATCGTCGGGCGCTTACATGGACCGGGGCGGAGCGTCATCGTTGTGCGACAGTGCAGGTCTTTCGCGACGACAAAAAGAATTCTCGCAGGCTGGCGCGCCAATCGCCACTGGTCTTTGGGGTAGATGCCACCGCCATTGGGATGGGGGCGATATACGAAGGTATATGGCGCCAACACATGCCGGCCTCCAACCCGACAGCAAATAAAAAAAACCGGCAGCCCTCACGGGTCTGCCGGTTGCGCAAAAACAGCCTGGGCGGCATCAGCCAGCCCGGGCCTGGGCCTTATCAGCCCAGTGCAGCCACCGCTGCGTTGAAGGTGCTGCTGGGGCGCATCACGGCGTCCAGCTTGGCGGCGTCAGGCTGGTAGTAGCCGCCGATGTCAGCAGGCTTGCCTTGCACGTCCTTGAGTTCGGCCACGATCTTGGCTTCATTCTCGGCCAGGCTCTTGGCCAGGGGCGCAAACTTGGCTGCCAGTTCGGCATCGGTCGTTTGCGCGGCCAGGGCCTGGGCCCAGTACAGCGCGATGTAGAACTGCGAGCCACGGTTGTCCAGCTCACCGGTGCGGCGCGATGGCGACTTGTTCTCGTCGAGCAGCTTGCCGGTGGCCTGGTCCAGGGTCTGGGCCAGCAGCTTGGCGCGCTCGTTGTTGTTCTTGATGCCCAGCTCTTCGAAGGACACGGCCAGCGCCAGGAACTCTCCCAGCGAATCCCAGCGCAGGTGGTTTTCTTCCACCAGCTGCTCGACATGCTTGGGGGCCGAGCCGCCAGCGCCGGTTTCGTACAGACCGCCGCCTTGCATCAGCGGCACCACCGACAGCATCTTGGCCGAGGTGCCCAGCTCCAGAATCGGGAACAGGTCGGTCAGGTAGTCACGCAGGATGTTGCCGGTCACCGAGATGGTGTCCAGGCCACGGGCTGCGCGCTCCAGCGTGAAGCGCATCGCGCGCACTTGCGACAGGATGTGGATGTCCAGGCCGTTCGTGTCGTGGTCCTTCAGGTAGGTTTGCACCTTCTTGATCAGCTCGGCTTCGTGTGGGCGGTACGGATCCAGCCAGAACACGGCAGGCATGCCGGAGTTGCGGGCGCGGGTGACAGCCAGCTTGACCCAGTCGCGGATTGGGGCATCCTTGACCTGGCACATGCGCCAGATGTCGCCCTGCTCCACGTTCTGGCTCATCAGCACTTCGCCGGTGGCGATGTCCACGATGTTGGCCACGCCGTCTTCGCTGATCTCGAAGGTCTTGTCGTGCGAGCCGTATTCCTCGGCCTTTTGCGCCATCAGGCCCACGTTGGGCACGGTGCCCATGGTCTTGGGGTCGAAGTTGCCGTGCCACTTGCAGAAGTTGATCACTTCCTGGTAGATGCGGGCAAAGGTCGACTCAGGCATCACGGCCTTGCAGTCGTAAGGCTTGCCATCGGCGCCCCACATCTTGCCGCCGGCGCGGATCATCGCAGGCATCGATGCGTCCACGATCACGTCGTTGGGCGAATGGAAGTTGGTGATGCCCTTGGCAGAGTCCACCATCGCCAGCGCTGGGCGGCCTTCCTGGCACTTGTGCAGGTCGCGGATGATTTCTTCGCGTTGCGAGGCAGGCAGGGTTTCAATCTTTTCGTACAGATTGGCCATGCCGTTGTTGACGTTCACGCCCAGCTGATCGAACAGCTTGCCGTGCTTCTCGAACGCTTCCTTGTAGAAAATGCGCACGCAGTGGCCAAACACGATGGGGTGGGACACCTTCATCATCGTGGCCTTGACGTGCAGCGAGAACAAAATGCCCGACTGCTTGCAGTCTTCGATTTCCTTTTCGTAGAAAGCCAGCAGGGCCTTCTTGCTCATGAACATCGAGTCGACCACTTCGGCGTCCTGCAGCTTGACCTTGTCCTTGAGCACCACGGTCTTGCCGGACTTGGTCTCCAGCACCATCTTGACTTCGCGGGCCTTGTCCAGGGTCATGGACTTTTCGCCGTGGTAGAAGTCGCCCTCTTCCATGTGCGAGACATGGGTTTGCGACCACTGCTTCCACTCGCCCATCGAGTGGGGGTGCTTCTTGGCGTAGTTCTTCACGGCCAGCGGTGCGCGGCGGTCGGAGTTGCCTTCGCGCAGCACGGGATTCACTGCCGAGCCGATGCACTTGCTATAGCGCGCCTTGATGTCTTTTTCTGCGTCGTTGGCAGGGCTGTCTGGGTAGTCAGGCAGCTTGTAGCCGTGGTCTTGCAGTTCCTTGATCGCTTCTTGCAGCTGGCCCACCGATGCGGAAATATTGGGCAGCTTGATGATGTTGGCATCTGGCGTCAAGGTCAGCTTGCCCAGGTCGGCCAGGTTGTTGGGCACGCGCTGTGCTTCGGTCAGAAACTCAGGGAATTCACCCAGAATGCGGGCTGCCAGCGAAATATCACTCTCGGCCACATTGATGCCAGCGGCGCTCGCAAAGCTGCGAACAACTGGCAAGAACGCTGCGGTCGCCAGACGAGGCGCTTCGTCGGTCAGGGTGTAGATGATGGTGGGTTGCTGGGTAGTCATCTGGTCTTTCAAGTGGCAAAAGTTCTGATGTGCGTCGCGCCCTGGCCTGTCTCCACGGCCCAGGGCGCGCCCGCGTAAACTCCGTCATGATGGACCGCTCGCCAGTCGTTGGGAAGCCTGTCCGTCAAATGTTGCAATGCAATATCACAATACGGAATTCAACACCAAGGATTGTCGCTGCTTTTTAAGTCTTATACAAGAGTTGGCCCAGCGAATTGTTGAGCCATAGCACGCAGCTGCCGCAAAATACGGTGTCAATGCCCGTTATGCCAGCGCCGCACGACAGCGCTGTGAAACCCCAGCCCGCTCTTTGCTTTGCGCTTTTGATCCTTTTTACCGCTGTCCCCGCCATGACCACGCCCCTGTCCTCCGCCCTCACCTTGCACGAAGCCGATGTGCAGTGGACGGCCATCCGCGCCCAGGGGCCCGGTGGGCAGAACGTCAACAAGGTCAGCTGCGCCATCCACCTGCGCTTTGATGTGCGCGCCTCGCGCCTGCCCGAGCCCGTGCAGACCCGTTTGCTCGCGCTGGCCGATTCGCGCATCACCCAGGATGGGGTGGTCGTCATCAAGGCGCAGAGCTACCGCACCCAGGAGCAAAACCTCTGGGATGCGCTTGAGCGCCTCAACGCGCTGGTCGCCAGCGTGGCGGTGGAGCCGCGCAAGCGCCGCGCCACCAAACCCACCTGGGGCTCGCAGCAGCGCCGCCTGCAAAGCAAAAGCCTGCGTGCCAATGTCAAAGCCCAGCGCGGCCGGGTGCGGGATTGACCATGCACCGCGCCCACTGGCGAAGGGCCGGTGATAATAAGAAGTAATCTCATTGGCCAACGCCTGTATTTTCATGAATGTGCGACGCAGCATCCTGATCGTCGATGACCACCAAAGCATCCGCGACCCTCTTGCCACTTTCATGCGCCGCTATGACTTCGATGTCGACACCGCCGGTGATGGCCTCGCCATGCGGCAGCTGCTCAAGGAGCACCGCTACGACCTCATCATCCTGGACGTGATGCTGCCCGGCGAGGACGGCCTGTCGCTGTGCGGCTTTGTGGCCGAGCACATCGGCACCCCCGTCATCTTGCTGACCGCAATGACCGACCAGGCCGACCGGGTGGCGGGCCTGGAGATTGGTGCTGATGACTATGTGCTCAAGCCCTTTGACCCGCGTGAGCTGGTGGCCCGGGTGCGCAGCGTGCTGCGGCGCGGTGCCCGCAGACGGGCAGACGATGCGGCGCAAACGGCTGCTGCGCCAGAAGCCTTGACAGAAAAGCGCTACACCTTTGAAGGCTGGTCCTTTGACCTCGCCACGCGCGAGCTGCAGGACCCCGGCCTCAGCCCCGTGCCGCTGACCACCGCAGAGTTCCATCTGCTGCGCGCGCTGCTGGAGAACTCCAACCGCGTGCTCAGCCGCCAGCAATTGATGGACCTCACCCAGCGCGAAGGCGCCGCATTTTTTGACCGCAGCATCGACACCCAGATCAGCCGCCTGCGCAAGAAGCTCGAATCGGACCCGCGCCAGCCCCGCATGCTCAAGACCGTGCGCGGCGACGGCTACCTGCTGGCGGCCAGAAACATCCGCCTGGCGCCATGAAGCTGCTGCCGCGCACCTTGGCCGGCCAGTTGCTCGCGCTGTTGCTGCTGGCCCTGGTCGTCGCCCACCTGGTCGCCGTCTTGCTGCTGACCTGGCTGCGCCAGGACAGTGACGTGGTCCACCCGCTGTCGGCCCACACCATCGAGACCCGGGTCACCGCCGCCTACCGCGCGCTGGAGAGCAGCCCTGAATCGGCCCAGCGCCTGGTGCAAAGCATCAGCCTGCCCGATTCGCAGTTCCGCATCCGAGCGCGCCCCTTTGACGACGGCCAACCCGTTAGCGAGCAGGAAGCCAAGCTCACCGCCAGGCTGCAAGAGCGCCTGGGCCTGGATGCGGGCGCCAATGCTGCAGACCCGCCGGTGCGCATCCATCTGCGCATGCGCTCGCCGTTGGCCGCCAGCCAGGCCGGCGATGTGGACCAGGACATCCTCGCGCTGCTGAGCCCGGCGTTCGAAGAAGATGGCAGCTGGATGCTGCATGTCGATGTGCGCCTGCCCGATGGCCAGTGGCTCAGCAGCTGGCACCTGCCCACCATGCTGCTCAGCCACTGGAGCCGGGTGCTGAGTTTTTCCATCCCCGTGGGCATGCTGCCCATCATCGTCATTGCGGTGCTGTTTGGCCGGCGCATCATGCAGCCGCTGCGCATGCTCACCGAGGCGGCCCAGCGCATCAGCCGGGGCGAGCGCTCCGCGCACCTGCCGCTGTCCGGGCCCGAAGGCGTGCGCGAAATCATCGAAGCCTTCAACGAGATGCAGGACCGCTTGCTCGGCGTCGTCAACGACCGCACCCGCATGGTCGCCGCCATTGGCCACGACCTGCGCACCCCCCTCACCTCGCTGCGCATCCGCGCCGAGCTGGTGGACGATGACGAGCTGCGCCAGGCGATGGTGAGCACCATCAACGAGATGCACAGCATGGTCGAAGAAATCCTGCACTTTGCCCAGGACGACGCGATGCGCGAAACCACCCAGCCGGTAGACCTGGATGCGCTCGTCGGCGAAGTCGTCGAGCAGCAGCGTAGCCTGGGCCGCCTGGTGGACTGGACGCCGCCCCCCAGCATCAGCTACCGCTGCCGCCCGGCCCACCTCAAGCGCGCCCTCGCCAACCTGATCGACAATGCCGCGCGCTATGGCCGTGTGCAAGTCCAGATGACCGTGCCGGATGCTGCTGACCCTGGCACGGCGCGCAGCTTGCGCATGGAAATCGAAGACGAAGGCCCCGGCATTGCGCCGCAGGACATGGAGCGGGCCTTTCGGCCCTTTAGCCGGCTGGAGGTCGCCCGCAACGGGGAGACGGGTGGCTTTGGGTTGGGGCTGGCGATTGCGCGCTCATGCGTGCGGGCGCATGGGGGCGAGTTGAAGCTGCATAACCGCAGCGAGGGTGGGTTAAGGGCGGTGATTGAGTTGCCGGCTTGAGGCCCTGTCAAAGCCAGCACTCCAGGCGCCGAAGAGATCAGCACATCGCTTGACACTCAGGCGACAACAGGGCGACACAGCGCGTACAGAACTATCGAATTTCAACACGGCGTCGCTAAAGGCCTTTCGCAAAACTGTCTGACGTAGAGCACACACTATCCCAGGCAGTCTGCTGTCTTCTCTTCTATGTCCACCGAATGCGCCCCACGTATTTGGCCTTAATGCTGTTCATTTAAGAGCACAACAGCCATCAAGGAACCAAACAGACAATGGACACATTTTGTCACCATCATTACAATAAGCAGACGAGTGACAACAAAGTTCAATACACGATCTCTGGGCACCTAGAAGCCTAGAATCTCGACCGCCAAGCGCGCCGCTTAGTCATGCGGTTGCGCATCGCGTAGATATTCCAACAGAAAGTCATATTGTGAAGTTCCACGTTTCTTCAAACATGCCCGGGGGTAAGGGTATCCATGCAGCTGTGCTCCCCTCGGCAACCGGACTGTTCATTGCGTTTGCTGGGCTGTTGTCGTCATTCAACGTGCAGGCACAAGCGGCACTGCCCACGGTGTCATGCAGTTCGTCATCGGACGCTTTTAGCACTGGACATGACGCGTCAACCGGTGGCGCTTTGGCCCAAGGCGCCGCAGAGCCATCGTGGAAATTCGCGTTTGCAGGCAGGCCGGTCACCAACCCTTCGATCGCGTTGAGCGCAATACCTGAAGCCAGCTGGGGGCCCCTCACGGTCTATTGGACATCGCCCTGGAGCACGTCGCCCTACGCCAATGCCAATTGGGTTTCGCCAATGGGCTTTAGTGGTGCGGCCTCCCAACGCTGGGGCTATTACCGGTACCAGTTCAACCTGGACCCTGCGGTCAATCCGGCGGATCTGTCGGTGCAGTTGTCCTACCTGGTGGATGATGTCGCGACAGAGATCTATGTCAACGGCGTCGCCCAAAGCACTTACGCACCGGTCATCAGCCCGGGCTCGACATTTTCCACGCCACCCGTCTCGCGCACCTTGACGCAGGACTGGAAACCCGGCTTGAACGAAATCGTTTTTCAGGTTCTGGACTATGGCTGGGTGACCGGTTTGCTGGTGCAGGCTGAGCCCACGGCTGTGTGCAATCCCACGACGGTCGACATCACCAAAACCGCCAGTGCGAGCCAAGTCAACGTAGGCGGCACATTCAGCTACGACATTGTGCTGACCAACCAAGGCTCGCAAGATGCCACTGTTGCGCAACTGACAGACACCCCACCCGCTGATATCACCCTGAACGCATGGGCCTGCACGGCAGCCAATGGGGCGAGCTGCCCTGTCCCCAGCAGCGGCACCGGTCCTCTCAACCTCAGCAATCTGGCTTTGCCACCCGCCGCGACAGCAGGAGGGGCTGGCGGACAGCTGACGTTCACCCTCCAAGCCAGCGTTAACGCCAATGCAACGCCAGGCTCGCTGACGAACACGGTCCAAGCGACGCCAGACGCCGCAACCACACAGTGCTCTGCAGCGTCTGGGGGCGCGGCTGCCGCTCAATGCGCGGCATCGGCCAGCATCACCGTCGTCAAGCCTGTCACGCCCGAGCCGGCAGCGCCTACCCCTGTGCCCGCAGATGCTCCGTGGGCTTTGTTGGCCTTGGGCGGATTGCTGGCGGCCTTGGGAGCGCGCAAAGTGCGGTCTCAGGGTTCTGTGTAACGTCGGCACCTTCTTGCCCGTCACGCCCCTTCAGCCAACGCTGTGGGGGCGTTTCCGTTTCTTTCGCGAGCAGCAGCCCCGCAGATGAAGCACACGCTGCCTGTCCTCAATCTAACAGCACGTAAAGTCACAAACTGACACAAACTGACACAAACAGGCAAACGCCAGCCACATGCATCGCAAATGATTCTGATTGCGAATTCATTTGCTCACCCAGCCAGCGTGATCGGCTCTGCGCCGCATCCACGCCAGCCAGCTCCGCTCTGCATACCCTTGGCCCGCCCGGCAATGCCCGCGGCTGCGCCGCCTGCAGGCCGTCTTACCGCATCTGCTTGTTGTCATGTCCCATCCCGCTGCTTCATTCCCCCTTCTTCCCATTGCGCTGGCCGCAGGCCTGTGCCTGTCATCGGCCGCATTGGCGCAAACCAACACGGAGCCCGGCACCACGCTGGACACGATCACCGTGACGGCGGCTGCGACGGCCACGGCCGTCAAGGATGCGCCGGCCAGCCTCACGGTGCTGACCGCCGAAGACATAGCGCGCGTGCCAGCCACGGATTTGAACGAGGTGCTGCGCCGCGTGCCGGGCCTGACGCAAGCCACCACGCCCGATGGCGGCACCAGCATCCAGATCCGTGGCCTGCCCCAGCAGTACACCCTGATCCTGGTGGATGGCGTGCGCGTGGGCAGCTCCAGCGAGACCTTTGACCGCTACACCCGCAATGAGCTCAACTGGATTGCGCCCGAGGCGATCGAGCGCATCGAAGTGGTGCGCGGCCCCATGTCCTCGCTCTACGGCTCGGACGCAATGGGTGGCGTGATCAACATCATCACCAAAAAAGGCGGCGACACATGGGGCGGCCAGGTCTCGGCCGGTGCCGAGATCAATCCCGAATCCATCCGTGGCAATGACTACAGCGTTGGATTCAACATCAGCGGCCCGCTGGGCCATGGCTTCAAGCTGCAGCTCAATGACCAGCAAACCTACCGCCAGGCAGACAGTGGCCTGGAAGACGGCACCACGGCCTTCCGCTGGGGCGGCGGGCGTGAAGGCGCCAAGCGCCAGTCGCTTGGTGCGCGCCTCGATTGGGACATCAACGACAGCCACAAGCTGAGCCTGGATGTGCAGCGCGCCGAGTGGAAGACCCTGGGCGGCCCCTCGCCCTCCACCAGCAACCCCGGCGGCTTTGCAGCGGCTGCCACCACCCGTGGTCCATCGAACATGGAGCGCGAAAGCACCAGCCTGACCCACCAGGGCAAGTACAGCTTTGGCAGCTCCAAGCTCTCGCTCAGCCACAGCAAGTACAGCAACGAGACGACCGCCCCGCGCATTGAAAACGGCCAGTTGGTGCCCGTGCCCGGCGGCACTCCCACCCAGACCTACAGCACGCATTCGGTCTCGGAAGACCTGATCCTCGACGGCTCGGTGACCATGCCCTTCAAATGGGGCTTTGACCAGATGCTGACCGTGGGCGGGCAGTGGCAGCGCCAGGAGCTGGACAACCCGAACTCGGTGGGCTCAGTTGCCAATGAGGCGGGCGTGGTCGGCCTCAGCTTTAAGCAGGCCAAGTCGCAGGCGCTGTTTGTCGAAGACCAGATCTTTTTGCGCGACAACCTGACCTTGACACTGGGCCTGCGCGGTGACCGCCATGACGACTATGGCTCTCACGTGAGCCCGCGCGCCTACCTGGTCTACCACCCCAGCGCTGCCTGGACCTTGCGTGGCGGCTACTCCGAAGGTTTCCGCGCGCCCAACCTGCGCCAGTCGAACGAGAACTTTGTGAGCCAGTCGCAAGGCGCGGGCTGCGGCTTTGCCGGCTACACCGGCGGCGGTTGCAGCATCCGGGGCAACTCCGACCTCAAGCCCGAGACCTCGCAGAACTGGGAGTTTGGCGCCGCCTGGGAGCATGGAGGCTGGCAAGCGGGCCTGACCTTCTTCAACACCGATTTCAAGGACAAGATCGATTCGCAAGGCATTGGCTACTTGACGGGCGGCAGCAACTACTGGGCCCAGTATGTGAACATCGACGCGGCCATCACGCGCGGGCTCGAAGCCAATCTGCGCGTGCCACTCAGCCGTACCATCACCTGGAACAACAGCCTGACCCATATGCTCAAGGCCGAGAACAAGACCACCGGTGTGGCGCTGACCACCGTCTCCAAATGGAGCGGCTCCTCGGTGCTGGACTGGCAGGTCAATACTGCCCTGGGCCTAAGCCTGGGCGCCGAGCTGGTGGGCAAGCAAATGGGCCTGGCCCAGCGCCTGGCCGACAACTCCAACTTTGGCGAGCAGCGCATCCAGAACAGCTATGTGCTGTACGACCTGGCTGCCAACTACCGCATCAACCAGGCGCTGCGCATCAACGCTGGCGTGAAGAACCTGTTTGACCGCCATGCCAGCGGCAACCGCGATGTGGGCAACAATTTCTACCTGCCCGGCCGCCGTTTCTTTGCAACCTTGACGGCCAGCTTCTAAGCCGGTTCAGGTTCCAAAATCCAGGCGCTGAGGGTCACATCTCAGCGCCTTTTTCCATGCGTAGCTCTGTCAGGGCTAGGCCGTTGCAAAGCCATGGCGCTTGGCCATCAGCACCACTGCCAGGCTCAGCAGCATCAGCAGGACTACCGCTGGCGAGAAGGCCGCCACGCCCCACTGGGCCAGCAATACGCCACCGGCCATGCCGCCCCCGGCAATCGCCAGGTTCCAAGACGTCACCAGCATCGACTGCGCCACATCGGCGGCTGGCCCGGCGCTCTTGGCCAAGGCCGTTTGCAGCAGCGGCGGCAGCCCACCAAAGCCCAGGCCCCAGACGGCCACGGCCAGATAAACGGCCGCAGGCTGCTCCATCGCGAGCGCCAGCAACACGGCGCCGAGCAGAAACAGCCCCGTGCTCGCCAGCGTCAGCGCACGCAGATGGCGGTCAATCAGCAGGCCGGTGATCCAGATGCCCATCACCGACATCAGCCCAAACACCAGCAGCACCCGGTCGATCTGTGCGCCCAGGTTGGCAGGGGCCAGCAAAGGCGCGATATAGGTGTAGAGCAGGTTGTGCGCCAGCACATAGGCCAAGACCACCAGCAGCACCGGCCGCACCCCAGGCAGGCGGAACACTTGGCCCAGCCCAAAGGACTGGCAGGCGGGCTGGCCGGCAAAATCGGGCAGGCGCAGCTGCACCCAGGCCATCAGCAGCAGCGCCAGCACACTCATGCTGCCAAAGCACAGGCGCCAGCCCAGGTGCTGCCCCATCCAGGTGCCCAGTGGCAGTCCCAACGACAGCGCCAGCGGCGCGCCCAGCATCGCCATCGCAATGGCGCGCCCGCTATGGTGTGGCGGCACCATGCGCGTGGCATAACCGGCCAGCAAGGCCCAGAGCAGACCTGCCGCCACCCCGGCAACAAAGCGGGCCAGCAAGGTGAGCGCGTAGCTGCCCGACACCGTGGTGATGCTGTTGGCCAGCACAAATCCTGCCAAGGCCGCCAGCAGCAAAGGCTTGCGGCGCATGCGCTGAGTGGCCGCCGTCAGCGGTATCGCCGCCACCAAGGAGCCGATCGCATACAGGCTGACCAGCTGCCCGGCCATCGCCTGCGACACCCCAAGCCCGGCACTGATCTGCGGCAGCAAACCGGCGGGCAAGGCCTCCGTCAGGATGGTGACAAAGCCCGCCAGTGCGAGCGCCAGCAGCGATGCGAGCGGCAGGCCGCCGCGCTGGGGTGGGCAGCTGGGTTCAAGATGGGGGGATGGATGAGAGGAAAGCGAAGAAGAATCTGCCATGGCACAACCGGAAAGTCCTGTACAAGCCCGCGCTGGCCAGCGGGCTGGCAGGCCTGGGGCGAATGAAAAACAATGAGCCGCCATGGTGCAAGGATTGCCTGTGCAAGACAATAATGCCGAGATTCAAAACATATCGGACAAATTGTCCGCAATCAACCAGCGACAGGAGCAACATCCACCATCGACGCATTGAGTGGTATCGCCGTCTTTGTGCAAGCGGCCGATGCACGCAGCTATTCGGCAGCCGGGCGCGTGCTGGGCGTTTCTGCATCGGCCGTGGGCAAAAGCATTTGCCGGCTGGAGACGCGCCTGGGCGTGCGGCTGTTCCACCGCAGCACCCGCAGCATGACGTTGACAGCCGAAGGCGCGCTGTTCCTGGAGCGCTGTCGCCGCATTCTGTGCGAGGTCGAGGCCGCAGAGCTGGAGCTGTCCGAGACCTGGCAGTCCCCGCGCGGGCGCTTGCGGGTGAGCCTGCCGCAGGTCGATGCGCTGGTCATGCCTGCGCTCACGGCTTTTATGCAGCGCTACCCGGCCATTACCCTGGACCTGGATTTCAGCGACCGGCTGGTCGATGTGATCGAGGAAGGTTTTGATGTGGTGATGCGCACTGGAGAGGCCGCCGATTCGCGGCTGGTGTCGCGGGTGCTGGGCAGCTTTGCGCTGCAGCTGGTGGCCGCCCCCAGCTATCTCGCAGCGCGTGGCACGCCCCAGCAGCCGGCCAACCTGGCCACCCATGCCTGCCTGCAGCACCGCTTTCCCAGCAGCGGCAAGTTGGAGCCCTGGCCGCTGCGCGCCGACGCCGGCGCTGCCGCCTGGAGCTTGCCCACGTCCATGGTCTGCACCACCACATCGGCGCTGATGGAAGCGGCCATTGCGGGCCTGGGCATTACCTGCCTGCCGGACTTTATGGTGCGCGCTGCCATCGCACGCGGCCAGCTGGTGACTGTGCTGGACGCACAGGTGGTCCATGAAGGCAGCTTTCGGCTGCTCTGGTCATCGAGCAAACAGCTGGCACCGAGGCTGCGGGTGTTTATCGACTGCATGGCCGCATCCCTGCCACTGCGCGCGCCCGGCACCCCAGGCCACACCCCGGCTCCACTGGCTATACTGCCTGCTGCCCCTTCCCCACCCGACCGCGCAGCTTGAAAGGCAGACCATGGACGCATGCGAACAGCTCCAGCACGACGGCTATGTGCTGCTGCGCCAGGCCATCCCAGTCGCCTGGTTGCCGGGTTTGCGCGAGGCCTTTGATGCGGGCATCACCAGCCACTGGCCCGTGCCCCGGGGCTGGGATTGGCGCCATGCACTGGTCGATGACAACCCCCAGATACTCGCCGTGTGCCAGCTGCCGCAGCTATTGGCCGCTGCGGGTGTGCTGATTGGCGAGCGCTTTTTTCTGTCGCAGGTCGAAGGGCGCGAGCCCATTGGTGGTGGCGGCTACCAGCGCCTGCACCGTGACTTGTCCAACCAACGGCCGGGCGACACTGTGGGCGCGCTGGCCTTTTTGGATGACTTTGGGCCGGACAACGGCGCCACCCGCTTGATCCCGGCCAGCCACCGCCCCAACGCAGAAGAAGCTGCGCGCAGCGAGCATGACGAATCGCAGGCGATTCAGATCGCCGGCCAGGCCGGCGATATTCTGGTGTTTGATGTCGACTTGCTGCATGCCGCCAGCCTCAACCCCAGCGGCGCGCACCGCCGCAGCCTGCTGATCAACTATGCCGCCGAAGGGCTGTACGACGCGCACCAGCAAACCGCAGCGCTGCGCCAGGTGCGCATGGATACCAGCGCGCGCTACGCGCCTGGCGATTTTGTGCTGGCATCTGCCTGATGCCAGCTTGATACCCGCTTGGTGCCCGGCTGAACCCAGGCAGCGCGAGCCGCGTTAAAGCGGCGCGTCGCCTGTGCTGATCGGCTCGCCTTCTGCATCTTTCGCATCTTTGGCAATGTGCGGCGCATGCCAGCCCATCTTTTGCGAGATCGCCGCACTGGCGGTTTTCAGCAGTGTGCGGTAGTAATGCGGCGTATCTGCGCCGCAGCGCATGACCGGGAAAGACACCGACAGCGCAGCAATCACATGGCCAAAGCGGTCAAACACCGGCACCGCAATGCAGCGCAGGCCGGGCTCGGCCTCCTCGTCGTCCTCGGCCACCTCCTGCGCACGCACGCGGGGCAGGATGTCCATCACGGCATCGACGGAGCTCAAGGTGCGGGGCGTGAACAGCTTGAGCGGCTGCGACGACAGCAGCGCCCGCGCCTGCTCGGCCGGCATGAAGGCCAGCAGCACCTTGCCAATGGCAGTGCTGTGCAAGGGCTTGCGCCGGCCAATGCGCGACTGCATGCGCAGCCCAAAATCCGATTCGATCTTGTGGATGTAGATGATCGCGTCCTCATCGAGCGCGCCCAGGTGGATGGTCTCGCGGGTCAGCGCCCCCAGGCGGCGCATCTCCTCATCGGCCTCGCGCACCAGGTCGGTGTTCTCCAGCGCCTTGCCGCCTAGCTCAAACAGCCGCAAGGTGGCGCGGTACAGCTCGGACTCGCCATCCTGCGCCACATAGCCCAGCGCCTTCAAGGTTTGCAGCAGCCGGTGCACGGAGGACTTGGACAGCGCCAGGTGCTGGGCCAGCGCGGTCACGCTGACATCGCGCTGGTTGCCCAGGCATTCCAGAATGGCAAAGGCTTTCTCCACCGCGGCGACGGTGTCGGTCTTGTCCATGGCTGCGGGGCTCTCGCTCATCGGTCCGTCCTTCTGTGTTGGGCTGTGTGGATGGCCTCGATTATCGGGCCAGCCAGCCGCCATCGACGGCCAAGGTATGGCCATGCACATAGTCGGCCGCGCTGGAGGCCAGAAATACCGCCGCGCCACCCAGGTCCGCCGGCTGGCCCCAGCGGCCCGCGGGGATGCGCTGCAGGATCTCACCGGCGCGGCCTGCATCCTGGCGCAGTGCCTCGGTGTTGTTGGTCTCGATATAGCCTGGCGCGATCGCATTCACATGGATGCCCTTGCCGGCCCATTCATTGGCCATCAGCCGGGTCAAACCCAGCACACCGCTCTTGGCTGCTGTGTATGACGGCACACGCACCCCGCCCTGGAACGACAGCAGCGACGCGATATGGATGATCTTGCCGCCCTGCCACTGCGCGCCTTGCCGTGCGGCGCAGTCCAGCATATGGCGCGCCACAGCCTGCGACAGAAAGAACAGGCTTTTGAGGTTGGTGTTCATCACCGCATCCCAGTCCTCTTCCGTGAAGTCCAGCGCATCCGCACGGCGAATGATGCCAGCATTGTTCACCAGGATATCGACCTGCCCGCAGGCCGCCAGCACCTGGGCCAGCGCATCGCCTATGGCCGCCGTGTCAGACAGATCGGCCTGCACCGCGATAAAACGCCGGCCCAGCGCCTGCACCTGCGCTGCCGTCTGGCTGGCCTCACTGCGGTTGAGCGCCACGATATCGGCCCCCGCCTGCGCCAGCGCCACCGCAATGCCCGCACCGATGCCGGTATTGCAGCCAGTCACCAGCGCTACCCGCCCCTGCAGATCAAAAGGGTGGCGGGGGCTGGCGGGGGCAGCGACAGGCGCTGGGGCAAAGCATGAATCGGACATGGCTGGTGAATGCAATGGGTACAAAAGCGGCCCGCCAAAACGCGGGCTGACCGGGAGATATGGCAACCATTGGAACACATTTTTTGTTTTTCAGAACACTGTTCCGTAAATTTTTATGAATAGCAAAAAACAAAGGGTTTACCAGCTATTTTTTGAATTTAAATTTATGGAACACTGTCCCGGTTGCCATGATAGTCATCGGACAACACCTCTACAAGCGATAACAAACCACCACCAAAGTGTGAGGAGCGAGACATGGAAATCCAGAAAACCATTGAGCGTGTGCCCGGCGGGCTCATGCTGATTCCCCTGCTGCTGGGCGCCTGCGTGCACACCTTTGCAGCAGATGCCGGCAAGTACTTTGGCTCGTTCACCAACGGGCTGATGACCGGCACCGTGCCGATCCTCGCGGTCTGGTTCTTTTGCATGGGGGCGACGATCAACCTCAAGGCCACCGGCGTGGTGCTGAAAAAATCCGGCACCTTGGTGCTCACCAAGATCCTGGTCGCCTGGGTGGTGGCGATGGTGGCCACGCGCTTTTTACCGGCCGGCGGCATCCAGACGGGGCTGTTCACCGGCCTCTCGGTGCTCGCGCTGGTCACCGCGATGGACATGACCAATGGGGGGCTGTATGCCGCGCTGATGCAGCAATACGGCACGCAAGAGGAGGCCGGCGCCTTTGTGCTGACCTCCATCGAGTCGGGCCCACTGGTCAGCATGCTGATTCTGGGCGCCACCGGCGTCGCGGTTTTTGAGCCACGCTTGTTTGCCGGCGCGGTGCTGCCGTTTTTGATCGGCTTTGCGCTGGGCAACCTGGATGCGAACCTGCGCGAGTTCTTTGGCCGCTGCGTGCATCCGCTGATTCCGTTCTTCGGCTTTGCGCTGGGCTGCTCGATTGACCTGGGTGTCATCGCCAAGAGCGGCTTTACCGGTGTGTTTGTCGGCGTGGCCGTCATCATCGTCACCGGCATCCCGCTGATCCTGGCGGATAAGTACATTGGCGGCGGCAATGGCACTGCGGGGCTGGCCGCCTCGTCCACCGCTGGTGCAGCTGTTGCCAATCCGCAAATCATCGGCACCATGGTGCCCGAGCTCAAGTCCATGGCCGATTCGGCCACCGCCATCACCGCCACCGCCTGCCTGCTGACCGCCATTCTGGTGCCGATCCTCACGGCCATGTGGGCGCGCAAGTATGGACGCCGCCCGCAGGCATCGGTGGCAGCACCCACCCCGCCAACCAGCGCCGCTGGCAGCCCGCCCAAGCTGGCGCAGGACGGGCACTTCTAAGCGTACTCAGCTTTACCCCCTCGCCTGGCGCGCTAGTCCATAGCGCGCCCAGGCATCTTTCACAGGACTGACTCCATGACCCATTCTTCCGTCTCCACCGGCCGCCTGGCAGGCAAGGTGGCCCTGGTGACCGCAGCGGCGCAAGGCATTGGCCGCGCCAGCGCCGAGCGCCTGGCAGCCGAAGGTGCGCGCGTAATTGCCACCGACTTGCATATCGGCCCGCTGGCAGGCTCGGGCCTCGATGCGCGCCAGCTCGATGTGCGCGACAGCGCCCAGATCCAGACACTGGCCGAAGTGCTCGGCCCCATAGACATCCTCTTTAACTGCGCAGGCTTTGTGCATGCCGGCAGCGTGCTCGAATGCAGCGAAGAGGACTGGGACTTTGCCTTTGACCTGAATGTCAAAGCCATGTACCGCAGCATCCGCGCCTTTTTGCCGGGCATGCTGCAGCGCGGCCGGGGCAGCATCATCAATATGTCCTCGGCCGCCTCCAGCATCAAGGGCGTGCCCAACCGCTTTGCCTACAGTGCGTCGAAGGCAGCCGTCATCGGCATGACGAAGTCCATCGCTGCCGATTACTGCACCCGGGGCGTGCGCTGCAATGCCATCTGCCCGGGCACCGTCGATTCGCCATCGCTCGGCCAGCGCATCGCCACCCAGGCAGCGCACGATGGCCTGTCGGTTGACGCGGTGCGCGCCGCCTTTGTGGCCCGCCAGCCCATGGGCCGCGTCGGCAAGCCCGAGGAGATTGCCGCGCTGGTGGCCTATCTGGCCTCGGACGAGGCGGCCTTTACCACCGGCCAGGCCCATGTGATTGATGGCGGCTGGTCCAACTAAAACCCGCCAGCCCCCACTTTTACCGCTGCGCGACAGCAGCCCTAGCTGCAGGCACCTAGACTGGCGCCTGCATGCAATTTGATCCATTGGAGATGACATGAAATTACTGCGTTACGGCCCGGTGGGCCAGGAAAAGCCCGGCCTGCTCGACAGCAGAAACACCTTGCGCGACCTCTCGGGGGTGCTCAGCGATATAGAAGGTGCACACCTGGGCGACGCCGCGCTGGCCCGCCTGCGCGCGATCGACCCGGCCACGCTGCCAGCAGTGCCTGGCCAGCCGCGCGTCGGCCCTTGCGTGGCAAGGGTGGGCAAGTTCATCTGCATCGGCCTCAACTACGCCGACCATGCCGCTGAATCGGGAGCCGCCATCCCGACCGAACCCGTGATCTTCAACAAATGGACCAGTGCCATCTGCGGCCCCAACGATGCTGTCGAAATCCCCCGTGGATCCAGCAAGACCGACTGGGAAGTCGAGCTGGGCGTGGTCATCGGCAAGGCCGCCAAGTACATCACCGAAGCGCAGGCACTGGAGCATGTGGCCGGCTACTGCGTGGTCAACGATGTGTCCGAGCGCGAATGGCAGATCGAGCGCGGCGGCACCTGGGACAAGGGCAAGGGCTTTGACACCTTTGGCCCCATCGGCCCCTGGCTGGTGACGCGCGATGAAGTGCCGGACCCGCAAAACCTGTCGATGTGGTTGGATGTGGATGGCAAGCGTTTTCAGAACGGCAACACCAAGACGATGATCTTCAGCGTCGCGCAGATCGTCGCCTACGTCAGCCAGTGCATGAGCCTGCAGCCGGGCGACATCATCTCGACCGGCACGCCGCCCGGCGTGGGCCTGGGCATCAAGCCAAACCCTGTCTACCTGAAAGCTGGCCAGACGATGCGCCTGGGTATTGAAGGCTTGGGAGAGCAGCAGCAAACCACCGTCAACGCCTGATGACGCGCAGCACCCGGCGCCAGCGCGGCAACGGGTGCTTACAGATGGAAAAATCGTAGCTGCCATCGCCATAGATTTACACCATCAAAACAGCCACTAGAGCTGATGTACAAAGCAACCATTGCTCATCTTTTGATACAGAATTTTCCGCTAAGCTGCCAGCATCCACCACAACTCCACCCCCCTGCCATGAACCGTTTGTTGACCCCTTTGCTCACTGCGCTGGCACTGTCCTGCCTGGCCGATGCCAGCTGGGCCCACGGTGGCGGCCACCGCCACCACCACCGCAAGGAACACAAGGAGCAGTTCTGGGACGGCAACTGCAAGGTGGAGCGCAAGTGGAAGCGCAATGGCGAATACAAGGAAAAGCGCCGCTGCCATGACCGCCCAGCCGCCTATTACGCACCCGCGCCGCAGCCCGTCTATGCCGCCCCGGTGCTGGTGGCGCCCCGCCCGCCCGAGGCCATTGTCATCAGCCCGCAGATCGTCATCCGCCCCTGATCGGCTTGCGCTCGCACTCCTGCCCATCCCTCTTTGCGGGCTGTCAGACACCTGTTTGACAGCCCGCTGTCTTTGCCTCCACAGCCACAAGCCCAGTTGGCCCACAATCGGGCCATGTCTTCCTCCCCCCTCTCTATCGCTTCGGCCGGCTCCATCACCATGGTGCAAGGCATCGAAGTGGGCCATTTCACCGACACACGACGCCCCACCGGCTGCACGGCCATCCTGGCCAAGGCCGGGGCGGTGGGCGGCGTCGATGTGCGCGGCGCCGCACCCGGCACGCGCGAAACCGACCTGCTCCACCCCACCAACCTGGTCGAGCGCGTACACGCCATCATGCTGGCGGGCGGCAGCGCCTGGGGCCTGGACGCGGCCAGCGGCGCGATGCGCTGGCTCGAAGAGCAAGGCGTAGGCCTCGATATCTCCGTGGGCCGCATTCCGCTGGTACCTGCAGCCGTGCTGTTTGATGTGCTGGTGGGCGATATGCGCATCCGCCCTGATGCCCAGGCCGGCTATGCCGCCTGCCAGGCCGCCAGCAGCGCCATGCCCGCGCAAGGCAATGTGGGCGCGGGGGCCGGCGCAGCCGTAGGCAAGATCTTTGGCATCCAGCGGGCGATGAAAGGCGGCATCGGCACGGCCTCCGTCACCGTCGATGGCGTCACCGTGGGCGCCATCATTGCCTGCAATGCACTGGGCGATGTACTGCACCCGGACACCGCCCAGGTGGTGGCTGGCGCACGCACCCGCGATGGTCTGGGCCTCATCGACACGCGCCGCGCGCTGCTGCGCGGCGAGCCGCCCCAGCCCCTGCTGGCGGGCACCAACACCACCATCGGCGTGATCGCCACCGATGCCGTCATCACCAAGGCGCAGGCCAGCCGCCTGGCCACCGTGGGCCACGATGGCCTGGCGCGCGCCATCAACCCGGTGCACACCATGTCCGACGGCGACACCTTGTTCTGCCTGGGTACTGGCGCCGCCGGGCGCAGCCTGGGGATGATGGTGCTGGCCACGATGGCCGCCGAAGCGGTCGCCCAGGCCACCTTGCAGGCGGTGCTGCATGCCAATCGTTTACAAATCGATGCCGGAGAAAACCACAAGGCCTTGCACCTGCCCTGCGCCGCTGATTTACAGTAGGCGCCATTCCAACTGCGCTGCGCAGGCAGCCCGCCACACACCATGGGTGACCGCTCCACGTCGATGCGCCAAAAAGCCTACGGGCTGCGCCAAACCCTGATCACCCTGGTGCTCAATATCCGCGATGCGCTGGTCTCCGGCGGCCCGCTGGTCATCCTGGCCGTGGCCTTGATCGTGGGGGCCTACTGGTGGCTCAAGCCCAACCCGCCCTCGCAGGTCAAGCTGGCCACCGGCCCGGCCCAAAGCGCTTACGCCAGCTTTGGCGAGCAGTACCGCACGCCCCTGGCCAGGAACAAGATCCGGGTAGACCTCGTCGGCAGCGAAGGCTCCTTCGACAACCTGCAGCTGCTGCGCGAGGGCAAGGTCGATCTGGCTTTTGTGCAAGGCGGCACCGCCGACCTGACCGAGGACGACCTCGACAGCCTCACCTCGCTGGGCGCGCTGTTTGTCGAGCCCGTCTGGCTGTTCTACCGCAGCGATGCTGCGCAGCGCCTGACCAAACGCGCCCACTTGAGCAATCTGACGCAACTGGCGGGTTGGCGTGTCAATGTCGGCACCGCCGGCAGCGGCGTGCCCAATCTGTTCAACCAATTGCTGGAGGCCAACCGCCTGAATCTGGCCCAGCTGCGTGTGTCGCACCTGGCTGAGACGCCTGCGACCGTCGCGTTTCTGGATGGCAAGATCGATGCACTGGTGCTGGTTTCCGCGCCCGAATCGCCCATGGTGCAGATGCTGCTGAAGACCCCCGGCGTGCAGCTGATGGATTTTCCGCAAAACGAGGCCTATGGCCGCAAGTTCAGGTTCCTCAGCCCTGTCACCCTACCGCGCGGCATTGTCGACCTTGCCGCCAATGTGCCGCCGCAAAACGTGCACCTGCTGGCCTCCACCACCTCGCTGCTGGCCCGCGATGACACCCACCCCGCCATCAAGCAGCTGTTCGCCCAGGCCTCGCAAGGCATCCACAGCCAGGCGGGTTGGTTCAACCGCGCACGCGACTTTCCCAACACCCGCAGCAGCGAACTGGCCGTCGCCCCCGAAGGCGTGCGCGCCATCAACGAACCCGCCCCCCTGCTGCAGCGCTACCTGCCCTTCTGGCTCGCCAACCTAGTCGAGCGCATGTGGCTGGTGCTAGGTGTCTTGCTGGCCTTCATGCTGCCGCTGTCACGGGTCGTGCCCCCCCTCTACCAGTTCCGCGTGCGTTCCCGCGTCTTCAAGTGGTACGGCCAGCTGCGTGCCATCGAGCACGAGATGGAGCAACCCAACCCCGACCGCGCGAGCATCCAGGCCGAATTGCTGGCGCTGAGCCGCAAGGTCGAGAAGATCACCGTGCCGCTGTCGTATGCGGATGAGTTGTATGCGCTGCGCAGCCATATTCATTGGGTGTTGCAGAAGTTGGAGCAGCAGGGGGCAGGAACTGACGCCGGGATTCAGGCTGAATGATGCAGAGCGGCAACCAGATTAATCTGGATTGCCGCATGCGTCCGTTACTTCACAGTGATACCGCAACAGGTGCCAGTCCTTGAACAGGAAGGTGCCATTATCACGAGTACTTCGTTATACACGTACCCTAGGGGTTCTGCTGCATCCTGCTGCCCCTCACCTGAATTCAAAACTACCCTAATCTCATCGGTATTCAAGGCCGTTATGATCTTTGCGATATTTTGCATTCTGCCGTGAGATAGTTGCTCCAACATTTTATTTCCCGCTGGATACATGGACACAATGTCAACTTCATCATTGGGCCTTATATCTCTTTGATGTACAAACCATCTAGCAAGCGCCACTGCCTCACTTTTACCAAGGCTTGAATCATTCGCATGAAATTTCACCTCATGCTGCAACCCAATCAGTGAGCAAGCAGAAACTGATGATACTCCAAACAGGAGCAGCAGTGAAACGGCAGCTCTTTTGGGCCAACTGCATGGATTTAGCATCAATAGCGCTCCTTTCTTGGGTTAGTGCCAATAATATAAGCAGCAAGG
Source organism: Comamonas sp. 23 (assembly GCF_049601575.1). NCBI lineage: Bacteria > Pseudomonadati > Pseudomonadota > Betaproteobacteria > Burkholderiales > Comamonadaceae > Comamonas > Comamonas sp. 23. The sequence continues at coordinate 2,484,576 of NZ_CP187127.1, read as the reverse complement.
CTATCCGCATTAAAACGGATACCAGGATCCTCTACATACTTAATAGATCTAAAGGTACTATAAAAATTATCATTGGAACCAAACACGTCTTTGAAATGGGTGACTTCATGCACGAGAGTCAAAAGCTGACTATCTCCATCTCCGATCTCTCCATTATATGGGTTTCTTTTATCTCTGCTCAGACCACAAAATTTTGGCGCGATCATAATTCTCTTGTTAGTGATATCCACTGGGCAAACCGATGCTGCGGCCTCAGGATCAACTACCGACCCGCGGCACGAACCTAGATTTATATTCTCCTCGGAATACTGAACGAAATCTTTCGCCCTTAGCGCTCGTAAGCTCACAATGGTTGCAGCAATACCCTTTAGCAAAAAATCTCTGAGCTCATCGCTTGAAGAATTAAACCAAATCCATGTACGCTTTTTTGCCGCAGCATCCCAGTGTTGAAGTTCTGCCTGCCTTTGCTCCGCCAAGGCAATTGCATCTTGGCAAAGAGCCATCACCAGCACTGAAAATTCTGCTTCACTCAGCTGTTCACACATTAATCCAGCAGAAATATCAGAATTTGCTATCTTGTGAGCTAACGGCGTCGGAAAATATAGGTCCCCCACTGCACCATCAGAGCCCTGACTAGGAGATTGATGAACGCCATTGTGGAAGAATTTATTGCTGAACGACCCATCGTGGTTATTACTATGCTCACGCACGCCGAGTGGACCTGGAATTTTAAAATACACCAATTTCTTATCCTCTCAAAATTAAGCAGCTGAGATTTTTTGCAAACCTTGGCATCGAGCAAATCTACACCAAAGCCAGCAAACTCTAAAAGTCTAATTCATTCATAAATTCCGACAATTCGAGATAATCATTAGTCTGCTAAATATTTCTATCCAAATAATCTGTTTGACAACAAATTGCAAGAATTTGGACAGCGTCGGATATCCGCTAAAGAGACGAGCACCCATCTGTATCCAATCTCGCGGCGAGAGAACCTTGAAATTGCGCTTGGTATTACGGCAAGACGCACGTCATTGAGCTACTTGGCTTCAACTTGCTCTGCCATACAAAGCCGCCTGCTTTTCTAGAACTAGCAACTCTCAAAGCTTGGGATACTTCTCCCACTTGGTCCAGAAGCAACGGTCACTGCCATCTGGAGCCATCCTCACTCAATCCTGAGCGGGCAGACTTCACGCTGCGCGCACCCAGACCTGTCTCCCTGGTTTTGTCGGTTAGCGACGATTCCAGTCGCCCCCCAACAACGCCCCATCTCTCCCAGCCCATCCCCTAGGGAGAACCCGCGCTGTTCTTGACTTACAGCAAGCTCTGTTCACACTCTAGGCAACACAATCGGCTCAAGCTCTTGGCAAAGCGGGCCCGAAACACCGTGCTGCAGCCAGGACTGAAGGCTCTTTAGACTGCAGCAATTTCTGCTTCATCTAGTTTTTTAGAGCCTTTAGCGCTCTTAATTTCGTAGCAATCTGCGCCGTTGCGCTGACAGACAAGTGCCACACCTTCATCGAAGGCAGTTCGTATCAGCTATTCGATAAATTGAATTAATGAGCATCTTGGATATACAATAGTTTCAAGAATTTCTGAAAACTAAAAACTTACCCCATGCCATCCAACCGCGCCACCTCCTCCGCCATCAGCCCTGCTGTGGCAACGCGCCCCTCTGCGAAGGGCGCGTGGTGGCAGGTGCTGGCAGCCTTGCTGTGGTTGCCGCAGGCGGCAGTGATTGCCTGGGGAATTGAGGCGATCCACCAGCAAGCGGCTTGGTCGACATTGGCCAAGGCTTGCGCCCTGTTCCTGGCCTTGGGCTTGCTGCGGGCCCTGGTCGATGGCTATGGCCTGCGCCGCGCTTTTGCCGCAGCGCGCGCCCACACGCAGCAGCTGCGGCTGCAGGCCTTGCAGGCATTGGCGCTGCACTCGCCCCTGCACCCGCATCGCCCATCGGCCGGGCTGGCGGCCAGTGTGCTCAGCGAGCAGGCCGACCACATCACGCCCTACTGGGCTCGCTACACGACAGCGCGCACCAAGGTCATGGTGGTGCCGCTGGTCATCCTCGTCTGTGTGTTCAGCCTGTCCTGGGTGGCGGGCCTGGTGCTGCTGGTGGCTGCGCCCTTGATCCCCATCTTTATGGCGCTGGTGGGCTGGCGGGCCGAGGCGGCCAGCAAAAAACATTTGCAGGATGTCGGCAACCTGAACCAGTTTTTGCTCGATCGCCTGCAGGGCCTGGCCAGTATTCGCGGTCTGGGTGCGGTCGGGCAAGTTGCGCAACAGCTGGCCGGTGCGGCAGAGCAGCTGCGCGCCAACACCATGGCCGTGCTCAAGATTGCATTTCTGTCCTCTGCAGTGCTGGAGCTTTTCTCCGCGCTGGGCGTGGCCCTGGTCGCTGTGTATGTCGGGTTCCATCTGCTGGGCCAGATCCCGTTTGGCAGCTGGGGCGGTACCTTGGGCTTGGCGCAGGCCATGTTTGTGCTGCTGCTGGCCCCGGCATTTTTTGAGCCGCTGCGCGAGCTATCGGCCGTGTGGCATGACAAGGCCTCAGGTGTGGCGGCCGAGCAGGCACTGCAAGCGCTGCAGCAGCCTGGCCCGCAGATGGTGGGTGGTGGCGATAGCGACCAGGACCGCGCGGCCAGCGCCAACACCGCAGCGGCTGCCGCGCTGACGATCCGAGACCTCAGCTTTCAATACAGTGCCGACAGCCCCTTGGTGGTCAAGGCCTTCAGCGCCGAGATTGCCGCTGGCGAGCGCGTTGCGCTGTGGGGCGAAAGCGGCAGCGGCAAATCCACGGTGATGGCGCTGATCGCGGGCCTGGCAGCGCCCAGCGCAGGCAGCATCCACATCGATGGACGACCCATGGATGCAGCCCACGCCGCCGGCCTGCGCAGCGGCATGGCCTGGGTGGCGCAAAAGCCCCATGTGCTGGCCGCCAGCCTGGTGGACAACATTCGCCTGGGCCGAGATATCGACGAGGCCGCACTGCAGCAAGCGGTGCAGAGCGCGGCCCTGGGCCCCGTGTTGGCCTTGCGCGGCAATGCCGTGGTGGGCGACGGGGGCCTGGGCCTGTCGGGTGGCGAGGCCTTGCGCCTGACCCTGGCACGCGCAGCCGCCACGCCTGGCTGCCGCCTGGTGCTGGCCGATGAGCCCACGGCCCATCTGGATGCCGAGACCGCCCAGTTTGTGCGCCAGGGCCTGCTGGCCTTGGCAGCGCGCGGCGCGACCTTGGTGGTGGCCACCCATGATCCGCTTCTGGCCGCCTGCATGGACCGGGTGCTGTCGCTCGATGGCAGCCAGCCGCCCATTGCCGCTGGCCTGCCCGCCGCCATGAGGAGCATCGCATGAAGGCCTGGAACGCGCTGCGCACCATCGTCCAGCTGTTTGCGCAATCGCCCTACCGCCGGCGCATGCTGCTGGGCAGTCTGCTCGCTGCGATCACCGTGTGCGCCGGCATGGCGCTGCTGGGCTTGTCGGGCTGGTTCCTCACCGCGGCCTATGTGGCGGGTCTTTCTACCGCCACGGCCGTGGTGTTTGATGTGTTTGCGCCCGGCGCGGGCGTGCGCTTTTTCTCGATGCTGCGCACCGGCGCGCGCTACAGCGACCGGGTCGTCACCCACGATGCAACGTTGCGCGTGCTGGCCGCCCTGCGGGTGCAGCTGTTCTCGCGCTTGGCCGCCGCAGATACCGCATTGGCTCTGCGCCAGCGCCCTGCCCGCCTGCTGCACCGCCTCACCGCCGACATCGATGCGCTGGATGCCGTCTACCTGCGCCTGCTCACCCCCGCCGTATCGCTGCTCATCAGCGCCTGCGTGACTGCATTGGCTTTAACGATCTTCTTGAACTGGCAAAGCGGCCTGCTGGTGGGCGCCATGGTGCTGGCCGGTGGCCTGGCCTGCGTGGCCTGGTGTGTGCGCCAGGGCTTTATGACCGCGCTGCGCCGCAGTTTTGCCGGCGAGCAACTGCGGGCCCAGGTGATTGATGCGGTGGGCGCGCAGACCGAGCTGGTGATGGCTGGCAGCCTGCAGCGCCAGATGGCCCGCATTGCTGCGGCAGAGCGCCAGCAGTGGGCTGCCGATATCCGCCTCAACCGGCTGGAATCGCAGCTGGCCGTTGCGATGGCGATGCTGGGCCACTGCGCCACCGCTGCTGCGCTGCTTTGCGCGGCCTGGCTGGCGCAGAAGGGCGAGATTGGGGCACCCATTGCCGCGCTGGCCACCTTGCTGCTGCTCGCGGCGCTGGAGCCCCTCGTCCACATCCGCCGTGGTGCGATGGAGGCGGGCCGCACCTTGCTCGCTGCGCGCCGTATTGCCCCGCTGCTCGATACGCCGGCCCACACCGCCGCCACAGACAACCGCGCACCGGCAGCCGGCCTGGCCGTCGACATGCAGGCCGTGGGCCTGCAACACCCGGGCAGCGCCCGCGCCTTGCTGCAGCAGATCGATCTGCAAGTGGCCGATGGCGAATGGCTGGTGCTGGCAGGGCCCAGCGGCGCGGGCAAATCCAGTTTGATGGCGCTGATCGCCGGCGACCTGGCACCCAGTGCCGGCCAGGTGCTGCGCAAGCCATGCGCCAGCCTGCCCCAGCGCACGGAGCTGTTCCAGGCCAGCGTGGCCGCCAACCTGCGCCTGGGCCGGCCTGACGCCAGCGATGCCGAGCTGTGGGCCGCACTGCAAACGGCAGGCCTGGCCGATGTCATCGGCGCCCTGCCGGGGCAACTGAACACGCCCCTGGGCAGCCAGGGCGCGGGCCTGTCGGGGGGCGAATCGCGCCGCCTGGCGCTGGCCCGCCTGCTGCTGCACCCAGCGCCCTTGGGCTTGCTGGACGAACCCACCGAAGGCCTGGACCGCCAGACCGCCGCCCAGGTGATGCATGCGATTGCGCAATGGCATGCAAAGCGGGCCGCCAGCGGCCAGGGCGCCATCGTGATGGCCAGCCATTTGCAGCGCGAGGCGCGCCACGCCGACCGCATTGTCTGGATCGCCCCCTTGCAAGAAAGCATGGCACAAGCGCGCAAGGGCACGGCGGAGTTTGAAGCGCTGTTGCAGCGATTGCGGCCTGGCTAGCCCGGTTCACGCAACACAGGTATTCGTCAGTTTGGAACCCACGTAGTTTTTCTACCAGATCGAGCACTTACAACACGGAAGGACCAGTTCATGGATCTCGACATCGTCGGGCTATCAAGATTGCAGTTTGCACTCACAGCCCTGTACCACTTTCTCTTCGTTCCCCTGACCCTGGGGCTGTCCATGCTGATCGCCATCATGGAGACGGTCTATGTGATGACGCGGCGTGTCATCTGGCGCCAGATGACCAAGTTCTGGGGCGTGCTCTTTGGCATCAACTTCGCCATCGGCGTGGCGACCGGTCTGGTGATGGAGTTCCAGTTCGGCATGAACTGGAGCTACTACAGCCACTATGTGGGCGACATCTTTGGCGCCCCGCTGGCCATCGAAGGGCTGATGGCCTTCTTCCTGGAGGCGACCTTTGTCGGTCTGTTCTTCTTTGGCTGGGACAAGCTCTCGCCGGTCAAGCACTTGATCGTCACCTGGCTCACGGCCCTGGGCACCAATCTGTCGGCGCTGTGGATTCTGATCGCCAATGGCTGGATGCAGAACCCCGTGGGCGCCGTCTTCAACCCGCAGACCATGCGCATGGAAGTCAATGACTTCGCCGCCGTGCTGACCAACCCTGTGGCGCAGGCCAAGTTTGTGCACACCGTCTCTGCCGGTTATGTCTGCGCAGCCATCTTTGTGCTGGGCGTGTCGGCCTGGTACCTGCTCAAGGGCCGCCATGTGGCGCTGGCCAAGCGCTCGATGACGGTGGCCGCGGCCTTTGGCCTGGCCGGCTCACTGTCAGTCGTGGTGCTGGGTGATGAGTCCGGCTACCTGTCGGGCGAGCACCAGAAGATGAAGCTCGCAGCGATTGAAGCGATGTGGGAGACCGAGCCCGCGCCGGCCGCCTTCACCGCCATCGGCTTTCCTGACCAAGAGGCGCGCGAGACCCATTACGCGATCCATATCCCATGGGCGATGGGCCTGATCGGCACGCGCTCGCTCGATACCGAGCTGCAGGGCATCAACGACCTGGTCAAGCACGCCGAGGTGCTGATCCGCGACGGTATCAAGGCCTATGACGCGCTGGAGAAAATCCGCGATGCCGGCTCGACGACCACGATCTCGCCCGAGCTCAAGGAGCAGTTCGAGGCCAATGGCAAGTCGCTGGGCTATGCCTTGCTGCTCAAGCGCTATGTCGATGACCCGCGCCAGGCCAGCGACGCACAGATCGCCAAGGCGGCCTGGGACACGGTTCCGCAGGTGGCTCCGCTGTTCTGGACCTTCCGCATCATGGTCGCGCTGGGCATGTTCTTCATCGTGCTGACGGCTGCATTCTTCTACCTCGCCTCGCGCCACCAGCTGGAAAACCGCCGCTGGCTGCTGTGGGTGGCGGTATGGTCCATTCCGCTGCCCTGGGTTGCGATCGAGTGCGGCTGGTTCGTCGCCGAGTTTGGCCGCCAGCCCTGGATCATCGAAGGCGTGCTGCCCACCGCTGTGGCCGCGTCCAACCTGGGCGTCACCACCTTGCTGATCACCATCTTCGGCTTTGTGGCGCTGTACACGGTGCTGCTGATCATCGAGATGAAGCTGATGCTCAAGGCCATCCAAAAGGGCCCCGAGCTCGAGCCCGAGCAGCGCGATCCGCAGCCGCTGAGCTATGCCTCGATCGCCACGGCGCAACCCACCTATTCGGGAAAGTAACACCATGATCTTGCATACACTTTTGAACTACGACACCCTGCGTGTCATCTGGTGGGTCCTGCTGGGCGTGCTGCTGATCGGCTTTGCCGTGATGGATGGCTTTGACCTGGGCACCGGCATGCTCCTGCCCTTCCTGGGCAAGAACGACCTGGAGCGCCGCGTCATCATCAATGCCGTGGGCCCCACCTGGGAAGGCAACCAGGTCTGGCTGGTGCTGGGCGGTGGCGCCATCTTTGCCGCCTGGCCGCAGCTCTATGCGGTGTCCTTCTCGGGCTTTTACCTGGCCATGTTCGTGATCCTGATCGGTCTGATCCTGCGCCCGGTCGCCTTCAAGTACCGCAGCAAGAACGAGTCCCCCGCCTGGCGCAGCCGCTGGGACTGGGCGCTGTTTGCCGGCAGCTTTATCCCCGCGCTGATCTGCGGCGTGGCCATGGGCAATGTGCTCCAGGGCGTACCCTTCCGCCTGACGCCTGAGCTCTATATCCACTACGACGGCAGCTTCTTTGGCCTGCTCAACCCCTTCGCGATCCTCGCAGGCCTCATCTCCGTCACCATGCTGCTGATGCATGGGGCGGCCTGGCTGTGCATCAAGACCGAAGGCGCCATTGCCGCCCGTGCCCGCACCGTGGGCAGCATCTCGGCGGTTGTGACTGCTGTGCTGTTCGTGCTCGCCGGCATCGTGCTGTGGAAGTTTGTTGACGGCTACAGCATCACCTCGGCGCTGAACACCACCGGCCCGTCGAACCCGCTGTTCAAGACCGCAGCCCACGCGCCCGGCGCCTGGATGCAGAACTACCAGCAGCACCCCTGGACGATGGCTGCGCCGATCCTCGGCGTGCTTGGCTGCCTGATCGCTGCGCTGCTGCTCCGCTCCCGCAAGGAAGGTCTGGCGATGATCAGCAGCGGTTTGGGCATTGCCGGCATCATCCTGACCGTGGGCGCTTCGATGTTCCCGATGATCCTGCCCTCGTCGGTGGACCCGCGCTTTAGCCTCACGGTCTGGGATTCGTCGTCCAGCCACATGACCTTGTTCATCATGCTGGTCTGCACCCTCATCTTCATGCCGCTGATCCTGGCCTACACCAGCTGGGTCTACTCGGTCCTCTGGGGCAAGGTCAATGCCAAGGACATCAACGACGGCAACGGCCACGCTTACTGAGCGCCGCTGCACACAGAAAGGATTCGACTATGTGGTATTTCTCCTGGATTCTCGGCCTGCCGCTGGCCGCCGCCTTTGCGGTGCTCAACGCCATGTGGTTTGAGATGACCGAAGACCAGAAGCTGCGCCAGCAGCTGCTGGACGACCCGGACTCGCAGCACTGAGCTGCGGCACAAGCCCCTGAGCCTGGCACAGCGCCACGGCTCTCAACGCACAAAGGCCCAAACCTTGGTTTGGGCCTTTTGCTATGGGCTAAGAACCTGTTCTAAGAGCGATCAGCCCTGGTTTTGCAGATCTTCGGAGAACAGCCGCCAGTCCTTGCCCACCTTGCGCCAGTACTGGCGCAGCGACAAGGGCTGCGCCTGTTCGCGGCTCTTGAGCTTCAGGTTGGCCACGCGAATCTCGCCCTTGTCGTCTTTCCAGCCGTAGGTAGAGATGTCCTGCAGCTCCACACTGCGGCCCTTGAACAGCGCGGCCATGCGTGTCTGCCAGGCCTGGCCTTCGGACGAGGCCGTCCATTGCGGCGTGGCCAGCTGCAAGGCGCGCTGGGGGTCGTCCTGCATCCAGGCCTGGTGCCACTGCTGCAGCACGGCCGTGAAAGCGTCAGTGCTCTGGCGGTGCGAGGCATCGCTTGGCGCCACCCACTGCAGCTTCTCGCGGATCAGCACCGGCGTGAGCTTGTCCACCGTGCGCATCAGCGCAAGCAGATCGGGGTTGGCCAGCACCACGCAGCCATCGCTGGCCTGCGGCAGGCGGGCGAACTGGTCCGGCGGCGCGCCATGCAGCCAGATGCCGCTGCCCGAGCGGCCCATGGCCTTGTCCCAGTCATTGGGGTAGTTCAGGGTCAGAGCACCCTTGCCATAGAACTCGGGCAGGCGCTGGCCGGCAATCTGGCGGCCAATAAAGTAGATGCCTTCGGGGGTGCGCTGGTCGCCCTCTTCGAGCTTGCCCACCCCCAGCTTGCCGACGGAGACATAGAAGCTGTCGACAAGCTGCAGCTGGCCTTGGTCATGGCGCAGCAGGTAGAGGCGCGACTGGCTGGCATCGATGGCGATGACCTGGCGCACCGAGGGTGACAGCGACAGAAACTCCGCAGGCACCTGACCGGCGGCCGGCAGCGATTGGGCGCCCTGCATGCGGCGGCGGATCTCGTCCTGCAGACCCTGGAGCTGCTCCAGGGTCTGCCCGCCCTGGGCGTTGGCAGCGGGCGTGGGCGGCACCGCTGCGCCGGCCTGCGGCAGGGGTATATGTTTAACGGGCAGCACCATGGCACGCTGGGCCACCGCAGCGGGCGTCAATGCCCCGGGCTGGCCCGAGCGAAAACGCAGCAGATCGGCATACACCAGCTGCGCGGCCTGAAAATGCGGCACATCGGCCGTCAGGCTGGCGGCGGCCTTGAGGGCCTGGTCCAGCTGCTGGTTTTGCACCAGCGCAATGATCTGCACCAGGCGCTCTTCGGCATCGGGCTGGCGGGCCTTGGCGGCAGCGGCCGTCTTTGCCTGGGCAGCAGCGCGCGGCGTGGCCGGCGAGCCAGCAGCCAGCGCCGCACCTGCCGCGGCCACCACGGCTGCACCAACGCCCGAGCGCCAAAACTGCTTGCAAAAAGGCATAGCCTGTGATTCCTTCAACTGACTTCTGTGCGGACCAGCGCCGATCATAGCCTGTGCAGCGCGGAGCGATCAGCCGCCCGTGGTCTCGCGCATGATGCGCCAATGGCCTTTTTCCAGTCGCATCACCAAGGTCTTGCGGGTGGTGGTCTTGAGCGCGCCGGCCGCATAGTACTGGCGGAACTTGGCTGTTGCCTGCTCGCCCTCCACGCTGACCTGCAGATTGCGCACATTCACCACAATCGCTTGCTTGCCGACAATGCGCTGGCGCCGCTCTTCCTTCCAGGCACTGAGGCTGCCGCCACCGGCTGGGCTGAAATGGTCGCTGTAGGCGGCCAGGTAGCCGGGCATGTCCTTCTTCTCCCAAGCCGTGGCCCAGCTGTTGACGGCGCGCTCCACATCGAGCTTGGCGGTATCACGCGCTGGCTTGGGCTTGGTCTCGGCCACAGGTGCTGCCGGTTTGGCGGCTGGGGCGGCGGCGCTGGCTGCCACAGCATTGGCTGCCACAGCATTGGCTGCCACAGCACTGGCTGCCACAGCACTGGCTGCCACAGCCTTGGCGGGCTCAGCAGGCACAGGCGCCGGAGCGGCTGCTGGCGTGGGCGCAGGTGCCGGAGCCGCCTTGGGCGCCGGAACCGGCGTGGATGCCGCTTGGGCTACAACAGCCGGTGCAGGGCTAGGCGCAGGCGGTTTGGGCGCTGCAACAGGGGCTGGTGCTGGTGCGGGCGCTGACACCGGCGCAGGCGCAGGTGCTGGCGGCGGTGGCGGGGGCGCCACCGGTTTGGGCGGCACATCGGCTCGGGCCTGCACCAGCGCGTTCTTTCCGTTGGCGAGCGAGGCCGGGACAATCTGCGTGATCAGCGCCAGCTGGGGGGCCGTCTGCTTGGGCGCGCCATCGAGCTGCAGCGCCTTGGCATAGGCATCGCTGGCCATGCGGGCGTAGAGGTCGCCCAGGTTTTCATGCGCCGTCGTGTAACTGGGGTTGGTGCGCATCGATTGCTCCAGCGCCTGCGCGGCCTTGCGGTCCTGGCCATCAGCGGCATACAGCACGGCCAGGTTGTTGTAGGGCTCGGGCATGCCGGGGTAATCGCGGGTCAGCTTCTGGAAGATCTTGATCGCCTGTGCATGCTGTTTTTGCTCGGTCGCGATCACGCCGCGCAAAAAGCGCATTTCCACATCGCCGGGCTGCTTGCGCAGGTAGGCATCGGCCTCTTTGGCGGCTTGCGCTGCCTTGCCCTGCTGCAGCAACTGGCTCACTTCCGCCACAGCGGGCGATGCAGGCGACGTGGGCGCGGCTTGCGCCTGCAGCGCAGCGCCCCCCATCAGCACACCTACGCAGACCGCCGCCCAGCGCTGGCGAAAAAGGACGGGCACCAGGGATCGCAGGGTAGAGCGCGCTGGGAAAGCACTTTGCATGGGGGATTTTCTCGTTGCAGTGGACCAAAAGCCGCAGAAAACAGCCAGAAATCTTGCGTATCTGTACACACATCCGTTGGCAGAAAAAGCCCCGCCTGGCGCGCGCCAAAAACCGGCCGATTATACAGACCCTGCCTGCGCCAAGGGCTGGCTGCCGGGCGGCGAAACGCTCCCCCCACAAAGGACGAACGTTACGTAACACCTCCGTAACAACTGGAGCAAAACTGCCTTTTACGCCGCACCTATGGCGTACGAAAAATAAAAATACTCATTTAAAACAATGATCTAATAAATTTCACAGAGGTAACAGCTGCCGGTTTTCGCGTTGGCACAGGAGTTGCACTCATGAAGACAAGGCCTGGGCATTTGCCCTTGAGGCCAGCCCCCAGACCGGAGACCTGCACATGACCCACAACGCCCCCTTGCTCAGCCCAGAGGTCTGCGAGACGCTGTTTGATGAAGCGCAGGAGCGCCATCTGTGCATGGAGGTGCATTGCGCACCCGGCCTGGCCCACCAGCTGAGCCTGGCAGCGCGCTTTGTGGCGCAGCAGGCGGTGGATCTGCCCAAGCCCTATGACGGCTGCCTGATGTTCTTCACCATCACCGCGCAGAACCTGCCCATCACCAGCTTCAGCATCCAGCAGCCCAGCGTTGCCGAGGCCTGGACGGAGGGCGCAGCGCGCATGCGGCAATGGGCCTGGGCGTTCAATGCCACCGGCGTGGAACTGCGCATTGACTGGGCGACCGCCGTGCTGCCGCTGCCCGGCGATGAGCCGCAGGATGCGCTGGCCGATCTGCGCCAGTCCTGGAGCCTGGCCGACAGCGCGCAGGAGCGCGCCGAGATGCTGGCGCTGCTCAGCCACCGCATGACGCGCGCACTCGCCCGCCTGCAGCTGCTGAGCGATCCAGTGCCCGCCAGCACCCTGGGCCGCTGGCAACTGCTGCTCGAAGGCCTGCACATCAGCCCGCTCGGAGAGATGCGCACCCTTCCCCGCCACGACCCCTTGTCACCCCGCAGCAGCCACGGCAGCGCGGCCTCGGCCATCTACCAGGCCACGCAGGAGTTGCTGGCCCGCAGCCAGAGCGAAGACGGCAGCTGGCCCGAAGCCAGCACCTTGGTCGACCACCTGGGCATCACCTATGCGTTGCTGCTCACCCAGCGCCAAAGCGCGCCAACGCCAAGCTCGTCGATGACCGTGCACCGTGCCATCGCCTACCAGGCCGAGCAGATGCAGCGCTGGAGCCTGCATGAATGCGGCAGCGACCTGCTCAAGGCCATGAGCCTGATCGTGCTGGTGCAGTATGTCCACCTCTACCCGGGCGCCGGCTGCGCCACACCGCTGCGCGACCTGATCGGCCTGCTGTCCCAGCAGCTCCATGGCAAGGCCGTACGCGGCGCAGGTGCCACCGCCCCCTGGGCCCAGTTGGCCTTGCAGAGCCTGCAAAAGAGTGGGCAGCAGCCCTCGGACCTGCAAGCTGCCACTGGCAGCCCCGCTGCAGACGGCGACAGCCCATGGCTGCATGCCGCCTGGCAGCAGCTGCAGGCCCTGGCGCAGGACCAGGAACACAGCAAGCTGCACCCCGAGCCCTGGGTGTCTGCCGCGCTGATGGAATGCTCTTTGCAGCATGGCCAACCGCTGTTTGCCAGCCATGCCCAGCGCAGCCAGTTTTTCTCGGGCATGCAGTCGCTGTTCAAGACCTGCTACCAACGCATGGTCTGGCCCAAGCTGCCCCATACGCAAGCCGGCCGCCAGCGCTGGAGCAGCGGCGTACTGCAGGCGCCCGTTACCGACTGCCGCGTGGCCAGCCAGCTGCTGATCACCATCAGCGCGGCGGTGAGCTTTGCCAACCTGTCGCAGGCACGCTCATTAGCGCCATAGATACCCGGCCAGCCGCAGCGCCTGGCACAACCGCCCTTTGCACCTTCAAAACCAAGGCGCCTGCTCCAAAAGGGCAGGCGCCTTGGCTGTATTCAGCGGGCTCGATCAACGCCCCACCGTCTCACTCACAATGCGCCACTGGCCTTGCTCGGGCTGCAGCACCAAGGTCTTGCGGGAGTTGCTCTTGAGCGCGCCTGCCGCATAGGCCTGCACAAAGCGGGCCGTGGCGCGGGCGCCGTCGACGGTCACCTGCACATCGCTGAGCGCCACGCTGATCTCGCGCTTGCCCTCAATGCGTTGGCGGCGTGACTGCTTCCATGCCGCCAGGCTGCTGCCGTCGGCGGGTTTGAAGGCGGGGCTGTAGGCGCCTAGATAGGTATCCATATCTTGCTGCGCCCAGGCCTGGGCCCAGGCCTGCACGGCAGCCTCCACCGCTGCTGGGGAGTTATCTGGCGTCTGCGAGGCCGTGCTGGCAGGCACGGCATCCGGCGCCGGGCCTGCTTTGGCGGCGGCACTGGCTGCTGGCCTGTCCGATGACTTGGCCGATGACCGTGCCGCCTCTGCCGCGGCCAGCTGCAGCGGGGTTGCCGAGGATATGCGCTCTGCCACCACAGGCTCGGTTGCAGGTGCAGGCACCGCAGCCGCAGCTTGCACCGGGGTCAAGCTCGGGGTGGGGGCCACTGCAGCGGCAGACTGCGGCGCGGCTGCTGCCACCGCTGTCACTGGCACAGCCGCCCCAGTCCCGCCCGGCGCAATCTGCGCGATCAGCGCCTGCTTGGGCGCAACGCCCTGGCGGGCGCTGTCCAGCTCCAAGGCCTTGCCGTAGGACTGGCTGGCCATGCGGGCATACAGATCACCCAGGTTTTCATAGGCGGTGGCATAGCCGGGCTGGGCACGGATGGCCTGCTCCAGCGCATCGACAGCCTTGCGGTCCTGCCCCTGGGCGGCATACAGCACGGCCAGGTTGTTGTAGGGCTCGGGCATGGCCGGGTAGTCGCGTGCCAGCGCCGAAAAGATCTGGATGGCCTGCGTCTGCTGCTTTTGCTCGGTGGCAATCACGCCGCGCAAAAAGCGCATCTCGGCGTCCTGGGGATTGAGCTGCAAAAACTGGTCGGCCTGCGCCGCCGCCTGCGCGGTCTGGCCCTGCTCCAGCAGCTGGGCTACGGCATCCACCTCCCGTGCGGCATGGGCGGGCAGTGCCAGCAATACGGCCGTACCGCCTGCGCACAGCGCAGCCACCAACTTTGGCAACCGTGCCTGCCTTAACCAGAGAGGGGGAGAGAAGTGACGAGACGCGATGCGCATAGATGGCTTTTTAAAAGTCATGGAAACAGGGGAAATACAACGAGATTCTTTGAACAGCTTCTTTAAGCCGGCGCAGCAGTGACCAGGAGAAACACTCATGCGGCAAGAGACAGCAGAAATAGTATGCGAGCCCGGCACCTGATTCATTATGTAAATTTTTATGGATACCAGAGGATCATGATTTAAATCCTATTTAACAGCGACGCAGCAAATATTGACGGAAATGCTCCAGCGTAACGGCAGAACGTTACGTAACGCCGGAGGGAACAACATTGGACATTGCTTAAACGCCTGATCGGGCCATAGTTTTTAAACTGCGATTCATCTGCAAATAAATATATTTATTCATGAATTTCAATGACTTATGAAATACCAAAAGAACGCAGATAAAAAACAAATCCATGGCACGCAAGTTGCACAGTCTCCGCCCAGATAAGCCTCGCGAGGCAAATCGGAGCCCTTGCGTTTGATATTTCAATTTTCTACAGGACAGAGAAAATGACCACCTCCACCGCCCTCCCCTCGAATACCGCAGCTGCCGCACTGGCCACCCACGGCATGGCGTCCCAAACCGGCAGCGGCGCAGCGATGGCCGCATCGGCCAAAGGCACGCCTGCCACCCTGTCCCAGGCCAGCGCCGGCGTGCAGATTGTGCGGGATGGCCAGACGATGGCGGCCCCCGCAGGCACGGCCTTGCAAGTGGGTGACAAGATCATCGTGCCAGCCGATGGGAGCGCGCAGGCGCAGTTCAGCGGTGCCGGTGGCCAGAAGCTCGTGGGCACGTTTGCGGGCGGCACCGAGGCCACGCTGGGCTACCAGGCAGGCGCCGAAGGCACAGGCGCGATGGCGCTGGATCTGGCCTCGGGCAAGGTCGATGTGGCCCCTGCCGGGGACGACACCGACGCCTTGGGCCTGGTGGTGACCCAGGAAACGGCCGAAGCCGGTGGCTCTACCTTGGGCGATTTTCTGCTCGCCGGCCTGGTGGGCATTGGTGGCGGCGCGCTGATTGCTGCGGCGCTGGACAGCGGCGACGATGACGACGACCGGACGCCGCCCATCAACCCCACCAATCCAACGAACCCCACCAACCCCACGGATCCGACCAATCCGACCAACCCTACCAACCCGACGGATCCCACCAGTCCTACGGATCCGACCAACCCCACCGATCCCACCAACCCAACGAATCCGACCAATCCCACGGATCCGACCAACCCTACCAATCCAACGAACCCCACAAACCCTACGAACCCAACGAATCCGACCAACCCCACCAATCCAACGAACCCGACTAACCCAACGAATCCGACCAATCCGACGGATCCTACGAACCCGACCAATCCAACCAATCCTACGGATCCCACGAATCCGACCAACCCTACGAACCCCACCAATCCGACGAACCCGACGGATCCTACGAACCCGACCAATCCAACCAACCCCACGGATCCCACCAATCCGACCAACCCCACCAACCCTACGAATCCGACGGACCCTACCAATCCGACGAATCCTACCAACCCGACCAACCCAACGGATCCCACCAATCCGACGAACCCGACCAACCCTACGGATCCCACCAATCCAACCAATCCTACGAACCCCACGGACCCTACCAACCCTACCAATCCGACTAACCCAACGGATCCCACGAACCCGACCAATCCAACCAACCCGACGGATCCAACGAATCCAACCAACCCGACCAATCCTACGGATCCGACCAACCCCACCGATCCTACGGACGGGCATGGCCTGATCACCTCGGTCGAGGACGTACTGGGCGCGCTGGGCGGTGGCACCTTGGTGGCGCCCGTCACGGATCTGGTCAATTCGCTGATCAACCCATCGACGGGAACCCTCGCGGTGGTGACCAGCGTGCTGGAGCAGTTGACGAACACCAATGGTGGCCCTCTGGGTGTGCTGACCGAGCTGGTCGATGGCCTGGTCAATATCCAGGACCAAGGGCTGGAGCCGCTGGTTTCCACGCTCAACCAGCTGATCGCAGGTCTGGGCGATCCCACATCGACCGAAGGCATTCCCGGTCTGGTGAACCAGGTGTTGGGCGGTCTGCTCGGTGAGAACAGCCCGCTCGGTGAGCTGCTTGCGGGCGTGGGTGGTCTGCTGGGCGGCTTGCTGGGCGGCGGCTCCGGCACGCCGCCCGGTGGTACGGACGGCCCCGGCATCGTGACCACGGTGCAAGACGTGGTGGACGGTTTGCTCGGCGGCACGGTGGCAGAGCCGGTGGGCCAGTTGATCGACAGCCTGCTGCACCCGACCGATGGCACGCTTGCAACCGTGACCGGTTTGCTCGAAGGCCTGACCAGTGTCGAAGGCGGCCCCCTGGGTGTCTTGACCGAGTTGGTCCATGGCCTCACCCAAGTGGACGGCCAGGCGCTGCAGCCGCTGATTGGTACCTTGAACGAACTGATTGCCGGCTTGGGCAGCATTGGTGAAGGTGGTATCAGCGGCGGCCTGATCGGCTCCATCGTCGACAGCATCTTCGGCGGCCTGGTGCCTGGCGGTGGTTCCACCGACGGCGGCCTGGTCACGACGGTCCAAGAGGTTGTCGATGGCCTGCTGGGCGGCACCGTGGCAGAGCCTGTGGGTCAATTGCTCGACAGCCTGCTCAATCCCGGCAACGGCACCCTCGCCACCGTCACCTCGGTGCTCGAAGGCCTGACCTCGGTAGACGGCGGCCCGCTGGGTGTATTGACCGAGCTGGTCAGTGGCCTGACCCAGGTCGAAGGCCAGGCGCTGCAGCCCGTCATCGGCACCTTGAACGAGCTGATTGCCGGCCTGGGCAATGTGGGTGAAGGCGGCCTGGGCGGCGGCATCATTGGCAGCATCGTCGGCGGTGTGCTGGGCGGCCTGGTGCCTGGCGGCGGCGCCACCGATGGCGGGCTGGTCACCACGGTGCAGGATGTCGTAGATGGCTTGCTGGGCGGCACGGTGGCTGAGCCGGTGGGCCAGTTGCTCGACAGCCTGCTCAACCCGGGCAGCGGCACGCTCGCCACGGTCACCTCCGTGCTGGAAGGCTTGACCTCGGTCGACGGCGGTCCGCTCGGTGTGCTGACCGAGTTGGTCAGCGGCTTGACCCAGGTGGAAGGCCAAGCCCTGCAGCCTGTGATCGGCACCTTGAACGAGCTGATTGCCGGGCTGGGCAGCATCGGTGAAGGCGGCTTGGGTGGAGGCCTGGGCGGTGGCCTGATCGGCAGCATCGTCGGCGGTGTGCTGGGCGGCCTGGTCCCGGGTGGCGGCGCCACCGATGGCGGCCTGGTGACTACGGCGCAGGATGTCGTCGACAACCTGCTGGGCGGCACCGTGGCCGAACCCGTCGGCCAGTTGCTCGACAGCCTGCTCAACCCCGGTACGGGCACCCTCGCCACGGTGACCTCGGTGCTCGAAGGTCTGACCTCGGTCGAAGGCGGCCCGCTGGGTGTATTGACCGAGCTGGTCAGTGGCCTGACCCAGGTCGAAGGCCAAGGGCTGCAACCGGTCATTGGTGCCTTGAACGAGCTGATTGCCGGCTTGGGCAGCATCGGCGACGGTGGTGCCGGCGGCGGACTGGGCGGTGGCCTGATTGGCACCGTGGTCGGCGGTGTGCTGGGAGGCCTCACCGGCGGCAATGGCGGCTTGCTGGGCGGCCTGACCGGTGAAGGCGGCCTTCTGGGGGGCCTGACCGGCGACGGTGGTCTGCTGGGCGGCGTTGTCGGCGGAAACGGTGGCCTGCTCGGCGGCCTCACTGGTGAAGGTGGGCTGCTCGGTGGCTTGACCGGTGACGGTGGTCTGCTGGGTGGATTGCTGGGCTCCGGCTCCGGCGGCGCCGATGGCAGTGGCGTAATCACTACGGCACAAAACCTGGTCGGCGATCTGGTCGGCGGCACGGCCGCAGCGTCGGTCAATACCGTGGTCGATACCCTCCTCAACCCACAAAGCGGCGCATTGGCCCCTGTGACCAGCGTGGTAGAAAGTCTCACCCATACCGGCAGCGGGCCGCTGGGCGCCGTCACCTCGGTGGCCCATGGCCTGACCCAGTTGCCTGGCCAGGCGCTGGAGCCGGTCGTCTCTGCCGTGCACGATGCCGTCGCAGGTCTGAGCGGCGGCGCCTCTGGTGGCGCAGTCGGCGGCTTGCTCGGCGGCCTGACTGGAGAAGGCGGCCTGCTCGGCGGCTCGAACGGTGACGGTGGCCTGCTGGGCGGTGTCATTGGCGGCAACGGCGGCCTGCTGGATGGTCTGACCGGTGAAGGCGGCCTGCTTGGTGGCCTGACCGGTGACGGTGGTCTGCTCGGCGGATTGCTGGGCAATGGCGCCGGCGGTGCCGATGGCAGCGGTGTAGTCACTACGGCACAGAACCTGGTCGGTGACCTGGTTGGCGGCACCGTCGCAGCGCCGGTCAACGCGGTGGTCGATACCCTGCTGGATCCACAAGGTGGCGTCCTTGCACCGGTGACCATCATTGTCGAAGGCCTGACCCAGAGCGGCAGCGGCCCCTTGGGTGTCGTGACCTCGGTGGCCAATGGGCTCACCCAAGTGCCTGGCCAGGCGCTGGAGCCGGTCGTCTCTGCCGTACACGATGTCATTGCGGGCCTGAGCGGCGGCACCTCCAGTGGTGCGGTCGGCGGCTTGCTGGGCGGATTGACGGGAGAAGGCGGCCTGCTCGGCGGCCTGACCGGTGACGGTGGCCTGCTGGGTGGTGTCGTCGGTGGCAATGGCGGCCTGTTGGGCGGCATCACCGGCGAAGGCGGTCTGCTCGGCGGTCTGACCGGCGACGGTGGTCTGCTGGGTGGCGTGGTCGGCGGCAATGGCGGCCTGTTGGGCGGCATCACCGGCGAAGGCGGACTGCTCGGTGGCCTGACTGGTGACGGTGGTCTGCTGGGCGGATTGCAGGGCAATGGCTCCGGCGGCGCCGATGGCAGCGGTGTTGTGACCACGGCGCAGAACCTGGTCGGTGATCTGGTCGGCGGCACCGTCGCAGCGCCGGTCAACGCGGTGGTCGATACCTTGCTGGATCCGCAAAGCGGCGTATTGGCACCGGTGACCAGTGTGGTCGAAAACCTGACCAGCACCAGCAGCGGCCCCTTGGGCGTTGTGACCTCGGCGGTCAATGGCCTGACGCAGGAGACGGGCCAGGCACTGGAGCCGGTGGTCTCGGCCGTACACGATGTCCTGGCCGGGCTGGGTGGCGCCACCTCGGGCGGCGCAGCAGCGGGCCTGGGCGGTGTGGTCGACGGCCTGCTCGGTGACCAGGGCGTACTGGGCAGCGTGCTGGGTAGCACCGGCGCAACGGGGGGGCTGCTGGGCGGCCTGACCGGCAACACGGGCCTGGTCAGCGGCTTGCTGGGTGACAGCGGCGTGGTCGGTGGCCTGCTCGGCGGCAACACCGGCCTGCTCTCGGGCATCACCAGTGAGCACGGCCTCGTAGGCGGTCTGCTGGGCGGCAGCGGCGTGCTCGGTGGCTTGCTGGGCGGCACGGCAGCCCCACACTTCGTGGCCAGCACGGCCGGCAGCGCGCTGCAGCCGGTGGCCACCGCCATCAGCAGTGTGGCCAGCGGCGATGCACACAGCGTGCTGCCGCAGGACCTGCTGCACCACCAACTGGCCTGATGCACAGCGCGCCCTGCGCTGATCAGTGACCCGCTTCCATCCCCATGGGTCTGCAGCGCTTGCCTGGTTTCCAGGCAAGCGCGGGGCCCCATCAAGGATTGCCATGTTCAAACTTCTCCCTCTTTCTGCCGCCGCTGTGCTGGCCCTGGGCCTTGCGGCCTGCGGCAGCAGCTCCACCACCTCCAAACGCGAAGAGCACCATTACGCGCTGTCCAAGCCTTCGGCCGAGCCCGCCCAATCGGGCGTGGCACCAGTCGTTGCCACCGCACAGCCGGGCAAAAAAGGGCCGGCCGATACGGCCCATACCGTGTATTTCGACTTTGACTCCTATACCGTGCGCCCGGCTGACCGCCCCGTGCTGGAGAGCCATGCACGCTGGATGCGCAGCCACCCTGGCCAGTCGCTGACCTTGCAGGGCCACACCGATGCGCGCGGCGGCATCGAATACAACCTGGCGCTGGGCCAAAAACGGGCCGAGTCGATGCGCAGCAGCTTGCAGACCCTGGGGGTCGACCCCGCCCGTGTCGAGGCCGTGAGCTATGGCAAGGAACGCCTGGCCGATACCGGCAGCAGCGAAGAGGCCCACCAGCGCAACCGGCGGGTGGAGTTCGAATACCGCTGAGTGCCCTCTGCCCCGGCCTGGCATGGCGTCCTGCATCGCCCTGCCCCCTTGCCTTGTCTCAGCCCCTGGAGGACATGTGTTGGCGCACCAAGCACCCCACCGCTGGAACAAACAGGCCAGCCTGGTCCAGCAACTGGGCCTGGGCCTGGACTATTTGAAGACCCGCACCAGCCCCCTGCCCGAGCCGTTTGGCGACTGCATCTTGCTGCTGAGCGTGGCAACACCAGGAGAGCCTGTGGCGACCTTTTATGTGCGCCGCGCCACGCTGGAGGCGGCCTGGCGCGCCGGCACCACCCAGGTGCGGCAATGGGCCTGGAGCCGCAACCTCGACTGCCTGGAGCTGCGCATTGACTGGCCATCGCGCATCAGTGCGCTGCAAGGCAGCGCCGCACCGGCCAACCAGCGCCCTGCGGTCTCGGCCTGGGCGCTGGCCGACGAGAGCCTCGAGCAGGTGCAACTGGTGCCGCCCCAGCGTTGGTCGGCAACAGCCCCGGCACCGAGCGCATGGCTGCCTGGCATGGGCGAGCAGCCGGGCCGCCTGCCCCGTGCGCACTGGCTGCTGCATCTGCAAGGCCTGTTTGTCAACAGCGAAGGCCGTCTGACGCAGCTGCCGCGCGCTGACACGCCCCCGTTGCCGACCACCGGCGCCACCTTGCTCCAGAGCGAGGCCAGCATCGCCACGCTGCAGGCGCTGGCCGTGCCCGAGCCAGCACACGGCCCCTGGAGCAACGAACGCCTGGAGGCCTTTTGCGCGCGCATCTATGCGCTGCTGCTGGTGCAGCAGCGCTACCAGCAGCAGACGGGCGAGGCGCCCCCCCAGCAGCGCGGCCTGTCCCAGCTGCTGGGCCGTGCCGCGCAGCAGCTGTGCCAGCAGATCCAACGCCACCAGGCAGATGGGACGCAGCGCTTGCACCACGCGCTGTGCCTGCTGGTACTGGCCCGCTATGCACAAAGCCAGCAGACCGAACCGCTGGACAGCGTGCTGCCGGTCATGGCCCAACTGGCCCAGCGCCTGGCCCCCGGCAAGGTCGTGACTGCGCACAGCGACTTGCAGCCACCGCTGCCCACGCCCAAACCGTCAGCATTGGCGCCCGCCTGGCGCCTGGTGGCGCTGGCCGCCTATGCCGATTGCATGGGTGCGTTGGGCTGCGCATCCACTGCGGTCGCAGCGCCCAGCGATGCACCATCCGCCCCACCCGGCGCCGCCCTAGGCAGCAGCGCCAGTACCACCAGCATGGCCACGCCTGAGATGGCTGCGCTCGAAGCGCTGACCCGGCACTGGCTGCAGTGGCACCTGCTGGCCCATGGGGGCGCCTCCTCGGCGCAGCCCGATTGGTCTGTGGTGGCGGTGGCCGAGCTGGCCCTGCAACCGGGCTTGGTCCAGGCCCGCAGCCACCTTCAAAGCTGCAGTTGGCTGGCTGCGCTGCGCAAAACCTTGCAAGCCCAGCTGCCGCAATACCTCCACCCCGAAGCGGCCATGTTTATGGCGCCCGATGCGCGAGAGCAAGCCGCTTTTATTGAGCCATTTACCGGTGCAGACCCTTTGCAGGCCAACAACTGGCGTATTTACCAGTGGATTCACCATATTGCTGTTCCGCAATTAATTAATTTTTGATTAGCAAATACCCTCAATTTGTTGAACATTCACATAGAAAAAAGCTTTAAGACTCCCGCTCCGCCAATATTTATATAACCCCTATATTTAGTATCTGGGCGGGAGACATTTGTCATAAAAAAATACAATTTCTTACCATCGCCGTTCCGCGCTATGTTTGATAAAAATCAAAGTAAATTACAAGAAATGGCGGACTAAACCGCAGTCGAGTTTCCGAGTTAATAAGAAAAACCAATAAATAAATAGTGTATTTGTGCAGCGCAACAGTGGATCGCTGAGAGGAATTGGGAGAGACCAACATGATCGAGTACCTGCTACCCCGCGCCTTGGTGTCACGCACCGAAGCCACGGCGCAGGCCCAGGAGGCCGAAGCGGCGACGGCCAGCCCGTTCGCTGCTGCCATGGCGACCTCGTTCGCCCATGCCAAAGGCCATTTGCACCAGGCCGTCTGGCTGTCACTGCCCATCAGCTTGCTCGGGCTGCTGCCCTCGATCTTCCTGCTGCAGGTCTATAACCGTGTCATCTCGCGCGGCGGCACCGCTACGCTCACCGCCATGGTGGCCGGCGTACTGTGCATGCTGGCGCTGGAGCTGTACCTGCGCCGCAAGCGCGCCCGTGCGCTGCGGGAAGCGGGCGCCACGATCGACCGCGAAGTCTCCCAAAACCTGATGCGCTCCATGCTGGCCCATCCGCTGCTCACTTTGGAGCAGCGCTCGGCCACGCAGTGGTTGCAGCTGTTTCGCGATGTCGGCTCGATGCGCTCGTGCATCTCGGGCGGCGTGGCCTCCTCGGTGCTGGATCTGCCAATGGCTCTGCTCGCGCTGATCGTGATCGGCATCATCGCCTGGCCCGTGCTGCCGGTGATCGTGGTGGCCATGGTCGTGCTGGGCGTGCTGGCCTGGTGGTGGGCCGATGAGGTGCGCAGTGGCCGGGTCGAAGAAGTCGAGCAGGCGCGCCAGCTCGACCGGGGCACGGCCGAGATCTGCAATGCGCGCGGCACCCTCAAGGTGCTGGGCTATGACGCAGCGGCCCAGCAGGCCTGGCAATCGGGCTATGACCGATGGCTGGCCGAGAGCTTTGACAAAAACGGCGAGATGGAAAACGCCAAGGAAACCAGCCATGTGCTGCTGACCTTGTTCTCGGTCGCCGTCATCACCGTGGGCGCGCTGGCCATCAATGCGCAGTGGATGAGCATCGGCAGCCTGATGGCGGTGAATCTGCTGTCGGGCAAGGCCCTGGGCCCGATTGCCCAGCTGGCCAGCAACTGGCGCTCGCTGGCCCGTGCCAACGAAGCCACGGCCCGCCTGCAAAAAGCACTGGAAGAGCCGCTGGAGCCCGAGAGCCAGCGCATTGCGCTGCCCCGCCCGCGCGGCGTGTTTCGCTTGGAGCAGGCCAGCTTCCAGTACCCTTCAGGCCACTTGGCGCTGGACCAGGTGTCGCTGCAGATCGGCCCCGGCGGCATCCATGCGATCCTGGGCCGCAATGGCGCGGGCAAATCCACCCTGGCCAAGCTGCTCGCCGGCCTGTACCAGCCCACGCAAGGCACGATCTCGATCGACGAGTACGACATGGCGCAGTTCCCGCGCAATGACCTGGGCCGCTGGGTCGGCTGCCTGGCACAGCAAACCTACTGGTTCAGCGGCCCCATTGTCGATATCTTGCGCATGGTCAGCCCCGATGCCGATGACGGCCAGATTCTGGCGGCCTGCCAGCTGTCGGGCGCGCACAGCTTTATCAGCCGCCTGCCCCAGGGCTACCAGACTGTCCTGGGCGAAGGCGGCGCGGGCCTGTCAGCCGGCGAGTTGCGCAAGCTCGGCCTGGCCCAGCTCTTCCTGCGCAACCCCTCGGTGCTGATTCTCGATGAGCCCAGCAACGACCTGGATTTCGAGAGTGAAACCGCGCTGCTGCAAACCCTGCGCCAGATTGCGACCAAGCACACGGTCATCATCGTCACCCATTCGCTGCGCGTAGCCTCGCTCGCCCAGCATATCTACCATGTGCGCGGTGACGGCCAGGTGGACCAGGGCCAGCCCGAGCAGATGCTGCCGCTGCTCTTTGGCGTCAGCAGCAAGCCAGCGGCCGCTGCCAACGAGGCCACCGCATCGCGCAGCGCGGCTGCCGCCAAGCCATCGGCCGCACCCGGCCCGGCGCAGGCCCAGGAGTTGGCATCATGACGGCCCGCTCCCTTCACGACCTGCCCCAGGTGCTGCAAAACCTGGAGCGGCCACCGGTTCCCGACACGCCCCAGCCCGGCCGCAACCAGCGCCGCATCGTGCTGGCCGCCTTGGGCGTGCTGGTGCTGGTGGGCCTGTTCTACCCGGTCGAGAACGTCGTGGTCGCCAGCGGCCAGGTGATTCCCTCCGACCGCGTGCAGACAGTCCAGCATCTGGAAGGCGGCATCGTCACCACCGTCCATGTCAAGGAAGGCCAGGAAGTCCACAAGGGCGAGCCGCTGCTCGAAATTGACCTGGGCGGCAGCAGCCTGAACCTGGAGCAGTTGACGGCCCGCAGCGCTACCGCGCAAGCCAGCCGCACGCGCCTCACGGCAGAGAGCCAGGGCCTGGCGCTCAAGGCAACGGATTTCCCGCGCGAGCTCGAGAACAAGATTGTGCGCGCCGAGCTGGGCGCCTTCTCCTCACGGGCGCTGGAATACCAGGGCAGCCTGGCATCGAGCCAAGCCATGCTGCTGCAGGCCCGGGGCGATGTGGCGCAAAGCCAGGCCCGTATCGACGGCTTGCGCAGCAGCCTGGCCTTGCATGAGCAAGAGGCCGGCATTGCCCAGCAGCTGGCGGCCGAGCAACTGATTGGCCAGCTCGAAGTGCTGGACAAGCAGCGCGCCCTCACCTTGGTACGCACCGATCTGGCCGCCGCCGTGCAAAGCCTGGTCAGCAACCGCGCCAAGGTCGAGCAGGCGCAGGCCAAGATTCTGGAAACCCAGGGCGCGTTCCGCCGCCGAGCCTCCGAAGAGCTGGCCCAGACCGAGCGCGAGCTGCTCAGCCTGAGCGAAGACCTGGCCCGCGCCCGCAACCAGCGCAGCCGCACGGTGGTGCTGGCCCCGACCGACGGCGTCGTCAAAGGGCTGCGCAGCTCGGGCGCCGGCTGGGTGGTCAAGCCCGGCGAGGCGATTTTGGAAGTCGTGCCCGACAAGGACGAGGTCATCGTCGAGGCCCGCCTGAACCCGGCCGACCGGGGCTATGTGCGTGCTGGCCAGGAAACCAAGGCCAAGGTCAGCGCCTACGACTACCTGCGCTATGGCTTTGTGCCTGGCAAGGTCACCCTGGTATCGGCCGACGCCGACCACGACCCCAACGTGCCCGATGCGCCCTCGTATTTCCGCATCCAGGCCAGCCTGGCCCAGCCATGGGTTGGCCGCAAGGACAACCGCATCACCACCGGCATGCAGGCCGAGCTCGATCTGCTGCTGGGCCGTGAACCCTTTATCTGGTATTTGCTGCGCCCCGTGCTGCATATCCAAAGCGAAGCTTTCCGGGAGCCTTGAGCGATGCGCCTCTTTGCCCCCCCACCCCTTAGCAGCGCGCCGCTTGGCCAGGCGGCCAGCTTGCCCGCGCGCTATCTGGCAGCCCAGCCACGCCTGGCTTGCGCCGGGCGCGCCGAGCCGCAGGGCGCCTCGGTCTGGGGGATTGTCTGCGCGCTCACCATGGCCTGGGCGAGCAGCGATCTGCAGGCGCAGGGCTTCTCCGATGGCACCGTGCCGGCGCAGGAGGCCAGCCAGTCCGACGCCATGCCGGTGCTGGAGATGCCGCTGCGCGTGCAAATGGCTGAACCTGCGCCAGAAAGCCGCGATAGCGCGCCTGCGCTTGCCAGCAGCACCGCACCCAGCGCAAGCGTAGAACTGGCAGCTCCCACGCCGGCCGCCCCCGTCATTCCCGCCAGCACCGCACCTGCCGCCGCACTGCAGCTGGCACCCAAGCTGATGCCAGGCACACTTGCAGGCAACGCGTCCCAGCAGCAGCTGCTCACAGCGCTCTACACGATGCTGAGCGACCACCCCGATGTGCGCAAGGCGCGCGCCGCCGTGGAATCAGCCGGCTACGACACCCACACGGCTGAGGGCGCGCGCTGGCCCAGCTTCAAACTGGGCACCTCCGCCGGCAATGCGGCCCTGCCCCAGGGCGGGCGGCGCAGCTCGTACACGGCGGTGAACGCCGAGGTGCGCATGAACCTGCTCGATGGCGGCGCCATCAGCGCCGGCATCGATGCGGCCCAGGCCATGGAAGCGGCGCAAGGCAGCGCCCTCTACACCACGCGCCAGAATGTGCTGCTCGATGCGCTGTCGGCCTTGCTAGAGCTGCACCGCTTCCAGACCAAGGCCCGCATTGCCGCCGAGTCGGCCGAGATCATCGGCCAGCTCGCCCGGGTGGAAGAGCGCCGCGCGGAGCTGGGCGCCGTGGGCCGCAATGACCTGCGCCAGGCTGCATCGCGCCGCGCCAGCGCACTGGCCCAGCAAAACGCGCTGGAAGCCCAGCGCATCGATGCGCAGGCCCGCTTTACCCGGTTCTTCAACTACATCCCGAGCCTGTCCTGGCTGCCCGAGCCCCAGGTGCCCAGCTTCTGGGTGCCGACCAATGAGCAAGCGGCGCTGCTGGCTGCCGAGGACCAAAGCGCCGAGCTGCGCGAGATCGGCCACCTGATCGAGCGCGCCCAGGCCGAGGTCGAGCGCAGCAAGGCCCAGCGCTGGCCCACGGTGGCCGCCGTCGTCTCGCACACGCGCGATCCCAAGAGCGTGCTCTACACCGAAGGCACCCGCTACGGCGTGGAGCTGAACTGGAACTTTGGCAATGGCTTTGAGCTGCGCGACCGCATCCTCAAGGCCATCAGCGAGCTGCAGGCCCAGCAGGCCCAGCAAGAGGCCGTGCGCCGCCAGGTGCATGAGGCTGCGTCCTCCGCCTGGGGCCGCTGGCAAGCGGGCCGTGCCCGCGAGGCCCAGCTGCGCGATGCCGTGCGCGAAGCCAGTGCCGCCTTTGAGGGCTACCGGCGCCTCCTGGAAGTGGGCCGGGGCAACCTCTCGCAGGTGCTCGATGCCCAGCTCGACGTACAGCGCCTGATGCTGGACGCAGCCGACGCCATGTATGACCAGCGCATCAATGAATTGCGCCTGACCCGCACCACCGGCCAGTTGCTGCCCCGCGACTTGCCCGAGCACTGGCTCGACCAGCTCTTTGCCCAGCGCTCTGCGAATGCCCCCGCGCCTGCCACTGCGCAGCGCCCCTTTGCCAGCCCTGGCCCCGCGCCACTGGCTGGCAGCCGCGCAGCCCCTGCCCGGCCTGGAACCCCCTATACCTCACCCCCTGTTTTGACTGCGCAGCACCTGCCGCTGCGCCTGGACCACCGATGGGACACGCAGCTGCTCAGCCAGCCGCAAGGCCCCGGTGCAGCGCGCGCACTGCGCTGGTAAGAGGTACGGGTTTCCACAGCGACAGGCGCTTGCCCACGCCTGCCACTGTTTTTCAGCTGGGCTATGTAAATGGAGAGCATCATGACCAACATCATCAAGAACTTCTGGAACGATGAAGAAGGCGCGACCGCCATTGAGTATGGGTTGATTGCAGGGCTGATTGCCGTCGGTCTGCTGGTGGCATTGACCGATATCGGTACCAAGCTGAAAGTGGTTTTCGAGAAAATTGGTACTGCCCTGACTGCCTCCGGCACCGCAGCTCCCTGAGCGCCTCAACGTGACTACCACTGCCTTCACCTGGATCCTGCTGCTGTGGCTCGTCGCCATAGCAGTCATGGATCTGCGCAGCCGCAAGGTGCGCAACTGGATGGTGCTGCTGGGCCTGGCCACAGGCTTGGCAGCACTGTTCGGAGGTGCACAGCCGTTCGACATGCTGGCCTGGCAAGGCCTGGCAGGTATGGCGGTGGCCTTTGTCGCGCTGCTACCCCTGTACGCCATCCGCTGGATGGGCGCCGGAGATGTCAAGTTTGCGGCGGTCGCTGGCCTGTGGTTTGGGCTGTCCCCCTATCTGCTGGCCATCTGGCTGGGTGCAAGCCTGCTTGCCGGTCTGCACAGCATGGTCGTATTGGGGTGCCGCAGCCTGCTGCGCAGCCCCCAAGGCGCGTTGCTGCTGGCCAGACTGCCCCTGCTGCAGCCCGTACTGGCAGCCGGTGCAGATGCGCCTGCCAACGACCGGCCTCGTGGCCCCCAGCGCAGCATTCCCTATGCCGGTTATATGGCGCTGGTGGCGATCGTGCTGATGATGCGCAACTCCGTGCCTTTCCAGGGTTGAAGGACTGCTGACATGCACCTCTATTCACCTCCACCTCCCATGTGTTTTGCTGTCGCCCCCTGGGCCGCACACGCTGCCGCGACAGCAAAGCATATGCCGCGTTCAACCTCTAGGAGCCCTCAACCATGAACCTCACCAAGATACTGGCCGGCCTGCTGCTGGTCCTGGCCTTGGCCCTGGGCCTGGGCGCCTTGCTGCTGGGCCGCCAGACAGCCAATCGGCCGGTGGCACCGACCACGGCGCCAAGCAGCGGTGCTGCCAGCCAAGCGGCGCCCACCTTTGCCGTTGTGGTGGCTGCCAAGCCCATAGCGGCAGGCCAGCGCCTGGTGGCAGACGACCTCAAGATCGCGCAGTTGCCAGTCGCCGTGGCCTCCAGCTTCTCCAACACCGATGCTCTGCTGGGCCGCACCACCACGATGGCGCTGGCGCCCGATGCACCGCTCTTTGAGCAGCAACTGATCAGCGGCCTGGCCTTGCAGGTCGAGCCCGGGCAACGCGCGGTGTCCGTCGGTATCCGCGAGGCCATGGCTGCTGGCCACCATGTGCGGCCCGGCGATTTTGTCGATGTGTTCTTTACGCTGGATGGCAAGACCGACGCGGCGGAGGTGGACAGCCAGACCCGGCTGCTGCTGGCACGCACCCGGGTGCTGGCCTATGGCCCAGCCAGTGTCGAGAACCCCCCGCTCACCCAGGCCCAGCGCCAGCAGGAAGAGCAAGAGGCCGCCAAGACCGGCAGCAGCGGCAATGCGGCGCGGCGCAATACGCAAGATGCCCAGGCGGCTCGCAGTGCCGCGACCGCCGTGCTGGCCGTGCCTTTGCAGGATGTGGAGCGCCTGACCCTGGCCGAGAAATACGGCCAGTTGAGCCTGGCGCTGCGCCACCCCGATGACAGCCGCGTGCCCGACCCGGCCCTGTTTGCCGCGCTGCCCACGGTGCTGCAGCCGGTAGCAGGCAAGCTGGCCAAGGGCGAGGAGCTGCAGGGCATGGACCGCTCCTTTGCCGGCCTGCGCTTCAAGGACCTGGCAACCGGCGCCGACAGCAAGCCAGTGCGCCGCCCTGCCACCGTCACGCAGGCCAGGGCGCCAGCGCCGGCCGCGCCCTTGGCGCCACCACGCACGCTGGAGGTCTACCAAGGCGCGAGCGTGCAGACCGTACGTTATTGATGGCTGCCGGGGTTGTCAGCCCCGGTTGACCGCGCCACACAGGCGCACACGGGCCCGCAAGGCCCGGAACCAGAACGAGACAGACGAGGGAACCGACTATGAGAACCACCGCACTCGCATCCGCCGCCTGGCTGCCGCTGCTGGCCAGCACCTTGGCCGTGCAGGCCCAGCCTGTGGCCCCCGCTGCCGTGAGCGTGCAACCCTTGGCGCTGGTGCAAGGCCAGCAGCAGCTGTTCAAACCCGGTATTGCCATTGCACGCATCGCCATTGGCGACCCAGCCGTGCTGGATGTGCAGGTGCTGGGCGAATTGCCCCAGACCGGCAAGCCCGCCGCTGGCAAGGCTGCCGCCCCGCGCCCTGCCCGCCCGGCCGAGCTGCTGCTGACCCCCAAGGCCGCTGGCAGCACCACCTTGATGGTCTGGCCCAGCCAGGGCGAACCGCAGACCTGGAGCGTTGTGGTCAGTGGCCCGCGCCTGTTGCTGGAGCGCCGCCTCCAGTCCCTCCCTGAGCACGCGCGCGCCTCGGCAGAACTGGCGGCCACTGCGCCCAAAGGCACGCCCTTGACCGACCGCGCCCAGGTGGATGTGCGCAGCAATACCGTGCAGGTGGATGTGCAGGTGGTGGAGTTCAAGAAATCGGCCATGCGGCGCGCGGGCGTGCAGCTCAACAGCGGCGGGGCCAATGACCATGGCTTCCAGTTCGGCGTCTACACCCCGGGCAGCAATGGCAGCAGCAGTGGCTCTTCCAGCGGCAGCGGCGGTAGCGGTGGTAGCGACAATGGCACGACAGCCATTGCCAGTGCGATGAACCTGGTGCTCGGCTTTGGCCGGGCCTTCAGCGGCCGGGGCATTACTGCGCAGCTGGGTTTTCTCGAAGGCAATGGCCTGGCGCGCGTGCTCGCCAAACCTACCTTGGTGGCCCACAGCGGCCAGACCGCAAGCTTTCTGGCCGGTGGCGAGATCCCGATCCCCGTGCCCAGCGGCGGCAGCAACAATATCTCCATCCAGTACAAGGAGTTTGGCGTCAAGCTGCAGCTGACGCCGACCATTCTGTCCAACGAGCGCATCGCCCTCAAGGTGGCGCCTGAGGCCAGCGACCTGGACTACACCCAGGGCGTGACGATCAATGACATCTCGGTGCCCGCGCTGCGCACCCGCCGTGCCGACACCTTTGTCGAGCTGGCCGATGGCGAGAGCTTTGTCATTGGCGGGCTGGTCAGCCGCTCGACCCTGTCCAATGTCAACAAGGTGCCGCTGCTCGGTGACCTGCCCATCCTGGGCACCTTCTTCAAGAACCTCAACTACTCGCAGGAAGAGACCGAGCTGGTGATCATCGTCACGCCCCGCCTGGTGCAGCCGCTGCCCGCCGGCACCAACCTGGAGGCACTGCTGCCGGGCGCGCAGCAGGAGCTGCCCAATGCGGGCCGCGTCTGGGCACCGTATGCGGTAGGCGCGCCCTATGCCGACTCCCCCCTGCCCGGCTTTTCGTACTGATGCCATGAACAAGGACTCGCTCGCCCCCCACAGCGCAGGCTCCGCGCCCGAGAGCCCCTCGCTGGCTGACCTGCTCACCCCCAGGCCCGGGCAGGCCCGGCCTGCGCCGGCCGATGCCAGCGAGCGCCCGGCCCTGCGCGCCGTACCACCTTCACTGACCCCAGTGCCTGCCACCGCCAACCCCGCAGGCGACAGCCCGGCCACCGTGCCGCTGCCGCTGCTGCTGGTGCAGGCGCCCGCGCCGCAGGGCGCGCTGGCGCTGGCCTGGATGCAGCGGCTGCTGGGCGGCGCCCAGCCCCATGTCGCTCCCAGCCTGTATACGGTGGCCGAGCAAGTGCAGCAGCTGCAGCCCCAGGCGGTGCTGGTGCAGTTTGACAGCGCCAATGTCGATGCGGCCACTGCGCTGGTGGCCCAGCTGCAGCAGGCCTTTCCGCATATCCCGCGCCTGGCGATTGGCCATGCGCAGGACGCCCCATGCCTGCTGGCAGCATTGCGCGCCGGCGTGCAGGATTTTCTGGATCTGGATGCACCGCTGGACCCGGCCCAGCGAGTGGTGAGCCAATTGCTGGCCCGCCCCGCTGCCGTAGACCAGCGCCGTGCCGATGCCGCGCCCATCACCGCACTGCTCTCGGCCCGGGCCGGCTTGGGCTGCAGCCTGCTGGCATCGCACCTGGCCTGGCATCTGCAAGAGGGCCTGAGCCCTGCGCGCAGCGGCAAGGCTGCTGTGCCAGCCAGCCACACCGCCGATGGGCAGAGCTTGCATGCCTTGCTGCTGGACATGGGTGCTTCCGGCGGTGACTGCGCCATCTACCTCAACACCCCGGGCGAGTTCAGCCTGGCCGATGCGCTCAGCCAGCAGCGGCGCCTGGACAAGCGCATGGCGGCCAGCGCGCTGTCGCGCCACCCCAGCGGCCTGCGGCTGCTGACCATGCCCCGCCATGCCGCGTTGCCAGCGGCCGGAGAGATCGACGCACTGGTCCAGCGCCTGGGCCAGTATTTTGAGCACCTGGTGCTGGACCTGGGCGCAGACACGCCCCTGCCGGTGCTGGCCGAGGTGCTGCCCCAGGCCAGCCAGATCTGGCTGGTCTGCGACCAGAGCGTGGCCAGCGTGGTCTGGACTGCCGAGCTCCTGCAGCAACTGCAGGCCATCGGCATTGCACCCGAGCGCATCGAGCTGATTGTGAACCGCCATGACAGCCGGCTGGAGCTGGCGGCCAGCCACATGGCGGCGCAGTTGCAACTGCCGTTGCTTGGCAGCATTCCCGAGCGCCGCCGGCCACTGATGCAGGAGGTCAACCGGGGCCTGCTGCTGCAGGCACAGCGCCGCAGCGAGCCCTATGTGAAGGCGGTCGGCCAGCTCGCCGACCAGCTGCTGGCCGCGCACCATCCACAGCGTGTGGGCCACCGCAGCGGCGCGGCCGGGCCCTTGCAACACCTTCTCCAGCGCCTGCGCGGACACTGAAAACCACCATGACGACCACGGACTACACCACCTCCGCCGCCGCTGCCAGCGAGAACCTGCAGCATGCCCAGCTGCTTGCCGATCTCAAGAACCATGCCTATGAGCACCTGCTCAGCCGCATTGAGGAGCTGGGGGCGGAGTTTGGCCGCTGGTCCCAGGCGGCGATTGCGCAGTTTGTGAAGCTCGAGCTCGACAGTTTTATCCGCCTGCATGCGGTGCCGGTCAATGAGCAAGAGGCCCGCCAGGTGGCCGAGGCGCTCAGCCGTGAGCTCACCGGCCTGGGCCCGCTGCAGCCGCTCCTGGAAGATGCGCGCGTCGAGGACATCCTCATCAATGGCTACCGCGACATCTATGTCTCGCGCGGCGGCATACTCGAGCGCGAAGCCTCGCACTTCAAGGACGACGAGCATGTGCTGCGCATTGTGCGGCGCATTCTGGCGCCGCTGGGGCGGCGCCTGGACGAATCCAGCCCCATGGTCGATGCCCGCCTGCCCGATGGCGGCCGCATCAATGTGATCATCGGCCCGCTGGCCATCGACGGCCCCACGGTCTCGATCCGCAAGTTCCGCAAGGACCCGCTCACGCCCAAAGACCTGGTCGAGCTGGGCAGCTTCAGCGAAGACATCTGCCGCATTCTGGAGATGGCCGTCAAGGCACGCTGCAACATCCTGGTGAGCGGCGGCACCAGCTCGGGCAAGACCTCCTTGCTCAACGCCCTGGCCAGCTTTATCCCGAGCAACGAGCGCATCGTGACCATCGAGGACACCGCCGAGCTCGCCCTCAACCACAGCCATGTGGTGCGGCTGGAGAGCCGCCCGGGCAGCTTCGATGGCTCGGGCCATGTGAGCATCCGCGACCTGCTGGTCAACAGCCTGCGCATGCGGCCCGATCGCATCATCGTTGGCGAAGTGCGCAGCGGCGAAGTGCTGGAGCTGCTCCAGGCGATGAACACCGGCCACGATGGCTCGATGGGCACCATCCATGCCAGCTCGCCGCGCGAATGCCTCTACCGCGCCGAGATGCTGGCCGGCTTTGCCGGCTTTCAGGGCAGCGAAGTGAGCCTGCGCCGCCAGATTGCCAATGCGGTGGACTTTATCGTGCAGATCGGCCGCCTCTCCAACGGCCGCCGGCGCCTGCTGTCGCTGACCGAGGTGACCGGCATGACGGACAACATGATCTCCACCCAGGAGCTCTACCGCTACGAGGCCCAGACCGGCCCCGACGGCCAGGAGCAGGACCACTGGATCTCCATGGGCATCTCGCCGCATTCGCCCAAATTGCTGGCCTGGTGGCGGGGCCAGCAGCAGGCCGGCAGCGGCGGAGGACAG
Organism: Comamonas sp. 23; assembly: GCF_049601575.1. Taxonomy (NCBI): domain Bacteria; kingdom Pseudomonadati; phylum Pseudomonadota; class Betaproteobacteria; order Burkholderiales; family Comamonadaceae; genus Comamonas; species Comamonas sp. 23. Next base: position 2,450,913 of record NZ_CP187127.1, on the reverse strand, counting down.
CGATGAACATCCACCCAGTCGTTTTGGTCATCGCCGCCCTCGCCTGCGCGCTGCTGGCCCTGGCGCTGTGGCTGTTCTCCCGTGCGCGCCAGCAGCAGGCCCGGCAATCGATTGCCGGCCATATGCAGCGCAGCCGCGATATCCAGCGCGATCTGCTGGCCCCCTCAGCCGCCGCCCCGATGCCGGGCATGGCAGCCGACCCCAGAGCTTCTGCAGCCTTGCCTGCTGCGCTCACGCCCTCGGCCTCGGCCTCGGCACGGCAATGGTTGTATGACCATCTGGGCTATGGCGCCTGGGGCATTACGCCACGGGGTCTGGCCATGATTGCTGCAGTGGGCGTCGTGCTGGCCATGCTGATTGCGATGCAGGCCGGCGCACTTTTGGGCCTGATGGTGCTGGCCGTCTATGCGCTGCTGACCTGGTTTGGCATCTGGCACCGGGTGAGCAAGCGCCGCGCCAAGATGCTCTCGCTGCTGCCGGGCTTTCTGGACAATATGGTGCGGCTGATCTCCATCGGCAACTCGCCCCACGCCGCCTTCCAGTTTGCCAGCGGCAATGTGCCCGAGCCGCTGGGCAGCGCCTTGCAGCATGTCAATGCGTCCCTCAGCGTCTCGCCCGATCTGGGCCAGGCGATGACACAGCTGGAGCGCACCTGGAAGCTGGCCGAATTTGGGCTGCTCGCTGCGGTCTTCCGCATGAGCACGCGCTATGGCGGCCGGGTGGACCAGGTGCTCGAACGTGTGTCCGCCTATATCCGCGACCGCCAATCGGCCGAGCGCGAGCTCCATTCCCTCTCGACCGAGGTGCGTCTTTCAGCCTGGATCCTGGCCTTGCTGCCCATCATCGTGGGCAGCTTGATCATGCTGCTCAACCAGGGCTACTTCCTGCGGCTGTGGCAAGACAGTACCGGCCAAAAAATGATCTTTATCGCAGCAGGCCTGGAAGTATTTGGCTCCTTTCTGCTGTACCGGCTGGCACGCCTGAAATAGGGAGTCCGACTGATGTCTCGACCCACATTCCTGAACGACCGCCGTTATTCGCCTCCTCCAGAGCCTGTTTGCTGCACGGAGGATTGCCGATGACCAGCGATCAACTGTGGATTGCCAGCCTGGTGCTGGCTGCGCTGGGGCTGCTGATGCTCGCAGGCAGGCTGCTGCTGCGCCAGCACCGCAGCGAACGCACCGAGTTGCGCGTCGCGCAGTTGCTGCGGCAGCGCGAGGCGACAGCTGCGGTGATTCAACCCTTCCCCATACCCGGGCTGCAAGCGCTGCCAAGCTCCGCATCGCAAAGTGAGCAAGAAGCGGCCCAGCAGATGATCGATCGTCTCAAGCCGCCTGCCTGGTTGGACACCGGACTGGCAAAGGCCTTGTTTGCGGACGAGGACCGCAAGCTCATGGAGCAGGCAGGCATCGAGATGGCACGTGGCGCCTTCACATTTGTCACCAGCCGCATCTTGCTGTGCCTGGCCCTGCCTGTGTTGGCGCTGCTAATTTTCGAGCCACAGGGCACCACCGCCGTGTTCCAAGGCTTTGTAGCTTTCAGCCTGGGCCTGATGCTGCCCAAGTGGATTTTGCGCTCCAAGGCAACGACACGCCGCAAGCAAGTCGTCGAAGAACTACCCCTGTTTGTTGACCTGCTGCGCCTGCTGCAGGGCGTGGGCCTGAGCATTGACCAGAGCCTGCATATTCTGGCCTCTGAGTTTGGCAGTGTGCTGCGCGTGCTGAGCGCCGAGCTGGGCCTGGCCAATCGGCTCTACAGCTCGGGCCGCACGCGTGAGCAGTCGCTGCAGCGCCTGGCGATGCTGGGCGCGGACGACGACATGAGTGCCGTGGTCAACCTGCTGGTGCAGGTGGACCGGCATGGCGGCGCAGTGCAAGAGCCGCTGCGCGAGTTCAGCCTACGCCTGCGCGAGAAGCGCCAGGCCAATTTCAAGGAAAAGATCGGCACGATCACGGTCAAGATGACCGGCGTGATGGTGCTGACCTTGCTGCCCGCCTTGATCGTGATTACCGCAGGGCCTGGCTTTACCGCGGTGATCCGCTCACTGTCGGCGATAGGAGGGAAATAACTATGCGCCATCACCTCAGCAACACCCGAACAAGTTCAATGCCGCTGCTGGCCTTGGCCGCTGCGCTGCTGACCGGCTGCGCCTCCAAAGGCCCGCAAGGTTATGGCGCCGCCGAACAAAGCACGGCAGCCCAAGCCCAGCAGCAAATGGAAAAGGCCGCGCAGCTGACCCAGATCGATCCGCAGCAGACTTATCTGAACCTGATTCGCCAGATGCAGCAGGCCAACCAGTGGTATGCGTCGCTGGCGCATACGCAGGCCTTTGAGCGCCAGTACGGCAGCCAGCCGCAGATCCGGCTGATGCGCGCCGATGCACTGCGCAATACCGGCCAGGGCCCATTGGCCGAGCAAGGCTACCAGGCGCTGCTGGCCGACCCCGACAGCAGCACCGTGGCCCGCGCGCGGCGCGGCCTGGGCCTGCTGTATGCCAGCCAGGCCCAGTACCCCAATGCCATTGCGCAACTCGAGATGGCGCGCCAGATCAACCCCATTGATGCCGATGTGCTGAGCGACCTGGCCTACGCCCATATGCTGGACGGCCAGACCGAGGCCGCCCATCTGCCAGTGTTGCAGGCAGCGCAGCTGGCCCCGGGCAATGCCCGGGTGCAGCTCAACCTGGCCCTCTACCTGATGGCCAGCGACCAGAAGGCACAGGCCTCGCAACTGCTGCAACGCCTGAGCCAGCCCGCCACCAAGAATGTGCCCGCGCTGATCGACGCGAACTCGATGCAGACCTTGCAGGCCCAACTGCAGACCGTGCAAACCGCCATGCGCCGGCGCAACGGGGGTGAGCTGCCAGCGCCAGTACCGGCTGCGGCGGCGCCCTTGGTGGACGGCGCAGCACTTGCGGTCAGCCCGCTTCCAGCTGTGGCTACAGACCCGATCGCGGCGCCGGCTGCAACGCCATCTGCAGGGCCTGCTGCCGGCCCTGGGACTGCCGTGCCCACGGCCTTGCGCAGCACAGCCGCTGGCAACGACAGCCCGCACATCACCAATACCCCGGCACGCCCCATTGCGCCTTAGCACCACCAGGAGTAACTCATGTCTCAGTCCCTTTCTCTCCCCACCTGGCGTTCCGTGCTGCTGGGCCTTGCTGCTTGTGCGGGATTCTCGGTCACCGCGGTGCGTGCCGAATCCAGCCGCGCCGTGGCATCGGTCCAAGCCGAGGTGCCCAGCCTGGAGATGACACGGCCAGCGCATGTGGTGGAGATCGCCGAGCGCGCCTCGCCCGCCACGCAGCCCTATATTCCGCTGGCCACGGAGAACAGCAATCCTTCGCTGGAGAACCCCGTCATCTGGCGCAGCCGCCCGCTCATCATCGGCAACGCCACCGAGCGCCTGCTGGCCATGCAGACCGCATCGCCCGGCGTACACCCCCGCGCCATCGATGGCGAGCAGGCCAGCCGCAGCTACCAGCGCTACCTCAAGAGCTTTGAGACCAAGATCCCCGAGCGCTTTGAGACCGGCATGGATGTGAAGCAGTAACACTTACCGCCCAGGAGCCCGCCATGCGCCCGCACCCCACCCCGTTCATGCACCGCTGCAGGCGTTCGCGCCAGCAGCGCGGGGTATATGCGTTGGAGTGGGCGATCATCTTCCCGGTGTTTTTTGTGCTGCTCTACGGCATCGTCTGCTATGGCCTCACCTTTCTGGTGCGCCAGTCCATGCAGTACGCGGTCGAAGAAGGCGCCCGGGCGGCACTGCGCTACCCCAGCTCCACGATCATCGGCAGCAACCCGCCCACCTGGGCCTTTCGCAGCTTGCAGGCGCGCCGCACCACGGCCAATGCGCTCAGCTGGCTGCCCGCCGAGCTGCGGCCCGCCGAGGGCGATATCGACTTCACCCTTTGCCACCTGGCAGACACTGCCTGCAACCAGGACACTGCGCTCAATCCCGCGCTCGACTGCAATATCGAGACCCCTTGCCTGGTGCTGGTCAGCTACCGCATCGCCAACTACCGCCAGGGCGCGATTGCGCCGGCGATCCCGGGGCTGGGTCTCATACTGCCGGCCAGCCTGCAGGCCCAGGCCAGCTTGTTGGTTGACAGGAGGATGCTATGAAGCAGCCCTGCACCAGCCGCTGCGCAGGCGCACCGGGACCGCAGCGTGGCGTCGCGGCCATCGAGTTTGCCTTGATTGCGGTCTTCATGATCGTCATGCTGCTGGGCCTGACGGTGTACTGGCGGGCGTTCCAGGCGCAGCAGTCGCTCACGCGGGCAGCAGGAGATGGCGCGCGCGCCATTTTGGGTGTGCTGGCAGCGGGGGTCAGCGACCCCTGCCACCCCACGCAGGCCGCAGCCAACCGCGCCACCATCCAGCTGCGGGTGCTGCAATCGGTGCGCTCCAGCCTGGAGCGCAGTGACGTACCCGGTACCGTGGCCGACCAGCTCACGGTCAGCCCCATCCAGTGGCAAGCGGCCTGCCCCAGCACAGGCACCGGCAGCGCCACCTTTGAGCTGCGCTACCAGCTCGCGCCATTGTTTGGCACGCAGAGCGTGTGGGTCACCGAGCCCCGGCAGCTCTATGAAAAAAGCGTGGTGCACTTTGCATCGCTGCTGTAAGGAGGATCTGCACCATGTCCGCCTGTAGCCCCCTATCCCTCCAACGCGCCCTGCCCTTGGCCCAGCGCGGCGCCGTGCTGCTGCAGTTTGCGCTGCTCGCCGCGGTGCTGGTCACCTTGCTGGGCACTGTGCAGATTGGCTATATGTACTACGCCAAACGCGATCTGCAGCGCATCGCCGATGTGGCCGCGCTCGAAGCGGTCAATGCCATCACCTATGGCAACTCGGCCACCTGCGGGCTCGGCCAGGCGGCAGCCAACCAAAGCGTGACCACCCAGCTACGCCTGTCGCTGGACAATGAGCAGCGCCGCATCGACTGCGGCCACTGGGACAGCAGCAAGGCCGATGCGCTGCGCTTTGGCCTGGGCAGCAGCCCGATGAACGCGGTGCGCGTGCAGCTGCAAGGCGAGGTGCTGCAGCTGCTGCCCTTTGTGGGCTCGCGCCTGGTGGCAGCGGCTGCGACCGCCGCCAAGGACAGCGAGCCGGTGGCCGCGTTCTCGATCGGCTCGCAGCTGCTGCGCTTCAACAACAATGGCCTGCTGGGCCGCATCACCGCGCTGGTGGGGCTGGATATCCAGCGGCTCACCATCCTCGACAAGGACGGCATCGCCAATGCCAAGATCACGCCTTCGGGCCTGCTCAAGGTGCTGGGCCTGCCCATTGGCGTCAACGACCTGGCGTTGCTCACCCCCAATGACCTGGCCAATGTGAATGCCTCGGTGATCGACCTGATCGACGCGGCGATCAATGCCGGCAGCGACAGCCTGCTCAATGCCGGCGTCGACATTGCTGCGCTGGTCGATCTGCGCGCCTACCTGGCGGCCTTTCAGCTTGCCAACATCAAGCTGCCGCTGGGCGGTGACAAGGGCCTGCTGGCCGTCATCTCCGCAGGGGGCGCTGCCTCGCCCATCGGCGCGGGACTCGATGCCGCCATCGGCCTGGGCGACCTGGTGCGCACCCACCTGGTCGCTGCCAACGGCACCAACAGCGTGGCGCTGGGCCTGGGGCTGCCGGGCATTCTGGACGCCAACCTCACCGTGGTGGAGCCGCCACGCAATGCCATCGGCCCGGCCAATGGCCAGACCAAGGCGCGCAGCGCCCAGGTGCGCCTGACCGTCAACATCGGTGAGCAAAAGAATGTCAGCACGCCCGGCTTGCTCACTGCACTGCTGGGTAACCTGCTGGGTATCCGCGTGCACATCCCCATTCAGGTCGATCTGGTGCGAAGCACCGGCACGCTCGAAGCCATCCAGTGCACCCCCGCCCGCAATGACCGGCGGGCCAATATCTCCGTGCGCTCGGCAATTGGTGACGTCTGCATTGGCCAGCTCAATGCCAATGGCGTTTGCCAAAAGACCGAGCTGGTGGACCTGAACCTGCTCAACCTGCTGGGCGGGCTGCGCGTGCAAAGCAAGCTGTCTACGTCGCTGCTGCAAGGCGCCAGCTACACATCGCCGCCCAATGCCCAGGCCTGCCCCTACAACAGCAGCAATGTGGACGAATGCCTGGTCGGCATGCAGGTGGACGTGGAGCGCTCCAGCGGCCCCAATGGGCTGCGGCTTGGCACAACAGTCAGCAATTTGTTGAAGCAGGTGCCGGCACTGGTGGGGGATGTGCAAAACGCCGAGTACTACGGCGTGCTGGGCGGCCTGCTTGGCGGGCTGCTGGGCGGTTTGCTCGGCGGGCTCAATGCGCTGCTCAATGTGATCGTCACGGTCGTGAGCGCCCTGCTAGCGCCCCTGCTCAACACCATTGGCGGCGCGCTGGACCTGCTGCTGCAAGGCCTGGGCATCGAGCTGGGCCGCGCCAGCGTGGATCTGCTGGGCATCCAGTGCGATACCGCCCAGATCGTGCAATGAAGACAGGAGTGAGCGCAGCGACATGAAGAACCGAGGGAATAGAACGTGAATCAGAACGATTTGGTCATCTACGTCTGGGAAGGCCAAGCGGACATTGCAGAGCGCGTGGAGCGCTGCATGGTCAACTTGGATGTGGACGTGGTGCGCGCCGATGGCCTGAACCTGTCGCCCGTGGTGGCGCAGGGGGGCAACGCCATTGCCGTGGTGAGTGTGTCGGTGCTGGAAGGTGCGCGCTTTACGCGCCAGGGGATCGAGGGCAATTTTGGCGGCATGCCGGTGCTGTGGGTCAGCGCCAAGCCGCGTGGCGAAGGGCCGGGCACCTATGCCACCGAGTACTCCCATGTGCTGCCCTTTGACTTTACCGGCGCCGAGCTGCGCGCGATGCTGGTGCGCATTGTGCGGCGGCTGCAAAGCACCAAGCACAAGCAGCCGCGGGGCGACGACATCATCGCCGAGGCCGAGTGCATGCTGGCCCTGCTGCGCGATGTGGACACCTTTGCCGACTGCGAGCACAGCGTGCTGATCTTTGGCGAGACGGGCACCGGCAAGGAGCGCGTGGCCGAACGCCTGCATGAGCGCAACACGCACTACGGCCAGGGGCCCTTTGTCGTGGTCAACTGCGGCGCGATCCCCGACGGCCTCTTTGAGTCGCTGTTCTTTGGCCATGCCAAGGGCTCGTTCACCGGTGCGGTGACGGCGCACAAGGGCTTTTTTGAGCAGGCCAATGGCGGCACTCTGTTTCTTGATGAAATCGCCGACCTGCCGCTCTACCAGCAGGTCAAGCTGCTGCGCGTGCTCGAAGAGCGCACGGTCACCCGGCTGGGCGCCACGTCTCCGGTGGCGCTGGATTTCCGCCTGGTGGCGGCCACCAACAAATCGCTGCGCGAGCTGGTGCATGCCGGGCGCTTCCGCGCCGATCTGTTCTTTCGCCTGGCGGTGATCGAGCTGCAGATGCCCAGCCTCGAAGAGCGGGGCGAGGCCGACAAGCTGGCCATCTTCAACAGCATCTTGCGCAAGGTAGTGGGCGAGGAGATGATGGAGCGCCTGGGCGGGCCGCCGATGTTCATTCTCGATGCGATTGCGCAGATGTACTTCCCCGGCAATGTGCGCGAGCTGCGCAACCTCGCCGAGCGCATTGGCGTAGCCGCCCGCCAGACCCAGGACTGGCATGCCGGCGGCGCCACCGATCGCCTCTTGCAGCAGGCCCAGAGCCTGTCGGCGGCGACCTTTCCGCTGGAGACCGCTGCGGCCGGACCGCTGCTGGCCGAGCGCGGCAACTGGGACCAGGAAGAACGCAACCGCATCATCGAAGCGCTGCATGCCAACAGCTGGAAGCGCCAGAACACCGCCCAGCAGATGGGCATCAGCCGCAAGGTGCTGTGGGAGAAGATGCGCAAATACCAGATCTCGGACGGCGAGCCGCTCGTGCCCTTGGCACCGGCCGCTACGCATGCCAATGACCACCTGCCCCTGTGACCCTTGACCCCGACCTTTTGCCGACCATGACAGACAAACCTCTGATCGTTTTTGTAGGTGCGGTCTACCCGAGCCAGTACAGCCTGCTGTGCAGCCACCTGCGTGCCCAGGGCATCGCAGATGCCTGGTTCATGACCACGCCCGGCCACAAGGCCAACCACGAAAAGCACTGCGACCACCTGCTGTCGTTCCAGCCCGACGGCCTGATCGTCGGCCCCCAGAGCTACTACTACTCGGACAAGGTCGAGCGCTCGGCGCGCATCTGCCGGGGCGTGCTCAAGGCGCTGGAAGACTTTGAAACCGCCCAGGGCCGCAAGATCGATGTGGTCGTCGCCCATTCGCTGTGGGGCGCGCCCAATTGGCTCTATGGCGAGCTGCAAGCCGCCATCATCAGCTATATCGAGTTCCCCAGCTACCTGGCCCATGGCTGGGATGCCGCCTACCCGCCCGACCAGGCCCAGCGCCTGGGCGACCGCAACACCGAAATGCTGAGCTTTCACCAGGTGCTGTGCAGCGACCTGACCATCGTGCCCAGCGCCTATGCGCGCTCGATGTTCCCGCCGCTATTGCAGGACCGGATTGCGGTGCAGTTCGAGGGCTTTGATATCCAGCCGCCGCTGCGCAATTTCGGCACGGCCAGCGATGAAGCATCCAAATCGGGCGGCGGCGGCAAGCCCTTTACGATCGCGTTCTCGGCGCGCGATCTCTCGAGCGCCAAGGGCTTTGAGACCTATATCCGGCTGGTGGACCGCATGGTGCGCGAAGGCGATGGCCAGAACACCCGCTTTATCGCCATAGGGGATGCCAAGGCCTCTACCTATGGCTATGAGCAGCAATGGGTGGAGCGGCGCTACGGCGGCAAGGTGGAAAGCTTTCGCGACCACCTGCTCAAGGTCTACCCCGCCGCCGATGTGATCGAGTTCCCCGGCCACCTGCCCTATGCGCAGTTCTCGGCGCTGCTCGCCGAGGTCGATCTCTTCCTCTACCCGCTGCGCTATGGCGTGGCCAACTGGGGGCTGATGGAGATCCTGGCGCGCGGGGGCTGCGTGATTGGCTCCAACTGGGGCTTTGCGCCAGAGCTGATCACCCATAACGTCAACGGCCTCCTGCTGCCCGACAACGACGACGACTGGATTGAGGCGATACGGCAGCTGCGCCGCGACCCGGCCCGGCGCCAGCGCTATGCCCTGGCCGCGCTGGAGACCGGCAAGGCCTACCATATCGCCAAGGTGGCGCCCCGCTTTATGGCGCTGTTTGCGCGGGCCATGGCCAACCGCAAGGCGCCGCTGGTGGCGCCGCGCTGACCGGAGCTGTTATCTAGACCGCTTGCTTCCAACGCGCGAAGCCCTGTGCGCGCAACGCGCATGCTGGGCATTCGCCGCAGCCATAGCCCCAGTCATGGCGCTCGCTGCGGTCGCCCTGGTAGCAGGTATGGGTGTCTTCCTGCACCAGCGCGGTCAGGGCGTCGCCGCCCAGCTCTTGCGCCAGCTGCCAGGTGGCCGCCTTGTCAATCCACATCAAAGGCGTCTCCACCACCAGCTGCCGGCCCAGGCCCAGGCTGAGCGCCACCTGCATGGCCTTCATCGTGTTATCGCGGCAGTCGGGGTAGCCGGAGAAGTCGGTCTCGCACATGCCGCCGACCAGCACCGTGCACTGGCGGCGGTAAGCCACCGCAGAGGCCAAGGTCAAAAACACCAGGTTGCGCGCCGGCACAAAGGTATTGGGCAGGCCGTCGGCCTGGTAGGTCAGCGCGGCGTCGCGGGTCAGCGCCGTATCGCTGATCTGGCCGAGCACATCAATATTGAGCAGGTGGTCCTCACCCAGCTTCGCCGCCCACTGCGGGAACTGCGCGCGCAGGTGAGCCAGCACGGTGCTGCGGCACTCCAGCTCCACCCGGTGGTTCTGGCCGTAGTCAAAGCCAATCGTTTCGACCTGGGCATAGCGGCTCAAGGCCCAAGCCAGGCAGACGGTGGAATCCTGTCCACCCGAAAAAAGTACCAGCGCCTTGGCGTCTTGCATGCTGCGCTTCTCCATCCATCAAAAATCAAAAAACCAGGCTTGTGTTGGCAGGGGCCAGACTCAGCGCCCGCCCCAGGCCGTGCTGGCATCGGTGAGCGCATCGCTGCGCGTGGCCGAGAGTATCGCGTCGAGCAGGCCGGGAAAACGGGCATCGAGGTCCTCGCGCCGCAGCGACAGCAGGTTCTCGCGCCCCACGGGGCGCTGCCAGATCACGCCGCTGCTGCGCAGCACGCGCCAGTGGTGCGTCATGGTCGATTTGGTCTGGTCGCGCAAAAGCGCCGTGCAGCTGCGCTCCTGGCCATCGGCCAGCACACGCACGACCGCCAGGCGCGTGGGGTTGCCCAGGGCGGTGAGCACATTTTCCAAATGGATCTGCGCAGCTTCAGGGTGGTGAGGGATCATCCGGGGTCCATGCGCCAACGAGGCGCGTGCATCGGCCTGCCAGGCCAGTTCAAAGGGCGCCATTCTGCCTGCGTCTTCACGCCCGGCAGCAAGATGGGCCCTATTGTCCCCAATCGGGCAATACCCATGTTAACAGTACGATTGTCTTCGTACTATTAATATCATCCTTTTCTGGCCCTGTGCCGGTGCTGTCTTGAAGGCGCCGGATGTCGCAAAGTGGGAGCGCGCAGGGCTGTAACAAGCAGCTGAGTCCAGCTGAAAAACCGACCCAAGGAGGTCAACATGGCCCGCCATACCCCCATAGAACGCTATCGCAACATCGGCATCTCTGCGCACATCGATGCCGGAAAAACCACGACGACCGAGCGCATCCTGTTCTATACCGGGGTGAGCCACAAGCTGGGCGAGGTGCATGATGGCGCCGCCACAATGGACTGGATGGCCCAGGAGCAAGAGCGCGGCATCACGATCACCTCGGCCGCGACGACGGCCTTCTGGTCGGGCATGGAACGCAACTTTGCGGCGCACCGCATCAACATCATCGACACCCCCGGTCACGTGGACTTCACGATCGAGGTCGAGCGCTCCATGCGCGTGCTCGACGGCGCCGTCATGGTCTATGACTCGGTGGGCGGGGTGCAGCCGCAGTCCGAAACCGTCTGGCGCCAGGCCAACAAGTACAAGGTGCCGCGCCTGGCCTTTGTCAACAAGATGGACCGCATTGGTGCGGACTTCTTCCGCGTGCGCCAGATGATGGTGGACCGCCTCAAAGCCAACCCTGTGCCCATCGTGATTCCGATTGGTGCCGAGGCCGAGTTCTCGGGCGTGATCGACCTCATCAAGATGAAGGCCATCATCTGGGACGAGGCCTCGCAGGGCATGAAGTTCGAGTACCGGGAGATTCCCGCCGAGCTGCAGGCGACGGCGCAGGAGTGGCGCACCAAGATGGTGGAAGCCGCTGCCGAAGCGAGCGAAGCGCTGACCGACAAGTACCTGAGCGATGGTGATCTGCCCGAGGCCGACATCATTGCCGGCTTGCGCCTGCGCACGATTGCCACCGAGATCCAGCCCATGCTGTGTGGCTCGGCCTTCAAGAACAAGGGTGTGCAGCGCCTGCTGGACGCCGTGGTCGAGCTCATGCCGTCGCCGCTGGATGTGCCTGCGGTGACCGGCCACAGCGAAGACGAGAACGACAGCACGGTGCTCAGGCGCCGCGCCGACGATGGCGAGAAGTTCTCTGCCCTCGCCTTCAAGCTGATGACCGATCCCTTTGTGGGCCAGCTGACCTTTATGCGCGTCTACTCGGGCGTGCTCAGCAAGGGCGACCTGGTCTACAACCCGATCCGTGGCCGCAAGGAGCGCATTGGCCGCATCGTGCAGATGCATGCCAATGAGCGCCAGGAAATCGACGAGATCCGCGCCGGCGATATTGCCGCCTGCGTGGGCCTCAAGGAGGTGACCACCGGTGAGACCTTGAGCGACCCGAGCGCGCCCATCATCCTGGAGCGCATGTCCTTTCCTGAGCCCGTCATCGCGCAAGCGATCGAGCCCAAGACCAAAGCCGACCAGGAAAAGATGGGCATTGCGCTGTCGCGCCTGGCCGCCGAGGATCCGTCGTTCCGCGTGCGCACCGATGAGGAATCGGGCCAGACCATCATCGCCGGCATGGGCGAGCTGCACCTGGAGATCATCGTCGACCGCATGAAGCGGGAGTTCAATGTGGAGGCCAATGTGGGCAAGCCCCAGGTGGCCTACCGCGAGACCATCCGCAACACGGTCAAGGATGTGGACGGCAAGTTTGTGCGCCAGTCGGGCGGCAAGGGCCAGTATGGCCATGTGGTCTTCACCCTGGAGCCGATGGCGTCCGGCGAAGGCTTTGCGTTTGTCGACGAGATCAAGGGCGGTGTGGTGCCGCGCGAGTACATCCCCGCCGTTGAGAAAGGCGTGCGCGAGGCGCTGGCAACCGGCGTGCTGGCCGGCTACCCGGTGGTGGATGTGCGTGTGCGCCTCACTTTTGGTTCGTACCACGATGTGGACTCGTCCGAGCAGGCCTTCAAGATGGCGGCCATCTTCGGCTTCAAGGAAGGCATGAAGAAGGCCAACCCGGTCATCCTGGAGCCGATGATGGCCGTCGAGGTCGAAACGCCCGAGGACTATGCCGGCACGGTGATGGGCGACCTGTCATCGCGCCGGGGCATGGTCCAGGGCATGGATGACATCGCCGGTGGCGGCAAGAGCATCAAGGCCGAGGTCCCCTTGTCCGAGATGTTTGGCTATGCCACGCAGCTGCGCTCGATGACGCAGGGCCGCGCCACCTACACGATGGAGTTCAAGCGCTACACCGAAGCGCCAGCCCATGTGGTAGCCGGTATTGCGACCCGGTCGAACCGCTAAGCGACCGGAGATGCCAGCTGCTGCTGGCTGAACCCAGGCCCACCGCCCACCAGGCTGTGGGCCTGTTTTTTGTCCGCTGTCCGCCTGCGCTCACGCAAGTGCCCGGCCAGATGGCTGGGCTGCCTTGCCTTTCGACACCAGCCAATGCGCCACTAAGTTACATCCACAAATCGCTCTGCGAGCCAGTCAATAAACACCCGCAGCCGCGCCGACGGCTGGCGGCTGTAGGGGTGCAGCACCGAGACGGGCATCGGCGGCGGTGGCAGATCGGGCAGCACCTCCAGCAACTCGCCCTCTTGCAGCGCCTGCGCAATGCGGTAGCGCGGCACCTGCACCATCCCCAAGCCTGCCAGCGCAGCGCCGGTGTACAGATCGGCGCCGTTGACGGTGATGCTAGGTCTCAAGCGGCGCTCGACCACCTGCTTGCCCACGCAAAACTCCAGCGCCACCGGCCGGCCCGTGGCGCTGGAGACATAGGCCACAGCGGCATGCTGCGCCAGGTCATCGAGCGACTGCGGCAGGCCATGGCGCTGGGCATAGGCACGGCTGACGACCGTCACCTGGCGCAGCGACGCCACCTGGCGCCCGATCAGCGATGAGCTTTGCAGGCTGCCGGCCCGCAGCACGCAGTCCACCCCTTCGCGTACCAGGTCCACCAGCCGGTCGTCTTCGGCCATGTGCAGTTGCACCTCCGGGTACTGGTCCGCAAACGCCCCCAGATGCGGCATCACAAAAAAGCGCGCCAAGGTTCCCTGCAGGTTGACCCGCAGCAAGCCCTGCGGCGGCGCATGGCGAAAGGCGCTCTCGGCCTCCTGCAGATCGGCCAGCAGCCGGGTGCAGCGGCGGTAGTAGTCCTCTCCTTCGGCCGTCAGCCGCACCTGGCGCGTGGTGCGGTCCAGCAGGCGCGCGCCCACCCGCGCTTCCAGCCGCTGGACCAGGTTGGTCACCGTGGCACGCGGAATCTGCAAATCATCCGAGGCCTGCGCAAAGCTGCTGCGGTCGGCCACCCGCACAAATACCTGCATTTCCTGAAAGCGGTCCATCGCAGCAACGCCAACCCAAAGCGGCGTAGATTATTAAAGTAAACCGAATTATAAAATTCAAATCAGTGCAATGATCTTTTGAATGGAATAGTGAAAAATCCAGCCATTCGATCAACGATATGAAAGCAGACATGACCAAGCCCACATCCATTGCCCTGATCACCGGCGCATCGCGCGGCATCGGTGCCACCATTGCCCGGCGCCTGGCCCACGACGGCCATGCCATCGCCATCAACTACGCCAACAACGCGCAAGAGGCCGAAGCAATGGCCCAGGCGCTGGTGCAAGAAGGTGGCCAAGCGATGGCCATCCGCGCCGATATCTCGCAGGCTGACCAAGTGCAGGCGATGTTCAGCGCCGTCGAGAAGCAGCTGGGCCAGATTGATGTGCTCGTCAACAACGCCGGCGTGCTCGCCACCAGCACCCTGGCCGAGACCAGCGACGCGCTGTTTGCCAAGACCTTTGCGATCAACACCCAGGGCGTGTTCAACACGCTGCGCGAAGCGGCCACGCGCCTCAACACAGGCGGGCGCATCATCAACCTCTCGACCACCGCGCTGGCGCTGAACCTGCCCGGCTACGCGATCTACAACGGCAGCAAGGCTGCAGTCGAGGCCTTTACCCGCGTGTTCGCCAAGGAGCTGCGCGGCCGCCAGATCACCGTCAACGCGGTAGCCCCCGGCCCGGTCGCCACCGAGCTGTTCTTTGCCGGCAAGAGCGAGGCGCAAATTGAGCACTTTGCCAAGATGCCGCCGCTGGAGCGCCTGGGCGAGCCCGAGGACATCGCGGCCGTGGTCGCCTTTTTGGCGAGCAAGGAGTCGGGCTGGATCAACGGGCAGGTGCTGCGCGCCAATGGCGGCGTGGCCTAAATCGCCACCCCACTCTGCAAGACACCCGGGTTGAGGCGCCTTGCCTCACCACTCCGCCACACTGCCATCGGCATGGCGCCATACTGGGTTGCGCCAACGGTGGCCCTCTTTGGCGCGCTCGGCCACATAGGCCTCGTTCACCTCGATGCCCAGGCCCGGGCCGCCGGGCATCGCCACATAGCCGTCCTGGTAGTCAAAGGCATCGCGGTTGTGCACGTAGTCGAGCAGGTCATTGCCCTGGTTGTAGTGGATGCCCAGGCTTTGCTCCTGGATGAAGGCGTTGTAGCAGACCGCATCGATCTGCAGGTTGGCCGCCAGCGCAATCGGGCCCAGCGGGCAATGCAGCGCAACGGCCACATCGTAGGCCTCGGCCATTGCGGCGATCTTGCAGGTCTCGGTGATGCCACCGGCATGCGACGGATCGGGCTGGATGATGTCGACACCGCCCTGCGCAAACACGCGCTTGAAATCCCAGCGCGAATAGAGGCGCTCGCCCAGTGCAATCGGAGCGGCGCCAAGGGCGGCGAGTTCGGGGATCACCTCCAGGTGCTCGCTGAGCACGGGCTCTTCGATGAACATCAGGTTGAAGTCGCGCAGCTCGCGCATCAGTACCTTGGCCATGGGCTTGTGCACCCGGCCGTGGAAGTCCACGCCAATGCCGATGTGCTTGCCCACCGACTCGCGGATCATCGCCACATTGGCCACAGCCTGCTCCACCTTGGCGTGGCTGTCGATGTACTGCATCTCCTCGGTGCCATTCATCTTGACGGCGGTAAAGCCCCGCGCCACGGCGGCTTGCGCTTGCGCCGCCGTGTCAGCCGGGCGGTCGCCGCCAATCCAGGAGTAGACGCGGATACGGTCGCGCACCTTGCCGCCCAAGAGCTCATGCACGGGCACACCCAGCGCCTTGCCCTTGATGTCCCACAGCGCCTGGTCGACGCCAGCAATAGCACTCATCATCACCGGCCCGCCTCGGTAGAAGCCGGCGCGGTACATCACATTCCACAGGTCCTGCACGTTGCGCGGGTCGCGGCCCACCAAGTAGTCGGAGAGTTCCTCGACCGCTGCAGCCACGGTGTGGGCGCGGCCTTCGACCACCGGCTCGCCCCAGCCAACGATGCCCTCGTCGGTTTCGATCTTGAGAAAGCACCAGCGCGGTGGCACGATAAAGGTGGTGAGCTTGACGATTTTCATGGGAAGAACTGAGAAAAATGAGGGTGGGAATCAGCAGTGGTGGCTGGGGCTGGTGCGCAGGCTCACTCAAAGTCCAGCAGCACCTTCATCGCCTGCGAGCGGTCGGCCGCCAGCGCAAAGGCGCGGGCCGAATCGCGGTAGGACAAGGTGGCGGAGATCAGCGGCTTCACATCGACCAGCCCCTTGTTGAGCAGGGCCACCGCAGTGGCAAACTCCTCATGGAAGCGGAACGAGCCGCGCCAGTCGAATTCCTTGGCCACCAGCGTGTTGATCGGCAAGGTCATCTCGGCACCGGCCAGCCCCAGCTGCACGATGGTGGCGCGCGGGCGCAGCACATCGAAGGCGCCGCGCAAGGCATGCGGGTTGCCGCTGGCCTCGAACAGCACATCGAACTGGCCCTTGTCGGCCGCATAACGGGCCAGGCCATCGGACGACTCGCCCACATGCACGACCTCATCGGCGCCCACCTGCAAGGCCTTGGCCAGCGGGTGCGCGCTCATGTCGGTAGCCACAATGTGCGCGGCGCCTGCGCGGCGCGCGGCGATGATGGCCAGCGCACCAATCGGCCCACATCCCGTCACCAGCACCTTACGGCCCAGCAGCGGGCCGGCCCGCTGCACGCCATGCAGCGCAACTGCCAGCGGCTCGGCCATGGCCCCTTCGGCATCGCTCACCTGCGCGGCCAGCAGATGGGCCTGGTGCGCCTCGATGACGATCTGCTGGCGAAACGCCCCTTGCACATGGGGCGTGCGCATCGCGCTGCCGTAGTAACGCATGTCCAGGCAGTGGTTTTGCAGGCCCATCTGGCAAAAGCGGCACTGGCCGCAGGGCCAGCTGGGGCTGACTGCGATGCGCTGGCCGGCAGAAAAGCCTTGCACATCAGCGCCTACCGATTCGATGACGCCCGAGACCTCATGGCCCAGCACCATCGGCTCCTTGATGCGCACCGTGCCAAAGCCGCCGTGCTGGTAGTAATGCAGGTCAGAGCCGCAGATGCCGCCGCAGCGCACCCGCACCAGCATCTGGCCAGGCCCAGGCGCAGGCGCGGGGACGGATTGCACCCGCAGATCGCCGGGTGCGTGGATAACGAGCGCTTCCATATCAGAAATTCCTAGGTTGGTGTGTGATGGCGCACTGAAGGATCAGCGTTTGGTATTGCGGTAGATGGCCAGCGCTGCATAGAACGACTGGGCAAACTCCTGGCCGACGGTCGCCTGGTTCTTGTCGATCACCGGCTGCACCGCAGCGCGGATCTTTTCCAGCTCGGCAGCGGGCATCTCGCCCACCTGCATGCCATGCGATTGGAGCTGGGCGACCACCTCGCCAGCCTGGCGCAGCTCTTCGCTGCGCTGCAGGGTGCGGGCCTTTTCGGCGGACTGCTGCACGGCCTGCTGCTGCGCGGGCGTCAGGCCCGACCACCATTTCTCGGACGCGATCAGTGCGACGGGCGTGTATACATGGTTGGTGATGGTCAGGTACTTCTGCACCTCGTACATCTTGTTGGCATACATGTCGACCACCGGGTGCTCATAGCCATCGAGCGCCTTGATCTCCAGCGCGGGATAGACCTCGGAGAAGGCCATCGGCACGGCGTTCATGCCCATGGCATTGAAGCTGGCCAGCGCCATCGGGCTTTGCATCACGCGCACGCGCAAACCCTTCATGTCCGCCAGCGTCGCCAGCGGCCGCTTGCTGTTGGACATATTGCGGAAGGCGCCGCCCGCCCAGACGAGGCCACGCATCTTCATATCGGCAATGTCGCCCAACATCTGGCGGCCCACGGGGCCATCGAGCACATGGGCGGCCTCGGCATCGCTGGCAAACAGAAACGGAAAATCAAAAATCTGCAGCGCCTTCTTGCGCGCGGCGATGGGCGAGAGCGCGCCCATGTACAGGTCCTGCGTGCCGCTTTGCACTGCAATCAGCATCTTGTCTTCGCTGCCCAAGGTGGCGCTGCTGTACACATCGATCTGCACCTTGCCATCGGTGGACTTGGCGACATCGGCGGCAAACTGCTTCATCGCGATGGCGCGGGGGTGCGAATCGGCAAAGGAATGGCCCAGGCGTGCGCGCTTGCCCTCCTGGGCTTGCGCGGGCGCCAGGCCCAGCACCACCAAGGTGGCGCAGGCCAGGCCTGCAACGAGGCTGCGGCGTGGAATCAATTTCATGGTTGGCTCCTTGTCTTTTTTGGGCAAAGCCCGCCCTTGGCGCTTGCTGCTTGCAAGCGCCCAAGGCTCTTCAATGAATGGGTTTGGGGTGACGGTTTGAGGCTTAGCGGCTCATCATCTCCAGCGGCCACATCACGATCTGCGGGAACACCACGAGCAGGAACATCACAATCGTCTGGGCCACCATGAACGGAATCACCCCCTTGATGGCGCCGCTCATCGGTATCTTGGCGACCCCGCAGACGACATTGAGCACGGTGCCCACCGGAGGGGTGACCAGGCCGATGGCGTTGTTCATGATGAACAGCACGCCGAAGTAGACCGGGTCGATGCCCGCCTGCTTGAGCACCGGCATCAGCACGGGCGTCATGATCAGCACCGTGGGCGTGAAATCCAGCGCCGTGCCCACCAGCAGTACCAGCACCATCAGCGCAAAGGTAAGCAGCATCTTGTTGTCCATCAGCGGCTCGACCAGCGCGGCCAGCTGCTGCGGAATGTTCGCGGTGGTGATCAGCCAGGCCGATACACCGGCGGCCGACACCAGGAACATGATGATGGCCGTGGTCTCAGCTGCGCGGTAGATCAGGCCAAACAGCTGGTTCAGCTTGATCTCGCGGTAGACGAACATGCCCACCAGCAGCGAGTACATCGCAGCCATGACGGCGGCCTCGGTCGGGGTGAACCAGCCGAACTTCAGACCACCGATGATGACCACCGGCAGCACCAGCGCCCACAGCGATTGGCGTGTGGCGGCCAGGCGTTCAGCCGTGCTGCGCTTGGGCTCGGTGACGATCGGGTCACGGCCAATGCACCAGCGCCAGGCCAGCAAGATCGCGGCACCCATCAACAGGCCCGGCACAATGCCGGCGATGAACAGCTTGGTGATGGACACGCCACCGGTCACGCCATACAGAATCATTGCGATCGATGGCGGAATCACCGGCGCGATGATGCCGCCGCAGGCGATCAAGCCGCAGGAGCGGTTGACCTCATAGCCGGCCTTGCGCATCATCGGCACCAGCACGGCGGCCAGTGCCGCCGTATCGGCCACGGCCGAGCCCGAGAGCGAGGCCATGATGACCGCAGCGCCCACGGCCACATAGCCCAGCCCGCCCCGGATATGGCCAATCCAGGCCATGGCCATGTGGATGATGCGGCGCGTCATGCCGCCGGCGTTCATGAATTCGCCCGCGAGCATGAAAAACGGCACGGCCAGCAGTGGGAAGCTGTTGGCGCCATCCCACATGTTCTGCACCACGATCTGCGGATCGGTAAAGCCCATGTAGTACATCAGCGCCAGACCGCAGCCGATCAGCGCAAACGCAATGGGCATGCCCAGCGCCATCAGGCCCAGCAGCGACGAGATAAAAATGAAGATGGTCATGCGCGACCTCCTTGGGACCGGGCCTGCGATGGGGTCTGCTCCTGCATGGCGTGCTCGGCCTCGCGTGCCTCTTCCATGCCCTCTTCCTGCACATCGATCAGCTCATCGTCCGCCACCTTGCCCAGCACCAGACGCACCAGGTTCGACAGGCAGATGAAGCCAATGGCCGCCCCGGTGAAATAGCTCACACCGTAGACCCAGAGCATGCTCAGTTGGGCCACCGGAGAGGCATTGCCCGCGATGATGTCGTGCTGCAGCCAGGTGCCGTAGACGATATAGACGCAGCACAGCAGCATGATGGCCTGGCTCAGGCCCCAGCACACGCGGCGGCCGGCCAGCGGCATCATCTGCACCATCAGGTCCACCCCCAGATGGGCGCGCTTGCGCATGCCCACGATGGCGCCCAGAAAGGTCAGCCACACAAAGGCAAAGCGCGGCACCTCTTCGGACAGATCAATGCCGGTATTGAAAAACAGCCGCAGCATCACATTGCCGAACACCATCACCAGCATGACGAGCATGCACAGCACCATGGCGATTTCCAGCGCGCGCGTCAGCCCGTCGGCGAGCATTTTGAGTACCTTGCCCATGGCAACACCTTTCCCGGCAGCGCGGCCTTGTGCCGTGCCGCCACCTGAATGCTTGTATGTCTATGCCGGCAGCGCCGCGCCATGAGGCGCTGCCAGAACCTTGAAAAGAAATGCAGGGAGCGGACCCAGCCTATGCCGGCCTGGGCCCATACCCTTCCTGGGCCTTACTGGGCCTTGCGCGCCTGCTCGATTTCGGCAAAGAAGCCCTTGACGAACTCATCGCCGATCTGCGGCGAGAACTTGGCCAGCACGGGCTTGATCTTGTCCTGCATGCGTGCCAGCTCGGCAGCGGGCATGGTGTCCACCGTCACACCGGCCTTCTTGAAGTTGTCGATGGCCTGGCTGTCGCCTTCATCGAGCAGCTTGCGCTGCAGCAGGCCCGCTTCGGTCGCGGCCTTTTGCACACCGGCCTTGTCGGCGGGCGAGAGGCCATCCCAGAACTTCTTCGATGCGACCAGGGCCGACGGCGTGTAGACGTGGTTGGTTATGGTGATGAACTTCTGCACTTCCTGCATCTTGTTGGCCCACATGTGCTGCAGCGGGTTCTCCTGGCCGTCGAGCGCCTTGATCTCCAGCGCCGGGAACACCTCGGCAAAGGCCATCGGGGTGGCATTGGCGCCCAGGGTCTTCCAGGTATCGAGGGCCACCGGGTTGGTCATCACGCGGATCTTGAGGCCGCTCACATCCTCGGGCTTGGCCACGCGGTGCTTGCTGTTGGACAGGTTGCGAAAGCCCATGCCGGTCCAGGTCAGGCCCACCAGGTTGGCCGGTGCGATCTTCTCGAAAATCTTCTTGGACGAGGCGCCATCGAGCACCGCATAGACTTCGGCCGAGTTGCGGAACATGAAGGGCAGATCCCAGACCTGCACTTCCTTGATCCGCGAGGACAGCGGCGCCAGGGTGCCGATGTACAGATCCTGCGTGCCAGCCTGCACGGCCTGCAGTTGCTTCTCGTCGCTGCCCAGCACCGCGCTGTGGTAGGCCTGCACCTTGACATTGCCATTGGTGTAGGTGGATGCGAGCTCGGCGAACTTGTTCATCGCGATGGCTTGCGGGTGGCTCTCGGGCATCGCATGGCCGACGCGGGCCTTGACTTCGGCATAAGCGGCGCCAGCGCCCATTGCCGATGCCGCCAGGGTGGCCAGCACGATGCGGCGCAGTTGGAAGTGAGTGGTCATCTGTCTGTCTCCGTCTTTGTTGTCAATCGAAAAAAGCCGGCGCTGCTGGCCCGGCATGCTGAGAATCAGGGGGTCTGCAGGCTCCCATCGGCCAGGCGCGTCTGCGTCCAGGTGGTCACTTCGCTGCTGCAGGGGTACTTGGCCGCTTCGCGCTCGTCAATGTCCACACCCAGGCCGGGCAGGTCATTGGCGTAGACATAGCCATTGCGGAATGTGGGCAAACCGGGGAACACGGCCAGCAGCGCATCGCGCGGGCCCTTGAGCGCCTGGATCACAAAATTGGGCGGCTCGGTGCCCGACCACTCTTGCACGCCAAAATTGCGCGAGGCCAGGTCGATATGGATATTGGCCGCATGCGCCAGCGGCGACATATCGCCCGGGCCATGCCAGGCTGTGCGCACGCCGTACTGCTCGGCAAACAGCTGCAGCTTGCGCGCCGGTGTGATGCCGCCCACCTGGCTCAGGTGCACGCGGATAAAGTCAATCAGCCGCTCGGCGATAATGCCGCGCCATTCAAAGGGGTGGTTGAACAGCTCGCCCTGGGCCAGCGGCACATTGGTCTTGTCGCGCAGCTGGCGCAGCCAGTCGCCCTCCTCCAGCGCAATCGCGTCTTCCAGAAAGAACAGCTCATAGGGCTCCAGCGCCTGCGCAAAGCGGATGGCATCGGCGGGTTTCAAGCGCTCGTGCACGTCATGGCACAGCTCCACCTCAAAGCCGATGCGGCTGCGGATGGCGTCAAACATCTTGAGCGTCTCGCGCATGTACTTGCGCGCATCCAGATAGATGCCGTCAGCGGCGCCCCGGGGCGCCGTGCCGGGCGCCGCGCCAAAACCGCCACCGCCATAGCCGCCGCTTTGGCAGCGGATATGGGTGATGCCCTGCTCGCGGTACTTCTGGATGTTGTCGCAGAGCTCTTCCAGATCCCGCCCATCTGCATGGCGGTAGATGGGCACGCCCTCGCGCAGCTTGCCGCCCAGCAGTTGGTACAGCGGCATGCCGGCCTGCTTGCCTTTGAGGTCCCACAGCGCCATGTCCACGCCCGAGATCGCATTGTTCTCGATGGGGCCGTTGCGCCAGTAAGCGTTCTGGTGCATCAACTGCCACAGCTCTTCAATCTGGCTCGCATCGCGGCCGATGAGGAGCGGGCGCAGGTACTGCTCGACCAGGCACTGCACTGCCAGATGGCGGTAGGCAAAGGTGGCGCAACCCAGGCCGAAGAGGCCGGGCTGGTTGGTCTCGATCCTGACGACCAGCAGGTTGATTCCCTCGGGCGCCGTCGCGATGACTTTGACGTCGGTAATCAGGGTAGCCATGGTGCCGCGCCCGCTTACAGCACCGCCAGCCAGCCGCCATCCACATAGATGATCTGGCCGTTGACGTAGTTGGATGCACCCGAGGCCAGGTAGATGGCCGTGCCCACCAGCTCATCGGACCGGCCCCAGCGCTGCGTGGGGTTGCTGGCCTTGACCCAGGCATCAAACGCGGCGTTGTTGACCAGCGCCTCGTTCATGTCGGTGAGGATGTAGCCCGGGCCGATCGAGTTGGCCTGGATACCATGCATGGCCCACTCAGCGGCCATCGCCTTGGAGAGCATCTTGATGCCGCCCTTGGCCACCGTGTACGGCGCCACCGTGGCACGGGCCGCCTCGCTGGTCAGCGAGCCGATATTGATGATCTTGCCGCCCGTCCCGCGTTCGATCATGCGGCGCGCTGCGGTGCGGCCCACCACAAAGGCCGCCGTCAGGTTGGTGTTGATGACCCGGCTCCAGTCCTCCAGCGACACATCGAGCAGAGGCTCGCGGTGCTGGATGCCGGCATTGTTGACAACGATATCGATCGCGAGGCCTTGGGCATCGAACGCAGCAAAGGCCGCTTCTACCGCCGCCTGGTCGGCCACATCAAAGGCCGCCCCTTGGGCTTTGAGGCCCATGCCCTGCAACTGCGCCACAGCCGCATCCACTGCTGCCTGCTGGCGGCTGTTGACCACCACCGTTGCCCCCGATTCCGCCAGGCCCTGGGCCAGCGCCAGCCCAATGCCGCGCGAGGAGCCGGTAATCAGCGCCGTACGGCCCGACAGATCAAACAGGGAACGAGACATGGAATGGCGACCTTGAGAATTTCAGAAGTCGCCATCATCGGTTTATTTGTATGATGATTGAATCAGAGCAAACCCTAGGAAATACGCCACCCTTGCGCTTTGCGCGACAGCCGCGCGAAACCTGGATGTACAGGCTTTCAGGCGGGTGCGCCCCAACGGGCAATCGTGTCGGCCAGCAGTGCCCGCATCCACAGCTGCGCATCATCGGCACTGCGCCGCTCAATCGCCGCCAGCACCTTGCCGTGCATCAGCAGACCATCATTGAACTGCCCGGCCTGCTGGGCATTGACGGTGAGCAAGGACTCCAGCGCCGAGGCCACAATGCCGCCCAGCGAGATCAGCAAGGGGTTGCCCGTGGCCTGCAAGATGCTCTGGTGGTAGGCCAGGTCGGCGACCACCCATTCATCAATGGACGTTGCGGCCTCCATCGCCGCAAAGGCCTGCTGCAGCGCCAGCAACTGCGCATCGCTGTGCATGCGCGCTGCCAGCGAGGCAGCGGCCGGCTCCAGAATGCCGCGCATGACCATCAGGTGCCGGCCCAGCTCCTGGTCCACCCCCTGGCTGCAGAGCCAACCCAGCACATCGGCATCAAACAGGCTCCACTGCTCCTGCGGCCGCACGCGCGTACCGGTGCGGGGCCGCGCCTCCAGCATGCCCTTGGCGCTGAGCGCCTTGATCGCCTCGCGCACCGCAGTACGGCTCACCCCCAGCCGCTCGCACAGCTCCTCCTCATTGGGCAAGGTGGCGCCAGGTCCGTACTCGGGACTGGCAATCAGCCGCCCCAGGCTGTCCATCACCTGGTGGTGCAGACTGCTGCCGGGCTGTGACGATAAGGACATGGGAATCGGTGGTGGTATAGATTCATTCATCATACAAAATAAAACGGATGGGGGCCAGCGTCTGCAGACTTCGAGTGCTGACCACGCCTTGCGGCAGATCATGCCCGCCTTCTGCGCCCAAGCACGGGACTCGCCTTTGCAGATGCGACACGCAACCGCGCTGCATGCGAACCGCCGCTTACATGTGTACGCCATCGCTTTGGTGCCGTGATGAACCCACACCCCCGTTTCCCAGCAAAAGGCCGCCCGAAGGCGGCTTGTGAGGGCGACAGCCCGAGCCGCTATACGCGACGGCGGCCCTTGCCTGCCACACCGACCATGCCCATCGCCGCCAGCAGGCCGGAGGCCAGCAAGATGCCCCATGTGCTGACGCTAGGCACCGGTGTAGGCGCGACGACCGTTTGCACAAAGACCTGGCTGTCCTCTGCCGGGTAATTTGCATCACCGCTGTACCGCGCCACAATCTCATGTGCCCCCAACGCATACAGCTTGTTCGTGGTCAGGCTGGCTGCGCCATCCACCAAGGGGGCAACGCCCAGCGAAGTGGTGCCGTCAAACACTTCCAAGCTGCCCGTGGGCACAGGCGCAGCCTTGGTCTGCAGCGCAGCACGCTTGGCAGCATCAAAGGCTACCGCTACGCCAAAGGTCACGTTCTGACCAGGCTGCGAGGGATTGAGGCTGGACGAGACCGTGATCGACGAGCCCCCTTGGCCGACTGCAATGGTCTGCTGCACCTGCTCAGCCGCATCAAAATTGGCATTGCCCAGCTGGTTGGCATTGATCACGCAGTTGCCCACGCCGTTGAACTCCACCACGGCCGCAGTCACGCTACAGACAGAAGCACTTGCAGCGTCAATCGCAAAAGTCACCGCATTGCCGGATTGACCGCCGGTGGCTGTCACCGTGTAGGAACTACCGACCTTGGGTGTCGCAGGGACGTTGGAGCTAAAACTAATCACCTGCGCACCCTTGCTAACGGTCACATTCCGCTGTATTTGCGGGGCGGCCAGGTAGTTGTCATTGCCAGCCTGGTCCGCCTGGACCGTGCAGACCCCCGCAGCAACCATGGTGATGACCGAGCCATTGGCCCCGCCTGACGAGCAGATCGCAGCACTGGCCGGCGCAACACTGAACGTCACCGGCAGGCCCGAGGCTCCACCGGTAGCCGCCACCGAGAAGGTGCCGTTCTCACTGTAGGCCGGAGCAGCGGGAGTCACATCGATCGCGGAAATCACTTGTGCAGCTTTGGTGATGGTGACATTCAAAGTTGCCTCAGTGGCAGCGTTGTAATTGGTATTGCCGGCCTGGTTGGCCAACAAAGCACAGACCCCACTACCCAAGATGGAGACGGTGTTGCCACTGATCGAACACACTGCACTGCTGGACGCTGCCACGCTGAAGACCACTGGCAAACCGGAGGCGCCGCCAGTGGCAGCCACCGAGAACGAACCACCGGCGCTGTACACCGGGCTGGCAGGGGTCGCAATAAAGGCGGAAATAGCTTGCGCGGCTTTGCCGATGGTGACATTCAATGAGGCCTGGCTGGCCACGCTGTAGTTGGCATTACCCGCCTGGTTGGCCTGAAGCGCACAAACGCCGCTGGCAGCCATAGTGACGGTGCTGCCTGCGACGGTGCATACACTTGGGGTCGTCGAGCTGTATACCACTGGGTTGCCAGAGCCACCGCCAGTGGCCGTGACGGTAAATGTGCCGCCTGGGGCATAGACAGGGCTGCCGGGGATTGCCGCAAAACCGCTGATGGCCTGACTGCCTTGTGCGATGGTCACGGTATAAGCCCGTGAACCACTGAAGCCGTTGCTGGACGTCGCTTGCACCGTGAAGTTAAACGAACCTGCCGCTGTCGCTGTTCCGGACAGTACGCCTGCAGGAGAGAGCGTCAGCCCAGTGGGCATTGTGCCTCCCGTTACCGAGAAGGTGTAGGGACCAGTGCCACCATTAGCGCTCGTTGCCGTCAGGGTCTGCGAGTACGCGCCATTGAACGCGCCGTTGGGCAAGGTAGCCGGATTGACGCCGAC
Source organism: Comamonas sp. 23 (assembly GCF_049601575.1). Classification (NCBI taxonomy): domain Bacteria; kingdom Pseudomonadati; phylum Pseudomonadota; class Betaproteobacteria; order Burkholderiales; family Comamonadaceae; genus Comamonas; species Comamonas sp. 23. The sequence continues at coordinate 2,424,737 of NZ_CP187127.1, read as the reverse complement.
GGCTACGGTCACACAGCTCAGATTGGCGTTGACCACATTGCTGCTGATGGCAGTACCGGATGCATTGGCCACGCTGCACAGCTGCCCCGAAGGCGCACTTGAAACACTGATACTCCAGTTGGCACCTTGTGGAAGCTGCGTAGCAAAGTTGTAGCTGCTAGCGGCTTGCGCCACCACGACTTGCTGGGAACTAGCAGGATTGGTTGCATTGAGCTGCAATGTGACGCTGGCAGTCTGCCCTGAAGCAGCTCCGCCCACAGAGAATGTACTTGGCGCAAAACAAAGAAGTGCTGCGCCATTTCCGGCCTGCACGCCATTGTTAATAGTGACTGCCGACATACCGGTAGCCCCTGAGGAGCCACCGGCACCGCCGCCGCCACCACCATTCCAGTTTTGCTGGCAAGCTGTGGTACCTACACCGGCGCCGCCACCGCCTGCACCTACAGTGGCACCGCCACCGCCACCGCCGCCAAACCCGGCGCCGCTGAACGAACCAGAAAAGTTGAACGAGTCACCACCATCGCCATTGCTGGCGTTGCCGGGCGTAGCGGGGAAGGTACCACACCCTCCACCGCCAGTACCACCGGTGCCTACCGTGCCGCCTGCGCCGCCAAAGGGGCCAGGGCCACCAGGTACTGTGGCACCTGCGCCGCCAGTTCCACCTCCACCTACACCGCCATTGCCACCGGCAATGACATTGGCGGTGCTCCAGCCCGCATTGCCGCCACCACCGCCTCCGCCTGCTATTGCAACCCGGTTGCCGATGCCATTACCGCCTATGCGAAGGTCTGTCGCCCCACCGCCAATACCATCAGCCCCCTGGCCAATGCCGCCAGGGTTGACGGCCTGCGATCCCTGCCCACCGACCCAGACGGACAAGGTGGCACCAGGAGTAACAGCCACAGTGCCTCGCACACGCCCGCCAAGTCCGCCACTGCCGCCGGGCGAATTGGGGCTACCGCCAATGGTCCCCGCTCCGCTACGGCCTGAACCACCCTGCGCTCCGCTGAGGTAGGCCGTGAGGCTAAAGACACCGGCAGGCACTGTGACGGTCTGCTCTCCGCCTGTGAATCCGAAGGCCGCAGGCGTCTCACCTACTGCGCAGCTCTGTGCGTTGACCGATGCAACACCCAGCAAAGCAGCAAGACCGAGAAGCCATGAAGCACCTCTTTGCAGGCCCCTCTGCGACATAGGGGGAACACTGCGTTTCGCTGCAGATGCATCGCGTAATACATTGGGTATGCGCATGGGAGACCTTGCGGTTAAAGAGTCGTCACATAGCAAAATGTTGCGTGCGCATCATTTTGTTGCAAGTTGACGTGCGCGTAATTTAGTGGGTATTTACTATTTTTACCATCCCCAAAAATAGTGATATTTATGTAGCCAAGCATGTATTTCACCCTTGAGTACCAGCACCTGGCCTACAAAAAAGCGAAAAGCTATCGATATCGCTGAAAATTCAACGAATAAGCATTTCCGCGCTACCCCATGCTCGACATCAGCGTGGACACCCTGCCGATCTTGGCTGCATCGGGTTATCCGGAGGGAACTTCAACGCTGACCCCGCTGAAAGGCCGCCTCGCCGCGCAGAAATCCCAGCCATCACCGGACAGAAGTCACTTGGCATCAAGTGGCAGCGCACTCGCCAGCCACCGGCCAGTAATAGCTGTCCGGCATGGCCCGCGCACCAAAAATCGCCTGCCCCACACGCACGACGGTAGCACCCTCCTCCACCGCCATCTCGTAGTCCCCCGACATGCCCATCGACAGCCCATCCAGGCAGATACCGGCCGGCGCGTCCTGTCGCAGCTGATCGCGCAAGCCACGCAGGCGCACAAAGCACTGGCGCACCTGCGCGGCCTCGGCAGAAAACAGCGCCAAGGTCATCAGCCCGCGCACACGCAGCGCAGAGAAAGCGGGCAGCGCCTTGACGAATGCAGCAGCTTCCTCAGGCGGCAGGCCATACTTGCTCGCCTCGCCCGAGGTGTTGATTTGCACAAAGACATCCAAGCTGCGCCCTTCCACTTGCAGGCGCCGCTCGAGCGCCTCGGCCACACGCAGGCTGTCCAGCGCCTGAAACTCGGTTGCAAAACGCGCCACCAGCTTGGCCTTGTTGGTTTGCAGGTGGCCGATGACCGACCACTGCAGATCGGGCAAATCCTGCATTGCCTCCCACTTGCCATAGGCCTCCTGCGGCTTGTTCTCGCCCAGCATGCGGCAGCCGGCGGCATAGGCCAGGCGCAGGCTGGACTCGGGCTTGGTCTTGCTCACAGGCAACAGGCGCACTGCCGCCGGGTCGCGCCCCACCCGCTGGCAGGCCGCCGCGATGCGGGCCTGGACGATGGCCAGGTTGTGGCGAAAGTCATCGACGGACTCGGCCTGTGGCCAGCGGCCATGCTGGTCATGCCGGGTCGCGGTAGTGAACTGACTGTGTGCTTTCATGCCGATGCTTTCTCTGGTGCGTAGGTGCGAATCTGCCGGTGCATCAATCGCAATGCTGCAGCTCGATGATGGCAAAGCCACTGCGCGCGATCTCTTGCTCCACCGCTGGCGCAGCCGCCTGGACATGGCAAAAGCGGCATGCCTGCGCTGTCAACGATTCAGCCGGCAGCTGCTTGGCGGCCAGATAGCGGCGCCCATGCGCCAACACGGCATCGATCCCCTTATCGGGCTCCTGGTCACGCACGAGGATATCGAAATGCATTCTGCGCCCATCGGGCCGCAGCACATAGGTGTCAAACACAGCAATCTTCATTCAGTACCTCTTGGGCAGCAACAGGTCGATGGGGAGCGCAGGTGCAGAGCTCACTTCAGCGCAACCTTCGGAAAATCCACTGGCACATCCAAGGCAACATTGATGTAGTTGGTGAACAGGTTCAAAGCCACATGCGCGATGATCTCAACCACCTGCTCGTCGCCAAAACCGACCTGGTGCAGGCTGGCAATGTCGGCATCGCTGATCTGCGCACGCTGCGCCACCACCTTCAACGCAAACGCCAACGCAACTGCGGTTTTGGCATCACCCGAATGGCCAACCTGGGCGGCCGACATATCGGCCAGGCTGGCACCGGCCTTTTGGCCCAGCACCGTGTGGGCGGCCAGGCAGTATTCGCAGCGGTTGTAGTTGGCAATGGCAACCGCCAGTTGCTCGCCAAGCTTCGCACCAATGCTGCCCTTGCCCAGCGCGCCAAAGGCGGCCCACATGCTGTGCAACGCAGCGGGAGAGTTGGCGACCGCCTTGAACATATTGGGCGTGGCACCAAAGGCGCTGTGGATCTGGGCCATCACGGCTTGGCTGGCGGCGGGGGTGTTGTCGGTAGAAACGCGGGACATGAAAGACTCCTGAAGGGGTTGAAACGCAGAGCCAGTATGCGTGCCCCAAATGTATAATTTGGACTAACTAATTCACAAATAACACCAATTCGTACATCATGCAGCCCCCAGCCCCTATCGACCGCCTCTCCAGCATCCTGGAGCGCTTTCGCGTCAAGGCGCAGCTGCACCACTCCGGCGCGTTGTGCGGACTGACCCACTTTGATGCCGGTGAGGGCTTTGGCTACCTGCATGTGCTGCGCCGTGGCGAGCTGGAAGTGAGCCACCCCGGTGCCCGCGATGTGCCGCAATTGCTGCGCTTTGACGAGCCCACCGTGCTGCTCTACCCTGCCCCGTTCACGCATCGCTTCCACAACCCGCCGCAAGAAGGCGCCGACTTCAGCTGCGCGCGCCTCGTGTTTGAAGGCGGGTCGGCCAACCCGCTCGCCCGCTCACTGCCGCCTTTAATAGCTTTGCCGCTGGCCCAGGTGCCCGGCATGGACATGGCGCTGCAACTGCTGCTGTCCGAAACCGGCCAGCTGCGCTGCGGCCAGCGCCTGCTGGTCGATCGTCTGTTTGAAGTCGTCGTGATCCAGCTGCTGCGCTGGCTGCTGGACCACCCGCAGGACGCGGGCATCCGCCCTGGCCTGGTCAATGGCATGTCCGACCCACGCTTGGCCCGCGCCCTGGTCGCCATGCACGAAGCCCCAGGCGACGCCTGGACCTTGGAGCGCATGGCAGCGCAAGCGGGCATGTCGCGCACCGCGTTTGCCAACACCTTTCGCGATCTGGTGGGGCAAACGCCTGCCGATTATTTGACAGGTTGGCGTGTGGCACTGGCCCAGAACGGGCTGCGCGAGAGGCGCTCGATCAAGGTGCTGGCGGAGGAGCTGGGGTATGCGAATCCGTCCGCCTTGTCGCGGGCGTTTGCGGGGAAGGTGGGGGTGTGGCCTCGGGAGTGGTTGGCGACGCTGGTTCAAGCCCATCCTTAAGCTGCACCTCGGCTCTGCACATTGACGCTCGGAGACACATTTTTTATGGATCTAATGAACCAAGGGCATCTCCATGGAATATTTGCCCACCAACCTTTCACTGTGAAAATCACTAATTTTGGGGATTGCACGTAAAAGAACTCTTATATCAAATGTTATTTTTTATATAAGAGGCTAAACAATGCGCGTTCTTCATACTCTCAGGATCGGTATTCTTTCTGCAGGGCTGGCATCAGCAGGCTTGGCCAATGCTGCCGTAGAGACATTTTTCGGAGAGGATGCTGTTAATGGATCTGCCAGCGCACCCAGACCTCAATCCGATGCCGCGCGGGATGCATTTATTGCGCGACTGAATGGCGCAAACACTGAGAATTTTGATGCGATCAGTGCAGGCACGCCGGCGCCATTTTCTGTGAACATGGGCGCATCTGGAACCGCAACTCTTTCCGGATCAGCAACGGTTACCAACTTTTTGGGAAGTGGCAGATTTGCTACGTCCGGCTTCAACTTTATAGAGACCAGCACCAACTTTACCATTAGCTTCTCATTGCCACAGACCGCTTTTGGATTCTATGCGACAGACATATCCGATTTTGGCGGACAGTTGAGCATCACCTATTCAGATGGCACATCCAGTACAGTTGCCGTCCCACATAGCAATCCCGCCACAGATGGCTCAGTATTTTATTATGGCCTCATAGATATGGACAATCCATTTGTCTCTGTTGTTTTTAATAACAGTAATGCAACGGATATCTTTGGCTTTGATGATTTAACTGCTGGCACTGCAGCCCAGGTGATTCCGCCGGTTTCTATCGCCACTGCAAGTCTGCCAGCAGGAATGCATGGCAAAGACTATTTACCATTTACGGTAGAAGCAACTGGCGGACTCGCTCCGTTGACTTGGAGCGCAAACAATCTTCCTGCTGGACTTCTTCTTGACCCGGTAACCGGCGTCTTATCTGGCAAACCTACACAGAGCGGCACATTCACGGTGGATATTTCCGCAACGGATGCCAGTAGCCCCACGTCGCTCAGCGATACCAAGTCGTTCACGATAGAAATCACAGCGGTGCAAGCAACTGCAGCTCCCACACCGGTGCCAACCCTCGGTATCTGGGCTACCGTTGCTCTTTCGTCCCTGCTTGCGCTCTTTGGTTGGACGCGCCGCCGCCAGTATTAATCTGGCTGAGAATGCGCCCGCAGATCCCGTGGCTACTGGCCTTGCACCCAGCGGCAAATGACAGACCTAGATGCCTGAAGGGCGTAAAAAAGCCCGCTATACAGCGGGCTCAGCAGGGAATGCCTTCAAGCTAATTCTGGCTTACTTTCTAAAGCCAGCTCACTCCCACTCAATCGTCGCAGGCGGCTTGCTAGACACATCATACGTAACGCGATTGATCCCGCGCACTTCATTGATGATCCGGTTCGACACCCGCTTGAGCAGCCCATAAGGCAGCTCAGCCCAGTCCGCCGTCATGAAGTCGCTGGTCTGCACCGCGCGCAGCGCCACGACGTAGTCGTAGGTGCGGCCGTCGCCCATGACGCCCACGCTCTTGACGGGCAGGAAGACAGTGAAGGCCTGGCTGGTCAGGTCGTACCAGGTCTTGCCGGTGGCATCGTCCACCCAGTTGTTCAGCTCTTCGATAAAGATGGCGTCGGCGCGGCGCAGCAGATCGGCGTATTCCTTTTTCACTTCGCCCAGGATGCGCACCCCCAGGCCTGGGCCGGGGAAGGGGTGGCGGTAGACCATGCCGCGCGGCAGGCCCAGGGCTACGCCCAGCTCTCGCACTTCGTCCTTGAACAGGTCGCGCAGCGGCTCGAGCAGCTTGAGGCCCAGCTGCTCTGGCAGGCCGCCCACGTTGTGGTGGCTCTTGATGGTGACGGCCTTCTTGCTCTTGGCGCCGCCCGATTCGATCACGTCGGGGTAGATGGTGCCCTGGGCCAGGAAGGTCGCGCCCTTGTGGCCGCCGTCGCCTGCTTTGAGCTTGGCGGCCTCGGCCTTGAAGACGTCGACAAACAGGCCGCCGATGATCTTGCGCTTGGCTTCTGGCTCGCTCACGCCAGCGAGCTTGCCCAGGAACAGGTCAGACGCATCCACACGGATGACCTTGGCGTGGAGCTTGCCTTCGAACATCTCCATGACCATGTCGCCTTCGTTGAGGCGCAGCAGGCCGTGGTCGACAAACACGCAGGTCAGCTGGTCGCCAATGGCGCGGTGGATCAGCGCGGCAGCGACGGACGAATCGACACCGCCGGACAGGCCCAGAATCACCTCTTCGTCACCGACTTGCTCGCGGATCTTAGCCACAGCTTCTTCGATGTAGTCACCCATGATCCAGTCGGCCTGGGTGGCGCAGATGTCGAGCACAAAGCGGTTGAGCAAGGCCTGGCCTTGCACGGTGTGCGTTACCTCGGGGTGGAACTGCACCGCGTAGTAGCGGCGGGCCTCGTCGGCCATGCCGGAGATCGGGCAGGATGGCGTCGAGGCCATGACCTTGAAGCCTGGCGGCAGCGCGGTGACCTTGTCGCCGTGGCTCATCCAGACCTTGAGCATGCCGTGGCCTTCGGGGGTGACGAAGTCCTCGATGCCCTTGAGCAGCTCGGTGTGGCCATGGGCGCGTACTTCGGCGTAGCCAAACTCGCGGCTGTTGGAGCCTTCGACCTTGCCGCCCAGCTGGGTGGCCATGGTCTGCATGCCGTAGCAGATGCCCAGCACGGGAATGCCCAGCTCGAACACGGCATCCGGCGCGCGGTCGTCCACTTCGTAGACGCTGGCATGGCTGCCGGACAGGATCACGCCCTTGAGCTTGCCGTCTGCGGCAAACTCGCGCACCCAGTCGCTGCTCACATCGCAGGGATGCACTTCACAGTAGACATGGGCTTCGCGCACGCGGCGGGCGATCAGTTGGGTGACTTGGGAGCCAAAGTCAAGGATGAGGATCTTGTGGTGTTGCATAGCAGGATCGTTGGGTTTGGATGGTGGAAAAACGGGGTGGATGGGTCAAAAATCGTCGGCCGCCAGCACGGTGATGCCGCATTGGCGGGCTGCTGCCACTTGCGCGGCATCAAAACTGGCCAGCGGCAAGCGCAGCGACTGCGCCAGCCACAGGTAGGCGGCATCGTAGACCGGCAGGCCGGTGGCCAAGGCCACATCCAGCACGGCCTTGTGCTGGGCGGGGGCCAGGTCATGGAGTTCCACCCGGTGGCGTATCGCATCGAGCACGCCCCAGAGACCTTCGACACTGCCCAGCGGGACACGGCCGCTGTTGGCCCCGGTGGCAATCAGGTTGCTGCATTCCCAGAACCACAGGTTGGGCGCTTGCGGATCCACCTCATGGCGGCGAATGCGGGCGTAGAGGCGCTGGGTATGGCTACTCGCCGCTTCGGGCAGCAGCCAGGCGGCGGTGACCGAGGCATCGAGCACAAAGGCGCTGAAGGCGGCGCTCATGCGGCGCTCCTGCCGCTGCGGCGCAGCTGGGGGACTGCATCCGCATCAGACGCCGGCGCAATACTGGCCTGCAACGCCTCGATCTGCGCCAGCTCCCGGGCAATCTGCTCGTCGGTGATCACCGGCTTGCGCCGCATCGGCAGCATGCGCACCACTTCCTTGCCGTGGCGCGTGATGCGCACTTCCTCGCCCTGCTCGACCAACTCGACCAAGGCAGAGAAACGGGTTTTCGCTTCGTAGATACCGACGCTGTGCATGGAAGTGGGTGACAAAAAATCTGTCCTGAACATCAATTCAGACCAGATTCTAGCATTCAGACCAGTTTTATGCCAATAGCTGGCACAAGAGGTGAGAATACAGCCCAGCAAACCAAAGGTTTGCGGTTGAGGCTAGGCGCGCAGCCGCAGGCAGTACTGAAGTACGAAAAGGCAAGCAACAACGCATCAAGGGTTGTGTTCTCGCCTCGAAAGGAGGAGCGCCGCGTCAGTGCAAGGTGGTGAGGTATACGCTGTCAAAGGTACAGGGTACGTGGTTCCGGGCTGATGGGTAAGCCGTGTATTGAGCACGTTTGCGCTGCCCTCCGCGCATCCAGATGGGACCCAGAATATTTTCAACCCCCTGGCTCCCAGCCGGGGTCTTTGCACTCGCCCGTGGCGCTCCAAAAACTAGATGGTGATCCTTTATGGGGTCAGTGAAAGGCTATGCCGCCACATCGATCTGCCAGTTGGCCGATTGCAGCACCACATTGGTCTCGCGGATGCGGCGCGACAGATCATCGGCCTGCTTTTGCAAGCTGGCCACATTGATCTGCGGCAGCCATTTGATCTCGCGCTGGCTGTAGCGGTCCACATCCTTGTGCGTGGCGGCGATGGTGGCGACCAGCAGCGAATGCTGGGCGACCAGGGTATCGCGCTGGGCCAGGATATCGGCCAGCGGGCGGCCATCAGCCAAGCGGGCCGTCTCGTTGGCGGTGTTGATGGCGCGCACCAGCTGCTGCTGCGCGAGCAAGGTCGAGGTGGCCTCAGTGAGCAGGTCTTCGACTCGCTCCTTGGGCTGCTCGCCTTCTTGCACGATGGCATTGCGGGCAATGCGCTCACGCAGGGAGAGCAGCTTTTTCTTGTGGTCGGCTCTGAGCAACAGGGCTTCGGCAAGCTTCATCGGCATTCCTTGGAAGGAGTTCAAAAAAATGGCTGCCAGCGGCAGCCATTCTCGGGACCATCAGTCAGCGCGGTAGTTTGGAGCTTCCTTGGTGATCTGCACATCGTGCACATGCGACTCACGGATACCGGCTGCGGTGATTTCCACAAACTCGGCCTTCTCGTTCATCTCGGCAATCGATGCGCAACCGCAGTAGCCCATCGATGCGCGCACGCCGCCGGCCATTTGGTAGACGATGGCAACCATCGAACCCTTGTAGGGCACGCGGCCTTCGATGCCTTCGGGCACCAGCTTGTCGGCATTGGGGTTGCCGGTGCTCGATTCCTGGAAGTAGCGGTCGGCCGAGCCTTGCTGCATCGCGCCGATCGAGCCCATCCCGCGGTAGCTCTTGTATGAGCGGCCTTGGTAGAGGATCACTTCGCCGGGTGCTTCTTCGGTGCCGGCAAACATGCCGCCCATCATGATGGTCGATGCGCCAGCGGCCAGGGCCTTGGAGATATCGCCCGAGAAGCGGATACCGCCGTCAGCGATCAAAGGCACGCCGGTGCCTTGAAGCGCCTGGGCCACGCTGTCGACAGCCATGATCTGGGGCACGCCCACACCGGCCACAATACGCGTGGTGCAGATGGAGCCTGGGCCGATACCGACCTTGACCGCATCAGCGCCTGCCTCGACCAGCGCCAGCGCCGCTGCGCCGGTGGCGATGTTGCCGCCGATCACATCTACCTGGGGGTAGTTTTGCTTGACCCAGCGCACGCGCTCGATCACGCCACGGCTGTGGCCGTGGGCGGTGTCCACCACGAGGGCGTCCACACCGGCCTTGACCAGCAGGTCCACACGCTCTTCGGTGCCAGCGCCCACGCCAACGGCCGCCGCCACGCGCAGACGGCCAGCGCGGTCACGTGCGGCATTGGGGAAGGTGGTTTGCTTGGTGATGTCCTTGACGGTGATCAGGCCCTTGAGTTCAAAGGCATCGTTCACCACCAGAATGCGCTCGAGCTTGTGCTTGTTGAGCAAAGCCTTGGCAGCGGCGGGCGTGGTGTCGTCTTTTTCATTGACGGTCACCAGCTTGTCGCGCGGCGTCATGATGTCGCGCGCCTTGACGTCGTAGCGGGTCTCAAAGCGCAGATCGCGGCTGGTCACAATGCCAACCACCTTGCCGCCGTCGCAGACCGGGAAGCCGGAGATGCCCCGCTCCTCGGACAGCTGCATGATCTGCAGCACCGTGTGCTCAGGCGTGATCACCACCGGGTCGTGCACGACGCCCGATTCATGGCGCTTGACCTTGGAGACCTCGGCAGCTTGCTGCTCGGCGGTCATGTTCTTATGGATCACACCAATACCGCCCTCCTGAGCGATGGCAATCGCCAGTCTGGCTTCCGTGACCGTGTCCATGGCGGCAGACACCAGGGGCAGGTTCAGGCGGATATTGCGGGAGAATTGGGTGGCGAGAGAGACGTCCTTGGGCAGGACTTGGGAGTATGCGGGCACCAGCAACACATCGTCGAAGGTGAGCGCTTTTCCGATCAGGCGCATTGTGAAGGCTCCAAAAGAAAGATTCTACCGTCTTTTGTAAACAGCTTGCAGGGCAGCCGTATTACATCCCTTCGGCGCAAGCCTGTTATCTGCAACCAACAACTTCGTCTGGCGTTGACAATCGGCAAGCTACACTCGCCTTCTATGAAACTCATCAAGCTCCTTCTCCTCTCGGTAGCCATTGGCATTGGCGCGCCCGCCATGGCCCAATGGCAGTGGGTCGACAAAGACGGCCGCAAGGTCTTCAGCGACCGCCCACCGGGATTGGAGGTGCCGGAGAAGAACATCCTCAAGCGCCCCAAGGGCTATGGCTCGCTCAAGGGCGTGCAGTCCTCGGGCACAGGCCCTGCGCTGCGCGAGGTCGCACCCGCGCCCCAGGAGGGCGAGTCTGGCGATGGCGCAGCAGCACCCGCCCCCGCTGCTGGGGCCGCCCCGGCTGGCGGTGCCGCCGCTGCCAAGGCCGCCACTGGCAAGGACAAGGAGCTCGAAGCCAAAAAGGCCGCTGACGCCAAAGCCAAGACCGATGCCGAAGCCGCAGAAAAAGCCAAGCAAGCGGCAGCCAAGGCCGACAACTGCAAGCGCGCCCAGCAGGCCAAGGCGATGTATGACACCGGCAAGGCCGTGCGCGCACCCAATGAAAAGGGCGAGATGGTGTTCCAGAGCGCCGAGCAGCGCGCCGCCGAGATCAAGCGCACCGATGAGGTGATCTTCAACAACTGCTGATCGCCCGTGCCCCACACCAAAAAGCCAAGCAGATGCTTGGCTTTTTTCCATGCGGCGATGGCCGCGCAATGGCGGTGAACCTTTTCTTTAAGCGCCGTAACCGGCCTTGGACTGCGGCCTGCGCCGGGCAAACAGGCCGGCGCCACGGGCGCCCTGCTTGGCAAAGCGCTCACGGCGCGCTTTCTTGGGGTCGACCTTGAGGGCTTCGTACAGCTCCACCCGATCCCCATCGGCCAGCAGCTGGCTGCGGGGCCGCACCCGGCCCCAGATGCCCGCATCCTGCGCATCGGCAAACACCTGGCCGGTTTGCTGGCCAGCCGCTGCCAGGGCCTGGGCCAGGCTGGCACCGGCGGCCAGCTGCAGCTGCACCGTCTGGGGCTGGCCGTTCTGGGCCCAGACCACCTCAATCTGCATCAGCGCGGCGCCCGCTGCGGTATCAGCCATAGATCTTCTCGGCCCGCTGGATAAAGGCTTCCATCATCGTGGCGGCGATCTTGTCAAAAATGGGTCCGACCACGGCGGCGAGCGCCATGCTGTCAAAGCCATAGCTCAGGCTCAGCGACACCTTGCAGGCGCGCTGGCTGCCATCGCCCACCGGCTCAAAGCGCCAGTCGCCTTGCAGCTGCGAGAACGGCCCCTTGACCAGGGCCATCTGCAGCCGCTTGCCCGGCTCATAGGTGTTGCGGGTGACAAAGGATTTTTTGATACCCGCCAGCGCAATGCCGACCTCGGCGGTCACACCATCGGCGTGCTGCTCGAGCACGCGCGCGTGGTCACACCAGGGCAGAAAATCGGGATAGCGCGGCACATCGGCCACGAGATCGAACATCTCCTGGGGGCTGTACCAGATCAGGACGGACTTGTTGACAGTTTTCATGCAGACAGGAGGGAGGGCCGCAGCAGCAAACCGGCTGCCGCCCGAAACATTCATAAAATCATAGACCAGAACAAAAAGCGCAGCCCCCAGCAGCCCTATGGACTTGGGAAAGCCGTTTTGCCCCTAATATTGCAATTATGTCGAAGACGAACAACACCAACAGCCGCATAGCCGATAACAAGAAGGCTGCATTCAACTATTTCTTTGAGGAACGCTTCGAAGCGGGCATGGTGCTGCACGGCTGGGAGGTCAAGGCGCTGCGCGAGGGCAAGGCCCAGCTCACCGATGGTTATGTGCTGGTCAAGAATGGCGAGCTCTTTCTGATGGGCTGCCAGATCAACCCGCTCAAGACCGCCTCCACCCATGTCAGCCCCGATGCCGCACGCATCAAGAAGCTCTTGATGAAGAAGGACGAGATCAAGCGCCTGATCGGCAAGGTCGAGCAAAAGGGCTACACCCTCGTCCCCATCAACCTGCACTGGAAAAACGGCCTGGCCAAATGCGATATTGCACTGGCCAAGGGCAAGGCCGAACATGACAAGCGCGATGTGATCAAGGACCGCGAAGGCAAGCGCGAGGTAGAGCGCGCGATGAAGGTGCATAACCGTTGATAGACCAGATGGCCCAATGGCGGTTGCACCTGGGCGCCAGCGTAGAGACTTTGAACAGGTTCTAAGATAGCGGCTCCATCCTGACTGGAGACCCCGCCATGCACACACTGCTGCGGCTTGCACGCTTTGGCCTGGCCGCCCTGGTGCTCGCAGCCATCGGCCAACAGCTGTCCCTGCATGCCGCGCACGGCCTGCGTTTTGCCAACTTCTTCAGCTATTTCACGGTGCTGTCCAATCTGTTGGCGGCGCTGGTGCTGGTGCTCGGTGCCTGCACACCGGCGCGTGCTGAGCGCCCCTGGCTCAGCCAGTTGCGTTTTTTCTCTGCGCTCAACATGGCCATTGTCGGCCTGGTGTTTGCCTTGCTGCTGCGCAACCTGGATGTCGGCCTGATGCAGGCCTGGATCAACAGGGTGCTGCACTACCTGATGCCGGTCGCCGTGGTGCTCGACTGGCTGCTCGCCCCGCCGGCCGCGCCGCTGGCACGCAAGGTCCTGGGCAAGGCGTTGGTCCTGCCGGCGCTCTACCTCCTCTACACCTTGCTGCGCGGCCAGCTGACGGGCTGGTATCCCTACCCCTTCCTGAACCCGGCCCATGTCGGTGGTTTCGGGGGTGTGGCGGCCTATGCGGCCACGATTGCGCTGGGTTTTGTGGTGCTGGGTAGTGGGCTGCTGGTCGCCGCCCAAGGCATGACTGCCAGCAAGCGCATGCGATAAGACCCGACACAGCGGGCCGGCAGCTGAGCGCGGTGTGTTCGAGGATGGGCATCTGTCCGACATGGCGGGCCAGCGCCCCCACCTATATTGAGGACACCATCAACCAACCTGGGTGCCGTCTATGTTCTCCAAGCTTGCTGTACTGGCCATTCCGCTGTCCGCCGTTCTTTTGACCGCCTGTGGCTCCATGCACCACAAAGCGTCGGATACGAGCACGCCAGTGCGATCCGCAGATGGCGTGCTCGTCGGCCCCGATGGCCGCACGCTCTACACCTTCACCAAGGACACCGCTGGCAGCGGTGCATCCACCTGCTACCAGCAGTGCGCCACCAACTGGCCGCCACTGGGCGTGGCTGCAGGTGCCAAGCCGATTGGTGACTTCAGCATCATCACCCGCACCGACAACACCCAGCAATGGGCTTACAAGGGCTGGCCACTGTACTACTTTGCCAAAGACAGCCAGGCAGGCGACAAGCGTGGCGATGGCATGGGCGGCGGTGTGTGGAAGCTGGCCAAGCCTTGATCGGCTAACGCCCTTCAGCTTTAGTGCAAACAACAAGAGGTGGCCTTACGGCCACCTCTTTGCGTTGGGGCGCTCTGTCCAGCGCGCTGCTTATTTGGACTTGTCGCGCAGATTGCTGCTGTAGCGCTCCAGCCAAGTGGAGACCTTGCTCAAGGCCTGGCCGCCCTTGCCCAGCAGTTGAGCCAGCTCCGATTCCGCGCGCTCGCGCAAGGTCTCCTCGTTCTCGGGCAGCGGCGGCAGGATGTGGGCGAAATAGGTTTTGCCCAGCACCCGGTGCAGCAAACGCTCGCCGACAAAGGGCTGGTTGCCGTTCAGCGCCCGCGCGCCCTTGATGATGTTGCGGATGTCGTACTGCGTAGGGCTGATGTCGGGCACCTGCTTGGGCAGGCCCAGCAAGGTGTAGACACCGATGCGCGCGGTGCGCACCGAGCTTTCCATCGTGAAGATGATGTCATTGCTGGTCTCGACAAACTGGCCGACCAAGGCCAGGTTGGTGCAGCCCTCGGGCACCACATGGGGCCGGTCGCCGGCGGCGCGGGGCATGAACTGCGCCGTGATGTAAGGCATCAAGGCCAGGCGCACCTTGGTGTTGGCCGCCACCGCATCGATCTGGTCGGCAATGCCCAGGTGGTAGCACAGCTCGGCCAGAATCTCGCGGCCCGTGCATTCGGGCATGGTCTTGGCGACATGGTTGCCCTTTTTGTCCATCAGCAGCGCATACACCCACAGCACCAGCACATCGCCGGGCTGGTCGGGAAAATGCGGCTGGCGGTTGCAGGTAAAGCTCATCACCCAGTTCGAATCGGTGAAGGTGATGATGCCGCCGGTCACCGTCTTGCCGGAGTACGGATCGTTGACCGACAGCTCCTTGAGCTTGTCGATCAGCGGTGAGGCTTTGCAGGTCAAGGTGGCCGACTCCCACATCGAGCCCTTCACATCGCCATAGAACTTCTCGGGCCGGCCAAACACCGGCGACTTGGCCGCCAAGCGCTTCCACAGGGTCCAGTCGCTGTCCTCACCCGGCTCCTCATTGCCGCGCGCCAGCACCGGCGCGGTGTCCAGGTCGCCATAGGCCGTGCCTTCGGTCATCGAGCCGGTCAGCGCAAACACCACATCATGGGGGCCGACGTCAATCTGAACCTCCTGACCCGCCGATTTGCAACGGATCCCGGTCACCGTGCGGCTGCCTGCTTCCTCGCGCATGTCCAGGTCATAGACACGGGTGTTGAACTGCACCTTGACGCCCTTGTCCTTGAGCATGCGCGTCAGCGGCACGACAAAGCTGTCGTACTGGTTGTACTTGGGAAACACGAGCGCCGACATGTCGGTGAGGCCATCGATGGCGTCCAGGAAGCGGTGCATGTAGAGCTTCATCTCCAGCAGGCTTTGCCAGTTCTCGAACGCGAACATCGAGCGCCACAGGTACCAGAAATTGGTCTCCAGAAAACTGGCGCTGAAATAGGACTCGATGCTGATGTCGTCGAGTTCCTCCTTGCGCTTGAGCAGCAGCTTGACGATCTCCCACTGGTGCGCCTTGGTCAGACCCAGCGTCGAGAAATCGCGGATCTTGCCCTGCTGGTGCATCAGCCGGGCCTTGGACCAGTTCGGGTCGTTGTCGTTGACGAAGCGGTACTCGTCGAGCACGCTGTAGCCCTCGGGCAGCTCCAGCGCCGGCACATCCTGGAACAGGTCCCAGAAGTTGTCGTAGTTCCAGTTCATCTCGCGGCCGCCGCGCACGATATAGCCTTGCTCGGCATTGCCCGCGCCATCGAGCGAGCCGCCAGTCACATCGAGCGTATCCAGGATGGTGATGTCTTCGCCCGCCATGCCGCCGTCGCGGATCATGTAGAAGGCGGCTGCCAGGCCGGCAATGCCGCTGCCGATGATCCAGGCCTTGCGCCCCACGACCGGCGCGCCCAGCACCGGCCGGTTGCGCATATAGGCGCCCATCATGTCCGGTGGTGGCAGGCTGTCTTGCGGGCCCTTGCGCCAAAAGCCTTCGCCGATGTTGGCCTCCACGCGGATTGAGGAGGCCTGGGAGTCTGCATGCGTCATGGTCTTGCCTTTCATGGATACCTGAGGATCACATGCCAAGGTATAGCACACCGATTCGCCAGGGCCTTTGACAGTCGGCAAGGGCCTACGTATTCACGCAGGCCCTCGTATGGCTCGCAAGCCCTGATGGCTTAGAGCTGCTAACACGACCCAGCAAACCGAAGGTTTGCGGTTGAGACTAGGCGTCCCCGACTAGGCGTCAAGCCGCAGGCAGTACAGACGTACGACAAGGCTTGGCGCGGCCGGCGCGGCAACGACGTATCAAGGGTTGTGGTAGCGGCTCTTAGTTCAGCGCCAGCAGCGGGTGCGCCTCAGCCGGCCAAGGGCTGGCAAACATCTGCGCCACTTCCTGCAGGTCCACCACTTCAATGCGGGCGGGGCTCCAGCGGGGATGGTGGTCCTTATCGACCGCCAGCGCGCGGATGCCTTCGAGCGTTTCGCTCTTGCGGTCGGGGCGCAAATAGAAGCAGTGGCGCACCAGGTCGCGCTCCATGCGCAGGTCTTCGGCCAGGCCCATGCCGCGTGCACGGCGGATCTGCTCAAGCACGACAAACAGCATCAGCGGCGAGCGCTTGCGCAGGGTCTCGGCGGTGGTGCGGGCAAAGTCGCTGCTGCCCGCCTCCAGCGCAGCGATGATGGCCGGCACATCAGCCAGGCCAAAGTACTGCGCGATCTCGGCATCGGGGTTGTTAGCACGTTCTGGTGCGGACGCCAAAGCGGCTTTGACAAAGGCTTCTACGGCCTGGCCGTTGGCAAAGCTGCCGCTGGCCAGCCCGTCCCACAGCGCCTGCTGCTGCGCGCTCTCCAGGTAGCCATCGGCCAGCTGGTAGGCCAGCGCATCGGCCGCGCCAATCATCTGTCCCGTCAGGCCCAGGTACTCACCCACATGGCCAGGGCAGCGCGAGAGAAAGTAGCCGCCGCCCACATCGGGGAACAGGCCAATGGCGGTCTCGGGCATGGCCATCTTGGTGCGCTCGGTGACGATGCGCAGGCTTGCGCCCTGGCTGATGCCCATGCCGCCGCCCATCACGATGCCATCCATAAAGGCGATATAGGGCTTGCCGAAATGGTGGATCAGGTGGTTGAGCGCATATTCCTCACTGAAGAAATCCTCCAGTTCGGGATTGCCTGCCATGCCGGCCGCATGCAAAAAGCGGATATCGCCGCCAGCGCAGAAGGCGCCAAAGGCGCCCTCCTTGTTGCTGCCCCGGATCGCTACGGCCAGCACCTTCTCGTCCTGCTGCCAGCGCAGCAGCACATCGCGCAGTTCGCGCACCATGGCCAGCGACAAGGCGTTCAGCGCCTTAGGCCGGTTGAGCGTGATCAAGCCCAGCTGACCACGCACTTCGCTTTGCACATCTTCGGTGTAGACCGACATAAGCATGACTCCTGATTCTTCTAAAAAACAACCGCCACCATAGCCGAAAAACGGCGCGGGCTGCGGTCAATCAGGTGCCAAATCAGGCTACGGCGGCGCGGCTGTCCGTGATCTCGCGGATCACATCCAGGGCCATGCCGCCAGCAGCCAGCAGCGCCTGGCCGGCCTGCAGCTGCCAATAGCTTTCGCTGCCAGCCGTCTGGCGCCACAGGTGCAGGCGGCGGGTGTAGAGCTGCAGATCAAACTCGGTGGTAAAGCCGATCGCGCCGTGGATCGAATGCGCGAGCGATGCCACCTCCACCGCAGCCTCGCTGGTGCGCGCCTTGCCCACGGCCACCTTGAGCGGGTCTGCCGCGACGCCATCGGCCTCGCAGGCGATCTGCGCGGCCATGCGCGCGGCGCTCACATGCTCGGCCATCACCGCCAGCTCATGCTGGATCGCCTGGAACTTGCCAATCGGGCGGCCAAACTGCTGGCGCTCGTTGGCAAAGTTCAAGGTGCTCTCAAACACCGTCAGCAGGCTGCCCGCCAGCAAGGCCGACACCAGCCCGGCCTGGGCGACCAGCAACGACGCTGCGGCCGGCACCCGTGTGGCCGAGGCCAGCGCGGCTTCGGGCCAGTGCAGATCCGCATCGAGCACAAAAATGCTGGCACTGACCTGCGCGGTGGCCACCGGCAGCAGCCACAGATCAGCGCCCTGCTGGCCCAGCACCCAGGACGCTACGCGGGCGCCGCGCACACCGCTGGCCCGCAGGCCACCTTCGGCTGCCGCCAGCTTTGGCGTCAAGGCGATGGCGCCCTGCGGCAGCGCCACACCGGCAGCTGCCAGCCAGGCCCGCGCCAGCATGGTGTCTGCCAGCGGCAGCGGCATCGCGTGTTGGCCCAGCAAATCCCAGACACCAAAGGCATCGCGCAAGGCCAGGCCGGCGCCGCCAGCCTCTTCGCTCAGCAGCAGGTCGGCAAAGCCGGTGTCTTCAATCTGCTGCCACAGCGCCGCAGCGGCAGGGCTCTGGCCGGCAGCCACTTCGCTCTCGATCGCGCGCACCACAGCGGGCGTGCATTGCCCGGTCAGCAGGTCGCGCAGGGCCTCGGTAATCAAATGGTCCATCATCTTCTCCTTGCGCTCAACGCAGGCCCAGGCCGCGCGCGATCATGCCGCGCAAAATGCTGCGGGTGCCGCCGCGCAGCGTGTAGCACGGCGATACCAGGGTGAGGTAGTTCAGGGTCAGCAGCAGCTCGTGCGGCACGGCTTCGCCCTCCAGCGCCATCAGGTCATCGGCAATCGCAGCCGGTATGAACTGCTCCAGCACCGTGCCCTGGTCCTTGACCAAGGCGGCCTCGACGATGGGGCTCTGGCCCTGCACCAGCTTTTCCTGCACCGCCACCGACAGCGCACGCAGCGGCGCCAGGCGCGTCAGGATCTGGCCTGCCAGCTTCAGGGATTCGGCGCGCGGCGCCGCTTGCGTGCGCAAAAAGGCCAGCCACTGGTCCAGCAGCACCACCGACGAGAACAGGCGCTCGGGCCCACTGCGCTCAAAGGCCAGCTCGGCCGTCACCTGCTCCCAGCCCTGGCCTTCGGCGCCCACCAGCGCATCGGGTGCGAGCTGCACATTGTCAAAGAAGACCTCGCAGAAATGGCGGTCGCCCGACATGTCCTCGATGGGCCGCACCGTCACGCCCGGCAGGCTCAAATCGACGATCAGTTGCGACAGGCCTTTCTGGCGGTCCGCTGCTTCGCCCGAGGTGCGCACCAGCGCAATCATGTACTGGCAGTGCTGAGCGTTGGTGGTCCAGATCTTCTGGCCGTTCAGCAGCCAACCCGCATCGTTGGGCGTGGCGCGCGTGCGCACGCTGGCCAGGTCCGAGCCAGCATTGGGCTCACTCATGCCGATGCAGAAAAAGCTCTCGCCGCGCGCCACCTGCGGCACATAGCGCTGCTTTTGCGCCTCGGTGCCGTATTTCAGGATCAAGGGCGCGCTCTGGCGCTCGGCAATCCAGTGCGAGCCGACCGGGGCGCCAAAATTGAGCAGCTCCTCGACCACCACATAGCGCGCAAACGCACCCTGCGCGTGGCCGCCATAGGCGGTGGGAAAGGTCATGCCCAGCCAGCCCTTCTCGCCCAGCTTGCGGCTGAAGGCCGGGTCATACCCGCTCCAGGATTTGGCGCGGATATGGGCAGGAATGTCTTTGACCGCCTCTTGCAAAAAGGCCCGCACCTGGGCGCGCAGCGCTTCGCCTTCGGGCGGAATGCGCGTCAGCGCCAGTCCGTTCAAAATCGTCATGTTCTTCGCTTTCGTTCAATCCAGGGACACGCCCGTGCTCTTGACCACGCCGGCCCAGCGCTTGATCTCGCTCTGGATATAGTCGCCATAGGCCTGCGGCGTGGAGCCCAGCGGCTCGGTGCCCTGCAAGCGCAGTTTTTCCAGCACGCCGGGGTCCTTGAGCGCCTTCAAGATTTCAGCATTGAGGCGCTGCACCACAGCATCGGGCGTCCTGGCCGGCACCATCACGCCCTGCCAGGCGCCAGCCTCAAAGCCGGTCATGCCGCTCTCAGCCAAGGTGGGAGCGTTGGGAAAATTCGGAATGCGCTGGGCCGTGCTGACTGCCAGCAGCTTGAGCTTGCCGTCCTTGATGAAGGGCGCGACCGAGTTGATGGTGTCGGTCATGAACTCGATCTGGCCCGCTACCAGGTCCACATCAGCCGGGGCGCTGCCTTTGTAGGGCACATGGCTGGCGTCGATGCCATAGTGCTGCACCACCTGAAAGGCGGCCAGGTGCGTGACATTGCCGTTGCCGGCCGAGCCGTAGGAGAGCTTGCCCTTGTTGTCCTGCGCGTACTTCACCAGCTCTTGCACGGTGTTGGCGGGCACCTTGGGGTTGACCACCAGGCCCAGCGGCACCACCGCGGTCAATGCGACCGGGCGCAGGTCCTTGGCCACGTCATAGCTGAGCTTTTTGTACAGCGAGGGGCTGAGCGCAATCGACGAGGTGTTGTAGAGCACCGTGTAGCCATCGGCCGCCGCCTTGGCCACCAGCGCATTGCCGATATTGCCGTTGGCACCGGGCCGGTTGTCGACGATGACCGTCTGCCCCAGCTGCTGGCCCACCTGCTGGGCCAGCACGCGCGCCACCATATCGGTGGGCCCGCCCGGCGGGAACGGCACGACCAGGGTGATCGGCCGGCTGGGCCAGGGGTCCTGCGCCTGCGCAGCCCCACCAACAGCAACCAGCGCCAGGGCCAGCAAGGCGGAACGACGTACCAAACCATATTGCATCTTTGTCTCCTGTATGTGTTTTTTCATCTCACGCGGGTTGCTGTGATCGCCTAGCGCCCAGCGAGCAGGCGCACGGCGGTATAGACCATCACCTGCTCCTGGCGCTGGTTATAGACCTCGATGCGCGAGGTCACCACCGCCCGGCCGCCCTTGCTGGTCGGCTTGATATCGGTCACCTCCACCAGCGCCTCGATCGTGTCACCCACCACTACCGGGCCCAGGATCTTCTGGTGCAACTCCAGCATCGCCAGGCCCGTGCCCTGGATCATGCTTTGCAGGATGAAGCCTTCGATCAAGGTATAGGTGAGTGCACCGGGCACCGGCCGGCCGCGGATCGCGCCGCCGTCGTAGCCGTCTTCGATAAAGATGGCCTCGAGCATGCCGGTGGTATTGATGAAGTTAACCAGGTCGGTCTCCGTCACCGTGCGGCGGAAGGTGCGCAGCTGCTGGCCGACCTGCAGGTCCTGCCAGACAAAGCCCTGGCCCATGCGGGCAGTGCCTGCCAGTGCGGCGGCGCGGTTGTCGGTTGAAGAAATCCAGTTTTGGGCGGTCATGGCCTTGTTACTCTCAGAGGTTCATTCAGCGATGGAGGGCTGCAACGCCGCAATGCGGGCATCGTCCCAACCCACTTCGCGCAGCAGCTGCTCGGTGTGCTCACCCAGGCGCGGCGGCATGCCGATGGGCGCCTGCGCGCCATCGATGCGCACGGAAGAGCGCGGAAAACGCACGGTGCCCATGGCGGGGTCGTGCTGCTCGACAAAAAAGCCGGTGGCCTTGAGGTGCGGGTCACGCGGCAGGTCGTCCATGCGCGCGACAGGCGCCGCAGGAATCTCCAGCTCCTCGCAGGTTTGCAGCCAGTAGGCGGTGTCTTTTTGCGCGACATAGCTGCTCATGGTCTCCAGCAGGATCGCGATATGGCGGGTGCGCTGGGCCTGGGTGGCAAAGCGCTCGTCCTGCGCCAGCGCGGGCTGGCCCACGGCAGCAAAAAAGCGGCGCCAATGGCCATCGGTGTAGGGCATCATGCAGACATGGCCGTCCAGCGTCTTGTAGGGCTTGCGCCAGGGCGCCATCACGCGCGGGTAGCCAGCGCCGCTGAGCGCGGGCTCAAAATGCATGCCGTAGAAATGCTCGACCAGGTTGAAGCCCACCATGGTCTCGTACATCGGCACCTCGACAAAGCTGCCCTCTCCCGTGCGCTCGCGCTGGAACAAGGCCGCCATCACCGCATGCGCTGCGACCAGGCCACAGGTCTTGTCGGCCGCAATCGTGGGCAGGTAGCGGGCCTCGCCGGTCTGGCGCTCCATCAGGTCGGCCAGGCCGCTCATGCCCTGGATCACATCGTCGTAGGCTGGCAGGCCGGCATAGGGGCCGTCCTCACCAAAGCCATGCAGGCCCACATAGACCAGGCGCGGGTACTGGGCGCGCAGCCGCACTGGGTCGAGCCCCAGCTTGGCGAGCTTTTGCGGCCGCATGCTGTGCATGAAGACATCGGCAGTCTTGAGCAGCGCATGCAGCGCCGCCTGGGCCTCGGGCGCCTTGAGATCCAGCACCACGCTCTTCTTGCTGCGGTTCGAACCCATGAACAGCGCGGACATGCCGGCTTCGGCCGCCGGCCCGGTGTAGCGTGTGGAGTCGCCGCCAGGCGGCTCGATCTTGATCACCTCGGCGCCGTAATCGGCCAGCACCTGGCTGGCCAGCGGCCCGAAAATCACGCTGGATAGGTCCAGCACCCGCAGGCCTGTCAATGCACTCAAGGCTTGTCTCCGTCGTTGTGGTGATAGCGATGAATGGCATTATTTGATATGTTTCACAACTGTGTCTATGTCGCAATTGACAGGTACTGATACACAGGAGATATCAATGGACTTGCGCCAACTGCGCCACTTTGTCACCCTGGCGCAAACCCTGAACTACCGCCAGGCCGCTGAGCAGCTGCATATGTCGCAGCCGCCGCTGTCGCAGTCGATCCGCAAGCTCGAAGACGACCTAGGGGTACAGCTGTTCGAGCGTGACCGGCGCGGCACGGTGCTGTCGGATGCAGGCCGGGCTGCGCTGGAGAGCGCCAAGCTAGCGCTCTACCATGCCCGGCAGGTACAGGCCGTGTCGCAGGCCACCGCCAGTGGCGAGCTCGGGCGCCTGCATATCGGCTTTATCGGCTCGGCCACGTTCTCGCTGATCCCCAAGCTGGTGCAGGCGTTTCGCGCCGCCTACCCGGCGATCGACCTGGTGCTGACCGAATCCACGACGCGCGAGATCTGCGCCCAGGTGGCCAGCGGTGATTTTGATGCCGGTCTGCTGCGCTATCCCGTCACGCAGGCCACCGAGCTGTCCATCACCCCCGTCGAGCCTGACCGCCTGATTGCCGCCCTGCCCGCTGGCAACCCGCTGCAGATCAAGGACAGCCTGCAGCTGATCGACCTGGCCGACCAGCCCTTTGTGAACTACCGCCCCAGCGAAGTGCCGGGCCTGCATGCGCTGGTGGTGCTGGCCTGCCAGAACGCCGGCTTTATGCCGCAGATCAAGCAGCATGCCGTGCAGGCCCAGACCTTGGTGAGCCTGGTGGGCGCAGGCCTGGGCGTGGCGCTGGTGCCGGCCGTGGTCGCAAAGGCCGCGACACCAGGCGTCATCTTCCGCGAGCTGACCGACACCCAGCACCTGCCCCAGATCGGCATTGCGCTGGCGCTGAACCAGCGCCAACCAGTGGCCACGGCCCAGCGTTTGAAGGAGCTGCTGCTCAAGCTCCAGCCCATGGGCTGACTCCTCCAGAACGCAAAAAAGGCCGCAGATGCGGCCTTTGCTGGTGTTGGATCACGTCGCAGCGCAGATTATGCGTTTTCGCGCGATGCGCGCTTGCGGTCGTGTTCCTTCAGGTGGCGCTTGCGCACGCGCAGGCTGGTGGGGGTGATTTCCAGCAGCTCGTCTTCTTCGATGAACTCCACGCCGTATTCCAGCGACAGCTCGATTGGAGGCGTGATCTTGATCGCGTCTTCCTTGCCGCTCACGCGGAAGTTGGTCAGCTGCTTGGTACGCGTAGCGTTCACCACCAGGTCGTTGTCACGGCTATGGATACCGACGATCATGCCTTCGTACACGGGGTCGTTGGGCTTCACAAACATGCGGCCACGGTCGTCGAGCTTGCCCAGCGCGTAGGTGAAGATTTCACCGTCGTCCATCGAGATCAGCACACCGTTCTTGCGGCCGCCGATTTCGCCCTTGTGCGGCTCGTAGCTGTCGAAGATGTTGGCGATCAGGCCGGAACCGCGGGTCAGGTTCAGGAATTCGTTGGTGAAACCGATCAGGCCACGGGCCGGAATGCGGTATTCCAGACGGACGCGACCGCGGCCATCGGGTTCCATGTTCACCAGCTCGCCCTTGCGCTCGCCCAGCGCTTGCATCACGCCGCCTTGGTGGCCTTCTTCGATGTCAGCCGTCACCAGCTCGATAGGCTCATGGCGCACGCCGTCGATCATTTGCATCACGACGCGTGGCTTGGACACGGCCAGCTCGTAGCCTTCGCGGCGCATTTCTTCGAGCAGAATGGTCAGGTGCAGTTCACCACGGCCAGCCACTTCAAAGATACCGTCTTCGTCGGTTTCCTTGACGCGCAGGGCCACGTTGGAGCGCAGTTCCTTTTGCAGGCGGTCCCAGATCTGGCGGCTAGTCACGTACTTGCCTTCACGACCTGCCAGAGGCGAGGTGTTCACGCAGAAGTTCATCGTCAGCGTCGGCTCGTCGATCTTGAGCATCGGCAGCGGCTGGGGGTTGGTCGGGTCGGTCACGGTCTCACCGATACCGATGTTTTCGATACCGCTGATCAGCACGATCTCGGAAGGACCGGCTTCGGTCGCTTGCACGCGGTCAATACCTTGGAAGGTGTGGACCTGGTTGATCTTGCCGGTGTAGCTCTTGCCATCCAGGCCGGCCATCACGGCCACCTGCTGGCCTGGCTTGAGCGTGCCCTGGGTGATACGGCCCACGCCGATACGGCCCACGAACGTGGAGTAGTCCAGCGCCGAGACTTGCATCTGCAGCGGTGCAGTCGCATCGCCCTGCACCGATGGCACGTGTTCCAGAATGGTTTCGAACAGGGCCGACATGTCGGGGCCCCATTGCGCGCCTGGCTCGCCTTCTTCCTTGGACGACCAGCCGTTGATGCCCGAGGCGTAGACCACGGGGAAGTCCAGCTGTTCATCGGTCGCGCCCAGCTTGTCGAACAGGTCGAACGCAGCGTTGACGACCTTGTCAGGGTTGGCACCGGGCTTGTCGACCTTGTTGACCACGACGATGGGCTTCAAACCCAGGGCCAGGGCCTTCTTGGTCACAAAACGCGTTTGGGGCATGGGGCCTTCTTGCGCATCGATCAGCAGCACCACACCGTCCACCATGGACAGCGCGCGCTCCACTTCACCGCCGAAGTCCGCGTGACCGGGGGTGTCGAGGATGTTGATGTGGGTGTCGTTCCAGGACACGGCGCAGTTCTTGGCCAGGATGGTAATGCCGCGCTCACGCTCGATGGCGTGGTTGTCCATCACGGTGTCCACGACTTTTTCGTGTTCGGCGAAGGTACCAGACTGGCGCAGCAGCTGGTCCACCATGGTCGTCTTGCCATGGTCAACGTGGGCGATGATCGCAATATTGCGGATTTGTTTGCTCATGATGTTTCCAAAATGCCGCTGGCTTGTGGGCGCGGCGTTCCTTCCAAAATTTGTTGAATCTCGACGGGGCTTAGGAGGCGGTCGGGAATGAGCTCGCGCGCCCGGATGTGTGCCACACCCAAAAGCGCAGGAGGCTCTTCTCCATAAACGGCCACTGCATCGGCATCGGCCCATTCACCCCGCCGGCGCAAGCCGGACAAAAATCTGCCTGCATTATCACCATCGAGCGTGACACGGGTGTGCGCTGCCAGCAACGTGTCGACAGGCAACACGGTGTGCAGGCGGTCCGCATCGGGCGTCGCTTCCAGGGTTTGCAGGCTGATACAGCGGGACAGGTCGATCCCACCGGTTTCTATGCGGC
Organism: Comamonas sp. 23; assembly: GCF_049601575.1. Taxonomy (NCBI): domain Bacteria; kingdom Pseudomonadati; phylum Pseudomonadota; class Betaproteobacteria; order Burkholderiales; family Comamonadaceae; genus Comamonas; species Comamonas sp. 23. The sequence goes on along the minus strand of NZ_CP187127.1, from coordinate 2,399,117 downwards.
GCAGGCTGCGCAAATGCGCGCCATAGCCCAGCGCCTGGCCAATATCCTCGGCCAGCGTACGCACATAGGTGCCCTTGCTGCAGCGCACCGTCATCTTGAGCGCGACAAAGTCCTGCTCTTCTTGCACACGCGACAGCGTCAGATGCAAGATGGTGACAGCACGCGGCTCACGCTCGAGCGTGATGCCGGCGCGGGCGTATTCGTAGAGTGCCTTGCCATCGCGCTTGAGCGCGCTGTACATGGGCGGCACCTGGCTGATGGGGCCGGTAAACCGGGCTGCCACGGCGTCCAGGGTCTCGGGCGTCAGCGCCTCCCCATCCACCTCCCAGGTCTGCAGCACCTCGCCCTCGGCGTCGCCGGTGGTGGTGGTAGCACCCAGGTGCACCAAGGCCTCATAGGTCTTGGGGGCATCGAGCTGCAATTGGCTGAACTTGGTGGCCGCGCCAAAACACAGCGGCAGCACACCCGTAGCCAATGGGTCGAGCGTGCCGGTATGGCCCGCTTTTTCGGCGCGCAGCAGCCACTTCACTTTTTGCAAAGCGTCGTTGCTGGACAAGCCAATGGGTTTATCGAGCAGAAACACCCCGTGCACAGGGCGCCGCTGCACCCGTGTGCGAGAGGCATGCATGCGATCAGCCTTCCTCGGGTCCGCGCGATGCCACGGCCTTGGCGATCAAGGCATTCATGTCGGCGGCACGCTCGGTGGTGCGGTCGTAGATGAAGTGCAAGGTCGGCACGGTGTGGATATGCAGGCGCTTGAACAGTCCATTGCGCAAGAAGCCAGCTGCCTGGTTCAGTGCGTCCTGGGTCTGGTCGGGGTCACCGATCAGCAAGCTGAAATAGACGTTGGCGTGGGCATAGTCAGGCGTCACCTCAACGGCTTGCAGCGTCACCATGCCCACACGTGGGTCTTTCAACTCACGGGCGATCAGCTCCGACAGATCGCGCTGGATCTGGTCGGAGACTTTGAAGCTGCGATTGGGCGCAGCAGTTTTCTTGCGAGTTGCCATCGGAAATTACAGCGTACGAGCGATTTCCTTGATCTCAAAGACTTCCAACATATCACCTTCTTTGATGTCGTTGTAGTTCTTGAGCTTGATACCGCACTCGAAGCCTTCCTTGACTTCCTTGACGTCGTCCTTGAGACGGCGCAGCGAGTCGATCTCACCGGTGTAGATGACCACGTTGTCGCGCAGCAGACGGAAGTGTGCATTGCGGGTAACGTGACCCTGGGTAATGTACGAACCAGCCACCGTACCGATCTTGGAGGCCACGAACACGGTGCGGATCTCGGCCATACCGATGATCTCTTCGCGTTGCTCGGGAGCGAGCATGCCGGACATGGCCGCCTTCAACTCATCGACAGCGTCGTAAATGATGTTGTAGTAGCGGATATCGACATCGTTGCTCTCGGCGGTCTTGCGCGCTTGCGCATCGGCACGCACGTTGAAACCGATCACGATCGCCTTGGAGGCCAGCGCCAGATTCACATCCGACTCGCTGATACCGCCCACGCCGGTGTAGACCATCTGCACCTTGACCTCGTCGGTCGACAGCTTGAGCAAGGAGGCAGCCAGTGCTTCTTGCGAACCCTGGGTGTCGGCCTTGATGATGATCGGCAGCGACTGCACGTTGCCCGCACCCATTTCGGCGAACATGTTCTCCAGCTTGGCCGCTTGTTGCTTGGCCAGCTTGGTGTTGCGGAACTTGCCAGCGCGGTAGGTCGCGATTTCACGGGCGCGGCGCTCATCGGGCAGCACCATGAAGTCGTCACCAGCCTGCGGCACATCCGACAGACCCTGGATTTCCACGGGCAGCGATGGACCGGCTTCCTTGGCGACCTTGCCGTCTTCGTCGACCATGGCACGCACGCGGCCATAGGTTTGACCGGCCAGCACGATATCGCCCACCTTCAAGGTACCGGACTGCACCAGCACTGTGGCCACCGGGCCGCGCCCCTTGTCCAGCTGGGCTTCGATCACCAGACCCTTGGCATTGGCTTGCACCGGCGCCTTGAGTTCCAGCACTTCGGCCTGCAGCAGCACTTGCTCGAGCAGCTCGTCAATGCCTTGGCCGGTCTTGGACGACACGGCCACGAAAGGCGAGTCACCACCGTATTCTTCGGGCACCACCTGCTCGACCACCAGCTCCTGCTTGACGCGTTCGGGGTTGGCATCGGGCTTGTCGGCCTTGGTGATGGCCACCACGATAGGAACACCAGCGGCCTTGGCGTGCTTGATCGCTTCCTTGGTCTGGGGCATCACGCCGTCGTCGGCAGCGGCCACCAGAATCACGATGTCGGTCGACTGTGCACCGCGGGCACGCATGGCCGTGAAGGCCTCGTGACCAGGGGTGTCCAGGAAGGTGATCATGCCGCGTGGGGTTTCCACGTGGTAGGCACCGATGTGCTGCGTAATGCCGCCGGCTTCGCCCGCAGCGACCTTGCTGCGGCGGATGTAGTCCAGCAGCGAGGTCTTGCCGTGGTCGACGTGGCCCATCACGGTCACGACCGGCGCGCGTGGCAGCGCTTCGGATTCGGCCTGGGATTCTTCTTCGGCGGTGAACGCTTCCGGATCGTCCAGTGCGGCAATATGTGCCTTGTGGCCCATTTCTTCCACGACGATCATCGCGGTGTCCTGGTCCAGCGGCTGGTTGATGGTGACCATCTGGCCCATCTTCATCAGCGACTTGATCACTTCGGACGCCTTGATGGCCATCTTGTGGGCCAGCTCGGACACGGTGATGGTCTCGGGCACATAGACGTCGAGCACGCGTGCTTCCACCGGCGCAGCCGATTGCGCGCCACGGTGGTCGTTGCGGTCATTGCCGCGACGGCCGCCACGGGGGCCCGAACGCCAGTTGTTGCCGCGACCGGCCACACCACCCGAGGAATCACCACGGGTCTTGAGTTCTTTCTTCTTGCCGTTGCTGTCGTTCTGGTTGCTCCAGCTCGAGGACAGCTTGGCCGACTTGACTTCCTTGTTGCCAGGCGCTGCACCAGCGGCAGGCTTGGCCGCGCCAGTGCCGGTCGTGGCAGGCTTGTGCAAGGTGCCCTTCTTGGCATCAGCGGCCTTGACTTCCTTCTTCTCTTCCGAAGGCTTCTTGGCCACCAGCACCTTCTTGGGCGCGTTCATCATGGCGCGAATGGCTTCGGCCTCGGCCAGGGCCTTGCGGCGGCGCTCGTCCAGATCGACAGCGCGCGCGGTTTCCTCCGCCTCACGGGCCTTGGATTCGTCTTCGGCCTTTTTCTTGGCTTCAGCCTGGGCTTCGTTGCGGGCGGCCAGCTCCTGGGCGTGGCGGCGCGCAGCTTCTTCCTGCTCGGCAGCTTCCTGGGCCTTGCGCTCTTGCGTCTTGGCCACGTAGGCAGCGGCGCGCTCTTCAGCCTCACGCTCCTTGCGCTCGCGCTCTTCGCGCTCAGCGCGCTCGGCACGCTGCTGCACCAGATCAGCTTCTTGCTTGCCGATCAGGTCGGCTTCGCGACGGGCTTCCTCTTCGCGCTTGACCAGGTCAGCCTTGTGTTCGGCTTCCTTTTGCTTGGCTTCGGCGTGCTTGAGTGCTTCGTCGGAATCGGCCTCAGCCACTTCGTCACGCTTGACGAAGGTGCGTTTTTTGCGCACTTCCACCTGGATGGTGCGTGCCCGGCCCGTGGCGTCGGCTTGTTTGATCTCGCTGGTAGATTTCTTGGTCAATGTGATCTTCTTGCGGTCTGCAGCGCCGTGGGCGGCCTGCAGATGGGACAACAGCGCTTGTTTGTCCGTTTCAGTCAGTGCATCGGATGCATCGTGCTTGGACACGCCTGCGGCTTGCAGTTGTTCCAGCAATGTATCCGGTGATTTCTTGAGTTCAACAGCGAACTCGGCGACAGTATTACTCGACATATCTTGTTCCGTGCCTCCTGACCTTATTCCTGTCCATCAAACCAATGTTCGCGAGCCTTCATGATCAAGGCTTTTGCGTCATCGGCAGACTGTCCGGTCAGCTCGGTCAATTCATCAATGGCCAAATCGGCCAGGTCGTCACGCGTGTGGATTCCACCAGCTTCCAGCTGGGCTACCAACTCAGGCGTCATCCCTTCCAGATCACGCAACGCTTGGGAAACACGGGCAACACTCTCTTCGTGGACGATTTCCATCGTCAGCAGCGCATCTTTGGCGCGCGTGCGAAGCTCATTGACGGTCTCTTCGTCGAAGCTCTCGATTTCCAGCATTTCCTGCAGCGGCACATAGGCCACTTCTTCCAGGCTGGAGAAACCTTCTTCGATCAGGATGTCAGCGATTTCTTCATCCACATCCAGCTTTTCCATGAACAGCTTGCGGGAAGTGCTGGTTTCTTCTTCCTGCTTCTGGGCCGATTCGGCCGCGTCCATGATGTTGATCTTCCACCCCGTCAGATCGGAGGCAAGACGCACATTCTGACCACCACGGCCAATGGCGATCGCGAGGTTTTCCTCGTCCACCACCACATCCATGGCATGCTTTTCTTCGTCCACGACGATCGAGGACACATTGGCCGGCGCCAGCGCACCGATCACGAACTGGGCGGGGTCCTCAGACCACAGCACGATGTCCACGCGCTCGCCAGCGAGCTCATTGGTCACCACGTTCACGCGGCTGCCGCGCACACCGACGCAGGTGCCGATCGGGTCAATGCGCTTGTCGTGGCTAAGCACGGCAATCTTGGCGCGGCTGCCAGGGTCACGGGCGCAGCTCTTGATCTCCAGCAGGCCTTGCTCGATTTCGGGCACTTCGTTGCGGAACAGCTCGACCATGAACTCGGGCGCGGAGCGTGAGAGCAGGATGGGCGCGCCGCGCAGGGTCAGGTCCACGTCCATGATCATCGCGCGAACGCGGTCACCATTGCGCAGATTTTCCTTCGGAATCATTTCACCGCGCTTCAAGCGGCCTTCCACGCGGCCGGACTCGACAATGATGTCGCCCTTGTCCATGCGCTTGACGGTGCCGTTGAAGATCTTGTCGCCGCGTGCCATGAAGTCGTTGAGCAGCATCTCGCGCTCGGCGTCACGGATCTTTTGCAGGATCACCTGCTTGGCCGCCATGGCGCCGATACGGCCGATAGGCACGGATTCGATCTGCTCTTCAATGTAGTCGCCCACCTGCGCGTCTGCCTTGCGGTCAACGGCATCCATCAGCATTTCTTCGGCATCCGGGTTTTGCAGGCCCGCATCATCGGGCACCACCAGCCAGCGGCGGAAGGTGTCGTAGTCGCCGGTATCGAGATCGATAGCCACACGCACATCCACTTCGCCGGGATACAGCTTCTTCGTAGCCTGGGCCAGGGCAGATTCCACAGCGCCGAACACCACATCGCGCTCTACGTTCTTTTCGCGCGCGATGGCATCCACCAGCATCAACAATTCGCGATTCATGCGACGACTCTCCTATTTCAATCTTTAACCAGAAGGCGGCATCATCAGCGCCACCATGTGCGGGGCCACTTCAGGCCTGGGGTTCGTCGGCAGCACCTGCTGCCGCCCTGCCCTTGAAGCTCACGATGGGTGCCAGACGCGCTTCACGCAACTCATCGAGCGTAAAACCCAGGCTTTGCAGCGGTGCGGGTGGGCGCTTCTTGCTCACACGGGCACCGGGTTTGACAGGCGGCGCATCGCTCCAGACGATCTGCCAGCCACCTGCCTCGGTACGCTCGAGCGTGCCCCGAAATTTCTTGCGATTGGCGCTGATGGTTGTGCCTTCGGCAGCTGCACCGATGGATTCCTTCAGCGTCAGGTCCACCACCGCGCCGGCAAAGCGGATGAAATCCTGCTCATGGCGCAATGGACGGTCAATACCGGGCGAGGACACTTCCAGGCGCTTGTATTCCACGCCATCGACTTCCAGCGCAAACTGCAGCTGGCGGGTGACCTTCTCACAATCCTCCACCGTCACAAACTGCTCTGGCACGCCTTCCGGACGGACGTCATCCGCATTCCAAGGCAGGTCGATGGTGATGCGCAAAAGGCCGCTGGCAGAGCGTTCGATCTCCACCAAGTCGTAGCCCAGGCCGCTCACCGTTTGTAGGGTGGTTTCTTGCAAGCTCACGTGTGCTATTTATCCCGCAAATACAAAAAACCCGAGAACCACGGAATGTTACACATTCCGCAGCATCGAGCTGAAAAACATGCGACCAAAAAAAATGGGCGGTTGGCACCGCCCAGTTGGTCGTGTAGACATCAATTATAGGGGCAAACCAGTATCGATGCAATGATGCGCAGTGGCTTTTAGGCGTGCGAACGACTAAGTCTGCGCATTGCGCGCCTGCACGATAGCCGCAGTGCGCCGCAACAGTGCATGGGCTTCATCGCCATCGGGCAAGGCCTGCGCGTCGCCTTGCGAAAAACGCTCCAGCATGCGCTGCAGCACGCCGGACTGGGGCAGAACGGGGCCCAGGAACATGGCTTCGGTGCCGCGCCCCAGCAGTACGGTGGGGAAGGTGGTGATATCGAGCTCGCCCAGCGCCTCTTCCTCGTCCTCGACATCGAGCCAGACAAAGGCCATGTCCGGCCACTCCTTGGCCAGCGCATCAAAGGCAGGCTGGTACTGGCCACAGGTACCGCACCACTGCGCGCACAAACACACCACCAGCCAGGGCGCACTCGCAGCCTCGGTCATACACAGCCCATCCCGCACACAAAGGCGTATTTGTACCACCATTGCGGTATCCCAGGGCTCCGGTGCCTTTGAGAATACGCGCTTCTCTGACTTGAATCAGACCCAAAAGCAACTAAGTTCTAGGAAGTCATCATCCATTGGGCAGTTGCCTGTACAACAGCAAACTGCCATATCTTCGGGAGCAGGCATGGATTCCAAAAACTACTACGACGTTCTGGGCGTGGACAAAAAGGCCGGCGCAGACGAGATCAAAAAGGCATTTCGCAAGCTCGCCCGCAAATACCACCCGGATCTGAGCAAGGAAAAAGACGCCGCCCAGCGCATGGCCGAGGTCAACGAGGCCAATGCAGTGCTGTCGGACACGCAAAAGCGTGCCGAATACGACGCCATGCTCGACGCCCCGCGCGGCTTTGCGTCAGGCGCGGGCAAGCCCTTCCGCAGCGCCGAAGGCTTTGACAGCGGCGATTTCCAGTTTCGCCGCCAGAGCATGGGGGGCGATGCCGATTACAGCGATTTCTTTCGCCAGATGTTTGGCGACGCGGCGCGCGCCCAGCGCGGTGGCCATGCCGGCGGCGGGCCACGTGCGGCGATCCGGGGCGAGGACCAGCACGCCAGCATCGAGCTGGACCTGACCGACAGCTACCAGGGCAGCGAACGCATGCTGACCTTGCATGGCCAGGACGTGACCGAGGATGGCGAAGTACGCAGCCAGGAGCGCCAGCTGCAGGTGAAGATTCCTGCCGGGGTGCGCGAGGGCCAGATGATTCGCCTGGCCGGCCAGGGCGGGCCCGGTTACCAGGGCGGGCCAGCGGGCGATCTCTTGCTCGAAGTGCACTTTCGCCCCGACAAGCGCTGGCGTGCCGAAGGCAAGGATGTTTATATGCCAATGCCCGTCAGCCCCTGGGAAGCGGCTTTGGGCGGCAGCGCGGAGGTCAAAACGCCGGCCGGCACCTTGGAAGTGACTATTCCTGCAGGCTGGTCGGCCGGGCGCAAGCTGCGCATCAAGGGCAAAGGCCTGCCCGCTGCCACGCCTGGCGATCTGTACCTGGAGCTACAACTGCACATACCACCGGCCACGACCGAGCAGGAGCGCGAGGCCTACGCGGCCTTTGCCAAGGCCTTTCCCCACTACCAGCCTCGCCAAGGAGTGTGACCATGCCCCACTACACGACAGTACACACCAGCAGCTTGCAGATCATTGACGACGACAGCCTTGATGCGGCCAGTCTGGCCCAGGCCTGCCAGCGCAACCTGGACTGGGTGCAGGCCCGTGTCGTCGATGGCGTGCTCACCCCCAGCACTGGCACACGCAACCCCGAAGCCGTCACCAGCTGGCGCTTTGCGGCCACCTGCATCGTGCGCGCGCGCCGTGTGGCGCTGCTGGAGCACACCTATGATGCCGACCCCCAACTGGCCGCACTGACCGTCGACCTGATGGAAGAGGTGCTGGAGCTGCGCCGCCGCTTGCATCGCTGACGGATCTTTCAGACAGACGCAAAAAAGCCCGCTGATGCGGGCTCATCCTTACCGAAAAAGCACCATCCGCATGCCGCGCCTGATCGTGGCAAGCGCGGCATGCGGACGGGGCAAACCGGTAGGCGGTATTAACCGCCCTTGTGCGTACGCTTGCCTGGGTTCTTCTTGGAACGGGTAGCAGTGCCACGGGCACGGCTGACCTGTTGGCCGCGGCCAGCAGTAGGCAGGCTCTTGCCGTTAGGCAGGGCCGGTTGAGGGGTGAACTTGCGGTCAGCTTCCGTAACGATTTTGTTGCCCATCCTGGGACCTCGCGATAAACAAAACCGACATTAGGCCACAGATGCCAAGCGAGCAGATAAAAATACCTGCTAATTCCCGTGCCTTGGTGCGAAATTAGGCATGCAAGCCGCAAGGCGACAGCGCAAATCAGGCGCTTTGCTTACATTTGGCCCACGCTGGCAGCTTGTAAATTACGCCTATCTGGTTAGGATTCATAAAACAAAACAAGGAATAATTTCTTATGCAAGAGCTCGATCATCAACAACGACCGCAACAGCGCTCTCTCTGGCTCCCCCTGGCAGCCGGTGTGGCCGCCTTGGCCGTTTACTGGTGGACCAGCAACAAATCCCGCAAAGTCGTGCCGGTCGACCTGATTGAGCCCGTCGCCGACTTTGATGCAGAACGCTTTGTCGGCGACTGGTATGAGATCGCCCGCATCGAGCGCGGCATCGGCAAGCCGCTAACGCGCTCACGCGTCGAATATGAGCTGCTGAGCGATGGCAGCCTGGGCATCACGACCCGGGGCTTTCATGCCGGCACCCACCGCTGGGTCGAGGGCCATGGCATTGCCCGCTTTGTCGGCGCGCCCAACTTTGGCGCCATGAAGGCCTCGTTCATGGGCCCCTTCCACGAGGGCTACCATGTCGTCGCCATTGACCCCGATTACCGCTGGGCCATGCTGATGGGCGACACCACCGACTCGTTCAAGCTGCTCTCGCGCCAGCCCGTGCTCGATGGCAAGACCACCGATATGCTGGTCCACCAGGCTGCACTGATGGGCGTGGAGACCTCACGCATCCACTGGGTGATGCAGGACGGCATCAACCCTACCGGCCACTGGTAAGCCGCAGTCCCTTTTATTTCCGGAGGGACACCCAAGCCTGCGCGCGATGCGTGCAGGCTTTGCTTTGTCTGATGGCGCTTTAGACGCCGATCCGCTTGGCGCCAGCCCGCTCTTCGTCGACCAGTGCCTGCATGCTGCCAGCAAACGCGATCGCGCCCTTCTCCAGCACATAGGCCCGGTCGCTCACCAGGCGCGCAAAGTGCAGGTTTTGCTCGCACAGCAAAATACTCACGCCGCGCTGCTTGAGTTGCACAATCATCTGCGCCATCTGCTCGACGATAACAGGCGCCACCCCTTCAGAGGGCTCATCGAGCAGCACCAGATAGGGATTGCCCATGAGGGTGCGGGCGACGGTGAGCATCTGCTGCTCGCCGCCACTCATCTGCCCGCCAGCGCGCTGCGGCATGGCCGCCAGGTTCGGGAAAAAGGCGAGCAGCTCATCCACCGTCCACTCGCTGGCCAGGCTGCCATCGGCCCAGCGGCGGGCGGGCTGGCGGCCCACCTCCAGGTTTTCGAGTACCGTCAGGTCGCTGAAGATGCGCCGCTCTTCGGGCACATAGCCCAGGCCCAGGCGCGCAATGCGCCAGGGGTCTGCCTGCGCAATGTTCTGGCCCATGAACTGCACGGTGCCTTTGCGCCGCTCCACCAGGCCCATGATGGCCTTGAGCGTGGTGGACTTGCCCGCGCCGTTGCGCCCCATCAAGGCCACCACCTCACCGCGCCGCACCTCCAGCCCCACATCAAACAGAATATGGGCTTCGCCATACCAGGCGTTGAGCGCGCTCACCTGCAGCAGAAGCTCGGCGTGCACATCGGTTATCTGCGCGCTCATACGGCAGGCTCCTGACTTGGTTCCTGGCTGTCATAGGTGCTGCCCTTGCCCAGGTAGACCGCCTGCACCTCGGGGTTGCGCCGCACGGCCTCCGGCGCGCCCTCGGCAATGAGCCGGCCCCGCGCCAGCACAATGATGCGGTCGGCATAGGCAAACACCACATCCATGCTGTGCTCGGTAAACAGCACGGCCATGTCGCGCTCACGGGCCAGTTGCCGCGTGAGCGCCATCAGCTGCAGGCGTTCAGCCTGGGCCATGCCGGCAGTGGGCTCATCCATCAGCAGCAGCACAGGCTTGTGGGCCATGGCGATGGCCAGCTCCACCCGCTTCACATCGCCATAGGCCAGCGCGCTGCAAGCACGGTCAGCCTGGTCCTGCATGCCCACCAGCGCCAGCAAGGCCAGCGCCTCATCACGCTGAAAGCGGGCGGCTTTTTGCCACAGGCCAAAGACGCGGCCAGCGGCCGACAGCAAGGCCATCTGCACGTTCTCGGCCACCGTCAGCGAGGCAAAGGTCTCGGCAATCTGGAAGGTGCGCCCTACGCCCAGGCGCCATATCTCGCGGGGCCGCTTGCCGCCCAGGGCCGTGCCCTGAAGCAGCATGCTGCCGACATCGGGCACCAGTTGCCCGCCCAGCATGTTGAAGGTGGTTGTCTTGCCCGCGCCATTGGGGCCAATGAGCGCCAGCACTTCGCCCCGGCGCAAGGCAAAGCTCACATCGGCCACGGCCTGCACGCCGCCAAAGCGCTTGCCCAAACCGGTCACTTGCAGCAGTTCTGTCATGGATTTCCCGTTGATGCCGCAGGCAGCTTGCGCACTGCCTGCGGCCCTATTCCGCTCATAAAGTCGTTGCCGGGCGCTGCCCGCTCAGCCCAGCTCCAGGCTGGCGTCCATCAGGCGCTGCGTGTAGGCCTGGCGCGGCGCATCGAGCACCTGCATGACCTCGCCGCTCTCCACCACCTCGCCATCCTTCATCACCAGCACCTCATGGGCCATGGCCCGGATCACCGCCACATCGTGCGTGATCAGCACATAGCTCAGGCCGCGCTCGCGCTGCAGGCGCTGCAGCAAGGCCAGCACCTGCTGCTGGATGGTGACATCGAGCGCGCTGGTGGGCTCGTCCAGCACCAGGATCTCGGGGTCCACGATCAGCGCGCGGGCAATGGCCAGGCGCTGGCGCTGGCCGCCGGAGAACTCATGCGGATAGCGCTCGAGCAGGCCCGGGAACTGGGCCTCGGTCATGCCCACTTCCTGCAGCAGCGCCAGCACCTGCTGCTGTAGATCCGCTGGAGCCAGCTGGGGCTGCGCCAGCTGCAGGCCTTCGCCCACCATCTCCTGCACCGTCATGCGCGGCGACAGCGACGAGAACGGATCCTGGAACACCACCTGCACCTTGCGGCGCAGCTGCTGGTTGGCCGCGCTGTTGCGCTGGGCTGGCAACTGCCAGGTCTCTTGGCCAATGCGCAGCTCGCCCTGGCTGGGCAGCAGGCCCAGGATCGCCTGGGCCAAGGTGGATTTGCCCGAGCCCGACTCGCCAATCACCCCCAAGGTCTGACCCCGGCCCAGCGCCAGGCTGGCGCCGCGCACCGCGTCGAACCGGCCCTTGCGGAACCAGCCCGCTATGCCCGGCAGCGGCGTGGCATAGGCCACCTGCAAATCGCGCGTCTGCAGCACCGTGGGTGCCTCAGGCTGGCGGGCCACCACCTGGCGCTGGGGCGTGCTGGCCAGCAGCTTTTGGGTGTAGGCATGCTGGGGCGCGGCAAACACCTCGGCCACAGCCCCCTGCTCCACCAGCCGGCCTTTTTCCATCACCGCGACCCGGTCGGCAAAATGGCGCACCAGCGGCAGGTCATGGGTGATCATCAGCACCGCCATGCCGGTCTGGCGCTGCAAGTCGCTCAGCAGCTCCAGGATCTGGCCGCGCAGGCTCACATCGAGCGCCGTGGTGGGCTCATCGGCAATCAGCAGCTTGGGCCGGCAGGCCAGCGCCATCGCAATCATCGCGCGCTGGCGTTGGCCGCCGCTGAGCTGGTGCGGGTAGCTGCCGGCGCGCCGCTGCGGCTCGGGGATGCCGGTTGTGGCGAGCAGCTGCACCGCCTGCTCCCAGGCGGCCTTGTCGTCCAGGCCTTGCTTGAGCTGCAGCACCTCGGCAATCTGCGCGCCCATGGTCATCAGCGGGTTCAGCGCCGTCATCGGCTCCTGAAAGATCACCGCAATCTCATCACCACGCACCGCCTGCATCTCTCGCTCGGAGATCTGCAGCAGGTTGCGCCCGCCCATCAGCGCTTCGCCGCGCAACTGGGCCTCGCCCACCAGGCGCAGCAGCGACAGCGCGGTGATTGTCTTGCCAGAACCTGATTCGCCGACCAGCGCCAGCTTCTCGCCGGCCTGTATGCAAAAGCTCAGGTCCTTGACCACATCCTGGCCGCCAAAGCCCACATGGAGGTGGTTGACCTGGAGCAGCGGCGCGGGCACGGCCACCGGGGATTGTGCTTGCTCACGCATGGCGGGTCTCCTTGGCATCTGCGCTGGCTGACGGCGCTGGCTGAGCCGAAAGCGCAGCAGGCGCTGCGCCAGCGCGCGGCGAATTCAGCTGCTTGCGCGGGTCCAGCGCATCGCGCAATGCATCGCCCATGAAGGTGAGCAGCAGCAAGGTGGTCACCAGCACCGCAAAGGTCGACAGCGAAATCCACCAGGCATCGATGCTGTTCTTGCCCTGATTCAACAGCTCGCCCAGGCTGGGGGTGCCCGGGGGCACGCCCAGGCCCAGAAAATCCAGCGATGTCAGGGTCAGGATCGCGGCACTCATCTGGAACGGCAAAAAGGTGACCACTGGCGTCATGCTGTTGGGCAGGATATGGCGCCATATGATTTTCCAGCTCGGCACGCCCAGCGCCCGCGCCGATTTCACATAGTCCATCTGGCGGTTGCGCAAAAACTCCACCCGCACATAGTCGGACAGCGCCATCCAGCCAAACAGGCTCAGCAGCACCAACAGCAAGCCGGCACTGGGCGCCAGCACCGCGCTGAAGATGATCAGCAGGTACAGGATCGGCATGGCGCTCCAGATCTCGGTAAAGCGCTGAAACACCAGGTCCACCTTGCCGCCAAAAAAGCCCTGTATCGCACCGGTGAGAATGCCGATCAGCGTGCCGACGGCCGTCAGCGCCAGGCCAAACAGCACGCTGACGCGAAAGCCGTAGATCAGCTGGGCCAGCAGGTCACGCCCCCGGTCATCGGTGCCCAGCCAGTTGTCCGCCGAGGGTGCCGAAGGCGTGGGCGACTTGGCAAAGTAGTTGATGGTGTTGGGGCCATAGCGGTTGAGCGGAAAGATCGCCCAGTTGCCATCCTTGCGCAGCTGCTGCTGGATGAAGGGGTCGAGAAAATCGGTGGCGGTGTGGAAGTCGCCACCAAAGCTGGTCTCCGGGTAGTCCTTGGCGAGCGGGAAATAGGTCTGCCCCTCATAGCGCACAACGAGCGGCTTGTCGTTGCTGATCAGCTCGGCAAACAGGCTGAGCACCACCAGCACCACAAAGAGCAGCAGGCTGTAAAAGCCCAGTTTGTTGGACTTGAAGCGGCGCCAGGCGCGGGCCGCAGGCGAGCGGCCGGGGGGAAGTGGGGAAACAGGCTCGGTCATCGTTATGGTCTGCAGAGACGGTGTGGGCACCGTCCCCCTCCTGTCACTGAATAGGGCGGCCTGGGGCCGACGTTGGCAACGGTGGCGGCGAGGGCACGGGGTGCTGCGCTGTCGCCATTGGCCGACAGCCAAACGGCGCGCCATCGGCCATGCTCTGCGCCATGCCTGCCACCCACACGCCCTCCGCCTTGCGCACCGCGCTCAAAAGCATTGCCATTTTTGAAGCGCTCAAAGGCTTTGCCGCGCTGCTGGGCCTGTTGGGACTGCTCAGCCTGCTGCACCACGATCTGCACCGCCTCGCGCTGGAGCTGATCGGCCACGTTGGCCTCTCGCCCGAGGCGCGCTACCCGGCCGTGCTGATTGGCTGGGTGGACAAGATCAATGCCACCCCCATCCATACGCTGGTGCTGCTGGGCGGGACCTATATCGCTGTGCGCTGGCTGGAGGCCTGGGGCCTGTGGCAGGACAAGGCCTGGGGCGAATGGCTGGGCGCGCTGTCCTCGGGGCTGTACATACCGCTCGAAGTGCAGCACCTGCTGGCGCACCGCCATTGGCAAGGCGCGCTGGTGCTGCTGCTCAACATCGTCGTCGTGGCTGTGCTGCTGCGGCGCCTGCAGCTGCGCCGCAAGGCCTGAGGCGCGGCGCCATGCCGCAGGTGCTGGGCTGGCCAATGCGGGCATACGCGACTCAGTCAAACTTGACACGGGGATCCACCCAGACATAGCACAGGTCGCTCACCAGCTTGGTGAGCAAACCGATCAAGGTAAACAGGTACAAGGTGCCCAGCACGACCGGGTAGTCGCGCCGGATCACGCTCTCATAGCTCAAGAGGCCCAGGCCATCGAGCGAGAACAAGGTCTCGATCAACAAGGCCCCGGTAAAGAAGGCGCCAATGAAGGCCGCCGGAAAGCCGGTGACGATGGGCAGCAAGGCATTGCGAAACACATGGCGCCACAGCACCTGGCGCTCGCTCAGACCCTTGGCCTTGGCCGTCACCACATACTGCTTGCGGATCTCTTCAAGAAAGGCGTTTTTCGTGAGCATGGCCGTCACCGCAAAGCTGCCGGCCACCATGGCGGTGACTGGCAAGGTGATGTGCCAGAGGTAGTCGACCAGCTTGGCGGCCCAGCCCATCTCTTCCCAGCCCGATGAGGTGAGCCCGCGCAGCGGAAACCACTGCAGCTGCCCGCCAAAGATCACCAAGAGCGCCACCCCCAGCACAAAGCCGGGTATCGCATAGCCCACCAGCACGATCACCGTGGTGACCATGTCAAACCGACTGCCCGCGCGCACCGCCTTGGCAATGCCCAGCGGCACCGCAATCAGGTAGCTGATGAAAAAGGTCCACAGCCCCAGACTGATGGAGACGGGCAGCTTGTCCTTGATCAGCTGCCAGACGCTTTTGTTCTGGAAAAAGCTGTTGCCCAGATCAAAGCGGGCGAACTGGCCCAGCATCTGCACAAAGCGCTCGATGGGCGGCTTGTCAAAGCCGTACAAGGCCTTGATCTCGTCGAGCCGCTTGGGGTCAATGCCCTGCGCGCCCCGGTAGCCCATGCCCGCGCCCTCCGCGCCCCGGTTGCCGGCCTTGGCCTCTGCCAGGTACTGCTCGACCGGGCCCCCCGGCACGAACTGGATCACCACAAAGGTCAGCAGCAAGACCCCGAACAGCGTGGGAATCATCAGCAGCAGACGTTTGAGGATATAGGCAAACATGCGGGGTGGGCTCCAATGTCAGCACGGGCGGGCAAACGCCGTGGCACTGTGGCAGAAAATGCCGGGGCAGCGCGGCAGGCGCGCTGGGGCGGTCAGAGGGATCATATAACGGCTGGGCCCGGCATCAGAGCAGCTCATGGCTTGGCGGTTGCGGCTGTGAGCGGCGGCATGCGCGCCCACCAGTAGTACATCACCCAGGTCTCGCCCGGCACATAGGCGGGCACCTGCGGGGGCTCCACCAATCGCCAGGCGTCATACACCACGCGGTGGCTGGCGGCATACCACTGCGGAATCAGGTAGTGGCCCGCCACAATGATGCGCTCGAGCGCATGGCAGGCGGGCAGCAGCTCCTGCTCGCTCTTGGCGCTGGCCATCTGGGCAATCATCGCGTCGACCGCAGGGCTCTTCAAGCCAATGAAATTGCCCGAGCCCTCCTGCTCCGCCGCCGCGCTGCCAAACAGCTCGGCGTATTCCTGGCCCGGGATATTGGTGCCCGGCACATTGACCGATATCAGGTCATAGTCGAACTTGTCGACCCGCTGCTGGTAGAGCGCGTAATCGGCCACCCGCAGCCGGAGCTTGATGCCCAGCTTCTCCAGGTTGCGCATCCAGGTGGACACGGTGCGAATGCCGCCCTCGTTGCTGTCGAGAAACTCCAGCTCCAGCGCCTGGCCCTTGGCATTGCGCAGCACGCCATTCCTGTCCACCTTCCAGCCGGCATCGGCCAACAGCGCCTGCGCCTTGCGCAGGTTGTCGCGCAGGCTGCTGCCCTGGTCGGTGCGGGGGGGATCCTGCAGCGGCCCCAAGGTACCGGCGGGCAGGTCTTTCTCAAAGGGCTTGAGCAGGGCCAGCTCGGCGTCGCTGGGGCTGCCATGCGTCTCGCACATGGTGTTGCCAAACAGGCCATGCACGCGCTCGTAGGCTCCGTAGAACAGCTGGCGCTGCATCCACTCGTAGTCAAACGCCAGGCCCAGGGCCTCGCGCACCCGCACATCCTGCAGCACTGGGCGGCGCAGGTTCAAAAAGTAGCTCTGGAAGCCCGAGGGCAGCTTGTTGGCGAAGTCCCCCTTGCGCAGCTCACCCCGGTCAAAACGCTTGCCATAGAGGCGGCGCGCCCAGTCGCCGGCGCTGAAAAAGCGCATCACATCGAACTCGCCGGCCTTGAGCGCCTCCAGCTTGGCGGTGTTGTCCTTGTAGATCTTGACCGTGACCCGGTCAAAATTGGCGCTGCCCACGCGCACGGGCAGGTCCTTGGCCCAGTAGTCGGGGTCGCGCACGTAGGTGATGTCGCGGCCAAACACCACCGGGCCGATCTTGTAGGGGCCGCTGCCAATGGGCATATCGGTCACGATCTGGTCAAAGCGCTTGGGCTTGCCATCGGCGCCCAGGCCCCAGTCGCGGCTGAAGACCGGCAGGCTGCCCACGGTCAGCGGCAGGTCGCGGTTGGGCTTCTTGAAGCGAAAGCGCACCGTGCGGTCGTCGATGACATCGCAGCCCTCCACATCGGCCAGCAAGGTCTTGTAGCCGGGCGTGGCGTACTGGCTGATCAGCGCCTCGTAGCTGTGCTTGACATCCTGGGCCAGCACCGGTTTGCCATTGTGAAAGCGCGCCGCCTTGCGCATCTTGAATGTCGCGGACATGCCATCGGCGGCCACATCGATGTCCTCGGCCAACAGGCCGTAGCCGGTTGTCGTCTCGTCCAGGCTGGCGATCAGCAGGCTGTCAAACAGCATGTCGCTCAGGTAGGCCGGGGGCGAGCCTTTGATCGTAAAGGGGTTGTATTTGTCAAACGTCGAGTAGCGCAGCGCACTGACCAGGCGCAGCTCACCGCCCTTGGGCGCCTCGGGGTTGGCATAGGCAAAATGCTTGAAATCCGCCGCGTAGCGCGGCTCGCCCCAGAGGGCGTAGGCATGGCTGGCCCAGGCAGGCGCTGCCGCGGCAGCACACAAAATCAGCGGAAGGCAGAATCGCATGCGACAATTCTGCCCTAGCTGGCCACCTGTGCAAGCGTTTACCCCCGAGAAACGCTTTGCGCCGGTGCCCAAGTCTTTTTTGGCCATGCCCTTATGGCGTGGCACTTATCAGGAGAAGAACAATGGGTTTTCTGACCGGCAAGAAACTGCTGATCACGGGCGTGCTGTCCAACCGCTCTATCGCTTATGGCATTGCCAAGGCCTGCCACCAGCAAGGCGCCGAGCTGGCTTTCAGCTATGTGGGCGAACGCTTCAAGGACCGTATCAGCGAGTTTGCCGCCGAGTTCGACTCCAAGCTGGTGTTCGACTGCGATGTGGCCGATGACGCCCAGATCGAGAAAATGTTTGCCGACCTGGCTGCGACCTGGGGCAAGTTCGATGGTTTTGTGCACTCCATCGGCTTTGCGCCGCGCGAGGCGATTGCCGGCAACTTCCTGGATGGCCTCTCGCGCGAAGGCTTCCGCATTGCGCATGACATCAGCGCCTACAGCTTCCCTGCGCTGGCCAAGGCCGCCCTGCCCTACCTCAACGACAAGTCGTCCCTGCTGACCCTGTCCTACCTGGGCGCCCTGCGCTCCATCCCCAACTACAACACCATGGGCCTGGCCAAGGCCTCGCTCGAAGCCTCCGTGCGCTACCTGGCCGAGGCCGTGGGCCGCACCGAAGACGGCCGCGCGATCCGCGCCAACGGCATCTCTGCCGGCCCGATCAAGACCCTGGCTGCCTCGGGCATCAAGGACTTTGGCAAGCTGCTCGGCCGCGTGGCCGACGCCTCACCGCTGCGCCGCAATGTGACCATCGAAGACGTGGGCAATGTCGCCGCCTTCCTGCTGAGCGATCTGGCCTCGGGCGTGACCGCCGAGATCACCTATGTGGACGGTGGCTTCAGCCAAACGGCTGGTCTGTCGGCCGACCAGGTCTAAGCTTCAACGCTTAGACAAAAACCCCGCAGGCTTGGTGTCTGCGGGGTTTTTTCATGTCTAGCAGCCTTATCTAGACGCTAAAACGGCGCAGCCGCAAGGCATTGGCCAGCACAAACACGCTCGACAGCGCCATCGCCCCTGCCGCAAACACCGGCGACAGCAGGGTGCCATTGACCGGGTACAGCAGGCCCGCGGCGACCGGGATCAGCGCCACGTTGTAGGCAAAGGCCCAGAACAGGTTCTGGTGGATATTGCGCATGGCGGCGCGCGAGAGCCCGATGGCAGTCACGACGCCGCGCAGGTCGCCGCCCATCAGCACCACGTCGGCCGACTCGATGGCGATATCGGTGCCCGAGCCCACGGCAATGCCGACATCGGCCTCGGCCAAGGCAGGCGCATCGTTGATGCCATCGCCCACATAGGCCAGCGCACCATGCGCAGCCCGCAGCCGCTTGACGGCCGCCACCTTGCCATCGGGCAGCACCTCGGCCACCACCTCGTCAATGCCCAGCTGCTGGGCAATCGCTTCGCCGGTGCGGCGGTTGTCGCCGGTGATCATCGCTACCTTGAGGCCCATCGCATGCAGGCCCTCAATCGCAGCGCGTGTGGTGGGCTTGATCGGGTCGGCCACGGCGATCATGGCGGCCAGCTGGCCATCGATGGCGGCATACAGCGGCGTCTTGCCTTCGGCGCCCAGACGGGCAGCCTCGTCAGCAAACACCGCCACATCAGCGCCCAATTGCCGCATCATGCGGTCTGCACCTACTTCGACCCGCGCAGCGCCCACTTGGGCACGCACGCCAAAACCGGTGACCGATTCAAAGCCGGACAGCGGCAGCAACTGCAGGCCTTCGGCCTGGGCAGCCTGCACAATGGCCTGCGCAATCGGGTGCTCCGACTGGCTCTCAACGGCGGCCACCGCCGCCAGCACGGCCGCGCGTTCAAAGCCGGGGGCCAGCACCAGGTCGGTCAGCGCGGGCCGGCCCTCGGTCAAGGTGCCGGTCTTGTCCACGGCCACCACCTGGGCGTCCTTGAGCAGCTGCAGCGCCTCGCCCTTGCGGAACAACACCCCCAGCTGGGCGGCGCGGCCGGTGGCCACCATGATCGAGGTGGGCGTCGCCAGGCCCATCGCGCAAGGGCAGGCAATGATGAGCACAGCCACCGCATTGACAAGGGCCAGGCTCAGCGCGGGCGATGGGCCCAGCAACAGCCAGAGCACAAAGGTCAGCACGGCAGCGGCCATCACGGCGGGCACAAACCACATGGTCACCTGGTCCACAACGGCCTGGATCGGCAGCTTGCCGCCCTGGGCCTGCTCCACCATGCGGATGATCTGCGCCAGCACCGTGTTGCCGCCCACTTCGGTGGCCTTCAGGGTCAAGGCGCCCTTTTGGTTGATGGTGCCGCCCACCACCAGGGCGCCGCTGGTCTTGTGCACCGGCACGGGTTCACCGCTGATCATCGATTCGTCGACATAGCTCTCGCCATCTGTCACCCGGCCGTCGACCGGGATGCGCTCGCCGGGGCGCACCTGCACGGTATCGCCGGGCTGCACCGCATCAATGGCCAGTGATTGCCAATCGCCATCGCGCAGCACCCAGGCCGTCTTGGCCTGCAGCTGCACCAGGCGCTTGATCGCCGCCGAGGTATTGCCCTTGGCGCGTGCCTCCATCCAGCGGCCCAGCAAAATCAGCACTACGATCACCGCCGCGGCCTCGAAATAGACATGCACGGTGCCCGCTGGCAGTACGCCAGGCGCAAAGGTGGCCACCAGCGAATAGAGATAGGCCGACAAGGTGCCCACTGCCACCAGCGAGTTCATATCGGGCGCGGCCCGCGCCAGCGCAGGCAGGCCCAGGCGGTAAAAGCGCCGGCCCGGCCCGGCCAGCACCAGGCTGGTCAACACCCACTGCAGCAGCCAGTTGCTCTGCTGGGGCAGCCATTGGCCCACCCAGTGGTGAAAGCCCGGCAGCATGTGGCCGCCCATCTCCAGCACAAAGACCGGCGCGGCCAGCAAGGCCGCCAGCCACAGGTCACGCAGCAGCCCGTTTTGCGCTTGCTGCTGGCGCTGGCTCTGCGCATCATGGGCATCGGCCGCCTCGCTGGCCTCACCCACCTGCGGCACAGTGCGGGCGGTATAGCCGGCCTTAGCAATAGCAGCCATCAGCTGCTCGGCATGCACGCCCGCCGTCAGCTGCACCGTGGCCCGTTCGGTAGCCAGGTTCACGGCGGCGGTCTGCACGCCGGGCACGGCTTTTAACGCGCGCTCCACGCGGCCCACGCAAGAGGCGCAGGTCATGCCTTCGACTTCCAGCTCCAGCGCATGCACAGGCACGCTGTAGCCGGCTTTGTGGACCGCTGCCAGCGCCTGCTCCAGCACCTGGGCGGCGGGGGCCTGGTCGCCCAGTTGCAGGCTGGCCTGCTCGGTGGCCAGGTTGACATGGGCGCTTTGCACGCCGGGCACGGCCTGCAAGGCGCGCTCGACCCGGCCGACGCAGGAGGCGCAGGTCATGCCCTCGATCGGCAGTTGCAGCAGCGGGGTGGCGGATGGGGTGGTTTGGGCAGTCATGGCGGGAGTCTTTCTATCCATGGCAGGAACTCTAAAGATTGCCATGGTGTGAATGTCAAGCCCCTGCCCACAGCGGGTGCAAACACGACATGGGCAACGGGGGCAGCGCCGCCCGCAGCCTTACCAGTTGCTCTGGATCTTGCGCCGGCCTTCCTGCGGGAATGCGGGCTTTTGCGGCACATAGGCGCCGGGCTGCGGCTTGGGCGCGGCCGTGCTGCCTGCAGCGGCTGCACCTGCACCTGCGCCTGTCCCTGCGCTGGCACCCGCGCCTGGCGCTGCGGCGCCGGCCTGGCTCAGCCAGGTCACCACTTCCGAGCGGTCGGCGCGGGTGGCAAAGTCACTCGCCGTCAGTCCCTGCTGGTTTTTCAGCTTGGGGTCGGCGCCTTCCTTGATCAGCAGTTGCACGGCGCTGCGTGTGCCGTACTGGGCGGCCATCATCAACGGCGTGGTGCCATTGGGCGATGCGGCATCGATATAGGCGTGGTGCTCCAGCAGCAGCGCCACCATCTGCAGGTCGGAGCCATCTTCGCTCGGGGCCGAGACGGCATAGTGCAGCGGCGTCCAGCCCTCGCGGTTCACATCGGCGCCCCGGGCAATCAAGGCCTTGGCCAGATCGACCTGGCCCTTGATGGCAGCCATCATCAGCGGTGTCTCGCCCTTGGCATTGGCCAGGTTCACATTGGTGGTTGGCAGCGCAATCATGCCCTTGGCCGCGCGGTAGGAGTCGAGCTTGAAGGCCTGCGTCAGGCCCGTTTCGCCCTTCTCGCTCACGGTGTTGGGGTCAAAGCCGCGCTGCACCAGCGCCTCGATGCCCTTGGCGTCATCGCGGATGATGCGGGTGAAGAAATCGTCATACGAGCCCGCTTGCGCGGCCGCGCAGGCCAGCCACAGGGCCGCCGCGCAGGCCGCTCGAAGCACAGACAAAGAACCAGGTGTAGCAGGCAGCTTCATGACAGCACTCCGCTGAAGAGTCGATCGAAATTGCGGTTGGTGGCCTCGGCCACCGCTTCCACGCTGGTGCCGCGCACCTGCGCAATCTGCGCGGCCACATGCGGCACATAGGCGGGCGTATTGGTCTTGCCCCGAAACGGCACCGGCGCCAGATAAGGGCTGTCGGTCTCGATCAGCAGCCGGTCCTCGGGCACAAAGGCCGCGACATCGCGCAGATCCTGCGCCTTTTTGAAAGTGATGATGCCCGAGAACGAGATGTAAAAACCCAGGTCCAGCGCCGCGCGGGCGACTTCCATGCTCTCGGTAAAGCAGTGGAACACGCCGCCTGCGGCATGGGCGCCACCGGTCTCGCCCTCTTCGCGCAGCAGACGCAAGGTGTCATCCGATGCGCTGCGGGTGTGGATCACCAGCGGCTTGCGTACCTGCTGGGCCGCGCGAATATGCGTGCGAAAGCGCTCGCGCTGCCACTCTAGATCAGCCACCGTGCGGCCGCCCTTGCGGTCTTCCATGCCGTAGTAGTCCAGGCCTGTCTCGCCAATGGCCACGACGCGCGGCAGCGCCGCGCGCTCGACCAGGTCCTGCACGCTGGGCTCGGTCAGCCCTTCGGTATCGGGGTGCACACCCACGCTGCACCAGAAGTTGTCATAGCGCATCGCCAGCGCATGCACGTCGGGAAACTCCTCCATCGTGCAGCTGATGCACAGCGCGCGGGTCACCCGCGCCTCGTCCATCTTGGCGCGGATGGCAGGCAGGTCCTGAACAAGCTCGGGAAAGTTGAGGTGGCAGTGGGAGTCGGTGAACATCAATCGTCAACGCTGCAGACGCTCAAAGCGCCGCAGTCCAAATACAAAGAACTGCTGCCATTGTCCCCGCTCCGGCTGCTCCGACGGTCGCGACCACCGTAAAACCCTGTCAGCCCGGCTAAGAAATCGGGGTGGGACAGGGTCGAATCCAGTGCTTAGAACCTGTTCAATGTCTCCTCGCGCCGCGACAGTGTCTTTGCGAGATGGGATGCTAGGGGGGCGCCCAGCCGCGCAACACCGCAGCAATAGCCCAGCTATTGCGAGGATTGGCAACAACGCAGACCGCCCCTGCCCGGGCGGCCCTCGCCGGGCGCCCCTTCCCGGGCAGCGCAAAGCCACTGTCCCTACGGGTTGGAGTGAAATCGGGCGATTTCTGCGCGCTGGCCCTTGCTTGCACCCCGGTGCAAGCTGCGTTCCATCCCTTCGAACTCATCCCGATTGCGCTCCAACGCGGCTGCGTAGAGACTTTGAACAGGTTCTTAGATGGTCTGCGTGGCGCGGTCAGCCTGCAAGGCCGTGCCCAAGATCTGTTCAATCTTGTAACGCAGCTCATCCGTCTTGGGATCTTTGGGAAAGCGCACGCCAATGCCCTGGGTGCGGTTGCCACCGGCGCCTGCCGGAGTCACCCAGCCGACTTTGCCGGCAATGGGGTAGCGCTGCGGATCCTGGGGCAAGGTCAGCAGCAGGTAGACATCGTCGCCCAGTGCATAGTCCTTGGGCGTGGGGACAAAGATGCCCCCTTCCTTGAATAAGGGGATGTAGGCGGCATAGAGCGCGGCCTTTTCCTTGATGGCCAATTGCAGCACGCTTGGGCGAGCGCTGGCCGTGCCCGGTACAGGGGTAGGACTGTTCATAGATTCCAAGGATAACCAAATTTTGCTGCCTATTTCCAGATGCCAGCGCAAACACAGGCCACATCAGCGGCCTGTTACACCGGCAGATGGACCCCGCTTAGCGCCGCGACTGCAGCACGCTGGCCGCCTGCGCGACCAGTGCTTCGAGCATCAGCCCCTGGTTGAAGGGGTGCGCCGCCGTGCGCATCGACTGCGTCAAAGCCTTGCTCCAGCGCGCCAGCACCGCCAGCGCCGGGGGCGCAGGCAAATCGGCCGCGTCAAAAAACCGTGGCGCGGCCCCCACACGCAGCATCAGCAAATCATGGCAGAGCTTTTGCAACGCATCGACCACCTCGGGCGCCGACAGGCTGGACAAGGCACCGGGCTGGCCATTGGCCAAATCCTTGGGCAACTTCCTCCAGACCTGGGGCGAGCGGCCGGCATGCATCTGATCCAGCGCATCGTCGGGGCGACCGCCTGCGGCCTGCAGCAGCGCGTCGACCTGGTCTGCCGGCACGTCCTGCGCCACCAGCCAGCTGCGGGCCGATGCGGTATCGGGCCACTGCATGGTGTGCGCCAGGCAGCGGCTGCGGATCGTGGGCAGCAGCTGGTGCGCGGCTTCGGTCGCCAGCACAAAGCGGGCATCGCCCGGTGGCTCCTCCAGCGTTTTGAGCAGCGCATTGGCAGTGACCGCATTCATTTTTTCCGCCGGAAACACCAGCACCGCCTTGCCTTTGCCCCGGCCCGAGGTGCGCTGCGTGAACTCCACCGCATCGCGCATCGCATCGACGCGGATTTCCTGGCTGGGCTTGCGCTTTTTGTCGTCAATGTCCGCCTGGGCCTTTTCGGGCAGCGGCCAGCCCAGCGCCAGCATCTCGGTCTCGGGCATCAGCACACACAGGTCCGTGTGGGCATGCACATCGATCGCATGGCAGCTGGCGCAGTGGCCGCAGGCGCCCTGGGGCGTCGGTGCATCGCACAACCAGGCCCGCACCAGGCCCATGGCCAGCGAGAACTGGCCCAGGCCCGAGGGGCCTTGCAGCAGCCAGGCATGGCCGCGCTGGGCCAGCAGCTGCTCGCGTTGCTGGGCAATCCAGGGCGCGGTGGGCGCCGGTGCTGCGGCTACGGGCTCGGCTGCTGCAGTGTTCTTGGCGGTGGCCATATCAGCCCTCCACTTTGCTGGCCGGCAGCCAACCCTGGGCTGCTACGGCCTGGCGCACCGCCTGCCACACCGCCGGCTTGGGCTGGTGCGAATCGATGCGCGCAAACCGCGCGGGCTGCGCCAGCGCGCGCTCGGCATAACCGGCGGCCACGCGGGCAAAAAACTGCTGGGGTTCGGCCTCAAAACGGTCGGGGGCACGTGCACCGGCCAGGCGCTCGGCGGCCACCTCGGTGGGCAGATCAAACCAGATGGTCAGGTCAGGCTGGCGCAGCGCGCCCTCACCCAGCTCGGGCCGGGCCTGCACCATGCGCTCGAGCACCTGCAGCACCTGCAGGTCAAAGCCGCGCCCGGCGCCCTGGTAGGCAAAAGTGGCATCGGTAAAACGGTCACACAGCACCACATCGCCCCGGGCCAGCGCCGGCTCGATCACCTGCTGCAGGTGGTCGCGCCGGCCCGCAAACACCAGCAAAGCCTCGGTCAAGGCATCCATGGGTTCTTGCAGGAACAGCGCGCGCAGCTTTTCGGCCAGCGGCGTGCCACCGGGCTCGCGCGTGCTCACCACGTGGCGGCCTGCGGCCAGGAAGGCATCGTGCAAGCCCTGGATATGCGAGGATTTACCGGCGCCGTCAATGCCTTCAAAGCTGATAAACAGGCCGCGCGAAGCAGCTGGAGAAGATGCGGGAGAAGATGGAGTCATGCTGCGCCAGATTGTACGTGCCCGCCCACACCCCTGATGGGTTCAGGCGGCAGGGTCAAAGTCCGCATCACCGGCCACGCCGCGCTTGCGGGCCACGCCGTAGGCGGTCAGCACCTGGTGGGCGACCATGTCCACGCTGGGGCGGGTCACGCCATCGCGGTCGACCCAGACCTTGGGGGTCAGACTGCCCGACAGGCAGATGCTGTCGCCGTCGCCCAGGCCCAAAAGCGCTGCGACCGGCGCATCGTCAAAAGCGATGACGTTGACAATCAGCATCTCGCCATCGCCCGCGCCCGCATTGGCACGCACCTTGGCCAGTGCATACGGCTTGCCGGTTTTACTGCTGCGCTCGACCGGCTGACCCAGTATGCGCCCGGATACCAATCCATCCATCATGCTTTGATCCCCCCATACAAGCCTTGCAGTTTAGCCGCTTGGGCGGCCACCAGAGGCGAGTCGTGCGCCAAGATCAGGGCTCGCGGGGCGGCTGGGCCTGTTTCTCACCCAGCGCATGGCTGGCCGGTTCTGCGCTGTGGCTGCTGTCGAGCACCCGGAAGTTGGGCAAGGGCGTTTTGCCCAGCACCCAGGCCATGCGCGAGCCCGCGCCCACCAAGCCGCCCATTACCCAGAAAACCCCGCCCACCCCAATGGCCGCCCCTGCGGCGCCAAACATCAGCGGCATGCAGACGCTCGAGCCATTGATCAGCATCAGCCGCAGGCCCACGGCCTCGCCGTGGCGCTCCTCGGGGGTGATCTGGTGGAGCATGCTCATGGCCATCGGCTGCACACTGCCCAGGCCGATGCCCAGCAAGGCCGAACAAAAAGCCATCGCCCAGGCATTGGGCATCAGCGGGTAGATCGCAAAAATCGCAGCCGTGAGCACCATCGCGGCCATCACCACGGTCATCTCGCGCAGGTGGCGCGAGATGGCGGGCAGCAGCACCCGGATCACAAAGGCCGCCAACGCAAACACGCCCAGCACGGCACCGATCTCGGAGGCCGACAGACCCCGGTCATGGCCCAGCAGCGGCACGACAAAGGTGTGTACATCCCAGCAAGAGGCGACCAACCAGTTGACAATCAGCAAGCGGCGGAAGGACTGCTCGCGCAGCAGGTCCCAGGCATGGTGGGGCTGGCCATCGCTTTTGGCGGGCGCGGGCTCCATCTCCTGGGCGCTGCGCACACACCACCAGGCCACCACCGAGAACAGCGCCAGCACCGCAAAAGCGATGCGGTAGGACAGGTTGTTGCCGGCCTGGCCGGTCGAGTGGTCAATGATCAGCCCGGTGACCATCGGCCCCAGAAAATTGGCAATCGCCGGGCCCAGCGACAGCCAGCTGAAGATCTGGCGCAGCTCACTGGCCTCATGGGCGACGCGGCCCGCATGGCGCTGCAGCGCAATGATGGAGATGCCGCAGCCCGCCCCCGTGAGCAGCGCCGCGACGCACAGGACTTCAAAACGGGGAAAAGCGACACCAATGGCAGTGCCGGCAAAGGCCAGCGCAATGGCGGCCAGCATCGGCTTCATGAAGCCATGCCGGTCTGCGTAGCGGCCCGCCGGCAGCGCCAGGAACACCTGGGTCAGCGCAAACAGACTGAGCAAGAACCCCACCGCGCCGGGGGTATGGCCATCGCGCAGGGCCAGCAGCGGGGCTGCCAAGCGCGTACCTGTCATACAGGTATGGACAAAAAACTGGCCGATGATCAGCCGTATCAACTCGCGATTCACGCGTTCCCTTCAGCACCGTGGGCAACTGGCACTTGCTTGGCCTGCATTGTCGGCTAAGTCAGGGCCGCTGCGCTGTCGCCTTCGTCCGTATCGGTGGTCAACGGGCCCAGCTCGCCAGCGACGGGTGTCTCATGCACATGCGAGAGCCGTTTTTGGATGGCGCGCGTGCGCACATCGACCTGCTCGAATTTCTTGGCCGCCTGGTCCAGCGACCTGCGCGTGGCCTCCACCACATCGCCAAACTTGTTGAACTCGGTCTTGACCTGGCCGAGCACCGCCCACACCTCGGAGCTGCGCTTTTCGATGGCCAGCGTCTTGAAGCCCATCTGCAGGCTGCTGAGCATCGCCGCCAGGTTGGCTGGGCCCGAGACCATGACCCGGCAGTCGTTCTGCAAGGCTTCCACCAGACCCGGCCGGCGCATCACCTCGGCAAACAACCCCTCGGTGGGCAGGTAGAGCACCGCAAAATCGGTGGTGTTGGGCGGCGAGACATACTTGCTGTAGATCTTCTTGGCCTCCAGCCGGATCGAATTTTCAAAGCCGATGCTGGCCGACTGGATCGCCGCCTTGTCCAGGCTTTCTTGCGCATCCATCAGGCGCTGGTAGTGCTCGACCGGGTACTTGGAATCGATCGGCAACCACACCGGTTTGTCATCGCTGTGGCCCGGCAGGCGGATGGCGAACTCCACCATCTCGTCGCTGCCCGGCACGGTCTTGACGTTCCTGGCGTACTGCTGGGCCGTCAGCACGTTGTCGATGATCATGCCCAGCTGCAGCTCGCCCCAGGTACCGCGCGATTTCACATTCGTCATCACGCGCTTGAGATCACCCACGCTGCCCGCCAGCGTCTGCATCTCGCCCAGGCCCTTGTGAACCTGTTCGAGCCGGTCGCTCACCAGCTTGAAGGATTCACCCAGGCGCTGCTCCAAGGTGGCATGCAGCTTTTCATCCACCGTTTTGCGCATCTCTTCGAGCTTGCTGGCGTTGTCGCTCTGGATGCTGGCCAGGCGCTCGTTGAGCGTGCCGCGCAGCTGCTCGGCCTGCTGCTGGTTGGCCTGCAGCAGCTGCGCCAGCTGGCGCCCCACCCCATCTTGCATGCCCGCCAGGTGCGACTGCACATCGGTCTTGAGGGTGGCCAGGCTTTGGTGGTTGGCGCGGGTGAGCGCATCGACGCGCTGGGTGAGCGAGGTATCGAGCACCGACAGGCGCTGGTTGATGGCCGCATCGAGGTGGGCCAGGCGCTGGGCGAGCTGGGTTTCGAACCCGGCCAGCGCCTGGGCCAGCTCCTGGCGCCCAAGGCGCGATTCAGCCAGGCTTTGCGCCATGCGCGCTTCCAGCGATTCGCGGAACTCGCCCATCACATCTTGGCTGCCCTGGTTCAACTCGCGCAACTGCAGGCTCAGGTGCTGCGACAGGTGGCTGAGCGCGCCTTCGCTGCGCGCCAGCGCCTGCACGGTCTGCTGCTGGTCGCGGGCCTGGCGCTCCTGCTGCTGCAGCCAGGCCTCCCCCAGATCGGCTTTGGGCCGGCGCAACAGCAGCACCAGCAGGTTGGCCAGCACCGCCAGCAGTACCAAGGCCAGCAGCACCAGGCTGAGCAGCGACCGATCCAGATCCAGATTCACAACCGTTCCCCGTGTTTGAGAAGACTGCAAAAATAATAGCTGCTTGCACCCGTCTGGTGGGCACAAACAGCCATGTTTATTGAAATATTTTGCGTTCAGGCGGCGCTGCGGCGGCTGTGCTCCAGGCGGTTGACGGGTGTGACCGGCGCCTGGCCGCCCAGGTAGGCGATCAGGTTGTCAGCCGCCAGCTGGGCCATGGCCCGGCGCGTGCCCATCGTGGAGCTGGCGATGTGCGGCGTCAGCACCACGTTGGACAGCGCCAGCAGATCGGGATGCACCGCAGGCTCGCCTTCGAACACATCCAGGCCGGCGGCGGCAATGCGCTTGCTCGCCAGCGCCTTGGCCAGCGCCACATCATCCACAATGCCGCCGCGCGCGATGTTGATCAGCGTGGCGCTGGGCTTCATGCTGGCGATCTCGGCTGCGCCAACCGTGTGGTGGGCCTCGGGGGTGTAGGGCAGCACCAGCACCAGGTGGTCAGCAGTGCTGAGCAGCTCTTGCTTGCTCACATAGCGGGCCTTGCAATCGGCCTCCAGCTCGGCAGACAGGCGCGAGCGGTTGTGGTAGACCACCTGCATGCCAAAGCCATGCGCGCCGCGCCGGGCAATGGCCTGGCCGATGCGGCCCATGCCCAGAATGCCCAGGGTGCTGCCATGCACTTCGGCGCCGGCAAACAGGTCATAGCGCCAGTCCTTCCAATGGCCGGCACGCAGAAAATGCTCGCTCTCGGTGATGCGGCGGGCCGTGGCCATCAGCAACGCAAAGCCGAAATCGGCCGTGGTCTCGGTCAGCACGTCGGGCGCATTCGTGCCCTGCACGCCGGCTGCCGTCATCGCGGCCACATCAAAGTTGTTGTAGCCCACGGCCATGTTGGCGCAGATCTGCAGCTGCGGGCAGGCGGCCAGCAAGGCCGCATCGATGCGCTGCGAGCCGGTGGTCAGCACGCCATCCATGCCCTGCAGGCGCTCGGCCAGCTCGGCGGGCGACCAGGCGATGTCGTCCTGGTTGGAGCGGACATCGAAGTGCTGCTCGAGCACGGTGACCACTTCGGGCGAAATGGCGCGGGCAATCAGAATTTTCGGGCGGGACATCGGCAGTTTCCTCGGGGGTTCAGCGGAACCAGATAAAAGTCATCACGACAAACAGCGGCACCAGGATGGCGCACGACCAGGCCATGTAGCCAAAAAAGCTGGGCATGCGCACTCCACGGCTTTCGGCAATGGCCTTGACCATCATATTGGGTGCATTGCCGATATAGGTGTTCGCGCCCATGAAGACGGCACCCGCCGAAATCGCGGCCAAGGTGGTCGCCATCGAGGTCATCAGCACCTGGGGATCACCCCCGGCGGTGTTGAAGAACACCAGGTAGGTGGGCGCATTGTCCAAAAAGCTGCTGAGCAGGCCCGCAGCCCAGAAGTACATCGCCGGGTCGGGCGAGCCATCGGGCCGGGTTACCGCACGCACCACCGCGCCAAAGGGACCGTTGGCGCCCGCCTGCAGCATCGCGATGACGGGGATGATGGTGAGAAAAATGCCGGCGAACAGCTTGGCCACTTCCTGCATCGGGCCCCAGTCGAACTGGTTGGCCGCATGGGCCGACGCGGGCGTGAGTTTGTAGGACAGCACGGCCACCGCAATCAGGCCCAGATCACGCACGACGGACGGCAAGCCCACGGCCACGCCGGCAATGTCCCACTGCAGGTCGGACTTCCAAAAGCCGCTCAGCAGCACCAGGGCCACGACAGCGCCCAGCAGCACAAAATTGATCTTGCCTTCAAAGCCCAGGCTGTGGGTGTCGGGCGTCGGATCGCTGCGGGGCTTTTGCGCATCAAAGCGCAGCATATAGCGGTCCAGCAGGTAGAAGATGACCAGCAGCGCGCCGACGAGGAACAGGGTCTCGGCAAAGATATGGCGCACGGTCCAGAAAAAATCCACGCCCTTCAAAAAGCCCAGGAACAGCGGCGGATCACCCAGCGGTGTGAGCGAGCCACCGGCATTGGAGACGATGAAGATGAAAAACACCACCACATGCGCGCAGCTGCGGCGGGCATCGTTGGCCCGGATCAGCGGGCGGATCAGCAGCATGGACGCGCCGGTCGTGCCCATGAAGCTGGCCAGCACTGCGCCAATGGCCAGGATGGCCGTGTTCAAACCCGGCGAGCCATGCAGATTGCCGCGGATATAGATACCACCCGAGACGGTGAACAAGGCCGTCAGCAAGATCACAAAGGGAATGTATTCAGCCACCAGTGCATGGGCCAGGTTGCCAACGGCCAGCCCCGGGCCAAAGACCGCTGCGAAGGGCAGCAAAAAGGCCAGCGCCCAAAAAGCGGCCACCTTGCCAAAATGGTGGTGCCAGAAGCTGGGCAGAAACAGCGGCATCAGCGCAATCGACAGCAAAATTCCGGCAAAGGGAATGCCCCAGAAAACAGAGAGTTCGGCCCCGTTGATGGTGGCCGCCCCGGCCCACCCGGGCGCCAGCACCGCAGCGCCCACCGCCGCCCTGCCCCAGACCCCATACTGCTGCCCCATAACCTGCTCCTTGTGTTTGTGCTTATTCATGCATGGCAGCCCAACACCGTCCGGCAGGCGCACGCAGCCCGGTGATTTTAGTCAGCGGCCAAGCCCCAATGCAGGCTGCGGCAGGCGGCAGCCATCCCGATTAACCCGCACGTGCGGGGGCGGGGGCCACGCCTTGCGGGGGGATGTGCTGGCTGGGGGGCAGGTTGAACACCTGGCGCAGGTAGGCCAGGTATTTTTCGTCGTCGCACATGCTCTTGCCCGGCGTGTCCGAGATCTTGGCGACCGGCTGGCCATTGCAGCGCGTCATCTTGATGACGATCTGCAGCGGCTCGTAGCCCAGGTCATTGGTCAGGTTGGTGCCCACGCCGAAGGCCAGTTGGCAGCGGCCCTCAAAGCGCTCGAACAACGCAATGGTGCGCGGTATCGTCAGCGCATCGCTAAAGATCAGGATCTTGGTCAGCGGATCGACCTTGTGCAGCTTGTAGTGCGCGATCAGGCGCTCGCCCCAGCTGAAAGGGTCGCCGCTGTCATGGCGCGCGCCATCAAAGAGCTTGCAGAAGTACAGGTCAAAGTCGCGCAGAAAGGCATCCATGCCATAGACGTCGGACAGCGCAATGCCCAGGTCGCCCCGGTACTCCTTGGCCCACATGTCAAAGCCATAGATCTGGCTCTCGCGCAGGCGCGGGCCCAGCGCCTGGCAGGCCTGCAGGTATTCATGGGCCATGGTGCCCAGCGGGGTCAGGCCCAGCTGTTTGGCAAACAAGGTGTTGCTGGTGCCAGCCAATTGGCCAAGGCGCTCACCGGGCATTGCCGGATGGGTCGCCACGCCCAGCCCCCCCACCAGGCTGCCCAGCACCTCGCGCTGCCAGCGATGGCTAAAGCGCCGGCGCGTGCCGTAGTCGGCAATCTTGAGCGCCTCCAGCCCCGGCCCGCGCATGGCCTCGATCTTGCCTGCCAGGCGCCGGCGTCCTTCAGCCCAGTCGGGCTCTGGCTGGGTATTGCGAAAGTAGACCTCGTTGACGATGGCCAGCACCGGGATCTCGAACAACACGGTATGCAGCCAGGGGCCGGTGATCGTGATGTCGATCTCGCCACTGGGCAGCGGCAGCACCGTGATGTATTTTTCCTTGAGCTGGTAGAGCCGCAGAAAATCGATGAAGTCGCTTTTGATAAAACGCAGCGATTGCAGATAAGCCAATTCGTCATCGGCAAAACGCAGGCTGCACAGGTGCTGGATTTCGGCGCGAATCTCGTCCACATACGGCGCCAGTTGCACACCGGGGTTGCGGCAGCGAAACTTGTATTCCACCTGGGCCCCGGGGAACTGGTGCAGCACCACCTGCATCATGGTGAACTTGTACAGGTCGGTGTCCAGCAGGCTTTGGATAATCATGGTTGGCAGCACAGGGTTGCGCGCCAACCCATGCAGCAGCCTATTTGGCTGCTGGCGGCAGACGCCATGTCTCATATCCACAACCCAGCGCCTATTTCATAAGGTCGCAACAGCGGCAAGTGTAGGCGATTGCCCGCTGCCTTGCTGCCAGGCAGGGCAAGCCTCTTATTTACTGCAGCTCCAAGCTCTCCAGTGCCTGGCGTGTGGCATCGGGCAGCGCCACCGGGCGGCGGCTGCTGCGGTCCACATACACGTGAACAAAATGCCCGCATGCAGCGCTTTGCGCCTGGCCGGCGACAAAAATTGCCAGTTCATAGCGCACGCTGCTCTTGCCCAGATGCGCCACGCGCACGCCCACGTCCACGTCCTGCGGATAGGACACCGGCGCAAAATAGTGGCATTGGGTCTCCACCACCAGGCCAATGCTGCTGCTCGCTTCGATATCGAGCACGCCTTTTTCGATCAGCAAGCGGTTCACGGCGGTGTCGAACCAGCTGTAGTACACGACATTGTTGACATGCCCATAGGCATCGTTGTCGGCCCAGCGGGTGGTCACACGCACAAACTGCGCATAGGCCGATCGGGGCTGGGGCTGGGGGCGCTCGGCGTGCTGCTGCATAGAAGACATCTTGGCCATCCTGGTCACAAAGTTCGCAGGCATTGTAGAAGTGCTGGTGCCGGGCGTCGCTGCACGTCGGAGACAGGCGATGGCAGGCCATCAAAGGCATTGCCATCGTGCTGACACATGGGGCAATTACAACGTCAGAGCAAGCCGATTTCAGCTGATTGCCAAACGATTAATTCGTTACCCTATCAACCAATTAAACAAATGGTAAATGATTGAAATCAAACCAAAAGATTTTTTTGCTGCACTGCACAAAAAAGGCTTGCAAAAGGCGCGCAGATGCCCAACAATAGAGTCATTGTGCAGTGCAGCAAATTCACAGCAATGCACAAACCCCCGGCGCACAGCACGTGCCCGAATTTGTACCTTCAACACTTCTAACGAGACGGAGTATGAACATGGCATTGACCCCTGACCAAATCCTGGCTGCACACAAAG
The DNA here is from genome assembly GCF_049601575.1 of Comamonas sp. 23. Classification (NCBI taxonomy): domain Bacteria; kingdom Pseudomonadati; phylum Pseudomonadota; class Betaproteobacteria; order Burkholderiales; family Comamonadaceae; genus Comamonas; species Comamonas sp. 23. Next base: position 2,365,470 of record NZ_CP187127.1, on the reverse strand, counting down.
CGAATCTGGAAACCCTGATGGGCCTGACCAACAAGGCCTTCGAAGGCGTGGAAAAGCTGGTGGAACTGAATGTGGCCGCGACCCGCGCTGCATTGTCCGACGTGTCGGCCAACACCTCGGCTGTACTGGATGCCAAGAACGCCCAAGACCTGCTGAGCGTTCAAAGCGGCCTGCTGCAACCCATGGCCGAAAAGACCGCTGCCTACAGCCGTCACCTGTACGAAATCGCTGCTGCTACCAGCCTGGAATTCAGCAAGGCCTTCGAGAACAAGGCCGTCGAAGCCCAGTCCAAGTTCAACGAATTTGTCGACACCGCTGCCAAGAACGCACCGGCTGGCTCCGAAAGCGCTGTGGCCGTGATGAAGACCGCTGTTGCTGCTGCCAACAATGCGTATGACTCCGTGCAAAAGGCGGTCAAGCAAGCCGGTGAAGTGGCTGAAACCAACTTCAACACCATCACCAACAATGCCGTCAAGGCTGCTGGCACCGTCAGCGCCGCCACCGCCCGCAAGCGCTAACTAGCGAGCCTCTTTAGCGCACTGCCGTTGCCCAAGACCTACAGTTTGGTCAAATATTCGCCAGCGCGCTGGACAGACTCAAGGGTAAACCCTATAATTTACCCATGGTGTTGAAAATTTCAACACACCCAGTTGTCTCCTTGGATCTTTTCGAAACCTGGTTTCTGGGATCCTTTTAAAGCCCGGCCTTGCTGGGCTTTTTTTTGTCCGCCCGCTTTGTGCCTGAGCTGGCGCGCCATCCACAGGGCCGCACTTAAGACGATCTGAATAAGCACAAGCAACGCAATGGTTTAAATAGAAACAATTCTTGTTTCAATTAAGATCGCTGCTCCAACTTTACAGAGACGTTTTGCCCTATGCATTCTTTCAAACTCCTTGCACTGGCTTGCGCCATCACGGCAGGTGCCGCAGCACATGCCCAGGAAGTGGTCAACCTGTACTCTGCCCGCCACTACGCCACTGATGAGGCGCTCTATAACAACTTCACAAAAGCGACCGGCATCAAGATCAACCGTGTGGACTCGGACGACGCAGGCATTGTGGCCCGCCTCAAGGCAGAAGGCGCCGCCTCCCCTGCCGATGTGGTGCTGATGGTGGACGCCGCGCGCCTGTACCGCGGCGAGAAGGACAACCTGTTCCTGCCGATCCGCTCGGCCAAACTGGAGGAAGTGATCCCCGCCAACCTGCGCGCCCAGCCCGAAGCGGACGGCGGCATCACCTGGTTCGGCCTCTCGACCCGTGCCCGCGTGATCGCCTACAACAAGGACAAGGTCAAGCTGGAAGATGTCGACAGCTACGAAAAGCTGGCCGATCCCAAGAACAAGGGCAAGATCTGCATCCGCTCGGGCTCGCACCCCTACAACCTGAGCTTGTTTGGCGCGGTGACCGAGCACATCGGCGAGGCCAAGGCCCAGCAATGGTTGCAGGGCGTCAAGGACAACCTGGCACGCCCACCCAAGGGTGGCGACACCGACCAGATCAAGGCCGTGGCCGCCGGTGAATGCGATATCGCCATCACCAACAGCTACTACTTTGCCCGCCTGATGCGTTCGAGCAACCCTGACGATGTCGCGATCACCAACAAGGTGAGCGTGGTGTTTCCCAACCAGAGCAGCTGGGGCACGCACCTGAACATCGCCGGTGGTGCCGTCGCCAAGTACAGCAAGAACAAGGACAATGCCGTCAAGTTCCTGGAGTACCTGGCCAGCCCGGAAGCGCAGACCTACTTTGCCAACGGCAACAACGAGTGGCCTGCTGCCAAGAATGTGCAGACCGACAACCCCGCACTCAAGACGATGACCCAGAACAAGCCGTTCAAGAGCGAGACCATCCCGATCAGCGCCGTGGGCAGCAACATGCCAAAGGTGCAGCAGATGCTGGACCGCGCCGGCTTCCAGTAAGCCCCGCACACTGTCACGAAAAGCCCGTTCGCGGGCTTTTTTTGTGACCGCTCGCCGCCCCGCTCTGGGCTAAGATGCAGCGATCCAACAACCAGGAGACATAGCGATGCACATCGCCAACAAGGTATTTATCGTCACAGGCGGCGCTTCGGGCCTGGGCGAAGGCACGGCCCGCATGCTGACCCGCGAGGGTGCCACGGTCGTCATCGCCGACATGCAGGCAGAAAAAGGCCAGTCCCTGGCCCAGGAGCTGGGCGGCGCCTTTGTGCAATGCGATGTGTCCAATGCAGAGCAAGCCCAGGCGGTGGTTGCCAAGGCGGTATCGCTGGGCAAGCTGTTTGGCCTGGTCAACTGCGCAGGCATTGCACCGGCCGAAAAGACCGTGGGCAAAAAAGGTGCCCATTCGCTCGAGCTGTTCAGCAAGACCATCACGGTCAACCTGATTGGCAGCTTCAACATGATTCGCCTCTGTGCCGAAGCCATGGCCCAGAATGAGCCGGAACTCACGGGCGAGCGCGGCGTGTTGATCTCGACGGCCAGCGTGGCCGCCTATGACGGCCAGATTGGCCAGGCCGCCTATGCCGCCTCCAAAGGCGGTGTCGTCGGCATGACCTTGCCCATCGCCCGCGATCTGGCGCGCAGCGGCATCCGCAACATGACGATTGCGCCCGGCATTTTCGGCACCCCCATGCTGTTTGGCATGCCCCAGGAGGTGCAGGATGCGTTGGCCGCCGGCGTGCCCTTCCCCAGCCGCCTGGGCACCCCTGAGGACTATGCCAAGCTGGTCAAGCACATTGTCGAGAACGACATGCTCAATGGCGAAGTGATTCGCCTCGATGGCGCCATTCGCCTGGCACCCAAGTAATCCCACAGGCCTGCGGGCCTTGGCATGTAAAAAGCCGATCTGCGACGCAACCCGCTGATCGGCTTTTTCTTGGGCGCTGCGCACAGGCCGCCGCCATGAAAAAAGCCTTCTTGCCGCATGACAAGAAGGCTTTTGGAATCTGGCGGAGTGGACGGGACTCGAACCCGCGACCCCCGGCGTGACAGGCCGGTATTCTAACCAACTGAACTACCACTCCTGGCAGGAAGCTTTGCTAGCTATTATATAGCATCAAGCGCTTCAAACTTGGCGACCCTACGGGGATTCGAACCCCGGTACTCACCGTGAAAGGGTGATGTCCTAGGCCTCTAGACGATAGGGTCAATCCTAGAACGTTGCCTGCGCTGCATTGCTGGTGCAATGCCTCAGACAAGTTTAATTGGTGGAGGTAAACGGGATCGAACCGATGACCTCTTGCATGCCATGCAAGCGCTCTCCCAGCTGAGCTATACCCCCAATTTGCTGATATCGCTCCATGACTTTGTCGCCACCACTCGCTGTACCTGAGTACAGCTTCGCGATGCCTTCGCGTCCTGAAACGATCTCAACAAATTTTAAAACTGTGGCGGAGTGGACGGGACTCGAACCCGCGACCCCCGGCGTGACAGGCCGGTATTCTAACCAACTGAACTACCACTCCTGGCAGGAAGCTTTGCTAGCTATTGTATAGCATCAAGCGCTTCAAACTTGGCGACCCTACGGGGATTCGAACCCCGGTACTCACCGTGAAAGGGTGATGTCCTAGGCCTCTAGACGATAGGGTCAATCCTAGAACGTTGCCTGCGCTGCATTGCTGGTGCAATGCCTCAGACAAGTTTAATTGGTGGAGGTAAACGGGATCGAACCGATGACCTCTTGCATGCCATGCAAGCGCTCTCCCAGCTGAGCTATACCCCCAATTTGCTGATATCGCTCCATGACTTTGTCGCCACCACTCGCTGTACCTGAGTACAGCTTCGCGATGCCTTCGCGTCCTGAAACGATCTCAACAAATTTTAAAACTGTGGCGGAGTGGACGGGACTCGAACCCGCGACCCCCGGCGTGACAGGCCGGTATTCTAACCAACTGAACTACCACTCCTGGCAGGAAGCTTTGCTAGCTATTGTATAGCATCAAGCGCTTCAAACTTGGCGACCCTACGGGGATTCGAACCCCGGTACTCACCGTGAAAGGGTGATGTCCTAGGCCTCTAGACGATAGGGTCAAAACCTGGACTTGCCTTGCGGCCATCGATTAAAAAAGCGCCCTCTTAATCAAAGGCGCTTCTCATCGAGCGACTGACCAAACTGGCGGAGTGGACGGGACTCGAACCCGCGACCCCCGGCGTGACAGGCCGGTATTCTAACCAACTGAACTACCACTCCTGGCAGGAAGCTTTGCTAGCTATTATATAGCATCAAGCGCTTCAAACTTGGCGACCCTACGGGGATTCGAACCCCGGTACTCACCGTGAAAGGGTGATGTCCTAGGCCTCTAGACGATAGGGTCAAAACCTAAGAACCGATTTCTCGTTTCCGATAATCTTTGGTGGAGGTAAACGGGATCGAACCGATGACCTCTTGCATGCCATGCAAGCGCTCTCCCAGCTGAGCTATACCCCCGTATCGGCAAGTTTTACAATTTACTTGTTGCTGCTCACCGAAGACTCGAATTATAGGGTGTATTTCAGCGCTTTTGCAGTCTTTCGATAATTTTTTCACGACCGAGTAATGCAAGCACCGCGTCCACCGATGGCGTATGGGCTGTGCCGACGGCCAAAACACGCACCGGCATGGCCAGTTGCGGCATCTTGATACCGTGCGTCTTGAGCACCTGCTTGAAGCCGGCGCTGATCGCCTCCTTGCTCCAATCGCCCTCTTGCAGCACCTGCAGCAACTCGTCGATCACCGGGATGATCTCGGGCGTCACATGGGAGCTCAGGTCTTCCGCGCTGGGCTGCACGTCCTGGTAGAAGACGCGGGCCCATTGCGCCAGGTCCGCCAAGGTATCGCAGCGGTCCTTGAACAGCGCGCAGATGCGCGGCAGGCGGCCATCACCCACGGTGATGCTGTCCAGACCCAGGTTCTTCATGAACGGGGTCAGCATGGCAGCGAGCTCATCATCGGGCGTCAGCTTCATGTGCTGGGCATTGACCCAGCGCAGCTTGGCCTCGTCAAACTGGCCCGCGCTGCGGCCCAGGTGGTCCAGGTTGAACCAATCGAGGAACTGCTGGCGCGAGAAAATCTCGTCATCGCCGTGGCTCCAGCCCAGGCGCGCGAGGTAGTTCACCATCGCATCGGGCAGGTAGCCTTCGTCACGGTACTGGGTGACGGCCTTGGCGCCATTGCGCTTGCTCATCTTCTCGCCCTGCTCATTGAGCACGGTGGGCAGGTGGGCAAACACGGGCACATCGGCGCCCAGCGCTTCAAAGATGTGGATCTGGCGCGGCGTGTTGTTGACATGGTCGTCACCACGGATCACGTGGGTAATCGCCATGTCCATGTCATCGACGCAGACGCAGAAGTTGTAGGTCGGCGTGCCATCGGGACGGGCGATGACCAGGTCATCGAGCTCGGAGTTCTGGAACTCGATGCGGCCCTTGCACTTGTCTTCCCAGGCCACGACGCCCGTCAGCGGTGTCTTGAAGCGCAGCACGGGCTTGACGCCTTCGGGCACCGGCGGCAGCACCTTGCCCTCTTCAGGGCGCCAGGTGCCGTCGTAGCGCGGCTTTTCCTTGTTGGCCATCTGCTTTTCACGCAGCGCGTCCAGCTCTTCCATGCTCATGTAGCAGGGGTAGACGGCGCCCTTTTCTTGCAGGGTGGCCAGCACTTCCTTGTAGCGGTCCATGCGCTGCATCTGGTAGAACGGGCCCTCGTTGGGGTCCAGTTGCAGCCAGGCCATGCCTTCCAGAATCACATCAACGGAGGCCTGGTTGGAGCGCTCCAGATCGGTGTCTTCAATGCGCAGGATGAAATCGCCCTGGTTGGCGCGTGCAAAGGCCCAGGGGTAGAGGGCCGAGCGGATATTGCCCAGATGGATAAAGCCGGTAGGCGACGGGGCAAAACGGGTACGTACTTTGGTGCTCATGTCAGGGTATCCAGGCCGCGCAACAGGTCGGCTTTCAAATCATCCAGGTGTTCCAGACCGACGGAAATGCGGATCAGGCCCTGGCCCACGCCAGCGGACTGGCGCTGCTCTTCGGTCAGGCGGCCATGCGAGGTGCTGGCCGGGTGGGTGATCGTGGTCTTCACATCCCCCAGGTTGGCCGTGATCGAGCACAGCAAGGTGCTGTCAACCACATGGAAGGCATTGGCGCGCAGTTGTTCAGCGCCCTGGCCCACCACATCGAAGGCCAGCACAGCGCCGCCCATGCCATTTTGCTGGCGCATCGCCAGCGCATGCTGGGGGTGGCTTTCCAGGCCAGGGTAGTAGACCCGGGCCACCTTAGGGTGCCCTTCCAGCCAGCGTGCCAGCTCCAGCGCGGCGGCGCTTTCGGCCTTGACGCGCAAGGACAGGGTCTCCATTCCCTTCATCACCACCCAGGCGTTGAACGGCGAGAGGTTCAGACCCCCACTGCGCAAGAAGGTGCCCATGACCTTGTCGACCAGCGCGACGGTGCCGCAGACGGCGCCGGCCATCACGCGGCCCTGGCCATCGAGGAACTTGGTGCCCGAATGCACGACCAGATCAGCGCCCAGCTTGGCTGGCTGCTGCAGCACCGGCGTGGCAAAGCTGTTGTCGACGGCCAGCAAGGCGCCATGCGCATGGGCCAGCTCGGCCAGCGCGGCAATGTCGCACAGGTCGGTGAGCGGATTGGTCGGCGTCTCGGCAAACAGCATGCGCGTGTTGGGCCGGATGGCGGCCTTCCAGGCCTCCACATCCGTTTGCGACACAAAGCTGGTTTCCACGCCAAAGCGCGCCATCTCGGTGCCCAGCAGCTTGATCGTCGAGCCGAACATGGACTGCGAGCAGATCACATGGTCGCCAGTCTTCAGCACGGTCAGTGCCACCAGCAAAATGGCAGACATGCCCGTCGAGGTGGCGATGGCGCACTCGGTGCCTTCCATCGCGGCCAGGCGGCGCTCAAAGCTGGTCACCGTCGGGTTGCCGGTGCGGGTGTAGGTATAGCCCTCCTCCAGCGCGGCAAAGCGGCGCGCGGCCGTCTCGGCATTGGGTTGCACAAAGCTGCTGGCCAGGTACAGGGCTTCGCTGTGCTCGCCCCATTGGCTGCGCTCCACCGCCTCACGCACCGCCAAGGTATCGGGATGCAGGCCCGGCGGCAATTTCTTATCAGTCATTCTTCTTCCCAAGCAGTACGCAGACCGCCATCAAGCCGCATCCGTCACATCTGCGTTGCGCAGCGACAGACGCGAGGTATCGAGATCATCCTCTTCGGTGGACACACGGCCTTCGTTGACCTGCGAGATGCCTTCGGGCGTGATGCCGGTGACATAGACACCGTCAAAGCACGAGGCCTCAAAGCCATGCACACCGGTGTTCAATTTGCCCACGGCGTTTTTCATGCCATCGACGTCCTGGTAGATCAGCGCGTCGCAGCCGATGTACTGGCGAATCTCTTCGAGGCTGCGGTCATGGGCCACCAGCTCCTTGGCGGTGGGCATGTCGATGCCGTAGACGTTGGGGAAACGCACCGGTGGCGCAGCGCTGGCCAGGTAGACCTTGTTGGCGCCGGCGTCGCGCGCCATCTGCACGATCTCCTTGGACGTGGTGCCGCGCACGATGGAGTCATCGACCAGCAGCACATTGCGGCCCTGAAACTCGCTACCGATGGCATTGAGCTTCTGGCGCACCGATTTCTTGCGCGCGCCTTGGCCCGGCATGATGAAGGTACGGCCCACATAGCGGTTCTTGACGAAGCCTTCGCGGTAGGGCTTGCCCAGCAGCTGGGCCAGTTGCATCGCGCTGGGGCGGCTCGATTCGGGGATCGGAATCACCGCATCGATTTCGTTGGGCGGCACCATCGAGATCACGCGCGTGGCCAGCGATTCACCCAGGTTCAGGCGCGCCTGGTAGACCGACATGCCATCGAGCACCGAGTCCGGGCGGGCCAGGTAGACAAACTCAAAAATGCAGGGGTGCAGGCTGGGGCTTTCGGCGCATTGCTCAAACGTGAGCGAGCCGTCGTCGCCGATGAACACCGCTTCGCCCGGTGCAATATCGCGCTCGAGCTGCTGCAGCGTGCCTTCGAGCGCCACCGATTCGCTGGCCACCATCACCGTACCATCGGCACCACGGCCAATGCACAGCGGACGGATGCCGTTTGGATCGCGGAATGCCACCACACCGTGGCCGGCGATCAGTGCGATGACCGCGTAGGAGCCCTGCACGCGCTTGTGCACCGCACGGATCGCATTGAAGACATCCTGCTTTTGCAGCGGGATACCGTGCGTGGCGCGTTCCAGCTCATGGGCGAACACGTTGAGCAGCACTTCCGAGTCGCTCTCGGTGTTGGTGTGGCGGTGGTCGGTGGAGAACAGCTCCTTGCGCAGCTGCACGGCATTGGTCAGGTTGCCGTTGTGCACCAGCACGATGCCAAAAGGCGCATTGACGTAGAAAGGCTGGGCTTCCTCTTCACTGTAGGCATTGCCTGCCGTGGGGTAGCGCACCTGGCCCAGGCCGACATTGCCCGGCAAAGCCCGCATATTGCGGGTACGGAACACATCCTTGACCATGCCTTTGGCCTTGTGCATGAAGAACTTGCGACCCTGTTGGGTTGCAATGCCTGCCGCATCCTGTCCACGGTGTTGCAGCAGCAACAGCGCGTCATAGATCAATTGATTGACCGGCGTGCTACTGACGACTCCGACGATTCCACACATATTGAGCGTTCCAAAAACGTTAACGCGGCTCTGCCGCGATGCGTGAACCAGCCTCGGTGAGCTGGTCCACCAGCGAAGACCAATGTCTTCCCATTTCTTGCGGCATCCATGGCCGCAACACTGACACTGCCGACACCAGATGCGGTGCGAAGACTGAAGTGTTCCAGATTTGCGATTCCCGCATCGATGTCAGCATAAAAACCAGAGCGATCAACACAAGTAGTAACACCCCACGCAAGGCGCCAAAAAGCGCGCCCAGCGTGCGGTCAAAAGGCCGCAAACCCACAATCTGAACCAGTTTGCCGATGATGCGAATCACCAGACCCAAGGCAAAGATGGCGACAACAAAGACGATCACAAGGCCTGCGGCGATCCGCACACCCTCGTCCATCTCCTGCATCGGCAACCACATGCCGACCTCAGCGCCCCACAGGCGGGCCGCAAAAAAGGCCAGCACCCAGCTGATCAGCGACAGCACCTCGAACACCAGACCGCGCAAGGCGCCGATCAGCACCGATCCCACCAGGATCACGACAAACACCCAATCCAGCGCCGACATGTCAAAGCTCCGCCCGCAGGGGCCAGGGAGCGCCTGCCAAGGCCCGCGCCCGGCAAGGGGGGCATGGCGATGACAAGGCGCGGTAGATAGGTGTCACAACTTCAGGCACATGGCTGCGGCGTCAGTCCTACATCGGCAGCAGCGCAGCGGGCAGGCCCTGGGCGCGCACCTTGGCTGCGGCACTGTCGGCCTCTTCCTTGCTGTTGAAAGGCCCCACCCGCACACGGATGCGGTTGCCCGAGGCCGTCTTGACCGACTGCGTATAGGCGGGCACACCGGCCATCTGCAACTTGGCACGCACCTCGGCCGCCTTGCTCTCTTCGGCAAACGCACCCACCTGGATCGCATAGCGGCTGGCAGCGGCCGCCGGCTTGGCGGCGGGGGCAGCGGCAGGCGCTGCGGCAGTCGCACTGGCGGTGCGGCCTTCCATCATCGCGCGCACGCGCTCGGCCTCGTCATCGCGCTTGGGCTTGGCCGGTTCTGCCGGCTTGGGCTTGGGCTCTTCCTTGGGCTTGGCTTCCGGTTTGGGCTCAGGTTTGGCCTCAGGCTTGGGTTCAGGTTTAGGTTCGGGTTTGGGGGCCGGCTTGGACTCGGGCTTGGGTTCTGGTTTCGCAGCGGGCTCGGGCTTGGCCGTTGGCTTGTCGGCGGGTTTGCTGGCGGCAGCAGTTGCTGCTGCAGCAGCTGAGGCAGCAGCGCTGGCGCCAGCGGCGACCGGTGCCGTGGCGGCCGGACTGGCTGCATTGCTTCTTGCGCCGACAATCTCTTCGCCCGCATCCAGGCCATTGTCATTGCCCGAACGGCTGCCGTGCGGCGCTGCGGCGTTCGACGCGGGCGGCACGGCCAGGGCGGCCACGCGTTCGCGGTCCGGTATTTCAATCGAGGCATTGACAGGCACCGGGCGCGGCTGGGTGTCGAACAGCATCGGAAAACCGATGATGGCCGCCAGCACCAGCACGGTGGCACCGATCAGGCGGTGGCGCGCGCGGCGGCGCATGGCATCCACGCTCTCGGCGGGATTGCTGCGCGGCGCGCGAATCACGCGCGGGCTCTCCGCTTCCTGTTGCTTTTTACCGGGCCATCGAAGATTGAAAATTGCCATGAACGATTGGAGGTGGAGCTTGAAAACAGGTCGCTGGGAGCGGCCCCATCGGGGGGCTGCTTTTAGTTCAGGTGCTTGGCATCGAGCCGTGGCACACCGTGCTTCAACACCCCGCCCACCGTAAAGAACGAGCCGAAAACGACGATTCTATCAGCGGGCCCTGCCGCTTCGACGGCCGCCTGGAATGCGGACATCGGGTCCGGGTAACAAGCTGTAGCCACTTCGCGCCGCTGCTCGGACAGCAGGTGCACGGCATTCCATTTGGACTGCAGGTCCACCGCCTTCTCGGCCCGGTCCGTGGGCAGGTCGCAGAAATACCAGCGGTCCACCAAGGGGCCCAGCTTGCGCAGCATCGGCGTCAGGTCCTTGTCGTGCATCGCTCCAAAGACCGCATGGGTGGTTGGAAAGTAGCCCATCGCATCCAGATTGGCCGTCAGCGCGGCAATCGCATGGGGGTTGTGCGCGACATCCAGCACCACCGCAGGCTGGCCGGGCACGATCTGAAAGCGCCCGGGCAGCTCCACCATCGCCAGCCCATTGCGCACGGCCTGGGCCGTGACGGGCAGCACCTGGCGCAGGGCCTCGTAGGCGGCCAGCACGCCAGACGCATTGACCAGCTGGTTGGCACCGCGCAGCGCCGGGTAGGCCATGCCAGCATAGCGCCGGCCGCGCCCCGCCCAACTCCACTGCTGCTTGTCGCCCTCGTAGTTGAAATCGCGGCCAAAGCGCCACAGATCCGCGCCAATGCTCTGCGCGTGGTCGATCACGCTTTGCGGCGGCACCGGGTCGCTGACAACAGCCGGTTTGCCCGGGCGCATGATGCCGGCCTTTTCCCGGCCGATCGATTCACGGTCCGGACCCAGCAGGTCCATATGGTCCAGGTCGATGCTGGTGATGACCGCGCAGTCCGTGTCGATGATGTTGGTGGCATCGAGCCGGCCACCCAGCCCCACTTCCAGGATCGCCACATCCAGCCTGGCCTGGCTCAACAGGCGCAGGATCGCCAGCGTCGTGAACTCGAAATAGCTGAGCGAGACCTCGGGCGCCTGCAGGCGGGCCGCTTCCACCGCTTCGAAATGCGGCAACAGATCGGCGGCAGAGACAATCTCGCCATGCACGCGGCAGCGCTCTTCAAAATGCACCAGGTGGGGCGAGGTGAACACCCCGGGGCGGTAGCCGGCTTCCAGCGCCACAGCCTCCAGCATGGCGCAGGTCGAGCCCTTGCCATTGGTGCCCGCCACCGTGATCACCGGGCAGGCAAAGCGCAACGCCAGGCGCTCGGCCACGGCCTTGACGCGGGTCAGCCCCATGTCAATGGTTTTGGGATGAATCTGCTCGCAGTGGGAGAGCCACTGCTCCAAGGTATCGAAACGGGTTTGCATGGGGCCAGATTGTCGCGTAATTGCGGCTGTGTCATCATTGCTGCCCATGAGTAACCACACCATCGCCGTCTACGGCATCCCCAACTGCAGCACTGTCAAAAAAGCCCGTACCTGGCTGGAGGCGCAGGGCGTCGACCACCAATTCCATGATTTCAAGAAAGCGGGTGTGCCCGCCAGCCATCTGCCCGACTGGATCGCCAAGGCCAGCTGGGAAAAGCTGGTCAACCGCCAAGGCACCACCTGGCGCAAGCTGGACCCCACGGTACAACAAGCCGTGACAGACGCCGACAGCGCCAGTGCGCTGATGATTGCGAACCCCAGCGTGATCAAGCGCCCGGTTGTCGAATGGGCCGATGGCTCCGTCACCGTGGGCTTTGATGAGGCGGTTTGGAGCAGCAAGATCGCCTGAGGGCCCTCTGCGGATATGTCTGGGCGGTGTTGACCGGCGCTTTACGCTGCGACATGGTGCAGATACACGCCCGGGGCAGCATGGGGGCATGCTGAACTTTATGTCGCCCACACAGTCTTAGATATTTGTGCAGGCGGTGTAAAGCGTGTCGCCCAGACTCTGTACTGGCGCGTTGAGCACCCAGCAACTTATCGCTTTTTTGGAGGCATTCATGCCACATCTGCTCTCAGCCCGCCTGATCGTGCTGGCTGCGCTGTCCACCTTGGCGGCAGCCAGCCCCTCGGTCTGGGCCCAAAATTACTCACCCTCTTCCGATCCCTTTTTGCCGCAGCAGGCCCCCGGCGCGCAGCCGCCCTTGCCTGCGGGCGAGCAGCCCTATGGCCGGGTACTGTCGGTCACACCGGCCTACCGCCAGGTCAACACGCCACAAACCGTCTGCAATGACCAGCAGGTGTATGCCGGCCAGCGCACCTCCGGCGTGGGCGCCATTACTGGCGCCGTTGTCGGTGGCTTGCTGGGCAACGGCATTGGCCATGGGTTTGGCCGCGCAGCAGCCACCGGCGCCGGTGTCATTGCCGGCTCGGCCATCGGCAACCAGCTCGAAGGCGGCACCCCCAGCTACCAGACGGTGCGGCAATGCGCCAACCAGTACACCACGCAAAACCAGCCCGATGGCTATAACGTGGAGTATGAATACGCCGGCCGCCGCTACAGCACGCGCACGGCCACGGCACCGGGCGAATGGCTGCCGCTGAGCGTGCAGCCTGCCGCTTCGGCCTACGACAACTCTCCTCCACAGGACTATGCCCCCGCGGCACCTGAGCCCGGCGTTGTCGTCAGCAGCCAGCCGGTCTACCAACAGCCCGTCTATATGGCGCCGCCCCCGGTCTATGTCGCGCCGGCGCCTGTGTACTATGCGCCGCCGCCCGTCATGCTGCAGCCTTCGGTGCAGATTGGCGTGGGCGGTTACTGGGGCGGCCACCGCGGCCACTGGCGTTAAATCGGAGCGCCAAGCGCCTCCCCATGCCACGCATCCTGGCATGACAGCCAGCAGCAGTGCAGACGCACTGCTGCTTTTTTATGCCTGCCCTGCCGCTCAACTGCCCCACCATGTTTCAGAGACGGGCAAAGGCCTCGCCTACAATGGCGGTTTTCCTCCTTTTACCTGTTGTCTTCCATGATCACTGAGAGCATCGACGGCGTACGCCTCACCACCAAGGCCAATGTTTATTTTGATGGCAAGTGCGTCAGCCACAGCTACCAGCTGGCCGACGGCACCAAGCAATCGGTCGGTGTGGTGCTTGCAGCCACCTTGACCTTTGGCACGGCCGCTGCCGAGATCATGGAATGCGTTGCCGGCGCCTGCGAGTACAAGCTCGACGGCAGCGACGAATGGAAAAAGTCCGGCCCTGGCGACAAGTTCAGCGTTCCGGCCAACAGCAAGTTCGATATCCGCGTGGCCGAGGCCTACCACTACATCTGCCACTACGCCTGATTTTTGGGGCCTGCGCCGGGCCAGCTGGCGCACGCCTCCCGCTGCACGCCGCTTGTCTGGCGCATCACTGAATCCTCAGACAGCATCGCAGCAGCGCCTGTTTTTAGAGAAAAGCCACACCATGGAAACCATCCTGCAACATGTTCCCGTCGGCCAGAAGGTCGGCATCGCCTTCTCCGGCGGCCTCGATACCAGCGCAGCGCTGCGCTGGATGAAGAACAAGGGCGCCCTGCCCTACGCCTATACGGCCAACCTGGGCCAGCCCGATGAGTCCGATTACGACGAGATCCCGCGCAAGGCCATGGAGTACGGTGCCGAGAAGGCCCGCCTGATCGACTGCCGCAGCCAGTTGGCCAACGAAGGTATCGCCGCCATTCAGGCCGGCGCCTTCCACATCTCCACTGGCGGTATCACCTACTTCAACACCACGCCGCTGGGCCGCGCCGTGACCGGCACCATGCTGGTGGCCGCGATGAAGGAAGACGACGTCAACATCTGGGGCGATGGCTCGACCTTCAAGGGCAATGACATCGAGCGTTTCTACCGCTACGGCCTCTTGACCAACCCTGCGCTGAAGATCTACAAGCCCTGGCTGGACCAGACCTTCATCGACGAGCTGGGCGGCCGCGCCGAGATGTCCGCCTTCATGACCAAGGAAGGTTTTGGCTACAAGATGAGCGCGGAGAAGGCCTACTCGACCGACTCCAACATGCTGGGGGCCACCCACGAAGCCAAGGACCTGGAGTTCTTGAACAGCGGCATCCGCATCGTCAACCCCATCATGGGCGTCGCGTTCTGGAAGCCCGAGGTCGACGTAAAGGCCGAGGAAGTCTCCGTCACCTTTGAAGAAGGCCGCCCTGTGGCCCTGAACGGCCAGCGCATCGAAGACCCGGTCGCCTTCTTCCTGGAAGCCAACCGCATCGGCGGCCGCCACGGCCTGGGCATGAGCGACCAGATCGAGAACCGCATCATCGAAGCCAAGAGCCGCGGCATCTACGAAGCCCCCGGCATGGCGCTGCTGCACATCGCCTACGAGCGCCTGGTCACCGGCATCCACAACGAAGACACCATCGAGCAGTACCGCATCAACGGTCTGCGCCTGGGCCGTCTGCTCTACCAAGGCCGCTGGTTTGACCCACAGGCCATCATGCTGCGCGAAACCGCCCAGCGCTGGGTGGCCCGTGCCATCACCGGCACCGTGACGCTGGAACTGCGCCGTGGCAATGACTACTCGCTCTTGAACACCGAATCGGCCAACCTGACCTACAAGCCCGAGCGCCTGTCGATGGAAAAGGTGGAAGACGCGCCATTCAGCCCCGCCGACCGCATTGGCCAGCTGACCATGCGCAACCTGGACCTGATGGACACCCGCGACAAGCTGGCCATCTACACCCAGACCGGCCTGCTGACCGCCAGCGGCAGCCACGCGCTGCCCCAGCTGGGCAACGACAAGAAGTAATTCCCCCAGCGGAATCCTTCCATTCAGCAAAAACCGCTGTGTGCCTGCCCAGGCCACAGCGGTTTTTTATCGTCTGGATGCGGCGCGAGAGCGGCGCTCTTAGAACCTGTTCAAAGTCTCCTCGCGCCGCGACAGTGTCTTTGCGAGATCGGATGCGAGGGGGGCGCCCAGCCGCGCAATACCGCAGCAATAGCCCAGCTATTGCGAGGATTTGCAACGACGCAGACCGCTCCCTAGCCGGGCGCCCCTTCCCGGGCAGCGCAAAGCCACTGTCCCTGTGGGTTGGAGTGAAATCGGGCGATTTCTTCGCGCTGGCCCTTGCTTGCACCCCGGTGCAAGCTGCGAACCAGCCCTTCGAACTCATCCCGATTGCACTCCAACGCGGCTGCGTAGAGACTTTGAACAGGTTCTTAGGCCTCGGCCACCAGATAGACCTTCTTCACAAAGCTGTCCACCTCCCAGTGGCCGGTCCAGCCCTCGGGCATGATGAAATGGTCGCCCACGCCAAAACGGTGCACGGTGCCATCGGGGTCGACGAGGCGGCAGTCGCCTTCGACAATGACGCAAAACTCGATATAGCCCTGCACATTGGAGCTGAAGTGGCCCGCACTGGACTGCCAGGTGCCCGAACTCACCTTGCCGCCCAGGCCCTCGAACACATTCATGGTCTGGTACTCGGTATCGCCGCTGATCGGGCGGCTGGGCTTGCCGATCACGGGATTGACCAGGGTCTTGGCGGGCCAGTGGATGATGGAGATCTTGGGAGCGGCGGGTTCGGCGGGCGTGGCAGAGGTGCCAGCGGCAGTAGTGGACATGGCAGTGATCGATAAGCGGTGCAAATGCGCAAGCAGCGATTATCTGGCAGTGCTGCTGCGCAGCGCCTCAGCTCTGGGATGAAAAGCCAAAGAAAAGGCGGCACCCCTGGTGCCGCCTTGCTGCATCTGCTGCGCCTGCAGGCCGTCTCGCCTGCAGCGCATGCAGACGTCGCAGATCAGTGGAACTGCTCTTCTTCGGTCGAGCCGGTCAGCGCCTTGACGCTGGACGACCCGCCCTGGATCACCGTGGTCACATCGTCGAAGTAGCCTGCGCCCACTTCCTGCTGGTGCGAGACAAAGGTGTAGCCTTGCTCGCGGGCAGCGAATTCGGGCTCCTGGATCATCTCCACATAGTGCTTCATGCCTTCGCCACGGGCATAGGCGTGGGCGAACTTGAAGGTGTTGTACCAGTTGCTGTGGATACCAGCCAAGGTGATGAACTGGTACTTGTAGCCCAGCGCTGCCAGCTCGTCCTGGAACTTGGCAATCGTCGCGTCGTCGAGGTTCTTCTTCCAGTTGAACGATGGCGAGCAGTTGTAGCTCAGCAGCTTGCCGGGGCTGGCGGCATGCACGGCCTGGGCAAATTCGCGGGCAAAGCCCAGGTCCGGCGTGCCGGTTTCGCACCACACCAGATCGGCATACGGCGCGTAGGCCACGCCACGGCTGATCGCTTGCTCCAAACCGTTCTTGACGCGGTAAAAACCTTCTTGCGTGCGCTCGCCCACCAAGAAGGGCTTGTCGTTGGCGTCGTGGTCGCTGGTGATCAGGTTGGCCGCTTCGGCATCGGTGCGGGCCAGCACAATCGTGGGCACACCCATCACGTCGGCCGCAAAACGCGCGGCAATCAGCTTCTCGCAGGCTTCATGCGTGGGCACCAGCACCTTGCCGCCCATGTGGCCGCACTTCTTGACGGCAGCGAGCTGGTCTTCAAAGTGCACGCCGGCAGCGCCCGAGGCAATCATGTTCTTCATCAGCTCAAAGGCATTGAGCACGCCGCCAAAGCCCGCTTCGGCATCGGCCACGATCGGCAGGAAGTAGTCGATGAACTCCTTGTCGCCCGGGTTCACGCCCTTGGCCCACTGGATCTCGTCAGCGCGCTTGAAGGTGTTGTTGATGCGGCGCACCATGGTGGGCACCGAGTCATAGGCGTAGAGCGACTGGTCGGGGTACATGGTCTCCGAGGTGTTGCCGTCCGCTGCCACCTGCCAGCCCGAGAGGTACACCGCTTCCAGCCCCGCCTTGGCCTGCTGCATCGCCTGGCCTGCGGTGATGGCGCCGAAGGCATTCACATACCCCTTCTTGGCCCCGCCATTGATCTTGTCCCACAGCACCTGGGCGCCGCGCTGGGCCAAGGTGTACTCCGGCTGCACGCTGCCGCGCAGGCGCACCACGTCAGCAGCCGAGTAGCCGCGCTTGACGCCCTTCCAGCGGGGGTTCTGCGCCCAATCCAATTCAAGGGCGGCAATTTGCTGTTCGCGGCTGAGTTGCTGGTTCAGTTTCTGAGACATGGGGGACTCCTGTGGTCAAGTGGGTGGAACTAACGGATCGAAAACCGGTGGACAGATACCGTCTGTCCATGGCCTTAACTGTACGCCTGCCTCGCCGCATATTTTTGTCTTATGTCTTATATAAGACTTATTTTTAATCGTTAAAAATCAACATCCTATTAATACTATTTCGCATTGAGAAATGCAATTTCTCGTATTGAGAAATATTGACGCACTGCAATATCAGCATATTTCATAATATGAGAATCCGTTTTCAGAACCACTGCTGTCCAGGCTGCAGCAGCGCTGCCTGCCAGAGGCTGGCCAATTGCGGCATGATGCGCATAGCCCATTGTGCAAAGCGGATATGACAGCTTGCTTGCGCCTGGCGCCGCCTGCCCCGATCGCCCCGCTCCCCTTTTAGTCTTTGCAACCATGCGCATCCATAGCAAGCCTCTGGCCTATCTGTATTTGGCACTCAGCATGTCGCTGGTGGGCGCCTATGTCGCGCTCTCCAAGCCGCTGGCCGCCACTTTTCCGGTCTTGCTGCTGGCCTGGCTGCGTTTTGGCATTGGCGGGGTGGCCATGCTGGGCTGGCTCAAACGCCCGGCCAAAGAGGCGCCATTGCCCGCCAAGGCCAAGGGGCTGCTGTTTCTCGAATCCTTTTTTGGCAACTTCCTCTTTACGCTGTGCATGATCACTGGCGTGTCGATGACCAGTGCGGTCACCGCCAGTGTCACGATGGCGACGATCCCGGCAGCCATTGCGCTGCTCAGCTGGCTGGTGCTCAAGGAGCGCATCAGCGGGCGGGTGATGATCGCCATCAGCCTGGCCGTGCTGGGCATTGCGCTGCTGGCCTTTGCCAAGCCTGGCGCCAGCGCACACGCGGGCGCGGCTGCAGGCGCTGTCACCGAGACAGACCCGAGCAAGCACTGGCTGGGGCAATGGCTGTTGGTGGGCGCCGTGTTCTGTGAGGCCTGCTATGCGGTCATCGGCAAAAAGCTCACCAGCAGCTTGAGCCCCAAGCGCATTGCGGCGCTCATCAACCTCTGGGGCTTTGTGCTGACCCTGCCTTTTGGCCTGTACCTGGCCTGGCATTTTGAGTTTGCCCAGGTGGGTGGCGCCACCTGGCTGCTGCTGGTCGGCTATGCGTTGGCCGCCTGCATGGTCACTGTCTGGCTGTGGATGACCGGGCTGCAGGTCGTTCCTGCCTCGCAAAGCGCGGTGTTCACGGTGATGCTGCCGCTGTCGACTGCACTGGTGGGCGTGGTGTTTCTGGGCGAAACCCTGAGCGGCTTACAGATGCTGGCCTTTGCCATTGCCGTCTCCAGCCTGGCGCTGACGACCTTGCCGGTGCCCCAGCGTGGCAGAGGGAAGACAGTTTTGCAACGCGACCCCGATTGACACCGCCTTGGGAGCCAGTACCATGCTCCGAGGGGAACAGGCCCCAATCTGACAAGAATCAACGCCCTAAGCTGCTCGTTGATAGCTTTGATCCATCAACAAAGGTTAGCAAAGCTAAAACAAGCAACATTTCGAGGCAAAAAAATGCGCCGCTCCCTTGGAAAGCGGTTTTTTTGCCGTTAGCATGGCCGTAACCAGCGGAGGGAAACTCTGGCTGGCGATAGAGATATTGACACAAGGAAACCAAAACATGGCAACCGCATCTAAGACCGCAGCGCCTGCAAAGAAGCGCACCCCCAACGCAGCCTTCATGAAGCCGCTGACCCCAAGCCCAGAACTGGGCGCCGTTGTGGGCACCGCTCCGCTGCCACGCACGGAAATCATCAGCAAGCTGTGGGTCTACATCAAGGCCCACAACCTGCAAGACGCCGCCAACAAGCGCATGATCAACGCCGATGACAAGCTCAAGAAGGTGTTTGGCAAGCCCCAGGTGTCGATGTTCGAGATGGCTGGCCTGATCGGCAAGCACGTCAAGTAAGTCCTGCCGACTTTCCTCAGCGCACTCCTTTGCGCTGCAGACCAGAAACCAGCATCCGCCATGCTGGTTTTTTTACGCCTTTTCTTCACAGGCAGTGACCTCCCAAGCGCTGCGCCATGGCGCCGTGGCCTTTATGGATGGATGGCAAGGGCCGTGCAAAGCGCGCAAAGGGACATTTCCTCGGGCAGCGATAGGAGCCTTTTCTGCCCGCATTCGCCCTCCTCATGCAGCATTCAACCGCTCTTCGCCCGCTGTCGCGGCCTGGCAGATCTGTGTGAAGCCGCCAAGGCCCGCTATTTTTTGTGTAAGCATGCTTCCAACAGCGGATGGCACAGACTATTGATTCATAACAATAAATACTCACAATCTGGTCCAGATACACAGGCTATCGCCTACCTATGGGCCACAGCACCCCTATTGCGCTCAGGAGTTTATTGCGAATGCGACAAATTCTTATTTATAATCCCCATCAGTTATTCACTAGCCAGCCACCACGCTGCTTATCTGACCATGATCGTTTGTGTTTGCCGCCGAGTCTCGGACAAAGAGATTGCTCGCCACGCGCATGCGGGGATGTCGTTCGATGAGATCCAGTTCGAACTGGGTGTTGGACTGCAATGCGGCTGCTGCGAAGGTTGTGCCCGCGATGTGGTCGAGCAATGCAGCGCGTCCCGTCCGGTTGCCGCCTTGCGCAATGAAGCCGCAGTGCACCCGGTCCAGCTTGCCACCACCATCATGGAAAGCAAAGCATGGAACTCTTCGCCGCTGTCCTCGGTAGCCTGATTCTGGTCGCTGCCTCTCTCTGGTGGGTCTTTCAGAAATAAGCCACCAACGCATTGATATGCCGTGCTGCGGCTTCAGGCTGCAGCATTTTTTATTGCCCTTATGCTCTCACCAGACCCTTACAGCCCCTCCAAAAAAATGGGGCGCAATATCGTGGTTACGGGTTCGGTGCTGGCAGCGCACGTCGCAGGTCTTTGGGCCTTGCAGGCGGGCCTGCTCAAAAGTGCAGCCATCGAGATGCCCAAGCCCGAACCGGTCATGGTGCAGCTGATTGCGCCCGAGCCGATGCCGGTGGTTGCGCCGCCCCCTCCTCCGACCCCCAAGCCGCCGCCGCCCGCACCGAAGCCGCCGCCAAAGCCCACGCCCAAGCCCGTCCCCAAACCTGCGCCCAAGCCCCAGGCGATCAAGGATCCGACGCCTGCACCCAATGCAGTGACCGGCACCACCGAGGCCCAGCCACCGGCACCGCCCATCGAGGCACCGCCGCCCGCTCCGCCGTCTCCTCCACCGGCTCCGCCCGCACCGCCAGCGCCTCCACCGCCACCGGTGATCCAGCTGCCATCGAGCAATGCCGCCTACCTGAACAACCCCGCTCCGCAGTACCCGGCCATCAGCCGCCGTATGGGCGAGACCGGGACCACCATCGTGCGCGCCTACATCGACGAAGAAGGCAAGCCCCAGGAGCTGCAGCTCAAGCAGTCCAGCGGCTATGACCGCCTGGACCAGGCCGCCATGGACACGGTGCGCAAATGGCGCTTCAAGGCAGGCACCTCCAACGGAACTCCCCGGCCCATGTGGGTCAACGTGCCCATCAAGTGGGAACTCAATTAAATCGAACGGAAATAGGATCAGTTATGGACTCGCAATTCGGCATCGCCCACGTCTGGGCTCAGGGAGATTTCGTGACCAAGACGGTCGCCGTCATTCTGGTGGCCATGTCTCTCGCTTCCTGGATCGTGATCGTCATCAAGGCGCTCGATATCATGCGTTTCAAGAAGTACGCCCGCAATGCCCAGGACTTCTGGCACAGCGCTGACTTCGCAGCCGGCCTGAGCAAGCTGGGCGAACAAGGCGACAACCCGTTCCGCCAGTTGGCCATCGAAGGCCGCGAAGCCACCGCCCACCACCGCAAGACGGCCGAGCACCTGCATGACTCGCTGGACGTCAGCGACTGGATCACGCGCTGCCTGCGCAATGGCATCGACGAGTTCACCGCGCGCGCCCAATCGGGTCTGGCCGTGCTCGCATCGGTGGGCTCCACCGCCCCCTTCATCGGCCTGTTCGGCACCGTCTGGGGCATCTACCACGCGCTGGTGGCCATCGGCATGTCGGGCCAGTCCTCGATCGACAAGGTCGCCGGCCCAATCGGTGAAGCGCTGATCATGACCGCACTGGGTCTGGCTGTGGCCATCCCTGCCGTGCTGGGCTACAACGCACTGGTGCGTGGCAACAAGTCGGTGCTCAACCGCCTCAACAGCTTTGCCCATGACCTGCATGCCTTCTTCGTGACCGGCACCCGCCTGAATGTGGACTCCAGCAAGCCCGGCGCCGTGGTCACGCCGCTCAAGAAAGGTGCCTGATCATGGCTTTTGGAACGCAAGACGATGCCGATGAGGTCATGAACGAGATCAACATGACGCCCTTGGTCGACGTCATGTTGGTGCTGCTCATCATCTTCATCATCACCGTGCCGGTGATGAAGCACTCGGTCAACATCGACCTGCCGCGTGCCGTCAACACGCCGGAAGACGCCAAGCCCGACACCATCCAGCTGGCCATCCTGCCCGATGGCACGTACAACTGGAACGGCAAGGCCGTGACCGACGCCGAGCTGGAATCCAATATGCAGGCCGAGGCCCGCAAGGAGCCCCAGCCCGAGCTGCACATCCGCGGTGCCCGTGATGTGAAGTACGAGAAAGTGGCCCAGGCCATGGCCGCTGCCCAGCGCAGCAACTTGAAGAAAATCGGCTTTATCACCGACCAGGTGGGCGAGTAAACTGCCCACCTTCCCGGCAAGGGCTCCAGCAGGAGCCCTTTTTTCATGGCGGATGCAGACCGGATCAGGTTTACCCGCAGTGACGCCCAAGCGACGCCAGCAGCCCGCTTGCCCTGCCTAAACTGGACCGCAGGACAAGCGCCGTGGCGACCTGTACTGGCCGAAGCAGCGGCGGGCAAACCGACCATCACCAGCGCCTCCCCCAACTATCACTAGATTGAGGAGACACCGATTGATGCAGACGTCCCGCACCCAGCCATCCCTGTTCCCAAAACCTTTGCGCCGGCGCCAGATGCTGCGCCTGGCGCTGGCCAGCGCAGCCGCTGCCAGTGGCCTGCCGTTCGCCACGGTCGCGCGCGCAGCCAGCGACAAGGCCAGCTTCCCGACCAAGCCCCTGCGCGTGATCGTGCCGTTTGCCCCAGGTGGCGCCACCGATGTGCTGGCGCGCAGCGTCAGCGACCGGCTGGGCCAGCAATTGGGCCAACCGGCCATCGTCGACAACCGCCCCGGCGCGGCGGGCCTGCTCGCCTGTGATGCCGTGGCCAAGGCAGCGGCCGATGGCCATACGCTGACCCTGGGGACGACCAGCACGATGCTGTCGAACCAGTTCATGTTCAAAAAGATCTCCTACGACCCGCAAAAGGACATGGTGCCGGTGGTGCGCATCTGCTGGGCACCGATTGTGCTGGTGACCAACAGCCAGCTGCCCGTGCGCAATCTGCAAGAGCTCATCGCCTACATCAGCGCCAACAAGGGCAAACTCTCCTACGGCAGCTATGGCATTGGCTCGCAAGGCCATCTGGTGCTGGCGAGTCTGAGCAACATGACGGGCGCCGACATGAGCCACATCGCCTACAAGGGCGAGGCGCCGATGGTGCAAGACCTCGTGGGCGGCCAGCTGATGATGGGCATCGGCAGCATCCTCTCGCTCAAGCAGCATATCGACAGCGGCAAGCTGCGCGCCATCAGCTTCACCGGCCCCAACCGCGTGCCCGCGCTGCCCGATGTGCCCACCTTTGCCGAGCAAGGCCACAAGGAAGACGCGTTCACGATCTCCGGCTGGCTGGGCATTGCGGCCACTGGCGGCACACCGGCGCCCGTGGTCGAACAGTTGGGCGCCCAGGTGCGCAAGGCACTGCAAACGCGCGAGGTCAATGCCCGCGTACTGGTGGCCGGCTTTGTGCCCTTGACCGATGACAGCCCGGCGCGCTTTCAGGACGACTGGCAGCGTGAGCTACCGATCTGGAAAAAGCTGCTGGCCGATGCGGGTGTGCAGCCAACCTGAGCGCCTGTTGACGCATCTTCATGCCTGGCGGCACCCTGATAGGTGCCTCGACAAGCGCCCGGATTCGCGCCGGGATTCGCGCCTCCATCCGCGCCTTCAGGCCGCACAAGCCTGCCCCCGCCACGTCGCCAACGCCGCGACCGTGGCTTTTTGCCTTTTACCATGGCAAATTTCAAATAAACACTGGACTTCACGAATACGAATCGTTATCATTTGCTTCAGTTTTATCCCTGTGAGCACTGCCATGCAAACCATCGCCCTACCCGCCACCCCGCTTGCCGCTGCCAGCAAGAGTGCCAGCGCGTCCCAAGGCCATGCCACGCAATCGGCCGCGCTGGAGAGCAGTGAGCTGCTCCAAGGCGCCAAAGCGGTATCCATCGTGCACAACGGCGCCATCTACCGTTTGCAGACCACCAAGCTGGGCAAGCTGATCCTGACCAAGTAAGCAAGCCCACCAGTTCCAGTTTGCTGCCCTCCCCCTTCCCTATAGGCCGGGGCAAGCACCCCGCTACCTGCCCAGCAAAAAGCCAACTCCTGCAAGTTGGCTTTTTTATGCGCACCGGGTTTGCGATGCAGGAGGCTCGCTACACCCCCAGCGGCAAATCCGCGTGCTTGAGCGTGCGCAGCACAAAGCTTGACTGGCTGTGGCGTATGCCCTTGATCTTGTAGAGCTTCTCGCGCAGCAGGCGCTCATAGTCGCGGGTGTCCTTGACGACCACGCGCAGCAGGTAGTCGTACTCGCCCGAGACCAGGTGCGCCTCCACCACCTCGGGGATGGTGGCCAGCAGCTCGCCAAACTTTTCCAGAGTGTTGTCGCTGTGGCTGTCGAGGGTGACCATCACCAGCACCGTATCGCCCAGGCCCAGCGCCTGGGGCGACAAGCGCACCGAATAGCCCTGGATCACGCCGGCCTCTTCCATCTTCTTGATGCGTCCCCAGCAGGGCGAGGCGCTCAAGCCCACCGCCTGGCCAATGTCTTGCAGGCTGGCGCGGCTGTTGAGTTGCAGCTGGCGAAGAATTTTTCGGTCCAACGTATCGAGAAGCATGATTTTCTGCACCAGCCATAAATTTAGAATATTTTTCTATATTAAGACGAGCAACCCAGAAAAACAAAATATTTTTTGCCTTACCGGCCTGCATACTTTCTGCATCGAAACACTTTTACCGAAGTCTCTTTCTGGCAGAGCCTGCTTACCGGCAGCCCCTCTCTCCACCAGCCCCCAGGCAGTTACCGCTGCCATGGGGGTTGTTGCATTGCGGGGCCCTCACGGACCCTCCGCTCCACTTCCTGCCGTGGCCTAAACGCCGTCTCGGGCGATCCGCTGCGTTGTCGTCCTCGGCAATAGCTGCGGCGCGCCGTCAAACGACGCCTAGCTGTGAAGGTTCAATAGGTTGTATCCGGTGTTCATCCGGGTTGGATTTGAGAGACTGGAAGTCGCCAAACACCCAACCCACTCAGGACAGCCAACCGGATGAACACTCATAAGCATGCCCGACTTACCTTTGCCCGGAGACTGGAGATGGTCAAACAGATGACCTTGCAAGGCCTGGATGCCTCTCAGGCCGGAGCCCTTCAAGGCGTCACCGCACAGACCGCTCGCAAGTGGCTGGGCCGCTACCTCTCGGGCGGCGAAGCAGCCCTGGCCGATGCTTCCTCCAGGCCCATTTGCTCTCCCAAAGCCATCTGCGAGTCCAAGGCCTTACTCATTGTTGAGCTACGCAAACGCCGCATGCTGCAGTCGCGCATTGCCAGCTACGCAGGCGTCTCGGCGTCCACCGTGAGCCGGGTATTGGCCCGTGCGGGCCTGTCTCGACTCAGCGATCTGCAGCCGTCCGAGCCCGTGGTTCGCTATGAGCACGATGCGCCTGGAGACATGCTGCACATCGATACCAAGAAGCTCGGGCGCATCGTTCGGCCCAGCCACCGCGTCACAGGCAATCGGCGCGATTCGGTCGATGGTGCGGGATGGGAGACACTGTTCGTGGCCATTGACGACCACGCACGCATTGCCTTTACCGCTATGCATCCGGACGAGAAAACGCCGCAAGCCGTCGCCTTTCTGCGCAACGCCGTGGCGTACTACGCGGGGCTTGGAGTGAGCATCAAACGCCTGCTGACCGACAACGGTGCGGCATTCCGCTCAAGGGAGTTCGCTGCGGCCTGCAACGCCTTGGGCGTGCAGCACAAGTTCACCAGGCCGTACCGGCCACAGACCAACGGCAAGGCCGAGCGATTCATCCAATCGGCGCTGCGCGAGTGGGCCTATGGTTGGACATACCAGAATTCAGCTGAGCGAACACAAGCCTTACATCGCTGGCAGCATTACTACAACTGGCACAGGCCTCACAGCGGCATTGGTCGAATTACCCCGATGGCCAGGCTCAAATCTGCAAACAACCTCTTGACAGTTCACACCTAGCGGCTCATCCCGATCCGCATCCATGCCGCTTGGCAAGCGGTGATGCAGAGACTCCCTCGCTCGCGTCTTATGTAACAAAACTATTGCATTTGTGCGCCCGTTTCCCTGCGCGCCCGGCGCCTGCGCCATGGCATAGTGGCGCCCTGGAACAACGACAACAGACCGCCCTGGATGCGCCTAAGAGTTTGGAGATCAGCGCATACGACCGGTCAATAAGCACCTATGTTTAAGCGACTCAACGAACTGTCTGAAAGCCATGGCGCCTTGCGCGCGGGCCAGGGCATGGTGGCCGGCGTCATTGCGCTGATCTTGGCGGCCCTGTGCTTTTTGGGTGTGCTGGCCTTTCACTTTCCGCAGTACCTCACCACACCTGAGCTGCGCCGCAGCTACAACGTCGATGTGATGCGCCAGCTGCTGTTTTGGAGCATGGTGATTGCCGGGGGCCTGTCGGTCGCACTGATCGTGCTGGGCCGGGTGCGCTGGCTGGCCGCCTCGGCCTTTGGCCTGGTGGTGCTGTCAGCGCTCTTGGGCGGCCACAAGGTGCCCGTAGGCAGCTTTGCCACCAACACACCCTATATCGGCCTGGACTGGTTCATTCTCGACCTGCTGGGCAGCGCGCTGATCTTCATCTTTATCGAAAAGCTGTTTGCGCTGCGCAAGAACCAACCGGTCTTCCGCCCCGAGTGGCAAACCGACTTTCACCACTTTCTGGTCAACCACATGGTGGTCGGCTTTGTGCTGCTGGCCACCAACCTGATGGTGCACCAGTTCTTTGGCTGGGCCGCCCATGACGGCATCCGGGGCTGGGTCGCCAATCTGAACTTCTGGGTTGCGCTGTTTTTGATCATTCTCGTCGCTGATCTGGTGCAGTACTGGACGCACCGCGCCTACCATGAGGTGCCCTTGCTCTGGCGCATCCACGCGGTGCACCACAGCGTCAAGAGCATGGACTGGCTGGCCGGCTCGCGCCAGCACATTCTGGAGCTGCTGATCACCCGCACCCTGGTGCTCGCGCCCATCTATGTGCTGGGCTTCAGCAAGGAAGTGATCGATGCCTACATCATCATCGTCGGCTTCCAGGCGGTGTTCAACCACGCCAATGTCAGTGTGCGGCTGGGCCCGCTGCGCTATATCATCGTCACGCCCAACTTCCACCACTGGCACCACAGCCAGGATGCCGAGGCGCTGGACAAGAACTACGCCGCCCATTTCGCCTTTCTGGACTATATGTTTGGCACCGCCGTCAAGAGCGATAAAGTCTGGCCCACAGATTACGGCGTGCTCGGCGACTATGTGCCCAATGGCTTTTTCAAACAGCTGAAGTTTCCCTTCACCTGGAAAGGTTGAGCACGGTTCTCTCCACTTGGACGCCCGACCCCTTTGCCTCCATCACCCATGTCATTTCCTCTTGATTTTCGCGCCCAGGCCATGGTGCTGGCCGCAGGCCGTGGCGAGCGCATGCGCCCGCTGACCGACCATACGCCCAAGCCCCTGCTCCCCGTACAAGGCAAACCGCTGATGCAGTACAGCATGGAGCAGCTCGCCCGCGCCGGCGTGCAGCGCCTGGTGATCAACACCGGCTGGCTGGGCCAGCAGGTGGCAGATGCCTGGCCCGCGGCGCCCGCCCTTGCCCAGTTGGGCAGCGCGCAGCTGCAGATTGCCTACTCCCGCGAGGACCTGGATTTTGGTGGCGGCATCGAGACCAGCGGCGGCATCAGCCGCGCGCTGCCGCTGCTCGACGATGCCTTCTGGCTGGTCTCGGGCGATGTGTTTATCCCCGGCTTTCCGTTTGACGAGGCCCTGCGCCAGCGCTTTGCGCACAGCGATGACCTGGCCCACCTCTGGCTGGTGCCCAATGCGTCCCACCACCCCAAGGGCGACTTTGTGCTGACGGCCGAGGGCCGGGCCCAGAACCCTGCCGCTGACGACCCGCGCCCGCGCCTGACCTACTGCTCGGTCGCGCTGCTGAAAAAAACCCTGTTCAGCGCGCCCTACTGCGATATCCCTGCGGGCAATCCGCAGGGCACCAAGATGCCGCTGGTGCAGCAGCTGCGCGCTGCGATGCAGGCGGGCCGCTGCAGCGCCAGCCGCTATGACGGGCGCTGGGTGGATGTGGGCACCGCCGAGCGCCTGCAGGCGCTCAACCCTTGAACCCGCACACAGACTGACGGGTGCCCATCTGCCAAACACAATGCCCTGGCAGGGTGGCGGGAGATGGGATGGAGACCCAGCACTCTGTCCACACGGTGACAGAGGCGGCGACATTTGCTTGCAGCCTTACTCATCAACATTATTTATTTATCAAATACTTAGATAGAAAGCTGCAGAAAACAGAAAAGCCCGCCTGCCTGACATCATAAAAACCCCAATACCGAATGGCCCCGTCTTGCCCACAATGCAAAGCGCATGCGGGCATCCGCAGGCGCCTACAAAACCATTCGGCACAGCCGGGGAGACACGTCATGCAGATGAAGAAATTGGCCTGGGGTATGGGGTTAGCAATGGGTCTGATGGCCGCAGGCCCTGTTTTGGCGCAGACAACCATGCGCATCAGCATCTCGGTGGCCCAGAACTCGCACCAGGGCGTGGCCATCGACACCTTTGCCAAAGAGGTGGAGCAGCGCACTGGCGGCCGCTACAAAATCCAGACTTTCTACAACGGCGCGCTGGGTGGCGAGCGCGAGTCGATCGAAGCGGTGCAGCTGGGCACCCAGGAGCTGGCCTTCAGCTCCAGCGGTCCAGTCCCCAACTTTGTGCCGGAGACCAAGATTCTCGATGTGCCCTTCCTGTTCCGCGACAAGGCCCATGCACGCGCGGTGCTCGATGGCCCCATCGGCAACGAGCTGCTGGCCAAGTTCGACAGCAAGGGTTTCAAGGCCCTGGCCTGGGCGGAGAACGGTTTCCGCCACATGACCAACTCCAAGCGCGCCATCAACAGCCCCGATGACACCAAGGGCCTGAAGATGCGCACGATGGAGAACCCGGTCCACATCCAGGCCTACAAGGCGCTGGGCATCATCACCACGCCGATGGCCTTCCCCGAGGTGTTCACCGCGCTGCAGCAGGGCACGGTTGATGGCCAGGAGAACCCGCTGCCCGTCATCACCTCGGCCAAGTTTGACCAGGTGCAAAAGCACCTGAGCCTGACCGGCCACGTCTACTCGCCCTGCATCCTGGTGATGAACAAGGCCGCCTACGACAAGCTGAGCGCAGACGACAAGACCGCTTTTGTGCAGGCCGCCCAGGCTGCCACCAAGGCCAACCGTGCCCGTGTGGACCAGGACGACACCAATGGCGTGGCCGAGCTGCGCGCCAAGGGCATGCAGGTGGTCGAAAACGTCGACAAAGCCAAGTTTGTCGCCACCTTGACCAAGACCAATGCCGACTTCGAAAAGCAGTTCGGCAAGGCCAACCTCGACCGCATCCGCAACTTCCAATAAGCCCTGCGCCAGGAAAGGTGCTTGCACCTTTCCGGCGCAGCTCCTCCTTTGGTACCCCATCGCTGCTGACGCCGGCCAGGCGCCAGCAGTTGCTGTGTCAACTCGCGCAAGGACGGTGGCGCCAGGCGGCTCTTGATGCGCCTGCCCACCCCGGTCACCATGAAAAACGCTTTTCTTGCTTTCGAGCGCTGGACATCGGGCATCGCCATGGCTGGCGCCTGCCTGATGCTGGCCATCGCATCCACGCTGGGCATGTTCCAGATCATCACCCGCTTTGTGCTCGAAGAGCCCGCCGAATGGACCGAGGTGCTGATCCGCTTCAGCCTGATCTGGATGGTGTTTCTCGCGATCCCGATGGCCTTCCGCCAAGGCGCGATGGTCAGTGTGGACGTTTTAAAGCGCTGGGCACCGCCGGCAATGCGCCGCCTCCTGAGTGGTTTTGTCTGCATCGCCACGCTGGCGCTGCTGGCCGTGCTGATCTGGTGGGGCTGGGACTATGCCCGCCGCGGCGGCGTGCAGACCATGGCCGGGCTCGAATCGCTGTCCATGTTCTGGGCCTACCTGGCTGTGCCCGTCGGCGCGCTGTTTGCCGTGCTCGGCGTCATCGGCAACCTGCTTGAACCCCAAAATACCGAACTGGAGAACGCGCAATGACCGCCGTGATGCTTTCCACGATGGTGCTGTGCTTTGCGCTCACTGTCTCCGTCGCCGTGTCGATCGGCCTGGCCTCCGTGCTGGGCATCCAGGCCAGCAATGCCAACATGCTCATCTCGGTCAAGGAGATGTTTGGCGCGATCAACAAATTCCCGCTCGCCGCGATTCCCTTTTTCATTCTGGCTGGCAACCTGATGGAGACCGGTGGCATCTCGCGCCGCCTCGTGGAATTTGCCAAGAGCATTGTCGGCGGCGTCCAGGGTGGCCTGCCGATGACCTGCGTGCTCACCTGCATGATCTTTGCAGCGGTCTCGGGCTCCTCGGTCGCGACCACCTTTGCGATTGGCGCGATCCTGATCCCGGCGCTGATCAAGCACGGCTACCCCAAGAGTTATGCGGCCGC
Organism: Comamonas sp. 23; assembly: GCF_049601575.1. NCBI lineage: Bacteria > Pseudomonadati > Pseudomonadota > Betaproteobacteria > Burkholderiales > Comamonadaceae > Comamonas > Comamonas sp. 23. The sequence goes on along the minus strand of NZ_CP187127.1, from coordinate 2,335,221 downwards.
ACTGCAGGCCACCAGCGCCGAGCTGGGCGTGATCATCCCGCCCTCCATTCCGATGATTCTCTATGGCGTGAGCGCCGAGGTGTCCATTGGTGAGCTGTTCATCGCCGGCTTTGGCCCGGGCCTGCTGATCAGCGCCGCATTGATGTTCTTTGTCTGGGCCTACTGCAAATATAAGGGCTGGGGCAAGACCGATGGCGAAGGCCGGCTGGGCTTTGGCAAGGCCTTGTTGCAGGCAGGCTGGGCGCTGTTGATGCCGGTGATCATCCTGGGCGGCATCTATGGCGGCGTCTTTACCCCTACCGAGGCGTCGGCTGTGGCCGTGTTTTATGCATTGGTCGTGGGCGTGCTGATCTACCGCGAGATCAAGATCCGGGACCTGTACGCGATTCTTCGCAAATCGGCCATCTCCTCGTCGATCATCATGTTCATCATCGCCAATGCCGGCCTGTTCGCCTTTTTGATCACCCGTGCAGGCGTGCCCGATGCGATTGGCCACTGGCTCGAAGAAGTGCTGCAAAGCCCGGCCATGTTCCTGCTGGGCGTGAACGCGGCGCTGTTCATCATCGGCATGTTCATCGAGACCAGCGCGGCCATCATCGTGCTGGCGCCGATTCTGGCGCCCGTGGCCATGCACTTTGGCATTGATCCGGTGCATTTCGGCCTCATCATGGTCGTCAACCTGGCGCTGGGCATGATCACGCCGCCCTTTGGCGTCAACCTGTTTGCCGCCTGCACCGTAGCCCGCATATCGCTGGACCAGATCATCAAACACCTGCTGCCCTTTGTCGCGGTGATCTTGCTGTGCCTGATGGTGATCACCTATGTGCCGGGCATATCGCTGGGGCTGCGCGATCTGGTCTACCGCTGATCGGGCTTGCTGCCAACGCTGAGCCACCGCCTGCCGGTGGCTTTTTTGTGGGTTGGCGCAGCCTTTTACAGGCACGGGCGGTCAGTTCCCGCTAGAATCGCGGCAGTCAGGAGAGAGTCGCCCCCGTTGGTTCCCAACGCGCAGCGCGGCCGCCGAAGGCGCAGGCTACTGCAGATGCAGCTGCTGAACGCTCAGGCAAAAGGACTGGCGCCCGCCGCGCAGCATGAGCCTGCCGGCGTTCCCAGCTGGAGAGAGATGGCGCCTGGACGCCATCCACCGAAGGAGCAAGCCCCCAGGCCTCAAAGCGGCGGGTGAATCTCTCAGGTAAAGCGGACAGCAGGGCAAACAGCGTGCAACCGGCAACGGCTGCATGCCCTGTTATTTGCCCTGGAGAGTCCATGTCCGCCAACGCATCCGCCCTGCTGTCCACCCCTTTGAACGCCCTGCATATCGAGCTGGGTGCCCGCATGGTGCCCTTTGCCGGCTATTCCATGCCCGTGCAGTACCCGCAAGGCCTGATCGCCGAGCACAAGCACACCCGCGCGGCAGCGGGCCTGTTTGATGTCTCGCACATGGGCCAGCTGCGCCTGATCGGCCCCGACGCGGCCGCTGCCTTCGAGACCCTGGTGCCTGTCGATGTGATCGACCTGGCCATTGGCAAGCAGCGCTACGGCCTGCTGCTCAATGACGAAGGCGGCATTGTCGATGACCTGATGTTCTTTCGTGTCTCGGAGCAAGAGCTGTTCGTCATCGTCAACGGCGCCTGCAAGGTGGCAGATATGGCGCTGATCCGCGAACGCATCGGCCAGCGCTGCCAGGTGCTGCCACTGCCCGACCAGGGCCTGCTGGCGCTGCAAGGCCCCCAGGCGGCCACGGCCCTCGCCCGTCTGGCGCCCGGCGTCGAGCAACCGGTGTTCATGACCGGTGGCGACTTCGACGTGGACGGCATTGCCTGCTTTATCACCCGCAGCGGCTACACCGGCGAGGACGGTTTCGAGATTTCGGTGGCCGGCCATGAGGCCGAGGCGCTGGCGCGCAAGCTGCTGGCCCAGCCCGAGGTGCAGCCCATTGGCCTGGGCGCGCGCAACTCGCTGCGCCTGGAAGCGGGCCTGTGCCTCTACGGCAGCGACCTCGATGCCACCACCACCCCACCCGAAGCCGGCCTCAACTGGGCGATCCAGAAAGTGCGCCGCACGGGCGGTGCCCGCGCAGGCGGCTTTCCCGGTGCTGACAAGGTGCTCGCCCAGATCGACAACCCGGCCACCTTGACGCGCAAGCGCGTCGGCCTGGTCGCGCAAGAACGCATCCCCGTGCGCGAGCAGGTCGAGATTCGCAGCCTGGCTGGCCAGGTCGTGGGTGTGACCACCAGCGGCCTGCTGGCCCCGACCATCGACAAGCCCATTGCGATGGCCTATGTGGAGCCAGCCCTCGCAGCCATCGGCACCCAGCTGCATGCGATGGTGCGCGGCAAACCCGTCCCGGTCGAGGTGGCAGCCATGCCTTTTGTCCCTCCCCGCTATTTCCGCGGCTAAAGTAGCTGCTGGGTGCGGCTTTCTGCACCCGCCCGAGCACAATTCACGCCTACAAAACTGGAGTATTCCTATGACGATCAAGTTCTCCCGCGACCACGAATGGATCAACAGCGCCGACACCAACGCCGCCATCGTCGGCATCACCGTCCATGCGCAAGACGCGCTGGGCGATGTGGTGTTTGTCGACCTGCCGGAAGTCGGCGCCTCGTTCAACCAGGGCGATGTGGCCGGTGTGGTCGAGTCCGTCAAGGCCGCTGCCGACGTCTTCATGCCCGTGACCGGCGAGATCGTCGAAGTCAACGAAGCACTGCGCAATGACCCTTCGCTTGCCAACTCCGACCCGCTCAACAGCGGCTGGTTCTTCAAGGTCAAGCTGAGCGATGTGTCCCAGCTCGACGCGCTGCTCGACGAGACCGCCTACAACGACTTCGCCGCCAACGCCTGACGACCTGGCCATGCTGCTGGTCTGCCACTGAACATTTTGCAGGCCACCAGCAGGCCAGCCCTCGGGCTGACCCACTTTTTTCCTCGCTGCCCGCGCTCTTTGATACGGCGCCAGCCATCACCCTCTCCCACTACACCGCTTCGGACCATGCTGATGCCCTCCAAAGAGCCCCTCGCCGCGCTGGAAAACGCCAGTGAATTCATCGCCCGCCACATTGGCCCCGGCAGCGCCGACGAGGCCAGCATGCTGGCAGCACTGGGCCTGCCCTCGCTCGATGCGCTGATCGACAAGGTGTTGCCCGCCTCCATCGTGCGCAGCAAGCCCATGGAGCTGCCCGAGCCCGTGACCGAAGCGGACGCGCTGGCCGAGCTCAAGGCCCTGGCCAGCAAGAACCAGGTGCTCAAGAGCTTTATCGGCCAGGGCTACTACGGCACCTTCACGCCGGGCGTGATTTTGCGCAACATCCTGGAGAACCCCGCCTGGTACACCGCCTACACCCCCTACCAGGCCGAAATCTCGCAAGGCCGCATGGAAGCACTGGTCAACTTCCAGACCATGGTCTGCGACCTGACCGGCATGCCCATCGCCAACGCCTCGATGCTCGACGAAGCCACGGCCGCTGCCGAGGCCATGACCCTGGCCAAGCGCTCGGTCAAGTCCAAGAGCAACCGCATCGTGCTGGCAGGCGATCTGCATCCCCAGACCATCGAGGTCATCCAGACGCGCGCCCAGCCGCTGGGCCTGGAAGTGCTGGTGGCCAACAGCAAGGACGAATGGGAATCTGCGCTGGCCGGTGAGCTCTTTGCCGCCGTCATCCAGTACCCGGCCTCGAGCGGCTGGATCGTCGACTGGAAGGCCGACGTTGATGCCATCCACGCCAAGCAGGCTGCCGCGATTGTGGCCACCGACCTGCTGGCGCTGACGCTGATCACCCCGCCTGGTGAATGGGGTGCCGACATCGTCGTGGGCAACAGCCAGCGCTTTGGCATGCCCATGGGCGCCGGCGGCCCGCACGCCGCCTTCATGGCCTGCCGCGACGACTACAAGCGCTCGCTGCCAGGCCGCCTGGTCGGCGTCAGCGTCGATGTGCATGGCAACCCGGCCTACCGCCTGGCGCTGCAAACGCGCGAGCAGCACATCCGCCGCGAAAAAGCCACCTCCAACATCTGCACCGCCCAGGTGCTGCCGGCGGTGATCGCCAGCATGTACGCGGTCTACCACGGCCCGGCCGGCCTCAAGCGCATTGCCCAGCGCGTGGCGCGCCTCACCGCCATCTTGAGCCGTGGCCTGGCGGCGCTGGGCTTCAGCGCCCGGCACCATGACAGCGCTTTCGACACCCTGTCGCTGCACACCAAGGACGCCACCGACGCCATCCTGGCGCGCGCGCTGGCCCAGGGCGCCAACCTGCGCAAGGCCTGGGGCGAGTACCTGTGCATCAGCCTGGATGAAACCTCCAGCCGCGCCGATGTGGAACTGATCTGGAGCATCTTCGCCCAGCCCGGCCAGCCCCTGCCCAATATCGAGGCGATGGACGAAGGCAGCACCTCGCTGATCCCCGAAGGCCTGCAGCGCACGAGCGCCTACCTGACCCACCCGGTCTTCAACACCCACCATTCCGAAACCGCGATGCTGCGCTACATCCGCAGCCTGTCGGACAAGGACCTGGCGCTCGACCGCAGCATGATCCCGCTGGGCAGCTGCACGATGAAGCTCAACGCGACCAGCGAGATGATCCCCATCACCTGGCCCGAGTTTGCCAACATGCACCCGTTTGCACCGGCCGAGCAACTGCAAGGCTATGCGCTGCTCGATGCCCAGCTGCGCGAATGGCTGTGCCAGGCCACCGGCTACGCCGGCATCAGCCTGCAGCCCAATGCCGGCTCGCAAGGCGAGTACGCCGGCCTGCTGGCCATCAAGGCCTACCACGCCTCCAAGGGCCAGGCGCACCGCAATATCTGCCTGATCCCCAGCAGCGCCCACGGCACCAACCCGGCCAGCGCGCAGATGGTGGGCCTGCAGGTGGTGGTCACCAAGTGCGATGAGAACGGCAATGTGGACATGGCGGACCTGCAACTGGCCTGCGAAAAGCACAGCGCCAACCTGGCCTGCATCATGATCACCTACCCCAGCACGCACGGCGTGTTCGAGACCCAGGTGAAGGAGCTGTGCCAGCTGGTGCACAGCCATGGCGGCCGCGTCTATGTGGATGGCGCCAACATGAACGCCCAGGTCGGCCTGGCCGCACCGGGCGAGTTTGGCGGCGATGTCAGCCACCTGAACCTGCACAAGACCTTCTGCATCCCCCACGGCGGTGGCGGCCCCGGCGTCGGCCCCGTCTGCGTGGTCGAAGACCTGGTGCCCTTCCTGCCCGGCCATGCCACGGCGGGTGTCCCTGGCAAGGTGGGCGCCGTGAGCGCCGCGCCGCTGGGCAATGCCGCCGTGCTGCCGATCAGCTGGATGTACATCCGCATGATGGGCGAGGCCGGCCTCAAGCGCGCCACCGAGACGGCGATTCTGAACGCCAACTACATCAGCAAGCGCCTCGAAGCCCACTTCCCAACGCTGTACGCCGGTGAGCACGGCCATGTGGCCCATGAATGCATTCTGGATCTGCGCCACTTCAAGGACAGCTGCGGCGTGATGGCCGAGGACGTCGCCAAGCGCCTGATCGACTACGGCTTCCACGCGCCGACCCTGTCGTTCCCGGTGCCCAACACCTTGATGGTCGAGCCCACCGAGAGCGAGAGCCTGTACGAGCTGGACCGTTTCATCGCAGCGATGATCGCCATCCGTGGCGAGATCGCCGACATTGAAGCGGGCCGTGCCGCGCAGGATGACAACCTGCTCAAGAACGCGCCCCACACCGCCGAGACCTTGCTGGCGAGCGAATGGAGCCACAGCTACAGCCGTGAAGCCGCCGCCTACCCCGTGCCTGCGCTGCGCCGCGCCAAGTACTGGAGCCCCGTGGGCCGCGTCGACAACGTCTATGGCGACCGCAACCTGTTTTGCAGCTGCGTGCCGCTGGACAGCTACGGCACCTCAGCTTAAGTCTTAAGATAGCCCTCGGGCTTCTTCCGAAGCGACCCACCGGGTCGCTTTTTTACGCCTCTTCCTCCATCAGCAAAAATCAGCCCGGGACTGCACCCGAGCGCGGAGACTTCTCGGCATGGACAGCATCCTCGTCATCGCCATGGGCGCAGCGCTCGCCGGCTTTGTGCAGGGCCTCTCGGGCTTTGGCTACAGCATGACGGCCATGGCCCTGTGGGCCTGGACCCTGGAGCCCGCGCTCGCGGCGGTGCTGGCGGTGTTTGGCGGCCTGTGCGGGCAGATCATCCAGGCGCTCAAGGTGCGGCGCGGCTTTGACGGGCGCATGCTGTGGCCGTTTGTGCTGGGTGGGCTGTGCGGCCTGCCGCTGGGATTGAAGCTATTGCCCATGCTCGATGCCCAGCTGTTCAAGACCGTGCTGGGCGCGCTGCTGGTCATCTTTTGCCCGCTGATGGCCTTCTCCCACCGGCTGGGCGGCATCGCATCGGGGCGGCTCAGCCGAGGCCCTGGGCGTGCGCTGGCCAATGGGCTGGCGGGGCTGGCCGGTGGGGCCATGGCGGCGCTGGGTGGTTTTTCGGGCGTGGTGCCCACCCTGTGGTGCCAGATCACCGGCATGGCGCGCGACACCCAGCGCCAGGTGATCCAGAACTTCAACCTCACGATGCTGGCCGTCACCTTTGCCAGCTATGTGGCCACCGGGCTGGTGAGCCAGCGCATGCTGCCGCAGCTGGCGGTGGCGCTGCCGGCCATGGTGCTGCCCTCGCTGTGGGGAGCGCGCCTGTATGAACGCATCAGCGATGTGGCCTTCAAGCGCGTGGTGCTGGGCCTGCTGACCCTGGCGGGCTTGGCCATGCTGGCCTCCAACTGGGCTTGACTTGGCTTGGACCGTTGTGAATAAGTGACAGACCCGGCATCGCCCTCGTGAGGCTGCTGAGGCAGAGGCAAACCACTCCTATAACAATTGTCAGAGTCACTCGCTGGCGCTGAAAAAGCCCCGGACCACCCCCGATAATCCAGTCGGCCTCTTTCCAGCCCCCAGCTGCACCCGTGTCCGCCTCCGGCCCAGCGCCGTGGGAAAGGGTCCAGCCCCACCCATGCCCGCATCATCTGCCCAGACCCTTTTGCCCGCTGAAGGAATGGACACCAATGGCCCTGCCTTGGAGCCCATGGTGGCCGGTGCGCGCTCGCTGAGCACCTACCTGGTGCTGCTGATGCTGGCAGCAGCGCTGCCCATCTTGGCCGCGGGCATCTACACGGTGCAGCATGTGGCCCAGTCCTACCGAGACAGCAGCCTCAACCGCATGCTGGACATCACCAGCAACCTGGGCCAGGCGGCCGAGTCTGATCTGCTCAACCGCGCCGGCATGCTGCAGTCCTTTGCGGCGGACGGCGACTTCTCATCGCCCCGCACGCTGGACCGCTGGCTGCGGCTGACCGGCATGGCCGCGCCCAGCAGCCTGGTGCTGCTGCGCCCCGGCCAGACCCAAGCGGACATGGCCTCGACGGCAGCGCCTGCGTTGCTGCCCGTGCAGCTGGCACTGGCCCAGGAGGCGCTGCGCAGCAGTGCGCCGGCTTTTTCACAGCTTTTTTTCCAGGACGGCCAGGCCGCAGTGGCGATGGCCGTGCCCCTGGGCGCTGCATCGCCCCAGGTGCTGGTGCTGACCACACCACCGGCTGAGATGGTGAGCATCGCGCCCAGCCAGGCCAGCGACAGTGTGCTGATAGCCATCACCGATGGCGAGGGCCGGATACTGGCGCGCTCGGCCCAGGCCGAGCGCTTTATCGGCACCACCGTGCCCGACTGGGCCAGGCTGCAGGCCGTGGGTGCCAACCGGGGCAGCTTCGAGGCCCTGCGGGCCGATGGCGGCCAGGTGATCTTCAGCTTCTACCAGCTGCCCAAGACGCCCGGCTGGGTGGTGGTGGCCGGTGAGCCACTGGAAGCCTTCAACGCCCGCTGGCAAACACCGGTCACCCATATCGTGCTGGCCAGCCTTTTTGCGCTGGCCATTGCGGGCCTGCTGTGCGCCTGGGTCTCACGCCAGTTGCTGCGCCCCATCCGCCAGCTGACCATCAGCACGCGCACCGGCGCCTCCTATGCCGCGGCCACCGGTGGCGGCCAGGTGCTGGTGGTGCAGGAGTACGAGATCCTGCGCCAGAGCCTCAGCCGCGCACGCGCGCGCATCGAGTCGACCTTGGCTGCGCAAAAGCAGGCAGCCGCTGCGCTGGCCGCCAGCGAGCAGCGCGCGCGCACCCTGGCCCATGCCGGTGCGTCGGTGCAGTGGAGCCTCGATGCCAAAGGCCGCGCGCTGTCCATCGTCGGTTGGCAGGCCCTGGGTGGCACGCCCGATGCGCAGGCGCTGCAGCTGGGCTGGCTGCGCCATGTGCACCCCGAGGACGCCGCGCAGCTGCAAAACCAGGCGGTGCCGCTGTTGACGGACCCCCGCCACACCTTGGATGTGGAGTTGCGCCTGCGCACCCAGGACGGCGCCTGGCGCTGGATGCGCGCCCGGGGCGCCGCCATTGTGGACGAGCAGCAGCGCATCAGCGAATGGCTGGGCGTGCTCGAAGATGTGGATGACCGCAAGCGTGCGCAGGCCGAGGTCGCCTACCTGGCGCTGCATGACCCGCTCACCGGCCTGCCCAACCGCAGTCTGCTGCAAAAGCCGATCTGCTCGCCGGGCGGCACCGCAGGCGCCTTGCTGTATCTGGACCTGGACCGCTTCAAACAGGTCAATGACACCCTCGGCCACGCCACTGGCGACGCGCTGTTGTGCGCGGTGGCCGAGCGCTTGCGTGAGCTGCTGCGCGACACCGACCTGGTGGTGCGCATGGGCGGTGACGAATTTTGCATCGTGCAAAACGCCTCCTCGGCGCAAGCCGCTGCCAGCCTGGCCCAGCGGGTGATCGACAAGCTCAGCGCCGACTATGTGATCGAAGGCCAGCGCGTCAGCATCGGCGTGTCCGTGGGTATTGCCCTGTTGACCCAGCCCTCTGACACGCAAGACCCGGACGGCCTGCTGCGCAAGGCCGACAGGGCGCTCTACCAGGCCAAGCAGCAGGGCCGGGGGCGCTACGCGTTCTACACCGAGGCGTTGGGCAGCGGCAGCCCATAACACGCCGGCCCCCCTGCCCGCGCTGAAACGAAAAAGCCAGCGCTATGGCTGGCTTTGCTCAACAGTCCGGCTTTCGCCAGTGCCCGCGACTACTTGCCGCGGATATAGGTGTTTACCGCACGGTTGTGCTCGTCCAGGCTCTGGCTGAAATGGCTGCTGCCATCGCCCTTGGCGACAAAGTACAGCGCCTTGGTGTTCTCAGGCTGGATGGCGGCCATCAGCGAGGCCTTGCCGGGCATGGCGATCGGTGTGGGTGGCAAGCCAGCGCGGGTATAGGTGTTCCAGGGCGTATCGGTCTGCAGGTCGCGCTTGCGCAGATTGCCATCGAATTTTTCACCCAGGCCGTAGATGACGGTCGGGTCCGTCTGCAGCAGCATGCCGATGCGCAGGCGGTTGATGAAAACCCCCGCCACCATCGCCCGGTCCTCTGCCTTACCGGTTTCCTTCTCAACAATGCTGGCCAGCGTCAGCAAATCCTGCGGGCTCTTGAGCGGGCTGTCCGAGGGGTTGAGCGACCAGACCGCTTCGAGCCGCTTGTCCATCGCCAGCATCGCGCGGCGCATCAAGGCCAGGTCGCTGCTGCCCTTGGAAAATGCATAGGTGTCGGGGAAAAACCGGCCTTCGGCCGGCATATCGGGCCGGCCCAGCGCTGCCATGATCTCTTCGGGCGTCATCGCTGCCGTGTCGTGGCGCAGGTGCTCTTCCCTGGCCATGGCCGCACGCATCTGGCGCAGGTTCCAGCCTTCGACAATGGTCAGCACGCGCTGGCTGTCTTCACCGCGCACCAGGCGCGCCAGCAGGCTGCGCGGCGACGTGCCGGCGGGTATCTCGTAGTTGCCCGCGCGGATCTTGCGGTCCTGGCCCGAGAGGCGGAACCACCAGTACAGCAGATCGGGGTTCACCTCGATTCCCACGGCCCGCACCGCCTGGGCGACGGCACGCGGCGAGGTGCCCGGCTCAATCTCCAGCTCCACGGTGGCGCCGCCTTTGCCCAGGACCAGTGGCTGGTTCAGCCAGACATAGCCCGCACCGGCAGCGGCCAGTGCCAGCACAACAATCAACTTGAATAAACGCTTCACAACCCTACCGCCTCCGTGCAATGGAGCGAGCATCATAATTCACCCCATGACTCAAGCATTACAGGGACACCTTTCGCTCCAGCATTTGGGCGTGATCCGCGCCGAGGGCGCCGATGCCGCCAGCTTCTTGCAGGGCCAGCTCAGCCATGATGTGCAGTTGCTGCCCGTGGGCCAGGCACGGCTGGCGGCTTTTCTGTCGGCCAAGGGCCGCATGCAGGCCAGCTTTATCGTGATCAAACGCAGCGCAGACGAGTTCTGGCTCATCACCAGCCGCGATGTGCTGCCCGCCACGCTCAAGCGTCTGTCGATGTTTGTGCTGCGCGCCAAGTGCAAGCTGAGCGACGCGACCGAGGCCGTGCAACTGCTGGGCCTGGCCGGTGATGCTGTGCCCGCCGAGGCCCGCAGCCTGGCGCCCTGGCAGGTGCTGGCGCTGGGCGATGCGTCGATGGTGCGCCTCTATGCCGCCGAAGGCGAGAGCCGCGCACTGCTCGCCGCCCCCGCCGCCAGCGCCCTGCCCACGCAAATCTCAGGCAGCCCGGCCATTGCGCCGCAGGCTTGGCAGCTGTCGATGGTGCAGGCGGGCGTGCCGCTGATCACCACGCCGGTGGTCGATGCCTTTGTGCCCCAGATGCTGAACTTTGAATCGGTCGATGGCGTGAGCTTCAAAAAAGGCTGCTACCCCGGCCAGGAGGTCGTCGCACGCAGCCAGTTCCGCGGCACGCTCAAGCGCCGCATGTACCGGCTCGCCTCGGCCGCGCAGCCCCAGCCGGGCCAGGAGGTCTTTGCCGCCAGCGACGACAGCCAGCCGGTGGGCACCGTGGTGCAGGCCGCTGCCAGCGCATCGGGCTTTGAGGCCCTGGTATCGATGCAGATTACGGCCGCCAGCGAGCCGTTGCACCTGGGCAGCAGCACCGGCGCGGCCTTGCAGCTACTGAGCCTGCCCTATACGCTCAAGGAAGACATCTGATCGCCTATTTGTGATGTCCCACGACAGTGGTAACTGTCTGCTTCATCACAAATACGACAATTTCTCAGTCAAAAAAGGCCCCCCGGCAGCCGTTACAGAATTTTTATGGCATTTGCGCTGCAATTTGCTAAAATTGCGGGACTTTGCAAGCAGGAGCCGTTCAAGCAGCCCCTGCAAGCATGACGGAACAACTACTCAAGCGCATCTTGACCATCACACTTGCCGGGTCTGGGAAACCAGACCCGGCTTTTTATTGGTCAAGTTATCAAACCGCTGCATAGCCCCATTGGCAAGACAAGCGGCCCGCCATTGATCAGCGCAGCGTTTTTTGCATCGAGATATGGGCAATGCCTGCTTCCTCATAGGGCTCGCCCACAACGCTGAAGCCAGCGCGGCGGTAGAAGTTCTCCGCTGTGCGCTGCGCATGCAGCTCCACCTGCCGCTTGCCCTGGCGCGCAGCGGCATCGACCAAGGCATCGAGCACCTGGCGGCCCAGACTGCCACCGCGCAGCGGCTTGGCGACGGCCATGCGGCCAATGCGCATCGCATCGGCCCGGTTTTCTTCCTGCGCGCTGGGCAGCATGCGGCCGGTGGCCACGCACATGCCCAGGCCGTTGAGCGCGACCGCATGCAGCGCACTCACATCAAAGGCATCGGCCTCGATCTCGGCAGGAATGCCCTGCTCGCGCACAAAGACCTGCATGCGCAGGCGCATCGCCTCCTGGCCCAGTACATTCCAGCTGCCGGTCTTCAGTTCCACCATCTCTTCGCCCGCTTCAAAGCGCTGCACCATGCGGCGGTAGGCCTCGGGCAGCGGCTGGGGCTGCTGGGCGCTGTCGGCAAACACATAGACCATGGTGGCCGTGGCCAGCAAAGTGCCAGCGCAGTAGATCGCCGCCTCGTACTGCACCGAGGTATTGCCCAGCTTGGCCACGCGCAGGCCGATGTCGATCACATCGTCCAGGCGTGCCGAGGCATGGAACTCCAGCTGCGAGGCGCGCAGGAACAGCTCGCCGCCCAGGCGCTGCATGCCCTCCTCGTAAGGCACGGCCAGCTGGCGCCAGTATTCGGACATGGCAATATCCACATAGCTCAGGTAATGGGCGTTGAAGACCACTTTCTGCAGATCGACCTCGGACCAGCGCACGCGCTGGCGGCTGCGGCAGCGGAAATCGGCCAGGCTGCGGGCGGGGGTGTCAAACAGGGTCTGGGAAGAGGTGCTCATGGTCTTTTCTGTACTCACAATATGGTCAATCTAGAGGCGGTTCGGCAGCAGGGCCGCGCTCAGTCAAAGGCCGCACGCAGCGCCTGGGCCATCTGCGCATGGCAGGCCCGCGCTTCCTTGAGCGCGCGGCCCATCTTGACAAATTCATGCGCCACGCCGGCATAGGTGTGCAGGTCCACGTCGACACCGGCAGCACGCAGGCGCTCGGCATACATCACGCCCTCATCGACCAGTGAATCGCATTGAGCCAGATGGATGCTGGCAGGCGCGAGGCCGCGCAGATCCGGCGCCAGCAAGGGCGCAAAGCGCCAGTCGTCGCGGTCGGTCAGCGTGCGCAGGTAGTTGCTGAACATCCAGCTGATCATCGGCTTGGTCAGAATGGGCCCCTGGCTGTAGCGCGCATGCGAGGGCGTATCCTGGTGCGCCGCGCAACCGGGGTAGATCAGCAGCTGCAAGGCCAGGTCGATACCGGCATCGCGCGCGAGAATCGCATTGACTGCCGCCAAGGTGCCGCCTGCGCTGTCGCCGCCCACGGCCAGGCGGCCGGTATCGGCCCCCAGCGCCATGCCTTCGGCCGCCAGCCACTGCAAGGCATCCCAGGCATCATTGCTGGCAGTCGGAAAGCGGTGCTCGGGCGCCAGGCGGTAGTCCACCGAGACGACCATGCAGCCAGCCAGGTGGGCCAGCTCGCGGCACAGCGTGTCATGCGTGTCCACGCTGCCGATCGTAAAGCCCCCGCCATGGGTAAAGAGTAACACCGGCTGCAGCGGGTCACAGCTGGCGGCGTAGAGCCGCGCCGGGATCTGAAAACCATCGCGCGCCGGAATGTGCAAGTCCTCAACGCGTGCGAGTGCGGGCTTGGCAATCTCCAGCACCCCGGCGCCAATGCCGTAGGCCTGGCGCGCCTCTTGCACCGTCATCTCCCACATGGGGGTGTGCTGGGCGCGGGCCATGCGCTCAACCACGCTGCGCATCGTGGGAGTCAGCTCGGCGATCACATCGGCAGGCATGGACAATTCGGCGGGGAGATGGGCTTTGGAGCGGGGTGAGGCGTCAGACATACATCGTTGCCCAGCCAGCCGGCATGGGCGCAATTGGGGGACAGGGCCGGCTGATTATCAGCCATTGCCCATTCACAACGGGGCATGTCGGTCACCTAGGGACCCTCTGCAAAACTCCCTGCCGTGGTCTGAACGCGGGCTCGGGCGATCCGCTACGTTGTCCTCCTTGTCAATAGCTCGCTATTGACTGCAAAAGACGCGTTGCTGCTCATCCCGATCCGCGTCCATCCCGCTTGGCGAGGGTTTTGCAGAGCATCCCGAGGAAAAAAGGCCCTGCCAACTTGGCAGAGCCTTCCTTCGCATAGGCCTGATGCCGAGCTTGGTTACTCAAAGCGCAACTCTACCGGCTGCGCCCCGACCAGGCCCTTGTAATCCACGCGGATCTGCTGCCCGGGTTGGGGCGGCATCAAGGCCGAGTACGAACCCAGGCTGATCCAGTCGCCCACCTTGAGGCGCTGGCCTTCGGCCTGCAGGGCTTGCGCGAGCCAGACCACGGCATTGAGCGGCTGGCCCATCAGGTCGCCGCCGCGCCCGCCACCCAGCCGCGCGCCGCTCTGGTCGGTGATATCGACCTGCATGCTCTGCAGTGCATTCAACAGCGCATAGCGCTCGGCGCGAAACTGTGGCACGGGCATGGCGTTGCCCATCACGCCCATGCGCGCGCCTACATTCATCGCCTCGACGGCCGCGCCATCGAGCTGTGCGGGGTTCTCCACGACCAGGTCGGGCAACTCGATAAAGGGAACGATGCGGTCGATGTTGTTGAGCACCTGCAGCGGCGTAGTCGCGCGGTTGATGGCACTGCTGGAGACGCGCACCAGCATATCCGCCTCAAACATCGGGCGCGCGCCAAAGGCGGCAGGCACGGTGCTGCGGTTGGGCAGCAGCGCGCCCTCGTAGAGCACACCCCATACCGGCTTGTCGGTTTGAAAGCGCTTTTGCATCGCCGCGCTGGTCAGCCCCGCCTTGTAGCCAATGGGCTTTTTGCCCTGGGCCAGCCAGGCGGCGTTGAGCTTGTTGCGGCTGCATTTGCCATCGGCCTCGGTCATCGCGGCGGCCGAAGGCACGGGCTGCTTGGCCTCATAGGCCTGCAGCCACTGCGCGACCTGGGCGTCATCGAGGCAAGCGGCCTGGGCCATGCCACTGCCAGCAGCCAGGCCAGCGGCCAGCCAGAGGGGGGAGAGACGAAAACGCCAAGCAGGGTGCATCATCCAAAGTCTCCTGTTCCAAAAACGGGTTCTGAATGCGGCCAAAAAAACCGCCCCAGGCACCAACATACCACCCGCTTTGCCCACCCTGACTAGGGAAAGCGCGCAGCCCACCAGGCCGGTTGCCGATCGGCCTACTTTTGCTTGATGCAGGTCATGCCGCCATAGCCACAAAGCAACAGACGCTATAGTATTTGCATGACCAAGAGACCCTCTGCAAAACTCCCTGCCGTGGTGTAGACGCGGACTCGGGCGATCCGCGTCCATCCCATTGGGCGAGGATTTTGCAGAGGATCCCTAGCCGCAACAGGAGACCCAAGATGCGCACTGTTTATGAACCGGCCAGTGCCGTACAAGCCCATGTTCTGCAAGACGTGCTGCGCCAGCACGGCATCACCAGCTTTGTCAGTGGCGAGCATTTGCAAGGCGCGATCGGCGAGCTGCCCGCCGGCAGCCTGGTGCGTCTGCTGGTGGACGATGCCGACTGGGCCGCCGCACGCCGCGCGCTGGAGCAATGGGAGCGCGCGCCACTGATCGACGATGCCGAGCTGGCCCGGGCCGACCCCAGCCTGCCCGAGCAGCCGCAGCCTGGGCCCGCCCATGACCCGCGCTTTGACCTGGCCTGCGATCCACGCGAAGGCGCCAACGCCCGCCGGGATAGCAACCCCGACGGCTACAGCGACGCCGCGCGCTGGTACCCCTGCTGGTGGGCCGCTGGCGCAGCACTGCTGGCCCTGTGCCTGCACTACCTGCTCGGTGGCGTGCCCCAGGCCGATTCTGCGGGCAGTACCGGCGCTGCAGACCAGTCACAGCAGGCGCCGGATGCCGCATCTGCCAGCAGCGGAGGCCAGCGGGCAGCGCCATCCAGCAGCCGCTGAACGGCGACCGCTGCACCGTGCCTGTACGAGCGCATTCCAAGCTCTGCACGCGATAGAAGTATCAAATATTGATACCCCTGAGGTATAAAAATCGCATACGCTTCCAAATTTCGGCGTCTGCCGCCGCGCGCTGCAGACAATCGCCTCGTTGCAAATCGCAGCAAGCCCGCAGGCCATCCGGCCCGCACATGGCCCAAACCACGGCGCGCCAATGCGATGATGACACCCGAGGAGAACGACAGAGATATGAACGCCCAACTTCCAGCGCCGCTGGCCCCTGAGCTTAGCGCCCTGACCACCCTGCCCGCGCTGTTTGCCTACCGCTGCAACCACAGCCCTGAGCGCGAAGCCTACCGCTGGTTTGATAGCGCAACGGATGCCTGGCAATCGTTCAGCTGGGCCGATATGCAGGCCCAGGTCGCACGCTGGGGCCAGGCGCTGCAAGGCCTGCAGCTGGCGCGAGGCGCACGCATTGCCACCTTGCTGACGCACAGCGTGCACGCCATCTGTATCGACCAGGCCGGCATGGCCCAGGCCTGCGCCACCGTGCCGCTGCATGCCAATGACAACCCCGGCAATATCGCCTTTATCCTGGCCGATGCGGCCGCCTCGCTGCTGCTCATCAACCGCCTGGAGACCTGGGAGCAGATCGTGGCGACTGGCACGCCGCTGCCCGCGCTGCGCTGCGTGGTGATCGATGACCCGCAGCAAGCAGCGATCCCGGTATTGGCCAGCAGCGAAGGTCTGCCGCGCCTGGTCCGTCTGCAGGACTGGCTGGCCGAGGCCGATGGCAACAGCACCCCATCACAGACCCACCAGGCGCCAGAAGCGCAGGATATGGCCGCCATCGTCTACACCAGCGGCACCACCGGCAAGCCCAAGGGCGTGATGCTGAGCCACCACAATGTGCTGAGCGACGTCAAGGCGGTGCTCGGCCGTGTCGTGCCAACGCAGGACGATGTCTTTCTGTCCTTTCTGCCGGTATCGCACACCTTTGAGCGCAGCTGCGGCTACTACCTGCCGATGGCAGTCGCCAGCACGGTGGTCTATGCCCGCTCGGTCGCGCTGCTGGCCGAGGACATGCTCAGCATCCGCCCCACCATCCTGGTGTCCGTGCCCCGCATCTACGAGCGCATCTACGCCAAGATCCAGGAAAAGCTCACCAGGTCGGCCCTCAAGCGCGCGCTCTTTGCCGCAGCCGTCTCCAAAGGCTGGGCGCGCCACTGCCAGGCCCATGGCCTGGCCAATACCGATGCACCGCAAGGCGGCTGGGCGCGCTGGCTGCCCTGGTCGCTGCTGCAGAAAAAAGTGGCCCAGCCCATTTTGGATTTGTTTGGCGGCCGGCTGCGCATTGCCGTGACCGGCGGCGCGGCCATTCCCTCGGTGGTGTCGCACAGCTTTCTGGGCCTGGGCCTGAATGTGCTGCAGGGCTTTGGCATGACCGAGACTTCGCCGGTGCTGACCGCCAACTCGCTGCAGCACAACGACCCATCCACGGTGGGCAAGCCCCTCGATGGCATGGAAGTGCGCATTGGCGAGAACAAGGAACTGCAGGCACGCGGCCCCAATATCATGATGGGTTACTGGGGCCGCCCGGAAGACACGCGCCAGGCCTTTACTGACGACGGCTGGCTGCGCACCGGCGACCAGGCCGAGCTGGTAGGTGGCGAAGTGCGCATCGTGGGCCGCATCAAGGAGATCATCGTCACCGCCACCGGCGAGAAGGTGCCGCCCTCGGATATCGAGCAGGCGCTCTGCGCCGATCCGCTGTTCGAGCAAAGCTTTGTCGTCGGTGAGCACCAGCCCTTTATCGCCTGCGTCACCGTCGTCAACCGCGAAGAATGGAAGCAGCTGGCCACCAGCCTGGGTCTGGACCCGGACAACAGCGTCAGCCTGCAGGCCAGCGCCGTGCGCAAGATCGCGCTGGAGCGCATCGCCGCGCAGTGCCAGGGCCTTGCCAAGTATGCGGTGCCGCGCGCCATCTACCTGGTCACCGAACCCTGGACCATCGACAACGGCTTGATGACGCCTACGCTCAAGCTGCGCCGCCCGCAGCTCATGCAGAAGTTCGCCACCGAGATTGCGCATATCTACGCCAAGTAAATCGCAGCGCCAGCATGCAAAAACCGCCGCTGCCCTTGACAGGCGCATCGGCGGTTTTTTGATCTCTGGTGCACCGGGGCAGGCATGCAGGCCCGCAGGCACATGCCAAGGGTTTACTTCTTGGGGAAGTAGTAGTTCAGCAAGGCGGCAGCACCATCGACACCGGCCTTGGACGACCACTCGCGGGCGAACTTCTCGCCCATCAAGTCCAGCGCACGGCGCAGCTCGTAGGACGGCTGGCTGATCTTGGTGCCATGCTCGACCAGCACCTTCTGCGCGGCATCGTCGGCATCCTTGGCCAACTGCCAGCCGCGCGCCTCGGCCTGCTTGGCGGCAGTGTCCAGCGCCGTCTTGGCGCCGTCGGTCAGGCCCGACCAGCTCTTCTCGCTCATCAGGATCAGGTTCTTCGGAATCCAGGCGCGCATGTCGATGAAGATGCCCATCGCGTTCCAGGACTGGCTGTCCACGCCGGTGGTGCTCGATGTCAGCATCACATCAACCTTGCCCGCCTGGATAGCCTTGGCCAGGTCATTGGCCGGGGTGTCGACCGGGGTCGCACCGGCGACCTCGGCAATGTACTTGGAGGCGACGTTGTTGACGCGGAATTTCTGGCCCTTGACGTCGTCGAGCTTGTTCACCGCCG
Source organism: Comamonas sp. 23 (assembly GCF_049601575.1). Taxonomy (NCBI): domain Bacteria; kingdom Pseudomonadati; phylum Pseudomonadota; class Betaproteobacteria; order Burkholderiales; family Comamonadaceae; genus Comamonas; species Comamonas sp. 23. Next base: position 2,317,054 of record NZ_CP187127.1, on the reverse strand, counting down.
TGCGCGAGAACAGGCCCTGACCCGGCCAAGGTGCGGTGTAGAGCAGGCGAATGCCTTGCTTTTTCAGCAGCGCCTCGATCGGCTCGCGCGTGGCCGCCCACAGGCGCTTGGCATCGTCAAAGCTGCGCACGATAAAGGGCAGCGAGTCGATGGCAAAGGCGGGGTACTGGTCGCTGAAGTTCGACATGAAGATCTCGCCGATCGCCAGATCACCCTTGCTGAGCGCAGGCATGACCTGGTTCATCGGCATCAGCTTGGCATTGGAGACCACCTCGATCTGCAGACCACCCTGGCTCAGGCCATTGGCTTCACGCGCAAACTGCGTCAGATTGCGGGTGTGGAACAGCGTGTCGGTATAGGCGCCGGCGCACTTGAGCGGCGTCGCTGCCGCGCTGGCGATATGCGGCAGCGACAAGACCATTCCCGAGCCTGCCGCCAGGCCCATGCGGGCCAGCACTTTGCGCCGGGACGGACTGGCAAGCGTTTCGTTGGAGTTGTGATCTGCCATATGACGATTCCTTGGTATCTGAGCCAGGCATTCCCATTCCCCAGGGTACTGCAGGCCGCATGTGTACTGAAAAGCCCCACAAAGAGCAAAACGCTGCACGCAGCCGCATGACAAACCATGCGGCGCTTTCAGCAACCGTGCCATTCGATTTATTTGGTCACTAACGTCACAACTTGTGTGAGGAGCCGACGCAATCTATCTTGGCTTGCGCAACAAAGCAATCGCTATCGATCACCGCAGAGACATTGCTTGATACAAGTCATCTATCGCGCAGTACAGAAGTGGGCGATGACTAGCATTTAGTCACAGCACATACTTTCTGAAACTACAAAAATAATAGCTGCTTTCGTCCCCTTGCAGCGACGAAAGCAGCCATTTTTTAGCGGATAGATGTATGCACCCCACACCGGAGAGCGCCCGGTCGCCGGGCCTGTCGCCAGGCCTTTGCGCAGGAGTTGGCAGCCGCTCGCCGGGCGAGCTGCGAGGGGCGCGGCCCTGCCCTCAGTGCTCAGGCTGCCAGCGATGCATTCAGATCCTGCACGCGGTAGTACTGGCCAAAGCGGTTGGCCATGAAGTCCGCCAGCTCGATCGACTCTTGCGCGATAAAGCCCTTTTGCGGCAGCACACCGCTGGCCACCAGGTCCAGCGCGCAGCAGATGCCAGCAGCGGTGGTCAGCTGGATGGCAGTGAGTGCATGGCCAGCGACGGTGGTGCCCACGATTCGGGCCGAGTAGGACTCCTGCATCAGGCGCTCACCCTTGTAGCCGGTGGCGCTGGCAAAGACCACGATCACATCCTGGCGCGTGGCGGCAATGGCGTTGTCGAAGATCTCGTTGAGCAGCTCGCGCTTGTCACGCAGCTTGAGCTCGTTGAGCAAGATCTTCAAGATGGCGCAGTGGCCGGGGTAGCGGATGGACTTGTAGTCCACATTGCGCGCCTTGCCCGCCCAGGTCTCTGTCAAGGTGCCCAGACCGCCGCTGGTGTTGAAGGCCTCGTACTCGATGCCGTCCAGCGCAAAGGTCTCCAGACCTTCGAGCGCATGCACCGTCAGCGGCTGGCCATCCACCAGCGCTTCGCAGGGGTTGATGTACTCGTTGATCAGGCCTTCGGTGCTCCAGGTCAGGTTGTAGCGCAGGCTGCCCTGCGGGTAGCGCGGCAGCGCACCCACGCGCATCTTGAGGTCGTGCAAGGTGTCGAAATGCTTGGCCACGTCGTTGCCGACAATGCCGATAAAGCCGGGAGCCAGGCCGCACTGGGGCATCAGCACGCTGCCGGCCTTGGCGGCGATTTTGCGGATTGCGTGGGTGGACTGCACATCCTCGGTCAAATCGAAGTAATGCACGCCATGGGCGGCAGCGATGCCGGCCACCTCGGTGGCCATGTGGAAAGGCAGCGCATTGAGCACGGCAAACTGACCCTGCACCGCAGGCAACAGGTCACCACCCTTGCCGATATGCACGGTCTCCAGGCCCAGCGCCGCAGCGGCCTTGAGCTGCGCCTTGGACTGGTCGGCAATGCGCAGCTGGTAGCCGCCAGCTGCCTGCAGCAGCACGGCCATCGCAAAGCCGATTTTGCCGGCGCCCAAAATCGTGACTTTCTTGTCGGCAGCAGCGGCCTTGTTGGCACTGGCGGGGGAGGTTTGGGCGGTCTTTTTGCTGGATTTGTCGCTCATGTCAGGCTCTCTGATCAGGGTGGATGATGGACAAATGTTACAACCAAGCATTGTCAAAATGAATATATTAAAGCGTCATATTATTCCTTTTAACTAGTCATTTAGTCATAAATTACATATCTATTGACGAAATACATGGTTTACCCTAGGTTCAAGCCCGCTTTATCCAGGGCTTCGCCAAGGCAGGCACAATGGGCGGCCTGCGCCTGCGCGCGCTCTACGCTCCTTCCTGCTGTTTTCTCCTCACACCATGGCCGATTCCGCATCCAACAAATTTCTTCGTTTTCTGCTGGCACGCGACATCCTCAAAGGCAAGTCGCGCGAAGATTTGTTGGCCAAACTCGACGCGGCGGGCTTTAGCGGCGAGCACGCCGAGCTGTTCATTGCGCAGGCCGAGAAACGGGTGCTGGCACGCAACCGGCGTTGCGCAGTGATTTCGGCCGTGGTCGTGGCTGTGCTGCTGGGCCGGGTCATCTGGGGGCCCTATGCCCACAACCCCGAAATGCAGCTGCTGCTGGGCGTGATGGCGGCCATCTTTGCAGCAGCGGGCTTTTATTTCTGGTTTATCGCGCGCTGGCAGGCGCCGCCGCCCAAGGCCGACGCTTCTTGAGCCTAATCGGGCCGACCGGATACCGGTCGCTGGGTCACACCACGATGCACTGGTGTTTGCTTGCAAGTGCTGGGACTTAGCTCGCCGGCAAAAATTGCACCTACCGCCCTCCCCGGCTTTGCTCCGCGCCGATAATGCGCTGTCGCGGACATGACATAGATCAAGCCGCGCCTCTCTCCAGCCCATGCGATGGGCCTGCCAGGCTTTGCGGCCCAGGCCCGCCATCCGCCTACCCACGGCGATGCGGCGATTCGCATAACCTAATAGTGACAATGGATAAACATAACAAGCGACCCAGCCTGGCTTCCAAGGCCTGGCTGCTTTTCCTGGGCCTTTGCCTGCTGGCCTCAGGCCTGTTCTTTGCTATCTATGGCTACCAGTTGGTGGCACTGCAGGGTAGTTGGTACTTTTTGATCAGCGGTATTGCACTGATCCTCTCGGGCCTGCTGATTGCCGCTGCGCGCCCCGGCGGCGCCTGGCTCTATGCGCTGACCTTGCTGGCCACCGCCGTCTGGGCGCTGGCCGATGTGGGCCTGGATTTCTGGCCCCTGGTCTCGCGCCTGCTGCTGCTCGCCGGTATCGGCATTCTGGTGGCACTGTCCTTCCCGTTGCTGCGCCGCGCGCGCGGCCAGGCGCCCGGCAAGTCTGGCTCCACCGTGGTCGCAGGCCTGCTGCTGCTGACCTGCCTCGCTACCGTGGGCGGCATGTTCCTGCCCCACGCCTCGGTGTCGGCCAAATCGGATGCGACCGTGCTCCAACCGGTGGCCAAGGGCCAGGCAGCTGCCGACTGGGCGCACTATGGCAGCACGCCAGGGGGCACCCGCTTTGCGGCGCTGGACCAGATCACGCGCAGCAATGTCAAGGATCTGCAAGAGGCCTGGCGCTACCAGACCGGCGATGTGCCGGTGAGCCCTGGCGGCGGCGGCGCTGAAGACCAGCTGACCCCGCTGCAGATTGGCAACCAGGTCTTTGTCTGCACCCCGCACAACAATGTGATTGCGCTGGACGCCACCACCGGCAAAGAGCTATGGAAGACCGAGATCAATGCCAAGCAGAAAAAGTGGATGCGCTGCCGTGGCCTGGCCTATTTTGATGCGGCCCAGCCGCTCGGCCAGCCCAGCATGGCCGGCGCAACGCCAGTGCAGGCCGTGAGTGTGGCGCCCGGCGCCGCTTGCCAGCGCCGCATTCTGATGAACAGCGTCGCGCCCGAGCTGATCGCGCTTGACGCCGACACCGGCGCCTTCTGCGAAGACTTTGGCACCCATGGCCGCGTGGACCTGCGCAACGGCATGGGCAAGGGCGCCGACAAGGGCGAGTACTACCCCACCTCCGCCCCGACCCTGGCGGGCACCACCATCGTGATTGGTGGCCGCGTGGCCGACAACGTCAGCACCGACATGCCTGGTGGCGTGGTGCGTGGCTTTGACGTGGTGACGGGCGCGCTGCGCTGGGCCTTTGACCCGGGCAACCCCGAGGACCAGGCCGCCCCTGCCGACGGCAAGACCTATGTGCGCTCGACCCCCAATGTCTGGGCACCGATGTCCTACGACCCGCAGTCCAACACCGTGTTCATGCCCGTGGGCAGCGCAGCAGTCGACCTCTGGGGTGTGAAGCACACCGCGCTGGACCGCAAGTACGGCGCATCGATGCTGGCCGTCGATGCCAGCACCGGCAAGGAAAAATGGGTCTACCAGACCGTGCACGATGACCTCTGGGACTTCGATGTGCCGATGCAGCCCTCGTTTGTGGACTTCCCCGGTGCTGGCGGCAAGACCACGCCCGCGCTGGTGTTCGGCACCAAGGCCGGCCAGATCTTTGTGCTGGACCGCGCGACCGGCCAGCCGCTGACCGCCGTTGAAGAGCGCCGCGTGCCCGCTGGCAAGATCGACGGCGAGACCTACTCGCCCACGCAGCCCTTCTCGGTGGGCATGCCCAATATCGGTGCCGATGACATGCGCGAATCCGACATGTGGGGTGCGACCCCGTTTGACCAGCTGCTATGCCGCCTGAAGTTCAAGTCCAAGCGCTACACCGGCCTGTTCACGCCACCGGGCACCGATGCCTCGCTGAACCTGCCCGGCTCGCTGGGCGGCATGAACTGGGGGGGCATCTCGGTCGACCCGACCAACAACTACCTGTTCATCAATGACATGCGCGTGGGCCTGGAAGTGCAGCTGATCAAGGCCGACCCGGCCGACGCCGGCGCCAAGTCCGACGGCAACGAGGCCGCTGCGATCACCAAGCCGGTGCCGCTCGATGGCACGCCCTACGCAATCAACGCCAAGGTGCGCTTCATGTCGCCGCTGGAGATCCCTTGCCAGAAGCCGCCTTTTGGCACGCTGACCGCCGTGGACCTCAAGACCCAGCAGATCGCCTGGCAAGTGCCGGTGGGCACCGTCAAGGACACGGGGCCCTTTGGCATCAAGATGGGCCTGCCCATCCCCATTGGCATGCCCACCATCGGAGGCACCATGGCCACGCAAGGCGGCCTGGTCTTTATCGCTGCCACGCAGGATTACTACCTGCGCGCGTATGAAACCGGCACCGGCCAGGAAGTGTGGAAAGCCCGCCTGCCCGTGGGCAGCCAGGGCACGCCCATCAGCTACCAGTCGCCGGTGACGGGCCAGCAGTTTGTGCTGGTCTCGGCCGGTGGCGCACGCAACTCGCCCGACCGGGGCGACTATGTGATCGCCTACGCGCTGCCGCGCCACTGATCGGGGCTGACCCGCGCGGATTCGCCCTGAGGTGTTCATCCCGGTGCAAGACTTCCCGCCAGGGAAGGCTTTCACCGGGCTTTTTCATGTCTGCGCGCGATGCATCGCATGACGCCAGGTACCGGCCAACCTCAAAACTGCCACAGGTCTTGATTTGCTATATATTGCATAGCAAACCAGCGAAACGCAGCAAAATCCGGTGTTATCAGCCTTCCACCATGCCGCGCATCCAGCCCGGCAGATCCACCGCCTTCTGGCGCGCAAAATCCACCCATAGCACGGTGGCGCCGCCGCTGGCGTAGACCTCGCCGGGCGCATCCTGCCTTTCGATGTGGTACCAGGTCTCAAAGGCGGTGCGCGCCGCATCGCTGACATACATCTTGACGACGAGCTGGGCCGGGTACTCGATCTGCCGCAGGTAGTTGCAAAAGCAGTTGACGACCACCGGGCCCTGCCCCTCGCCATGGGGCGTGTCGCGCGAAGAGCGCAGCCACTCCACGCGCGCGCTTTCCATGTAGCGAAAATACACGGTGTTGTTGACATGGCCCAGACTGTCCATATCCCCCCAGCGAACGTCCATCACCGAGTCATGAACCCAGCGTTTGTGGTCAGGCAGCAAGATTTTCATAGACTGTCATCTTACGGTGAGGTGGCAGGCGTCCACGCCCCAGCCTTGTCACCGACTTTCACAGGCACAAAGCCCCTGTCTCAGAAATCAGAGCGGAGAAGCGCCCAAATCTAGGGCTAACCCTAGGATCAGGGCGGTTACCGCACTGCAACATCCTCATAAAATCCATGGCACTGCATGCAACCCAGGCTCAGATCTGCCGCATGCCTGCCACCCGCTTGAAAAGAATTTGTACGGAGCCCCGATGACCAACGAAGAAATACTGGCCCAATATGGTCCCCGCGAGTCGATGGAGTACGACGTCGTCATCGTCGGCGGCGGCCCAGGCGGCCTGGCCACAGCCATCCGTTTGAAGCAGCTGGCAGCGGAAAAAGGCAGCGATGTCTCCGTCGTCGTGCTGGAAAAAGGTTCGGAGCCTGGCGCGCACACCTTGTCGGGCGCCATCATGGATCCGCGCGCGCTGACCGAGCTGATCCCCGACTGGAAAGCCAAGGGCGCGCCTTTGACCCAGCCGGTGACCGAAGACGCGATGATTTTCCTCAGCGAAAAATCCGGTCTGCGCACCCCCAACTGGCTGCTGCCCCCTTGCTTTCACAACGAAGGCAACTACATCGTCCAGCTGGGCTTTGTCGTCAAATGGCTGGCCGAGCAGGCCGAGGCCCTGGGCGTCGAGATTTTCCCCGGCTTTGCCGCCGCTGAAGTGGTCTATAACGACGACGGCTCGGTCAAGGGCGTGGCCACCGGCAACATGGGCGTCGGCAAGAACGGCGAGCCCACCGGCGAGTTCCAGCTGGGCATGGAGCTGCATGGCAAATACACCATCTTTGCCGAAGGCTCGCGCGGCAACCTGGGCAAGCAACTGATCGCCAAGTTCAAGCTCGACGAAGGCAAGGACCCGCAGACCTATGGCCTGGGCGTCAAGGAATTGTGGGAGATCGATCCCCAGCGCCACCAGCCCGGCTTTGTGATGCACACCGCCGGCTGGCCGATGAACAACGACACCTATGGTGGCGCCTTCCTCTACCACCTGGACGACAACAAGGTCACCTTGGGCTTCATTACCGGTCTGGATTATTCGAACCCCTACCTGTCTCCGTTCGAGGAGATGCAGCGCTGGAAGACCCATCCCAACATCCGCTACTACCTCGAAGGCGACGAGTCCAAGGGCATCAAGCCGGCCAAGCGCATTGGCTATGGCGCGCGCGCCATCACCGCCGGCGGCCTGATGAGCCTGCCCAAGACCGTGTTCCCCGGTGGCGCGCTGGTGGGCTGCGATGCCGGTTTCCTGAACGTCAGCCGCATCAAGGGCAGCCACGCCGCGATCAAGACCGGCATGCTGGCCGCAGAAGCGGCCTTTGAGGCGATTGCCGCGGGCCGCCAGGGCGATGAGCTGAGTGCCTACCCTGCCGCTTTTGAAAAGAGCTGGCTGTACGACGAGCTCAACAAGAGCCGCAACTTCAAGAGCTGGTTCAAGAAGGGCCTGGTCACCGCCTCCATCATGAATGGCCTCGAGCAGTTTGTGCTGCGTGGCAACATGCCCTGGACCCTGCACCGCGACAAGCCCGACCACGCCTACCTCAAGCCCGCGTCGGAATGCAAGCCCATCGTCTACCCCAAACCCGATGGCAAGCTGACCTTTGACCGGCTCTCGAGCGTCTTCATCAGCGGCACCAACCACGCCGAGGACCAGCCCGCCCACCTGACCTTGAAAGATGCCAGCGTGCCGGTGCAGATCAACCTGGCCCAGTACGCCGGCCCCGAGCAGCGCTACTGCCCGGCAGGGGTCTATGAGTTCGTGGCAGATGAAAGCCAGGGCGGCAACGCCCAGCGCCTGCAGATCAATGCGCAAAACTGCGTGCACTGCAAGACCTGCGACATCAAGGACCCGACCCAGAACATTGTCTGGGTCACGCCCGAAGGCGGCGGCGGCCCCAACTACACGGGCATGTAAACACCGCCGTTAGCACTGCTTCTTGCGGGTTTCCATGGCAGGGCAAACACGGGCCGGCCCGCGATCGATTGCCGAACTTGGCCGACAAGCGCGCCCTGACGGGCGTGCAGACAATGGTCCTATGTTTGTCTGGTCACGCTTCCCACGCCTTTCAGTTCAACCCAGCCCCTGCCAGGGCCGGGTGCCGGCGGGCAATGCTCGGACCCATCCTTGGCTCCAGCTGGTAAGCGCACTGCTGGCCGGCGTGCTCTGGGCCGGTGGCAGCATGGCCGCCCCCGCGGCGGATGCGGCGCCCGCTGCATCCAGCAAACGCGCCAAGCGCCCCCCTCCTGCTGCGGCACCCAAGGCTGCCGCGCCATCGCATGCTGCGGCGGTGGCCCCTGCCCCTGCCCCCCTGGTATCGGCTGCCAACCTCGATCTGGAGCGCTTCATGGGGCTGTGGTACAAGGTCGCCAAGGTCGAGGAGCCGCAGGACGCGCTGCGCACCCGGGAGCGCTATGAGTTTCTGCAGCGCTACGACGGTGGCGTGCGGGTGATAGCGACCTCGTACGACCCCCTGTCCAACCGCTGGGACCGCCGGCAGGATTACATGGCGCCGGTCGATGCCAAGGGCGCGGCGCTGAGCAGCCACTACCAGTTGCCGATACCCGTGCATTTCAGCATCAGCCGCTTCGGGCCCTTTGGTGTCAGCTACTACGTCGTGGCGCTCGACCCTTACTACCAATGGGCGATGGTGGCCGGACCCGGCCCCAAATCCTTTTCGATCTTGAGCCGCCGCAGTGAGCTCGAGCCGGAGATGCGCACGTCGCTCGAGCAGCTGGCGACGCGCCAGAACCTGCTCAAGGCCGCCTTGCAGTGGGCCGGCCCCGATCAGGAATCTGCGCCTCGGTGATTACCCGCAGTGCGCGAAATCGCCGCATGCTGGCTTTGCGGCAGGCCAAATTCCACGCACAGTTTTATTGCCACAGCGCTGCATATTTCTCGGCCAAACACATTTTTATTGATCAAAAAGACTATTTTGAGAAATATTACTGTGATCATGTGGCCACTTGCGCAAGCCAGCACAGCTTCTCAGGCAGGGCTGCAACTAGGGCAATCCCATAGATCACAAATGTGTCATCCCATGGGTGCTGGAGTGTAGACTGCTGCTACCTGTTTGCCACCTGTTGTTACTGGGGCAGATGAAGCGGTAGTGGCTCTGGGGCACTACCGCAGGCTATTCAACAAACCTGGCGGAGATATACGCATGAAGAAATTGGCTTGGGCCCCCTTGGGCGCAGTGGCACTGGCAATCGCGGCCATCGCGCCTGCACAGGCAGCAGACCAGAAATCTGTAGCTGTGACGGCCATCGTGGAGCACCCTGCGCTGGACGCAGTGCGCGACGGCGTCAAGGCGGCACTCAAGGCCGAGGGCTTTGAAGAAGGCAAGAACCTCAAGTGGCAGTACCAAAGCGCCCAGGGCAATCCTGGCACCGCCGCGCAGATCGCCCGCAAGTTTGTCGGTGACAAGCCCGATGCCATCGTGGCCATCGCAACGCCTTCGGCACAAGCTGTGGTGGCTGCCACCAAGACCGTGCCCGTGGTGTTCTCCGCGGTGACCGACCCCGTGGCCGCCAAGCTGGTGCCCAGCTGGGAGCCATCGAAGAACAACGTGACCGGTGTCTCCGACCTGCTGGCGCTGGACAAGCAGATGGAACTGCTCAAGAAAGTGGTGCCCAACGCCAAGCGCGTGGGCATGGTCTACAACCCCGGTGAGGCCAACTCTGCCGTGGTGGTCAAGGAACTCAAGGAGCTGCTGCCCAAGATGGGCATGACCTTGGTCGAAGCCGCAGCGCCCCGCTCCGTCGATGTCTCCAGCGCAGCGCGCTCGCTGGTGGGCAAGGCCGATGTGATCTACACCAACACCGACAACAACGTGGTGTCGTCCTATGAAGCGCTGGTCAAGGTCGGCCAGGACTCCAAGCTGCCGCTGGTCGCCTCGGACACCGATTCCGTCGCCCGTGGCGCCGTGGCAGCCCTGGGTATCAACTACCGCGATCTGGGCGAGCAGACCGGCCGCATGGTGGCCCGCATCCTCAAGGGTGAAAAGCCCGGCGACATCAAGACCGAAGTCTCGAGCAAGATGGAGCTGCATGTGAACCCCGGTGCCGCCGAAAAGCAAGGCATCAAGCTGTCCGACGAGCTGGTCAAGTCGGCTGCCAAAGTCATTCAGTGATGGATGCCGCCTCACCTGTGGCTGTGCAACCCGCACAGCGCAGGGGGTGACAAGACGCAGCCCCGCCAGAAGCGGGGCTTGTTTGTTATCCGGACTAGCTCTGATAAGAAAACTCCATGACCTTATTTTCATTTTTGGGAGCCATCGAGATCGGCCTGATCTTTGCGCTGGTCGCGCTCGGTGTGTTCATCTCCTTTCGCCTGCTGCGCTTTCCTGACCTGACGGTCGATGGCAGCTTTCCCTTGGGCGCCGCCGTCTGCGCGGTGATGATCACCGGCGGCTACAGCCCCTTTCTGGCCACCATCGGTGCCACCTTGGCTGGTGCGGTCGCTGGCCTGATCACCGGCTGGCTCAACGTCAAGCTCAAGATCATGGACCTGCTTGCCTCGATCCTGATGATGATCGCGCTGTACTCGATCAATCTGCGCATCATGGGTGGCCCCAATGTGCCGCTGATCAACGACCCCACGCTCTTCAACCAGCTGCAACCGGCCGGCATTGAAGACTATGTGTTCCGTCCGCTGCTGATGTGCGCGATTGTGGTGCTCGCCAAGCTGGCGATGGACTGGTTCTTCCTGACTGAGCGGGGCCTGGCCATTCGTGCCACCGGCACCAATGCCCGCATGGCCCGCGCGCAAGGCGTCAACACCGGCGGCATGATCTTGCTGGGCATGGCGGTCTCCAACGGCCTGGTCGGCCTGGCCGGCGCGCTGTTTGCGCAGACCCAGGGCGGCGCCGACAGCTCGATGGGCATCGGCACCATCGTGATCGGTCTGGCAGCAGTGATCGTGGGCGAGTCCATCCTGCCTTCGCGCAAGCTGATTTGGGCCACCTTGGCCGTGGTCCTCGGCGCCATCGTCTACCGCTTCTTCATTGCGCTGGCGCTCAACAGCGACTTCATCGGCCTCAAGGCCCAGGATCTGAACCTGGTCACCGCCTTGCTGGTCACGATCGCGCTGGTCATCCCCCAGCTCAAACGTCGTTTTGCGAAAAAGCACTGACAAGGAGAGAGACATGCTGAGCGCAAAAGACCTCAAGATCACCTTCAACCCCGGCACCCCGATCGAAACCCGCGCGCTGCGCGGCATGGCGCTGGATATTCCCGCCGGCCAGTTCGTCACCGTCATCGGCTCCAACGGCGCGGGCAAATCGACCTTTTTGAACGCCATCTCCGGCGACCTGATGGTCGACTCGGGCAGCATCGTCATTGACGGCGAAGACATGACGCGCAAGCCCGTCTGGGACCGCGCGCACAAAGTGGCCCGCGTGTTCCAGGACCCGATGGCCGGCACCTGCGAAGACCTGTCGATCGAAGAGAACATGGCCCTGGCGCATGAGCGCGGCAACTTTCGCGGCCTGTCCAAGGCCGTCAAGCAAGCCAACCGTGCGCTCTACCGCGAAAAGCTCGCCACCCTGGGCCTGGGCCTGGAAAACCGTTTGACCGACCGCATCGGCCTGCTCTCGGGAGGCCAGCGCCAGGCCGTAAGCCTGCTGATGGCAGCGCTCCAGCCTTCGCGCATTTTGCTGCTCGACGAGCACACCGCGGCGCTCGATCCGCGCACCGCCGACTTTGTGCTCAAACTCACCGCCCGCATCGTCGAAGAAGGCCAACTGACCACGATGATGGTCACCCACAGCATGCGCCAGGCGCTCGATGTGGGCGACCGCACCGTGATGCTGCACCAGGGCCAGGTGGTGCTCGATGTCAGCGGCGAGGAACGCGCCAAGATGGACGTGCCCGATCTGCTGCAGATGTTCGAGAAGGTGCGCGGCGAAAAACTCGCCGATGATGCGCTGCTGCTGGGCTAAACAGCCGCTCCTGCACCGCCACAACAGCGGAGACCACGCAGGTGGCTCCGCTGTTTTTTTATGCCTCAGAGCGCTGCAGCACGGCGCAAAAATCGCCGCAGCGACCAGGCCGCTAATGCAGGGAACAGCGCAAACACGGCAAACAACCAGAGCGCCGAGCGGCCCAGCGCTGCCGGGTCGCCCAGCGCGGTCAACCCCAGCGCATTGGCCACCAGGCCCACCAGCGCCGCACCGACCGCCATGCCATAGAGCTGCACCGTCGTGATGCCCGATGCGGCGCTGTCGGCCTCCTGGGCACTGGCGCTGTGCATGATGGCATTGAGCACATGGGGCCAGGCCATGCCCACCCCCAGACCGAGCACAGCCAGCGCCAGGCCACAGACCACCAGCGCCGCCATCCCCTGCCAGGGCATGGTCAGCGCCAAGGCCACCAGGGCCAACGTGCACAGCACCGGGCCGATCAGCATCAGTGCCCTGCCGGCCCGGCCACTTTTGCCCGAGAACAACACCGACGCCACCGACCAGCCGCCGGCGAGCAAAGCCGTCACATAGCCCGCCGTCAACGGTTGCAAGCCATGCAAGTGCTGCAGCAGATAGGGCACAAACACCTCGGTCATCGTGCCCACCAGCAGCAGGGCGACGGCGGCGTACAGCATGCCCAGCGGCTGGCCGAGCGCCGTGCTGCCCTGGGGCAGCAGGCGGCGGCTGGCGCGGCGCTCATGCCAGATCGCGGCCGCCCCGGCCAGCAAGCCTGCCGCGCCCAGCAGCCATTGCCAGAGCGGTGCAGTCACCACACTGGCCGCCGCCACCAACAGCACCGACAGCGCCAGCAGCACAATCTGCAGCCCGGCAATGCGGCCGTCCTGCGCGGGTGTGCTGCGCAGCAGGCGCTGCGGGGCCAGTTGGCGCTGCACCAGCAGCATTTGCAGCACCAGCAAGGGCAACAAGGCGCCAAAGGCCAGGCGCCATTGGCCAGCCTGGGCAAACAGGCCGCCCACGGCTGGGCCGCTGAGCGTCGCCACACCCCACATGGCCGAGATCAGCCCAATCGCGCGCGGCCACAGCGCGGGCGGAAACACCAGCCGGATCAAGGTATAGCTCAGCGCCCCCACCGCGCCGCCCCCCAGGCCCTGCACCGCGCGGCCCAGCAGCAGCATCGGCATGGATGGCGCCGTTGCACACAGCAAGCTGCCCAGGCCAAACACCAGCAGGCCTGCCAGCATGGCGCCGCGTGCGCCCCAGCGGGCCAGCATGCGCACCGCCAGTGCCGCGCCAATGATCGAGGCCACAACAAACAAGGTGGTGCTCCAGGCATACCAGGCCAGGCCGCCAATCTCCTGCACCACCGAGGGCAGGATGGTGGTGACGATATGCACATTGATCGCATGCATGGCCACCGCGCCGGTCAGCGCCAGCGCCTTGAGGCCATGGGGCCGGCCCAGCAGCTGGGCCCAGCCGGCAGGCGCTTCGGGCACGGGCGCGGCGCCTGTGGTGAGGGGTGATGAAGTTGAGGATGCCATGCCATTCCTGGTTGTGAAATAATGCAAGTATTGTCTTTGATAATTCCCCGCTCTCAGCAATAAAACAAGCTATGACTTGTATAAATAAATGCCATCGCTCCCCATCGACCCCTCTTCTACCATGCGCATGCTCGAAGCCTTGAAGCGCCAGGCCCCGGCCAGCACCGCCGACTTGGCGCGCACGCTGCAGATGACGGCCGAGGCCGCCCGCCAGCAGATCAACAAGCTGGCCGACCAGGGCCTCGTGCAGGCCGATCTGCAAAAGCCGGCGGGCGCGGGCCGGCCGCGCCAGTTGTGGACCTTGACCCCAGCGGGCCAGCGTTACTTTCCCGATGCCCATGCCCAGCTCACGGTGCAGCTGATTGGCGCGATCGAAAAGCTGTTTGGCCAGCAAGGCATGGAGGGTTTGATCAGCGAGCGCGAAGCACAATCACGCAGCCGCTACCGCCAGGCCTGCACCGCCCCCGGCCTGCCTGAGCGCCTGGCCCAGCTGGCCCAGGTCCGCACCCAGGAGGGCTATATGGCCCATGTCGAGCCCCACCCGCAAGGCTGGCTGCTGGTGGAGCACCACTGCCCGATCTGCGCGGCTGCGCAAAGCTGCCGGGGCTTTTGCCGTTCCGAGCAAGGACTGTTCCAGGAGGTGGTCCGGGATCTGGCCACGCTGGAGCGCAGCGAGTACCTGCTTGACGGCGGCCAGCGCTGCGTCTACCTGGTACAGCCGCTATAGCAGCTCAGGGCCCGCTCAGACGGAGACGCCACGGCCTTCGCCCACCGGCGGGGTATCCGTACGCGACAGGGCCTGCGGCCTGGCCATGCGCAGGCAGACCAGCCAGGCCAGCAAGGCCAGGCCCGCCGCGCCCCATTGCGCATGCTGCAGACCCTGGGCATTGGCCTGGCGCAGGGTCTCGGCGCTGGCTCCTTCCAGCCCAGCCAGCGGCGCGGCCGCCAGCATCACCAGCAAGGCCAGGCCCAGCGCCGCGCCCACCTGCTGCGCGGTGGCAGCCACACCGGACGCCACGCCTTGGCGCGCCGGCGCAATACCCTGGCCCACGAGCACCCACATGCCGGTCCAGCTCGCACCCTGGCCCAGGCTCATCACCACAAAGCCGGGTACCAGCCCGGCATAGTTGCCGGCCAGCGGCAGCACCGCAGCTATCCAGACCATGCCCAGCACACCGGCGGCCCAGCCCCGCAGCAGCACGCTGCGGGTGCCCTGCTGCGCCAGGCCGCGCTCGGCCAGGCGTATGCCCCAGGTGCACACCGCCGTCGGCAGCACAAAGGCCAGGCCGGCCTGCAGCGGGCTCCAGCCCAGCACCTGCTGAAAATACAGACCCAGAAAGTAATACTGCACGCCGTAGCTGCTCATGAACAGCATGGCCAGCAGCATGCTGGTCTGCAAGCTGCCCACCCGCAGCATGGCCAGCGGCATCAGGGGCGCAGCCACCCGCGCTTCGGTGCGCCAGAATAGACCGAGCGCGGCCAGCGCCAGCAGCAGCAGGCCCAGTGTGCGCCCGTCAGCCCAACCCCATTGCGGGCCCTGCACCAGCAGCGCCACCCAGGCGCTGGTACCGACGGTCACGCTGATGCAGCCCAGCAGGTCAAAGCGGCGCTGTGCAGCCGGCACTGCTGGCATCGCAGGCAGGTAGCGGCCAGCGGCGAGCGCGCAGGGCCAGGCAATCGGCACCAGCACCCACAGCACCCAGTGCCAGCCCAGGGTCTGGGTGAGCAGGCCGCCCAGCAAGGCGCCAGCCGCCAGGCCGCCGGCACTGGCCATGCTCCACACGGCCAGCGCACGGTTGCGCGCAGCGCCTGCGGCATACAAGGTATTGATCATCGACAAGGTGGCCGGGAACAGCAGCGCCGCTGCCACCCCCTGCCCGGCGCGCGCTGCCACCAACTGCCAGGGCAGCTGCGCAAAGCCGCCAGCCAAGGAGGCCAGGCCAAACAGCGCCATCGCTGCCACATACATGCGGCGCTGGCCCAGCAGATCAGCGCAGCGCCCGCCCAGCAGCAGGCAGCCGCCAAAGGCCACGCTGTAGCCGCTGATGACCCATTGCAGGTGGCGGGCATCGAGCTGCAACTGCTGGCCCATGGCATCCAGCGCGACAAAGACAATCGTCGCGTCGAGCGCAATCAGCAGTTGCGCAAACGACAGCAAGGCCAGCGCGGCGCGCGGATGGCGCAGCAAAGCAGGCTGGCGCAGGGGTTCTTCAAGGGTCACGTCATCACTCCGACAAGGGAAAAAGCATGCGGCGCGGTCTGCGCGCAGAAAACCTGCAGCACTGGGTGCCTGCAGGCGGGTGATGACCGGTCATGGCGCCATGGTATTTAAATCAATAACGAAGATAAATAGCAAAAATATCTTTTACTTATGCAAAAATGAATCAATACCCTTGCCGGAGCCATCCATGGATTTGAACGCGGTACAGATGCTGATCAAGGTGGCCGAGCACAAGAGCTTTACCCAGGCCGCGCACAGCCTGCGCACCACGCAGTCGCGCATCTCCCGCGCCATTGCGCAGCTGGAGGCCGACCTGGGCACGCGCCTGCTGCACCGCAATACCCGCAATGTGTCGCTGACCCCCGATGGCTGCCTGCTGGTCGACCGCAGTGCCGCGCTGATCGCCGGGCTGGACGATGCCAAGCAGCAGCTGTTGGACCGGCGCTGCGAGCCCACCGGCGTGCTGCGCATGACGGCGCCTTCGGTGCTCGGCCGCATGGTGCTGACACCCCTGCTGGGCCAGCTGCTGCAGCAGCACCCGGGTCTGCAGATCGAGGCCAGCTTCACCGACCGCCTGGTGGACATGGTGGACGAGGGTTTTGACGCTGCGGTGCGCATCGGCCCCTTGCTCGACAGCCGGATGATCGGCCGGCCGCTGCCGCCGCTGCACTGGGTGACGGTCGCCTCACCGGCCTATACCGCCCGCCACGGCCGGCCGCAAAACCTGCAAGAGCTGGCCACGCACCGCTGCCTGTCGGTCTACAACCACTACCGGGGTTTTGCCGTGCCCTGGCAGTTTCGCCACCCCGACGGCAGCACCATCGACTGGCCCGCGCCCCACGCGATCAGATTCGACAGTGGTGACCCGTTGATCGAAGGCGCGATTGCCGGCCTGGGCGTGGCCCAGGTGATGGGGTTTGCGGTGCGCGATGCGCTGGCCGATGGCCGGCTGGAGCGGCTGCTGCCCGCGCTGGAAGGCCGCAGCCGCGCGCTCTCCGTGGTCTACCCGCGCACGCGCCATGCCTCACCCAAGGTGCAGGCGCTGTGCCAGCTGCTCTTGGCGCGCAGCGCCTGGTGATCGCACCAGCCCAGGAAGGCTCTGGCGCGCCATGCCGGCTGGCGGCGATTGTTCAAATCCATGCAACGCTGCGTTCAAACCCGGGGCACCCCAAACAGGCGCAGACGCCCTACAGTAGATCCAGGCGCCAAGAACGGATCGCATACCGGTTCTGGAGACGCTCCCACCGCTGTAGCGGTCCCTCTTCATCGACAAAGGAAATATTCACCATGGCTAAAGTTCTGGTTCTCTACCATTCCATGTACGGTCACATCGAGACTATGGCCGGCAAGATCGCCGAAGGCGCACGCAGTGTCGCCGGCACCGAGGTGGTCATCAAGCGCGTACCCGAGACCATGCCGCAAGAGGCTTTCCAGGCCGCTGGCGGCAAGGTGGACCAGGCAGCCGCTGTGGCCACGCCAGCCGAGCTCGCAGAGTACGACGCCATCATCTTTGGCACTCCCACCCGTTTTGGCAATATGAGCGGCCAGATGCGCAGCTTCCTCGACCAGACTGGGGGCCTGTGGGCCAAGGGCGCGCTGTCGGGCAAGGTCGGCAGCGTGTTCACGTCGACGGGCACCTTGGGCGGCCAGGAAACCACCGTGACCTCGTTCTGGAACACCCTGGCCCACCACGGCATGGTGATCGTGCCCGCCGGTTTTGGCCTGCCTTCGCAGTTTGACCTGTCGCAGGCCAAGGGCGGCTCGCCCTACGGCGCAGCCACCCTGGCCGGTGCCGATGGCTCGCGCCAGCCCTCCGCCCCCGAGCTGGAACTGGCCTTTGCCCAGGGCGCCAAGGTTGCTGCACTTGCTGCCAAGCTGAGCGCCTGAGCCTTTAGCCTTTAGCCGGCCTGGCCGGCTGCAGCAGTCTTAGAACGCAAAAAAGCCAGTCAGAGGTCCTGACTGGCTTTTTGATTTTGGCGCCTGGTGGGGTGCCTGCCACCACAGCGGTGGCAGGGGAGTGCCGCTTACTTGGCGGCCAGGCGCTGCCAGGTGTCGATCACACTGTCGGGGTTCAGCGAGATCGAGGCAATGCCCTTGTCCGCCAGCCACTGCGCAAAGTCCGGATGGTCCGAAGGGCCCTGGCCGCAGATACCGACGTACTTGTTCTGGGCCAGGCAGGCCGTGATGGCGCATTCGAGCATCTTCTTGACGGCAGGGTCGCGCTCGTCAAAGTCGGCAGCCAGCAGCTCCAGACCGGAGTCACGGTCCAGGCCCAGCGTCAGCTGGGTCAGGTCGTTCGAGCCGATCGAGAAGCCATCGAAGTACTCCAGGAACTCATCGGCCAGGATGGCGTTCGAGGGCACTTCGCACATCATGATGACTTCCAGGCCGTTCTCGCCGCGCTTCAAGCCATTGGCCGCCAGCAGCTCGGTCACGCGCTTGGCCTGGTCCAGGGTGCGCACGAAGGGGATCATGATCTTGACATTGGTCAGGCCCATGTCGTTACGCACGCGCTTGAGCGCTTCGCACTCCATCTTGAAGGCTTCGCCAAAATCCTTGGAGATGTAGCGCGCCGCACCCCGGAAGCCCAGCATCGGGTTTTCTTCATCGGGCTCGTAGCGGCTGCCGCCGATCAGCTTGCGGTACTCGTTGGACTTGAAGTCCGACATGCGCACGATGACGGGCTTGGGGTAGAAAGCCGCCGCAATCGTGGCCACACCTTCGGTGATCTTGTCGACGTAGAAAGCGCGCGGCGAGGCATGGCCCCGGGCGACGGATTCGACGGCCTTCTTCAGATCGGCATCGACGGCGGGGTAGTCCAGGATGGCCTTGGGGTGCACGCCGATGTTGTTGTTGATGATGAATTCCAGACGTGCCAGACCCACGCCATCGTTGGGCAGTTGGGCAAAATCAAAGGCCAGCTGGGGGTTGCCCACGTTCATCATGATCTTGGTCTTGATGGGTGGCATCTCGCCGCGCTTGACCTCGGTGATCTCGGTTTCCAGCAGACCGTCATAGATGCGGCCGGTGTCGCCTTCTGCGCAGCTCACCGTCACCAGGGTGCCGTTCTTGAGTAGCTCGGTGGCATTGCCGCAGCCCACGACGGCAGGGATGCCCAGCTCGCGCGCAATGATCGCGGCGTGGCAGGTACGGCCACCGCGGTTGGTGACGATGGCCGCGGCCTTTTTCATCACCGGCTCCCAATTCGGGTCGGTCATGTCGGTCACCAGCACATCGCCGGCTTCAACCTGGTCCATCTGCGAGATGTCGGAGACCAGGCGCACGCGGCCGGTGCCGATCTTCTGGCCAATCGCGCGCCCTTCGGCCAGCACGGTGCCGCTGCCCTTGAGCTTGTAGCGCTGCTCGGCCTGGCCCTTGGACTGGCTCTTCACCGTCTCAGGGCGTGCCTGCAGGATGTAGAGCTTGCCGTCGGTGCCGTCCTTGCCCCACTCGATATCCATCGGGCGGCCATAGTGCTTCTCGATCACCAGCGCGTACTGCGCCAGCTCTTGCACTTCGGCATCGGTGAGCGAATAGCGGTTGCGCAGCTCGGGGCTCACATCGGTGGTGGCCACCAGCTTGCCCGATGCCACCTTTTCTTCGGGCGTGGCAAATACCATCTGCACCAGCTTGGAGCCCAGGTTGCGGCGGATCAGGGCCTGCTTGCCCGCTTCGAGCATGGGCTTGTGCACATAGAACTCGTCCGGGTTCACGGCGCCTTGCACCACGGTCTCGCCCAGGCCGTAGCTGGAGGTGATGAAGACCACCTGGTCAAAGCCCGACTCGGTGTCGATGGTGAACATCACGCCAGCAGCGCCTTTATCCGAGCGCACCATGCGCTGCACACCGGCCGACAGCGCCACCACGTCGTGGGCAAAGCCCTTGTGCACGCGGTAGGAAATGGCGCGGTCGTTGTAGAGCGAGGCAAACACCTCCTTCATCTTGTGCAGCACATCGTCGATGCCCACCACGTTCAGGAAGGTTTCTTGCTGGCCAGCGAACGAAGCGTCGGGCAGGTCTTCTGCGGTGGCCGACGAGCGCACGGCAAAGGAGGCCTCGGTATTGCCCGCTTGCAAGGTTACAAAGGCCTCGGCAATGGCTTGTTGCAAATCGAGCGGGAAAGGCTGGGCCTCGACCATGGCACGGATCTCGGCGCCGACCTGAGCCAGCGCGCGCACATCGTCCACATCCAGCGCCGCGAGCTTGGCGCTGATCTTGTCAGCCAGGCCTTCGTGGGCCAGGAACTCGCGAAACGCATGGGCCGTCGTGGCAAAGCCGGTCGGCACGCGCACGCCTTGCGGCAATTGCGAGATCATTTCGCCGAGCGAGGCGTTCTTGCCGCCTACGACCTCGACGTCGGTCATTCTCAGGTTCTCAAACGGTACGACCAGGGCGGTCGCGCTGTAGAGGTTGGACATGGTGAAGCTCCGGAAGTTAAAAACTGGCTCGGGCGCCCATGGCCGCAGTGGGGGCAATGGCACGCACGCATAGACTCCTGCCGGGCCGCTGCGGGCTCGGACATCTGGCTTTGTATTTGTACTGGTAGGCCGGAGTACATGCGGGAAATGTGAATAATGGGCGTCATTGTAGGCGTGCTGCTGCCATTTTGCTTGCGACTTGCTGAACACCGTGGTCAACAATGACAAACCCCGCACGCAGCTGTGCGCAGCCTGCGCCAGAATTCGCCCGTTACCGCCGATGTACCACCATGCACCAACGCACCATTTTCTTTATCTCTGATGGCACCGGCGTGACAGCCGAGACCTTTGGCCGCGCCATCATGAAGCAGTTCGACATCACCACCCGTGCGGTGCGTCTGCCCTTTGTGGACACGGTCGACAAGGCCCACCAGGCCGTGCACCAGATCAACCACACAGCCGAGAAAGAGGGCAAAAAGCCCATTGTGTTCACCACCTTGGTCGAACCGGAGACCGTCAAAGTAGTGCATGAGCACTGCAAGGGCCTGGTGATGGACATGTTTGCCACCTTTGTGCAGCCGCTCGAAGACGAGCTGGGCGCCAAGTCGCACCACCGCATCGGCCGCTTTACCGACATCAGCGAGAGCAAGGAATATTTCGACCGCATGGAGGCGATCAATTTCAGCCTGGCGCACGATGATGGCCAAACCAACCATGACCTGGCCGGTGCCGATGTGATTTTGGTCGGGGTCAGCCGCAGCGGCAAGACCCCGACCAGCCTGTACCTGGCAATGCAGTTTGGCCTCAAGGTCGCCAACTACCCGCTGATCCCCGAGGATTTTGACCGCCAGCAGCTGCCCCCGGCCCTGCTGCCCTATAAAAAGAAGATCTTTGGCCTGACCATTGCACCCGAGCGCCTGTCCCAGATCCGCAATGAGCGCCGCCCCGACTCACGCTACGCCAGCCTGCAAAACTGCCGCATGGAAGTGGCCGAGGCCGAGTCGATGATGCGCCGCGCCGGCATCCAGTGGCTGTCGACCACGCACAAGTCCATCGAGGAGATTGCCGCCGTGGTGATGCAGGGACTGAAGCAGGACGAGTGAGCGGCGCGCTGCCGATCGCTGCAAATCGCTGCCCAACACGGCCCCTGGCTATTGCCTAACGCTGCGCGGTAGGGATGCGCAACGTTACCCTTGCTTCGCACAGCTTTACAGCAGGCCGCATGCGCGCCTGCTATAACCAAGCGATCACGGCCCCGTGTGGATGGGCCGCCGCTCAGGAGTTCAAGCATGAACACAACATTGACCTGGATCGCCAGCGCCGGCCTCTGTGCCGCGCTGCTGGCCGCCCTGTCCGCCCAAGCCGCCCAGCCGGGCGCTTTTTCCGTGACCGAGACCAAATCGGCCATCGGTAACAAACCCGCCAAGGCCCCGCGTACCAAGGACCGCTGCATCGGCCCGGAACTGGTGGAC
The DNA here is from genome assembly GCF_049601575.1 of Comamonas sp. 23. Lineage (NCBI taxonomy): Bacteria > Pseudomonadati > Pseudomonadota > Betaproteobacteria > Burkholderiales > Comamonadaceae > Comamonas > Comamonas sp. 23. The sequence goes on along the minus strand of NZ_CP187127.1, from coordinate 2,295,316 downwards.
AAGGACGGCTTTCTCTATCCCGATCTGATCCTGTCCAAGCATTTCAGCCAGTGCCGCATCAAGGACAGCAAGCTCTTGGACAAGAACAACAAGAGCTGGACGGTGACCTGCGGCAAGATGCTGACCGCCCAGGCCAAGCAAACCAATACCGGTGACAACTTTCATCTGCACATCGATGCAGCACTGCTGGGCGGCGCGATGAAGCAGACGCTGGACTATGAGGCGCAGAGCTTGAAGCGCCAGTGCACGCCCGAAGACGAGCCGCTGGAATAGGCCCAACCCTACCGCCAAAGAATCAGTGGGCCTTGGCCCACTCGGTTTCATACCAACAGCGGCCAGGCCCTGCCCTATGGTGCCTTGTCGGCTAGCGTGGAGGTCACCTAGCTGATTACTTCAGCCACTTCTGCGCCTCTTGCTGCAGCACGCCGCGCAGTGCCAGCACATCCCAGGTGAACTGCATCACGCGCTGGTAGTCGGCATCGTCCACCGGCAGCATAAAGCCCAGTTGGTTGACGGGGGTCAGCGGCTTGTCCAGGTAGGCGGCGTAGAGGCGCGGGTCGGCCTTGCTGTAGTGCAGCGCCTCATAGGTCTCGGTGATCATCGCATCGCCCTTGCCCTCGGCGATCAGGCCCGGAATCTCGGCGTTCTTGTCATGCGTGCTGACCTGGGCGTTCTTCAGGTTCTGCAGCACATAGGCTTCGTTGGTGCCGCCAGGGTTCTTGATCACGCGCACGCTGGCCTGGTTCAGGCTTTCGGGCGTGGTGAATTTGTCCTTGTCAGCCGCACGCACCAGGGCCACCTTGCCAAACGGCGCGTAGCCCGGCAGCATCTGCACCTTGCTCAGGCGCGCCACATTGCGCGTGATGCCGCCCACGGCCACATCGAACTTGTTGTCCTGCAGGTCCTGCATCAGCTTGGGCCAGCTGGTGTCCACATACTCGACCTTGACTCCCAGCTCCTTGGCCATGGCCTCGACCACCTCGATATCGTGGCCGGCGTATTTGCCATCGGCCTTCATTGCAAAGGGGCGGTAGTCGCCCGGGGTGCCCACGCGCAGCACCTTGGCCTGCATGATGGCATCGAGCCGGGGGCCCGCCTGGGCAGGCAGCGACAGGGCCGCAAGCGCCGTCGCACTGACGGCCATGGCGGCAAGAGTGTTGGTTGTCTTCTGGAACATGGTGGCACCTTGGTGGGGTCAACTATCGGGAGGGAAGATCACGCAAAAGAAGCGTGCACACCGTTGCGGTGTACACGCTTTTTGAGACACGCGGCGCCATTGTGTCCCAGCGCCAGCCGCCTGCCCATCGGGGTTCACCCAAACCTGGCAGGCGCTGCGCCGATCAATAGCGCGAGATCTGGCCCTGGTTGATCTGCACGCGGTCGCCCGGGCGCAGATCGCCGGGGTTGGGCACATCAAAAATGCGCTGGCCGCCGTTTTGCAAGTTGATATGGATGCGGTAGCCGCTGACGGTGCTGCGGCCGCTGCTCGACGACTGCTCCAGCGCATTGCCGGCCGCTGCACCACCGGCCACACCCGCTGCGGTGGCGGCCATGCGGCCAAAGCCGCCGCCCACCTGGTTGCCGAGCACGCCGCCAACCACGGCACCCAAGATGGCGCCTACGCCAGAGGTGCTGCGCGACTGCGAGCGCAGCTCTTCAATATTGCCTACGGTGCCATATTCCATGCCGTAAGGCGCTTGCTGCGGATAGCCGCCCTGCTGCGGGTAGCTGCCCTGTTGCTGGGGCGCCGGGCCTTGCGGGTAGCGGTTGTCATAACGGGGCGGTGCCTGGACGCAGGCGGCGAGCACCGAGGTAGCCGCCAGGGCCAGGCCCAGCTTGCTGGCGCGTTGCAGCAAGCTGCGCGAGCTTGAATTCGATGGGGACATTGCGCTCTCCTTTCAGATCACAAAAATGACGTTGCGGTCAAGGCCATCGTGGCCCTGCCAGTCTCAATACGGTGGGGCGGCCTATTTGGTGCCGGTGGAGCCATAGCCCCCGGCGCCACGCTCGGACACATCGCCAAAATCTTCCACTACCTGAAAGCTCGCCTGCACCACGGGCACGATCACCATTTGCGCGAGGCGCTCCATCGGCTCCAGCACAAAGGGCTGGCTGCTGCGATTCCAGGCGCTGACCATCAGCTGGCCTTGGTAGTCGCTGTCGATCAGGCCAACCAGGTTGCCCAGCACGATGCCATGCTTGTGGCCCAGGCCCGATCGCGGCAGGATCATCGCCGCGTAACCAGGGTCGCGCAGATGGATGGCCAGGCCGGTGGGCACCAGTTGCCAGGCGTTGGGCTCCAGGGTCAGGGGGGCATCGAGGCAGGCGCGCAAGTCCAGGCCGGCGCTACCAGGGGTGGCGTACTGGGGCAGCTGCGCTTGCATGCGGGGGTCGAGAATCTTCAGGTCAACAATCATGGTGGTGGTTCAGCTATCAATGCAGCGAAGGCTAGCATATACACAACGCCCGCCAGCGCAGTTGGTGCACCGGCCTACAGCCATTTACCGTATGCATACAAATGCAAGGATTTGCAGCCACAGCCGCCAAGCAACCCGCCGCCCCAGACCGTGACCGCATTCTGGCGGGCCCTGGGATGCCGCTTAGTCTTTCTGGGACCAGCCCTTTTTGAAGGCCGCAATCAGCATCACGATGCCCAGCGGCGGAAACATGATGCCCAGGATCGCGGCAATCAGCACCCCGATGAGCTTGAAGCCGCTGAACGACTTCTTGCTGGCCGTACCACTGCCGGCAGAGGTAAAAATCGATGTGGTAGATGCGCCTGAACTGCTGCGCGTTGTGGTGGTCAGCGTCTGCGCCGCGCCCTGGCGCCTGCCCTTGCGCGTCTGGTCCATCTGGCGGATGCGGTCGAGCAGCTCCTGGGCCTGGTCGGCGATCGGGTTGCTGCTCGCGTGGCTGGATGCAGCCGATGGCAATGGCGCCTGGCCGTGGCCGGGCCGCGCCGGGCGCTGCATGCTGCCCATGGTATGAGCGGCACCGGAGTTCTGCCGGGCGATGAGCTGGTCCACATAGCGCACAAAGTCGCCGTGCGGTGGTGTGTCATAGACAGACGCGCTGTCCCTGTTCAGCAGTGCCAATGGCCTCTCCTCTTGCCGCCGTCGCTTGCAAGCGGCAGCAGCGATTGATAGTTTCAAACTCCGGCATAGCAGCTGTGCATGCCTGGACCCTCTCGTCCCTCTGAGAGTGCATTGTGCTTGACATCTGGCGCCCCCACAACGCGTCAGATGCGGCGCGCGCTGCCTGCACCCGGCCTTGCTTTCTGTCACAATGGCCTCAACTTTTGTCCATGGCGCAACCCCTGGCGCCAAAAAACCCAAAATTTAACGAGGAACCTGCCATGTCGGAATCCCTGATCAAGCACACCAACGAAGCCAGCTTTGAAGGCGATGTTCTGCAACCCAACACCAATGTTCTGGTGGACTTCTGGGCCGAATGGTGCGGCCCTTGCAAGCAGATCGCTCCCGTGCTGGAAGAAGTGTCGGTCAGCTACAAGGACAAGCTGCAGATTGCCAAGGTCAATGTCGATGAAAACCGCGCCATCTCGGCCAAGTTCGGCATCCGTGGCATCCCCACGCTGATGCTGTTCAAGAACGGCGAACTGGCTGCCACCAAGGTGGGCGCACTGAACAAGGCCCAATTGACGGCCTTCCTGGACGAGCAACTGGCCTAAATCGAACCGCTGGATGCGCAGCCAGCGCGTCTGCATCCCGGCATGGCTGGCCAGATCTGGCGGCCATCGCCTACAAAGCACGGTTTTGGCCGTGCTTTTTGCATTTTTCAAGCATTTGATTTTTCTGTATTTTTATAAAAAAATCAAAAATCCTAGCCGCTCTCTGTCCCGCCTGATACATATAGTTGATAATTCAGGCAGGATGATCCTGCAGCAACCTGTCTATAATCGACATTTAGATCACCGATCGTATTCCGACCAAGAATAGATCAAGCATGGTCTCCGGCTTCGCGGTCTCCCGCTTATTGCACCGGCTCTGCATCCCCCCTACCTCTAACAGTTACTCCGTTCTGGAGTCTATCCATGCACTTAAATGAGCTCAAGGCACTGCATGTGTCTGAAGTCCTCAAGCTGGCAGAAGAGCTTGAAATTGAAAATACTGGCCGCATGCGCAAACAGGAGTTGATGTTTGCGATCATCAAGAAGCGAGCCAAGGCCGGTGAACAGGTTTTTGCCGATGGCGTTCTGGAAATCCTGCCCGACGGATTTGGCTTTCTGCGAAGCCTCGACACCAGCTTTACCGCCAGCACCGACGATATCTACATCTCCCCCAGCCAGGTGCGCCGCTTCAATCTGCACACCGGCGACATGATCGAAGGCGAAGTGCGCACCCCCAAGGATGGCGAGCGTTACTTTGCCTTGACCAAGCTCGACAAGGTCAACGGCCTGCCTCCCGAGCAAAACAAGCACAAGATGATGTTCGAGAATCTGACGCCGCTGTTCCCCAAGGAACAGATGCGTCTGGAGCGCGACATCAAGGCCGAGGAAAACATCACCGGCCGCCTGATCGACATCATCGCGCCGATTGGCCGTGGTCAGCGCGCACTGATCGTCGCGGCCCCCAAGAGCGGCAAGACGATGATGATGCAAAGCATTGCACACGCCATCACCGCCAACTACCCCGATGTGCACATGATGGTGCTGCTGATCGACGAGCGTCCGGAAGAAGTGACGGAAATGCAGCGCTCGGTCAAGGGCGAGATCATTGCATCGACCTTTGACGAGCCCGCCGCCCGCCACGTGCACGTGGCCGAGATGGTCATCGAGCGCGCCAAGCGCCTGGTGGAAATGGGCCAGGATGTCGTCATCATGCTCGACTCCATCACCCGCCTGGCCCGCGCCTACAACAACGTAGTGCCTTCGTCGGGCAAGGTGCTCTCCGGCGGTGTGGACGCCAATGCGCTGCAGCGCCCCAAGCGCTTCTTTGGTGCGGCCCGCAATGTCGAAGAAGGTGGCTCGCTCACCATCATCGCCACCGCACTGGTCGACACCGGCAGCCGCATGGACGAAGTGATCTTTGAAGAATTCAAGGGCACGGGCAACAGCGAGCTGCACCTGAGCCGCCGTCTGTATGAAAAGCGCGTCTTCCCGGCCATCGAGCTCAACAAGAGCGGCACGCGCCGCGAAGAGATGCTGCTGGCGCCCGAGATCCTGCAAAAGACCCGCATCCTGCGCCAGTTCATGTACAACATGGACGAGATCGAGTCCATGGAACTGATGATCAAGAACATGAAGCAGACCAAGAGCAATGTCGAGTTCTTCGACATGATGCGCCGCGGCGGCTAAACCCCGCCCTGCGCCCACCGGCCTGCCAACCCTCCGCTCAACACGGAGGGTTTTTTCATGCCTGCGCTGGCCTGTGCGTGCCCGCTACCGTCCAGGTCACACCACGGCCCGGTTGCACGGGCAGGCTCGATCACACCAGGCCAGGAGGCCCAGGCGCTGGGACGGCTGGATTTCCCGATGGCGCCCGTCTGGCTGCATGCGGGGCGCAAGCCGGGCTAAAGGCCTTCCCATCAAGGCTTTGCCATGGCGTCGCGTATCCCGCAAATGGACATCAGCCGACTGAAACCCCAGGTTTTGCTGAAAACAAACCCATCCTATGCAATAATGGAGGGCTTTTATTGCGGAAAGTACGCCCAGTTTACTGGGATGCAAAGGTTGCATCCGGCTTGGCACGGCTCCCGCACTTGACCTAAGGAAGAATCATGAAAGAAGGCATTCACCCAGACTACCGCGAAGTGTTGTTCGTGGACCTGTCCAACGGCTTCAAGTTTGTGACCCGCTCGTGCGTGAACACCAAGGAAACCGACACCTTCGAAGGCAAGGAATACCCGCTGTTCAAGCTGGATACCTCGTCTGAGTCGCACCCTTTCTACACCGGCACCCAAAAGTCGGTGGACAACATGGGCGGCCGTGTGGAGCGTTTCCGCAACCGTTTCGGCAAGAAGTAATTTGCTTGGCAAAAGGGCTGCGGGCCGCAAGGCCTGGCGCCCTTTTTGTCTGTGCAATCCAAAGGCAGTGCGACACCGTACTGCCTTTTTTTATTGACCCGCTTGGCGGACCCGCAGACAATGCGCGGTTCTCCTACATTTCTGGTGCAGGGCCTGATAAGCTGCTGAGCCTTGCTCCCTTTGGTAAGCCCGTGTGAATTTTCCGACCCCAGCCATCGTCTCCCAAGCCGCTGTACGCCCTCTGCCGCGTGCACTCCTGCTGCTGCTGTGCCTGGCCTATGTGGTGCCCGGCTTTATCGCCCGCGCACCCTGGAAGACCTTGGACATCACCAGCTATGGCTACGCCTTGGCGCTGGCAGAAGGCCGGACCCCCTGGCTGGCGCCGGAGATTCTGGGCCTGAGCCCGGACACCGAGGGTCTGATCCCCTACTGGCTGGGCGCCTGGGCCATCCAGGCCTTTGGCGACTTCATCTCGCCTGAGCTGGCCAGCCGCCTGCCATTTGCCGCCCTGCTCTGGCTGGCCTTGATGGCCACCTGGTATGCCGTGTACTACCTGGCGCGCAGCCCTGGAGCGGGCCCCGTGGCCTTTGCCTTTGGCGGCGAAGCCAACGAGATTGACTATGCGCGCGCGATGGCCGATGGTGGCCTGCTGGCGCTGATTGCCTGCCTGGGCCTGGCCCAGCCCTCGCACGAGGCCAGCAGCTACGTGGTGCAGCTGTCGGGCGTGTGCTTTGTGTTCTATGCGGCTGCCTGTATTCCCATCCGCTTTGGCACGCCGCTGTGCATAGGCGCGGTAGGCTTGGTGATGCTGGCGCTGAGCGGCGCGCCCACCTATGCGGTCTGCCTGGGTCTGGGCGTGGCCTTGATCCTGGCGCTCACCCCCGTCGATGCCAAGCTGCGCGCGCGCAGCCTGCAGGCCGCAGGCGTCTTTGCCATTTTGGGCGTGGCCGCCTTGCTGCTAGCCGTCTACCTGCACCAGTGGCAATGGCGCATCCTGCCGGCCGAGCATTTCCGCCAGTTGCGCCCGCTGTTTGAGCTGGTGGTCTGGTATGTGTGGCCGGCCTGGCCGCTGGCGCTGTGGTCGCTGTGGATCTGGCGCCGCCAGGTGGCCGACTGGCGCTTTGTGCACCGCCATCTGTGGCTGCCCATCCTGCTGGGCGCCTTGGCGCTGGTCAACACCGTCATCACCACCCCGTCCGATCGCGCGTTGCTGCTGGGCCTGCCCGCGTTTGCCGCGTTGGCCGCTTTTGCGCTGCCCACCTTCCGCCGCGCCATGGCGGCGCTGATCGACTGGTTCACCCTGCTTTTTTTCAGCGCTGCGGCCATCACCATCTGGGTGATCTGGCTGGCGGTCTACACCGGCACCCCAGCCAAGCCAGCGGCCAATGTGGCCCGCATTGCCCCTGATTTTGTCGCGCAGTTCTCGCTGCCGCAGTTTGTCATTGCCGTGCTGGCGACCTTGGCCTGGTGCGCACTGGCCTTCTGGCGCGCGCGCCGCAACCGGCCCGAGATCTGGCGCAGCCTGGTGCTGCCTGCGGGCGGCACCGTGCTCAGCTGGATCTTGCTGATGAGCATCTGGATGCCGATGCTGGACTATGGCCGCAGCTACACCGCCCAGGTGCAGGCGCTGGGCAAGGTGCTTCCCGCCCCCGCATCGGCCGGCTGCGTGGCCGCCTGGGGCCTGAGCCGCTCGCAGATTGTGGCCATGCAGGCCCAGGGCGGCTGGCAGCTCAAGACCTTGACCGACCCCACCAGCGCATCGTGCAACTGGCTGGCCATGCCGCTCGAATCACAGCGCACCCCGAGCAACGAGGTGCTGGGCCCTGAGTGGACGCGGCTGGCGGCCGTTGCCCGCCCGACCGACAAGAACGCGGAGATCGTCATCTACCGTCGTCAACCGGGTTGAAGGCGCGTATGCGGGAGATGTTGACGCGCCTGCTGGCAGGCCGCGATATGCGGGTGCTGGCCAAACATGCGGGCACGGTGTTTGTCGGCCAGATCGCCGTGATGGGCTTTGGCGTGGTCGACACCATCGTTGCCGGCCGCCATGCCGAGGCGTCTTTGGCCGCGCTGTCGGTGGGCTCGGCGATCTTTGTGACGGTCTATGTCTCTTTGATGGGCCTTTTGCAGGCACTGATGCCGATCTGGTCGGAGATGCACGGCGCGCGCCGCCACGGCGACATTGGCGCATCGCTGCGCCAGTCTCTCTACATCTGCCTGGCCGCCACCTTGCTGGGCTGGGCCGTGCTGTTCAATCCCGCGCCCATCCTGCGCTGGACCGAGGTGCCGCAGGAGTTGCAGTCGCTGGTCAAAAGCTACCTGGCCATCATCGGCTGGAGCCTGCCTGCCGCGCTGCTGTTCCGCATTTTCAGCACCTTGAGCCAGTCGCTGGGCAAACCCAAGATGGTCACCTGGCTGCAGGCCATGTGCCTGCTCGTCAAGCTGCCGCTGTCCATCTGGTTCACCTTTGGCGGCCTGGGCCTGGCACCGATGGGCGTGCTGGGCTGCGCCTGGGCCACGTTCTTGGTCAATTTCCTGCTCTGCGGCCTGGGCTGGTGGCTGCTGCGCAGCCAGTCCGTCTATGCGCCTGCCGATATCTGGCGCCCACTGGAGCGCCCGCACTGGCCCACCTTGGCGCAGTTTGCGCAGCTGGGCGTGCCGGCCAGCCTGTCGATCCTGGTCGAGATCACCTCGTTCACGCTGATGGCGCTCTACGTGGCACGCATGGGCACGGCTTCGTCGGCCGCGCACCAGATTGCGGCCAATGTCACGGCGCTGATGTACATGGTGCCGCTGTCACTCGCCATTGCGACCAGCGCGCGCGCCAGCTATTGGCGCGGCGCGGGCGATGAGGCGCGGGCGCGCCAGGTGGTGTTTCTGGGCCTGTTTGCCGCAATGGGCTTGGCCACCACACTGGCGCTGCTGGTCTGGCTCGCCAAAGGCTGGATTGTGCCCATCTACACCGCAACGCCCGAGGTCGCGGCCATCGCGCTGGGCCTGCTGGGCTGGGTCAGCCTCTACCACCTGGCCGATGCCAGCCAGACCGTGTCCATCTTTGTGCTGCGCAGCTACCGCATCACCGTGATGCCCTTGCTGGTGTACTGCAGCCTGCTCTGGGGCGTAGGCCTGTGGGGTGGATTTCAGCTGGCCTACCACGGCATCGCCGGCCGCCCGGCGATGGACTCCCCCATCGCTTTTTGGATGTGTGCGGCCTATGCGCTGGTACTGGCAGCGGCCTGCTTTTTGGTCTTGCTGCAGCGCGTCACCAAAAACGCGGTGCGGCAAAGCGCCTAAACGAGCTCCTCGGTCAGCTGCTTGCGCACGCGCGATGGTGGAAACACCACGCTGAACTCCGACCCCTTGCCGATCGTGCTGCGAATCTGCAGCTGCGCGCCGTGGCGCTGCAGCACATGCTTGACGATAGCCAGGCCCAGGCCCGTGCCGCCGGTATCGCGCGAGCGGCTGCGGTCGAGGCGGTAGAAACGTTCGGTCAGGCGCGGGATATGCTCGGGCGCAATGCCCGGGCCGGTGTCGGTCACACTGACCCGCCCCGAGCCATCGGGCTGGCGCGTGAACTGCACACGGATTTCGCCGCCCGCCGGCGTGTAGCGCACGGCGTTGTTGACCAGGTTGGACAGCGCGCTTTGCAGCTCATTGCCGGCACCGGCGAGCTCGTAGTGGCCGGCATCGGCATCTTCTTGCGGAAAGAACAGCTGCAAGGGCTTGTCGCCATCCTTGGCGATCATGCGTGCCAGGCCATGCGCATCTTCTTCGCAGCGCTTGAGCAGGCTGCCCACACTGACCCATTCGTTGAGGCTGGGCGGCGGGTTGCCCTCCAGGCGCGACAAGGTCAGCAGATCGACCACCAGCCCCTGCATGCGGTGGGCCTGGTTGGACATCAGCGCCAAGTACTGGGTGCGCTCCTCTGCGCTCAGCGGCAGGGTCTGCAGCGTTTCAATGAAGCCGGTCAGCACCGTCAGCGGCGTGCGGATCTCGTGCGAGACGTTGGCCACAAAGTCGCGCCGCATCGCATCGGCCAGCTCCAGCGAGGTGACATCGCGCGAGAGCAGCAGCTTGCGGTTGCCGCCATAGGGGAACATCTGCACCGACATGCGCATCGGGCTGGCCGCGCGCATTACCGGGCTGACCATCACCACATCCTTGCTGAAGTTGTTGGCGTTGAAATAGCCGATGAACTCCGGCGCGCGCACCAGGTTGGTGATGACCTGCATATGGTCGCGCTCGAGGTTGAAGCCGAAGTGGTCGCACGCGGTCTGGTTGCACCACTCGATATGGCTGTGCTCGTCGAGCAGCACCACGCCATTGGGCGAGGCCTGGATGGCCGTCAGCACCTGGTGCAGCCGGTCATCGGACTGCGCCTCGTTCTTTTGCAGCTGGCGCACCAGGCGCCGCGCCCGGTCGGCCGCCTCGCCCCACATGCCCATCAGCTGCGGGGCGCTGTCCGCGTCGCCATGCCGCAGCCAGCCCACCACCTTGTTGCCGCGCCACACATCCACCACAAACCAGCACCAGGCGCCTAAGATGGCCGCCAACAGTGCGCCGGGCAACTGCCCCAGCCACCAGCCCAGGGCCGCGCCCAGGGCCTGAAAAAACAAAAAACTGACAATGCGAAACAGCATGCAGGCCTAACGCTCAAAAACAAAAAAAGCTGCGACCAGCGCAGCCTACAAAAAAGAGCAAGCTGCCCGAATGCGGAAGTATCCCCGCATCACAGGCAGGCTGCAAGCTAAGCGCGCTGCAGCGCCTGGGGCTGGCCGGTGATGCGGTAGCCGGCCCCACGTACGGTCTCCACCATCACATTGGCAGCGCCCAAGGCCTCGCGCAGACGCTTGACATGGACGTCCACGGTGCGCTCCTCGATGAACACATGGTCGCCCCAGACCTTGTCGAGCAGCTGCGAGCGCGAGTGCACACGCTCGGCATGCTTCATCAAAAAGTGCAGCAGCTTGAACTCGGTGGGGCCGAGCTTGAGCAGCTCACCCTGGAACGTGACACGGTGCGTGGCCGCGTCCAGCACCAGCTCACCAATCGTCACACTGTCGTTGACCTGCTCGGGAATGCGCCGGCGCAGCACCGCACGGATGCGGGCCAGCAATTCCTGCGTGGAAAAAGGCTTGGTGATGTAGTCATCGGCACCGGCATCGAGCCCGGCGATCTTGTCAGGCTCGTCGCCGCGGGCGGTCAGCATGATGATGGGAATGCCCTTGACGCGGGCATCCGCACGCCATTTGCGCGCAAGCGACAGGCCGCTTTGGCCCGGCAGCATCCAGTCCAGCAAGATCACATCGGGCAGCACCGCGTCCAATTCGCGCTGTGCGGCATCACCATCCTCTGCCCAGATCGGCAGGCAGCCGTTGTGTCGCAGGTTCACCGCGATCAGCTCGGCAATCGCGGGCTCGTCTTCGACAATGAGTACGCGTGGCAGTTTTTTCATAACTCAGACTCTACAAAACACTCGATTCGATTTCTTGCATGGTGGTGTGGCGCACATCGATACCCTTGACCAGGTAAATGATGAGCTCGGCAACGTTTTTCGAGTGGTCACCGATGCGCTCGATCGCCTTGGCCAGGAACAGCAGGTCCAGGCTCGGGGAGATCTTGCGCGGATCTTCCATCATGTAGGTGATGAGCTTGCGCACAAAACCGTCGAACTCGGCATCGATCAGGTCGTCTTCCTTGAGGATCGACACGGCCGCCGTGGTGTCCAGGCGGGCAAAGGCGTCCAAGGTCTTGCGCAGCAGGCCCGAGGCGAGCTCGGCAGCCACACGCAGGTCCGACGTGGGCAGCGAGCGGGCGGCGCCGCTGTCGATGATGGAGCCGACCATGCGGGCCATCTTGTGCGCCTCGTCACCCATGCGCTCCAGGTTCGCCGTGGCCTTGGAGAACGCGATCAGCAGGCGCAGATCACGGGCCGTGGGCTGGCGGCGCGCAATGATGGTCGAGAGTTCGTAGTCGATGTCCACTTCCAGCTGGTTGACGCGCTTTTCCTGCTCTTCGACCCTGGCGACGGCCTCGGTGCTGAACTGCGACAGCGCGTAGATGGCCTGCTGGATCTGGGATTCGACCAGGCCGCCCAACTCCATCACCCGGGAGGAGATGCTGTTGAGCTCGCTGTCGAACTGTGATGAGAGATGTTTTTCCGTCATATCAGGCTCTTTTCGTTGTAGTGGAGGGCGTGACCGCGCCGGCTTAGCCGAAACGACCGGTAATGTAGTCTTCGGTCTCTTTGCGCTGGGGCTTGAAGAACATCTGCTCAGTGGCACCGAACTCCATCAGGCTGCCCAGGTACATGTAGGCGGTGAAATCGCTGCAGCGCGCGGCCTGCTGCATGTTGTGGGTCACGATCACCACGGTGTAGTCGTCTTTCAGCTCAGCGATCAGCTCTTCGATCTTGGCCGTGGAGATGGGGTCCAGCGCAGAGCAAGGCTCGTCGAGCAGCAGCACTTCGGGCTTGATCGCGATACCGCGGGCAATGCACAGGCGCTGCTGCTGACCACCGGACAGGCCCGAGCCGCTTTGGCCCAGCTTGTCCTTGACTTCGGTCCACAGCGCGGCCTTGCGCAGCGCCCATTCCACGCGCTCTTCCATGTCGCTCTTGCTCAGGTCCTCGAACAGCTTCACACCAAAGGCGATGTTGTCGTAGATGGACATCGGGAACGGCGTGGGCTTTTGGAAGACCATGCCAACCTTGGCGCGGATCAGGGCCACATCCTGCTTGCTGGTCAGCAGGTTTTCACCATCCAGACCAATATGGCCTTCGGCGCGCTGCTCGGGATAGAGCTCGTACATGCGGTTGAAGGTGCGCAGCAAGGTGGACTTGCCGCAGCCCGAGGGACCGATGAAGGCCGTGACCTTGTTTTCCGGTATTTCCAGGTTGATGTTCTTGAGCGCGTGGAACTTGCCGTAGTAGAAGTTCAGGTCGCGCACCGAGATCTTGGAGTTCAGTGCACTGGCGTTAGCCGCATTGGTTTTTGTCAACATAGGGTTCACCTGTGAATACTTATTTTTGGCGCGCCATGCTGCGCGCAAGAATGTTCAGACCCAGCACGGCCAGCGTGATCAGGAAGACACCTGCCCAGGCCAGTTGCTGCCAGTTTTCATAAGGGCTCATCGCAAACTTGAAGATGGTGACCGGCAGGCTCGCCATCGGCTTGGACAAGTCGGTGTTCCAGAACTGGTTGTTCAGTGCGGTGAACAGCAGCGGAGCGGTTTCGCCAGCGATACGGGCCACGGCCAGCAGCACACCGGTGATGACACCGGCACGGGCGGCACGCAAGGTCACCATGCTGATCACCTTCCACTTGGGCGTGCCCAGTGCGTAGGCCGCTTCACGCAGGCTCGAAGGCACCAGGATCAGCATGTTCTCGGTGGTACGGATGACCACCGGAATCACGATCAGCGCCAGCGCAACCACACCGGCATAGCCCGAGAAGCTCTTGAAGCGGATCACGATCATCGAGTAGACGAACAGACCGATCACGATCGACGGAGCCGACAGCAGAATGTCGTTGACAAAGCGGGTCACCGATGCTAGCCAGCCGGTCTTGTTATATTCGGCCAGGTAGATACCGGCCATCACACCGATGGGCGTGCCCACGAAGGTGGCCAGGGTCACCATCACCAGCGAGCCCCAGATGGCGTTGGCGATACCGCCAATTTCATTGGGAGCCGGGGTCATCTGGGTGACCAGGGCCACACTCAGACCGCCCACGCCCAGGCGCAGGGTTTCCCACAGAATCCAGATCAGCCAGAACACGCCAAAGGCCATGGCTGCGAGGGACAGGGCAATCGCGACCTGGTTGACGCGGTTGCGTGCACGGTACTTGGCAGCGCGCTGGCTGGCCAGATCGGATGCCTGGATCAAGCTTTCTCCGGTGGTCATGAACGGGCTCCTTCATTCTTTTGCAGGCGGCTCAGCATAAATTTGGAGCAGGCCAGGACGATGAACGTGATGAAAAACAAGGCCAGGCCCAGGTAGATCAGCGATGCCTGGTGCAGGCCTTCACCGGCTTCGGCGAACTCATTGGCCAACGCCGAGGTAATGCTGTTGGCCGCTTCAAAGATGGACAGCGAGTTGAGCTGGTTCATATTACCGATCACGAAGGTGACGGCCATGGTCTCGCCCAGTGCGCGGCCCAGGCCCAGCATCACGCCACCGAACACGCCAGTCTTGGTGTAGGGCAGCACGACTTTCCACATCACTTCCCAGGTGGTCGAGCCCAGGCCGTACGCCGATTCCTTGAGAAGAGCGGGGGTGACTTCGAACACATCACGCATCACCGATGCGATGAAGGGGATGACCATGATGGCCAGGATCACGCCGGCCGAGAAAATACCGATACCCACGGGTGGGCCGGAGAAGAAGGCTTCCATATAAGGAACGCCTTGGAACAGGTTCTGCAGCGGCTGCTGCACATAGGTGGCCAGCAAGGGGCCAAACACCATCAAGCCCCACATACCGTAGACGATGGAAGGCACGGCAGCGAGCAGTTCCACGGCGGTACCCAGCGGGCGCTTGAGCCAGACGGGGGAGAGTTCGGTGAGGAACAGCGCAATGCCAAAGCTCACGGGCACGGCGATCAGCATCGCGATGAACGAGGTGGCCAAGGTGCCATAGATCATCACCAGACCGCCGTAGCGGTTCTGGACGGGATCCCATTCGCTGTTGAAGAAAAATCCGATGCCGTATTCACGGATGGCAGGCCAGGCGCCGACGATCAGCGAGCCCATGATGGCCAACAGCAGGGCCAGCGTCAGCACCGCAGCGCCACGGGCGAGGAACGCAAAAAAGCCGTCAGCGACGGAGTTGGAGAGCCAAGGCTTGCGCGTTGGCGGTTGGCTGGATTGCATCTGCGCTTTGCCGGCGGCAACCGTTTTGTTTTGAACAGGAAAGGATGTCGACACGTTTGATTCCATTCAGTGTGGAAAAGGGCCGCTACCCGAGCGACCCATCATTTTCGACTTACTTGGCGAACACAGCCTTGCCGCTGCCGTCCTTGATCTCGCCCCAGGACTTGTAGATGATGTCCTTGACGCTGGCTGGCATGGGCACATAGTCCAGGCCGTCAGCAGTGCCATCACCAGAGGTGTAAGCCCACTCGAAGAACTTCAGCGAGGTGGTGCCCTGGGCTGGCTTTTCCTGCAGCTTGCGCATCAGGATGAAGGTGGCCGAGGTGATAGGCCATGCATCCTTGCCAGGCTGGTTGTTCAGGATCTGGTAGAAGCTCTTGTTCCAGTCGGCACCGGCAGCAGCGGCCTTGAAGTTGGCGCTTTCCGGGCTGACAAAGTTGCCATCGGCGTTTTGCAGCTGGGCGAAGACCATCTTGTTTTGCTTGACGTAGGCGTATTCCACGTAGCCGATGGAGTTGGGCAGGCGGCCCACATAGGCGGCCACGCCTTCGTTGCCCTTGCCACCGGCACCGGTAGGCCAGTTCACGGCAGCGCCCTCACCCACTTTTTCCTTCCACTCGGTATTGACCTTGGAGAGGTAGTTGGTGAAGCCGAAGGTCGTGCCCGAGCCGTCAGCGCGGCGCACCGGAGCGATGGTGGCATCTGGCAGCGCCACGCCGGGGTTCAGCTTGGTGATCGCTGGGTCATTCCACTTGGTGATCTTGCCCAGGTAGATGTCGCCCAGCACTTGGCCGTTGAGCTTGAGTTGACCGGGGGTGATGCCCTTGATGTTGACCACGGGCACAATGCCGCCGATCACGGTGGGGAACTGCACCAGACCCTTTTGTGCCAGCTCTTCATCCTTCAAAGGCATGTCGGAGGCACCGAAGTCCACGGTCTTGGCATCGATTTGCTTGATGCCGGCGCTCGAACCCACCGATTGGTAGTTGATCTTGACGCCAGTGGCCTTGTTGTAGTCGGCAGCCCACTTGGAATACAGTGGAGCTGGGAAGCTTGCACCGGCACCCGTAGCCTCTTCGGCCTGCACCTGGGCAAACGCACCGGCGGCAACCAGACCAGCAACCAGCACTCGAATCGCGGACACTTTCATGAAAACTCCTGTTGGTGATGAAACGCAATGGAGTGAACTGTAAAAAATGTATATGACACTGGCATGACATTTTTCACCCCATTTGCCTCTGAAGGGGATCGATGTCACACAACAACAGCGCATAAGATTGTCATATTAGATTCACGGGAAAGACTTACTTTTAAGTTTTGTCAGCATGCCGCTGTATAGCGGACGTACACAGGAGACGAGGGATCCTGTGCAAAGCCCTCGCCAAGCGGAAGAACGCGGACAGTCTAAGACCGCGCACAGCCCACGGCAGGGAGCTTTGCACAGGGTGCTCAGGTGCTATGCTGCCTGCCTAGACTGCAGAACCGATAGATGACGACACTTATGCTTGATGGCACCTTGCTTGCCGCGGTGGATCTGGGATCCAATAGTTTCCGCCTGGAAGTTGGCCGCTATGCCGCGGGCCATATTGAACGCGTGCAATATTTCAAGGAGATGGTCCGCCAGGGGGCCGGTCTCGATGAGCAAGGCCTGCTGACGGCCGAGGCCATGCAGCGCGGCTGGGATTGCCTGGCGCGCTTTGCCGAGCGCCTGCAGGGCTTTCCTGCCGCCCATGTGCGCGCCGTAGCCACCCAGACCTTGCGCGAAGCGCGCAACAGCGATGTCTTCATCCAGCGCGCCAACCAGATTCTGGGTTACCCGATCAGCATCATCTCCGGGCCGGAAGAAGCGCGCCTGATCTACCAGGGCGCGGCCCACTCGCTGCCCCCATCGGACGAGCGCCGCCTGGTGGTCGATATCGGCGGCCGCTCCACCGAGCTGATCCTGGGCCAGCGCTACAGCTCGCAGCGCGTGGCCTCCTTCCCCGTGGGCAGCGTGGCCTGGTCACTGCGCTATTTCCCCCAGGGTGAGTTCAGCAAATCGGCGCTGAAAACCGCGCAGATCGCCGCCCAGGCGGTGATGGAAGAAGCAGCCCACCATTTTGTGCCCGGCAGCTGGGACTGCGCCTATGGCACCTCGGGCACGGCCAACGCGATTGCCGATGTGCTGGCGCTGCACGGCGGCCAGCCCGACGTGGTCACGCGCGAGCAACTGCACTGGCTCTGCGACCAATTGCTGGCCGCCGGCAATGCCAGCGAGCTGCGGCTCGAAGGCCTCAAGGAAGAGCGCCGGGCGGTGATTGGCGGCGGCGTGACCGTGCTTTGCGCGGTGTTTGATCTGCTGCAGATCGGGGAGCTGCGCATTGCCAGCGGCGCGCTGCGCCAGGGCCTGCTGCGCGACATGGTGCAGCACGAGGAGTTCAGCGATATCCGCCACCGCACTATCGCCGCGCTCAAGGAGCGCTACCAGGTCGATCGCACACAAGCGGGCCTCGTGCAGCGCACTGCCGCCACCTTGTACGAGCAGGCACGCCGCTATGCGGGTTCGACCGCGCCGGCCGAGCTGCAGTCGCCGATGCTCGACTGGGCCAGCCAGCTCCATGAGATCGGCTGCCTCATCTCCCACACCGACCACCACCACCACGGCGCCTATGTGCTGGGCCACAGCGATGTGCCCGGCTTTACGCAAACCGAGCTGTCCCACCTGGCAGCCCTGGTGCTGGCGCAGAGAGGCAAGCTGCGCAAGGTCGATGCCTTCTTGCAGGACCGCGATTTTGCGCTGGAGCTGCTGTGCCTGCGCCTCGCGACCCTGCTGTGCCATGCGCGCCGCGACCCGGCGCTCGACCAGATCTGCCTGCGCGACAAGACCGAAAAGTGGTCGCTCAAGGTAGCCCCCGGCTGGGCCGAGCAGTTTCCGCAATCGGCCTACCTGCTGGGCGAGGAGGTGCTGGCCTGGCAGAAGACGCCCTACCCCTTCCAGTTCAAGCAGGCGCTGGGCATCACCGCCAAATAAGGCGCGGCACACCCAGGCCGGTGACCGCATGGGTGTTTTTTCTGCCGAGCCTTAAGCGCCCAGATTCACGGGCGCGACGGCGCCCTTGCCCGAGAACACACCCGTCAGGTTGCCGATGAACTGCGTCAGGCTCGCCTGGGTGGCCTCTGGCGACCAGCCCGCCACATGGGGCGTGATGAGGATGTTGGGCAGGTCGATCAGCGGCTCGGGGCGATGCGGCTCACTCTCATAGACATCAATGCCGGCACCGGCAATGGTGCCGTCCTTCAAGGCGGCCGCCAGCGCCAGCGTATCGACCACCGAGCCCCGCGCGATATTGATCAGGTAACCCTGGGGGCCCAGCGCCTGCAGAATCTCTGCATTGACCAGGTGCTTGGTGCCCGGTCCGCCCGGCGTGGCGCAGACCAGGATGTCGGCCCAGCTGGCCAGCGCATGCAGCGAATCGAAATAGCGGTGGCCCACCCCTGCCTTGGGCTGGCGGTTGTGGTAGCCCACCGGCATGTCAAAGCCTTCAGCACGCCTGGCAATCTTCAGGCCGATATGGCCCAGGCCCAGAATGCCCAGCTTCTTGCCCGACACGCTGGGCGGATGGGCCAGGCTGTAGCGGTCGACACCGGCGCGGGCCTGCTGGTCCAGGGTGCGGAAGTTGCGCATCGACGCCAGAATCAGGCCAAAGCTGTGGTCGGCCACGCTGGTGTCGTTGGTGCCCGCCCCGGTCGCCAGCACAATGCCGCGTGCGCGCAGTGCATCGAGCGCCAAGCCTTCATAGCCGGCACCCAAGGTGCAGGCCAGGCGCAGCTGCGGCATCTGGGCGATTTCCTCGGCCGTGAGGCCAATCGAGCCAATGGTCAACACGGCCTGTGCCTGGGCGCCGTGCGAGGCCACCGCGCTGGCGCGCAGCTCGGGGGTGGGTGCATACACCACGTCAGCATGCGCGCGGATCTGGTCGAGCAGCGGCTCGGCCATGGGGTTGAACACCAGCAAGGTAATCGGCGGTTGTGGGGATTGCGAGAGAGAGCTCACCATAGGTCCTTTGGATAGCAAAAAACACTGCTTGCAGCACAAGCAGTGTTTTGATTATGAGGACTTTCCACTAGGCCTATATGCATCCATTCTGTATGCCTACGTTGCCGCCTTGGAATGGATCCGAGAGGTGAACCGTCACTTGCGTCCGGCATCCTTCAGAAGGGGATGCGCAGCGCTAGCAAGCGGCTTGCGCCATCAACCCAGAAAGTGCTTGCGGTAGCGCGCAGGCAGGCGGTCGAGCTGCATCAGCATCGGCAGATCAGCGGTGTTGAAGTCCGGATCCCAGGCCGGCGCGCCGATCACCTCGGTGCCGACCCGCAGATAGCCCTTGATGAGCGCAGGCGGCTCTACATCGACCTGGTCATTGAGTTGCCCCAGCGGCAGCGGCAGGTGCGGCACGACGCTGTATTCCTGGGAGATCTGGCCCTTGGCCAGCAGCTGGCGCCAGATGCTGGCAGCGGCATCGCCACTGACAATGCCGTTGTGCCACATGGGGATGCTCGCGCAGCCCATCATCACATCGAGCTTGTTACGCAGCATGAAGCTGGCCAGCGCGCCCCACAGCGCCATGATCACCCCGCCCTGGCGGTAGTCCGGATGCACGCAGCTGCGGCCGAGTTCCACCATGCGCGGGCGCAATGCATCAATGGCGCTCAGGTCAAACTCTCCGTCAGAATAGGTGCGGCCGGCGCGCAGGGCCTGCGCGGGGGTCAGCAGGCGGTAGGTGCCGATCACCTGCTTGCTCTGGCCCTGGCGCACCAGCAGGTGCTCGCAGTAGTCATCAAAGCCGTCGACATCATGGCCTTCCAGGCTGGTTTGCAGCTGCGCGCCCATCTCGCCGGCAAAAATCTGGTGGCGCAGACGCTGGGCTTCGCGCACCTCGTCGAGGTGGCAGGCCCAGGAGACCTCGATGTCCAGCGGGTTGGCCGCCGCGGCGGTTGCAGGCAGGCTGGCCTGCTGTTTCGGCGCCGAGGTCGTGACAATGGCGGTCTCGGATGCGCTGAAAAAGCTGTGTTTGTTGTGCATGGCAGAGCTCCTGTAGCGCCCTGCCGCCCTTGCATGGTGCCAGACCGCCGTGCGGCCCCGGCTGCTCGACGGGCTGATACAGAGCGCCTTCAGTGTCCTGCGCGCAGATGACAGTGCCATGTGCAAAACATGACAGTTGCATGACGCTGTGTGCCTACCACAGCACCCTCAATGGGCTGCGCGCACGCAGCCGCTCGTCAGGATTGGCGGGCCACTTCGGCCAGTTGCTCGGCGCAGCGGCTGGCCTGGGCTGCATCAAAGGCCTCGACCATCACGCGCAGCAGCGGCTCGGTGCCGCTGGGCCGGATCAGCACACGGCCCTGGCCGGCAAAGTCGTCGGTGATGCTGCGCTCCAACTCAAACAGCTGGTGATTGTTGCGCCAGTCCTGCCCGGGCTGCAGGCGCACATTGAGCAGCACCTGGGGGCACAGATCCACGCCGTCGAGCTGCTCGGCCACGCTCTGGTTGCGGCTCACGCAGGCCTGCAGCACCTGCAGGGCACTCACCAGGCCGTCACCCGTGGTGTGCTTGTCCAGCGCCAGCAGGTGCCCCGAGCCCTCACCGCCCAGCACCCAGTTGCGGCGCTGCAGCTCTTCGAGCACATAGCGGTCACCGACCTTGGCGCGCACCAGCTCCACGCCCTGCTTTTGCAAGGCCGCTTCAACAGCCAGGTTGGTCATCAAGGTGCCCACCACACCGGGCAGCTTCTTGCCCCGGCGCAGCCGGTCCATGGCCATCAGGTAGAGCAGCTCATCGCCGTTGTAGAGCCGGCCCTTGGCATCGACCAGCTGCAGCCGATCAGCATCACCATCGAGCGCCACGCCCAGATCGGCGCCGTTGGAGCGCACCGAGCGCACCAGCGCATCGGGGTGGGTGGCCCCCACATCCTGGTTGATATTGAGGCCGTCCGGATTGCAGCCAATGGTGATGACCTCGGCGCCCAGCTCATGGAAGACCTTGGGCGCAATATGGTAGGCCGCGCCGTGGGCCGCATCGACCACGATCTTGAGTCCGCGCAAGGTCAGCCGGTGGTCAAAGGTGCTCTTGCAAAATTCGATATAGCGGCCTGCGGCATCGTCGAGGCGGCGGGCCTTGCCCAGTGCTGCGGACGGCACCCAGTCAAAGCCCTCCATCAACGCCGCTTCCACCGACTCTTCCCAACTGTCGGGCAGCTTGGCGCCCTCGGCGCTGAAGAACTTGATGCCGTTGTCGTCAAAAGGGTTGTGGCTGGCGCTGATGACCACGCCCAGACTGGCGCGCTGGGCGCGCGTGAGGTAGGCCACGCCGGGGGTCGGCAAGGGGCCCAGCAGCACCACATCGACACCGGCCGAATTGAGGCCCGACTCCAGTGCGCTTTCGAGCATATAACCCGAGATGCGCGTGTCCTTGCCGATCAGCACCGTCGGGCGCTCCTGCTCACGGCGCAGCACCCGGCCCACGGCATGGCCCAGGCGAAGCACAAAGTCAGGGGTGATCGGTGGCTTGCCTACCGTGCCACGGATGCCATCGGTTCCAAAATACTGTCGTGCCATAGTGTTCTTGCTTGTTGGGGGCCTGAGAGAAAGTGAAAAGGCGCCATCGGTGGTTTATGGCGCAGTAGCAGTGTAGCGCCTGACCAACGATGCCAGGCGCAAACCGCGTCAGCCCTGCGTATCCAAAGATTGCGGGGCGCGCATCGCCTGCAGCACGGCCAACGCATCGCAGGTCTCGCGCACATCGTGCACGCGCACAATGGCTGCGCCATGCTCCACCGACAGCAGGGCCGCCGCAATGCTGGCGGGCATGCGCTCGGCCACCACCCGCCCTGTGACCTTGCCCAGCGAGCCCTTGCGCGACCAGCCCGCCAGCAGCGGGTAGCCAGCTGCCGCCAGCCGGGGCTGCTGCTGCAGCAGCGCAAAGTTCTGGCTCGGGCTTTTGCCAAAGCCGGTGCCGGCATCCCAGACGATGCGCTCGGCCTGCACGCCCAGCGCTTGCAGGCTGCGGGTATGGGCCTGCAAAAAGTCCAGCACCTCGGCCGCCACATCGCTCTGGGTGGCCATGTGCTCTTGGTGCATGGTCTGCGGATCGGCATGCATGTGCATCAGGCAGACGCCGCATTGCGGGTGGGCCGCCACCACGGCCTGCGCGCCGGGCTGGCGCAGCGCCCAGATGTCGTTGATGATGTCCGCGCCCAGATCCAGCACCGCCTGCATCACCTCGGGCTTGTAGGTATCGACCGAGATCGGCACCTGCAAGGCCACGGCCGCCTTGAGCACCGGCAGCACCCGGCGCAGCTCTTCGTCCAGCGGCACCGCAGGGCTGCCCGGGCGGGTGGACTCACCGCCAATGTCCAGGATATGCGCGCCATCGGCCAGCAGCTTTTCCGCATGGATCATCGCGGCCGAGACGCCTTCGTGGCTGCCTCCGTCCGAGAACGAGTCCGGCGTGACGTTGACGATGCCCATCACTTGCGGCGCGGTCAGGTCAATACGAAAGCGGGTGGTTTGCCAGTGGCGCATCAGAGGTGTCCTTTAAAAATAAGAAAAGCGCTCGGGCAGAGCGCTTTTCGCCAGGGTCTGTCGTGATCAGACCGGATTGTGTGCCGGCTCCGTCACCACGGTGGGGCTGCCGCCTGCGCCGCCGTCATTGCTGCTCGACGGTGGGTTGCGTGGCGTCCAGTCCTTGGGCGGGCGCGGTGCCTTGCCCGCCATGATGTCGTCCAGCTGCTCGGAATCGATGGTTTCCCACTCCAGCATGGCCTTGGCCATCGCATGCATCTTGTCGCTGTGCTCTTCGATCAGGCGGCGTGCCAGACCATACTGCTCATCGATGATGCGGCGAACCTCGGCGTCCACCTTCTGCATGGTCTCTTCGCTGATGTTGCTGGGCTTGCTCATCGAGCGGCCCAGGAAAGGCTCGCCTTCCTGCTCGGCATAGACCATCGGGCCCAGCGCATCGGTCATGCCGTAGCGGGTCACCATGTCGCGCGCCAGCTGGGTCGCCTTGTTGAAGTCGTCCGATGCGCCAGTCGTCATCTGGTTCATGAACACTTCTTCGGCAATCCGGCCGCCAAACAGCATAGCGATACGGCTCAGTGCCCATTCCTTGTCGTAACCGTAGCGGTCCTTCTCGGGCAGCGTGAATGTCACACCCAGCGCGCGGCCGCGCGGCACGATGGTGACCTTGTGCACCGGGTCGCACTTGGGCAGCAGCTTGCCGATCAGCGCGTGGCCGGCTTCATGGTAAGCGGTGTTCTTCAGCTCTTCGGGGTCCATCACCGCAGACTTGCGCTCGGGGCCCATGAAGATCTTGTCCTTGGCCTTTTCGAAGTCCTGCATCTCCACAGTGCGCGCATTGCGGCGCGCGGCCATCAGCGCAGCTTCGTTGCAGAGGTTGGCCAGATCGGCACCGGACATGCCGGGCGTGCCGCGGGCGATGATGTTGGGGTTCACATCCTGGCCCACCGGGATCTTGCGCATGTGCACATTCAGGATCTGCTCGCGGCCACGCACATCGGGCAGGGTCACGTAGACCTGGCGGTCAAAACGGCCAGGGCGCAGCAAGGCGGCATCGAGAATGTCGGGGCGGTTGGTGGCAGCCACCACGATCACGCCCATATTGGTCTCGAAACCATCCATCTCGACCAGCATCTGGTTCAGGGTCTGCTCGCGCTCGTCATTGCCACCGCCCATGCCGGCGCCACGCTGGCGGCCGACGGCATCGATTTCGTCGATGAAGATGATGCAAGGCGCATTCTTCTTGGCGTTCTCGAACATGTCGCGCACGCGGGCCGCGCCCACGCCGACAAACATTTCGACGAAGTCGGAGCCCGAGATCGAGAAGAACGGCACCTTGGCTTCGCCGGCAATGGACTTGGCCAGCAAGGTCTTACCGGTACCGGGAGGGCCGACCAGCAGCAGACCACGGGGAATGCGGCCGCCGAGCTTTTGGAACTTGTTGGGGTCTTTGAGGAAGTCGACAACTTCCTTGACTTCTTCCTTGGCCTCGTCGCAACCGGCCACATCGGCAAAGGTGACGCTGTTGTTGTTTTCGTCGAGCATGCGCGCCTTGGACTTGCCAAAGCTGAACGCACCGCCCTTGCCGCCGCCTTGCATCTGGCGCATGAAGTAGACCCAGACGCCGATCAGCAGCAGCATCGGGCCCCAGCTGATCAGCAGGCTCATCAGCAGCGAGCCTTCTTCGCGCTCCTTCACGTCAAACTTGACGTTGTTGTTGATCAGGTCGCCAATCAGGCCACGGTCCATGTAGGTCGCGGTGGTCTGGAGCTTGCGATCGTCACCCGTGGTCGCCGTGATCACCGTACCGGCAGGGCTTTCCTGCAAGGTCGCAGTCTTGATGCGGCCATTGCGGACGTCTTGCAAAAACTCGGAATACGGGATCTTGTTCGCGCTGGCGCCTGTACGGTTGTCCAATTGCTTGAACACGGTGAACAGCACCATGGCAATGACAAGCCATACGGCGATCTTAGAAAACCACTGATTGTTCAAGGGGGCTCCAGTAGTAGGAAATCGGGAAAGACACAGAATCTGTTATGTCAGATATGCACTATTTTAGGACTTTCAAGGGCCAATGCTTGCGCTTTCCCCTTGGTGGCACGCAGGATTGCTCAGTAAAGGCCATTGTCTCAGTGTTTCAGCAAGCTTGGAGCATGCGCCAGGCAAAGCAGGCATTGGCAAGGGGTGCTCAACGCTGCGCTTCGGGTTTGAGGCGAATACCAACCAAATAGGTCTCGGACGATTTATCGCGCGAAGCCTTGGGTTTGTAGGGCTTGACCACCTGGAAGGTCTGCTTGAACAAGTCCACCAGCTGCGAGTAACCACTGCCATGGAACAGCTTGACCACCAAGGTGCCCTCGGGCTTCATGTGCTGGCAGGTGAAGTCCACCGCCAGCTCGATCAGATGCGCGATACGGGCAGCATCCACGTTCTCCACCCCTGAGAGGTTGGGCGCCATGTCCGAGATCACCACATCAACGCGGCGCTTGGCCAGCGTCTGCTCCAGCTGGTCCAGCACCTCCTGCTCGCGAAAATCGCCCAGGATGAAGTCCACGCCCTCGATGGGCTCCATCGGCAGCATGTCCAGGCCGATGATTGCGCCGTTGAGCTCGCCCACCGCCGCGCCATCGGGCGAGAGGCGGCGGCGCACATACTGGCTCCAGGCGCCAGGCGTGGAGCCCAGATCGACCACCACATCGCCCGGCCGGATCAGCTTGAAATGCTCATCGATTTCCTTGAGCTTGTAGACCGCGCGGGCGCGGTAGCCGTCTTTTTGCGCGGCCCGCACATAGGGGTCGTTGATGTGCTGATTGAGCCAAGTCTTGTTGACCTTCTTGGTTTTAGTACTTACTTTCATGTTTTCTCCCCGGAGCCCCGATAATACGGGCTATGCCCCAAATACAACTCACTCCCGCCCAACGTCGCGAGCACCGCGCCGAAGCCCACCACCTCGACCCCGTGGTTCTGATTGGCGGTGACGGCTTGACCGAAGCCGTCGAAAAAGAGGTCGACCTGGCCCTGAATGCCCATGGCCTGATCAAAATCCGTGTTTTCTCCGATGACCGCGCCAACCGCGAGGCCATCTTCCTGAAGCTGACCGACTCGCTCAATGCAGCGCCTATCCAGCACATCGGCAAGCTGCTGGTCCTGTGGCGCCCGATGCCCGAGAAGGAAAAGCAACTCGACGAAGACCGCAAGGCCGGCCCGCGCGAAGTCAAGGTGCTCAAGTTCAGCAAGAACGTCTGGCAAAAGCCCGAAGTCAAGCAGATCCGCATCCTGGGTAACCAGCGCCTGACGGCCGGCGGCCAGGTCAAGCGCGCCAAGCCCAAGCAAAAGTCGATCAAAAAGCAGCAGGGCAGCTAGTGTGACCGATCGCCACATCCTTTGCATGAAATGGGGTACCAAATATGGCCCCGACTATGTCAATCGGCTGTACGCCATGGTTCGCCGCCATCTGAGTGGCGATTTTCGCTTTGTCTGCCTGACCGATGACACGCAAGGGATTCGCAGCGAAGTGGAATGCCACCCGATTCCAGACCTGAACATCCATCTGGCCCCCGGCCAGCGGGATGGCGCCTGGAAAAAGCTCACCACCTTCGAGCAGGACCTGTATGGTCTGCAAGGCCAGGCGCTGTTCCTGGACCTGGATGTGGTGATCGTCGGCAGCATCGATGAGTTCTTCACCCTGCCGGGTGAATTTCGCATCATCCATGACTACCCGCGTTTTTGGCGCTTTGGTGAGCGCATTGTCGGCAACTCCTCGGTCTACCGCTTTACCTTGGGCGCCCACGCCGATGTGCTGGCCAACTTCCGTGCCAACACCGAGCAGCTGCGCGCCCAGTACCGCAACGAGCAGGAGTACCTGTCACACTTTCTGCACCAGCAGGGCAAGCTCGATTACTGGCCGGCTGCCTGGTGCCCGAGCTTCAAGTACTACTGCATCCCCACCTGGCCGAGCAACTACTGGAAGGAGCCGGTGCCGCCTGCCGATGCGCGCATCGTCATCTTCCACGGCGAGGTCAACCCGCCCGACGCGCTGCAAGGCCTGCGCAACAAGCGCTTCCACCATATCCAGCCGGCCCGCTGGATTGAAAAGGCCTGGGGCTGAGCCGCACTGCGCATAAAAACCAAAGGCGTTGATCCCTGCGATCAACGCCTTTTTTGTGGCCCGCAGTGGGCTTTGGCGCAGCTGGTCTAGCGCTGGTCTGCCGCCATCAGCGCATGGCCTTGCATGCGCGTCAAGATCGCCAGCGGGCTTGCGTCGGGGTTGTATTCCTTGCCGGGGGGCAGGAAGAAGGTCTGCTCCAGCATGTACTGGCCCGACATCACCGCATGCACCGCCTGGTCCGAAAAGCAGACCCAGCTGGAGCCGGCGGCAAAGGGCACGGTCTCCTGCGGCGCATTGCGCTGGTAGTCCATGTCGCCCTTCATGCCATCGTGCAGCTGCAGCATCAGGTGGTCATACTCGCTGCGAAGCGACTTGGTCACATGCAGCATCGCCAAGACCTTGGCCTGCCAAGGCACATAAGGCTTGGCGCGTGGCAAAAACTTGCGCGCCACATCCTCGAAAGGCTCACCCACGCGCCAGACCCGGGGCTGGCCATCGGGATTGACATTGCTGAACACGCGCAGGATGCGCTCGCCGTAGTTGGGCCGCGAGGGAAAGGCGTCGACATGCATGCGCTTGTCGTCGGCACGCCAGGACTGGGCACGGGTCTCGACCTGCGAGGGCCGGTAGCTCGTTGGCGCCATGCGCACCAGCGGCATGTAGTCGGGGAACAGACCGGCAATCAGCGCGGTGGCCTGCGCGCGAAAACGCGTGACCATGGCCGCCACGGCGGCCTGCGTTGCGGCATCACCGGCCACGCCCTTGATGCTGCCATCCACATTCAGGCTGATGTTGCGCGACTTGGGGTCGCGCACATCGGGGCGCAGCAGCGTCTTTTCCTGCTCGGAGAGCGCAAATGCGAGTTGGGGGAAATAAAGCACCTTGCCCGATTCAACGGCGGCCGTCCATTCCGGACGGCCCGGTGTGTTGCGCCAGTCATTGGCGTCGATGGAAACGATGGGAGATTGCATGGCCCGCCCAGTGTAGCGCGGCGGCGGGCGATTGCCTTGGGCCAGATCAAGGCCGCGATGCGGGTGCGGATGCCCGCCACAGCACGAGGGCCGCGCACAGCCACTGCAGCGCATACAGCAAGGTGCCCAGGCCGTGCCAGAACTTGAAGTTCTCGCGCTGCACGATCTTGGGCGAGATGCCGTACTGCACGACCAGCGCCATCAGCATGCCGGCCAGCACAAAGCCCAGTGCCGCACGCGCCCAGGGCTCGATGGTGTTGCTGGCCTTGTCCTTGGCCAGCACCAGCAGCACCAGGCCGCAGGCCAGCGACACCCAGGTCTGCGCTGCAAACAGCTTGGCAGCCATAAAGCCCGCCATCGATGCCTGTGGCAGGTTGGCAAACAGCATGGGCACGGCCATGAAGCCAATGGCCGACAGGCTGCCCCACCACAGGGCGGCTGCGAAAACGGGCAGGCGGTGCTTCATCGCGGGCTCGGTGCGCAGTGGCCGATGGCTTTAGAGGTAGCGCACGGCCACGACTTCGTAGCGGCGCTCGCCACCGGGGGCCTGCACGACGGCGGTGTCGCCCTCTTCCTTGCCGATCAGCGCGCGGGCAATGGGGCTGGAGACATTGATCAGGCCTTGCTTGAGGTCGGCCTCGTCCTCGCCGACGATCTGGTAGGTCACCGGATCGCCGCTGTCCTCATCGGCCAGGTCCACGGTCGCGCCAAACACCACCTTGCCGCCCGCATCGAGCTGCGAGGGGTCGATGATCTGGGCGGCCGACAGCTTGGCCTCCACTTCCTGGATACGGCCTTCGATAAAGCCTTGGCGGTCTTTGGCCGCATCGTATTCGGCGTTTTCGCTCAGATCGCCATGCGAGCGAGCTTCCGCAATGGCCGCGATGACGCCGGGACGATCCACGGTCTTGAGGCGTTGCAGCTCTTCTTTGAGCTTTTCTGCACCGCGCTTGGTAATGGGGATAGTGGCCATCTCGGTCTCCACAAACAGTCGCGATGCCAGCGCTGTGGCTGGCATCTGATAGACATCATCCGCCTGCTATGCGGCGGGGGTTCAAAAGCAAACCGCCGCGCTGGGGAGCGCGGCGGTTGCGAGGCAGTCTCTATTATGCCGATTTTTGAGCCTTGCAACAAAAATCGGCCAACGGCGATGCGATCAGTGCTGCAAGCTGGCGTGCAGCTCCTGCACCGAGTACACCTCCAGGTCATCCATGTTGCGCAGGCCTTCGACAGCGGCCTCGGCACCAAAGATGGTCGTGAAGGTGGTCACGCGGGCGAGCAAAGCGCTGGTACGGATCGCACGCGAGTCGGCAATGGCGTTGCGGCGCTCTTCCACAGTGTTGATGACCATCGCAATTTCATTGTTCTTGATCATGTCCACGATGTGGGGGCGGCCCTCGGTCACCTTGTTGACCGTTTGCACCTCGATACCGGCATCGGCAATCGCAGCCGCAGTGCCACGGGTGGCGCAGAGCTGGAAGCCCATGCTCGCCAGCTCCTTGGCAATCTGCACGGCGCGTGGCTTGTCGGCATTCTTCACGGTCAGGAACACCTTGCCCGAGCGGGGCAGCTTGGTGCCTGCACCCAGCTGGCTCTTGACATAGGCTTCGCCAAAGGTCTTGCCCACGCCCATCACCTCACCAGTGGACTTCATCTCGGGGCCGAGGATGGTGTCCACACCGGGGAACTTGACAAACGGGAACACGGCTTCCTTGACGCTGAAGTACGGTGGCGTCACTTCCTGGATGATGCCCTGCTCTTCGAGCGTGTCGCCTACCATGCAGCGTGCGGCCACCTTGGCCAGCTGGATGCCGGTGGCCTTGGAGACAAAAGGCACGGTACGCGAAGCGCGAGGATTCACTTCCAGCACATAGATGATGTCCTTACCATCGCGCTCCTGGATCGCGAACTGCACATTCATCAGGCCCACCACGTTCAGGCCTTCGGCCATGGCCGCGGTCTGGCGCTTGATCTCATCGACCGTCGCCTTGCTCAGGTAGTAAGGCGGCAGCGAGCAGGCCGAGTCACCGGAATGCACGCCCGCTTGCTCGATGTGCTCCATCACGCCGCCGATGAACACCTTGCCGGTGCGGTCACGCACGCAGTCCACATCGCACTCGATGGCGTTGGACAGGAAGTGGTCCAGCAGCACGGGCGAGTCGTTGGAGACCTTGACCGCTTCACGCATGTAGCGCTCCAGGTCACGCTCTTCGTGCACGATCTCCATCGCGCGGCCGCCCAGCACATAGCTGGGACGCACCACCAGCGGGTAGCCCAGTTCGCGGGCGTGTTCCATCGCCTGCGCCTCGGTACGCGCGGTGGCGTTGGGCGGTTGGCGCAGGTTCAGCGTCTGCAGCATCTGCTGGAAACGCTCGCGGTCTTCGGCCGCGTCGATCATGTCCGGCGTGGTGCCGACGATGGGCACACCGGCCTCTTCCAGCGCCAGGGCCAGCTTCAGCGGCGTCTGGCCGCCGTACTGCACGATCACGCCCACGGGCTTTTCAACGGCCACGATCTCCAGCACGTCTTCCAGGGTCACGGGCTCGAAGTAGAGGCGGTCCGAGGTGTCGTAGTCGGTCGAGACGGTCTCGGGGTTGCAGTTGACCATGATGGTTTCATAACCATCTTCGCGCATCGCGAGCGCCGCGTGCACGCAGCAGTAGTCGAACTCGATGCCCTGACCGATGCGGTTGGGGCCGCCACCGAGCACCATGATCTTTTTCTTGTCGCTGGGCTGGGCTTCGCACTCTTCGTCGTAGGTCGAGTACATATAGGCCGTGTTGGTCGAGAACTCGGCCGCGCAGGTGTCCACCCGCTTGAACACGGGGCGCACATTCAGCGCATGGCGCGCTTCGCGCACGGCCTTGTCGCTGGTGTGCAGCAGCTTGGCCAGACGGCGGTCGGAGAAGCCCTTTTGCTTGAGGCTGCGCAGATCATCGGCCGACAGTGCGGCCAGCGCCTTGTCGTCGCCCTGTGCTTCGGTGTGCTTGTCCAGTGCCAGCTCGAGCTTGACGATCTCTTCGATCTGCACCAGGAACCACTTGTCGATCTTGGTGATGTTGTGCACTTCATCGAGCGACCAGCCGGCGGCAAAGGCATCGCCCACATACCAGATACGGTCGGGACCGGGCTCGCCCAGCTCCTTTTCCAGGATCTCGCGGTCCTGGGTCTTTTCGTTCATGCCGTCCACGCCCACTTCCAGGCCGCGCAGCGCTTTCTGGAAGGACTCCTGGAAGGTGCGGCCCATGGCCATCACTTCACCCACGGACTTCATCTGCGTGGTCAGGCGGTTGTCGGCCGTCGGGAATTTCTCGAAGGCAAAACGCGGGATCTTGGTGACCACGTAGTCGATGGTCGGCTCGAACGACGCGGGGGTCTTGCCGCCGGTGATGTCGTTCTTGAGCTCATCCAAGGTGAAGCCCACGGCCAGCTTGGCCGCGATCTTGGCAATCGGGAAACCCGTAGCCTTGGAGGCCAGTGCCGACGAACGCGAGACACGGGGGTTCATCTCGATGACGACCATGCGGCCGTCCTTGGGGTTGATCGAGAACTGCACATTGGAGCCACCGGTGTCCACACCGATCTCGCGCAGCACGGCCAGCGAGGCATTGCGCAGGATCTGGTATTCCTTGTCGGTCAGGGTCTGGGCAGGGGCCACGGTGATCGAGTCACCGGTGTGCACGCCCATCGGGTCCAAGTTCTCGATTGAGCAGACGATGATGCAGTTGTCGGCGGTGTCGCGCACCACTTCCATCTCGTACTCTTTCCAACCCAACAGCGACTCTTCGATCAGCAGCTCGTTGGTGGGCGACGCCTCCAGACCGCGCTTGCAGATGACTTCGAACTCTTCGGGGTTGTAGGCAATGCCGCCGCCGGTGCCGCCCAAGGTGAAGCTGGGGCGGATCACGGTGGGGAAGCCCACCTGGCGCTGCACGTCCCAGGCCTCTTCCATGCTGTGCGCAATGCCCGAGCGGGCCGAACCCAGCCCGATCTTGGTCATCGCGTCCTTGAACTTGAGACGGTCTTCGGCCTTGTCGATGGCCTCGGGCTTGGCGCCGATCAGCTCGACCTTGTACTTGTCGAGCACGCCGTTCTTCCACAGGTCCAGCGCGCAGTTCAGCGCGGTCTGGCCACCCATGGTCGGCAGGATGGCGTCGGGGCGCTCCTTGGCGATGATCTTCTCGACCGTCTGCCAGGTGATGGGCTCGATATAGGTGACATCGGCTGTGGCCGGGTCGGTCATGATCGTCGCAGGGTTGCTGTTGATCAGGATGACCTTGTAGCCCTCCTCGCGCAGCGCCTTGCAGGCTTGCACGCCGGAGTAGTCGAATTCGCAGGCCTGGCCGATGATGATCGGGCCAGCGCCAATGATGAGAATGCTTTTGAGATCGGTGCGTTTAGACATGAGGCTCGCCTTGCAGTCGCGCGCGCTGGCTGGCTGTCCTGGTGGGCAGCCGCCCAGCGCTGGGTTTATACGCGGTCGGTATCTAATTTGTTCAAAATGGCCAGGACACGGGCCTCGGGCAGGCTCTTTTGCATCAGCTGCAGCAGACCATCCCCTTGCACCATGGGGCGCAGAACCTGCGCCTCGGCTTCGTAGAACTTGGCGTCCCACTCGGCCATCACCTGGTCGAATTCCTCGTCCGTCATGGTCTTGCACTTGGACACGATGGTCACCAGCGGCAAGGCCTTGTTGTCGAGGAACGATTTCTTGTAGGGCTTTTGCTGCCAGCGCGCCATAAACCATTCCTTGTGCTCGGCAGGCAAGGTCATGATGCGCTTGCTGATCGCTTTCTCTAAGGTGGCGACAGGAAAAGAAAACAGTTTCACGGCAGCATATTCCTTGGGTTCATCGTGCGCAGGTTCGGGCGCGGGCAACAGGCGCCTGGCATCAGGCCTTCTTGTGCTCGCGCATCAGGTTCACAAAACGGTCGAACAGGTACGACACGTCATGCGGGCCTGGCGAAGCTTCGGGGTGGCCCTGGAAGCAGAAGGCCGGGCGGTCGGTGCGCTCCATGCCTTGCAAGGTGCCATCGAACAGGCTCACATGCGTGGCACGGGTGTTGGCCGGCAGCGTCTCCAGGTCCACGGCAAAGCCATGGTTCTGGCTGGTGATGCAGACGCGGCCCGAGTCCAGATCCTTGACCGGATGGTTGGCACCGTGGTGGCTGTTTTGCATCTTGAAGGTCTTGGCACCGCAGGCCAGCGCCATGATCTGGTGGCCCAGGCAGATGCCAAAGGTCGGCACGCCACTGTCCATGATGGTGCGCGCAGCCTCGATCGCGTAGTCGCAGGGCTCCGGGTCGCCAGGGCCGTTGGACAGGAACACGCCATCGGGCTGGTACTTGAGCACTTCGACCGCAGGCGTCTGCGCTGGCACCACCGTCACGCGGCAGCCGCGCTCGGCCAGCATGCGCAGAATGTTCTTCTTGACGCCGTAGTCAAAGGCGACCACGTGGAAGGCATGGTCCTGCAGCTTGCCGTAGCCGGGCGTGCCATCGGCGCGCGCCAGTTGCCATTCGGTCTGCACCCATTCGTAGGACTGCGAGACGCTGACCACCTTGGCCAGGTCCAGACCCTTCATGCTGGGCGCAGCCTGGGCGGCGGCGATGGCTTCGTCGATGCGCGCTTGCGAGACCTGCTCGCCAGCGGCCAGGCCAACGATGGCGCCGTTTTGCGCACCCTTGTCGCGCAGCAGGCGCGTGAGCTTGCGGGTATCGATGTTGGCGATGGAGACCGTCTTGCTGCGGACCAGGTATTCCGACAAGGTTTCCGTGCTTCGGAAATTGCTGGCCAGCAGGGGCAGATTCTTGATGATCAGGCCAGCAGCAAAGACTTTGTCGGACTCAATATCTTCCGCATTGATCCCGTAGTTGCCGATGTGCGGATACGTGAGTGTCACGATCTGCTGGCAATAGCTGGGGTCGGTGAGGATTTCCTGGTAACCGGTCATCGCGGTGTTGAACACCACTTCGCCGGTCGTGGTGCCTTGCGCACCGATTGAGTTGCCAATAAAGACCGTGCCGTCTGCGAGCGCCAGAATGGCGGGAGGAAACGCGCTCTGTTGAGACAAAAACACTGGGTTCTCCGGATGGTTACGGGTCGCCCGGAGTCTGAGGTGTCCCGGAGGATCACCGCGAAGACTGTGCTTATGAGAGATTGCTTTGAGTGCAGCCGGGCGACGTGATTACTTGAAAGCCACCCATTGTAGCGTGCAAGCTGCAATCTGAGTGGAGGCAGGGGATGATTTGAGGGTCAAATCGCTAAAAATTACACACTCTGCGCAGCATTGCAGTAACACAGAGCGTAGTAGTAACGGAGAAAATACGCAAAGCGCATACTCGTTATCACTAAATCACCTGCGCCTCAGCACCACCCTATCGCCGCATCAATCTGCACGTGCCGCTGCGCTGGCATGCAGGCAAATGGCCGCGGCCGCGCCCACGTTCAGTGATTCCTCACCGCCGGGCTGGCTGATGCGAATATGCTGGTGTGCGGCCGCCTGCAAGGCCTCGGACACACCCTGCCCCTCATGCCCCATGACCCAGCTGCAAGGCCAGGGCAAGGCGGCGCGGTGCAGCCAATCTCCCTGGTGCGAGCTGGTGACCAGCAGCGGCTGCTGCAAGGCCAGCACATCGTCCTGCGATGCATTCTCGACCAGGTGCAGCGCAAAATGCGCGCCCATGCCGGCGCGCAGCACCTTGCCACTCCACAGCGCAGCCGATCCCTTGAGCGCAATCACCTGGCCAAAACCAAAGGCCGAAGCACTGCGCAAGATGGAGCCCACATTGCCGGCATCCTGCACACGGTCAAGCACCACGGCGGCCACACCGGGCTGGATGCCCGCCTGCTGCAGCGGCAAGTCCATCAAAAAGCCAAAAGGCGCAGGCGACGGCAGTGGGCTGAGGCTGGCCAACAAGGCCGTGTCGATGACGATATTGCGGGCGGCCGCATGCGCATAGACGTTCTCGGGCGACTGCCAGAATTTCTCGGAGAACACGGCCACTGCCGGCTTGACGCCACGCGTCAGCGCTGCGCGGCAGAGGTGGTCGCCCTCGATCCAGTAGCGCCCCTGCTTGCGGTAGGCCGCGCCCTCTTCCATCAAACGGCGCAAATCCTTGACCAAGGCATTGTCACGCGACTGGATAAAAACGGGAGGATGCGCAGCAGGGGACACAGATGATTCCTTTGCGCAGGCTTGGCGCCTGCAAACAGCGAGGGCGGAGATTTAGGCGCCCGTCTTGACCAAGGCCAGCGCCTGGGCCACCGGAGAGAACGAGCGCCGGTGCTCCGGGCAGGCGCCAAAGCTCTGCAGCGCCGCCAGGTGCACCGCGGTGCCGTAGCCCTTGTGCGCGGCAAAGCCGTACTGCGGGTAGAGCCGGTCGATATCCTGGCACCAGCGGTCCCGGTGCACCTTGGCCAGAATCGATGCCGCCGAGATGGCTTGCACCAGCGCATCGCCTTTGACGATGGCCTCGGCAGGCACCTCCAGGCGCGGAATGCGGTTGCCATCGACCAGCACGCGCACGGGCTTGAGACGCAGGCCGTTGACCGCGCGCTGCATGGCCAGCATCGTGGCTTGCAGGATATTGAGGCCATCGACTTCTTCAACGGAGGCCTGCGCAATCGAGCAGCACAGCGCCTTGCCGCAGATCTCGTCGTAGAGGCGCTCGCGTGCGCGCGCCGTGAGCTTCTTGGAATCGGCCAGCCCGGCAATGGGCGAGCGCTCATCCAGAATGACCGCTGCCGCCACCACCGGACCCGCCAAGGGTCCCCGACCTGCCTCATCCACACCCGCAACCAAGCCCGGCGGATGCCAAGGCAAGGAGGCCTGGTCAGGCAGAGAGAATTTTTTGGATGGCATCGGCAGCAAGCTTTGGGGTATCCCTGCGCAGTTCCAGGTGCAGGTCATGAAAACGCTGCTCCAACTGGGCCAGGCGTGCTGGATCAAGGCGTGGCGCGTCCAACCATTGCGCCACTGCCTCGGCCAAGGCCTCGGGCGTCGCCGCCTCTTGCAAAAGCTCGGGCACG
Source organism: Comamonas sp. 23 (assembly GCF_049601575.1). Taxonomy (NCBI): domain Bacteria; kingdom Pseudomonadati; phylum Pseudomonadota; class Betaproteobacteria; order Burkholderiales; family Comamonadaceae; genus Comamonas; species Comamonas sp. 23. The sequence goes on along the minus strand of NZ_CP187127.1, from coordinate 2,259,796 downwards.
ACAAAGTCTTGACACAGGATATTGGGCAGGCCCACCCAGGGCTGCAGCTGCTTGCGGCGCATCAAGCGCCAGCTGATGGCATGCATGTGGTAGCTGATGACCATGGGCCGCTTGAACAGCGCCGCCTCCAAGGTGGCGGTACCGCTGGCGATCAAGGTGCAGTCACAGGCCTCCAGCGCCAGGTGCGACTGGCCACCCAGCACTCGGATGCGCTCCAATATCCCGCATTCAGCAGCCAGCGCATCAATGCGTGCGCGCAAAGCCGGAACGGCAGGGACGACGATTGTAAGCGAAGGTCGCGCCTGCAAAAGGCGCGCGGCGGCCAGAAAAAATGGCTTGGCGATGTAGCTCACTTCCGAGGCGCGGCTGCCCGGCAGTACGGCCAGCACTTCACCCTCCAGCGGCAAGCCCAGCTGCTGGCGTGCCGCTGCACGGTTGGGTTGCAGCGGGATCACATTGGCCAGCGGATGGCCCACATAGGTGCCAGCAATGCCGTGCTGGGCGAGCAACGCTGGCTCAAACGGGAAAATGCACAGCACATGGTCGGCCGAGCGGCGGATCTTCTCGACCCGCTCAGGGCGCCAGGCCCAGATCGAGGGGCAGACAAAATGCACGGTCTTGATGCCCTGGGCGCGCAGGCGCTCTTCGACACCGAGGTTGAAATCGGGCGCATCGACACCGACGAATAGCCGGGGCGGCTGCGCCGTCAAACGCTGCACCAGTTGCTTGCGGATGCGCAAAATACCCCAGATGCGCCGTACCAGCTCGGCGCTGTAGCCATGCACGGCCAGGCGCTCGCTGGGCCACCAGGCCTCAAACCCAGCCTGGGCCATGCGCGGCCCGCCAATACCGGCAGAGCGCAGGCCGGGAAAATCCTCAGCCAGCCCCTGCAGTACCAAGCCGGCCAGCAGGTCGCCCGAGGTCTCGCCGGCCACCATGGCCAAGAACATCTCTTGCTGTGGATCCATGACGGCAGGCGCAGCCATCAGCGCACAATGCCGCGCTTGGATTGCTGCAGAAAGTCGAGCATCAGCTGCACATCGGCCTGGGCTTCTGCCTCACAGCTGCCCTGCAGGTTGTCCAGCGCTTCAACGGCCGCCTGCAAGGTCAGGCCGCTGCGGTACAGCAGCCGGTAGGCCTGCTTGATGACCGCCAGGCGCTCGGCGCTGAAACCGCGCCGGCGCAGGCCTTCCAGGTTGAGACCACGCACCGCCAGCGGGTGGCCTTCGACCATGCAGAACGGGGGGACATCCTGGCTGATATGGCTGGCAAACCCGGCCATCACATGGGCGCCCACCTTGGTGAACTGGTGCACGCCCGACAGACCGCCGATGATGGCCCAGTCGGCCACATGCACATGGCCCGCCAAGGTGGCATTGTTGGCCAAGATGGTCTGGTTGCCGACCTGGCAGTCATGGGCAATATGCACATAGGCCATGATCCAGTTGTCGTCGCCGACACGGGTCACGCCGCCATCCTGGGCGGTGCCGGTGTTGAAGGTGCAGAACTCGCGAATGGTGTTGCGGTCACCGATCTCCAGCCGGGTCGGCTCACCCGCGTATTTCTTGTCTTGCGGCACGCCGCCCAGCGCAGCATGCGAATGGATCACATTGGATTCACCGATCGTGGTGATGCCCTCGATCACACAGTGCGCACCCACCTGGGTGTGGGCGCCAATGCAAACCTGGGGGCCAATAACTGCGTACGGCCCAACTGACACCGTGGGGTGCAACTGGGCCGCAGGGTCAACGATCGCCGAAGGGTGGATGGGACTGACCGCCGTCATCTACCGTTATTCCACGTGGCGCATGGTGCACATCAGCTGTGCTTCTGCAGCGACTTCGCCTTCCACGCTGGCCACGGCATTGAACTTCCAGATACCGCCGCGCACGCGGTCAATGGTGATCTCCAGCACCAGCTGGTCTCCCGGCACCACCGGGCGCTTGAAGCGCGCCGAGTCGATACCGACGAAGTAGTAGATATTGTTTTCATCGGGCACCTGGCCCATGGCATCAAAGGCCAGCAGGCCCGCGGCCTGCGCCAAGGCTTCCAGGATCAGCACACCAGGCATCACAGGGCGGCCCGGGAAGTGACCGGTAAAGAACGGCTCGTTGAAGGTGACGTTCTTGATCGCCTTGATGCGGGTGTTGCGCTCAAGCTCTTGCACGCGATCCACCAGCAAGAAGGGGTAGCGGTGAGGCAGCTGCTTGAGAATTGCTTGAATATCCATCATTGTGAACTCGGCTTAGCCGTTTTTCTGAGTTTGCTCCAAGGCCTTGATTCGGTCCCTCAACGCATGGAGATGTTTTAGGGTAGCGGCGTTCTTTTCCCAGCTGCCATTGTCGTCGATGGGGAAGAAGCCGGTGTACTGACCCGGCTGCCTGATCGAGCGACTGACCACGGTGGCCGCCGAAATATGTACATTGTCGGCGATTTCCAGGTGGCCCAGAATCATTCCAGCGCCTCCGATCGTGCAATGGCGTCCGATTTTGGCGCTTCCGGCGATGCCGACGCAGCCGGCCATGGCCGAATGCTCACCAATCTCGACGTTATGGCCGATCTGCACCTGGTTGTCGATCTTCACGCCATTGGCAATGAGGGTGTCGCGCAGCGCTCCGCGATCGATGCAGCTGTTGGAGCCGATCTCGACATCATCGCCGATCTGCACACCACCCAATTGCTCAATCTTGATCCAGCGCCCGCCCTCATTGGCAAAGCCAAAGCCGTCGCCGCCGATGACCGCACCGGGCTGCACCAGCACACGCTCGCCCAGCACGCAGTCGGCCCCGACGGTCACCCGTGAGGTCAGCACCGAATCGGCACCGATGACGGCACCGCTGGCGACATGGCACAGCGGCCCAATGGACGCAGAAGGGTGCACGATGGCACCCTCTTCCACCACCGCAGAGGGATGGATACCGGCGGGCACCGGACGTATCGCATGGTGCTTGCGCCACAGCTGCGTCAGCCGCGCAAAGTAGAGATAGGGGTTGTCCACCACCAGGTAGGCGCCGCCACGCTGGCGGGCCTGCTCCTGCATCTGCGCACTGACGGCGATGCAGCCGGCCTTGGAGGCCAGCATCTGGGCTTGCAGCTTGGGGTTGCTGAGAAAACTGAAGTCCTGCGGGCCGGCATCTTCGAGCGAGGCGATGGCCTGGATCTCCATCGCTGGATCCCCTTGCTCAAGCGTCCCTCCCAGGGCCTCCATGATCTGAACTAGCTGCAGGCTCACGCGTACCTCTGTCTTACTTGGCAGGGGCAGAAGCGTTCAGTGCCTTCAGAACCTTTTCGGTGATGTCGAACTTGGGGTTGATGTAGACCGCTTCTTGCAGCACCACATCGTATTTTTCCTGCTCGGCCACTTGCTTGACGACCTTGTTGGCGCGCTCGAGCACCTGGGACAGCTCTTCGCTCTTGCGGGCGCTGAGGTCTTCCTGGAATTCACGGCGCTTGCGCTGGAATTCACGGTCCTGGTCCACCAGCTGGCGCTGGCGCGTCACGCGCTGGCTCTCGGACAGCGTCGGCGCGTCGCGCTCGAACTTCTCGCCAGCGGTCTTCAAGGCATTGCCCTGGTCCAGCAGGTCCTTTTCACGCTTGGAGAACTCGGCCTCCAGCTTGGTTTGCGCAGCCTTGGCGGCGTTGGCTTCGCGGAAGATGCGATCTGTATTGACGAAACCTGCCTTGAACTCTTGGGCCTGCGCTGCAGCGCCAAAAGACAGCGCTGCTGCCAATACCAGCAATGGGAAAGAACGAGATACGGTTTTCATTAGAAAGATGTTCCGATTTGGAATTGCAATTTCTGGATTTTATCGCCTGTGAATTTGCGAAATGGCTGAGCATAAGCCAAACGCAGCGGTCCCAGTGGGGAAATCCAGCTCAACCCGATACCTGCAGACGCACGCATTTCATTCAGTTTCAAATCCTGTCCATCACCCCAGACATTGCCCGCGTCCACAAACGCAAACCAGCGGAAGGTGCGGTCATTGCCGGTGCCGGGCATGGGGCCGATGAACTCGGCATTCAACGTGACCTTCTTGGCACCACCCAGCGTGGCGCCGGTCACATCACGGGGACCCAGGGTATTTTGCTCAAAGCCGCGCACCGAGCCCAGACCACCGGAGAAGTAGTTCTTGAACACGGGGAAGACCTTGCCGCCCATACCCTTGCCCCAGCCAGCCTCGCCGTTCAGCGCAATGGTGTAGCGCTTGTTCAAAGGCAGGTACTGCTGAATCTGGTAGTTACCCTTCAGATAGCGGGCATCACCAAACAGCGACCATTCTGAGTTCAGCTTCTGGAAGCGGCCCGAATTGGGCGCCAATGCGCTGTCTCGGCTGTCGCGCGACCAACCCAGCGTCAGCGGGAAGTTCAGGCTGGTGTCGCCGTAGCGGGTGGCGTAGTCCAGGTAGGCCGCAGGCATGTTGGTGCCCAGCTTGATGCGGGTGTTTTCCAGACCACCGCCGACATAGATGGTGTCGAGCTCGCTGAATGGAATGCCAAAGCGCACGCTGGCACCGGTGGTCACGATCTGGTAGTTGCCGCCCTGCTCGTCATACGGACGGTCGGTGCGGTAGTACATGTCATAGGTACGCGAGATACCGTCCGGCGTGAAGTACGGGTCGGTGGTGCTCACCACCAAGGTACGGTGGTACTTGCTGGTGTTGACATCGATACCCAGGTAGTTGCCCGAGCCAAAGACGTTTTCCTGCTTGATACCAAAGGTCAGCGAGACCTTTTCAGCGCTGGAGTAACCGGCACCCAGCTGCAGCGAGCCGGTGGGCTTTTCCTGCACGGTGACGTTGACGTCAACCTGGTCGGGCGCGCCGGGCACCTCTTGCGTGTCGATCGCGACATCGTTGAAGAAGCCCAGGCGGTCCACGCGGTCGCGCGAGAGCTTGATCTTGTCCGAGTCATACCAGGACGCTTCGTACTGGCGCACTTCGCGGCGCACCACCTCATCACGTGTGCGGTTGTTGCCGGCCACGTTCACGCGGCGCACATAGGCACGGCGCGAGGGTTCGGCCTTGAGCACCAGCTCGACGCGGTTGTTCTCGCGGTCGATCTCGGGCACCGCTTCCACGCGGGAGAACGCGTAGCCAAAGCTGCCGAAGTGGTCGGTAAAGCGCTTGGTGGTTTCGGTCACGCGGTCGGCGTTGTAGGGCTCACCGGGCTTGATCGAGATCAGCGACTTGAACTCGTCATCGCGCTCCAGGTAATTGCCTTCGAGCTTGACGCCCGAGACCACGTACTTGGGGCCTTCATGGATCTGCAGATTGATCGAGATGCGCTCCTTGTCCGGCGAGATCGACACTTCGGTAGACTCGATGCGGAACTCCAGGTAGCCACGCGAGAGGTAGTAGGACTTGAGCGTCTCCAGGTCGGCATTGAACTTGGAGCTGGAGTAGCGGTCGCTCTTGGTGTACCAGCTGAGCCAGCCGCCGGTGTCCTGGTCGAACAGGTCGGTCAAGGTCGATTCCTTGAAGTCCTTGTTTCCGCTGATGTGGATTTCCTTGATCTTGGCCGCATCCCCTTCGGTCACGGTGAAGGTCAGGTTCACGCGGTTGCGTTCGATAGGCGTGACCGTGGTCACCACTTCGGCGGCATACAGGCTCTTGTTGATGTACTGGCGCTTGAGCTCTTGCTCGGCGCGGTCGGTCAGGGCCTTGTCGTAAGGACGGCCTTCGGTCAGGCCCACATCCCGCATGGCCTTTTTCATCGCGTCCTTGTCGAACTCCTTGGTGCCCAGGAAGTCGACGTTGGCGATCGTGGGGCGCTCTTCCACCACCACAACCAGCACATTGCCATTGGCTTCCAGGCGCACGTCCTTGAACAGGCCCAGCGCGAACAAGGAGCGAATGGCTGCCGATCCCTTTTCGTCGTTGTAGTCATCGCCCACATGCAAAGGCATGGACGCAAAGATGGTGCCCGGCTCTACGCGCTGCAGGCCTTCCACACGAATGTCTTGGATAGTGAATGGGTCCAAAGCCCACGACAGCTTGGCAAGCAGCATCAACGCAGCTGCAGCCGTGGTCTTGCGAAGAAGCGAAGAAGGGATGGAATATGTCATTTGTGATAGCAACCAGAGCCGCTCATTATGCAGCAGGGGCAAGAAAGTCAGCCCAAGAGCCGAGACAAATCGTTAAAGAACGCAATGCACATCATGAGCAGCAAAACGGCTATACCGCCTTTTTGCAAGCGCTCCATCCATTGCAGGGTGGGTGGCTTGCCAGTGACAGCCTCCCAAAGATAATACATCAGGTGACCGCCATCGAGCACCGGTAGCGGCAGCAGATTGAGCACGCCCAGACTGACGCTGATCAGGGCCAAAAAGGCCAGGTATTGGGTGAGGCCGACCTCGGCAGATTTGCCCGCGTATTCGGCAATCGTCAGCGGCCCGCTGATGTTCTGCAGCGAGGCTTGGCCGATAACCATCTTGGCCATCATCTTGACCGTCAGCGCCGAGACTTCCCAGGTCTTTTGCGCACCCCGGGCAAGGCCTTCCCAGGGGCCATAGCGCACATCCACCATCGCAGGCGGCGCGCCGATGAACGCGCCCAGGCGCCCGATCTTGCTGCCCTTGTCCTCGCTTTGCGCGAGCTGCACCGGCACATGCAGCTGCGCGCCGTTGCGCGACACCAGCCAGTCCTGCAGAGCAGGCACGCCCTGCTCGCCCGATGCGCGGATCATGCGGCGCAGCTCGCCGCCATCGCCCACGCGCTGGCCATCGATGGACAGCACCTTGTCGCCCTTGCGCAGCGCCGACTGGGCTGCGGCACTGCCCGCCTCAAAGTCGCCGAGCATGGCATCAGTCCAGGCGTGGGTCAAACCAATTTTGTCGACCAGCTTGGCATCGGCCTCGCGGGCATCGATGGTGGACAGCGGCAAGCGGTAGCTGCGCTCTGCCGCGCCGGCACCGGGGCGGGCGCTCAGCACCACATCCTTGCCACCCAGCGCGGCCTGCGCCACAAACCAGCGCAGGTCGTCGAGCGAGCGCACCGCTTCAGGTTCCGCATCGGGGAAACCCATGGACACAATTTCTTCACCGCCTTGCAGGCCTGCCTGCGCGAGCAAGCTGGCAGCCGGCGGCGTGCCAACAATGGCGGCGGGCTCGCGCACGCCCACCCAGTTCACGCAGGCATAGAGCAGCACGGCCAGCAGCAGGTTGGCCAGCGGCCCGGCGGCGACGATGGCGGCGCGCGCGCGCAGCGGCTGCACATTGAAGGCCAGATGGCGCTCATGCGCGGCGACCGGCGCCTCGCGCTCATCGAGCATGCGCACATAGCCGCCCAGCGGAATGGCGCTGATGACGAATTCGGTGTCTGCGCCCTTTTTCTTCCAGCGCAACAGGGGGCGGCCGAACCCCAGCGAGAAACGCAGCACTTTCACGCCGCAAGCCACGGCCACGCGGTAGTGGCCATATTCGTGCACGGCGATCAAAACGGCCAGCGCAACGACAAATGCAACAACGGTCAACATTGCTCAAGCCCTTGCTATGAAAAACGCGATTCTACTGAGCCGGACAATAGCCCTGTCAAACGGCCAGCTCCGAAATAAGGCCTTGGGCGTAGGCGCGCACCTCGGCATCGAGCGCCAGCAGCGCATCGATGCTGTCGGGCGCCTGCGGCTGCACGCCTTCGAGCGCCTGCGCATTGACCTGGTAGATCTGGTCAAAGCGCATGCGGCCATCCAGAAAAGCGGCGACGGCCACTTCGTTGGCGGCATTGAGCACCGTGCTCGTGCCATGGGGCGCACGCAGCGCCTGCCAGGACAGGTGCAGGCCGGGAAAGCGTGTTGCATCGGCCTCTTCAAAGGTCAGTGCCGAGAGCTTGGCGAAATCCAGTGGCGCGGCGCCACTGGCCACGCGCTCGGGCCAGGCCAGGCCACAGGCAATCGGCACGCGCATATCGGGCGTGCCCAGCTGGGCCAGCACCGAGGCATCGCGCAACTGCACCATCGAATGCACGATCTGCTGCGGATGGATCACCACCTTGATCTGCTCGGGCTGCAGGTTGAACAGCCAGCGCGCCTCGATCACCTCCAGCGCCTTGTTCATCATCGTGGCCGAGTCGATCGAGATCTTGCGGCCCATCGCAAAGTTGGGATGGTTGCCGGCCTGCTGCGGCGTCACATCGCGCAAGCTCGCTGGCTCACGGGTGCGGAAGGGCCCGCCCGAGGCCGTGAGGATGATGTGGTCCACGCGCTGGGGCCAGACCGCGGGGTCTTCGGGCAGGCACTGGAAGATGGCCGAATGCTCGCTGTCGATCGGCAGCAAGGTCGCGCCGCCGTCAGCGACCGCATCCATAAAGAGCTGGCCACCGACGACCAGCGCTTCCTTGTTGGCCAGCATCAAGCGCTTGCCGGCCTTGGCCGCAGCCATCGCCGGGCGCAGGCCAGCGGCGCCCACAATGGCCGCCATCACCGCATGTACATCGCTGTGGGAAGCCACCATCTCCAGCGCCGCCTCGCCTTCGAGCACTTCGACCCGGCTGCCTGCCGCTTGCAGGCCTTCGCGCAAAGCGGTGGCGGCGGTGGCACTGGTCATCACCGCGTAGCGCGGCTGGAACTGCAGGCACTGCGCGAGCATCAGGTCCACGCGCGAATGCGCGCTCAGCGCAAAAACGCGGTAGAGGTCGGGGTGGCGCGCCACCACATCGAGCGTGTTGGTTCCAATCGAGCCCGTCGATCCGAGCACGGTAACTTGCATGGTCATCGCGAGGTTCACTTATCCAAAAATTGCAGCAGCATCAGCGCAAGCGGCACGGTCGGCAAGATGGCATCGATGCGGTCGAGCACGCCACCATGGCCGGGCAGCAGATGGCTGCTGTCCTTCATGCCGGCGCTGCGCTTGACGAGGGACTCTACCAGGTCACCGGCCACGCTCATGCCAGCCAGAAACACGCAGGACAGCACCATCAGCCAGGGCGAAAAATCCCAGAGCCGGCTGTAGAAGCTAGGCACCTGCGCGCCAAAATGGCGATCTGCCCAGCTCCACACCAAGGCCATCAGCAGCACGCCCAGCGCGCCGCCCCATACGCCTTCCCAGCTTTTGCCCGGGCTGATGGCCGGCGCGAGCTTGTTCTTGGTAAAACGCAGACCGAACTGGCGGCCTGCAAAATAAGCGCCAATGTCGGCCATCCACACCAGGGCAAAGACCGACAGCAGAAAATTCACACCCATCCACTTGGCCTGTGCAATGGCCAGCCAGGCCACCCACAGCGCCAGCACACCCACGACCAGGCGCAGCGCACGCGGAATGGGCGCCCAGCCAGGCACGCCACCCTTGAGCAAGAAGGCGGCCAGCAGCACCCAGGCGGCACCAGCCACCAGCCACACAGTGGGCAGCGCCGCCTGCGTCCAGCCCATGGCCCAGGCAGCGCCGCACAGCAGCAACGCGACAGCCCCCAGGCCGTACGCGGCCATGCCTTGCAGGCCATTGAGGCGCCCCCACTCCCAGGCCGCGGCGACCACGGCCAACAGCATCAACGCAGCAAAGGGAACCGGATTGGCCGCAGCGATGGCGGGCACCAGAATCAGCAGGAGAACAATGGCCGTGATGATGCGTTGTTTGAGCAAATGGATCTCCTGAAAAAACAAAACTGATGCCTACAGTAGCAGGCATCAGCGGGCAGGTGCACTACGAGGGGGACTGGACCAGTTGCTCGGACGTCTTGCCAAAGCGGCGCTCGCGCCGCTGGAATTCGGCCATCGCCTCGTCCAGAGCCTGCTCGTCAAAATCAGGCCACCACTTGTCACTGAAATACAGCTCCGAATAGGCCGATTGCCACAGCAGAAAATTGCTGATGCGCATCTCGCCACCGGTTCGGATCAGCAGATCGGGGTCCGGCACATGGGCCAGCGCCATGGCATCGTTGAGGGCCACTTCGTTGATGGCCTGGCCCGCAGCGGCCAGCTTGGCCGCCGCCTGAGCAATATCCCAGCGGCCGCCATAGTTAAAGCAGACATTGAGCACCATGCGGTCGTTGTGGGCCGTAGCCTGCTCGGCTTGCGCCAGGCCCGCCTGCACCTTGGCAGACAAGGAAGCGCGGTCACCGACAAAGAACAAACGGATGCCATCACGGGCCAGCGATGGCACCTCCTTGGCCAGTGCGCCGGCCAGCAGGTTCATCAGGCCATCGACCTCGTCGGTTGGCCGGTTCCAGTTCTCGGAAGAAAAGGCAAACACGGTGAGCACCTTGACGCCGCGCTCGGCACAGGCCTTGGCGCAGCGGCGCAGCGAGTCCACCCCTTGCTTGTGGCCTGCCAGGCGTGGCAGAAAACGGCGTTTGGCCCACCGGCCATTGCCATCCATCACGATGGCAATGTGGTGCGGTATTGCAGCAGCAGTCATGCGCGGAAAAACAGATCCAGACCTGGATCAGACCGCCATGATGTCTTTTTCTTTCTCGACCACCAACTGGTCGATCAGCTGGATGTGCTTGTCGGTGATCTTCTGCACCTCGGCTTCCGAGCGCTTTTGGTCGTCTTCCGACGCTTCCTTGTCCTTGACCAGCTTCTTGACGCCTTCGTTGGCATCGCGGCGCAGGTTGCGGATGGCGATCTTGGCGTTCTCGCCTTCGGCCTTGACCAGCTTGGTCATTTCCTTGCGGCGCTCTTCGCTCATCGGCGGCATCGGCACGCGGATCAGGTCGCCCATCGAGGCGGGGTTCAGGCCCAGGTCGCTTTCGCGGATGGCCTTTTCGACCTTGGCCGCCATGGCCTTTTCCCAAGGCGTCACGCTGATGGTGCGGCTGTCTATCAAGGCCACGTTAGCCACTTGCGACAGCGGCATCATCGAGCCGTAGTAGTCAACCTGGATGGTGTCCAGCAGCGCGGGATTGGCGCGGCCGGTGCGGATCTTGGTCAGGTTGTTTTTGAACGCGGCAATCGATTGGTCCATCTTGCCTTCGAGATTCTTCTTGATTTCAGCGACTGTCATTGTCAACTCCTAACTACCACATTCTGCACTTGCACACGCCAGCCGCCCATCAGGCGTAGACCAGCGTGCCCTCATCTTCACCCATCACCACGCGCTTGAGCGCGCCACTCTTGACGATGGAGAATACACGGATGGGCAGTTTCTGATCACGGCACAGGGCGAAGGCCGTCGCATCCATGATGCCCAGGTTGCGGCTCATCGCCTCATCAAAACTCAGCTTGGTGTAGAGCGTGGCATTGGGATCCTTCATCGGATCGGCCGTGTAGACACCGTCGACCTTGGTGGCCTTGAGCACCAATTCTGCGCCAATTTCAGCACCGCGCAGCGCCGCTGCGGTATCGGTGGTGAAGAAGGGGTTGCCCGTGCCTGCGGCAAACACCACAACCTTGCCCTCTTCAAGGTACTGCAGCGCCTTGGGGCGCACATAGGGCTCGACCACCTGCTCGATGCCGATGGCCGACATCACGCGGGCTGTCAGGCCCTGCTTGTCCATCGCATCGGCCAGCGCCAGTGCATTCATCACCGTCGCGAGCATGCCCATGTAATCGGCAGTGGCACGGTCCATGCCGACCGAGCCGCCGGCCACGCCGCGGAAGATATTGCCGCCACCGATCACGACAGCGACCTGAACGCCCAGCCGAGTCACCTCGGCAATCTCCTCGACCATCCGCACAATGGTTGCGCGGTTGATGCCAAAAGCATCATCCCCCATCAGAGCTTCACCGGAGAGTTTGAGAAGAATGCGCTTGTGGGCAGGGCTTTGGGACATGGTGGAGAGCTCCAGGTGTGGGGGATGGGTGAAAAAACGATAGGTGAAACAAAGGGGCCGTAGCCCCTTTGTCAGGATGATTACTGGCCCTTGGCGGCCGCAACCTGCGCGGCGACCTCGGCAGCGAAGTCATCCACCTTCTTCTCAATGCCCTCACCCACCACGTAGAGCGTGAAGCTCTTGATCGAGGTGTTGGCGGCCTTGAGCATTTGCTCGACGGTTTGCTTGCCGTCAGCGGCCTTCACGAAGACCTGGTTGAACAGCGAGACTTCCTTGAGGTACTTCTGCACAGCGCCGTCCACCATCTTGGCGGCGATGTCAGCGGGCTTGCCCGACTCTTCCGCCTTGGCGGCAGCGACGGTGCGTTCCTTCTCGATCAGCTCGGCAGGCACGTCAGCGCTGGTCAGCGCCACGGGCTTCATCGCAGCCACGTGCATGGCCACGTCCTTGGCCGCTTGCGCGTCGCCTTCGAACTCGACCACCACACCGATGCGGGTGCCGTGCAGGTACAGCGCCAGGTTGCTGCCTTCGAAGCGCTTGAAGCGGCGGAACGACATGTTCTCGCCGATCTTGCCGACCAGGCCCTTGCGCACGTCTTCCAGGGTGGGGCCAAAGCCGTCTTGCTCGTAAGCCAGTGCGCTCAGGGCCGCCACGTCGGCAGGGTTCTTTTCGGAGACCAGCTTGGCCGCTGCATTGGCCAGGGCGATGAAGCTGTCGTTCTTGGAGACGAAGTCGGTTTCGCTGTTGACTTCGATGATCGCGCCGTTGTTGCCTTCAACCACAGCGGCGATCACGCCTTCAGCGGCAATACGCGATGCTGCCTTGCCGGCCTTGGTGCCCAGCTTGACGCGCAGCAGCTCTTCGGCCTTGGCCATGTCGCCATCAGCCTCGGTCAGAGCCTTCTTGCATTCCATCATGGGCGCGTCGGTCTTTGCGCGCAGTTCTGCCACCATGCTTGCGGTAATTGCCATTTTTCTCTCTCCGTATTCAGTTCAGTTGGGGTGATTGTGGAAACGTAGGTAAAAAAAACGGGGCTAATCTGGAGCCCCGCTTTTCATTCGCGGCCCAATGGGCAGCCCTGTGGATTAAGCAGCGGTGTTTTCCACTTCCACAAACTCGTCGCCTTCTTCGCCGGCAGCAGCCTTGACCACGTCGTTCACGGCGTTGGCACGGCCTTCCAGGATCGCGTCGGCGATACCGCGAGCATACAGCTCCACAGCCTTGGCCGAGTCATCGTTACCAGGGATCACGTAGTCGATACCTTCTGGGTTGTGGTTGGTGTCAACCACGCCGATCAGAGGAATGCCCAGCTTCTTGGCTTCAGCGATGGCAATCTTGTGGTAGCCCACATCGATCACGAAAATGGCATCTGGCAGTGCGTTCATGTCTTGAATGCCGCCGATGTCCTTTTCCAGCTTTTCCAGCTCACGAGCAAACATCAGTTGCTCTTTCTTGCTCATCGATTCCAGACCTGCTTCTTGCTGGGCCTTCATGTCCTTCAGACGCTTGATCGAGGTCTTGACGGTCTTGAAGTTGGTCAGCATGCCACCCAACCAGCGTTGGTCGACGTAAGGCACGCCAGCACGTTGTGCTTCGGTGGCCAGGATTTCGCGCGCTTGGCGCTTGGTGCCCACCATCAAGATGGTGCCACGGTTGGCCGACAGCTGCTTGATGAACTTTTGTGCGTCCTGGAACAGAGGCAGGGTCTTTTCCAGGTTGATGATGTGAATCTTGTTGCGGCTACCGAAAATGTACTGGCCCATCTTGGGGTTCCAGAAACGGGTTTGGTGGCCAAAGTGGACGCCGGCTTCCAGCATCTCGCGCATCGTAACGGACATATATCTTCTCCGAAGGTTAGGTCTAAAATTCTGCCCCACTATCACGGCAGCCGTGCCTGTGCACCGCATGCCGCAACACCTTAGGTAGGCAGGTTTGCGATTTCGTTTTGAACCGATGCGGCAAGCCACACTCGGCAAAACCCTAGGATTCTAACATAGTCCGGCATGGGTCGCGAAGAAGTTGCACCAACCCCCACCTTGACGATTGCTTGCGTTTTTTGAACCACAGTGGCGCGCCTTACCACGGCAAGCGCAAAAAACTAGGCACAATCTGGCACTCGAACGCACGGCTTTTGCAAATGCTTGCACCGGCCGCGCCCCATCCTATGAACGGCCCCCTGTTTTTGTTGTTATGAAGATTGCGATCGTTGGAGCAGGCATTGCAGGTATAGCAACGGCCTTCGAGCTGATGGAGGCCGGCAACGAGGTCAGTATCTTCGAGCAGCACCGCGCAGCTGGCGAGGAGGCCAGCTTTGCCCCCTCAGGGCTGATGTGGCCTTGCGCGATCAATCCCTGGGGTGCCACCGCCTTCCAGCAAGCCTTGCAGCTGGGCATGTCGCGCCCGGCGTTTGCCGAGCTGCAGGTCCAGGGCAGCGTGCTCTCCTCTCCCCGCCGCTGGGCGCGCCGCCAGCAAGGCATTGCCAAAAAGCTGCGCGACCGCGAAACCCTGCCTGCGCTGCAGTCGCTGGAGCTGCTGGCCATGCAGCGCATGCAGCATGTGCAGGAAATGCTGGAGATCAACGGCCAGTTCAGCCAGGGCCTGCTGCTGCCGCTGCGCAAGGAGCCCAGCGCCGCTGCGCTGTATGAACTGACCCGGCGCCTGTCGGCCGCGCATATTGACTACCAGCGCTGCGACGAAGCCCAAACCCGCGCCATCGAGCCGGGCCTGGCCACCGAGATCCAGATCGCCGGCGCCCTGCACCTGCCGGAAGCTTGGTCGGGCAATGGGCGCTTGTTTTCGCAGGGGCTGCTGCAGGCGCTGCAAGCGCATGGCCTGCAGCTCCATACCCAGCAGCCCGTCAGCGGCATCCAGAGTGCAGGCCAGGGCGTGCGCGTGCAGCTGACCGCCGGCACGCAGGATTTCGATGCGGTGGTGCTCTGCGCCGGCGCCCACACCAACCAGCTGCTGCGCCCGCACCATGTGCAGCTGCCCAGCGCGCCTATCTATAGCTATAGCGCGAGCATCCAGATCAGCGAAGAGTCGCTGGCCCCGCGCCGCGCAATCATCGATCTGGAAAACAACATGATCCTGACGCGCCAGGGCTCGCGCCTGCGCATCAGCGGCGGCGCCGAGCTGGGCTACGCCGACAGCCCCGAGCGCAGCGATGACGCCCGCCACGCCCTGATCAGCGTGCTGCTCGAGTGGTTCCCCGGCTGCATCCAGCCGAGCCAATCGATCCTGCAGATGTGGCGCGGCGCGCGCCTGACGGTGCCCGATGGCCTGCCGGTTGTGGGCGCCTCCGGCATCCCGGGCGTCTGGCTCAACACCGCCCACGGCGGCTATGGCTGGGGGCTGTCGATGGGCTGCGCCCACCATGTGCGCCAGCTGGTCATGGGCCAGAGCACCAGCACCGCCCCCGAAGCGCTGGATCTTCACCGCCTGCGCTAACCAGCTGTACCAGCCACCCAGGCCAGGGCCTGCGCTACGATGGTGCCATGCCCGCTTCTGCCACTCTGCCCTATCCCGCCCTGCTCTCCAGCGACCAGGTTCGCGCGCGCGAGCAATCGCTGGCGGCCACGCTGCCCCACTACCGCCTGATGGCCCGCGCTGGCGAAGCCACAGCCCGCCTGGCCCTGGCGATTGCGCCGCATGCCCGGCATATCTGGGTGGCCTGCGGCGCCGGCAACAACGGCGGCGATGGCCTCGAAGCCGCCATCCATCTGCGAGCCGCCGGCAAGACCGTGCATATCAGCCTGCAGCCCAGCGCCGGCAAGGCCCTGCCCGCCGATGCCGCCCATGCGCTGCAACGCGCCCAGGCCGCAGGCCTGGCGATCAGCGCGCAACCGCCCGCCCATTTCGACCTGGCCATCGATGCAGTCTGGGGCATTGGCCTGAGCGCCGGCCGCAGCGCCCCCACCGAAGGCCCCGCGCTGGCCTGGCTGCAGCAGCTGCTGGAAACCGATCGCGATGTGCTGTGCATCGACACGCCCTCGGGCCTGCTGGCCGATACCGGCGCCTGGCTGCCATGGCTAGAACCCCTGGTGCCACAAGCCCCCAGAGGCCGCCGCTTCACGCTCAGCATGCTGGCCCTCAAGCCCGGGCTTTTTACCCTGCAGGGGCGCGACTGGGCCGGCGAGGTCTGGCTGGCACCGCTGTCGGCCCACAACCCGGTCTGGCGCTGTGACCGGATTCCTGCCGCCGATATGGATACCTCCTCAGGCACCGGCCAGTTGGTCATCCGCGCCCAAAACCCTCTGCCCACCCACAACAGCCACAAAGGCCTGTTTGGCGATGTCGGTGTCATCGGCGGCCAAAGCGCCAGCCACGATGGCCAGGGCATGGAAGGCGCCGCCATGCTGGCCGCCAGCGCGGCGCTGCATGCCGGGGCCGGCCGGGTCATGCTACATCTGCTGGGCAGCAGCTGCACATCGCCCAGGCCTGGCGGCATCGCGGCCGACATCATGCTCCGATCGCTGGAGGCCATGCGCGCACTGCGCGGCAGCCTGGTCTGTGGTTGCGGCGGTGGCAGCCTGGTCAGCGATGTGATTCCTCAGGCCTTGCCGCATGCAGGCAGCCTGGTGCTCGATGCCGATGCGCTCAACGCCATCGCCGCCCAAGCCGCTGTACAAACAGCGCTGCTGCAGCGGGCAGCCCAAGCCAGTGCGACTGGGCCCACGGTGCTCACCCCCCACCCACTGGAGCTGGCGCGCCTCTTGGGCAGCAGCACTGCGCAGATCCAGCGCGACCGCATAGGCGCCGCGCGCCAGGCGGCGCAGCAATGGCAGTGCCTGGTAGTGCTCAAGGGCAGCGGCTCGGTCATTGCCGCGCCAGATGGGCGCTATGCCATCAACCACAGCGGCAATGCCCGCCTGTCGATTGGCGGCACCGGCGATGTGCTGGCGGGCTGCATCGGCGCGCACCTGGCAGCGTTGCCGCCCGGCAGCAGCTGGGCGGAGGCCTGGCAGCCGCTGCTCCATGCCGTCTGGCTGCATGGCCATGCGGCCGATATCTGGCCGCCGGCACGCATGCTGACGGCATCGCGCCTGGCGCGCAGCCTGCAACGGCCAGGCTGACAATCAGACTCGGACTTAGCCGCGCCCCACAAACGGCATCTTGGTGGCCATCACCGTGTGGAACAGCACATTGCATTCCAGCGGCAGATTGGCCATATAGAGCACCGACTGGCCCACAACATCCACATCCATCAGTGGCTCGGGCGCAATCTCGCCATGCGCCTGCATGACGCCCTGGGTCATGCGCATCGCCAGCTCGGTGCCGGCATTGCCCACATCGATCTGGCCGACAGCGATGTTCCACTTGCGGCCATCGAGCGCGGCGGTCTTGGTCAGGCCCATCACCGCATGCTTGGTGGCGGTATAGGCAATCGACATGGGCCGGGGCGCATGGGCCGAGATGGAGCCGTTGTTGATGATGCGCCCGCCCATCGGCGACTGCTGGCGCATCACGCGAAAAGCCTGCTGCAAGCAATAGAACATGCCGTTGAGGTTGACATTGACAACATCCTGCCAGGTCTCGACCGGCAGCTCATCGATCGGCACCGCAGGCGCGCCGCGCCCGGCGTTGTTGAACAGCATGTCCACGCGGCCAAACTGGGCCACGGCCGCATCGAACAAGGCCTTGACCGCCACCGGGTCGGCCACATCGGTGGGCACCACCAGGGCCTGGCCGGCGTCTGCCACATGGCTGGCCACTTCCTGCAAAGGCTGCGCGCGGCGGCCGGCCAGCACCACCGACCAGCCGTCCTTCATCAAGGCCAGCGCCGCTGCGCGGCCAATCCCGGTGCCCGCACCGGTCACCACTGCAATCTTGCGCGTCTTCTCGGTCATCCGTACTCCTTCGATAGTTCTCAGCTCTGTGAACGAAAAAAGCCAGGCCATCCCGGGGATGGCCTAGCTTCGATCATAGTGAATTCACAGCCGATCAGCGGCGTTTGCGCGGTGTCTTCTGTCCCGGTTGTTTGCTCGCGCCGGCGCCCCGGTCATTGCCACGCGGCTTGCCGGCAGCATGCGCAGCACCCTTGGCCTTGCGCTTGAGGCTGGCGCGCTGGGCGTCATAGGCCTCATCGCGCCCCTCGCGCTGGCGGCTGGACGGCGACGACGCCACCTTGGCCGCACGGCCGTTGGAGGCCGGTGCGCGGGCTGCATCCTCACCCTCGCGCACCAGGCGGAAGTCGATCTTGCGCGCATCCAGATCCACGCGGCTGACCTGGATCTGCAGGCGGGTGCCAATCGTGTAGCGGATGCCGGTGCGCTCGCCGCGCAGCTCCTGGCGCATCTCGTCAAAGCGGAAGTAATCACCCCCCAGCTCGGTGATGTGGATCAGGCCTTCGACATAGAGCTGGTCCAAGGTCACGAACAGGCCAAACGAGGTGACGGCCGAGACCATGCCGCTGTACTCCTCGCCCAGGTGCTCGCGCATGTACTTGCACTTGAGCCAGGCTTCGACATCGCGGCTGGCCTCATCGGCACGGCGCTCATTGGCACTGCAATGCAGGCCCGCCGCTTCCCAGGCCTGCACTTCGCGCGATACGCGTTGCACACGCTCGGCCTGCAGCTTTTGCTTGGGGGCAGCCACCCGGCTGGCCAGCCGCTTGGCCAGCTTGGCCTCGGCCTCTCCAGGCGTGGGCAGCAGCGGCAGCTGGTAGCGCTTGCCCAGCAGGGCGGCCTTGATAACGCGGTGCACCAGCAAATCAGGGTAACGGCGGATCGGGCTGGTGAAGTGGGTATACGCCTCGTAGCCCAGGCCAAAGTGGCCGCTGTTGATCGGCGTGTAGATCGCCTGCTGCATCGAGCGCAGCAGCATGGTGTGGATCTGCTGGGCATCGGGCCGGTCCTTGGTGGCCTGGGCAATGGCCTGGAACTCAGCCGGACTCGGGTCGTCGCTGATCGACAAGCCCACCCCCATGGCCTTGAGGTAGCCGCGCAGGATGTCCTGCTTCTCGGGCGTCGGGCCTTCGTGCACCCGGAAGAGCCCGGGCTGGCCGCTTTGCTGGATGAAATCTGCCGCGCAGACATTGGCTGCCAGCATCGCCTCTTCAATCAGGCGGTGGGCCTCGGTGCGGGTGCGGGGCACGATTTTCTCGATGCGGCCGTTCTCGTCACAGATGATCTGCGTCTCGGTGGTCTCGAAATCCACCGCGCCGCGACGGCCACGCGCCGACAGCAAAGCCTTGTACACATCGTGCAGGTTGAGCAGGTCAGCCACACGCTCCTTGCGCTTGATCGCTTCCTGGCCCCGGGTGTTGGCCAGAATGGCCGCCACCTCGGTATAGGTAAAGCGCGCATGGCTGTGCATCACCGCAGGGTAGAACTGGTAGGCCTGCAGCTCACCATCGGCGGTGACCAGCATATCGGCCACCATGCACAGGCGGTCCACGTTGGGATTGAGCGAACACAGGCCGTTGGAGAGCTTCTCCGGCAACATGGGGATCACGCGGCGCGGAAAGTAGACGCTGGTGGCACGGTCGTAGGCATCAACGTCGATGGCATTGCCGTTCTGCACATAGTGGCTCACATCGGCAATCGCCACCAGCAGGCGCCAGCCCTTGGTGCGGCCAATCTTGGCGGGCTCGCAGTACACCGCATCGTCAAAATCACGCGCATCTTCACCATCGATGGTGACCAGCGGGATATCGGTGAGGTCGATGCGGGCCTTGCGGTCGGCCAGGCGCACCTTGTCCGGCAGCTTCTTGGCCAGCGCCAGGCACTCGTCCGAGAACTCATGGGGCACGCCATATTTGCGCACCGCAATCTCGATTTCCATGCCGGGGTCGTCGATCTCGCCCAGCACCTCGACAACGCGGCCCACCGGCTGGCCAAACAAGGCTGGGGGCTCGGTCAACTCCACCACGACAACCTGGCCGGTCTTGGCCGCGCCAATCGCCCCATTGGGGATCAGCACATCCTGGCCATAGCGCTTGTCCTCGGGCGCTACCAGCCAGACGCCGCTTTCCTGCAGCAGCCGGCCAATGATGGGCTGCGCGGAGCGCTCGATGATTTCAACAATGCGGCCCTCGGGGCGGCCGCGGCGGTCGGTGCGCACGATGCGGGCGCGGACCCGATCACGGTGCAGTACGGCGCGCATTTCATTGGCCGGAATGTACATGTCGCTTTCGTTGTCATCCCGGATCACAAAGCCGTGGCCTTCACGGTGGCCTTGGACTACACCTTCAATTTCTTCTGACAAATTATCTGCTCCTGTTTTGGAAGCCGTTTTTTTGATATACAATCTGATTCTTTCCTGAAATGCCCAGGTGGCGGAATTGGTAGACGCACTAGTTTCAGGTACTAGCGGGTAACTCCGTGGAGGTTCGAGTCCTCTCCTGGGCACCAAGTTTAACGACAAGTACAACTTGTTTTGTGAAAACGGTGAAAAATCAGTCTTAACGGGCTGGTTCAACAGTGGTTTTTTAGGAAAGTCGATAAGGGGCACTGCCCTGCATCATCAGCCCAGGTGGCGGAATTGGTAGACGCACTAGTTTCAGGTACTAGCGAGTAACATCGTGGAGGTTCGAGTCCTCTCCTGGGCACCAGACATAAGCCGTTGCACTTTCGTGCAGCGGCTTTTTCTTTGTCTGCGATGGGCATCGACGGCGCAAACCGCATCTTTGCGCTCCCGATATAGCCTGCGCTCGGCAGGCACCACACCATCAGCTGCAGAGGTGGCAGACCCCCCCCCTCGCCACACTCCTCTGTACAGTGATGCCGTATTCTCTTGGGCGCCATGCCAGCTTGCATCACTTGCCAAACCTGGCCGGCACCAGCCACTGCAACCGCTCGCAGCACCTTGGAACTGGGGCAGCCGCTGAGCGAAATGGCACCCCCACCCGGCGCTCTGAAAAATTTTCCGAATTTGCCCCGAAGCGGTCAAAAATCACCCCTATAATTGCGGCTTCCCTGAAAGCCCAGGTGGCGGAATTGGTAGACGCACTAGTTTCAGGTACTAGCGGGTAACTCCGTGGAGGTTCGAGTCCTCTCCTGGGCACCAAACAGCAAAAGCTGCTGCACACACGATGTGCAGCAGCTTTTTTGCTTTGGGCCGGGCATGCTTTGCGGCAGCGCACAGCCACCCGCAGTCTCACGCTATCTTTTTTGAGAAAAATTTTGCAGTTTTTCTAAAACCGCCACCAACACCCTCCTATAATTGCTCCATCCTGAAAGCCCAGGTGGCGGAATTGGTAGACGCACTAGTTTCAGGTACTAGCGAGTAACATCGTGGAGGTTCGAGTCCTCTCCTGGGCACCAAACATCAAGCCATTGCACCCATGTGCAATGGCTTTTTTGTTGTCTGCTTGCACGCAAGCTGCCAGCCCGCAGCCACCACAGGACCCGCCCTTCACTCCCCTCTCCACCAGGTAAGCCCAGCACCAGGCCCATAAAAAACGCCCTGGCGTTCAAGCACAGGGCGTTGTGAGGGCGGCGCTGTAGAAGGCTTACTTCTTCAGCAAAGCCTTCAAGGCATTTTGCAGGCGGCGGGCCGAGGCCTCGTCGCTGCTGGTGGCCAGTACCTTGGCAACATCCTGCTGCCAGGTCTCTTGCGGCGAAGGATCATTGCGGCGCGTCAGCAGCTGCAATTGCAGTGCACGGCGGGCATTGATGTGCTCGGCAGGGGTGGGCACTTCCGCTGCCATCTCCAGGCGCAGCATGGCTTCGCGGCCATCACCGGCAGCAGGCGCGGCAATGGCCTGGCTCCAGCTGTTGCGCGAGCCGCTGGCAAGGCGTCCCAGATCCTGGGCCTGGGGCAGCAGCGCGGCATCGCGCTTGCTCCATGCATCCATCATCTGCGTCAGTGCCTGGCCATGGGCCTGGGTGGCGAGCTTGCGCAGCGCAGCCTGGGCATGCTCCACCGCATCGCGTTGGGCGCGGAAGGCGGCATCGCCCAGACGGGGGCCCCGGTCTTCGCGCGGCGCGCGGTCCATGCGCTCACCCCGGCCAAAGCGGTCATCTCCACCACGACGTTCCTGGCCACGGTCGCTGCGCGGGCCACGGCTGTCGCGGCCATCGCGGCTGTCACGGCGATCGCCACCAGGCTTGCCGGGGCGGCCAGCGGCTGCGGGCGCATCACGGCGCATGCCAGGGCGGTCATCGCCGCTGCGCTGGGCAATCACGGGCTTGGGGGCCACAGGTGTTGGCGCTGGTGCCGGAGCAGCAGCGGCCTCTGCATCGGCACCCTCCTGGGCTGCAGGTTCTGCTGGCTGCTCCGCATCCACTGGTGCTGCCGCATCTACAGCAGCCGCATTTGCTGCAACCGCTTCTGGCGCCGCTGCCTTTGGTGCAGCGGCAACAGGCTCGGCCGCCACTGGGGCTTGCTGGGCCTGCAGCGCTTGCTGCAAACCATCGAGCGCGGCCTGGATCTGGGCAGCATCGCCACTGTGGTTGGCCGCTTCGAGCGCCTTGGAGGCGTCGAGCACGGCCTGGTCGCGGGCGCTCAGCTGGTGCTGCACACGTTCGCGCTGCTGGGTCTTGCGGGCAAAGGCTTCATCGAGTGGCTTGCGGAACGCATCCCAGAGCTTTTGCTCATGGCGGCGGTCCATCGGCACGGACTGGGCTTCGGTCTGCCACTGGCGCTGCAGCTCACGCACGGCGTCAATGTTCAGGTTGGGCGCAGCGGCCAGCTCCACGGCCTGGGCCACCATGGCTTCGCGGCGCGCAATGCTCTGCTTCTGGGCTGCATGCAAAGGCGCAGAGGCCTCGTGCAGCGCGGTCTTCCAGGCCTCTTGCAGCTCGGCATAGGCCTTTTCGCCCACATGGCCACTGGCGCGCCAGCGGTCACCAAACTGGAACAGGTCGCGCTGAATGCGCTTCCAATCGGTCGATGGCTTGTGCGCCTCGACCCAGCCCTTGAGCTCGGCAATCAGGGCCTCGCGCTCGGCGCGGTGCTTGGCGCCCTCTTCGCGCACCTTGGACAGCCAGACCTCGACATGCTTGTAAGCAGCGTTGCAGGCCTCATCAAACTTCTTCCACAGCGCATGGTTGGTGGGGCCGCTTTGGTCGGCCTTCTTCCAGTCCTCGCGCAGCTGGCGCAGCGCCTCTTGCAGCTTGCGGCCGCCCAGCTCCTGGCCTTCGGGGCGGGCGAGCAAGCCCTGGGCCTTGGCCAGCAGCTCCTCGCGCACCTTGTCGGCGCTCCAGCGCTGCCAGCCTTCGAGTTCACCGGCGGCGATCAGCGCGGTGTTGACCTGCGATTCCAGGTCCTGGTCGATCAGCTTGCCGTGCTGCTTGAGGGCAGCGCGCAGCTGCTGCGCCGCGCTGGATGCGCCCTTGCCATGGCCTTCGGCCGTATGGGCCTGCAAGGCTTTCAGCGCTTCTTGCACCGCATGCTTGGCGCGTTTGGCTTCCTGCGGGTCGGCAGCGGGCTTGGCAGCAGCGGCACGGGCGGCAGCTTGCTCCACTTCGGTGGGCAGGCCGCGCCCGGCGCGGATCTCGTCGGCCCAGACCGGCACCGTGGGCAGCGGCGCTTGCGCATCTTCAGCGGCAGCCAGGGTTTGCTTGAGGGCGGACTGGAACGCATCCCAGACCAGCAGCAGCTGCGACTTGGAGGCGTCGAGCATGCTCGGGTAGCGCGCTTCGACGCTGCCCCAGCTGGCATCGCCTTCGAGCACGGCAGCTTGGTCCTGCCAGTGCTGCACATCGGTGGCCAGTGCCGCCTGGGCAGCCTGGGCATCCTTGTAGGACTTGGTGGAGAGCACTTCGACGCGCTGGGCCAGCAGCACGGCGGCCTCGCGCTGCACCTGCACGCGGTGCTGCAGGTCTTCAATCGTCTTGATGCGGTCGGCCAGCTGGATCTTGAGCGCGGCCAGCGGCTCGCGCGACAGCGGCGCGCCAGCCTTGGCGGCGTCACGCTGCCAGGCCAGGGCATCGGCAATGTTCAGCTTGGAGGCGCCCAGCAGCTTCTCGGCCTTCTCGGCCCATTCCGCGGCGATGGCCTCCTGGCCCTTGGCGCGGCGCATCTCTTCCATGCGCTCACGGATAGCCTTGGCAGCGCCCTTGTCGCGGGCAGACAGCTCCTTGAACACTTCCTGCAGCTGCTCGGCACCCGGGTTGGTCGCCAGCCATTCGCGCACCTTGGCTGCACGCTCGCCCGAGGTGGCAGCCGAGAAAGCACCACCGGTGACGCCATCGAGGGGATGGGGGGCAGCGGCCGCCTTGGCGGGTGCGGGTGCGGGCTCAGGGGTTTCGGGCGTCTTGTTGCGCGAGATAAAGGGGAACATGGAGTCAGTTCAGTCGTAAATACGGCCTGCATCGCAGCGCAATGCAGCCATTGGCACATAAAAAAGAGGGAAGCCGGCCCAAGGGAGTCTCTGCGAAACTGCCTAGCCTGCATCCAGGGTGCTATTTTGACCCGGTTTGGCAAGGACTCCAAGCACACGGGCATCGCTATCAGGTAATTCGGCCGCAGCATGGCCAAAAACAAAGGGCTGGCGCCCTGCGGCCAAGCCCTTGTTCAATGGCGTGTCAGCGCTCAGCGCGGCGCCAGACTGAGCTCGGCATGCGGCGTCCAGTCCTTGTCCTCACCAAAGCCCTCGGTCTTGGCATTGCCCAGGAAGAGGCGCTCCAACTTGACGCCCTTGCTGGCCAGGTAGTCACGCACCGTCACGCCCCGGGCCAGCGCCAGCTCGCGCATCGCATTGTCGGGCACGCTGATGCTGGTCAGCAGCAGGGTTTCCATCTCGGCCACCGGGATGTCGCTGGCCATGCCCACCAGGTTGCGCGGCTTCTGGATATCGGCACGTTTGTACACCTCCTTGAGCAAGGCGGGGTACTCGGCAGCGCTCACGGCCTGCACGTCTTCAGGCTTGCCACCGGCGCGCACAGCGCTGCGGCGCTTTTGCGCCAGCACCAGGTCATCGATGCGGGCCTTGCGCCAGCCGTCCTTCTCACGCTCCAGATCGGCCTGGCCGGCAACGGTCAGCTGCAGCGCCGGGCGGTCTTCCAGCGCCTTGGCCACCTTATCCAGGCTTTGCTTGCTGTCCGCATCCAGCACCGCACTGCCAGGGGCAAAGGGCACATGGCTGGCTTCGCTGCCGCCACCAAAGGCGCCCGAGAGCAGCGCAAAGGGCGAGGTCACCGCCTTCATGATCAGGTTGCCAATCACCTTGAAGATGATCGGCGCCAGGCGGAACTGCGGATCATTGAGCGAGCCGCTGATGGGCAGGTCCAGGTCGATCACGCCATTGCGGTCGGCCAGCAAGGCCACAGCCAGCTTGACCGGCAGGCTCGCTGGCGCGCCCTGCACCGCATCGCCAAAGGTCAACTGGTTGAGCACCAGCTTGTTGCTGGCCGTCAGCATGCCCTCGGGCGTCACGTCGTACTGCACGTCCACGCTCATCTTGCCGCGCTCGATGCCATGGCCGGCGTACTTGATGCTGTAGGGCGTCAGCGGAGACAGCTCCAGATCGCGCACCTTGCCATGGATATTGAGCGCCAGCGGCTTGACCAGCGGGTTGAGCTTGCCGGTGATCTCCAGCGACGCGGTGCCTTCTGCCTTGCCGCGCAGCTCTAGCTCGGCCAGCTGCAACTGGCCGGCCGTCGGCTCGGACGAAAACGCGCCCATGCGCCCGGCCAGCTCGGACAGGTCGGCCGAGTAGTTGGGCCGCACAAACTGGTCGCTGAACTTGACGGTACCGCCGGCCAGCGTGATCGGCCCCATGTCGATGATCGGGCCGGTGGCTGGCTCGGGGCTGGCAGGCGAGGCCGGTGGGCTGACTGCCGCGCCGCCCGAGGCCTCGACCACCACGCCTTCGGATGGCGCCGCCGCATTGCCAGCGCCCGCAGCACTGCTGCCGCCCAGGTCCTGCAGATTGAGCTTGCCGTTCTCCTGCACCACGAGGCGCGCATAAAAGTCGGTCAAGGCCGTCTCGCCGACCTGCACCTTCATGCGCTGGCCCGGCACCATGTCCACGGCCAGGGCGCGCAGGCTCAGCAGCTTCCAGTTCAGCAGGTCATCGCCCGCCCCCATCAACCCAATGCCCAAGGTACCTGTACCCCGGTTGGCAACAGGTGCAGCCGCTTTGCGGCCGGTCTCGCTGGCGCCATTGCCATCGTCATCACTGGCATCATCACCGCTGACCAGCGCTGCGGCGGCCACCAGGGGGCGCACGCGCACATCATCCAGCCCAGCATCGCCCTTGATATGCAGCACCGGCCCCTTGTCCGATTGGCTGAAGTCCACCGTGCCCCGGAAGTTGGCATCCGCGCGCACGAGGCGCACCGGCAACAGAGCCGCCGCATAGGGCTCAAAGGCGTGAACGGGCAGCTGGCTCACATTCAGACGCCCCACGGCCGACACTGGCGCCAGACCCAGGCTGCCGTCATAGGCGATGCGGCCGGGCTCGGCGCGGCCGCTGCCAATCCGGCCCGAGAGCTTGAGCGGCGAGGGCTTGGACTTGGCCGCCAGCGGCGCATAGTCGCGCAGCTCCAGATCCCAGCCGGTCAGGCGAAAGGCGACCTTGCGTGCGGTCGATTCATCCTGGAAGGCGAGTTGGGCGCCCTTGATGGCGATCACATCCAGCTGCACATCCCAGGGTTTGCTGGCTGCGGCCTTGCTAGAAGTAGCAGGCTTTGCGGGCGCCTTGGCCTCGCTCTGGCGGGCCTGCGATGCCACGAGCCAGTCTTCAAACATCATGCGGCCGTCCTTGGCGCGCGAGACGCCCAGCACCGGCTCAACCAGTTGCACCGAGCCGAGCTTGACCTGCTGGGCTTCGGTGTCCAGCACGGCATCCTTGACTAGCAGCTGGCGCAGCTCCAGCAGGTTGTTCTTGCCCTTGAGGCCGATGGCCGGGCCATGGGGCGCGCAGTTGGCCTTGCTGTTGCACTGCAGGGCCACGTCCGATACGCGCATCTGCGCCAGCGTCAGCTTCAGCGCCGCGCCCAGGCGGCTCAGGTGCATCTCGCTGTCTATCGTGCCCAGCAGGCCCGGCTCAATCACGCCGGTCAAATAAGAAGCCCCCAACTGCAGCGGCAGGCCCGTGGTGGTCACATCCACCTCGGCCATCTGGTCGGTCGCCTTGCCCGAGAACACCAGGCGGCCGGTAGACGGCACGCCCTGCGCACCCGAGAGCCCCGACGAACCCTCAAAACTGAAAGGCTGCTTGAAGGGCCAGGCAATCTGCTGCGCCTCCATGCTGAAGTCATCGAGCTGCACGCGCGCGGGCAGTGGCACGCTTTCATCGACCCAGACTCCCTTGAGGCGGCTGAGCTTGAGCGCATCGACCCGCACCGACCAGGCAGGTTGGCCGCTGCTGGCTTTGCCTGCGGATGCGCCAGCTTCTGCAGCGACTGCCTGAGAGTCCGCGTTGTCGGCCTTGTCAGCCTTCGCTTCGGGGCTTGCACCATCTGCACTGGCCACGGAGGTTGCAGGCTCTGCCTTGTCTGCGGCGGCAGCGGTTTCTGTGGACTTGGCGGCCTGCGGGGCATCCTCAGCCCGGCGCGGCAGTGCCTGGCCCTGGGCATCGAGCAGGCTCAGCTGGCCATTCTTGCCCCGCTTGAGCGACAGCTGCGCCCCATCGAGCGCCAGCTGGGCGATATGCACCTGCCCCAGCAAGGGCTGCACATCGGCCAGTTGCACATCGAGCCGCTCCCAGCCCAGCAATTCGCCGTTGGCCGCGTCGTGCAGCTGCACAGCGCTGGCATGCACCTCGCCGCTCAGGCGCACCTGTGTCTTTTCACGTTGTTCAAAGGCCAGAGCCAGGTCGGCATTGAGCACGCCGGCCACCAGCTTGACGGGCAAGGACGCGGGGATATAGGCCAGATAGGGCTGGAGGTCGAGGTCCTTGATCGCAAACTTGGCCTCGGCCTTGCGGTCATCGGCAAAAGGCGTGGCCTCGGCATGGCTGGCAAACTGGCTGCCATTGAGCACAAAGGCCAGCTGGGGCAGCACCTTGATCTCGCGCTTGGATTCGAGGTTGCTCAGAAAGGGAATGCCCAGCTGCAGACCCTGGAGTTCATGGGTCTGGCCCACCGTGTCATCGCGCAAGGCCACCTGCCCGTCTTTGAGCTCGATGTTGTAGAGCGCAAAGTGCGCCGTCTTGCCGTCATCGGCTTTGGGCTCAGGGCTGCGCAGCTTTTGCAGTATGTCGTCAAAATCAAATTTTCCGGGGGCGGTCTGCGCGATGCGCAGCACCGGCTTGTCCACCTGGATGGCATCGAGCACCGGTGCGAGCCTGAACACCGACTGGATATCGGCATCCACATAGATGCGCTCGACCGCCAGCATTGCCGCGCTGTCCGCCTGGGGCCCGGCGATCTGCAGGTCGCGCACGGTCAGCTCCAGCGACCAGGGCTTGAACTCCACCGCCCCGATATGCACCGCCCGCCCAAGTTTTTCCGTGCCCAGCTTCTCGCCCTGGGTGCGCAGCAGCCAGGGCAGCAGCAGCCACGACAGCGCCCACAGCAGCAGCAGCGCCAGCAGGCACCATCCCAGCCGGCGCAACCAGCGCATCGCGACGACCTTTTTCTTGTTTGTTTCTTGCGTTTCGCTCACGGCGATGATCCTCACTCTGAGTCAGTACGGCCCACCCCATGGCAGCCATGGCAGGCCCAAGATCCATTGTGCACAAATAAGCCGCTGTAGCGGCGCTGGCTTAGCACACAAAAGCGGCATCGGTAGCTCGTTCACAATCGTTCAAGTCTTGCAGACTGCCCCAGGAAACGGTGTGCCTCTCTATATATATAGAGGACAGACGCAGTTTCTATGGCGGCGCGCCCTGTGGTAGCACCACGGCCAGGGTCGAGAGAGCAGCAGGGGGCGCTGCCGCGATGCACGGATCCAACAGCCGGATCGGGCATCCGCCCGTCCGCCCGCCCTGAACACCGCCGTGCTTTTCACACTGCGGCATGCCAAACCGCAGCGCGGAGCCGTAAAAACACACGCCAGGCCCTGCTTTTTTGCGTCCATCTATTTTTCACCCAGGTATAAATGCCAAAAACCTGAAGTAGCCATGGGTTATTGGCTGTTTTATCCTGGTTTTTATACAGTTTTTTGGCCTTTTGATGTGAAATTTGTGCGTGCGCAGATGACCGCATGATGACCAAGACCTGCCCGCCCAAATCAGGCCAGTGTTTTGCGCGGCCCGCAACGGTTCCTTGCAGCTATTGGCAGGCGGCACCCGGGCTCCCTCCTAGGCTGAAAAAACGCAAATGGAGCGACTCGCTACACCAAAAACAGAGCACAACAGCCGCGCAGCATTTGATAAAGATTGACTTTTTGCTGCATCCTTTATATCAATCAATGTATTTAAAAGATTAAATATAAGCTATTGAACCCATAAAACGGGGTCCCCAACAGGCCCCCGATCCGGTGCTTTTTCTGCCTGCCATCCTAGGTGCAGGGATGGCTGCCGCCCCAGCCCGGATACGGCCCTGCGGTGAACCGCTATACACGTTTTTTTATTACTTTTTTTTCTCATTTTTCAATTCAATAGTGTTGACTGAGTATTAAGCAAGCTTCTAGAATTCAGCCCATTGCATTGATTGCTGATTTTTTAGTCAACACCCCTCACGGTGTTTTGATCGTAGCCCCTGACACGCAAGAGCGTGCTTGAAACGACAAGGGCCGTCTGCAACGCAGACAGCCTGCCGGAGACCGCACAGGACAGTGCGGCTCCACCCTGCCAGACCCCAGCCCGGTGCACTATCCGCCGGGCTCTTTGTTGGAGGTGGCAGGACTTAGAAAGGAAAAATCCCTATGACGGCTCCCGCGCAAGTGGATGCCGGTGCGCGCTCATTGAGCGCCACCATCAGCCGTGGTCTGATGACCATGGCACACAACAGTTTTGCTTTGATCGGTCTGGTAGTGGCGTTTTGCGCCCTCACCCTGGTGTCGCGTGATGACCTGCGCCACGCCGGCGAGGCGCAATTGCGCAGCTGGCTGCAGGCCCGCACGCATGCGCCAGCCGTTGACCTGGCAGGTGCCGATGCGGACGCATCCAATGGCGACGATGCCGCCATGGTGGCGGCCGTGGACCGTGCCACCGCCAGCAACCCCCAGCAATTGCCCCGCAACCAGGCCAATGTGGCCTATTGGCTGGCCAAGAAATACCGCGTGGCGCCTGAGCCCCTGGCCGTGCTCGTCTCCGAAGCCTACCTCGTGGGCAAGGAAACCAAGCTGGATCCCACCTTGATCCTGGCGATCATGGCCGTGGAGTCAAGCTTCAACCCCTTTGCCCAAAGCTCGGTGGGTGCGCAAGGCCTGATGCAGGTGATGACCAAGATTCACACCGACAAGTACGAGCACTTCGGCGGCCACTTTGCAGCCTTTGACCCGGTGACCAATCTGCGCGTGGGCGTCAAGG
This sequence comes from Comamonas sp. 23, assembly GCF_049601575.1. Lineage (NCBI taxonomy): Bacteria > Pseudomonadati > Pseudomonadota > Betaproteobacteria > Burkholderiales > Comamonadaceae > Comamonas > Comamonas sp. 23. The sequence goes on along the minus strand of NZ_CP187127.1, from coordinate 2,229,787 downwards.
TGCTGCAGGAGTGCATCGAGCGCGCCGGCTCGCTCGAAGGCGGCCTCAAATACTATGTGGGCGCAGCCAACCTGCCGACCGACGGGGGCTACGCCGCCAAGGTGATGGCCGAGCACTTCCGCATCAAGCAAGTGGCCGAAGGCCGCAGCAACACGCCCAAGGCACCGGTGGCCCCCGCTGCCAAGCCTTCACTGTCGGCCCAGGCGGATACGCCCGCCGCAGCCGGTACCGTGGCCGACAAGGCCAAGGCCGCCAGCAACAGCGCAGCTGCAGGCAACGCTTCTGAAACCGTGGCCCTGGCTGACAAGCAAGCCGCGCTGCCAGCAGCGGCCAAGGCCGAGGCCACCGCCGTGGCCATGGGTTCCTGATCTGCCCCTCCGGCTCGTCGCCCTGTTAGCACAAGCACCCTGCGGGGTGCTTTTGTTTTTTCTGGCCTTGGCACAGCTTCCCTGAACCGGTTTTTATCCAGACGTGGCGATAAACCCATTGCCCCAGGCCTGTGCAGCCTCGGCTACACTAGCCGGGTACGCGACTGGCGATAGACATCTGTATGACCGGATTGTTGACGTGGAATGCAGGCCCGGCCTGCAGCAACCACCGGGGAGCGTACCGTGCAGTGCCAGGGCGAGCGCATCGCCCCCCGCACCCGCCACGTGTTAGCCGTGCGCCTGGGCAGCCCCTGTTTTCGCCAACCTCACTGTTGGCAGGCAGGGCTCACTTCTGACTCCAACGACCGCCATGTACCAACGTAACATCCTTGTCGAACAGACCGACGCAGAACTCTTTGCGGCCATCCAGGCCGAAAACCAGCGCCAAGAGCAGCACATCGAGCTGATCGCCAGCGAAAACTATGCCTCCCCTGCCGTGATGTGGGCCCAAGGCACCCAGCTGACCAACAAGTACGCCGAAGGCTACCCCGGCAAGCGCTACTACGGCGGCTGCGAATTTGTCGATATCGCCGAGCAGCTGGCCATCGACCGCGTCAAGCAACTGTTTGGCGCAGATGCTGCCAATGTGCAACCCCATTGCGGCGCATCGGCCAATGAAGCGGTTTTCCTGGCTTTCCTCAAGCCCGGCGACACCATCATGGGCATGAGCCTGGCCGAAGGCGGTCACCTGACCCATGGCATGCCACTGAACATCTCCGGCAAGTGGTTCAACGTCGTCTCCTACGGCCTGAACGAAAAGGAAGAGCTGGACTACGACGCCATGGAAAAGAAGGCGCACGCGACCAAGCCCAAGCTGATCATCGCTGGCGCATCCGCTTACTCGCTGGAAATCGACTTTGCCCGCTTTGCCAAGGTGGCCAAGGATGTGGGCGCGATCTTCATGGTGGACATGGCCCACTATGCCGGTCTGATCGCCGCTGGCCAATACCCCAACCCCGTGCCCCACGCCGACGTGGTGACCACCACCACCCACAAGAGCCTGCGCGGCCCGCGCGGTGGCGTCATCCTGATGAAGGCTGAGCACGAGAAGGCCATCAACTCGGCCGTGTTCCCCGGCCTGCAAGGCGGCCCGCTGATGCACGTGATCGCAGCCAAGGCCGTGGCCTTCAAGGAGGCGCTGACGCCTGAGTTCAAGCAGTATGCCCAGCAGGTCAAGACCAACGCCCGCATCGTGGCCGAGACCCTGACCCAGCGCGGCCTGCGCATCATCTCTGGCGGCACCCAAAGCCACGTGATGCTGGTGGACCTGCGCGCCAAGGGCATCACCGGCAAGGAAGCCGAAGCCGTGCTGGGCGCTGCCCACATGACGATCAACAAGAACTCCATCCCCAACGACCCGGAAAAGCCGATGGTCACCAGCGGTATCCGTATCGGTACGCCCGCGATGACCACCCGTGGTTTCAAGGACGAAGAAGCGCGCCTCACGGCCAACCTGATCGCCGACGTGCTGGACAACCCACGGGACGGGGCCAACATTGCTGCCGTGCGCGCAAAGGTCAACGCCCTGACCGCACGCTTCCCCGTCTACCGCTGATCTGACCTGCGCCCGCGCCTATGAAATGCCCCTTCTGCAGCCATCCCGATACCCAGGTGGTGGAGACCCGTGTTGCAGAAGACGGCGGCTTTGTACGGCGCAGGCGCCAGTGCGGCAACTGCGAAAAGCGCTTTACCACCTATGAGCGGCCTGAGGTCAGCCTGCCGGTCATCGTCAAAAAGGACGGCCGGCGCATCGACTACGACCGCAGCAAGCTGCGCGGCTCGTTCAGCCTGGCGCTGCGCAAGCGCCCGGTCCCCATCGACAAGGTGGACCTGGCGCTCGAGCATGTCGAGGACAAGCTGCGCACCTTGGGTGCGCGTGAGGTACAGACGCATTTGATCGGCGAGCTGGTCATGGCCGAGCTGCAAAAGCTCGACAAGGTGGCCTACATCCGCTATGCCAGCGTCTACCGAAGCTTCGAGGACATTGACCAGTTCAAGTCCATCGTCGACGAGGTAACGACCCCGCCGCCCGAGCCCAGGAAAGACAGCGCCCGTAAAAAGGACTGAGGCACAAAAAAATGCGAACCCTGGGTTCGCATTTTTCTTTGGAGACCAGCCACGGAGCCGGCCCGGGCTGCGCCTTGTCAGTCTTGCGGCGCCTCGGCGGCAATCGGCCCCACCGCCTGCACCACATCGCTGTTCTGGGCGCGGTGGCGCAGCGCATGGTCCATCAGCACCATGGCCAGCAAGGCCTCGGCAATCGGTGCGGCGCGGATGCCCACGCAGGGGTCATGCCGGCCCTTGGTGATGACCTCGGTACTCTTGCCCTCGGTATCGATGGACTCGCGCGGGCTGATGATCGAGCTGGTGGGCTTGATGGCGATGCGGATCTCGATGTCCTGGCCGGTGCTGATGCCGCCCAGAATGCCGCCGGCATTGTTGCTGCGAAAGCCCTGGGGGCTGAGCGAGTCGCCATGCGTAGTGCCGCGCTGGGCCACGCTGTCAAAACCGGCACCAATCTCGACCGCCTTGACGGCGTTGAGGCCCATCATTGCGTAGGCGATGTCGGCGTCGAGCTTGTCATACAGCGGCTCGCCCAGCCCCACCGGCACGCCGCTGGCCTGCACGCGGATCAGCGCGCCGCAGGAGTCGCCCGCCTTGCGCAGCGCATCCATATAGTCTTCATAGCGGGTCACATCGGCCACCGGCGCAAAAAACGGGTTGTTAGGCACATGCGACCAGTCCTCAAAAGGCAGGGCCACCTCGCCCACCTGCAGCATGCAGGCGCGGAACTCGGTACCGAACTTCTCTTTGAGCCACTTTTTGGCCACGGCGCCAGCGGCCACGGTGGGCGCGGTCAGGCGGGCCGAGGAGCGGCCACCACCACGCGGGTCGCGGATGCCGTACTTGTGCCAGTAGGCATAGTCGGCATGGCCGGGGCGAAAGCTCTGCGCAATATTGGAGTAGTCCTTGCTGCGCTGGTCGGTATTGCGGATCAGCAGCGCAATCGGCGTGCCCGTCGTCTTGCCCTCGTAGACGCCCGAGAGGATCTCCACGCTGTCGGGCTCATTGCGCTGGGTGACAAACTTGCTGGTGCCGGGGCGGCGGCGGTCCAGGTCCTGCTGGATATCTGCCTCGCTCAACGCCATGCCCGGTGGGCAGCCGTCAATCACGCAGCCAATTGCGGGGCCATGGGATTCGCCAAAGTTGGTAACAGTAAATAAGGTGCCGAAGGTATTGCCGCTCATAGCCCGCCATTATCACTGATGCCGGTGCCCCACGCAGCCCCACAGGGCTCACCAGCGGGGCGGGTCACCGCCAGGCGGCTGGCCGGCATGGGGCCAGCCGCCTGGCAGGCCCTGCAGCACCGCACTGTGGCGCACCGCACGCAGGCGGCCAAAGCCAGTGTCCATCTCTTCCAGATAGGCGTCGGGCGGCGCGCCGCTGGGTGCCGTAGCCGCCGCAGCGGCTACCGGCCGCTGGCCCATGGACTGCAACCACTGTGCGACGCGCGCCAGCGACACCTGCACATGCCAGCTGCCGCCCTGCTTTGCCTGGCGGTAGAGCGCAGCCTGGATGCCAAAGGCCAGCAAAAAGCCCGCGCTGTAATCGAGAATCTGCAGCGGCAGCGCCCGCAGCCCCGCGCTGCCAAACGCCTGGCCTTCGGCCCAGTTGATGCCGCAGACGGTCTGCACCAGCGAATCAAAGCCGCGCCGGTCGGCCCAGGGGCCGCTGCGGCCATAGGCTGACAGGCTGGCATAGACGATGCCCGGCCGCTGCCGGGCGGCAGACTGCGGATCCAGCCCCAGCGCATCCAGCGCGCCCGGCCGGTAGCCTTGCAGCAGCACATGGGCCTGATCCAGCAACGCGGCCATCTTTTGCTGGCCTGCCGGGGTTTTCAGATCCAGCAAGGCCGAGCGCTTGCCCCGGCTCATATCGGCAATGGCCTCGATATTGGGCAGACCCGGCCCATTGAGCATCAGCACATCGGCCCCTTGCGCCGCCAGGCTGCGGGCTGCCACGGGCCCCGCCAGAATGCGGGTCAGGTCCAGCACGCGCAGGCCAGCAAGCGGCCGGTGCTGGGCAGGCGCGGGCCCATCGCGGGGCGCGGCGGGCTGGTCGCTGTCCAACTGCGTGATCGACAGCAAGGGCTGCGCGGCCACCGCCGCACTTTGGGGATGGGCCTGCCAGGCCTCAGGGCTGCGCGCAGCTGCCACCACGAGGCCCAGCGCTGCGGCGCGCTCCTCCGCTGCCTGCGCCGTCCAGCCTTGGAGCGCGTCCGCCACCTGCTGCCGCGTGGTGGCAGCGCCCGTGGGCAGGCCCAGGAGCCGCAACACGCCATCGCGGTGGTGGTCAAAATTGGCATGGATGCGCAGCCAGCCCGGCTCGCCCACATCGGCGCCGCAGGCATAGAGGCCCGAGATGGGCGCCCACAGGTTGGGCTGCTCGCCGTCCAAGGTGAAATAGCCACTGCACTCGGCCAGCACATGGCCCACATCCACCTGGAACTGGGGCATGGCCCGCTGCTGGCGGCGCTGGTACAACAAGGCACTGGCCAGGCCGCTGGCCGCCACGGCCGCAGGCGCTGCCACATCCAGGCAAAAACTCGAGGGGTAGGCAGCGCCATCGCCGCTGAGCGCCAAAGCGCCCTGCTCCAAAGCCTGCGCTGGCAGGCCCGCTTGCTGCCAGAGCATGTGCACGCTGGCCTGTATGGCCGCATGCAGCGATTGCTGCGCCAGGTGGTGGCTGGTGGGGCTGTGGTTGTTAGTAGTTGGCAAGACGTTCTCCTGGTTGGCACATGGCCGCCATTGCATACCTGCCGCACCCCGGGGTCAATCTTGATTGGGCCGATACACATACCATTCAACTCGCCTTGCAGTAGCATGGCCCATGGTTGCTTCACGTCCCTCTCCCACCCCACCTTCCGAAGACGACAGCCCCTGGCTCAGCAGCCAGCAGGCCGCCGCGATGCTGGGTGTGCAGCGCGCCAGCCTCTACGCCTATGTCAGCCGGGGCCTGCTACAGGCGCACCGCCAACCGGGCCTGCGCGGCCATGTCTATGCCCGCATCGATGTGCAGCGCCTCGCGCGCCAGCGGCACACCGTGCGCAACCCCGCGCAGCTCGCCCGCTCCACCCTCGACTGGGGCACACCCGTGCTGCGCTCGGCCATCACACAGGTGGCCCAAGGCCAGCTGTACTACCGGGGGCGCGATGCCCTGCAATGGGCGCAGCACGCCAGCCTGGAAGACACCGCCGCGCTGCTGCTGGGCCAGCCCATCGCGGCGCAGTCCAGCAGCGCCCGCATGGCCCCGACCAAGGCGTCCGCAGCATCGCCCGTGCCACAACCCCGGTCACCCGACCAGGCGCTCAGCGCCTGGCACAGCCTGCCCACCAGCGAGCCCACGCTGGCCAGCCCCGGCTGGCCCCGGCCGCTGCTCCAGCAGATGCTGTGGGTGCTGACGGGGCTGCCGCCGCCTCCTGGTGCTGCGCCGCCCCAGGCCGAACGGCTGGTCCACCAGCAGCTCGCTGCACTCTGGCGTGTGGATGCCGCCGGCGAAAGCACCCTGCGCCAGGCGCTGGTGCTGTGCGCCGACCATGAGCTCAATGCCTCCAGCTTTGCAGCCCGGGTGGTCGCATCAACCGGCGCCAGCCTGCATGCCAGTCTGGGCGCAGGTCTCGCCGCGCTGACCGGCCCACTGCACGGGGGGATGACGGCGGTGATCGACCAGCACTGGGACGACTGGCATGCGGCGCCACGGGCTGGCGATGCACTGCACCCATCGCTCACCCAGCTGCTGGCCGACACCCGCACCCATGGCAGCCCGCATTACTGCGCAGGCTTTGGCCACCCGCTCTACCCGGCAGGCGACCCGCGCAGCCAGCGCCTCATCAGCCTGCTGCCGGCCGATGCGCACCGCAATGCCTTGCTGGCAACAGTGCACCGCCAAACCGGCCTGCACCCCAGCCTGGACTATGCGCTGGTCGCCATCCAGCGCGGCCTGGGCCTGCCCGCGGGCGCTGCCTTTGTGCTGTTTGCACTGGGCCGCACGGCAGGCTGGCTGGCCCATGCGCTGGAGCAGCGCGACAGCGGCCAATTGATCCGCCCCCGCGCCCAGTATGTGGGCCTGCCAGCGCAAACAGATGCTCAGGCTGAGAACCCAGCCTCCACCGATAACACGGTCGGCCGCATCCCCGGGCGCATCATCCGTTTCTGACCAATACCCAGCATCTGTTCCAAAGCAAAGGCGCAAAAAAGCGGCCTCGCGGGCCGCTGCAGTAGCGGTTGTGGAAGTCGCCGGCTCAGCCGCCAAGCTGCGCCGGTCCCCCATCAAGAATCCGTCTCGCCTTCCACCGGCCAATCGCGGATATAGGCCTTGAGCATCTTGTTCTCGAAATTCTGGCTGTCGACGACGGCCTTGGCCACGTCGTAGAAGCTGATCACGCCCATCAGCATCTTCTTGTCCATCACCGGCATGTAGCGGGCATGGCGGTCGAGCATCATGCGGCGCACCTCGTCCATGTCGGTTTCCATCGTGCAGGTAAGCGGTGCGTCGTCCATCACGCTGCGCACAAGGATATTGCCTGCAGTGCCGCCGTTGTTGACGATGGCCACGATCACCTCGCGGAACGTCAACATGCCCACCACATCGCCGTGCTCCATCACCACCAGTGAGCCAATGTCCTTCTCCGCCATGGTCTGGATCGCGTCGCCCAGAGGGTCGTTGACGCTGGCCGTGTAGAGAGTGTTGCCTTTGAGGCGGAGGATATCGCTGACTTTCATGGGTGTCTCCTTGTACCGTTCTCCGATGCTGGCGGGGCCCACCTGCGTGCACACGCATCGGCGACAGGCCTGCCCGCCCAGGTCTGCTAAATATAGCCGACAATGCCCGTCCAGAACGACAACATCGCGGAGATACGCCATGCCCGGTTACACCGACCCCGGCTTTGACACCCTGAGTCTGCACGCTGGCGCCCAGCCGGACCCGGCCACCGGGGCTCGCGCCGTCCCCATCCACCTGACCACCTCCTTCGTCTTCGAGTCGAGCGACCACGCAGCCAGCCTCTTCAATCTGGAGCGGCCCGGCCATGTCTACAGCCGCATCAGCAACCCCACCAATGCGGTGCTGGAGCAGCGCGTCTCGGCACTTGAAGGCGGTGTGGGCGCGATCGCGGTGGCCAGCGGCCAGGCCGCGCTGCACCTGTCGGTTGCCACCTTGATGGGCGCGGGCAGCCATATCGTTGCCAGCACCGCGCTCTATGGCGGCAGCCAGAACCTGCTGCACTACACCCTGGCCCGCTTTGGCATCGAGACCACCTTTGTCCAACCCGGCGATATCGACGGCTGGCGCGCTGCGGTGCGGCCCAACACCAAGCTGTTTTTTGGCGAGACCGTCGGCAACCCCGGCCTCGATGTGCTGGACATCCCCACCGTCTCGGCCATGGCCCATGAGGCCGGCGTGCCCTTGCTGGTCGACTCCACCTTGACCTCGCCCTGGCTCATCAAGCCCTTTGCGCATGGCGCCGACATCGTCTACCACTCGGCCACCAAGTTTCTCTCCGGCCACGGCACCGTCATTGGCGGCATCGTGGTCGACGGCGGCAGTTTTGACTGGGAAAAGTCGGGCCGCTTCCCCGAGCTGACCGAGCCCTATGACGGCTTTCACAACATGGTGTTCAGCGAGGAATCGACCACCGGCGCCTTCTTGCTGCGCGCGCGGCGCGAAGGCCTGCGCGACTTTGGCGCCTGCATGAGCCCGCACAGCGCCTGGCTGATCTTGCAAGGCATCGAGACCTTGCCGCTGCGCATGGAGCGCCATATGCGCAACACCGAAAAAGTGGTGCAGTTCCTCGCCAGCCACCCGATGGTCAGCCGCGTGGGCCACCCGATGCTGGAGAGCCACAGCTCCTACGCGCTGGCGCAAAAGCTGCTGCCGCGCGGCGCAGGTTCGGTGTTCAGCTTTGACATTGCCGGCAACCGCAACCAGGGCAAGAAGTTCATCGAGACGCTCAAGGTCTTCAGCCACCTGGCCAATGTCGGCGACTGCCGCTCGCTGGTCATCCACCCGGCCAGCACCACGCATTTCCGCATGCACGACGACGCCTTGGCGCAAGCGGGCATCAGCCAGGGCACGATCCGCCTGTCCATCGGCCTAGAAGACGCCGACGACCTGATCGATGACTTGAAGCGCGCGCTCAAGGCCGCAGAGAAGGCCGCATGATGGAAATCCGTGTCTTTGCACCGCAAGATGCGCCTGCCGTCGTTCAGCTGTGGAACGACTGCGGCCTGACCCGCCCCTGGAACGACCCGCACAAGGACATTGCGCGCAAGCAGAGCGTCTCGCCCGAGTTGTTCTGGGTCGGTGTCGATGAACAAGGCGCGGTGATCGCCAGCATCATGGTCGGCTACGACGGCCACCGCGGCTGGATCAACTACCTGGCCGTGCACCCCCGGCACCAGCGCCAGGGCCATGCGCGCCAGCTGATGCAGCGGGCCGAAGCCGAGCTCACGGCGCTGGGCTGCCCCAAGCTCAACTTGCAGGTGCGCGCCGGCAACGAGGCGGTGATCGCCTTCTACGAAAGCCTGGGCTATGCCAACGACCAGACCGTGAGCCTGGGCAAACGCCTGATTGCCGACATCTAGCCTCAGCCACACCATCGGAGCACAGACATGCAAATCCAAGTACAAGGTGCCGACCTGTATGCCTACACCGGCGGCAAGGCGCTGGATGCGAACCAGCCCACTGCCATCTTTATCCACGGCGTGCTGTGCGACCACAGCGTCTGGGCGCTGCAAAGCCGCTACCTGGCCAACCATGGCTGGAACGTGCTGGCCATCGATCTGCCCGGCCACTGCAAAAGTGCCGGCGCCGCGCCGCGCACGGTGGAAGAAGCGGCCGAGACCATCGCGCAGCTGCTCGATGCCGCAGGCCTGCAGCAGGCGGCCCTTATCGGCCACAGCTGGGGCAGCCTGATAGCGATGGAAGCGGCCGCACGCCTGGGCGCGCGTATCAGCCACCTGGTGCTGGTCGGCACGGCCGACCCGATGAAGGTCGCCCCCGCTCTGCTCGAGCAAGCGCTCAGCGCTACCGACCAGGCGATTGCCATGGTGCAGACCTTCTCGCGCGCAACCCTGGCCCCACCCTCAGGCGCGGGCAGCTGGGTATTTGGTGCCGGCATGGCGCTGGCCCGCCGCGTGCAGGCCAGCAACGGCGACACCAACCTGCTGCACACCGGCTTTGTGGCCTGCGATAGCTACCGCAATGGCCAGGCTGCGATGGCCGCCCTCGCCTGCCCGGTGTTGTTTGTGCTGGGCGAGCAAGACCAGATGACGCCTGCCCGCGCCGCGCGCAGCCTGGTGGACGCCGCCAAAGCCGCTGGCAAGCAAGTGCAGGTCCAGATGGTGCCCAGCGGCCACAACCAGATGACCGAGTCACCCGACGCGACCCTGTTTGCGATCCACCATTTTCTGCAGGCACAGGCCGCAGCGCCGCAGCTTCCCGCCTGAGGGCCTGCCGCAGCGATCCGTCCCGCTATCAGCTTTGCAATTGCGATATTGCTTTTGTTTTTATAGCAGAATATCAAGTATGTATCTGGCGTAAGAAGGCGTAAGCCACCGCAAAAAATGCCGCAATGCGGGCATCAAATGCGTTAGCCTATCTGCCAGGCCGATGGAGGCCCAGACAGCTGCATCCGAAAAGCTGCAGACCCGATACATACGACTTATGCAATACAAGGCCCTTCCCTGTTTGCTGCAACACTGCCAGGCGCAACCCTGGCATCTGCTGCGGCCACGCGTGGACATGGACCTGGAGCGATGGGCAGAGACCTGGGCGGACCAGTTGTCAAGCCTGCATGAATTCTCCAGCCATGGCTACTATGGTCTGGATGTGCAGGATCTGGACGCCGACAGCCAACGCGCTGCCCGGGCGGGCTGGTGCCGCGCGGCGCTGCAATCGCTGGCGCTGTTGGATCTGGCCTACAGCCGGGGCCTGCCGCCCCGCGCGATGGAAAGCCTGTTCGAGCATGTGCTGCACTGGTGCAATGAGTATGCGGTCTTCATGCGCAACGATGCCGCAGCGCCGGCGCAAGCGCGCCAACCCATCAACCCCGCCTCCAACAGCTACCCGGCTGCCGTGCAACTGCTGGCGCTGCCGGTATTGCTCGAGCGCCAGGAGCTGATTCCCGGCATTGTCGAGCGTCTATTGGGCAACCGCTGTGACTGCCTGCTCGACTACCTGAGCGCCGTCGCCTGCGAAAAGGACGAAGCCTCCGCCCAGGTCTTCTGCCCCAAGCCCTATGCCGATCTGACCGCCTTCTTCGAGCAGTCCGAGCTGGGCACCGAGCCCTTGCAAGCCTATCTGGACGAGAACTACAGCAGCCAGCTGCACCCTGCGCTGGCCGCCATTGGCCGGCTCATTGGCATGGGCGAGCACCACCCGCGCTGGGCCTGGGAAGTCGCCGCCCTGGTGGTGCTGTACGAGCTGGACGACAGCACCCTGACCGCCTACAGCAGCTACCCCGCCGACATGGTGGCGCTGGCGCGCCAGCGCCTGGCCTTCAATGAGGCAAGCTTCGCCGCCCACTGAGCGGCTTCAGCGATCTCTGCGCATCGCCATCAGGTAGGCCGCTGATGGGCAGCCCCTCTCAGCGATCAAACTGCCCTCAAGCCCTGGGCTGCAGGGCTTGGGTCTCATCACCCAGCACAGGCTCCAACTCCTGCGCTACTGCTTCCACCTCTTGCGCAGGCACCTCCTCCGGCAGCCACTGGCGGCGCTCCAGCAGTGCAATGAGCGCGATCTGGTCGAGACCGCTGTGCCACCACAAGGGCTCGGTGGCCTCGTTGCGGTCCAGCATCAGTGCACTGACCAGCGGCGCAGCCAGGGTCTGCGCGGGCTCGATCAGCAGCACATAGCGCATGTCATGCTGGCTCTCGGTGGCTCCCGTGCTGGTCCGGCGCTCATCCACATCGACGACGGCGCCCACCCAGTCGAGCTGGCACAGCACATCGAGCGCGCGGTGCAGCTGCACATCCTCCACCTGCATTCGGGTGGCAAGCTGGTGCAGGTAGAGGCCCTTCTCGGGCTGGTAGCGCATCAGGTTGAGCGCGCGTAGGCATTCGAGCGCCAGCTGAAAATCCCAGCTCTGCGCCAGCGGCAGCCGCGCCACGCCGGCCAGCAGGCTGGGCAGGTAGGCGGCCACCACGGCACCCAGCAGCACAATCACCCAGGCCACGTAGATCCAGATCAGCAAGATCGGCAAGGTGGCAAAGGTGCCGTAGATGGTGGAATAGGTCGGCACATGCACGAGGTACAGGGTCAGCACCTTCTTGGCCACCTCGATGCCCACGGCCACAAACAGCCCGCCGGCCAGTGCATCGCGCCAGCGCACATGGGTGTTGGGCACATAGCGGTACATGGCGGTCACACCCGATGCCAGCAGCACAAACTCCAGCGAATCAAAGGCCAGGCGAATGAGGTAGGGCAGCTCGCCCATCGCGCTGCGCGAAGCGGCCACCACCGACGAGGTCAGCACCAGGCTGGAGGCCAGCACCAGCGGGCCCAGCGACATGGCCGCCCAGTAGATCAGCACCCGCTGGCCCAGTGGCCGCAGCTGGCGCACGCGCCAGATGTTGTTGAGCGTGCGGTCCATCGTCAATATCAGCGCCAGCGCCGTCACCAGCAAAAAGCTCAGGCCCGCCAGGCCCAGGCGGCTGGCCTTGGAGGCAAACTGCGTGATGTAGCCCAGCACCTGGCTGGCGATGGTGCTGGGGATCAGGCTCTCGATCAGCCAGCGCTGCAGTTGCGCCTCGACCGTGGCAAACATCGGGAAAGCGGTGAGCAGCGCCAACGCCACCGTGAAGAAAGGCACCAGTGCCAGCATGGTGGTAAAGGTCAGGCTGCTGGCCGTCAGGCCCAGGCGGTCCTCGCCAAAGCGCGTGCGCAAGGTATTGACGGTATTGCGCCAGGGAAACGCAGCAAATTGCTGCCACCACAAAGCCCATCCCTGGCGCGGTTGCACCTGCAAAGATGCTGCGTTTTTCTCATCACTGACGTACATACCGATATGATGCCATTTCCATGCCTGCATCGACCCCTGAACCCGCCGCAAATCTGCCTGATTTGGTAACGCCTGCCCCGGCCAGGGCAGCGGCGCAGTTTTCGCGCTGGCTGGCCGTGGCGTCCCTGCTGGGCCTGGTGCTGTTGTGCCTGGCCTGGGAGCTGTGGCTGGCCCCGCTGCGGCCGGGCGGCTCCTGGCTGGTGCTCAAGGCCTTGCCGCTGTGCATTCCGCTCGCCGGCCTGCTCAAGCGCCGCATGTATACCTACCGCTGGCTGAGCCTTCTGGTGTGGCTGTATTTTATTGAGGGCGTGGTGCGCGCCTGGGGTGATGCGCCGCCCAGCCGCTGGTGCGCGCTGGCCGAGATCGCACTGTGCCTGCTGCTGTTTGCCGCCTGCGTGCTGCATATCCGGGGCCGCCTGCGCGCCGCATCCCCGGCCGCCCAGCCCGCAGCCGCTTCCTAGAACCGATTTCTTTTTATTTGCTGAGACTTCCGATGACCGACCTGATTGCGAGCTTGCGCCAGATTGTGGGCGATGCCCATGTGCTTACCGAGGGCGACCTGACGGCCTATGAGCAGGACTGGCGCCGCCGCGTCCACGGCAAGGCGCTGGCGGTGGTGCGCCCCGCCACGACCGAGCAAGTGGCCGCCGTCGTCAAGGCCTGCGCGGCCAACGGCACCTCCATCGTGCCCCAGGGCGGCAACACCGGCCTGGTCGTGGGCTCCACGCCTGATACCTCGGGCCAGCAGGTGGTGCTGAACCTGGGGCGCATGCAGGCGATCCGCGCGATCGACAAGGACAACCTGACCGTCACCGTCGAGGCCGGCTGCATCCTGCAGACCCTGCAGGAGCGCTGCGAGAGCCAGGGCTATCTGTTCCCGCTGTCGCTGGCCGCCGAAGGCAGCTGCACCATTGGCGGCAACCTGGGCACCAATGCCGGCGGCACCCAGGTGGTGCGCTATGGCAATACGCGCGAACTGTGCCTGGGCCTCGAAGTGGTCAACGCCCAGGGCGAGATCTGGAACGGCCTCAAGGGCCTGCGCAAGGACAACACCGGCTACGACCTGCGCAACCTCTTCATCGGCAGCGAAGGCACCCTGGGCGTGATCACGGCAGCGACGATGAAGATCTACCCCTTGCCCGCGAGCCAGCTCACCGCCTGGGCGGCGCTGCCGTCGTTCGATGCTGCCGTGCGCCTGCTGGCGCTGGCGCACCAGTACCTGGGCGCGGGTCTGACCGGCTTTGAGGTGATGAACCGCTTTGCGCTCACCCTGGTCGACAAGCACATGCCCCAGCTGCGCGTGCCCTTTATCGACAACCCCGCCTTCCCCTATGCCGTGGTGTTGGAGAACTCCGACAGCGAATCGGAAGAGCATGCCCGCAGCCGCTTTGAAGCCTTGATGGAAGCGGCATTCGAGCAAGAGATCGTGCTCGATGCCGTGGTCGCCGAGAACCTGGGCCAGGCCCACAACCTCTGGCATATCCGCGAGAGCATTCCGCTCGCCCAGGTCGAGGAAGGCCTCAACATCAAGCACGACATCTCCGTGCCCATCTCGCGCATCCCGGAGTTTGTCGAGCATGCCACCCAGGTGCTGAACGACAAGGTGCCGGGCATGCGCCTGGTCAATTTCGGCCACCTGGGCGACGGCAATCTGCACTTCAATGTGCAGGCACCCGAGGGCGGAGACGCCAAGCAATTTCTCGACGAGCGCGAGCACGAGGTCAACCACATCGTCTATGACGCAGTGGCCGCCTTTGGCGGCTCCATCTCGGCCGAGCACGGCATTGGCACGCTCAAGGTAGACACCTTGCCGCAGTACCAGTCGCCAGTGGCCCTGTCGATGATGCGGGCGGTGAAGGCTGCGCTGGACCCGCAGAACATTATGAACCCGCATGCCATGATCACACGCGCTTAGAGCCACTAGCACAACCCTTGATACGTCGTTGCCTCGCCGGCCGCGCCAAGCCTTGTCGTACTACTGTACTGCCTGCAGCTTGACGCCTCGTCTCAACCGCAAACCTTCGGTTTGCTGGGTCGTGTTAGCAGCTCCTAAAACCCAGCGCCAAAACAAAACAGGGCGGCCCTCGCAGAGGTGCCGCCCTGTTTTGTTTATGGAAGCATCACGACGCCGGCGTGCCCACCGCGTTGCTGATCATCTGGTTCACATCCTTGGGCCAGGAAAACGCTGCGCCCGGGTCCTGCACCACACGCGGCTGGCCGTCCTGCAGCCACCAGATGCGCATGGTGTTGCTCTTGGCATCCAGCGCCACGGCGGCGGCATTGTGGCCACCATCGTGCTGGCGGTTGCCGGTGATGTAGTAAACGGAGCCCTGTTTGCTCAGCGGCCCGCTCACCTGCAGGTTCTGCATGAAGGCGGCGCGGTGCTCGCCCAGCAGGTGCTGCATGCGCGCAGCCATCACGCCTTGCTGCAAGAAAGCGGCATCCTGCGGGTACTGGCCCACCTGGGCCTGCAGCTGGTTCCAGGCCTGCTGGCCGCTGGGGTTGCCGCCAGCGGGCATGGTCTGGCAACCCGCCAGTGCCAGCGCCGCAGCAGCGCCCAGGGCCAGGCCCCATTTTTTCGTCATCATCCACATAGTCAGGTGTCCTTGGTGCGTTTGCCGCGCCCTCTCCTGCGCCAGGCAAACTGTCGATGTCCCGCTGCCCACCTGTGCTTGCCACGGCCATGCACCGCCGGCCCCGGTGGGCCCGGGCGCCAAAGCCGACACCCTACACCAATTTTTGGGCCGCAAGGGCGGCCGCCGCCATCACCCACGTGGGCTTATCCTTACGGCCTACGCAAAAAACGCAGGCATCGTACAGTAGGCCCTTTGGGCCTTGGCCCCAGCCCCGCCCTCGCAGTGCGCCCATATCGCACCGGGCCAGGCAGCGCCTCGGCGCTCCAGGGGCGGCCAGGCCCCACTCTCGATCAGGCCAGAAGAACATGAAGCAATACCTCCAACTCGTCCAGAGCATTCTGGACCAAGGCTCCTGGCAGTCCAACCGCACAGGCATCCGCACGCTCAGCATGCCCGGCGCCATGCTCAAGTTTGATCTGCAGCAAGGCTTTCCGGCTGTCACCACGAAGAAGCTGGCCTTCAAATCGGCCATCGGCGAGATGGTGGGTTTTCTGCGTGCGGCGCGCAGCGCTGCCGATTTCCGCGCGTTGGGCTGCAAGGTCTGGGACCAGAACGCCAATGAAAACCAGGCCTGGCTGGCCAACCCCTACCGCCTGGAGGCCGACGACCTGGGCCCCGTCTACGGCGTGCAATGGCGCCAATGGCCGGCCTACAAGCTGATCGACCAGGCCCAGCCCCAAGGCGCCGCCCAGGTGGCCGACGCGCTGGCCAAGGGCTACACCCAGATCGGGGAAGTGGCCGAAGACGGCAAGCGCCAGATCGTGCTCTACAAGGCCATCGACCAGCTGCGCCAGTGCCTGGACACCGTCATGACCGACCCGGGCAGCCGCCGCATTCTCTTCCACGGCTGGAACTGGGCCCAGCTCGAAGAAATGGCCCTGCCGCCCTGCCACCTGCTCTACCAGTTCCTGGTTGACCAGAGCAAGCGGGAGATCTCGCTGTGCCTGTACATCCGCAGCAATGATGTGGGCCTGGGCACCCCCTTCAACCTCACCGAAGGCGCCGCGCTGCTGCACCTGATGGGGCGCCTGAGTGGCTACACCCCGCGCTGGTTTACCTATTTCATCGGTGATGCCCACATCTACGAGAACCACCTGGACATGCTGCAAGAGCAGCTCAAGCGCGAGCCTTTTGAGTCGCCCCAGCTGGTGCTGTCGGACCGCATCCCCGACTATGCGGTGACCGGCCAATACGAGCCGGAGTGGCTGGAGAAGGTGGAGCCTTCGGACTTCTGGCTGGAAGGCTACCAGCACCATGCGCCGTTGACGGCGCCGATGGCCGTGTAAACAAAAACGCCCGCAATCGCGGGCGTTTTGCTGAGAGGGGGTCTTTAGCCGCCGCAGCGCTCTTTCAGCGCTTCAAACGACGCCCGCTTTTGCTTGCGGATCGGCAGCGGCAGCGCAATCGATTCGGCCTCGATCTGCATGCTCTTCATGCGCTCCGGGTCGGGGCAATCGGCCGGGCGGGGTTCTGGCGCATCGGCGGGTGCAGCTGCTGGTACGGACGGCGGTGGGTTATCCGTTGGACGGCTGGTCACCGGGCGGTCATGCTCGCGCGGGTTGATGCCCTGGCTGGAGGGCGTCACGGTGATCGCCTCGGCCTTCTGCCCGGCTGCGCAGGGCTCATCCTGAAAGCTGGTGCGGCCCTGGGCATCGACGCATTTGTTGATGGCCCAGGCCGGTGCGCTCAGCAAAGACGCTGCCGCGAGCAATCCGGCAGCGAGGGTATGGCGGGCGTAGGGCATGGGCAATCCAGACAGGTGGCAAAAAGCCCATTATGCGTCAGGCCCCCCACCCGCCCCGGCTCAATCCAGATCAATGCGCACGCCGCTCTGGAGGAGCGCCTGCAGCTTGCGGGTTTCGGCCTGCAGAAACTGGCCAAAGGCCTCGGGCGTGGACAGCGACACCAGCAAGCCGGTCTTGGCAATCTGGGCGCGCACGGCAGGGTCTTCAAGGGCGCGGTGCAGGTCGGCATTGATCTGCCGCACCACCGCATCGGGCGTTGCAGCCGGCGCCAGCATGCCAAACCAGCTGCCACTGACAAAATCCATGCCCAGCTCCTTGAAGGTCGGGATCTCGGGCGCGCCGGGGTGGCGCTGCTCGGCAGCGATGGCCACGGCTGCCACCTTGCCCGACTTGACCAGCGCGTACGACGACATGCCGTCAAACATGCCATCGACGACGCCCGCCATCAGATCGGTCATCGACGGCCCCTGGCCCTTGTAGGGTACATGGGTAAAGCGGATGCCCGCCTTGGTCGCAAACAGCTCGGCCGCCAGGTGCGGGCTCGACCCTGGTCCGGACGAGGCCAGCTTGAAGCTGCCCGGCTCGGCCTTGGCGCGGTCGATCAGGTTTTGCAGCGACTGGCCACGCAAGCGGTTGGTGACCAGCAGCACATTGTGGCTGGAGCCCAGCAGGCCCACAGGCCGGAAAGCGTCGGGCCCATAGGGCAGCTGCCGGCGCAGCACCGGGTTGGAGGTGTAGGCATAGCTGGTGAACAGCAGCGTGTAGCCATCGGCTGGCGTACGGGCCACGGCGCTCGTGCCGATGATGGTGCCTGCGCCATCGCGGTTCTCCACCACCACCGGCCGGCCCCAGAGCGTCGCCAGCTTCGCCGCCAGCGACCGGGCCAGCGTATCGGTCAGCCCGCCGGCAGAATAAGGCACCACGATGGTCACGCGCTTGTTGGGGAAAGCGGCCTGAACCTCAGCGGCCGGTGCAGTGGCCGCGCAGCAAGCCAGGCCCAGCCCCAGCGCGGTAGCGCGCCAAAAAATCCTGATCGACATAAGACCTCCTTAGGGATACTCTGCAAGACTCCCTGCCGTGGTCTGAATGCGGGCTCGGGCGGTTCGCTGCGTTGTCTTCCTTGTCAATAGCTACGGCTATTGACTGCGAAAGACGCCTTGCGCCTCATCCCGATCCGCGCCCATCCCGCTTAGCGAGGGTCTTGCAGAGGATCCCTTGCCCAGCCTGTCTGCCGGGCAATCGCCATACCATCGCAAGAGTTGGCTGTGCCAATACGGCACAGAGGGTCCCGGGGCAGGGCTGAAGAGCCTTCAGCCCCGCTGCCTGCCCCGGGGCGTCGCTCAATCGACCTTGAGCTTGGCCACCTTGGCCAGCTGCTGCCACAGCGCCATGTCGTTCTTGACGACCTGGCTGAACTCGGCGGCCGACTTGTGCGCAGGGATCAGCATGTTCTGCTCGGCAAACTTGGCCTTCATCTCGGCGCTGCCCAGCACCTGGCCCAGATCGGCATTGATGCGGTCGATGATCTTGGGGTCCGTCTTGGCGGGCGCAAACACGCCGTACCAGCCATCGGCATCAAAGCTGTAGCCCTGCTCGGTCAGTGTGGGCACATCCTGTAGCGCCGGGCCGCGCGCCGATCCGGTGGCGCCCAGCGCACGCAGCTTGCCGCTGCGGATATGGGGAATGGGCGAGGCAATGTCCATAAAGCCCACGCCAATCGTGTTGGCCAGCAGATCGCCCAGCTCCACGGCAGTGCCCTTGTAGGGCACATGGGGCATGTCCAGGCCGTAGTGGGCCTTGATGCCCTCCATCACCAGGTGGCCCGTCGAGCCGCTGCCCCAGGAACCATAGGCCAGGCGGCCCGGGTTGGCCTTGGCGTACTGCACCATGTCGGCCAGCGTCTTGAGGCCAGTGGCTGGGTTGGCCACCAGCAAAATGCCCGCAGCCCCCACCTGCGCCACCGGTGCCAGGTCGCGCATCGCGTCATAGGGCATCTTGGGCTGGATGATGGGGTTGATCGCAATCGACGACGACGGCGAGAACAGCAAGGTATAGCCATCGGCCTGGGCCTTGGCCACATGGTCATTGCCGATGATGCCGTTGGCACCGGCCTTGTTCTCGACATAGAGGCTTTCCTTGAGCGTCGACTGCAGCGGAGGCAGCAGCAGGCGCGCAAAGATGTCGCCGCCCGAGCCCGCTGGCCCCGGCACGATCATCCGGATCGCCTTGTTGGGCCAGGCCGTATTGGCCCAGGCCGTGCCGGTGCCCGCTGCGGCCAGCAGGCCCAGCAGCATCTGCCGGCGGTTGAAGCTTGCGCATGAATCGGTCATTTTTGTCTCCTGTGGATTGCCGGTGGCCGGCCTTGCGGCGACCACCTGGTTCTTGGGTTTGCTGTGAGCAGCGGCCCGGGCTTGTAGCGCCCGGTGCAGCCGCCAGCGCGCTCGTTACGACATCTTCAGATCGGCCAGCTTGGCCAGCCCACCCCAGATCTTCATATCGGACTGGATGGAGCGGGCAAACTCTGCCGCCGGTTTGACGGCAGGCAGGGCCATGTTCTGGTCTTCAAACTTTTTGCGGATATCGGCGCTTTGCGCCACCTGCGCCAGGGCGTGGTTCAGGCGCTCCACCATCTGGGGGTTGGAGCTGCCGGCGGGCAAAAACACGCCATACCAGCCGTCGGCATCAAACTTGAAGCCCTGCTCGGTAAAGGTGGGCACCTGCGGTGTGGCCGGCGCGCGCTGCGTGCCCGTCACGCCGACTGCCAGCAGCTTGCCGCTGCGGATATGCGGCACGGGTGACGCGATATCCATAAAGCCCATGGCAATGTTGTTGCCGATGATGTCGGACAGCTCGGTGGACAGCGCCTTGTAGGGCACATGGTGGATGTCGATGCCGTAATGGGCCTTGAGGCCCTCCAGCGCCAGATGGCCCGACGAGCCATTGCCCCAGGAGCCGCAGGACAGCTTGCCCGGGTTGGCCTTGGCATAGCGCACCAGATCGGGCAAGGATGCAATGCCGGTCTCCGGGTTGGCGACCAGAAAAATACCGGACAGCCCGATCTGGCCGACGGGCAGCAGATCGCGTTGCGTGTCATAGGGCAGCTTGGGCTGGATAAAGGGGTTGATCACGATGGCTGATGACGGCGCAAACAGCACCGTGTGCGCATCGCTGCTTTTGACGACAAAGTCATTGGCGATGATGCCGTTGGCGCCCACCTTGTTTTCCACATAGAAGGGCTGGCCCAGCGCTGCCTGCAGGCCGGGCGCCAGCAAGCGGGCAAACACATCGCCGCCCGATCCGGGCGAGCTGGTCACCACCAGGCGCACCGGCTTGCTGGGCCAGGGCGTGGCTGCCCGTGCCAGAGGAAGGGCTGCAGGCAGTGCGGCGGCCATGGCCGCCATCAGCAGGGTGCGGCGTTCGGTACGCAGCTGGTTCATGTTTGTCTCCTTGTCGTTCGATGTCATGCGGCGTCGAGCTCAGCCAGCACCGTGATGCCCAGCGCCGTGCCATGCACCGCCAGGTGCGCGCCCATCTGGATGACCTGCACCACCGCTTCGCGCGCCACGCCCAGGCCCTGGGCCTGCTGCAAGGCTGCGCGCAAGGCCTCGGGCTGCATCGCTGTAAAGCAGGCATGCAGCGCAACCGTGATCAGGCAGCGCTCGCCGGCGCTCAGGCCCTTGCCGCTTTCGGCCGTGCTGGCTAGCGCCTGCAGATGGCCAAAGTAGGCCGGGTCGATGGCCTGCAGCCGCGCCCACAGGTCTGGCTGCTGGCCGTCCACCGTGGCCTCCGCCTTGGGTGGCAGACCATACACCTGGGTCACCTCCCCTAGCGCTGCCGCTGTCGCGCCTGCGCCTTGCAGGCAAACCAAGGTCAGCACATCGAGCAGGTCGTCATCACTGGCGCCGCAGGCCAGCGCCTTTTGCATGTGCAGCTTCAGGCCGCTGGCAAACAAATGGCTGGCCGATGCGTCGAGTGCCACATAGACCAGTTCCACCATGCGCTCGCTTAAGGCCCCGCTGCGCGCCGGGTAGCCGGCATAGTGGGCATAGGCCTGCAAAAACGCCGGGCGGCGCGCCAGCAGCTGGGCATTCCAGGGCCGCCAGTAGCCGCGCTCCTGGCGGTACAGCGCCTCGACGGCGGCGGTGTCCAGTTCAGCCATGGGCGCTCTCCTCGGAGCCCGAGATATTGGGGCACTGTCCGGTGACAAACTGCGCCTGTGCCCCGGCCAGAAAACGGACCAGCGGCAGCAGCTGCGCCACCGCTGGGCCACGGGCCTGCTGGGGCGACAGCAGCAGTGCATTGATGCGCAAGCCTTGTGTGGCCCATTCACAGGCCAGGGTTGCCACCAGCATGCGTGCGGCAGCCAGTGCCGTCTGGTGCTGCCAGGCGGGCACGCCTTCGGGGGCAGTCGCGGGCAGCAAGAGCACCAGGCTGGCATCGCGCGCATGGGTGGCTGCAAACTGCTGGGCGGCGCTCAGCACGGCTTCCACAAGATCACCACCAGCAGGGGCCAGCGCCTGGGTGCTGACCAGGCCTTGGCAAGGCGCGGCCGTTGCCGCTACCTGCTCGCCGTCCGCTGCCTGCAGCGCTTGCAACCAGGCGCCATCACAGGCGCTATCACCTGCGGCATCGCTGCCCGCTTGCAGCTGCAGATGCAGCGGGGTCTGCAACGGTGCGGGCACGGCGGTGCTCAGCGCGCAGCGGCTGCTGCCGCCGTAAATGCCCGATCCGCCATCGACCGACAGGACCTGGCCCGACAGCACCCGGGCCTGGGGCTGCGCCAAAAACACCAGCGCTGCGGCCATTTCTTCGGGCTCGGCCAAGCGGCCCAGCGGGATCTTGGCAACAGCATCGGCCAACGCCAGGCGCCCGGCATCCATCAGGCCCTGCACCAGCTCGGTGCGCACAAAGCCGGGGCACAAGGTGGTCACGCTCAGCTGCGGGTAGCGCCGCGCCAGGCTTTGCGACCAGGCGATCAGACCGGCCTTGCTGGGGCTGTAGAGCCCGCGCCAGGGAATGGCCTTGTGCCCCGCGCCGGAGGACACATTGACAAGGCGCGCATCGGCCTTCAAACGGGGCAGACAGGTCTCGAACAAGGCCTGCGGTGCCTGCAGGTTCAGCCGTAGCAGGCGCTGCCACTGCGCGGGCGCCTGCTCGGCCAGCGGCCGGCCGCTGCTGTCCGAGATACCGGCGTTGTTGACCAGCGCATCGAGTGCTGGCAGCGCAGCCAGTTGGCGGCCCAGCTGGACCAGCGCCTGCGCATCGGTCAGATCCAGCGCAAAGGCCTGCGCACTGGCCGCGCCTTGCGCCAGGCACTGCTGGGGCAGCTCGGCAATCGCGGGGCTGATGTCGGCCAGCAGGCAGTCCCAGCCCTGCTGCGCAAACTGCAGCGCGGCAGCGCGGCCAATGCCGGAGGCAGCACCAGTGATCAAGACAGCGGGCATAGGCTTCAGATGTTGGTGAAGGTAATGCCGCCATCCACCACCAGCGCCTGCGCGGTGGTGAACTGCGAGGCATCGCTGGCCAAAAAGCAGATGGTGCCGGCAATATCGTCCACCGTGCCCAGGCGCCCCATCGGTGTCTTGGCCACGCGGCCGGCATCGCGCTCGGCATTGCGGTTGCGCTGGGTGCCCTCGGTCGGTACGGCAGACGGGCAGACCGCATTGACGCGGATATAGCGCTCGCCCAGCTCCGCCGCCGCAGCTCGGGTAATACCCAGCACACCAGCCTTGATGCCCGAATACACCATCGAGCTGCCGGCCGAGCGCAGCGCCGCGACCGAGGCCACATTGATGATGCTGCCACCGCGCTCGGCATCCATGCGGGCAGCGGCGGCCTGGATGCCCCAGAGCACCGCCTTGAAGCCGATGTCCAGCATGCGGTCCACCGTCTCGGGCATGATCTCGCTCACCGATTGGTAGCGCACCCAGGCGGCGTTGTTGACCAAAATATCGAGCCGCTGGTGGCGGGCATAGGCCTCGTCCACGGCGGCGGTCATCTCTTCGCGCGTGGCCACGTTCTTCACCACGCCAAAGGCCTGGCCGCCCTGGGCGGTGATGGCAGCCACCGTCTCTTCGACCAGCGCCTCCTTCAGGTCATTGACCGCCACCACGGCGCCGCGCGCGGCCAGTTGCAGCGCTGTGGCGCGGCCAATGCCGGCACCTGCGCCGGTGACCAGGGCCACGCGGCCTTCCATATCTCTTGCTATTGCGCCTGTCATTGCGTCACCTCACAACGGTCGATAAAGTCAGCGCCCACGGCGCGCATCACAGCCCCCGCCCCCAGGCAGGCGTCGAGCTTCTTGAGCTCACGCAGGCTGCGGTGCAGCCCCAGCTCCCAGGTAAAGCCCATGCCGCCATGTAAGTGGATGGCCTTTTCCAGCACCCAGGCGCCCTGGCTCAGTGCAGCGGCCAAGGCGCTGTCCGCCTGGCGGGGATTGCCCCACTCATCGGGGCGCAGCGCGCGCCAGGCCTGGGCGCTCGATGCCTCCAGCAGCAGGCGCATGCGCGCCAGGTGGTGGCGCACCGCCTGCTTGGCCGACAGCGGCCGGCCAAACTGCACGCGCGCCTGCAGGTAATCAGCAGTGCGCTCCAGCGCGCCGGCGCAAAGCCCGTTCAGATACTCGGCCCAGAGCAGCTTGGTATCGGCGCAAAAATCCTGCGACTGCTGCGCGTCCAGGCTCAAGAGCGGCGTGGCACCGGCGGCCGATACCCACAGCTGGGGCACCTCCGGGTCCAGCATTTCTTCGGCCTGGCAGCGCAAGTCCGCCTTGTCGTAGAGCGCAAAACCGGCATCGGTCTGCACCAGCGCATAGTCGGCCTGCAGGCCATTGCGCGCCACCCCACTCCAATCGCCAGCGGCCTGCGCGGCCATCACCACGCACAGCGATTTCTCGCCGCGCAGCAGCTCGCCGCCCACATCCGTGCCTTGCAGCGCCTTGCTGGCGGCAATCTGCTCGGGCAGGGGGTAGGACAGTTGCATCTGCCCTGCCACCCGCACCACCGGCATCGCAAATGCCAGCGGCAGGCCCAGGCCGCCCTGCGCTTCATCGGCGCAGATGCCAAACAGGCCGGCATCGGCCATGGCGGTGGCCGCCTCGGCCGGGCCTTGCCCTTGCAGCGCCGCGATGACCGCCTGCGCCGCCTGCCCAAACTCCTCGGGGTGCAGCTCTTCAGTTTGCATCGTCATCCCTTTAGTCCTTGGTCAGCTGTTGAATGCGCTGGGCAATGACATCCAGCTGCACTTCGGTGGTTCCGGCGTAGATGCTCTCGGCGCGCGAGAACAGATAGGCCTGCGTGAAATGGGCCTTGGCGCGCTGCGCCAGCGCGCTGTGGCCAGGGTGGATATCGGCCACCATCGCCAGCGCCAGCGACGCAAAGGCCTGGTGGCATTCAGACCAGTACAGCTTGGTGAGCGAGCCGCGCGCACCAATGGGCTCACCGGCCTGCAGCTGCTCCACACTGCGCTCGACCAGGCCCTTGAGCCCGTCAATCTGGCTCGCCACCTGGCCGATGGCCTGGCGCAGGCCGGGCTCTTGCAAGCGAGCGCGCAGCGCGGGCTCGGACTGGTAGGCCCGCACCAGCTGGCGCAGCTCGCACGCAAAGCGCCAGGCGCGGTACATGCGGTTGGTGGCGCGCTCGATCGACAGCACCCGAATCGCCGCACTCCAGCCTTCATCGGCAGCGCCCAGGCGGGCCGAATCGGGCACGCGCACCTGGTCAAAAAACACCTCGGCAAACGACTGCTTGTTGTCGATGGAGCGGATCGGCACCACGCGAATGCCGGGCGTGTCCATCGGTACCGCAAACATCAGCAGGCCCCGGTGCTTGTCGGCCACCGTACCGGTGCGGGTCAGCAGCAGGCAGTAATGGGCCTTGGCCGCGCCGCTGGTCCAGATCTTCTGGCCCTGGATGAGCCAGTCATCGCCATCGGGCGTGGCCTTGGTGCGCAGCCGCGCGAGGTCCGACCCGGCCTCGGGCTCGGAAAAGCCCTGGCACCAGTACTCGCGCATCTCCAAAATGGCGGGCAGAAAGGCCTGCTTTTGCGCCTCGGTGCCCACGGCCATGATGATGGGACCGGCCAGCTCCTTACCAATTGAGCTGACGCTCTCGGGCATGGCCAGCGCGCCCACTTCCTTGTTCACCGCCAGGTGCTCGCGCAGGCTCAGGCCATGGCCGCCGTACGCGGTCGGCCAGGTCATGCCGGCCAGGCCCGCCTGGTACATGCGCGCTTCCCAATCGCGGCACTCGTCCAGGCTGGGCGTGCGGTAGTCCACGCAGTCGGCGCGCATGTGGGCGGGCAAATGGCTGTGCAGCCAGTCACGCGCATATTGCCGGTAGGCACCCGGGCCCGATGCGGCATCGGGGCGGGCGAAATTCTCTTCCTGTTTCATCGCATAGTTCCGATCAAAGTCTGCATGGCGCTGCGCATCAGGCCTGCGGCGGGGCCGCCACCATCAGCGCATCGACCGCAATCACGCCCTCGCCGGCAGGCTGGACCAGCACCGGGTTCAGGTCGATCTCGGCGATCTCGCCGGCATAGGCCAGCGCCAGCTCCGACAGGCGCGCCACCGTGGCGGCCATGGCCTGCACATCGGCAGCGGGCTGGCCGCGCACCCCTTGCAGCAGCGGGTAGAGCTTGAGCGACGCAATCATCTGCAGCGCCTCGGCCTGCGTCACCGGCGCCACCTGCACCGCCACGTCTTTCAGCACCTCGGCATAGATGCCGCCCATGCCCACCATCACCACCGGGCCAAAGGCCGCGTCGTCTGAGACGCCGGTGATCATCTCCACACCGCCGCCCACCATCGGGGCGACCAGCACGCCATCGATCTGCGCCTGCGGCGCGCGCTCTGCCACCCGCGCCAGCAGCTGTGCATGGGCCGTGCGGGCCTGCGCGGCGCTGCGGATGTTGAGCTCCACGCCGCCGACCTCGGTCTTGTGGGCAATGTCGGGCGAGACAATCTTGAACACCACCGGAAAACCGATCTGCTCGGCCGCCGCCACCGCCGCATCGGCGGACTGCACCACCTGCTCCTGCGTCACTGGCACACCGGCGCGCGCCAAAAAGGCCTTGGCATGGAACTCGTTGCGGAAGACCTGGGCATCGAGCGGCTCCCAGTGCTGCGCGGCAGCGGGCGCAGCTGGCGGCTGGCCCAGCGTCTGGCCCAGGCGCACCAGTCCGGCCAGCCCACGGGCTGCCGCATCAATGGTCGGGAAGATCGCAATGCCCGCGTTGGCAATGCGCTCGGTCACCTCAGCCGGGCCCTGGCCAATCAGCACGATCAGGCGCTCGGGGTAGTCGCGCCGGATCTGCGCCAGCGCCTCCTGGTACACCCCGCTCAAACGCGGGTTGTGCAAGGACAGCGACAGCAGCAGCACCAGGGTGCTGCGCGATGCGTCTTCCAGCAAGGCCGTCAGCAGCTTGTACAAGATATCGGGCCGGCTGGACATCTGCGCCGTCGCATCGACCGGGTTGCGGGTGCCGGCCACCGGCACCGCTTCCTGGATACGGGCACGCGTCGCATCCGACAGCTCGGGCAGGTCCAGGCCGGCCTGAACCATGGCATCGGCCATCATCACGCCAAAGCCGCCCGATGCTGCCACCAGGGTCACACCCCGGTTGCGCGGCAGCAGCGCCTGCGGCAGCACGGACAGCGCGGCCGTCAGCTCCACCATGTCTTCGATCGACTGCACCGTCAGCGCCCCCGCGCGGGTCAGCGCCGCTTCGATCACGGCGTTGGACCCCGTCAGCGCGCCGGTGTGCGAGGCGGCGGCCGCCTGGCCTTGCTCGGTCGCGCCAATCTTGAGCACCACCACCACCTTGCCGGCGGCGCGCGCCGCGTCCAGCGCCTGCAGCAGCTTGCTGCCATCGCGGCAGGTTTCCATGCAGCACAGGATGATGCGGGTCTGGCGGTCGCCGGCCAGCGCGGCAATGCCGTCGGCAATGTCCACATCGGCCTCGTTGCCGGTCGCCATGAAGCGGCTGATGCCCAAGCCCCGGCGCACCACCGATTGCATCGTGAAGCTGCCCAGGTTGCCCGACTGCGAGACGATGCCCACCTGGCCGGCGGCTGGCAGCTTGTCTTCCAGCGCCACCGAGAACGAGCCAATCACCCGCGCCTCGATCCCCACCGCGCCCAGGCAGTTGGGCCCCAGCACGCGGATCTGGCGCTCCCGCGCAATCTGGCTCAGCTGCCGCTGCAGCGCAGCGCCCTCCTCGCCCGCTTCTATGAATCCGGACGACAGCACAATCGCTGCCTGCACGCCTTTGTCTGCGCAGTCGCGCAGCGCAGCGGGCGCCATCGCTGCCGGCACCGCGATGATGGCCAGCTCGGGCACCTGCGGCACATCGCGCACGCTGGTGTAAGCGGGCAGCGACTGGATGCTGCCGCCCTTGGGGTTGATGGGGAACACCGCGCCGGCATAACCATGCTTTTGGAGCAGATGCAGCGGCCGCCCACCAATCTTGGTGGGGTCGTCAGAGGCACCAATGATGGCGATCGCGCGTGCATTGAAAAACGGATCAAGACCTGCACCGGGCTGCAGGCGGGTTGTCTGCAGCATGCTCAGCGTCCTTTGAAAACGGGGGCGCGCTTTTCCAGGAAGGCCATGCGCGCTTCCTTGGCGTCTTCGGTCTTGGCCAGCGCCATCGTGAACTCCTGCTCAAAACGGTAGGCATCGCGCTGGGGCATCAGGTCCACCATATTGGCGGCGCGTTTGGCATAGATCACCGCCAGCGGTGCCTTGGACGCAATCTCGCGCGCCATCTCCATGGCCTTGGGCAGCAGCGCTTCGGGCGCCAGCACTTCTTCGACCACATTGCGCTGCAGCATCTCCTGGGCCGTCAGGCGCTGGCCGGTAAAAAACATGCGGCGCATCGTCGAGCGTCCCAGCAAGGTCTTGAGCATCGAGGCCCCGCCCGCCAGGCCCACATTGATCTCGGGCATGCCAAAGCTCGCGTTCGACGAGGCATAGAGAATGTCGCAGGCCGCAGCCAGGCCCATGCCTGCGCCCAGAGCCGTGCCGTTCACCGCCGCAATCACCGGCTTGGCGCATTCCTTGATCGCATTGCCGGTTTCGCGGGTGACGCGGTTGTGCTCCAGAAAGTCACCGGCCACCTCGGCATTGGGCCGGTCCTTCAGATCGGCGCCGGCGCAGAACACCGAGCCGGAACCGGTCAGCACCGCGCAGCGCACATCGTCGCGTTCGGAGATCGCATCAAAAATCGCCACCAGCTCGCGCCGCATCGCCCGGTTGAGGGCATTTACCGGTGGGCGGTTGAGCGTGACCAGGGCCACGCCATCGGCGACTTCCAGCAAAACGGAGGGCTCAGACATGGCGGCCTCCCCGGGTGTGGATTGCTACCGCGGTGGCCAGGGGGTGGATGGCGGCGCAGCGCGCAGCCTGCGCAATAGGCGCTATCACTTGCATGTTGTCTCCTTGGATCTTGGCCGCTCATGGCGAGCGCCTGTTTCGAATCTGTGTTTGATTCTAGGAAGGAACCCTGCAAATGATTTCCCCCCGATTGGTTGAATCTGTTCTGCGTTCCCCGGGGTAGTGGCGCCCTGGGGCAACCCTATGATGGACAGCAACCTACGTGCAGCTCGGCTCCACCTCAGGAGCCCCAACCTCAAGCCCCCCATGCATATCCAGCCCCTGATCCCGCAACGCCTGGCCCTGGGTGAATGCCCCCACTGGGATGCCAGCACCGGCCAGCTCTGGGCCATGGACTGCCGGCGCGGCCTGCTG
Source organism: Comamonas sp. 23 (assembly GCF_049601575.1). NCBI lineage: Bacteria > Pseudomonadati > Pseudomonadota > Betaproteobacteria > Burkholderiales > Comamonadaceae > Comamonas > Comamonas sp. 23. Next base: position 2,201,170 of record NZ_CP187127.1, on the reverse strand, counting down.
CTGCGCATCGACCCGGCCAGTGGCCAAACGGAGCAGCACCTGCTGCCAGCGCCCACGGGCTCATTCGCGCTGAATGCGGACGGCAGGATCGTCATCGCAATGAAGGAGGCGCTGGGCCTGTATGACCCTGCCGGCCGCCAGTTGCAGACCCTCGCCGAGCTGGATGAGCACCTGCCCCATCTGCGCTTGAACGATGGCTGCGCGCTGCCCGATGGCCGCTTTCTGGTCGGCAGCATGCACCTGCACCTGGAAGCAGGCGAAGCACCCAGGGGCGGCATCTATGTGTTGGAGCGGGATGGGCAGTTGCAGCGCATAGGCCCGGCCCTTACAACCGCCAATGGCCCGCTGATCCACCCCAGAAGCGGCCGCCTCTTTATTGCCGACAGCGCCGCGCAAAGCATTTATTCCTTTGATATCAGCAGCGGCCAGGCGCAGGACCAGCAGCTGTTCGTCAGCACCCAGCCCCAACAATCTGCGCCCGACGGCTGCTGCTGGGACAGCGAGGGAGGCCTCTGGACCGCCTTGGTACGCACCGGCCAGCTCGCCCGCTACGATGCCCAAGGGGCGCTGAGCCAGTTGATCCGCCTGCCCATGGCCCACCCCAGTGCGCTCTGCTTTGGCGGGCCGGATCTGGCAGACTTGTATGTGACCAGCATCTCGGACAGCGGCCGCCTGCGCGCCAGCGGCCCGCTCGATGGTGCCATTGTGCGCATCACCGGCCTGGGCTACCGGGGGCTGGCCAAGCCCAAGGCGCGCATCCTTATTACCGACTAGTCACTTGGGCAGCGCAAAGCGCTGCGCCTCCCCCGCCACCTGGCTGGCGACAAAATCCAGAAATAGCTTGACCTTGGCGGGGATAATCGCCGAATCGACAATCGTCGCAAACATGCCTTCTTCGAACGTGGTATTGCTCACCACATAATCTGGCAACAGCCGCACCAGATTGCCCGCCGCCAGATCGGGGTAAACCGTGTAATCATCGAGCAGCGCAATACCCTCGCCCAATTTTGCCAACTCCAATAAAGCAATGCCATTGTTGGTCAAATGACGCGGAGAAAATCGAATATCTTCAACCCCTGCATCATTCTTGAAATGCCAGATATGGTCTTTGCCTGGCAAATAATAGGCCAGACATTGGGCCTGCAATAAATCAGCGGGTTGATGGATAGCAGGCATTTTCTCGGCATAAGCGGGTGACGCCACCAAATAACGCTGACTGTGAAACAGCATGCGCCGCTTGACGCCCGCTTCCACCGGCGGCGATATTCGGAAATCAATATCGATATTGTTCTTGACCAGGTCCACCTTGGTCTCGGACAGCAGCAGCTCCACCAGTATCTCGGGGTGGGCCTGGCGAAAGCGCGCGATGAGGCCGGGCAGCACGCGCTGGCCGAACATGGTGCGTGCGTGCACGCGCAGGCGCCCCTGCGGGGCAGAGCTGATGGCGGTGATGCTGGTGTGCGCCTGGTTGATGGTCCAGAGAATGCCCTCCAACTGGGCCGCATACTCCTGACCTGATTCGGTCAGCGACACCTGGCGCGTGGAGCGCAGCAGCAGCTTGACCTGCAGCCCGTCTTCAAACTCGGTGATCATTCTCGACACGGCGGTAGCCGAGATGCCAAACAGCCGCGCCGTCTCTGAAAAACTGCGGGTCTGCGACACCGACAGGAACAGCTCCATCGCTCTCAGACGGTCCATGATTCCTCCAGTTTGCGCAGTACTGAATCTCGATTTTCACGCATACAGATCTCCTGACCCCACCCCTAGAATGATTCCATATTGCCCATCATCAAGGAGACATCATGGAATTTGGCGTATTCATTCTGGCGCAGCAGCGCGGCTACCACCAGCGCTCTCAGGACGTTATCAACAACTCCATCGAACAAACCGTGGTGGCAGAGCAAGCGGGTTTCAATACCGCCTGGTATGCCGAACACCATTTCAACAATTACTCGCTGTCGCCATCGCCATTAATGACCGTGGCCCATGCCGCGGCCAAAACCAAAACCATTCGCCTGGGCACGGCGGTGTGCATTTTGCCACTCTACCACCCCGCCCGCTTCCTGGCCGAGGTCGGCTTTGTCGACACCGTGTCCAATGGGCGACTCGAGCTGGGCGTGGGCTCGGGCTACCAGCAGTTTGAGTTTGAACGCTTTGGCGTCGAGATCGCCAATTCCGGCGCGATCTTCAATGAGTTTCTCGACATTATTCCCAAGGCCCTGACCCAGAAAATATTCGAATACCAGGGCGAATTCCTGAATATCCCCCCCAGCTCCATCGCTGTGCGCTGCGTGCAAGACCCGATGCCCCCGCTCTGGGTCACCTCGGGCAACCCCGTTACCCTGGGCCGTGGCGTGCGCGAAGGCCACAACCTGTTTGTCACCGCGCTGCTCAACGGCAACGAAGCGATTGCCGGCCTACGCACCAAGCTGGAAAACATTGCCTCGGCCGAAGGCAAGGACCTGGACAGTGATGTGAAGTTCGGCTTTCTGCGCTGCGGCTATGCCTCGGACAACGAATCCGAAATCAATGCCTACCTGGACTGCGCCCGCTTTCAGCGCCGCATCTCCGAGAGCCTCAAGTTCCGCCGCGCTCAGTCCGAAGACGGCTACATGGTCAAAGAAGTGCCGACCGAGACCGACCCGACCTTCGAGCAGCTGCGCAAGAACCTGCCCGTCGGCTCGGTCAACGAAGTGATCGACAAGCTGCTCGAAGAGATCAGCATCCTCAAGCCCAAGCACATTGCGCTGCAAACCCAGCTGGGCGATTTCGACCAGAAGACCATGCTCAAGCAGATCGAGCTGTGGGGCGACAAGATCATTCCCGCCGTGAAAAAAGAAGTGGGCCAGGCCGTAGCGCTGGCGTAAAGGAGACAGGGCCATGCGCGTTCACCTCAGCAACTGCGGCTCCATCAGCCTGATGGATGCCCACAATTTTCGGGCACTCGACGTGCTGATCGAGCCCCAGCCCGAGCCCCAGCTCGCGCAGGCCCTGACCCGTATTGGCACGCGCGACGGCGACAGCCATGTCTGGCTGTTTCCCCAGGTGCTGCGCTTTCTGGCCTGCCAGGCCGCAGACAGCGAATGGGACACGGGCTTTGCCGCCATGCTGGCCTATGCGCAGCAGCACGGCTGGGTCAATACCCAAGGCCAGGTGCGTGCCCATATCACCTTGGCCGCGGAAGACCAGGTCGTCTCGGTGGCCGACTTCAAGGCCGCGATGCGCGCCCTGCCCGCCGGCATCAGCGCCGTGACCACCGGCCAGGGCAAGGACGTCGCCGGCATGATCGTCTCCAGCCTCACCTCCATCTCGGCCGAGCCCCCGATGGTCGGCTTTTTTGCCCACAGCGCCTCGTCGATGGGTGATACCTTGCTGCAAACGGGCAAGTTTGTCGCCAATGTGCTGGGTGAGGAACACAGCCAGATCATCGCCAGCTTTCTGAGTCAGCCCCAAGGCGAGGCCCGCTTCAAGGAAGGCCGCTGGCACAGCAGCGAACACCAGCTGCCCGTGCTGAGCGACGCGCTGGCCAGCATGGAATGCGACATTGTCTGCACCCACACCCTGGGCACGCACAAGCTGGTGGTCGGCAAGATCCGCAAGTCCTCCTGCAACAGCGCCAGCCCCGTGGTGAACTTCAATGCCAGCACGCACAAGCTGGTGCCCTTGGCGGCCTGATCGCAGACCAGAAAAGGGCTTCAAGCATGGACTGGCTGCAATTGGACCAACGCATCTGCGTCGTCACCGGCGGCGCCAAGGGACTGGGCGCCGGCATTGTGCAAGCACTGCTGGCGAGCGGCTGCCGCGTGGCGGTGCTCGACCACGACAGCGATGCGCTGGCGCAGCTCACCGCCACCCATCCCGATGGCCAGCGTCTGCTGCCGCTGAGCGCCGATGTCTCATCACCCGCTGCGGTAGAGGCTGCGTTTCAAACACTGCAACAGCACTGGGGCGCCGGGCCCAGCGTGCTGGTCAACAACGCCGCCATCACCAGCGCCGCGCCGCTGGCCGAGCTGGACCCTGGCATCTGGGAGCGCCAACTGCAGATCAACCTGGGCGGCTACCTGCGCATGGGCCAGGCCTTCTACCGCCATTCCGACGCCAGCCTGCCGCGCGCCATTGTCAATATCGCTTCGATCTCGGCCCAGAACGCCCAACCGCTGAGCGGCGGCTACAGCATGAGCAAGGCCGCCATCCGCATGCTGACTAACCAGATGTGCCTGGAATGGGGCCCCGCAGGCATCCGCTGCAACACCGTCAGCCCCGGCCTGTTTGTGACCCCGCTGAGCGAGCGCTTCTACCGCAACCCGGACGACCGCGCCCGCCGCGAGCAGGTCGTCCCCCTGCGCCGCATCGGCCAGAGCGAAGAACTCGCCCAGGCGGTGGTCTTCCTCGCCAGCCCCCGGGCCAGCTATGTCCATGGCGCGGATCTGGTGGTCGATGGCGGTTTCAGCCATTCGCTCATGACGCATATTCCTCGGGCTTATGGGCAGGGGCAGCTGGGTCCTGGGAAAGCGCAGCCTGGCTTGGTGCAGTCCACCAATCCAGGCATCCGCAACATGTGAGATCCCTTCAGGGCAGCGGATCGCCCGCGCCCACCCGGTCCACAATCAAGCGGTAGTGCTCAGGCCTGCGGTGCTTGGCGAAATTGAAGACATGCTGGCGGAAATGTTCACCCAGCGACAGATCGGCGCTGACGCAGATGACCTCATCGTCCTCGGTCAGCGTGCGCGCCACGATCTCTCCGGTGGGCGCAACAATGACGGAGCTGCCAATCATGTGGTGGCCATCTTCGGAACCGCATTTCGCCGCTGCCGCCACCCAGATTCCATTTTGGTAGGCATTGGCCTGCAATGAGATCAGGTGGGTGGTCGTGCGCAGATGCACCGGCTCATTCCAATGGATATTGAGCGACGGCGTGTTGTAGCCCAGCATGACCACCTCGGCACTTTGCAAGGCCATCACGCGGTAGGTTTCCGGCCAGCGGCGGTCGTTGCACAGGCACATGCCGTATTTGACAGCGCCTGAATCGAACACCCTGAACCCCAGGTTGCCGACATCGAAGTACTTCTTCTCCAGATGCTGGAACGGAGCTTCTGGCTTATGTTCCACATGGCCGGGCAGGTGGATCTTGCGGTACTTGCCCGCAATTTCTCCCCTGGAGTTGACCAGTACGGCGGTGTTGTAGGGTCGCCCGTCTTCGGCCAGTTCGGCATAGCCCAGGTAGAAGCCCACGCCCAGCTCACGCGCGGCATCAAACAGAGGCTGCACATCGGCATTGGGCATCTGTGCTTCGAAGAACCGCGCTTGTGCTTGCGCTTCTTCCATCCAATAGCGCGGGAAGAACGTCGTCAGTGCCAACTCCGGAAAAACGACCATCTCGGCGCCCCGGGCCTTGGCCTCGCGCAGCATGGCCACCAAGCGCCGAACCACCGAGCCCCGGCTATCCGATAAATGAACAGGCCCCATCTGGGCCACGGCCAAACCAAGTTTTCGTGTTGTCATTTCCCGCACTCCTTTTGCGTTGTCTGCTCGGGCTCTGCCCGGCGCAGCACTTGTCCTGGCCGCGCGCCGGTAGGCTGGTGGCCATCCCACACCTGCTGCCCATTGACCCAGACTTGTTCGATTCCCTCGCTGGCCTGCACTGGCTCCTCAAACGTGGCCTTGTCCGAAACCCGTTGGGGGTCAAACACCACCAGGTCGGCAAAGCAGCCGGGCTCCAAACGCCCACGCTGCTCCAGCCCATACTGCTGCGCAGCCAGCCCCGTCATCCGGTGGATGCCCTCTTCCAGCGACAGCAAGCCGCATTCGCGCACCATGCGCCGCAGCACGCGTGTGAAGGTGCCCCACTGGCGTGGATGGGGGTGTGGATCAAAAGGCAGGCCATCGGACCCCACCATCGTCAAAGGAAACGCAAAGATGCGGTCCACATCGTGCTGATCCATCAAGAAGTAAATGGCGCCGGCCGGTGACAGGCGCGCCAGCAGCGCTTCATCGTCCAGGCCCCATTGCTGCTGCAGGTCGGCAAAATCCCGTCCTTTGGCTTCTGGGCAAGCGCTGGACCAGGTGATCATGGTGCGGCTTGCCAGGCGAACCCGGTCGAGCCGCAGCATCGTGGACGTGGCGGGATAAGGGTGGCAGTCCACACAAACGGGCTGCTTGCTACTGGCCTCCCGGATCAGCGCCAGCGTCTCTTCCGAGCGGCCATGGTTGCGCTCGCCAGCGAGCTTGTGGTGGGAGAAAACCACCCGGCAGTCTGCGTCGCGCCCCACGGCCAATGCCTCTTGCATCGCTGGGACAATGTCATCGGCCTCATCCCGCAGATGGGTGGCATACACGGCCTGGCGGCCGCGCAGTGGCCTGCAGACTTCGAGCAGTTCCCAGGTTGTGGCATGGCGTGCAGGCGGGTAGAAGGTGCCGGTCGAGATGCCGAAGGCCCCTTCGTCCAGCGCTTCGGTCAGCAAATCCCGCATCTGCGCGCACTCGTCATCGGTGGCTTCACGCTGGTGGTCCGCCATCACCTTGACGCGCAAGGTGGTATGGCCCACCAGCGGGATGACATTGACCGCCGCTGGCTGCGTCTGCAAGGCTTGCAGCCACTCGCCAAAGCGCCCAAAGCGAAACAACTCGGGCGGCCCCAGCAGGTCCAGGGGCTGCGGCAGGTTTTGCGGCACCAGCGGCGCCAGACTGATGCCGCAGTTGCCGGTAACCACCGTGGTTATACCCTGGGAGACTTTGGGCACCATATCGCGGTGCACCAGCAGGTAGCCATCATCGTGGGTGTGCGAATCGATAAAGCCCGGTGCAAGGGCCAGGCCCTGCAGGTCGATGACGGTATCACCGGCCTGCGCCTGCACCGCGCCCACCTGGGCAATCCGCTCGCCCTCCACCGCCACATCGCCGCTGTAAGCCTGCCCGCCAGAGCCGTCGATCAGCATCGCATTCTTGAATATCAGCACTTTCGTCTTCTCTTTCCGGGGCCGATCAGTTGAGCTTCGCGATCTTGCTGGACTGGATGATCTCGGTCCATTTTTTCGTCTCACGGGCAATCAATTGCTTGAAATCCTCCGGCGTGCCGCCCACCGGCTGGGCGCCCAGGCCTTGAAGACTTTCGCGCACGTTAGGCATCTTCAACACCTTGTCCAGATCGGCGGCCAGTGCCTTGGCCTGCTCAGGCGTCATCTTGCGATTGCCCACCACGCCCCCCCACGAGACGATCTCATAGCCCTTGACGCCCGCCTCGTCCATCGTCGGAACAGTGGGCAGCTGCTCGATCCGCTTGCCCAGCTGGGTCACGGCCAGCGCACGCACCTTGCCCGACTTGATAAGCGGCACCGCTTCGGAGCTGTTGATGAACATATAGTCCAAGCGCCCGCCCATCAGGTCCTGCAACGCGGCCGGCCCGCCCTGGTAGGGAACGAAAACGGTATCGAGCTTTTCCAGATGGTTGAGCAGCTCCCCACTCATATGGCCGGTGGTGCCGACGCCCGAAGCCCCATAGGACAGCTTGCCGGGGTTCTTGCGCGCTTGGGCCAGCAAGTCCTGCACGGATTGGACGTTCGATGCCACCGGAACGATCAGCACGTTGTAGAGGTTGAACAGGTGCGACACCGGAACCAGGTCCTTGTCCACGTCGTAAGGCAGCGTGGAGAACAGCGCGCGGTTGACCGCCAGGGTGTTGATATTTCCATAGCCCACGGTGAGCTCGTTGCCCCTGATCACCTGCACCACACCGATATTGCCTGCCGCTCCGGGCTTGTTTTCTACAATCACCGGACGATGGGCGTTCAGCGACCATTGGTTGGTAATGATGCGGCTGAGCACGTCCGGAGATCCGCCGGCCGCAGAGGGCACGACAAAGCTGATCGGCTGGTTGGCGTTGCCCTGGGCAGCAGCCGGGCCCGACTGCGCGGCCAGCATGACAAGGGGCAACAGGAGGGCAAAACGGTTCAGAAGACGGCGGTTCATGGCTTGACTCTTTCATGGGTCTGAATATTGCTTGCAGCGTAAAGGACAAGCCGAACTCACCCAAATTGAAAAATGTCGGTGCATTCACAAACAAAGTTATATCGACCAGGGGTTAACACCACATGCCAAGCCAATTGCCTGAAACCAGCAGCCACGCCATTCACCCCCGCGCACTGAACATGCGGCAGCTGGAGGTGTTCCATGCCATCATGACCACCGGCACCATCAGCGGCGCGGCCTTGGCCCTGCATGTATCGCAGCCGGCACTGAGCCGGGCACTGGCGCACTGCGAAGCCCGCCTGGGCTATTTGTTGTTTGAGCGGCTGGGCAGAAGGCTGCAGCCCACGCCCGAAGCCCAGCGCCTGCACGAAGAGGCGCGCGACGTGTACCGAGGCCTGGACCGGCTCAACAGCCTGGCCCAGCGCATCGGCCATGCGGGCGTGGACACCTTGCACCTGGCCTGCAGTGCCACGTTTGCCAACACCTTGATTCCGCAGGCACTGCAGCAACTGATGCGCTACAGCCCGCAATTGCGTGTCGACTTTCGCACGGCGACCTATGACGAGTTGCCAGAGTACCTGCTGTCGGGTCAAGCCGATGTGGGCGTTTCTTTGGTGGAGTCGAACCACCCGGGCTTGAAATCACGCTTGCTGGGCCGCCAGCGCCTGCTGTGCGTACTGCCCCCGCAACACCCGCTGGCGGACCGGGCCGTGGTGGATCCGCTTGCGTTGTGCGACACCGCATGGATCGGATACCCGCCGGACACCCCGCTGGGACGCCTATGCGCCTCAGCGCTGGCGATGGATGCCAGCTCGGCGAGCATCCAGGTGCGCTCGCCGGCCATTGCCCTCAGTTGCGTTCAGACGGGCTTGGGCGCTGCCATTGTGGATGCCTCCTGTATCCGGCATATTCCCCGCGATGACATCGTCGTCAGGCCTTTGACAACGGAGGTGTATTCCAACATCTGGACGATAACGTCTGCGCGGCAGCCATGCCCGGCAACGGGCCAGCAATTCATCGATGCGCTGCATGCGGTACTGAAACAGCTCAGCGCTGCCGAGCCTTGGCCGCCAGCCAGCAAAACTAGCGGCGCCGCCTAAGAACCTGTTCTAAGCATGCGGTGCCCAGCCCCGACCCAGCGATCGGCGGGACTGGACGGATGGCGACCCATCAAGAGAACGTCAAATCCAAGCCCATCGTCCTGACCAAGGTGAAGGTCAGCAGCCCCAGCAGCAACAGCGCCGCCAAAAAAATCGCCGCCACCTTGCCGCCTGCGCGCAGCACGGCGCGGGGGTTGCCGCCTTTTTTGCCCTGGTCGTAATGCCATTTGATGGCAAAGAACATGCAGGTGCTGAACATGCTCAGCTTGAAGATGACAAAGACTACGGGGATCCAATCGATCATTTTGCAAATTTCCAGCCAATGACTTGGCACTGTCCGAGCCCCAGCAAGGCATGAGGCCGCAACGCCAGCGATTGCCATACCAGCATGGGCCGCTCTGCGTTCTGGTGCATAGTACGCAAAAGCAATTTCCATACATGCGGACAAATTGTCCCAGGGGCCGTCTGCAAAACCGTCGCCCAATGGCAAGGAGTGGATCGCCCGAGTGGGCGTCCAGACCACGGCAGTGCGTTTTGCAGAGGCCCCCTCGGCCCATCCATACATCTCCAGATACAAGCATGCAAGAAGACAACGCCCTCCCCTGGTTGCCGCGACTGACCGCGTGGGGCGGGCCGCGTTTTTTGCAGATTGCCGATGCCTTGCAAGCGGCCGTGGCAGACGGCCTGCTACAGCCCGGCGATCGCCTGCCGCCGCAGCGCCATCTGGCGGCCTTGCTGGACGTGGACCTGACGACCGTCACCCGTGCCTACGACGAGGCCCGGCGCCGTCACCTGCTCGAAGGGCGCGGCGCGCGGGGCACCTATGTGGCAGCGCCCAAGGTGGCGCTGACCGCGGTGCTCGACCTGGGCATGAACACGCCGCCGCCGCCGGCGGGTCTGGATTTTGACGATCTGCTCAAGCAAGGCCTGTCGCAGGTGCTGATGGGGGCGGATTCTGCGCTGCTGATGACCTACCATCTGGGTGGCGGCAGCGATGTGGACCGCCAAGCCGGCGCCCAATGGCTCAGGCCCATGTTGGGGCCGGTCGATGCCGAGCAGCTCGTTGTCTGCCCGGGCGCGCAGGCAGCAATTGCCGCCTCCATCCTGGCGCTGACGGAACCGGGCGACGTGATCCTGGCCGAGCCGATGGGCTACCCCGGCCTGCGCACTGCGGCCACGCAGTTGGGCCGGCAGATCATCGCCGTGCCCAGCGACCCGCATGGCATGCTGCCCGACGACCTGGAGCAGGCCTGCCGCCTGCACCAGCCGGCACTACTCTACCTCAACCCCACCCTGCAGAACCCGACCGCCACCACGATGCCGCTGGAACGGCGCCAGGCGCTCGTGCGCATTGCCCAGCGCAACCATGTCCGCATCGTCGAGGATGACCCCTACTGGCTGCTGGCCGAGACACCACCGCCGCCGCTGGCCAGCCTGGCGCCCGAGCAGGTGCTCTATATCTCCACCCTGTCCAAATGCCTGACGCCCGGCCTGCGCGTGGCCTTTGTGCGGGTGCGCGATCCTGCCTTGCGCGAGCGCTTCCAGACTGCCCTGCGCTCCTTTGCGCTGATGGTCTCGCCACTGTCTGCAGCACTGGCCACGCAATGGATTTTGGGCGGCTCGGCCTATGGGCTGATGGAGGGCGTGCGCAAGGAGGCCCGCCTGCGCCACCGCATGGCGCGCGATCTGCTGGCCGGCCGCTACAGCGGCGCGGGCGATGGCCTGCATGTCTGGTTGGAACTGCCAGGGTATTGGAGCCCCGCCCAACTCGCGCAAGCCGCCCAGCGCGAAGGCATCGCCGTCACCCCGGCAGAGGCCTTTGCCAGCGGCGCGGCAGACACTGCCCAGGTCAATGCCATCCGCATCTCGCTGGGCAGCATCAAGGACCGGGGGCGCTTGCAGGCGGGGCTGCAGCGCTTGTCGGCGCTGCTGGCGCGGCGGCCCGATGCGTTCACGGCTGCCGTGGTTTGAAGACCGCTTTACCCAAGGACACAGCCATGCCCGCAGCAGAAGAAGAGCGCGATCTGCTTGAGCACTACGTCGAGGCCGCTGCGCCCTTTCTCGCGCTCCATCCACAGCTGCTTGCACCCCGTGAAGTGCTGGAACACACCGCGCAATTCGCCTACCACCCGCTGGTCCAACAGCTGGGCTGCTATGTGCTCGATGATGCGAACACCAGCGACCACCACCTTCTGGCCACCCGCTCGCCGCTCGCAGGCTGCGTGCTTTTCCTCAGCCACGATGGCGATACGCGCGCCGTTTTCGATTCGGCAACAAGCTTTTTGGTGGCGCTGCAACAGGCGCAAGCCAGCGACCAGGAAGTCTCCGATCTGCATCCCGCGCTATCCCCTCTTGCACAGGACCAGGATGCCTTGGGTGCATGCATACACGGGCTGCTGGATGATCAGGAATGGAACGATGTCGTGGTCGCACTCATTCCTTCGCTCAGCCTAGAAGACAAGGACCTGTTGCACAGACTGGTGGCCGATGACGACTTCTTTCTCGGTGAGGCCGTCGCGATGGCCATCCAAAAGCGCCCTGACCAAGCACTGCTAACCATGGCCCAGCTGGCCGCAGCGCATGCACATCCACAGGTTGCTCGGGCGGGAAAGCTTGCTGTTAAACGGATCCATCAGCTGGGCCGGCGCCCTCAGTAAATCGCCTCTGCACCGCCAGCGCTATAGTCGGCCCGTCGAAAAAGGCAGACTTGGTTTGGTAATCCCAGGTCCTTCCACACGGAAGCGCTGACTCTGCCCGCGCATGGGTCCCCACGACGAACTTGCACCGCATCTGCATGCGGCCATCGGTTCGTCCCAGGGGTTCTCAAGACAAAGAATCACTCCGGCCGAACGGTCAAACGAGAGAGGACATGTCCATGCCTACGATCTCCCCTTACGACGTCATCATTGTTGGAGCAGGCCCCGTCGGCCTGCTGCTCAGCTGCGAGCTGCGGCTGGCCCAGTGCTCTGTGCTGGTGCTCGAGCAAGCCGGCGACCCGCACTCCCCGCTCAAGCAAGCGCACTTTGGCATTCGCGGCCTCACTATCCCCTCGCTGGAGGCGCTGCGGCGCCGGGGCTTGCTGGAGGCCGTCACCGCACCCCTACATGGTGGCGCGCCCACCGCATTGCGCCCCCATTGGCTGCAGCATGCGCGCCGGCCTGGCAGGCCCCCCCACCCCTTGGTCGGTCGCAGCGCGCCCGACTTTGCGCTGGCCGATGGCTCGACCCTCGCTGGCCATCTGCAGACCGGCCAGGGCTTATTGCTGGACTTTGGCTGCGCCGCGCCGTTGCGTGACTTGTCGGCAGGGTGGCAGGGGCACCTCCGCTATATCGCCCGCAGCACGGCGGATGAACTTGGCTTGCAATCGCTACTGGTCCGCCCGGATGGCATCGTCGCCTGGGTGGGTGACGGTAAGGCATCGCAAGCGCCAGTCGCAACCGCTATCCAGCGCTGGTTTGGCCAGCCCCTGCAGCGCTGATGCGCGGGCAGTGCTCTGCGGAGGGCCGGACCTTAATCCGGCTCCGGCCAAAACATCTTTCGGACCTGGTCGTTGAAGTAAGGCAGCATCAAGGTCAAACCACCCGAGGCATTGGCCAGAAAGTCCAGCACCTGGGCCCAGGACGATTCGACGGAGAGCCAGTTGTTGCCGACGATAAACAGCAGGCCGCAGGCGGTGGTGACCAGGTTGAGCGCGGGCGCCCAGGGGCGAAAGCGCATGCAGCCATAAAAACCGGCGCTCCAGCCCAGGATGATCAAGCACAGCAGCACAACCATCTCCCCCTCCAGCGCGATGGGAAACCGCAGCGGATGCTGCGAGGACAGCAGCTCGGTCCTGAAATCCATGCGGATGGACAGCACTAACAGGAGGACGGTGGCGATAACGAGCAGGCGGTAGCGATTTTTGGTCATGGGTCTGGGGCAAGTTGCGCCATGCTAGCAAATCGCCTGCCGCCGGCGGCCTTCCCCTCTGGGCCATCTGGGCCCTCTGGACTGTGTCGCCCCTTTCGTATCCCGCGCAGCGCTCACAGGCTCGCCAAGGTCTGGGCATGCATCTTTGCGCGCTCCTCCTTGCGCTCGCTGTAGCGGTCCACCAGATAGGGCGCGATATCCCTGGTCAGCAGGGTGAACTTCAGCAGCTCCTCCATCACATCCACCACACGGTCATAAAAAGGCGATGGCTTCATGCGCCCCTCGTCATCAAACTCCTGGTAGGCCTTGGCGACCGAGCTTTGGTTGGGAATGGTCAACAGGCGCATCCAGCGGCCCAGAATGCGCAGCTGGTTCACGGCATTGAAGGACTGCGAGCCGCCGCTCACCTGCATAACCGCCAGCGTCTTTCCTTGCGTGGGCCGCACAGCGCCTTCGGACAGCGGTATCCAGTCCACCTGGGTCTTCATGATGCCGGTCATCGCGCCGTGGCGCTCCGGTGACGTCCAGACCATGCCTTCGCACCACCGCACCAGCGCGCGCAGCTCCGCCACCTTGGGGTGGTCCTCCGGCACGCTATCGGGCTGCGGCAAGCCGTCGGGGTCGTAGATGCGGACCTCGGCCCCCATGCCTTCCAGCAGCCGGGCTGCCTCCTGGGTCAGGAGCCGGCTGTAGGAGCGCTCACGCAGCGAGCCATACAGCATCAGAATGCGGGGAGCATGGGCAGACAACTGGCGAGGCTGCAGCTGCTGCAGGCCAGGGGCCTGGAAGCTGCGGGCGTCGATATGGCGGGAGATGGCATCAGCAGACATCAGTGTCCTTGGGTGGATGCAGCTGGCAGGGCACTTTCATACCAGCGCTTGGATCGGTTGACAACGGCCACGACGGCCAGCATCACCGGCACCTCGATCAGCACACCGACCACGGTGGCCAGTGCTGCGCCCGAGTTCAGGCCAAACAGGCTGATCGCGGTGGCGACGGCCAGTTCAAAGAAGTTGCTGGCGCCAATCAGCGCCGAGGGCCCGGCCACGCAATGGGCCACCCCCAGCTTCTGGTTGAGCCAGTACGCCAGCCCGGCATTGAGCATCACTTGCACCAGGATGGGCACGGCCAAGAGCGCAATCACCAAGGGCTGCGCCAGGATCGACTGGCCCTGGAACGCAAACAGCAGCACCAGCGTGGCGAGCAAGGCCAGGATGGACACCGGCCCCATCAACTCGGCCGCCCGGCCCAGTGCCTGGCTGCCGCGCCTGAGCAGGTATTTGCGCAGCATCTGGGCCAGCGCCACCGGCACCAGGATGTAGAGCACGACCGAAACCAGCAAGGTGTCCCAGGGCACCGTGATCGAGGAGATGCCCAGCAGCAAGGCCACGATCGGCGCAAAGGCCACCAGCATGATGGCGTCATTCAAGGCCACCTGCGACAGCGTGAAGTACGGGTCCCCCTTGCACAGCTGGCTCCAGACAAAGACCATCGCCGTGCACGGCGCTGCGGCGAGCAAAATCAAACCGGCGACATAGCTGTCGATCTGCGCAGGATCGAGCCACTGCACAAACACATGGCGCAAAAACAGCCAGGCCAGCAAGGCCATCGAAAACGGCTTGAGGCCCCAGTTGATGAACAAGGTCACCCCTATGCCACGGGCATGGCGGCGCAGCTGCGACAGCGCAGAAAAGTCAATCTTGAGCAGCATGGGAATCACCATCACCCAGATGAGCACGCCCACCGGCAGGTTCACCTTGGCCACCTCCATCGCAGCCACTGCCTCGGTCAGGCCCGGCACGGCATAACCCAGGCCCACGCCAGCGCAGATGCACAGCAGCACCCAGAGCGTGAGGTAGCGCTCAAACCCACCGATCACCGGCTTGGTCTCAGTCACGGGCATGTTCATGACTCCGCAATCCGCTGCACTGCCGCTTGCAGCGCCTGGTTGCCGAGCTTGTCAAACGGCAATTGCAGCAGCTGCAGCATGCGGTAGGCCAGCGCCTGGCGGGTGAGCTCAAAACGCTGGGCTTGCTCCACGCTGGGGGCCTCGGAAGGGTCCGGGTAGCTCCAATGGGCACGCACTGGCGCGCCCGGCCACAAGGGACAAGGCTGGGCAGCGGCGCTGTCGCAAACGGTGATGACCACGCGCATCTCTGGCACGCCGGGATGCGCAAACCGGTCCATGCTCTTGCTCGACAGCGCCGATGTGTCCACGCCTGCAGCACGCAACGCCGCCAGCGCCTGCGGGTGGACACGGCCACTGGGTGCAGCGCCGGCGCTGAAGGCTTTGGCATCGATGCCCAGTGTCTGCGCCCAGTGGTTGAACATGGCTTCGGCCAGCACGCTGCGGGCCGAATTGTGGGTGCAAAGCACCAAAACATGGGTGGTCATCGTCAGCAGCCTTTGTCGCTGGCAGGGCAGCACTGGGGAGCGGTCACCTCGCAGCGGGCGCCCGCGCAGCAGTTCTCGGTCAAATAGCGCAGAACGCCGTCCATGCGCGCAAAGTCTGCGCGGTAGACCAGGTTGCGGCTCACGCGCTCCTGCGTGACCAGGCCCGCATGGACCAGCTCCTTGAGGTGAAAAGACAGCGCCGTGGCCGCAACGCCCAGCGCCTCCGCCAACACCGAGGGCGTGAGCCCGTCAGCCCCGGCCACCACCAGCGCACGAAACACCCGCAAGCGGACCTGGTGGGCCAGTGCGGCCAGGGATTTGATGACATGGTCTTCATTCATATTTCAATGATACTTGAAATATTGAAATAAAGCACCGAAAAAATTAGTGTTTGCCAGCAACGCGCCCGAAAAGCCCATGGAGCCCTGGCAGCCGGTAGCGAGGTTGGGTCACGGGGTATCGAGCAGATAGAGCCGGCTGGCCCATGAATCAGGCCGTGGGTGCGTTCAAGACCGCTTCATACGCAAGCAGATCCGCTTGGGAAAAGCAGCAGAAGACCACCTCTTCAATTGGGGGTGTGTGCAGACAAGCTCTCTCGAACCGTGCGCACTGCCAACTGCACAGCCAACGCCATGGGATAGCCAAAGATGCCCGTGCTGATGCTGGGAAAAGCGATGGATGCCACCGACTTCTCCTCAGCCAGCGCCATACAGCGCCGGTAGCAAGCAGCCAGCAGCTCCGGCTCGCCCTTGTTCCCGCCTCGCCACACGGGCCCCACGGTGTGGATGATGTAGTCCGCATGCAGCCGGTAGGCCTGGGTCAGCTTGGCATCCCCTGTTTTGCAACCACCCAACAGCCTGCATTCATGTACCAGGTCCGGGCCTGCTGCACGGTGGATGGCACCATCCACACCACCACCGCCCAGCAGCGACGAGTTGGCGGCATTCACGATCGCTCCCACATGGAGCTTGGTGATATCGGATTGGACGGCGCGCAGGCGTGTGGACATGGACGTGCAGAAGAATGGTGGCAAAACAGAGACCTTGCAAAAGGCAGACGGCCCTGCAACAGCACAAGCCTCTTTTATAGCAATAGACAAGGGCCTGTTGGTACTCAGCCCGCCTGCGCCAGGTTCTTCAGCAAAAACTGCCCTCGGGCGGATAACGATGGATGTTTGTCGGAGGCGAGTCGCATTGCCAGCTCCCAGCTCAGGCCATCCAAAGGCTCGGTTTCTCGTATCAACACATCGCCTACCACCCTGCGAACGACATTGGATGGATCGGCAATGGCGGCCTTCAATAGCGCAGCGCTTGGAACATGGTCTGACAGCAGGCGATGGCCATGAATCGCACGGCGATAACCTGTGAAGCGACTTCTATCTGTCCATTCCCACGCTCTGCCTTCCAACCAGACCATCTTGCCGTCGAGCATCGCGCGGTAGGCTTTGGCTCTCACGGCTGGCTGCACAGCCTGGCTGGCAATCTCCTGCAGGCTTGCATCCAAAGCAGGAGCTCGCCCCACTTGCGCCAGGATCTCAGCCATCGGACCCGCTGGCGTAGAGATGATTTGCGCTTTGAGTTCGCGAACAACAGCCTCGATGGATGCGATGTCCAAAATGACTTGTTTGTCGTGTGCCTCCATGCGGCCCCAGGAGTTCCAGTGAGGAAGGACGGCGCATAGCATGGACGCCACGTCGGCAGGGTCAGATGCTGCCGCGATGGGCGGCAATGTCTCACGTGCTGCTGCACGTACCTCTGGCACCCAATCATTGAGCCGCCGCGCCGCAAGCGCCAGGAAGAAGGCGTTTGGAGCGGCTCCTGCCAATGCTCGCAGCGTTCGCTCGCGCTTGTAACCATCCCAACTGCACAGATCAATCCAGGTAGGGAATGGCGTTGGTGCGGCCCAGAAACGCCACTTTGATGGCTTGTGCTTGTTTTCTGCCCAATCAATGCCAGCTCTGACCAGTTGCTCCCAGTCGTCAAAACTTGACAATCGCAGTGACGAGGTCGCTTGGATCAGCGCCGACATATCAGGACAGACGCTGCGTCCTGCATACAGGGAGGAGACAAACTCGGCGACGGCCTTTAAAACGCGATCGCTGCTTTCTTGTTGAGATGCCACGGGAAGCTTGCCTTTTATCTTGTAGGGGTGATGCTATCTGGCGCAGGTAGCGCCGTTTATTAGATTGCAGCGCCGCTTGTCTGTGCCAAATGCCAGGGAGCTGTACAACGGCTCCTTCGAGCCTCATACATGCTATCCCCACAAAGACTTGGTGCGCAGCTCAGCATCCATCCGGCTCCGGCCAAAACATCTTTCGGACCTGGTCGTTGAAGTAAGGCAGCATCAAGGTCAAACCGCCCGAGGCATTGGCCAGAAAATCCAGCACCTGGGCCCAGGACGATTCGACGGAGAGCCAGTTGTTGCCGACGATAAACAGCAGCCCGCAGGCGGTGGTGACCAGGTTGAGCGCAGGCGCCCAGGGACGAAAGCGCATGCAGCCATAAAAGCCGGCGCTCCAGCCCAGGATGATGAAGCACAGCAGCACGACCATCTCCCCCTCCAGCGCGATGGGAAACCGCAGCGGATGCTGCGAGGACAGCAGCTCGGTCCTGAAATCCATGCGGATCGACAGCACCAACAGCAGGACGGTGGCGATAACGAGCAGGCGGTAGCGATTTTTGGTCATGGAATTCGAAGATAATTTTGCCATCCTTGCAAATTGAATGGTAGGAAAAAGAACGATGACCTCCCCAAAAATCCCTCGAGATTTGTTGAATGACCGGCTTGGCGGGCTGGTAAAGTCCATCATGCCGACCTAGCCTCGCAGTATGATGTAGGCCGTTAGATTTGCCGATTACAACAGTGCCACCCCAAAAATATTGACTCAGACACAATGCACAGGAGTACTATGATTACCAAATTGCAGATTTTGAAAAGTCTGAACTTAGGTCAGCGTGTTGCGGAAGACGAGTTGTCGGATCTTACTCAGTACTTTGTTGAGACAAGCCAATGGACTGAAATGCTCGAAGGGCGTAAAGACGTAGTATACGGCCCGAAAGGAACCGGAAAAAGTGCTCTTTATGGGTTGTTAAGCACTCAGACCAAGGAATTACAAAAAAGTGGAGTTGTTTTAGCTTCGGCAGAAAATGTTCGTGGCGCAACAGTTTTCAAGGGCCTTGTGGCTTCTCCACCACCTTCAGAAAGTTCATTTATCTTCCTGTGGAAATTATATTGCCTTGTTCTAGCCGGAAAAACGCTTAAGGATAGAAAAATAAATAGCCCGCAAGCAACGGCACTTATCTCTGCACTTCAAAATGCAAAGCTGCTTGTTCCCGAAGCCACAATCGCATCTGCATTTCGATCTGTCCAAAACTATTTCAAAGGATTACTAAATAAAGATGTTAGCGCAGTCGAATATGGATTATCCATTGATCCTGCAAGTGGCCTACCGATCGCAACTCGGAAAACAGAGTTTCGATCATCAACGCAGCAACAAAGTCTTGATGACGTTCCAGTAGATGCTCTGCTTGAAACGGCTGACCAAGCCTTTCAAATCTCGGGAATTAATTTTTGGATTTTATTTGATCGACTAGACGTCGCATTTGTTGACTCTCCCGAATTAGAGAGAAACGCTCTTCGAGCTCTGTTTCGTGCATATAACGATTTAAGATCACTTAACAATATAGTTCTAAAGATCTTCGTTCGCGACGACATCTGGAAACGCATTTCATCCGGGGGGTTTACCGAAGCAAGCCATATCACCAGAACTACTAGTATCGTATGGTCAGACCAAGGACTTCTGAATCTGATTGTTCTGCGCTTACTCAACAGCAAAGAACTGACCCAATGGCTGGGAGTAACCCCTCAGACCGTAAAGGACGATTTCGAAGAGCAAGCCAAACTTCTTAAAGAAATACTACCAGATAAAGTAGACACAGGGAAAAACCCGGATACCTTTGAATGGATGGTTACCCGAGTGAAAGATGGTCTAGGCGTGAGTGCCCCTCGCGAATTAATACACCTTTTCGAGTGGATCAAAGACTTGCAAATCAAACGCCTAGAAAGAGGCGAGCCTGAGTTACCCGATAAGCAACTTTTTGATCGTGCCGTTTTTAAAGAAGCTCTTAAGGAAGTCTCTAAAGTCAGATACAACCAGACGATGGTTGCAGAATATCCTGACCTCAAAATCTACATGGACCGTTTGGAAGGGCAAAAAGCAGAGCAATCCTTGCAGTCTCTACAGACTCTCTGGCAGGTGACAAAAGAGACGGCAAACGAGGCGGCGGAACGCTTAGTTTCGGTCGGATTTTTTGAAAAACGAGATCGAAAAGGCACCACCTCGTATTGGATACCCTTTATATACCGAGGAGCTTTAAAGCTTGTGCAAGGAAGAGCCTAAAAGTATTTCAATAAGGAATACAGTATTCCCCTAAGGAGGCGAAATCCGCCGTTGCTTAATGCACAAGAAGCAATAACTCCAAGTAGACTGGGTTGCATATTTCAGGTAGACGAGCCACTCATATGCTTGTGGCCTCGTCCCCCAAGGCAAAGGCAGTAGAATGGCCCGCACTTGTTCGCAAAGAAGCCGGTGACAATCCGGCACGGTCGCGCCACTGTATCGCTGCCGCAGGCCCCGGGCTCGCCCCGCGCCTTGCGCTGCCAAGTCAGACCTTTGTGCCAAGCCACCCCCGAACCAGCTGCAACCGGCATCAAGCCCGCTGGTTTGCCTAGGACGCGCTTTTCCTGGAGTTCCCATGCAGACACCTGCCCCCAGCCGCCGCTTGGCGCTGCCCTTGCACCCGGCGCTATGGCGCACAGGCCTGGCCTGGCCGTTGGCGGGATGCGGCCGCTAGGCGGCCTGCACTCGCCCAGCACCCGGCCCCGGCCCGCCCCGCCTCCCCCTTTTTGTTTCAGACTGCCGCGCGCAACGCGCCTTGCGGCCCAGCCCCAGGCTTGCCCGGCAGCCCCGCCCCTTTTTATTTGGAGACACCCCCATGCGCACCAGCCAGAAGATTCCAGCCACCATCGTCACCGGCTTTCTGGGCAGCGGCAAAACCACCTTGCTGCGCCATATCCTGTCCAACGCCAACGGCCGCCGCATTGCGGTGATCGTCAATGAGTTTGGCGAGCTGGGCATTGATGGCGAGATTCTGCGCGGCTGCGGCATTGGCTGCGATGACGAAGGCGTAGAGCAGGCCGGCCAGCTCTATGAGCTGGCCAATGGCTGCATGTGCTGCACCGTGCAGGAAGAGTTCTACCCCGTGATGCGCAAGCTGATCGAGCGCCGGGACAATATCGACCATATCCTTATCGAGACCAGCGGCCTGGCCCTGCCCAAGCCCCTGGTGCAGGCCTTCAACTGGCCCGAGATCAAGAACGCCTGCACGGTCGATGCGGTGATCACCGTGGTCGATGTGCCCGCCGCTGCCGCCGGCCAGTTTGCCGCCAACCCCGCTGCGGTCGATCTGCAGCGCAAGCAGGACCCCAACCTCGACCACGAGTCGCCGCTGCACGAGCTGTTTGAAGACCAGCTCATTTCGGCAGACCTGGTGGTGCTGAGCAAGCTCGACCAGGCCAGCGCCGCCGACCGCGCTGCCGTCGAGGCCCTGGTGCGCGAAGACATTCCGCCTGCCGTCAAGATTGTTGCCGCCGACCATGGCCGCATCGACCTGGATGTGGTGCTGGGCCTGTCCAGCGCGTCCGAGGAAAGCATCGAATCGCGCAAGGGCCACCACGAGCACGAAGCCGGCCATGTGCATGACGAGCACGACCATGACGATTTCGACTCGGTCGTCGTGCAGCTGGGCGAGGTGGAGCGCGAAGCGCTGCTGGCCCAGCTGGCCGAGGTCGTGGCGCAGCAGACCGTCTACCGCATCAAGGGCTTTGTGGCCCTGCCCGGCAAGCCGATGCGCCTGGTGGTGCATGGCGTGGGCAAGCGCTTTGACAGCTACTTTGACCGCCCATGGCGCGCCGATGAAAAGCGCGCAAGCCACCTGGTCTTTATCGGCCATGACCTGGACGAGGCGGCCATCCGCGCCCAGCTCGCTGCCAGCCCGGTCGGAGCGCTCTGATGCATTTGCTCGCGGTCCAGCCCGGTGGTTTTGTCGACGACGAGGCCTTTGTCTCCAGCCTGGGCCAAAGCCCGGCCGACATCGTGATCCTGAGCGCCGCAGACACCACCTTGGCCCTGCTGGCGCAAGCCTATGAGCAGCTGCGGGCCGGCATAGATGGCGAGCAACTGCCCAGCGTCCGGCTGGCCAATCTGATGTACCTGCGCCAGCCCGCATCGGTCGATCTGTATGCCGATGAGGTGCTGCAGCATGCCAAAGTCATCATCATCGACCACCTGGGCGGCGAGAGCTACTGGCCCTATGGCACCGAGCGCGTCATGGCGCTGTGCCGCGCCAACCAGATTGCGCTGGCCATGTTCTCGGGCGACAGCAGCGAGGATTTGAACCTGCTGCAAAAAAGCACGGTGCCGCAGCAAGACTGCCGTACCTTGTGGCGCTACCTGCGCGAAGGCGGCCTGGCCAATGCGCGCGAGCTGTTCCGCTTTGTCTGGCACGGCCTGCTGGGCGGCCCGCATGCGGCGCTGCCCCCGCGGCCCTTGCCGGCGGTGGCCGTGTACCACCCCGCGAGTGATGAGGCCACGGTCGTCACCTGGCAGCAACCCGGCCCGCTGCAGTGGCAGCCCGGCGCGCCGGTGGTCATGCTGCTGTTCTACAAGGCCCATCTGCAGTCGGGCAACACCCAGGTGTTTGCCGACCTGTGCCAGGCGCTGCTTGCCAAGGGCATGAACCCGCTGCCGCTGGCCTTGCAATCGCTCAAGGACGCCGGGTGCCTGGCTGCCTTGCAGGCGCTGTGCGCCAGCGAAGACGTAGCGTTGATCCTCAACACCACCGCGTTCTCGCAGGCCTCGCTCGATACCCCCGGCGACCATGCGCTGGCAGGCGATATCCCCGTGCTGCAGCTGATCCTGTCGGGCAGCAACGAGCAAACCTGGCTGGACAGCACCCATGGCCTGCAGCCGCGTGACATCGCGATGCATGTGGCGATGCCCGAGGTCGATGGCCGCATCATCACGCGGGCCATCAGCTTCAAGGGCCTGTCGCACCGCAGCGATCTGACGCAGTCCGATGTGGTGCAGTACCAGGCCCACCCCGAGCGCATGGGCTTTGTGGTCGAACTCGCCCAGCGCTGGTGCCAGCTGCGCCGCAAGCCCAATGCCGACAAGCGCCTGGCCCTGGTGTTGGCCAACTATCCCAGCAGCGAAGGCCGCATTGGCAATGGCGTGGGGCTGGATACACCAGCGTCGGTCATCGAGATCCTGCGTGCGCTGGCGGCCGATGGCTATGCCGTCGATGCGATGCCCGCAGACAGCCAGGCGCTGATGGACTTGCTGCAGCAAGGCATCACCAATGCGCCCGACTCCTGGGCCACACGCGCCGCCTGGCAAAGCCTGAGCCTGGCCGACTACCTGCAGTACTTTGACAGCCTGCCCGCCGAAAATCAGCAGGCCATCACCGCGCGCTGGGGCGCGCCCGCACAAGACCCGATGCTGCGCGACGGCCGCTTTATGGTGGCAGGGCTGCGCCTGGGCCAGATCTTTGTCGGCGTGCAGCCGGCACGCGGCTACCAGCTCGATGCACTGGCTGCCTACCATGACCCGGATCTCGTGCCGCCGCACTACTACCTGGCCTTCTACCACTGGCTGCGCAGCCAGTGGCAGGCCGATGCGATGGTGCATGTGGGCAAGCACGGCAACCTCGAATGGCTGCCCGGCAAGAGCGTCGCGCTGTCGGCCAACTGCTGGCCCGATCTGGTGCTGGGCCCCCTGCCCCACCTCTACCCCTTTATCGTCAATGACCCCGGCGAAGGCACGCAGGCCAAGCGCCGCGCCCAGGCCGTGATCATTGACCACCTGATGCCCCCGCTCACCCGCGCCGAGAGCTATGGGCCCACGCGCGATCTGGAGCGCATGGTGGACGAGTACTACGAGGCCGCCACGCTGGACCACAAGCGCGCGCAAATCCTGCGCCAGCAGATCCTTGCCCACATCGTGCAGCACGACCTGCACCAGGACCTGGGCCTGCAGGCCCCCGCCAGCGACGAGGAAGAGCAGCAGCTGCTCAACCGCACCGATGCCTACCTGTGTGAGCTCAAGGAAAGCCAGATCCGCGACGGCCTGCATATCTTCGGCGTCTCGCCCGCCGGCCGGCTGGAGATGGACACCCTGCTCGCCTTGGCGCGCCACCCCGTCGGTGGTGGCAAGGGCGCCAACCAAAGCCTGGTGCGCGCCATCGCCCGTGATCTGGGCCTGGACTTTGACCCACTCGATGCCAACTGGGCCGAGCCCTGGACCGGCCCGCGCCCCGCATTGCTGCAAGATCTGCACGAGCAGCCCTGGCGCCACCACGGCGACACGCGCGAGCGGCTGGAGCTGCTGGCCTTGCAAATCCTGGTACCCGGTGCAGCGCTGCCTCCTGAACTTGCCGAACTCTTAGAAGGCCACACCCAGGCCGTGCTGGCCCGCGTGCAGCAGGATCTGCGCCCGCGCCTGGCTGCCTGTGGCCCGCAAGAGCTGCTGCAGCTGCTGCGCGGCCTGGCGGGCCGCTTTGTGCCGGCGGGCCCGAGCGGCGCGCCCACGCGCGGCCGGCCCGATGTGCTGCCCACCGGCCGCAATTTCTTCTCGGTCGATACCCGGGCCATCCCCACGCAAACCAGCTGGGGCATGGGATTCAAATCTGCCCAGTTGCTGGTCGAGCGCTACACGCAAGAGCATGGCGAGTACCCCGTCACCATTGGCCTGTCTGTGTGGGGCACGGCGACGATGCGCACTGGTGGCGACGATATCTCGCAGGCCTTTGCGCTGATGGGCGTGCGCCCCACCTGGGCCGATGGCAGCTGGCGCGTCAGCGATTTTGAGGTGCTGCCGCTGCATGTGCTGGGGCGGCCCCGGGTCGATGTGACCTTGCGCGTCTCGGGCTTTTTTCGGGATGCATTCAGCAATGTGATCCGCCTGTTTGATGCCGCGGTACAAAAGGTGGCGGCGCTCGACGACGAGGACGCCGCGCAAAACCCGATCCGCGCCCGCGTGCTGGCCGAGGCCGCGCAGCTGCAACAGCAAGGGATGAATGCCAAGGAGGCGCGCCACCAGGCGGGCCTGCGCGTGTTTGGCGCCAAGCCCGGCAGCTATGGCGCCGGCCTGCAGGGCCTGATCGACAGCGGCCAGTGGCAAAGCGACGAAGACCTGGCCACCGCCTACCGCAACTGGGGCGCCTATGCCTACGGCCAGCACGACGATGGCAGCCAGGTGCCCGAGACCTTTGTGCGGCGCCTGTCTGAGATGCAGCTGGTGCTGCACAACCAGGACAACCGCGAGCACGATGTGCTCGACTCGGGCGACTACTACCAGTTCCAGGGCGGCATGGCCGCTGCCGTGCGCCACTACAGCGGCCAGCAACCGGCCCTGTACTTTGGCGACCACAGCAACCCTGATTCGCCGCGCATGCGCAGCCTGCAAGAAGAGATCAGCCGCGTGGTGCGCGCGCGCGCCACCAACCCCAAGTGGATCGAGGGCGTGCAGCGCCATGGCTACAAGGGCGCGTTCGAGATTGCCGCGACCGTGGACTACCTCTTTGCCTTTGATGCCACGGCCCGTGTGGTGCGCGACGACCAATACGCCCGCGTGACCGATGCCTTTGTCGCCGATGACACCACGCGCGCCTTTATGCAGCAGCACAATCCGCAGGCCTTCCACGGCATGTGTGAGCGCCTGCTCGAAGCCATACAGCGCGGCCTGTGGCAAGCGCCTGGCGACTACCCCCAATTGCTGGAGACCCATTTGCTCGACACCGAACACCTGCTGGAGATGCGATGAGCGCCCCCACCGATCTGCATTTTCCCTTCAGCGCCATTGAGGGCCAAGCCGCGCTGCAGCAGGCCTTGCTGCTGCTGGCGGTCGATCCGCAACTGGGTGGCGTGCTGGTGGAAGGCCCGCGCGGCACCGCCAAATCCACCAGCGCCCGCGCGCTGGCCGAGCTGCTGCCCAGCGGCCATTTTGTCAATCTGCCGCTGGGCACCACGGAAGAACAACTGCAAGGCGCGCTGGATCTGGAAGCTGCACTACAGTCCTCAGCCGTACAGTTCCGCCCCGGCCTGCTGGCCCAGGCGCACCAGGGCATCCTGTATGTGGACGAGGTCAACCTGCTGCCCGATGGCCTGGTGGACTTGCTGCTCGATGTCAGCGCCAGCGGCACCAACCGCATCGAGCGCGATGGCGTCTCGCACCAGCATGCCGCGCGCATTGCACTGATCGGCACGATGAACCCCGAAGAAGGCCAGCTGCGCCCGCAGCTGCTGGACCGCTTTGGCCTGTTTGTGCGCCTGCCCAATGTGCCTGATGTGGACACGCGCAAGCGCATTGTGCGCGCCCGCATGGCCTTTGATGCGGACCCCGCCCAGTTCTGCGCCCGCCATGAACAGGCCCAAGCCCAGTTGCGCGAGCAGATTGCCGCCGCGCGCGAACACCTGGCCCAGGTGGCCTGGCCCGAGGCCATCTTAGATGCCGTGGCGCAGCTGTGCCAGCAATCGGGCGCCGAAGGCGTGCGCGCCGACCTGGTGATGCTGCGCGCCGCGCGCGCCCAGGCGGCGCTGGCGGGCCACGCCGAGGTCAGCCTGGCCGATGTGCAGGCCGTGGCCGAGCTGGCGCTGGCCCACCGCCGCAGTGCCGATGCGGCGCAGCCACCATCGCCCAGTGGCCAGGCCAACGATCAACAAGACCTACATCAACAACCGCAGCGGCAACAGCCAAACCAGGCACAGACCAAGCCCCAAAACGGCCATGCCGACACCGCCAGCAGCAGCCCCAACGCCGAGCGCAACCAGCCCGATGGCTGGGGCGGCATGGCCGCGCCGCGCCATACCGGTATCGAGCCCGTCAAGGCCCTGCGGCCCTTTACCGCAAAAAAAGCCTGACGCGCCCCAGCCTGGCCGGCAAGGCCAAGCTGGGGCGCGCGCAGAGCACGCAGCGCGCCGGCCGCCTGCTGGCAACGGCCAGCCAGCGCATTGACTGGCCCCGCAGCCTGGCCGCCAAAGGCCAGGCCAAGTTGGCGCGCCCGCACCTGCGCTACCGCAAGCAGCCCGCCGGCGCGCAGCTCATGCACTGCGTGCTGCTTGATACCTCGGCCTCCATGCTGCGCGGCCAGCAACTCGCCCGCGCCAAGGGCTACCTGCAGGCCTTGGCTGACCAGGCCTACCGCCAGCGCGACCGGCTCTGCGTGCTGGGCTTTAGCGGCGACAGCGCCTATGTGATCCAGGCAGGGGCCAAGGCCCAGGCCTGGAACGAGGGCTGGATCCGGCCCATTGGCGGCGGCGGCGGCAGCCCTTTGGCCAGCGCCATTGCCTTGCTCGAGCGCCTGCTGCAGCGCGCCCGCCGCCAGGGCCCCGTGCATGCCTATGTCTGGCTGCTGACCGATGGCCGCTTTGCCCAGGTGCCCGAGCGCCCCCGTTGCGCCGAGCAGATCACCGTCGTCGGTTTTGACCAGGGTGGCCTCCCCTTGCAGCTGAGCCAGCGCCTGGCGGCGCGCTGGCAGGCCGATTGGATGCCCGCATAAGCCAGCTGCCGCCGCCATCTGATGGCGGGCTTAAACGCAAGTTTGATGCAGTGCGGTTTCCCCATCCCAGCGCTGCCCGGCACCCTGCTACGAGTAGGGAGATGCCCCGCGTAGTTGCCCCAAAGCAACATACATACACACCCCACAAGTAGGTATTCACACTGGATCACCGCTTTTTAGGCCGCAGGCGCTGCGATAGCTGCAGGAGCCGCCACGCTTTTAAATACAATTCGTTCTCATTCCTAACACTCATCCCCTGGCCAACCACGCTGCGGCGCCCCTGACTGGCGCCGTTGTGCTGTGCCCGCCTCGTTTTTTGCTGCCCTCACCATGTCCGCATCCACCCGCACTTCGCGCAAGCCATCGGGCCCCCGCCCGGCCCTGAGCCAGATCACAGCAGCCGTCCTGATCAGCCTGGCGCCAGCGGCCAGCGCGCTGGCCCAGACGGCAGCCGCGCCTGCTGCCGATGACGCGCCAGTGGCAGAGAGCACCCTGGAGACCATCCAGGTCTCGGGCGATCTGCTGGGCAGCGGTCTGCAAAACCAGCTCAAGACCTTTGCCGGGGCTCGCACCATCGTCGACAAGGACGTGATCGAGAACAGCGGTGCGTCGAGCATTGGCGATGTGATGCGCCGCATCCCCGGCGTGCAAAGCAGCGACAACTCCGGCACCGCCGGCAGCGCGGTGTCGCTCAATATCGGGGTGCGCGGTCTGACCGGCCGCTACTCGCCGCGCTCGACCGTGCTGCTCGATGGCGTGCCGCTGGCCGTGGCGCCCTACGGCCAGCCCCAGCTGTCGTTTGCGCCGGTGAGCCTGGCCAATATCGAATCCATCGATGTGGTGCGCAGCGGCGGCGCGGTGCGCTACGGCCCGCAAAACGTCGGCGGCATCATCAACTTCAACACCCGCGCCATCCCCACCAGCAAGGACATCACCGGCGACGTGACCCTGCGCTACAACGGCTTTGGCAAGGGCGGAGAGAACAACACGCTCTACAGCACTTTCCTGGGCTCGCAGCTGGACAACGGCCTGGGCTGGGCGCTGCTGTACTCGGGCATGACGGGCTCCGAATGGCGCAAGGACAGCGATGAGCGTTTGAACGATCTGGCGCTGAAGTTCCGCTACGCGCTGTCGGGCAGCTCCGAGGTCTACGGCAAGCTGTCTTACTACGATGTGCGCTCCAACACGCCCGGGGGCCTCACGGTCGCCCAGTACAACGCCAACCCCTTCCAGAACACCCGCCCCACCGATAGCTGGGACGGCGAGCGCAAGGGCCTGGACCTGGGCTATATCAACACCATCTCGGACACGCAGGAGTTCGAGATCCGCGCCTACTACAACGACAGCGCGCGCTCGAGCCGCCTGATCAATGCCGCGCAGACCCAGATCAACTACCAGCCGCGCAACTACCAGACCTTAGGCATCGAGCCGCGCTACACCCAGCGTTTTGCGCTGGGCAGCAGCACCCACGATGTGACCGTGGGCTACCGCTATATCCGCGAGCGCGGTGACGACAACAGCAGCCTGCTGAACCTGTCCACCAATGTGATGGGCGCTACTACCTCGTTCGACAACGCCACCGATGCCCATGCCGGCTATATCGACGACCGCATCGCCATCGGCGCCTGGCGCATCACCCCGGGCGTGCGCTTTGAGCACATCCAATCCGAGCGCGATGACCGGAGTGGCGCGCAAAGCTTTGACACGCGCAACAACAAGTGGCTGCCCTCGGTCAGCGTGTCCTACCTGGTCAACCCGGCCCTCACGCTGTTTGCCAACTACACCACCTCGTTCGGCCCGGTGCAGAACATCCAGCTGAACTCGCAAACGGCGGCCAACCCACTGCGCCCCGAAGTGGCCAAGACCAAGGAGCTCGGCGCCCGCTGGCAAGACAAGCAGTGGCGCGCCGAGGCCACGGTGTTTGACCTGCGCTTTGACAACCAGATCCTGCAGACGCCCGGCGTCGTGCCCGTCACCTTTGCCAATATTGGTGCCACCAAGCACCAGGGCCTGGAGCTGGCGCTGGAGTACAGCTTTGACAAGGCCAGCGCTCTGGCAGGCACCACGGTGTATGGCAACTACACCTACACCAAGGCGATCCAGAAATCCGGCACCACCGCCGGGCTCGATGTGCCTTTCTACGCGCGCAACACCGACACCGTGGGTGTGCGCTATGAGCGCAATGCCTGGGGCTTTAACCTGTCGAGCACGCACCAGAGCAAGCAGTACTCGGACCTGGCCAACACCGAGGCCGAATCGGCCAATGCCAATGTGGGCCGCATCCCGGGCTTTCGCCTGTGGAACGCCCAGGTCAACTGGAAGGTGCCGCAGTACAAGGGCAGCGAAATCATGGTCGGCGTGAACAATATCGCCGACCACCGCTACTACACGCGCAATGTCGACGGCAACCCCGGCCGCATGGTGGGCGCGCCGCGCACCTTCTACGTCCAGGGCCGCTACGCGTTCTGATCCACCTATTACCCGCCTTCGTAACACAAGACCCGCAACACCTGATGCGGGTCTTTTTTGCCGATGGCTTCGCCTGTTTTGTGACCCTCTGATGACCCCTTCTCGCACCACCGCCCGCTCCGCCCGCTCCGCCCCCTTCCACCCGCTGACCTGCCTGAGCAGCATCGCGCTGGCGATTGCCGCCTGGCCCGCCGTGGCACAAACCGCGTCGGATACGGCCACCAGCGCCACCACCGCTCCGGCCGCTGAAGCCGTGCTGCCCCAGGTCATCGTGCAAGAAAAAGCGCAGGAAGTGGGCTACCAGCCCAAGCGCGCCACCACCGCCACCCGCAGCGATGCCGCGCTGCGCGATGTGCCCCAGGCCATTGCCGTGGTGCCCGCCCAGGTGCTGCAGGACCAGCAGGTGCGCTCCATCGACGAGGCGCTCTACAACGTCAGCGGCATCACCCAGGCCAATACCCTGGGCGGCACGCAGGATGCGGTGATCAAGCGCGGCTTTGGCTTCAACCGCGATGGCTCCATCCTGCGCGATGGCATCCGCACCGTGCTGGCGCGCAACCTCACCTTCACGACCGAGCGGGTCGAGGTGCTCAAGGGCCCCAGCTCGGTGCTCTACGGCACAATGGACCCGGGCGGCGTGATCAATATGGTCACCAAAAAGCCCCAGCTCAGCTTTGCCGGCCAGGTGGGCGCCTCGCTGTCGAGCTATGGCGGCGGCGGTGCCTCGCTCGATCTGACAGGCCCCATCGGCGAGCAGGGCCTGGCCTACCGCTTCATCGCCGATACCAGCGATGTCGACTACTGGCGCAACTTTGGCAAGAACCGCCAGACCGTCATCGCCCCGTCGCTGGCCTGGTATGGGCGCGACACCTATGTGCGCATGTCCTACGAGCACACCAACTACGAGCAGCCCTTTGACCGGGGCACCGTGATCGACAGCCGCACCGGCCGGCCTGTGGCCATCGACCGCCGCGAGCGCCTGGACGAGGCCTACAACCGCACCTTGGGCGATTCGGATTTTTTCACCGTGCAGGCCCAGCACAGCCTCAATAGCCAGTTGAAGCTCAACGCCGCCTACAGCTACAACCGCAACCGCTATGACGACTACCAGGCCCGGCCGGTGTCGCTCAACCCCACAACCGGCATCCTCACGCGCCGGCCCGATGGCACGCGCGGGGCATTGAGCCAGCAGCATGTCGGCCAGATCAACCTGGAAGGCAAGCTGCAGGCGGGCGGCATGACGCATGAGATCCTGGCCGGGTTCGACGCCGAAGACAGCAATATCTTCCGCCGCGACATCATTCGGGGCAGCAACAGCGGCGGCTTCAATGTCTACGACCCGGTTTACGGCAACCTGCCCAATGCCACCACGATCGACGAGGCGCAAAGCGCCCAGAGCGACAAGATCCGCCAGCAGGCGCTGTTTGCGCAGGATTCGATCCGCCTCTCGCCCCAGTGGCTGCTGCAGCTGGCCGGGCGCTGGCAGCACTACGACCAGATCGCGGGCAAGGGCCGGCCCTTTGTGGTGGGCAGCGAATCGGATGGCAGCAAGTTCGTGCCGCGCGCTGGCCTGGTCTGGCAGCCCAGTACCGAATGGTCCATCTACGGCAGCTACAGCGAATCCTTCAAGCCGCAAAGCAGCATTGGCAGCGTCATCGGCACCCTGCCGCCCGAGACCGCCAAGGCCTGGGAGCTGGGCACCAAGTGGGAGTCGCCGGCCGGCATCACCGCCACCGCTGCGCTCTACGACATCCGCAAGCGCAATGTGGTGGTGAACGAGACCATCGACGGCCAAAGCTATGCCCGCGCCGTGGGCGGTGCCCGCTCGCGCGGCCTGGAGCTCGATGCCGCTGGCCGCCTGGGCAAGCAGTGGCAGCTGATTGGCACCTATGCCTACACCGATGCCGCGGTGACCGACGACCCGCAATACCAGGACAACCGCCTGGCCAATGTGGCGCGCCACACCGCCTCGCTCTTTGCCGCCTATGATTTTGCAGCCAGCAGCAGTGGCCGCTGGCGTGTCGGCGCCGGCCTGCGCCATGTGGGCCTCCGCGCAGGCGATGCCGCCAACAGCTTCAATAACGCCGGCTACACCGTCGCCGACAGCTTTGTCAGCTGGGAGCGCCCCTGGAGCGGCCGCATGGTCAAGCTGCAGCTCAACATCAAGAACCTGTTCGACAAGAACTATGTCAGCTCCTCGGGCAGCCCCGTCTATGTGTCGCTGGGTGAGCGCCGCCAGGCCGTGCTGCGCGCGGTCGTGGATTTTTAAGCTTGAGCAGTCCGACAGTATCAAAAGACAACAAAGACAAGCATGTGGAGTTTTAAAAATATCTGGTTCCAGATCCATTGGCTGATCGGCATTACTGCGGGCACCGTGCTGATCGTCATTGGCCTCACCGGCGCCACCTATTCCTTCCAGGACGAGGTGCTGGACTGGGCCAACCCGGGGACCGCCAGCGTGCCGGTGCAGCCAAGCCCGGCGCTGACACCGCCCCAGTTGCTGGCGGCAGTGCGGGCCAGCGGTGAGCAGCGCCGTATCGACCGCATCACCTTGTATGCCGAGCCCGGGCGCAGCGCCCAGTTGGCCTTTGCGCCCGAAAAAGGTGAGCGCCGGGGCCAGAGCGTCTACCTCCACCCCTACACCGGCGCCCAGCTGCCGGCGCAAAGCGGCCGCGAGTTTTTTGAATGGAACGAGCGCCTGCACCGCTGGCTGCTGCTGCCGCGCGACGATGGCAAGCCAATAACGGGCAGCCTCTCGCTGTGCCTGCTGCTGCTGTCCATCTCGGGCCTGTACCTGCGCTGGCCGGCCAAGCCGCTGTCCTGGCGCAGCTGGCTCACCTTCAATGTGCGGCGCAAGGGCCGGCCGTTTTTGTGGGGCCTGCACTCGGTGGCTGGCACCTGGGTGCTGGTCGTCTATGTGATGCTGACCCTGACCGGCATGTACTGGGCCTTTGATGCGGTGCGCGCCCCGGTGGACCGCTGGATGGGCGCGCCCTCCCGCGCAGCGGCCCGGGCCGAGCAATCGGCCGCGCAAGAGGCCGCCCGCAAGGCGCCGCCGCTGCAGATCGAGCCCGCTACGCTGGAGCCGGCCTGGCAAAGCTTTACACAGCTGGCCAGCGGCTGGCAGTTTGCGCAAATGCGCCTGCCCCAGCGCGCCGACCAGCCTGTGCAGTTCAGCTGGTGGGGCGCCGGCGCCCCGCATGACCGCGCGCGCAACCAGCTCAGCCTGAGCCTCGATGGCAGCGTGCAGCGCGACGACCGCTTTGCCGATCTGCCCGCCGGCCGCCGCGCGCTGGCTGCCATCTACCCGCTGCACACCGGCACCTATTTTGGGCTGACGGGCCGCATCATCATCACCGTCGCGGCACTGATGATGCCGCTGTTTGCGATTACCGGCTGGCTGCTCTACCTGGAGAGGCGCCGCAGCTCCCGCGCCGCCGCCAAGGCCCAGCGCGCGCTGCTGGCGGGCGATGGCCCGCAGGCAGGACCAACTAGGGGCGCCAACACCGGCGCCAGCATGGCCGTGGTCTACGCCAGCCAGGCCGGCCATGCCCAGCAGCTGGCGGTGCGCACCGTCGCGCGCCTGCGCAGCGCGGGCCTGGCCGCACAGCTGCTGCCCGCCGCCAGCCTGGATATGGTCCAGCTGCAGCCGCATAGGCAGCTGCTGTGGGTGGCCAGCACCTTTGGCGAAGGCCAGCCGCCCGACAGCGCCCGCCGCCTGGCGCGCCTGTTGCAGCAAACGCAAGGCACGCCGCTGGCCCACCAGCGCTTTGGCATGCTGGCGCTGGGTGACCGCCAGTACGGCCAGTTCTGCGGCTTTGGCCTGGCGCTGGCCGCGCAGCTCGAGCGCCTGGGGGCCCAGCCCGTGTTTGCCCCCATCACCATGGATGCCGAGGACGACGCCGCATGGCAAGCCTGGCTGAAGGCACTGGCTGCGCACTGGGGCGTGAACGCGGAACCCGCCACTGTGGCAGTCAACACCGCTGCCAGCGTGGCCGATTCCGACGCACCCGACGCCGTCTTTGCACCCGCTCAGTTGCTCAGCCGCCACCACCTCAACCCCGGCAGCAGCGGCCAGCCGCTCTACCAGGTGGAGCTGGGCTTTGCGCCTGAGCAAGCGCTGCAGTGGCAGGCCGGTGGCCTGGTCGAGGTCAAGGCCCAGCAGGCGCCCGCCCAGGTCGATGCCTGGCTGCAGGCGCATCAGCTCGATGGCAGCGCCGCCGTGCAGTGGCGCGGCAGCGCCAGCAGCTTGCGCGATGCACTGAGCGCCTGCGAGCTGCCCACGCTCTCGGCCCCCGCCACATCGGCCCAGGCCGTGGCCGACCAGCTCCACCCGCTCGCCCCGCGCAGCTACTCGCTGGCCTCGTTGCCCGCCGATGGCCGCATGCGCCTCTATGTACGCCAAACGCTGCGCGAGCAGCCAGGCGCCGCTCCGCAGCTGGGCTTGGCCTCGGGCTGGCTCACCGCACATGCGGCGCTGGGCAGCAGCATTGCACTGCGCCTGGTCGACAACCCCGGCTTTGCGCCGCTGGTCGGTGATGCGCGGCCCGCCATCTTTATGGGCAATGGCTCGGGTTACGCCGGCCTGCGCGGCCATCTGTGCCAGCGCATCGCCCAGGGCCAGTTTGACAACTGGCTGATCTTTGGTGAACGCCGCCGCGCGCACGACTCCTATGCCGAAGACGAGATCTGCGTCTGGCAGGCCCATGGCCAGATCGCACGCGCCGACTACGCCTACTCGCGCGACGCCCGCGATGCCAGCAACCTGGCCCCCGGCCAAGGCCCGCACCGCTATGTGCAAGATGCTTTGCGTGCCGCCGCCGAGCCGCTCCAGGCCTGGCTGGCCCGGGGCGCCGTCATCTACGTCTGCGGCAGCTATGACGGCATGGCCACCGGTGTGGATGAGGCGCTGACCGAGCTGCTCGGCGAAGAAGGGCTGAACGCCTTGATCGACGAGGGGCGGTACCGGCGCGATGTGTACTGAAGCAGATGCCGCAGCAGATGGGCGGTGGCAGCGATAAAAAAGGCGTGGTACCCTCGGGTCCACGCCTTTTGTCTTTGGGCTGGGGCTACAGCAGTCGGCAGCTGCAGCAGCGCCATGCCCGCGCCGCTGCCCTCCTCCCATTTACCAATTCACCCGCGCCGTCAACGTCACATTGCGCGCATCGCCGTACAGGCAGACGCCGGTGCAGGCCGACAGGTAGGTCTTGTTGGCCAGGTTCTTCACATTCAACGCCAACTGCCACTGCTGGTACTGGTAGCGCACAGCAGCATCCAGCAAGGTGTAGGTGGGCATGCGCATGCGGTCTATCTCTTGCCAGCCGACATGGCGCACACCGGCGCCCAGGCTCAGGCCCGGCAGCGACAGGCGGTCATTGCGCATCTCGTCGATCATGCCGTCCGCATCGCGCGCCAGCGCGGTCAGACGGTAGCGCATGCGCCCGTCCTCGGTCAGTTGGTCGCTCACATCGGCCGCGATCTGCTTCTTGTTCCAGCTGCCCAGCTCCAGCTCCACCTCGCGCAGCGGCGCATCGGTGGGGCGCTTGCTCACCAGGTTGAAGACGCCGCCCGGCGCTGCCTGCCCATAGAGGATCGAGGCCGGGCCCTTGAGCACCTCCACCCGCTCATAGGCATAGGGCTCCACTGCCCCGCTCAGCGAGTTGATGGGAAAGCGCGCGCCGTTCAGGTACAGTGGCGCCGCCCCGGTCACATTGAAGCCGCGCACGGTAAAGCCCGTGCCGATATGGCGCATCGCCCCGCCCTGCAGCGGCATGATGCCCGCCGAGTACTCTAGCGCCTGGTCCAGCGAATCAGCGCCCCGGGGCCACGATCTGCTCGCGCGGCACCACCGTCACCGACATGGGCGTCTCCGACAGCGGCGTATCGGTCTTGGTCGCCGTCGCACTGCGCCGGGCCACCAAACCGCCCACGGGCCCCGAGGCGCTCTCGCGCAGCGCATCGGCCTGCACTGTCACCGGCACCAACGTGGTCTCGGCCCCGCTCTGCGGCACGGCCGCCTCGGCCGGTTTGATCACCAGGGCCCGCCCCTGGGGCACCACCACCAAGCCACTGCCTGCCAGCAATTGCGCCAGCGCCTGGCGTGGCGCCATGCTGCCCGATACCGCCGGCCCGTGCTTGCCCGCCACCACGGCCGGGGCATACAACAGCTGCAGCCCCGTTTGCTGGGCCAAGGTATGGAGCGCCTGCCCCAAAGGCTGGGCGGCAATGGCCACCTGGGCCGGGGCATCGGCCTGGGCCTGCGCCCCAGCGGGAATGGCCTCCGCCACGAACAAAGACAGGGCCAAGGCCCGGGGTGCAAAAACACTGCGCGACTGCCGCATAAACAAGGTCTCCAACTGCCTGGAAATAGCCAGCACTACCCATGGAGTCGCACGGGTGGGCAGAACCCTCAGGTCGGTCGGGAAAAAATTTGGATTATTTTTTGTGGGGCGGCAGCGCCTTGAGGTCTGCAGGTTCTCATCGACCTTGCAGATATGCGCACGGTATGCACGCTCAAAGCCCAGGAGTGTGTGGCTACGCAGGCTGGCGGGCAGGCGGATTGGCCGAAGCGAGCGGTAGGTCAGGCAGCACCGTGGATGCATTCTGGCCCCGCCCTCACCGGCTTTTGATGTATGCAAGCGATGCTAAAAGTCATACTTCGCGCAAAAGAAGCACCCCATCAAGTCAGAGCGGGCCAACCTATGGGGTGAGGTTCAAATGGCTTGCCATTCATGGCTCGCGAACACCATTTCTGAAAGCTTAGGCATCTCGGTTAATTTTTTGTTCTTGCTCCTGCTCTTGCACATTTTGCGTATGCAGATGCGTTTCTGCTTTCTCGATCGGCAGCGGAATGGGTATCCATGGAAAAGCCCAGCTTTTCAAGCTGGACCAAAATGACCCCTTAACCCACAGTGGAAATACAAACATAGTGATCTCCTTCAGTGATCAGGCCGCTGGCTTATTGACAGCCGCCTGCTGCAAAAGGCGCACGACTTTGGTGATATAGATTTTTTTGGTCAATGGCTCTGGCGGCTCAGCCATGGTGCGAAAGGGCTGGTGGAATATGTAGTCGTCATCAGAGGCATCACGGCTATCTACGTCGGCAACAGGCACTTGCGTTCTTGCGCGTATATTGAAAATGGTTTTATCTATAAAAGACATATAGACCTCCGGTCTATGGTGGCTAATCAGGATGGATCGCCTATTGCCACACTACCGCTTTTAAAGACCTTAAACCGCAAACAGCAAACACTTACGTTTGAAGCGAAGGGGCCGTCCCGGTATCTGCGACACAGCTCAGGTCTTTGCCGGCAGTGCCCCCGCCCGCCGGGGCGGGGATTGCCGCAAAAAACAAAGCACCGACTAGCGGTGCTTTGATTTACCCCGTTTTCGCCAGGGTGCTCGCCGATTGCTCGGACATCAAAACCGCCTCAATGGCGATTTCTGAAACGACAAGCAGGCCTACTTGCGTTTTTTGCTCCGAGCGCGCTCGTCTTTTGGCTGCTGTTTTTGTGGGCTTTTTACTTCCACCGACAACGAGGAAAATGGGTCCTGCGGCAACAGAAAGAAGTTGCGCATATCACGCCAAAATTCCATGTTTCGCTGGTGACGGACAAGTGAAAACATATAGACCTCCGGTCTCATAAGGGCAATTCAGGTTGAGTCGCCTGTAAACAAGCTACTCCTTTTAATGGCCTTAAACAGCACGCCGCAGGAAATAACATCGCTCACCCCCCTTTTGTTGTGACAGATGTGGCGTGTACAAATCACGATGTAAGAGCCTCACCGTCCTACGTCTGGAGAGAACTGGACCACCCACACTGATGACCAGTGCAATGCATCGTCAAAACACTGAAAACGAGAGGCGCTCCCGCTAGCGACAGAAGCACCTTGTCAACCATTTGATTGAAGGAATCACCATGTCTCAGCAACAACCCAACTCGGGCCAGAAGCAACCGGGCCAAGACCAAAAAAAACCTGGTCAGCAGGAACAACAAAATCCTGGCCAGAAGCAGCAGGACAGCAAGCAACCCAACACCCAGCCCAAGTGACCACGGTTGCAGCAACCCCAGCTGCGATGTAGATCGCGCTCAAAGCCCACCTCGGTGGGCTTTTTCCATGTCTGCGCAGCGCACCTTGCCGTCACCTATGGCGAATTTTTCAACGCTTCGCGCGCGCTGCATGCCGCGCGGGAAGGCCGAGACAATGGTTGGCAGCGCCTGCGACCTGGATCGCCAACATGCGATGGGGCAAGCCCGCCAGGTGGCGGTCCATCGGGTGGGGGTCCACCGGGTGGCGGCCCACCGGACGCCCGCACGGTCGAACTGAAGTGAGGCGCCTTGGGGGGCGGTGCCGATCGCATGTTGGCCATGCTTGGGAAAACCACGGTACCGCTTGTTCTGTTGCCGCGGAACCAGCCCATGGCCTTGCAAGCTAGCCCTGCGCTCCCACCTCAACGCGCCTTCACAATCTCCGTCACCCCGCCCTCGGTCTTGAGCCGCACCGGCAGCAGCAGCGGCAGCGCCTGGGCAAAGCTGGTCGCCTCGCGCAGCTTAAAGCTGCCGCCCATGCGCATCGCAGCGACGGCCGGGTCGCGCACCACCAGGCGGGTATCGCCATAGCGCTCAAACTCGGCCAGTGCCTGCGCCAGCGGTGCGTCCTGAAAATTCACCCGACCATTGCGCCAGGCAGCGACATTGCCCACTGCCAAGGTCTGCGGCGCTGCCAGACTGCCCTCGGCCTGCGCGGTCACCCGCTGGCCGGCGACCAGCTCCACCGCTGCCGGCCCGGCCAGGGTCTGGCCGCCCTTGTCAACGTCACCCGCTTGCGCCCACCCGCACCCGGCCTGATTCGACCTCGACCACCGTCTGGCCCGCATCCAGCCCGGCGCGGGTATGGCGTACCGAGAATCTGGTGCCCAGCACCGTTACCAGCGTGTGCCCCGCCCGCACCTCAAACGGGCGCTGCGCATCGGCACTGGCATGGAACAGCGCCTGGCCCTCGAGCAAGCGCACTTCGCGCCGGCCCCGGAACAGCTGCACCTGCGCCTGCGATGCGGCGTCGAGCAGCATCTGCGAGCCATCGGGCAGCCGCACCTGCAGCGCTTGGCCACGCACGGTGGCGTAGTGCTCGCTAAACAGCGGCTGGCTGCGCCAGTGCGACCAGCCCAGCCAACCGCCGCCCACCAGCGCCAGCACGGCAGCGGCCAGACAGGGATCGCAGCGATGGTGCAGCAATGGCGCAATGCAATAACGCGAATGAATCGCATTATCCATATTTGACTACTGTTTACATATAATAAGAACCATTCTCATCGCCTCACTTCCCACACCATGCACCCAGGCCCCGGCATTCCGCCCTCACCCTCTGTCGACCCGGTGCATGCCCTGTACGAGGCGCACCACAGCTGGCTGGTCGCCCGGCTGCGGCGCAAGCTCGGCTGCGCCTGGGATGCGGCCGATCTGGCGCAAAACACCTTTGTGCGGGTGCTGGGCACCCAGCGCCCGCAACTCCAGGCACTGCTGGAGCCGCGCGCCTACCTCACCACCATTGCGCAGCGCCTGCTGTCCAACCACCTGCGCCGCCGCCAGATCGAGCGCGCCTACCTCGATGCGCTTGCGCTGCTGCCCGAGCCGGTGGCCCCGCCGCCCGACGCACAGCTGATGGTGCTCGAGACCCTGGTCGCCATTGACCGCCTGCTCGGCGGCCTGCCCGTGGTCGCCCGCAAGGCCTTTTTGCTGTGGCGGCTGGAGGACCTGACACAAGAAGAGATTGCCCAGCAGCTGGGCATATCGCGCACCAGCGTGCGCCGCCACCTGGCCGCAGCGGCCGAGCGCTGCTATTTTGCGGACCAGCCCTGAGATGGCCGCGCCCGATCCCCTGCCCAGCGGCCTGCCGCTAGGCGCGCAGGCCATGCCAGGCGCGCTGCCCGCTGCCATCCCCCCCGCCGTTGCCCAAGCCGCCGTGCGCTGGCTGCTCGATCTGGAGCCCGGCGACAGCGCCGCTGCCCGCCGCAAGCGCCAGCAGTGGCAAAGCTGGCTCGATGCCGACCCGCTCCATGCCCAGGCCTGGCAGCGCATGGCGCAGATCGATGGCCAGTTGCGTGGCGTGCCCACGGCAGTGGCAGTGCAGACCCTCGCCTCCCCCGCGCTGTCGCGCCGCCACGCGGTGCGCCTGGCGGTGATGCTGGGCGCCGGTGCCGGCGGCCTGCTGGCCCTGGGCCACAGCCCGCTGGGTGAACAGGCCTGGCTCAGCGCCAGCGCCGATCTTTCAACCGCCACCGGTGAGCAGCAGCGCACGGTTTTGGCCGATGGCACGCGACTGCTGCTCAATACCGCTACGGCCGTGGACTTGCGCTACAGCAGCAGCGAGCGGCTGATTGTGCTGCGCGCCGGGGAGATCCAGATCGAGAGCGCTGCCGACCCCAGCCCCGACCCTGCGACCGGCCAGGCCCGCCCCTTGCGTGTGCGCAGCAGCCAGGGCTGGGCCCGTGCCATTGGCACGCGCTTTAGCGTACGCCAGTACGCGGACGACACGCTGGTGCAGGTGCAAGAAGGCCAGGTAGAGCTGCAATTGCGCAACGATACGAGCCAGACCCTGCGCCTGGCTGCAGGCGAGCAAGGCCGCATCGCCGCCCACCAATTGCGGCGCGAGGCCGCCGCCACCGCTGCCGACCTGGCCTGGACCCAGGGCATGCTGGTGGCCAACGATATGCGCCTGGGCGACTTTATCGCCGAGCTGGCCCGCTACCGCCCCGGCCGCTTGCACTGCACCCCAGAGGCCGCCGCGCTGCGCATATCGGGCAGCTACCCGCTGCTGGATACGGACCGCGTGTTGGCCGCGCTCAGCCGCAGCTTGCCGCTGCGCATTACCACCCGCACGCGCTGGTGGGTCACGGTGGATAAAAGCTGATCTGCCAGGCCCCCCCGCAACGCATTCCAAAAAAAGGTGGCCAATTGGCCCAGCCCGCGTGTCAAGCCCTGCACAAGCGCCGCATAAACCATGGCGGCGCGCTGCCACCAGCTTGTCAAACTCGGGACCTATTCGCATGTACCGCACTCGCTTCTCTGCCCCCGCCACGCCCCGTGGCACCGCGCTTTGCGCCCATCTGCTGTGCCTGGGCCTG
Organism: Comamonas sp. 23; assembly: GCF_049601575.1. Taxonomy (NCBI): domain Bacteria; kingdom Pseudomonadati; phylum Pseudomonadota; class Betaproteobacteria; order Burkholderiales; family Comamonadaceae; genus Comamonas; species Comamonas sp. 23. Next base: position 2,160,593 of record NZ_CP187127.1, on the reverse strand, counting down.
GCCGCCTGCACCAGCCTTGCCGCGCTGGCACCCAGCTCTGCGCATGCGCAGGCGCAGCAGCCGGCCAGCCCCCCCGCAGCGCGCAGCTACTCCATCCCCGCCGGCCCGCTGGCTGCGGCGCTCAACCGCCTGGGGCAGGAATCGGGCACCTTGATCTCGTTCGCGCCCGATACCGTTGCCGGCCTGCGCAGCCCCGGCGTGCAGCGCGCCGCCGATGTGGGCCAGGCGCTGGGCAGCCTGCTGGCGGGCTTGCCGCTGCAGGCCCAGCGCGATGCCAGTGGCAGCTATGTGGTGCGCCGTGTGGCACCCACCGCAGCAGCGGCTGCCGCAGCTCCGGCTGCCGCTGCACAAGGCGCGCCCAGCATCACCTTGCCGGAGCTGCGCGTGACCGCCCAAGCCGAGCGCAGTGCCACCACCGAAGGCACCGGCAGCTACACCATCCGCAGCACGGCAGCCGCCACCGGCCTGCAGCTGTCGCCGCGCGAGACGCCGCAATCGGTCAGCGTGCTCACGCGCCAGCAGATCGAGGACCAGGGCATCACCAGCATTGGCGAGGCCGCGCGCCATATCACCGGCATCTCGGCGATCAGCTCGGACAGCGACCGCACCGATCTGGACGCCCGGGGCTTCTACATCGACAACTACCAGTACGACGGCGTGCCCACCTATGTCGCCAATGATTTTTTTGGCGCCTCGATGCTCGACCCGATTCTGTACGACCGCATCGAGGTGGTGCGTGGAGCAACGGGCCTGATGACCGGCGCTGGCAACCCCGGTGCTTCCGTCAACCTGGTGCGCAAACGCGCCAGCAGCAAGACCTTCACTGGCTCGGCCAGCGCCAGCCTGGGCTCCTGGAACGAGCGCCGCGCCACCCTGGACCTGAGCACGCCGCTGACCGACGACGGCCGCATCCGCGCCCGTGTGGCCGCAATGGCCGATGAGCGCGACTCGCACCTGGACCGCTACCACACGCGCAACCGCGCGTTGCTCGCCACCGCCGAGGCCGATTTGACGCCTAACACCACCGCCTGGATCGGCCTGGAGCACCAGGCCAAGCGCCCCACCGGCGTCACCTGGGGCGGCCTGCCCATGGTCTACCAGGATGGCAGCGCCACGCACTGGCCGCGCTCGTTCAGCATTGGCGCCGATTGGACCGAGTGGAACACTACCAGCCGCACCACCTACGCCGGGCTCGAGCACCGCTTTGACAATGGCTGGTCCATCAAGGCCAACGCCAGCCGCCTCGATGCCGACTACACCTCCAAGCTCTTTTACCTGCTGAGCGAGCCCGACAGGAACACCGGCCTGGGCCTGGGCCCCTACCCCAATTACTCGCGCCAGAGCTTTGCGCAAAACAGCGGCAGCCTGCAGGCCACCGGGCCTTTTGAGCTGCTCGGCCGCAAGCATGAGGCGGTGCTGGGCTTGACCGGCAGCCAGTCCAACTACGCCTACGGCAACCATGCCTACACCGCCACCCCCGTGGGCAATATCTTTGACTGGGATGGCTCCTACCCCGAGCCGGTCTGGGGCGCCTTCCGCCCGCTGGGCGATGACCGCACGCGCCAGACCGCCGTCTACGGCGCGCTGCGCCTGTCGCTGGCCGATGACCTCAAGCTCATCGTAGGCGGGCGCGAATCCCGCTGGGAAAGCCAGAGCCTGACGGAAACGCGCAAGCACAAGGTCTTCACGCCCTACGCTGGGTTGCTGTATGACCTGAACGCTACCTACACCGTCTACGCCAGCTATACCGATATCTTCCAGCCGCAAAACTACCAGGACACGCAGGGCCGCTACCTGGACCCTGTGACTGGCAAAGCCTACGAGGCCGGCATCAAGGCCGCGTTTCTCGATGGCAAGGTCAATGCGTCCCTGGCCGTGTTCCGCATCGCCCAGGACAATGTTGCCGTGCAAGACGGCGACAACATGATTGGCGGCACCGGCAACCCCGCCTACCGGGGCGAGAAAGGTGTCACCAGCAAGGGCTTTGAGGCCGAGGTCTCCGGCGAGCTGGCCCGGGGCTGGCAGCTGATCGCCGGCTTTGCCCGGGCCGATGCCCGCGCGGCCGATGACGCGCGCCTGCAGTCGCAGCGCCCCAACAACATGGCACACCTCTACACCAGCTACCGCCTGCGGGGCAACTGGAGCGCCCTCAAGGTCGGCGGGGGCCTGACCTGGCGCGACGCCACCTATGCGACCACGACCACCTCCACCGATGTGGAGGCGCGCCGCGACCAGGGCTCCATCACCGTCGCCAGCCTGATGGCCAGCTACGACATCTCGCGCCAGCTGTCGCTGCAGCTCAACATCAACAACCTGTTCGACAAAACCTACTTCGACTTTGCCGGCAGCCAGATCTACTACGGCGCGCCGCGCAAGTTCACGCTGACCGCCAAGTACGATTTCTAAGCGCACAACCACAAAGCCCGCTGAATAACCAGCGGGCTGCTTTGTCGAGGGGGTCTGAGAACATCTGCGCTACCCCTTGCTTCGTGTCATGGATCTGGCAAATTGGCGCCCTGGAAGACCGATGGCATCGGCAGCATCAGTGAGCGCAGTGCATCGCAGCATTGCCAGGCCCTTGAAAAGATCGCCAAGACCTGAACAGAGGAGCCGCCATGGCTGCGATGGCAGCTCGCGACAGTGAATTCACCCCATTGCGGTCATTCGATATCGGGCTCTCGCGGGCCCAGGCCTTTTGCTATACTGCCGCGCACAGGCAGGAGAGACGCCATCAACACCCCAGCTGACATCGACCAGAGCGTCCTCACTGCGACGAATTCCAGGGCCGCACACTACATTCTTGAAATCGTGAAAGCCCAGACTGGCATGGGTCTGGTCGGCATGGCCTGGGTTCGCTCCAACATGTGGCGTGCATGCGCTGTGGTGGACGACATGGGGCTCGGCATGAAGGCCGGTGATGAACTGGATGTGTACAGCACCCTGTGCAAGGACGTCATGCAATCCCAGCTCGGGATTGCATTTGATGATGCCCTGGACCACCCTGTTTTTCGCGACCATAGAACGCCCAAGCTCTACGGATTTCGCGCCTACATCAGCGAACCGATTCTGCTCACAGATGGCAGCTATTTCGGCAATTTGTTTGCCTTGGACGCAGAGCCCAGGCCCATCACGAGCGAGAAAAACCGAGCGATTTGTACCGCGTGCGCCGGTATTCTCGGCAAGCTTCTTCAAGACCAGCTGATATCCCAGCAGCTGAGCAACGAGATTCAGAGCTTTAAAGAGACGGGCAACGCCCGCGAGGTGTTCCTGGCCGTTGTCGCCCACGATCTACGCAACCCTTTGCAGGCGATCACGATGGGCGCAAAGATGCTCTCACGGGGCGACGAGCCCAAAGCGGCGAAGCTCGGAGAGCGCATCGCTACCAGCGCTCGCCGCATGAGCAAGCTCATAGATGATCTGGTCGATTACGCCAAAGGCCGGGCCGGCCACGAAATATCCATTGCCACTGAACCCACGGAAAGCCTCTCGGCGGCTTTACAAACAGTGATCAATGAGTTCGTAGAAGCGCATCCCCGCCATGACATCATTGCATCGCTTCAGCTACCAGTGGCGGTACGTGTCGACACCCCACGCATTCAACAACTCCTGTCCAACCTGCTAGGAAACGCTGTTGCCTACGGTGCACCGGACTTGCCGATACGGATCACAGGCAGCGTGGAAGGACAAGACATCGTCATTCTGGTCAACAACCAAGGACCTCTGGTGCCGGACGACGTGATGGCCCAGATGTTCGATCCCTACTTCCAGGGCCCCAAGTCTGCCGCCACCAGCATGGGGCTGGGCCTGAGCATCTGCAAGCAGATCGTCGCAGCCCACCAGGGAAGCCTGACAGTGCTATCTTGTTCAGATTCCGGCACCACATTCACTGTGAGGCTGCCTGTGGTTCTGTAAGCGGAAAAAATAAACCAAGCGCTGGATACAGCACGAGGTCGATGAGCCGGTAACACGCACCAGCAAACCGAAAATGAGACTAAGACAGCCCCGAATCAGGCGTCACCAACTATGCGCATATGCATTCGAAGTGCTGATAGAACAACCCCAACGATTAGCCAGTAAAAAAGCAGCCCGCTGAACCAGCGGGCTGCTTTCTTGGAGGCTTAAATCAACAGCCGACCCATTCAAGGGGCTAAGACAGGTTCTGAGACGAGGCGCGCAACCGCAGACAGTACTGCAAGTACGGCAAGGTTGCGCAACGAAGTATCAGGGCCTGTATTAGCCCCGCCACGTTAGATCCAAGGGACGCCGTAGTATTCGTTCACCTTGCGGCCGTACTCGTCGTTATAGTCCTGCGTCGTCTCACGCGCATAGCGCGGCGCGCCTTCCAGCTGCTCCTTGGTGAGCGACACGACATAACCGCCCAGGCCGGTGTCGTACTTCAGCGTTTCCCAAGGGAGCGGGTACACATCGGTGCCCATGCCCAAAAAGCCGCCAAACTCCATCACCGCATAGCGGACTTTGCCCGTGAGCTTGTCCAGCAGCAGGCTTTCCACCGAGCCCAGCTTGTCGCCATTGGGGTTGTACACCTTGGTGCCTTGCACCTTGTCCGAAGAGATCACGCTCGATGCTGTGTTGATCGTATTCATAGGGTTCTCCTGTGTTGGAAAGCGGGATTGCAAAGGGGCCGATGCGGGGTGCCGGTGAGAGCACTACCGCCATGTCTCGGCCTTGGGTTCAATGCTAAACAGCGGCGCGGTCCAGCCGGGTAGTCATCGCCGTCCGATAGCCGTAGGACGGGCCGCACCGGTTTTGCAGGACTGGAAAAAGCGCCCATTTCTGCGGGGCGTATCTCCTCCCGTAAGCCCCTGCGCACGTGGGCTCGCTCACCTCAGAAGCTCCTGCACGCCGTCTTGGATGGGTGAGCAGCTGCCACACCGCATGGGCAAGGCTGCGCCACAACCGCCACGCGTCGCCCTGCCTGCGGTGGACCAGGCGGCGGGTGGCGCCGGCATGCATCGCGGCCCCAGCGTTAGCGCCAGCCATTGCAGCAACGCTTGCAAACAACCCAGCCTGGGGATGTAACACCACCAAGCCCAAAAATCTCCCCAATATATCCGCCAGAACCCTATAACCCGCTAGATACTTCAAAATTTCCAGTAATCAACGAAAACCCGTCACTCGCAGATTTGGCCTTATCGCATAAAATTAAAAACATTAATAACTTCAATTAAATAATTTAAAAATAAAATAAAAAGCAAATTATCAATATTGTCTCTCCGCAGAAACAACTGAAGCCGTGACTAAGGCATAAGCACGTAGTATCTTTCTTCCTCGGCGGTTAAAAATTCACTTTAATCTTGTATACAAATACGATGCCAACGGGGATTCACCATGGACTCATATCAGTGCATAAACGGCGCTTCAAAAGACAGAGAAAATGCCTTAGCCACCCCCCGGGTTCGCAGCATTGTGCGGGTGCCCATCATTCTGGGAAATGGACACAAGGCCAGATCCGAAATCATCAGCTTTGGCAACCTGAGCGATCACGGCGAGCACTTCGCGGTACGGTTTGAGGGCTCAGACACCAAAGCGCCGCTGGTGCGCCTGCATTCAGAGTGCATCACGGGCGACGCGCTGGCCTCCGCACGCTGCGACTGCGGCCCCCAGCTCCAGGAAGCACTGCAACACCTGCATAGGGAAGGTGGCCTGCTCTTGTATTTACGCCAAGAAGGCCGAGGCATTGGCCTTTATCGAAAACTCGAAGCCTACCTATTACAAGATCAAGGCTTGGATACCTATGCCGCCAATCGGGCCTTGGGCCATAAAGATGACGAGCGCAGTTACCAGGTCGCCGCTGACATGCTCGAAGCGCTGGGCATCCAAACCATCCGCTTGCTCAGCAATAACCCCGACAAACAAAAACAGCTCACCATGGCCGGCATTACCGTGGAGTCACGCATCCCTACCGGGGTGTTTGTCGATGCCGATAATCGCCACTACCTAGAAACCAAGGTCAAACATTCACGCCATTCAATAGACGTCCCGCCCGTCCGGAAGGAAACCCCATGATTGCCCATCTATCGCCCATCAGCGGCGTTGCCACCCATGGCGGTCGCTACATTGCAAGCGCCGGATACGACAACCAGGTGATCTTGTGGGATGCCCACCAAAAAATCGCACTGGCCCGTACCTGGCATGACCACTTGGCCAACCAGCTGTCCTTCAGCAGCGACGGAAACTATTTAATCAGTGCCTCCAGCGACCACACGGCCAGGTTGTGGTCCGTGCCCAGCATGAAGCTCATCTCCGTGCTGTCCGACCATGGGGACGATGTAGAAATGGCCCAGTTCCACCCGGCCGAGGCGCTTATTGCCACTGCCTCACGTGACCACCACGTCAGGGTATACGACTTCAAAGGCTGTCTCAGGCAATGCTTCAAAGGCCATAGGGCCGATGTGATCTCTATCGCCTGGTCCGCCAACGGCCAGACGCTGCTATCGTCCAGCGACGACGGCACGCTCAAACAATGGTCATTGGCAACAGGGGACCTGCTCCAGGACATCGACCTCGGCGGCGTAGAGACCGACACCATTGCCATCGCCAACAATGGCACCGTCTATGCTGGCAATGATGCCGGCATGATTTTGACCATCGACGGCGGCCATCGCCAGGCAACAGCTGCGCACCAGGCTGGCATCAAGCGATTGGTTTACCAGGACAGCGAGCAATTGCTGGTGAGCTTGAGCTACGACCGGCTGCTGCGTGTCTGGAAGGTGGCATCCAGCGCCCTCACACCCATCGCGCAATCCACCATTCCACCGGAGGTATGGCCAAGGTCCTGCGCCTTCTTAGACGAGAACACCTTGGTGTTTGCCACCTTTGGCTCCTCCTATGCGGTCTTCCATATCCCAACGGGCGAATGGAATCTCGACAAGGTCTGCGCCACAGACGGCATCAACGCAGCCCTGCACCACTTCTCTGGCGTGGTATCGATAGGGGACGCCGGAATTCTCAAAACCAATGGCCAAGCCCTCCGTGACCTGCGCAGCCTGTGCAACTTCCTCACTCCCATCGGCAACAAGATATGTACTGGCGGCCAAACAGGGACGCTGTTCGATGCCACGACGGGCGAGCCCCTTTACCAACACCGATCACCCTTGAACTGCGGCGCTGCATTCCTGCGTAACGGCATTGACCATATGGTCATTGGCAGCTACACGGGTGAAGGCCTGGTGTTTGCCCTTGCGCAAGATGGGGCTGTACACCATGTCGCAACGCTGCAGCTGCATGACAACGCCGTCAAATCGATCGCCGCCTCCAGCCATATGCTGTTTTCCGTGTGCGCAGATGGCAGCGCCGCCTGGTGGTCGATTGCGACCTTGCGCGAGCTGTTCACCAAACGCGATGCCCACAGCCGGATTGCCAACGGTTGTGCCGCCTTGCCCAACGAGCGCTTTGTCAGCGTCAGCCGGGATCGCAAGCTGCGTATCTGGGAGAATTTTGCATCCACCGACTTGGACAGCCCTCACCGGCATTCCATCAAATGTGTTGCCGCCAGCCCTGATGGCCAATGGATTGCCACGGGCTCCTACCATGGCTACGTGGCCGTCTATGACCCTGCTACAAGGCAATGGCAGCCCTCCGTGCGCCCGACCTCTGCGGGCATCTCATCGCTGTGCTTTGACAGCGACAACGCCCAATTTCTGGCCAGCTCCTACGATGGCAACATCTACCACATCCCCATCGTAAAACGGCAGTAAGCTGCGGCGTCGCGCCGTGCTCCATCGCAGCTGCGAATCCTTGTCGCCATCGTCTTGGTCCTCACGCTCACCCTAGTCTGCAGGGCCTGCACCCACGCCGCGTGCCAACACGCCTCATCCAAGGCGGCCAAGCGCAGAGGGAAGGTATCGCGCACGCCCTCCCATCGGTCAACATTGCCAACGCAGCAGGCAGCGCTGCAAATCGGCCGCGCCCTCAAACCGGCACAGATCGAGATGCGCCTATATATGAGCACCACCGCTGCGTGCCCCGCCCCAAACGCCGCAAACAACACGGGCAGCCCTATGGGCTGCCCGGTTCAAGGTGTTGGGGTGCGGTCGTGCCGTCAATGGGGCACAAAGATCGCGATCAGCAGAAACACCAAAACAATCCCGCCGATGATGGCAAAACGCTTGTTGGCGAATCGCCCAGCGCGGGTGTTGGGATTGGTGGGCTTGGTAGGTTTGGGGTCAGGTGGGTTCATAGCTCACAATCTATCCATTGGCCTGGCGCGCGCGCGTCGGACAAAGGACAGAAAGCAGGTCAGCGCTGAGTCGCGGGGCTTGTCGGTAGCAAAAGATGGGCCCTACGTTGGGATAGAGGAAAACAGTATGCGTGGTTCGATGACTTTGGCAATGGTGCTGCTGGGCCTGGCACCGGCATGGGCAGCGGCGGGCACTGCGGTAGCCGTGCCCCAGGCCGCACGCAGCGAGCACCCACCAGCGACCGCCACCGCCAATACATCTAAACCCACCGCCAATGTCCGTGCCAGCGACATCGGCAGCAGCAGCGACCGTGACAGTGATTCTGATGAGCGCCCCGATGGAGACCAAAAGCCCCGGCGCCCGCTCTCCTCTCCGCCCGCCAGTGCGGAAACAACGCCATCTGCCCCCCAGCAGCCGGTCTTTATCATCAGCTGCAATGCCAGCGGCTGTACTGACAACCAGGGCCACTTTCTCACCCGCTCAGGCCCCCAGCACCTGGTGGGGCCCAATGGCATCCGCTGCCAAAGCATGGGCGGCAATTGGCAGTGCAACGCGCCCACCGCACCGTAATGCACAGCACTGGCCCAGAGCACTTATGGGCTGCCTGGATGCGCCGGGCTAACGTCCGTCACGAATGACGCTGCTAGTGCGCAGCACCTAAACCCCTGCGGCTTGGCGGGTCACTGCTAACACCTGCTGCTGTCGCCTGACTGCAACGGCCGGGCGTGGCTGTGCACGGGTTGCGCCAGCCATTGGCAGCATTGCCAATTGGGCGTTAACGCACGCACCCACTCGCCCGCCAACCACCGCCAAACATCGGCGGGCGGCATGCCCCTCAATCCATGCCGATAGCTGCGCGGGGTGCGCTGTTGCTTGACCCAGCGCCTAGGCCTGGGTGGCTTGCTGCGAGCGCCAATCCGGCAAGTCCGAGCCAGCTGCAGCGTTCAAACTCCGCGGCTGATCAGCGCACGCCTCATAAACGAAAACCAAACATCGCTATGGAATTGCAAACATTCATTAATTTCTTTTTTCACAGAATTGGCATTGAAAATTACATTGGTCATTAATCATTAATTAATGTCAACGCATCCATTCAATAACCAACGCGTTTAGTGCCCCCTGCGCATTGCAATAGCAAAGCTGTTTTCGTCCTCGGATAGTTTTTTAACTTTTTACAAAGGAAGCTCCATGCCAACGATCCGCCGCCATGTTTTACGCCGCTATGCAGCCATCGGGCTCTTGGCCTATGCCGCATCCTGGGGGCCGTTGGCATCCGCACAGAGCCAGCCACCGGTGGTGGTCATCGACAGCACAGGCTTTGATTTCTACTCGGCCTACACCGTGGGCGCGAACGAATGGCGTGGCCCGACCTTTACCACCGGTGCGGTTCCAACCCGGATCACGGAGATCACCTTCGGTTTGTCGAGTGGGGACCCGACAACCACAGCCCAACTGCGCCTATTCCAGCTCGATGACAGCAGCGAATTGCCCACCGGCGCCGCGCTGGCCACCGCCACGTTGCCCATCGTGACGCCCAATGACGGCGCCAACCTCAACGCCAACACCTATACCGCGGCACAGTTGGGCAGCATCCCCAGCACCACGCTGCTGGCAGGCAAAAAATACGCCTTGATTTTGTCAAGCCCGTCCGGCGGCTATGTCGGTTTGTCCGATAACGACGGGCCTAGCAATGCTTATACGTATGCGGGCGGTTTTTCGACATCAGCTGCGGGCTATGTGGAGACGCTGGACAGCGGGACCACCTGGACCCAGAACAACCAGGTCACCCCTGCGATCAAACTGACCGTGGTGCCCGTCGACGACCCGATTGTGGTGCCCCCGGCTGCCCCCACCCCGGTGCCCACGCTGGGCGCCGTGGGCCTGGTCTCGCTGGTCTCCGTGGTGGGCTGGGTGGGCCTGCGCCGCAGCCGCAAGTCCGCCGTCTAAATCGGCACCCGGGGCGGCGCCCGGCCGGCGCTGCCCCTTATTTGCCGCAATGGACAGGGCGCGGGGCGCGACCGCGCCACGGGATCAGCCGGGGCAACGGTTCATTCGGCTAGAGATGGACAACAGATGGGGTGATGGCCCACCGCCACCATCGGCGCCGTCTGTGCAGCCCGGCACAAGGCAATTGGCATCGGCCCTGCACGGCGATAGCCTTGGCTCCGTCCCCCCACCCGACAGGGGCAGTGCCAAGCCGCTGCAGCGGCTGCAGACATGCGCCACCCTGTCTCACCCATGCGGCTGCCAGCCAGCGTTCCCGCTTTTACATGCCTTTTCTTTTGTCATAACAATGACATAGAGAGGCTCACACAGATGTGGGCTTAGTCGCGCGGCATGACCATTTTTCACGGCCGCTCGCCGTGCAGCCACGCCCAGTTGGCCCCTCTGGCAGCGCCCCTATGCGCAGCGGCGCTGCATGTGCGCTGCTGCAGTGCAAAACGCCTCCGCAATAACGCCATTGCTGGCAGCTATAAGCCCTGGGCCAGGCAGCCCCAAGGATATGGCAAAAACCTATTGATAGGCTAGTTTTTATAGTTCATATGAATTGACTGTGCTAGGCTATGTGTTAGATCAATCTTGCATACATTTCTTGCACACATTCTGTGAACTCTCAGAAGGCGCATGCCAACGCCCTGTTAGGAGGTCATCACCATTCATGCATCTGATTCGCATTGAGTGGATAAAGCCCTCCGCCACACCTGTGGCCACTGATGTCTATTTAGACATTTGTTATGAATCATAAATTTATATTTGTTTTATGCTATTGGAACGTGCTTTATTGCATACCACCTTTGAATGCAAGAAAGCAACCCACCCATTCACTGAAGAGTAGAAATATGAAAATGCCTCTCCTCCCTCGCCGACAACTCGCCGCTATCGCCTTGTTGGCCTGCACCGCTGCCTGGAGTCCCCTGGCCTCGGCACAAACCTCCCCCACCCCCATCGTGGTGGTCGACAGCACCGGATGGGATTACTACTCCACGTACGACGTCAGCGCCACCGAGTGGCGTGGCCCGGCCTTTACCACCGGGGCGGAGCCCGTGTATATCTCAGAAATCACGCTGGGGCTGTCCAATGGCGACCCTTCCGTGCAAGCCATCGTGCAGTTGTACCTGCTGGACGACACGACTGAACTGCCCACAGGCGCAGCATTGGGCACTGCCAGCCTGCCAGTGGTCGTCCCCAATGATGATGCCAACCTCAACCCCAATACCTACACCGCAGCCCAGTTGGGCAGCATCGCGGGCACGCTGCTGCAGCCTCACAAAAAATATGCGCTGATCGTCTCCAACACCTCCGGCGGCACCCTGGCCCTGTCGGACTACAACGGCCTGAGCGACACCAGCTATACCTTTGCCGGTGGTTTTTCGATTGCAGCCGACGGCTATCTGCACACCCCCGACAGCGGCAGCACCTGGGAGAAGCTCGGATTGGTCACTCCCGGCTTTCGCCTGACCGTTGTGCCGGAATCCGTACCTCCGGTGATCGTGGATCCTGTGCTCCCCCCCGCCGCGCCCACCCCCGTGCCCTCCCTGGGCATCCTGGGCTTGGTATCCCTGGCATCCGCGCTGGGGTTGCTGGGCATGCGTCGCAGCCGAAAGCGGGCTTAACCTTTCCCCCAACGCTCCATGCTAGGTGCCTGGCTGTGCGCTATCGGCTCCTTTCGTTGGCTATGACAATAGCTTCATACAACTTACAAATAGAAAATTGATATGAAAAAACAAATCCTTCCTCCCGCCCGCTATGCGTTGCTCACCGCCTGCCTGCTCACAGCCTTTGCCCAGGCGCAGAGCATCAACTTTACGGGTGATACGAATCCCACCGGCAATATGGGCGCCAGCTACAGTGGAACAGATGTGACCGTGGGCATTACCGGGGTCGGAAGCCTGGACGTGTTATCCGGTGCGGCACTGACCACCACCATCCGAATGGACGTTGGGCGCAGTGCTGGTGCATTTGGTACGGTCACCATTTCTGACGGTTCACAATGGGATACTAAACGCGTGTTGATTGGCACCGCAAGTACGGGTATCGTCCATATTAAAAACAACGCAAAAGTTACCGCCAGCGATTATGTTTATATTGGCTTTCTCGCTGGAGGCCAGGGATCGGTCATTGTTGATGGCCCAGGATCATCTTTTACCAACACTGGGACGTATAACGACCAATTTTGGGTAGGCCGTGATGGCGGATCAGGCTCTCTGCGGGTTATCAATGGTGCCACGGCACCATTCGGGAGTCTTTTCACCTCTACCGCTCCAGGCTCCGCAAGTTTTATTGAAGTAGACGGATCCAACTCAAGGCTAGAAGGGACACGGCAATGCAATTTGGGGATTGCAGTCTCGGCCACCGTGCAAATAACCAATGGAGGCACTTTTAAATGTGGAACCATTGCGGACCTGGGCTTTGGCAGTGTTTCACTCAGCGGCGCTGGGTCAAAATGGCAATTGGGCCGATCGCTCAATATAGGGACTCAGAGTCGCATGAGCGATGCTGCATTGACCATTGGAGAAGGTAGCACCGTAGAGGTGACCAACCAGTTGCGACTGCCCAACGTTGCCAACAACACGGCAGCATTGAGCAAAGGCGTGCTTAACATCGAAGGTGCAACCAGTCCAGGTACGTTCAGCGCTGCAGGCATTGTATTTGGCTTGAACGGCCTAGGCCGTATTAACTTTAACCACACCGATGCCTCTGGACATTATCTGTTTGCCACACCCATTAGCGGCCCAGGCACCATTGAAACCAATGCATTGGGAATAACGAGCTTGACCGGGAACAACAGCTATAGCGGCAACACGCATATCAATGCAGGTGTTCTACGCGCAGGCACAGCCACCGGCCTGAGCCCGGCCTCTGATTATCTGGTGACCAGCGGCGGAACGCTCGATACCAATACCTTCAGCGCCACATTCAAAAGCCTGGATAACGGTGGATTGGTAACGATGGCGGCAGGAGGCACCAGCAATGTGCTGACCGTCACCCAAAACTACAGCGGCAATGGCGGTGTGATTGCGATAAACACCGCCTTGGGCGCAGACAGCTCGCCAACCGAAAAACTGGTGGTACAAGGCGACACCAGCGGCAACACCACCTTGAACATCACCAACCTGGGCGGCACGGGAGCTGCCACCACCGGCGACGGCATTATGGTGGTGCAGGTGGATGGTTCATCGAACGGCACCTTTAGCCTGCCCGCGCCTGGCTATGTGGTGGCCGGTGGATTCCGCTATATGCTTGCCAAAGTGGGCAATAACTGGTTTCTGCAGTCGGACGTGCATGTAGAAGCAAGCGGCCCCGAGGCCAGCATGGTTTGCACGCCCGCCGAGCTGAGCGATACGGCCAACCAGGTCGCCACCTGCACCGTCACGCTGACAGCAGCGCCCACGGCCGACCTGCCCATCAACCTGGTGCTGCCGGCGGCCAACCCGCGCTACACGACGACCTGCACATCGCCGATAGTGGTTGCAGCCTATGCCACCCAGGCCAGTTGCACGATTACTGCCACGCCCAACACCACGGCGGGTGACGGCGATGTGAGCCTGGAGCTGGCCATTGCACCGCCTACTACCGCCGACGCCTACACGCCCGCCGGCCCTGCCGCGCAGGTGCTGATCAAGGACGCGGGTGACACCACCCTCCCACCTGTAACGGGAACCCCTACCCCCGTGCCCACGCTAGGCAGCTTGGGCCTGGCTGCGTTGGCGGCGCTGATGGGTGCTGTGGGCCTGCGCCGCAGCCGCAAGACGGTGTAAAAGCACGCATGCGCTAAGCCTGCCCTAGCACTGAGATAACAGCCCCAGGTGCCACCACCTGGGGCTGTTTTGTTTGGGCGCAGGCATGGGGAAGGTTCGCAGGTCTCTGGGGCAGGCATGCCGTGCTGGTGCTGCCCAGCGCCGTGGCCCCTAACCACCAAAAATACAGGCCTTTTCATTTTTTGATTGTGTAAAACTATCAATCATGGGAGGCTGATGGCACCATGCCTGCGGCGCAGGGCAGCAGCGCGCAGAACAGGCGACCGCACTGCGCAAGCCACCCCGCCAGCGCCTGTTCCATGCCTTCGCTAGTTGATAGCTTCTTACAACCCAACCCATGGAGAATGATGACCAAAAAGCAATACACCTCATCGGCCCAGCACACGCCGCTGTTGAGCGCCCTGCTCGTGGGCGCCTCGCTCTTGGGCGGCCTGCTGCCAGCAGGAGCACAGGCCCAGAGTGTCCACTTCAGCGGTGATGCAAGCCCCCTGGGCGATATGGGGGCCAGCCACCGCGCTACCGACGTGACAGTGGGCCACAGCGGCACGAGCGCTCTGGCGATTCTCGCCGGTGGCCAGCTGGAGTCTGACAGCGGAATGGTCAGCGCGCAGGCCGGCAGCGCAGGGACGGTGCGTGTGGAGGGCGCGCAATCGTCCTGGACAGTGGCGGGCGATCTGCTGCTGGGCCAAGCCGGGTCGGCCACGCTGCAGGTGCGCAATGGCGGCAGGGTGTCAAGCCTGCAGACCTTGGAATCAGCAACACTGCCCGGCTCCAGCGCGCTGATCGACGTCGAGGGCGCCAACTCCACACTGCGGGGTGAGGAATGCCTTTTCGCGGGAGAAGGCATGTCGGCGGTGCAGATCCGCGATGGGGGCTTGCTCGACTGCGAGGTCAACGCCCTCTTGTACTTTGGCTCGCTGTCGTTGCGTGGCTCGGGGTCCGAATGGCGGGTGGGCACCCATTTGGAAATCGGTACCTTTGCCGGCCAGGCCGATACCGCTTTGACCATCGGCGAAGGCGCAGCCGTCAATGTGCGCGATATCCTGTGGCTGTCATCCCCGGCGCCAGGCGCCGCCGGCCGCGCTGCGCTGACGATTGAAGGCAGCGCCCGCCCAGGCGTACTGAGCGTGAACACCCTGGTACTGGGCAATGCGGACGCGAGCGTGCTGAACCTGTACCACAGCGATACCTCTGGGCAGTACCAGCTCGGGCCAGATATATATGGCACCGGTCAGGTGCAGGTCAACGGCTCGGGCACCACGGTGCTGACGGGCAACAACAGCTACCAGGGCAGCACGCGCATCAACGCGGGTGTGCTGCGCGCAGGCGGGGCCAACAGCTTGAGCCCGGCCTCCGACTTTGTCGTGGTCTCTGGCGGCACGCTCGATACCAGCAGCTACAGCCCCACGGTGCAGAGCCTGAACAACGGCGGACGGGTCACCCTGGCTGCCGGCGGCACCCGCAGTGTACTGACCGTCATGCGGAACTACACCGGCCATGGCGGTGTGGTGGAGATGCACACGGCATTGGGCGCCGATGCATCGCCTAGCGCGCAGCTGGTGGTGCGGGGCGACACCAGCGGCGACAGCATCTTGCACATCAATAACCTGGGCGGCGCGGGGGCTGCCACCACGGGTGACGGGATCATGGTGGTGCAGGTCGCTGGGGCTTCGAACGGCACATTCCGCCTGCCCGCACCTGGTTATATGGAGGCAGGTAGATGGCGCTACATGCTGGCCAAGGTGGGCAAGCACTGGTATTTGCAGTCGGACCAGCAGGCGGAAACAGCCGGCCCCGACCCTGACCAGACCCCCAAGCCAACCACAGCGCCTACGCCAGTGCCCACGCTGGGCGCGCTGGGCATGGCCGTGATGGCCACGCTGATGGCGGCTGTGGGCCTGCGCCGCCACCGCAGAACACTGTAAACGGCGCAGGACACAGCGGGCGCTGGCAGCAGCCAACCGTTGTGTACGGGGGCGGGAGCGGGGACGCTGGTGCTGTGTTGGCTCAGCCATTTACCTCGCTTTACAAATAGCTTTTCTCAAACATATAATTGATAACCACTATGCAAAAGCAATACCTCCCTCCCTCGCCCACATCTTGCGCGCTAGCGGCCGGCTGCCCGGCATGGCACAGGCGCAAAGCAGCCCTTTCCATATTGACGCAGCACCCGCCCATGAGGTGGCGCTGCCCTGCTGGCGCAGGGCTCTGGCGGCTGGCGCGCAGTGCGTGTAAGCGGAGGCGACCAACGGCTTTTGCCCAAGCCCACTGAGCAACCGGCGGATGGCACCAGGCGCTTTTTGCCCGGCAGTGCTTGGTGCTGGCTGATGGGCAGTAGATGGCCGCAGCCTGCCAGCGCTGCACAGATGCCGCCGCCGCGCATGAGGCGCCACATGGTGCGCTGCCGACCGGCAAGGCGACTGCTGCCCGACGGTGCCATACAGGCTGCCCTCGCCATATCCATTGCCAGAGCTACGCCCTACGCAGCCAACCCGCCTGCATGGCCTTGTGACCATCGGCTTGGCAGGCGCTGCGGTTCCACCTAAAAACAGCATGAAAAAACACCTCAAAACCTGTTGCGCTGGCGCAGCCGCCGGCGTGCTAGGCGCCGCATTCTGCGGGGCGCCTGCCAGCGCCCAGAATGTGACGCTGCCCGTGGTGGTGATGGACAGCACGGCCCTCAGCCGCCAACAAGGCCATACCGTCGATACCCAGCAATGGATGGGCCCGGCATTCCATACCGGGGCGGTAGCGACACAGATCAGCGAACTTTCGCTGGGCATGCAGCGACCGGAGTGGATGCCACACCCCTTGCAAAACTGGTGGCCCAGGTCGGAGCGTGACCGCTGGCCATCTGCTGTGGCGGCATCGTCATCGGTCGTGACCACAACGATGGGCTTTAAAAGATGTATGCCAGCACGCGCCCATCCACGTGCAGCGTCTTGGGCCTGGGGCACGCAGACCATGGTGGCGGTATTGCGGCTCTACCAGCTCGATGACAGCACGGAGCTGCCCCAGGGTGCGGCGCTGGCCAGCACGACCATCGATGTTGCCGTCTTCGCGCCCAATGACGCGCGCCTCAACACCTACACGGCGGTGCAGCTGGGCAGCGTTGCCCGCACCCCGCTTCAGGCGTTTAAAAAATACGCATTGGTGCTTGCCAGCAAGGACGGTTGCCCGCTGGAGCTGTATGACAACCGAGGACCCGCCAACGCCTATCGCTTTGGGGGCGGCTTCTCGGGCGCAGCCACTGGCTATCTGCGAACCCTCGATGGCGGCACCAATTGGAGCAAGGACGGCACGGTGACACCGGTGGTGCGCATGGCAGTGACAGCGATAGCCCATCAAGGCACTGACCGCGACATGGGCAGCGACAAGGACAGCGACTGGCCCGCAGGGGCCCTGCGCATGCCCGAACTGCCAGCCTGGGCGCAATGGCCATGGGTGGGGCGTTAGGCGGCCCTCTCTATATAGAGGCAGGAAAGCGTGGCTAGGCTGATGGCGCTGCAAGGCCCTCGCTGCAGGCCACAGCCCACGGTGCGCAACCCACGGGATCACCGCCGCTGAGCGCGACCCACCCCAGGGGCACATTCTGCGTGCCCCCTGGCATCCCGGGCAGCGGCGCGCAGTCAATCTCTCAATAGGCCGGCAGCCAACCCCGCCGGGTGGCTGCCGGCCTTTTGGTTGCCGGCTGGAGCAGATTGAAAAGCATGGAGGCAGAGGAACGCCGCCAGGCATAAGGCGAGCCCGTACGAAGCAGCCCACCTAGCGCGCCCCCGGCCAAGACTTACAAAAAACTTACATAATACATAGCTATCACACCAGTTTTTTAATACTTTTAATTTATGATCAGCATTCCTCTGGAGGGAGGAAAAGCGCTTCTCAGGAAGACGACCCTTGGGCCCGCCTTGTGCGGGCCCTTTTTTTGCGCCCGGCGCTGCACAAACGACCGGTAACACCTGTGAGCCTCGGGGTTTGCGCGAGGCCGCCCAGGGTGGACGAAAATGGATCTGGCGTGCCACGGCCAGCCATGCCGGCCCGTAGGAACATGCCTACAGATTTGTTAACAAAGGTACAAGTACAATTTGTGGCTGATTTTTGCGCCAGTTGCCGCACCCCACCTCTGCCCCCTCCATGCCCCAATCTCCTTCCTCACAGCCGCGCAGCCTGTTCCCTCTGCCGCTGCCCATGCTGCTGGGGTTTGCCGCTGCAGCCATCGCTGCGCTGGTTATCGCCATCGTCAATGTCTACTCAGCCGATGTGCGCGCCCGGGCTGTCACCAGCATTGACCGCATGACAGCGGCGATGCGCCAGCTCAATGAATTCTCGGCGTCGCTCAAGGATGCGGAAACGGGGCAGCGCGGCTTTTTGCTGACCGGCGACCCGGCCTACCTGCAGCCCTACCAGCGCGCGCAAGATGCACTGGAGGCGCAGCTCAAGGGCCTGGCGGCCAGCAATAACAGCGCGCCGCTGCGCCAGGAACGGGTGCAGGCCATTGATGCGCTGGCCCACCAAAAGCTGGCCGAGCTGGAGACCACGATCGAGCTCAAGCAGGCGGGCCGGGGCGATGAGGCGCTGGCGATGGTGCGCACCGACAAGGGCAAGCTGGTGATGGACAGCCTCAACAACGAGGTCAGCAGCCTGTACCTGCTGCAGAACAACGAGCTCGATCTGCGCCGCCGCGCCTGGGAGCAGGCGGCCATCACCTCCACCTACATCTCCTGGGGTGGATCGGTGGTGATGCTGCTGCTGGTGCTGGCGTCCGCTGCGGTGTCGATGCGGGAATTCCGCACCAAGGCGCGCCAGGCCTGGGTGGCCGATGGCCTGGCAGGCCTGAACCAGAGCCTGCAAGGCGACCACCGGCTCGAAGAAGTGGGCGCACGCGCGCTGGAGTTTTTGGCCAGCTACCTGGGCGCACGCGTGGGCGCTGGCTATGCCCGCCACGGCATGGACGACCGCTACCAGCTGTTTGGCGGCTACGCGCTGCCCCCCGATGTACTGCAGGCCCACTTGCTGGCCGGAGAAGGCCTGGCCGGCCAGGTGCTGCGCAGCGGCAAACTGCTGAAGGTGGGGGGTCTGGACCAGAGCCACCTCAAGATCACCTCGAGCCTGGGCCAGTCGCAGCCTTTGGAACTGGTGCTGGCCCCTGCGGTGGAGAATGGCAAGGTCCATGCCTTGATCGAGCTGGGCTTTGCCCGCCCAGTGCAACAGGCGGAGCTGGACCTGCTGGCAGGCGCATCGTCCATCCTGGCGGTGGCAGTGCGCTCGGCCATCGACCGATCGCGCCTGGAGAACCTGCTGGAAGAAACCCGCCAGCAGGCCGAAGAGCTGCTGGTGCAGCAAGAGGAGATGCGCGCCAGCAACGAGGAGCTGGAGCAGCAAAGCCAGGCGCTGCAGCGCTCGCAGGCGCAGATGGAGCAGCAGCAGTCAGAGCTCGAGCAGACCAATGTATACCTGGAAGAGCAGACGCAAAAGCTCGAGCACCAGCGCGAGCAGCTGCTGCGCGCCAAGGATGCGCTGACCGACAAGGCGCGCGAGCTCGAAGTGGCCAGCCAGTACAAGAGCGAGTTTTTGGCCAATATGAGCCATGAGCTGCGCACGCCGCTGAACTCGACCCTGATCCTGGCCAAACTGCTGGGCGACAACAAGCTGGGCAACCTGACCGGCGAGCAAGTCAAGTACGCACAGACCATCTATGCGGCCGGCAATGATTTGCTGGCGCTGATCAACGATATTCTGGACCTGGCCAAGATTGAAGCTGGCCAGGCCAATGTGGTGCTCGAGCCCGTGAACCTGGGCACCGCGATGCAGTCGCTCATCGAGCCGCTGCGCCCGCTGGCCCAGCAAAAGGGGCTGGCGCTGAGCTGCCATATTGCCCCGGGTGTGCCTGCCTATGCGCAGACCGACAGTCTGCGCCTGGGCCAGATTCTGAAAAACCTGCTGTCCAACGCGATCAAGTTCACCGACCGGGGCAGCGTGAGCCTGCAGCTGTCGCAAAGCCAGCCGGGCACCTTGAGCTTTGCGGTGCAGGACACGGGCATCGGCATCCCCGAGCACCAGCAGCAGCTGATTTTTGAGGCATTCCAGCAGGCCGATGGCAGCACCCACCGCAAGTACGGCGGCACGGGCCTGGGTCTGTCAATTGCCCGTGACCTGGCGCAGCTGCTGGGCGGCCAGGTGACCGTGCAAAGCACGCCGGGGCAAGGCAGCGTGTTCAGCTTTCATATGCCGCTGGTGGCAGCGGCTGCGCCCGCCGCCGAGGTGCCAGTGCCGCCCAAGGCTGCCGATGCGCTACGCGCTGTGCAGCCGCCGCTGAGCGCACCGGTCAAGACGATCGCACCGGCTGCTGCGCCCCGCGCCATGGCGCCAATGCCGTCCAACACGGCCGTCGCCACGGCCAATGCCGCCACGGCCGTTGTCACCCCCAGCGCAACAACGGCTGCCTCTGCTACGGCGGCTGAGCTGGCCCTGCCCACCATCATCCAGGGCCGCCATCTGCTGGTGGTGGAGGACGACCCGCGTTTTGCCGACATTCTGCAAGAGCTGGCGCGCGAGATGGGCTTTAGCTGCCAGGTGGCGCGCAATGCGGCCGATGGCCTGTCGGCCGCGCTGCAGTTTTTGCCCAATGCGATTGTGCTGGACATCAACCTGCCCGACTTCTCGGGCCTGGGCGTGCTGGACCAGCTCAAGCGCAACCCGAGCACGCGCCATATTCCGGTGCACATCGTCTCGGTGGCCGATTACTCGCAAGAGGCGCTGGTGCGCGGCGCGCTGGGCTACGCGTTGAAGCCGGTGCAGCGCGAGGAGCTGGCCCAGGCCTTGAAGCGGCTGGAGGCCAAGTTCACCCAGAACATCCACCGCGTGCTGCTGGTCGAAGACGACGAGCGCCAGCGCGACAGCGTGCACAGCCTGCTGGGCAACAGCGAGGTCGATGTGGTCTGCGCCGCCACCGCCACCCAGGCGCTGGAGTACCTGGCCCAGGGCACCTATGACTGCATGATCATGGACCTGAACCTGCCCGACATGAGCGGCTTTGCGCTGCTCGAGCGCATGTCCGAGCAGGACGGCGTGTCCTTCCCGCCGGTGATCGTCTACACGGGCCGGGCGCTGTCGCGCGATGAAGAGTTGCAGCTGCGCCGCTTCTCACACTCGATCATCATCAAGGATGCGCGCTCGCCCGAGCGCCTGCTCGATGAGGTCACCTTGTTCCTGCACCAGGTGGAGTCTCGCCTGTCGCCCGAGCACCAGCAGATGCTGGCCCAGGCCCGCAGCCGCGAGGCCGCGCTGGAAGGGCGCAAGGTGCTGGTGGTGGAGGACGATGTGCGCAATGTGTTTGCGCTGACCAGCATTCTGGAGCCCACCGGCATTGCCGTGGACATTGCCCGCAATGGCCGCGAGGCGCTCGAGGTGCTGGACCGCGAGGACAGTGCGGTGGACCTGGTCTTGATGGACATCATGATGCCCGAGATGGATGGCTATACCGCCATGCGCGAGATTCGCAGCCGCGCGCATTTGAGGCGCCTGCCCATCATTGCGCTGACTGCCAAGGCCATGAAGGACGACCAGGAAAAATGCCTGGCCGCCGGTGCCAACGATTACATCGCCAAACCACTGGACGTGGAGAAACTGCTGTCCCTGGTGCGCGTCTGGATGCCCAAATAAAGCCCCATGCCGTTACGCAAAAAGGCCGAGATTGCCGAGATTGAGCAGCGCTTGCTGCTAGACGGTATTTATTACCGTTACCACTATGATTTTCGCGGTTATGCGCAGGGATCGATCAAACGCGGGCTGGAGGCGGCACTCGCCGCCTTTGGCTGCAAAACACTGTCGCAGTTGCAGGACCGGATCATGCATGACCCCTCGGCGTTTACCGCGCTGTTGGGGTACCTGACGGTACAGGTCAGCGATATGTTCCGCGACCCAGCCTATTTTGCGGCGCTGCGCCGCGAGGTGGTGCCGCTGTTGCGCACCTACCCCTCGCTCAAGATCTGGGTGGCCGGCTGCAGCACCGGCGAAGAGGTGTTCTCGCTGGCCATCTTGCTGCACGAAGAAGGCCTGCTCGAGCGCAGCCTGATCTATGCGACCGACATCAACTCGCAGGCGCTGCGTGTGGCCGAACAAGGCATTTTTGGCATTGAGCGGGCCGAGTCGTTCTCCGCCAATTATTTGAAATCCGGTGGCAAACGATCGCTCGCCGATTATTACACCGCGCATTACGGCCATATCGTGCTGGACAAAGAGCTGCGCAAGAACGTGGTATTTGCCGACCACAGCCTGGCGACCGACAGCGTATTTGCCGAGATGCATTTGATATCGTGCCGCAATGTACTGATTTACTTTGATACCGACTTGCAAAACCGCGCGCTGGATCTTTTCCGGCAGTCATTATGCCATCGCGGCTTTTTGGGTTTGGGCATGAAAGAATCGCTGCGATTTTCCAACCAGGCGCCGGCATTTGAAGATGTGGCGGTGGTTGAGAAGATATACCAGAAGAAACCCAGCATTGATTAGTTTAAAAATACCCGCCCAGCAGATGGTAATGCAGTCGCACACCATGGGCCCTAGCTTTTGACTTGTAGCGCCATGAAGACCATAGACGGCATCAAATGCCTGATTGTTGATGACATCCCGCAGAACCTGGTGGCCCTCGAAGCGCTGCTCCAGCGCGAGGGTGTGCAGTTTCTCAAAGCCCATTCGGCGCGAGAGGCGCTTGAGCTGCTGCTGCAGCACAACGATGTGGCGCTGGCCCTCTTGGATGTGCAGATGCCGGAGATGAACGGCTTTGACCTGGCCGCGCTGATCCGGGGCAGCGAGCGCACGCGCCATATTCCGCTGATCTTCATGACCGCGGGCACGCACGAGCAGAACTGGCAGTTCCAGGGCTATGAGAGCGGCGCGGTGGATTTCCTGTACAAGCCCATCGACCCGGACATGCTCAGCGCCAAGGTGAACATCTTCTTTGAGCTGCACCGCCGCAAGCAGGAGCTGGCCCAGCAATTGCAAGAGCGCACCGAGGCGCTGCGCGTCAACGAGATGTTCATGGCGGTGCTGAGCCACGACCTGCGCAACCCCTTGCAGACCATCAAGATGACGGCGAGCCTGCTCAAGCGCCAGGCCGATGCGAGCAAGAACGAAGAGCTGGCCGAGCGCCTGCTGGGCAACAGCCAGCGCATGGCCCGCATGGTGGACGATTTGCTCGATGTGACGCGCATCCGCCAGGCCGGCGGCCTGCGCCTGAGCCTGGCCGACATGGACCTGGCCCGCCTGTGCGAGGCCGCGGTGGAAGATGCTCGCCAGTGCAGCGCAGAGCGCCAGTTGCACTACCAGGCCCAGGGCGACACCCAGGGCCGCTGGGACAGCGAGCGCTTGGCCCAGGTGGTGAGCAATATTCTGGGCAATGCCTTAAAGCACGGCGCGGCTGATGCGCCGATCCGCGTGCGCCTGGATGGCAGCCAGCCCGCAGAGGTATTGCTGGTGATCGAGAACGGGGGAAGCATTCCCGCGGCTTTGCTGCCCGATCTGTTCAAGCCGTTTCGGGGTGGCGAGCGCCAACCCGGACAAAGCGAAGGACTGGGCCTGGGGCTCTACATTGCCCAGCAGATTGCCCAGGCGCATGGTGGCGCCATCCAGGTGCAATCGGCCGAAGGCCAGACCCGCTTTGAGATCCGGCTGCCGCGCCAGCCACTGGCGCCGAACCGCCAGGCGGTGCTGTGAAGGCCCACCGACCGGCCGCACGCTATAGGTTTTATGGATCAAAGTGGCGGCCTGCTGCGTCCATCCCCCAAAAGCAGAAGGACGGCACAGCCGTCCTTCTTGGCATTGCAGCGCCTGGGTTCAGCGCTTACTGCAGCATGGCATTGGGGCGCTGGGCCTCGATCTGGCCGAGCAGCGCTTCGAGCTCTTCAATCTCAAAAGGCTTGAGCAAGGTGCGCACGTTCGGGCCCCACTGCGCGGGGTAGTGGCCCAGGTCGTAGCCGGTGCACAGCACGATCCAGCGCAGCGGCGCTTGCTTGAGCAACGACTGGGCCAGCTCAGTGCCCGATTGGCCGGGCAGGCTGACATCGGTCACCACCAGGTCAAACGGCGCCTGCGCGTCGAGCTGCAGCGCTTCTTCCGCATTGGCGCAACAGGTGATGCTGCGGCCCGGCCCTTCCATGAGGCAGCCGATCGTCTCGCGCAGTTCCTCATTGTCTTCGATATAGACTATTTTCATTGCAAATCCAATAACAAAAGATTATTGCAATAAAACTATTGCAGACGGTGTTTTGAACCAAGGAATTTATCCTTGTAGGACATTTTCTTTTAATGCCGCTGCAATATACCACATTGGCTGAATCAGCAAAATTTCCATGCTAGAACAAGGCCCTGAAAAATCGGTCTCAGTACTTGTAGTCCTACACTGACAGCGTCCGTTTGCACGCACCCACAACGCGTTTGCAAACCATGGTTAAACTAAGGCTCTAGCCATTGAGGTTTTTGAAAAAGGTATTTACCCGACCATTGAGGCAGGTCAATACCCGGTATCAAATTTATAATTTAGCGATACGGCTCTGGATATTCTCGCAGTGAATAATATAGTTATTATCTGCATTTTTTGATAATCACGGCCGCTTGTGCTGTCATCTGTGGTTATCCGATCCGGTTGCGCAGTTTCAAAAAAGACCGCGAGCCAGTCAGCCAAAGCTGCGCTGCCGCTAACAAGGAAGACCAATGATCAACGTAGGACTTGTCGATGACCACGCCATCGTTCGCTCCGGCCTGAAGCAATTTCTCGCGGATTTCGTAGATATCCGCGTCGTGGGAGAAGCATCCAATGGCCGTGAAGCCATTGACCTGGTGCGCAATGAATCCGTGGACGTGCTGGTGATGGACCTGTCCATGCCCGGCCAAAGCGGTATCGACGCGCTGACCATGCTGCGCGCCAAGGAGCCCGACATGGGCATCCTGATCCTGAGCGGCTACCCGGCTGAGCACTATGCGATCAACCTGATCCGCCAAGGGGTCAACGGCTACCTGAACAAGGAGTGCGACCCGAGTGAGATTGTCGAGGCGATTCGCACCATCTCGCTGGGCAAGCGCTACCTGACCCCGATGGTTGCCAATCTGCTGGCCCAGCAGCTGGGCCGCAAGGACGATGCCCCGCCGCATGAGCACCTGTCCGAGCGCGAGTTCCAGGTCTTCCTCAAACTCGCCCAGGGCGAGACCGCGAGCAATGTGGCCGAGCAGCTGTCGCTGAGCGTCAAGACCGTGAGTACCTATCGCACCCGCTTGATGGAGAAGATGACCCTGAACTCCAACAGCGATCTGACCTACTACGCGTTAAAGAATGGTCTGATCAGCTGATCGCCTGTCCTTCGCGCGTCACAGCCGCCTCTGCACGCCACCTTCGGGTGGCGTTGGCTTTTGTGGGCGCGTATGCAGCGCGGGTACATCGTCTGCGCAGTAGCGGCAAGGCGCCAGCGGCAGCGCAGCCTGGTGTGGCGCGCCCACCCTCCCGAGCCAGCAGTGCGGCCTGCTGCCTTTTTTCACCAGGTCGCCGCATCACCGCCTTGTCGCCCAAGCTCCGGGACTTTTGGTCAGCGTGCGCTGATTGCGCCCTACACTGAGGGCCTGCTACTGGGCCATTGCGGCCTGGTGGCATGACTTGCCCGCTGCACGCCGCGTACCAGCATCTCCATGGCCAGCCTGCGCCCAGGCCGTTGTGGGCGGCTTTGCCCGTTATCGCCTATCGCCGGTTCGCGGATCGGCACGACTGCAAAGTTCTGGCCACCAACAGCTGAGTTGCAGCGGCCGCGTGGCTCACCTTCATCGGCAGGCAGCCAGGCGGCACCGTTCAGAACACAAGGAAATACACTATGGCCATCCATATTGAAACCCCCGTTATCGCATCGCGGGCACTGTCGTTGCGCACAGGCAAAGACGTGCGCCTGAAACTGGAGACCTTGCAGCCCAGCGGCTCGTTCAAGACGCGTGGCATCGGCCACGCCTGTGAGATCTACCGATCGCGCGGTGCCAAGCGCTTCATATCCTCATCGGGCGGCAATGCCGGGTATGCCGTGGCCTATGCCGGCCGCATGCTGCAGACCCCGGTGACCGTGGTGGTACCTGCCTCCACATCGCAGCGCGCCCAGGACCTGATCCGCTCCGAAGGGGCCGAGGTCATCGTGCACGGCGCATCGTGGATGGAGGCCCATGCCCATGCCCAGCAGCTGATGACGGCCAGCGATGCCTTTTTGCACCCCTTTGATGACCCTTTGCTCTGGACCGGCCACGCTACGATGATCGACGAGCTGGCACGGCAAGGCGAGCGCCCGGACCTGGTGATCTGTTCGGTGGGCGGCGGCGGACTGCTATGCGGTGTGGTGGAGGGACTGCAGCGCAATGGCTGGGGCGCCGTGCCAGTCCTTGCCGCCGAGACAGCAGGCGCTGAGTCATTGGCCAAGGCGATGGAAGCCGGCGCGCCCACCTTGCTGCCCGGCATCACCTCCATTGCCACCTCGCTGGGCGCACGCCAGGTCTGCGACCGCGCATTGGCGCTGACCCGGGAGCACCGCATCGAGAGCGTGGTCGTACCAGATGCTGCCGCCGTAGCCGCCTGCGAAGAGGTGCTGCTGGAGCACCGCATGCTGGTCGAGCCCGCCTGCGGCGCATCGGTGGCGGCGCTGCACAGCGCGTCGCCCCTGCTGCAGCAAGCCCAGTCCGTGGTGGTCATTCTCTGCGGCGGCGTCGGCATTACCGCGCGCCAGCTCGCCCAGTGGAGCGCCGAGTTTGCGAGCTGATAGGCGGTGACTGAGGCCATGCTTGCTGGGCGCGGCTGACAAGCCATGGGATCAGCAGATCCACCGCTGGGGAAGGTCTGCAAAACCACGGCATTCAGATCGGCCTGTCAGCTCGATGCCGATTTGCCTGCCATGACGCAGCTTTATCGCCAGATTTCAAACCGCATTGACGGCTTTTAACCCGTGTGGAGCACCTGCAGGCGCACCCATGCCGGCACCCCCTTCAACTTCCTTCGCACCAACCACAGATTGGCCAGCGCCAACATCGTCTGCAGCTTGTTGTCGTTCTTGGCGATGACCGGGTAGCGCAGCTTGTTAAATCTAAACTGCTGCTTGATCACACGAAACGGGTATCCCACTTTGGCTCACATGCTGGGTTTGGTTTGCTCGTATTTCTCTTTCAACAATACCAGCGGGGTGCTTACATCGAGCTTCTTACGCAGGCCTTTGCCCACGGCAATGTACCACCTCACTTGCCGACTGGAAGCTTGCAGAGTTTCCCTAGCGCGACAATATGCTTAGACTTAGTATTCAACACTTCATTTTTTTCCTGAATCCAACCAAAATAGCTACACCAAGGATGAACGAAAGTGTAAAAATCATCCAATGATTCAATGCAGGCACGCGTTTTATAATAGGTTGTGTATTAATTGAAGCCTCATAAGAAATGGCATTATTTGCTGATTCCGGATCTGGAGTTGCGCTGCCTGCAGTGATCGTTGCTGTCATAGAGCCCGTAGCAGGAGCTACAAAGCTCACGTTGCAAGAGATCGCGCTGGATGCAGGTAGTGGAGTAGCAGTGGGGACGGTTGGTGTACAGCTAGTCGTTGCACCCGCTGGAAGTCCAGAAATTCCACATGTTGCAGAGTCAGCTGCACTGGGTCCTGCATTCAGGCAAGTCATGATGCCAGCAACTGTTTGCCCAGCAGTGACATTCGCAGGCAGCGAAGAACTTGCCTGCATGTCGGCAGCGGGCGTGATCACTGCGTTATAGGAGACTGCATTATTTGAGGTAAGTGGATCTGCAGTTGCGCTACCCGCAGTGATCGTTGCTGTCATAGAGCCCGTAGCAGGAGCTACAAAGCTCACGTCGCAAGAGATTGCGCCGGATACAGTGAGTGGCGTCGCAGTGGGGACGGCGGGTGTACAGCTCGTCGTTGCACCTGCTGGAAGTCCGGAAATTCCACATGTTGCAGAGTCCGCTGCACTGGGTCCTGCATTCAGGCAAGCAATGGTGCCAGCAACTGTTTGCCCAGCAGTGACATTCGCAGGCAGCAAAGAACTTGCCTGCATATCGGCAGCGGGCGTGATCACTGCGTTATAGGAGACTGCATTGTTGGCAGGAAGTGGATCTGCAGTTGCACTGCCCGCAGTGATCGTTGCTGTCATAGAGCCCGTAGCAGGAGCTACAAAGCTCACGTCGCAAGAGATCGCGCTGGATGCGGTGAGTGGCGTCGCCGTGGGGACGGCGGGTGTACAGCTCGTCGTTGCACCTGCTGGAAGCCCAGAAATATCACATGTTGCAGAGTCCGCTGCACTGGGTCCGGCATTCAGGCAAGCAATGGTGCCAGTAACTGTTTGCCCGGCAGTGACATTAGCAGGCAGCAAAGAACTTGCCTGCATATCGGCAGCGGGCGTGATCACTGCGTTATAGGAGACTGCATTATTTGAGGTAAGTGGATCTGCAGTTGCGCTGCCCGCAGTGATCGTTGCTGTTATAGAGCCCGTAGCAGGAGCTACAAAGCTCACGTCGCAAGAGATCGCGCCGGATACAGTGAGTGGCGTCGCCGTGGGGACGGCGGGTGTACAGCTCGTCGTTGCACCCGCTGGAAGCCCAGAAATATCACATGTTGCAGAGTCCGCTGCACTGGGTCCTGCATTCAGGCAAGCAATGGTGCCAGCAACTGTTTGCCCAGCAATGACATTCGCAGGCAGCGAAGAACTTGCTTGCATGTCGGCAGCGGGCGTGACTTCTAGATGATTCGATGTATTTGGAAGTGGGGGGTTAATAAATTCGTGCAGGCTAATATTATTCTCGTTATTCTGATAAATGCCAGCAGTAGAGGCCATCACGGGCACTGTTATTGTGCATGATGCCATCCCATTAGACAAGCTGCTGGTAATCGAGATGGAATTAGCTCCTATTGGCGCTAAAACATCTGTCGAAGCTGTGGGGCAGGTAGTGATCGGAACTCCTGAAACAGTGAGACCCGGGGAGAGTGTATCCGTGAAAACCCAACCTTCCTTTGCCAGCAAATCACTGGTATTCGTGATCGTGAAGACTATATTGATCGAATTACCCATCGCTACCAACGGCGGATCGAATGCATTGTCAAGTTGAGGAGTGGCATCCAAAATTTTTGGATTATCGAATGCGAAATCATTGCCATTTCCAGACCCCTGGGCATTACGAATAATATATCCAACTGATCTTCCAGCAAATTTAAATGCTGCGGGAGAATTTAAAATTCCGGCGACTGCAGTACCGGCAAGATTACTTTCTAGTGCACTCACTGGCACTCTAGAACCATTAGCACAGACATCCACAGCATCAGGTGAAATATTCTCCTCTATACCATCCTGATCAACAAATGAAAAGCGCAATAATGGACGCCCTGATTGACAGTTGAGTGCAGCCGCATCTATTGAAGTCAATAGAAATCGTTTACTCGCAACCAAGGGGATATTACCTTCTGTTCTGAGAATTATTAAGTCAGAACCGGGATCTCCAGTCGTAAATGCAGTTACTGCATAATTGTTGCGAGAAGTTGTATTTATGTCTTGGCCTCTCAAAATCCCTAGTGCTTGACTCAGCTGCTGTGAGAAGTTCCAACTGCCTTTGTTACCTGTACAGGCAGCTATTCCTACTGTTGAGTTAGGATTTTGATTGTATGCAGCCAAAATTCCATTGCACATTTTCGACGGACTTGTCCAAGGCGGGTCAGCCGTGTAAGCCTGGTTGACAGGATTCAAGCCTGCATAGCCAAGCAAATCAGTGACATCCGACATTAGAGTCGGGGTTGGTAAATTTTGAAAATCCTCGCTCCATACCACTAACGGATCAGCTGGTACGCCTGGTGCGGCCACAGCGGGAAGATTACAAATACAGCCAATCGACATAAAAAGAGGTGAGATAATAAATTTAATGTGATTTTTCATCATTTAATCCTCTCATATTTTCAAAAAATATAAAGCTCATTTAGCGCAGCCTATAGAACGCCTGCTAAAGCCCAAAGAAATATTCCTGATGGAAGATGGCATTTTTAAATGGAGTAATCATATGAATTCATAGGCATCTATCCTCGCTACCTCAAATTTGAAGTGCAACACCTGAGCCCCAGCCGACTTGCACAGATAACCTCACGACACACGCGGTTGCAGCCTGAATATCGGCTGACTGCGCCTTCCCTTTTGGCAGCCCTCATAGGTGTTGCGGCTGCCAGGTGCACAATGAGAGCTCCAGTGGCCGCCATCAGGAGAAAATACTTTCAACCCGCAGCTATTTATACGGTCGTCTCTACACTGCTGGTTCATCAACACGAAAGGCTAAGAGCTGCCAGCAAATACAAAGTATTGTTGACTACCGCCAGCCAGCACCAAAATGGGATTATCTGCCACTGCCTGTGTATGTGTGTTTAACTAACGGCTTGTTCTTTTTTAAAACGCGATCGAAATAAATACTCCACCCGATGCCCGCACCTGATGATTAGTCGCAGGCTGCAGGTTTCAGCGACTCAATAGAAGAACCGTCGGCAGTCCTTCTCACCTGAAGATCAAAACCATCATTTCTGGGACGATGGAGCTCCCCGTATTGGCATTGCAGAAATCCATTAAATGGATCAATATTTCGACTGCCGTTTTTATCAATATAATCACGACTGAGATACAGATCTGGGATCTTCGAACAAATCAAGCATGACTTCTTGAGAAAAGCCGGTGTGGGCGTATGCCACTATCAATGCAAACACGCTATGGCGATATCATTTTCCAGCCATCAAATCTCTTTTTTATCTATCCGCAGTTACTTTAAGCATTGCGTACCACATCCTTTGCTCATGTGCGCAACGGCTGCAAGTGGTGGCGCCCCAAGCCCAATGGGTTGTTTGACGTACATTCTGGCGAGAACTTTTCAAGGTTTTTTATCAACCCTCTGACCAAAAATTTAAACCTATTTTTAACCAACGTCAAACACTCAATAATTATTAACTATGAGTATTAGCCGATTAAAAACTTAAATACCGACATTGAATTCTCAATATGGATTTGTAAACAATTAATCAGGTGATCGACTCAAATGAATTCTGAGATAAATTTATGCTGTTGCACAAATTCTCATTGCCCTGATGCATACTGAGTCGCAGTGGGCATATACGCGCAAGATCAGCTACATCTGGTAATAATTAAGAGCGACTTTAGAATTGAAGATTTACTGATTCCAGCATTTACTAACACCACGAACTAGCCAAAAATCGCGATAGATACTCTCAAAACATAACTGCCATCTGGCTTCAGTTAGCTGAATTTGCAACTTCCCTGCTCGCACGCTTAGGTCATAGATAGAACGTCATCCCTTGTTAGCGTGGTATGCGTATCAAGCGGTGACGAGTTTTGATCTCTTGCCGGTGTACGGATGGCTGAAACGCGCGCCTTTTTGCCATTCGCCTGCCTCAGGAATGCAATGCCATCGGCCCACCTATTCGGGCTAGCTGGTGCATCCCTGACCCTCATAGGGCCGCCTATTGAACCGTTCAGGATGCGTTGGATGCCACTGCTTCATGGCCTGCATGGGCCTTTTGCTTGGACTGCCCTTGGCCAGGTAGCCGAAATCAGCCTATCTATGGACTGCCCCGTGGCTATGGGCAGTCCAGGCGGGTACTAGCCCCGGTCGCTGGATGACTATGCGCGGTAGTTCTCGGAGCGCTTTCCAGATATGGCCAGCCAAGCCCATTTCTTTGTGCAGCAGGCCAAAGAACCTGTTCTAAGCGCCCAACGCATCTGCGGCAGGGTTCGATGCGCGCTTGGGGGCCTTTGTGGTGTGGATGCAAGGCAGTCCTCAGGCATCGGTGCCCCGTTGATGGGGCCTGCGGTGGGCGGCGTTTGCGCCCTGCGCAACCGTGGCGCAAGGCAGATGGCCGCTGGGCAGCACCTTCTGCAGCATTTCGCCCAATTGTAAATTTTGTCAGTAAATGTTCCTTTTGTTCTACAATCCATCGCTTCGAATCTCCCTCGCGCTGCACAGCAGCATCCGCTGACGGCAAGCCGAACCCAGGCCATGGATCTCCTCAACCGCCCCCTGCTCTCTGCCAGCTGGGCGTATCCACGGATCTAAAGCCCGAACCACCGCGACTCGCCTTTCGATGTGCGAGGGAAATGACTCGTCCCGAAAAAAGACAAAGGCGATTCATATCGAAGATTTTGTTTTCTAAATTATTCACAAGGTCTATGACAAAAACTTCTGCGGCTTTGGCCCTTGCCTGCCTGGCTGGAATGAGCGCCTGGAATGCCCAGGCCAGTGAGCTGACGCTTTATATCTCTGAACCCGTCCGCAATGCGGCTCTCAACGCAGCGGTGCCCGAAGGCGCTCTGCCTTGGTCCGACGCTTACAAGCAGTCGTACACCATCGAAACATTCAACGGCGAGACCCTGGGCACTAAAACATCCGGCAACTGGGCTATCGGAACGTACCAGGTGGGCGCCGGCGGCAATACCAATGTGGCCGCTGCCAATGTGTATGGCGGCGCAGGCACCGGCACGGTAATGGGCAGTGGTGGTTCCAACTTTCTCAATGCAGGGACAACCGGCACACCGGTAGGCGTCACGGTGACCTTGACCAACCCTGCGCGCTATGTCGGCTTCTGGTGGTCCGCAGGCTCCAACGGCAACAACGTGGAGTTGCTCGATGAGAACGACAACGTGCTGACGGCGATGACCACCGACGATCTGATGGCGTTTTTGAATTCGCCCTCCAACCTCACGATGAAGGCCTTGGACCAGAACATCACCTACAGCAGAGCGCAATACAACGGCAATCCCTTTATCGAGGGGAACAACGCTGAGCCCTATGTGTATCTGAACTATGTGCTCAAGGACACTACCGCTTTCGGCTCCACCACCATCAAGAAGATACGCTTTTGGGGTGCCGGCTTTGAGCTGGACAACATCGCAGTGCGCGAAGAGAAGCTGCCAGGACTGCCTGCAGAAACGGAGTTGCCCCAAACCTGGGTGCCCACCAAGATCACCAATACTTTTGAGGATCCGCCGGCTACGGTCAACGATTCGGGTACTACGCGGATCAACACGCCCTCGGGCTCATTGGATCTGACGGACAACGATCCCCATGTGCTGGAGGGCAGCTCGGTCACCGCGCAGACCACGTCGGCCAACGGCGGAACGATTGCGGCCGATCCGGCAAATCCTGGGAAGTTTATTTACACGCCTGCCATTGGTTTCGTGGGCGTCGATACCTTTAGCTACGACGTTTGCTTGCCAGCGCCCAACCAGACCAAGTGCGCAACGGCTGAGGTCACGATGACGGTCACGGCACCCGATCTGGCCATCGACCTGTCCGGACTGCCGGCCACCGCGACGGTCGGCGTGCCTTACCAAGGGCAATTGCGCTGCAGCAACCTGGGCGATGCCGATGCATTGTCTGCGACGGCTTGCACCACCGGCCCGCTGCCAGATGGGCTCAGCATCCAGGCTTGCACGGTAAGCCCCGACAGCGCAGCCTGGACCGCAGGGAACCTCATCGCGCAAGGCGCGGTCGTCACTTGTGAGGTGGGCGGCACACCCGCCAATGTGAAGAAAACGACGACAACGACGGGCACCACCGGCACGACGGGAGACCGCGACCTGAGCAACAACACGGCGACCCAGGACATCACCGTCGTGGGCGCTGCGGATGTCGTGGTCGATCTGAGCGGATTGCCGTCGACGGGAACGGTCGGCACTCCCTACCAAGGCAGCTACAGCTGCAGCAACCGGGGCAGTGCAGACCAGGCGGGGGCCAACTGCGCCGTCTCCGGCCTGCCTGCCGGCATCACCCAAGGGCCTGGCGCTTGCACCATCGTCACGCCCGCTGCCCCGGCTGCCACCGGCTGGACATCGCCCTCCACCATCCCAGAAGGGGCTGTGGTCACCTGTGTGGTCGAGGGCAAGCCAACGGAAGTGGGATCGTCTGCCGTCAGCGCTTCGGGCGTTGACAGCAAGCTGAGCCACGAGATCACGATTCGCGCGGTCCCCGTGCCCACTGCGGTTCCGTCGCTGTCCACCTGGGCACTGCTGGTACTTGCCACAGGCCTGGCCATGCTCGGCATGGGGCGTGCACGCAAGCACAGTGCCTGATCGCTGATCGGCCTTCAAACCGGTGCCAGTCAGTGACATGCTGACTGGCATTTTTTTGGTCGTGTCGGTAGTGCTTGTCCAGACTTTCGTATGCGGAGTCACGCGGCGAAGAGGGGCTCGGTGGAGTGCGGTGATCCGCATAGGTTTATCTCGCGATTCATCCGCAGATTGAGCACTTGAACGTCAAGACGTGCGGCACACCGGTTGCTACTCCGGTTTATCTTCTGACGGCTGGCTTGGCACCGGTGCCCCCTGCGCCTGGAATGCCATGCGGTACTGCTTGGGCGACCTTTTCCAGAACTTCTTGAACTCGGTGGAAAAGTTGCCGGAGTTGGCATAGCCGACTTCGGTCGCAATGTCGGCGACCCCCAGTGAGCCGGTCTCCAGCATCATTGCGGCCCTGGACATTCGCTCTTTGCGAATATATTCAAAGACCGTCATGCCCACGGTGGCCTCAAATACCATATTTAGGCGGTGGGTGGACAAACCCAGGCTGGCAGCCACATTACCGCCTTTTAGCGTCGAGTCACTGAGGTGATGGATTATGAATTCGGTCGCTACCTGCTTGATGCTCATATTGGCCGACAGGATTCCCGAAGGTATATGCCATGCCCTCACCGCATCCGCTGTATGCTGCTCCAATCCGGTTCTTTTACGCGCCAGCGCAATGTGAATGCGAACCCTCTCCAGCACCTCATCCACATAATAGGGCTTCAATATATAGTCGACAGCTCCAGCACGAAGCCCAAGCAGCCGGTCTTCTTTATCAGACAGCGCAGAGATAAATAGGATGGGTATATAGCGGGTGGATGCATTCTCTTGGAGCAATCTGGCCACCTTGATATTACTGCGGTCAGGCAAGCGCACATCCATCAATACCAGATCAGGAGGCTTTAAAAGAATGCGGGTGTAGACCTGGCTCTCATTCTCAATGACGCTGACGGTGTAAGAGCGGCTGCGCAGTGCGGTGACCAGAAGACGAAGTTGCTGTAGATCGCGATCGACGATCATTACATGTGGGACTTTAATCTCACTATTAATCATATATTGCGCACAAATCCCTTTCCATATCGGACGCCAGGTTTCCGTGGATTTTTCTGCGCTTGCAAATGCACGGGGATCTTGAAAGCGGCCTGGCGTGGCCAGCCCAGCCAGCAGCGCGCACCTGCGCCAATGGCAGCAAGGGTGGGCGGCAAGCAAGGTGGCGTGGATGCAGAAATTTACGGCAAATATAGTACGAGAGACACTCCAAACATTCTCTTTTAAAAATTACAATCAGCGACTTGTAATAATGAAATATATAAATGAAAAATGATATTCATTTCTGCATTAAGCAAAGAAGTTTGGATTAAAACAAATATCAAAATTTGATTTACCTGTTACGCAACAATGATTTGAAACCACCAGGTTTACATGTTGTTTACAGTTGGGCCTTTACGGGTAGGAGGGCGCTCAAGATAAGGCGCGGGCAGCACCCTCGCCGAAACGGGATCTCCCTTAAACTCATCCGCTGTTGGGGGCAGGTTTGCGCCCCGGAAAGGCCATGCATGAAGCACGACGGGCATGCCGTCGTCGGATCTCCGATCACCGACGTCATCTTTGAAGAAAAGCGCGTTTTGCTGCTGCTCGATGACGGCCGCCAGCTGGCCGCTCCGCTGTCCTGGGTGGGGCCCAAGGTGCTTGCGATGAACGCGCAAGAGCGATCGCAATGGGTGGCTACCGCGGACGGGCGCGGCGTCAACTGGCCCAGCGCCGGTCAGACCTCGGCTGACGGCGCACTCAATGTCTGGACACTGGAGCAGGATGCGCTGTTTGAAGCGGCGTTGGCCGAGCTAAAGGCCTTGGACTGGAAGGCGGACCAGCTCAATCACCGCAGCCGGGCGCTGGTGGCCTTGTGGCGCCTGGTGGCCGATGGCTACAACGGCGGCCTGCTGCAGTTTCTGGGCAACTGGGGCATGGCCGAGATGGATGCGGCGCTGGCTGCGCTTGCCCAGATCCGGGCCAGCGCCACGCTCGCGGTAGTCACCGCGTTCTGGCGCCTGGTGGGCCCCATTGCCCAGTCGGACGAGGTCAACACCATTGATGATGTGTACCGCGCAGTGGCCGGTGACTTGTCTGAGCAGATTGAAGAACTGGACGAGCAGTTCTGGGAAGCGGCCGAGGAACTGGTCCAGCGGGTGCCGCAATATTTTGGGCCGGCGCCTTCGGCCGCCTGATGCGCGATGCGCAACCCACACGCAGCCCTGGGACGAGGGCTGCAGTGCGCCGGTGCGCCGGGGCGCTACTTGTCGTTGTTGGCGCTCAGGTTGTCCAGCAGATCATCGAGCGACTTGAATTCGATGGTGTCCACACCATCGTTCTCGTCAATGGAGATGTCTTCCAGCAGCAGCTCCTCGCACAGCTGGGCCCGCACCCAGCACTGCGGAAACTGCTTGGGTGCGACAAATGACAGCAGCACGGCATCGGCAAAAACGGCCACCGAATGCAGGCGCAGGTCATTGCGCAGATCGGTGGGCTCTTGCACCTC
The DNA here is from genome assembly GCF_049601575.1 of Comamonas sp. 23. NCBI lineage: Bacteria > Pseudomonadati > Pseudomonadota > Betaproteobacteria > Burkholderiales > Comamonadaceae > Comamonas > Comamonas sp. 23. The sequence goes on along the minus strand of NZ_CP187127.1, from coordinate 2,123,983 downwards.
ATCGTCTTCAACGGCTTCTTCTACCTCCAGCGCAATGTCGTGGACCAGCGCCGTCCACTGATCGGCTGGCATCGCCAAAAAGCGCTGGGTATTGGCGATAAGGGCATCGACATCCATGTCCGGGTTGTCGGCCAGCTCCGGGTCGACATTGACATGGATATCGGCCCCTGCGGCATGGAACCGCACGCTGCCCACCACAAAGCCGTCGTCGGCTTGCACGTCGTTCAAAAGCTGGCTCGCGGCTATCGCGTCACGAAGATGGGCAATCTGTGTCATGGGGGCCGTCCTTGCGTTGAAGTGAATGGCCATCATAAGCGGCGGCCGGCCACGCATCTACCCTGCCCGCGAATGACTGTCATTCGCTCAACTGGCACAAATTCGATATTTCTTGTCCTGCTTGCGCGATTGCGCCAGCGCATCTTCCCGTAGGCTTGCCGCTTGCCTGATTTTTTTGCCTGCCCAGGTTTGCCCGCCCGACGCCATGACCGCTGATACCGCCACCCTCAACCCCTCGCCTGCACTGGCTGCAGCACCTGCAGATACTCAGCAGCACGGCTTTTTATTGCCGATTGTGGGCGGCGCCGCGCTCGCCCACCTGCTCAACGACATGATCCAGGCGATGCTGCCGTCGATCTTTCCGATGCTCAAGGCGAGCTTTTCGCTCAGCTTTGGGCAGATTGGCGTGATTGCGCTGGTCTACCAGGTCACCGCATCGCTGTTGCAGCCATGGATTGGCATGTACACCGACAAGCACCCCAAGCCCTACCTGCTGCCCTCCGGCATGGGCATGACCTTGATCGGCATTGGCCTGTTGGCCACCGCGCAGAGCTACGAGATGCTGCTGGTGGCCGCCGCCGTGGTGGGCGTGGGCTCGGCCACCTTCCATCCCGAGGCCTCGCGCATTGCGCGCCTGGCATCGGGCGGCCGCTTTGGCACGGCGCAGTCCAGCTTCCAGGTGGGCGGCAATACTGGCTCTGCCATTGGGCCGCTGCTGACGGCGGCCATCGTCATCCCCCATGGCCAGCCAGCGGTGGCCTGGTTCATGGTGGTCGCCCTGGTCGCCATCTTTGTGCTGTACCGCCTGACCATCTGGGTGCGCCACAACGGCAGCGCCAAGGCCCAGAGCCTGGCCAAGAACCATGCGGGTGAAGGCCTCAACCGCGTGGGCGTCATCCGCGCCGTCATGGTGATCTGCATTTTGATGTTCGCCAAGTTTGTCTATATCGCATCGTTCACGAACTACTTCACCTTCTACCTGATCGAGCGCTTTAACCTGAGCGTGCAAAGCAGCCAGCTGTTTCTCTTCATGTTCCTGGCCGCTGTGGCAGCGGGCACCTTTGCCGGCGGCCCGGTCGGTGACCGCATCGGCCGCAAGGCCGTTATCTGGATCTCGTTTTTGGGCGTGGCGCCGTTTGCGCTGGCTCTGCCCTATGTGGGCCTGGTGTGGACCGCCGTGCTCGCCATCGCCATCGGCCTGGTGATGTCGTCCGCCTTTGCCGCACTGGTGGTGTATGCGCAAGAGGCCGTGCCCGGCCGCGTGGGCCTGGTCTCGGGTTTGATGTTTGGATTGATGTTCGGCATCGGCGGCGTCGGTGCCGCGGGCCTGGGAGAGCTGGCCGATGTGCATGGCATCGTCTGGGTGTATGGCCTGACCTCGTTCCTGCCGCTGCTGGGGCTGGCGACCGCGTTCTTGCCGGATACGCGGAAGAAGCGCCCCTAAGAATGGGATGTGCACCCGGCATCGGGCGCAGAGGGCTGGTTGCCCCATCCCCCATCGCTGGCATCACTCCAAGGGGACGGCGCCCAGACCCATCAGGTTGCCGTGGCGGTCGCGGACCTGCAGCACGGTTCCACTTCGGTTGCCAGGCTCTTGAAAGAGATAACCGGTAGAAGTCACACCATCACGGATCCAGGTACAGGTGGCCCTGCGCGGAACGGCGGGATCAGCGCGGGTGCATCGAATGGCGCCATCGTCACTCACCGCTTCTAGACCCTCCACACGCGACAAAGTCACGGCGACCGTGTCTTGCGGGGCAATCAAGGTGGAGAATTTGAGCCACCATTGCCCCAGCAAGCCTTGCGCGTCTGCGGCACCCGGCTCCAATGCCATCCGCACCATCTGCTTTTGAGGCTCGTTCGGCAGCGCTACCGTTCCGCGTACGCGACTGAGTGCCCTCGAGCTTGTACCGCCGTACAAGAACGCCAGCGACAAGTCTCCGGCAGCCTCCGCCAGTTCCGCACTTTGGAGTGGTCCCCCCAGTGCACGGCCTCCTTGGTAGCGATTCAGCGCTAACTGGGTCTGGGCTTTCTGGAAACTTCCGCTTCCCATGTGAAAGGTCGGCCGCCCGCTTGGCAGATAGTTAAATACCTGCGCCAAGGCCATGCCATTTTGAACATCGATGGCCATTCCACGCCCTGGCTTGAAGGTCCATTCATCCTCCACCAACCAAGTGCCACTGCTGGGGGTGATTGAAAGGTTGCAGTTGATTTGATCGCCAATGTACAGATCCAGCCAGAAGGCGCACCCAGTGATGGTGGAGCCGGAGCCCCCTCCTATAGCTGTACCCATGACTGGATAAGTAAGCACTGCTCCTTGTTCCAGTACGACAAGCTCAGCAACAAGATCCACATTCACAATACGCAGCGCAATGGACTGCACATAGGGCTCATTGCCATCGGCGGGCTGAGGTTCACTGTTGGTGCAACGGAAAATGTCTTGGTCTGCGGCCTTTGTGCAGATGAACGTATTCCATGGAACGCCATGAAAACCACGCATCCATACCCGCCACTGCAAATCTTGGGCCGGCTTGCCGATGTTGATATGGACTTGCCGGTGTGCAAGCGCATTGGAGTCCAGCGTCGTCCCAAGAAAACTCCGCGTTTCACCTGCGCTCCAATAGCGGGCCACATAGTCATCACTTCTCATCTCAAAGCGTTGAATCGCGCGCCCGGGCTCGCCAGGAAACTGCACCGTCCCCTGTAGCCCGTTGGCAAAACTCACCGTCACTTTCCCCGGCGATTCCAACGCGACCGCATCCCTTGCATCACTGCCAAAGCTGCGCCCCCCTTGGTACTGCATCAGCGGTGCAGTAACGGTGTCGCCATCCATCTGCCCGGTAGCCGTGTAGAAAGTGGCGTCGCCATTCGTCTCATAGCCAAATACCTGCATAAAGAAGGTATTGCCTTGCACATCAATCGCCAGGCCCCGGCCCGGTTTTCCATCCAATTCTTCGGTAATGGCCCAGGTGCCGGCCTGGGGGGTAAAACTGCGAGCAGCCCAACCCATGCTGCTTGCGAGCGCCAGCACGCTAGCAACAACGGTAGAACGGATACCCATGGCTTTATTCAAATTTATCTCCTGATATTCATATCAGTATATGGACCTTTCCTCGCCCCGTGCTTACAGCGGAACCTGAGTCTCCAGACGCAGGGCTCGCACCAAATTCAGCGGCGGGTGATCCCATAAATACAACAAAAAGTTGCAAACATGACATCTGATGAATACGATTGAGAATGATTCTTGTTCATTAAAGTCATAGCAACGTCATTCTCATGTCACATACAACCCAACTCAGACACCAACCCAACCTGATCGTCCTGGCCTTGATGGCCGCTGCCGCCAGCGCTGGGGCATCGGCCCAGCAGGCCCAGCCAGCGCAATCAGCAGCACCCGCGCAGGAGGCGGGCGCCAGCACAGAGGCCAGCGCACCCGTCAACCTGCCCCAGGTCACCGTGCGCGACCGCTATGAGCGTGAAGACCTCCCTGCGCTCGCGCCCGGGCGCAAGGCAGCCAAGGGGGCACGGCTGGGCATTCTGGGGGCGACCTCGATCATGGAGGCGCCCGTGCACGTCAATGCCTACACACGCGAGCTGGCCGAGGACTGGTCGGCGCTGTCGCTGCAGGATGTGCTGGAAAACGATGCGGCGGTGGTCTTTACCACCAACAAGGGCCATTTGCTGCAGAACTTCAACCTGCGCGGGCTCGATGTGACGGCGATGGACATAGCGACCAATGGCCTCTACGGCATTGCGCCGGCCAACTCGGTGCCGATCGAGATGTTCGAGCGGGTCGAGGTGATGCGCGGCCCCAATGTGCTGCTCTCGGGCATGCCGCCGCTCGCCAGCGTGGCCGGCTCGGTCAATATGGTGACCAAGCGCGCGCTGGCCCAGCCGATTGCCGACCTGACCGCCACCTATGTGTCGGACTCGTACTACCAGCTGCATGCCGACGTGGGCAAGCGCTTTGGGCCCGAGCAGCGCCTGGGCCTGCGCTTCAATGGCGTCTATGGATCGGGCGATATGGGCGCCGAGGACGAAAAGCAAAAGCGCAATGTGGGCGCGCTGGGCCTCGATTACCTGGGCGACAACTTCCGCCTCTACCTGGATCTGTACAACAGCGTCAACAAGATCGATGGCGGCAGCCCCGGCATGTTCAGCTTTTTGGGCAGCGCAGCCATCCCCGGTGTGGGCACCCTGCTCTCACCGCCAGATGGGGATGTGAACCTGTTCAAGGGTACGCATGGCAAGTACGACAACAGCGGCTTGCTGGCCCGGGCCGAGTTTGACTTCAGCAAAAACTGGCAGGGCTATGTGGCAGCGGGCGGGTCGGAGGCCGAAGGCCAGGGCCTGCTGTTTGGCACGCGCGCCATTGTGACCGGCGCAGACGGCACCACGCGCGGCGCGATCTACAACGTGCACACCAAGTCCGAGCGCCGCACGGCCGAGGCGGGCGTCATCGGCAAGTTCGACACCGGCAGCGTGCAGCACCGCCTGCAGCTGTCGTTCAACATCCTCAAGCACAAGGAAGGCACGGTCAACACGGCCTGCAACTACTGCTACACGACCAATATGTACCGGCCGACGGAGCCCGCCTTCCCCGCAGCACCCACCTTCAAGGACTACACGACGGAGAACGAATTCCGCTCGGTGGCGATTGCCAACACCATGGGCTTTTGGGATGAAAAGCTGTTGCTGACCCTGGGCCTGCGCCACCAGACGGTGAAGACCCCGCTGGTCAATGGCGTGGCCTCCAACTACAGCGAAAGCCGCACCTCGCCAATGGTTGCCGGCGTGCTACGCCCCTGGGGTGAGAACATCGCGCTGTTTGCCAACTACACCGAAGGCCTGGAGCCCGGCCGCACCGTGGGCACCGGCTTTGCCAACCAGGGCGACACGCTCGCGCCGATGCAGACCAAGCAAGGCGAAGTGGGTGTGAAACTGCAGGCCGGTCAGACCACGCACACCATCAGCGCCTTCCAGATCAAGAAGCCCTCCATCGTCACCAACAGCGCGAACTTCCAGGTGCTCGATGGCGAGCAGCGCCTGCGCGGGCTGGAGTGGAGCGCGTTTGGCAAGCTGAGCGAGAGCGCGGCGCTGCTGGGCGGTGTGGAGTACATCCAATCCAAGCAGACCAACACCGGCCTGGAGAACTATGGCGTGCCCAAGCTGCGCACCCGCATTGGCCTCGATTGGGACACCCCCGTGCAAGGCCTGTCGGTGGGCGGGCGCCTGTTCCATACCGGCTCGCAATGGGCGGACTCGGGCAACCGCCTGAAGGTGCCTTCGTGGAACCGCATCGACGCGATGGCCCGCTATGCCACCAAGTTCGGCGCTACGCCCGTGCGCTTTAACGCCAGCGTGGAGAACCTGACCAACAAGAACTACTGGATCGGCATGTTCAACGATGGCTTTGTGATGCCGGGCGCGCCGCGCACCTACCGCTTGTCGGCCACCGTGTCGTTCTGATCACCACAAAGGCTCTGGCCATTGCCAGAGCCCACAAACACCACAGCCCGCTGGCCATTGCATGCCAGCGGGCTGTGTTTTATCAGCGGTGTGGAGCGCTTTACTTCGTCAGGATCAGCTTGCCCAGCTTGGTGGCCTGCAAGGTGTAGACGGAGCCGTTATGGGCGATCTGCACGGTCTTGTGGCCGGCCAGCAGGCTGGCGCTGTCCACGCTGCGCACCTGCAGGTTGGCATCGTTCAGCGGCCGGGGCTGCAGCGCAATGGTGAGTGGCTCGCCAGCATGGGACTCGGCCTCGCAGGCAGCGGGCGTATCGGCTGCGTCCTGCGGCTGTGGCACAGCTGGGCGGCGGAGTTGCAAGGTACGGCGGGCGCTGGTCGCGGCATGCAAAGTGGTCATGGTGGCGCTCATGGCGGGTTGGTGGATGGTCAGGCAGATGCAGACAGCTGCACCCGAAGGAGGGAAGAAAAGCAGCAGAAGCACGCGGCACCGCTGCCCGTTGGCCCCCACAACGCCAGGGCGTTGGCAGCGCCGCAAACGGCGCGCATGGCGGGATGACGTTCATCACAAGAGGGGCAAATCACAGGAACCGAGTTTATCATTAAATGAGATTGATTATCATTTAAAGACCATGTTATTGAAGGAGTCTGATGCCCGTCCCGTCTACCTCGGCGAGCCCCGCCCGCCCATCCGATGCGGCCCCGTCCACGGCGCCCGTGCGCAGCTTCAGCATGCGGCCGCTGATGTTCGAGAACTTTGTCTGCACCTTGTCGATGATGTCCTTTGTGGCGCTGATCGGCCCCATCGCCAGGCTGCTGGGGCTGGCGCCCTGGCAGGCCGGCATGGCGGTGACCGTGGGGGGCCTGGCCTGGGTACTGCTGGCACGGCGCTGGGGGGCGGCCAGTGACCGCTGGGGCCGGCGCCCCATCCTGCTGCGGGGCCTGGGCGGCTTTGTGGTCTGCTATGCATTGCTGTGCAGCTTTATCGTGTTTGCCTTGCGCAGCCGGCCGCCCGTGTGGCTGGCCTTTGCCGGGCTGGTGCTGCTGCGCGGCATGGCCGGGGGCTTTTATGCCGCCGTGCCCGCCACCGGTGCAGCGCTAGTTGTGAACTGTCAAGAGGTTGTTTGCAGATTTGAGCCTGGCCATCGGGGTAATTCGACCAATGCCGCTGTGAGGCCTGTGCCAGTTGTAGTAATGCTGCCAGCGATGTAAGGCTTGTGTTCGCTCAGCTGAATTCTGGTATGTCCAACCATAGGCCCACTCGCGCAGCGCCGATTGGATGAATCGCTCGGCCTTGCCGTTGGTCTGTGGCCGGTACGGCCTGGTGAACTTGTGCTGCACGCCCAAGGCGTTGCAGGCCGCAGCGAACTCCCTTGAGCGGAATGCCGCACCGTTGTCGGTCAGCAGGCGTTTGATGCTCACTCCAAGCCCCGCGTAGTACGCCACGGCGTTGCGCAGAAAGGCGACGGCTTGCGGCGTTTTCTCGTCCGGATGCATAGCGGTAAAGGCAATGCGTGCGTGGTCGTCAATGGCCACGAACAGTGTCTCCCATCCCGCACCATCGACCGAATCGCGCCGATTGCCTGTGACGCGGTGGCTGGGCCGAACGATGCGCCCGAGCTTCTTGGTATCGATGTGCAGCATGTCTCCAGGCGCATCGTGCTCATAGCGAACCACGGGCTCGGACGGCTGCAGATCGCTGAGTCGAGACAGGCCCGCACGGGCCAATACCCGGCTCACGGTGGACGCCGAGACGCCTGCGTAGCTGGCAATGCGCGACTGCAGCATGCGGCGTTTGCGTAGCTCAACAATGAGTAAGGCCTTGGACTCGCAGATGGCTTTGGGAGAGCAAATGGGCCTGGAGGAAGCATCGGCCAGGGCTGCTTCGCCGCCCGAGAGGTAGCGGCCCAGCCACTTGCGAGCGGTCTGTGCGGTGACGCCTTGAAGGGCTCCGGCCTGAGAGGCATCCAGGCCTTGCAAGGTCATCTGTTTGACCATCTCCAGTCTCCGGGCAAAGGTAAGTCGGGCATGCTTATGAGTGTTCATCCGGTTGGCTGTCCTGAGTGGGTTGGGTGTTTGGCGACTTCCAGTCTCTCAAATCCAACCCGGATGAACACCGGATACAACCTATTGAACCTTCACAGCTAGTGGCCGACCATGTGCCCGGCCCGCAGCGTGCGGCGGCCATGGCCACCTTGGGCGCCGCCAGCGGCATCGGCATGGTGGCGGGCCCCGGCGTCACCGGCCTGTTGGTCGCGCACAGCCTGGAGCTGCCGCTGCTGATCACCGCCGTGCTGCCCGCCCTGGCCTTGTTGGTACTGTGGCGCTGGCTGCCGCGCAGCGAGCAGCACGCCAACCCGCCCACCGGCCCCCTCAAGATCAGCGACCCGCGCCTGCGCCGCCCGATGGCCGTGGCCTTTTGCGCGATGTTCAGCGTGACCATTGCCCAGGTCGTTGTGGGTTTTTTTGCGCTGGACCGGCTGCAGCTGGACGCCAGCGCCGCTGCCCGCGCCGCCGGCATAGCGCTGGCCGTTGTCGGTGTGGGCCTGATCCTCGCCCAGCTGGCCGTGCGCAAACTGGGCTGGACCCCGCAGCGCCTGATCCGCGCCGGCTGCGCCCTGTCTGCGCTGGGCTTTGCGTCGCTGCTGCTGGCCAGCACGCCCTGGGCGCTGTGGGCCGGCTACCTTTTAGGCGCCGCCGGCATGGGCTGGGTCTTCCCCTCCGTCATGGCACTGGCCGCCAATGCCGTGGGCGCGCATGAGCAAGGCGCCACTGCCGGTACCGTTGCCGCAGCCCATGGCCTGGGCATGATCCTGGGGCCCCTGGTGGGCACCCTGGTCTATGACCTGCACCCGGGCGCGCCTTATCTGCTGGTGGCGGTGCTGCTGGTGCTGGTCGCGCTGTGGCCTGCGCGTGCGCCGGTATCAGCGCTGGAGGTAAGGCGGGTGGGTTGAGATCCAGCTGTCTGACATTGAGAGGTTCATTTGCGCTGCCTGGCTGCGGCCAGCTTGGCCTCCAGGCGGGCAATCACGACCTGTGCAGGGATGCCAGCAGCAGCACTGTTGTGCCGCGTGGCGGCCAATCCCCGCTGCAGCAATCCCGCCTGTGCTTGCCGCTGCTGGATCTCGCGGCGGACAGCGGTCTCGACAAAAGACGCCAGGCTTTCGTTCTGCGCCAAGGCACGCGCCACCTCGTCCATGAAAGCGGGCTCGACGCAGATGGATGGGATGGTGGCAGTCTTCATAGGTAGATCCTGGAGTGCAAGTGAATGGATCCTCGGCCATTAAACCTCTGAGTGCGTATGGTTGGCAGGGGGCGACTACCGCCCGCCAAAGCTGGCTCAAATACCATCCCAATCCCACTGCACCGCCCCGCAGCACCAGCATGGACTACGATAGCGGCACTTTCAGCCGCCATCATCCCTGCCCGTGCAACCCACTGACCGACCGTCCAAGATCCAAGATGTAGCCCGCGCTGCGGGCGTGTCTGCGATGACGGTGTCGCGGGCCATCAACCACCCCGAACGGCTCAATCCCGAAACCTTGCAGCGCGTGCGCGATGCCATCGCCAGCATGCGCTATGTGCCCAATGCGCTGGCCAGTGGCCTGCGGCTGTCGCGGGCGCGGCTGGTGGCGGCCTTGCTGCCGACCTTGGTGGGGCCCGTGTTCCAAGAGCTGATCCAGTCGCTCGACCATGCGCTCAACCAGCACGGCTACCAGCTGATGATTGGCCGCACCGGCTATGACGCCGCGCAAGAGGCGGACTTGATCCGCGCCATCATCCAGCGCCGGCCCGATGGCATTGTGATGATCGGTATGGCCGCCTCCGAAGAAGGGCGGGCGCTGCTGCAGGCCTCGCGCATTCCGGTGGTCGAGACCTGGGACCTGAGCGACACGGCGATCGACATGCTGGTGGGCTTTTCGCACAGTGCCATTGGCCAGGCGGTAGCGGCGCATTTCATCGCCAAGGGCCACCGGCAACTGGGCATGGTCAGCGGCGATGATGCGCGTGCCCGGGTGCGCGTGGCGGCCTATGCACAAGCGGCGCAAGCGGCAGGCCTGCCCGAAGTGAAGGTGGCCTATACGCCCGCGCCCAGCACCTTGGGTGGCGGCCGGCGTGGCCTGGTGGAGATACTGGCCCAGCGGCCCGAGGTGACCGCCGTTTTCTGCAGCTCTGATACCTTGGCATTAGGTGCCTTGGTCGAGGCGCAGCACCAGGGCCTGCGCGTGCCCGAGGACCTGGCTGTTGTCGGTCTGGGCGACCAGGAGTTTGCCAAAGACACCGCCCCGCCCCTCACCACCGTGCGGCTGGATGGCACCCGCATTGGCCAGTTGGCCGCCGACATGATTGTGGCCCGCACCCTGGACCAGCCCGTCGATGCGCAGCGTGTCGATATCGGCTTTTCCATTACCCAGCGCAGCAGCGGCTAAACAGCGCTGTCTCGGTAGAAATTCACACCCCCGCCATCCTGGCAATGTCGGGTAATTACTGATTTCTCAGCCAAAGTTAACGTTAACAATACGACAAATTGCAATGTTAACGTTAACTATTCGAAGCGAAGCATCGCTCAGCCAGATTTCAGCAACGTCTTAAATGCAGGAGACAAGCATGACCACCACCCCAAAACCAGGATGGAAAAAGATAGCGGCCCTCGTCTGCGCCAGCGCTGCGGCCTTGGCCGCCAGCCCCAGTGCCTGGGCTTGGCCGGACAAGCCAGTCACGATCATCGTGCCCTTCCCTGCGGGCGGCGCGACCGACACGGTGGCGCGCGCAATTGGCAACAACCTGGGCCAGCAGTGGGGCCAGTCGGTGGTGGTGGAAAACAAGGCCGGCGCCACCGGCAGCATTGGCGCCGCCCAGGTGGCGCGCGCCCCGGCCGATGGCTATACCTTGCTGGTCTCGTCGCTGGCACCGCTCGTGGTGGCGCCCCATCTGATCAAGGGCCTGCCCTATGACCCGACGCGGGACTTCAGCTACATCACGGTGGCGGTACAAACAGCCAATGTGCTGGTGGTCAATCCCCAGCTCGCCCCCAAGGTCAACAACGTGCAGGATGTCATCGCGATGCTCAAGGCCAAGCCCGACACGGTCAGCTTTGCGACCTCGGGCGCGGGATCGTCGGACCACCTGACTGCCGAGCTGTTCTGGCAGAAGACGGGCACCAAGGGCCTGCACGTGCCCTACAAGGGCGGCGCGCCGGCCACCGCTGATTTGCTGGGCAGCCAGGTGGACATGTCCTTCCAGAACGTCAACAGCGTCTTCCCCCATATCAAGTCGGGCAAGCTCAAGGCCATTGCGGTCACGGGCAACAAGCGCTCTGCCGTGCTGCCCGATGTGCCGACGATGGCAGAAGCCGGCATCGATGGCATGGACGTCTATGCCTGGCAAGCCTTTGCCGCACCGAAGAACCTGCCCGCCGATGTCCGAACCAAGCTGCACGACGGCATTGTCAAAGCGCTGCACGACCCAGCTGTGAGCAAGCAGTTCACCGACATGGGGCTGGAGATTGTCGGCAACAGCCCCGAGGCCTTTACCGAGTTCCAGCGCAAGGAGTTTGCGCGTTGGAAGCAGGTCATCACCACCGGCAACATCACCGCACAATAAGAGCCACTAACACAACCCTTGATACGTCGTTGCCTGGCCGGCCGCGCCAAGCCTTGCCGTACTACCGTACTGTCTGCGACTTGGCGCCTCGTCTCAACCGCAAACCTGCGGTTTGCTGGGCCGTGTTAGCGGCTCAAAGCAACAGCCCCCCGAGCCCAACACGCCCGCTGCACAACCTCCAACATTGACCCTTAGCCCACCATGCAAGCCACCACATCCGCGTCGCCCTCTTCCACCCCCCGCATCACCGGCTACCGCGTGGTGCCCGTGGCCGGGCATGACAGCATGCTGCTCAACCTGAGCGGCGCCCATGCGCCGTTCTTCACCCGCAACCTGCTGATCCTGACCGACAGCGCAGGCCGCACAGGGGTGGGCGAGGTGCCGGGTGGCGAGAGCATTCGCAATACCCTGGAAGACGCGCGCGAGCTGATCCTCGGCCAGCCGGTGGGCAACTACAACGCCATGCTCAACGCGATGCGCAGCAACTTTGCGGGCCGCGACAGCGCAGGCCGTGGGCTGCAGACCTTTGACCTGCGCACCACCATCCATGCGGTGACGGCAGCAGAATCGGCACTGCTCGATCTGCTGGGCCAGCACCTGGGCGTGCCAGTCGCTGCGCTGCTGGGCGAAGGCGTGCAGCGCACCTCGGTGCAGATGCTGGGCTATCTCTTCTATGTGGGCGACCGCGAACTGACCGACCTGCCCTACCAAAGCTTTCCCGACGAGGCCGATGACTGGAAGCGCCTGCGCCATGAAAAAGCCATGGACCCGCAGGCCATCGTGCGCCTGGCCGAGGCCGCCTATGCGCGCTATGGCTTTGAGGATTTCAAGCTCAAGGGTGGCGTGCTGCGCGGTGAGGACGAGGTCGAAGCCATCCGCGCATTGCATGAGCGCTTTCCGAAGGCCCGCATCACCCTGGACCCCAATGGCGGCTGGTTGCTCAAGGATGCGGTGCGCATCACCCGCGATCTGCACGGCATCCTCGCCTATGCCGAAGACCCTTGCGGCGCAGAAGAGGGCTTCTCCGGCCGTGAAGTGATGGCCGAGTTCCGCCGCGCGACCGGACTGCCCACGGCCACCAATATGGTCGCCACCGACTGGCGCCAGATGGCGCATTCGCTGTCGCTGCAATCGGTCGATATTCCGCTGGCCGATCCGCACTTCTGGACGCTGTCAGGCTCGGTGCGCGTGGCCCAGCTCTGCCAGGCCTTTGGCCTGACCTGGGGCTCGCACTCGAACAACCATTTCGATGTGTCGCTGGCCATGTTCACCCATGTGGGCGCTGCCGCGCCCGGCAAGGTCACCGCCATCGACACGCACTGGATCTGGCAAGACGGCCAGGGCCTCACCAAGCAGCCGCTGCAGATCAAGGGCGGCTATATCGAGCTGCCGCAACAGGGCGGCCTGGGCATCGAGCTGGACATGGACGCCGTCGAGCGCGCGCACCAGCTCTACCTGCAGCACGGCCTGGGCGCCCGCGATGATGCGATTGCCATGCAGTACCTGGTTCCGGGCTGGCGCTTTGACAACAAGCGCCCTTGCATGGTGCGCTAAGCCGCTGCAGCAGTCCCCCGTTCGACGTGCCGCGCGAGGGACGCCGCAGCCACATCCGCGCAGGACTCAGGGGTGCCAGTGGCTGGCCCGCACCAGGGTCGCAGACGGCCCCGTATTGCCCGCCAACGCATAGGACAGCTGGTTGGCAGCTGCGATGACCGTCGTGGACATCTCTTCGAGCTTTTGCTGTGGCAGGCGCGAGGCGGGGCCGGAGACGCAGACGGAGCCCAGAAGCCGCCAGTGCTTGCCAAACACCGGCGCGGAGATGGTGGCCACGCCCTGCTCGCGCTCGCCAATCGACCAGTGAAAACCGCGCTGGCGGATGGCTTCGTACAAGTCGCCCGGCTCGCCCGAAAACGCCAGAATCACCCGCCCTGGCGAGCCCTTGTCCAGCGGCAGCCCCTCGCCCATGCGCGCATGGTGGCGCAAGGCCTGCGGGCCTTCCACCCGCACCAGGCAGGTGCGCACATGGCCTTCGCGCACATAAAAGGCGGCGCTCTCGCCGCTGGCCACCGTCAGCGCGCGCAGCGCCGGCTCCAGCACGTTTTGCACATCAAAACCGGCTTGGTAACGCGCGCCCAGCCAGCCCGCTGCCGGGCCTAGGCGCCAATCGCCATCTTCCCGCTGCACCAGGTAGCCCGACTGCGCCAGGGTGCGCGCAATGCGCAGCGCCGTGGTCTTGTGCAGGCCGCAGCGCCGGCTCAGCTCGGCCAGCGGCAGATGCGATTCGCCCAACGCAAAGGCATCGATCAATTGCATCGCCCGCAACACCGCAGTGACGGTGCTGGTCGACGATGCGCCCTCCTCTTGCCCCGCATTTGCAACGGCCTCGGCACCGACTAGGTCGTCCTCCACCAGCTGCGTGACAACGGGGCCGGGTTTCGCCTTGGATCGGGCTGCGGGTTTGCGCTGATACGGGTTGCCCATGGTGCAATGTGTTTCATTGGTTGAAACGGCATTGTACCCCTTGAAACTTTTTTTTAAAGTAGCGCACCGATTGGCACCAGACCAAAAGGCCACACCAACACAACGATACGGAGACAACGTATGACGATCACGACACGAGCGATTTCGATCTCGGCGCGCCTGTGCCGCCTGGCGCTGGGCACGGCGGTACTGGCGGCAGCAGCCACCGGTGCCTACGCCCAAAGCAACTACCCGGCCAAGCCCATTCGCCTGTTTGTGCCCTTTCCGCCCGGCGGCGGCACCGACATGATTGCCCGCGCCGTGGCGCAAAAGGTTACCGAGAAGAATGGCTGGAACATCGTCGTGGACAACCGCCCCGGCGCCGGTGGCAACCTGGGGGTGGACGCCGCCGCCAAGGCCGCGCCCGATGGCTACACCCTGGTGATGGGCCAGACCAGCAACCTGGCCATCAACCCGGCGCTGTACAAAAAGCTGCCCTACGACCCGCTCAAGAACCTGACCCCGGTCGCGCTCGTCTCCTCGTCGCCAATCCTGATGGTGAGTGGCGCAGGCACCCCGCTGCATTCAATCGCCGAGGTGTTGAAGGCTGCAAAAGCCAAGCCCGATACCGTCACCGTGGGCTATGCCGGCAATGGCACCGTCGCCCACCTGGCCGTCACCCAGATCGAGCAAGCCACTGGCGTCAAGCTGCGCCATGTGCCCTACAAAGGCATTGCGCAAGCGATCACCGACCTGTCCGGCGGCCAGATCGACCTCTTTGTTGGATCGATCCCCTCCCTGATCGGCCAGGTGCGCAATGACAAGCTCCAGCCGCTGGTGGTGACCTCCAAGCAGCGCTCGGGCGAGTTGCCCTCCACGCCAACGATGGCCGAGTCCGGCAGCAAGGGCTTTGAAGCCATTACCTGGTTTGGCATCCTGGCCCCGGCCGGCACGCCAGATGCGATCGTGCAAAAGCTCAACAAAGCCATCAATGCCGCGCTGGCCGAGCCCGATGTGGTCGAGAAGCTGCGCTCCGAAGGCGGCGATATCCTGGGCGGCAGCGCGCAAGATTTTGGCAAGCTGATGCATGCCGAAGTGCCCCGCTGGGCCAAGATCGTCAAGGACTCAGGCGCCAGCCTGAACTAAGGCCGCAAGCACACCGGCCCGCGCCCAGCCCCCCTCCCCCAACACCACCCCGTTCACCCAGAGCCCGCGCCATGCACCGCGATAGCTTGGCTGTGCCCGTCCGTTTCTCGGCAGGTACCGCCGTACCCTCCACCCCGCTGCCCGACGGCGCCTGCGACTGCCATATCCATGTGTATGACAGCCGTTATCCCAGCGCAGCGGGCGCCAGGCTGCTGCCACCCGACGCCTCGGCGCAGGACTACCGCGCGCTGCAGCAGCGCATCGGCACCACGCGTGCCGTGCTGGTCACCCCCTCCACCTATGGCACGGACAACCGCTGCATGCTCGAAGGCCTGGCAGCGCTGGGCAGCCAGGCCCGGGGTGTGGCGGTGATCGACGGCACGGAGAGCGATGCCCAGCTGCAGCGCCTGCACCGCCTGGGCGTGCGCGGCGTGCGGCTCAACCTGTCGCTGGGCGTGGCGGGCACGGTGGCGGCGCTCAGGCCGCTGGCCCAGCGCATTGCTCCGCTGGGCTGGCACCTGCAGCTGTTGATGGCGCCCGATCTGCTGCTGGGCCAGGCGGCCGTGCTGCGCGAGCTGCCGGTGCCGTTAGTGTTTGACCACTTTGGCCGCATCGCGCCGGCCATGGCGGGCAGCGCTGCGCACGGTCTGCTGCTGGAGCTGCTGCAGCGCGGCCAGGCCTGGATCAAGCTGTCGGGCGGCTACATCGTCAGCGACCAGCACAGCGTGGAAGACCCGGCGCTGGATGCGCTGGCCGCCAGCTACCTGCGCGCAGCGCCCCAGCGTGTGCTATGGGGCAGTGACTGGCCCCATGCCACTGCCTCCGCCGGTGTGCAAGCCATGCCCGATGACGCGCGCCAGATCGACCGCCTGGCCGACTGGGCGCAGCACAGCGCAGGCAGCGGCACCCTGCAGCGCGTGCTGGTCGACAACCCGGCCGCGCTCTACGGCTTTGGCCCCTTGGCCGATTCATAAAACACTTCGGAGACTGACATGACCACATTCCTAGCAACTACCCCCTCCCTACAGCGCGCACGCCGCGGCCTGCTTGCCGCTGCAGGCGCAGCGCTGCTGGCCAGCCTGGGCGCCACGCCCGCGTTGGCCCAAGGCGACTGGCCTGCCGGCAAGGTCATCACCTGGGTCGTGCCCTACCCGCCCGGTGGCAGCACCGATGTGCTGGGCCGCAATGTGGCGCAGCGCATTGGCACGGCGCTGGGCACCAACGTGATTGTGGAAAACAAGGCGGGCGCCACCGGCACCATCGGTGCGGCCTGGGTCGCCAAGGCCGCGCCCGATGGCTACACCTTGCTGGGCACCTCGATCGGCCCGCAGGCGATTGCGCCGCACCTGATGGGCAAGCTACCCTATGACCACATTGCGGCCTTCGAGCCCGTGGCCATCCTCGGCACCATCCCGCACATGCTGGTCGTGGGCGCCAAGCAGCCCTTCAAAACGGTGGCCGATCTGGTCGCTGCCGGCAAGGCCCAGCCCGGCAAGCTGGCCTATGCCTCGGGCGGCAACGGCACCATCTTGCAGATGCAGGGCGAGCTGCTGCAGCAGCAGACCGGCGCCCGCTTTATCCACATCCCCTACAAGGGCGACACCCCGGCCTTGCAGGACACCCTGGGCGAGCAGGTGCAGTTCATGTTCGCGCCCGTAGCCGCTGCACTGCCCCATGTGCAGGCCGGCAAGCTGCGTGCGCTGGCCGTTACCTCTGCCAAGCGCCTGCCTGCGCTACCTGATGTGCCGACGATGGGCGAAGTGGGCATGAAGGACTTTGTCGTCGAGCAATGGCAGGCCGTGTTTGCGCCGGCCAAGACGCCCCAGGCCGTTGTGCAGCGCCTGAACCAGGACATCAACCAGGCATTGAAAGACCCCGCCGTCGTGGCACTGGCCGACAAGCTGGGCATCAGCCTGGTGGGTGGCACACCCCAGCAGCTGGGCGCGCTGCAAAAGGCCGATTCGGCCAAGTGGGCCCAGGTCATCAAAGACGGAAACATCAAGGCCGAGTAACCAAAGCCGATAAGGCGCCAGCCATTCCCGACACCCCATTTTTTTTATCCCTCCCAACGGACCAACACCATGAGCCAACTTCCCGACATCATCCGTGACATCGAGCGCGTCAGCGCCGACGTCGTTGCCAAGGCCAGCAGCTTCCAGGCCGCCATTCTGGCCGACGTGGCCGGCCGCCGCGGCACCATGCATGCACGGGTGGCACCCGTCCACCAAAACATGCAGGTCGCAGGCCCGGCCTTCACGGTCGAGGTGCGCCCCGGCGACAACCTGATGATCCATGCCGCCATCGCGCTGGCCGAGCCCGGCGATGTGCTGGTGATCGATGGCAAGGGCGACCAGACGGCCGCGCTGATGGGCACCTTGATGCTCAGCGCCTGCAAGAAGCGGGGCCTGGCAGGGGTGATCGTCGACGGCGCGATCCGCGACAAGCTCGAAATCCTGGAGCTGGACTTCCCCGTGTTCAGCGCCGGCTTCAACCCCGCTGGCCCCACCAAGTTTGTGCCCGGCCGCATCAACCACCCGATCTCGGCCGGTGGCACCACGGTCAACCCGGGTGACCTGGTCGTGGGCGACGCCGATGGCGTGGTCGTGATCGAGCGCGCCAAGGCGCCTGCGTTGATGGCCCTGGCCGACAAGAAGGTGGCCGATGAAGCCGCCCGTATCGACGCCATTGCCCGTGGCGACACGGCATCGAAATGGCTGCCTGCTGCACTGCGTGCGGCCGGCGTGCTCCAGGAAGGAGAATCGCTGTGAAACCCGCCATCATCGTCACCGGCGCCGATCTGGCGCAGCAAGCACTGAACCTGCTTGGCGGCTACGAAGTCATCTACGCCGGCAAGACACCGACCGAAGACGACCTGGTCGCGCTGGCGAGGCAATATGACCCGGTGGCCATCATCGTGCGCTACGGCAAGGTCGGCGCAACGGTCATGGATGCGGCCCCGTCGCTCAAGGTCATCTCCAAGCACGGCAGCGGTACCGACACCATCGACAAGGTGGCCGCCAAGGCACGTGGCATCGAGGTCGTGGCCGCCGTGGGCGCCAATGCTGCGGCCGTGGCCGAGCAGGCCTTGGCGCTGCTGCTGGCTTGCGCCAAGTCCGTCGTGGCGCTCGATGCACGCATGCATGCCGGCCACTGGGACAAGGCCACGCACAAGAGCCTGGAGCTGGGCGGCCGCACCATTGGCCTGGTAGGGCTGGGCGCCATCGGCCTGCGCTTTGCCAAGATGGCCGATGCGCTGGGCATGCGCGTGATCGGCTTTGACCCCTTTGCCAAGAACCTGCCAGCCTATGTGCAGAGCGTGGACCTGGACACCCTCTGGCGCGAGGCCGATGCGATCTCGCTGCACTGCCCGCTGACGGAAGAGAACCGGGGCATGCTCAATGCCAGCAGCCTGGCGCAGTGCAAGCGTGGCGTCATCGTTGTCAACACCGCGCGCGGCGGGTTGATCGACGAGGCTGCCTTGCTCGATGCCGTGCGCGCGCGCCAGGTGATGGCTGCGGGCCTGGACAGCTTTGCGGTGGAGCCGATGGCCGCCGGCCACCCCTTCCAGCGCGAGCCGCACTTTGTCCTCAGCCCCCACATCGGCGGCGTGACCAGCGATGCCTACGTGAACATGGGCGTGGGCGCAGCCCAGAACCTGCTGGCCGTGCTGGCCAAGGCGCCAGCCACGGCCTGAGGCACTGGCTGGATCACGGGCAAGCCAGCGTTGCTTGCCCTTGCCTAACAACGGGCCGGGCATGCACCCGGCCCCAGCAAACACTAAGAGGCTGCAAGCATGCGACCCGTTAAGGAACGCCTGAAAGACAGGAGACAAAGATGAAGCAGGTTTTTAACCGCCGCTGGCCGATGGCGCTTGCGGCCCAAGCGCTGGGCAGCATCGCCTTGGCAGCAGGCATGGCAGGCGCGCTGCCCGCCCAGGCGCAAAGCCCCTGGCCCGACAAGCCCATCAAGCTCGTCGTGCCCTACCCGCCCGGCGGCAATGCCGACAACACCGCGCGACTTTTGGCCACCCAGCTGGGCAGCCGGCTAGGCCAGCAAGTGATCGTAGACAACCGCCCCGGCGGCAGCGGCACGATTGGCGCGGCGGCGGTGGCCAAGGCTGCGCCCGACGGCTATACGCTGCTGCTCGATGCGACGGCCTTTACCGTCAACCCCAGCCTGTTTGCCAAACTGCCCTACCAGCCGGCCAAGGATTTCGCGCCGATCTCGCTGATCAACCAGGTGCCCTTGCTGCTGGTGGTGCCCGCCAGCTCGGCACTGCATACGGTGGCCGACCTGAGCCGTGCCGCGCAGGCCGCGCCGGGCAAGCTCAGCTATGCCTCGGCCGGCAACGGCGGCGCGCAGCATCTGGCGGCGGAGCTGTACAAGCAAGGCGCCAAGCTGGAGATGACGCATATCCCCTATCGCGGTGGCGCGCCGGCGCTGACCGATCTGATCGGCGGCCAGGTGGATGTGATGTTCAGCGCCACCACGGCCAGTGGCCCCTTTGTCAAAGGCGGCAAGCTGCGCGCGCTGGCGATCACCTCCGCCCAGCGCAGCGATGGCTGGGAGCAGCTGCCGACTATGGCCGAATCGGGCCTGGCCGGTTTTGAGGTGAACGAGTGGAATGGCCTCTTTGCCCCGGCGGGCACACCGCAGCCCGTGCTGCAGCGGCTGGAGGCCGAAACCCGCGCCATCGTGGCCAGCCCCGAGATGCAGAAACGCTTTGCCGAACTGGGTGTACAAGGCGTAGGCTCCAGCGCGCAGGCCTTCTCGAGCTTTGTGCAGGCCGAAACCGCCAAATGGGCCGGCGTGATCCGCGCCAGCGGCATTCGCATGGATTGAGAAAGAGACAAGCACATGTTCAAGAAGAAAAATCTGCCAGCACTGGCCGTGCAAACGCTGGTGGCAGCAGCAGCGCTGGCGGCCAGCGCCAGCTTTGCACAGGCTCCCGCCTACCCCGCCAAACCGGTGCGGTTGATTGTGGGCTTTGCCGCAGGCGGCCCCACCGATGTGGTGGCACGCGCCTTTGCCGACTACGCAGGCCGCACCCTGGGCCAGCCTTTTGTGGTCGACAACAAGCCCGGCGCCAACACCATCCTGGCTGCGCAAGCGGTGGCCAGTGCACCGGCCGATGGCTATACCTTGCTGTTTGCCGCCACCAACCACACGATGATTCCGGGCCTCTACAGCGGCCGGGTCAAGTTTGATGCGCTCAAGTCCTTCCAGCCGCTGTGCACGGTCGCGACCAGCCCCACGGTACTGGTGGTGCAGCCGGGCCTGCCGGTCAAGAGCCTGGCCGATTACATGGCGCGTGCCCGCAAGGAGCCCGGGCGCACAACGGCCGGCACCGCCGGCATGGGCAGCTCCGGCCACTTTGCGACCGAGATGTTTGCGCGCGCCAATGGCCTGCAGCTGAACCATGTGCCCTACAAAGGCGCGGCCCCGGTGGTCACTGATCTGATGGGCGGTCAGCTCGACAGCTCGTTCGCCACCTTGGGCTCGGTGCTGCCGCAGATCAAGAGCGGCAAGCTCACAGCCCTGGCTGTCGCCTCGCCCAAGCGCTCGTCGCTGCTGCCCGAGGTGCCCACCTTTGCCGAGGCTGGTGGCGGCAAGTACTCGGCCGATGCCTGGTATGGCGTGATGGCGCCCGCCGGCCTGCCCGCCGCAATTGCGCAGCAGCTGGAGAAAGCCGCCCGCGACTTTGCCGGCAACGCCGCTACCGTGGACAAGCTGCACAGCCTGGGGCTGGACGCCGACTCGACCTGCGGCCCGGCCTTTGGCAGCCAGGTGGCGCGCGAGGTGATGACCTATACCCAGATTGCGCGCGAGCTGGATCTCAAAGCCGATTGATCCGGCCACTGCATCCAACCCCATACCTATACCTATCTTCAGGAGACACCATGCCCCGCTTTATCCAACCCCTGATCGCCGCTTGCGCGCTGGCCGCCAGCATCGCGCATGCCGCCTTCCCCGAGCGCCCCATCACCATCGTCGTGCCCTACGCCCCGGGCGGCGCGGCCGATGCGGTGGCCCGTGTGCTGGCCACGCGCATGGGCGCCAAGCTGGGCACCAGCGTGATCGTGGAGAACAAGGCTGGCGCCAGCGGCACCATTGGCGCAAGCTTTGTGGCCAAGGCCAAGGCCGATGGCTACACCATGCTCTACGACGCGACACCCTACTCGATCAACCCGCATCTGTTTGCCAAGATGCCCTATGCAGCCAATGCGCTGCAACCGCTGTCGCTGGTGCTGCTGGCCCCCAATGCGCTGGTGGTCAAGGCAGAGTCGCCGCTGAAGAATGTGAACGACCTGATCGCCAAGGCCAAGGCCGAACCGGGCAAGATCAACTTTGCATCGGGCGGCAGCGGCACCGTGCAGCGCCTGGCGGCCGAGCTGTTCCGCCAGAAGCTGGGCCTGGACATGGTGCATGTGCCCTACAAGAGCGGTGGCCCGGCGATTGCCGATGTGATGGGCGGGCAGGTGGACTTCATGTTCGCCACCGTGGCTGCTTCCTACCCGCTGGTGAGCGGCGGCAAACTGCGTGCGCTGGCCGTGTCTTCGCCCCAGCGCTCGGCGCGCCTGCCGGAGGTGCCCACGGTGGCCGAGACCGTCATCCCCGGCTACGAAGCCTATGAATGGAATGGCGTGCTGTTGCCCGCTGGTACGCCAGATGCTATCTCCCAGCAACTGTACCAGGCGATTGCTGAGGTGCTCAAGGAGCCTGAAGTGCAGCAACGCCTGTCGGACCTGGGCGCGCAGGCCGTGGGCTCGACACCGGCAGAGTTCAGCGCCTTTCTGAAAAAGGAAGATGCCAAATGGGGCGAGGTGGTGAAAAAAGGCAATATCAAACTGGACTGATTCCTTCCCGCTGGCCGCCGCTGCTGCAGCGGCCAGCCCCGCACCATAAAACGCCCCCACCGAGATGACCTTGCCTGATCTCACGACCCCTGTCCCGCATTCGGTTGGCCTGGACCGACCCACGCGCACCTTGCCTGCGCTGGCCTGCGACAGCCATATGCATGTCTTCGACAAGCGCTTTGCGCCGTCGGCACACTGGCCGCGTACGCCACCCCATGCGCCGGTGGCGGCCTACCGGCAGCTGCAGCAGCGCCTGGGCACCTCACGCACGGTGGTGGTTACGCCATCGACCTATGGCACCGACAATGCCTGCACCCTGGATGCGCTTGACCAACTGGGCAACAGCGCACGCGGCGTGGCGGTGGTGGATGCGGCGGTGAGCGATGCCGAGCTGGCGCGCCTGGCGGCGCGGCGCGTGTGCGGGCTGCGGGTGAACTTTGTCTCGCCCCAGTCCTGGGGCACGACCACGCCCGAGATGCTGCAGACCCTGGCGCAGAAGCTGGCACGCCACCCGGACTGCGCTGGCTGGCATATCCAGGTGTTTGCCGAGCCCGCGCAGATCATCGCACTGCAGCCAGTGCTGCAGCAGTTGCCGGTGCCCTTGGTGATCGACCATCTGGGCCGCATGGACCCGGCCGAAGGCGCATCGGCCAAGGCCTATGGCGTGCTGCGCCGTCTGCTTGATGGCGGCCATTGCTGGGTCAAGCTCTCGGGCGCCTATATGCGCTCCCAGGTGCATGGCCCCAGCTATGCCGATACCGTGCCGCTGGGCCGCGCGCTTGTGCAGGCCGCGCCCGAGCGTCTGGTGTGGGGCTCTGACTGGCCGCACACCACCGAGCGGCCGGGCACCGTCAACGATACCGACCTGGTCCATCTGCTGCAGGCCTGGTCGGTGAGCGATGCGGTGATGGACCGCATTCTGGTGGACAACCCCGCCCAGCTTTATGGCTTTCGGTCTTGCTAAACCCTGGCAAGATCCTGCACACCCCTACCGTTTTTGATGCCAAAAAGGCCGCCCCATGTTTTTGCTGCAATCCCCTGAAGTCCGCACCCTGGACACCTTCAGCGCGATGCCCGAGTCCTTTCGCCGCCGTGAGCGCAGCGCCTGGGCTGATGCCAACCGGGGCGGCGCGATAACAGATTCGTTTTTGGAAGGCCCGGTGTTTGACGAGGCCGGTAACCTCTATGTCAGCGATATCCCCTGGGGCCGCATTTTCCGCATTGATGCGCAGGGCCAGTGGAGCCTGGTCGCAGAGTACGACGGCGAGCCCAATGGCCTGAAGTTTCTGGCCCCCGGCAAGCTCTTGGTCACCGACTACAAGAACGGCCTGATGCAGCTGGATACGGCCAGCGGCGCGGTAAGCCCTTACCTGGAGCGCCGCAACAGCGAGAGCTTCAAGGGCGTGAACGACCTGATTTTTGATGCGGAAGGCAACCTGTACTTTACCGACCAGGGCCAAAGCGGCCTGCATGACCCGAGCGGGCGCCTCTACCGCCTGCGGCCCCATGGCCAGCTTGATCTGCTGCTCAGCAATGTGCCCAGCCCCAATGGCGTGGCGCTGTCACCCGATGGCCGCGTGCTGTATTTGGCAGTGACGCGTGGCAACTGCGTCTGGCGCGTGCCCCTGCTGCCCGATGGCAGCGTCGCCAAGGTGAGCCAGTTCTTCACCTCGTACGGGCCCAGCGGCCCCGATGGCCTGGCTGTCGATGCCCAGGGCCATGTGCTGGTGGCCAACCCGGGCTTGGGCTATGTCTGGGTGCTGAACCACCTGGCCGAGCCGGTGCAGGTGCTGTGCGGCATCAAGGGCAGCTCCACCACCAACCTGGCCTTTGGCGGCGCAGAGCGAAAGCAGCTGTTTGTCACCGATTCGACCTATGGCCGCATTTTGACGACCAGCATGGCCACGCCAGGCATGCCAATTCACCAAGGGGTCTGAACGCGGTCTCGGGCGATCCGCTGTGTTGTCTTTCTTGTCCATAGCTTGCTATGGACTGCAAAAGACGCCTTGCGTCTCATCCCGATCCGCGCCCATCCCATTAGGCACAGCTTTGGCAGAGCGTACCTAGCGCAGCGTAAACGCAAAGCGCAGCGTGTCATTGGCCGCCTGCGCCGGCACGCTGGCATGCACCTCATTCGGGTAGCGCTGCAGCCGCACGCGCAGGCCCCAGCCGGAGAGCGCTTCCAGCCGCTCGGCCAGCATGCGGGCCGATTCCGGATCGCCATCGGCGTCGCGGTCGCCCACGACTACCATCAGGCGGCTGGTGGCGCCCACCTTGCCGGCCTGCACCTTGTCGCGGAACACGCGCTCCTCCTCCAGAATATGCTGGCCGTTCCACTCCATCGAGGGGCTGGCGGCCACAATCGCCTCAAAGGCCTGGGGGCGCTCGTACAGCGCGTAAAGCGCAAACAGCCCGCCAAAGGAATGGCCAAACAGCGACTGGCGCTCCAGGTTGACGGGGTAGCGCTGGGCGATCTCGCCGCGCAGCTTGCCGGTCAGAAAATCCAGAAACGGCGCGCGCGCACCGCTCTTGTACTTGGCAAAGGCCCGCACCTCGGGCGACTGCGGCTCGCGCAGCTGGGCCGTGTAGTCGGCCATGCGGCGCACATCCCAGGGCTTGTCACCCGGGTAGCCGACGCCCACAATGATCGCCTTGCCCACGGGCAGGTAGTCCTGCACCCAGCGCGCCTGCGCGAAGGAGCCAAAGTAGGCATTGCCATCGAGCACATAGAGCACCGGGTATCCGCCCTTGGGGGGCTCGCCCTTGTCGGGTGCGGAGACAAAGATGCGGTAGATCTCGCCACCGTCCGATGCCATGTCCCAGACCTGGGTGGCCGGCATCACATAGGGGCTGGCGGGGGTGGCTGCGGTGCTGGGCGTGGCCGTAGCAGGTGCATCGTCTGCAGCGCCCTGCGGGGCGGTTTGGGCCCCCGCCTGCGGTGCCGTGGCCAGCAAGCCGGCCAGCAGCGCCGCGCAGGCGCTTGGGTAGAGGGTGGACAAGCGCATGGGTGGCTTAGAAATCATGGCGCAGGTTAGCACTGAACTTGCGCGGCTCGCCAAACGGCGCGTACTCGCGGCCATACAGGTGGCGGTAGCTGCGGTCGGTCAGGTTGCTGACGACCAGGTTCAGCTGGGTCTTGGGGGTAATACGGTATTTGGCGTTCAGGCCCACCAGCACCAGCGCGCCCTGCTCGATGGTCCAGGCATTGGCACCCGAGCCGCCGTTTTTATAGGCCTTGTTGGTGGCAGCCACATTGCCACCCAGCGACCACTGCGTGCCCGGCAGCTGGTAGTTGGCGGCCAGGCGCATGCTGTGGCGCGGCTGCTCGGTGCGGAAGCGCTGGTCCTTTTGCGGGCCGGCCACATACTCGGCACTGGTATAGGTGTAGCCCGCAGCCAGGTTCAGCTCGCGGCTCACCTGGCCGTTTACGCCCAGGTCAAAGCCCTGGCTGACGACCTTGCCCGCTGCCGTGTAGCAGGCGCCGCCGCAGACATTGCTGGGGTTGTTGGGCACGGAGGAATCGAGCACCGCCAGGTTGGACTGCGCCAGGCGGAACACGGCGGCCGAGACATTGAGGCGCTTGTTCAGCAGCTCGCCCTTGATACCCACTTCGTAGTTGGCGCCCACCACCGGGTCGAGCACATTGCCATCCTGGCTGCGGTTGGTCTGGGGGTTGAAGATGTCCGAGTAGCTGGCATAGGCCGAGTACTGGGCGTTGATGTCATACACCAGCCCCGCATAGGGCGTGACCACGCCCTTCTCCTTGGGCGCCACAACACCGGTCAAGCTGTTCTTGCGCTCGTAGTTGCTGATGCGGGTGCCGGTGATCAGCTTGAGCGCGTCGGTCAGGCTCCAGCGCGCGACGCCATAGACACCCATATTGCTGGTCTTGGTCTTGCTGGTCGATGCGCGCAGGCCATCGGGGATGGGGCCCAGGCCTTCGGGATCAAAGGTGTAGACATTGATTGGGGTGGTGGACGAGTAGCCGGTGCCGGCATTCTCATCACGGTAGCTGGTGCCGTTGACGCCCAAGGTCAGCTCATGGCGGCGGCCCAGAAAATCAAACGGCCCCGTCGCATAGACATCGACCACATTGGCGTGCATCACCGAGGTGTAGTTGCGCTGGCGGCTGCCGATGAAGAGGCCATCGCCGGTCACAGGGTTCAGGTTGCCCGAGAGACTGCTGAAGTTCTCGATATCGTTGTTGGTCTTTTGCCAGGCGTAGTTGGCCTTCAGGCTCCAGGCGCCGGCCAGCTGCTGGGCCAGGCCCACGGTGTAGATGTTGTAGTCGCGCACCGAGCGGTGGTCGGCATCGCCCCAGAAGGACGAGCGGGGCAGCCCGGCATCGCTGCCATCGGCCGCCAGCGGCACGCCAAAATGGCCCCGGCTCGTGTCCTTTTGCAGCTGCACGCTGGCGCTCAAGGTGGTCGTGGGGCCCAGGTCGGCCTCGACAATGCCGTAGCCCGCATAGCGGTCGCGGTAGACATAGTCGGTAAACGACTCGCTGTTATCGGCCACGGCCACCAGGCGGCCCCGGATCACGCCCGAGTCGATCAGCGGGCCCGACACATCGCCCACCAGGCGCCGCTCTTTCCAGGAGCCCAGCTGCACCTCGCCCTGGGCCTGGAAAGTGTCGGTCGGGCGCTTGAGCACCATGTTGACCGTGCCGCCCGGGCTGCCAGCACCGGCCATCAGGCCGGCCGCGCCTTGCAGCACCTCGACCCGGTCGACAAAGGCGCTGTCGAACTTGGGCGAGCGGTTGCCGCTGTCGATGCCCGAAGGCGTGGCCATGCCATCGACCTGGGCCTGCATGCTAAAGCCCCGGCTGTAGTAGTTGGCGCCAATGCTGCCGCCATCGACCGCAAACACGCCACTCACTGCGCGCAGCGCATCATCGACCGAGGTCATGCCGGCGTCGTCCATCTGCTGGCGGGTGATGACCGTCAAGGTCTGCGGTGTTTCGCGCTGGCTCAGGTTCAGCTTGGAGCTGGTGCTCGAATGCGCCGCCGCATAGCTGCCACTGCCCTCGGTGGTGCCACTGCGCTGGACCGCGGCCGTCACGGTGACCGTGTTCAAGGTCATGTCCGATGCCCCAGCCGCACTGCCCGCTGCCGCAGGGTTGGCCGCCGGCAGCTTGCGCAGCACATAGGTGGCGCCCCCTTGCTTGACCACCTCAAAGCCGCTGCCGCGCAGCAGCTGGGCAAAGCCCTCCGCCTCGCCATAGCTGCCTTGCAAGCCACCGCTGCGCAGCCCCGCCAAGGTGGACTGCTCAAACACCAGCTGCACTCCTGCCGTTGCCGCGTACTGCGCCAGCACATCCGACAGCGGGCCCGCTGCAATCGCATAGCTTTTGGCGCCGGCGGCCGGCTCTGCCGCCAGGGCCCAAGGTGCTGCCAGCGCCAGGCCTGCGGCACTGCCGCCAACCAAGGTGGCACGGATGGCGCCATGCAGCAAAGCCAGGGCAAAGCGCTCGCGGTGCCGGCTGCGGCGATGGGAAGAGAGAGTCATGGTTCGTCGTCCTGGTGATCTGGAAAGAAAAGAGCGGCACTGCATAGCGCCATTGCCCTGTACACCGAACGAGATCCAAAAAGTGATCACCTGAAGCGAAAAATAGTGGGGAAAATTTTCGCGGTGGCAAAATCCGGCTGCAGCGGGCTGCAAAACAAGCAGCGGTGGCCGCAAGACAAGCAGCGGTGGCTGCAGAACCTGCGGCTGTGGTGGCCAGCCATGCACACCCCAGCAACGCCCCTGTCGCTCTGGTGATGCCCCCAATACGCCCGTCAGCAAAGCGTAAGATCACGCAGATAGATTTTGTAATACAAAGCAGCAAACGGTCTGTGCGTGGCGCTTCCAGCAGCACTGCGCCGCCATCAGCCAGCCGCACAAAGACAGGCATCCATCAGCAAACCAGGACAGGGGGAGACCATGGCAAGACGCAAGAAAAGCAGTGGATTGGAAGACATGCTGGACCTCTTGGCGCTGCTCCCCTGGTGGATCTGTGTGGCACTGGCGGGAGCGAGCTATGTGTTCCTGCACCGGCTGGCGGTCGTGCCGCCAACGGCTGACCTGGCAGGCCGCCCCGCCGACATGATGGCAGCCGTGGTCCAGAAGGGGCTCATCTTTGGGCTGGCGTCCATCGGCCAATACCTGCTGCCCTTGATGTGCTTGGTGGCCGCTGCCATGTCGGCCTGGCGCCGAAAGCAGCGCCAGGCCCTCGTCAAAGGCGTGGTGCAGGCGCAGGATGTGGCTGTGCTGGGCGACATCAGCTGGCGCGAGTTTGAACTTCTGGTGGGCGAGGCCTACCGGCTGCAGGGCTTTCGCATCATCGAGCTGGGCGGCAACGGGCCCGATGGCGGCGTGGACCTGGTGCTGCTCAAGGGCGGCGAAAAATTCCTCGTGCAGTGCAAGCAGTGGAAGGCCCAGCGTGTGGGCGTTGCCACTGTGCGTGAACTCTATGGCGTGATGGCCGCCAGGGGCGCGACGGGCGGCTTTGTGGTCACCTCCGGCCGCTTCAGCAACGACGCCCAGGCCTTTGCACGGGGTCGCAATATCACCTTGGTCGATGGCCCCCAGCTGTTGGCGATGGTGCAGCGGGCGCGGCAATCGCTGGTGAATGGCCCCAAGGCTACGCAAGCCAGCGGCACCTCGGCTGCATCAACCGCGCGCACCAACGTTGCGACGGCCTCGGCTGCCGCCCCCGTTGCAGCCAGCCCTGCCCCTGCCCAACCCAGCTGCCCGCGCTGCAGCGCCGCGATGGAGCTGCGCACCGCACGCCAGGGCGCCCATGCCGGCAAGTCCTTCTGGGGCTGCTCGACCTTCCCGGGTTGCCGTGGCACGCTTGCGGCGGCGTAATGGCTGCATGAAGGTTTTTCCATGCGCTTGTTGTCCACCTCTCGCAATGCAGGCGGTCGCAACCTGCAGCGCTCGCTGATACTGCTGGCCCTGGTCTGCTGCGCCGCGCCTGCCTTTGCGCAAAAGTCCGTGTACCGCTGCGAAACGGCTGGGCGCGTGAGCTACTCGGATGCGCCTTGTGTGGGCGCTACGGAAATCGACACCACGCCTACCCAGGGCATGGACAAGATGACGGGCAAGAGCCGCAAAGGCAATGACGTGCAGCGTGCCGAACGCAACGCTGCCTTTGCAGAAGCCATCCAGCCCCTGTCAGGGATGAACGCCGATGAGTACCGGGTGTACCAGCACCGTTTCAAGCTCAGCCCCGCCGACAAGCTTGAATGCGCACGGCTGGACAACCGCCTGCCAGCGCTCAAGCAAGCGGTGCAAGCAGCAGCGGCGAGTGACCTGGCCCAGGCCGAGGTCGATCTGTACAAGGCGCGCAACCGCTTCAATGATCTGAACTGCTAAGCGCCCGCTGCGGCAGACACGGCCAACTGCTACTTTGCACGGCGGTCTCTCAAAGATTCAACGCCAACTCCGGCCCCTCTGCCCAGGAGACACAGGTACACATCGCATGGCCGCGCAAGGCAGGCGCAATGCTGTCGCGGTGGATGGGGGTGCCACTGACCACCTCGGTCAAACAAGCGCCGCAGACACCGCGCCGGCACTCATAGCCCGTCCAGGCACCTGAGGCCAGCAAGGCATCGAGCAGCGATTGGCCGGGCGCCACATCGATGCGCTGGCCCGACTGCACCAGCGTGACCCGCAATGGACCGTCGCTGGCATCGGCAGCCGCACCAAAGCTCTCGCTGTGGATGCGCTCGGGCGCCCAGCCCAGTTGCGCTGCAGCGGCGCGCACGGCGCCCACCAAACCGGCAGGACCGCAGACATAGACCTGGCTGCCGGGCACTTGCGCGGCCAGCAAGCCGGGCAGGTCCAGGCTGCTGCGGCCGATATGGGTCTGGCCAGGCAGGCCGGGTGCCAGCGGATACTGCCGGGTGGCGTCGTGCACGATCTGGTGCAAGGCAAAGCGCTGCCCTGCTTGCTGCAGATGCTCGGCCATGCTGAGCAACGGCGTGATGCCGATGCCGCCGCCGATCAAAAGCGTGTACGGTGCATCGGGCTGCAGCGCGAATTCATGGGCCAGCTCCAGCACACGCACCGGGTCCCCTACGGCCAGCTGGTCGTGGATGAACTGCGATCCGCCCTGGCTCTGCGCGGTGCGCAGCACGGCGATGCTGTAGTGGTCCAGTGCCGGGCCGGTGTGCAGCAAGGAGTAGCGCCGCACGCGGCCGTCCATATCCAGGGCGATATGCGCGCCGGGTTCTGCACCGGGCAGCATCTGGCCTGCGGCGTGGCGCAGCACCAGACGCACGATGTCGGTGGCGATGGCTTGCTTGTCAGCAACCACCAGGTCCAGGCTTGTCAGGGGTTCCATGGGCATTCTCAAGGGTTGTAGGGCGAGGCTTCCAGCAGGCGCCAGCGCTGGGGCAGGTTCAGCGGCGTGCTGCGCCAGCTGTCCACCTGGAACTCGATCCAGCGCCCGGTTCCTCCTGTCTGGTCGATGTCGGCATCGACCCCAAAATGGGCGCGCGCATGGCCGGTCAGCTGCAACTGGCGCGCGCCTTCAAAATCTGGAAAGACCAGGCCGCAGCGCGACTCCAGCTCCAGATTGCCCAAGGTGTTGAACATGCTGTTGCCGTTGAAATCGGGGATGCGCAGCACCCGGCCCTGTTGTTGCACAAAGCCGGGCCGGCCTCCCCGGTGCGATACATCGGCCTCGCCGCTGGGGCCCAGGCTGGCGATGAACAAGGTGTCGGCGCCCGCGATCCAGGCCGAGGTGGCCTCGTCCAGCAGCGTGCCCGAGGTGACAGCGGTACTGGTGCGGTGCTCGGCTGCCGCTTCTGCCTCCAGTGGCAGCAGCTCGCGCTTTTGGATATAGCGGGGGCAGACCGGAAAGGCCTGGCCCACCGCCACCGCCAGTGCCTGCGCCGATGCCTGCGCTGTTACCTGGCTGACATGGCCATTGATGCGCAGGCGCCTGCGGGTCTGCAGCTCGATCAGCAGCACGGCGATGGATTGCGCGGGCTGCAGATCGGCGATGGGGGCTATGCGGGCCAGCACGCTCTGCGGGTCGCTGCTGGCCACCTGCAGGCTGCGCAGGTCATCGCTGGCCTGCACAAAGCCGGGCTCGCCACTCAGCATGCAAGCCCACATGGCGCCTTCCGCATCGGCTGCGCCCAGCACGCACCAGCGCTGCTGGCCGACAAAGTTGCGCGCTGCCGCCGGAATGCCGGGGCTGATATTGCGGCTGTTGATGAGCGCAGTGCCGCGCTCGCCCGTGCGCTGCTGCACCAGGCGTTCGCCAGTGTGAAAGATGTGGTCATCCATAACGGCTCCTTGGTGGCGGCAGGGTCGCAAAAGCTGTCAGCCAGGCGGCTTAAAAGGTCACCAAGGTGTGGCCCGCGTCCAGGTGGCGCGACAGATCCAGCACGCCGGTGGTGCCAGGGATGGTCTTGTCGCGCACCAGCGCAATGCCGGTGGGTGCCAGGCCTGCGCCCGCACCAAACACGTCGGCGCAACCGCCGCAGGCAACGATGTGGTCCAGCACCGCTTCATACAGTGCATGGCCGGGGTGTTCTGGCTTGACCAGTTCGGCAGGCCAGCGCACGCCCGTGCCTTGGAACACCAGGTCAAAGTCCCGGTTCTTTTCCTTGAGCTCATAGGCCAGGAACAGCGCGTTCACGACACGGCCCAGCGCTTCTTGCGTGCCGGATTGGGGATCGGAAAAAACAACGATGACGGTTTTCATAAATAGTCCTTTCGAGGACGGCGTAGTGACAAAACTGGAGTTGCCGTCTCGGAAGCAAATTTATCTATTTACTCAAACGTGATAAATGCCAGAGAATTGATTTGATTCTTCCACTTTTTGCAGCAATTACCCCACCATGGACCGCCTCCACGCCATTGATGTCTTTTTGGCAATTGCCGAGCAGGGCAGCCTGACCCGCGCTGCCGAGGCGCTGGAGCTGTCCCTGCCCAGCGTGGTGCGCACGCTGGCCGCGCTGGAGAAGCACCTGGGCGTGCGCCTGTTCAACCGCAACACGCGGCGCCTGGCCATCACCGACGAAGGCCGCGCCTACCGGGTGCATGCGCTGGCCATCCGCGCCGCAGTCGCCGAGTCGGAGCAGGCCATGAGCCGGGCGCAGGCCGAGCCCTCGGGCAGCATCAGCCTGACAGCGTCCGTCAAATTTGGCGAGCTGCATGTGGCCCCGCTAGTGGCCAGCTACCTGCAGCGCTACCCGCAGGTGGAGGTGCAGCTCTTGCTGCTCGACCGCGTGGTCAACCTGGTGGAAGAAGGTCTGGACCTGGCCGTGCGCATTGCGCCGCTGCCCGATTCCAGTCTGGTGGCGCGCCATGTTGTGGACATCCACCAGGTGATTGCCGCCAGCCCTGCGTTGGTTGCCGCCTGCGGCATGCCCCAGCAGCCGCAAGACCTGGCCGCCCTGCCCTGCATCGAGTTTGGCGGTGTGGGCGACGCCAACCTCTGGGAGTTTGTCAGCAAGGGCCAGCCCGAGCGCGTCAAGGTAAAGGGCCGCATGCGCTGCAATACCGTTGGCGGCAATATCGCCGGCTGCATTGCCGGCCAGGGCTTTGGCCGCTTTCTGCACTACCAGGTGATGGATGCGATTGCGCGCGGCGAGCTGGTCCGCATCTTGCCAGGCCACGCCCCCGCGCCTCGCCCGCTGTCCCTGGTCTACCCGAGCAAGCACCATGGCACGGTGCGGGTGTCGACCCTGGTTGAGCATTTGGCTGAGCAGCTGCGCGCGCGGCTGGGGGAGTTTGCGCCTTCTGCAGAAAAGCGCTGAAAGGCTGGGCTGCAGCAGCGCCGCTAGTTGGCCGTCGCGCTATCGGCCAGCTCGCCTTTGAAGCGCCCCGCCAGGTGCTCGATAAACGCCCGCACCACCGGTGGCAAGCCCCGCCTGGTGGTGAACACGATATGCACAATGCCTGTCTCCGTGCGCCATTGCGGAAACACATGGACGAGGCTGCCGCGCTCGAGCTCCTTGCTGCAAAAGTGCTCGGGCAACAGCGCAATGCCCAGGCCAGCCAAGGCCGCTGAGCGCAACGCGCCAAAATCGGCGCAGGTCATGCGGGGCGTGTGGCTGATGACGCTGGGCTGGCCATCGCCATCCCAGAACTCCCAGCTGATGGTGCCGGTCTGCTCGGTGCTGGCCAAGGTGGGTAGCTCGCCCAGCAGCTGCAGATCGCCTTTTTGGCACTGCTTGGCCAGGCTGGGCGCAGCCACCAGAATGCGGTTTGAATGGCCCAGCGTGCGCATCACCAGGGCGGCGTCGGTCGTCAAGCTGGTGCGCACGCGGATGGCCACATCGATGCGCTCGTCGATCAGGTTGACGGGCCGATCGGCGGCCACCATCTGCAGCTGTGCCTTGGGGTAGGTCTGCAAAAAATCGGTCAGGGTGGGCGAGAGGATTTCCATCAGCCCCAAGGGGCAGCTGCAGCGCACGACACCATGGGGTTCGCCCAGCGCATCGGACACGACGGCATCGGCCTCCTGCACATCGAGCACGATGGTGCGGCAGCGCTCGTAAAACGCCTGGCCCACCTCGGTCACCCGAAAGCGCCGGGTGGAGCGCTCGATCAAGCGCACACCCAAGCGCGACTCCAATGCCGCAATGCGCCGGCTCAAGGTGGACTTGGGCATGCCCAGTGCACGGCCCGCTGCGGCAAAGCCGCTGTGCAGCACCACCTCGGCAAACAACGCGTAGTCGTTGATATCTCGCATGGGCCTGATCCCCGTTTTTTGTCTCAATATTGGAACAATGATATCCATTTCGACCTTCTACTCAAAACTTTGTTCCACCTGCATCATTACATCACTGCGACGAACAGTTCGGCGCACACCTCAAGGAGTAGGAAAAATGGAACGCAAGTTTGACAACAAGGTCGTGGTAGTCACCGGTGGCACCAGCGGTATTGGCCTGGCCACTGCCAAGAAATTTGCCAGCGAAGGCGCCTATGTGTTTGTCACCGGCCGCCGCCAGCAAGAACTGGACAAAGCCGTCAAGGCGATTGGCCCACGCGCCACCGGTGTGCAGGCCGACATGTCCCAACTGGCCGACATTGACCGCCTCTACGACGCCGTGCAGCAAAGCCATGCGCAAATCGATGTGCTGTATGCCAATGCCGGCGGCGGCTCGATGCTGCCCCTGGGCGCCATCACCGAGGAACACTTTGATGCCACCTTTGGCACGAATGTGAAGGGCCTCGTGTTTACCGTGCAAAAGGCTTTGCCGCTGCTGCGCGATGGCGCCTCCGTCGTGCTGACCGGCTCGGTCGTCGGCTCCACCGGTACCCCCGCCTTCAGCATCTACAGCGCCTCGAAAGCTGCCGTGCGCAACCTCGCCCGCAGCTGGACCCTGGATCTGAAGGAGCGCGGCATCCGCGTCAATGTCGTCAGCCCCGGCCCCATCCGCACCCCTGGCCTGGTCGAGCTGGCCGGCAACGATGCCGCGCAGCAGCAAGGCCTGCTGGACTATATGGCCAGCCAGGTGCCGATCGGCCGCGTCGGTGAGGTCGATGAAATCGCAGACGCGGTGCTGTTCCTGTCTTCGCCGCAGGCCCAGTTCATTGCCGGCACCGAGCTGTTTGTTGATGGGGGGATGGCGCAGGTTTGAGGCATGGGGCGCAGGCGCAAAGCAGTGGGTTGCAAGCGCAGCGAACTGCCCATCGCCCGCAAGGACCGCAGGCAGCGCCCAGCCGCATAAAAAGGCCCGCATGCGCGGGCCTCGTCTTGGCAGCGAAAAGGCTTAGGCGGCTGAGCGGCCAGCGCGCTTTTTGCGCATAAAGGCAAAGAAGCCCACACCAGCGAGCAGGCCCGAGGTCAGGACCAGGTTCCATTCGGACAGCGTGGGCACGGGCACCGATACCGCGGGAGCGACCGGTGTGGTCACTGCACCATCGTCGGCACAGACCTGGACCCAGCCCGGCCAGCCCCCGCTCATCGCCACGGTGATGCTGTTGACGGTGGCTGGGGGATTGTTGGTCAGCGTCAAAGTGCCGGACGAGAAGGGTGATGCCGTTCCGGTGTATCCGGTGTCCTTGATCACCAGTGGGTTGGTTGCGCTACTGCCCGCCAGCGGCTCGCCAATGTCTGCAGCAACGGATTGGTACAGATCGCCGTTGAGGCGCACACGCAGCGACGAGCCCAGGGTCCGGATTCCGTGGGCCTTGATGCTTACTGTGCTGGTCTGCAATGGCTTGTCAAAGGTGTAGGTGCACGACTGCGCGCCACCTGTGAGCTGGGCTGTACCTGGCTCAAAAGGCCCTTGAGTGATCGTGTTGTCTTGGCAGGTTCCGCTCACGGTAGCGGTGACGGCGCCATAGGTGGTAGCGCCACCGCTGCCACTGACAAAACACTGTTGAGCGGCATGGGCTGCATGGAGCGTGCCGAGGCTGAGAAGTACTGCAGAAGCCAAACGAAAAGTGGAGAACATACTGATACATACAGTTGCACTAGGAACCAATATGTTAACAGCGGACCCAGCACCGTTATGGCAAAAATTGACCTATATCAATTCATTTTTTTCAATAAAAACAATAACAATCAACCTTTTCTCCAAGATAGAAACCTTCTTGAACAACGCATGTAAAGTAGATTTTTTAACCAAATTGTCAATTATCCAGACCTGGTTGATACACAAAAAAAGCCAGCTCGGTTGGCTGAGCTGGCTTAAGAACCTGTTCAAAGTCTCCTCGCGCCGCGACTGTCTTTGCGAGATGGGATGCGAGGGGGGCGCCCAGCCGCGCAACACCGCAGCAATAGCCCAGCTATTGCGAGGATTTGCAACGACGCAGACCGCCCCTCCCCGGGCGGCCCTAGCCGGGCGCCCCTTCCCGGGCAGCGCAAAGCCACAGTCCCTATGGGTTGGAGTGAAATCGGGCGATTTCTGCGCGCTGGCCCTTGCTTGCACCCCGGTGCAAGCTGCGTTCCATCCCTTCGAACTCATCCCGATTGCACTCCAACGCGGCTGCGTAGAGACTTTGAACAGGTTCTAGGGCCGGTTGGTCCACCGGCGAGGAGACGGGCAAGCGGGCACAGGGCTCGCTTGCGTATGGATCAAAGGTCAGAACATCAGAAGGCGGCGGGGCGCCATTTGAGCAGGCGTTTTTCCAGGCGGGTCAGCAAAAAGTCGGCGCCCAGGGCCACCACCGCCAGCACGATCATTGCAGCGAACACGCCACTGGCGTTGAACGCGCCCTGCGCGGTGGAAATCAGCAGGCCGATGCCTTCCTTGGCGCCAAGGAACTCGCCCACCACGGCGCCGACCAGCGCAAAACCAAAGCTCACATGCAGGCTGGCCAGAATCCAGGACATAGCCGATGGGATGACCACCGACAGGGTGACCTGGCGCGGCGATGCACCCAGAATCTGCGCATTGGCGATCATGTACTTGTCGGCTTCACGCACGCCCTGGAAGGCATTGGCAAACACCACAAAGAAGACCATCACGACGGCCAGCGCCACCTTGGACGCCATGCCCAGGCCCAGCGCAATCACGAACACCGAGCCCAGCACCACGCGGGGGATGGAGTTGGCGATCTGGATGTAGAGGGAGAACACATCGGACAGCAGCTTGTTGCGGCCCAGCACAATGCCGCAGATCACACCGGCAATCGAGCCGATCAGAAAGCCGATGACCGTTTCTTCCAAGGTGACCAGCACCTGCTGCCACAGCGGGCCTTGCGATGTGCCATCGCGCATCCATTCGACAATCTGGTTCCAGATCATCGAAGGCATCGAGTAGAAGAAGGGGTCGATCCACTGCATACGGGCCGAGACTTCCCAGCCGCCGAGGACCAGCACCAGCACCAAGAGGCGCAGGCCGATGATGACGGCCTTGCGGCGCTTGATGGCCGCCTGCGCGGCGACTGATTCCTGCGCGAGCGCAGCATCGCTTACGGCAGCGGGGGTGTGGTCTGCTGCGGCCGATGCGGGTACCGAACTGCGCGCGGCGTTGGGGTTCAGGGTGAGTTCAGACATGGTGTGTTCCTTGCCTTGGTTTACTGGATATGGACTTCTTCGCGCAGGTCATCCCAGATGCGCTTGGACAGGTCGATGAACTGCGGGTCGTAGCGCACCTCGCTCATCACGCGGGGGCGCGGCAGGTCGATCTCGTAGACGCGCTTCAAGGTGGCAGGGCGGGCTGTCAGCACAAACACGCGGTCGGCCAGCGCAATGGCTTCCTCCAAATCATGGGTCACAAACACCACCGAGCCGCCGGACGCCGACCACAGGCGCAGCAGCTCGTCCTGCATCAGGGTGCGGGTCTGCATGTCCAACGCCGAGAAGGGCTCGTCCATCAGCAGGATTTCTGGCTGGTTGATAAAGGTCTGCGCCAGCGCCACGCGCTTGCGCATGCCGCCCGAGAGCTGGTGCGGGTAGTGGTTGCCAAAGTTGGCCAGGCCCACGCGGTGGATCCACTCATCGGCGAGCTTGAGCGCCTGCGCACGCGGCGTGCCGCGAAAGATGGGGCCGGCGGCCACGTTGTCGCGCACCGATTTCCAGGGGAAGACGGCATCGGCCTGGAACACAAAGCCGATGCGCGGATCGATCTGCTCTACCTTCTTGCCCATCACGCGCACCTCACCCACTGTCGGCTGCAGCAGGCTGGTGATCAGGTTCAAGGTGGTGGATTTGCCGCTGCCGGTGGGGCCGACGATGGCGATGAATTCGCCCCTGGCCACCGACATCGAAAAATTGCGCAGCGCGAGGGTCGCTGTGCCATCTGGCGCAATAAAGCGCAGCGACACCTTGTCGAATTCAATGGCCGCATCGGCTGGGGGTGCAGAGGTTGCAGCATTTTTGGGCTGCAGAGAACTGGACGGCGCCTGGCTGGCAACCGCCTGGGTGGCATAGGACATGGTGGTCTTCCCTGTGGGTGTGAATTGCGGGCAGCACGGCCTGGCCGCGCTGCTGGCCGGGTTGCGCTGCTTTTACTTGGCGCTCAAGTAGGCGTTGGAATAGGTCTTGGCCAGGTCAATGTGCGCGCTCTTCACATTGGGCTTGTAGGCCGACAAAACCTTGAGCACGGTCTCGGGGCCGCCTTCGGGCATCTTGCCGTCCTTGGTGTACATCGGCAGCGAAGCCTTCAGCGCCGCCACATACAGCTCCTTGTCGTTGCCGTAGTAGTCCTTGGGCATCTTCTCGGCAATCTCTTCGGCGCTGTGGCTGCTGATGTACTGCATGGTCTTGCCAAAGGCGCGCGCCAGCTTGGCCGCCTGGTCCTTGTGGCTGGCGGCCCATTCGTTGCGCACATACAGGCTGGCGGCAGGGTAGAGGCCGCCGAGCGCCGCCTGGGTGCCCTCTTCGCTGCGCATGTCGACGAGCACCTTGGCATCCCCCGTCTTGAGCATTTGCGAGACGGTCGGCTCGGTGGTCATGCCCGCCTGGATGCGGTCCTGCTTCATGCCGGCGATAAAGGAGTTGCCTGCGCCCACGGGCAGCAGCGAGTAGTCCTTGCTGGCCACGCCCTGCTTGTCGACCAGGTAGCGGGTCAGGAACTCGGTGGACGAGCCCAGGCCGGTGACGCCCAGGGTCTTGCCCTTGGCATCGGCCATCGACTTGAAGCCGCCTGCCGCTGCCTTGGTGGACACCAGCTCGACCTCCCCCGGCACCTTGCAGAACACCGCAATGGCCTGGATCTCCTTGCCCTTGGCCTGCAGATCGATGGTGTGGTCGTAGAAACCCACCACGCCTTGCACGGCACCGGCAATCAGCTGGTTTTCTGCATCCACGCCGGCGGGCTGCGATTGCAGCTCGACCTTCAGGCCCTCTTCCTTGAAGTAGCCCAGCGACTCGGCCAGCTTGGCGGGCAGGTAGATGATCTTGTTGATACCGCCCACCATGATGGTGACGGTGTCGTCTGCCGCCTGGGCAGCCGTGCTGGCCATGCAGCAGACAGCAGCTGCGGCGATGGCAGCCAGGGCATGGCGGCGGGTAGCGTGGAACTTGGTCATGCAGTGTCTCCTTGAAGTTGTGGTCCTGGCATCTGCAGTGGTGGCTCCCCGAGCTGGGCGACCGCATAATGCACCGGATAGGAACAGAGTCTAGAAACTGCACCCTTTCAGTGCGCTTTCGCTGCACTGCAGCATTTTTAGTGGTTATCCCTGATCTATTTGCGGGCGCCCGGCGTCCCACCTCCTCCGATGAAGATCCTTCTGGTCGAAGACAACCTGGAACTGGCCCAGTCCCTGGCCGAGCTGCTGCGCCAGCATGCTTTTGTGGTGGACCATGTGGACCGTGGCGATGCGGCTGACCAGCTGCTGAGCCAATCGCACTACGACTTGCTGCTGCTGGACCTGAACCTGCCCCAACTGAGCGGCAAGGCCTTGCTGCGCCGCCTGCGTGAGCGGGGGGACAGCCTGCCGGTGATTGTGCTGACGGCCAGCGATTCGCTCGACCAGAAGGTGCTGTGCCTGGAAATTGGCGCAGATGACTACCTGGTCAAACCGGTGGAGGTGCGCGAGTTGCTCGCGCGCATGCAGGCCATTGCGCGGCGCCAGATACCCGGGCGCGAGAACCAGGTGCGCTGCGGCAACCTGCAGCTGGACTTGCGCACGCGCCTGTTCAGCGTAGCGGGCGAAGAGCTGGCCCTGCCCCCGCGCGAGCGCAGCGTGCTCGAAGCGCTGATGCTGCAAAACGGCAGCGCCCTGCCCAAGCAGCGGCTGATGGATGTGATCTACGGTATGGACGAAGAGGCCAGTGCCGATGCGGTGGACCTGTATGTGCACCGCCTGCGCAAGAAGCTGCAGGCCAGCGACACCACCATCATGACCTTGCGGGGCGTGGGCTACCTGCTCAAGCAAAAACTGGCCGGCGGGGACTGAATGCTGCACAGCCTGCGCGCACGCCTGGCCCTGTGGCTGCTGCTGCCGCTGGCGGTGCTGGTGGGCCTGTGCGGCTGGTTTGCCCATGAGCATGCCGAGGACGCGGCCGACTATGTGCAGGACCATGACCTGCTGTCCTCGGCCAAGATCCTGGCTGACCGCCTGATCTGGGAAGACGGCGATGTGCGCGCCAGCGTGCCGCCCTCGGCGCTCAGCCTGTTCATGTCGCCCGCACGCGACCATGTCTACCTGAGCGTGATGGATGCGCAAGGCCAGCTGCTGGCGGGCCAGCAGAATTTTCCGCAGCCGCCAAAGCTGCAGCTGAGCGGCAGCGACAACGCCCAGTGGTATGACGCGGTGTGGCAAGGCCAGCCGATCCGCGCCGTCATCACGCGCCGGGCGATGTATGACGTGGCGGGCGCGCGCGAGATCACCATCCTGGTCGGCAAAACCACGCACAGCCGCGACAACATGGTGCAGACCTTGTGGTGGCCGACGATGGAATACCTGCTCTGGGCGCTGGCCGTGGCCGTGCTGGTGAGCGCCACCGCGTTGACGCTGGAGTTGCGCGCGCTGCTGCGCATGGCGCGCCAGCTGGCCGAGCGCCCGGCCCGGGATCTGGATTTTCACCTCGAATCGCGCCAGATTCACCAGGAGCTGCGGCCCCTGACCGATACCGTCAACCAGTTCGCCCGCACCATCCGCGCCCAGGTCGCGCGCCAGCGCCAGTTCATCTCGGATGCAGCGCACCAGCTGCGCACGCCGCTGGCCATCCAGGCCCATACCTTGGAGCAGGCGCTGGGCCAGACGCCTGCCGAGCTGGCCGCCCTCTCGGTCGCGCAGCGCCTGGCCGTGCTGCAGCGGCTGCAGCGCAGCAACCAGCAATTGCTGAATGTCGCCAACCAGCTGCTCACCCTGGCGCAGGCCGAGGCTGGCAGCGCCGCGCATGCCGCCCAAGCGCCGCAGTGGCTGGACCTGCGCGCACTGTGCCTGCAGTGCCTGGAAGCCTTGGCGCCAGCGGCCGACCTCAAGCAGATCGACCTGGGCTGGGAGGAAAGCGAAGCGCCTGCTGTTGCAGCAGCAGATGCTGCCAAGCCCTCAGCCGATGCATATGCGTTTTCGCTGTATACCAGCAGCCGTCTGTTGCCCGAGCTGATTGCCAACCTGGTGGACAACGCGATCCGCTACACGCCGCCGCAAGGCCAGGTGACCTTGGGCCTGGAGGCCAGCGCCGACAGCCTGCTGTTGTGGGTGCAAGACAATGGCCCGGGCATACCCGCGCAAAGCCGCGATCGGGTGCTGGAGCGTTTTTACCGCCTGACCAACGACACGCCTGGCACCGGCCTGGGGCTGGCGATTGTGCAGGAGGTGGCACGCGCAACGGGCGCCCACCTGCAACTGGCCGATGCCCAGCAGCGCTGTACGCCACCCTTTGGCCCGGGCCTGCGCATCAGCGTGCGTTTTGCGCGAACGGCAGGCCAGGACTAAGCCTGGAGAGGTGTCGTGGCGAGTGTGGCGGCCGGTGTGGCAGCACCAGGCTGGCGCGCCAGCGCGATAAAGGCGCGCACATAGTCGATGGCCGTATCCGATTCGCGCGCCCCCAGAAAGATCTGCTTGGCAATGCCGCGCGGGCCCAGCCGCACGGGCACCACGTCCATCTTGGCGGCGTACTCCTCCACCAGCCAGCGCGGCAGCGCCGCCACGCCCCGGCCGCTGGCGACCATCTGCACCATGATGTCGGTGGTCTCGATGGCCTTGTGGCGCCGGGGCGTGATGCCGGCGGGCAGCAGGAACTGGTTGTAGATGTCGAGCCGCTCGATATCGACCGGGTAGCTGATCAGCACCTCTTGCGCGAGCTGCTGGGGCTTCACATAGGCGGCAGATGCCAGCGCATGGCCCCGGGACACGACCAGCACCTGCTCGTAGTCAAACACCGGCTCAAACTGCAGCCCGGGTTTGAACAGCGGGTCGGGCGTGACCAGCAGGTCGATCTCATAGCCAAACAGCGCGCCAATGCCGCCGAACTGGAATTTTTGCTTCACATCCACCTCGACATCGGGCCAGGCGGCCAGGTAGGGCGAGACGACCTTGAGCAGCCACTGGTAGCAGGGGTGGCATTCCATGCCAATGCGCAGCGCGCCGCGCTCGCCCTGGGCATACTGGCCCAGGCGCTCTTCGGCCAGGTCCAGCTGTGGCAGCACGCGGTTGGCCACCGCCAGCAGGTACTGGCCGGCCTGCGTCAGCCGCAGGCTGCGGCCTTCGCGCAGCCAGACATCCGTGCCCAGCTGGTGCTCCAGCTTTTTCATACTGTGGCTCAGCGCCGATTGGCTGAGATGGAGCACGCTGGCAGCGGCGGTGAGCGAGCCCTGCTTTTCGACCTGCCGGACGATGCTGAGGTGGATACGTTCCAACATTCAGATGAACCACATTCATGGATTTATGAGATAAAACCATTTTACTTCATGAATAACCCGCTCTAACATCCTGCCCATGGACCTGAGCGGCGCGCTGTGCCCAAGACAGCTCAGGTCCCCTGCATTCAATGATCGGACCCCCATGAGCAGCGACATCAGCTTCACCCTCCAGCGCCTGCGCTTTGACGAGCACTACCAGCCCTCCGACAGCACACGCATCACCACCAACTTTGCCAACCTGGCCCGGGGCCAGAGCCGGAAGCAGAACCTGCGCAACACCTTGCGGATGATCGACAACCGCTTCAACGAGCTGGCCCATTGGGACAACCCCAGCGCTGACCGCTATGCGGTGGAGCTGGACATCGTCACGGTAGCGATGCAACTGGGCGCGCAGCGCAACCAGGAGGCCTTTCCACTGATCGAGATGCTGCAGACGCATATCCTCGACAAGCAGACGGGCCAGCGCAGTGCCGGCATTGTGGGCAACAACTTCTCGTCCTATGTGCGCGACTATGACTTCAGCGTGCTGCTGCCAGCGCACAACCTGGACCGGGCGGGCTTCAGTACCCCAGCGCATTTTGGCGATCTGCATGGCAAGCTGTTCCAGGCCTTCACCGCCTCCAGCACCTACCGAGCCAACTTCAGCAAGCCGCCGGTGATCTGCATCAGTGCATCGACCAGCAAGGTCTACCAGCGCAGCGGCAACCAGCACCCGGTGCTGGGCATCGAGTACCAGCAAAACGAGCGCTCGTCGACCGACCAGTACTTTGCCAAGATGGGAATGCAGGTGCGCTTTTTCATGCCCGCCAACAGCGTTGCGCCGCTGGCCTTTTACTTTGATGGCGACTTGCTGGGCGACTACAGCAGCCTGGAGCTGATCGCCACCATCAGCACGATGGAGACCTTCCAGAAGATCTACCGCCCGGAGATCTACAACGCCAATGCGGCCGCCGGCGCGCGTTACCAGCCGAGCCTGAAGCACGAGGATTACTCGCTGACGCAGATCGTCTACGACCGCGAAGAGCGCAGCCAGCTGGCCATCCAACAAGGCCGGTTTGCCGAGGAGCACTTCATCAAGCCCTACCAGGGTGTGCTGCAAGCCTGGGCGGCCCAGGCCAGCGTTTGACCTCTTCCAGACTGGCATTGCTGCTTGCGCGCATGTCACCTACGCAACCCCCTTGTGCAGCGGCGTGCGCACAATGCCTTGCACGCCAACCTGCCCCCCCATATTTGAAAAAGGAAATCTCTGATGTTTGAAACCTCCATTGCCGGCAGTCTGCCCAAACCCGCCTGGCTGGCCGAAACCAACAAGCTCTGGCCCCAGTGGATGGCAGAAGGCGATGCACTGCGCCAAGCCAAGGCCGATGCCACCTTGCTGTGGATCAAGGCCCAGGAAGATGCCGGTCTGGACATCGTTGGCGACGGCGAGCAGGCGCGCCAGCACTTTGTGCATGGCTTTCTGGAGCAGGTCGAAGGCATCGACTTCGACAACAAGGTGAAGATGGGCATCCGCGACAACCGCTACGACGCCATGGTGCCGCAGGTGGTGTCCGCCCTGCGCCTCAAGGGCCGCGTGCATGCGTTTGAAGCGCAGCTGACGCGCGCCCACACGAAGAAAAAGCTCAAGTTCACCCTGCCCGGACCGATGACGATTGTGGACACCGTGGCGGACCGCTTCTATGGCGACAAGGTGAAGATGGCCATGGCCTTTGCCGAGCTGCTGAACCAGGAAGCGCTGGCCCTGCAGGCCGATGGCGTGGACATCATCCAGTTTGATGAACCGGCCTTTAACGTCTACATGAAGGACGCAGCGGACTGGGGCGTGCAGGCGCTCGAGCGCGCAGCGCAGGGCCTCACCTGCACCACTGCCGTGCACATCTGCTACGGCTACGGCATCAAGGCCAATACCGACTGGAAGAGCACCCTGGGCGACGAATGGCGCCAGTACGAGACGGTGTTCCCGGCGCTGGCGCGCAGCAGCATCGACCAGGTGAGCCTGGAGTGCATC
This sequence comes from Comamonas sp. 23, assembly GCF_049601575.1. Classification (NCBI taxonomy): domain Bacteria; kingdom Pseudomonadati; phylum Pseudomonadota; class Betaproteobacteria; order Burkholderiales; family Comamonadaceae; genus Comamonas; species Comamonas sp. 23. The sequence goes on along the minus strand of NZ_CP187127.1, from coordinate 2,079,947 downwards.
CACTCCCATGTGCCGCCCGACCTGATGAAGCTGCTGGCCGGCAAGGATGTCATGGTGGGGGTGATCGATGTGGCGAGCGACACCATCGAGACGCCCGAGGAAGTGGCCGACACCATTGCCCGCGCGCTGGAGTTTGTGCCCGCAGACCGCCTCTTCCCCTGCACCAACTGCGGCCTGGCACCGATGTCGCGCGATGTGGCCTGGGGCAAGCTCAAGGCACTGGCAGCGGGCACCCAGCTGGCCAAGGAGCGGCTGGCTGCTGCTTGATACGCCTGCTTGATACGCCAGGCTTATGCACCAGTCTGACCCGGTCGGCGTGACCCGGTCGGCGTGACCCGGTCTGCGCGACCCGGTCTGCGTGACCCGGTCCGCTACTGCACAAACCCGCTCACCCGCCCCCAGGCCTGGTTCATCTCGGCCACCAGCAGGGTCATCTGCGCGGCAACCGTCGTGCGCGCCTTGATGCCAAACACACTCTGCCCGGCGGCCTCGTAGATCAACTGGGCATCGTTATGTTCGTGGATCGAGGCGAACACATCACCGGTAAGCGCCTGCTGCTGGGGCATGCCCAGCGGCGCGGGGGCATCGGCCTCGTCCCAGGCATCGATCCAGGCACTGCGCACCACCCGGCAAGGCTTGCCGCTGTGCGCGCGCGAGATAACGGTTTCCTCGCTGCCGCTGGCGATCAGCCGGTCCAGCAACGCGGGCGGCGTGTGGTTCTCTTGCGCGGCCATCCACAAGGTGCCCAGCCAGGCGCCCTGCGCGCCGCTGCAGATGCTGCCCAGCACCTGTGCGCCGGTGGCGATGCCGCCAGCGGCCAGCACCGGGATGTTCTGCGCCACTTCGACAATCTGCGGTAGCAGCGACATGGTGCCCACGGTGCCGGTGTGGCCGCCCGCGTCGTAGCCCTGGGCGACGAGCACATCCACCCCCATGTCCAGCGCCTTGCGCGCGTGGCGCAGCGAGCCGATCAGCGAGAACGTGAGCTTGCCTCTGCGCTTGGCCTCGGCAATCAGCTCGGCGCGCAGGCCGATGGCCGTTGCCACCGCGCAAGCCTGGGAGTTCAGCACCGCATCGATCTGCGCCTGAAACAGGGCTTCGGAGCGCGCATGGGCGGTAAAAAAGCTCGGCTGTCTGGGCGGCTGGATCGCAAAGCGCTCGCGCAGCCCGGCGACAAACGCCACATGCGCGGGTGGCAGCGCCGCCTGCAGGCTTTGCGGATCAGCCTGCTCTGGCACATGGGCGGGCAGCATCAGGTCAATGCCATAGGGCAGACCTGCCAGGCGCTGCTCCACATCGCGCACGATGGCCGGAATATCCTGCGGCGCATCACGCGCCAGCCCCAGCACGGGAAAGCCGCCGGCCTGGGCAATGGCGACCACGACATCGGGCTCATGCGAGAAGCCAAAGATGGGATGCTGGATGCCCAGGCGCTGGCAAAGAGGTGTTTGAAACTGCGGCATGTTCAGTTGGGCTCAATGCCGGCCTGCTTGATGACGTTGCCCCACTTCTCGCTCTCCTGCGCGATAAAGCTATCGAACTGCTCGGCGCTCTGTGGTGCCAGCTCCATGCCCAGCGATTTCAGCTTGGTCCTGACATCGGGCTGCGCGAGGATCTGCGCAACATCGGCCGACAGCTTGTGCCGCACAGGCGCCGGCGTCTTGGCCGGCGCCACCAAGCCAAACCAGGTGCCCACGTTGTAGTGGGGCAGTTGCGCCGCTTCGGCCACAGTCGGCAGATCGGGCGAAGCGCTGGAGCGCTTGGCGGTGGTGACGGCCAGCGCGCGCAGCTTGCCGCTTTTGACATGCGGGATCGCGAGTGCCGAGGTCAGCGGCATCATGTTGACCCTGCCGGACAGCAAATCGTTCAAGGCCTCCGACTGGCCTTTGTAGGGCACATGCGCGAGCGAGATTTGGGCCTCTTGCGCCAGCAGCTCGCCCGACAGGTGGTTGGAGGTGCCGAGGCCGGCAGTGGCATAGGTCAAAGGCGGATCGCTCTTCTTGGCCAGCGCGACGAACTCGGCCATGGTCTTGGCCGGCAGGCTGGGGTGCACCACGATGATGTTGGGCACATAGCCAAAGCCAGCAATCGCCTTGAAGTCGCGCACGGGGCTCCAGCTGATGCTCTTTTGCAGTGCGGGCGACACCGCATGGCTGGGGCTGACCGCCAGCAGGGTGTAGCCATCAGGCGCTGATTTGGCGACATAGTCGGTGCCAATCGACCCGCCCGCGCCCGTCTTGTTCTCGACGATAAAGGGCTTGCCATACTGGGTTGAGAGCTTGTCGCTGATGATGCGCGCAACCGAATCGACCACCCCGCCCGCCGAGAACGGCACGATGACCTTGACCGGCTTGCTGGGATAGCCTTCTGCCTGGGGCTGCGCCTGCGCAAGCGCAGTGACGGCCAGACTGCACGCCAGCAAGGCGCGCGCCGCAGGGGCGAGGGATGGGATGGTCTGCATGGCTTTGTCTCCTGAGAAGGGTGGATTCCGCTGTGGTCTGTCTGCGCTTGTTCTTGTCTCGGCGCGCGTTGGTGGCGGTTTGCTATGGGGTCAGCGCTGCCATCGTGCGTTTGGCGATATTGGTGATGTGGACCTGGCTCGTGCCTTCATAGAGCCGGAACAGGCGCACATCGCGGTAGAAGCGCTCGGCCACATTGCCGGCCACATAGCCGCTGCCGCCAAAGATCTGCACGGCCCGGTCGGCCACACGGCCGCAGGTCTCGGAGGCAAAGAGCTTGCACATGGAGGCTTCCATGGTCACGTCCTGGCCATCGTCGCGCTTGCGGGCGGTCTCCAGCACCAATGCGCGGGCGGCATGTACCTCGGTATTGCTTTCGGCAATCAGCTGCTGCACCAACTGGAACTCGCTGATCGGCTGGCCAAACTGCTGGCGGCGCTGCGCTTGCAGGGCCATCTCCTGCACCAGGCGGATGGCGGGGCCCACGCAGAGACCGGCCAGGTTGATGCGCTGCTTGTTGAGGGCGCGCATCGCTGTGCGAAAGCCCTTGCCCTCCAGACCACCAACGATGGCGCTTTCATGCACGCGCACCTGGTCCAGCACCACCTCACCGACGGGCGAGCCATGCTGGCCCATCTTGCGCATCGCAGGTGGTGTGGACAGCCCGGGCGTGCCGCGCTCGATCAGAAAGGCGCTGATGCCGTTGGCGCCCTTGCTGCCGGGCTCGGACCGGGCAAACACGGTGAACAGGTTGGCAATCGGCGCATTGGTGATAAAGCACTTGCGCCCGCTGATCACAAAATGCGCACCATCGCGCACAGCGGTGGTCCGCAGCGCGGTGGCGTCCGAGCCAGCTTCGGGCTCGGTCAGCGCAAAGCAGCCGGTCACTTCGCCGCTGGCCAGCAGCGGCAGGTATTGGCGTTTCTGCGCTTCGGTGCCATCGACCACCAGCGACTCCGACGCAATGCCGGTGTTGCCGCCAAAGCGCGCCCGGAAAGCGGTCGCTACCTGCGAGACCTCGATATTGACCAGCGCCAGCTCCTCGGTCGTCAGGCCCGCGCCGCCATAGGCCTCGGGGATGCTGTGGCCAAACAGGCCCAGATCGCGCATGCGCTGCACCACCGGCTCGGGGATCAGGTCCTGCGCATCGACCTGTACCTCGATGGGCTGGCATTCGGTGCGCAGAAAGCTGCGCAGTTCGGCCAGCATGGCTTCAAACGTCTGGGGGTCTCGGATCATCAGGCTTCTTTCTGGGGGAGTGGTTGGCCGGGGCTGGCTGCAAGGCTCGGGCTGTGCTGCCCTAGCGCATGCCCAGCGCCAGCTCCAGTTGAAAAACGGCATCTTTCAGCAGCGGTGCCACCTCGCGGCTAAGCAGGTTCCTGGACGCCCGGTGGGTGGACAAGGTGCAGTTCAGCGCGACGGGCAAGCCGCCCAGGTGGGTGCGCACCGGCACGGCAATCGCATGGATCTCCTTGCGCCAGTCGCCCTTGGAGTGGCAGTAGCCCTCTTCTTGGAAGCGCACTACATCGGACTGCCAGTGGGGCAGTTGGGCCTCGTACTCGGCGCGGTCCTTGACCTTGAGGTAATTGACGATGGCGCGCTGCTCGGCCGCCGGGCAGGCCAGGATCAGCGCCCGGCCGATGGCGCTGGACAGCAGCGGGCGGGTGGAGCCGATATCGGGCAGGTGCTGGTTGGTGGAATCGGCCCGCACCGAGTCGATATAGACCACCTGGTCGCGGTCGCGCACCCCCATGTTGACGGTGCAGCCGGTGCTGCGGGCCAGCGACTCCATCAGCGGTTTGGCCGCCTGGCGCACGGCCATGCTGGCCAGCAGCGGGTGGCCCAGCGACAGCACGCCCGGGCCTAGCCGGTACTTTTGCAGCTGGCCGTCGCGGCTCAGATAGCCCAGCAAGGTGAGCGTGTAGGTCAGCCTTGAAACGGTGGGCTTGGGCAGGCCGGTGCGGTCGGCAATCTCCCGGTTGCCCAGCACCGGGCTGGCCGGTGTGAACGCGCGCAGCACCTCCAGACCGCGCGCCAGGTTCATCGAGAACTGGCGGTCTTGCGTGAGGTCATGGGGGCTGACAAGCCCGGGCAGAGGGATGGTGTGCACGGCAGGTTTGGCGGTGGTTCGTGTGGTCATGATTGGGCGGCGGCCTTTCCAGGTCAATCGTTTGAGCCGAGTGTTTCGCTAAGCGAAACATGCTATTGCAGCTGCCCATCTGCTGTGGGACAAAGCGGCTATTGCGCTTACTGCACGAAGAGTTTTCATGACCCACCACAAGACCAAGACCAACCCGGGCTCGCTGGCCGGCGTACGCATTCTGGACATGGCCACGGTGCTGGCTGCGCCCAGTGGCGCGACCATGTGCGCCGACCATGGCGCCGATGTCGTCAAGCTGGAGCTGCCCGATGGCAACGATGCGCTGCGCCACATGCAGCCCATCAAGGATGGCTCGCCGCTGTGGTGGAAGGTGGCCAACCGGGGCAAGCGCGGCATCACCTTGGATGTGCGCAAGCCGCAGGGGCGCGAGCTGCTGCTGGCCATGCTGGCGCAGTTCGATGTGCTGGTGGAGAACTTTCGCACCGGCAGCCTGGACCGCTGGGGCCTGGACATTGCCACCCTGCACCGCGCCAACCCGCGCCTCATCGTGGTGCGGCTGACCGGCTTTGGCCAGACGGGCCCCTACAGCGCCCGTGCCGGCTTTGCACGGGTGTTTGAGGCGATGAGCGGCTTCACCAACCTGACCGCCCCTGCAGGCGGCGCGCCCATGCACAGCAACTACCCGATCGGCGATGCGGTGGCCGGCATCTTTTGCGCGTTCTCGATCGCCGCAGAAATGGCCCGCCTGCGTGCCGACCCCGAGGCGCTGGGCGTGGAGGTGGACCTGTCAGCCACCGAGGCGCTGTTCCGCATTCTGGACCCACTGCCCGTCGAGCATGAACAGCTGGGCCTGGCCCGGCGCGGCGAAGGCAATCTGGCCACCTACACTGCGCCGTCCAACATGTACCGCAGTGCCGATGGCGTGTTCTTCTCGATGGTGGCGTCATCGCAGGCCGTCTGGCTGCGGCTGTGCAAGGCCATGGACAAGCCCCAGCTGGCAGACGACCCGCGCTTTGGCAGCCTGCCCCAGCGCGTGGCCCATGTGCATGCGCTCGATGCCATCGTCAGCGGCTGGTTTGCCGAGCATGGCTTTGTGCAGATCAGCCAGAAGCTGGAGGCCTGCGAGATTCCGTTCAGCAAGGTCTATGACATCGCCGATATCGAGGCGGACCCGCATTTTCAGGCGCGCGAGGCCATCATCCGCCTGGCCGATGCCGACCATGGCAGCCTGCCTGCGCCCTGCATTGTTCCGCGCATCATCGGCCGCGACATGCCGGTGCCCCGAAGCGGCCCGGCACTGGGCGAGCACAACGCCGAGGTCTATGCCGCCTTCGGCATCTCGGCCGATGAACTGGCACAGCTGCGCGCGCAAGGCGTGGTCTGACCGTATACCTCATTAGAGTCGCTAACACGACCCCGCAAACCGAAGGTTTGCGATTGAGACTAGGCGTCGAGCCGCAGGCAGTACAGTAGTACGACAAGGTTCGGCAACGACGTATCAAGGGTTGTGTTAGCGACTCTTCAGGAGAACTGCATGAACCGCTACCAGGCCATGGTCACGCGCAGCGCGGACCAAGCCATCCACTCCCAGATAGAGACCCTGCAGCGCGGCGAACTCGCGCCCGGCGAAGTGCTGGTCCAGGCCCACTATGCGGGCGTCAACTACAAGGACTGTTTGTCGCTGCATGGGGCCGCCAGGATCATCACGCAGTTTCCCCGGGTGGCAGGGATCGAGGTGGTGGGTGAAGTGCTTGAATCGCGCAGCGAGCAGTTCCGGCCCGGGGACATGGTGCTCAGCCATGGTTTCGGGCGCGGCATGGATGTCGATGGTGGTTTTGCGGAGCTGGTGCAGGCCCCCGCCGAGCACCTGCAAGCGCTGCCCGCAGGCCTGAGCGCTGAGCAGGTCGCCATCCTCGGCGTGCCCGGCTTTACTGCGGCGATGGCGCTGGAGCGCTTTGAGGAGCTGGGCCTCCAGCCTGACAGCGGCCTGGTCGCCATCTCCGGCGCCGGCGGCGCCGTGGGCCGGCTGGCCATCCATATGCTGCACCGGGCCGGTTACCGCACCGCCGCGCTGACCCGCAACCTTGCCAACGAAACGGCACTGCGCGCGCTGGGCGCCAGCCAAGTGATCGACATCAGCCAGGTGGTGGATTCCAAGCGCCCCATCGAAAAGCCGCAGTTCGCTGCCGGCATCGACAACGTGGGCGGCGCGGTGCTGTCATGGATGCTGCGGTCTCTGGCCGATGGCGGCCTGCTGGCCAGCGTGGGCAATGCCTCGGGCAACAGCTTTGACGGCAGCGTACTGCCCTTTATCATGCGCCGCGCCCAGATGTTCGGCATCGTCGCCAACGCCCCTTGGCCGCAGCGACGCAGGCTGTGGGATAAGCTGGCGGGCGACTGGAAGCCGGACTTTGCCGCGCTGCAATCCGATGTGCACTTTATCGGGCTGGACGACCTGCTGGGGCATGCGGCGCGGCAGCTGGAGGGGGCGACGAGTGGGCGCACGGTGCTGCGATTTGGGGCAGCGGGCTGACGACGGCGTATTGGGCCACGCGCAAGGCATGCAAGCTGCACGCGCCACAGGCTCCATCAATCGAGCACGCCCAGACCCATCGCATTGCCAAATCGATCGCGCAGCCGCAAGAATGGTCCTGAACGCCCCATATCTGGCAAGTAGGTGGAATAGTGCGAACGCCAACGAACACCATCAGGCTCTCCACAACTCATGTTGGATCCGGGTGTCAAGCCCACAGGCAGACAAAGCAGTTTGCCATCCGCAGTGATGACACCCTCGCCTTGTACACGGTCAAACCGGGTAACGACTTCGCCGCTTCGGGCATACCAGTCACCAAACATGCGCTCAGCAAAACTGGCTGGCATATCGGTTTGCAGACGCCGAATCTTGACGGGTGGCTCACCGGGCAGTTGCAACAGCCCTTGCGACCACCAGACGTTGCGGTCTATGGCTCCGCTCTCCAATGGGGGGCTGTAGAACTCCACCATGGCATTGCCCGCCTCGGCCTCCAGCTCCGCCGTACTTGCAGCGCCGCCCAGGCTGCGCCCGCCCCGGTATTGCCGCAACGGAATCGTTGCCGCGCTGGCGCGGCTGCCCGGACCTTTGCTCTGGTAAATGGCGCTGCCCATATGGAAAGTGGGCTGGCCATCTGCACGGTAATGGAACAGCTGCAGGATGACGGTGTCGCCTTGCACATCCAGCGCAATGCCACGACCGGGCTTACCCGTCAATTCATCTTCCACCACCCAGGTGCCATTCATCGGCATCAGGATGTTGGTCGTGACGGACGAGTAACAGGTCACCTGGCAGGCGGGGCCGTATCCGAAATTGGAAGCTAAATAGCTATGGTGCTGTACCGGAGTGATCGTGGTGCGGCCGTCAACGTAGGGGGCTTCATTCAAGGCAGCGCCCAGGTCAAAACCAGTGATGGTCTTGGTATGGGGATGGCTGCCGCCAATGCGCAACACGCCTTGGATATCAAAGCCCGCAAACTGCAACTCCATGCTCTCAATATCAGCGATATCGGCAGGTCTTTCAGCGTCCTTTGGCGTGCATTGCATGCGAGCCGTTCCTAGCAGCACATCACATTGGAGTCGGGGTTGGTAGTCAACCATCCCAATGATGCTGGGCTTGATCCATCCCATATGGGTGATGCCATCATCGGTTCGCCAAAGCTGCGCCTGGGTCGTGTAATCAGGCTGCCCTTGTGCATCCAGCGTAAACAGCCGCAACGAGCGACCGCCTTGTTGCGCCAGTGGGTTGGTGACGCTCAATGCATCACTGGTCACCATAAAGCGCTCAATAGCCACCGCTGATTCGCCCGGGAACTGTAGCGTTCCCTTCAAGCCATTGCGAAAGCTGACGGTCACCTGCCCCATGCTCTGGTCTTCGACGGCATCCTGCATCGGACCGCCCAGACTACGGCCATTCTTGTAGCGCATCAGCGGAGCGGTAACGCTATTGCCCTCCATCTGGCCTGTCGCGGTGTAAAAGGTCGCATCGCCATTTTTCTCGTAAGCGAAGACCTGCATAAAGAAAGTATTGCCCTGCACATCAATGGCTAAACCTCGGCCGGGTTTGCCGTCTACTTCATCGCTGATGACCCAGGTGCCTGCCTGTGGCGTAAAACTGCGTGCTGCCCAGCTGGGAGATAGGGACAGACCCAGTGCAGATACTGCGAGAATGGATGCCAGCTTTGGAATGCGCGTTTGGTGTGCCACTTTATCTCCCTGGATTGAATCATTTTCAGATGCACGTCATTTGTACTTATCACCTGGATGCCAGCGATGCGGACGAAGCTGGATTCCATGAATACCCTTATGAGTATTACATCTTCCAATTCTCTGAAGGCGAAGAAAGTTTCTTTGCGCGCAGCTATACCGATGAGCCCCATAGGGCGCACTTTCTCAACGCGGAAAAAGCCGGTCGATCACGACCATTGACGACCAAGGATTTAGGCGCACCACTTTTCCTGGAAGCACAGGCCTATTTAAGGCAGGCAGGTAAAACTGAACTGAGCTGGCTCAGTGGTAAAGGCAATGGTTATGAGCCACTGCAAAATCCCGTGATTCAGGACCCCATCAAACAGCGCTGATGCCTTCGCAAGCACACAAACACCAGCACAAATCGCCGGTTGCAGATAAGCGATACCGACGTTTGGCGGCCCTGTGGGTGCGCCGATTCAAAGCGATGGATGGCGCACCCAGCACCCCGATTAACGCCTCACCACCCTCACCACCCCATGCGCCAACCGCTCGATCCGCACCGGCAGCGACTGCGCCAGCAGCGCCAGGCTGGCGTCCGTATCTTTGAGCGACAAGGCGCCCGATAGCCGCAGCTGGGCAACCGCAGGATCACACTGCAGCGGGCCCGCACGGTAGCGGGCGATCTCGGCCACGACATCGGCCAACAGCATGTTCTTGGCCAGCAGCATGCCGTGCTCCCACAGCGCGGCGCTGGCTTGCACATCGGTCTGCGGGCCGATGGCGCTGCTGCTGAAATCGGCGGTGTGCCCTTCTTGCAGCACTTGGGTGGCGCCCTGCTGGTTGGTGATGGCGACGGCGTGGCTAAAGACCGCCACGCGGCTGGTGCCCGCATCCACACGGCGCACGCTAAAGCGTGTGCCCAGCGCCCGCACGGTGCCTTGCCGTGTCTCCACAACAAAGGGGCGGTAGCTAGGCGAAGGGTCGGCCTGCGTGGTCACCAAAATCTCGCCTCCGAGCAGCCGCACCAGGCGCTCCTTCGCGTTGAAATGGATCGCCACCGCGCTGGCGGTGTTGAGCGTCAAGGTGGAGCCATCGGGCAGCAGCATGGAGCGCGATTGCCCCACGGCGGTGGCCTGGTCGGCCATCCAGTCCCGCCAGGACAGCTCGCGCCAGGCCAGCCAGCCGGCCGGGGCCGCCACCAGCAAGCCACCCAGCCAGGCCAGGCTTTTGCGCCGGTCGGGCCGTTGCACGGCGTGCAAGGTTTGCTGGCAGACCTCGGCTGGCACTTGGGCAAACATGCCCAGCATGGCTTCGGCCTTGTGCCAGGCGGCCTCATGCGCGGGGCTTTGGCGGCGCCATTGCTCAAAACGCGCCTGCTCCTTGGCCGTGGGCGTTTCGTAGCGCAGCACGATGAGCCAGTCGGCCGCTTCGCTCAGCAAGGTATTTTGTGCGGCAACACCGGCCATCACGCGGCCTCCAGGCACAGCAGCAAGGCCTTGTGGATATGGCGGCGCACGGTGATCACCGGCATCGCGACCTGGTCGGAGATCTGCTGCAGGCTCAGGCCTTCGAGCTGCGCCAGCAAAAAAACCTGGCGCGTCTTGGGCGCCAGGCCTGCCAGCAGCCGGTCGATCTGCACCAAGGCTTCGATGACCTGCAGCTGGGTCTCGGGCGATGGCGCATGCGGCTCGGGCAAGGCCTGCAAGGTCTCCAGGTAGGCGCGCTCGATCTCGCGCCGGCGCCACAGATCGACGACCAGGCCCTTGGCCACATGGGTCAGGAAGGCGCGCGGCTCGTCAGCAGCGCCCAGGTGGCGGGGCGAGAGCATCAGCCGCAAAAAGGTGTCATGGGCCAGGTCTGCCGCATCGCCTGCATTGCCCAGACGGCGCCGCAGCCAGGACTGCAGCCAGGCATGGTGGTTCTTGTAGAGCGCTTCGATGGGCGAAGCCGAGTATCCGGGAGATGCCATGCGATGTCCGCGCCCTGGTGCCACAGTGAATAGTTGAGAATGAATCTCAATTATATTCAAATGTAAAGACCGTCTTTACGCAGGACATTGGCGGCTGCCTGGCGCGCCAGTGGCGCGGGTAGATCAGCGCTGCGCAATAGGCGGCACCGGCAGCACATACTGCCCCGTCCAGCCGACCAGGCGCAGCGCCATCTGCGTCATCTCCTGGCACAGCGCCTCGATGGACAGCTTGCCATTGGGCTGGTACCAGCGGTGCGTCCACTGCACCATGCCGCTGATCGCAAAGGCGGTCACCTTGGGGTTGCCGACCTGGAAAACACCGGCCTCCACGCCGTTGACGATGAGCCGCGTCACCAGCGCATCAAAACCGTGGTACTTGCTGCGGATATCGCTGATTTTTTCCGGGCTCAGGCTTTTTTCCTCTTCGAGCAGGATGACCGAGAAGGTGCTCAGTTCGATCTTGCGGCGCGTGTAGGTGTCGATAAAAAACTCGAAGCGCCGCACCGGGTCCTTGTCCTCCAATTGCTCGCACTGGCTCACCGCCTCGTAAAGGCCAGCAAACACCTTGTCAAACAGGCGCTCGAGCAGCTCGTGCTTGGACTTGAAGCGCTTGTAGATAAAGGGCTTGGTCACGCCGATCGAGGCCGCTATCTCGTCGAGCGTCGCGCTCTTGAAGCCGCGTTTGTAGAACAGCTCGGCGGCGGCATTGATGATCAAGGTGTCCTTGTATTCCTGGATCTGGTTTTTGGCATCGCCTGCGTTGGTGTCGGTGGGTTGAAGCTGCACTGCTGAATATCTCCTGGTGGGCGTGGGGGCTGCGGTGGTGACGCGCGCCGGCACGCTGTACGCATGGCCCCAGCATAGTGGAAAGGCGGGCGGTTTTGCACAAGATGCCAAGCAGCATCCATGCGTGAAATCCCCAATAGTACCAAACGATACTGATCAGTATCTTTGGACTTTTCCAACGCTGAGCTCGCGCCAGGCCCCTGCCGACGCGCCGCGCCTGCAGCCACCGAGCCCTTTGAATACAGGAGACAAGCGCATGTCGAACGCAACCGCCAGCCCTGGCGAACAGCTGAGTTACCAGGTCGTCGATTTTGGCCAACCGCTGCAACTGGCGCGCCGCGCCATTGCCCCGCTCCAGCGCAGCGAGGTGCTGGTGCGCATCAGCGCCTGCGGCGTCTGCCACAGCGATCTGCACATGGCCGAGGGCTTTTTTGACCTGGGCGATGGCCGCCACTTCGGGCTGGAAAAAGTGCTCAAGCCGCCGCGCACCCTGGGCCACGAAATCGTCGGCAGCGTGGCCGCCAACGGGCCTGATGCCCAAGGCACGCTGGGCCGCTCGGTCATCGTCTTCCCCTGGATTGGCTGCGGCCAGTGCGCGCTGTGCGCCCGGGGCGATGAACACATGTGCGCCCGCCCCGAGAGCCTGGGCACCACGCGCGATGGGGGCTTTAGCACCCATGTGCGCGTGCCCCATCCGCGCTACCTGATCGACCATGCCGGCATTGATGCCGCCTTTGCCGCCACCTTGGCCTGCTCGGGGCTGACGGCCTACTCGGCCCTGAAAAAAGTGGCACCAGCGACCGAGCAGGCACCACTGGTCATCATCGGCGCGGGCGGCGTGGGCCTGGCGGCCGTGGCGCTGGCCAAGGCCTTGCATGGCCTGGGGCCCATCGTTGTCGATATCGACCTGGCCAAGCGCCAGGCTGCGCTGGATGCCGGCGCCAGCCGTGTGGTGGACCCAGCCGAGGCGGATGCCGCCAAGACCCTGGCGCGCTCCAGCGCCGAAGGCGTGTCGGCTGTGCTCGATTTTGTCGGCTCCACGCGCACGTTCGAGTTTGCCAATGCCGTCGTCGGCAAGGGCGGCAAGATCCTGATCGTAGGCCTCTTTGGCGGCAGCGCCAGCATCCAGCTTCCGCTGATCCCCATGCGCGCCATCTCCATCGGCGGCTCCTATGTGGGATCGCTGGCCGAGCTGCGCGAGTTGGTGGCGCTGGCCCAGCAAGGGGTACTGCCGTCCCTGCCGCTCAGCAGCCGCCCGCTGGGCGATGTGCAGACCGTGCTGGACGAGCTGCGTGCCGGCAAGGTCACCGGCCGCGCCATTTTGCAAAGCTGAAGCCAGAAAGAATAAGGAGCACCGCATGTACTACCAAGTCCAATTGCTGATCAACGGCCAGTGGCGCGACAGCAGCAGCCAGGAATGGCTGGACATCACCAACCCCGCCGATGAAAGCACGATTGGCCGCGTGGCCAAGGCCAGCCGCGCCGACCTGGATGCCGCGCTGGCCGCCGCCCAGACCGCCTTTGCCGCCTGGCGCACAACCTCGGTGATGGAGCGCTCGACCTATCTGCGCAAGGCCGCCGCGCTGGTGCGCGAGCATGCCGAGGAAATGGCGCTGATGCTGGTGCACGAGCAAGGCAAGCGCCTGACCGAGGCGCGCATCGAGCTCTCAGGCGCCAGCGAGGTGCTGGAATGGTTTGCAGAAGAGGCGCGCCGCTGCTATGGCAGCATGATCCCGCCGCGCTCACCCGAGCTGCGCCAGTATGTGCAGTATGAGCCGGTGGGCCCGGTCGCAGCGTTCACGCCCTGGAACTTCCCGATCAACCAGGCCGTGCGCAAGATCGCGGCCGCGCTGGCGGCCGGTTGCTCGATCATCGTCAAAGGCTCGGAAGAGACGCCGGTGGCCCTCGCCCGCTTTGTCCAGGTGCTGGAGCAGGCCGGCCTGCCCGCAGGCGTGCTCGGCCTGGTCTATGGCGTGCCCGGTGATATCTCCGAGCACCTGATTGCCTCACCCGTGGTGCGCAAGATCTCGTTCACCGGCTCCACCTCGGTGGGCAAACTCTTGAGCGCGCAAGCGGGCGCGGCGATGAAGCGCGTGTCGATGGAGCTGGGCGGCCATGCGCCCGCCATCATTTGCGACGACGCCGACCTGGCGCGCAGCCTCAAGCTCCTGGGCGTGCAGAAGTTCTGGAACGCCGGCCAGGCCTGCATCTCGCCGTCGCGCTTTCTGGTGCAGGCACCCCTGTATGACGATGCCATTGCCGGCTTTCAGCGCATTGCCGAGGGCTATGTGCTGGGCAATGGCCTGGACAAGGCCACCCGCATGGGCCCGCTGGCCAACCCGCGCCGTGTGGCCGCCATGCAGGCGCTGGTGGATGACGCGGTGGCCAAGGGCGCCCGTGTGGTGACGGGCGGCAAGGCGCCGGATGGCCAAGGCTACTTTTTTGCGCCCACCGTGCTGGCCGATGTGCCGCAGGACGCGCGCATCTTCAACGAAGAGCCCTTTGGCCCGATTGCCGCCTTTGCCCGCTTTGACAGCGATGCGCAGGCGCTGCAAGAGGCCAACCGCCTGCCCTGGGGCCTGGCGGCCTATGTGTTCACCGGCTCGGCTACACGCGGCGAGTGGTTCAAGAACGCAATCGAAAGCGGCCTGGTCGGCATCAACTCGATCGCGCTGGGCTACCCCGAGCAGCCGTTTGGCGGCGTCAAGGATTCGGGCTACGCCAGCGAAGGCGGCGCCGATGCGCTGGCCTTCTACCTCAGCAGCAAGTTTGTCAGCCAGACCATCTGAGCGCGCGGGCCCGCAGCCTGCGGGCCCCTTGCGCGGCGCACCGCGATTGAAGAGACAAAGGAGTTCCATGCACAAGGTATTGATCGCCAACCGGGGGGAGATTGCGGTGCGCATTGCGCGCACGGCCGCAGACCGGGGCATCGCAAGCGTTGCAGTCTACGCCAGCGACGATGCAGCCAGCCTGCACCGGCGCGCGGCCGACCACGCCCGCGCGCTGGGCGCCCAGGGCGCAGCCGCCTATCTGAACGGCGCGCATCTGATCGAGATTGCCCGGCAGGAGGGCTGCGACGCCGTCCACCCCGGCTACGGCTTTTTGAGCGAGAACGCGGCCTTTGCGCAAGCCTGCAGGGCAGCGGGCCTGCGCTTTATCGGCCCCTCGGCCCAGGCGCTGGAGACCTTCGGCGACAAGGCCCAGGCGCGCGCACTGGCTGAGCGCGTGCAGGTGCCGGTGGCGCAAGGCACGCACAGCGCCACCAGCCTGGCACAGGCCCAGGCCTTCATGCAGCAGCTGGGCGGGCCGGTGATGCTCAAGGCGCTGGCAGGCGGCGGCGGGCGGGGCATGCGCGCGGTGATGGCCGTGGAAGACCTGGGCGCAGCCTTTGACCGCTGCAGCTCCGAAGCGCTCAGCGCCTTTGGCCGCAGCGATTTGTATGTGGAGCAGCTCATCGGCGGCGCCCGCCATATCGAGGTGCAGATCGTGGGCGACGGCAGCGGCGCGGTGCAGCACCTGTTTGAGCGCGATTGCACTTTACAGCGCCGCCACCAGAAGCTGCTGGAGATTGCACCCAGCCCCTTCATCAGCGCCGCGCTGCGCGCGCAGCTGCTGCAGCATGCCTGCCGCCTGGGCGCCGCGATGCACTACCAAGGCCTGGGCACGGTGGAGTTCCTCGTCGACAGCCGCAGCGGCCAGTACATCTTTATCGAATGCAATCCGCGCCTGCAGGTGGAGCACACCATCACCGAGGCCATCACCGGCCTGGACCTGGTGGCGCTGCAGTTTGCGCTGGCCGATGGCGCCAGCCTGCAAGACCTGGGCCTGGACCAGGCACGGCCGCTGCCCTGCCAGTTTGCGCTGCAGGCGCGTGTGAACATGGAAAGCATGCAGCCCGATGCCCAGGCCCTGCCCACGGGCGGCACCCTGGCGCGCTTTGAACCGCCCACCGGCCCGGGCGTGCGCGTGGACAGCTTTGGCTATACCGGCTACGAGACCTCGGGCAACTATGACTCCCTGCTCGCCAAGGTGATCGTCAGCGGTCCCAGCCAGTTTGAGGTGCTCTGCGCCAAGGCCGACCGGGCGCTGGCCGAGTTCCATATCCAGGGCCTGGAGACCAACCTGGACTACCTGCGTGCGCTGCTGCGCGATGCGCAGGTGCTACGCGGCGAGATCGATACCACCTATGTGGAACGCCAAGGCCCGGCGTTGCATGCGGCTGCCACGGTGCTGGCAGCACAGCGCCAGCCTGATCCGCAGCGCACCAGCGAGAACGCCGCGCAGACCGGCACCAACGACGAGCCCGCTTTGCCAGAAGGCGCCCATGCGGTGCGCGCTGCGATGCGCGGGCGGCTGATTGCGCTAGAGCGGGATGCCGATACCGTGCAGGCCAGGGGTGCCTCGGTGGCAGTGCTGGAGGCGATGAAGCTCGAGCACAGCGTGTACCTGGCCCAAGGCGGCCGCTTTGTGGCGCGCGCGGCGCTGCTGGGCGAGGTGGTGGCGGCGGGCACCCTGCTCGGCTGGGTGCTGCCCGATGCATCGGCCAATGCGATGGCCGCAGAGCAGCAACAGGCCGACCTCGATGCGATACGCCCCGACCTGGCCAAGGTGCTGCAGCGCCAGCAGGGCCTGATGGATGCGGCCCGCCCTGAAGCGGTGGCCAAGCGCCGGCGCCACGGCAAGAACACCGCACGCGAGAACCTCGACCAATTGCTCGATGCCGGCAGCTTTGTGGAATACGGCGGCCTGACCTTGGCCATGCAACGCGGCCGTCGCAGCGAGGAAGAGCTGATTCGCGTCAGCCCCGCCGACGGCACCATCACCGGCCTGGGCCGTATCAACGGCCAGCAGTTTGGACCCGAGCAGGCGCGCTGCGCGGTGATGGCCTATGACTACACGGTGTTTGCCGGCACCCAGGGCTTTATGGCCCACCGCAAGATGGACCGCATCGTGCACACCAGCGAACGCCTGGGCCTGCCCTTTGTGCTGTTTGCCGAAGGCGGCGGCGGGAGGCCCGGCGACACCGACTATGTGGGCGTGTCGGGGCTGGAGTTCACGACCTTCACGCACATGGCGCGGCTGTCGGGCAAGGTCCCCACCATTGGCGTGGTCTCGGGCCGCTGCTTTGCCGGCAATGCCGCCCTGCTGGGCTGCTGCGATGTGATCATCGCGACGCAGGATGCCAGCATCGGCATGGCGGGGCCGGCGATGATCGAGGGCGGCGGCTTGGGCGTGGTGGCGGCCGATGACGTTGGGCCAGTGAGCGTGCAGACCCGCAATGGCGTGATCGACCTGCTGGCACGCGACGAGACCGAGGCGGTGACGCTGGCCCAGACCTACCTGGGCTTTGTGCAGGGCAAGCTGCCACCAGGCGCATGTGCCGACCAGCGCCTGCTGCGCGCGCTGGTGCCCGAGAACCGGGTCAAGGGCTACGACATCCGCGCGGTGGTGCAGACCTTGTTTGACAGCGGCAGTTTTCTGGAATTGCGCGAGCACTTTGGCCGCAGCGTCGTCACCGGCTTTGCCCGGCTGGAAGGCCAGGCCGTGGGCGTGCTGGCCAACGATGGCAGCCACCTGGGCGGCGCGCTCGATGCCAACAGCGCAGACAAAATATCGCGCTTTCTGGAGCTGTGCGACAACTACGGGTTGCCGGTCGTGTCGCTGTGCGATACGCCGGGCTTTATGGTGGGGCCAGAGAGCGAGAAGGCTGCAGCCGTGCGGCACTTTGCCCGCATCTTTGTGACGGCCAGCCATATCAAGGTACCCGTGCTGGCCATTGTGCTGCGCAAGGCCTATGGGCTGGGCGCGCAGGCCATGCTGGGCGGCAACCTGTTTGTGCCGGTGGCCACCGTGGCCTGGCCCACCGGCGAGCTGGGGCCCATGGGCATTGAAGGCTCGGTACGCCTGGCCTACCGGCGCGAGTTGGAAGCACTGGAGGACGCCGCCGAGAAGGCCGCCTATTTCCAGGCCAAGACCGATGAGATCTATGCCCAGGGCAAGGCGCTGAATGTGGCCAGCTACAACGAGATCGACGATGTGATCGACCCGGCGCAGACCCGCAACTGGCTGGCCAGCATGCTCGCCAGCCTGCCAGCGGCCAGCCCGGGGCGGGCGGCATCGGGTGTATCGCCCTGGTAGCCAACCCGCCCCCGCCTCACCCAAACACTGCGACCGAGATCCCCAAAAACACCAGGACCGTAGGAGACACCATGAGCCCCATCGCATACCGGCAACAAGAAAAGCCCTTGCATGAGTACCTGCGCCAGCATGCGCGCACCCAGCCCGACAAGCCGGCCTTTATCTGGTACGGAGCCTCCATCAGCTGGGCGCAGCTGGACCAGATGAGCGACACCTTTGCGCACCAGCTGCAGCAGCGCGGTGTGGGCAAGGGGGACCGGGTGGCCCTGTTCATGCAGAACTGCCCGCAGTATGTGATTGCGCATATCGGCATCCAAAAGCTGGGCGCGGTGGTGGGGCCCTGCAGCCCGCTGTTCAAGGGCCATGAGCTGGAGTACCAGCTCTCCGACTTGGGCGCCAAGGTGATCGTCGCGGCCGATGTGCTCTACGAGATCGTGCAGGCGGCGCGCCCCAAGACGGCGATTGAACATGTGTTCCTCACCCACTACGCCGACCTGCTGCCGGCCCAGCCGACGATCGACCTGCCCGCCGAGATCGGCACGCCCAAGCGCCATGTCGATGGCACGACCGACTTTGTGGACTGCCTGCGCACGCCTCTGCGCGCGCCCGATGTGGGCCCGCTGGACATGGACGATGTGGCGCTGATGACCTATACCTCGGGAACGACCGGCCTGCCCAAGGGGGCGATGCTGAGCTACCGCAACGCCCTGTTCAAGGCGCATGCCGCGGCCGACAACAACCCGATCCGCGATGACGACACCATGCTGGCCGTCGCGCCGCTCAACCACATCGCGGGCATGCTGATCGGCCTCAATGTCACGCTCTACACCGGCATCCGCTGCGTGCTGCTGTACCGCTTTGACCCCGTGCAGGTGCTGCAGGCGCTGGCGCGCTACCGGGTGACCTGGTGGTACAGCGTGGCGAGCATGAATGCAGCGGTGATGCAGGTTGACGCTGCACACAGCTACGACCTCAGCGCGCTGCGCATCAACCCCAGCACCAGCTTTGGCATCACCATCAACCAGGCGCTGGCCGAGCAGTGGCGCGGCTTTGCGCCCAACTGCCAACTGTTCGAGGTGACCTATGGCATGTCCGAAACCCATACTTGGGACACCTCGATGCCCGTCGATGCCATCAAATGGGGCGCGCACGGCATTCCGATCGACGGGGTGGAATGCCGCGTGATCGACGCGGGCACCGGCCAGGACCTGCCCGTCGGCCAGGTCGGCGAGCTGGTCTTGCGCAGCCCGGGTAACTTCAAGGGCTACTGGAACAAGCCCGAGGCGACGGCCAGCACCTTGAAGGACGGCTGGGTGCACACGGGCGACATGGCCAAGATCGACAGCGATGGCTACCTGACCTTTGCCGGCCGCTTCAAGGAGATGATCAAGGTCTCGGGCTACAGCGTCTTCCCCGAGGAGGTCGAGTCCATCATGATCAAGCACCCCTCGGTCGCGCAGGTGGCAGTGATCGGCATCGATGACCCAAGCAAAGGCCAGGCTGTCAAGGCGGTGGTGATTGCCCGCAAGGGCGCGCCGGCGGTGAGCGCGCAGCAGCTGATCGACTGGTGCCGCGAGCAGATGTCGGTCTACAAGGCACCGCGCGAGATCGAGTTTCGGGAGGCGCTGCCGACGACGGGTACCGGCAAGGTGCTGCGGCGCCTGTTGAAGGACCCGCAGAAAGCGAGCGCCGCATGAACGCGCAAGCCCACCCCGTTGCGGCGCTGGATAACCAGGCGCTTTTGGAACTCTTGCAGCGCGATGGCGAACTGGTCACCGAGCGCCTGGCGCACTGGGCGCGTACCAAGGGCGAGCAGCTCTTCTACCTGTATGGCGAAGACGATGTGCGCCTGAGCTATGCCGAGTTTGACCGCATCACCGATGCCATCGCCGGCAACCTGGCCGCTGCCGGTATCGGCCGGGGCATGCCGGTGTCGGTGTTCATGCGCAACCAGCTCATCAGCGCCTTGGCCATGTTTGGCATCTGGAAGGCCGGCGCCATCTTTGCACCGATCAACTTTGGGCTGACCGAGCGCCTGCTGGCCTACCAGATTGGCGACACCCAGCCGGTGATGCTGCTGGCCGAACGCGCGCTGGTGCCGGCCCTCAATGCCATTAGCGAAGAGCTCAGCCAGGTCGCGCCCTTGGCCCATGTGGTGGTCTACGAGCCGCCCGCCGGCAGCCATGATGCGGTGACGGGCGGCCTTGCCTACCGCGGCCCGCAGTTGGAGACGGACTGGGCCGCGCTGCTGCAGCCCGCAGCCAAACCGGATGTGGCCCTGGCCTATGACGACCTGTGCAACATCATCTACACCTCGGGCACGACCGGGCCATCGAAAGGCGTGGTGCAAAGCCACCGCTGGATGAACCAGTACACCTATTTGTTCCGCCAGATGCTCAACGGCCACGACGTGGTCTACAACGACCTGCCGATGTACCACGTGGGCGGCGCGGTGTTCAATGTGGTGCGGGCGGTGTGGGCCGGCAGTGGCCTGGCCTGCTGGGACCGCTTCAGCCCCAATGACTTCTGGCGCCGCATTGCGCTCAGTGGCGCCACCAGCGCGGTGCTGGTGGACACGATGATCTCCTGGCTGGCCAAGGCGCCGCCAGCGGCCACCGACCACCACAACAGCCTCAACAAGGTCTACATGCAGCCACTGCCCCAGCGCCATGCGGAGATTGCGCGCCGCTTTGGCTTTGACTTTGTGACCGCCGGCTTTGGCCAGACGGAGTCGGGCATGTCCTGCTTCACCATCATCGAAGAGACAGACGCCAGCTGCGAATCCCCGCCCGCCTACCGGCGCGGGCAGACGCGCGAGGCCATCCGCGCGCAGGCGGCCGCCCTGGGCCTGGAGCGGCTGGGCCCGGCGCAGGCCGGCCAGGTGGGCAAGGGCTACCTGGGCCATCCGAGCCTCTTTGTAGAGGCAGCGGTGCTGGACGAGCGCGATGGTGAATGCGCCGTGGGCGTGGCCGGGCAGCTGGCTTTTCGGTCCAAGCTTCCCTATTACCTGCTGGTCGAATACCTGGGCAAGCCCCAGGCCACCGCCAAGGCCTTTCGCAATCTCTGGTTCCACACCGGCGACTCGGCGCTGCGCCATGCCGATGGCAGCCTGAGCTTTGTCGACCGCATGGGTGACCGCATCCGGGTGCGGGGCGAGAACATCTCATCCTTCCATATCGAGGACATGGTCAACCAGTACCCGGCCGTCGAAATGACGGCCGCCTTTGCGATCCCCGCGCACGAGGGCGATGAGGACGATGTCGTCGTCTATGTCGTGGCGCGCGAGCAGCAGCTGATCGACCGCCAGGCGCTGCACGACTGGTGCGAGCGCAAGATGCCCAAGTTCATGCGCCCGCGCCATATCCGCGTGGTCGAGCAGTTCCCGCGCACGCTGACGCAAAAGATCGAGAAGTTCAAGCTCAAGGCGATGATCCTGGCCGAGCTGCAGGGCCAGCATGCCAACGAGACACCACCCACCAAGGAGCGCCGCATGACCTGACACCTCCGCCCTGCCCCACCTGGCTTTGCGCCAACCCCTTTGCCCCCTCTTTGTGCGACCCGCTACGCCGTGCCCACCAGGCCCAACCCCTTGCCCTGAACCCTTTGACTGCGGGGCAAACCCACCTGGCCGGGGCCAACGATAAAAATACCAGGAGACCATTTCCATGAAGTTCAGAACCACTTGTTTGACGACCCTGCTTGCATCTGTTGGCCTGGCCTCTGGCGCATGGGCGCAGGGCATATCCGACAACGCCGTGCGCATTGGCGTGATCAGCGATACCTCCAGCGCCTACGCCGATATTGGCGGCAAGGGCACGGTCGCGGCGGCCACGATGGCGATCAAGGATTTTGGCGGCACGGTGCTGGGCAAGCCCATCGAGCTGCTGTCGGTGGACCATCAGAACAAGGCCGACATTGGCGCCACCCGCGCCCGCGAATGGTTTGACCGCGAGAACGTGGACATGGTCATCGGCCTGGGCAACACCGCCGTGCACAACGCAGTCGCCACCGTGGCCAAGGAAAAGAACAAGGTGCTGATCAACACCGAGGCGGGCTCGAGCTCGATCACCGGTGAGAACTGCGCGGCCAACATCGTGCACTACACCTACGACACCTATGCCACGGCCAACAGCACCGTCAAAGCGGTAACCGAAGGCGGCGCCAAGAGCTGGTACATCGTGGCGGTGGACTATGCCTTTGGCCAGGCGCTGTCGAACGACATCACGGCCGCCGTCGACAAGAACGGCGGCAAGGTGATCGGCACGGTCAAGCACCCGCTCAATGCGCCCGATTTCTCGTCCTACATGCTGACGGCGCAGGCCTCCAAGTCCGATGTGATTGCGCTGGCCAATGGCGTGAACGACACCATCAACTCCATCAAGAGCGCCCGCCAGTTCGGCATCACCGACAAGCAAAAGGTGGCCGCTGCGCTGATGTTCATCTCGGACGTGCATGCGCTGGGCCTGAAGACCGCCCAGGGCATGTATGCGACGACCGCCTTCTACTGGGACCGCACGCCCGAGAGCCGCGCCTGGTCGCAAAAGTACTTCAAGGTCATGAACAAGATGCCGACCATGGCCCAGGCCGGCACCTACTCGGCAGTGATGCACTACCTCAAGGCAGTCGAAGCGGCCGGCACCGACGAGACCGCCGCAGTGATGACCGCGATGAAGAAGATGCCAATCAAGGACTTTTTCAGCGACGACGGCAAGATCCGCGAGGACGGCCGCATGGTGCATGACATGTACCTGGTGCAGGTCAAGAAGCCCGAGGAATCCAAGGCACCCTGGGACTACTACAAGATCATCGCCACCATCCCGGGCGACCAGGCCTTCCGGCCGCTGTCCGAGGGCAAGTGTCCCCTGGTCAAGTCCTGAGCCCGCCACTCAGCCGATCTGGACCCTCCAACCCGATGGACCCGACCTGGTCCATCGGGTCGTTTCATTTCTGCCCAGGGTTTATGACCATGTAAGCATCTAGTGATTTTCAGTGTTTATTTTCATGCAAGGGTAAGCATTTTTCCGGGGCACGATGCTCCTAATTTAAACAATTGCAAATAAATTCAATAGTTTTGAACAAATGTTTATTATTTATAGATTGCATTTGACATTTAAAGCCATAAAAAACATAGCATCGCAGGCTTGCAAATCAAAAGGTATACTACAAACTCTATTCAGAGATTTACCAGACAACTATCAGAATAGATTACTTTAATATTAATAAAAATCACCAGCAAGGGTGTTTAAACATTCATTGACAATACGCCACTGGCATTCACAGAAAGGCTGTTTACGATGTAATCCTTGAAAAAGGAGATTGTCCATGTTGTTAAATAACAAAATAAAAATACTCAAAACAGGATTAGTCACAATAGCTGCGGCCTCTCTGGCCCCGGTGGCCATGGCAGCATCGGGCGCTCCGCTTCCGCGCTGCGATGCCAGCGGGCAATCGTTCTATCTGACCCGCTACACCGGCCCGGCCGCCACCGGAACACCGCCCACGGCGATCCTGGATCTGGCGACCGCCCCCGCCACCGGCGCGGTTGCCATTGCTCCCATCTGGAGTGGTGCCGCAGCGCCCACCGTGTCCGCGCGCGAAATTGGACTGACGCCGCCCAATCCGCCATTGCCGGCGGGCGCCTCCGTCGCCGGCGGCATGGGCAAGGATGGCTATATCTATACGATGCGCGCCGTCGACGGGGACAACAACTGGGATACCAGCCCGGCAGCGGGTTGGGGCAGTGCAGCGGGCGGTGGATGGCGCAGCCATACTCGTTATTACGAGATGCTGCGCTATGGCCGCAATGGCGTGGACAACCTGGGCATCGTGAGCGGACTGGGAACCTACCAGACCGACCCCACCGATCCCAGCACCTTGGTCAGCGGTGCGATTGACCTGCGCCTGGGGCCCAATTTCAACGCCGCCGATATTGACCCGGTCACCGGCATCATGTACCTGGCGAACTTCCAGACCGGCGGCGCACTCAACCGCGTCTTCAAGATCGATGTGACGCAGACCCCGCCGCTCTATGTGGGCACCTTGAACCTGGCCAGCAATATTCCCGGCGCGCAATCGGGCGACTTTGCGATTGACGCCAGCGGGCAATGGGCCTATGGCATCGCAACGACGGGGAATGTGATCACGGGAACATCGGTGAGTTACCGATTCAACCTGTCTTCCGGTGCCGTTGAGACGTTGGCAGCTGTATCACCAGCCCCGTTCAACAGCCCGTATGGTGCAGCAGCACGGCTGCCCAATGCAACTGACAAGCTGGCCTTTTATGGCCTGGGCACACGCATCATGAGCATCCCTGCAGGCACCGTAGGACCCAGCCAGAGCACCGCAGGCGCCACCAGTGGCGATGCCGCCGCCTGCCTGCCCAAGCTGACCGCGACCCTGGTCTGCACCCCCGATGCGCTGGTCGATGCGGCGGGCAATATCTCCAACTGCACAGTCACCTTGGACCAGGCTGCGCCGGCGGGCGGCATGGCCATTGCTCTGACCCCACCAGCAGCCAACCCACGCTACACCAGCAGCTGCGGCAGCTCCATCGTGGTAGCAGCCGGGCAGACAACGGCCAGTTGCTCGATCACCGCCACGCCCAACACCACGCCCGGTGATGGCGATGTGACCGCAGCGCTGGCGTTGGCCACACCTGCCGCAACAGATGACTATGTGCTGGGCACCCCGTCAGGGGCCGAGGTCCGCATCCGCAACGACGACGTTGACATCCCCATTACGCCCGTGGTCAACCTCAGCTGCACACCCAGCAGCTTGGTGGACGCTGCAGGCCAGGTCTCTACCTGCATCATCAATCTGAGCGCGCCCGCACCCGCCGGCGGTAGCAGCATCAGCCTCAGCCCGCCACCCGGCAGCAGCCGCTACACCAGCAGTTGCACCTCTCCCGTGCTCGTCGCAGCAGGGGCGACGCAGAGCAACTGCACGATCACCGCAACGCCCAATACCGTCATAGGCGATGGCAGCGTCAGCGCGTTGTTACAGCTGTTGGCCGGGCCCGGTTATACGCTCGGGCCCGACAGCCAGGCCAGCGTGCAAGTCAACGACGACGACCTGCCTATCGATGTCGGCGATGCCAAGCGTGTGCCTACTTTGAGCGCATGGGCACTGGCTTTGATGGGCATGCTGCTGGCAGCTGCAGGCGCGCTCTTTGCACGCAAGCGGCACCAGGGCTAGGCACCGGCCATCCAGACCACCGCGTCCAAAAGGGAGCCTAGCTCCCTTTTTTGTGCGCCTCATGGCAAGCGGCGCTACAGAATTTCTTCCGCAGCAGGGCGCAGTCACGGAGAACTCCCGAAGTCGATGTTTAGACAAAACCAAGGTGTTTTGCAAGGAGCTCCTGGCTGAAGAGATCCAATATGGGTCGTGGGCGGCGCCACCGAGCCTGCCTGCATTCTGCAAACCCTGGCCGTGACGCTGGCCGTGCAGGCACCGCGCATCACCACCGCGCAGACGCAGGACCTGAGCGGCATCGCAACGTCGGCGGCACCAGGCGGCAGCGCATCCACGCCCTTGCCTCCGGGCACCACCTTCACCTTGCAACTCTCCGGCCCTGATGGATTTAGCACCATTTAGCACCAGCCAGACCACCACCGTCATCGGCAGTGGTGGCGCATATTCACTGACTTGGCCGGCTGGCCTGGCGCCCGGCCACTACGAGGTCATTGCCCACCTCAGCGACCAGCCAGGCGTTCAATCGAGCGTGGGCAGCTTTACCGTGCAAGCGGTGGTCGTGCCGCCCCCTCCACCACCACCGCCCCTCACGCCACAGGCTGTGCCAGCGCTGGTGCCCTGGGCCACCATCGGCCTGGGAGCGCTGCTTGCACTGCTGGGCAGGCAGCGCCTGCGCCGCCGTACAGGCTGAGCCGATCCAAGGCCGCCTTCAGGCGGCTTGATTTATTTATCAAATGAATCATGACAACAATTAGCTGCATATCCATTTATTTTCGGAGGGGGCGCCTGCTACTCCACAAGCACAAGCACAGAGGTGCTTGGGGAGGGATGACAGCTAGCGAATGGCCTTTTCTCAATAAACTGAGATTTAGACAACGAAACAAAGAATTTTCTGAAAACCAGCAAATATATGGATTGCTATTAAAGTTACATGTTGTTAATTTCGTCTCCTTTTACACCGAGGGAGACACCATGAACAAACTTTTGGCATCCGCCGCGCTGGCGCTCAGTTCTCTGGCGTTCACTGCCGCCGCCCAAGCCGCGCCGCTGCAGTGGACCTTGAAGGACGTGACCTTTGACGATGGCGGCACGGCCACCGGCTCTTTTGTCTATGACGCCGACAGCGACACCTACAGCAACGTGCAGCTGAGCACCACGGCAGGCAGTGTCGGAGGCGCCTCAGACTTTCGCAGCAAATGTGTCACGCCCCACTGCATCAACGCCCTGCCGGAGCTTATCTTTGTCGCCTCCAGCAACCAGAGCGACTTGACCAATGTGACCTACCTCGACATTGAACCGTCGGCACCCCTCTCCAATACACCGGGTACCGTCGAGCTGGCGTTTGGCATGTCCACCACCTGCGGCAATGCAGCCTGCTCCACCAATGGCACCGGCTTGCGCGCGTTCTTCAGTGGCCAGCTCGTTGGGGTACCTTATATCGCTCCACCTGCTGCACCCACCAGCGTTCCGACGCTGAACCAATGGAGCCTGGCCGGACTCAGCATGCTATTGGCTGCATGGGCCTTGCTGTATCGCCGCTGCGCATCCTGATATAGGATCGTCCCTTATTCCCCGGATACCAAGCGTTCTGCACTGATCCTTTACCCAGCCCAGCCTGCGAGTAAGCCTCCACGGGTGCCTCAAGACAGTCCCTGACATTCAGGCAAGCAATATGTAAGGATAGGTTGATAGAATGTAAAGATTAACAACGGGGATATGATGATTTTCAAGAAAATTGCATTGGTTGGCGCCTTGCTCGGCACCGGTTTGGCACAGGCGTTTGCGCCTCAGACAGGCACCTGGATTGTGACCAGCGAAGTCAATGGCAAGCCAGGCCGTGGCTTGGCGATTGATGTGCAGGACAATACCTTGGTCATGCAAATGTATGCATACGATGCCAGTGGTAACGCTACGTTCTATATGACCAGCGGCACCTTGGCCAATGACAATTACGCAGCACCCCTCAACAAATACCGTGGCGGTCGTTATCTCGGTAGCGGCGAGCTGTCCGGCAAGGAAGATGGCAGTGCAGGCACTGTGTCGATGCGCTTTGTCTCGGGTACCAAAGGCTACATAACGCTTCCTGGCGAGGCAGAGAAAGAGATTTCGCGTTTTAACTTTGCTTACGGCAATGATCCCCAAGGCCTCAAAGGCATATGGCTGTTCAGTCCCCTCAATTCACTGACGCCAACGGCAGACTTTTTCAGGCTCGAAAAGGCGCAACCAGCGACGCAGTATGGCAATGGCCTCATGGCCAGCTCAGATGGCAGCTTTGGCTGCGAACACCAAGTCACCGGTAATGCCGCCGGAACCGTACTCTGTGTCAAGGTGAACTCGGCAGGTAAAGTTCTGCGCGGCTACCAATTCATCTATAGCGTGAATGACGGAGAAGGCAATTTGCTCAATAGCCTTGGCCAGGCTACGTCGATTGCCGCCATGCGCCGTTTGGCAAACCGCACAGACACCGGCACAGGGATTTTCCTGAAATCCGAGTCGAGTGAAGAAGCTGCAGCAGCTGTGGTAAGCCCAGACCAACTGCGCCTGGCCATCGAAAGCGTGGCAGCACAAGTGGAATAAGCGACAGCGCTCTCAGACCCCACTTTTCAACTGCCTCCAAGAAGTTGGACAGTTGAATCTTAAAGGCTCGAGGCCTGGGTTCGGTACTCTATCGGACCCAGGCCTTTTAGTTTGAGCTTCAAACGGATGAGGTTGTCGTTGTGAATGCTGTCTTGTAGCCCTTTAGACAGTTGAACGATGCCCCCAAACCTGCCAAACCATAGGAACCTCGGCTTGCGTGTTCCCAGTTTGGCGCTCTCATCTTATTTCGCCTTGGAAAAAACCCCATGGCTTGAACTGGTGTCCACCTTCAGAGGTGCAGTTCCTCCCGCGGTTTTTAGTATCCGCGTTGCCGCGTCCGTTTCAAGAAACACTAGAGATCGATTTGCGCCTGAATCCCAGCGAGAACTCCTTCTTGCTCCATGTCTTGAACAGCGCCAATGCGGGCTCCTCGACAAGCTTCCACGACACCAGTGCCACTATCCAGGTCAGGGGGATGGCCACCGCCGTCATCTGCAGCGGCGTAGCGGCAGGGTAGAACTTGGCGATCAACTGCTGTATCGGCCAGCCATACAAGTAGGTGCCATAGGAGATATCCAACATCCAGGGCGGTGAAGGCAGGCGTGGAACATATGCCAGCCAGAATATGAAATAGACAAGCGCGACGGAAAAAACCCACTCATAGTGAACCGTGTGCCGGCATACCCAGGCCACCAGTGCCAATAGCGCCACGATGGAGAGGTGCAGTGGAATACGAGTTTTGTGAATGTAGAACAGCGCGCCACAAGCAAAAAACAAGGCCAGCCGGGCGGCTTCCTGCAAGGGAACAGATTGGAGCTGTGCGGACTGGTAGGTCCAGATAGCAAATCCCGCAATCAACGCGCTCGTCAGCCAGCGCCAGGAAAAAATACCCAAGACCCCCAGCACCCCCATATAGAGGTACATAGTCCCTTCAATGGGCAAAGTCCAAAGCGAGCCATTGACAGCGGGGCTGTAACGGTTCCCCTCAAAAACTCCGGGGAGCAGCCACTGTATTTCCGCCAGGGATGCGTTGGACCACACATACGTCCACGTCAGCGGAGATGACCAATAATCGGCCTGCGATTGCACGGTGACAAGGGGGCCCAGCACGAGCGCACAGACAAGTACGCAGACCCATAAGCCAGGAAACAAGCGAACAGCACGCGCCAGGGCGAACCGCACGATGGACTTGCTTCTGTCCAAGCTGCCGGCGACCAGAAAACCGCTGATCAGAAAAAATACCGCTACCGCGACATCGCCTGAATAGCGGTAGTTCAGGTACTGGGTAAAAAAATCGCGCTGAGCGCTGCCCAATGCCGCAAGGGCAAAGCCATGCCCGTAGATGACGAGGGTTGCTGCCACCAGGCGTATCAGCAGAAAATTATCCCTGCGCCCCTCTGCGCCGCCTGCCACCTCCAGGTAGTGTCCAATGGTGTATTTCATAAATGCTTATCGTTCGCCCCATGGCGGTCGTCCTCGATTGGCGTAGTTTTTACAACACCACGGACCTGCTGAACCTTGGCTCAGCCCGATTGCGTGGATCGACTGCAGCACACGCTGTACGCTTTCCGGGATCCGTCGCCCTACGCATCATCAAAAAAAGCGGGCTGGGACCACCATGCCGATGGCAGGTGAGGCGCAATGAACGCGCCGCTGGCACCAATGACAAAGCGGATGCACGCGTCAATGGCAAACAGGAGGGCCCACCGATCCATCAACCATGGGATGCCGCTGGCGACAAAGCGCAACTATGCCATGTTTACACGGCCTTTACAGGCTTTTTCGTCACGAATGCGCTCAAGCCCACCGTGCCCTGCGAACAACAGACACCCCAAAATAGCGGACTCTGCTTTGCATAAAAAAAGCGCCCACTGAAAAACCAGTGAGCGCCTTTTTGGCTTGTATGGTGGGCTGGCGTCAATTGAATCTACCTCTAAAGTCATCATAAATCCTAGATTTCTCTCCTTTCTTACAGGCCTATGTTCCCCGGTTTGTTCCCCGGTCTACCGGCCCCTAAACCAGACAAGCCTTTGCGCACAGATTTGCAGAAATACAACGCCTGAACAAGTAACGCTTCTAGTACCAGATTCCAATGATCGTTGACTTACGACAACTCGCTTGGTTGCAGCATCCTATTCAGAAGGCAAGAAGAAGCCACACGATCACGTCACCCTTTCACGAATTAGCCCCGGGCTCATCTTCTATGCCTTAGAAGCCGGCAACAGCCCAACACAGGTCATGGCATGATGGATGCACCTGCAGATGCGACCGGTCGCAAACTACCTTCTACAGTTCCGAGTGCGCCTTTGATCTTCATTTCATGAGCCTTGCGAATCAATTCACAAAACTAGAAGCTCTTGCCCAAGAGCTAGAAAACTCAGCGACTCAACTGTTGGACTTTGCCCTCAAAAATGGCATTACCCCCGTGGTGGCCATTGAACCCAACTGGCGAATAGGACTGGTGTGCTTTTCTGCGCTTTCCAACGGAGACGAACTCTCCAGCCTTTTACTGCCTAAAACAAAGATCTACCCAGTCGAAGATGTGGAGTGTATCCAACTAAGCCACAATGACTACACAAAATTGCGAGATGATGGAAGTATCCAGATCAAAGTCTTCGATATTATTCATTTAGGGGGAATCGGCAAAAAAACCTGGGATATACAGACAGCTCGTCAAAGGCAAAAAGCACATGGCTTAGATCAGTGGCAAACCGAATCGGTTGGCAATCCCCTCGTACCTCCTGTTTTGTTCCCTTGTTTTACCGTTATCGACAGCGAAGGTGCTCGATGGGATGACCTGACCATTGAAAATTTTCGACGTCACGCTGGCATTCTTGTTCGACTTGGCAACCTACGTTTGCAACCAGCCGATGAAGCCAGGCTCCGTCATCTGCTGAGTCAACCAGCACCCAAAAACGCACCCGCACAAATGCCCATCACCGGAGATCACATATCTCCTCAGCTAGGTCAATTGCTTCAAGTTTTCAATGAATTGCAAATCTTGATTGAAGAGAGACGGCAAGAGAATTCTCCCTTGCATTCGGATGAGGTCAAGACGTGGCTGCATACACAGCTTGAGGCCAAAAATTCAACTGACTGGAAAAGTTCGAAACTGCGTGATGTCGCAATCAAGCTGATATACCCGCCCCAGGATGGTCAGAGGACCAAAAAGCGCAAGGCTTATAAAGATGGGCTGCCTGTCGTCTTGGATCACCTTGTCAAACAACTGCAGGAAGATCTTTCCCACGTTAGGCAGTTCAGGACTAGCAGCAATTATGAGAGCTGGCTTGTCAAGCTACAGATCAAGGGATCTCCAGTCGCTGGCAAAACTGGCCAATTGATTACAGAGACTGACGCAAAGTCCATCTCCACCATCATTCGCCTGACGCCGTCTCGGCGAGGCGGCCGCAGGTAAAGCCAGGTAGGCTCCCTCCCCGAACGTCTTCTCCTCAATGGGTTAGTTCAAGTCATTGATAGACCCGCTCTAGCCGCCTCAACACGCCCCCAACTGACAGCCAGATTGCTTGTTTGGCGCAGCTCCTCTTATGCCAAAAACCGCGTTTTGGGGATCGGTTGTAGCCGCTTTTGCGTGGCGACGTAGCCAAAGTAGCCAGTAACCCAAGGGATTCGCCAGACAAAACCTTCTAGTGTTTGCCTGTTTTCGTCATTGCACAAACCCAGCAAAAGGTCGCGTAGGGTCAATAACTTATCGATGACGCGCTCTCAGCAACATAGCCGACAAGCAAACAGCGCAGTCGACTGGCAATTGGAGCCCCAGCAGCATGAAGTCCTTTTTAACGAAAGGACTTCAATGTCAAATCCAAATCGCACCGAATTTGCGCCCAATGCGGCGTGCCGCTTGAAGGACGTCATCCGCATCACGGGTCTGAGCCGCTCCACTATCTATGGTCGTCTCAACAAAACTAGTTCGCAGTACGACCCAACCTTCCCCAAGCCCTTCCCTCTCTACGGTGGCACGCAACTCCGTGGTGCCAAGGGCTGGCGTCTGCATGACATCGACGCCTGGCTGAATGCCCGGTCGGCAAAGCAGTAAGGAGTTGGCGATGTTCAATAACTCGCCTTCCGTCACGGACAACTACCCCGCGCACCACTTGCCACCACTGCTTTTGGACGCGGTGAACGATGTGCGCCGCCTGACCCAAGCCTCTACTCCCTTGATCGCAGCCTCTGCGCTTTGCGCCCTGGCAACAGCATGCCAGGGCTTAGCTGATGTGAAACGCCCTAGCCTTCCCGGGGTCACGCCAATCTCCCTGTACTTTCTCACTCTCGCCGACTCGGGAGAGCGCAAGACTGCTGCCGATGGATTCTTTTTCGAGCCCATCCGGCGCTTGGAAAAAACCATGCGACAGCAGTACACCGAGGGTTCGGTCAATTTCGAATTGGATGAAAAAATCCGGCTCGCAAAAGTCCGAGGCTTGACACAGCGGCTGGAAAAAAATGCTAAGGCTGGCCGTGACAACACAGCCACAGAAGAAGAATTGGGCCAGCTCATGCGAGCTGCTCCCATGCTCCCCGCCCGTATGCGCTTCATGCTGTCAGACATCACCCCTGCAGCATTGATCTCGGAGCTGAGCCTCAATCCCTGCACGGCAGTTCTCCATTCGAACGAAGCGGCTGATTTGATCAAAGGCCGCACCATGAGCAACCTTCCCATGTTTAACAGAGCCTGGGATGGTCAAACACTCGACATGGACCGCAAAGACCAGGCCGATAGTCAATGGGTCGAAGGCGCGCGCCTGAGCACGGGCCTTGCTGTGCAGCCCCATGTGTTGGAATTCCTCTGCGGCAAGGGCGGCAACTACGCACGCGAGGTCGGCTATCTTGCTCGCACCCTCGTCGCCTTCCCCAAATCCACGGCAGGTCAGCGGTTTGTCAACGGGAGTGATAACAGCGATTCGTTGCCATCAGGCATTTTGACTTTCCAATCCCAAGTTCATCAGCTTCTACTGAAAGCCGTTGAGCGCCATCGCAATGGCGAGGCCCGGCGTGTTCTGACTTTTGAGCCGCAGGCAAAGCACCGTTGGGTGACTTTCCTCAATCAAATCGAGAAGCTCCTTGATCCGCAATTCGGTCGCCTGTCACCCATCAAGGACTTTGCCTCCAAAGCAGCGGAACACGCAGCGCGCATGGCAGCCATTTTCGAAATGGCACAAGGCGATGCACAAACCATTTCGGAAGACTCCGTACAGCGAGCCATTGCCATCATCGTATGGTATCTGGAGGAGTTTGATCGCTTGTTTGCAAAGTCCCCCGAGGAAAAGAACATCGAAAAGCATGCCGAGAAGATTCTGGCATGGATGCATAGCAAGAGCCCTCTCACCGGATTCGGCACCCGGAGAACCTTCACCCGTCGTGAAATTCAACAATCCGGCCCTCGCCCTCGTGACCCCGAATCTGTCAGCCTGGTATTGCAGTACCTTTTGACTCATGGACATATCCAGTTAGTTTTCGGCAGCGATAAAGAATTTCAATTAAGCAACACCAACCATACCTTGTCTAACTTGGAAAGCGTAAATTTCTCCAATGAATTTACCGAGAACCGAGGTCTCCTTAGCTCTGACACTACTGGCACCTTCAAACGCTCTCCCATTTAGCGATTTAACTTATTCAACCAACTTATACAACCAACACAACTAAACCAACAGAAAACTGGTCACTTATCACTCTATTTAATACAAACCAGACATGGAGTGTATATTATTGAAATTAATATATTTAAAAGGTATATTAATCAATAGTCAGCATAGGCACCTATCAATATACACCTCCTTAGAGTGATAAAGCACTATTCAACAAGCCAACAACTACATATCAACCAATCATCGCGAACAATACAAAGCCGCACACTATTCAGAATGATCCAAATGCAAGACTCGCATACTCATCTTTCAGCACTCATTCAGGTGAGAACTTGCATGAAAGGGATCCACCATGAAATGAAGAGCACGAAGTGGAAAAAGGCTCTCACCAAGAAGAGCCTTCAAAAGCAACTTGCTCAAGTGTGTGGCTTGATGTCGCCTTATGCCTTCGCGCAAGTCCTGCGCAAGCTGATCGAGAGCAAGGATCCTTGGCTTTGGTTGGCAGGCCATTGTTTTGTTGGCATTGACCCTTCCAACCATGAAGGGCAATTCAATGCAATTTTTAATGATGATCAACATCCAGACAACTACATCGATCAGGCTAAATTCCTTGAGAGCCTGGATCAATGGGTGAAATCATCTGCTTTTCAGAAGATCTATAAGAATTATGTTCGCCAGGAGCAACAACTGGCGCATTCTCTGTTCGAGTACATCAAAGACCTGAACAAGATTTACTCCAAGCTGATGGTCATTCGAATCGACCTCTCCTACGGAGAGATTTATACCGATGACTGGGAGTCAGAGCTCAGAGTGTTGAATGATTGGGATTTATTCCATACTTATACAGCCAATAGCTTCAAGGACAGTTTTATTGGCTACGCATCCAAGTTTGAGTACGGAGCTGACAAGGGCATCCACATTCACACGCTTCTGTTCTTTGATGGCTCTGCCGTTCGCCAGGATGTGACGATAGCCAAGCATTTGGGTGAACACTGGAAGAACACTATCACCCAGGGGGCGGGAATCTACTTCAATGCGAACACGTTGGAGTACAAGGTGCGTATGAAGCACTGTGCGGTGGGTGTTTTCAAGAGGAATGATGCGGATTTCCTGGTAGGAGCCAAGGAGATCGCCAAGTATTTCGCGAAGAAGGATCCCATCGTGCGGCTAGCGGTGCCTGGATTGACACAGACATTGCGCAGGTCGTCACTCACACTCCAGCAGAAGGTGATGCTGGAGAAGCGACTTGCCAGCGAGAAACGAGACGCCATGACGTCGTCTGGGTAGACACTATCCATCCTAAGGATACTAGGGTTCAATCAATGCCGGCTTTGCAGCGACTGCTGCCCTTCGGTCGCAGCAGTTGGCCGTATCTTGTAGGTCTCCATCCGGTCATTGCACCATCCGCTCAACGACTGGACGAACGCCCGGTCCGAGAAGTGCAACAGTCATTCGTTGCAATGTGACAGCCTTCGGGATTTGATCCCACAGATTACTGCTGCCGACAACGGTGGGCTCACGCTACCGACCCAGAGCAGACATCCACGAACGTATGAATTAAACCGTACCGCATAGCGACGTCGGCTGGAATGAATTGTTATACGTCACCCTTTGGCCCTTTCTTTTTGTTAATTAACTTGGCCAATGCCTTTGCTTTCTTAGCCTTCTGCGTGTAAAGCTCTTGTAGAACATGATCTATCAGCTCATATGCGTCCATCACGTCATCGATCGTTACCGGGCTATCTGCATGACTTCCTGCATTACCGAGCCATTTGATCGCAAGTAACAAATCCGCGAGTTCAGAATATTTTTCCGGCAATAGACTTATTCGCGAGTGCAAGTTTAGAAAAATTCTTTTCCCATTTTTTGTATTGAAGCGCTTTACCCCAAGCTCTGTTAATAGAGCCTCAAGTGCAATTCGGACGTTGTTAGATGCCGCTGGAGGGCTACTAAAGAACAACCGAAAAGACTCTGATAGAGGCTCAGACACTGACTTTGGGCAACCGTTAGGTAGATCAATTAGATACAGCGGCGGCTCGAAATACTTCGGACGGAAATAATCTCCCCATGTTTGCTCTGGCTCTCCGTCATCACCAATTTCGAAGTCTATGCCCACTCCACCCGTTCCCGAGTTGGCAACGCACTCACTGCAGCTTTCGTTCGTGCATCGGAGAAGTCCGCTGTACACGTATTCGATCCAATCCGGATCCCAAGCTTCATGGTTGTGGGCATCCTTTGAATCCTTTCGCTCTTCAGCATGAAATTGCCCTTCAACAAAGCGAAGCAGGCCTTTCTTGCATCGAGGGCAGTGCCAATCTGGCGTGTTCTCACGCGTGAAAGGGATTTTGAGGGCTCGACGATCCATTAAATTTCCTTTGATGCATAACTAGATTTAAACGACAGGAAAATAGGCTTGTTGTTCTTATAGAAATGAGTCTATTCCCAATTTTGAGAGTGAGCAATCACAAGTGAAAATTTTAGGAAAACCTAAAAATTTCGAGTTTGGAGCTTATTGTAAGTAGCCCAAAGACCAATGATGGAACGACTGCTTCTGGTCGTGGGTTCAACCGGTCGATGCAACGCATTCGTTAAACATCTCAGCCAGGGTTTTGTACCCTAGGGTCTTCCTGGGCCGCTCATTCAATTTTCTCGTAATCGCATCCAGTTCATCTTGCGAGTAGCGTGAGATGTCAATGCCTTTGGGAAGGTACTGTCTCAGTAGGCCATTGGTGTTCTCGTTCGTTCCGCGCTGCCAGGGGTTTTGCGGATCGCAGAAGTAGACCTGGATATCGGTGGCCGCCGTGAATCGCTTGTGCCCCGCCATTTCCGATCCCCGGTCCCAGGTCAAGGAACGATAGAGCTCTTGCGGCAAGGTCTGTGCATGCCTGACCAGCGCCGCAGCAACGGTGTAGGAGTCTTTGTCCACCAACTTGACCAGCATCACGTAGCGCGTCTGACGCTCCACCAGCGTCGCAAGCTGGCGGTAGGCATCGCCGAACAACAGGTCGCCCTCCCAATGTCCTGGCACAGCCCAATCCTCGATGCGGGCTGGCCGCTCGCTGATGGGTACGGCATCGACGATCCGTCCATGGATGGGGGTCTTCTGTGTGTAGTGGCGTGAGCGACGCATCCCCCTGTTGCGCCGCAAGTGCTCCAGCAGTTCTTTCTTCAAAGCCCCGCGGGTTTGGACCAATAACGTGCGGTAGATGGCTTCGTGAGACACCTGCAAATCCTTGTCGTCCGGGTAAGTTCGTTTGAGCCATCCGGCTATTTGCTCGGGTGACCACTGGCTCTGCAATTTAACCGCCACGATGTGAGCCAGCGCTGGGTTGCTGGCCAACTTGCACGTCTTTGGGCGGCATGCCCGCTTCCAGGTTGCCTCATCGGCATTCGCCGCCCGGTAGCACGTCTTGCCCGCCATTGCGCAGGAGTTCACGGCTGATGGTGGACGCTGCGCGTTTCAACCGCCTAGCTACACAGCGGATGGATTCACCGGCGGCCAGGCTGCGCGATATCTCCTCGCGCTCGGCCAGAGACAGGGCCAAGCGCGCGCGCCGTCTTGCAGGCGGCCGGATGCCGCCCATTGCACTCAGAATGGTGTGAATGGAAGTGTGCGGTCGGTCAAACAGCTTGCCGATCTCGTGCAAGGCATCGCCCGCTTTCCAGCGATCCCACATCAGGGCCTTCTGCGCT
This sequence comes from Comamonas sp. 23, assembly GCF_049601575.1. NCBI lineage: Bacteria > Pseudomonadati > Pseudomonadota > Betaproteobacteria > Burkholderiales > Comamonadaceae > Comamonas > Comamonas sp. 23. The sequence goes on along the minus strand of NZ_CP187127.1, from coordinate 2,043,212 downwards.
TCGGTGTAGTAAATCCACGGTCTTTGCTTCATGCCAACACTCCTTCCGCCAGAGGCGGTCATTGCGTTGCGTCGACCTGTTGAATCCACAGTCAAGAGCAGTCACTCGGGTGTGGACTTGAAATTGTTAGGTTTGCCTAAAAATCTATCGTTTACTTGGTTACTATCATTGCTGTGACAAATTCTTGTTATTCGAGCGACAACAGCGTTTGGTTTGTCGTCTAAATATAGTAGGCATCAACATCATGCGCATGGGAAGAGTCTTGCTTTTGGTCAGCTTGGCGCACTTTGTGGCGATGGCCGGGTACGCCTTCGAAGGTGAGACCGAGTGCACGAGTGCCACATCCAAGAAGATCACAACTCCGCGGTCAAAAGCCACTGAGCCATCGGTAGGCGAGATCACTGTTTATTGCGGATCTCAAACCACAACACAAGCAGTTCCGTTCGAATCGAAAGACAAGCACCCAAAGGACGATCTCGAAACACCGATCTCTTGGGCAAAATTGCTGGACGCATTGTTCCAACTGCTTACCAGTTTTGCTTGGCCTTTGGCTGCGATTTGGATTTCCTACGTCTTCCGCGCCGAGCTTCGCTCTCTTTTAGGGCGAATGTCCACTTTCAAATATAAAGAAATGGAAGCAAAGTTCGAGCGAGACATTGCTATTGCTAAAGTTCAATCGCGTCGTCTAGAACCCCAAAAAACCAAGATTTGGAATGATGCGACGCTTAGCGGGGTATTAACAACTTACGAATTGTTCCAGCGAATAGCTGCAACCTCTCCAAGAGCCGCAATCATCGAGTATTGGATAGACCTTGAAGCTGCCATATTGGCTGCGGCGAACAAAGCACAGATCGAGGAACGTTCAGCAACCAAGAGAGTCGCTGCGCTCATTGGGGCTGGACATATTGAGGCAGATGCCATGCCATTGTTCTTGAAGCTGAGGGATATTCGAAACCAAGCAACTCACCTTTCAGAATTCAGTATTTCTGTCGAAGATGCTCTGGCCTATTTGGACAGCGTTTTACGGCTTGGAAACGAGTTTAGGCACTATGCGGTTGATGCCTAACCCTACAGTCGAGCGAACCTGCCCCAAAAGCCTCCCAGGTCACTCACTTCCATTTCTGGAGGCGGCTTAATTCAGGTGCTAACTGACCATATGAGCGATTTATACAAACAACGTTTTTCTGAAGTGCATGCACAAATGGAGTCGCTCCTCGCAACTCAGAAGAATGTTTACAACGAATTTCTCGGCCGCAACCAAATCGAGATAGAGAGCACTGCCTTGCTCGAATGGAAGATTAAGGCAAAGAATTTGCTTAATAAGGCTTGCGGGGTGGAGTCGGAGCACTATCAGGCCTTTGAAAAGAACGAGAGTTCAGGCCTCTACGAAAGTAACCTTGACACTCTTCAGCGGCTAAAAGCCATCTTTATGGCCGCGCGTGAAGACTACGAAGGAGGCTATCTCAGATCTACGAAGTCATTGATTCAAGCGGAAGTCTTTGATTCCGAATTGGAACAAGCACAAGCTTTACTCGATGCTGGCTACAAATCACCTTCTGCAGTAGTTGCTGGTGTTGTCTTAGAAACCTCACTACGCGAGCTGTGCGATCGACATAGCATCCCGCACGGCAAGCTTGACAAAATGAATGCCGACCTTGCAAAAGAAGGTGTGTTCAACAAGCTTCAACAGAAGCGCATCACGGCCATCGCAGACGTTCGAAATTCAGCAGCACACGGCAAACCCGATGATTTTAGCGAGGCCGACGTGAGTGACATGATTCGCGACATAACTCGCTTTGTTGCTGAGCACCTGTGAAATGCGTTGTTCAAAATGCAAGGGCAACGTCACCTCTACGCACCACAGCCTCGTGACTGGTCGTTCAACAGGGATGTCAATGCTTCGACTCGGATAAGCTAACCATTAGATGGAGCGGTCGCCGTCGCCGCTCCTGCGCTGCTCACCGTAATTTGAATGTCTTCTTTGGGTCGACATAAGCCTGTTGCTGCGCGCGGAAGCAGTCATTCGAGCCAGTACTCGACGAGTCGCGTAGTCGAGTTGCCGGTTTCAAGGGTGAAGCGGCCATTCAGGACAGGCGGCGCTTAACGACTGGTGTTGGCGGTTGCTGCCCTTCAGGCACTGGTCCGCGAGCGGCTCAGATCAGCCTGAAGCAGGCTATCGAACACTCACTTCGGCTCTGCAGCGGTTGCTGCCGCTCGCATGCGAGGCTCGAGCGGAAGCTATGAGGCTGGCAGCAGACAGCTGGCCTGGCACCTTTGCGCCATATATATGTTTCTACGTGTGTATAAAATGTTAAAAGCAGGGGTACAAGTATCCCCAAGTGTCACGGTCTACTTGAGGGGACAATGTTGAGTACAAAGCTTTCAACGTTCGCGACAGGCGCTTATTTAACCGCAGTGTCTATGGCGTTTAGTCATGCGGCTGTAGCTGCCTGGGTACCAAGCGCCCCCATGTTGACCGAGCGTGCGCAGCATGCAGGCGCGTTGCTCGATGATGGCACCTTTGCGGTGTTCGGAGGAGTTAACCGCACCGGATTCGTTACTACAGCAGAGCGGCTGACAGGCAATACGTGGAGCGCAATCGGCTCCATTGGCATTACTGGCAACGTAATGGAGGCAGTGACACTGGGTACTGGCCAAGTGCTTGTGCGCGCAGACGGTAGCCGGCAGGCTCGTCTGTACTACCCAGAGTCCAATTCTTGGTCAGATGCGGGAGTTCAGAGTGTTACGCGCAGCATGCCCTCCATGACACTGCTGGCCAATGGCAAAGTTCTTTTGGCCGGTGGGGTGAGCAGTGGTGGTGTAAGAGAGACTTCGGCGGAAATATATGATCCTCGAACTCGCACGTGGACAATGACTGGCAGTATGGCAATGGGAAGAAACGCCCACGCCGCCGTGTTGATGTCTGACGGCCGTGTATTGGTGGCGTCGGGTTTCGGAGGAGCTGGAGAAGTCCTGGGTGCAGAAATCTACGATCCTGTTGCAGGCACGTGGTCACTGGCCGCACCGCCCCTGGTGCCGCGCCACTATGCAAGCATGAATCTACTGCCTGACGGGCGCCTGCTACTGGCGGGGGGATTCACATCCGCTGGTGTGACCAATCATGCAGAACTCTATGACCCGGTCGCCAACACTTGGACAGCCACTGGTTCTTTAATTTATCCGCGCAACGGCACGATGGGCTCTCCAATGGCGCATGCAACCGTACTGCCGTCCCGCAAGGTATTGATTGCTGGCGGCTCAGACGGGGCACGCAATGCCCAGGCAGTGGCGGAAGTTTATGACCCTGCAACTGGCACTTGGTCCAACTCAGATGCAGTCACTCAAGCGCGGGAAAATGGAACAGCGAATCTTTTGCCAAGTGGCGAGGTGCTGATTACGGGTGGTTTCAGCTCGAATCCCAGCTTGACTTTTTTTGCGAACACAGATCGCTATCAGCCTCCTGTGCCGGTCAGTACTCCAGCCGTGCTGGATCCCCTGCCGCTTTTGCAACGGCGAGGGGGCGTACTGACTCTTACAGGTACTGGGTTCAAGGGCGCTGGAGGTACCGACGTACCGAGACTTGAGCTACAACGTGTAGAGAATGGATTCATCTACCAGATAGGTTTTACTTCTCATTCAACGACACAGTTCGTGTCGACGCCGTTGCCCGATCTGCCTGCAGGGCTGTATATGGCGCGCCTGATTGTGGCTGGCGAACCCTCTACGGTCGCCCAGTTAGTTCGATTCACCGATCCAGCAGGTGCGCCAACGGGCACTGCGGGTGAACTGCAGATCGCCGTAAGCTGGACTGCACCAGCCGATGATCGAGGCAATCCTCCGGTCGGCTATGAAGTGACTTCCAATCCAGCGAGTGCAGGCTGTACCGCAGTCGCGCCAGAGACACAATGCACCGTTAGCGGGTTGACCGCTGGTACGGACTACACGTTCACCGTGCGTGCCAAGCACGCCAATGGCCTGGGGCCAGAGTCCACATCTTCTCCACCTGTGACGCCCCTTGCGGCACCTGGTCCTCAAACCATCAACTTTGCGCCACCAGCGCCGCATCAATTTGGTACGACCTATCAGCCGCAAGCTACAGCCACTTCGGGGTTGAGCGTGAGCTTTGTGGTCGATTCCGGGCCTTGTGTAGCCCAGCAGCCATCAGGCCCCATCACATTCGCTGGTGTTGGAAGCTGCACGATTCGTGCAACGCAACCAGGCAACGCCGCTTATCAAGCAGCGCCCGACGTGTCGCATGTCTTGGTTGTGGAGCAAGCGATGCAGACGCTTCGCTTTAACCCGCTTCCGCCCTCGACTGTGCAAGTGGGGGCGCGCTACACACCCGTTGTAGAGGGGGGCGCGTCAGCAAATCCTGTTATCGTTACGGCAAGCGGTGTGACCAATCAGCAGCGCCTGATGCAAAAGGCCGCAGGCGACGTGTGCACGCTTGACGCAGGCACGGTGACCTTTGGTGCAGAAGGCACCTGCACGATTACCGCCACACAAAATGGAAACGCCAACTATGCACCCGCACAAGCTCAGTCTTACGACATCACGGTAACGCCCGCTGCGGTTGTGACACAGCCAACACCGGTCCCGTCGCTGAGCCAGTTAGCGCTGATGCTGCTTTCCGCTGCAATGGCGGGACTAGCTGCCATTGGCTTTCGTCGCAAACGGCTAAATTGATGGCTATGTCCCCGTTGAGTGTGGAAAAACGCCAATAGCTGTGAGCTGCAGTGACTGGCGGGATCCTCAGATGCTGTGTATCCACTGGGGCCATTTATAGAGAGCTAAACGTTAGCTTCTTGTTTTGAAAATTTGCACTGAATTTCTTAGTTTGTGAGGCGCGAGCATGGGAGTGCGAGCTGCACAAAAGAGCTTGGCGATGTTATGTATCGGTTCTGACCGGCGAAGACTCCTTCGCAGCGACTGCTGCCCTTCGGTCGCAGCGGTTGGCCGTATCTTGTTGGCCTCCATCCGGTCATTGCACCATCCGCTCAACGACCAGACGAACGCCCGGTCCGAGAGGTGCAGCAGTCATTCGTGGCAACGTGACGCTCTCCGAGGACGGAGCCCACAGATGACCGCTGCCGACAATGGTGGGCTCACGCTACGACCCGTTGTTGTCGTTCGTGTCGACCAGCAAACGACCCTCAGCCGATATTTACGCCGTCAATTAGGCCTCGAGGAAGCAGACATTTGACCCGTCGGTGTTCGGACGACCGCAAACGGTCCAGGGGAATAAACCGATCCGCGGCAACGCATACTCACAACGCAGCAATTTGGCCTAGGGCTAGAGCGTTGATTTCGTCCGACGGATCGGTAGGCCAAACAGGCTTAGACGCTTCGATCGCAAGGACCCCACTGGCGCAAAACCAGTCGGAATCAACCAGGGCGCCGTAACAAGCAGCCTGCCAGCTATTGAGGTAAGCCGCTTGGCGCGAGCCCTGCATATCTCGGCAATGTGCTTTCACCGCGGCTGCCCCACCTGCGAGGTGAAGGTCCTGGAGAGACTGGCGATTGTTAATGAGCTCTTCTGCCGCGTGCGAGGCGTAAAGCGTCGGCAGCTTGAGGGTATCTAAATGAGCTCTGACGCGAGAAGCCCAAAGCGTTGGCCACTCCGAAGGCGGGTCAGCAAAGTACTCGAAAACTGGTTTACAGTCGACATCCAAAACACGGGCCTTTAGCCAGATGTCTTTCGGGACATCATCGTAGTAGGGGTGCAAGATCAGGTCTTTCGCCTCGATCGGCTGGAAATCAAGCTTGATCTTGTTGCACGCGCTGCATGCGGGAACTAGGTTGATCGGAGTGACCGCTACTGGTAACGGTCGCACAGCACAATTAACGCCTTACGCGTCGAGTAGTCAGAAGGCGCTACTATCCATGGAAGAAGCCTCAAATCAAGAGAGTACTGTGTGGAACACGTCCACGAGGTGCTGAAGGGCTGTTTTTTTTGGGTACGCCTGTCTGCGCCAGAATCGGTTTTTGCCTTGGAGGCGGAGTATCTAAAGGTGAAGAACGACAGGTCCACGCGAGACAACCAGAAAGACCTGACTCGATTCTAAAAGGGCAATCACTGGATGAATTCGCAACCGGCTCAGGGAATGACTGCAACAAGCACTGTAACGCAACGAGGTGCGCCTCCTGGACTAACAGGCGGTGAGGGCTTCAGCTATGAAGACACGGTTGCAGCGGTGTACGCGGTCGCCCTCTTGGGTGAGGCGCCAGCGCTCGGGCTCACGGCACGCTCGGTCATCCATGTGGCCGTGCAGCAGGGCCCGCTAGGCCAACCCTTGGATGACCTGGTTGTTCGAGCGCGGGGCGTCGACCAAGCAGTAGCCACCTTCAGCGCACAGGTCAAGGAGAGCCTCCGGATTAGCGCGGCGGACACGAACACGGATTTTCGCGAGACCATTGAGCGAGCGCATCTCACCGTGTCCGCACTTGCATTTCAGGTCGGGCAGGACAGAGTAGGTGTGGTTACCGGCCAGATTGCAGATGCTAGCCGACGGACGTTCGAAACTCTGTGCGAGTGGGCGCGGGATGAGAGCTCCACGGAAATACTTGTGCGCAAGCTCCGTACGCCGGGCGTGGCTGGGGACAAAGCCACACACTTCGATGTGGTTAGGGAGATTCTGACCAACCACGTGGCTTCGGAGCAGCTTGATGCAGCTGTCCACAAGCTCCTCGCGCACTTCGTTCTTATTCGCATGGAGCTCCTGGCCGAAGGCTCAGTGACGGAAAACAACTCGGTCGCTAACCTGGCCAACATGCTCGCACCCGCTGACCGAGGCCGTGCCGACGACCTCTGGCGCAGGCTCCTGTCGCTGGTGCGCCGTGCGGAGGGGCGTGCCGCAGGCTTTGACCGCAAGACGCTGGTCGCAAGGCTGAGTGGCGCGTTTCGCTTAGCTGGCGCGCCGAGCCTTTCAGGCGCGCTGCAGTCTATCGAGCAGGAGACGCGGCTGGCTCTGGGCGAGATTGCGAACGACATCCACGGGCTGAATATCCCGCGTGAGAGCAGCGTCACCCAGGTGGTCCAGGCGATCAGCGCCCCAGGACTGCTTCAACTCACTGGTCTGCCCGGCGTAGGCAAGTCGGTCGTCCTGCGCTTGGCTGTAGAAAGGCTGCTGCAGTCAGGCCCGGTGCTGCTCCTGAAGGCTGACCGCCTCCAAGGCAGTACGTGGGCGCAGTACGCGGCTGCTTCCGGACTACCCAACGTTGACCTTGAGGAGCTTCTGGTCGAACTGGGCGCAACGGGACCAAGGGTTCTTTTCATCGACGGCCTCGACCGAATTGAGGTGGCGCGGCGTGGCGTGCTCAAGGACGTGCTGCTCTCCGTCCTCAACTCCCCGCTGCTCTCAGACTGGCTGGTGGTCGCTACCGTCCGGGACACGGGCGCTGAACCCCTCAGAACCTGGCTGCCTGCAAAGCTGTTCAGCAGTGTGCGGACAGTGGAGGTAAGAGCACTCGATGATGCTGAAGCCACTCTGTTGGCTGACGCGGTTCCTTCTCTTGCCCCACTCCTATTTGGGAGCGAAGCCGTACGCAGCGTCGTGCGCCGGCCGTTCTTTGCAGCAGTTCTCGCCAAGAGCGTAGGCGCAGGCCAAGTCACCGCGAGTTCGGAAGTCGACCTTGCGCAGCTTTGGTGGGGTGGTGGAGGCTACTCGGCCGACGCGGCCCGGGTGCAATATAGGCGTGCTGCACTCGTTGGCTTGGCCAGAGAAGGCGCTGCTCGCTTGGGCAGGCGGATTCCTGTTTGTGGCATCGACCCGCAGGCACTTGTGGAGCTGGAGGCTGACGGAATCATCCGGTCTCAGCGGCTTGGTCACTCGGTGCAGTTTACACACGACATCTTCTTCGAATGGGCGTTCCTGCAGCTCTTAGTCGGGGAGGAGGAGCGATGGCCCGACTTCATGCGACAGGTAGGGGAGCCTCCGGCGCTTGGGCGTGTGGTCGAACTGCTGTCGCAGGCGGAGCTGCTCCTTGGGGAGAGCTGGGTCAGCTACCTACAACTGCTGGAGAGCAGCACCCAACTTCGGTCCCAGTGGCTGCGCGCTTGGCTCGCGGGCCCCTTCGGTCTCGAAACGTTCGAAGAGCACGCTGACGCGTACACGGAGGCGCTGTTCGAGGGTGACGCCAAGCGGGTGCGTCAGCTTGTCGTCTGGTACCAAGCAGCCAAGTCTCAGCCCGACTCCTCCGTGCTGACGAATGCAAACGCCACAGACTTGGACCTGGCGCAGCGAATGCTGTATGCCGACATGCTGAGCTACCCGGCTGACTTGCCGGCTTGGGTGAGGTTTTGCACCTGGCTCTTGGAGCACTCAGTCCGTGTTCCCGTTACGGCCATTCCTGACGTCGTCGCCGCCTTTGAGGTCTGGCAGAACCGGTTTCGGCGCCGCTCCAACCGGATTTCGGACTCCATCGTGCGTACTTGTCTGGCGTGGCTGTATCACATCCAGCATGTTCGCTACCGGGAAGACGGGGAACGAGACTATGAGGTGTGGCGGCAGCTGAGCGAAACGGGCTACAGCGACGAAGAGGTGAAGGAGCTCGAGAAGTCGCTGCGCTCCCTGGTCCTGAGTTCGTCCTTCGGGCAACCCGGGCTGGTGGCGCAGTACATCCGCGATTTGCAGCATCTACGGCGCATACCGCCTGGCGTTATGACTGCGGTGTTCAATCACGCGCCACTACTGTCGCAGGTCTGCCCTACGGAACTCATAGAGTTGACACTGAAGTTCTTGTGTCGGCAATTGCCTGTCGATATAGAACGGCAGATGCGAGACCAGGAGCATTACAGTATCTCGAGCGGATTCTCAAGCCTGCACGGGAATGCACCGGGCATCAGAGATGAGGGGATGTTCTCGCCGTCTGCGCCAACGCGGCAGCCATTTGCCGCGCTGTTCGAGCATGCGCCAGACGAGGCGCGGCGGCTCGTTCGAGAATTGTCGAATTACTCCATCCGGGCCTGGCGCCAATATCATCGACTCTCGCGCGATGAGGCGACCCCGATTCCTCTCGTCCTTGAGTTCCCGTGGGGACGGCAGGTCTTCTGGGGGGACTACCAGCGTTACATGGGCGCGCGTGGCAATTGGGCGCCTACTGCGGTGAACTCTGGCCTCATGGCGCTTGAAGTCTGGGCTTTCGCGCAGTTGAAGGCCGATGTCGCAGCAGACGATGTGGTTCGCGAAGTCCTGGAAGGGCAGACCTCTGTCGGGGCATTGGCTGTGGCGGTTGCAGTCAGCCTGCAGGCACAACAATGCTCCGCCACCACCCTTCCGATTGCGACCAGTCAGAGGCTCTGGCACCTAGACGTCAGGCGCAGTGTGGAGGACTTAAGTCAAAGCAACCTGATTGGATTCTTCAGACCGCATGACATGCAGCACGCTCGTGCTGTGAAGGCCGGCAACGACCTCGCGATTCGGCAAACGGACCTGCGCTCGCTTGCGAGTCTCATGCTCGTGCGCGGCGGGGAGCTTGGGGACCGAGCGGCCACGGCCATCCAACAGTTCCCGAATGACCTCCCCTTCGAATTCGTTGAGGAGCGTGCCAGCGACGCGCACAGGAATGACCTGCACCGCACCGCCGAAATCTGGGCGGAGAACGGCAAGCCTGAGAACTACCACGCCAAGTTGGTCGAAGACGATTCGAGGATTGCCATCGTCATAGACAACCCCCAGTCGCGAAGTGCAGACGTCCAAGAGATTGAGACCAAGCATGCTGAGATGGGAAGGCAATTTCAGCTGTTGACATGGGCCGATTTTTACTTTGACAATGGGTCGCTCAAGCCGTCACTGACCATCGATGAAGCTGTGGCAGCGGCCAAGCAACTATACGTCGGGGACTTGTTCAATGAAGGACACCCGAGCGGTGACACGCTGCATCAACTTCAAGCCGCTGTGGCGGGCGTAGCGGCCGTCGTTGTCTCTGAAGGAGCGTCGGAGCACTTTGAGTGGGCGGCCCAAACCTGCGTATACGCATCGAAGACGCCTCACGCGCACGGCAATCTCTTCGTTCGTGGAGCGCATCTCATGTTCCATCCTGTGCTCTACGTGGCTAAAGGATTCGGCGCGCTGCTCAAGACATTGGAAGGTGAAGACATCCCCGCTGTGCAGCAGTTGCTCATTCAGCTCGTCAGCCATCCGTACGAGGAAATCCAGGTCATGGCGCTACAGGGCATGCTCCAGGCGTGGGAAGAACATCCGAACATTGCCTGGGAGGCGCTGCGCGTCGCCACTGAGCTCGCCTTCGTTGAAGTGCGGTATGGCCATGCAGCCGAGGACGCCCGCCAGGAATACCTTGAGGAAGTTTTGACGGGTTCGATGAACAGGGTGATAGACGGCGCTGCTCCGCAAGACGTGTTGCCCTCGCTTCCCGAGCCGTGGGTCCCAATTCCTGCGGAAGACACGCCGAAGGAGGAAACCAGCCGATACGGTCGACAACGGAATGAGCCTTGGAGAACGAATCCTTTGCAGGTGGACACAACCTTCCTAGCGAAGGTGCTCGAGACCATACCGTTAAATAAAGCTGTTGGGGACCGGAGGCACGCAGGCGAATTTCTCGCTTGGTGCGAGCGACTGGCAGCATGGACCATTGAACGCATCGCGCCATTCTGGACAACGAACAGGCGAGGCTTGGAGGAGAACGCGTCATACCTGTACGAATGGAAGCGGAGCCTCTTTCAGTTCCTCGCCAAAGTATCCCTTCTCCTGCCTACTGAGGAAGCCGACCGTCGCTTCCTGCAAAAGGCCGCAGCCGCCGACGACGAAACGTACTGCGAACTGGCGGAGGGATACGTCTGGGAGTTGGCGGCCGCTGTTGCCGACAGTGCAGCCATTCCGGAGAACGCATTGCAACTTTTGGCCGTGGCCCGTGACCGCGCGCTTCAGTCATGGGAAGGGGCTTGGCGCGTCGAGCGGGAACTGGCAGACATCGTAAGGGAGCTTTTTTTCTCCGTGAATCTTAGCGCGAAGACACCTGTGCGCTTCGCGAACAACAACTGGAGCGATGTTGGAGTAGTCATCCTTCTGGTTGACCCAGTACTGCGTGCGCGAGGCAGCTCGCGACTTGTGGCGGAGTACTGGATGCAGCTTTGCGAAAGGAGCCTAGAGCACTATCCTGTCTACCACTTCGTGAGCAGCTTACAGCACGTTCTACCCGACGCGAACCGACGAGCCGAGTGGCGCAGCTCGGAGTTGCCAGCTAGGCTAGCAGGGCTGATTCAAAGGTTCAGCGAGAAGGTCCCCTCGATGCCGCACGCCATGGCACAAACCATCTTGCGAGCGCTCGACCAACTCGTGGACATGGGCGACCGTCGAGCCGCGGCTGTGCAGCAGAGCGAGATTTTTCGTTCGGTACGATTCGAAACAGCGGCGCCATAAAGCATCGTTCTGTCCAATCGAACACTTTCTGGACCGTTCGGAGGCTGTCTCAACCACACTGTAGGTGACAGTAAAAAGTGAGAAAAGTGGCGAATATGCCGAGGTGCTGTTGCGGATAAAACCAAAGGTCGCCTGAGTGATGAACTCGAGGCGACTTCTTTTTTTAATGCACTAGGCCTACACCTTGCGGCATAGCGTGTCCTTGTCCAAGGTCCGCTATCGGCCAGGAGCAGTCAGCCGCAATGCACCTCCGGTCGGCGGCTTCAGGCTGGTTGCCGCCGCTGAGCTTTGGCGAGCCTGTGACCGCTGCCTCCGATACCAGAAGTTGACCCGCTGTCTGATCAGACGTCCGCTGTACGCCTCAAACCGGAAACTCGTTGGACGCAATGTGCCAGACAACCTGAACGGCAGCTTTCGTAAGCTGCGAACTGGTGCTGCCGACCCTGAGCCGTCGGTGGACAGCAGTACCTCAAAGCTGCCGTTGATTCAAAGCAGATGGATCGGTGCCTGCAGAGCACGCAGTAGGCGAGCTCGGTTGGGCTTACTGTCACGCTATAGTTTGCCAACTTAACACTTGCCGGGTTTCATGAGAAATTTGCATATGTCTATTTATACAGTAGTCTGATTCGCAAGCCAACAGACAAGCGGGTTTTGAGGGTGTTTTCAAAAGCTGTATCGTCACGCCCCGAATGTATCAACCATGTTTTTCCGTCTACATTGAGTCGGGCGTCACAATAACTTTTGTCGTGCTTCTCGGTCGCCTTCTTGCCATGGGACGCAAACGTCTACCAAACCAATCTGCCAACCGCCCAGACTCATCACCCAAATATGCTCATTCGACCAAGACTCACGGACCACTTCGGCATTCACAAGAGCCAAGCTGAACTGGATTTCGCGATTCAGTTTCTAAATGAGGACATTCCGCTCTACCTCGACCCGTTCTTGCTGTGGAAATCACCCTCACAGCAAGACCAAGCGCTTCATACATCGATCACTAACTCGTTCAACAACCTGAACTATCTCGTCAAGAAGGGGGCGGAAGATAAGGCGGCCGCCACACTAATCACGCTGTCCGAGTGTTCCGAGGTCGGACTCGGAGTCTCGAAGACGCGTCAAGGAAGCCGAATCGGTAGCGAGCAGGCGCTAGAGGCCCTGCGTCTATTCAATGATATACCAGCGTATAGCCAATATGGCTTCACTCACTTTGAGGTGATTCAGCTATATGTTGCTGGAATCTCAAAGGATCGAATCAGCGACATTGCTTGCAACTATCTCAAGTCCTTTCTTGTCGACTACACCATCGAGCAGTGCGAAGATTTAGGCATTCCCCTTCAAGCTGTTACCCTTCCGACACTCTACAACTATCGCAAGAACGCGTTCGATGAGTTGGCCAAGGTCAGGCTCCCAGTCAACCCCGTCAATGGAGAGCCGCTCATATTCACACCCAAACGCTGGCTTCGATTCTCCCCATGGATCAACTTTGACGACTACTTCAAGACAGCCTGCCCGCGAGATGAGATCTTCAACCCGGATGAACCAGTCGATAGAGTAAAAGTACTAAAGTACAATCGAGACAATTATGATGCGGTCGAACGTTATATTGACCTTAAGCACAAGGAAGCTGCGGATTGTCGGAACGACCCTCTGTTCAGTCAGATACCTGTCCTGTCCGCGCGCCGGAAGCTAAATGACCTACTTAAACTCGAATCAGGCAAGGGCGACAATGCCGACACTCAGTACGAGACGCTATGCACCGACCTGCTTGCGACGCTCCTGTATCCGCATTTGGACTTCGCACAAGCGCAAAGCCGAACAGAGTCCGGTAGGCACGTTCGCGATCTCATCTTCTACAACAATCGAAGCATAGACTTTCTTGACGAGATTTTCTCCGACTACGGGAATCGCCAACTTGTATTCGAGATGAAGAATGTCGCAAAGATCGATCGAGACCACATTAATCAGCTGACTCGATATCTACAGGATGGAATCGGAAAATTTGGCGTCTTCCTAACCAGACATGAGCTTCCTAAGGCAATGTTTTCAAATACGATTGACTTATGGTCGTCGCAGAGAAAATGCATCATTGCACTGACAGACAGCGATCTGAAACTGATGGTCGATGTCTACGAGAGCAAGCAGAGAACGCCGATTGAAGTTCTAAAGAAGAAGTACATTGAGTTTCGCCGCAGATGCCCCTCTTAAGGACCACAATGAATACAGACGATGTTGATCGATTCGAGAAGATTTTCGGACAGCTTACAGGTATTTACGATGAAATGTCACTGCTATCAAAGAAAAGTCCAACCGATGCTGTAAACAAGTTCAAGCTCAAGTTCGTCAATCAGCAGATTACAGAGTGCAGTACTATGCTGTCCACAAAGTACCGTCCATTCGACGACTTTGATCAATTCTCAGAGGACGACGTTCCACAGAATAGCGATGTTGTCTTCATAGTCGCGCAGTATCTTCAATGCATGGAGAAGCTTAGAGCTGACAACGTAGTCCAGCGTAGCGGCACTTGGTTTTGGAGGGTAAAGGGCAAAAAGGGTGAGCCAGTTGACGAGAAGGGCTTTGCCTTAGTCAGAACCACAAGACCGAAACATCTAAGGGAATGAGATGGCAAAAAAAGAGGCAACAACGACAGCCACGAAGGCTTCAACACATGATGTTATGACTCCTCTTCTGGCAGCAATGTATGAAGAGTTCAAAGAACTATCAAAGAAGAAGCCGGAGTCCGCCGTAAGCAAGAGCAAGTTATTCATTGCCAACCGACTTCTCGAGAAGATCCGAGAGGTGTTAGCAGATGAAGAGTCAATCCAGTTTCTTGATTTACTGAACGAGGATGACGTACCGCAGGTTAGCGATGTAACGCTGATCTTTTCGCAGTACGTAGCCGCCATGCAAGCGTTCAAAGGCAAGTATCACGGATGGGACGGCTCTACACACAGATGGTTCACCAAGTAGCGACGCGGTGACGCCTAACCCCTCGCTCAAGTTGATTCGCTACAGCAGGCAGCTTAGCTCGAGCGTTGAGCACCCGCTTTCCTTTGAGTTGACTGGCTGCTCTTGGCCGGTTCTAGACAGTTAGAAATTTCGCTGTTGAGAAGCGATGCGCAAGTCACGAGTTTCCGGATACATGCGCTTGAACCTCTTTTCAGCCTCCTCCGGAAGGCCGATTAAGAGTGTTGCACTGCTATCCCAACAGACAACCTCAAACAACGCATCATCGAGCTGCGGAGACACCTCGACACCCTGCCAATATAGGGGGTTGTTATCCACATACGGTGCTTGCTCGACATTTCGGCGGTAACCGATAGGAAAGGCGCTAAAGACCGCCCAAATGAACTGAACGGTACGGGTAGCCAAAAAGTTTTCCAGTTCTACCCCAGGAAGCCATCTGTCGGTGTCTGAGAATTCGTCGCTGCCGCAATTGGTTTCGATATCGCTGATGTACCAATCAAAATCAGACGCATGAAGCCCCGTGGCCTCAAAAACCAAGCGCATGTCCGTGTAGAAGCGAACTCTTTCTGTCCGTTCAAGAATGAGGTTCATAGCAGTGGGTACAGCAATCTATTCATTGGCATATGCGAACATAAATGACCGCTTCTGGCCGAAATCTCCAATTCGCCCCGACACATGATAGCTGCCGTTCAATGCAGCCACACCGGGGCTAGCTCGGTGCGGCCGTCATTGAGCACTTCAGATTTCCGTCTGTTCCGAGATTTCCAGTGCATCATCGACCTCAATGCCGAGGTATCTTACAGTCGACTCGAGCTTGGAGTGTCCTAGAAGCAGTTGAACCGCCCTAAGATTCTTGGTGCGCCGGTAAATCAGCGTTGCCTTTGTCCTGCGCATAGAGTGCGTGCCATACTCGGCACGATCGAGGCCGAGTTCTTCGACCCAGTGCCCGAGGATCCGAGCGTATTGCCGGGTGCCCAAATGAGGTGACTCATGCAGTCGGCTAGGGAACAGAAAGTCCTCGGACTTCAGACCGACTTGCTTGATCCAAGCCTGCAAAATGTCCCGCGTTGCCTGCGTGATCTCGAACTGGACCGGTCGCTGTGTCTTATGCTGCATGACGACGGCGCGAGAGGCGACCTGGTCTCCATGGCACACGTCTCGCACTCTTAGGGCGACGAGGTCGCAGCCGCGCAGCTTGCTGTCGATGCCCAGGTTGAAGAGGGCGAGCTCGCGCACCCGCGATTCCATCTGAAGCCGGACGCGCAGCGCCCAGATATCCTTCGGTTTGAACGGCAGTTTTTGCCCAACGATCTTGCCCTTGTTCCACGGCTCGCGATGCGTGGTGTTGTCTGTGGATTCCATGATGGTCTCCCGTCGAGTTGAGGGACCCTCATAATGAGCTCGCGAGCGTTCAACTACGAGACATGCACCGGGCGCCCTCTATATGCTGGAGGGCAAGTTCCCGGGGACGCCGCGAACTGGCAATGCCGGCCAGTATCTGACATTCAACCTCGACCCACAATGAACAAGCTAAACCACTACATCGACGTAATTTGGCATCATGAGAGCCTTGATGATCCCATTCGATTGGTGTCTGAGCTGGATCCTAACCGCTTCGAATTGCGCAAGCTGGAGTTTTTCCGTGATGGAACCGTGGGTGTTGCAGATTGCGATCGCGAAACATCACAAACAAGGCTCGGGATTGTTGCGATTCCAACATTGGATGAAATCAACCAAGACCGACAATTCGTAGCCATATCTATCAATCGGGAAGTATTTGAGCATCTATGGTTTCGCCATGCTTAGGCTATGGGAAGATGGCCATTCGTGACTAATTTTAAAAGTATAAATGCTGGAAAAATAATGCACCCAGACCTCGAAACACTGTTGAGCCAAGTCGTAGATGAGCGATCATTCCGCATATTCCTCGACGCATTGGCGACAGATTTTGCCGAGGGGCGTGACATCGAAGTGTTCCAGCCAACTAACCCATTTGGCACAGGTGCACTCGGCTGGGAGCACAAATCCATAGACGGATTTCTAGGCGCAGCTGCCGCTGTTGGGATAGACCGCGCGATGGTCGATTTGAGGGGGGATGCAAACAACCCTTGGCACATTTGCGCAGCAATTCTCTATGGCGCGAAGCACTATGAGTAGTAACAGTTGCAGTATCTCCACCAAAGGCTGCCCAATGGCAGGCGCGGTTTAGCGAAGAGCGGGTGTTCAATGTCCTAGCTTATGTTGTTTGAGCGATAGTCGCATTTGTTTAGCGTTTAGATTCAGTTAGGCAGCGGTATGGAGTCCATCAAGCGCGTTCTGACCCTATGGACCATCGGACTAATTTCATCCGATGCGGTCATTGCATGGGCGGACGAACAAATCCTTGTATCCAGCAGTCCGGCCTACGAGCTTCTGGAGCTATCGGCTTATGGTCCTGAGGCTTGCCTAAAGCGTCCGGAACGTGACTTTTTTGCGCGCCCCCTCTCACTCTCCTTCGTCGAGCTACTGTCAGCCTTGGCATTGGCATCTGATGCATCGTCTGATTCAGTTATGCTGGGCCTTGCCCGGTGGGCGGCGCATCATGCGATGGGCGAGGATCTAGACGATCCGTTTGTCATGCTTGGTTATCGTCTAGACCATTTGTTGAATGATTGCAACGAACTATCCCGTGCGGTACAACTCCTTCGTGCAGAGTTGCCCCTCATGCTTCCCAGGTGTCAGTCTATTGCTACTCCACTCCTCGGTAAGGTGCCTAGCAACTCGTTCAAGCCGACTCCGCTTCGCGGCTCGGCTTAATTCAGGTGTTAGTGACGGTCTGCTCAGGGTCGATATGAGTCTGTCGGTGCGCGCAAAAGCCGTCACTCGAGGCGGTGTGCAGAGAACCGAACTGCCGAATGGCCAGTTCCGTACATGAAGCGGACACTCAGAACTGGCGGAGCTCAACGACAGATGTGGGCGATTGCTGCCGTTGAGGCCCTGGATCGTGAATGACTCAGATCAGCCTGAAGCTGCTCTTGAAATCGTGGCAGCCAACGAAAGCTTCAGTCTGAAATCTGACCTCGCGGTCTGCGATCTGCCCGCTTCAAATCGACCATGATAGTCGGCATACGTTGTAGCTGGACACTCTTCATGGTGAAGAGACTCATTACCTGCTCCATCATCCGCCTGTCGCTGGGCGAGAAAGGGGCGGCCGTCATCACGGCGGCCGATGGTACGGCCACCATCACGCCTGCAGCCGGCCCCAACCAACTGCTGGCCATACGCCGCGTGCCGGTGGCGAACGATCCGCGCACCACCAGCATGAGCTGGGAGTACCTGCTGGCGTTCGCGGCGCATTGAGCAAGCCCGGCGAAGCAGATGTCAGCCACGCTTTGCTTGGTGTCAATATGGGTTCACCGTTCGCTTACCGAATTGTGCCGTAGAGGAGCGCCTGGACACGCGGCTGGCGACCTGTCATCGGTGCCGGCGGAGTTGTCAGATCGAAATGGACTCAGTGTTCAAGTGCACCCGGAATACGCAGTTCACCCACAGTTGATTTGGCCTATCGGCCTTGAACTGGCGGTTGACCCTCTCCCGCGGGCAGGGTGCTTTGCTGTCGCTGGTGGTGGTTCGCACGACCTTGCCGCACATCACCCCGCGCAACCAAGTTTTCCAAGCCAGTTCTAGCAATAGGACCGCGTCCTCTAGCCTCGCGGCTTTTGCACCAGAGGAGGAAACCCCTCCTGGAGCATCCGTGAACTGAATTAGGCCCATTTCAGGCGACTCATATTGAAGTTATTTGGCCAAGCGCAAATGGCTCAAACGACCAGCGTCAGGCCACTACTTCGTCTCTTACTCGCTGGCACGCAGCTGGCAGGTGGTGGCGCACGAGCAGTTCGTTAACCACGACGACAGTCCAGCCACTGGCTCCACTCAACTTCTCGAACATCTCCTCATCCAACGGGACCTCACCCGACAGCGGCGCCGCTAAAAGGACGGCTACCTTGCTTCCGTTTGCGCGAGTTGCCACCAATGGAACGGTTCCGACATTGGGCACGACTACGTTCCCCTCGTATGTCTCCCCGTCAGCCTGTTGGGCCAGCGCACTCATGAGTAGGTCGGTGGCAGCGCCAATCCGCGCCGCTTCAAAGCCAGGGATGTCACCCGTCTGGAGATGTCCCAAAAGCTCCGCGCCTACATGACGGTCGAGAAGCCGATGCTCAATCTTGTTCTTGAAGCTCCTGAGGCATCGATAGCAGGACGAATCGCAGCCCCCAGGACAGTTCCGGACTGCATCTAGGGCAAGCGACAAGAGGCGCGGCGCCTCCAGTGACGCTAGCCTAGAGAACCCTGCACCGCCGGGAAGTGTGTCGTACAAGAATATCTCCGCTTGAAGGCCTTCGCGACCGAGCGAATCCTCCGTGATTGCCGGCCGGTACTCGGCCAGAACCTCGCCAGGTTCTACGCCGAGCATTGAGGCGGCAGCCTTTGCCAATGCCTCGCATGCGGTTCGAAGCGCCACGTTTGTTGGGTAGGTTCCAGGCCGCAATTCCAAGGGCCTAGCCAGGCGGAGCGAGAACAGCGCTACGTCGGTAATGAACTTTGTTCCAAGAACCAAGTTCTTCGTCGCGTGCATACCATCGCAGTCCGGTTCATCGTCCGGGAATGGCTTGGTGTGCTGACCCCGAAGTTTTGGGGCTGGGTCTGTGTCAGCTTCTATGCACCCACACCATGAGCAATAGGTGTACCCCTTCTTCTCTGGTCCAGTGTTCGACACCAGCAGGTGTGGACGCGACGAATAGACCCGAACGCGCTCGTTTACATCGAGCCACGCCGCAGTCTCAGCAGGCGTCGGAATCATCAGCTTTGCACGAGTCGCATAGGCCGTGTCCGGCGAATCGTCAGGTGACGTGACTGGAGCGCGGTTGTACGGATGGGCGAACCCTGGGGGGCGCATCCAATACTGGGCTGGCCCAAACGTCTCTGTGTCGCCGCAGGCGATGCAGTTGCTAACTGTGCCCTTGGGAACTATCGAGACGTCCTTCGTCTCGGCGAAGCCGCAGGTACTGCACTCCCTATAAGTCATTCGCTCCTTGAATGCCTTCGTCCGTTCAGACCGTATTGGCGAGTAGACGGCCGCCGAGGTGTAGCACTTGTTCGCAATCCACACCTCCTTACCAGGCGCGTACTGAGACAGTGCAATTGGCAGACTCTGGCTTGGCGAGAACCTAGCTATATGCCTGAAGCTGTTTGAGCGTTCATCGAAAACAGTGAAGGTCGCAACGTCTGTCGGGAACGCGTACCGGGGGAGCACTCCGAAGTACAGCAACCGGTTCAAGAGCGTGGCGGGCGCCGCACCGACCGTTGGGCGCTCCTCACCTTCCTCAAACCCGTTCTCGCCGGCATCGACGTCACCTTCCTCGTCTGACTCCCTCTCGTTCCTTGGTGCCTCATCGTCGGCGATTGCTGTGTCGACTGCTTCCAGACAGTCCTCGGCCATGCCGGCCACAAGCCTCTCCTTAAGGTCGCCCAGCTCAACCGGTAGCCAGTCGCGAAGTGACTCTTGCAAGCGCTCCTTGTTCTCGCCGAGCCATGCCTCGAAGTCCAGGCGATTCAGTCGACCTGTATCTGACTTGAAGTCATGCACCGTGCCGAGGACCGAGAAAAGGTCGTTGGCTTCCCCAGGATTCACCTGGAGAACCCGCGACTGGTGGTACGACTGTAGGAGGAACGCGCGCACGTGACGTTGAGCGATATCGGCATTGGCCAGAGCCAACTTGGGGTCGACAACGCTGCCACTAACCATCGCTTGAGGATTGGAGAAATAGTGTTCATCGTGGCTGTCGGCACTTCCGAAAGAGACCACCGTTGCCACCGCGTTCCCACGACGACCTGCACGGCCCGCGCGCTGCTGATAGTTGGCCCGACCGGGTGGCATGTTCCTCAGAGCAACGCCTGAAAGCGCGCCGATGTCGATACCGACTTCCATCGTGGTCGTACTCGAAAGGACATCGATTGCCGTCGGGTTCTGAATGATGTCGTTCCAGACCAGTTCAACGTCTTGAAAGAGTAGTTCATGCTCCTCCGCTCGAGAAAACGCCTCCTCGCTACCTGCCGAGTTCAATTGAGCGGTGTGCTCGGCAGCGATGAGTGAAAGTAGCGGCGCTCCAGCCTTGGTCTCGATGACGGGCTTGCGGTAGTTGCCCTTTCGGGCCATGAAAGCCTCATCCGAATCTGGGTCCAGTACGGAGACGCGACTACTGCCGCAGTCAAGGCAGCGATGTAGTCTTGAGACAGGTCGATGAACCGACGTGCAAGTAGCGCAACGCTGCCAGGCTCCACCAAATCTCAGTGCTAGATTGCTGGCAAGGATTCGACGCTGACTCGCCTCGACCTGCTCCGTAAGTTCGGCCATTAGCTTCGGCAGCCATTCATTCGTGAAGCACTTGACCGAGTTCTTGTCATTCAGGAACTTCTTCAGAGGCTCAAAACTTCCCTTGTGCGACTGAACCGATGTTCCGGAGGACTTTGGCCGCTGCCACCATAGCTGCGGCATATCGCGCATCCAAACTCCGCCGCTGGACGCCCGCCACCAGCAGCGCAGCCATGCCTCTACGAGCTCGAGCTTCTCATTGGAAGTCTCAGCAACGCCTGCAATCATCGGAAGCTCGGAGAGCTTCTTTAGCTTGTCCCCTCTCAACGAAAGAGAAGCGAACGCCAACGGCTCAAGGCCTAGGTGCTTGTCGAACAGGGATTTGTAGATGTCTTCGAGCAGCGAAGAAGGCGCCTTGTTCGCCTTCATATCAATCCACAGGTTGAATAGGGCTTCGTCATCGATGTTTCCATCTGCCCTGATGGCCGCCCGCACCGTGTCGACGGCCGCAATTGATTCCCCCGGAATCAACTCCGGTCGCAATCTGACGTTTCTGGTTGCCGCTGCGAGCAGCACCGCCAGGTACGCATCATCTAGACTAAGCTTCGGTCGAATAGCCTCGACAGCTCCCAGACGCTCGAAGCCCAATACGAGCATTGGTCGCAGGGCGTCTCGCGTGGAGTACATCTGCAAGTTCGGCGCGAGTCTTGCCGCAACTTGCCGTGAATCTGAGAACGCAAGCACTTTGCGCCCTTGCAATGGAGCAAAGGCACTTCCCTCCTGCTGGCCTGGCGGCTGCACGTGGAGCTGGCGGGCGACAAGAGTCTGGAATGGCTGGTCACCCTTTGTCTGGTGGTCCTGCACGGTTGAATGACCGAACGCAGCAAAGCCGCCGCACATTCCGCACGGTACAAATTGCCCCCTGCTTTCAACGCGCGTGTCACGATTGCCGTCCTCGTCCGCCGCACCCGAACTTCTGTTCTTCCTCAGAAAGACCTCTCGAGTTCGAGAACCGCCATTTTTTGGGTCCAGCGCAGCCGTCACCAGGTCGAGCGTTTTCAGCTCGACGACGTCGGTCTTCAGCGGCTCCGTCTCGAGCATCAAGTCCAGCGGGAACAAAGGTTCAACCTCGCCAGTATTCAGCTTGAGCTTGCTCCCCGCATGACTCCAAAGATGGCGCGGGGATTCAACGTTGTCCGTGTAACCTCGAGCATAGGAAGAGCCACAGTTTCTGCAAGTGAAGTACTCGAGCACTTGAGCATCGCAACCACAGCGTTCCCTAGGTTGCGCGTACAGCTTCCCGCAACTACCGTTGCGTTCATCTTCCGCGAGCTCACTGCAAGCAGCATCCAGGCAAACCCATAGTCCTGGCAGCCCGCGGAAGAAGTTGTGAACACGGCAGGGCAATAGACCGGCAGCGGATGCCGTTGGCCTAGCAACGCTACTAAGTGCGAGAAGCGACGTCACGGCTCGGTCGCGAATATCCTCTGCCACTCCAGGGAACACGAGCCCGCCTAATTCTTCTAGCGGCGTCGCATTTCCCATGGTGAGGTTTATCAACTGCCCAAGCGGAGGAAACTCAGCCAAGGCATTGAAAAGGTCGCGCTCGACATCATTGGACTCCTCAGTACCGAGGTAAGTCAGCAACCTCTTTACCGCAAGCTTGCGAAGAGTCGGCGCGCCATAAAAGGCATCCAAGTCGACGGCCGCAAGAATCTTGGCGTCGGCCTCTGAACCAACGGTCGCAAACTCAGCAGTCGCAAGGTCTCCAGTTATCGGCACGAAGGAGTCCGACGGCGCGCCGGAGAGCTGCGCCCCGAACGAAGGGGCGTAGTTCTTATCGTCAAAGCTTGCGGTCGCACAAATGACCTGCAGTCGCTCAACGCCAATCCCAAGCCGTGCCCGCAGGCGACGGAGTAGAAGACCAACCTCTGCCCCAGGTGCGCCCCGATACAGATGCGCCTCATCCAGAACAACCAGGAAGGTCTCATTCGGATTCCGCTTCAGCCACTCTGCGGTCTTGTCGAACACCGCCCGTTCGATTGGCCGCATGAGCATGTACTCAAGCATCGAATAGTTCGTGACAAGCAGGTCTGGCGGAGCGGACTGCACCTCATGCCTTGTGACAAGCTCAACGTCAAAAGGTTTGGTTACTGCCCTCAGTGGCTTCTTGTCCTTATCTTCCCAAAGAGAATTCTTTGCTCCGAACCAATCCACCAAGTCCGGCTTAGCTGGCCACTTCCCCCGAGACTTGAGCTCGTTTTTCAGTCCAACAGCTAACTCGTGCTTTGGGTCATCGGCATTCTTCGTCGCTCGCTCGAGGTCCACATAGAACTCTTCAAATGACTTCAGCCGGGTCTGGTCCTTCTTTCGCGAACGGACACCAGCATAGGGAGTGCGACTCGTGTATCGAGCGAATCTTGCCGGTCTTCCCGACCACTTGGCGAACAGGTGCGCAAGACGAGGGTCGCCGAACATTGCCCGCATGCGACCAAGTTGGTCATTGACCAGTGCATTCATGGGATACAGGACGAGCGCCCGCATCGCATGCTGTTCTCCAAAAACCTTCGGTCGTTCAGAAGCTTCGCGCGCGAGCTTGCCCAGAATTGGAAGCAAGAAAGATTCCGTCTTGCCAGAGCCCGTGCCCGTCATGATGACGAGATTTCTGCCTTCGACCAGAGTCGAAGCAATTGACTTGACCTGATGCGTGTATGCAGGGTCGTGAATTACCTTTGGCTGGCCTTCGCTAGCAGTAGACAACAGCTCGAACGCTTCTCTTGCGCCCGCAGAAAGACCCTTGATTTCACGAAACATTCGCCCCGAGCGGTACTTGGGTGTCGATTCAAGGTAGGGAACCTGGTGGATTACGCCGGGCAAGTCGAGGAGACTTCGCCGTTGGCTGATGAGCTTCGGGTCCGCGATGTGGTACGTGGCTTCAATGTAATCCTTGAGCGATACGTGAAGCTGCTCGATGGTCTCGTGAATCGTTGAACTCAATGCTCTCTCCCTCAACTCGTTGTCTTTTTCATCCAGAGCTGCCGCTCCAGAAAGCTCGAGGCTTCGGCCACCAGGCCCTCTGAAATGTCGTAACTGCAGATGCACTTTCGACTTGGTACCTGCCGGCCGAACGCCAGCATGCGGCGATGCGCCCACTGCGGAATCGGGAACGTCAAATCGAAGTGGGCGACTTTGCCCGGCAAGGTCAGGCGGAACGCCTGTGGCCTTCCTTCAACCGCGTCCTTGGCGAGTTGAAGGCGCCAAGCTTCGTCGCACGCACGCAATGAACTTCCCGGCGATGGCAGGTGCGCAAGGCGCAGGAGCCGCCCGGCGTCAAGTGAGACTAACATCCATTGTGCAGCGCCAAAGGCCTTTGCCCGCTTCGCGATGAAGTTGCCCGACTGGCACGACGGCCGCACCCAACACTTCGAATAAATGCTGCCGCCCGCCACGAAAACCTCCATGTCAGCGCCGATGGCATCTCCAGGCTCGGCCAGCTTCATCTTCGCCAACGCCGCAGAAAGCAGGTCAGTTGCGGAGACGGCTGGCGGCTCCTTCAGCCATGCCTTGACTGACAACTCGCGCAGCCCCGCTGCGCGTAGCTTGGCAGCAAGCTCTTCCCCAGGCTTTGCCACGATGCGCCGCGATGCCCCGTCATAGCCGACTCGGCCATGTAGGTCAGGGAGACTGCCCCAACCCCCTTCATTCGCGAGCCCGAAAAGTTGGGCTACATCCTGAGAGAGCATCGCGAACGATGGAGGCGCAGGGAACAGGACTCCACGTGAGAAGAATTCAGCCTGCGTGACCTGACCCGGTTCGACAAGGTCTCCAGTCGCGATGAGTGCCTCGAGGACTGCGGAAAGTCTGTCTGCCAAATCCGTCGCAGGCGGAACTAGCCCGTTCAAATGGCGCTCAGCCTCTCTCATAAGGATGAAGGGCTGACAGGGACAATGCGACCACGCTACCGCCCGAAGTACCTGAGCAAGCAAGGTGTCGTCTACCGCGACGCTTGCGGCGACGGCCGGGAGGCCGAGTCCCTTTCTCGTCTCCGCGACCACCGCGTCTGCAGTCAGCAAGGTCATGGTCATTTGTTCACCAGTTCTGAGCAGCGAGTAGGCGACGCGGACCGTTGAGCAAAGCTAGAAGGCGGGCAGCCTTGAGCAAGGTCTTCTTATTGACCAATTCGTCAATCTGCGCGCACGCCCCGCTGCCCGCCCAATCCGCAAATCGATGAGGGGCCACGGCCATCCGGAGCGCTAACTTGCAAAGGCGTTGGTCGCTGCAAATTGAGTATGGACCTACATGTTGCAAAAACTTCTCGCAGGTCTCGTCCAATGAATCCGTGATGATGGACCGCGCGTTCCGTCCAATGCCGATGGCGAAGGAAGGGTTGTGTCCACGCCATACAGATGCTTCAAGCGACTCTTGCGCCTCGATTGAACCGCTCGAGTCCAGGAAATTCAGTTCTAGCCGTGACCACGCTACATCGCACATTGAGGCGACGAGTTGGCGGTGCATCTCCCGTAAAACCGAGTTTCGGCGGTGCTCAGCAAGCGGTCCAACAAGCCTAGCGTCCGTCCAGTCTCGAATCCAGCAGAGAAGCTCGCCAACTTCTTGGGCGCAGGTAAGGTGGGCCGACAGCTTTGGAGCACTGTGCCTCCAGTCGTCCCAGGATAGTTTGGCGGGCGGGGCATTGACTACAACAGAGCTTCGGTGACCATTTACCGATACGACATAGAGGCCGCCATC
Organism: Comamonas sp. 23; assembly: GCF_049601575.1. Taxonomy (NCBI): domain Bacteria; kingdom Pseudomonadati; phylum Pseudomonadota; class Betaproteobacteria; order Burkholderiales; family Comamonadaceae; genus Comamonas; species Comamonas sp. 23. The sequence continues at coordinate 2,017,775 of NZ_CP187127.1, read as the reverse complement.
ACCTTCAACATCGAGCTCGTGCACTCCATCCCACGAGTCGCTTATGCACGAAGGTCGCTGAAAGCAGGCGCGATACGCATGGACAGGGTGGGAGTGGTCCGTGTCATCAACGACGCTCAGCCGGACTCGCTTCGATACCCGAGAAACGTGCCAACGGACGGGCGACATGGCGTGCTTGAGGGCGACGCTAGCTTTGCCGAGAGCATGCGCATCCACGACCAGCAGCCCAGCGTTCGCCTTGAAATAGGCCTCATTGACTACATCAGCATGGTCGCGACGTTTAACCAATTGACCCCAGTCCGACTGATTCACCGGCAGCGCCAACGTTCCGAGAAACTCACTGTGGATGGCATCACCAGAGCCGCTTAGTAGCTTCAAATGAAAATCGACCGCCATCCCGCGTGGCCCATGAACGGTGCAAGCAGCAGCACCTGACATTATTGAATCCAAATTAGGCTCATGGGGGTCCGTTGCCACAACCAAGACGGGCGCATGGACACGACTGCTTGTGCCGGAGACGGGTGAGCGAACGACGATGGAGAACCCTCGCTGGCTCGCTTGGGTCCGCACATCGGCCTTTCCGTTTGATGCTCTATATGACGCCGCGATGGTGACCTGATGAACACCGACTGCGAGCTTTCCGAGCCCAACAAACGAGACCGTGCGCCCTCCGGTTGGGAATACTGAGCTCTTGCCGTCCAATTGCAACGTGAACGACTCGCAGGTCTCATCGTGCTCGATGCCGAGCATGAGCGGATGTTGTTCAGACCATTCGAGGAGGTCGTCACGGCCAAAGCCAAGTGGAGGCAGCCCGGCCGGCCAGACCTTTAGCATTTTTGCAGTTGAAAGCCCTAACAGACTGAGGCATTTGCTCAAGGAATCAGTGGCTTGGGCCGGAACACTTAGGAGGTATCCGAACCCTCCTCTGACATCCATTGGAACTGGGGACAGATGCTCACATTCCTCATACATCGACGAATGGATGACAAGGTACTTTGAACCGGGCTGGACGTTCTTCCACTTTGCTTGAAAGGCGCATCCGTCGTCATCAACTTTGAAGAGCCAGGGCTTGGGTTGGACTCGACACGCGTCATCAATTGCGTGGACCGTCCCTTCCTCCCACTCTTCAAATCTAAGCCAGGAGGCTCCAGCATTTGGCAACTCAAGGACTCGGCACTGTTGCGCGCCGAAAAGCAACCAACGCTTGCTCCGCCAAATGTCCTCCCCTCCGGCGACCTTGCATCGCGAGCGGCGGATAAATCCGTCAATACCTTGATTTGACCGAGCCCATCCAGCGAATGTCGGAATTTCCACGAACGCCTGCCACTTGCCGGCCTGATTTCTCATGAGCACCTTGGGCGTGACACAGGCAACCTCTGCAGACTCCCGTGGGTCTGGACCGTCCGGTCTGCGCCCTTTCAAGACGTCGGCCGCTCGCCGAAACATTAGGCGAATGCGTACTTCACCTGCGACCTTCCTGGCCTCCCTCAGCCAGGACTTTGCCTCCCACGATGCTTCAAGGTCAGCAATGATGCGAGCTTGCGTCTTCGCCGTCAGTACCGCACCCAAGTCATCGTCATCTGGAAAAAGCAGAGCCCTAGTGATATGGCCCGTCAACTCTTCTTGCTCGAGGAAGTTCCGGAACCGAGAAGACGGCCACTCGGCGCAGCGCGCCACGAGTGCCCCTAAAACAGATGCCGGACGGTCTGCAGCTTCTGCAATTTCATTCCGTGAATCGAACAGAGTTCGCGCCATCTGCGATTGGAGGTCTTTTGGGAGCACAGCGTGCGTAATCGGCCAAGCGATGATGGAGAACTGCCGAGCCCAAGGACCCGAGGGAGATACCCCTCCAAATTTGGCTTCAAACCTCTCAAAGAAGCTGCGCAACAGGTTTCGACGACCAATTTCTTGCTTCCATTGCGGCGTCCGGCGCTCAAAGGACTGCCAATATTCCTCGCCGTCGAAGTTGTAGCCCATCTCGGTCGCATAGACCACACAAACGAGCCAGATGGGATTTAGTCGATTCCCAAACGCGATATGCCGACGTAAGCCGGCTGCGAGCTCTGAAACCTGCTCCTTGTCGAGGCCGTGCTCGAGTGCGAATAGAGGAAGTCCAACGTCCCGCCGCTCCGACGCAAGCCGCTCAAAATGGCGCTCAAGCTTCGCTTGCAGACCTTCCAAGAACGTGGACTTCATGCGACGGCCTGGCGCTAGGCGCTCTCTGTTTTGGTCACGCCCACTTCAACCGCGGCGGTGACTGACCCTTGGTGTATGAGGTCGCCGAGACTGGCATTGCTCCACGCCCTGTATTCGGACCGACGCCCAGCTCGGCCAATCATCCATCTCTGGACAGCGAGCTCTCCGACTTGCTTCACCGAAAGAAGGCCATCGAGTTTGGGGCGTTTCGCCGCTCCCTTCAACATGTCAAAGCTGTTGCCTACGGTCTCACAAAGGAATACTTCGCGGTGAATGCCGTGCTTCAGGATGTCTTCCTTAAATCCCAATGCGTTGAGTGCCGCGCGTACCGTTCGCAGCCGCCAGTTCGGCCCCTCGCCAAAGGTATGCATATCCGCATATCCATGGTCGATTGCTCGAAGGTAGCTCCGCATCTCCTCAAACAGGTCGTCAGGGATGTGGAAATGCCCCCATCCGCCAGTGTATCCAATCGAACTGAAGTACGAGGTCTCCCCAAGCTTCAACCGGTTGTAGACGGCCGACCTGCCCATTGAAGAAGAGGTGGTAACGGCAACCAGCCGTGCGTTCTTCGCCGCGCCAGAGATGATGCCCTCTGTTCCACCATACCGCGCGCGGAAGTCGTCATACACATCGCGTGTTCGGATGAGGCAAGCCACAAGCTTTCCTCCGAGCAACATGTTGTACGGTGGGACGGCACCAAGCACGTACGCGTCCATGAGATTGACTAGCCGTTTCTCACGGTCCTTGACGGTCCAACCGATGTGGTCATCCCGGACGCCCATGTTGTAGACGGGGTCGCCGATAGCGAAAATGCCAATCAGTTTTCCGTTGTTTTCGTCCCAGACGAGATATCGCATTCGGCGGCCAAAACCTGCGGACACGGGAACGGACCAAGTAAGAGCGGCAAGCCTGAAGAGACGAGCTTCCAACCCCTCTCCAGTAACCAACTGCAGCTTCGGTCGGATTTTTTCAGTTTCTACGTCTGCGCCCGAAGCGAAGTACTGTCGCAGGCTCGGCAGTAATCGCTCGACAAAGGACGAATTTTTTGAAGCCTTGTCCTCTCGCTGCTTGCGATGCAAAGCCCGAACAGTGTCCTTGGAGTCGTCGGGCAGGATGAGCGCACCACTCGCGTCCTTAGTGAAACCAAGCTCTGCCAAGTGCTGCCGGAGATGTCGCTTGATGCGGGCCTCAGGTGTAAATGCATCTGCCGCTCTCTTAACTGTCATCGTTGTTCTCGCCGTCGCCTCCATCGGCGCGCACTTTATAGTAACCGCTTAATAATATCCTGTCTTAGGGCTATCAAGGGGACCTCTACGGGTTATCGCCAAAGCGCTCTGAAGTCAATGGCAGCGGTCGAAGACTTCGGCAACGCCTGTCTCCCTCTTCCATGCGAAGGCGTGTGTTCATCACAGTCGTGAATCGCCCCGGTTTTTGCGGAAACTCAACATTCTGAGAGGATTGAGCCATGAAGAAGACAAACAAGTTCTCGCCTGAGGTGCGTGAGCCTGCGGTGAGGAAGGTGCAGGAGCAGCGCGGAGAGTACCCGTCGCCCCGGGCTTGGCGTGGAGGAAGCCCGCCTTGAATTGCGTGCGTATTTCCGCGGCACGCATCAGCTTGAGCTAACCTCTCAAAGGCATGCTTTAGGCGTCCATTCCAAGCAACCTGTGTGGGCAGGAAGGGGGGCAAGCGGTCGCTCACCGAGCATCGACCAAAAGACTGCAACCAGCCTAAAACCGACGTCGCAGCGCAATCTGCACTTGCGGAAATGCTGGCCAGTTACCACTCATGTTTGGCGCGAAAATTACCTTTCGAGTGCTCCCGTAAAAGAAGCCAGACCGATCCCACGCATGTAGTCCAGGATCTTGCTTTCCTGCGTCTGGGCCGCAAAATTGAGCATTGCTCGCGGTTGGTTGTATTTCATCAGCGTCTGCTCCTGACCATTGGCACCCACCGCCTGGATCTCGCCATAGGTGAGGGCTACCTGCCCTTCCCCGTTCACGATCCACTGAAAAATCTCTGAAGCCTCCTTGTAAACAGGGTGCCGTGCGAAGGCCTCTTTCTTCAAGGTCTCGGGATCGTTCCTCTTCTGGGCACTCACAATGTCTCGCTCCGATGAGTCCAGCTCGCGCTGAGCATCACGTCGCCTCTCGCCCAGAACCCGTTCTATTTCCTGTATCTGGAACAATAGGCCGTCTATTTGCTCCCTCTCGGTCAGTCCCTGTTTGGGCATTGCCCGAAACCTCTCGATCCCCCTTTGCAAACGCTCAATGTCTCGCCGGGAGTCGGGATAGTCTTCTTTTATTCGTTGCGCGATGCTGTCACGCTCCCTCACCGCACGCCTCAAAGCAATCTCCGCATCTTTGGTTGTGCGCTCCAGATAGTAGTCTCTCCTCTCCTTCAAGAAATCATTGCCATCTGCGATGCTGCACTTGTACTGCACAACCGCGCGGCCCTTTTCGTCCTTGAAACTATCCCAATGAGTACTTTTGCACAGCGGCCGATTGCCCAGGCCGTTGGCAACTGTCGTGGTGCGAGCACCATCGATATAGCTGGACTTGACGATGTCAACGGGGCTTTTGCTGCAAGCAGAAAGAGCGATAGCGGAGCAAGCCATAACGAGAGAGAGATTTTTCATAGGTGTGTGAGAGGTGAATGTGACCGCTGTCGCGGCCTACGGAGCGAAGCCATAGAGAGACGTCCAAAGGGATAGCTGGCATGCTTGAGACTCATCCGGCCTCCCACGCACTTCGATAGGTCACCGTCGAGCCGGACGGTACCGCATTGCCTGGAGCAGGCACGATGCGGTAGGCACATCCATAGCCCTTGAAGTCTTCGTCCTCCGGTCCATGGATGGAAACCTCGTTCGCTTTGAGACCTGCAGCGCATAGCCGCTTGTCGTAGTCCATGTCGCACGGGCCTGCGGGCTGCGGGACCATCACCATGCCGGTGGGAACAGTAAATGCCCCTGCCTTCGGTTCACTATTTGCTGCCGCCTCTACTGCTGGACACTTGGGGAACTCCAACTCGTCCCCAAAACTGAAAAACTCGGGTTTGACAGTGCGCAGCGCCTGCGCCGCCACATCACGGTACTTCTGTGGCTGGCAGTTGAACCCCAGATCTCTCACCACCCAATCTTCAGATTCCTTCGCCACCATGGCGTCAGCCCACTGCTCTCCCGCCTCCATGGCCGGATCGGTTGCCAGTTCGGCAGTGAGCATTACCTGCTTGAACTGCAATGCCCTGCTCCCTTGCGCTACTAGGTAGACACTGGGAACATAGGCATTGCCGCAGTCCCGAAGGCAGTCCGCCAAGTACTGCCCTGCCCCTATGACTCCATCAAACACCCCAAAGGTCAGAGTATTGAGTGGTTGCCGCTGCGGCAAGCCCAACAATCCGCCAACATCCACATTGCAACCCGGCGAGAGTGCGACCTGGACCGAGCGTATGGCTTTGTCCTGTTGATCGCTCCCCAGCACCAGTTGACAGCCTTGGACCATGTAGTGATGCTGGTGGTCTTCGGACCGAACGGCAGGCCCTGCCCTTAGGTGCACATACGCCAAATTCATACCGATGGCATCCCAGGAGATCAGCTGGGTGAGCAAGTCCGGCGCGGCTGGCGCTTGTTCTGCCGCGTCTTTGGAGCCAACGATCGATTGGGCCCGCTCGACCAAAGAAGAGAAGCGATCTCGTGCACGGTCGGTGCACCCCACCAGGGCTACCGCCATGAGCAGCGCGCTGCATGTTGTAAGTTTCATAGGGAAGTCAGAGTTGGATATTGGTGGTCAAAGGAGCCCGGCGATCTAACGCACCGCGGAAAATGGGAATCGGGGAACCATGGAAGTCGCACCGGTTGATGCGATTCACCAGGACGGTTTGCTGGATCAGAGGGGTCAACCTTCCGCAATGACGCCGATCATTCCGAGCAAAACAAGCAGTGCGGCCACAAAGCCGACTGCGGCACCTATGTTGGAGCCCCCCTGCCGGGCCAGTTCGATGCGGGCCTGCTCGGGCGCGTGGGATGCCAGGATCTGGTCCACCCGCTGATTCACATGCTGCTGGTACCAGGCATTGCCCTTGAGGCCAAAGCCGATCGCAATGCCAAGATTGATGCTGCTTGTAATGGAGCTGGGAACGCCAATGGCAAGTTCTGCAATCAGTTCAGCAACGACTACGCCAATGAAGATCCAGGAATAGAGATACATCTTGCGGTACCCCATCCAACCAAAGCCGACCAGAAATGCAGCCCAGTTCCAGGACAGCTGTTGCTTGCGCTGCGCAGCCTCCTTCCACTTGCGCTCGAAGTAGCCATGGTTCTTGCCAACAAAGATCTTGATGGCCTCCTGGCGAGGCAGGGATGTAGCTGCTGCAGATCGCGGCTGCATTGCCGGCGCAGGTGTGACAGTTGGAAGTGCAACAGGAGCAGATGCAGGAATGGATACCGCTGCGGGTGCTTGTATGGTGTCAGCAGCAACTCCGGAAACCACTTGCACTTCAACTTCACCCGCAGAAGCGGACAGCGAGGTAGGTATCGAACCAGGAACAGCCGCGATAGCAGGCACCACATCAAAGTCCAACGGTGCTTCCTGAGGAACTAACTCGAGGATGCATTGCGCACCCGTGCTCTCAATAGCCCGCTTGTACTTGTCAGCAACATCTGCCTTCACATCCTTCTTGACCACACAGGATGGTTGCGACAGCAAGCGTCCGGCCTGCTCGGGCGTGCACTTGAAAAGGGTCGCGAGCTTTTGCGCTACCTCGTGTGAATTTGCGGTTGGGTGTCTTCCGCTCAGAACAACGTTGTATTTTTCTTGCATTGGTGACTCTTCCTTTTGTCGTTATTGGTGGTGCTGTAGAAGGACATAACCAGCAGCGGTCTGTCTGCTACAGCACTAAAAGTGAAGCAAACTCATCAAATAAGAACGCACCAAGGCCAAGACTGAAACATGCAGCGCATCTATTCAGCGGCCTGCCAGGAGTGGTTCAGTGGAAATGCGCCAGTGATGAGACTGGCAATGAAGCTGGGACGCAGGGATTCGCAGATGGAAAACGAAAGGCAAATGCCGGCTGCTCCACCAGATCGATGCCCCTCCCCATGTTCAACTCAAATCAGAGCCGCAGTGTTTGCACTTTCTGGCCTTGGCCAGAATGGGTTCTGCGCAATAGGGACAATCCTTGTTGGCTTGCGCCATGGACTGGGCGATGGGGTGTGATCCACCTTGCTGCGGCTGCGCACGACCCAGGCCTCCAAAGATCATCTGGAACCAGAACTTCCAAAGCTTGATGAAGCCCCATACCAGGATGGGCAGAAAGATGATCAGGCCCAGGACGATGCCTCCCCCTCCACCACCTGCCATGGCGATATTGGGCATCAACACCCAAGGCAACAGACGCTCCAAGCGCATGCGCGCACTCCTTTTCTTGGTATTCGGTATTCGGAGATGCCCCGCTGATGCAAGATTGGGTTTCTTCTTGCATCAATATGTGAAGCAAACTCCGTAGATGTAAATGTATCAGAAACGGATGCTTGGGGAGTGTCTGCCAAACCCACTCCCCCTACTCATCTTCCCGATCCCGACAACCTGCGCGATGTGTTTGCGTACTGGGTGCGCCTCAAACGTGTCGAGAAAGGCTGGTCGCAGGAGCGACTGGCGCTCGAATGCGAATTGGACAGGACATACGTGTCAGCCGTGGAGCGATCGCGTTGGAATGTCTCGCTGGCCAATATCGAGCGGATCGCGCAAGCGCTGGATGTGAAGGCATGGACCTTGATCAAGCCGCCGGAGACGCACTCTTAGCTCCAGGAATGCCATAGCCGCCAAAAAAAGAGAATCAGAAAGGATGAACCCGGCGCTGGCCGGGTTCATCCTTTTCTTTTCTCACGTCGCCTGTCGAGAGTGTTTCGGCACGATGGTCACAACCTCCACACATCGGCCTTGCAAACGCCCTCCGTCCACAGAGCAAAGAATGCATTGCCCAAGCGCACCCCATGACACACGAGCGCCAAAGCCGCTGCCCCATGGCGCGCTCCACGCATGACTGACAACCAGTGCAGCCCTGATGGCATGGCTTGGTCGGGGTGTGTTTTCCCCTGTCGTCTCAGGCAACGCCATCATCTCCACTCCGACCACCCAGACCCAGCAGGCGGTTTCCTCCAGTTTGCCATGGAGCCTGCGATGCAACACCAACTTGAGCAGTGCACATCCTCCACGCTCCAGAACAGTTCCTAGACAATTCATCGACTCGGTTCCGCTGGTCGTGGCGCTCCGGATCTCGCATCCCGGAAATAGTGCGTTCCACCCATGGTGGTCATCTATGGGTGTGCTCAAGGACGAAGACACAGCAATGCTGCGCAGAGGTCGTTGCGTCATCACTGCCGCACAGCGCCTCTGGCACCATTCCAGGCCTCCCGGATTCGATACGCTGCCGCGATCTGCATCCGGAAACATGTAGCTCCAGCGCCTGCGCCCCGCCGGGCTCATTACCCTGTACTCCCACGGACCATCAAACCGGATGCCATGCATGTAGCGGTGGATGAGTCCCTTGTCTGCAGAGTCAGCCATGTTGCCTGCCCCCCCTCTTTCGGGTTGACGCATCTCCTGCATATGCATCCCCTGCCCCGTGGGCTCTGCTGCCTGCGGATAGAACTCCTGAACGATCTCCGTCGCCTCCTGCTCCAGTTCCTCAAACAGGCCCAGCGCATAGCCTTCTCTGGCTGCTTGCTCCAGCGCTTCCTGGTCGTGACCGACCTTCTGCGCATATTCTGCAGCCTGCGTTGCCTGGCTGATGGCTGCGTCAAGCGGCATTCCATTGCGGATGCCCAGGTCCACGTAGTAGATGGGCGTGCGGTGCGACATGGCTGTGGACTTGGCGCGCAGGCGCAATTCCAGCGGGAGATATGCCAGCAATCCACCACTGGCCGCTTGCAGGTACTGCATGCGGGTCATCAAGGTGCGCAGGGAGTTGATGCCGGTGGTGCGCAGCACAAATGTGCTCATGGCGTCTGCCTGGTTGTCCGGATGGTCAATGCGCATGTGGAATCGGCCAAACGGTTTGCAGCCGCCTTCAACGGCCAAGGGACACAGGTCCGGGCCCTCGCAAGGGCCTGCCTCAATGCCCTTGGCTGTCATCCGCTTGCAGGTCCGTCCATCTCCCACACAGAGGGGCCGCGCCGTGGCCCGGTCGAACAAGGTGTAGTTGGCCCGCAGGTTCAGCGCCGGGTCGTTGAACAGCACGCGGATGGGGATACTGCGCAGCTTGGGTTTGGCAGCGTGGGCATGGACTGGAGCATCGTTCCCGGCTGGATTGACAGCCTCCGCTATCGTTTTCTGCGCCGGGTTGGTACCTTGCTCGCCATCTCCCTTCGTGGCCTGAGATGAGTGTGTTGCTCGCGCCCGCCTAGCAAGCTTGTCCTGCAAGGTCTGCTTCGATTGCTGCATTGCACCGTCGAACTCTGGCGGCAGTGTCTGCAACTCCGTCACCTCCACGCCTGTTGTCATCAATGCCCGGTCGGTGATCTCCGTGCGCAAGATGGCATCCATGGGATGCAGTACCCAGCCTATGCGGCTTTGGACCTGGGTGGTGATGGTGAATTCGTCATCTTTCTGCGGCAATCGCTTGCCATTGCGCTCGATGACCTTGCCGATGGAGATGCGCCCCACCACAGGGGGCGTCATCATCAGTCCTTTGATCATGGTGTTTCTCCAGAAATGCAAAAGCCCCTTGCTCCAGAGAAGAAGCAAAGGGCGGATGGGTTGAATTGCTGACCGCTGATTGGCGATCGGATATTGGTGGCCAGTGATTACGGGGTGTTGAGCTGACTGCAAGTTCAGCCCAACTCCTGCAGTAGGAATCGCCGCGATCCGGCTTTGGCGCTCGTGTAGGCCTTGGCCAAATCCGGATGGTCTTTCTCGAATGCAGCGGTGTTGAAGGCCTTGCCGTCCTTGGAGCGCTTCCAGCTCACCGAGCCGCCGGGGAAGTTCGCGTACGACGCTGCCCCCATGCGCTGCTGGATCTGGTGTTTCAGCAATGCTTCCTGGACCTCCCAGTCCTGCAGGAGCTTGCGAACATGAAGCAGCTTGGCAAATGCATGGCAAGCACTCTCGTCCCCGGACAGATCGACGGTGTCGCCACTGTCCTGCGAGTACAGGCTGCGCAGCGCAACTGCCGTGCTGTCCGACGCATCTGCGTCTGGCGCCTGTCCAGTCGCAACTCGTTCCCAGAACTGCGCCTCCAAGGCCATCAATTGGGTGATCATGGTCTCGTCCCGCTCGATGCGGTGGATTTGCAACTCCTGCCCGCAGATCAGGACGGCCACATCGGCGGCCTGCTTGCCTGTCACAGCCAGTTGGTGCATGACCTGCAGCTGGATGTATTCCGGAACGCCATCTCTCCAGAGCTTGGCACCGTTGATGCCTGCAGTCTTGCATTCCAAGATCTGGACATCAGAAGCTCCCACCACCTCCCGGTCGATATTGGCGAGCATCCAGGGAACCTGGGGGTGGCCCAGGACCGCATTGACCCGGCGCACCTTGTTGCCGGTGCGCTTGGTGTAGTGGGCGGCGACGATGGGTTCGAGCAAAGTGCCCCAGTACATGGGGCTGGTCTCTTCGTTGGGATCCACAACTGGGAGGAGATGGCCCTTGCCGGTCTTGTGCATCCACAACTCAAGTTGGGACTGGTAGGGATTGAGCCCTACGGCAGCGGCCGCATCGGAGCTACCGATGCCTTGGCGGCGTACATCCAGCCAGGTCTCGCGAGGCATGTCCCGGGTAGAAACGAGGCGTAGCGCAGGACGTCTGGCCTGTGAGGCCGGGATATGTGTAGAAACAGGTGTCGGCATGGTGCCTCCAGTGAAATGGGTGAAGAAATAGACAAAGAAACAGGCAAGGAAAGACCAAAGCAGGCGACTGCCCCCCTCCCCCTTCTTCAAGCCCCTGCCCTCAAATTCTCGAAAGCCCAAAGCACAAAGCCCTCATCGCAGTGGTGAGGGCCTATGGCGTTGGGAAGCTTTGAAGGAGAACTGAAGGGACCGAGGGAGAAGGCCAAGGGCCGAAGGGCAAAGGACGCGCCGCAAGACCGTGGATTCAGGCCACCAGTTGCAAGGCATGCTCCAGTGCCCGCTGCTTGACCGCAGCCCCCACACCGAACCAGGCACTGTCTAGGCGGTTGTCCTGGCTGCGGGCCCGGCGTTCGTGGTCCACGTACTCGGTGATGGAACAGAGCAAACCCCAGGCCGTGCCCTGGGCCGCGGACAGGGTGGCACCGCGCCCATGGCCGTCAAAGAGCATCTGCGCCTTCTGCAAGGCCCGCTCGTTGGTGAGGCCCGTGGACTGCCCTGCTCCGCTGGAGCCCGGCTTGTCCGATGCGCACAGCACCTTCAGGAAGAAGTTCATGGCCTCGTGGCTCTTGACCTTGCGCTCTGCCAGGGTGCGCATCTGGTACATGAAGGAATCCCATTGGCCCACGGCAATGCCCAACTGGCGTTTGACGGCCTGGGCATCGAAGCGGGTGGAGTGGGAGACCTTCACGGCATTGGTTGCTCCCTGCAGGGCAATCGCCAGGGTGTTGTTGCAGACCACCCGCACGGTGGTGGGCATGGCGACCGTGGCCAGGGTGCCGTCACAGGAGGTCGCCAAGAGCAGATAACCGTTGACAACGTCATCGCCTTTGAGGGCCGCTGACTTACCGGTACGGGCCAAGGCCCAGAACTTGCGGCCCGCCTTGAGCACGCCAGCCGTCTCGAGCTCGTAGCCTGCGACCTCCGTGAGATCCCGGTAGAACTCCAGCACATCCCGGGGCTGCACCACCTGGTAGCGGTTGCTGACCACTGACAGGGGTGCCTTGGTGTCGCTGCGGTAGAGCACCTTCTGGTCGGGGAACTCCATGGGCTCGGCATACATGGAAGAAGACGCTTCCGAGTTGTCAGCCGCCAGATAGCGAACAGGTGTTTCGAGGATCTGCCACTGCATGCCTGCGGCCTGCGCCCAGACATCGAGGGATTGCTTGCGAGGCAGGTTATTGCCCAGTTGGTGCCAGGGGGCCTGCACTGCGTAGGCCATGGTTTCGACGAGATGGGACATGGTGATCTCCTTGCATCAAGCCTTGAACGAATTGCCGCAGCTTTGGCATTCGTAGTTGTCCAGATAGGTCTCGTCGATCTGCTCGCCGATGCGGCCGCCGACTTCGTGACCCACGGTACCGCCGAGCACACCACCGATGATGGCGCCGAGCAAGGAACCGAGAACACCACCGACGGGGCCAGCCACAAACCCGACGGATGCGCCAGTGGTGGCACCTTGCATGGCACCTGCAATACCCGTGGCTGTACCAGCGGCAGAACCAACACGTTGGCCCAGCTCCTTGGCGATACCCTTGGCACGCACATTCAGAGAATGGCAGTGGGGACATTGGATAGACATAGAAACTCCTGACATAAAGAAAAGCGCCCCGGACTCGAAAGCCAGGGGCGCTAGATGGATGGAAGAGAGATGAAATCAATGCGAAACAGCTCGCTTTGCAGCAAACCGCTACCGCATCAGGTCAGGGATATATGACTGAAAATATTTAGGATCGACGGATTTTGTACTACCGCTACAGGCTGGTTGCAGTCCGCCAGCTCAACAAGTTCGACGACTGGTAGCGCCCAGAGCATCATTGAAGCGAGTCATCCTTATAGGTCTGCCTTACAACTTAAAGCCGCCGCTGCAAACAAACACATAGCAAGGTCCGCTCTCAACAGCGATGAAGTGGCGCTGTCGACATATTGCCGTCCATCAAGAAGCAAAGATGCAGCTGCTGGATTGGCCTCAAAGAAATTCTGGGCTGACTTGCCTTATCTCTTAGATGCTGCTTTGGTTGACCCGATCAGACAGCAGTTGGGCACTTTCACCGCGCTCACTATAGCGGCTCACCAGATAGTCCGAACAGTCTCGGGTGAGCAGTGTGAATTTAACCAGCTCTTCCATCACATCCACCACCCTTTCATAATACGAAGAAGGCTTCATACGGCCAAACTCATCGAACTCTGCGAATGCCTTGGCAACGGACGACTGATTGGGGATGGTGATCATGCGCATCCAGCGGCCCAGAACGCGCATCTGGTTGACCGCATTGAAGGACTGCGATCCGCCCGAGACTTGCATCACGGCCAATGTCTTGCCTTGCGTCGGACGAACCGCACCCACTGACAAAGGTATCCAGTCGATCTGTGCTTTGAGAATACTGGTCATGGCACCGTGGCGTTCTGGTGACGTCCACACCATACCCTCCGCCCATTGGGCCAGCTCGCGCAGCTCTTGGACCTTGTGGTGGTCGTCCGGTGCCGCATCAGGCAGCGGCAAACCCCAGGGATCAAACACCCGAGGTTCGGCACCCATCGTGCGCAGCAATCGCGCCGCCTCTTCGGTCAGCAGCCGGCTGTAGGAGCGCTCACGAACAGAGCCATACAGCAGCAGAATGCGAGGCGCATGTGTCGCACGCTGTGCGGGCAATAGGCCGTCCAGCAGGGGCTTTTCGAAAGCTTGTTCGTCCAGGTTCGGTAGATCAGAGTTTGCCAATTCGATGTCCATTCGAGTCAATGACGGCTTCTCCGTCTTCTTTGGAAAATGCGGCCTGCTGGGGCTGCGGCAGGATGTCCAGCACAGCCTCTGATGGGCGGCACAGGCGGGTTCCCAGCGGGGTGACCACGATGGGGCGATTGATGAGGATGGGGTGCTGGAGCATGAAATCCATCAACTGCCCATCCGTCCATTTGGGCTCGCCCAGTCCAAGTTCGTCATAGGGCGTCCCTTTTTGGCGCAACAGTTCGCGCACTGGCGTGCCCATGGCTTGGATCAGACCTACGAGGGTGGCGCGATCAGGCGGGGTCTTGAGGTATTCAATGACCGTAGGCTGCTCCCCGCTGTTGCGGATCAGCGCCAAGACATTGCGGGAAGTGCCGCAGGCCGGGTTGTGGTAAATCGTGATGTCGCTCATCGCAGTTGCTCTCCCGTTGCAAAGGTTCATGAGGCCAGGCTGAGCCGCAGCGCCAGCGCCGCCAGTGTGACGAGCAGCACCGGCATGGTCAGCACCGCACCCACCTTGAAGTAGTAGCCCCAGCCAATGGTTGTGCCCTTCTTGGCGAGCACATGCAACCACAGCAACGTGGCCAGGCTGCCAATGGGCGTGATCTTGGGGCCGAGATCGCAGCCGATCACATTGGCGTAGACCATGGCCTCCTTGACGGTTCCGCTGGCCGTCGACGCATCGATGGACAAGGCTCCGATCAACACCGTGGGCATGTTGTTCATGATGGATGACAGAACTGCAGAGAGCACTCCTGTTCCCAGCGATGCTGTCCATATGCCACCAGCTGCAAATTGGTTCAGCAGCATCGCGATGTAATCCGTCAGACCCGCGTTACGCAGCCCATAGACCACCAGATACATACCAAGCGAGAACACTACGATCTGCCAAGGCGCACCGTGCAACACTTTCCGGGTGCTGATCACAGGGCTGCGTGCCGCCACCACCAACAAGATCGCAGCACCGACCGCTGCCACAGCGCTGACGGGAACGCCCAAGGGCTCCAGCGCGAAGAAACCCAGCAGCAGCAAGACCAGGACGACCCAGCCCGCGCGGAAAGTGGCCATGTCCTGGATGGCTGCCGAAGGCAGCTTGAGTTGGCCGAGGTTGTAGCTCGCAGGAATGCTTTCCCGGAAGAACAGCAGCAGCACACCAAGGCTGGCCAGGACCGATACCACCGTGACCGGCACCATCACCAATGCGTAGTCGTTGAACCCGATCTTGAAAAAGTCGGCGGACACGATGTTGACCAGGTTGGAGACGATCAGCGGGAGGCTGGCTGTATCGGCGATGAAGCCTGCCGCCATCACAAATGCCAGCGTGGCGGCCGCCGAGAAGCCCAGCGCGACCAGCATAGCCATCACGATGGGAGTGAGAATGAGGGCCGCTCCGTCGTTGGCGAACAAGGCTGACACGGCAGCACCCAGCAGCACGATGAGGGCAAACAGCTTGACGCCGCTTCCGCCTCCCCAACGTGCAAAGTGCAGCGCGGCCCATTCAAAGAATCCGGCCTCGTCCAGCAACAAGCTGATGATGATGACAGCGACAAAGGTCGCCGTGGCATTCCAGACAATGTTCCAGACCACCGGTATATCGGTCCAGTGCACGACACCCAGCAGCAATGCTATACCGGCTCCCAGCGTGGCGCTCCAGCCTATGCCCAGGCCGCGTGGCTGCCAGATAACCAGGGTCAGAGTGAAGATGAAGATCAGAATCGCCGTCAACATGATGAACTGCACCTAGCAAAGACAGCTTCAGCAAGGGCACGAAGCCGAGGCATTTGGCGTGCAAACCTGGCCCTGACAGCAGTTGTCGACGAGGTACGCGAGCAGGCCATTCATCGCGGGAAACGCCGCGCGATAAAGCACATTGCGCCCCTGTCTCTCCTGGCTCACGAGCTCAGCGTGAGAGAGTTCCTTGAGGTGAAACGACAGCGCATTGGGGGCTATCCCCAACTGCTCGGCCATTGCACTGGGAGTCAGGCCTTCAGGCCCGGCGACCACCAATGCACGAAACACGCGCAGGCGTGCTTCATGGGCCAAGGCAGAGAGGGAGCGGATCACTTGGGCTTCTTGCATTTACCAATGATACAACAATTGTTGAATAATTGATCTATTAATTATTGACAGCAACTCTACATTTGCAGGGTTGCAGCATTCACGAATACACAACAGATGTCTGCTTGAGGCTGATTGCAGTCTATCGGCTCAATGAGTTCAATGACTGGTGACACACAGAGCAGTCATTGCAGTAAGTCATCCTTGTATGGCTGCTCTAAACCTCGAAGCTGCCAGTGCATCCTGACGTCGGCACAGGAACCGCTTTTTTGTAGCGGTTATAGGAGAATTCAGTAGGTGCGATCGGGCACGAACTACTGGCGGTGGCACGTTAGGAATGATCAGAGGTCGTCGTAGAACACAGAGCACGAGCGATGGGATGGCATCAAGCCAGACTTCCCGGAGGCTATGCCTGTGTTGGGCACTATGATCTTCCGCAGCACGCCACTGTCTTCTGATGCTGTGGCCCTTTATTAAAGCTTGGAGCCAGATGTCCACTTCTGAACGCCGCGGTGTTGTCATTGGTCTTTGGCGGGCTTGGCGCCAGAACATGCGCGACCTTAGCGACGGCTGGTTCCCGTATTACGACTCGGGAAAGCAGATCCATCTGTTCTCTGAGTATCTGCAGGCCAGCCACCCTCACCTACTCGACATGCCAGGGCAGGCATATCAAACGATCCACCAGTGGATTGCTGAGGATGTCGAGAGTTAGGCAGGCCCTGCCGCGAACACTTCGACTGGTGCCAGCTTCAGCAGCGCCCGCGCGTCCTTGATCGAGCCTTCCAGCCACTGGTCAACATCCCCCAGCTCGATAGGGATCACGCTGCGCTTGTCTTGCTTGTCAGGTGCAAGCTTCGGGTCTGGCTTGTGCATGCGGCTCATCAGCGGGTGACCGTCTGCGTTTAGCGTGAGCATGGTGTAGCTCTCAATCAGCTCGCCGGTCACCGGGTCCTTCCAGGTGTTCCACAGTCCTGCCAAGCCCCAAGGGTCGCTGTCGACCCGGGCAAACCTCCACCACACATTTTTCCCGCTCTCCCAGTTCGGCTCATCAAAGGTGGTCGCCGGGATGATGCAGCGCTGGCCGCGCTTCCACGGGTCTTTGAAGCTGGCCTTGTCTGCCACTTCCTCGGCACGGGCATTGTTGGTGCTGTACTTGATGTCAGGTGTCTTGCTGAACCAGGGGATCAAGCCCCATCGGCCCACGGCCAGCTCTTTGCTGTAGCCCGAATCGTCAACGGCGCGCCGGATGAATCCCCCTGCCGAGCGCGAGAACACGTCACGGGCAACCAGACCCAACTGCCGGGGGTTTAGCCGCCAGTACTGCTTTATGTAGCCTTTGTCTGGGGAGTGGTAGCGGTTGCACATCAGCGCCTCCTGACTCCAAGGTACAGACTCCCGTGCCAGTTCGGTGTCATCCCAGCCTAATCTAGAACGAGAAAAGTCCCTAAGGCTCTCGAAGGCACACATTTACCCTACAAAGAATATCGCCTATTGACATTTAGAAACATTCAATCAACATTGTCTATAGATAACTGCAGGAAACATGAGTGGAAATCTGTCGAAGATCTGAAGTTATGGAAGCGAACGTAGAACAAATGTCACTTTTGTGTTCGATCAGCATCGTTTCATTGTTGATCAATGGACATTCCCTATCGGATGCAAACATAATTTAGCAAACTTTTTAGACGCTTTGGAGAGATCATGCGGAACATCCTACGGATTTTAGGTGCTGTGCTCACAGCAACATTGCTATGGGGAGGAAGTCAACAAGCCTTCGCACAGAAGGTTCTGTTGCTCACAACAAATGTGACAGCGCCCAACGCGGAAAACGCTGACGCAATACTTGCGTATACGAATTTGCAAAACGAATTTGAGAGCGTCGTGGGTGCCGCGAATTTGACTCGAATGTCTATATTGGGGAATGCCAATGCGATCTCGCAGGCTACGTTCACCTCTGCTCCAGGCCCATACGACATAGTCGTCGTCGCCGGAACATATCGCCCCATCGACAACACCAACTGGACTGTGATCCAGAATGCAGTCGCTAACCGCTGGGCAAATTCAATTGTTTTCTTCGTGGATGGTTGCTGTGAAGCCGGGAATGGAGGCAATGCAGCGAAGATGGTCACGGCCCTTAACGCAGGCGCAGCAACATCTTTCACTTTGGGAAGTGGAGCGTCAGGATTCGCTTCATATCCATTGAATACAAACTCACCTTTTTCGCCTTCATTCACCCCTCTGAATCCATTTGTGGGTGGTGACATCACTTACATCAACAATGTTCCTGCAAGCAATGCTTTGTACCTTGCGTCCGGTACACCTCCAACCAGCTTTCCACCAGCAGGGCCAACACCTATCAACAACGTATATGGTTTGCTAGTTCCTACTACTCAGTCGAATTCTGGCAATGGCGCCTGCGTGTTTGCAGTGGTTGATGTCTCACCATTTATTGATCCAGGTTGGACTGCCAATCGAGGTAAAGTCGCTCAATCTTTCGTCAATGCCGCCACTTCCGAAACGGGTGCATGCGGACTTCCCAAGGTGGCGAAATCTTTTGATAAATCCGATATATATCTTGGCGGAGTGGACAACACCGCCACCTTGACCATCGCATTGTCCAACGGCACGCCCAACCCGATTGCCAACGTGAACCTGACCGACAACCTGCCGGCTCCTCTGGTAGTGGCCGCAGGTGCGGTGAGCAGCACCTGCACCGCGGGCAACCTCAGTGCCGCGGTCGGCTCCAATACCATCAGCGACAACGGCTTTACCATCCCTTCAGGCGGTTGCACCATCACCGTGCCCGTGCAATGGCCTAACACCGATGCCGGCCGCCAGGCCTGCATCAGCACCCCGTCGGTGACCAACACCATCACGCCGGGTTCTGACTTTGTCTCGCCCACCGGCCAGGTCAATACGCCAGCCACCGCAAGCCTCGCTTGCCATGCTGCGCAGCTTGCCATCTCCAAGCAGGTGGTATGGCCGGCCAACATCACGCCCGTGGATCTGACAGGCAGCAGCTTTCCCGTCTCGGTGGTCTGCACCGGCAGCGATGGCGTGGTCGCGCCAGCAATCAACACCTCGATCACGCTGGACACGGCCACCACGGGCAGCACTTCTATCACGCCGGTGATTGCTAGCGGCAGCTGCGTGGTGACCGAAGGCACACGCCCCACGCCGCCCGCCAACCATCTCTGGGTGGAAGATCCCGCGCCCAGTGTTTCCGTGGCGATGGCAGCACCGCCAGCGGCCAATAGCGCGCAGCTGGTCAACACCTTGGCGCGTGCCAACACCGACATCACGATCAGCAAGACCGTGGCCGGCGGCCCGCCAGCGGGTATCAGCGGCAGCTTCAGCTTTACCGCCAACTGCGGTGCAGACGGCAGCTTCACAACGGCAGTGAGCTTGAGCGGCAGCAACGCAGGGGCCATCGCCATCACCAACGTGCCTCAGGGCGCCAGCTGCACCGTGAGCGAAGCGCCCACCATGCCCGCGGCCCCTTCGGGCTATACCTGGAGCACCAGCCTGCCCGCGCCGGTGACGCTGGTCACGGCAGCCAATGGCAACACAGCCTCCTTCGTCAACACGCTGGTGCGCACTGCGCCTGTGACTCCAACACCGGTGCCGGGACTCGGTGGTATGGGAGCGATGCTGCTCACTGGTCTAATTGCTGGTTTGGCAGGCCTCATGCGCCGACGGAAATCTAGCTGATCTGGGAGCCCTCTTCGGAGGGCTTTTTCTTGGGCATTGATCACATCTTCCATCCGATTCTGTTGCGTTAACAACTAAATAGAAGGGTTTGTAAGTGTTCGTCAGTTCTGATTTGTATGATCTTATTCATGAATTGGATGATCCACAAAACACACGATCAAGAAGACGCATTGCTGAAGGAAATTTTGCCCCCAAGACTTTGGAGGGCCCTTGCGAGAAACGGGCTTAAAACCATGGAAGAGGTACGACGACTCTACCCGGAAGAACTGCTACAAATGCCCGATATAGGCCCCCGAACATTCAGAAAGATTGAAGCCCTTCTTTTCCCTGGTCAGTACTACGTGCCTCACTTCCGGGACGATCTGAAGAACGATGCTCTGGATGGGAAATCAAAGTACCGCCCTGCTCTATGGCGCGCGCTCATGGAACTGCAGAGGGAAGATAGGGAGTCGGCACAAGCTGGATCCAGGAGCTAGGATGACTCCGCATTCAAATTTATGATGCATGCAACATGCAAGAAGACACAACCACGCCGCAAGCCGAAACACCCCTAGGCGACATACTTCAACCAAGAGTGAAGCGTATTCTCGAAAGGAATGGTATTCATACGGTGGAAGCGCTGCGCATGGCCTATCCGCATCAGCTCGTGAAGATATGGGGCCTGGGCATGTACCGCTTCCGTCAGATTGAGAGAGCGTTCTTCCCAGGTAAGTCGTTCACACCGGCACGGGTCTATTCGCCAGTGCGACACATCCACGGCTCATCTCTTAATGGCGCCCTCGACCCGTCCATAGTCATGGCCTTGCTGAGGGCTGGAATCACCACTCCTGAGCAGCTGAAGGCGGTGGAGCCGGCAGAGCTTCTCAAGATCACAGGCATCGGTGTGAACAGGCTCCGCGAGATCGAGAGAGCCTTCTTTCCAGGTCAACACTACGAGATCCCGCGCGTCAGGAAGCAGATGGCAGTGGACGACGTTGCCTGACTTGTGAATGTGGGGCGCTTGTAGCCCGCCACTTAGAATGGCTCCACAACCGAAAAAAGAGCCTCCCCAGTGTGAACTGACCCCCAGAAGTTGGACACCGATCTAGCTTTTGGGAGGATTGATGGGAAGATGTGACGAAGATTTCAAGCGGGCTGCCGTCCTGGACTATCTTGAGGGCAATAGAGGGTCCAAGACAGTAGCACGCGAACATGACATAGATCCTTCTTTGCTACGCAGGTGGGTCGAGGGCTGCGGCTTTATCTGCAAGATCACTGCGGGCAGCGGCGTCGGCTTGGGCTCCTGCAGGGTGAGCCGCTGCAACACAACGACGTAATTCATGCCAGTGAATTCAAGGATCTACTTCTGCAGATGGTGCCCGGTCTGGGCTACCAAATCATGCGTGTCTACGCACGACGGTGCCGAGGCCGAGTTCCTGACCAGAAAATGCCGCATCGCGAGTATTTCGCATCGGTTCCACGACCTAGCGCCACGTGGCACACGCGGGTAGGTGAATCTGTACTGGAGCACCGATCACGTTGCGCGAAGGTCTGACGCATCAGCTCAATGACGAGGAGGGCTCCCGGCAGCCGCAATGAAGACCATCGTGAAAGTTCGAGCACCGACTCGACTGCTGGAGTATTGCTGTGAGTACAGGAACGGCGTGTCGTCAGGATGCCCCAAATTACGTCATGGCATAGCGAAGCCGAGGGACTGCAGAAACTCCAACGCTTATGCTCAGCGCTTCGCTCGTTACAAAGGGCAGTTTTGCGCTGGGAAGCGGCCGTAGGACTAAAGCATCTAAACGACTCCTAACGCTGCATATCTGTCATTCACCGGCAAGCATTAGCCAACTTCGCCCCACAGCGTTCATCAGATATTTATGCCTGTCGCACCAGAGGAACAACCTCCGCGCCAAAACGCAGACGGTCAAGGTAGTTAGCCCACGCCTGTACTTGGTCAAACCGCTTTTTCAGATACTGAGTCCGGTTATAGCTGCGCCCATTGGAGTCTTTGACCGCGTGAGCCAGATTGGCTTCGATAGCCAAATGATCAAGATCTAACTGGTCAACCAACATCGTCCGAGCACTGGCTCGAAAGCCATGCCATGACTGCTCAGTTCCGAACCCTAGCGAATACAGAGCACTTCGAACAGAGTTATCGGACATCGGCCTTTCATGATCACGCTGCCCTGGGAATACATAGGTGCCACGCCCCGTCAGCGCTTGCAGGTTTCGCAACAGCTCTACAGCCTGCGTCGGTAGCGGAACCACATGTGGCTCTCCCTGTTCCTTTTCTACCTTCGTGCGCTTCATTTTCATGCTGGGAATTGTCCAAAGCGCGGCATCAAGGTCCACTTCTGCCCATTCCATCGTGCGAAGGTTTCCTGGACGTTGGTATAGCAAAGGTGCCAGCAAAAGCGCCGTTCGCACGGTGTGACTGCCTTTGTAGACATGCATTGCACGCAGCAATTCACCAAACCGCTTTGGCTCAACAATTGCAGGGAAATTTGTTCCCCGGTACGGCGTCAGTCGGTTCTTCAATCCGACGGTGATATCGCGCTGGGTGTTCCCCGCTGTGGGCAACCAGTAGCGCCAAATTTGACGGCACAGCATCAATGCACGATCTGCTGTTTCCAAGGCCCCCCGCTCTTCAATTTTTTGCAGTGTCGCAAGCAGCTCCATTGGCTCAATGCTGGCCATTTGCCGATCACCAATCCAGGGGAAGAGATCACGCTCCAATTGACGCTTCGTACGCCCTGCGTGGGTTTCACTCCATTGATCAACCTGCCTGCCATGCCATTCGAGGGCAATGGCCTGAAAGGTATCTCCACCACTTCGAGAGCCCTTCAGTTTTTCAAGCTTGCGTTCTTGAACAGGATCAATGCCATCTGCCTTTTTCAACTTGGCGATATCGCGAGCCTTGCGCGCATCAGCCAGGCTCTGAGCAGGATAGCTCCCCAGCGCCATCCGCCCCTCCTTGCCATCAAAGTACGTTTTCCAGAACCAGCGCTTGGAACCCGATGGACTGACCTCAAGGTACAGGCCAAGCGAGTCGGTGAAGCGCGCTCGCTTCTTATCTGGTGGGCAGGTAGCGTTTTTGCATTGCTTATCGGTCAACATGTCCAAGGCTCCAAACGGGGAACAGACGAACCGGGGAACAATCCCCGTTACGCACACTTTACAGGTATTTGTTCCCCGATACGTTCCCCGGTCAGCGCTTGGCTGCCATTGGACACCATTGGACTAGATTAGACCGCAAGTCATTGATTCAATATATAAAAAAGGCGCTCACTGGATTTCAGTGAACGCCTTTGGACAGTATGGTGGTGGAGCTGGCGGGAATTGAACCCGCGTCCGTCAGCCTTCGTCGAGCAGATCTACATGTTTAGTGTTCTGGTTTGAATCTCGCCTGCAAAGCCGCGCAGACACACGCTGCATTGCAAGCCAGTACCCTTAGATCTTGCCATCTACCAAGGTACCCGGTAGACGGCCAGCTGATGTAAATTCCCTTGCAGCCGGGAGGTATTGCTACCCCCTTGCCCAGCCCATCAACATACTGTTGCAAGGCTCACCGGATTTAAGCGGCGAGTGCGAAACGTTCGTCGTTTGCAGTTAGTTTTTTGAACGGAGATTTACGAGCGTCATTCAAGCTCGACATGCACCACACCGATCCCGAACCCACGTCGAAACCAGGACAGCCCCATAGCATCTATTTTAGGCCAGATTCAGCCGTTTCAAGAGCTCGTGTGGAGAATTGATGACATCATCGGCTTCCCAGTGCGCGACCGACTGCTTTTCACCCAGGTAGCCGTAGACAGCGGCGACCGTGTGCATGCCAGCGGCCTTGCCGGCGATGATGTCACGCTCGTCATCGCCCACATAGACGCAGTCCTGCGGATCGACGCCGATGCGGCGTGCTGCTTCAAAGAGCGGCTCGGGGTGGGGCTTGGCATGCGGTGTGGTATCGCCACTCACGACGGCACCGGCGCTGGCGAACAAGGCCATCTGGCGCGACAACGGCTCGGTAAAGCGCTTGGACTTGTTGGTCACTACGCCCCAGTGCAGCTGGCGCGCCACAATGCTGGCCAGCATGTCGGACACGCCATCGAACACGGTGGTGTCCTGCGTCATGCGGCGCTCGTAGTTCTGGAAGAACTCCTCGCGCATGGTGGGGAACTCGGCATCCTCGGGCTGCATGCCAAAGGCCACGCGCAGCATGCCGCGCGCGCCCGATCCGGCATACGGCCGGTAATCGGCCATCGGCAAGGATGGCATGCCCCGTGCCACCCGCATCTGGTCCGCAGCAGCACCCAGATCCGGGGCGCTGTCAATCAGGGTTCCGTCCAGGTCGAACAGAATGGCGCGTATCGATCTTTGCATCAGCCGGGCTTTCGGGTTGCGATCATGTAGTTGACGCTGGTGTCTTCGTTGAGCCAGTAGCGCTGCGTCAAGGGATTGAACTGCAGGCCCGTGCTGTGCTCCTGCACCAGGCCGGCGCTGCGGCAGTAGTGGGCCAGCTCCGAGGGACGGATGAACTTGGCAAACTCATGCGTGCCCTTGGGCAGCATCTGCAAGATGTATTCTGCACCCACAATCGCCAGCGCAAAGGCCTTGGCATTGCGGTTGATCGTCGAGAAAAACACCCATCCACCAGGCTTGACCAGGTCATGGCAGGCCTGAACCACCGATGCGGGGTCGGGCACGTGCTCGAGCATCTCCATGCAGGTGACGGTATCAAAGCTCTCGGGCTGAAGCTGTGCCAGCGTCTCGACAGCGATTTCCTGGTAGGTGATACTGGGGGTTTGCGCCTCCAGCGCATGGAGCTGGGCCACGCGCAGCGCCTTGGTGGCCAGGTCGATGCCGGTAACGGTGGCACCCTTGCGCGCCATCGAGTCGCTCAAAATGCCGCCGCCGCAGCCCACATCCAGCACCTTCTGGCCATTGAGCGGAGTGATGGCATTGATCCAGCCCAATCGCAGTGGATTGATCTGGTGCAAGGGTTTGAAGTCACTGTCCGGATCCCACCAGTGCATGGCGAGCTCGGAAAACTTGGCCAATTCGGCCGGATCGGCATTCACAGTCTGGTTCATGGCCTGATTGTCCACCATCTGCAGGCGCATTCAGGCATAAAAAAAGCCCCACGAATGGGGCTTTTTTGCGCGGGGGCAGAAGAATTACTTCTGGGTGCCCACCACTTCGATTTCCACGCGACGGTTCTTGGCGCGGCCAGCTGCAGTCTTGTTGTCTGCCACTGGTTGCTTTTCGCCCTTGCCTTCGGTGTACACGCGGCTCTTGTCGATGCCCTTGGACACCAGGTAAGCCTTCACAGCTTCAGCGCGACGCACGGACAGCTTTTGGTTGTAAGCATCGGAGCCGATGGAGTCGGTGTGACCCACAGCGATGATCACTTCCAGGTTGATGTTCTTCACCTTGGAAGCCACATCGTCCAGCTTAGCCTTGCCTTCTGGCTTCAGCACCGACTTGTCGAAGTCGAAGAATGCGTCAGCAGCGTAGGTGACCTTTTGGGTCTGGGCCACTGGAGGAGCCACTGGAGCAGGTGCAGGAGCAGCTGGAGTAGCAGCAGGTGCAGGTGCTGGTGCAGGAGCAGCCTTCACCAGGGCACCGTCACAGCCTTCAGCAGCGGTAGCAGGGGTCCAGTTAGCATCGCGCCAGCACAGTTCGTTGGTACCGTTCTTCCAGACCAACTCACCGCTGCCGTTTTGCCAGTTGTCAACTACATTGCCGCCGTCAGCAGCCTTAATTTGTGCTCCAGCGGCGGTTGCAAGCGCTGCAGAGGCAAACAACATCGCCACTTTGTTCAGTTTCTTCATGGTTCTCCTCTTGGGGAAAAAGCCGCAGCCGCGCTGCGAATCAAGACGTCGTCAGTGACCATCACCAAAAACGTTCTTACTTATTGTGCCATAGGCGTACCGGATCGCCATAGTTATCTGTAGCGCCAACGGTAAGACAAAAGCGCATTGGGCCTAGAATGTTGCCCACATGCAACATCAGCTTGCGCCTAAAATGCCTCTTGTACTTCGCCACCTATGCCAGCACTATGACCCAGTTTGCTAAAGAAACATTGCCGATCAGCCTGGAAGAGGAAATGCGCCGCAGCTACCTCGATTACGCGATGAGCGTGATCGTCGGCCGCGCCCTCCCAGATGCCCGCGACGGCATGAAACCGGTGCACCGCCGGGTTCTGTATGCGATGCATGAGCTGAACAATGATTGGAACCGCCCTTATAAGAAGAGTGCGCGTATCGTGGGTGACGTGATTGGTAAGTACCACCCGCACGGTGACAGCGCCGTCTACGACACTATCGTGCGCATGGCCCAGGATTTTTCCCTGCGCCATATGCTGGTCGATGGCCAGGGCAACTTCGGCTCGGTGGACGGCGACAGTGCTGCGGCCATGCGTTATACCGAAATCCGCCTGTCCAAGATCGCCCACGAAATGCTGGCCGATATCGACAAGGAAACCGTGGACTTCGGCCCCAACTACGACGGCTCCGAAAGCGAGCCGCTGGTGCTGCCCGCGCGCGTTCCCAATCTGCTGATCAATGGATCGGCCGGTATTGCGGTGGGTATGGCCACCAATATTCCTCCACACAACTTGAATGAAGTGGTGGATGCCTGCCTGCACCTGCTGCACCATCCCGACGCGACGGTCGATGACCTGATGGAGATCGTGCCTGCGCCCGATTTCCCCACCGCCGGCATCATCTACGGCATCAATGGCGTCAAGGAAGGCTACCGCACCGGCCGCGGCAAGGTGGTGATGCGCGCCAGGGTGCACTTCGAAGACATCGACAAGGGCCAGCGCCAGTCGATCATCGTCGACGAGCTGCCCTATCAGGTCAACAAGAAGACCTTGCAGGAGCGCATGGCCGAGCTGGTGCACGAGAAGAAGATCGAAGGCATCAGCCACATCCAGGATGAATCGGACAAGTCCGGCATGCGCCTGGTGATCGAGCTCAAGCGCGGCGAAGTGCCCGAGGTGGTGCTCAACAACCTGTACAAGCAGACCCAGTTGCAGGACACCTTTGGCATGAACATGGTGGCCCTGATCAATGGCCAGCCCAAGCTGTGCAACCTGAAGGACCTGATCAAGGTCTTCCTGGAGCACCGCCGCGAAGTAGTCACGCGCCGCACCGTGTATGAGCTGCGCAAGGCACGCGACCGCGGCCATGTGCTCGAAGGCCTGGCCGTGGCGCTGGCCAACATCGATGACTTCATCGCCATCATCCGCAACGCCCCCACCCCGCCGGTGGCCAAGGCCGAGCTGATGGCCAAGAGCTGGGACAGCAAGCTGGTGCGCGAGATGCTCACCCGCACGCGCACCGATGGCGGCGTCATCAATGCCGACGACTACCGCCCCGAAGGTCTGGAAGTGGAATTCGGCATGCAGCAGGACGGCCTCTACCGCCTGTCCGAAACGCAAGCACAGGAAATCCTGCAGATGCGTCTGCAGCGCCTGACCGGCCTGGAACAGGACAAGATCGTTGCCGAGTACAAGGACATCATGGCAGTCATCGAAGACCTGCTGGACATCCTGGCCAAGCCCGAGCGCGTCTCGACCATCATCGGCGAAGAGCTGGTGGCCCTGAAGACCGAGTTCGGCCAGACCAAGCTGGGCGCACGCCGCAGCCAGGTCGAGTACAGCGCGCAGGACCTGTCCACCGAAGACCTGATCACCCCGACCGACATGGTGGTGACCCTGTCGCACACCGGCTATATCAAGAGCCAGCCGCTGAGCGAATACCGCTCGCAAAAGCGCGGCGGGCGCGGCAAGCAGGCGACAGCCACCAAGGAAGACGACTGGATCGACCAGCTCTTCATTGCGAACACGCACGACTACCTGCTGTGCTTCTCCAACCGGGGCCGCCTGTACTGGCTCAAGGTCTGGGAAGTGCCTGCCGGCTCGCGCGGCTCGCGTGGCCGCCCCATCGTCAACATGTTCCCGCTGCAGGACGATGAGAAGATCAACGTGGTGCTGCCGCTCACCGGCGAATACCGCAGCTTCCCGGCCGATCACTACGTCTTCATGGCCACCCGCATGGGCACCGTCAAGAAGACCTCGCTGGACGAATTCAGCAACCCGCGCAAGGCCGGCATCATCGCCGTGGGCCTGGACGATGGCGACGTGCTGATTGGCGCGGCACTGACCGAAGGCCGCCACGATGTGATGCTGTTCAGCGATGGCGGCAAGGCCGTGCGCTTCGATGAAAACGATGTACGCCCCATGGGCCGCAATGCGCGCGGCGTGCGCGGCATGAACATCGACGACAGCCAGAACCTGATCGCCATGTTGGTGGCCGAGCAGCACCCGGCCGAAGTCGAAGCGCGCAAGGCCAAGGACGCGCTGGACAACCTGCAGATCCGCGACAAGGAGCTGCAGGACGCCCAGGCACCGGCGGCTGATATTGACGCGGTGCGCAAGCAGATCGACGAGGCCCGCGCCGCGCTGGAAGCGGCCGACCTGGCCGCCATTGCGGCGCTGGGCGAGCTGCCACGCGAGACGCTGCACAGCGTGCTGACCGCCACCGAAAACGGCTACGGCAAGCGTACCTCGATCGTCGAGTACACCCGCCACGGCCGTGGCACCAAGGGCATGATCGCGATCCAGCAGTCGGAGCGCAACGGCAAGGTCGTGGCCGCCACCCTGGTGAGCCCGGATGACCAGATCATGCTGATCACCGACACCGGCGTGCTGGTGCGCACCCGGGTGGCCGAGATCCGCGAGATGGGCCGCGCCACACAGGGCGTGACCTTGATCAGCCTGGATGCAGGCGCCAAGCTGAGCGGCCTGCAGCGCATTGTCGAGAACGATGCGCAGGCAGACGAGCTCGCCGATGCGGCCGATGGCGCCGAGGCGGCAGACGGCGACGACGCCCCAAGCCCGGCAGACGGCTCCTAAGCCTGCACAGAAAAAGCCATGTTGCGACATGGCTTTTTCCTGCACTCTTATGCTCTCTTTTTCATAGCTATCACCGCTCGCTGTGCGAGCCAACAAGGCCTTCCATGCAACGCCCCTATAACTTCTCGGCCGGTCCGGCCGCCATCCCTGAAGACGTGCTGCAGCAAGCAGCCAGCGAGATGCTGGACTGGCGCGGCAGCGGCATGAGCGTGATGGAGATGAGCCACCGCGGCAAGGAGTTCATCTCGATCTGCGAGAAGGCCGAAGCCGATTTCCGCCAGCTGCTGGCCGTGCCGCAGAACTTCCACATCCTGTTCATGCAAGGCGGTGGCCTGGCCGAGAACGCCATCGTGCCGCTCAACCTGTCGCAAGGCGGCGCCGTCGATTTTGTCGTCACCGGCAGCTGGAGCCAGAAGTCGACCAAGGAAGCGGCCAAGTTCTGCAACGCCGCAGTCGCCGCCACCGACGAAGCCCAGGGCTTTACCCATATCCCCGATCCCGCCAGTTGGAAGCTGCGCAGCGATGCGCGCTATGTGCATATCTGCAGCAACGAGACCATCAATGGCGTGGAGTTCCAGCAGCTGCCCGATCTGGCTAGCCTGGGCTGCCAGGCGCCGCTGGTGATCGATTTCTCGTCGCATGTGGCATCGCGCAGCGTGGACTGGAGCCGCGTGGGCCTGGCCTTTGGCGGCGCACAAAAGAACCTGGGCCCCGCCGGCCTGACCCTGGTCGTCGTGCGCGAGGACCTGCTCGGCCACGCGATGGCTATGTGCCCCAGCGCTTTCAACTACCGCCTGGTCGCCGACAACCAGTCGATGTACAACACGCCCCCCACCTGGGGCATCTACATCGCCGGGCTGACCTTTGAATGGATCTTGCGCCAGCAAGAAGGCGCTGCCAGCGGCGTTGCCGCGCTCGAAGCACGCAACAGCGCCAAGGCCGAGCTGCTCTACCAGGCCATCGATGGCTCGCAGCTCTATGAGAACCGCGTGGCGCGCGACTGCCGCTCGCGCATGAATGTGCCCTTCTTCCTCAAGGACGAATCGCGCAACCAGGCATTTCTGGATGGCGCCAAGGCGCGCGGTCTGCTGCAGCTCAAGGGCCACAAGTCGGTGGGCGGCATGCGTGCCAGCATCTACAACGCCATGCCACTGGCAGGCGTGCAGGCGCTGGTGGACTATATGCAAAGTTTTGAAAAACAGGGCTGATCAGCAACGCCCCGGTTTTGCCCGGGAAACACTCTTACGTTATTCTTACTGGTTGGCAGCCTCCCCGGGAGCTGCCCGCATCGCACACCCAGGCCACCATGAGCACTTCACCCCAAGCGTCCCCCGAACTCGCCGCACTGCGTGTCCAGATTGACAATCTCGACACGCAGCTGCTGACCTTGCTGAACCAGCGCGCCCTGGTTGCCGAACGGGTGGGCGAGCTGAAAAAACGCGAAGGCACGCCCTTCTTCCGCCCGGACCGGGTCGCCCAGGTCATCCAGAAGATCGAAAACGCCAACCCTGGCCCCTTGAAGGCCGCCCATGTCTCGGCCATCTGGCGCGAGATCATGTCCGCCTGCCTGGCGCTGGAATCGCCCCAGCGCGTCGCCATCCTGGGCCCGGCCGGCACCTTCTGCGAAGAGGCAGCCATCCAGTACTTTGGCGGCGCTGCCGACATCAAGTACTGCAACAGTTTTGAAGAGGTTTTCCACTCCACTGCTGCGGGCAGTGCCCAGTTTGGCGTGGTCGGCGTGGAGAACTCGAACGAAGGCGTGGTCACGCGTTCGCTGGACATGTTCCTGCACACGCCCTGCCACGTGGTGGGCGAAGTGAGCCTGCTGATCCGCCACAACCTGATGCGCACGACCAACTCGCTCGAAGGCATCGAGGTCGTGGCCGCGCATCCCCAGGCGCTGGCCCAGTGCCAGGGCTGGCTCTCCAAGCACCTGCCCCATGCCGAGCGCCGCCCGGTCGAGAGCAATGCCGAAGGCGCGCGCCTGGCGGCCCTGCACCCGAACATGGCCGGCATCGCCGGCGAGCGTGCGGCCCAGCAGTACGGCCTGCACATCATCAGCCACGCCATCCAGGACGATGCCTACAACCGCACGCGCTTTGCCATCATCTGCCTGCCCCACACGCTGGCCACGCCCGAGCCCAGTGGCAAGGACTGCACCAGCCTGGTCGTCTCGGTGCCCAACCGGCCCGGTGCCGTGCATGAGCTGCTGATGCCGCTGAGCAAGCATGGCGTGTCGATGACGCGCTTCGAATCCCGCCCGGCCCGCACCGGCCAGTGGGAATACTATTTCTATATTGATCTGGACGGCCACCCGTCGCAGCCCCATGTGGCCAAGGCGCTGGATGAGCTGCGCGCGCTGTGTGCGTTCTACAAGGTGCTCGGCGCCTACCCTGTCGGGAGTTGAATCGGTGAAAAAGTTTGAACATATGGCGCTGATCGGCTGCGGGCTGATGGGCGGCTCATTTGCCCTTGCAGCCAAACGGGCGGGGCTGGTCAAACGCATTGTCGGCTACAGCAAGTCGCCATCCACCACCAGCCGCGCGCGCCAGATGGGCGTCATCGACGAGGAAGCCAGCTCGGCCCTGCAGGCCGTCTCGGGCGCCGATCTGGTGCTGCTGGCCATCCCGGTCGCTTCGACCGAGTCGACCCTGGCCAACATCAAGCACCTGATCAACCCCGACACCCTGGTGATGGATGTGGGCTCGACCAAGATGGATGTGGTGGCTGCCGCGCGCCGTGCGCTGCGCGACCGCTTTGGCTGCTTTGTGCCGGCCCACCCGATCACCGGCAAGGAAGTCTTTGGTGTGGACCATGCCGACGTCAACCTCTACCGCGATGCCCAGGTGGTGCTTACCCCGACTGAGCTGACCAAGGTCGCCCAGCTGCGCCAGGCCGAGGCCATCTGGAAGGCCATTGGCACCCATGTGACCAGCATGGCGCCCGAGCAGCACGATGCCGCGCTGGCCGCCAGCAGCCACGCACCACACTTGGTGGCCATGGCCTATATGAACTCGCTGCTGTCGCAAGACGGCGCGCACCGCATGCTGTCGCTCGCCGGCCCCGGCTTTCGTGATTTCACCCGCATCGCCGCCGCCGAGCCGCAGATGTGGCGCGATATCTTCCTGGCCAACCGCAGCGAGATCCTCAAGCAGATCCAGTCGCTGCAGCACATGCTGGGCAGCTACGAGGCCGCGTTGCTGAGCGACGACCAGCCCGCGCTCGAGCAGCTGCTGCGCGAGGCCAGCAGCACCCGCGCGCAGTGGAAGCAGGGCAAGCTCTACACGCCAGAGTCGCTGTCCAAGCACAAAACCACCGCTTGATCGGCCCAGCGCAGGCACTGGCCCAGCCGGTGGACCGATAATAGCCAGTGGCGCTGCCTGATACCGGGCAGCGCCACCTTCGTTTGCGACCACCGCGCCGCCTGCGCAGCAGGCCTGGCGCAACTACCCCACAGCAGAGCCCGCCATGTTCTCCACTGCATTTCTCGATATCCCCGCCTTGCAAAGCGCCCATGGTGAAGTGCAGCTGCCCGGCTCCAAGAGCATCTCCAACCGCGTGCTGCTGCTGGCCGCGTTGAGCGCGGGCACCACCACCATCCATGACCTGCTCGACTCCGACGATACCCAGGTGATGCTGCGCGCGCTCGAGCAACTGGGCTGCGCCGTGGTGCGCAGCACCGATCCGGCCCACCTCAACAGCTACCACATCACCGGCATCGCCGGCCAGTTGGCGCCCGCGCTGGCCGCCCGCAGCACCGCGCTGTTCCTGGGCAATGCCGGCACGGCCATGCGGCCGCTGACCGCTGCGCTGGCTTTGCTCGGCGGCCAGTTCGAGATGAGCGGCGTGCCGCGCATGCACGAACGCCCCATCGGCGACCTGGTCGATGCGCTGCGCCAGCTGGGCTGCCAGATCGACTACCTGGGCAACGAGGGCTTTCCGCCACTGCGCATCCAGCCCGTGACGGCCGCGCAGCTGCAGCTGAACACGCCCATCACGGTGCGCGGCGATGTCTCCAGCCAGTTCCTGACCGCGCTGCTGATGGCGCTGCCCTTGGTGGCCACGCGCCAGGACATCATCATCGAAGTCGCTGGCGAGCTGATCTCCAAGCCCTATATCCACATCACGCTGGAGCTGCTCAAACGCTTTGGCATCCAGATCAAGAACGATCAGTGGCAGCGCTTTACCGTGCTGGCCGGCAGCCGCTACCAGTCGCCGCACGAGATCCATGTCGAGGCCGATGCATCATCGGCCAGCTACTTCATCGCGCTGGGCGCCATTGCCGCCAGCAAGGGCAGCCGGCCCAATGCGCAGGGCGGCACCTCCAGCGTGGACCGCGTCGTCAAGGTGATGGGCGTGGGCGCGCAGTCCATCCAGGGCGATATCCGCTTTGTCGATGCCGCCCGCGCGATGGGTGCGGCCATCACCAGCGGCCCCAACTGGCTGGAGATCCGCCGGGGCGCCTGGCCGCTGCAGGCCATCGACATGGACTGCAACCACATCCCCGACGCAGCCATGACCTTGGCTGCGATGGCGCTCTACGCCAATGGCACCACCACCTTGCGCAATATCGCCAGCTGGCGTGTCAAGGAAACCGACCGCCTGGCGGCGATGGCCATCGAGCTACGCAAGCTCGGCGCTGTCGTGGTGGAAGGCGCGGACTACCTGACCATCACCCCGCCCGCGAACCGCGAGGCCTGGAAGCCCGCCAGCATCCACACCTATGACGACCACCGCGTAGCGATGTGCTTCTCGCTGGCCGCCTTCAACCCCGCCGGCCTGCCGGTGCGTATTGAAGACCCCAAGTGTGTGGCCAAGACCTTCCCCGGCTACTTCGAGGCCATGTTCTCGGCCGTGCGCGCGGTGCCCGGCTCTATTCCGGTGATCTGCATCGACGGGCCCAGCGCCTCGGGCAAGGGCACCGTGGCCTCGGCCGTGGCCGAGCAGCTGGGCTACCACCTGCTCGACTCGGGCGCGCTCTACCGCATCACCGGCCTGGCCGCCACCCGCGCTGGCATCCCGATCGATGCCGAGCATGCCAGCCAGATTGCCGCGTTGATTTCGCAGATGGACATCCAGTTTGGCGCCGACCAGCGCGTGCGCCTCGATGGCGAGGACATCAGCCTGGCCATCCGCAGCGAAGAAGCGGGCACCAACGCCTCCTTGGTCTCAGCGCTGCCCGCCGTGCGCCAGGCGCTGGTGCAGGCCCAGCATGATTTTCGCCAGCTGCCGGGCCTGGTGGCCGACGGGCGCGACATGGGCACGGTGATTTTCCCGCTCGCCCCTTTGAAGGTCTATCTGACGGCCAGCGCCGCCAAGCGCGCCGAGCGCCGCCATAAACAGTTGATTGAAAAAGGAATACCGGCTACAATAGCCGACCTTCGTGCTGACCTTGAGGCGCGGGACACGCGCGACATGAACCGCGCCACCGCCCCCTTGCATGCAGCGCAGGATGCATTCTTGCTGGACAACTCCGAGATGAGCGTGGACAACGCGGTCGCTCAGGTGCTGTCCTGGTGGGAAAAGCGACAGCCGTTTGGCAAAGAGCCGGCCTGAGGCGCCCAGCGCGCCCTTTCTCCTGCCTTTGGCGGCGGTGTTACCCGCCCCTGCAACCTTCTACTGGTGGATCTAACCGCCATGGGTTGCCGGGTTGTTTAACTTTGAACCCCGTGGTGTCACAACCACACAACCTGCACGGCCAGCCATAAAAACGTCAGCAATAGTGCTGCCGGAAACCTGCCCGTGTCTAAGGAAATACATGTCTGAATCTTTTGCCGCCCTTTTTGAAGAGTCGTTGACACGCACCGAAATGCGTCCTGGCGAAGTGATCACTGCTGAAGTCGTGCGCGTTGAGCACAACTTCGTGGTGGTGAACGCCGGCCTGAAGTCCGAAGCCTATGTGCCAATCGACGAATTCAAGAACGACCAGGGCGAAATCGAAGTCCAAGTGGGTGACTTCGTGTCCGTGGCCATCGGTTCCATCGAAAACGGCTACGGCGACACCATTCTGTCGCGCGACACCGCCAAGCGTCTGGCTTCCTGGCTGGCCCTGGAAAAGGCGCTGGAATCGGGCGAATTCGTGACCGGTACCACCTCCGGCAAGGTCAAGGGCGGCCTGACCGTTCTGGTCAACGGCATCCGTGCCTTCCTGCCAGGCTCGCTGATCGACACCCGTCCGATCAAGGACCTGACCCCTTACGAAAACAAGACCCTGGAATTCAAGGTCATCAAGCTCGATCGCAAGCGCAACAACGTGGTGCTGAGCCGCCGCGCTGTGGTGGAAGCCTCGATGGGCGAAGAGCGCGCCAAGCTGATGGAAACCCTCAAGGAAGGCTCCATCGTTCAAGGCGTGGTCAAGAACATCACCGAATACGGTGCGTTCGTGGACCTGGGCGGTATCGACGGCCTGCTGCACATCACCGACATGGCATGGCGCCGCGTGCGTCACCCATCCGAAGTGGTGACCGCTGGCCAGGAAATCACCGCCAAGATCCTGAAGTTCGACACCGAAAAGAACCGTGTCTCGCTGGGTCTGAAGCAAATGGGCGACGATCCATGGATGGGCGTGTCGCGCCGTTATCCATCGAGCACCCGTCTGTTCGGCAAGGTCACCAACATTGCCGACTACGGCGCGTTCGTGGAACTGGAACCAGGCATCGAAGGTCTGGTGCACGTGTCCGAAATGGACTGGACCAACAAGAACGTTGCGCCTTCCAAGCTCGTGACCCTGGGCGACGAAGTCGAAGTCATGGTTCTGGAAATCGACGAAGACAAGCGTCGTATCTCCCTGGGCATGAAGCAGTGCAAGGCCAACCCATGGCAGGAATTCGCGCAAAACACCAAGCGCGGTGACCGCGTCAAGGGCCCGATCAAGTCGATCACAGACTTCGGCGTGTTCGTGGGCCTGGCCTCGGGCATCGACGGTCTGGTTCACCTGTCTGACCTGTCGTGGAACGAAACCGGCGAAGCCGCGGTTCGTAACTACAAGAAGGGCCAGGAAGTGGAAGCCATCGTGCTGGCCGTGGACGTGGACCGTGAGCGTATCTCGTTGGGCATCAAGCAGCTCGACAGCGATGCATTCACCACGTTCGCTACCGTGAACGACAAGGGCCAGATCGTGACCGGCAAGGTCAAGACCGTGGACGCCAAGGGCGCTGAAATCGACCTGGGCGACGACATCGTCGGCTACCTGCGTGCTTCCGAAATCTCGGTGGACCGCGTGGAAGACGCACGTTCGGTGCTCAAGGAAGGTGATGAAGTTACCGCCGTGGTGACCAATGTGGATCGCAAGAGCCGCAGCATCTCCCTGTCCATCAAGCAGAAGGACCACGCTGAACAGCAAGAAACCATGGCGTCGCTGTCGCAGCAATCGTCCAAGGAAAATGCTGGTACCACCAGCCTGGGCGCACTGCTGCGCGCCAAGCTGGACGCCGACAAGTAATTGACGGCTCCGCTGCCGGCCCATGCCTTGCCCGTCTTGGTATAGTCGGTAGCTTGCAGACAAGGTGGGCGCCCAGTGCGCCCACCAACGCTTTGACTATTTGATTCACGAAGATTCCACATTCGTATGACCCGATCCGATCTGATTGAAGAGCTTGCCGCTCGATTCCACCAGCTGACGCAGCGGGATGCGGAGCAGGCCGTCAAAACGATTCTGGAGGCCATCGAAGACTCGCTGGTACGCGGACAACGCATCGAGATCCGTGGCTTTGGCAGCTTCACCATCACCCACCGCCAACCCCGCCTGGGCCGCAACCCACGCAGCGGCGAAGCCGTGCAGGTGCCCGCCAAGCGCGTCACCCACTTCAAGCCAGGCAAGGCCTTGCGCGAATCGGTGGACGACCCCAGCAATATCCTGACCTCGACCGCCAGCCCCAAGAACAACGACGAATAAAGCGCCGGCTGAACCACCCGGATGGCCCATCTGCCCCAGGCAGTTAGAAGCCAAACCAACGAACGCTCCTTAAGGAGCGTTTTTTATGCCAGCCATTCCCCACGCTGCACTGATGTCACCGAGGTACCTGTGCAACCTGCTGCGGATCGGCGCCAGCGCTATGCTGCGCTATTACACCGTCGACCTATGCCGCAGCAAGTCCTACCCGGCCGCCAGAACCAAGATTTGGATCAAGACCTGGCCCAGCTCCTCAACCGGCGCCAATGGCTGC
The DNA here is from genome assembly GCF_049601575.1 of Comamonas sp. 23. Taxonomy (NCBI): domain Bacteria; kingdom Pseudomonadati; phylum Pseudomonadota; class Betaproteobacteria; order Burkholderiales; family Comamonadaceae; genus Comamonas; species Comamonas sp. 23. The sequence continues at coordinate 1,981,182 of NZ_CP187127.1, read as the reverse complement.
AAGGCCTGGGTGCCTTGGGCCTGGCCGCCCAGTTGCCGGCCATCGCGCGGGCAGATAGCAACACCCCGCTGGCCATGGCCCCCTGGCCGGTATCGGAGCAGCTGTTTGGCCTGGGCGTTGCCAGTGGCGAGCCCGATGCCAGCAGCGTGGTGCTGTGGACACGGCTGCTGCCCAGCGCCAGCGCGCCCTTGCTGCGCCCGGTGGCGGTGCACTGGGAGCTGGCCCAGGATGCGCAGTTCCGCCAGATCCTGCGCCAGGGCGAGGCCTTGGCCAGCCCAGACGGCGGCCACAGCGTGCATGTGCTGGCCCAGGGTCTGGAGGCCGACCGCTGGTACCACTACCGCTTTCACTGCCAGGGGCAGACCAGCGCCACAGGCCGCACCCGCACCGCGCCCGCCGCAGGTGCTGCGGTGGCCCGGTTGCGTCTGGTCTATGCCTCCTGCCAGCGCTGGGAGCATGGCTACTACGCGGCCTGGCGCCATGCGCGCGAGGACGATCCCGACCTGGTCGTCTTTCTGGGCGACTACATCTACGAATATGCCTCGCCCGCATCCGCTGCCAAGCAACAGCGCAGCCAGCTCGCGCGCCTGCAGCCGCTCGCCCATGCCGTCAGCCTGCAGGACTACCGCGACCGCTATGCGCTGCACAAGAGCGACCCGGACCTGCAGGCCATGCATGCGCACTGCCCCTGGCTGGTGACCTGGGACGACCATGAGGTTGAAGACAACTATGTCGGCGACGATGGCGTAGGCCAAGTCCAGGCCTTTGTCGCCAAGCGCATGGCGGCCTACCAGGCGTTTTACGAGAACATGCCGCTGCGCGCCTCGGTCGCCGGCAAACAGGCTGGCCTGGCCCTGCCCCCGGCCCACACGCCGCTGTACCGCCAGCAAAGCTGGGGCGCCTTGGCCGCGATGTGGGTGCTCGATGCGCGCCAGTACCGCGATGCCCAGGCCTGCCGTGCAGTGACCGACAAAAGCCCGGCCTCCGTCAAGGCCGCAGACTGCGCCGATCTGGCGCGCAACAGCCGCAGCTTTCTGGGCTGGAGCCAGGAGCGCTGGTTGGCCGCCCAGCTGGCAGGCAACAGCGCGGCCAATCCTGAGAGCCGGCGCTGGAGCATCATCTGCCAACAAACGCTGTTTGCGCCTCGCCACTTTCCCAACGGCCGCAGCAGTGCCGATACCTGGGATGGCTACCCCGCCGCACGCCAGCGGCTGCTGCGCGCGATGGCTGAGGCGCAGCTGCGCAACACCGTGCTGCTGGGCGGCGACATTCACCAGAACTATGTCTGCCGCATCCAGTACCTGGAGGGCGCCAGCCCCGAACGGGTGCTAGCCAGCGAATTCTGCGGCACCTCGATCAGCTCGCACTCGGGCACCACCCAAGCCCGGGTCGACGCCATCGTGGCCCGCAATCCCCATGTGCTGCTCGCCCGCTGCGATGAACGCGGCTATGGGCTGTGCGACATCACCCCCAAGCTTTGGACCACCCAGCTGCGCGTGGTCAACCAGCCGCAGTATGCGGACAGTGCCGCCCAAACCTTGGCCCGCTTTGTGGTGGAGGACCAGGTCGCCGGGCCGCAATGGGCCTGATCCTGGCCTGATCTTGCCGCCGATCCCTTAGCCCTGGGCAGCCTGCATTCAGCAACGCTCTGTGGCCCCTCTAGCGGTGCTGTCCGCTACGCCTGTCGCGGCAAAGCGGTTAGCATGCCAGACATTGCCGCCACAACCAGGAGATCGCCATGCCACGACTGTCCCCGGGGTCCCACACCCGCCACCCGCATTTGCCGCCTACCCGTGCTGCGATCAGCCGCTGGTCGCTGTCTCTGGCAGCCGTCGCCACGGCTGCCTTGCTGGCCGCCTGCAGCAGCCAGCCCAAGCTGCAATACCAGCCCCCCGCTGCGTCTGACCAGCCCGAAGGCAGCTCCGGCTGGACCGACAAGCCCGGCTGGGCCACCGAGCAATACGCGGTAGCCGCTGCCAACCCCTTGGCCACCGATGCCGGCTACCAGGTGCTGCAAGCGGGCGGCTCGGCCATCGATGCGGCCATTGCCGTGCAACTGGTGCTGGGCCTGGTCGAGCCGCAATCGAGCGGCATCGGTGGCGGCGCCTTTTTGTTGCATGCCCAAGGCAGCCAGGTCGAGGCCTATGACGGCCGCGAGGTCGCGCCGATGGCCGCTGACGAGAACCTGTTCATGCGTGACGGCAAGCCCATGGCCTTCCATGATGCGGTGGTGGGCGGCCGCTCGGTGGGCGTGCCCGGCGCCATCCGCATGCTGGAGATGGCGCACAAGGAGCACGGCAAACTGCCCTGGGCCAGCTTGTTCGAGCCGGCCATTCGCCTGGCCACCGATGGCTTCAAGGTCAGTGCGCGTTTGAACGCCCTGACTGCGCAGGAGAAATTTCTGGGCCAGGATCCGGTTGCCAGCGGCTACTTTCTCGATGCCAATGGCAAGCCCTGGCCCGTTGGCCATCTGCTGAAGAACCCCGAATACGCCGCCGTGTTGCAGGGCATTGCCCAGCACGGCTCCAAGGCCCTGCTCGAAGGCCCGGTGGCCGAGGCCATCGTGCGCAAGGTACAGGGCCATGCCAGCAACCCCGGCAAGCTCAGCCTGGCCGATCTGGCCGCCTACCAGCCGCTCAAGCGCCAGGCGTTGTGCAGCGATTATTCGCCCAGCGCTGCGGGCGCCCCCGCCAGCCAACCGGCGTCGACCCGCAGCTACCGGCTCTGCGGCTTTCCACCACCCAGCTCGGGCGGTATTGCGGTGGCGCAAATCCTGGGCATCCTGGCCAACACTCCGGCGGGGCAAATGGGCCTGGGCGCCGACGGCCTGCCCAGCGCCGACTGGCTGCACCTTTATGCCGAGGCCTCGCGCCTGGCCTTTGCCGACCGCAACCAGTATGTGGCCGACCCGGCCTTTGTCGGGGCGCCGGCAGGGGATTGGTCAAGCATGCTGCGGCCCGACTACCTGGCCCAGCGCGCCCGCCTGATCGGCGCGCGCAGCATGCAGCAAGCCCAACCCGGGCGGCCAGGCAGCGTGCAGATGGCCTACGCCAGCCAGCCCTACCAGCAGGAATACGGCACCAGCCACATCAGCATCGTGGACCGCTACGGCAATGCGATTGCGATGACCACAACCATTGAAGACCAGTTCGGCTCGCGCCAGATGGTCAACACCGGTCGCGGGCTGGCCGGCGGCTTCCTGCTCAACAACGAGCTGACCGATTTCAGCCTGGCGCCGCGTGATGCGCAGGGCCAGCCCATCGCCAACCGGGTCGAGCCCGGCAAGCGGCCGCGCTCGTCGATGGCGCCCACCCTGGTGTTCGACAAGGCCACGGACCGCCTCGTGATCAGCGCCGGCAGCCCCGGCGGCGCCTGGATCATCCACTACACCACCAAGACCTTGTACGGATGCTCAACTGGGGCCTGATGCCGCAGCAGGCCATCAACCAGCCCAACTTTGGCAGCCTCAATGGCCCCACGGTGCTGGAGGAAAAGCGCTTCCCCGCTGCCACCGTGCAGTCCTTGCAGGCGCGTGGCGCCGAGGTCAAGGAGCAAAACCTCACCAGCGGCCTGCAGGCGATCTCGCGCGGCGAGGCGCATGGCAAATCCTGGTGGTTTGGTGGCGCCGATCCGCGCCGCGAAGGCATTGTCATGGGCCAGTAAGCGCCCCTCTGCTTGCCAACACACGGGCCGCTTGCGGCTCGTTTAATATCTGCGCGCCGCTACACCTGGTCACATAGCGCCTGGGCACCGCATTGCTGATTTTGCAGCCCGCCCTCTACAATGCGGGCTCCACGCAAGGCGCAGCATCCAAGCACACCACAAGCTGCGTCCATCCGGTTTCAAACCACAGAGGGGAAAACACATGAAAAAACTAGGCATCGGCATTGCCGCAGCCGTGGCCGTGCTGGCCGCAGGCGGCGCCACCACAGGCTACCTGGTCGGCAACAACATCGAGCAAGGTTTTGCGACCGCCGCCAAGGAGTGGAGCAAGCCGCCGCTGCTGGTGCAGGTGCAGGACTACCAGAAGGGCATTTTCTCGTCGACCGCGCAAACGCTGTGGACGGTGGACACCGGTGAAGAAAAGCTGCAGTTCACCGCCCTGCACGCCATCAGCCACGGCCCGCTGCCGATTGCGCACCTGGCAGAAATCGTCTCCACCTTTGCCATCAATCCCGATGCCCCGCCCGAGTGGGTGGTGGCCTTCAAGGACAAGGCGCCTCTGGTCTGGAAGAGCAAGGTGGGCTGGTCCAAGAACACCCAGAACGAGGTGACATCGCCGGCATTCAATGGCGAATTTGGCGCGGACAAGCTCGCCTTTGGCGGCTTCAAGTCAGACTTCGAGATGTCCTCCGATTTCAGCCGCATCAAGGGCGATGCATCGATGCCCAGCCTGCTGATGCAAAGCAAGCCCGGCGAAGAAGACGACGGCCAGGCCTCCGAGATGCTGATGAGCGGCAACATCATGCGCTTTGACATGCACCAGCCCACGGGCCAGGAGTTCATGGTGGGCAGCCTCCAGTGGGACCTGGCCAGCCTCAAGGTCACGCCCAAGAACGGCGATGCCCCGGCAGAGCTGGCGGGGCTGAAGATGGTGGCCGACACGCAGCTGGCAGCCGAGGTGGTCAACACCACCATCAATACCTCGGTCAAATCCTTTGTACAAAAGGACCACAAGATCGACGACATCGCCGTCGACCTGGGTCTGCACAACCTGGACGCGGGCTGGCTGAACCAGTTCACCAAAGAGTCGCAGAAGATCCAGGGCGATCCGCAGGCCATGCAGATGCTGCTGATGCAGGGCATGCAGCAGCTGCTGGCGCGCAAGCCCGAGCTGGAAGTCAAGCGCATCAGCTGGCGCACCGCCGAAGGCACGGCCGAGGTGGCGGCCTCGCTGGCCTACCAGGGTGACTCCAGCAAGCCCCTGAACCCAATGATGGACTTCAAGGCCATGCTGCGCCTGGACATGCCCAAGCCCGTGCTGCAGTCCCTGTATGCCGGCAAGGTGCGCGAGACCTACCTGCTGGAGAACGAGGACGCCGAGCTTGATGAAAAGCAACTCGCCAGCGTCGTGCAAGAAGATGTCAATGCCCGCCTAAGCGGTCTGGTGCAGGCCGGCTTGCTGGTCGAAAACAGCGACCGCATGACGTCTCAGCTGCAATGGGCTGACGGCAAGCTGCAAGCCAATGGCAAGCCACTGGACCAGAACGGGATGATGGGTCTGTTGTCCGCGATGCCTTGAACCGGGGCCTGGGCCCCTCCCCCAAAAACCAAGCCCGCCATCTGCCCGATGGCGGGCTTTTTTGCAGGTGGCCAACATGCAGCGGCAAGCTGCGGCGCCGCTTTACTCGACGAACTCTTCGTCGCCGGTCAGGCTTTGCTGGCGCAGTTCATCGTCCTGGCGCAGGTAGGACTTGATCAGGTCAAAGAAACTGTCGTAGAAGGTGGCCGAGCTCACCGTCTCGCTGCCCACCTTGACCATGGAATCATTGCCGGCAGAAAACGGCAGCGACAGCGAGCCCAAAGCGCCCACACCGACACTGGCCGAGTTGCTGCTCTTCTTGAGGTTGTAGGTGTCCTTGAGTGCGGACACAAAGCCCAGGGTCACCTTGCCGTCCTTGCTGTCGGCAGCGCAGACCACGCGGATGGTGATGATCTGGTGGTTGTCCGTCGCTGGCTGGAAGCTCTTTTGGCCTTCGACCTCTTTGCCCTTGGAGACGTTGATCAGATAACCCTGGCTCAACAGCGCGCGGCGTGCGGCCTCGCAAGCGCGCTCCGGCGGCGCATCAAACAGGCGTGAATAGGTGGCAGACGATCCAAAGGTCTCATGGGCCACAACGTTGTAGCGGTGGCTGTCGGCCTCGCGGTCCAGGCTGCCGCAACCCGATACAGACAGCGCCAAGGCCGCCACCAAGGACCAACCCGCCCATGAGCGATGCGGTGTGCAGCGGGTGGATGCAGCCAGTAAAAATAGATCTGAATGCTTGCCCAACATGAACGAAACGAACTCCCGAAACAACATGATGACCTGGATGACAGAGATGCAGGCCCAGCCGCACCACTGTAATGGATATGGCCGGCGCAGCATGTCAGCCAACGCCTGTATAGCACGCCCGGCACAGGGGGCAAAGAGGCATGCTACCAGCCGCGTTCCCCAGCACCAGCAGCGCTGCACTGGTTTACCAAATTTTGCATATTATGCGCGGCATTTACCCAGGATGGAAAAGCACAACGCGCTATGCTTTTAAAAGCACATTCAACCTCCCTGCCCAACCCCCATGTCCATGCCAGACCCTGCCCGCCCAACCGACTCCCCAGGCCTGCAGCGCCGCCTTTTGCTGCAAGCTGGCAGCGGCCTTTTGCTGCTGCCCTGGCTGCACGGCGCGCAGGCAGCGGCCACCGATGGCTGGCCCGCTGACGCGCGCGTTCCCGGTGGCGTAGCGCGCCTGTCGCTGGGCCCGGCGGCCGAGCGGCCCCAGGCCTTTGCGGGCGATATACCGCTGCTGGTGCTGGGTGACGCCATCGAATGGACAGCGCTGGTCGGCATACCGCTGTCGGCCCCCACCGGCGCCGCAGAGATCCGGCTGCATACGGCCAGCGGCCCACGCAGTATCCCCTACACGGTGCGCGACAAGAAGTACAGCGAGCAGCGCCTCAAGGTCGCCCCCAAGACGGTCGATCTGTCTGCCGCCGACAATGTCCGCTATGAACGCGAACGTTACCACCAACAAACAGTGATGGCCACCTTCAGCACGCCGCTGCCCGCGCAGATGCAGCTGCCCGTGCCGGTGCCCGGCCGGCGCTCGAGCTCCTTCGGGTTGCGCCGCGTCTTCAATGGCCAGTCGCGCAATCCGCACAGCGGCATGGACATCGCCGCAGCCACCGGCACGCCCGTCAAGGCACCGGTCGATGGCAAGATCATCGATGTGGGTGACTACTTCTTCAACGGCCACACCATCTGGATGGACCATGGTGGCGGCTTTCTGACGATGTACTGCCACCTGAGCGCGACCCAGGTCACGGTGGGCCAGAGCGTGCGCGCTGGCGAAGTGATCGGCAAGGTCGGCGCGACCGGCCGGGTCACAGGCCCGCACCTGCATTGGGGCGTGATGCTCAACCGCAGCATGGTCGACCCGGCCCTCTTCCTCACCGCCTGATAGCGCGCCTGTGGTTATCCCAGATATCTGTGGGTCAGCATGTGGACAAGGCTCTGGACAAGATGGCAAGCCTTTGACTTGCTTCAACAATTTTCATGCGCCTAAGTTTTAGGCAAACGCTGCTGCGGCAGCGGCCATGGAGCGGGCTGCCAAGCACCAAGCTTGGCCTACACCAGCGCCGGCCGGCAGCCCCTAGGATGGCAAGCTAAGTTTGCTTTCACCCACCGCAGCGCGCGCCTGTGCGCTGCCTCGAACAAGGAAAAACTTCATATGCAACGTTGGAAACTGATGAGCCTCAGCGCAGCCGCTGCGATGGCCCTGGCCGCCTGCAGCAGCACCCCATCGTCCACCCCTGCAGCACCTGCCACAGGCAGCACCGCACCCGCCATGAACGTATCTGCCACCGACAAGACCTTGCAGTCCTACCACTGGGACCTGGAGCGCGCCGAAGACCAGTCCGGCCGTCCGCTGCCCGCCTTCACCGCACTGGCCCCCAAGAAGGTGCTGCGCCTGGGCTTCAGCGGCGATGCCAAGACAGCACACCGCGTGAGCATCGGCAACCTCTGCAATGTGATGGGCGCGGGCTACCAGCTCGATGGCGACAAGATCAGCATCACCAACCCGATTGGCACGATGATGGCGTGTGAGCCCCCACTGATGCAGCTCGAGCAGGCAGTGAGCGCACAGATCACACGCGCCGAGAGCCTGCGCATCACGCAGGACAGCAACGCCCCGCGCCTGACCTTGCAGTTCAACGATGGCAGCCGCTGGCTGCTGAAGTCGGTGCCCACCAACGCCACCAAGTACGGCAGCGCCGGGGAGACCATGTTCTATGAAGTGGCCCCCCAGACCAAGCCTTGCAGCCACGGCGTGGCCAAGGGCGTGCAATGCCTGCAGGTGCGTGAGCTGCGCTATGACAGCAACGGCCGCAAGACCGTGGCCGGCGACTGGCAGCATTTCTACGGCAATATCGAAGGCTACCAGCACGAACCCGGCTACAGCAATGTGCTGCGCGTGAAGCGCTACACCATTGCCAATCCGCCAGCGGACGCGTCGCGCTACGCCTATGTACTGGACTTGACGGTCGAGACCGCCAAGGCCCCTTGATGGCCCCGGCGGGTGCTGCTGACAGCGCCCGCTTACTCAGCTGACATTGAGGTCTGGCAGCTCGCAGCTATTGCCAGTTAGAGGCCTCAAGCTACATCCACATCACCAACCCCCAGTCGCCCCACAGCGGTGACAGGGGGTTTGGTTTTTGCAGCCCGCATTGGCGCAATGCGCGCATCGCAGCGCCGTTGCGCACATGCCCCGCTTTTGGGCATGCCCTGCTTGCCGCATGGATAAGCCCAACTCTTATATAAGAGTTGAGCAGGCATGGCAGAATGGCGCCACAAACACCTACAACCATATTGCGGTTGCAGCAGCTGCACCAGCGCAGGCTGCGCCCCACCCCATGCCAGCGACCACCCACTCCGCCCCTCCGCCGCTGCTGCGCGACCAGCACAGCGGCTTTCTCGTTTTTCTGATCGCGCGCGTCTTTGCCGTGGGTGCCACCCAGATCCAGGCCGTGGTCGTCGCCTGGCAGGTCTATGACTTGACGCGCAACCCCATGGCGCTGGCCTTTGTCGGCCTGGCGCAGTTCATCCCGATGCTCCTGCTGCTGCTGCCTGCCGGCGAGCTGATCGACCGGCTGCCACGCAAGAAGGTGCTGGCCACCAGCTGGGCGCTGGGCAGTGTCTGCAGCGCGCTGCTGCTGTGGCTGTCGGGCCATGGCCATGCCGGGGTCGCAGGCATCTATGCGGTGCTGGTGCTGTATGGCGCCACGCGCGCCTTCTCGGGCCCATCGCTGCAAAGCCTGCTGCCGCAGCTGGTGCCGATGGCGCTGCTGCCCAAGGCCATTGCCACCAACAGCGTGGTAATGCGCTGCTCGGCCATTGGCGCGCCGATGCTGGGCGGCTTTTTGTACGCCGCTGGCGGGGCCGTGTGGACCTATGCGGTCTGCATGCTGGCCTTTGCAATTGGCACCGCGCTACTGCTGCGCGTCCAGGTGCTGTATGCGGCGCCCAAGGCCGCTGCCGAGCCAGGCGCCGCGCGCGACACGATCTGGCAGCGCTTTGGCGCGGGCATCCGCTTTATCTTTGGCCGCCCCATGGTGCTGGGCACCATCTCGCTCGATCTGTTTGCCGTGCTGCTGGGCGGCGTGGTGGCGCTGCTGCCCATCTACGCCCATGAGGTGCTGCACACCGGACCCGAAGGCCTGGGCCTGCTGCGCAGCGCCATGGCGATGGGCGAAGTCTGCGCCGGCCTCTACCTCAGCAGCCGCCCCTTTGGCACCCAGGTGGGCCGGCGCATGATGCTGGCCGTGGCCGTGTTTGGCATTGCCAACCTGGTGTTCTCGCTGTCGCACTGGCTGTGGCTGTCCTGCCTGGCGCTGGCCGTCGCTGGCGCGGCCGACATGGTCAGTGTCTATGTACGCGGATCGCTGCTGCAATTTGCCACGCCCGACAACATGCGCGGCCGCGTCAATGCCGTCAACATGCTGTTTATCGGCTCGTCCAATGAGCTGGGTGAATTCCGCGCTGGCAGCAGCGCTGCCCTGCTGGGCGCAGTTCCCGCAGCGGTGGCGGGCGGCCTGTGCTCGCTCCTGGTGGTGGGGCTGTGGACGCGGCTCTTCCCCAGCCTGTGGAAAGTGAACCGCTTCGAAGACGCGCAGCACCAGTCTGCGGGCCGCTAAGAGCCGCCAACACAACCCTTGATACGTCGTAGCCTCGCCGGCTGCGCCAAGCCTTGTCGTACGCCTGTACTGCCTGCGGCTTGACGCCTAGTCTCAACCGCAAACCTTCGATTCGCTGGGTCGTGTTACCGGCTCTAAGACCAAACCTCAACGCTCCCTCAGAGCGCATCGACTGGCAGCTTGAGAAAACGCCGGCCCTGCGCATCGGCATCGGGCAGGCGCCCGGCGCGGATATTGACCTGCACCGAGGGCAGCATCAGCTGCGGCATCGCCAGCGTTGCATCGCGCGCCTCGCGCATCGCGACAAAAGCGGCCTCGTCCACACCCTCGTGCACATGGATGTTGTGCGCACGCTGCTCGGCCACCGTGCTGCACCAAGCGGCAGCGCGGCCGGCTGGCGGGTAATCGTGACAGACATAGAGCAGCGTCTCTGGCGGGTGCGCCAGTAGCCGGCCAATCGAGCGGTAGAGCGCATGGGCATCGCCGCCAGGGAAATCACAGCGCGCTGTGCCCACATCGGGCATGAACAAGGTGTCGCCGACAAAAATGGCGGCCACTGCGCCTGCCGCAGCACCGCCCTCTTCCACCGCATAGGCCAGGTCCGCCGGCGTGTGGCCGGGCACACCCAGCGCGCGGATGCGAGTGGCCCCCAGCGCCAGCACATCGCCATCGCGCAGCAGGCAGTCAAAGTCTGCGCCTTGCGGTGCGATGCAGCCCTCCATGCCGTAGATGCCGCCAAACACTTTTTGTACCTGCGTGATCTGCTGGCCAATCACCACCGGCGCGGCAATGCGCACCGCGCCTGCGGGCATCTGCCTGCGCAGCCACTGGGCCGCAGACAGGTGGTCTGCATGGGCATGGGTCTCCAGCACCCAGCGCAGCGTCAGCCGCTCGGCATCCAGGTAATCAGCGATGCGCTGGGCCGATGCGGTACTGGTGCGGCCGCTCTTGGCATCAAAGTCCCAGACCGGGTCGATGACTGCCGCCTCGCGGCTGGCCACATCGTGCAGCACATAGCTGACGGTGCCGGTCACCTCGTCAAAAAATGCCTGAACGCCAAAAGAAGGGGCAGAGCGCATGGTCAAAACACATTCACACAAAACAATATATCTTTTAATATAATAAAAATCCTCCTTTTCGGCAAGCCTGCTGCGTCCAAGCCTTCTTCCCATGTCTGCAAAAACCAAGGCCTCCCCTTCGCCCGACGCCATGCGCGAGGCAGCGCACCATGCCGTCTCTGCCCTCAAGCTTCTGGGCAATGAGGACCGCTTGCTGCTGCTCTGCCTCCTGAGCCAAGGCGAATGCTGCGTCAGCGATATGGAGGCGCAGCTGGGCATTGCGCAGCCCACCTTGTCGCAGCAGCTCGCCGTGTTGCGGCGCGAAAACGCGGTCAGCACCCGGCGCGAGGGCAAGAACATCTTCTACCAGGTGGCCGATGCGCGCCTGCTGGCGCTGTTGCAGACGCTGTACGCCCAGTACTGCCCGGCAGCCTGAAACCCCACCGCATCGTTCACGTCAAGGAAGTCGCCCATGTCGCTCGATCTGTCTGCCTTTACGCCCCTGGCCGCCCTCGCAGGCGGTGCCTTGATTGGTCTGGCTGCCGTGCTACTGGTGCTGTTCAATGGCCGTATTGCGGGCATCAGCGGCATCGTGGCCGCACTGCTGCCGCCACGCCTGCAGCGCGGCGCCTGGCGATTGGCATTTGTGCTTGGCCTGCTGGCAGCCCCATGGATTTACCAGTGGTTTGCGCCCTTGCCAGCGGCCAGCAGCTCTGCAGCCTGGCCACTGCTGGTGCTGGCCGGCCTGCTTGTGGGCATAGGCACGCGCCTGGGTTCGGGCTGCACCAGTGGGCATGGGGTCTGCGGGCTCTCCCGCCTGTCGCTGCGCTCCCTGGTGGCCACCCTGGTCTTTATGGCCACCGGTTTCGCGACGGTGTTTGTAGTGCGCCACCTTCTATAAGGAGAGCATGATGACTATCCTGATCGCGGCCCTTGCAGGCCTGGTCTTTGGCCTGGGCCTGCTGGTGTCCGGCATGGCCGATCCGCAGAAGGTGCTGGCTTTTCTCGATCTGGCAGGCCCCTGGGACCCGTCGCTGGCGCTGGTGATGGGCGGCGCGATAGCGCTGGGTCTGCCCGGTTTTGCACTGGCGCGCCGGCGCAGCCGCAGCCTGCTGGGCGAGCCCATGCAGCTGCCTGCACGCCAAGCGGTTGATGCACCGCTGCTGATCGGCTCGGCGCTATTTGGCATCGGCTGGGGCCTGGCCGGCTACTGCCCAGGCCCGGCACTGCTGGGCACGGCGGCGGGCATGGGCTCGGCGGCGATCTTCAGTGCGGCGATGCTGGTGGGCATGCTGTTGTTTGGGCTGTGGTCCAAGAGGTCTTGAGGCACGGCCACTATAAAATCCATAGCTGATCACGCCTGCAACATCGTTTCACCAGCCCGCCCACCCATGTCTTTCGCCATCGACCCTGCTGTTGCGCATACCCATGCGCAGGACTGCCCCCTGCCCCTGCTGTGGCGCGACGAGCACCTGGTGGCCATCTACAAACCTGCCGGCTGGCTGGTGCACCGCACGGGCCTGGACGCAGGCGAGACGCGCTTTATCGTGCAGACCTTGCGCGACCAGATCGGCCAGCATGTGTTTCCGCTGCACCGGCTCGACAAGGGCACCTGCGGCGTGCTGCTGCTGGCGCTGCATGCCGAGGCCGCCAGCCGCACGCGCAGCCAGTTTGAGAACCACCAGATCGACAAGCGCTACCTGGCGATGGTGCGCGGCTGGGCGCCGCTGCAAGCGGAGGTCGACCATGCACTGCGCCCCGATGATGCGCCTGAGGACGCGCCCGCCCAGCCGGCCCGGACCCGCTTTGCGCGCCTGGCGAGGCTGGAACACGCCGAGGCCTATGACAGCCGCTTTGCCGGCACGCGGCTGTCCTTGGTCCAGGCGACACCCCACACCGGGCGCCGCCACCAGATCCGCCGCCACCTCAAGCACATCGCCCACCCCATCATTGGCGATGCCACGCATGGCAAGGGCCCATTGAACCGTTGGTGGGCCGAGCGTCTGGGCCTGCAGCGGCTGTGGCTGCATGCCTGGTCGCTGTCGCTGCAGCACCCCTATACGCAGGCACCCTTGCATATTGAAAGTGGGCTGCAGTTCCGGCACACAGAACCCACAGCGGGCATGTCCGTGCCGCAATCGCACCCCAGCCTGCAGCAATGGCAGGCGCTGCTGCGCAACCCGGCCTGGTCGCGGCAAGCCTAGCAGCTGCGCCAAGACCAAGGGTGCACATTGTTTTTCGGATGCGCGCACACTCGCCCCGTGAAAAATAAACAAACAACAACCTCTGCCGCCGCACCCTCCTCGGCAGCGCCTGCTGCAACGCTCAGCCCTGCCGTCTTGCTGCTGATGGCCACAGCCTGCGGCCTCTGCGCCGGCGCCAATTACTTCAACCAACCGCTGCTCAACTCCATCGCCCATGCGCTGCAGGTGAGCGAGAGCACGGCCGGCATTCTGGTCACCTGCGCGCAGGTGTCGTATGCGATTGGCCTGCTGTTTCTGGTGCCGCTGGGCGATATGCTCGAGCGCCGCAAACTGACCGTGGGCCTGATGCTGCTCGCGGCGATCGGCCTGCTGGTCAGCGGCTTTGCCGGCCTGATGCCCTCACCGTTCACAGCCTTGGTGCTGGGCACCTTGGTCACGGGTCTCTTCTCGGTCGCGGCCCAGGTGCTGGTGCCGATGGCCGCCAGCCTGGCCCCGCGTGAGTCAAGTGGCCGCGCCGTCGGCCTGGTGATGAGCGGCCTGCTCACCGGCATTTTGCTCTCGCGCACAGTCGCCGGACTCCTGTCGGCCGTGGGCGGATGGAGCCTGGTCTACAAGGCGGGCGGCATCGCGATGGTGCTGGTGGCGCTGGCCCTCTACCGGGTGCTGCCCAAGGTGGCACACAGCGGCCCACGCCTGCCTTATGGCCAGGTGCTGGGCAGCATGGCCACCTTGATACGCACCCAGCCCCGCCTGCGCACCCGCACCTTGCTGGGGGGCCTGGCCTTTGCATCGGTCAGTGTGCTGTTCTCGACGATGGCCCTGATGCTCGGCGGCCCCGAGCACGGCCTGAGCGATTCGTCGATCGGCCTCATTGGCCTGTCGGGTGTAGCCGGCGCCTTGATGGCCAATGCCGCGGGCCGCCTGGTCGACAAAGGCCTGGAGCGCCCGACCACCGCCTTCTCGGTGCTGCTGCTGGTCGTCAACTGGGCGCTGCTGTGGTACAGCCAGCATTCGGTGTTCCTGTTCATCGTCGGCATGCTGGTGATCGAGCTGGCGCTGCAAGGCACCCACATCTGCAACCAGAACGTCATCTACCGCCTGGCACCCGAGGCGCGCTCGCGCATCAACGCCTGCTATATGACGGGCTACTTTATCGGCGCATCGGCTGGCTCGGCCATCGGCGCCTGGGCCTGGCACCACGGCGGCTGGACGGGTGCCTGCATCGCTGGCACGGTGCTGGCCCTGCTCAATGTGGCGGCCCTGCTGGCGGACCGCAGATTGTCGCATCCGGGCGCCGTGGCCTCTGCCACCGACGCGGCATAAAGGGGCGGCCCGAAGCTTCCCGCCCAGAGCTTCCCGCCAGACACTGTCGCGCAGACACTCCGGGCAGACAGGAGGACAATGGTAGGCTTGCAGTTCCGGCATGGCGGTCAGTGGCCGCCTGCACCGACACGAGAGAGAAACCATGTACCTCGACCAAGACAACGCCCCCAACATCAACCAGCTCACTGCATTTCGCCGCGATCTGCACATGCACCCGGAGCTGAAGTACGAAGAAAACCGCACCGCCGACAAGATCGCGGCCTATCTGACGGCGCTGGGCATCCCCATGGTGCGGGGCCTGGGCACCACCGGCATTGTGGCCAGCATTTACGGCCAGGGGCGCGATGCCGCCAACCCCGGGCCTGCCATCGGTATCCGCGCCGACATGGATGCGCTGCCGGTGCAGGAAACCAACCAGTTTGGCCACATCAGCCAGTACCCGGGCCGCATGCATGCCTGCGGCCACGACGGCCACACGACGATGGTGATGGGGGCCGCTGAGCTGCTCGCTGGCCGGCGTGATTTCGATGGCACGGTGCACCTGATCTTTCAACCCGGTGAAGAAGGCGGCGCAGGCGCGCGCGCGATGATGCAGGACGGGCTGTTTACCCAGTTCCCCTGCCAGGCCGTGTTTGCATTGCACAACTGGCCCGCGCTGCCGCAGGGCCAGATGGGGGTGCGCGTGGGGCCCATCATGGCAGCTGCGCTGCGCTTTGAGATTGTGGTGCGTGGCCGGGGCGGCCATGCGGCACTGCCCCATACGACAGTGGACCCGATCCCGGTGGCCTGCTCCATCGTCGGCCAGTTGCAGACCCTGGTCTCGCGCGGCACTGATCCCTTGGATGCTGCGGTGCTGACCGTGGGCAAGATCGAGTCGGGCACGGTGGAGAACATCATCCCGGATGAGGCCCGTATCTACGGCACCTGCCGCAACCTGACGCTGGCCTCGCAGCAGTTCCTGATCGACGGCCTGCACCGGGTCTCCGGCCACATCGCCGAGGCGCATTTTGCCAGCGCCGAAGTGATCATCAAGCCCGGTTACCCCAACACGACCAACCACCGCAAGGAGGCGCTGTTCATGGGCGAGGTGATGCGCGAGATGGTTGGCAACACCAACGCCCACACCGATGTGCTGCCGGCGATGACAGCCGAGGACTTTGGCTTCATGCTCGAAGAAGTACCCGGTGCCTATGGCTGGATCGGCAACGGCTCCGATGGCCAGCCCGGCGTTGGCTTGCACAACCCGGGCTATGATTTCAACGACAACAATATCGCCCTGGGCGCCAAGTTCTGGGATCGCCTGGCACGCCGCTGGTTTGCGACCCAGGCACAGCGCTAAGCGTTAATCGCCGCAAGGGCTCGCATCACCGCAAGCCTTGCGGCCATGATCTGGAGCCCGTTTTGCAGCATTCAGCACCCCTCTCGCTTCTCCCCCACCACCCCGCACGCGGCCTGCGCCTGCTGCCACAGCTGCTGCTGGGCCTGGCCTTGCTCGCTGGCGGCCATGCGGCCCAGGCACGCACGCCTGCAGCCGCGCCAGCACCGCAGCTGGCACCAGCGGATAACCCCTCCTGCCCGGCCCCAGCCGTCAAAGATCCGGCGGTCTACCAGGCGGAATCGCGCAAGCCGCATCCGGACCGGGGCGTGCTGTGGCAACTGCGCAAAGGCGATACGGTCGCCTATCTCTGGGGCAGCATCCATGTGGGCCAGCTGCCCTGGATCTTTCCCGGACCGCGCACCGCACAAGCGCTGCGCGGGGCCCCCGCCATTGCGCTGGAGCTCGACCCGGTGGACCCCGCCACCTTGCAGGCCTTGACCCAGGCGATGCGCGAAGACAATGACCGGCAAAAGCTGGTCATGCGCCAAAACCCCGAGCTGCAGACACGCATGGGTCGCATGGCCTTTGAATCCTGTGTGGACCAGAGCACCTGGCAAACCAATGCCGCCACCCTGGCCCGCCTGATCGCGCTCGGTATGCAGGACATGGCACGCAGCGGCTACCACCCGGCCTACGGCATCGACCTGAACCTGGCGGCCATGGCCCATGCGGTGGGCAAACCGGTGCAGGCCATCGAGACGGCGCAGGAGCAGCTGCTGGCCATGGGCCTGGGTGGCGATGGTGTGCCCGCGCAGCTGGCCACACCCGACGACATCCGCAAGGCGCTCGACGACATCGACAGCGGCAAGAACCGCCAGGTCGCCCAGAAATTGGCCGAGTATTGGGAAAGCGGTGACCTGGCTGCGCTGGAGCAGCTGATGCAGACCTGCCAATGCCTGGGCGATGTGGGCATGCAAGCGGCCCTGCTCGATACGCGCAACCAGCGCATGGCCGAGCGGCTGCCGGCCATGATGGCGGCCCAACCGCAGCTTTTCATCGCCGTGGGCCTGCTGCACATGGTGGGCGACAACAACCTGCTGCAATTGCTGCAAAAGCAGGGCTTTACGGTGCGGCAGCTGACCGGCAAGGGCGCAGAGGCTGCAGCCGCTGCCAGCAGCGCAGTGCCTGCAAGCACGCCCGCCAAGGCTCAGTAGCTGTAATGGGCGCCATCCGCGCCCATAAAAAAACGCCGCCTGTTTTGCAACAGGCGGCGTAAAAAGTAGCTGAACAGCTCGCGCACTCAGGCCATGCGCGGGCGCTGGTCGTGCTTGGCCAGCATATCGGCATAGGGCTCCAGCACCCATTTTTGTTCAGCCGCATCCGGGATCTGCGCCGCACTGGCCTGCACCACCTGGCCATGCTCGGCACACAGCTGCGCCATTGCGGCCGGGCTGATCAGACCCTCGCGCAGCAGCAAGGCGGTCATCGCCATCAGCAAGGCGTTGTGCTGCACCAGCAGGTCCTGCGCACGCAGCATCTGCGCTTGCAGCAAGGCTTCGATACCGGCATTGCTGGGCCCCACCTCGGTATTGGTGTTGTCGCCAGGCTCCTGGGCCACATCGGTGCGCGACAGACGCGCACCAAAGCCCAGGTGGCGCAGGTAGCGCGCCGCATCCGCCGTGGCCTGCCGGATATCCTGCTCGGCGCCGGTGGTACAGGCTTCCTGGCCAAACACATGGCGCTCGGCCGCGCGGCCGGCCAGGCCCACGCAGACCATGTCCAGCATATTGCGCCGCGATGTCGCCTGCAGCTCGGTAAAGCTGTTGTAGCCGCCTTCGAAAGTCGCAATATTGATCTTGAGCTCCTGCGGCGTGCGGCCATACAGCAGCGCATAGACCAGGCCGTGCCCGGCCTCATGCACCGCCAGCAGCGCGCGAAAATCCGCGCTGGTGCGCTGCTTGACCTTGTTCAGATCCAGCGGAACCGCAAAGCACTGCTGCAGCACCTCTGGCGCACCTGGCAGTGGCAGTTGCACCTGCAGCTGCGCCGCGCCAGCGGCCATCTGCACCTGCAATGGCTGGCCGGCCTGCGCGCCCTGCTCCAGCGCCCACAGCGCTGCATCGACCAACGCACTCGACAAGATCGTGTGCACCGACGAGAACAGCGGCCGCGTGCCCTGAGTGGGGAACACCGCGTTCTGGTAGATCTGCGCGAGCACATCGCTGCCGATGACAAAGCGCAGACCGCAATTGGCTTCAAGCCCCTGCACATAGTGCTGCACCGTCGTCGCAATCAGCTGCTCGTAGGCCGAGCGGCTGAACGACGGGTAGATCACATGCTGGTTGCCCAGCCGGGCAATCTGCTCGGGCTTGAAGCGCTCGGCCAAGGCGCGCTTGACATCGATCAGCGACAGGCGGCTTGTGAGCCGGTGGAAAATGTCGGCATCGGTGTCGCAGTCCTCGACGCGGCTGGCCGTCTCCGTGTACATCTCGTCGAGATTGCCACAGACAAAGACCAGCAGCCGGCTGTAATCGGTCTCCCAGGATTGCTGGGAGCTGCGAAACTGGACCAGCAGCTGGTGAATGTAGTCATTGCTCCACTGCATGATGTCCAGCAAGGGCGCATCGAGCTTCAAGCTGCGCTTGAGTGCCTGCGCGTCCCAGGCATCGATCTTGTAGCGCATCTGCTGCTTTTTACGCCGCTCCTGCGCGTCGTCTTCTTCGGCCCGCTCGGCGTCATAGAGCGCGTCCGCCAGCTTGCGCTCGATGCTGTGCAGCTCCGACAAGGCAGGCGGCAGCTTGCCATCCGACAACAAGGCCCAGACATCCTGGAAGCGCTCGACCTTGCTGTCATCGCCCCGGCTGCTCACGGTGCGGTAACGCTGGAACTCATCGAGCACCAGGATGCCGGGCGCGCCTTCCACCAGCCCCGCACTCTCGAGCGTGCCGGAGATGGTCGATGCGCCATAGCTGTCACCGTTCTGGCTGAAGCCGTCCATCTGGACTTCGACAAAGCGATCATAAAAACCCAGCAGCTGCGCCAGGCGGCGCGTCAGCTGGGTCTTGCCCGTGCCTGTCAATCCCCACAGGCACACAATCACAGGGCGGGTAATGAGCTGGGGCATCACGTACCAGGCGCGCACGGCGCCCATCACACGGTCAATCACGTCATCAATACCGATCAATTCGGTTTTCAGCTGGGCCGCAATGGCCTGCAGGTTTTGCTGACGCTCATGCATCTGTACGCGAAGCAATAGCTCCGGGGAGGTTTTCATTTCTTTCATGTTGTGCTGTCTTTTCATCCAGCGCAGCCGCTCAATCCCCATGGTCGGCTTTGCGGGTCATCTGTTGCAAGGCCATCCGGTCGGCACGGCGCTGGGCGCCTTGGCTGCGAATGTGCTTGCCCGCAGCGCCGGACAGACGCCGCTGGGCCATGGCTTTGGCAACAGGGTTGAAAGGAGTGGAATCGGCCACGATCAGCAACGCAATAGGTTGCTTCATGCGGCGCAAAGCCTTGACCCGGCCCTCTTCAAAGGCACGGGAAACCGTTTTTGCACTCATCTGTGCGGTTCCTCAGGGGCCTGGCGCGCCTATGGCCTGACGGCGGGCGCAGCAAAACCCCGAAACAAAAAGCCCCGGCGAAGTAGCCAGGGCTTTTGTCGATCCCGGCTGCAGTGGTGCAGGCGGCGATCTGGGCCAAGGCTAAACCATATGAACATGGTTTAGCCGGGGCAGAAACCGTGTTCAGTGGAGAGGGTTGAACATGAAACAGGACATAGCAAAAACTCCCAATGGTGCGCTGCAGAAGGTCATTCGTTGCTGCAGCGATAAGAAGACGAAGGGTGAACTATAGCGGTTATTTCTCAAGAATGCAAGGACCATATACCGCTTGTTGCATAAAAGCCCACAGCAACCGCTGGCTTTGGCCGCTTTTGAGCGGCTTTGTGCGCATAAAAGGCAGCAACCTGCCAGCAGCGCCCCAGCCAGCGCGAGCCTGCCGCGCAGATCAGTAGCGCTTGCGCCCTGCCTTGCGGTGTTTGGCGTGTTCTGCCTTCTTGGCTTGCTGCAAGGCCTCGGCCGCCTCGCCAGCCGCCCGCCATTGCTCAAACTCTGCCGGCGTCTCGACGGTGATGCGGCCCAGCATCTGGGTGCGAAAGTCGGTGATCAGCAGCTCAGCGGCCTTTTGCATGTTGATGCGCCCGCCGCCCATCACTGCGCCGCGCTTCTTGCCAATCAAGGTCAGCAGCTCGTCATCGCTCAGCGCAGCGATGTCCGCATCTTCGAGCCCCAGCTTGTAGCGCTCGTCCAGCTGGCGCGGGTAGTGCTTTTGCAGGTACAGCAGCAGCTCCAGCGCCACCAGCTCGTCGTCATAGGCATTGCGCCCCACCGATCCGCAGGCCGCCAGGTTGTAGCCCGACTCGGGCACGATGATCTTGGGCCAGAGCATGCCGGGCGTGTCCCAGAGGTAGAAATCATCGGCCAGCACAATGCGCTGCTCGTCCTTGGTCACACCGGCCTCGTCGCCGGCCTTGGCCTGGCCTTTGCCGCTCATGCTGTTGATCAGGGTGGACTTGCCCACATTGGGCACGCCGCAGATCAGCACCCGCATGGGCTTGGCCAGGCCGCCGCGCCCGGGTGCCAGCTGGCGACAGGCTTCCACCAGGCGCTTGGCCGGGGCCGGCTCGCTGGCATCGAGCGGCAGGGCCTTGGTCTCGTGCTGGGCCTCATACCAGGCCACCCACAGCGCCGTGCGGCTGGCATCGGCCATGTCCTGCTTGTTGATGATCTTGAGCGTGGGCTTGTGGCCGGTCAGCTCCGTCAGCGCCGGGTTGGCACTCGATCCAGGCATGCGTGCATCGAGCACCTCGATGACCACATCGATGTCTTTGATGCGCTCGGCAATCAGCTTGCGCGTCAGGTGCATATGCCCGGGGAACCATTGGATACTCATACTCTTGCTTTCGGGGGGAATGGCAGGCAGGCGTGCTGTGCCGGATAATGCTGCCATGTCTTCTTTATCTCAACGCCAGTGGGATGCGCAGCGCAAATCCGATCAGGACCTGCTCATCAAAGGCATCATCTTGGTCTTGATAGGGCTGGTGATTGTGGTCTCGCCCTATGTCGCTCAGGGCGATATTGTGCAGGGAGTTTTCGCCAAGGCCCCGGCAGTGGGTTGGTTTTCCCTGGTATTGGGCGCGGCTTTTGTGCTGCGCTTTGGCCTGCGCCGCAAAGCCGTGCCACCCCGTCCCGAGCAGTGAACGCTGCCGTCCTCCGCCTCCAGCCGCTGGCCAGCCTGCGCGAGGCGCGCCAGTGCTTTGCCGCGCTGCAGGCCAGCGCCAGCGCCCGCCAGATCAGCCTGCGCGAGCCCCCAGCCGCGCCCACCACCTGCTGCGGCCGGGGCTGCAATGGCTGCGTCTGGGAAGGTTTTTTTGCCGCGGCGATGTACTGGCAGGAATGCGCACTCGAGGCGCTGCAGTCCTAAGAGTCGCTTGTATGTTTAGAGGTGTCGGGGTGAGGGACTAGAGCCGCTATCGGCTGTTAGCGCAGACCGACCGTGTTAGACCCCTCCCACCCCACCTCATAGCGTCGATAAGGAACTGAGCAGCACGCGGCCCTCAGGCTGCATGACTGCCGATCTGAAGGCAAGCCAACGCACAAGGTGGAGCAGCACCCCGACTGGACCATTGTCTTTGTTGGAGGTGCTTTTATGCAAACAAGCTTCATTGGAGTGGATGTCTCCAAATCAGAACTGGTTATCAGCGTAGATGACTTGCCCCCTCTGAGCGTAGTCAATGACCTCGCGCATATCACGCGCTGGCTAGCCCAACTGCCCAGAGATTGCTGTATTGCCATGGAGTCCACCGGGCGCTATCACCTGTTACTTGCGCAGCTTGCCTTACAAGCGGGCCTCATGGTCTATGTGCTCAATGCACGGGATGTGTATTTCTACGCCAAAGCTCTTGGTGCAAGAGCCAAGAGCAATGCCCTCGACTGTGTCGTGATCCGCCGCTACGTGCAGGAGCACTTCCAAAACCTGTATCCATGGCAGCCGGGCACAAAAGTACAGCAGCAGTTACATGCGCTGTTGACCCGGCGCGCACAAGTCAGTACCCATCAGGCGGCAATCAAGCAAACGCTCAAAGATACACCTCTGCCTCAAGAGCACTTGACTCAACTGATGCAGTCATTCAAGGATTTGATTGCAGCAATGGACAGGCAGGTCATTGATTTGATTGCCAAGGTCGAGGTGATGCAACAAGGCTGTGTGCGGCTGCAGACCATCACAGGCATTGGCCCACAAATGGGAGCTTTGCTCACCGAGTTGCTCAGCCGCGTGCACTTTGCCAACTCAGATGCACTGGTTGCTTATAGCGGACTTGATCCGCGAGCGAATGATTCAGGCACCAAAAAAGGACGCAGGTGCCTGAGCAAGCGAGGCCCGGCTCTGCTGCGCAGGCAGATGTACCTGGCCGCATTCGCAGCCAGTCACAGCAAAGCTCTCAAGCCTTTGTACACCCAAATCAGGGCCAAAGGCTTCTCAACAACGGAATCAATGGTGATCCTGGCTCGCAAGCTTTTACGGGTGGCATTTGCCATTTGGAAGAGCCAGGAAACCTTCAATCCGGAACAATTGCTGCCCAACGCTGCTTGACGAAAAACATAGAACCTAACACAACCCTTGATACGTCGTTGCCGAGCCTTGTCGCACTACTGTACTGCCTGCGGCTCGGCGCCTAGTCTCAACCGCAAACCTTCGGTTTGCTGGGTCGTGTTAGCGACTCTAAGCCCTCCATCATTTTTCACGCTCAAGTGGACTGCGCCTGAACCGGTTCTGCTTGCACCGGCGGCAAGGTCTCCTCGCGCGCCAGCAGCTGGCGGATCTGCACGGCATCCTGCTGCAGCTGGCCGGCCAGAATGCGCGCCGTGGCTAGGCGCCGCATCAGCCAGGGAATGAGCTGGTCGCGGTCTTCCGGGCCGGGCACGCGCTCGGGAGCGGGCATCTTGGCGGGGCGCTGGGCCTCGGCATCGCCAGCGGCCGGCAACGGCGGCGCCTGCAGCAGGCAGGCATCGATGGTGGCAGCGGTGTCCTGGAGCTGCTGCACCGCAAACGGCGACGGCGTCTGGCCCCGGCGCATCATCAGCATGATCTTGACCGAAGACATCTGGCCCAGCAGCTGGTAGCAATGGGCCTGGAACAGCTCGAGCGCCTGCAGCGGCGGCTGCACGGCACGCGGCTCTTTCAGTGAGCGGTCAACGGCCTGGATCAGCGCGGACAGGCTGTCATAGGCTTCGCGCCGCGCCAGGCGCCAGGCCAGCTCGGGGGCGTTGTCCACGGCCTGCAATTGGTCCACCGCCAGCGACGTGCTGGCATGCGCGGCCTGCGCTTTGAGCACCCGCTGCACCAGCGCCGGCAGCTGCGAGCGCTCCCAGGACGGGAGCACATAGGCAAAGGCCCAGGCAATGCCGGTGCCGATCAAGGTATCGACCACGCGCTCGAACATATGGAAGGTGGTGCTGCCTCCGGCATGCAGCATATGCGCCTGCACCAGTCCCAGCACCGTCGCACCCATCGCGGTGAACAGGTAGCGGCGCAGCGCAAACCCGTGCGCTACGCCCTGGGCCAGCGTCAGGCACAGAATCAAACCCAGCGGCGACAGATGCGCCGACAAAATCGCCAGCGCCGCCACGCAGCCCAGCAAAGTGCCCAGCACCCGCACCGTGCGCCGCTCCAGGGTCTGCGCCAGGCTGCCGCGCAGCACCACCACAATGGTCAGCAGCACCCAGTAGGCATGGGCATTCCAGGGAAGGACCTGCACCACCAGGTAGCCTACCGCAATGGCCAGCGCCGCGCGGATCGCATGGCGCAGCGGAGGCGCATCCCAGCTCATCAGGCCCTTGAATGGCGTCCAGGACCAGGCCGTCGGGCTGACAAACATCTGCCAGCTCGCGCGCACCACGGCCAGATCGGGCTCGACCTCGTCGCGGCCCAGGCCGATCAAGCGGTTGACCTCTTCATGGATGCGCACAATGCGCTCGCTCAGCTCGCGTGACAGTGCCTGGGGCGAGACGTCCGTGTCGTAGTGGTCAGGCAGCGATTCTTCGAGCCGCTGCGCGGGCAGCTTGCTGGCCATCTGCATGGGGCGCAGCAAGGCGTCAAGATTGCTCATCGCGCGGGGCTTGCGGCCCAGCAGCAGGCTGTCGGCCAGGTGCACCACCTCCATCGCCAGGGCACGCAGCATGGCCTGCTGGGCCAGCAGCATCGGCGCCTGCTCGGGCGACTTGCGCAAATGCTCCAGGTCCAGCTCGCAGGCGAGCAGGTGGTCGCGGATCTCCAGCATCTGCATCAGCATGCCGGCCAGGCGTTGGCGGCGCGGCGTGCGCGGGCTCTCCAGCACAATGTCGCGGGCCGCCTGCAGCTGGTCGGCAAAGGCTGCGTGCCGGGCCATCAGCTGGCCCATGTGCTGCTGGGGCTGGCCTGAACGCGAGAATTTGCCAAAATTGCGGTCGGCCAGGTTGTCGCCATAGGCCTCGCCATCGACCGACTCCCCTTCCAGCCCGACATGGCGGGCCGCCTCGGGCAGCACCATGCGCGCCTGCTCCAGCATGAGGGCAGCGAGCGACAGCACGGTATCGGCGATGAACTGCACGCGGTAGCGGAAATTGAGCAAGGTGTTGGCGATGACCGCATACACCAGGAACATGCCCGCGCCAATGCTGAAGAACATCGTCGATTCGGCCGCTGCGGCCAGCAGCTGCCCCTCGGCCGGCTTGGGCACCGACATGCCCAGCACCATGGCCAGCACCACCGCAATGGCAATGGGCGCGCCGCGCTTGCCCCAGGCCATCCACAAAAAGCCCAGAAAAGTGGACAACACGGCCACCAGGCCCAGCAGCACCAGGTGCTGGTGCATCAGCTGCACCATGAAAAACAGCGGCGCCCCCAGCAAGGGGGCAGGCAGCATGCGCCAGAACTTGCCCCGGCGCGGCGCAGGGTTGTCGACCACGATGGTGACGATGACCCCGACCGAGGCCGCCGCCGCATGCTGCGTGCCCCAGATCAGCTGCACCAGCGTGGTTACGAGAAAGAGGCCCAGCGCCACTTCCAGCCCGTTGAGCACATAGTGGTTGAGCAGGCCACGCTTGAACGTGCGCCAGCTGCGGTCGGAAGAGAAGTGCGCCATGGCAGAACAATACGAGAAATCAACACCCAAAGATGTCGGACAAATGATAGCCAACGTGGACAGCTATCAAAACAGAAGCGCAAAGCTTCTTGCAAACGCTTGCATTCTGCCCCCGACCGCTGCGGCGTGCCAGCAACAAAAAAGCCCGCAGCAGCGGGCTCTAGGGCACGAGGTCTATCAAGACACGACCAGGTGTTCGGGAGACATATAGCACTGGCGCCATTCTTCGAACGGCACCGTGTCCGCCGCTTCCATGTCCTTTTGCGCCTTGATCGACTCGGCCGCACGCTGCTGGTACTTGGCCGTCAGCGCATCGCTCCAGGGGCGGGCGAGGGTCTGCTCGCGGGCCCATTGCGACTGGGCGGCGCCAAAGGCCTTGAACGAGGTGCCAAACTGCCCGCTGACCGCCGCCAGCACCTGGGCCGATGGAGTTTGCTCCGGGTGGGCCAGCAGATGCTGGGATTGCTGGAGCGCCTGGCTGTAGTCCTGCGTGCCATGGGCCTGGTCCAGCGCCGCCGCAATGGGCTGGCAGGCTTGCAGCACCTCTTGGGCCCAGTCGGTCAGCAGCACTTCCTGGCCCTGGCGCTGCAGGGTCAGGCCCGGCTCGCGGCCGCGCTCGGCCACCATGTGCTGGTTGTGCTTCATCTCGGCGATTTCAGCGGGCGAATCGGGCGGGCTGTCGCTCAGCAGGCAGTGCAGCAAGAAGACATCGAGCAAGCGCATCGTCGGGGCCGAGATGCCCATGCTGTCAAACGGATTGATGTCCATCAAGCGCACTTCAACATACTCGACGCCGCGCTCGCGCAGCGCATGCAGCGGGCGCTCGCCACGCTGCACCGTGCGCTTGGGGCGGATGGTGCCGTAGAACTCGTTTTCGATCTGCAGCAGGCTCGTGCCCAGCTGGTTGTACTCGCCGCCCGGGTTGATCACACCCACTTTTTCATAGGCTGGATACGGCTGGGTCAAGGCGCCATAGAGCGAATCGGCATAGCCCTTGAGGTCGTTGTAGCTGACGCTGATCGAGGCCTGGGCATCGCTTTGGTAGCCCAGGCGCCCCATGCGCAGCGAGGTTGCGTGGGGCAGGTGCAGGGCGCCCTGGCCATCACCCAGCGGCTGCAGCTGGTGCGGGCGGCCCTGCACAAAGCAAGGACAGAGCACGGGCGACGCGCCAAAGAGATAAAGCAGCAAAAAGGCTTCGCGGCGGAAATTGCGGATCAGACCAAAATAGGCCTCGCTGCTCACCCCTGGCATCGACCAGTTGTAGTGGATGCCCGAGATGGTCTGCATGCGCCGGCCATAGCGGTGGCCCAGGCCCATGCGGTAGATGCTTTTGGAGCGGCCAATGTGCGAGGTGCCATAGCGCCCCAGCGGAATGGTCTCGTCCGAAGGCAGCGAGCAAGGCATGCTCGAGATCCACAGCCGCTCGTCATTGGCTTGCAGAACCTGGTAGACGTACTGGTGCACCTCGGAGAGCTCATCGAGGCAGGCCTGCACGCCCTGGTGCACGCCGGTGATGATCTCGATCTGCGACTCGCTGAAATCGGTCGTGATACTGCTGTGCGTCAGCGCCGAGCCCAAAGCGGCCGGATGCGGCGTCAAGGCCAGCGCACCCTCGTCGTTCACGCGCAGGCCTTCTTTCTCGATGCCTCGCCCAATGCCCAGCAGGCGCTGGGTGCCAATGGCATCAATGCGTTCTTGGATATGGTTCATCTGCGTTGTTCTTGTCTAAGCCGGGCTGCACGATAGCAGGTTGCCCGGCGACTGGCAGAGTATTGCACGCTCAGCCTGACCGGGCTTCGGGATTTAGCCCGATAGCCGCAGCACACCTTGGTAAGAACGTGTAGCGATCGCCCGCGCTGTTGTTTTCTGTACTGCAATAAAGCCCGGCCCCGGGGCACCGGGGGATCAGACCAACCACCCAACGCAGGCCGGCGCCTTAGTGCAGCTTTTGCTGCGCCTTGCGGATTTCCAGGTCGCCCTGCACAAAACCGTTGTCCGGCACGATATCGCCCCGGCGGTCGGTCAGCTCGGCCCATTGCTGGGCCAGGTGGGCATCCATCTCGTCCACCGGTACGCTGTCAGCACTCAGGTGCAGCCCGCGCGTCATTGTGATGTGCGCAGCCTCGAAGCTGCCGGCCCCGGCGCAGACGATGGCCCGCGTCGGCGCGCTCTCGTGCACCAGCGCCAGCATGGCCGGGCTCACCAGCTCGGGCCGCAGTGCGCGCAGCATCTCGGGCGCCAGCAGGCCATCGGTCATGCGCGTGGCGGCCGTGGGCGCGAGCGCATTCACATGGATGTTGTACTTGGCCCCTTCCAGCGCCAGGGTCTGCATCAGGCCCACCAGCGCCATCTTGGCGGCGGCATAGTTGCTCTGGCCAAAGTTGCCAAACAGGCCCGATGACGAGGTCGTCACCAGAATGCGGCCGTAGTGGGCCGCCTGCATAAAGGGCCACACGGCCTTGCAGCAGTGCACGCTGCCCATCAGATGCACTTCCAGCACGGCGCGGAAGTCGTCCATCTCCATCTTGGCAAAGCTCTTGTCGCGCAAGGTACCGGCATTGTTGACCAGCACATCGACCTGGCCCCAGCGCTCGACCACCTGGGCCACCATGGCCTGCACCGCCGGCCAGTCGGTCACCGAGGCATGGCTGGCCATGGCAACGCCGCCCAGCGCCTCGATCTCGCGCACCACCTTCTCGGCCGCTGACGAGTTGCCCTGCCCGTCCACCGCGCCGCCCGGGTCATTGACCAGCACCTTGGCCCCGCGCCGGGCCAGCGCCAACGCATGTTCACGCCCCAGCCCGCCGCCGGCCCCCGTCACAATCGCTACCTTGTCGCTGAAATCCAAACCCATACGTTCGCACCTTTACACCATGCGGGCGCTTGTGCCGCCCAATGTTGGAAGAGGCTTGCAGCCCCGGATGCATTCGCACTGTACGTGTTCACATTTGCTTTGCGCGCCGCTTGGGCGACAGACGCGGGGGCGACAATGCAGGCCAGCGGCCAGCGGTGCGCTAGGGTTATCCCGAAAATGGCTGAACAACCATGTGGATAACTGCGCATCGCGGGCCATTTAACCCGCTAAGCCCATGTTTTTATTAGCCGCGTGTTACATTGCCCGCAATTTCAGCAAAACTGGCCTCATCCTTGCTATCCAGCATCAGTGCTTACCACACTTAGCTGGGCAGCTATGGTTTTGATATGGCCTTTAGGATCCACACCCCATGCCCATCACCCCCGAGCTCTACAACGCCCAGATCGACAACGAAGATATCCAGGTCGATGCCTGGGCAGACACGCCGCTGCTGCAGTCGCTGGAAGAAGGCGGTGTGGACTGGCCCAGCTCCTGCCGCAATGGCACCTGCCGCACCTGTGTGGGTCGATTGAAATCGGGCAGTGTGCACTACGAGATCGAATGGCCCGGGCTCAGCGCCGAGGACAAGGAAGCGGGCTGCATCCTGCCCTGCGTGGCCTATCCGGATGGCAATGTGGTGCTGATGCGTGGCGAGTATTGACCCGCTGCGCCAGTCCCCAGAAGCGCCAAAGCCGCCCAGCCGGGGAGCAGCTGGTCTAAAATTGGGGTTTTTACTGTCTCACGCGCCGCAGATCTGCGCGCAGACACGACACAAGTTCTTTAAAGGCATTCCATGAGCAGCCCCCTGACCCCTGCGCCGATCTCTGCGGTGGAGGACATTGTTGCCGAGATGCGCGCTGGCCGCATGGTCGTTCTGGTCGATGAAGCCGACCGCGAGAACGAAGGTGATCTGGTGCTGGCCTCCGACCATGTCACACCGGAAGCCATCAACTTCATGGCCAAGTGGGGCCGGGGCCTCATCTGCCTGACCCTGACCCGCGAGCGCTGCGAGCGCCTGCAGCTGCGCCAGATGACCGCCAACAATGGCGCCCCGCTGTCCACCGCTTTCACCGTCTCGATCGAGGCGGCCGAAGGCGTGACCACTGGCATCTCTGCCGCAGACCGCGCCCGCACCGTGCAGGCCGCGGTGGCCGCCAATGCCCAGGCCAGCGACCTGGTGCAGCCCGGCCATATCTTCCCGCTGCAGGCGGTGGATGGCGGCGTGCTGATGCGCGCGGGTCACACCGAAGCCGGTTGCGACCTGGCGCGCCTGGCGGGCTGCTCGCCCTCTTCCGTCATCTGCGAAGTGATGAAGGACGACGGTACCATGGCCCGCCTGCCCGATCTGCAGCTGTTCTGCGCCGAGCACGGCATCAAGATCGGCACTATTGCCGACCTGATCGAATACCGCAGCCGCCACGAATCGCTGGTCGAGCGCATCAGCAGCCGCCCGCTGCAAACGGCGCATGGCGAATTCACCGCCCACCTCTACCAGGACCATGCCAGCCACGCGGTGCACATGGCCCTGGTCAAGGGCAGCGTGCAGACGGACAGCGATGTACCCGTGCGCGTGCACGAGCCGCTGTCGGTGATGGACCTGCTCGAGAGCGGCCGCGCGATGCACAGCTGGACCCTGGACGCGAGCCTGGCCTATTTGCAGCAGCAAAACTGCGGCGTGGCCGTGCTGCTCAACTGCAATGAAAGCGCCTCCCAGCTGATCCGCCAGTTCGACGGCAAGGCACGTGCTGCGCAAGCGCCCGAGCGCGGCCGCATGGACCTGCGCACCTATGGCATCGGTGCCCAGATCCTGCGCGACTGCGGCGTGCAGAAGATGCGCCTGCTGGGCGCGCCCCGCCGCCTGCCCAGCATGGCCGGCTACGGGCTTGAGATCACCGGATACATCAACAAGGAATAAGCAGCATGTTTGGAGCAGAAAAAGGCAGTGCCATCAACCTGGATGGCAGCGCGCTTGCCATCGGCATTGTGCAGGCCCGGTTCAACGAAAGCATCACCGACAGCCTGGCCCAGGCCTGCCTGCAGGAGCTGGCCGCCATGGGCGTGCAAGCCGAGAACATCCGCCATGTCAAAGTACCCGGCGCACTCGAAGTGCCTGTGGCACTGCAGGCCATGGCCGAATCCGAAGAATTCGACGCGCTGATTGCGCTGGGCTGCATCATCCGCGGCGAAACCTACCACTTTGAACTGGTGGCCAACGAGTCGGGCGCTGGCGTCACCCGCATCGGCCTGGATTTCCAGATCCCCGTGGCCAATGCCATCCTCACCACTGAAAACGAAGCCCAGGCCATCGCCCGCCAGATCGACAAGGGGCGCGATGCCGCCATCGTCGCTGTCGAGATGGCCAATCTGCTGAAAACACTATGAACGAAAACGACCAGAGCGACTCTTCCTCCAGCCAGCGCCCTCCGCGCCAGGCCCGCAAGGGTCTGACCTCCACCGGCGCGCGCAAGGCCGCCTCCAAGTCCACCCGCAGCCGCTCGCGTGAGTTCGCGCTGCAGGCGCTCTACCAGTACATCCTGAGCGGCAACAGCGCCACCGAGATCGACCTGTTCACGCGCGATCTGGCGGGCTTTCACAAGGCCGATGCTGCCCACTACGACGCACTGCTGCACGGATGCATCGAGGCGGCCGAGCAGCTCAATGCGCAGATCCTGCCCCATCTGGACCGCAAGATGGAAGAGATCTCGCCCATCGAGCATGCCTGCATGTGGATTGGCGTCTATGAATTCCAGCACTGCCTGGATGTGCCATGGCGCGTGGTCATCAACGAAAGTATCGAGCTGGCCAAGGAATTTGGCGGCACCGACGGCTACAAGTATGTGAACGCCGTGCTCAACGCGCTGGCCCCAAGCTTGCGCGCCGCCGAAGTGACTGCTGACCGCAACAACGCGGCCTGATCGCCCTGACCACCGATGCCCATGCCTGCGCGCTGGCATCGGTTTTTCTAAGGGCTTAGCCGCTGCCAGTTATACTTTTGATAGCACACTCCGTGCTTGCCCATATGCCGCCAACGCTGTGGGAGCCCTCTGATCCAAGCTGAAGACCATGAAAATCGCCACCCGAGCCGAGCGCATTGAGCCGTTTTATGTGATGGAGGTCGCCAAGGCCGCCCAGGCACTGGCGGCCCAGGTGGCGGGCAGCGCGGAGCCGATGATCTTCCTGAACATCGGCGAGCCGGACTTCACCGCACCGCAGCTGGTGCAGCAGGCCGCCGAGCGCGCCATTGGCGAAGGCCGCACGCAGTACACCCCGGCGCTGGGCATCGAGCCCTTGCGCCAGGCGCTGTCCGACTGGTACAAGCAGCGCTTTGGCATCGATGTGCCGGCGCGCCGCATCGTCATCACCGCCGGCGCATCGGCTGCCTTGCAGCTCGTGTGCCTGTCGCTGATCGATGCCGGCGACGAGATCCTGATGCCCGACCCCAGCTACCCCTGCAACCGCCACTTTGTCAGCGCAGCAGAAGGCCAGGCGGTGCTGCTGCCCACGACGGCCGAGGAGCGCTTTCAGCTGAGCGCCGACAAGGTGCAGGCCGCCTGGGGCGACAAGACCCGTGGCGTGCTGCTGGCCTCGCCCTCCAACCCCACGGGCAGCTCGATTGCGCCGCAGGAGCTGCGCCGCATCCACGAGGTGGTCAAGGCCCGCGACGGCCTGACCATCATCGACGAAATCTACCTGGGCCTGTCCTATGACGAGGCCTTTGGCCAGACTGCGCTCGCGATCGATGACAACATCATCTCGATCAACAGCTTCAGCAAGTACTTCAACATGACCGGCTGGCGCCTGGGCTGGGCCGTGGTGCCCGAGGCCCTGGTGCCGGTGATCGAGCGCGTGGCGCAGAACCTGTTCATCTGCGCCAGCACGATTGCGCAACACGCAGCGCTGGCCTGTTTTGCGCCCGAGAGCATTGCCGAGTACGAGCGCCGCCGCGCCGAGTTCAAGGCCCGGCGCGATTACTTCATCCCCGCGCTCGAAGCGCTGGGCCTGCCGGTGCCGGTCGCACCCGATGGCGCTTTCTACGCCTGGGCCGATTGCACGCAGGCGGCCAAGAAGCTGGGCGTGGAAGGCTCCTGGGACTTTGCCTATGCGGTGATGGAGCGGGCCCACCTGGCCATCACGCCGGGGCGCGACTTTGGCAGCCATGACACCGGCCGCTTCGTGCGCTTTTCGACCGCCAACTCGATGGAGCAGCTGCAAGAGGCCATTGCCCGGCTGCGCAAGCTGCTGGCCTGATGATGCAGACCGCTGCGCCTTGCCCACTGCCAGTCGCCCCGCAAGGGGTGCTGCGCAGCGCCACCTTTCAGCCACGCTATAAAGCCCCTTTGAAAGGCGATAGCCATGGCCTTTGAGTTTCCGATCCGCATGTACTGGGAGGACACCGATGCCGGCGGCATCGTGTTCTACGCGAACTACCTCAAGTTCATGGAGCGGGGCCGCACCGAATGGCTGCGCTCACTGGGACTGGAGCAGCAGCGCCTGCGCGAGCAGGTGGGCGGCATGTTTGTGGTCAGCGAAGCCCATATCAAATATTTACAACCTGCACGTCTGGACGATGAACTCATCGTGACGGCAGCGCTCCAAGAAGCGGGGCGCGCTTCGATGCAGATCGCGCAGCGCGTGCTCTTAAAACAGAAGCAACCAACAGATACACCTCAGCTGCTGTGTGAGGGCACAATCCGTATCGGCTGGGTCGATGCCCTCAGCATGCGCCCGGCAAGAATTCCTCAATCCCTGATCCAAACCATCTCATGAATTCCCAAGAAATGTCCATTGCCAGCCTGGTCTTGCACGCCAGCTGGGTGGTGCAACTCGTGATGCTGATCCTGGTGGCCGCCTCGGTCGCCTGCTGGGCCACGATCCTGCGCAAGGTCGGCATGCTCAAAGCCATCAAGAACAAGAATGAAAGCTTCGAGAGCGACTTCTGGTCCGGCTCCAGCCTCAACGAGCTCTACCAGAACGCGATGCACAACGTCAAAGCCTGCGGCCCAATGGAGCGCATCTTTGCCAGCGGCATGCGCGAGTACCAGAAACTGCGCGAGCGCCACATCACCAACCCTGACACCTTGCTCGACGGCACGCGCCGCGCGATGCGCGCGAGCTTCCAGCGCGAGATGGACGAGATCGAATCGGGCCTGTCGCTGCTGGGCACCATCGGCTCGGTCTCCCCGTATGTCGGTCTGTTCGGCACGGTCTGGGGCGTGATGCATGCCTTCACCGGCTTTGCCAGCATGGAGCAGATCACCTTGGCCACCGTGGCGCCCGGCATTGCCGAAGCGCTGGTGGCCACGGCCATGGGCCTGTTCGCGGCCATTCCCGCCGTGACTGCCTACAACCGCTTCTCCAGCGGCATTGACCGCATCGCCAGCCAGCAAGAAACCTTCATTGAAGAGTTCTCCAACATCTTGCAGCGCAACCTGGGTGCCCAGCCGCTGCACGCTGCGCACTAAATACAAAGGAAACAGCCATGCCGGCCGTCGCCTCTCGCGGAAAACGCAACCGCCGCACCGTCAACGAAATCAACATGGTGCCCTTCATCGACGTGATGCTGGTGCTGCTGATCATCTTCATGGTCACCGCCCCCATGCTCACGCCGGGCGCCATCAATCTGCCCAAGGCAGGCAAGAGCGAGCGTCCGCCCACCAAGAACATTGCCCATGTGCTGCTGGACAAGGACGGCTCGATCCAGCTCAAGACCGGCAATGTCACGCAAGCCGTGGCCGCCGGCGATCTGGCCGACCGGGCCAAGGCCTGGCAAGCGGACAACCCGCCTGAGGACAGCGCCATGCTCATCGTGGCGGACAAGGACCTGGCCTACCAGAAGGTGATCGATGCCATGTCGACCTTGCAGAAGGCCGGTGTCAAACGTGTCGCCCTGCAAGTGGCTGGTGGCAGCCAATAAGAAGAGTGCCCATGTCTCCTCGTCAAGAGCGCGATCAGCTTGCCCCTCCCAAACCTCCGTCACGGACCAAGTCCTGGACCGTGGCGGCTGCGGCCCACTTGCTGGTGGTCGTCGCCCTGCTGTGGACCGTGCGCAACCCGCGCGACAGCGACCAGCCCTCGGTCGAAGCCGAGCTGTGGGCGCCCACCAATGAGCAGGCCGCGCCTGCGCCGCTGACGCCGCCCCCACCTCCCCCGCCCGTGGCACCGCCGCCGCCCGCCCCGGTTCCGCCACCTCCGCCCCCCGCGCCCGCCCCGACCGTGACCACGCCCAAGCCCGTGGCGGCCGTGCAGGATGACGACGACCGCGAGTCCGAGATTGCCCTGCGCAAGAAAAAGGAGCAGGAAGCCAAGCAGCGCGAGCAAAAGGAGCGTGAGCTGGCCCAGCGCAAGGAAGCCGAGCGCAAGAAGCAAGCCGAGCAGGACAAGAAGGATCGCCTGGAAGAGGAGCGCCAGGAACGCCTGCAAAAGGAAAAGGATGCCCGCGAAAAGGCCGAGAAGGCGGAGAAGGACCGCAAGGAAGCCGACCGCAAGAAGCAGGCCGAGCAGGACAAGAAGGACCGCCTGCAAAAGGAAAAGGACGCCCGGGAAAAAGCCGAGAAGGACAAGGCCGAGCGCGAGAAGGCCGAGAAAGCCAAGGCAGAAGCCGACGCCAAGGCCAAGGCCGCTGCAGATGCGAAAGCCAAAGCAGCAGCGGACGCCAAGGCCAAGGCCGCTGCTGACGCCAAAGCCAAGGCAGCAGCAGATGCCAAGGCCGCCGAAGCCCAGCGCCAGGCCAATATCGCCCGCATGGCCGGTATGGCAGGCGCTGCAGGTGCGGCCGGCAGCAGCCAGGGTGGCACGCCATCGGGCAGCGCC
This sequence comes from Comamonas sp. 23, assembly GCF_049601575.1. Lineage (NCBI taxonomy): Bacteria > Pseudomonadati > Pseudomonadota > Betaproteobacteria > Burkholderiales > Comamonadaceae > Comamonas > Comamonas sp. 23. Next base: position 1,946,543 of record NZ_CP187127.1, on the reverse strand, counting down.
TCTGGCCAAGGCGGCCCATCGGCCGGCTATGGCGGCAAGGTCGCTGCCAAGGTGCGCCCCAACATCACCTTCCCTGATGACATCCAGGGCAACCCGCGTGCCGAGCTGGAAGTGCGCGCTGCCCCCGATGGCACCATCGTGGGCGTGCGCGTCACCAAGTCCAGCGGCAACAAGGCCTGGGACGATGCCGTTGTCCGCGCAATGCACAAGACCGAGACCTTGCCGCGCGACACCGATGGCCGCGTGCCGTCGAGCCTGGTCATTGGCTTCCGCCCCAAGGACTGACGACCTGTTCGTCTTCCTCAAAAAAAATGCCCTCGGCCACCTGGCCGAGGGCATTTGTCTTTGGATAGACAGCTTGCTGCCACCGCCCTCTCGGGCGTCAGCCTCAGCTCACCATATAGCCGCCATCGACCGGCAGCACCACGCCCGTCATGAAGCTGGCCGCCGGCGTGCAGAGAAACACGGCCGCCTGCGCCACATCCTGCGGTGTGCCCCAGCGCCCCAGCGGCGTGCGTGCCAGGATGGGGCCCGAGCGGGCCGGGTCGTCCTGCAGCGCTTGGGTCAGCGGCGTCGCAATCCAGCCCGGCGCAATCGCGTTCACCCGGATGCCGTCGGCCGCATAGGCAATGGCAAGCGACTTGGTCAGCTGGCCAATGCCACCCTTGCTGGCCGCATAGCCGGGCACCAGGCCACCGCCGAAGAAGGTCAGCATCGATGCGGTGTTGACAATGCAGCCGCGCCGGCCGCGCAGCTTGTCGCGCGTGGCGGTGCAGACCCGCATGGTGCCGGTCAGGTTCACCTCCAGCACGCGCTGGAAGACCTCCACATCGTGCTCCAGCCCGCGCTTGATGATGCCCGCGCAGTTGAAGACGATATCGAGCTCGTCCAGATCGGCGAGCGCCCCATCCAGATCGGCCTGGCGCGTGACATCGGCCTGGCGCACCTCCACCCCAGCATCCAGCGTGCCATCGCCCTCGCCCAGGCCCAGCGCAATCACGCGCGCGCCCAGCGCCGCCAAATGGTTGGCGATCACGGCGCCAATGCCTTGGGTGGCACCGGCGACCAGGGCGGTCTTGCCTGTCAACAGGTCTTTCTGGTAGGTCGTAGTCATCACTCGCATCTCTCGCATTGCTTGCTTATCGCCCGCTTGGGGCTCAGTTCTTCATGTCCAGCAGTTTGATCAGGTCGGCGAAATAGGTCGCATCCTTCATCATCTGGTTGCGGAAACCCTGGTCGTCGGCATAGACAAAGCCCAGGTTCTGTTTGGCCAGCACTTCCTGGAAGGCCGGCTCATCGACGGTCTTCTTGGCGGCGGCCTTCAAGTAGTTCAGCACATCGGTGGGCAGCTTCTTGGGGCCGGCAATGCCGCGCCAGGTGCCAATGCTCAGGTCGATGCCCTTTTCCTTCAGGGTGGGGACCTTGTCGAAGTTCTTCACGCGCTGGTCTGCCATCACGGCCAGCATCTTGAGCTTGCCCGCCTGCAGCTGCTGGGCCACTTCGGCCGGGCTCACCGCCACCGCATCGACGTGGCCGCCCATCAGCGCCAGCACCGCCGGGCCCGCGCCCTGGAACGGAATATGGTTGAACTGGATGCCGGTCTTGTCGCCCAGCGCCGTGGCGGCAAAGTGCCAGATCGAGCCATTGCCGGCATTGCCCACACCCATCTTGCCGGGGTCCTTCTTGGAGGCGGCGAGGAACTCTTCAATCGTGTTCCAGGGCGCATCGGCGCGCACGGTGATCGCGGCCGGGTCGGCATTGAACTGGATGATGGGCTGCACATCGTCGTACGAGAACTTGGCCAGGCCCATGGGCTTGAGGGTCACGAGCTCCACCGTCACCACGGCCAGCTTGTAGCCATCAGGCTTGGCATTGATCATGTCGGTCCAGCCAATGGCGCCGCTGGCACCGGGCTTGTTGATCACCACCACGCTTTGGGGAATGTGCTTGCGCGCCGCCTCACCAAAGGCACGGGCCACACCGTCGGTGCCGCCACCGGGCTGGAAGGGCACGATCAACTCGATCTGGCGCGTCGGGAAATCAGCAGCTGCTGCGACATTGCCCAGCGCCATCAATACCGCGCTGGCACTGGCCGCAAACAAGCCGATGGCGCCTCGGCGCGTTTTGCTCATGTTCATACTGTCTCCTCTGTTTTTACTTTGTCGTGCAGTTTCAATAGGTCGCACGTCCACCGGATACATCAAACACCGCCCCAGTGCTGAACGAGCAGGCGTCAGACGCCAGCCACAGCACCTGGGCCGCAATCTCCTCGGGCTCGCCCAGCCGCCCCATCGGGCTCTTGGCAATCATCGTGGCCACATGCGCGGGGGCCATCTGCTCCAAAATGGGCGTGCGCACCGCTGCCGGTGCCACCGCATTGACCAGCACGCCGCTGCCGGCCAGCTCCTTGCCCAGCGATTTGGTCAGCGCCAGCACCCCGGCCTTGGCGGCGCTGTAGGCCGACGCATTGGGCGTGCCCTCCTTGCCTGCGAGCGAGGCGATATTCACCACCCGGCCATAGCCCTGGGCACGCAGCACCGGCACGACCGCCTTGCAGACGTGGTAGACACCGACCAGGTTGATATCGATCACGCGTTTCCAGACGGCATCGTCAAAGGCATCGAGAGCCATCGTGGGCCCGGTGATACCGGCGCTGTTGATCAGCATGTCAACCCGGCCCAGGCGGGCCAAGGTCTGCGCCAGCGCCGCCTGGATGCTGGCCGGCTCGGTCACATCGACCGGGCAGAACAGCGCATCGCCGGCCAGCGCTGCGGCAAGCGGCTGCAAATCCCAAACGGCGACCCGCGCGCCCGCTTGCTGCAAGGCCTGCACCAGGCTGGCACCAATGCCGCTGGCGCCCCCCGTCACCACGGCCACGCGGCCGCCAAATTGGTAGCTGCAATCGGCCATGTCAGCGGATGAACTGGTTGGTGTAATCGGCACCCAGGCCAACGGCCTCGAAGTGCTTGCGGCACATGTCGATCTTGGTGAACACGTCCTCAAAACCCATGCCCTTGCCCCAGGGGTCGGTGTAGTACATGACACCATTGACCTGGAAGTAGGTGATCATTTCCTCGCAGTCTTCGGGCACATACAAGGTGTGGGTCTCGCCTGGTGGCTCGAACACATAGCTGCCTTCCTTGGCCCACCAGTCGTGCTCCAGGTATTTCCAGCGGCCCTTGAGCACAAAGCCATGCACCGCCTGGGGGTGGCGGTGGCGGCTGAGCACCCCGGACTTGCGCACCTTGAGCAGGTTCATCCAGTAACCCTGGCTGGCATTGAGGCAAAGCGGACGAAACCAGACATTCTCGGCCTGCGGCACCCACAGCCGCTCATCGGTGGGGATGGCGCTTTCCACCACGATCTCGGGCAAGGCATCAGGTGGGTTCGGATACTGGTAAGGCATCAACGGGGTCTGGTCAGGGCTATCTACAGGCATTTATCCACCATATGGACTAAAGTTCATAATATGGATAATTGTAGAGAACGCCGAAAGACCCGCAGCCCAGACAAACCCCAAGCCTTGGGCGGCACAGACATATTGGCGACAGGGACCGGGCTGCGGCAGTGGCCCAACGGGCACAAAAAAAGCCCGGCTGTCGGGCCGGGCTTGAGTGTGCGGATGCGCGAGGATGTTCGCGATCAGGAATCCACCCAATTGACCATGCCGCTAAAGGCGGTCACCAGCACGATGATGCCGAACACAATGCGGTACCAGGCAAAGGGCACAAAGCTGTTGGAGGCGATGTAGCGCAGCAGCCAGCGCACGCACAGCCAGGCGCTGATGAACGAGAAGATGAGCCCCGTCGCAAACATGGGCAGGTCCGCCATCGACAGCAGTGCCCGCTCCTTGTAGAGGCTGTAGACACCTGCGCCGATCAAGGTGGGGATCGCGAGGAAGAAGGAAAAATCGGTGGCCGCCTGGCGCGACAGGCCCATCAGCATGCCGCCGATGATGGTCGAGCCGCTGCGGCTGGTGCCCGGAATCATCGCCAGGCACTGCACCAGACCCACCTTCAATGCATCGAGCGGCGTCATCTCATCGACCGTCTGCACCCGCACATGGGCCGACTGGCGCTTTTCCGCCCAGAGAATCACAAAGCCGCCCAGGATAAAGGTGGTGGCCACGACGATGGGCGTGAACAAATGCGCCTTGATGTACTTGCCAAACAACAGGCCCAGCACCACGGCGGGCAAAAAGCCGATGAAGACATTGAGCGCAAAGCGCTGCGCCTGGCGGCTCGATGGCAGCGCCACCACGGTGCTGCGGATCTTTTGCCAATACACCAGAATCACCGCAAAGATGGCACCGGTCTGGATCGCGATGTCAAACACCTTGGCCTTGGCATCGTCAAAGCCCAGCAGGCTGCCGGCCAAAATCAAATGCCCTGTCGAGGAGATCGGCAAGAACTCCGTCAGCCCCTCCACCACGCCCATGATGGCGGCTTTGATCAACAGCAAGGTATCCACAACAGTCTTTCAAAAAATCGGTCTGCCCGATTATCCAGCGGCCCAACACGCGCCACAGGGCTGGCCCCCGGGCGCGCACGAAAATTTACACAATGCAGCGCCCGCGCCTGCGCAGCCACTACGGCGCCGGCAGCGCCACCACCTGCACGGCGCCCCCGGCATCCACCAAAGGCTCGTAATGCGCCAGCACGGCATAACGCCCCTGCGCGGCCAGGTGCGGCGCCAGTGTTTGCAGGCCCTCGCGCAAAAAAGCCAGCGCCGGCTTGTCCAGCCCCGAGGTCGGCTCATCGATCAGCACCAGCCGGGCGCCACTGGCCAGGCCCAGCGCGATGACCAGCTTGCGCAGGCTGCCAGTCGAGAGCGCCAGCAACGGCTTGGCGCTGTGCGCGGCCAGATCCAACCCCGCCTGCCACTGCACAAAAAGCGCCTCGTCCCAGCCCGGACAGTCGCGGCGCAACTGCGCCACCCAATCGGCCACCACCGTAGTGCCTGGCGGCATGGTCGCAGGCAGCCGCGGCTCGTGCCAGAACACGCCCCCTGCGCTCTTGAGCGCCTCCGGCGTCTGGCCATCGATGTGCACGCTGCCTGCGCTGGCCTGCAGCTGCCCGGCCAGCAATTGCAATGCCGTGGTCTTGCCTGCGCTCAGGCCATCGACCAGCTGCACCAGGCCAGGCGCAGCCTGCCATTGCCAGCCGACCAGCAGCGGGGCCGCTTGCGGGTAGGAGAAATCCAGCGCATTCCATTCCAGGCTCATAGGGGTATCCGGCTTGCTTGATTAACTCCTAAAAACATAGCATAAAATCGCGCAATATCGATGAAACCCCCGCAGATGCTTGACTATTTGGACTTTGACACCAGCGATGACGGCGAAGGCCTTACCAGCCTCGATGCGATGGCCTATGCCAAGGCCACCCAGTGGCCGGCGCTGACGGCCGAGGTCACGCAGCTGCTGGCCTGGTGCAGCGATGCCTTTGGCGCCCCCGGCCCGCTGGAAGATGGCCACCGCTGGGATCTGGACCTGCAGCTGCAAAGCGATGCAGGTGACGCGCTGGCCTTGCACTGGGATGCGCTGCAGCGCCAGCTGCTGGCGCCGCAAGCTGCTCAGCAGACCGCGCTGCAGCTGAGCCTGACCCTCAGCGGCCCCGATGCCTTTGCCCAGCAGCTGACCGAGCAGTTTTTGGGCAGTAACGACTAGCGAATAGCTGGCCGACGGTGGCCTGCTAGGCGCCCAGCATCAGGTCCAGGTTTTGCACCGCCGCACCTGATGCGCCTTTGCCCAGGTTGTCAAAAATGGCCGCCAGCAGCACCTGGCCCTGCGCCTCGTTGTGGAAGACGCTTAGTTGCATGGCATTCGTGCCGTTGAGCAGTTGCGGATCCAGGTGTGTAAGCGCTTTGGCCTCGTCCAGCGACAAGACCTGCACATCAGGCGCCTGCGCATAGTGACGTGCCAGGCAGGCCTGCAGCGCAGCGGCATCCACCCCAGGCGGCAGCATGCGCAATGCCAGCGGCACCGTCAGCACAATGCCCTGGCGATACGCGCCATAGGCCGGCACAAACAGCGGGCGCGCGTCCAGGCCTGCGTGCAACTGCATCTCCGGCGCATGCTTGTGCGCCAGCTCCAGGCCATAGACCTGGAAGGCTGGCGGCTTGGCATCGCCCCCGCCCTCATGCGCCTCGACGCCAGCGCGCCCGCGCCCGGAGTAGCCGGATACCGCATGCACGCTGAGCGGGTAGCTGGCAGGCACCAGCCCGGCCTGCACCAGCGGCAGCAGCAAGCCGATGGCCCCCGTCGGGTAGCAGCCGGGATTGGTCACCCGGCGGGCCTTGGCAATGCGCTCGGCCTGCGCTGCCGACATCTCCGCAAATCCATAGATCCAATCGGCGTGGGTGCGGTGCGCAGAACTGGCATCGATCACCCGCACCGCAGGATTGACGATGGACTGCACCGCCTCGCGCGCAGCCGCATCGGGCAGGCAGAGGATGGCGATATCACAGGCATTGATGGCTTCGGCCCGGCGCTGGGCGTCCTTGCGCTCAGCGGCTGGCAGGGTCACGAGACGGATATCGCTGCGCCCGCGCAGCCGCTCATGGATTTGCAAACCGGTGGTGCCCTGGTCGCCGTCGATAAAAACAAGAGGAGTGCGCATATGTAGATGACTTCCGAGAATGCGGGCGCTGGCCCATGGATCGAGCCGCTATGTTCCTCCGGGCCCTAAAATAATGAAAGTTGAATTTCACAAACCAGACGTTCAGCATTTCTGAATTTGGAGCCACGATGCGAGAGATCAGCCTGGACCGTTTGCGCACCTTGGTGGCGATTGCCGACCAGGGCTCGTTCATCAAGGCCGCCCATAGCCTGCACCTGGCAGCACCCACGGTCAGCCTGCATATTGCCGAGCTGGAGCAGCGCATTGGCGCGCCGCTTCTGTCGCGCAAGCGCGGGCATGTGCGGCCCTCGGCCATTGGGGAGGTGTTGGTCGCACGCGCGCGCCGCCTGCTGGACGAGGCCGAGCTGGCGCTGAGCGACATCCAGCGCCAGGTGCAGGGGCTGGAAGGGCGTGTGCGGCTGGGCGCATCGACCGGGGTGATTGCGCATCTGCTGCCCCAGGCATTGGCAGTGCTGCGCGATCAGCATCCGGGCATCGACATCCAGATCAGCGTCCAGACCTCGGAGGAGACGCTGGCGCGCCTGGTGGATAGCCGCTTGGACATCGGCGTCACCGCCCTGCCCCAGCCAGCCGTCGCAGGCCTGGTGATCAAGCCCTGGCGCCGCGATCCTGTGATGGCCTTTGTGCCTGCCGACTGGACCTGCCCGGCCCGCCTCACACCGCAGTGGCTCGCCGGCCAGCCGCTGATCCTCAACGATGCCAGCACACGCCTGTCACGCCAGACCAGCGAGTGGTTTGCCGCGGGCGGCCACCACCCGGTGCCGCGCATTGCGCTGAACTACAACGATGCCATCAAGAGCCTGGTCGCCGCAGGTTACGGCGCCACCTTGTTGCCGCACGAGGCCACGGCCCCACCGCCGGACGCGCGCATCGCCATGCGCCCGCTGCGCCCTGCGCTGTGGCGCCGGCTGGGCATCGCCCACCGCGCCGGCTATGTGGAGCCCTCCACCCAGCATGTGCTGGATGTGCTGTGGGGCCTGCGCCTGGTGTGAGCGCCGCTGCCGCTGGCCAATCGCCCTGCCCGCTAGAAAAACCACCAGCCGCACAAGGCCGCGCCCACCACCACCCATAGCGCGGAGAGCCGGGCAAACACCAAGAGGCCAAATGCGGCCAGCGCCAGGCCAAAATCCAGCCGGGAATGGATGGCGCTGGTCCACACCGGGTCGTACAGCGCAGCCAGCAGCACGCCGACAACCGATGCATTGATGCCCGCCATCGCCCGCTGCACGCCGGCCCGCTGGCGCAGCGATTCCCAGTACGGCAGCACACCGGCCACCAGCAACAGGCCCGGCAAAAACACCGCCAGCAGCAAGGCCAGGCCGGCCCACCAGCCGCCCCATGGCGCGGGCATGGCCGCGCCCAGGTAGGCGGCAAACGTGAACAGCGGGCCCGGCACGGCTTGGGCTGCGCCGTAACCGGCCAGCAGTATGTCGTTGGACACCAGCCCGCCCGGCACCAAGCTGGCCTGCAACAACGGCAACACCACATGGCCGCCGCCAAACACCAGTGCACCGGCCTGGAAGACCTGGCTTGCGATGGCCAGCAAGCTGCCTCCATACGCGGCTATCAGCCAGGGGCTCAGCCCCAGCAACACGGCGTAGACCAGCAGCAAGCAGCTTCCCACACGGTTGCTGACACCATAGTGCTGGTGCTGTGCCGCAGGCAGCGGGCCCAGCTTCAGCACCCAGCGGCCCAGCACTGCACCCAGCACGATGGCTGCCAGCTGCCCATAGGTGGAAGGCACGGCCAGCACCAGCAAGGCGGCGGCGATGGCCCATGCGGCACGCAGCCGGTCCGGACACAACGCCCGCGCCATGCCCCATACAGCCTGCGCCACCACCGCGACGGCCACGACCTTGAGGCCATGCACGGCGCCCGATGTGGCCAGCCCTGTCCATTGCGACATGCCCAGTGCCAACAGCATCAGCAGCAGGGCCGATGGCAAGGTAAAACCCAGCCAGGCTGCCAAGGCCCCCCACCAACCCGCCCGGCCCAGGCCCAAGGCCATGCCGACCTGGCTGCTGGCCGGGCCGGGCAGAAACTGGCACAGCGCCACCAGATCCGCATAGGCGCGCTCATCGATCCAGCGCCGGCGCAGCACAAACTCGGTATGGAAATAGCCCAGATGCGCGACCGGCCCGCCAAACGAGGTCAGGCCCAGCTTCAAAAAGGCGCCCAGCACTTCCAGCGCAGAGCCCTTGGCCGGGGCGGGATCTGCTTGCGGTGAAGGGCAAGGCTCTGGGCTGGGGTGGGCGTTCATAGGGAGGCACAGTCGCGGTGGTTGGCCAGCAGCATAAGCGGGCTCGGTGGCATTGCCAAGACGATCATGCATCAACTTGCCTGCGCAGGCCTTGGCAGCAAGCGCTTGCTGCCCGCATTCATCAGCCCCATGCCGACAATCGCCGCACCACCACCTACCAGCAAGGAAGCGGTGCGAGCGCCTGCAGATCGCCTCGTTTGGCGCGACATCCTCGCTGCGCCTGCTGCCGCAGCTGCTGGCCGCATTTCGCCAGGCCCATCCACTGGTCGAGGTGCATATCGAAGAAGCGGTGAACAGCGTGGTGCTGCAATGGCTGCTGGAGCGCCGCGTGGAGCTGGGCTTTGTGGTTTTGCCCGACGAGCGCTTTGACTCGGTGCCGCTGATCGAGGGCGAGTTGGTGGCCGTGCTGCCCGCCACCCATCCGTTGGCCCAGAAGACCAGCATCAGCGCGCTGGATTTTCATAACCAGCCATTTATTCGCACCTCGGCGGGCTCCGGCCCGCGGGTGGACGCGTTCTTGGCCGACAAAGGCGCCGTTCCCAACACCTTGTACCGGTTTGAGCAGCTCAGCTCGATGATGGGCTTTGTCGCGCAAGGCGATGCGCTGACCATTGCCGCGCGCCTGGCGCTGCCCGCGCCCCGGCCGGCGTCACCTACCGCCGGCTCATGCCGCGCAACCACCGGCCCATCGCGCTGGCGGCGCTGCGCTTTGACCGCTTATCGCCGGCAGCAGCGGCCTTTGTCGAAACCACCCGAAAACTGCGCAAGCGCCTGGTGCTGGAATAAGGCGCCTGGACGTCAGCGCCTCGCTGCCGGGCGCAAGCCGGGTTTATTCGCCGCTCAGCGCAATCACCACCGCCGAGGGCTCCACCGTCACCTGCACCGCAGAGCGCGCGCGCAGCGACGTGGCCTCGCGGCTAAAGCCCACCAGCTGCACGCCAGACTGCAGGCGTACGGCCAGCTCCTGCACCGTGCCGCCGCGCGTCGCCCGTGTAACCGCACCCTGCCAGACGTTGCCCCCCGGCGCCAGCGCGGCAGCGGCCGATTCCGCTTGCACCGCGACAGCGGTGGCCTTGCACATGGCAAGCACCGGCAGGCCCTGGCGCAGGCCCAAGAGCTGCGCGCTCTCATCGGTGATATGGGAATGCAATACAAACTGCGCGCCAGCATCGGCCCCCTGCAATTGCACCTGCACCAAGGGGCCGCTGCGGCTGAGTTGGGCCACGACACAGGGCCATTGGTTGCGCATGCTGGTCATCACCTGCAATCGCGCCAGGGTGGTGGCCACTGAGATGCCTGCTTGCCCGGCATTGCGTGCCTGGGGGTCTGCAGCCGTTGGAAGCTGGCGCGCATGCTCGAGCTGCACATGCAATTGCTCACGGGCATGGCCCATGGCATCGGCCGCTTCGAGCAGCAGCAGCGCATCGGCCGTGAGCTGCGCCCCCCCGCCGCCCTTGCCGCCCACACTGCGCTGCACCAGCTCCACACCCGCCAGGTTGGACAAGGTATCCAGGGCCTGCCAGGCCGCCTTGTAGCTGATGCCCACGCGGCGCGCGGCCTCGGAGATGGAGCCGCAATCCTGGATATGGCGCAGCACATCCATGCGGCGGTCAGAGCGCTTCTCGGCGAGCGCGGCAGCGAGCGATGCTTGGGGAATCATGGCGCGAATCTTCGCATGCTTTAGCGCCCCGCGCCGGTGCCCAAAGCGCGGTTGGAGAAAAGCCTTGCCCAGAATAGCGTGCCAATAGCGGACCAATAGCGTGCCCATACAGGGGCCTATGGCCCCCATCATTTGGCACCCCAAAACAATCTCGCTACACTCGCGCTATTCATTAACAGAATAGCGATTTGATGACCGCCATGATCCAACGCCGCTTCGCCCCCCTCGCCCTGTCCCTGTTGGCCGCCCTCGCTGCCAGCGCCCATGCCGATGAAGTCTCTGTGGCTGTGGCCGCCAACTTCACCGCGCCGATGCAAAAGATTGCCGCCGAGTTCGAAAAAGACAGCGGCCACAAGGCGGTGCTGTCGTTCGGCGCCACCGGCAAGTTCTATGCACAGATCAACAACGGCGCACCCTTTGGCATTTTGCTGGCTGCCGATGACACGACGCCGGCCAAGCTGGCCCAGGAAGGCAAGGGCGTCGCCGCCAGCCGCTTTACCTACGCCATTGGCCAGCTGGTGCTGTGGAGCAAGCAAGCGGGCTATGTGGACGACAAGGGCGCCGTGCTCAAGATGGGTGACTACCGCCATATCGCGATCGCCAACCCCAAGCTCGCCCCCTATGGCCTGGCCGCGATGGAAACGCTCAAGAACCTGGGCCTGACCGACCAGGTGACGCCAAAAATCGTGCAGGGCGAGAACATCGGCCAGACCTACCAGTTCGCAGCCAGTGGCAATGCCCAACTGGGCTTTGTGGCGCTGTCGCAGGTGATGGAAGACGGCAAGCTGCGCGAAGGCTCGGCCTGGATGGTTCCATCGGCCATGCATGAACCCATCCGCCAGGACGCCATTGTGCTGAGTAGCGCCAAGGACAATGCCGCCGCCACCGCCTTGATGCAATACCTCCAGGGCGACAAGGCGCGTGCCATCATCAGGTCCTACGGCTACGCGTTCTAAGGCGCGGCGGGCCACCGAACTGGCGGGTCTGATCCCGCTGGTCTCTGCTCGGCCATTGACCTCAGCGCGTTGGTCCGGCCAAACACTGCCCTTGCCGGGCCCGCGCTGCGCGTGCACCATGTGCGCAGCAGCCTCCCTCCTTCAACCCACCTCGCCACGCCCTCCTCTGCCGTGAGTACCTCCCTTCTCAGCCCCGACGACTGGGCCGCCATCTGGCTGACGCTGGAGCTCGCCAGCGTCACGACTGCCCTGCTGCTGGTGCTGGCCACGCCGCTGGCCTGGTGGCTCGCGCATACGGCATCGCGCTGGCGCGGCCCCATTGGCGCGGTGGTGACCTTGCCGCTGGTGCTGCCGCCAACGGTGATCGGCTTTTACCTGCTGGTCGCGATGGGCCCCAATGGCCCGGTGGGCCAGCTCACCAGCGCCCTGGGTCTGGGCTATCTGCCCTTTACCTTTGCCGGGCTGGTGGTGGGCTCGCTGGTCTACTCGCTGCCCTTTGCCGTGCAGCCGTTGCAGCGGGCCTTTGAGGGCCTGGGCCGCCGCCCCCTGGAAGTGGCTGCCACCCTGGGCGCGAGCCGTATCGACAGTTTCTTCAGCGTGGCGCTGCCGCTGGCGCGCCCCGGATTTATCACCGCAGCCGTACTGACCTTTGCCCACACGGTGGGCGAGTTCGGCATCGTGCTGATGCTGGGCGGCAATATCCCCAGCAAGACGCGCGTGGTGTCGGTGCAGATCTACGACCATGTCGAAGCGATGGAGTATGCGCAGGCACACTGGCTGGCCGGCGGCATGGTGGTGTTTGCCTTTGTGGTGTTGGTGGCCTTGCAATGGCTGCAACCCCGCGACAGGAACAACGCGAGCCCCCTATGACGCAAGCCCAGAACCACCACGACGGCATTCACGCGCGCCTGCAGCTGCAGCGCGCCGCGTTCCAACTGCAGGTGGACCTGCAGCTGCCCGGCCAGGGCGTCACCGCACTGTTTGGCCCCTCGGGCTGCGGCAAGACCAGTTGCCTGCGCGCCATTGCCGGGCTCGAACGTGCCCAGGGCCAGGTCAGCGTCAATGGCGAGCGCTGGCAAGACGATGACAGCGCCCACTGGCTGCCCACGCACCAGCGGGCACTGGGCTATGTCTTCCAGGAGGCAAGCCTGTTCCCGCACCTGAGCGCCCATGACAACATCCGCTACGGCCTGCGCCGCACCCCGGCCGCGCGCCAGCGCGTGCAGATCGAGCGCCTGGTCGAGCTGCTGGGCATTGGCCCGCTGCTGGGGCGCAAACCTGCCACCTTGTCGGGCGGCGAACGCCAGCGCGTGGCCATTGCCCGTGCACTGGCTACCAGCCCGCGCGTGCTGCTGATGGATGAACCGCTGGCGGCGCTGGATGCCGAGCGCAAGGCCGAGGTGCTGCCCTACCTGGACCAGCTCAGCGATCAGCTCAAGCTGCCGATCCTGTACGTCAGCCACTCGATCGACGAAGTGGGCCGCCTGGCCGACCGGGTGGTGCTGCTGCAAACCGGCCGTGTCGTGGCGCAGGGGCCGGTGGCCGACATGCTGACCGCGCTGAATGCCCCGCTGGCCCAGGCCCTGCCCGATGCCCAGCAAGCCAGCTTGCTCGAAGGCCAGGTCTGCGGCCACGACCTGCAAGACCACCTGTGGTCGCTGCAAATAGGCGCCCACCCGCAGCTGCAGCTGCACTGGACGCAGGCCGATGCCCATTACCGGCAAGGCGAGCGGGTGCGCCTGCGCGTGATGGCGCGCGATGTCAGCCTGTCGCTGATGCCCCAGACCGGCAGCTCCATTCTCAACAGCCTGCCGGCCGTGGTGACGGCCCTGCAGCAAAGCAGCCCAGGCCAGGTGCTGGTGCAGCTGCGCCTGGCACCGGGTGCGGCTGATGACACGCCCCACCTGCTGGCGCTGGTCTCGGCCCGCTCGGCACGTCTGTTGCAGCTGGGTCCCGGCCTGCTCGTGCATGCGCAGCTCAAGGGCGTTGCCGTCTTGCGCTGACCGCCATGGCGCGCAGCGGCCGCTCAGGCCCCGCCAACAACAAAAAAGCCCGGACGCATCCGGGCTTGGTCGTGTCTGCTGGGGCCGATTAAGGGGCCAGCACCACTTCCACGCGGCGCGCTTGGGCATTGTTGCCCGCGCTCTCCACCGCTTCGGGCTTCTTCAGCTCCAGCTTGTCTTCGGTCACGCCCAGGGCCAGCAGCGCATCGCGCACGGCAAAGGCGCGTTGCTTGGCCAGCTCGGCGTTCTTGTCTGCGTCGCCAGTGGCATCGGTGTAGCCCGAGATGACGGCGCGTTGGCCGGCCTTGACGCCAGCGATCACATCCACCAGCGCTTCGTTCGCACCCTGGGCCAGCTCGGCCTTGGCCGTGGCAAAGTAGAACTTGACCACACCGTTTTCGATCACCACCGCAGCAGCGTCATCGGCCACCACGGCAGCACCGCCAGCAGCAGCGGCTACGCCGGTAGCGCCAGCGGCATTGCCAGCCTGCGCCGCAGCGGCCGCACGGGCAGCAGCAACGGCCGGGTCCGTACCACCCAGCACGGCGCCGCGCTTGGCGCCAGTCTCAGCAGCGACCACGCCGGCTTGGCCAGACTTGGCGCCATGCAAGCCTGTGTAGGCGCCAAACCAGATCACGCCCAACACCACCAGGGTGATCAGGGCAAATACCAGGCCCAAGGCAAAGCGCTCATCACCGTCATTATTTTGCGAAGAACTCACAGTCAGACTCCAGGCACCCGTGGTGCATTAAAAAAGAAATTGTTGTGGCTGCATGCCGTGGCCGCGCAGGCCCTGCACAGCCCCATGGCAGATACGCGCGAGATTGTACCTTGCAGCACTGGCGCTGCGCAGCGAACCTCCCACGGCCGATGCAGCCAATCCGGTGCGCAAAGTGGCAACCAACCAGGTAGTAACCCGGCACCCGGCGCTCGAAAATAGATAGCAGGTCATCGTGACACCATGCCCTTTACCTAGTGATTACCCTTGAGTTGGCGGCTTTCTCTGAAATATTTTTTCATCCTTGCGCCTGTTCGCAACATCGGCAAGGTAATTTGTATGGGGAAGCGCGTAGTTATTCGTAAAATCAGTGCTTTTCGAAAATGTGCATTTGCTTACCGGCAATGAGCACGTGTGACAGGACTAGCCAACCATTGGAGACACCATGCAGGCTTTACTCGCCCTATCCAGGGCTATCGACAGGCTCAATGCTTTCGTCGGCAAATACTCAATCTGGCTTATCTTTGCCGCCACCTTCATCAGCGCCGCCAACGCCATCGTCCGCAAGGCCTTCGACGCCAGCTCCAACGCCTTCCTGGAAGTGCAGTGGTACCTGTTCGCCTGGTCCTTCTTGCTGGCCGCCGGCTACACCTTGCTGCACCGTGAGCATGTGCGCATCGACGTCATCAACTCGCGCCTGTCCAAGACCAAGCAGGTCTGGATCGACATCATCGGCTTTGCGCTGTTCCTCACTCCGCTGTGCGTCACGATTCTGTGGCTGAGCATGCCGGTGGTGATCCAGATGTACCAATCTGGCGAAATGTCGGGCAATCCCGGCGGCCTGATCCGCTGGCCGGTATGGGCCGCCATCCCCGTGGGCATCACCTTGCTGATGCTCCAGGGCCTGTCCGAGCTGGTCAAGCGCATCGCGTTTCTGACTGGCGATGGCCCCGACCCGATGGGCAAGCTCAGCGACAAGAGCGCTGAGGAAGAGCTGGCCGAAGCACTGCGTGCCGAAGCTGAAATCAAGCAGGCCCAGGCGGCTGCAGCAGTCCAGGCTGCTGCGCGCCAGTCTTGAAGGTAGCACGAGGATCTCACCATGGAATTTATCGCTACCAACTACGCCCCGATCATGTTCGCGGGCCTGATCGTCTTTTTGCTGCTTGGTTTTCCCGTGGCGTTCAGCCTGGGCGCTGCCGGCCTGATGTTCGGCTTTATCGGCATTGAGCTCAATGTGTTTCCCTCGTCGGTGATGGCCTGGTTGCCCCAGCGCCTGATCGGCATCATGGCCAATGACACCTTGCTGGCCGTGCCGTTCTTCACCTTGATGGGCTTGATACTGGAGCGCAGCGGCATGGCCGAGGACTTGCTCGACACGGTGGGCCAGGTCTTTGGCCCGATCCGTGGCGGTCTGGCGCTCGCCGTGATCTTTGTCGGCGCGCTGCTGGCCGCTACCACCGGTGTGGTCGCCGCATCGGTCATCTCCATGGGCCTGATCTCGCTGCCCATCATGCTGCGCTACGGCTATGACCGGCGCCTGGCCTCGGGCGTGATTGCCGCATCGGGCACCCTGGCCCAGATCATTCCGCCCTCGCTGGTGCTGATCCTGATGGCCGACCAGCTGGGCAAGAGCGTGGGCGATATGTACAAGGGCGCGTTCATCCCCGGCTTCATGCTGATGGGTCTGTATGTGCTGTGGGTCGCCTTCCTGGCCATCTTCAAGCCCAAGCTGGTGCCTGCGCTGCCCGTTGAAGCCCGTATCTACCGCGAAGCCAACGGCAATGCCGGCTACACCTCGCTGATCGTGGTGATGGGCCTGTCGACGATTGTCGCGATCTTCCTGGCCAACCACATGGCCGACATCCACACCTGGTGGGAAGGCAAGCTGGTCACCGACGTGGCCACCGACGAGAAGATTGTCACGGCCATGTGCGGCGGCACCTTCATCGCCTTTGTCATCGCCTCGATCAACCGCGTCTTCAAGCTGGGGCTGCTGTCCAAGCTGGCCGAGCGCGTGACCTTTGTGCTGATCCCGCCGCTGCTGCTGATCTTCCTGGTGCTGGGCACCATCTTCCTGGGCATCGCCACCCCCACCGAAGGCGGCGCCATGGGTGCCATGGCCGCGCTCATCATGGGCTTTGCCCGCAAGCGCCTGAACATGAACCTGCTCAAGCAGGCGCTGGGCTCGACCACCAAGCTTGCCAGCTTTGTGATGTTCATCATGATTGGCGCGACGACCTTCAGCCTGGTGTTCCAGGCCGCAGACGGCCCCAAGTGGGTCGAGCACCTGCTCACCAGCCTGCCAGGCGGCCAGACCGGCTTCCTGATCGTCGTCAACGTGATGATCTTCTTCCTGGCCTTCTTCCTGGACTACTTTGAGCTGTCGTTCATCGTCGTGCCGCTGCTGGGCCCCGTGGCTGACAAAATGGGCATCGACCTGATCTGGTTCGGTGTGCTGCTGGCAGTCAACATGCAGACCTCGTTCATGCACCCGCCGTTCGGCTTTGCGCTGTTCTTCCTGCGATCGGTGGCGCCTGATAAGCAGTATGTGGACCGGGTCACACACAAGGTGATCGAGCCGGTGACCACGATGCAGATCTACAAGGGCGCTGTGCCGTTTGTGCTGATCCAGCTGATCATGGTCGGTGTGCTGATCGCCTTCCCGGGCATCGTTACGGGAGCTTTGGAAAAGCCGGCGGTTGTCGACATGCAGAAGGTCAATGAGCAGATGATGAACCAGCTGGGCAACGCAGACGGCGGCTATGGGGACAACCCCTTTGCCAGCCCGGATGCACCCGCCGATGCAGGCGCAGCACCGGGCTCCGATGCAGGCGCAATGCCGGCACCCGCCGCAGAAGGCTATGGCTCGGACGATCCAGCCAAGGCCTTGCAGGACTCGCTGGGCACTGCTCCCGCAGAAAGCAAATAAGGGGCGCCCAAGCCCTTCCCACCCGAACCCTGGCTTGCCCAGGGTTTTTTTATGGCTGCCTGCAGCTGGGTGCCACAACGCCCCGTGCGCTGGTGGTCCGGCGAACCGGCGGCCCGGCGGCCCGGCGAACCGGCATCGAGGCGCTCCGGCCGCACCCAGTCATGAATGAGTGCGAAGTACCCAAGCCGCATGCCGATGCACCCACGCAGCCTGTATAGACGCAAAAAAGCCGCAGCAAGCTGCGGCTCTTGGCTGCTGCGGCCAAGCCCCAATGGCCTGGCGCATCTCCCGATCAGGGCAGTTTGACCTGGGCCATGTACTGGTTGAAGGGGTACTCGGAGAAGCGGTTCCACAGGATCTGGTCCTTCTGGAAGGCGCGCATGTCCTGGTGGATCTTCTTGAACTCGGGCGACTTGGCCTCGTGCTCGGCAAAGGTTTCCATCGAGGCCTTGAAGCCAGCGTCCATCAGCTCCTTGGAGAACGGCTTGAGCTGGGTCTTGTTGGCTACCAGGTTCTTCAGCGCGATGGGGTTGAGCACCTGGTACTTGGCGGTCATGTCGGCAGCGGCCACGCGGGTGGCGGCGTCCAGGATGGCCTTGTTCTCGGGCGACAGCGCGTTGTACTTCTTGATATTGATGAAGAACTCCAGATCAGCCGAGCCTTCCCACCAACCGGGGTAGTAGTAGAACGGAGCGACCTTGTTGAAGCCCAGCTTTTCATCGTCGTAGGGACCGACAAATTCCACCGCGTCCAGCGTGCCCTTTTCCAGCGCCTGGTACACGTCGCCCGCTGGCATGTTCTGCGCGACCACGCCCAGCTTGGCCATGGCCTCACCGAACACACCGCCGCCCATGCGCATCTTCAGGCCCTTCAAGTCAGCCACGGTCTTGATTTCCTTGCGGTACCAGCCGCCCATCTGGGTGGTGGTGTTGCCCGCCGATGCGGTCTTGAAGTTGTATTTCTCAAAGAAGGCATCGAGCAGCTTGCGGCCGTTGCCGTGGTCCTTCCAGCCCGCCATCTGCAGGGTGGTCAGGCCAAAGGGCACGGCGCAGCTGAACGCGAAGATCGGGTCCTTGCCGGTGAAGTAGTAGGCCGCCGTCTGGGCCATGTCGATGGTGTCGCCCTGCAGCGCATCGACCACGCCGAATGCGGGCATCAGCTCGCCCGCAGGGTGGACCGAGATTTCAAACTTGCCGCCGGACATGGCCTTGACGGCCGCAGACAGCTTTTCAGCGGAGCCGAAGATGGTGTCAAGCGACTTGGGGAAGCTCGAGGCCAGGCGCCAGCGCACTGCAGCCTGTGCATGCACGGCCGGTGCCACCCCTGCGGCCAGAACGCCAGCGATACCGGCATTTTTGATAAGCGAACGACGATCCATTCGTGTCTCCAATTATTTGTTGAAAGTAAAGGTAGCTATCCTGCCATAGGCGCGAGCCGCTTTTAGCTTTGCAAATTGTAGAAATGGTTGCAGAAGTGACTTCAGCGGGTTTTCCCCAGAGTTTTGCAAAGGATTCTGTCCGCATTGCGCCACAGGCGGCGCAGGCCACAAAAAAGCCCGGTTCACCATGACCGGGCTTGTCAAGAGAACCAGGCGCGTGCCAGGCGGGCGGATCAGGCCGCAGCGCTCTGGCCGGCGGCCGCCTCAGGCACCGCAAAGCGTTCGCGGATGCTGCGCTCGATGCCCGTCGCATCCAGGCCCTGCATGGCCATCAGCTTGACCGGGTCGCCATGCTCGATAAAGGCATCGGGCAGGCCCAGCTGCAGCACCGGCACATCGATGTGCAGCTGCTGCAATGCCTCGAGCACCGCGCTGCCCGCGCCGCCCATCAGGCAACCGTCTTCGACAGTGACCAGCGCCTCATGGCTTTGCGCTACCTGCTCGAGCAGCTCGGTATCGAGCGGCTTGGCCCAGCGCATGTTCACCACCGTGGCGTTGAGCGCCTCACCGGCCTGCAAGGCCGGATAGAGCAGACTGCCAAAGGCCAGGATGGCGATACGCGGGCGGCCCGCCACCGCAGGCTGCGCCTGGCGGCGGATCTCGCCCTTGCCAAAGGGCAGGCCTTCCAGCGATTCGAGTGGCGCCACACCGGCCCCCGCGCCACGCGGGTAGCGCACGGTCACCGGGTGGTTCTGCGCAAAAGCGGTGCTCAGCAGCTGGCGGCATTCGCGCTCATCGGCCGGGCAGGCGACGCTCATGTTCGGAATGGCGCGGGTAAAGGCGATGTCGTAGTTGCCGGCATGGGTGGCGCCATCGGCCCCCACCAGGCCCGCGCGATCCAGCGCAAACACCACGGGCAGGTTTTGCAGCGCCACATCGTGGATCAGCTGGTCATAGCCGCGCTGCAGGAAGGTCGAATAGATGGCGACCACCGGCTTGAGCCCTTCGCAGGCCAGGCCAGCGGCAAAGGTCACACTGTGCTGCTCGGCAATGCCCACATCGAAGTAGCGCTTGGGAAAGCGCTTTTCAAACTCGACCATGCCCGAGCCTTCGCGCATGGCTGGAGTGATCGCGACCAGGCGCTCGTCCTGGGCGGCCATGTCGCACAGCCAGTGGCCAAAGACCTGGGTAAAGGTGGGCTTGGGCGGCGTGGCGGGCTTGACCAGGCCGATGGCCGGGTCAAACTTGCCCGGGCCATGGTAGGCCACCGGGTCGGCCTCGGCCAGCTTGTAGCCCTGGCCCTTTTTGGTGACCACATGCAGAAACTGCGGGCCCTTGAGCTGGCGGATGTTCTCCAAGGTGGGAATCAGCGAATCGAGGTCATGGCCATCGATGGGGCCGATGTAGTTGAAGCCGAAGTTCTCGAACAGGGTGGCGGGCACCACCATGCCCTTGGCCTGCTGCTCCAGGCGCTTGGCCAGCTCCAGGAGCGGCGGCACCTGCTTGAGCATGCTCTTGCCCACGCCCCGCGCCTTGGCATAGAACTGGCCGCTCATCAGCTGCGCCAGGTAGCGGTTGAGCGCGCCCACCGGCGGGCTGATGCTCATGTCGTTGTCGTTCAGGATCACCAGCAGATTGGCGTCGCTCACCCCGGCGTTGTTCAGCGCCTCGAAGGCCATGCCGGCCGTCATTGCGCCATCGCCAATGATGGCCACGGCCTGGCGGTCGCTGCCCTGCAGCTTGAAGGCCTCGGCCATGCCCAGCGCCGCCGAGATACTGGTCGATGAATGGGCGGTGCCAAAGGCGTCGTATTCGCTCTCGCTGCGCAGCGGAAAGCCCGAGATGCCGCCCCACTGGCGCAGGCCCTGCATGCGGTCGCGCCGGCCCGTCAGAATCTTGTGCGGATAGGTCTGGTGGCCGACATCCCAGACAAAGCGGTCATGCGGCGTTTCATAGACGGCGTGCAGCGCAATGGTCAGCTCCACCGTGCCCAGGTTGGAGCTGAGGTGCCCGCCGGTCTTGGACACGCTCTCGAGCACAAATTCCCGCAGCTCACGCGCCAGGGTCTTGAGCTCGGCGCGCGACATCTTGCGCAGATCCGCCGGGTCATTGACGGTGGCTAGCAGGGGAAAGGTCTTCGTGGACATACTATGGTTTGGTCACTTGCTACGCATACCTCGGAAGCATCCGCGCAGTTTTTTTACTGGAATGGCAAGGGGCTATGTTAGCGCCTTGAGGCTGGTTAAGCCGTCACAAGGCGCATTTGGCCTACTCAATGGCTGCGGCGCACCACCATGTCGGCCAGCGCCGCGAGCGCGGCCGTCTGGGGCAAACCGCTGCCTGCCAGTGCCCGCTGCGCCTCGGCCAGCAGCTCATGGGCATAGTCGCGCGCGGGCTGCAGGCCCATCAGCGATACATAGGTGGGCTTGTCGTTGTCGGCGTCCTTGCCGGCGGTCTTGCCCAGCGTTGCCGAATCGGCCACCACATCGAGCACATCGTCGATCACCTGGAACGCCAGTCCCAGGGCGGCGCCGTATTGCTTCAGTGCTGCGAGCGCTGCGCCCTGGATGCCGGCGCAGGTGGCGCCCATCTCGACGCTGGCCTGCAGCAGCGCGCCGGTCTTGAGCTTGTGCATCTGCTGGAGCTGCTCGCGGCTGAGCTGCTTGCCCACACTGGCCAGGTCAATGGCCTGGCCACCGGCCATGCCGTTGTAGCCCGCTGCCCAGGCCAGCTGGCGGCACAGGCGCGCCTGCACGCCATCGGAGATGGCACTGCCCTCGGGAACCAGGATCTCGAACGCCAGCGCCTGCAGCGCGTCGCCCGCGAGCAAGGCCTGGGCCTGGCCAAACTGCACATGGACGGTGGGCTTGCCACGGCGCAGCACATCGTTGTCCATACAGGGCATATCGTCATGCACCAGCGAATAGGCGTGGATCAGCTCCACCGCGCAGCCGGCGCGCAAGGCGGCCTCTGCCTGGGACGCATCCAGGCTGCCCACGGCCTGGGCAGCGGCCAGCACCAGCAGCGGGCGCAGGCGCTTGCCGCCATCGAGCACGGCGTAGCGCATGGGCTCGCCCAGGTTGGCAGGGGCATCGGCGGCGATCCACAGCGTGAGGGCGTCCTCCACGCGGGCGAGTTCCTGGCTGCACCAAAGGGCAAAATTATCGTGTGCTGAAGTCATGGTTAGCACTTATTCCTCGCTGGTCCAGGGCTTGAGCTGGCCCTCATCCAGTACTTTGATCTGGTCCTGCACCGCCTCGAGCTTGCCCCGGCAAAATGCCAGCAGCACGGCGCCACGCTGGTAGGCGGCCAGCATGTCGCCCAAAGGCAGCTGACCGGACTCGATGCGCGCAACCAGGCCTTCGAGCTCCTGCAGCGCGCTTTCGTAGTTATCGGGTTCGGGCAGGTCCGGCGTGGCAGACGTCTTGGAGGCAGTGGCCTTGGGCATGGGCAAAGGGGGCAAACAGCGTGCCCAGGTGCATGGATGTAAAGGCTCGATTTTAGGCGCAGGACAAGCGGCTGCGCGCGCAGCGACGACCAACCACCGTTGCGAGGCCTGCAGGCCCGGCCCAATTCCCACAAAAAATCCCGGCGATCTATCGTGAAATATGAGGCTATAGCTATCAATTTGATAATATTGGCGGTCTGTCTGTGCGATGAAGGATCGGTGACATGCTGTGTCACCCATGGCCAATTCACGCATGGTCGGAACGGGAATAACCCCACTGGGTATAATCCCATTTTTCGCGAAACCGGCCATCCTTTGTTGTTGCTGCCGGTTTTATTTTTTTCTCCGCGTGCGCACGCGCACCCTCCCTGTGGGGAGTCTTTAGGTCAGGTCACCCATGTCTGATTTAAGTCTTCAACTGCAGCAGGCCGCAAGCCAACTTCCAGTTTCAAGCTACTTTGATCAAGCGCTTTTCGAGCGCGAGATGCAAACCATCTTCCAGAACGGCCCTAAATATGTGGGCCACCAGCTGGCGATTCCCGAAATTGGCGACTACTACGCCCTTCCCCATGAAAAGGAAGGGCGGGCCCTGGTGCGCAATGCCGCAGGCCAGGCCGAGCTGATCTCCAACGTCTGCCGCCACCGCCAGGCGTTGATGCTCAAGGGCCGGGGCTCGCTCAACCACCAGCAAAAAGGCAGCGCCGGCGGCAATATCGTCTGCCCGCTGCACCGCTGGACCTACAGCCCAAGCGGCGAGCTACTGGGCGCCCCGCACTTTGCCCAGGATCCCTGCCTCAACCTGAACAACTACAAGTTGCAGGAGTGGAATGGCCTCCTCTTTGAGGACAACGGCCGCAACATCCAGGCCGATCTGGCCAACATGGGCCCGGCCGCTGCCTTGAGCTTTGATGGTTTTGTGCTCAACCATGTCGAGATGCATGAGTGCAACTACAACTGGAAGACCTTTATCGAGGTCTACCTGGAGGACTACCACGTCGGCCCCTTCCACCCCGGACTGGGCAATTTCGTCACCTGCGACGATCTGAAGTGGGAGTTCGCCAAGGAGTACTCGGTGCAGACCGTGGGCGTGGCGCCCACCTTTGCCAAGCCAGGCTCGGACATCTACAAGACCTGGCACGAGGTGCTGCTGAACTTCCGAGGCGGCAAGATGCCCGAGCACGGCGCGATCTGGCTGACCTACTACCCCCACATCATGGTGGAGTGGTACCCGCATGTGCTCACGGTCTCGACCTTGCACCCACTGGGCGTGGACAAGACCCTCAATGTGGTGGAGTTCTACTACCCCGAGGAAATCAGCGCCTTCGAGCCCGAGTTTGTGCAGGCGCAGCGCGCCGCCTATATGGAAACGGCCATCGAAGACGACGAGATCGCCGAGCGCATGGATGCCGGCCGCAAGGCCTTGTTCGAGCGCGGCGACAACGAAGTGGGCCCCTACCAGAGTCCGATGGAAGACGGCATGCAGCACTTCCACGAGTGGTATCGGGGTATGATGCAGACCGCCGTTCCAGACAGGTGATCTGCCACGGCCAGGCACTCCCAACTACCAGGTAAGGTCTGCACAACACCTTGCCAGGGTCTGAACAAGGGCCCGGGCGAAGGTTCTGCAGATCACCCCACAGCTGCTAGCGCTTTGCGATAGCAGCTTTTTTATTTAGAAATTTCCGATGCAAGCCCTTTGGATGGTGGCCGCCGCGTTCATGTTTGCACTCATGGGCGTGTGCATCAAGTTCGCCTCTGTGTACTTCAATGCGGCCGAGATCGTGTTCTACCGCGGCCTCATCAGCATGGCGCTGATCTGGTGGCTCACCCGGCGCCAGCATATTTCGCTCACCACCCGCTACCCCAAGATGCATGCCTGGCGCAGCTGCATCGGTGTCACCTCGATGGGCATGTGGTTCTATGCGATCGGCAAGCTGCCGCTGGCCACCGCAATGACCTTGAACTACATGAGCAGCCTCTGGGTCGCGGCCTTTGTCGTGGGCAGCGCGCTGCTCACCTGGCGCCCCAAGGCAGAAGGCGACCAGCCGGCGCTGAACATTCCACTGGTGCTGACGGTGATCAGTGGTTTTTGCGGCGTCATTCTGATGCTGCGCCCCAATATCGAGGCCGACCAGATGTTCGCCGGCCTGGTGGGCCTGATGTCCGGCCTGATCTCGGCCTTTGCCTACATGCAGGTGGTGGCCTTGTCGCGCATGGGTGAGCCCGAGCAGCGTGTGGTCTTCTACTTTGCCGTGGGCTCGGCCATCGCCGGCGGCCTGGCGACCTTGTTTGTCGGCACGTCGAGCTTTCCCGGCTGGCCGGCGCTGTGGCTGATCCCCGTCGGCATTCTGGCCGCCGGCGCCCAGCTGGCGATGACGCGCGCCTACGGCTCGGCCACCACGCGCCGCGCCACCCTGGTGGTCGCGAACCTGCAGTACTCGGGCATTGTGTTTGCAGGCCTCTTTAGCATCGTCGTCTTTGGCGACCAGATTCCGGCGATTGGCTGGATGGGCATGGCCTTGATCGTCGGCAGCGGCATCGTCGCCACGGTGCTGCGCAAGCGCTGACCCGGGTCGGCAGCCGTTTGCGGGGTGGGGCGGCACCCGTTGCCTGCAGCGGGCGCGGCGCTGCCACATAATGTTTGCAAGATTTTTCTTGGAGCACCTGCCATGGCCACCACGCCCCTCACCGCTGCCTATACCACCCTGATCACCGTCGCCCAATTGCAGGCGCTGCAGCAGTCCAGCCCCCAACACGTGATGGTGTTTGACTGCAGCTTTGACCTGAGCCAGCCGGCCGCCGGTGCCGAGCAGTTTGCCCAGAGCCATATCGCAGGCGCCGTCTACGCCAACCTCGACAAGGACCTGAGCGCCCCGCACGGCGCCCTCAGCCACGGCCAGACGATTGCTGCCACCGACCTGGGCGAGCCGGCCTCTGGCGGCCGCCATCCACTGCCCAGCCGCGAGCGCTTTGCGGTGTGGCTGTCGCAAGTGGGCTTTCGCAATGACATGCAGGCGGTCGTCTATGACCGCAATGGCGTGAACTACGCTGGCCGCCTGTGGTGGATGCTCAAGTGGGCCGGCCATGATGCCGTCGCCGTGCTCGACGGCGGCTTGCAGGCCTGGCAGGCCGCAGGCGGCGCGGTGGAGGCGGGCGAGGCGGTCAGCCATTTCCAGAGCAACTTCGAGCTGCGCCCTGCGCTGCGCACACTCAAGACCGCTGCCCAGGTACAGCAAGCCCTGGGTACGCCGCAAACCATCATCGACGCGCGTGCGCCTGCGCGTTACCGTGGTGAGGTCGAACCGCTGGATCCGGTGGCCGGCCATATCCCTGGCGCCCTCAACCGGCCCTTTACGACCAATATCGATGCGGATGGCCGTTTCAAGCCCGCCGCTGAACTGCGTGCCGAGTTTGATGCGCTGCTGGCCGGGCACGACCCGCAGACGGTGGTGCACCAGTGCGGCAGCGGCGTCAGCGCACTGCCCAATCTGATCGCGATGGAGATTGCAGGCTATGCGCCCACGGCGCTGTTTGCCGGCAGCTGGAGCGAATGGTGCAGCGACCCAGCGCGCCCGGTGGAAAGGGGCTGATGGGCCGGTGCTGAACTACAGGGTCTGACCGCGCTCCCGCCAGCTGTCAGACCCAGTCGGCGCCCGCTTACTGGCTGCCCCAGACGTAGTAGCCAACACCCTCGAAATTGAACTGCGGATAGGTCGCCACGACAAAGTCGCGCTCGGACGGGTTGGTCGTGTAGAAGTGCGCGCCAGTGAGCGTATTGTAGAAACGGTACATCGGGACCGAGCCCTCGCCTTGGGCCTGGCGTGCATACCAGGCAGTGCCTTCCACGCTGAACTGCGGGTAGTTCGCAATCACGAAGGCGCGCTCGTCGGCATTGATCGTGTAGAAGTGCGAGCCCGAGTTGTTGTTGTAGAAGCGGTAGACCGCATTGGGCGCTGCAGCCGTTTGCGTGGACGCATAGAAGCCAATATTTTCATACTGGTAGTTCGGGTTGCCCTGGATCACCGCATCGCGCTCCTGCGCGCTGGCCGTAAAGAAGTGTGTGCCGTTTTGCGTGTTGTAGAAGCGGTAGACCGGCATGCGGCCTGCGACCGGGGTTTGCGTGCCGCCCGCATCCACCAGCCATTTGCGCAGAGCCGGCATCACGCTGTTCAAGCTGGGGTAGAAGCTGTAGGCGCCGCCCGCGTTGGCGCGGCAGCTGGCCTCCGAAGCGCCGGTCAACACACCGGTGACGGCGCCGTTGTTGAACAGCGGGGAGCCACTGCTGCCCGGCTGGGTCAGGCCCAGGGTCCATTGCACAAAGTAGTAGTTGCCGCTGCTGGGGGCCGAGGTGCAGAACACACTCTTGCTGTCCAGGCTGCAGTCATAGCGCGAGGACATGATGCCAAAGCTGATCTTTTGCAGGCCGCCATCGGGGTGGTGCACGCCCGCCACGCTGGTGCTGTTGGGCACGATGCTGCTGTCCCAGCCCAGGAACACGGCACCCGCTGGCGGCGTGTCGTTGAGCTTGAGCAAGGTGACATCGGGGTTGGCACTGCTGTAGAGCAGTTGGGCGCCATTGCGCAGATTCACGCTGCTGGGCGAGAGGCTGTTGCTGGAGCAGCGCGTGGACGTGTAGAACCAGTCGGTCTCCAGCGCCGAAGCCAGCGTCTGGGTCGACATGCAGTGGGCGGCGGTCAGAAAGTACGGTGTTCTGGAGCCCTGGGCATCGTTGAGCAGGCTGCCGGTGCACAGGCCATAGTAGTAGCTGCCATCGGCCATGCGCTCGGTCACATAGGCCATGCGGGCCACGCCTTTGCGCTCGGTGGCGAGCTGGCTGAAACAGTTCACATCCAGGTGGCATTCGACCGGGTTGCCCAGCGGCATGGCCTTGGCATCCTCCTGCGCTGCATCCGATTCTTCCGTACCGAGTGGCAGCGACAGGTTTTCATAGATGTGCATCACTTGCGGCAGCGACAACTTGAGCTGCTCAGGCGCCGTGCCCGGAGGCAGCTCGATCTCCAAGCTCACCTGCTCGCCAGAACTGCTGGGCGTCCACCAGGTACGGCCCGCTTCGCTGTGGTCGCCGGCATCGCGATTGGCCTGCAGCGTCTGCATCACGCGCTGGCCGGCAATCTCGAACACCGCTGCGGGCTGGTGGTCGGTATAGAGGCGCAGCATCGCGCTGCCAGGCAGCTGCTCCACCACCAGGCCCAAACGCAGGCCTTGGGCACCACCCGAGCGCACACTCAAGGCCGCCACGGTGCCGCCCTTGGCCGAGGGCTGCCATTGCAGCAACTGCGCCGTTTGCGCAGCGGACTGGGCTTGCTGCACCGCGCGCGAGGCGCCAATGATGTGCACGGGCATCTCGGGGGCAGACTTCAGGCCCGTCCACTCGCCCAGGTCGATGGCGACCGGCTGGATGGCCAGGCCCGCTTCCATGCTCTTGGTGCGGACAAACTCAAGCGGTACGCCAGCGGGCTGCTCCAGCGCCGGCACCTTGAAGACCTGCTCCGCCTGGCCTGCTGGCACCGCCGCGCCAGCCGCTGCGGCCATGCCCGCCATCGCACCCCAGGTGACCACACTGGCCCCTATTTTTGCCATCCACCCCATGCCTGTACCCCTTCTTGGCCTTCAATTCAAAACGAAGCATTCTAAGATTAATTTTATAAATCGCTGGCGGAGCTTCTGTGTCAATCCTTGCAAGGAGCGCATCTGTGGACAAACCGCATCAATGCCCCGCCGACTTCGAGAACAGATTGATCACCAGCACCCCGGCAATGATCAGGCCCATCCCTGCCATCGCCCCGGCATCGAGCTTTTGCCCATGCAAGGCCCAGGCGATCAGCGAGATCGCCACAATCCCCACGCCCGACCAGATCGCATAGGCGATGCCGGTGGGTATGGTTTTCAAGGTCTGCGCCAGCAGGTAGAACGACAGCACATAGCCCAGGCCGCAAATCAGGCTGGGCACCAGCCGGGTAAAGCCCTCGGACGACTTCATCGCCGTGGTGGCCATCACTTCCAGCGCAATCGCGCCACCCAGGTACACATAGGCATTCATCACCATTCCTTTTTGTTTGGCAGCTGTGTGTCAAAGCTCCACAGCTGCAGGTATTTGCATCCAAGGCAGATAACCCACCTGCCCCGTAAAAATAACAAAGGCCCCGGCTGGGCGCCAGGGCCTTATCGCAGGGGCGGACGCTTGCCAACGGCAGGGAGCCCAGCCCACATCCGGATCACCTCAACCGGTGTTGCGCAGCGCCGCTGCAATGCCGTTAATGGAGATATGGATACCGGTCTTGACCCGTTCATTGTCCTCGCCATTGCGCCAGCGTCGGATCAGCTCCACCTGCAGATGGTGCAAGGGATCGATATAAGGGAAGCGGTGGCGGATCGAGCGCTCCAGCGCCGGGTTGTTGGCCAGGCGATTGGCCTCGCCGGTGATCAGCGCCAGCGCCTCGGCCGTGCTCTTCCATTCGGCCTCAATCGCCTGGAACACGCGTTTGCGCAAACGGGTGTCTGCCACCAGCTCGCTGTAACGCAATGCCAGCGCCATATCGCTCTTGGCCAGCACCATGTCCATGTTGGACAGCAAGGTGCGGAAAAACGGCCACTGGCGGTACATCTTCTGCAGCAAGGCCCATTGCAGCTTGGCGGTCTTGCCCTCTTGCCCGACAAAGGCCTGCACAGCCGAGCCAAAGCCGTACCAGCCTGGCAAGGTCAGGCGGCACTGGCCCCAGCTGAAGCCCCAGGGAATGGCGCGCAAATCCTCAATGCGCTGGCTGGCCTTGCGCGACGCGGGGCGCGAGCCGATATTGAGCTCGGCAATCTCGCGGATCGGGGTGGAGCTGAAGAAATAGCTCTCAAAGCCCTTGGTGCCGTAGACCAGGTCGCGGTAGGCGGACATGCTGGCAGCAGACAGGTCAGCGGCGGCATCCAAAAACGCCTGGCTGGCGGGCTTGGTGGGCTGCAGCAAGGTCGCTTCCAAGGTGGCAGCCACAAGCGTTTCCAGGTTGCGCCGGCCGATCTCGGGGTTGGCGTACTTGGAGGCGATCACCTCGCCCTGCTCGGTCAGGCGAATCTGGCCGCGCACGGTGCCCGGCGGCTGGGCCAGAATCGCCTGGTAGCTCGGGCCGCCGCCCCGCCCCACGGTACCGCCCCGGCCATGGAAAAGCCGCAGCTGCACGGGGTTGGGCTGGCTCAGCTCGTCAAACAGCGCGACGAGCGCCAGCTCGGCCTGGTACAGCTCCCAGTTGCTGGTGAAGATGCCGCCATCCTTGTTGCTGTCGCTGTAGCCCAGCATGATGTCCTGCTCGGCGCCGCTGCGCTGGATCAGCGCGGCAATATGGGGCAGCGCGTAGTACTCGCGCATGATGGTGGCCGCGTGGCGCAGGTCATCGATGGTCTCGAACAGCGGGCTCACGATCAAGGTTGCGCGCGACTGGCCGTCGTTGATGCGGCCGCTGAGCAGGCCCACCTCTTTTTGCAGCAGCAGCACTTCGAGCAGGTCGCTGACCGATTCGGTGTGGCTGATGATGTAGTGGCGGATGGCATCCTGGCCATAGAGCTGCACCGACAGCCGCGCGCGCTCGAAAATTGCCATCTCGCTTTGGCAGCGCTCGCTGTAGCTGGCGCCCACCACGCGCAAGGGGCGCGCATCGCACAGCAATTGCAGCAGCAGCTCGCGCTTGGCCGCCTCGCTCAGCTGGCTGTAGTCGGCCTGCAGGCCGGCGGTGGCCAGCAGCTCGCTGATCACAGCCTCATGCTGGTCCGAGCTTTGGCGCAGATCGACGGTGGCCAGATGGAAGCCAAACACCTGCACGGCACGGATCAGCGGTGACAGGCGCTGCTCGACCAGCGCGCGGCCATGGTTGTCGCGCAGCGAATCCTCAATGACACGCAGATCGGCCAGAAACTCGTCACTGGTGGCATAGGGATTCTGCGGCGCCACCGCATGGCGGGCCGCTTCGCCGCCGCTCAGGTTCTTCAAGGTCGCGGCCAGGCGCGCATACACACCAATCAGCGCGCGGCGGTAGGGCTCGTCTTCGCGGTGCTGGCTGGTATCGGGCGAGCGCGCGGCCAGCGCCTGCAAGGCGGCGGTGTTGCCGGCCAAGCGCTGGGACATCGACAGCTCCCCCCCCAGGTAGTGCACCTCGGTCAGGTAGTGGCGCAGCACCAGGTCGGACTGGCGGCGCAGCGCTTCTTGCAGGCTCTTGGCGGTGACATTGGGGTTGCCGTCGCGGTCGCCGCCAATCCACTGGCCCATGCGCAAAAAGGTGGCCAGGTCACGCTCGCCCAGCTCGCGCTCGAGCGCAGCGTAGAGCTTGGGGATCTCGGTCAGGAACGTGGCCTGGTAGTAGCTCAGCGCGTTGTCGATCTCGTCCTCGACCGTCAGCTTGGAGTAGCGCAGCAGGCGCGTCTGCCACAGCTGGGTGACCTGGGCACTGAGCTGCAGCTCGTTGTCGGCCAGCTGGCGCGGGGTCAGCGTGTCCTTGCTGCTGTTGAAGAGCTGGGCGCGCTGGGCGATATCGTCGCGCGCCACCAGCAAGGCGGCAATCGCACGCTCAGCATCCAGAATGCTCTTGCGCTGCACCTCGGTGGGGTGGGCCGTGAGCACCGGCGAGATCAGGCTGTGCGCCAGGGTTTGCGAGACGGCCTTGACGGGGATGCCGGCCCAGCGCAGGCGCGCCAGCGCCACCTCGATGCTGCCCTCCTGGGTGTTGCCGGCGCGCTCATGGATCTCGCGGCGGCGGATATGGTGGCGGTCTTCGGCCAGGTTGGCCAGGTGCGAGAAATAGGTGAAGGCGCGGATCACGCTCACCGTCTGGTCGCCCGAGAGGCCCTTGAGCAGCGACTTGAGCGATTTCTCTGCATCCTGGTCGTCATTGCGGCGGTAGGCTACCGACAGCTGGCGCACCTGTTCGATCAGATCGAACGCGGCCTGGCCCTCCTGCTCGCGAATCACATCGCCCAGAATCCGGCCCAGAAGCCGGATGTCATCCATCAAAGGCTGGTCCTTGTCCGCGCGCCGCGTCACGGCCTGGGTGGCGGCAGGGCTGCTCGCCTTCGGTTTGCGCGCAGGGGTCTTGGCGACTGCAGGGTTGTCTTTTTTGCTGGCAGTGGTCATGGGCGAAGGGCAAAGTAGCAAAGGGGCTGAACGATTGATGCCGCTCAAAGTCGCACTGCGCCAAGAGCGGCGCTGCACATGCTAGCATCAGCCGCCTGTTGTGAACCGCTTGTTGACCACGTAAGGTGTCCGGCCGCCAATAAAGAGGTGACCGGGCCTGGCGTGCTCCCCCATCCCATGAGCTCCTTGTCCCTGACCATCGCCACCCGCGAAAGCCAGCTTGCCCTGTGGCAGGCTGAACATGTGCAACATATCCTGCAGCGCCTGGGCCACCAGGTCAGCCTGTTGGGGATGACCACCTTGGGCGACCAGATTCTGGACCGCACGCTGTCCAAGGTGGGCGGCAAGGGCCTGTTTGTCAAAGAGCTGGAAACCGCGTTGGAGACGGGCCGCGCCGACCTGGCCGTGCACTCGCTCAAGGATGTGCCGATGGAGCTGCCACCGGGTTTTGCGCTGGCAGCCGTGCTCGAACGCGAGGACCCGCGCGATGCCTGGGTCTCCAACCACTACGCCAGTCTGCAGGATCTGCCCCAGGGCGCCGTGGTCGGCACCTCCAGCCTGCGCCGCCAGGTGTTGCTGCAGGCCTTGCGTCCCGATCTGGATATCCAGCCGCTGCGCGGCAATGTCAACACCCGCTTGCGCAAGCTCGACGAAGGCCAGTACGACGGCATTGTGCTGGCCGCTGCCGGCCTCAAGCGCCTGGCGCTGGATGCACGCATCTGCCATGCTTTTGCCACCGACACCATGCTGCCCGCGGCCGGCCAGGGCGCGCTGGGCATTGAGGTGCGCAGCGACCGCCAGGACCTGCTGGCCCTGTTTGCCGGCCTGGCCGATCCGCGCACCTGGAAGACCGTGACGGCCGAGCGCGCCGTCAGCCGCTGCATGGGCGGCAGCTGCTCGATGCCGCTGGCCGCGCACGGTGAATGGCAGGACGGCCAGCTGTGGCTGCGCGCCGCCTGGGGCGACGAAGCCAACCCGAACGCGCCCCTGGTGTCTGCGCAGGCCCGCGCGGCCGTCACCGACCTGGCCAGCGCCGATGCACTGGGCCAGCAGGTGGCATCGCTGCTTCAGCAAGCGGGCGCGCAGGTGCGCCGCTAAGCACCCGGCCGCCGTCCGCCATGGCCCCGTCACACCACCGCACCATCATCACCCGCCCGCAACCCGAGGCGGACGACTGGGTCGCCCAGTTGCGGCAGCGGGGGTTGCGGGCCGATGCGCTGCCACTGATCGATATTGTTCAAGCCGACAGCCCCGCCCACCACACGGCGCGAATGCATGCGCGCCAGCATTGGCAGCACTATGGCGCGTTGATGCTGGTGAGCACCAATGCGGCCCGTTTTTTTCTGGACCCGGCCCTGGTGCAGGCGCTGGCCCAGCAGCAGCGCAAGGCGCCCCATACCCGGCTGTGGTGCCCGGGCCCAGGCACGGCCCGCGCGGCACAGGCCTTGGGCGTGCCCATTGATTTGATCGACCAACCCGCCACCGATGCCCCGCAGTTCGACTCCGAATCGCTGTGGACCGAGGTCGGCGCCCAGGCCGCAGCGATGGCAGCATCGGGCCAGCGCGTGCTGGTGGTGCGCGGCGCCAGCGCGGGCAGCGCGATCGACCAGTTGGTGAGCGGCTCAGGCCGCGAATGGCTGGCGCGCCAGTTGCAAGCGGCTGGTGTGGGCGTGGATTTTGTCGGTGTCTACGAGCGCCGCGCGCCCGCTTGGACGCCAGCGCAACTGGCATTGGCAACGCAGGCGCTGACCGATGGCAGCATCTGGCTGTTCAGCAGCTCCGAGGCGGTGATGCATTTAAGCAACAGATTCAGCGCCGACGCATTGGCGCCTGCCCAGGCGCTCAGCACCCATGCACGCATCGCGCAAGCGACCCGAGCGGCAGGATTTGTCCACATTCAGCAGTGCAGGCCTTCGCTGGAAGACGTGGTGGCGTCGTTAGAATCTGCCCTATGACGCTGCCCGAGCACGCACCGAACCCCACGCCTCCCCACCCGGCCACCTCCTCCCACCAGGCCCACCCTGCGGGCGGCCGCATGCCGCAAGCCTGGGTCTGGACGTCAGTGGCTCTGGGCGTTGCCGCCACCATTGCCATCATCAGCGCGGCCATGCTCTGGCAGCGGCTCAACAACATCCAGCAGCAGCTGGCGCTGCAAAGCGCCGACTCGCGCAGCCAGGCCGTGGAAGCGCGCACCCTCGCCCGCCAGGCCGAAGATGTCTCGCGCGATACCGCCTCGCGCATGTCGGTAATGGAAGCGCGCGTGGGCGAAGTTGCGCTGCAGCGCGGCCAGCTCGAAGAGCTGGTGCAAAGCCTCTCACGCAACCGCGATGACACCATGGTCGGCGATATCGAAAGCGCCGTGCGCTTTGCGATGCAGCAAAGCCAGCTGAGCGGCAGCCCCGACCCGCTCGTCAGCGCCCTCAAGATCGCCCAGCAGCGCGTGACCGTCTCGGCCCAACCGCGCCTGGCCCCGCTGCAACGCGCCATTGCCCGCGACCTGGACCGCATCGCCGCGAGCAAATCGCTGGACACCGCCGGCCTGCTGGCCCGCATGGATGACCTGCTGCGCCAGATCGATGATCTGCCGCTGCAAAACGATGTGCTCGACAAAAACGCCCGCCGCACGGCGCCCGCCCGCAACCGGGGCAACCCATCGGCTACCCCCGCTGCAGCCAGTACCCCAGCCGAAGCTGCAACGGACGACAGTGCCAGCCCCAGCTGGTGGCTGTCGGCGCTGTCCACCGCCTGGGGCGTGGTGCATGAGGAAGCCCGCAGCCTCGTGCGCGTACGCCGCATCGACTACCCCGATGCGGTGCTGCTCTCGCCCACACAGGCATTTTTTGTGCGCGAGAACCTCAAGCTGCGCATCCTGAACGCCCGCATGGCCTTGCTGGGCCGCCAGATGAATGCCTCGCGCAATGACCTGGCCGCTGCGGCTGACGCCGTGCACAAGTATTTCGATATCTCCTCGCGCCGAGGCCAGCAGGCCGCCCAGCAACTCAACCAGCTGCAGCAGGCCATGCAGGATGTGGAAGTGCCACGCGCCAATGACACCCTGGCCGCACTGGCCACGGCAGCGGCAGGACGGTAAGCGATGAGAGCCGCACTTTGGTTGATCGGTCTGTTTGCCGTGGCAGTGGCCGCCGCGCTGTTTGCCGGCAGCAACCAGGGCAGCGTGACCCTGCACTGGCCGCCCTACCGCATCGATTTCTCGCTGAACATGGTCGTCGTGCTGCTGCTGCTGGCCTTTGTGCTGGTCTACGGCGCGCTGCGCGGCGTCAGCGCCATGTTCGAGCTGCCGCGCCAGGCCAAGCGCTGGCGCATCCAGCAAAAAGAGCGCGCCATGCATGGCGCAGCGCTGGATGCCGTGACCCAGCTGCAAGCAGGCCGCTTCGTGCGCGCCCGCAAGGCTGCGCTGTCGGCACTGGCCCAGGAGCAGGCCTTGCAGGACAGTGGCGCCGCCATCCCCAACGGCCTGCAGCTGCGCGTGCTGGGCCATGTGCTGGCCGCTGAGAGCTCGCATGCGCTGCAGGACCAAACCCAGCGCGACCAGCACTGGGAGCTGGCGATGCAGGAAGCGGCCACCCCCCAGGCCAAAAACCAGCCCGAACTGGCCGAAGGCACCCAGCTGCGCGCGGCCCAATGGGCGCTCGATGACCACAATGCCCACAGCGCGATCGAGCAGCTCGCGCGCCTGCCCCAGGGGGCGGCGCGTCGCACCCTGGCGCTGCGCCTCAAGCTCAAGGCCGCGCGCCAGCTGCGCCAGGCTTTGACCGCGCTCGATACCGCCCGCCTGCTGGCCAAGCACCGCGCGTTTTCGGCCGCTGCGGCGCAAAGCATCATCAAGGGCCTGGCGACCGAGCTGATCAACGACGCCCACGACCCCGAGCAGCTGATGCAGGCCTGGCGCAACCTGGATGCGGCCGAGCGCAACCTGCCCGAAGTGGGTATCCACGCGGCGCGGCGCCTGCAGCAGCTGGGCGGCAACCCGCAGCAGATGCGCGAGTGGCTGCTGCCCGCCTGGGAGCGCTACACCACCAGCAACAACGGCCTGCCCAGCCTGCAGGCCGAACGCCTGGTGCGTGTGCTCGAAGACAGCATGGGTGCGCTCGACGCCAGCTGGCTGGCACGCATTGAGGCGGCCCAGCAGCGCCGCCCCCATGACCCCTACCTGCAGTACCTGGCCGGCTGCGCCTGCCTGCAGCGCCAGCTCTGGGGCAAGGCCCAGCAGTGGCTGCAGCAGGCGGCTCCTTCGCTGCAAGAGGAATCGCTGCGCCGCCGCGCCTGGCAGCACCTGGCACGGCAGGCCGAGTACCGGGGCGATGCCGCTGCGGCCGCCCATGCCTGGAAGCAGGCAGCCCTCGCCGGCGAGCAAGCCTGAGAACCTGTTCAATGTCTCTACGCAGCCGCGTTGGAGTGCAATCGGGATGAGTTCGAAGGGATGGAACGCAGCTTGCACCGGGGTGCAAGCAAGGGCCAGCGCGCAGAAATCGCCCGATTTCACTCCAACCCGTAGGGACAGTGGCTTTGCGGGCGGTCTGCGTTGTTGCAAATCCTCGCAATAGCTGAGCTATTGCTGCGGTGTTGCGCCTAGCATCCCATCCCGCAAAGACACTGTCGCGGCGCGAGGAGACTTTGAACAGGTTCTGAGGCAGGCCCGCTCAGGCCCCGTCGGGCTCCGTGTAGGGCGCCGCTGCCCCAGCACGGTATACAAGGCGATACAAAGTCCCGGTCCCCCGCTGTTGTATGCGCACCAGTGAGCAGCGCGAGCTAGCGCCTGCTCGGCATATGCTAATGTGGATTGGTTCTGGAACTCGCCACCAGAGGATCGATCAATTCAATTAATTTGAACTTCGCCATCAATCGGGCTGAACTTCTACCGGTTGATCCGCTCCTACACTCGCTTCAAACAATACCGCTGGGCCTACCGCTGCAGCGTTTTTTATGGCTACCACGACGAATAACACCCGCTACACCGGCACGGCGATCGCACTGCACTGGATTTTGGCCCTGGCCCTGATTGGTATCTTTGCCTTTGGCCTGTACATGACCAGCCTGCCTTTCTCCCCTACGCGCCTCAAGTACTTCAACTGGCACAAATGGGCCGGTATGACGATCTTGATTTTGTCGGCCGTGCGTATCCTGTGGCGCTTCACCCACCGCCCACCGGCGCTGCCCGAGGCCACCGCCCGCGCAATGCCCGCCTGGCAGCATGTGGCCCACCACGGCGTGCACCACCTGATGTATGCACTGTTCTTTGCGGTGCCGCTGGTGGGCTGGATCTACAGCTCGGCATCGGGCTTTCCCATCGTGCTGTTTGGCGTGGTGCCGCTGCCCGATCTGGTGAGCAAGAGCCCGGAGCTCGCAGAAGCCCTCAAGCCCTGGCATGCCTACCTTGCCTATACGCTGGCAGCCTTGGTGGTGATGCATGTGGCCGCGCTGCTCAAGCACCAGCTGATCGACCGCGATGGTCTGCTCTCGCGCATGCTGCCCGGCCGCGCCTCCTGATTTGTACCGTTTTCTTAGCGTTTTTTTACTGGAGTCTGATCTGATGTCCAAGCTCTCCCCCACCGCCCTGTTCGCTGCCGCCGTGACCGCAGCTGCCTTTGCCACCCCCGTGATGGCCCAGCAAGCGCTGGTGCCGGCGCAAAGCGCCGTCAACTTCGAAGCCAAGCAGATGGGCGTGCCGATCAAGGGCCACTTCCAGAAGTTCGATGCCAAGATCGCTTTCGACACGGTCAAGCCCGAAGCCAGCAAGATCCATTTCTCGGTCGATACCGGCAGCGCCACGATGGGCGTCAAGGAAACCGATGCTGAGCTGCCCAAGGCCGAATGGTTCAACGTCGCCAAGTTCCCGCAAGCCACTTTTGACTCCACCGCCGTCAAGGCGCTGGGCGGCGGCAAGTACCAGGTCGATGGCACCTTGACGATCAAGGGCAATGTCCAGAAGGTCAGCCTGCCCGTCACCTTGACCCAGTCGGGCACGACCACCACCGCAGCGGGCACCCTGCCCTTGAAGCGCCTGACCTACGCCATCGGTGATGGCGATTGGAAAGACACCTCGATGGTGGCCGACGAAGTGCTGGTGCAGTTCAAGCTGGCCCTGACCGGCGTGGGCAAGATCTAAGCTGTTGTTCCCTTTTCTCTCAACCTTTTTTAGGA
Organism: Comamonas sp. 23; assembly: GCF_049601575.1. NCBI lineage: Bacteria > Pseudomonadati > Pseudomonadota > Betaproteobacteria > Burkholderiales > Comamonadaceae > Comamonas > Comamonas sp. 23. Next base: position 1,909,264 of record NZ_CP187127.1, on the reverse strand, counting down.
GATTCCTGATGCGCACTTCCCTGTTGGCCCTGGCCGCTGCTTCCCTGTTCGCCGGTGCCGTGCACGCGGCGCCAGCCACCTACGCGATCGACCCGACGCACACCTTTGCGACCTTCGAGATCGACCACAACGGCGCCAGCACCAACCGTGCACGCTTTGACAAAAAAGAAGGCACGCTGACGCTGGACCGCGCGGGCAAGACCGGCTCGGTCGATATCAGCATCGACACCTCCTCGGTCAACTCCGGCACGCCCGCTTTTGACAAGCACCTGCAAAGCAAGGACATCTTCAACGTGGCCGAGCACCCCAAGGCCCGATTTCAGTCGACCAAGTTCGTGTTTGACGGCGACAAGCTCAGCGCCGTCGAAGGTAACCTGACCTTGCTGGGCAAGACCCAGCCCATCACCTTCAAGGCCAGCAAGTTCAACTGCTACCCCAACAAGATGCTGCAGGATCGCGAAGTCTGCGGTGGCGATTTCGAAACCACCTTTGACCGCACCGCCTTCGGCCTGGACTATGGTGTGAACTATGGCGCTGCCAAGAACGTGCGCCTGGTCGTGCAGATCGAAGCTGTGAAGCAGTAATCCAGCCGATACCCACGCTGAAATCCTCCGCACAGGAGCACAGACTGCCAGTGGCCGATTGACGGCCCCTGGCAGTTTTTTTATGGCCATCGCCCAGGGCGAGGCCGCCGCCAACGGCGGCACAAGCCCACGCGGGCCGGTCATGGCCGCAGGCGGGCTAAAATCAGCCTATTCATTCCAAGCTATCCAACGGCATCTCGATCTGTGGTGCCGTTTTCCATTGATCACACCATGAGCGACACCAACAGCCAACCGATCTCCCAACCAGGTCTCGATAGCCTGTCCAAGTCTTTTGAGCCTGCGGCCATCGAGGCCCATTGGGGCCCGGAATGGGAAAAGCGCGGCTACGGCAACGCCGGCTATCGCGGCACCGGTGCGCCCAATGCGGAATCGGTCGCGGCGCAGCACAACTTCTCCATCCAGCTGCCACCCCCCAATGTGACCGGCACGCTGCACATGGGCCATGCGTTCAACCAGACGATCATGGACTCGCTCACCCGCTACCACCGCATGAAGGGCTACAACACAGCCTGGATTCCGGGCACCGACCATGCCGGCATCGCCACCCAGATCGTCGTGGAGCGCCAGCTGCAGGCCGCCGGCCAAAGCCGCTATGACCTGGGCCGCGAGAACTTTGTCGCCAAGGTCTGGGAGTGGAAGGAGCAGTCGGGCAACACCATCACTACGCAGATGCGCCGCATGGGCGATACCGTGGACTGGAGCCGCGAGTACTTCACGATGGACGACAAGCTCTCCAAAGTGGTGACCGAGACCTTCGTCAAGCTCTACCAGCAAGGCCTGATCTACCGCGGCAAGCGCCTGGTCAACTGGGACCCGGTGCTGCAATCGGCCGTGTCCGACCTGGAAGTGGAAAACCAGGAAAAGGACGGGTCGCTCTGGCACATTACCTACCCGCTGACCAGTGGCGAAGGCCAGCTGGTGGTGGCCACCACCCGCCCCGAAACCATGCTGGGCGACGTGGCCGTGATGGTCCACCCCGAAGACACGCGCTACCAGCACCTGATCGGCCAGACCGTGACCCTGCCGCTGGTGGGCCGCCAGATCCCGATCATTGCCGACGACTATGTGGACCGCGAATTCGGCACCGGCGTGGTCAAGGTCACGCCCGCGCACGACCAGAACGACTACCAGGTCGGCCAGCGCCACAAGCTGCCGATGATCGTGGTGCTGACCCTGGAGGCCAAGATCAACGACGAGGCGCCCGAGAAATACCGCGGCATGGACCGCTTTGTCGCGCGCAAGGCCATCGTGGCCGACCTCGAAGCCCAGGGGCTGCTGGTCGAGACCAAGAAGCACAAGCTGATGGTGCCCATCTGCGACCGTACCGGCCAGGTGATCGAGCCCATGCTGACCGACCAGTGGTTCATCGCGATGAGCAAGGTCAGTGACCAGGACCCGACCGGCAAGAGCATTGCGCAAAAGGCCATCGACGCCGTGGCCTCGGGCCAGGTGCAGTTTGTGCCCGAGAACTGGGTCAACACCTACAACCAGTGGATGAACAACATCCAGGACTGGTGCATTTCGCGCCAGCTGTGGTGGGGCCACCAGATACCGGCCTGGTACGACGAAGAAGGCAACATCTACGTCGCCAAGAACGAGGCCGAAGCCCAGGCACAGGCCCCCGGCAAGGTATTGCGCCGCGACGCCGATGTGCTCGACACCTGGTACTCCTCGGCGATGGTGCCCTTCAGCACCATGGGCTGGCCCGAGCAGGGCGACGCCGCCGATGACGACTTCAACCTCTACCTGCCCTCGTCGGTGCTGGTGACCGGCTACGACATCATCTTCTTCTGGGTCGCCCGGATGATCATGATGACCACGCACTTCACCGGGCACGTGCCGTTCAAGCATGTCTACATCCACGGCCTGGTGCGCGATGCGCAGGGCAAGAAGATGTCCAAGTCCGAAGGCAATGTGCTCGACCCCGTCGACCTGATCGATGGCATTGCACTGGAGCCGCTGCTGGACAAGCGCACCGTGGGCCTGCGCAAGCCGGAGACGGCGCCCCAGGTGCGCAAGAACACGCAAAAGGAGTTCCCCGAAGGCATTCCCGCCTATGGCGCCGATGCGCTGCGCTTTACCTTTGCAGCGCTCGCGTCGCTGGGCCGTTCGATCAACTTCGACAGCAAGCGCTGCGAAGGCTACCGCAATTTCTGCAACAAGCTGTGGAACGCCTCGCGCTTTGTGCTGATGAACTGCGAAGGCCATGACTGCGGTCTGCTGGAACACAGCAAGGACCAGTGCGCCACGGGCGACTACCTGCAGTTCAGCCAGCCCGACCGCTGGATCGTCTCGCAGCTGCAAAAGGTCGAGGCCGAGGTGGCCAAGGGCTTTGCCGAGTTCCGCCTGGACAACGTCGCCAACACCCTCTATGACTTTGTCTGGAATGAGTTCTGCGACTGGTACCTGGAAATCGCCAAGGTGCAGATCCAGACCGGCAACGAAGCCCAGCAGCGCGGCACCCGCCGCACGCTGATCCGCACGCTGGAAACCATTCTGCGCCTGGCCCATCCGATCATCCCGTTCGTGACCGAAGCGCTGTGGCAGAAGGTGGCACCCGTGGCCGGCCGCGAAGGCGCATCGATTGCGATTGCCGCTTACCCGCAAGCCCAGCCCGAGAAGATCGACAACGCAGCGATTGCCTATGTCGAGCGTATCAAGCAGATGGTGGATGCCTGCCGCGCGCTGCGCGGAGAAATGGCCGTGTCGCCCGCGCAGCGCCTGCCGCTGCTGACGGTGGCCGGCTCTGCCGAGGGCGCCGCCTTCCTGCGCGCCAACGCCGATGTGCTCAAGAACCTGGCCAAGCTGAGCGAGGTCAAGGTGTTTGACGACGAAGCGGCCTGGGCGGCCGAAGCCCAGCATGCCCCCGTGTCGGTGGTGGGCGATGCGCGCATGGCGCTGTTTGTCGAAGTGGATGTGGAGGCCGAGAAGCTGCGCCTGGGCAAGGAGATCAAGCGCCTCGAAGGCGAGATCACCAAGGCCAACGCCAAGCTGTCCAACGAGGCTTTCTGCGCCAAGGCCCCCGCTGCCGTGCTGGACCAGGAGAAAAAGCGCGTGGCGGACTTTGGCGCCTCGCTCAGCAAGCTGCAGGAGCAGCTCCAGCGCCTGGGTTGAATCGGCCGGGGCCGTGCAAAAATCAGCACATAATGCCCCTTGGCCCTGCACACAAAGGCGCAGCTTGCTGCGCCTTTGTCACATCCAAGTCCTAGCACCCGAGTATTTATGACTACACCGACCCGTGTCCGCAAAGCCGTTTTCCCAGTCGCTGGCCTGGGCACCCGCTTTTTGCCTGCCACCAAGGCATCGCCCAAGGAAATGCTGCCCGTCGTGGACAAGCCCCTGATCCAGTACGCGGTGGAAGAGGCCTACGAGGCCGGTATCCGGGACATGATCTTTGTCACTGGCCGCAGCAAGCGTGCGATCGAAGACCACTTCGACACCGCCTATGAGCTGGAAAACGAGCTGGAAAACGCCGGCAAGCAGGCCATGCTGGACCTGGTGCGCAGCGTCAGCCCCGATGACATGAATTGCCTGTTTGTACGCCAGCCCCGCTCGCTGGGCCTGGGCCACGCGGTGCTCTGCGCCGAGCCACTGGTGGGCAATGAGCCCTTTGCCGTGCTGCTGGCCGACGACCTGATGACCGGCGCGCCAGGCGGCCCGGGCGTGATGGCGCAGATGACGGCCGCCTTTTCCAAACAAGGCCGCTCGCTGCTGGCGGTGCAGGAAGTGCCGCTGGAACACACCAAGCGCTACGGCATCGTCAAGGGCGAGCCCGCAGGCGGCCCGCTGATGCGCATTGACGAGATCGTCGAAAAGCCCGCCCCGGAAAAAGCCCCCTCGCGCATGGGTGTGGCCGGCCGCTATGTGCTCACCCCCGGCATTTTTGACGAGATCCGCAACCAGCCCAAGGGCGTGGGCGGCGAGATCCAGCTGACCGATGCGATAGAGCGTCTGATGCACAGCGAAACCGTGTATGCCTACCGCTACAGCGGCAAGCGCTATGACTGCGGCAGCAAGGAAGGCTTTTTGCAGGCCACCGTGGAGCTGGCGCTGCAGCACCCCGACGTGGGCGATGATTTCCGCGCCTTTTTGAAGAACCTGCAGATCTGATCGGCGCTCCACCTCTTCAAAACAAAGGCCTGCAGATGCAGGCCTTGGTGTTTCAGTGGCGGGTGTGGCGCCTAGCGGCGGCGCAGAATATGGATGAACTCCTCACCCACGGTCTGCTGCTCCACCAGCTCATTGCCGGTCTGCTTGGCAAAGGCCTGGAAATCCCGGATCGAGCCGGTATCCGTCGCCACCACCTTGAGCAGCTGGCCGCTTTGCATGGTGGCCAAGGCCTTCTTGGCCTTCAAAATCGGCAGCGGGCAGTTCAGTCCGCGCGTATCCACTTCCTGGTCAATATCCATCGTGTTCATTCGTTATCGATAACCCACCCTGCTCAGTCCAAACGGGGAGCGACCACAAAGCGCGCGTCATCTTCCCAATAATTGACTGGCCATTTGGCGGGATCGGGGTTCGGGTTCGGGTTGTTGGGGCGGAACGCGCCAAAGCGCACCGGCTCGCCCTTGCTCTTGACCCACTCGGCCATCGCATATCCCGTGCCGGAGGGCCAGCACAGCACTTCCTGCGCAGTCTGCCACTGGTACTCCACCAGCTCGGGCGACAGGCGCACGTCCTCGGGCCGGCCCGCCACGCGCACATGGTAGGCGATCAGCACCTGGTTCATGCGCAAAAACTCCCAGCAGCCAATCAGGCGCAGGGCTTGGGTCTGCAGGCCCGTCTCTTCAAGCACCTCGCGGGCAATGCCGGCCTCGGGCGATTCGCCAGCCTCCATGAAGCCGGTGATCAGGCCAAACATGCCCGGCTGCCACAGCGCATTGCGCGCCAGCAGCACCTGGCCCAGGTCGTTCTCGACGACAGCGGCCAGCACGGGCGTGGGGTTGCCCCAGTGCGTCCAGCCGCAGGCCGGGCAGCGCAGTCGGCTCACCTCGCCGCTGTCCTCGGCCATCACCTTCCATTGCAGCGCCGTGGCGCAGTTCACGCAAAATTTCGTTTCGTATTGCATAGGGCTTTCATGCCGGCAACCGAGCGCTCATCGCTCGGCGCGCGTGCTCAGGCGGGAAACACGCCGGTGGACAGATAGCGGTCCCCCCGGTCGCAGACGACGAACACAATGGTAGCGTTGCGTTCGCGGCGCGCAATTTCCTGGGCGACATGGCAGGCGCCAGCAGCAGAGATGCCGGCAAAGATGCCTTCGTCACGGGCGAGGCTGCGGGCCATGTCCTCGGCATCGTTCTGGGTCACATAGACCATCTCGTCGACCGCGCTGGGGTCGTAGATCTTGGGCAGGTATTCTTCGGGCCACTTGCGGATGCCGGGGATGCGCGAGCCCTCGGTGGGCTGGGCGCCGATGATGCGCACGGCCGGGTTCTTTTCCTTCAGGTAGCGCGAGACGCCGGTGATGGTGCCGGTCGTGCCCATCGCACTGACAAAGTGGGTGATCTGGCCGCCGGTCTGCTCCCAGATCTCGGGGCCGGTGGTCTCGTAATGGGCGCGCGGATTGTCCGGGTTGGCAAACTGGTCCAGCACAATGCCCTTGCCCTCGGCGACCATCTTGTCGGCCAGGTCGCGGGCATATTCCATGCCGCCGCTCTTGGGCGTGAGGATCAGCTGCGCGCCATAGGCCTTCATCGTCTGCGCGCGCTCGATGGAAAGGTCCTCGGGCATGATCAGCACCATGCGGTAGCCCTTGATGGCTGCAGCCATTGCCAGCGCAATACCGGTGTTGCCCGAGGTCGCCTCGATCAAGGTGTCACCGGGCTTGATCTCGCCGCGCTCCTGCGCGCGCTGGATCATCGACACCGCTGGGCGGTCCTTGACCGAGCCAGCTGGGTTGTTGCCCTCGAGCTTGCCCAGCACCACATTGCCATGGGCTTCGTTGTAGTCGGCACCGATGCGCTGCAGGGCCACCAAAGGGGTCTTGCCAATCGCATCCTCAATCGTTAGGTATTTTTTGGAGCTCATTATTTGTGCCATAATTGCGAGCTGCGATACAGACACAGCCCGGGTGGTGAAATTGGTAGACGCAGGGGACTCAAAATCCCCCGCCGCAAGGCGTGCCGGTTCGATTCCGGCCCCGGGCACCACATTCAAAGCCGTTAAGTTTAAACAACTTAGCGGCTTTTTCTTTGTCTGGTGCGGGGTGCTGCATGTCTAGGCGTTCGCGGTTGAAACCGATTGCGTTTGTTTAAAAACGATAGCAGCCGACATTCTAACCAGAGGGCAAGCCCCTTGTTGGGTTGGTGTTGGGGGTGCCGGAGGCGGCAACAGTCTCCTCGCTTCAACGGCGCCTGCCTCGTACACACGCAGGTCGGCATCACATATCTATCTGGCTCCACCAACAAAAAAAGAGCCTCCCCGACACCAGATGGCGCCAGGGAGGCTCTTTGCATAACCGATCATGGCTGAGTGCAGGCTTTGTCACTCTCATCGCCACCAAGCTGGCGCTCGGTATTGACCTGGCTGCACAGCGCAGCTACTTCTGCGTCTCGCCGCCTAAGATGACCTCCGAGTTCTGCGACCACGCCGAGGCCTTCTGCAAGCTGGCGGTCGAGGGCTGCGGCTTTATCTGCAAGATCGCTGCGGGCAGCGGTGTCGGCCTGGGCTTGCGCGCGATAAGTGGCGGCTCTGCGGTCGGCGCTGCGCTGCAGGCGCTCAGCACGAGCAAGCTCAGCACGCACATCCATAGCAATGCCCGTCTTGAAGGCCGCCAGCTTGTCAGCGTTGTAGAGGGTATCTTGGGCATGTTTGCTCTCCAATTGGGCGGTGTGGGCTTCGTCACTTCGGGCAGCGTCAGTGCGTGCAGCCAGGTCAAGCGCCTGATCAGCGCGCATCTCAGCAAGGCGGGTGCCGGTTTGCCAGCCTTTGACCACCCAGCCAGTCGAGAAAGCCAGCGCGGCCATGACGGCCGCCAGCATCAGCTGGAGCTTCAGGGTCATAAGCCCTCCTCGCAAATCTCGCCGTTGGCATCGCCCCGGCGCTGCAGACCAGGCAGCACCGCCGACACACCGTTGACCGTACCCCGGTTCCAGCGCGGGTTTTCTCGGCAGGCGCCCAACACATCACCGGCATTGGCTTTGCGCAGCAAGGTCGATCCCGCCAAAGCGGCCTCGCCCTTGTTGTGGATGAAGTCGATAAACACCGCCTGCTGCAGCGCCGTGTACTGCGCCCAAAAACGAAAAAGCCGCTTTGCAGCGGCTTCGGATGCCAGGTAGCGGGACTTTTCAAGCCCATAGCATTCAGCCGGTGAGTAATAGCGCTCGGCCACCACTGCAGGCCCGGTGATTCCATTGCAAACCGTCAGCGGCGCCCCTTTGCCCAGCTGGTCAAAATAGGGCCTGCCGATGTGGCGATAGCTGCTTTCGTAATAGCTGCCCATGACCATCGCGATCTTGGCGGCATCCGAAGTGTCAGCGTCAGCCGCAACGGCCTGGATGTAATGACTTTGCTCCGCCATCACCTGGGCGGCAGCTTGGTCGCGCTCAGCCACCACATAGCCGCCACCACCGGCCAGCAGTACAGCCAAAGCAAGCAGGCCCGCGCGCAGCGCATGGGGCACGCGGCTCATGGCTCCATCCTTGGCGTCTCACTCATGTGCTGGCATTCATCGAGGGTCATAGTGGTTCGCCGCTTATTCGGTGCCATCCACCCCCAGCGCTCGAAAGCCGGACGCCACAGCTTTTTCCAGAACCACTCGCAAATCAACAGCGAGGTATAGAGCGCTGCCACGATGGAGGCAATGATGCCCCAGGGAATTGAATTGACCCAGTGCCAACTCTGTGCACTGGTATTAACGGTGGCAGCCTGAACCAGCTTGTCCGCCATGTCCGTCTGTGCAGCGGTGGCCAAGGTAACCGCACTGGTCGCCTTGGCCATCGGCATGCTGATGTCTGTGCTTTGCATCAGGCCTCCTAAAAATAAAAAAACCCGCCGAAGCGGGTCATGGGTGGTACAGCCAGGTCAAACGCGCTTTGCCGCGCGGTCAATGGCTGCGATCAAGCGGGCCGCCAGGCGGTCCGTCGCGCCTTGGCTGCGATGGATATGGTCGTCCTGCAGGTCCCCTTCGCCTTGGTACTCCTGGTCCCAACCCGCATGGATGACACACTGCGCATCCGCCACTTCGCGCATCACTTGCTGGAAGGCCAGAAGATTGGCATCTTGCACAGGGTCGTAGTAACCACTGGGAATAGGCACAAGACCTGTGAATACGGGAACGGCGCCCCCACTGCGAATGACCACCAGCGCATCGAGCAGTTGCTGCCGGTAGGCCTCTGGCGACAGATAGCCGTAGGAGTCGTTCAGGCCCAGACCAAGCACTATCACCTGTGCCTGGTGCAAGGCATCTTTGAATGCGGGCTGCGGACCTGCGGGATACATGTCTGGCGGCGCATCAGGAAATGGCTCCTGGTAACCCTGCATGAAGTCCGCCATCCGCAGACCACAGGCATTGCGGTCCGTCAGCGTCCATCGAGGGCGCTGTGCGCGCATCTGCATTGCTGGCGTGCTATCGCAGCCCCAGCCAAACAAAATGCTGTCCCCGTTCAGTTCTACCGACAAGGGACAGCAACGAACGCAAAATTTGCGCAGGATTTTGCAGATTAGTTCTTTCAAATTCATGTGTATCGTTACAAGGATGATGTGTTGTAGCAAGCATGGGACGCAGCGTTGCTAAAGCTCCGCAGTACAGACATTCAATGTCCAACTCTGCAATGCTGATATCACAGTTACAGCGTTCCTCAGAACCGTACTAAATTGCTATTCGGTCCAAACTACCATGCAGTAGCCGGATCCGCCTGCCCCCCCTGGCAGAGATACGCCTGTAGCACCGCCGCCTCCACCACCTCCGCCACCCGAGTTTGCTCGGCCGCTAGTGGCTGCAAGGGCGGGAGATGATGGGTAACCGCCGTTACCGCCACCAGACGTACCAAACCCAGCCCAGCCTGCGCTCGAACCACCACCGCCGCCCCCACCAGCACGGCCATTGATCCCACCTCCCCCGTGATTCCGACCGGTGGCGTTTGAATTCCCTATGCCTCCTGGATACCCGAAAAGACCAGCGCCAACAGAATTACCACTCCCTTCTAGAGCTCCTCCTCCAGCACTGGAAGCTCCGCCACCACCGCCACCCACGCCAGCACCGGATTGCGCTCCGTACCCGCTACCCCCACCACTACCACCAGCAAGGCCAGGCCTATTACTGTAACTACCGCCGCTGCCGCCGCCTCCACCAATAGCAATAAGTAATGACCCAAATGAGGAATTCCCTCCATTTGAGCCATTTGCCCCTTCTGTCGCCCCCCCGGCGCCACCGCCACCAATAGTCACCGCGACATTCCCTGTCACAGTCACCAATTCTTCACTGTGCTGCCCGGCACCGCCACCGCCACCGGCATTGCCAGCACCACCGCCACCACCGCCACCAATTAGCAGAACAAGACATTGCCCGCCACTGGCAAGTAGCTTTGTACTCGGCACAAACGTGCCGCTCGCAGTAAATCGCTGATACCGTAGCTTGCCGCCGCCGCTCATCATGCTCGAAAGATTTTGCATAGGTTAATCCTGTTAAGAAATGGACAATACCCAAGCACCGGGAGCGGTGCAGGAGGCGATGATTCGGCGAGCAGAATCGGAATCGAACAACACGTTATCTGCCACTCCATTGATGGTGTGTGCTGCGCTCGCCCGGCCCAGCGTAAAAAAGCTTGCAGCCCAGCCACCGGTGCCGTTGAGCACGATCTGATTGCCTGCAACACCTGCAGGCAAAGGGCGGCTATATGCGGAGCCTGCGGACAGTGCGTATTCCGAGCCCACAAGCAGCGGTTGCCCGTTATCAGCAGCTGTGGAGGCGCGCTGAACCAGCGCCTCCTGCAAGCCCACCACAACACCATTGCGCCCGTTGACGGATGCAACGGGACCTGCCTTGATGGCATCCAATGCCTCTCTCACATCATTGACGGCTTCATCTACAGCAACACGGCTGGCATGGGCGTTGCTGGCCGACTGGCTCGCCGCCATGGCGGAGTCCTGCGCCTCCTGCGCTTTGGATTGCGCCCATTGGGAATTGCTGAACACCTGGTCAAGAGCGGTATTGAACGCCACCCGCTGCGGCTCATAAGAAGCCGCCAGCGCAAAGGCCTTGGTGCTGAAACTCACACGGTCATCCGTGGGCTGCGGCGCTGGGGGATAGGCGGGGATAGGGGTTGGAACGACTAAAGGCATCACACCTCCTCAAGTTGAATTGCAAACATCGAGTAGTCGTGGTACTCGATAGCGACTGACCAATCCTTGGCGATACCAAATACGTTCAGGGCCTCAATGTCTTGAGAGCCCAGGAACAGAATGGGCTTGGCCCGGTTCTTGGTCATGTAGTTTTTGATGGCCATGATTTCTGAGCGCCGGATGGGCACAGACATATCCGCCCATCCGATGTAGGTGCGCTCGACCAGCACACGGTTGCCGAACTCATCGAGCTCCTTTCGGGAAAAATCCTGGATACCCACCGAGGCCCCGATCTCGACACCCAGACCCCACTCTTTGGCATTGCCCAAAATGAGGTTGCCGACCTCCATGTCGGTCGTGCCGATGAAATCCACCAGCACATCCGCTTGCGGGAATGCCGGTAGCCCGGTAAAGAGCCCCAGCACACCCGTAGGCGTCCACTCGCCAAAGTGCCATTCCCACCAATCGGCGGTCTCTGGCGCCAGGCCTACGGTGAGTGCCTTGTCATAGACGGTGCCATAGGTAGGGTCCAGCACGCGCACTCGGACGGAATGCACACCGGTCATGCCCATGGCACATACGGCATCCACTGCGCGTCCAAATCGGAACCGGTAGGACGCCGTCGCATTGAACTTGGAGCTCTGCGACGTGCGCCCATTAAAAAGGGCCCACGTATTGGTGGGCCCGACTTTGATCCAGAGCGTGGGGTTGTCCGGCGGCGGAATGCTGTCATTGATGTCCGCCCCGGCCTGGTAGACCAGATGCTGGTAGCGCACCCTGCCGCCTGCGGGCCAGGCGCCAGCCAACCAGGCCGCAGCTGTGTCTTCCACGGGCGGCTGCGCAACGATCACGCCATCGCTGATCTCCAGCGGGCTGACGGTTCTCAATCCTGTCATGCGTTTTCCTCCTGTGTACGTGTTGCAGGCATTCCATCGGCGTCCCACATGCGCAGCGTCTTGTTGAGTTGCTGCACGGCAGGCACAACGACCGTGGCCTCGGCCTTGCGGTTGGCATCATGGTTGTCGAGTGCCAAGCGCAGGGCCCGCACTTCCGCCACCAGCACCGGGTTGTCGCTCGACGCCTGCAGCGCGCTGAGCAAAGCGGTGTTGCCACTCGCCTGAACCACGCGCCCTGCAGTGGCAGCGCCCACCTCTGCGGTTTTCACATCGCCGATATCGACGCCGTATTTATTGGCCAGGAAGTTCCTCGTATCGGCCAACGACGCCAGCCAGGCCGACTGCTTGAGCAAGACATCGGCCTGGGACGTTGCACTGGCTTTTGCTAGCTCCTCCAGCGCCTGGATGATCGAGGGCAGCTCGTCGGCTGCATCCTGATTGCCAGATCGGGCCTGGGCCGTCTTGATGGCAAAAAGGGACTCGTAATATGCCGCTCCGTGGTCCGGGCCAGAGCCCAGCAACTGCCCGCGCAGCCGCTTCATTTCATTGGACATGGCGTCAATGGTTTTGGACCACTGTTCAGCCAGCTTCTTGGCCGCATCCGCCGCAGAGTTTGCAGCCTTGGCGGACGAGTCGTAGGAACTGCCCAGGCTGGAGACGCCTCCCTGGTAGCTGCGCATTTTGGGAATGCTGACGCCAATGGAGTTCCCCAACGACTTGACGGTGACCTTGATTTTCTCCATGCCCTCCACGAATTCGGTGCTGGTCAGCAACGTATTCAGTGCTTGCAGCGCCGCATTGGCATTTGAAATCATGTTGTCAATCGCTGCACCGCTCACGGCATCAGCCACATTGGCTCCAGTGAGTGCAGCAGTCAGCATCGGCGTGATCATCCCGTCGATCATGGACGCCAGAATGGTGTTCACCGCCTGCTCGTACACAGCCTGCTCAAAGCCCGCCGAGATTTGATTGGCCAGCCAGCTACCGGCTTCCGCACCACGTCCCTCGTTGATCTCATTGATGAAGCCATCGACCAGGCCATCCATCGACAGCCCCAACGTTGACAGCGTCGTTTCCCGGGCATGCTGAAGCTTGTTGGATCCCTCTTCCAAGCTGGCATTCACGGCATCAACGCCATTGGCAAAATCATCCGCAAACTGCAGCAGCCAAGCGAGCAGCTCCTCGTCCTTGTCCGCAATCGCTTTGTCAACCAGGGCGCGGTACTTCTTCTTTGCATCCACATCGCCAACACGCAGGTCCAGCTCACGCTCTTCCATACCGTCGTTGGCCACCTTGGTCGCACGGCTTCGCTTCTCGTCGTCGCTGTAATACAAATCGTAATAAGTGCTTGCGGCCTGTGTGAGCGCGTCCATGCTGCCAACCGCATCCACCAGCTTGCTGGCCCAGTCACCTGCAGAGAGCGAGCCCTCCAGCAAGGTAGAGCCAAACAGTTCAAAGATCTGGTTGACGCCGACCAGGCTGGATGACATGCGGGTCAAGGCATCAACTGCCGTCTCACCCGTGCGCACATACTCGCTCATCACGAAGATCTGCTCGGTAACCGTCTCCGTCACCTGGCGGCCGACACGAGCCCATTGCTCAGTGTCTCCATCGCCGGCCACTTGCACGTTGTCCCACACCATGCGGGTCACTTCGCTGGTCTGCTCCTGCCAGCTGCCGAGCACACTGCGTGCCAGCTCTTCATTGGCCTGCGCGAGCGCCTGCTGGATCTTGGCCGATGCTTCCTCTTGCGACAGGCCCGTCAACCGCAAGCCGTTGCCGCCCGTGTCCGGATGGATCTCATCGAGCCCCAGTGCCACCTTCATGGCACGGATTGCGTCTCCATTCAGCCCCAGGGTATCGGCTTTTTTGGCCGTGTCCTCACGCATGTCCTTGAAGGCATCCTGCAGCACCTTGATGGGGCCTTTGGAGCCTTCAATCGCCGTGCCATAGTTCTCTTTGAGCATTTCGACACGCGAATACAGCTGCTGGAGCTGGCGCTCACGGTAGCCATTCTCCTTGGCATCCGGGTTCGCCGCGATCTGGCCTTGGAGCGTTTCGATCTGCGCATTGGCCTTCTCGATCTCCTTCTCTGCAGCCAGGTAGCGGTACTTCGGACCACCAAACAAGCTGCCGCTTTCTCGCATCAGCTGGTAGCCATACATGTCTCCGCCGAGCTCACCCATCAGGCCGCTGCCGACCTGCTTTTCTTCCTTGAACATGCCGCCGAGGTATGCCGCGATGATTGGGATACTCATCACCCAACCGCCACCGGAAAACCAACTGCCCATCCCGGATCCGCCAGCTCCCGCGGCTTCCGAGCTTGTAGCCAGAAATCCAAGAGAGTCACCTCCGGCCATACCTATTGCATTTGCTGAGTTGAGGGTATGCGCGGAAAAGGTCGCAGTATTACCCCAGCCAAGCATGCTTCCTACGTAGCGAGAAGTCTGACCCAGCAATCCTTCCCCGGTATAGAGGCTGTATGCATTAGACCCACCGCTCAGCAAGCTCATGGCGCCATCGCCTGAACCACCAAGTCCCGAGCCTCCACCAAACAACCCAGCCAGCCATCCCACTCCGCTGGTAATAATGCCCGTGATGTTCGCGCCGATGTTCATCACAAACTTCTGCGCGAATGCCTTGTACAAAGCATCTGAAATGGAGGTCAGTACGGTCGTCTTCAAAGACTTGCCCAAGTTCTTCAGACCCTGAGCGCCGTTATTGAGAAAGTCGGCGAATCCCTGGCGCACGACATCCGCATATTTGCTTGCCTGCTGCGTGACGTATTGGTCCTGAATGCGCGCCAGCTCGGTCTGTAGCTTCGTCTCTGCAGTGAGTCTCGCCTGAGCAATCAAATCAGCTTCTTTGATCGCGTTCTTTTCGCTGTTGGAATCGTAAGAACTCTTTTTGATCTGCTCAATCTCACGCGCAAGCTGCAACTCAGCCTTGCGCACAGCCAGCAGTTTCTGGCGCTGGCTTTCTTCCACGCCCAGCAGGGACATGCTGTATTGCTGCAGTTCATATTCCTCTTTTGCAGCTTTCAGCTGCTCTGCATACTTGCTGCTGGCCTCGATGTATGCGCCTTCTTTCAGCGATTGCACATAACGCTCATGCTGCTCGGCAACCTTCGCCAAACCTTCGCTGACCTCAGGTCTCCAGGGCACTCCGCTGGCATTGTTTGCTTCGGACCGGGCTTTCTCCATCGCCATTTCGGCAATAGCTATCTTGGACTTTCCAAAGTTTGCGTTGGCCACATCCTGCTTGTCTGCCATATCGCCAATCGCACTTGCTGACTTTTTCAGGTCGTCGATATATTTGAGATAGCTCTTGCTTGCTTCGTCCTGGGTCTGAATCTGCTTCTCCAGTTCACCCCGGACCTGCTGGATCACCTGGTAGCGCTGCGCTTCAACAAGCTGGCCTTGCAAATTGGCTTTGGTACTCGCATCCGTTGTGCGAGCAATTTCTTTCTGCAGCTTCATGACTAGCTGGTCTGACTCGCTCATGCTGGCGGCCGCTGCAGCCCGCTCCTTGAGACGATCAATCAGATCCTCTTCGGCCGCAATCCTGGACTTGATGCCAGAAATCGCATGCTCCTGATCACCCCCATTAGATTCACGGGGGGCATTGCCAGCAGAATTACTTCCTGCAGAAGGTGCCCGCCTCGGCGTGATTTTGGGAGTTTCCACTTTGACCGTCGGTAGCTCGATGGTCGGAGGCTGCATCGATGCAGTGATGCGCTGCATATTCGCATGGTCAGCCCGCATCGCATC
The DNA here is from genome assembly GCF_049601575.1 of Comamonas sp. 23. NCBI lineage: Bacteria > Pseudomonadati > Pseudomonadota > Betaproteobacteria > Burkholderiales > Comamonadaceae > Comamonas > Comamonas sp. 23. The sequence continues at coordinate 1,893,712 of NZ_CP187127.1, read as the reverse complement.
GTAGTATTTCTGAGCTTCAGCTGCGTAGCGCTTGTTGCCAGGCTCAGCTTCTGCCAAGTCCTTGGCCTCCTCATAGTTCTTCTTGTTCCAGTCAAAGTTAGCACTGGCGGTCTTGTGCGCAGTCTCCTTGCGACTCAGCGAGGCGGCATTCGCCAGCTGCCCAAGCGCACTGATGCCTTTGATGGCAATTTCAATGACGCCAGCAATCGCGCCAATCACTGTCTGAAAGCCTTCGCGTGTCGCTTCGGAGGACAGCGTATCGTTCAACGACTCAATGCCCTCGCGCATCCCTTGCAGGCTGCCGCTGTCGCCTGTCATGGCCGTCGCAAAGCTGTGCTGCAGCGCCTCCAAGGCGCCACCCAGCGTATCCCTGGCAGCAACTGCCGCACCGCCATACGAGGTTTGCAGCGCATCCAGAATAACGGCCTGTGCCGCACCAACTTGGCCGGTGGCTTCCAACTGCGCGACCATCTCTTTTTGCTGGTCGGTGAATTGCACCCCCTTGTCCGCCAGCGCTTTGAGCCCTTCGGACGGGGAGTTCAACGCCTGTCCAATGGTCTCCGCAGAGCTGGTCACCGATGTGCCCATGCGCGAAGACATATCCACCACGGCCTGCATGGCCTGCGGAAACTGTTGCCCCACCACATTGGAATAGTTCAGCAGCTGCGTTTGCGCTTGGGTGATATCGCCGGTCGAGAAGACACTGGACTTGGACAGCGATGTCGCCATGCCGTTGAGCCGTTCCTGTGACCAACCCGCAGCCTCGCCGGTGGACTTCAACACGGCAGAGAGCTGGGCCTGCTGCTTCTCTGCATTGATGGTCTCGGTGATGAATTTGCCAAAGAACGCGGGCGCGCCTTGTGCCAGCAGGCCGAACACCACCTTGGTGGATTCGGTCCAGCGTTTGGCAGAGGCATTTGCGCTCTCTTGCTCTTGCTGCACCGTCGCCAGGTCTCTGGAGTAGCTACTCAGCGCAACCTGGCTGGTTTGCTGCACCTGAACAAAGGTTTCTGAGAAGCGCTGGGTATCCCGGATCCCCACCTGGATCACCGATGACTGGCTCTGAAACGCCGAGGTCATCAGCTCGAACGATTGTGCGGAATTTCTGGAGCCGGCCTCGACCGAACTCCAGAAGCCCTGAATGCTGTTGATGGCCTCATGGACACCCACCTGGAGATCCGAGAGGTCGACACCAATCTTGATATTTTTTTCTAGATCAGCCATAGCAGCACCAATAGAAATGGCCCGCCGAGGCGAGCGTAGAAAAAGGAAAGCCCACCGAGGTGGGCTATTTCTGGCGGGAGCGCTCCTGTGCTTCCCTGCGCGTCTGCATCGCTTCAAGCGCGCCCCGTTCCAGCAGGCCGACTTCGCGCAGCACCTGGTTGCGCTTGCGCTTTTTGATGCCCTCGGCATCCAACCAGCTGTAGATCACGTTGTAGTCAAGGGCGTAGATGCCGCCCATGCCTGCACGCCACTGGCTGGAGTTGTCGATGAAGCAGCGGTAGGCCAGCTCGTTGTCGGGGTAGCACACCAGGGGCTCGCGTTCCTTAATGATCTCGGAAGGAAAGCCCATGGCCACCAGTTGTTGGGGACTGGACCGTTCGCCAAACAGCGCGCGGCCCAGCTCCATCAGTTTTTTGTCTTGGCGCCCGAATGAGCCTGGAAGAAGCCAGTCACAATCGCACCGAAGGCGAACGCATGGGTCACAAAGAACTGCGTGATGTTCTCAACGCTGAAGTCATCGGTGAACTCCCAGGCGGACACGATCTTCATCACCAGCTTGGCCTGGTCGGTACGCATGTCCTTCTCTTGCTCATCGCTGAGCGGGGCCTCGGCCGTCGCCTTGTACTTGTCTTGCAAGGCTGTGAACTCGGCCGACAGCGCCTTCATGGCTTCGGTGTCATGAAAGCGGAAGGTCAGGCCCAGGGGTTGCGGGCCCTTGCCGGCAACGGGCACATCGGCAGTGCCTTTGAAGGTGGGAGTGGGTGCAAACGATGCGAGAGACTTCGCCATGATGAATTTCCTTCTTTTCAAACAAAAAAAGCCCGTGCAGGTGCTACCTGCCGGGCATAGAAAACCCGCCTTGATCGGTCAAGACAGGTGTGGCGACCTTTACTTGTAGGTCTTGATGGGGCGCAGCATGGACAGGGTCAGCTTGCCGGTGGTCACAGCGTTGGAGGCCACCACGGGGGTTTCCTGCACGCTGATGTAGCCATAGGCATAGCTGACCGAGCCCCCGTTGGGCAGCGCCATGCGAATCGCCACCAGTCGGTTGGCACGGGAGGCATTCACCGCTGCCTTGTAGCCAGGCAGGGTGGGATCCCAGCCGAAGGTCAGCTCCCAGCTCATTGCCGAGCGGGTCGTGGGGATCTTGATGCCGTACTTCTGCGACAGCGGCGCGAATTCCGCGTACTGCTGCTCACCGCCGGTAGGGCTGATTTCGCTGACCTGCTGCAGCTCGGTCCAACCGGTGATGGGTCGGACCGTGCCGGCGCTCGAGCCGCTGGGGAACTGGATCAGATCAGAGGTGTCTTCGTCTTCCAGGGTGATGGCACCCGTGGTGGCCGAACCCACACGCAAGATCGAGTCGTTCATGTCCTCCCAGCCCGTGTTGAGCAGGAAGGGGTCCTTGGCACTCAGGCCGTGCGCGGCTGCAGCAATCACAGGAGGTGCGGCGTTGGAGATGGTGGTCACGGAGACGGGAGCGCCAAAGCCGGTCGAGATTGCGAAGCGGGTGCCGGTCGATACTTCATAAGCCATGGTTGGGCCTTTCTAGAAAAAGAAAAATCCGCCTGCGCCATTGCAGGGCGGATCGGTTTCGCCCTCGTCGGGCACAAAAAAACCGCCTCTCGGCGGTATGCGATGGTTGAAAGAGACAAGGCAGTCGACGATATATTGAACGTCAGCAGCCTGCGCTTTCTCGTCAAGGGTCGCAGGGGCTAGGCTCCAGATGGTTGGCTGCGCATGCGCGCCGAGCCTGCCCTGCGGTAACTACAAAGGCCAGCACGAACACTGGCCTCCAGATCAATGCCCCATCAGACCACCCAAGCGGGCTGGGGCTGCTGTTCGCTTCTTCAAGCACTGGGAAGCTCTCAGCAGGAGATACCACACCGTCAAACCACTCAGGTGCGGACTGCGCTTGCTGCAGTTGAAACGACAGAGCCCACATAAAGCGGGCCTCGGCGCAAACATGCAGGTAAGAAGAATGGGTGCCTGGTAAGTGCAATTGTGTGGCGCCGTATAGGTGAAGCAGCACAACGCCACAGCCCATCTGTGCAGACATTTTTCAGCGCATTTACCCACGCCAGAAATGCAAAAGCCCCGCACGGGGCGAGGCTTCAAAGGCTGGTGGCATAGCTCTGCCATCCAAGGCCTTGCGATGCCGCAACAGCATCGCAAGTAGTTCATGGCTGGGGACATTGGCGGGCTACTTTCGCGTCCTTCGCATCACTGTCTCAACGATTACGAGAATACCACAGTTTTAGCCAGGCCGCAACAACTTATTCAAGTTATTGCTGTGCGTTCTTTTGCAATCCATCACATAGTCGATAAGGAACTGCACATCCCTGCGGCTGGGTTCCTTGGCCAGCATCGCACCCTTGCATTTGAGGCACTTGTAGCTCTTGCCATCCTTGGCCGTCAGGCCTGTTCCCTGGCATGGCTTGCACCTTTGGTCCAGCAGCCAAGCCATGGCTTCAAGGGCAGCATCTTGAGGATCGGCCAGCTTCTTGGTCGATCCGTATTGGATCAAGGCTGTGTACATACGCTCCATATCCACCCTGCTAGGCTTGGTGATGATCCGCAGATAGTGCAAGGCGACGTTGGCTTTGCTCATCCCGCTGGCCTTGATCAGGTCCACCTGGCCGATGCGGTGCGATTCATCCGACAGATCACGGGAACTTATCGCGGCCGTGTACCGCTCTGCTGTATTGCTCATGCTTGCTCCTTCAATGCCGTTGTGCTGGCTGGGTTCAGTCGGGTTCTGCTTGCGCATATGTTCAGGTGGGCGCTGCGGTCTAGTGCCATGCGCTCGTCTGGCATGGTGGTCAAGACCATGCCTGCCTCCCATCCGCGTCCACTGCCTCACGCGCAAAGCGGACCGTGGTCGGGTTGAGCCTCTCGCCGGCCTTGACGCGCTGGATGATCGCGTGTGCCCAGCCTTTGTCCGCCGGCGCCTGCGCACGCTGGAGCTGCGGCGCCAAGCGTTTGAGCTGCTCGGCGACAACGGCTTGCGAGGCCAGCGGCGCGGACAGTTGCCGAGCCTCTGGCACAGGTGCCTTGCGCGCCAGATCGCGGAACTGGAACACAGTGGGCGGCTTGACCAGATCTAGGTGTGTCAATGCGTGGGCGATGCCTTCCGGGAATTTCTCGAAACCCGCCAGCTCATGCGCCCAATCGGATTTCACGGCATTGAGGTCCAGGCCCTCCCATCGTCCCAGAAAGTCGCGGCCATATACCAAGGTGAGCTTGGTAAAAATCTTGTCTATCCATGCGACCGGCAAGCTCATGCCGCACCTCCGATATTTTTCTGTGGCCGCTCAATGCGCCTGGCCGCGACCTCAATGGCCTGGCTTTTGAAAAAATCGGCGGGCGAAGCTTCAGGAGCTTGCCGGGCAATGGAAGGAACTGCCTCTTGGGCGCGTTCCCGCATGCTGCGCTGGTAGCTGGTCTCGCCGCTGTGATACTGCGCACCAAATGCTTGCCGTGCAAAGGGCTTGAGGGTTTCGCAGCGCCGAATCCAGTTGCGCCAGGTCGCCAGCCAGTCCAGCTTTTTCGCATCAGCGCCAGCCTTGGCATGCCAGAAATCGGCAAACACCTCCGCTTGCTTGCGCACGTCATCGTCTGTCAGATCTGGCCGGGCTTGCTGTGCCCAGTCACACCAGGCTTGCGGCAACATCCAGGCATCGGCAAGGCGTGTGGCCGCTTTGGCCTTGGAGTCATGCATGGCTCCGGCAGCCTGACCAAAGCCCAGGCCTGCGCCAGCCGTCACCGCACCAGCATCATTTGTATTTTTCTCTGCTTCTGTATCTGCATCTGTCTCTCTGTCTGTACGCGTGACATCGCCTGCGGTCACGCGTACCCCATCCGTCTCGGACTGCAGCGCGGAACCGGCTTTGGCTTTTGCGCGCTGGCGGCGTTTGCGATCAGCAGCCGTGGGGTCAGTGTCGCTGCGCATCTGGCGCGAGTTCCAGCGCAAAGGCTGCAAGCTCTCCTGGTCGATCAGACCTACCTCAGCCAAGCGACGACCCACCTCCGCCAAGGTGCGGGTGTCAATGCCCATCTTGACGGCGACCTTGCGCATCATCAAAGGGCCGGCATCATCCAGAACACCTCGCCCCTTGAGGCACAGCAGCGCCATGAAATGCCAGCGATCCTCGAAGGCGAGCAGGCGCAGCTTCTCGTCGTCGACCATCTCCGTGTAGGCGCGAAACCAGGGCAGCTGCATGCTCACACCGCCTCCCATACGCGATAGCCATTGCGCAGCAGATCCGCGCCTTCAAACTGCACTACCTGGGTATGGCCACGTCGCTCAAGCTCGGGCAGGCGACGGCAGATTTGCTCAACCGTCATGCCAGTGCATTCGGCCATCTCGCCTGCCGTCAGCGACTTCTCATCTTGCAGCGCTGCCATGATGCGGGAGACATGTCTGTCAGCAAACCGTGCCGAATGCTCTGCAGCGCAGGGGCTGCTCACAGGGTCATAGGCTCGGGTGTTGTTCATCGCAGTGCTCCTTTCAAAATACGTTGGGTTTTATGGTGAGAGGCCTGGGCTTGGGCCCCGCTCTCGATGAAATAGCCGGGGTATCGGGGATTGCGCTCCACGGTTCTGGATACCCGCTGCGGGCTGAACTTGGATGCAACAGACTGCGCCGGGCGGCTAAAGGCATTCGGGACCAACCCTGCGTGCACAGAAGCACCAAGGGTTGACCAGCCTGACTTGTTGAATCCGACGCGGCCCACCACGCCATAAGAGCCCCCTGCTTCTGAAACCGACTCCATGAGCGCTGCTTCATGCGCCACCACAGAACCGGGGGCCTGGCTCTGATCTTGGATGGCTTGTGACTTTGGTGTAGACATGTCACAATTAAACCATAGTTCAGAACAAATAGCAACTATAGTTAAGACGTTTTCTACGAGAATTTAAACCATGGTTGAATACAAAGACCGCCTGGTTCAGGCGATGACTGCTGCAGAGATGAAAACAGCCGATCTGGCAGACCGGCTGGGACTGTCCTACCAAGCGATCAAGAAGGTGGTGGACGGGAACACCAAGGCATTGACGGCGGAGAACAGCGCTCGCGCAGCGCAGCTGCTCAATGTCTCGTCTGATTGGCTGGCGCTGGGCGAAGGTACGATGTCGCGCTCCAACATGGTGATGCCCTATAGTGACCTGTCCCCTGCGCCGATTCCCGGGCGTCCCACCATCGCCGTGCCTGTGCTGTCCAACAGCGCATCGATGGGCTCAGGCGCAGAGTTGCTGGAGCACGACGTGCTGACAGGAGATCTGAAGCTCTCTCAGGAGTGGGTCACGCAGCGCGTCAAGCCTTCCCATGTGCAGGCGCTGCGTTTTATCCATGCCTATGGTGACTCGATGAAGGGCACCTTCAACGATGGCGATATCTTGCTGGTTGATACTGGCATTCGCCTGGTCGATATCGATGGGGTGTATGTGCTGTGCGCCCATGACCGACTTTTTGTAAAACGCGTGCGCCAACGCTGGGATGGCCAGTTCGAGATCAGCAGCGACAACCCGAGCATCAAGACCTCAGACTTGCTCGACGGCCGGGAGCAACTCGATGTGCGCGGCCGAGTTCTTTGGGCCTGGAATGGACAGAAGCTCTGACCACCAGCCAAAGCCTTGTCTTTACCCACCGCACGCTCGGGCTTTTGACCCACCAACTATTGATTGCAGGCGACCGGTGCAGATCACCGGTCAGCACTGCCTGCATACTTGGCGCCAATGCTGCACCCGACACCGGGCATCTTATTGTAGAAATTAAGAATAGTTCAGAAATTTACTTAACTATAGTTAAATTTTGATATTAACTTAGGTTTGACTATCTATCCATCCTGGCGAAGGCTAGCCAACAAGTGACACCGGACATAGCCCGCGCAAACCGTAACCCAAATAACGGATCCCGCGACTGCAGATGGTTCGGACCGGGCGCCGAAACCGCTGAAATTGGAAGACGCTAAGCCACGAACAAGCGCACATGATCGCAGAAAAGCATCTCATAGATATCATTTAATTAATTTTGATACCTATAATACTCAATGCAGCGATAGAGGTCATGACAATGGTGCGCAGCCTGTAGCAGTTCGCCATAGACGTGCTCCACAGAGAGCGGTTGATTCATTGAGGTAGCCAAAACCACCCCGTGTATTTACTAACAGCGCACTCCGACCAGCTAGTGCTGCGGTCCTCCCGTTCAAAGAGATGGCTTGATCGGGTGACCTCGTCTATAAGCGACGAGGTTAAGAGCGGCGAGCAATGCATGCCACTTCAGTGCGCAGTCCAGTAGCATGGCTCTGGAAAATGGAGATACTACTAACACATGTGCTCACATATATAGCTCAAAAGTCTGAGTAGATATTTGAACTGCGTGTCCAGCTAACGTCATAGGGGCTTGGCAACAATGCACAAATACAGCATGTTGAGTAAGGTATTTGAAGCAACGATCCATGGCTACCAAATAGATCCATATCGCTAACTTCCAAACTGGCCGAATAGCTCATGTGCAGCTTAATAAAGCAATGAGTACCTTATTAAAATACTTCAATAATTACTCATCCCCGCCCGACTTCGCCCGCCCGCCCATTTGCTCATCATAAAACTGGCCCAGGCCCAGGCTGCCCACATCGCGGCGCAAATGGATATCGTAGATAAAAATCTTGTTGAATACCCGGTCCAGCCGCACATACTGGTAGGTCGCCACCGTGGTTTCGTTCACCACGAGCTTGATGGGATCCGTTCTGTACACGCCGAAATGGCTGGTGGGCTTGAGTTTTATCTTCGAAAACGGCTCTGACGACAAATACACGTAGACAGGGGTGTACATTGAGTAAATATTGTCTTTGCGAATTAGGGGGCAGCAAATACCATTACTACCCATTACCTGTGCCGCCATCAAAAATTCCGCACTGGATTCTCCCCCAGCGCGGATGGTAAATGACAGAAACGGCTACAGCGATTAACTCCGCGCTAACACTTAGCTATAATTGATAGCTATATGATATTCGATTAAATCTATTTGTGGTTAACAACAACTATCAGTTTGCAGTTGTTTGCTATTCGTGTGAAATCTGTTTTATGAGGGATGCAGCCACCGCCGCAGACCGTTGGTTGAAGCACCAGCCCCGGTGGCGCGGGGGCGGCTGTGCCAGCTGCGCTTCTACAGCGCAATATTTGCCATATTTTTATACAGTCCTGTGCTTGGCGGCCTTCAGCACCATATAGCCACAACGCATTCATTGCACTAGATAGTTAGCTTAAAAATTCATAGCAATTTCAGGCAACAGGTAGCAATTTGAGCCACAATACGGCAGTTGTCTTGCTGTGCTGGCTAAAGGTCGGCATGCCCCGGTTGTCGTAGTTCATGGCCTGCCCTCCTCCCCGTTCCGCCAAGCGCCCCGCCAAAAAGAAAAAAGCATCCAAGTCCGCCCCCGGCCTGCTGCGCGGTTATTTACGCGGCATGGTGGGCAAAGGGGCGATTGCCGCCTACAGCGCGGTCGCAGCCATCGCGTCGGCCGCCTATGTGCCGCAACTCGACCCTATCCGCCAATGGGCGGTCAGCCATAGCACTCAGTGGCTGCAGCAGCTGCCGCCGGTGCAAACGGTGCAGCACTGGGTGGAAGAGGTCCAGTCCACCGCGGCAGACTGGCAAAGCCGCTTTCTAGAGATTGCCCGGCAAAGCCGGGGCGCTGCGTCAGATGCCGGGCACGCTTCAGCCACCCCCACCCCGCCCCCTTCCAGCCAGGCGAGCAGCGATAAAGGCAGCCAGGGCTTTGCCGACTGCGCCGAGCAGTTGCCCGCCAGCGCGCCGCTCAGTGCTGCCAGTGTGGGGCGCAACTGGATGCCCGTCACCCTGTGCTCGACCGGGTTTGCGGTGCTTTATTCGGGGCTGTCCAAAACGCCGATCGTCACGGTGGAGCGCTTGAGCCGCCAGCGGCTGCAAGGCGCGGCGGGCTTGCAGCGCACCGACCACTTTTATGCCGATGCGCGCCTGCGCGCGGCCTACAAGGCCGAGCTGTCCGATTACCAGGCCAGTGGCTATGACCGGGGCCATATGGCGCCGGCAGCGGACCAGAGCACCGCCACCGGCATGGCGCAGTCCTTTGCGCTGTCCAACATGGTGCCGCAGGACCCGACGCACAACCGCCAGGTCTGGTCCAAGCTCGAAGCGGATGTGCGCAAGTACGCCAAGCGCGCCAGCGGCAACGTGTTTGTCTATACCGGCCCCTTGTTTGAGGGCCAGACCCCCACCATCGGCCGCAACCAGGTCTGGGTGCCCAGCCATTTGTACAAGCTGGTGTTTGATGAACAGCAACAACGCGCCTGGGCCTGGGTGCTGCCCAACCGGGGCGATGCGCAACTGGGCGCGCCAATGAGCTATGCGCAATTTGTGCAGCGGACAGGGCGCAATTTTCTGCCCCATCTGCACTGAGCCCTTTGTCTGAGCTTTAGGCGCCCGGCTTCATCCAATCGGCATGCCAGCCGCCCCCCAGCTCCTGGATGAGTTGGGCCGCTGCCAGTTGCTGGTTCAGCTGCAGCTGGATCAAGGATCGGCGTGCCGACAGCGCTGTGGCCTGGGCGGTGACCACATCGGTATAGGGCACCTGGCCTTCCTTGTAGCGGTTGAGCATCTGCTGCTCGACCTTCTCGGCAGAATCGAGGCTTTGCTGCAGCAGCGGCTTTTGGGCATTGAGCGCTGCCACATTGCTCAGCACATCTTCGACCGCCTGGAACGCCGCCAGCACCGACTGGCGGTAGCTGGCCGTGCGGGCCGCATGCGCGGCGCGGGCCGAATCGACCTGCGCGGTAGTGGCGCCGGCGTTGAAAATGCTCTGGCTCAGCGATGCGCCCAGCGACCACAGCAGGCCCGAGGCGCTGAACAGGTTGCCGATGTTCGACCCCGAGCGGTTCAACGAGCCGCTCAGGCCCAGGCTCGGGTAGTAGGCCGCCTGGGCCACGCCGATCTGGGCATTGGCAGCAGCCACCGCGCGCTCGGCAGCGGCAATGTCGGGCCGGCGCTCCAGCAGGGTCGATGGCACCACGCCCGGAATCTCGGGCACGGTCACGTTCCAGGCGGCGGGCGGCAGGTCAAACTGCGCCGGCGCCTGGCCCGTCAACACGGCAATCGCATGCTCGTAGGTCTGGCGCGATTGGCGCAGGGACTCCACGCTGGCCTGGGTATTGGTTAACGTGGTCTGCGCCTGCAGCACTGCCGTGCGCGCCTCCACCCCCACGTCGTAGCGGTTCTGGGCAATCAGCAGGCTGCGCTGGTAACCCTCGATCGATTGCAGCAGGATCTGCATCTCGGCATCGGCCTCGCGCAGGCGGAAATAGTTCTGCACCAGGCTGCCCACGGCCGACAGGCGCGCAGCGGCCAGATCGGCTTCGCTCGCCTGGGCACTGCTTTGGGCGGCGCTCACCGATTCGCGCAGGCGGCCCCACAGGTCTGCATCCCAGGCGGCGCTGATGCCCAGCGAGGCACTGCCATTGCTGCTGGACTGGCTGCCACCCTGGCGCGTCTGGCCCAGGCTGCCACTGACGGTCGGCAGCAAGCCGGCCTGCTCCACGCGCAACGCGGCCTGGGCTTGCTGCACAGCGGCAGCAGCCGCGGCAATGTTCTGGTTGTGCACCTGCACCCGGGCAGCGAGCTGGTTGAGCGGCTCGTCCGCAAACAGCGTCCACCAGTCGCCCCGGTCCACCGCATCGTTGGGCTGGGCGCTTTGCCACAGCGCGCCCGCTTCCTTGAAGCTGGCTGGCGCTGGCGTGGCGGGCACCTGGTAGACGGGGGCCACCGAGCAGGCGCTCAAGAGCCCTGCGCAGCATAGCGCCAGCGCCAGGCTGCGCAGCAGGGGGGCACGAAAAGAATAGGAAAGATCAAGAGAAGGCGTCATGGCGTATCAGTGTTCCAGGGTAGGCATGCCGTCACTCGAGGCACGGCCCAGGTCACGCTCGTTGGGCGCGCGGCGGCGCAGCTTGTCCAGCAGCACATAGACCACGGGGGTGGTGACCAGGGTCAGCAATTGGCTGGCCAGCAGGCCGCCAATGATGGCGATGCCCAGCGGCTGGCGCAGCTCCGAGCCCTGGCCAAAGCCAATGGCCAGTGGCAAGGCACCCAGCGCGGCGGCCAAGGTGGTCATCAGGATGGGGCGAAAACGCAGCAGGCAGGCCTCGCGCACCGCATCGATCGCGGACAGGCCCCGCGATCGCTCGGCCTCCAGCGCAAAGTCGATGATCAGGATGGCGTTTTTCTTCACGATGCCAATGAGCAAGAACACCCCGATGAGCGCAATCACCGTGAACTGCATGTCAAACAGCATCAGCGCAATCACCGCGCCCACCCCCGCCGATGGCAGCGTGGACAATACGGTGATCGGGTGCACCAGGCTTTCATAGAGCATGCCCAGCACGATGTAGATCACGACAATCGCAGCCAGGATCAGGTAGAGCTGCTGGTTCTGCGATTTCTGAAAGCTCAGCGCCGTGCCCTGGAAGCTGCCGCGCACATTGATCGGCATGGCGATATCGGCCTCGGCCTGGGCAATCACCTGCTGGGCTTCGCTCAGCGCCACGCCTGCGTCCAGGTTGAACGATATCGTCGTCGACAGCTCACCATCCTGGTGGTTCACACTGGTGGGCGCAGGGCGCTCAAGCACCTTGGCAAAGCTCGACAGCGGCACCATGGTGGCCACGCTGGTGCTGATCACGCTGCCGGTCGATGCACTGCGCAGCGCCGGGTTGGCCGCGGTGCCCTCGGTGCCGCTCAGGTTCGATGGCACATAGATATCCTGCAGCGCCGGCGGCCCACGCGTGTATTCGGGCGCCCACTCCATGATCACCGAGTACTGGTTCAGATCGCTGTAGATGGTGGCCACCGAGCGCTGACCAAAGGCGTTGTAGAGCGCATTGTTGATGGACTTGGCATTCACCCCCAGGCGCGCTGCAGCCTGCTTGTCCACCTCGACATAGACTTCCACGCCGCTGTCGGACTGGTCGGTGTCCACGTCCTGCAGCAAGGGCTCTTGCTTGAGCCGCTCGGCCAGGCGCGTGGCCCATTTCTTCATGTCGGCGGTGTTGTCGCTCTTGAGAGTGTACTGGTAGGTCGAGTTCGACGAGCGCCCCCCCATGCGCAAATCCTGCACCGGGTTCAGAAACACGCGCAGACCGGTGATCTGCGACAGCTGCGGCCGCAGGCGCGCGACCACCTGCAGGCTGGTCACATCGCGCTCGCTCACCGGCTTGAGGTTGATGAACACAAAGCCGCCGCCCGAGCGGCTGCCGCCGGCAAAGCCCACCACCGTGTCGATGGCCGGGTCCTGCTGGATGATGGCCAGTGCCTCCTTGAGCTTGCCGGCCATCGCGGTCGACGAGATGCTCTGGTCTGCGCGCAGGCCGCCGGCGAGCTGGCCATTGTCCTGCTGCGGGAAAAAGCCCTTTTGCACATGCATGAACAAATAGCCATTCATGCCGATGACGATCACCAGGATCAGCATCACCACGGCCTTGGCATGCAAGGCCCAATCCAGGCAGCGCTCATAAACGCGCAACATCCAGTCATAGCCGCTTTCCAGCGCGCGGGCAAAGCGGCCGCGCGGCGCCGTCTCAATCGCATCCTCATTGCGCAGAAACCAGGCGCACATCATCGGCGTGGTGGTTAGCGAGATGACCAGCGAGATCATCACCGCGACCGACAAGGTCACGGCGAACTCCTTGAACAAACGGCCGATCTGCCCTTCCATGAACAGCAGCGGAATGAACACCGCCACCAGGGACAGGCTGATCGACAGCACGGTAAAGCCCACCTCGCGCGCGCCCTGCAGCGCGGCGGCCATCTTGTCCATGCCCTGCTCGATATGGCGGCTGGTGTTCTCCAGCACCACAATCGCATCATCGACGACAAAACCGGTGGCGACCGTCAGCGCCATCAGGCTCAGGTTGTTCAGGCTATAGCCCAGCAGGTACATCACGCCAAAGGTGCCCAGCAGCGACACCACGGTGGCCACCGCCGGAATCACCGTGGCGCGCGCCTTGCGGATAAAGGCGCCCACCACCAGCACCACCAGGATCACCGACACCATCAAGGTGGTCTCGATCTCGCGCAGCGACGAGCGGATCGAGTTGGTGCTGTCGCTGGCCACCTGGATCTTCACATCCTTGGGCAGCTGGGCCTGCAGCTCGGGCAGGAGCTTGCGCACGTTGTCCACGGTATTGATGATGTTGGCGCCGGGCTGGCGCGTGATCAGCACCAGGATGGCGGGCTGGCCGTTGAACAGCCCCATCGTGTAGACATTGGCCGGCCCGTCGATGACGCGCGCCACATCGCCTAGGCGGACGGCCGCATTGTCGCGCCAGCCCACCACCAGGCCCTGGTACCAGCTGGCCTTGCGCTCGGGCGCGGGGGTGTAGATCTGCAGGCGGTTGCCGCCACTCTCGATGGCGCCCTTGGGCCGGTTGGCATTGGCCGCCTGGATGGCGGCGCGCACATCCTCGGTCGCAATGCCGTAGTGGCTCAGCGCCTGGGGCAAGAGCTCGACCCGCACCGCCGGCAAGGAGCCGCCGCCGATTTCCACATCGCCCACACCATCGACCTGCGAGATGCGCTGGCTCACCACGTTGGAGACTTCGTCATACAGCTCGCCGGGCGTGCGCGTGGGCGAGGTCATCGCCAAGATGATGATCGGCGAATCCGACGGGTTCATCTTGCGGTAGGTGGGGTTGCTGCGCAGGTCAGAAGGCAGATCGGTGCGCGCTGCATTGATGGCCGCCTGCACCTCGCGCGCGGCGCCATTGATGTCGCGGTTGAGGTCAAACTGCAAGGTCACATTGGCCGAGCCGGTCGAGCTGCGCGAGGTCATCTCGTTGACACCGGCAATCACGCCCAGGTGGCGCTCCAGCGGCGTGGCCACGCTCGAGGCCATGTTCTCTGGGCTCGCGCCCGAGAGGCTGGCCGTGACCGAGATCACCGGGTAGTCCACCTGCGGCAGCGGTGCCACCGGCAGCGCAAAGAACGCGGCAATACCCGCCAATGCCATGCCAATGGTCAGCAGGACCGTTGCGACCGGGCGTTTGACAAAGGGCTGGGACAGGTTCATGCCTGCACCTCGGAATGGCTTCCATCCGCAGTACCGGCTTGGCGGCGGCCAAAGCGGGCACCCAGGCGGTCAAACACCAGGTAGATCACCGGCGTGGTGAACAAGGTCAGCAACTGGCTGAGCATCAGCCCGCCAAAAATGGCCAGGCCCAGCGGGCGGCGCAGCTCGGCGCCCTCGCCCCAGCCAAACATCAGCGGCAGCGCGGCAAACAAGGCGGCCAAGGTCGTCATCAAGATGGGCCGAAAGCGCAGCAGCGCGGCCTGGTGGATGGCCTCTTGCGGTGCCATGCCCTGGTTGCGCTCGGCATCGATCGCAAAGTCGATCATCATGATCGCGTTCTTCTTGACGATGCCGATCAGCAAGATGATGCCGATGATGCCGATCACGCCCAGGTCGTTGCCGCTGATCATCAGCGCCAGCAAGGCGCCCACGCCGGCCGATGGCAGGGTCGAGAGAATGGTGAGCGGGTGCACATAGCTCTCGTACAGCACGCCCAGCACGATGTAGACGCAGACCAGCGCCGCCAAAATCAAGACCAGCTGGCTGGTGAGCGAGTTCTGGTAGGCCGCCGCTGCGCCCAGGAACTCCATGGTCAGCGACGCGGGCATGCCGATGTCCTTGGCCGCCTGCTTGATGGCATCGACCGCATGGCCCAGCGACACGCCAGGCGCCGTGTCAAAGCCCAGGGTGGCGGCCGGGTACTGCGACACGCGGGTCACCTGCAGCGGCGCCATCTGCTCCTCGATCTTGGCAATCGCCGACAGCGGCGTAGCGCCCGTGCTGCTGGCATTGATGGCCAGGTTGCCCAGGGTCTGCACGCTGTTGAGCTGCTCCTGCTGCGCCTCCAGAATCACCCGGTACTGGTTGGTCTCCGTGAAGATCGTCGAGACAATGCGCTGGCCAAAGGCGCTGTAGAGGCTGTCATCGATGCTGCTGGCGCTGATGCCCAGGCGCGATGCGGTATCGCGGTCCACATTCACATAGGCCGACAGGCCCTTGCGCCCGGCGTCGCTCGTGGCATTGCGCACCTGAGCCACATTCTGCAGCTGGCTGACGAGCTTTTGCGTCCAGTCATTGACCTGGTCGGTGTTCACGCCGCCGATCGACAGGCGGTATTCGGTAGGGCCGGTTTGCGAGTCGATGGTCAGGTCCTGCGAGGGCTGCAGAAAAATGCGCACCCCCGCCACCTGGCTCACCCGCTCGCGCAGGCGCTGCATCACCTCATCCTGCGCATCATGCGGCCGGGTCAGGTTGATCGACAGGCTGCCGGTGTTGAGCATGGTGTTGTTGGCCGCATCCACGCCCACCACCGAGCTGACCGAGGCGACATCCTTGTCCTGCAGGATGGCGCTCACGGCCTGCCGCTGCAGGTTGCTCATGCGGGCAAAGGACACTTCTTGCGCCGCCTCGATCTGCGCCTGCAGCTGGCCGGTGTCCTGCGTCGGGAACAGGCCCTTGGGGATGGCCAGGTAGAGCAGGCCCGTCAGCACCACGGTGGCCACGGCCACGACCAGGGTCAGCGCCTGGTGGCGAAACACCCAGTGCAGCCCCCGGTCGTAGTGGTGGATCACCTTGTCGAAACCGCGCTGCACCGAGCTGGCCCAGCCGCGCGTGTGCGCGCTGGTGTCCTCTTGCTTGAGCCAGCGCGCCGACATCATCGGCACCAAGGTGAGCGAGACCACTGCCGAGATTAGGATGGTGATCGCCAGGGTCACCGCAAATTCGCGGAACAGACGCCCGACGATGTCGCCCATGAAGAGCAACGGAATCAGCACCGCGATCAGCGACACGGTCAGCGAGATGATGGTAAAGCCGATTTGCGCGGCGCCCTTCAAGGCAGCGGCCATCGGCGTCTCGCCCTCCTCGATGTAGCGCGCAATGTTCTCGATCATCACGATCGCATCGTCGACGACAAAGCCGGTGGCAATGGTCAGCGCCATCAGGCTCAGGTTGTTCAGGCTGTAGCCCAGCAGGTACATGGCCCCGCAGCTGCCGATCAGCGAGATGGGCACGGCCAGGCTCGCAATCACCGTGGCGCGCAGGCTGTGCAGGAAAAAGAAGATCACCAGCACCACCATCACCACGGCCAGCGCCAGCTCCATCTGCACATGCTCGACCGAGGCGCGGATGCCGGTGGTGCGGTCGGTCAGCACCTTGACCTCGACCGAGGCGGGCAAGGAGGCGGTGAGCTCGGGCAGGCGCTGCTTGATCGCGTCCACCGTCGCAATCACATTGGCGCCGGGCTGGCGCTGCACGTTCAAGATGATCGCGGGTGTCTCATCGACCCAGGCGGCGAGCCGGTCGTTCTCGGCGCTCGCCACCACGCGCGCCACATCCTTCATCATCACCGGGGCGCCGTCCTTCCAGGACACCACCAGGTTCATGTAGTCGGCAGCGGTCAGCAGCTGGTCGTTGCTGTTGATCGAGTACGAGCGCTTGGGGCCATCAAAACTGCCTTTGGCGGTGTTGGAATTGGCATTGCTGATGGCAGTGCGCAGGCTGCTCAGGGTGATGCCATTGGCAGCCAGCGCCTGGGTGTTGGCCTGGATGCGCATCGCAGGCTTTTGCCCGCCCTCCAGGCTGACCAGCCCCACGCCGGTGACCTGGCTGATCTTCTGCGCCAGGCGCGTATTGACGATGTTCTGCACCTCGGTGAGCGGCAGCTCCTTGGAGGTGATGGCCAGGCTCATCACCGGCGTGTCGGCCGGATTGACCTTGGCATAAATCGGGGGCGCGGGCAGGTCGGCCGGCAGCAGCGCGCTGCTGGCGTTGATGGCCGCCTGCACTTCTTGCTCGGCCACATCCAGCGACAAGCCCAGCTGGAACTGCAAGGTCACGATGGACACGCCCGCTGCGCTGGTCGATGCCATGCGGTCCAGGCCGGACATCTGGCCGAGCTGGCGCTCGAGCGGCGCACTCACCGTGCGGCTCATCACCTCGGGGCTGGCCCCCGGGTACAGGGTCTGCACCTGGATCGTCGGGTAATCCACCTCGGGCAGCGCCGACAGCGGCAGCAGCCGAAAGCCCACCAGACCGGTCAGCACGATGGCGAGCATCAGCAAGGCCGTCGCTACCGGCCGCTGGATAAAGGGACGGGAAGGACTCATCGCTCAGCCCGCCTTATGGGTTGGCGCGCTGGGCGGGTTGCACGGTGGTGGCCGCTGGCGCCATGCCCTTGGGCACATCCTCAGGTTTGATCGCCGGTGCGGTCTGGCCGGATGGCGTGGAAGGGGTTGATCCACCTGAACCGCTGGCGCCACCTGAACCACTGGCGCCACCGGCAGCCTGGTCCGGGTTCACCGCAGGGGCTGCGGCGCTGGGCTGGCCGGCATTGGGCTCGACGGCAGCGCCGCCGCCACCAGTGCCCGCAGCCACACCATTACCTGCCGCACCGGGTGCGCCCGATGCGGGGCCACCATTGGCGCCGCGGCGCCCGCCGCCCTCGCGCGGGCCACCTTCACGGGGGCCGCGCCGGCCACTGCTGGCGCCATGGGCCTGCGTGGGGGTGTCGCCTTGCAGGGCGACCACGGCGCCATCCTTCAAGCGGTCGGCGCCCTCGGTCACTACCAACTCGCCTTCCTTGAGGCCGGAGTTGATGGCCACCCATTCGACCGTGCTCATGCCCCGGATGACGGTGCGCTGGGTCACGGTGCGGTCCGCATTGATCACATAGACAAAATCGCCATTGCCGCCGGTGCGGATGGCGGTGACCGGCACCACCAGCGCGCTCTCGTCCTTCAAGGTCAGGCGGGTGTTGACAAACTGGTTGGGAAAGAGCGAGCCGTCGCTGTTGTCGAACCGGGCCTTGGCCTTGACGGTGCCCGTGGCGGTATCGACCAGGTTGTCCAAGGTCAGGAATACGCCCTGGGCCAAGGTCTTGTTGCCCGCGCGGTCCAGCACTGCCACCGGTAGCCGGGCATCGGTCTTTTGCGCGCCCAGCACCGCGGGGATATGGTCTTGCGGCACGGTAAAGCTCACATCGATCGGCGCAATCTTGGTGATGACGGCGATGCCGGTGGTGCCGCCCGCGCTGATGTAGTTTCCCGCATCCATCGTGCGCAGACCGATGCGGCCATCGATGGGTGAGGTAATGCTGGCATAACCCAGATTGAGCTGGGCGGTCTGCACCTGGGCCTGGTCGGTGAGCACCGTGCCTTCGAGCTGCTTGGCCAGCGCGGCCTGCGTGTCCAGGTCCTGGCGGGCAATCGAATCCTGGTCCCACAAGGTCTGGTAGCGCTTGAGCGTCACGCGCGCGGCATCGAGCTGCGCCTGGTCGCGTGCCAACTGGCCCTTGGCCTGCTGCAGCGCTTGCTCAAATGGGCGCGGATCAATCTGGGCGAGCTTCTGGCCCTTCTTGACCATCTGGCCTTCGGTGAACAGCACATCGCGCAGAATGCCCGAGACCTGGGTGGTCAGGGTCACCGTGGTGGTGGGCACCACCGTGCCCATCGCCGTCAGGGTGACGGGCAGCGTTTGGCGCTTGGCCGCCGCGCTGCCAACGGTGACGGCCATCGCGCGCATCGCGCCAGGGCCCATGCCAGGAGGGCCGCCTGCGCCCGGTGGGCCGCCCATGCCGGGCGCGCCCGCTGTCATGCCGCTCGGGTTCTTCTTGCTTTGCACCAGGTACCAGGCCCCACCTGCCAGCCCCGCCACCAGCACGATGGCGATCGTCGAGCCCAGCCAGCGGCTGCGGCGCTTGGGTGCTGCTGCAGCACCGGATTTCAGCCCGGCGTCTGCCGCGCCGGGGGTTGGGGTGGGACGGGTGGAATTATTGGAGTTATGGTCCATGGCAGCAATCGGTAGAGGTGAGTTACAGCAGCGGCCTGGGGCAAAGCTCCACCATCGGCACCTGCATGTAAAGAATGACCGCATCCTAGTGCAGCCATGTTGCACCTGCCCTGTACCGACTGCGAAGATAAGTAAACGCCACCGCCGCCAGCCCCGAGTCTACTGAGATTCCGTGGCAGCACGCCGTTGGCAAGGCTGTTGGACGCGCAGGTTTTTTGCGGTGCGGTTGCTTCGCTGCCTGCAGCCGGCCATCGCCATTCCTGGCGCAGCAAAGCGCAAGCCAGCCAACATGCGCGCAGCGCCCCACCAGCTTGCGGATCACCCCAGGCCTGCGCGTCGCGCGGCAGTCGCGCGTTGTCCCCAATGCACGGGCACAATGCTGTGGAAAGCTGTGAAGAAGCTTGTAGATAAGCAAGGCAAGCCGCTGATTTCTAAGCCAAATGCCAACCATGCTCAAAATTGAGGCATATGGGGCCTGGGCGCGTCATTCGCGCAGTTTCAACGCGCCTGCACTACTGGCCCTGGCCTCTTCTGGCACTGGAACGCCGCTATTTCAGCGCATCACCGCGTTGTCCCCAGTCCGTGGGCACAATGCTGTGGAAAGCTCTGTGCACAGCTGTAGATAAGCCACCCAAATCGTTGAAAATAAAACAAAAAGAGTGCCATGATGAAAAAAAAGGCAGCCTGCTTGGACTGCCTGGGGTGTCGCTGCTCGGCGCAGGTGGGGTGGGGATCAGGCATCGTCGCGCTTGATCAGCTGCAGGCCCTGCGCCGTAATGGTGAGATGGCCATCGCGCTGCTCGACCAAGCCGCGCTCGAGCAAACGCTTGGAGACATGCGCATGCAGCGCATCCTCCACCGAGATCGATTCGCCCAGCTCCAGCTTCTTCAGCACGGCCAGCTCATCGACCGTGGGTTCATACACGGGGGCGTGGTAGGTGGTATGGGTGTGGGCAGCGTTGGTAGACAACATGGCAACTCCTTCTAAGGTTGCGATGCGTGCGTGTAGGCCTCGGGCTCGCTCGGGGTCTGCGCGTTGGCGCATCTGATCAATGAATGCCACGAAGCGTAAGGCGGTTTTTGGCAGGCGCCTGTAGGCGAATACCGCCAGCCTATCGCGACCGGATGCAGCATTGCATAACTTTACGCCCGCGCTGCCCGGGCCTTACAGCCGGCGCAGCGTGCGGCAGCGCCCCAGGCTTCAGCGCAGCTTAGCGTGTCGGCCAGCTTCCCAATTGGTAGGCGCTGTCCCAGAACATCCATTCAAGTTCAGCGCTGTAGCGGTAGGCCTCGGCCATGCGCGTGCGCGTGGCCGAGTCAGCGGTGTCGGCCACACGGTCGATCGTGGCGATGACGCCGCGCACCGCCGCATGAAACTCCTCACTGGCGTAGGTATCCACCCAGGCCTGGTAGGGGTTGCCCGGCTGGGAGCGGGCATGGATGTCGCGCCCCACTTCGGCATAGATCCAAAAGCAGGGCAAGAGCCCGGCCAGCGCCACCGGGTAACTCTGCGACCAGCTGTTGGCCAGCAAAAAGCTCGTGTAGTGGTGGCAGGCCGGCGTCAGTGGCGTGGCGGCAAAGTGCTGCGGCGTAATGCCGAAGTCGCGCATAAAGCCATCGTGCAGCTTGCGCTCCTCGGCCACCGCCTCATTGGCGGCATTGGCAAACTGCACCACGCCTTCTGCCTGGTCGGCCTTGGCGGCAGCGACGGCCAGCGCACGGCCATAGGCCACCAGGTAATGCGCATCCTGGATCATGTAATGGCGAAAGCGCTCGACCGACAAGCTGCCTGCCGCCAGCTCGCGGTTGAAGGGATGGTCCAAGGTGCGCTGGTACAGCGCCTGGTTGGCTTGCCACAAGGCCTGGCAAAACGACATGCAAACTCCTCAAGAGATCGGGGATAAGCGCTGATTGTCGGCCAGCGCCGGGCCGCTGGGCAGTATCCAACCCCAGAACAGCCAGGGCATACATGCAGCGCAGAACCGGCTACGATCCATCCACTGCAGTCCCTGGACCTTCAACCGAACCTGCCCATGCCCAGCCCCACGCCCTTGTTGACCGCCGCCCAGCAGCAAGCCCTGCAGGCCGTGCAACGCCGTGGCGGCCCGGTGCGCGAGCACGCACTTGCACCCGCTTCAATTCACGTCCACTTTCATGCCGACTGGATCGTGCAAGGCCAGCCGCTGCTGGCGCTGCTGTGCCAGCAAGGCCGCTACCTGTCGCAGTTTGAGAGCGGCCGCAGCAATGGCAGCTACAGCCCCCAGCCCCAGGGCGAGCGCTGGCAGTGGGAGGACCAGCAGTTTGCGGGCGCCTACAACCACGCCGATCCCGCCGAGCGGCCGGTGTACGGCGCCGTCGATCTGGCGCCCTTGGGCCACCCCAGCCACCAGGGTTATGGCGCCGCGCCCCGCTTTGGATCGGCGTATCTGCAGCTGCACCGCGCCGCCACCGCGCGCAGCAGCTTTTGCGACCCCGACAGCTACTGGCAGCCCCGCCATGTCGGGCTGTGGCAGCAGATGGACTGGCAGCAGCTGCAATGCCTGCAACTGGCCGACCCGCTGGACCACTATGTCGAGGCCCAGCTGCATGGCGGCCTGGTGCTGGCGCGCGATGTGGCGGCCATCTGGCTCGACCCCTGCTACCGCAATACGCCGCTGGCGCAAGCCGTGCAGACTTCCGGTCTGCCCTTGCGCTTTCACGCCGGCTACCGGCTGCTGGCTGACCAACTGGCGCAAGCCAGCCTGTACCGGGGCGCCGAGGTGGCCGAGGTGCTGGCCGATATGCTGCAGCATGCGCCAGGTGGGCTCACCCCAGCCGATCTGGGCCAGGCCCAGGCCTGCCATCGCTACCCGGCAGCACTGCTGAAAAAGGCCTGGCATTGCATAGCCCACCTGGGCAGGCAGTCGGGTTAGAGCCGCATCACCGATAATCGCTGCTTTTGTCGGCGCAGGCACTCAATTGAGAGGCCCAGCCATCTTCCGGATCCGCATGCCTTCTCCCGCTCCCACCCACCTGTTCGATACCGTCATCATTGGCGCAGGCGCTGCCGGCCTGTTTTGTGCGGCGCAGGCGGGCCAGCGCGGGCTCAAGGTACTGCTGATTGACCATGCGGCCAAGGTCGCAGAGAAGATCCGCATCTCGGGCGGCGGGCGCAGCAACTTCACCAACCGCGATCTGGATGTGCGCCAGCCGCACCGGCACTTTGTCGGCCAGAACCCGCAGTTCTGCCGCTCGGCACTGTCGCGCTTTGGGCCGGCCGAATTTGTCGCGCTGGTCGACAAGCACGGCATTGCCCACCACGAAAAGCACAAGGGCCAGCTGTTTGCGGACCATTCGGCCGAAGACATCATCGCGATGCTGCTGGCCGAGTGCCGCGCGGGCGAGGTGACCCACTGGCAGCCCTGCGCTGTCAACGCCGTTGCGGCGCTGGATGCCGATGCCCAAGGCCAGCGCTTTCAGGTCAGCACCGCCCAGGGCACGGTGCACTGCCGCCACCTGGTGGTTGCCACCGGCGGCCTGTCCATCCCCAAGATTGGTGCCACCGACCTGGGCTACCGCCTGGCCCAGCAGTTTGGTCTGGCACTGGTGCCGCGTGTGCCAGGCCTTGTGCCGATGACCTTCGATGGCAGTGCCTGGGCGCCCTATGCGCAGCTGGCGGGCCTGGCCTTGCCGGTGGTAATTGGCACCGGCAGCAAGAAAAACCGCATGACATTCAACGAAGACCTGCTGTTCACGCACCGGGGCCTGTCGGGGCCGGCCATCCTGCAGATCTCGAGCTACTGGACGCCCGGCACACCCATCGACATCAACCTGGTGCCTGAGGTGGATGTGGCCGAGCAGCTGCTGTCGGCCAAGCAGCGCTCGCGCAAGCTGATTGCCAATGCGCTGGCCAGCCTGGTGCCCGCGCGCCTGGCCGATGCCTGGGTGGCGCAGGATGCCGAATGGCAGCGCCCGATTGCCGAGGCGAGTGACAAGGCCCTGCTGCGCCTGGCCGAGCGCCTGACGCGCTGGGAGCTGACCCCCACCGGCACCGAAGGCTATAGAAAGGCCGAGGTCACCGTGGGCGGTGTGGACACGCGCGAGCTGTCGCAGCAAACGATGGAGGCCAAGAAGGTGCCGGGCCTCTACTGCATTGGCGAGGTGGTGGATATCACCGGCTGGCTGGGCGGCTACAACTTTCAATGGGCCTGGGCCAGTGCGGCCGCCTGCGCAGCGGGCATGGCAGAAAGCCAATAACAGCAGGACGCAAGGCAAGATGCAGGAGAGCAACAGCGCAGGTCTGGCTCCCCGCTTGCAAACCGCGACCCTCTTGCTTTTGGATCAAAAGCCGGATATAATCTCCCCTCTTTGCTGGCAAAGCCCTGTCTGCCAATACTAGTCAATATGACAGGGCAAAACCGCCATTCAAGGCTTTGGGGCGCGATCTTCCCCAAAACCCGCTGTTGGCACCAATGGAAACATTAGCTAATGACGACTATCCGTGTAAAAGAAAACGAACCCTTTGACGTTGCGCTGCGCCGCTTCAAGCGCACCATCGAAAAACTGGGCCTGCTGACCGACCTGCGCGCTCGCGAGTTCTACGAAAAGCCAACTGCTGAGCGCAAGCGCAAGAAGGCTGCTGCCGTCAAGCGCCACTACAAGCGCGTTCGCAGCATGCAACTGCCCAAGAAGCTGTACTGATCGCAGCTCTCACAGGCCTGACGCAATTTGCCCAGGCTGTGACACCACCCGCGCTCGGGACGCCAGGCGCGGGTTTTTTGTTTTCTGGCCATCGCCAGATTTTTCAGGCAGACCGCTGCTTGCGTCGACGGCCTGCCAACAGGAGCCTGTTATGAGCTTGAAAGCACAAATCACCGAAGACATGAAGAACGCGATGCGCGCCAAGGACACGGAACGCCTGGGCACCATCCGCTTGCTGCAAGCTGCGATGAAGCAGAAGGAAGTCGATGAGCGCGTCGAGCTCGATGACGCGATGGTGATCGCCATCGTCGACAAGATGATCAAGCAGCGCAAGGACAGCATCGCCGCATTTGAAACTGCCGGCCGCCAGGACCTGGCCGACAAGGAAAAGTCGGAAATCGAGGTCATCAAGGCCTACCTGCCAGAGCGCATGTCCGCCGAAGAAGTGACCGCTGCGGTCCAGGCCATCGTGGCGGAACTGGGCGCCTCGGGCCCTGGCGACATGGGCAAGGTCATGGGCGCCGTCAAGACCCAGCTGGCGGGCAAGGCGGACATGGGCCAGGTCTCTGCCGCCGTGAAGGCTGCACTGGCCCCCTGATCGCCGGGAGGCAGGCCCCGGGTATGGGGCTGCCCGGAAGACAAACATCAAAAAAACCACTGCAGCACCGAGCGGCAGTGGTTTTTTTGTGGGCGCTTTGCCGCTCAGTGGCGGCAGCGCTGGCGCATGCGGCGCAGGCCCAGCGCAGCGGCCCCGCCCAGCAGCAGCGACATCAGCAGCTGCCCCGCCAGCGATACCGTGGGTACCGCCACCGGCGCGGGCAACGGTGTCGGGTCTGGATCCGGAGTGGGGTCAGGGTCTGGAGTCGGGTCAGGTGTGGGATCGGGCGCAGGTGGGTCCACATCGATGGTGTTGCTGTAGACCTCATCCTCGTCCTCACTGCTGCAAGGCGCGCTGCTGCTGCACTGGGCCGCATCGCTTACCCGGGCCAGATTGCGAACATGCGCAGGTGCCGTGGCCGTGATCCGGGCCAGTACCGCATAGCGCACGGTTTCGCCGCCTGCCAGCGTCACGCCGGTGCAACCCGATGGGCTGCAGACACCTGCGGCGCTGTGGCCCCCAACCTCGGTCGCAACAATCTCGGTCACCACCATGCCGCTGGGCACATCGTCCCATTGCAGCTCTACGGGCATGCCGCCTTCATTGCTCAGCGTCACCACATAGCGCGTGCTGCTGCCTTCCAGCACCTGGCTCACGCCATTGCTTTTGAGCACGGTGATATGGGCGGGGGCCAGCACATCAGTGCGCGCCTGGGCACAGCTGTCGGCAGGCAGGCAGGCAGCGCCCGGCACAGGCGGCTCGCTGCCCCCCAGCGGATCGATGGCGGCATGGTTGGTGATGCTGCCGGCCTGCGCTGGCGCGATGGCATGCAAGCCAAAGGCAACATGGCCGCCTTGCTCCAGCGCGGCATCCAGCACCAGCTCGCACTCCAGCGGCTCGCCACTACAGACCACCGATGTCACACCGGCACCGGGCGAGGCACCCGTCAGGCGCATGCCATCGGGCAGGGCCTCAGCGACCACCAGCGTTTGCCCGGCGGCAACGGCCGTCTGGCCGCTGTTGCCAATGCGGAACTGGTAGTCCAGCGCCTGGCCCGCTTCCACCGTTGCCGCGGCCGTCTTGCTCAGCGTCAGATGCACGGGGCTGCGCAGAGAGTCGGTATCCGTCACTGTGCAGGGGGATGCTGCCGTGCAGTTCGCCCCCGTCAGCGTGGCCGTATTGCTGACCGTGGCATCGGCACGGCCCTCCACCAGCGCCGTGACCCGCGCCCGCACCTGGTAGCTGACGCTGGCGTTGGCGGCAACCGTGATGCCGTTGCAGCCCATCGGTGCCTGCAGGCTGCAGCTGCCGGCATCACTGGGCGCTGCGGCCGCCAGCGGCGTGATGGCCTCGATCTCCATGCCTTGGGGGCTGTCCAGCCAGGCGAGGCCGGCAGCGGGCATGCCGCCGCTGTTGGTAATGGTGACGGTATAGCTGCTGCTGGCGCCTTCGGTCAGCGTATCGACACCATTGCTCTTGTGGATGCTGACAGCGGCTGGCAGCACGATGGCATCGCGGTCCTCGGCGCTGCAGCTGTTGCCGCCGCTGCAGGTAGCGCCACTCAAGGTCACCGCATTGCGAGCGCTGTCCACACCCACCTCGCCGGTGACGGTTGCCTGCACCGCATAGACAATCGATTCGCCAGCCGCAACGGCGATATCCGAGCAACCACTGACGGTGCATAGGCCGGCCTCGCTGTTGGCGCCCACCGTCGTGGCGCTGATGCGCTCAATAGCCAGGCCCACCGGGCTCTCTGCCCAACGCAGGCCCGCAGCTGCACTGCCGCCGGTGTTGCGCACAACCACCTGGTAGACCGTGCTGGCACCCTGTGCCAGCACATCCACGCCATTGCTCTTGCTGATCTGCATATTGGCCGCCGTCACCACCTGGTCAGTATCGGTGCTGGCGCAGCCGCTCACCCGCTCGCTGGTGCAGGTGCCGCCCTGCACCACGGCCTTGTTGCTGACCGAGGCGCCTGCAGCTACGGTAGCATTCACTTTTGCGCTGACGATGTAGACGATGGATTGACCCGCAGCCAAGGTGATGCCGGTGCAGCCCGTGGTGCTGCAGGTTCCCGCCACACTACCGGCCCCCACGCTGCCCGCGCGGATACCACTGACCGCCAGGCCGCTGGGCACATCGCTCCAGCTCAGGCCCGCGAACGCGGTCGCTGCGCTGTTGCTCAGGGTCACGCTGTAGGTGGTCTCGGCGCCCACGGTCAGGCGGTCCACCCCATTGGTCTTGACCACACTGACCGAGTCGGCGGCCACGATCAGATCCGCATCGCTGCTGCTGCAACTGGCGGGACTGCCGTTGCTGCAGTTGGCGCCGTTCACAACGGCGGTGTTCGATGCCATCGTACCCACCAAGCCGGTCACCTCCGCCTCCACGCGGTACGTGATCGATGCACCCGGCGCCAGGCGCAGGCCCGTGCAGCCACTGCTATTGCAGACACCGGAATCGCTGCCCGCGCCCACGGCACCGGCCTCAATACCCAGCACGCGCAGGCCTTGGGGCAGATCCTGCCAGGAGACATCGCTGGCCAGCGAGCCGCCGGTATTGCTGATCGTCACGGTGTAGACCGTGCGACCGCCTGCGGTCACGGCTGCGGCCGCATTGGTCTTTTGCACGCTCAATGCCGCGGGGGTGCTCACGGCCTCCTGGTTGTAGGCAACAAAGGCAATGTCGGAGTCGCCGCTCAAGGCCTGCACAAAGCCAGCCACCCGGCCCATGTTCTGCGGCGTGATGCCAAAGTCGGCGAAATAGTAAGCACGTATGCGCAGATCACGGCTGCCATCACCGACCGAGGACTTGGTGTGGTTGGGGTTCCAGAACTGCCAGTTCTGCCGGGCGACGACCGGCACGCTGCTGAGCGCGATGCTGACGCTGTTCCCCACGACCGCGCCCGTGTCGTCGATGAAATAAAAGGTGTCGGTCTTGCTCGATGGCTGACCGACCTGGGTCACCAGCACATCGGGCACATCATCCGTCGTGGACTCGGGATTGCCCACGCTCGCACTGAAGCGCAGCGAGCTCGCCGGGATATTGAACAAGGCCGTGCTGAGATCGAGCCCATGCACGCCGTCAGACAGGTAGGAGGCCCGGGTTTTGGAGATGTCGTAGCTCGCGCTTTGCGCGATGGCATTGAGACCACCCGTAGCCGGGAGCGAGCTGGCGTTGGGCGTAAAGCCCTGGAAGACCGCCGGCTCAAAAGCCCCGGTCAGCACCGCATCATTGACCCCGGTCGAGTAGCGCACGCCCCCGGCCGTGAACGCCAGCAGATCGTTGTTCCCATTGGCTGCAGGCGCCGTGGCGGCGTTGCTGGTACTGGCCGTCCAGCGGTTGCCGTTGAAGCTGCCCCAGACAGCAGTCACATTGTCTGCCGCATGTGCCACGCCCTGCCCCAGCACCAAGCAAAGCCCCAGCAAGCCATGCATCCGCCGCGCACCCTGCGCCCACCTATTCACTGAACCCATCACACCTTGACCGTTCTTGTTGAAAACACCGACACCGAAATGCCAAGACCCTGAAGCCTGTGCAGCATCAGGGCCTGTGTCCATCAGTTGAAATTCAAAAAATATATTAACTTAATCAATTATCAAAATAAAGCCTTTGATTCCATGTATTCACTTTGGTTAACAAAGACTGAAATTTGGCCTGGGCCCAACCTTGACTGAAATCAATAAATTTCAATAGGTTATTTATGTATCATTTTATTTCACAACTCAATACACCAGCAAGATTGCGGTGTATGCGCATGGCGCCTGGCCTGTGAGAGCCTTTAGCAAGCGGCGTTCGGTCCCACAGGATGGATGCAGGGCCCGAGGAAACTGACATCGAACCAGCCAGCAAGCGTCTGGCCCTGTGTGCACTGACCTTCAAATGCAGAAATTGGTAACGATTCCCTGCAAAATCCTTGGCTTTGCCGCCATGCTTTTACAATGCTCGGTTGGCTGTAGGCTTCCATGACACACAGCTATGCGGTCGGTGCCGACTGCCTTGTTTCACTTCCTATGAATACACCCATGCGACTGATCTCCAAAAGCATCACAGCTGCGCTGATATCTTGCGCCGTCTCCGCAGGTTGGGCTGCCAACACCATTGCGCCACAGAACGGAAACTGGATCATTGCCGACGAATTGGGCGGCAAGCCTGGCCGCGGCATGGGCATTGATGTTCAGGATGGCGTCTTTCTGATGCAGCTGTACAACTACAACAAGGACGGCAGCGCCACCTTCCATATGGCTACAGGCGCAGTGATTGACAACAAGGTGGACGCACCCCTCAAAAAGTACAAGGATGGACCTTACTTTGGCAGCGGCCGCCGTGATGGAGCGGAAGCTGAAAATGCCGGCAATGTGAAGATCGAATTCACCAGCCGTACTACCGCCACGATCCAGCTCCCTGGCGAAGAGCCCAAGTTGATGCACCGCTTCAACTACGAAAGCACGCCGGAAGACCAATGGTCCGACCCAGCCTTTGTCGAGCGTTGGGCCATGGTGGCGATGGATGCTGATGGCAAACCCACATCGACCTTCTTTGCCGATACCGCGATTGGCACGCAGATGGCCATGGTTCCGAACATGGCTGCCGGCTGGCCCTACAAATCCAGCAGCAAGTTCACGGTGCATACGCTGGACTTGGCCACGCCCAACAAGCATGGCTTCATGGAATGCGAGTACCTGGGCTCCAACATGGAATTCAGCTGCGTCGGCGAGCAAGTGGACACCAGCTCAGGCAGTTCTGTGCGCAAGCCCATCAGCCTGGTCATGCAGCGCAGCATTGACGACCTGCAAGGCACCTTGACCCTGGATGGCAGCGACACCAAGGTGATGGGCGCCCGGGTGGAACAAACGGCGTACGCCATCGAAGAGAGCAAGGTCGTCACGCGCGCCTACTTCCGCCGCAATTCGCTGCCTGAAGCGGGAACCTGGATCATCAGCAATGAAGTCACCGGCAAGGCGGGCCGTGGTATTTCGCTGGATCTGCAAAAGCCGGTGGGCAGCAAGCACCTGCTGTTCATGCCCATCTACAACTACGACGAAAAGGGCAATGCCACTTTCCACATCGGCATGGCCACCCACAGCCCCAGCGCGGTCAATCCCTCCTTGCCTGCCATCCCCGTGATGAAGTACAAGGGCGGTCGCTACTTGGGAGGCCCTGCACAAGACGGTGTTGAAGATGTGTATGTCGGACCGGAGCAGATCACCTTCAATACCACAGCGACCGGCCTGATTCAATTCCCCAAGGAAGATCCTGTCAATTTCAAGCGTTTTTACTTCGGTATTGACCAAGACCGCATCGACAGCCTCGTCGGCACTTGGGCGCTGGTGCCGCATGCCGGCGCTGTCAAGCATCGCATTCTCAACCTGAAGAAAACCGCCAGCGGCGTAGTCGAAGACAAGGATGCCGGATACACCTGCACCGTGTCTTACTGGCTGGATCTGCGCTTTGTCTGCGAACCCAAGACGGTCACTGCTGACCAGCAGCGCATTCGCCTGGGTGCGGGTTTTTATGGTGCTGCCCGCGCTATTTTGGGCGACGGTGGCTCCCTCCCCGACAGCTCGCCCGAATTGACCGCTATCCGCATCACCGACGCCCAAGGCAATCTGGTACAAGGCGGCCCCCTCTACCCTGTGGACGACGAAGGCAACAACCCTGGCAACGGCGAGGCTGCTGCACCTACCGCCCAAATCGGCACGGTGACCGGCGCAGTCGAAGGCGGGACGGTGACCTTGGAAGGCAGCGGCAAAGCTGCGGCCGGTAAACGCCTGACCTACAAGTGGACGCTGAGCGCTGCCCCGGCAGGCAGCGAGGCCCAACTGAAGTCTGTCGACACCATCAGCCCCAGCTTTGTCGCCGACAAGGCTGGCAGCTATGTGATCACGCTTGTGGTCAATGATGGCAGCAAGGACAGTGCCGCAGCCAAAGTGACGGTAACCGTCATGCCCAAGGACGGTATTCGCCTGTTGCGTGACGATGACTCCGCCGCATCGGGCCAGGCGCTGAGCTGGCCATACACCGGCTCGTCAGAGATCAGCGCTAGCGTAGCTTGCGTCGGTGCTTGCGAGAACACCTACAAGATTGCCCAATACAAGCTCCAAGTCAATGGCGCCAACTACACGATTGCCGACCTCAAAGCGACCAACCTCACTTCGGGCTCCAGCGTCAAAGCGTCTTTTGAAGGTCTGGCTGATGGCCAAGTGGTCACTTCGGACAAGCCAGTATCCTTTGCGCTGCGCAGCGCCTATACCAATGGCAAGACGGTGAATCTGAAGTTCAGCTTCACGATCAAGGAAACCGGTGAGGCCTTCACCTACACCAGCACCTTCAAAACCAATTGAGGTCTGCTGGCGGGAAATCCATGGCACGGTGACATCCGCGCTTAGCCTCGCCAACACCCCTGCCTTCTGCCACGCGGCAGAAGGCTTTTTTTTGCCTGGCGTCTTCGCAACCGGGACAGCCCCCAGCACCTGACCTAGCGCGGATGTGTTACACACCGCATACACCCCTGTATCTACGGGGCTTTCCAGCTGCTGCTGCGACTGCGAAGAGATACGCCCAATGCCGCCCTCAGCCCCCAGCCTGCCGACGCTTTCGCTTTCCTCAGTCATGCACCATACCGACACTTCCATACCTCTTAGCACGCCCGTCAACACAGTCTCCACCCCCTCTCCCCTGCCGCTGGCGGGCCTTCGCGTGGTCGAATTCAGCCACATGGTGATGGGCCCGACCTGTGGACTGGTGCTCGCCGATCTGGGAGCCGAGGTCATCAAGGTGGAGCCGGTCGAGGGTGACCGCACCCGCCACCTGCTGGGCGCGGGAGCGGGCTTTTTCCCGATGTTCAACCGCAACAAGAAAAGCGTGGCCATCGACCTGCGCCAGGCCCAGGGGCTGGAGGCGGCGATCCGCCTGGCCAGCACGGCCGATATCGTGGTGCAGAACTTCAAGCCCGGCGTGATGCGCAAGTACGGACTCGATTACCGCGCGCTGTCGCAGCTCAACCCGCGCCTCATCTATGTGAACCACAGCGGCTTTCTCCCCGGGCCCTACGAGCACCGCACCGCGCTCGACGAGGTGGTGCAGATGATGGGCGGCCTGGCCTATATGACCGGGCGCCCCGGCGATCCGCTACGCGCGGGCACCAGCGTCAACGACATCATGGGGGGTATGTTCGGGGCCATCGGCGCGATGGCCGCGCTGATGCAGCGGGCGCAAACGGGACGTGGCCAGGAGATCGACTCAGCGCTGTTCGAAAACAATGTGTTCCTGGTGGGCCAGCACATGATGCAGTTCGCCGTGACGGGCGAGGCGGCCGAGCCCATGCCCAACCGCATCTCGGCCTGGTCGGTGTATGACGTGTTCACCGTGCAGGATGGCGCCCAGATCTTTCTGGCTGCAGTCAGTGATGCGCAGTGGGCCACCATGTGCAGCGCGTTTGGCTGGGGCGATCTGTTAGCCAACCCCAGCTACACCAGCAACAACGACCGGGTGCGCCTGCGCCCCCAGTTGCTGCCTGAGCTGCGCCAGCGCTTTGCCACGATGAGCGCCGCGCACATTGGCCAGGTCTTTGAGGCCAACGGCCTGCCCTATGCCCCGATCAGCAAGCCCGAAGAGCTGCTGGACGACCTACACCTGCTGGCCAGCGGCGGCCTCGCCCCCGTTCGCCTGAGCGATGGCGAACGCGCGGGGCAGATGGCCCCCACCACGTTGCTGCCGCTGCGCATGGCCGGTGAGCGCCTGGGCGTGCGCATGGACCCGCCGCAGCTGGGCCAGCACACGCAGGAGCTGCTGCGCAGCCTGGGCTATGGCGATGACAGCATTGCCGCGTTGCGGGACAGCCAGGCGATTGCCGGTTAGACGCAGGTGCGGCAAGCCAAATGTGAATATCGATGAACCAGGGCGATTGCGGCAGCCCGTCCTACAAGGCTCCGGCCTGCCGCCGCCTACGCTGTGGCTCTTTGTCGCGGCACTTGGGGATAAGCTTGGTCTCCGATACGGCATGTGGGGGCTGCTGAAACTTGCAGCCCGCCTGGCACTCCAAGCCCGGTGACCTGGGCCCGCTCTTTTGGCGGCATGCCCTTCGCGACTGTTTTGAACCAGGAGAATCTGATGAAAAAAATGCGCATGCTGGCAACCGCCGCCCTGATTGCCGCCACCCCTTTTGTAGCTTCCACTGCCATGGCCCAAAACCCTGCTCCTGCCGCTTCCAACATCGACAAACGCCCCAGCCTGAACCTGGATGCCGAAGCGACCACCCGCGTGCCGGAAGACACCGCCTGGGCCCAGTTCAGCGTCGAGAAGGAATCCAAGGACCAGGCCCAGGCCCAGCAGCTGGGCAAGACCGCGCTGGCCGATGTGCTGGCCACCGCCAAGAAGTCCCAGACCCTGCAGGTCACGACCGAGAACCTGTTCACCAGCCCCGTCTACAACAAGGATGGCAAGGTCACCAGCTGGCGCACCCAGTTCAATGTGCAGCTGGAGTCGACGGACACCGCCGTGCTGGGCCAGACGATGGCCGCACTGATGGACAAGGCCCGCCTGACCGGCTCGGGCTTTCGCCTGTCCGATGCCGCTCGCAACAAGGCGCAGGACCAGCTGATCGCCGAAGCCGTCAAGAACTTCAACGCCAAGGCCAAGGTCACCGCCAATGCCATGGGCTATGCGCAGTACGAGTACGACACCATCCACCTGAACCAAAGTGGTACCAGCCAGCCGATGCCACGCATGGGCCGGGGCGTGGCCATGATGAGCAAGATGGAAGACAGCAGCGCCCCCGTGGGCCTGGAGCCGGGCTACACCACGGTGTCGGTCAGCATGTCGGGCGCCGTGCGTTTGATCAAGTAAGCCGCGCTGGCTGAGCTGGTGGGCCGCCCATCAGCGCTTAGCCCGCCCCAGAGCCAGGTAATGCCGCGCATCACCTGGCTTTTTTCTATCCCCTCATAAAAAGTGATTAACCACTTACCACCATCAACCACTCCCACACGGCGTAAACATTTGTAGCAATATGGGCACCGTAGCCATCCCGGCTAGCAGGAGTGAAGCATGTCCCCTACGGTTCACCCTTGGCTGCAGCGCAGCCCCCTGTTTCGCTCTGCGGTGCTGGCCGGCACGATCGCCTTGGCGGCCAACCCGCCGGCGCAGGCCGCCAGCGATTTCACGCCGCTACCCGGCACCTGGATCGTCAGCGCCGAGCAAGATGGCAAGCCTGGCCGGGGCATGGCCATCGATGTGCAAGATGGCGTGCTGGTCATGCAGGTCTACAACTACCGGGCCAATGGCACGGCCACCTTCCACCTGGCCGTCGGCAGCATAGACGGCAACCAGGTGGCGGCCCCACTCAAAAGCTACCGGGGCGGGCGCTATTTCGGCAGCGGGCCGCTGTCAGGTGTGGAGGATGGCGATGCGGGCGAGGTGCGCATCGAGTTCACCAGCGCCACGCAAGCCCAGCTGCGCTTCCCCGGCGAGCCCACGGTAGCGATCCAGCGCTTTCGGTTTGAGAACACCCCGGCTTCTGCGCTGCCCTCCGCGTACTGGCTCATGTCCATGCAAGACAGCAGCGGCAAGGCGGTGTATTCGGCCATTGCGCTCAGCGGGCTGGACACCAGCACCGGCCCCGCGATGGCCATGGCGCTGCCCAATGGCACCCAGATCCAGGTCTCCTGCAGCTACAGCGCCACCTTGCAAGGCTTTAACTGCAGCAATGGCAGTGCCACGCCCGCCGTCAGGCTGCAGTTCCAGACGGTGCTGCACCAGTTGAGCGGCTCGGCGCAGTTGGACGGCAGCAGCTACCAGTTGGTGGGCCAGCGCATGCTTAGCCCGGATGGCTATGACTCGCTGGTGTTCAGCGACACCACGCCGGTCCCCGCCAGCGGCACCTGGATCGTGACAGGCGAGAAAAATGGCCAGCCCGGGCGCGGCATGGCCATCGATGTGCAGACCGGCACGCTGGTCATGCAGGTCTACAACTACCAGGCCGATGGCAATGCCACCTTCCACCTGGGTGTCGGCGCCTTTGCCAGTGGCCAGGCCAGCGCCCCACTCAAGAGTTACCAGGGCGGCCGCTACTTTGGCAGCGGCCCGCTCAGTGGCACTGAGGCCTCCACGGCCGGCGAGGTGTTCCTGGATTTCAGCTCGCCCACACGCGGCCATATCCGCTTTCCGGGTGAAGGAGCCGTCGCCATCGAGCGCTTCCAGTTTGCGCCCGTCGCGCCAGACCCGGCCAGCCTGCTGGGCCACTGGACCTTCCACGACACGACGAACAAGGAAACCGCCCATGTGGCGCTGACCCAGGTCGATGGCACTGCCGCCACCACGGCCGGCGGCGGCGTGCGCTGCAGTTTTCTGAACCCCTCGACCGGCCAGGTGCGCTGCGTGGAGACCTTCACGATCTCCGGCCGGGGCAGTGTCTACCTCAAGGACTACCGCTTTGTGCTGCAGGCCGATACGGGATCGGGCAAGGCCTTGCAGGCCGGTGAGCTGGCGCGCAGCGATGTGCTGCCCGATGACAGCAGCACGCAGAAAAACTCCTTGCTGGCGCTGCGCACGATGGACCGCCGGGGCATGAAGTTGGGTCTGGGTACGTCCTTCTAGCGCAGGCGCGCGGGGCGCTTCGGTCAGTGCAGCCGCGCCAGGATCAGCACCACGCCGGCCACGGTCAGCAGCGCGCCGGCCATGGCCCCCAAGGTGGGCGGCACCTTGGTCTTCCACCACAACAGCGGCAGCAGCAGGATGGGCGAGACAGAGGACAGCATGCCCACCAGCCCGGCGCTGCCGTACTTGAGGGCGGCGAGGATCAAGGTCATGCCCATGGCCATCGACAAAAAGGCGCTGCCCGCCAGCAATTGCCAGTCGCGCGGCGCCATCACGGCAGTCAGGCGCGCCGGCTTCCAACCCACGAGCAGCAGCAGCGCATGAAAGCCAAAGCCGGCCGCCATGCGCACGGCCGATGCGGCCACCGGGTCCACATCGGGGCCCATCACCGGCTTGACCACCAAGGTGCCCAGCGCCTGGCCCAGGGCTGCGATCAGCCCCAGGCCCACGCCCACCGCCAGCCGGCCGCGCGTGGCCTCCAGGCTCGATGCGCTACCGGCGCGCTTGCCAAAGGCAATGGCGCACATCACGCCACTCAGCACCAGCGCGCAGCCCAGCATGGCCACCGCGCCCATGCGCTCGCCCAAAAAGAGCGCCGCCAACACGGCCGACATCATCGAATGGGTGGCAAACAAAATGCCCGAGCGGCGCGGGCCCAGCCGGTTCATGCAGGCAAACAGCACCGTGTCGCCAATGAAGATACCGATAAAGCCCGACAGCACCAGCACGCCCACCAGCGCCAAATTCAGGCTTCCCCAGGTGCCCGCCAAGCTGGCCCAGCCGCCCAGCATCACGGTGGCGAACACCATGCGCCAGCGGGTAAAGGCAAAGGCGCCCATCTTGCGTGCTACGGGGGCAGAGAACAGCGCGGCCAGCGCCCAGCAGGCGGCGGCCAGGACGGCCAGGGATTCAGGGGGAAAAGGAAAAGGCGACACGGCAGGCGGCAAAATGGGGCGCCGGCGGTGCAAGCTGTCTCGCACCATGCTGCGCAGCTGCTCCAACAGCGCTAGGATGCCCATCCAGACACCCCAGCCCCGGCACCCAGGTGCAAGGACGAGCGATTGTAGAGCCCAGCGATGGCCTTTGCGAGCGCGGCCAGTCGCCCGGGCGGCCAACATCCCTATTCACCAGGATTTCAGGACCAGCATGAGCAAGAAACTACGTATCGCGGTATTGGCGGGCGACGGCATTGGCAAGGAAGTGATGCCCGAAGGCATCCGCGTGCTGGAAGCCGCCGCCAAGCGCTTTGACCTGCCGCTGGAGATGCAGCACTTTGACTGGGCGCATTGCGACTACTTTGCCGCCCACGGCCAGATGATGCCCGACGACTGGAAAGCGCAGCTGCAAGGCTTTGACGCGATCCTGTTCGGCGCCGTCGGCTGGCCAGCAACCGTGCCCGACCATGTCTCGCTCTGGGGCTCGCTGCTCAAATTCCGCCGCGAGTTCGACCAGTACATCAACCTGCGCCCGGTGCGTTTGTTTGACGGCGTGCCCTGCCCGCTGGCTGGCCGCAAGCCCGGCGATATCGACTACTACGTGGTGCGCGAGAACACCGAGGGCGAGTACACCGCGCTGGGCGGCATCATGTTCGAAGGCACCGACCGCGAGATGGTGCTGCAAGAGGCCGTCTTCACCCGCAAGGGCGCTGACCGTTTGCTCAAGTTCGCCTTTGACCTGGCCCAAAGCCGCAGCAAAAAGCATGTGACGCTGGCCACCAAGTCCAACGGCATTGCGATCAGCATGCCCTGGTGGGACAAATGTGCCGAAGCCATGGCCCAGAACTACCCGGACGTGGTGCTGGACAAGCAGCACATCGACATCCTGACCGCCCGCTTTGTGCTGCAGCCCGGCCGCTTCGATGTGGTCGCTGCCACCAACCTGTTTGGCGACATCCTGAGCGACCTGGGCCCGGCCACCACCGGCACCATCGGCCTCGCGCCCTCTGCCAACCTGAATCCTGAGCGCAACTTCCCCTCGCTGTTCGAGCCGGTGCATGGCTCGGCGCCCGACATCTACGGCCAGAACATTGCCAACCCCATTGCGATGATCTGGTCGGTGGCGCTGATGCTCGACTTCCTGGGCAACGGCCAGGGCGCCTGGCGCAGCGCGCATGACGCCATCGTCGATGCGATCAGCCAGACCATTCTGAGCGGCCCGCGCACGCCCGACCTGGGCGGCCAGGCCAAGACCCCGGACGTGGGCAAGGCGATTGCACAAGTGCTGGCCTGAACGCCTGCCAGCCCAGGCGGCGCTCGCTGCGCTGGCCAGCGCCCTGCTGGCCTGGGCGCCGCTGGCGCATGCCCGGGGCTATACGCCCCAGGGCCGCTGCGGCGGCTATGACAGAGTCAGCATCGGCAGCCCGGCCGGCACCTGCGTGGCCCTGTTAGCCGATGAACGCGACGGCCTGCGCGCCCCGCGCCGGGTGCTGGAGATCAGCCCCGGGCGCCTGTGGATCATCGACATGGGCAGCTGGATGCCGCGCCAGGGCCGGCTGCTGGAGCTGCGCCTGCCTGCGCCCTCGGCCGCCGCCACACAGCGCCCCCAGGTCCAGGTCCTCGCCGACAAGCTCGACCGGCCCCTCGCCCTGGTACGCGGGCCCGATGCCCAGATCTACATCGGCGAGGCCGGCCGCATCTGGCGCACGCCGGTGCCGGCCGCCGGCCAACCGATCCAGGCGCAAAAGGTGCTGGACCAGCTGCCCGACGACGGCGCCCACCCGCTCAAGGAAATCACGTTCGGGCCTGATGGCAGCCTTTACGTCAACATCGGCTCGCTCACAGACCGCTGCCAGGACGCGCAAGGCGCCCTGCCCCATCCCTGCCCCGAGCGCGGGGCGATGCAGTTTCGGGGCGCCGTATGGCGTGCGGTTCTGCGCAGCCCTGCGCTGCAAGGACAAGCGCCGGTGCAGCAGTTCGCACCCTTTGCGCTGGGCCTGCGCAATTCCGTGGCCCTGGCCACCCTGCCCGACGGCCCCGCTGCTGGCAGCCTGTGGCAGGCCGAAAACAACATCGACTACCGCGACAAGAACGAGCCGCCCGAAGAGCTCAACGAGCTGCTGGAAGGCGCCGACTATGGCTGGCCTTACTGCATAGGCGCTCAGCGCCCGGCGCGCGGCTACGAGCAACGCGCGCGCTGCGCCGCCACCCAGGCGCCGCATATGCGCTGGCCCGCCCATACCGCCCCGCTGCACCTGCTGGCCACCACGCAGGCCAGCCCCTTCCAAGGCCAGTTGCTGGCCGCCTGGCATGGGCCCCAAGGCCACCGCGTCGTGGGCTTTGCGCGCCAGAAAGACGGCAAACCCGGCGGCAAGCCCATCGAATGGCTGGGCCACTGGACGGCCGACGGCAAGACCCGGCCCCTGGGCCGCCCCACGGGCCTGGCACTGAACCATGCCGGCCAGCTGATGGTGGTGGAAGACTACAACCGCACTTTGTTGATGCTGCTGCCCGATACGGCAGGCGCCCCCGCCGCACAGCGCTGACCCGCGCGCTGGCCCGCCTGCCGCCAGCGCGACATCCAGCCGCGCGCCCCGCTTGCCTCTGTTGCGCCCCGGCCTATCATCGGCCCTACTACATCCTTGTTGCGCAGGCCCCTTGACGGGCGCCTCGCGGCCCCCGCGACATGACAGCGCTCAATACCTCCCTGCCTCCAGGCCCCACCCCACCGTCCGGCCTGTATTTCGGCTGGGTGATCGTCGCCGCGTCCACGGTGCTCACCTTGCTCACCGTGGGCATGCGCATGGGGATCGGGCCCTTTATCGTGCCGCTGTCGCAGGACCTGGGGTTCAGCCGCAGCCTGCTGTCATCCATCGTTGCCTTTGGCATGCTGTGCTATGGCCTGGGCATGCCGCTGGCAGGCTGGCTGGTGGCGCGCCAGGGCACGCGGCGGGTGCTGCTGCTGGGCACCGTCATCGTGGTGCTGTCCTGCATCTGGGCGGTCAACGCCCGCACGGCCTGGCTGTTTTTCTGGTCCTATGGCGTGGCGCTGTCGCTGGGCCTGGCCTTCACCAGCCCGGTAGCGGTCACGCCAATGATCAGCAGCTGGTTCATGCGCCAGCGCGGCATGGCGCTGTTCTTTCTGTCCACCGGCTCGATGGCCGGTATTGCGGTGATGACGCCGGTCTTCACTTTCACGATTGCGCGCTGGGGCTGGCAGCACACCCTGCTGGGCTTTGCGCTGGTGTTTGCGCTGATCGTCAGCGCCATGGCGCTGTGGGTGGTGCGCGATGACGCGCCCGAGCACACCGACCTGACCCCGGCCGAACAAGCTGCCCGCCAGGAGCGCCTGCGCGCCATGGCCGGCCAGCCCGCCGCGCCCACCTTGGGTTTTGCGCAGGCCGTGGCCACTGCGCCTTTCTGGCAGATCTTTCTGGGCCTGTTTGCCTGCGGCTTCAGCATGAACCTGCTGGGCACGCATGGCGTGCCCATGCTGATGGACCATGGCTTTGATGCCGGCAGCAGCGCCGGCGGCATTGGCCTCATTGGCCTGGTCG
This sequence comes from Comamonas sp. 23, assembly GCF_049601575.1. NCBI lineage: Bacteria > Pseudomonadati > Pseudomonadota > Betaproteobacteria > Burkholderiales > Comamonadaceae > Comamonas > Comamonas sp. 23. The sequence continues at coordinate 1,854,240 of NZ_CP187127.1, read as the reverse complement.
CCATCTTCAGCACCTTGGGTCTGGGCAAGCTGTCGGACATGGTGCCGCGCCGCTACATCCTGGCCGTCATCTACCTGGTGCGGGGCCTGGGCTTTGTCGGGCTGGTCGCCGTCATCCACCACTGGCAGCTCTATGCCGTGGCCGCCCTGGGCGGCATTGTCTGGGCCGGCTCGATTGCCGCGTCTTCGGCCATTTTGGGCGACCTCTACGGCATCAAGCTGGTGGGCATGCTCTACGGCTGCGCCTACCTGGGCCACCAGATTGGCGCCATGATCAGCAGCTGGCTGGGCGGCTGGGCCTATGAGCAGTTCGGCACCCACTGGATTGCCTTTGGCGCCGCCGCCGTGCTGCTGGTGCTGGCCGCTGGCGTATCGCTGCTGCTGCCCACGCGGCTGGCAGCCAACGCGCGTTAAGGCTGTATCGGCATCAGTCGATCTTCAGCTTGGTGGCCTGCGCCACTTCAGCCCAGCGCTTGATCTCGCTGTTAAAGAAGCGCTGAAAGCTGGCGGGGGAATTGGGCGCCGGCGGCAGCATAAAGCCATTGCTCTGGTACTTGGCCCGCACATCGGGGTTGGCATTCAGCGCGCGGTTGATGGCCTTGTTGACGGTCTCCACCACCTGGGCCGGTGTACCGGCGGGCGCAAACACGCCAAACCAGGCGGCGACCTCAAAGCCGGGCACGCCGGACTCGGCGACGGTCGGGATATCCGAGGCGAAACCCACGCGCTCTGCAGTCGTCACCGCCAGGCCCTTGAGCTTGCCGGCGCGGATCTGCGCGAGCAGCGGCGGCAGGTTGTCCATCATCGAATCCACCTGCCCGCCCAGCAGGTCCGACACCGCCGGGCCGCTGCCCCGGTAGGGCACATGCAGGATGCTGGTCCCCGTCTTGAGCTTGAACAGCTCGCAGCCCAGATGGGCCGACGAGCCACTGCCGGGCGACGCGCAGGTCAGCTTGTCCGGGTGCTGCTTGCCATAGGCGATGTACTCGGCCACCGAGTTGACCGGCAGCTTGGCGCTCACGGCCAGAATATTGGGCACCACATTGAGCTGGGCCACCGGTACCAGGTCCTTGCCGGCATCAAAGGCCAGCTTGGTGTAGAGGCCCTGGTTAATCGCCGTGGAGATGGATCCCACAAACAAGGTATAGCCATCGGCTGGCGCACGCACCACATATTCGGCACCGATATTGCTGTTGGCGCCTGGGCGGTTTTCGACGATGAAGGACTGGCCCAGGTCCTTGCCCAGCGCGTCCGCCATCAGCCGCGCACCAATATCGGTGGCACCGCCGGGCGCATAGCCCACGACCAGTTTGACGGGCTTGCTGGGGTAGCCAGCAGTTTGTGCATGTGCTGCAGGCATCACGGCCCATGCAGCGGCCAGGGCCAGTACGGCCTTGCTTGGTTTCATCATTTTTGTCTCCTTGATGGCAAATGGGTGCAGCGCGTTTAACGCTGACTGGGGGGCAGCGAAAAATCGCCCTGAATGCGCAAATAGTCCGCTGTCAGCTCCTGCGGGCGGTTGACACCCAGCAGCGCCAGGTTGGTCATCAGCTCCTGGCGGAACAGCTGCACCGCGTGCGCAATGCCCGCCTCGCCGGCCACGGCCGCACCAAACAGCTGGGGCCGGCCGGTGAAGACCAGGTCAGCGCCCAGCGCGATGGCCTTGAGCACATCGCTGCCCCGGCGAAAGCCGCCGTCGATGAACACCGGGTAGCCGGCAGGCACGGCCTGCCGAATCTCGGGCAGCGCCTGCAAGGGGGAGATGCAGGCATCGAGCTGGCGCCCGCCATGGGTGGAGACGATGACCGCATCGGCGCCATGGGCCACGGCGAGCCTGGCGTCCTCCGGGTGCATGACACCCTTGAGCACCAGCTTGCCCTTCCAGGCTGCGCGTATCTGGTCTATGCAGTCCCAGTCGAGCTGGTCGCGCTCGCCCCGAAAGCCATGGGGCGGGTCGGCAGTGATGGCCGGCCCCGCCTCATGGGCCAGGTTGGCGAACCGGGGCACGCCCTGGCTGAGGACCGTGCGCAGGAACACATCGCAGCTCCAGCGCGGGTGGCGCAGTCCGTCGAGCAACAAGGTCCAGCTGGGGCGAAACGGCACGGTAAAGCGCAGGCGCTGCAGGTTCTCGCGGTTGGCGCCCACGCAGGTGTCGATGGTGACCACCAGCACGGGGATCTGGGCCTTTTCGAGGCGCTGCAGCAGCGGCAGGATGCGCGCCATATTGCCCGGCAGGTAGGCTTGGTACCAGCAGCGCTGGCCATGGGCGCTTTGCAGTTGCTCCAAGGGCACGGTCGATGCGCCGCTGATGATGAAGGGCAGCGCCTGTGCCTGCGCCACCTTGGCCAGCGCCGCGTCGCAGTCCTTCATCACGATGGCAGCAAAGCCGGTGGGCGCAAAGCCCATCGGCAGCGAATAGGTCTGGCCCCACAAGGTGGTGGCCGTGCTGCGCCGGGCCACATGGCGCAGGCCACGCGGCACAAAGCCAAGGCGCGAGAAGGCCTGCAGGCTTTGCTGCAGCGATACGCCGTCTTCCGTGCCGCCGCAGACATAGCCGCGCACACAAGCAGGCAAGCGCCAGCGGGCAGCGCGTTCCAGATCGGCAATCGAGAGGTAGTGGTGCAGCGCGGCCATGTGCGCAGTCTCCGTCGTTGTTCTTGTTGAACCACGCATTGTTCGCAAGGCCGGGCTGCTGGGCAAACGAAATTAAATGATCGGGCTATTCCAAAATTTCATGCAGAGGGCGCGCTGGCATGCGCCTGCGCCAGCACCCAATCGACAAAATGGCGGATCTTGGGCAAGGCCGCGCAGTGGCTGGCGTGCGCCACATAGTAGGCGCCATCGCTGGGCTGCACAAAGGGCCAGGGCTGCACCAGGCTGCCCCGGGCCAGCGCCTGCTCGGCAAACATGCGCGGCATGATGGCCAAGCCAATGCCTTCTTGCGCGGCCTGCAGGCACATCGAGAAAGTGTCAAAGCGCGGGCCCCGGTAGGCATCGAACGGCACAAAGCCCTGGCTACCAAACCAGTCGCGCCAGATCTCGGGCCGAAAGGAGCACTGGATCAGCGGCAGCTGCTCCAGCTCAGCGAGCGACGCCAGGCCATTAACGGGCAGGATCTCTGGCGCACAAACGACTGCCACATCGGCCTCGAACAGGCGGTGGCAGTCCGCACCCGGCAGGCTGCCTTCGCCATAGAACAGCGAGACGTCGATGCGCGCCTGCATCAGGTCAAAAGGCCGGGCATCGCCCTTGGTGACAACCTGGATATGCGGGTAGGCCTGCATGAATTGCCGCAGGCGCGGAATCAACCAGGTGATGCCAAAGGTGGGCTGCACGGCAATCGCCAGCGTTTCGTCCGCCTCGCCATAGCCCATCACATAGCGGGCCGAGGCATCGACCTGGTTCAGGATGCTGCGCACCTCGCCCAGGTACATGCGGCCGGCCGGCGTCAGTGCCAGCCCGCGCGCCGAGCGGTGGAACAGCGCCTGGCAGACGGTGGCTTCGAGCTGGGCGATCTGCTTGCTGATCGCGCTCTGGGTCAAGAACAAATCCTGGGCCGCCAAGGTAAAGCTCATGTGGCGCGCCACGGCCTCAAAGCACTGCAGCGCCATCATCGACGGCATGACGCGTTTTTGCATCTCAGGCCACTCCCTTGCGTGCGCGCTGCTGGGCCAGCTCCTGGTCAAGAATGCTGCCCAGGTGCTGGAGCAGCACACGGGCCTGGGCCTCAGGGCGGCGCTGGCTGACGAGGATCAGCGGCGCCGCCAGGCCGGGCGCAGCACTCAGCCGCCGGTAGGCCAGCCCGTCGCCGCGCAGCTGCTGCAGCGAGGCCGGCACAATGCTCAGGCCCAGGCCTGCGGCCACCAGGCTCAGGGTGGCGGTCAGGCGCGGGGCCTCTTGCACCACCTGCGGATGAAAGCCCGCGCCCACGCAGGCGGCCACAATGCCATCGTGCAGGCCGGGGCCCGCAGGCCGCTTGTACAGCACCAGCGGCTGGCCCCGCAGCTGCGCCAGCGGCAAGGCGCGTTTGGACTGCATCAGCGCATGCCCGGCCGGCCCGGCCACCACCATCGGCTCACTGAGCAAAAGGCGGCTGCTGAGGCTGGGCTGCGCCTCCCAGGCCGAGCGCACCAGCGCGGCATGCAGGCGCTGCGCCAGCAGCGCCTCGAGCAGCTCGCCCGAGCCCGCCTCCTCCAGGGTGACCTTCACGCGCGGCCACTGGGCCCTAAAGGCCCGCAGCACCTGTGCCACCAAGGGGTGGAGCGCTGCCGAGCTGGTAAAGCCAATGGCCACATGGCCGAGCCCGCCCTGGGCGGCATCCTGCACCAGGCCGGCCATGGCCTCCACCCGGGCCAGCACCATGCGCGCTTCATGCACCAGCGCCAGGCCAGCCGCGGTGGGCCGCATGCCTCGGGGCAGCCGCTCCATCAACGGCGTGCCCATCTCCGCCTCCAACTGCTGCAGCAAGCGCGTCAGCGGCGGCTGCTGCATGCCCAGCTGCTGCGCAGCCCGGGTCAGGTTGCCACATTCGGCAATGCAGACCAGGGCCTTCAAATGTCTCAGCTCCATCCAGCAATACCTCAAAAGTATGGATAAGGTTTTTATAGCGTATTTGTCAGCATGGGTAAAGCGCACTACAGTGCCCAGCACCACACAAGGAGAACCCCATGACCTGGTCCGCCCAGCATTACAGCCAGTTTGAAGCCGAACGCACCCGTCCCGTGCGCGATCTGGTAGCCGCCATTCCGAACACCGAGGTGCAGACCGCGATCGACCTGGGCTGCGGCCCCGGCAACTCCACCGAGGTGCTGCAGGCGCGCTACACCGAAGCGGCCGTGACCGGCCTGGACAATGACGAGGACATGCTGCGCGCCGCGCGCGAGCGCCTGCCGCAGACGCCGTTTGCGCTGGCCGACATTGGCCACTGGCAGGCAGCGCTGGCCGTCGATGTGATCCTGGCCAATGCCAGCCTGCAGTGGCTGCCCGACCATGCCCGCCTCTACCCGCAGTTGCTGCAGCAACTGCGCGCTGGCGGCAGCCTGGCGGTGCAGACGCCCGACAACCTGCAAGAGCCCGCCCATGTGCTGGCGCGCGAGGTGGCCGCGCAAGGCCCCTGGGCCTCGCGCATCGGTGCGGTGCGCCACCCGGACCGCCACAGCCTGGACTGGTACTACGCGCTGCTGCAGCCGCTGTGCCGCCGAGTCGATGCCTGGCGCACCACCTATATGCACCCGCTGGCCAACCACGAGGCGGTGGTGGAATGGTTCAAGGGCTCGGCGCTGCGCCCGTTCTTGGCGCAGCTCGATGCACCGGAGAAGACGCAGTTCCTGGCCGACTACCTGGCCGCCATCCGCCAGGCCTACCCGGCGCTGCCCAGCGGCACGGTGCTGCTGCCGTTCCCGCGAATCTTTATCGTGGCAACCCGTTGATTCGAGCCTTGGGCACTAAGCCTTGGGCAACTGCGGCGACGTGACCAGGTCGTCCAGACTCAAGCCCTTTTCGCGCAGCAGCGCTTCGAGCAGGGGCTTGAGTTGGCCCAGGCTCTCGTCCACCGCTTCGCGAACGGTGTCGACGACGACCTGGGTGCTGCGCTCGATCTCGATGTTCAGGCGGTCACCAGCGCGCTTGTCGCCAAACACGGTCATGCGCAAGGTCTCGGGAATCAGCCAGACCTCGAACCAGCCTTCCTGGCGATTCACCTCAGCAACGGTCAGGCTGGCGCCATTGATGGCGATATAGCCCTTGGCAAACACATAGCGGCGAAAAGCCTCGGGTACCGCCACGCGCATCACATGGTTGTTGTCGAACTGGCGCACCTGCGCCAGGGTGCCGGTAAAGTCCACATGGCCCGACAGCGGGTGGCCGCCAATCTCGGCGCCATCCTTGGCTGCGCGCTCCACATTCACCGGCGAGCCCAGTTCCAGCGCGCCCAAGGTGGTGATGTTCAGGCTTTGCTGCATCACATCAAAGCGGGCATGGCTGGCGTCCAGCAGCTCGGTCACCGTGAGGCACACGCCGTCGTGCGAGACACTCGCTCCTATCGCCAGGTCTTCACAAAAGCCCTCGGGAAAGGCCACGGTAAAGCTCCGCAGCCCCGGTTGGTCGTCGATCGCGCTGATGCGCGCCACTGCCTGAATAATGCCGGTAAACACAGCCCACTCCTTACGGCGCTGGCCAGCCTTGGCCAGCTGCTCACTCAAAAAAATAAAACCCGCCCGCCGCCCCTGGATTGGATGGCTCTGAGCGGGCTGGAAGCTATTGAAAGGCGCGGGATCAGGACCCTGCCACCTTCATGCGGTTGACCAAGATGCTGCCCAAGGTCTTGGAGCCGGCGTTGTACTCGTCGGCACCCACGGCCTCGATGCCCTTGAACATGTCCTTGAGGTTGCCGGCAATCGTGATCTCCTCGACCGGGAAGGCGATCTGGCCGTTTTCGACCCAGAAGCCGCTGGCGCCGCGCGAGTAGTCGCCGGTGACCGGGTTCACGCCCTGGCCCATCAGCTCGATCACAAACAGGCCCGTGCCCAGCTTTTGCAGCATGGCATTGAGGTCGTCCGAAGGGCGCGTCTTGGTCGAGTAGAAATGCAGGTTGTGGGCACCGCCGGCATTGCCGGTGGTGCGCATGCTCAGCTTGCGGGCCGAATAGGTGGACAGGAAATAACCGGCCACCTTGCCGTCCTCGATCACCGAGCGCTTGGCCACGCGCACGCCTTCGTCGTCATAAGGCGCGCTGCCCTTGCCGCCGATGATGAACGGGTCTTCGATCAGCTGGATGTGCTTGGGGAACACCTTCTTGCCCAGCGAATGCAGCAAGAAGGAGCTGCGGCGGTAGAGCGCGCCACCGCTGATGGCCTGCACCAGCGAGCCCACCAGGCCGGCAGCCAGCGGTGCATCGAACAGCACCGGGCATTCGGTGGTGGCAATCTTGCGTGCGCCCAGGCGCGACAGCGCCCGTTCGGCAGCGTAGCGGCCCACGACGGCCGGATCGGCCAGGTCGCCCGCACGGCGCATGCTGCTGTACCAGGCATCGCGCTGCATGTCAGCACCCTTGCCGGCAATCGGCGCGACCGACAGGCTGTGGCGCGAGCTGGCATAGCCGCCGGCAAAACCATTGGTATGGGCGCTGTAGAAATGGCTTTGCTGGGCCGAGACACCGGCGCCTTCGCTGTTGGTGATGCGCTTGTCGGTGGCAAAGGCCGCTGCCTCGCATTGCAGCGCCAATTGGGCCGCCGCTTCGCTGTCAATGGCCCAAGGATGGAATAGCTCGAGCGCACGGTGCTCGGCTGCTGGCACAATGTCGGCTGCGTCGGGCAGACCTGCGATAGGGTCCTCGGCGGTGAAGCGTGCAATGTCATAGGCCGCCTGCACGGTGCGCTGCACTGCTTGGGCAGAGAAATCAGACGTGCTGGCGTTGCCACGGCGTTTGCCCAGATAGACCGTCACCCCCAGTGATTTGTCCCGGTTGCGCTCCACCGTCTCCAGCTCGCCTTTGCGCACACTCACCGACAGACCGGAGCCTTCGGAGGCGTCGGCCCCGGCGTCGCTGGCCCCCAGTTTTTTGGCATGCAAGAGCGCCTGCTCGACGAGATCTTTGAAAAATGCGCGGCTGTAGCTGAAGCCGGACTCAGCCTTGGCATCGCCTTGGCTGTTAGAGCTGGATACGGATTTATTCATACTGCCCGCTATGATACTGATAACCGCCATCGCCCAGGCACTGCGCCGGGCGATGGCCTTTTGAACAAAAGCATTTAACCATGTCACGCAAACCCAAAAAAGGCTATTTCGTTCGCGGCAAGTTCGTGGCCGAAGGCAGCGAGCTCGATATCGAACTCAAGGCCGAGCTCAAAGGCACGACCGAGTCGAGCAAATCCGACCTGAAAAAGGAGATGGATGAGCTGCAAGACCTGGGCAAAGAGCTGCTGACCTTGCGCAGCGATCTCTTCAAGCGCCTGGATTTGCCCGAGATTCTGGCCAACGCGTTGGCCGAAGCCAAGCGCATCACCAATTTCGAGGGCAAGCGCCGCCAGATGCAGTACATCGGCAAGCTGATGCGCAAGCTCGAAGACAGCGAAGTTGCCGCCATCAATGCCGCACTGTCCGAGCAAAAGGAAGGCTCCAGCCTGGAAAAGGCTCTGCTGCATGCGGCCGAGCAGTGGCGCGACCGCATGATCGTCAGCGACGATGCCGTCGCCCAGTGGATCAACGAGGCTCCCGATACCGACATTCAGCAGCTGCGCTCGCTGGTGCGCCAGGCCCGCAAGGACATGCCCGGCGCCCATGAGGCCAATGTGCAGGAATCGACCGGCCAGGCGCCCCGCAAGGGCCGCGCCTACCGTGAGCTGTTCCAGCTGGTGCGCGACCATGTGATGGCCGCCCACAGCGCCAGCCGCAGCAGCGCCGATGCGCCCGAAGACGGCGATGACGACGATGACCAGGCCTGATGGCAGCGCAAGGGATAAGGCCATGAGCAACACCTACGACAGCGTCAAGATTGGCCTGGTCTCCATCAGCGACCGCGCCAGCACCGGCGTTTACGAAGACAAGGGCCTTCCTGCGCTGCAGGACTGGCTGGGCCGCGCGCTGCGCAACCCGCTGCAGTACGAGACCCGCCTGATTGCCGACGAAGAGGCACTGATCAGCCAGACCCTCATCGAGCTGGTGGACGCGGGCTGCGCGCTGGTGCTGACCACCGGCGGCACCGGCCCCGCGCCGCGCGATGTGACGCCCGAAGCGACCCTGGCCGTGGCCGACAAGGTGATGCCCGGCTTTGGCGAGCAAATGCGCCAGATCAGCCTGCAGTTTGTGCCCACCGCGATTTTGTCGCGCCAGGTGGCCGTCATCCGGGGCAGCAGCCTGGTCATCAACCTGCCCGGCCAGCCCAAGGCGATTGCCCAGACCTTGGAGGGGCTCAAGGACGCCGATGGCCAGCAGCAGGTGCCCGGCATCTTTGCTGCCGTGCCCTACTGCGTGGACCTGATTGGCGGCCCCTATCTGCAGACCGATGAAGCGGTCTGCAAGGCATTTCGCCCCAAGGGCGCCGAGCGCCCCAGCGCGGGCTAAACGCTCAACAACGCCGATACCCCGCCCAGAGCGCGAAATGTGTACACAGTTTCGCGCTCTTTGCATTGCAGCCGGCCAATGTCCCAGCTCTTTGCGGCGGCGCCGCCAGCTGGCACAGGCTGCGGCATTTTTTGGTTAAATGCTTGCTTGCCACTTTGCCGCTCCCCTCTTCTGAGAGGCGGTGGTTCTTCATTTCGGCGCCTTAGCCCCCACCCGCTTCTTCCTCCATCCAAGCCTTTGCCCCGCAGTGCCAGGCAGCGCTTGCTGTGATTGCGGCCCAGGGCAGCGCCCAGCGCCCCATGCAAAAGTCACCCGTTACGCTCACCTTGCTGTTTGCCCTGTGCACCATGATTGGTCCGCTGGGCATCGATACCTACCTGCCCTCTTTCCATGCCATCGGGCAGGAATTTGGCGCCACGCCGATAGCGGTGCAGCAGACGCTGAGCGTCTACGTCTTTGCGATGGCCAGCACCATGCTGTTCTACGGCACGCTCAGCGACACCTTTGGCCGCCGCCGCGTGCTGATGGTCTCGGCCATCGGCTATTGCATCACCTCGCTGGCAGCGGCCTTTGCCGGCTCGATCGAATCGCTGGTGCTGATGCGCCTGGTGCAGGGCCTGTGCGCCGGCTCGGGCATGGTCATCGTGCGCGCCATGGTGCAGGACCAGCACCAGGGAGCAGAGGCGCAGCGCATGATGGCGCTGGTGATGATGGTGTTTGGCCTGGCCCCTGCGCTGGCGCCCGTGCTGGGCGGCTGGCTGCAAAGCCATGGTGGCTGGCGCTACAGCTTCTATTTCCTCTCGGGCTTTGGCGCGCTGCTGGCACTGCTGATCTGGCGCCAGCTGCCCGAGACGCTGCCGCCCGAGCGCCGCACGCCTTTGAAGCTGCGCGTCATTGCCGGCAACTACCTGCAGGCGCTGCGCAACCGCAAATTCCGCACCATGCTCATCGGCCTGGCGCTGATGGCCGGTGCCAACTCCATCTACATCAGCTCCGCTGCCGAGTTTGTGATGACCATCCTGGGCAAGGACGAAACTGCGCTGGGCTGGCTGTTCATCCCGCTGATCGCCGGCACCATGCTGGGCTCGGCCGTCTCTAGCCTCTTTGCCCGCCGCATTCCGCCCACCGTGCAAAAACGCATCGGCTATGCCTGCCTGCTCATCGCCTGCGCCAGCAACCTGCTCTACAACAGCCTGACGCAACAGCCCAGCGTCCCTTGGGCCGTCCTGCCGATCACGCTCTACACCTTTGGCATCTCGCAGCTGATGCCCATCCTGACCCTGGAAGCCATGGGCCATTTCCCCCAGATGCGCGGCCTGGCCTCGTCTCTGCAGGGCTTTAGCCAGATGATGGTCTTCACCATCATCTCGGGCCTCGTGGCGCCGCAGCTCTTTCACAGCGGCCTGTTGCTGGCGCTGGGCCTGGCGGTGACGGTGCTGCTGGGGATGGCGGTGTTTGCCTGGGCATCGCGCATGCCGGATGCACGGGGGCTGGGGCAGGTGGTTTGAGTTCCGTCTTCGGCGATCAAAAGATTGCGCTACCAGCTCTGCGCATAGGGATGCACATCGTGGGCCCAGCTGATGCCAAGCGCGGCCATCTCCATCAGCAAATCGGGCGGCAACACGATAGCGTAGTTGCGCGCGCTGAAGCTGCTGATCTGTAACACCAAGCGCCCACCTTGACCCTGCAATAGAAGCAGAAAATGCTTATGTGGACGCAGCAGCTCAAGCACTGCAGAAATAGCGTCCTCAGCAGCATCGTCGGAGGACATATATTCGCCCCGCTTGAATGGATCGGCGCTCCAATAGCTTTCAGCGTGAATGCCACCAAGAAGACGCCCCTTGGGCGTTTTGCGCGGCTGCCCCGCCATGCAGAAATGCGTGGGCTCCAGCCCCAGTGTCTCGGTGACTATCTGCGGGTCAATGCTTGGATGCCAAATTCGGAAATCCAGCTTGTAGGAATAAAGTTGCATCTGATCCATATCATCAAAATCAGCTAGCAATCTAGCCGACTTTGCGACGCATCGGAAGTGTCCTAACGCACTCTACCGCTTGCTCCATGCCTGCGCTTGGAAAAAACCGCCAGGGCACCCGAAGGCGCCACTGGCGGTCAACTACCCATCAAAGACTCGCTATCAGAGCCGCGCCTTGCGCTTGCGGCGCCAGGCCAGCAAGCCCATGCCACCTGACAGCAGCGCCAGCGCTGCATGGCCCAAGGTAGGCACGGGGGTGGCGGTAGCGCCAGGGGTGCCAGGGTTGCCTGGGTCATCGGCGAGCACGGCCACACCACCCGGATCGCGGATGACGCCATTGGCCAGCAGGTCGTCATCGCCGGTCTGGCCGTCGGTGAGAGTCAGGACGACCTTGTTGCCGCTGATCGTGGCGTTGGGGTAGGCATACCAGTGGTCCTGGTTGTTGTCGGCGGTCTTGCCAAACTTGTAGTACTTGGCATTGGCCGGCAGCGCCTGCGGGTAGGTCATCTCCACCGTGGCGCTCTGGCCTGGCTGGCCGCCGGTCAGCTGCAGGCTGACGACGCCAAACGGAAAGCTCAGACCACTGGGCGCGGCCGCTGCCGGGCTTACGGCAACCGCCTGCGCGGCATCAAAGGCCCACAGGCCCGTGCCGCCGCCTTGCACGGTGGCTTGCATCTCGCCGTCCTTGCCGATGGGGGTCAGGGATGCGCTGGCGGGCTTGGCCGCAAAGTCAAAACGCACTTGGCACTGCGCTGCAATCGTGCCGGTGGTGTAGGCCGTTTGGTCGGCATTCCATTGGCCAGCCGGGCAGGTGCTGTCTGCCGCCAGGCCCACCAGCTGGTAGCCCGGTTGGGGCACCACGGCGCAGGTGCTGGTCTGGCCGGGCACTGCGCTGCTGCAGCTCACATTACCGGCAGCGGGTGCATTGGGTGTGCCCACCACGCCATCGCTGCCATCGCCCACCACCAGGGTCAGCGGCTGGCCCATGATCACATAGCTGTAGGTGGCATCCATCTGGTAGCGATAGCCGGGCATGACGATGGCCGTGCCTGCGCTGCTGAAGCTGAGGCCTCCTTTGCCATCGGGCACTGCCGTAGCGGTACCACCCAGGTACACCAGCTCGGTGGCGGTAGCATCGCTTTGCGCACGCAGTTGGGTGGTCAGGGTCACACCCAGGCTCAGCGGCTCGTTCAAGGCCAGTGCGGCCGTTTGCGGCTTGGCAGCGATCTCGACCGGGAAGTTGCTGGCCAGGTAGGCGTGGTCGGTGGTGATGCCGTTGGTGCCCCAGCTGTAGTACTTGTAGAAGTCAGTGGCCGTATTCACGGTCCATGGCCAGAAGGTCACGCCCCGGTGCTTGGCCGCTTCCATCGTGCTTTGACGAATGGCGGTGTAGCTGGGGTTGAAGGTCGAGGAGTTGGCCTGGGTGGCCTCAAGCACATTGCGCACGCTGGCGGGGACATCTGCGCTGTCGGCAATGCTGTTGAGGAAGCCGCCGGTCAGCTCGGGCATTTGCTCGCCGCTGCGCTTGAGCTGGTCGGCAATGAAGGAGATCGCAACCGACTGGTCGGCCACCCCCTCTTCGGCCATTTCCTTCTTGAGCTGGGCAATGATGCGCGGGTTGCTGCTCTTGAGCTCGATCACATGGGTGATGGGCTTGTCCTTGAACGCCTGGAAGTACTCACGCATCGTGGGCACCTGGTAGCCCTTGGTCTTGGTGGCCAGCGCCTTGACCTGCGCGAGGCTCATGTCCTCCACATTGCCCGTGCCATTGGTGGTGCGATTGACGGTGTCGTCATGCATGATGACCAGGTGGTCGTCGGTGGTGATGTAGATGTCGTTTTCCACGGCATCGGCACCGGCAGCCACTGCCGCCTTGGCGCTTTCCAGCGTGTTTTCGTCCTCGCGGCTAGGCATGCCACGGTGGCCGATGACCAGCGGCTTGCGCAGCAAGGTGTTGGTGGGCAGCTTGCGCAGCACATCGGCGTAGGCGGCGCTGTTGGCAGAGACGACGCCGTTGACACCGCTGACCAGCACCTTCGCTGCTTGCTCGGGGGTTGCGGCCTCGGCATTGCTCCACACCGTGATCAGCAGGCGCTGCAGATGGGCGACAAACGCGCGGGTTGTCAGGCCCTCGGGCAGGATCGCGATCTTGGCGCCCGCCCGGTTGGTGTCGCCCACGATGGTCAACAGATCGGCCTTGGACGTGGTCAGCTTGCGCTCGCTGAAATCCACCGCCGTGCGCAGTTTGGGCAGCGCCACACGGGCCTGCTTGAGCAATGCCACATCGCTGGACAGCAAGGTCAGGTCGGCGAGATTGTGCACCTGGTCGGAGAAGGTCACCAGCGCGTTCAGGGTCGCTGCATCCTGGATGCGCAACAGCGCAATGGTGTTGCGGTTGGACTGGGCAAAGTAGGCCGCCAGCGTGCCGACGTTGGCACCGCTGGCATCAAGCAGATTGAGGCTGCTGTCCAGCGTCCACAGCGCATGGCTGGCGCCGGTGCCAGCCAGCGATTGCAGGCCTTGGGCCGCCTGTACCAGGGTGGGTGCCATTGCCGCTGCGCTGCCGGCGTCCTGCACGGCCACGGGCATATCGAACTCAGGCAGCGGCGTGATCTGCTCGGTCACCTTGATGCTTTTGACACGCATGATGAGGCCGGCCGTCTGCATGCCGATGCCGCCCTTGGCCAGGTCGGCGCTCAGCATGGTGTCGTGCTGCAAGGCGCCATCGAGGTACTGGCGCACCCGGTTGCCATGGACCACCACGCTGGCGGTGTAGGTCTTCGCGGCGCTGATCGCCTCGGTGAACGGCTTGGTACCCTGCACCGACCAGGCGCCGGCCTTGCGGAATGCAAACTCGGTGCCGTTATTGGCCGTAGCCGCCTGGCGAATCGCGAACTGGTAGTAAGGCTCGTGGGCTGGGGTATTGGCAGCGGGCGAGGTGCGGTACATCACGCTACCCCAGCGAGCGGTATTGTTGGGCTGCTCGAAGCTGAACTCCACATCCACGCGGTAGTTGGATAGATTTTCCAGCGCTACTGGCAAGAGCACGGCCGTCATCGCGGTGCTATCGGCCTTGCCGTTGATCAGAAGATGGCCGGTGCTGGCATCGATAGTCACCGTGCCCTTATTCCAGCTTGCGGTGCGCCAGCCATCAGGCAGCTTGGTCGCTGCCGGGTCGTTGAACACATGCGAGGCATAGACCTGGCCTTGCGGGTCAGCAGAGGCCAGCTTGGCCTCCAGCGCCTGGCCAGCGGGGGTCTGCAAGGCCAGGTCTGCCGCTGTCGTGGTTTGTGTGGTGAGGATGAGCAAAGAGGCCATGGCGGCCACAAGGGGTAAGCGTCGCATAGGGATCCCAAAAGAAAGGCGGAAGTGTTGCAACGGCGGGTGACATCCTGATGAAAAAATTTGACACCCCCACTCTCAAGCCAGCATGCCCTGCGGACAAAAATATCTATGTGTTATTTGGTATGCATTTGTATTTATCTAACTCTCAAATATCTACCTGGTCTGGCGGGCCGGTAACGTGGGTGACAAACGCGCTGGGCTGCGCCCGTTTTCACCCTGTCGCCATCTGGCATCTGCTCTTAGCATGGGTGTTGCAAAACCAAAGCAACCCATAACAAAGGAGTCTCATATGCCCACCCCAACCTCCCTGCGCTTTCGGCCCACGCTCAGCGCCTGTGCCCTCGCCTGCTGCGCGATCACCGGAACGGCCCAGGCACAGGCCCCAGCGCCGGTGCGCCTGGGTTTCCTGACGGATATGTCCAGCCAGTATTCGGACGGCGATGGCAAAGGCGGCGCAACCGCCATCCAGATGGCCATTGAAGACTTTGGCGGCAAGCTGCTGGGCCGCCCGATTGAGCTCTTGTCGGCCGACCACCAGAACAAGGCCGATATCGCCTCGACCAAATCGCGCGAATGGGTCGACACCCAGGATGTCCAGCTGCTGATTGCCGGCACCAATACGGCGACGGCGCTGGCGATGGGCCAGGTGGCCAATGAGAAAAAACGCGTGCTGCTGATCAATGGCGCCTACTCCTCCAACCTGACGGGCAGCCAGTGCTCGCCGTACTGGGTGCACTACAACAGCGACACCACGGCCATTGCGCGCGGCACGGGCCGTGCAGTGTCCGAGCAAGGCGCCAAGACCTGGGCGCTCTTGGTAGCCGACTACACCTTTGGCCACACCCTGGAAGCCGATGTGACGCAGGTGGTGCAGGCCCAGGGCGGCCAGATCGTCAAATCGGTGCGCGCGCCTTTTCATGCGAACGATTTTTCGTCCTACCTGGTGCAGGTGCAGGCCAGCAAGGCCGAGATCCTGGGCTTTGCCAATGCCGGTGGTGACTTCATGAACGCGCTCAAGGCCGCGCGCGAGTTTGGCATCACCCCCAAGATGAAGCCCGTGGCGCTGATGGTGTTTGCCAACGAGGTCGAGAGCCTGGGCCTCAAGCTCGCCGGTGGTCTGATGTTCACCGACAGCTGGTACTGGGACCGCTCGCCCGAGGCCCGCGCCTGGACCGACCGCTACTACGCCCGCACCAAGAAAATGCCCACCTCGCTGCAGGCCTCCGACTACTCCTCGGCGATGAGCTACTTCAAGGCCGTGGAAAAGGCGCAGAGCCTGGACGCGGACAAGGTGATGCAGACGCTCAAATCGATGCCGCTCAACGACATGTTCGGCAAGGGTAAGATCGAGCCCAATGGCCGCTATGTGCACGACATGTACCTGCTGCAGGTCAAGACGCCTGAGGAGTCCAAGGGCAAGCATGATTCGTTCAAGCTGATCAAGGCGCTGCCGGGCGAGACGCTGTTTGCCAGCAAGCAAGAGGCCCAGTGCCCGATCTGGAAGTAAGCGACTGAACTGGGAAAGCAGCCTGCAGGCGGGCTGCGCCAATCCTTGGCAGGGTTTGAGGGATAAGGGTTAGCCCTATATTTGAGGGCTATCTCACCCTTTGCTTGCGCCTGGTCAGAATGGGGGCATGCGCTGCGCCCCAAGCTGGCAGGACTCTTGCTTGCCCTTTTCCCATGACCCGATACCGCCTCTTTGCCAGCGCAGGCTTTGCGCGCGTGAGCCAACTGACCTCCGACAAATTCCGCTGGGCGCTCAAGACCGGCTCATCCGGCCATTCCTGGCTGGAGGATGGCATTGCGATGGCGGTCGGCATCTTGCTGATCTCCACCGCCTTGGTGCTGTACAAGAGCGCGGGGCTGCTGACCGGCGGCATTGCCGGCATTGCGCTGCTGGGGCACTACGCCACCGGCACCGATCTGGGCCTGCTGTTCTTCTGCCTGAATTTGCCGTTCTACTGGCTGGCTGCCAAGCGCATGGGCACTGCCTTTGTGGTCAAGACCTTTATCGCGGTAGTGGCCACGTCCTGGCTCACCGAGCTGCTGCCAGCGCTATTGGCCATCTCCTATGTGTCCCAGCCGCTGGCTGGCATCCTTGGCGGTGTGCTGCTGGGCACAGGCTTTTTGATTCTGTTCCGCCACCGGGTCAGCCTGGGCGGCTTTGGCATTCTGGTGCTCTACCTGCAGGAGCGCCATGGCTGGTCGGCTGGCAAGGTGCAGATGGGCCTGGACTGCCTCATCGTGGCGTTCGCGCTGTGGCTGGTTCCGGCCGTGTCGGTCGCCTGGTCGATTGCAGGCGCCGTGATCCTGAACCTGATCGTCGCGATGAACCACCGCAAGGACCGCTATATCGCGGTCTGATTCGGCCGTTGAGCCGCTTTAGTCAAACCCGCGCATCTGCGCCCAGTCGCCAAAGGGTGCGCGGTCGGCACGCAGGCTGTTGATCGGCGCCGTCAGGTCTTCATAGCCCAGCGCAATGCCATAGGCCACGCGGTAAGGCTCTGGCGCCTTGAGCACCCGCTCCACTGTGTCGCCATAGCGGCGCCAGTAGCCCTGGGCACAGGTGGCCAGGCCGCGCTCGGTGGCCAGCAGCATGAGGGACTGCAGGTAAATGCCCAGGTCCACCCACTGCGCATAACCCATGCGCTCGTCGGCAAATACCAGCAGGCCCACCGGGGCGCCAAAGAAGCGGCCGTTTTTGGCCAGCTGCTCCAGGCGCGCGGCCTTGTCCTCGCGCGGAATGTCGATAGTCTTGTACAGGTCCTCACCGTTCTTGAAGCGGCGCGTGCGATACGGCTCCCAGAGATTGGGCGGGTAGGTGTAGTTGTTGCCGCCTTCGGGCAGCGGCTGCGCATCTGCAATGGCATCGGTCAGTTCATGCAGCGCATGGCCCGCCAGCGCCACCACCCGCCAGGGCTGCAGGTTGCCGCCCGATGCCGCCTGGGCCGCATCGGCGATCAGGCTATGCACGGCTTGGGCAGAGGGAGCTTTGGGCAAAAAGGCGCGCACCGAGCGGCGCTCTTGCATGGCTTGCGTGACGTTCATGGCAAAGGGCTTTCTGGCGTTGAAAGAGGCTGGCAGATGGCAGTCCGCAGTTTAGTGCAGCGCAGCAAATGTTGCTGACACCGAGGCGCCAATGCGGCCACCGGGTGGTGGCCGCATGGGGTCAACGCCCGCCGCGTACTTACCTGGCCGTCGTGTCGCTGGCGATCGGGATGTAGAAATCGCCCCCCGCCCGGTTGAACTCCGCCGCCTTGGCCTGCATGCCCACGGCAATGCCCTGCTCTTCGGCCACGCCCTGGTTCTTGGCAAACTCGCGCACCTCCTGGGTGATCTTCATCGAGCAGAACTTGGGCCCGCACATCGAGCAGAAATGCGCCACCTTGGCACTGTCCTTGGGCAGGGTTTCGTCATGGAAGGCGCGGGCCGTGTCCGGATCCAGCCCCAGGTTGAACTGGTCCTCCCAGCGGAAGTCAAAGCGCGCCTGGCTGAGTGCATCGTCACGCGCCCGGGCCCCCGGGTGGCCCTTGGCCACATCGGCTGCGTGCGCGGCAATCTTGTAGGCAATGATGCCCTGCTTGACATCATCGCGGTCGGGCAGGCCCAGGTGCTCCTTGGGCGTCACATAGCAGAGCATGGCGGTGCCAAACCAGCCGATCATCGCCGCACCGATGGCGCTGGCGATATGGTCATAGCCCGGCGCGATGTCGATGGTCAGCGGGCCCAGGGTGTAGAACGGCGCCTCGTGGCAGTGCTTGAGCTGCTCGGTCATGTTCGCCTGGATCATGTGCATGGGCACATGGCCCGGGCCTTCGATCATGGTCTGCACATCGTGCTTCCAGGCCAGCTGGGTCAGCTCACCCAAGGTGGCCAGCTCGGCAAACTGGGCCTCGTCATTCGCGTCCGAGGCGCAGCCCGGGCGCAGGCCATCGCCCAGCGAGAAGCTCACGTCGTACTGCTTCATGATGTCGCAGATATCTTCGAAATGTTCGTAGAGGAAGCTCTCGCGGTGGTGGGCCATGCACCACTTGGCCATGATGGAGCCTCCGCGCGAGACGATGCCGGTGCGGCGCTGGGCCGTCAGGTGGATATAGGCCAGGCGCACGCCGGCATGGATCGTGAAATAGTCCACGCCCTGCTCGGCCTGCTCCACCAGGGTGTCGCGGAAGATGTCCCAGGTCAGGTCCTCGGCCACACCGCCCACTTTCTCCAGCGCCTGGTAGATCGGCACCGTGCCAATGGGCACCGGCGAGTTGCGCACGATCCAGTCGCGCGTGGTGTGGATGTTCTTGCCGGTGGACAGGTCCATCACATTGTCCGCGCCCCAGCGGATCGCCCAGACCAGCTTCTCGACCTCTTCCTCGATGCTCGAGGTCACGGCCGAGTTGCCGATATTGGCATTGATCTTGACCTTGAAGTTGCGGCCAATGGCCATCGGCTCGATCTCGGGGTGGTTGATATTGGCCGGAATGATGGCCCGGCCCCGCGCCACCTCGTCGCGTACAAATTCGGGCGTGATGATCTTGGGGATCGCAGCGCCCAGGCTGTTGCCCGCCAGGCGCGCCTCGCGCGCAGCATCGCGCTGGTACTCGGCCATCCATTCGCGGCGGCCGTTCTCGCGCAGGGCCACATACTCCATCTCGGGGGTGATGATGCCTTTGCGCGCATAGTGCATCTGGGTCACATTGGCACCGCTCTTGGCGCGGCGCGGCTGGCGCTGCAGCGCGGCGGCCTCGGCCCGCAGCTGGGCCACGCGCAGGTCTTCTTCGCCGCGCTTGCTGCCGTCATCAAGCGCCACACGCTGGCGCCCCACATAGTAGTGGCTGTCGCCGCGCGCGGCGATCCATTCGGCGCGCAGCGCGGGCAGGCCCTGACGCACATCGATGGCCACGGCCGGGTCGGTGTAGGGGCCCGAGGTGTCGTAGACGCTGACCTGCTCTCCGTTGGTCAGCGCAATATCGCGCACCGGCACCTGCAGCTGCGGGTGGATGGCACCGGCCAGGTAAGACTTGGTCGACGCAGGAAAAGGCTGGCGTGATTGGGCCAGCAGTTCGCCAAAGCGGGCGGCATCGGGGGCATCACCGGTGGCGGGGATGAACAGGGACTCAGGGGCGTTCATGGCAGTCTCCTCAAAGCGGTTGATTTCATCGAACGCTCCGAGACGTGCCGGCCCTCTTCTGTTCCAACACGCCAGGCATGGCTGCTTGGCCGCAACACGCCCATCGACTACACCCCGGCCCGGCCGTGCTGTGCGTTGCGCCGTGGCCGCTGTTGGCTGGCCATGGCGGCACCTGTTGCGCGCTGACAGGTGCCGTCCCCAAAAAGACAAAACCCCAGTGCGCGAGGCGCCTGGGGTGTGCGTAGCCGGTGGCCACAGGCGCGTGCCATGCAACGCTGCCTGCCTTCCACCGCTGTGCTTTCAGGGTCCCGCTCTTCTTCCGCCGGCATGAACCGGATCAAGTTCGTCGGGTTCGCTAATCAGCAGTCTTGCAACTGCCTTTCGCATCTCAGCGCTTTCGCACACCCCGGAGCTGCGAGCAGTATAGCCGCTTCGCGCCGCGCGCACAGCTGCGTTTTTGCGCCGCGCTGGTGCTTACCCCAGTAGGCGCGCGCCAAGCAGCCTGCAACCATCGGGGCGCAGCAGCCCACGGGTGCGCCGCACCTGGCAGCCGCACTGCACGCATGTCTATTTGAACAAGGAGACCTTCCGATGAATGTTCCTGCAATGCCCTCTTTGCGTTCTGCGCTGCCACACCGGCGACGCGCAATTGCGGCCGCTGCCGCTGGCTGTGTGCTGGCCCTGTTTGCGCAAGGTGCGCTGGCGCAAGACAAGGTGCGGATCGGCTTCATCACCGACATGTCCAGCGTCTATGCGGACGTTGATGGCAAGGGCGGGGCGCTGGCGCTGCAGATGGCGATTGATGACTTTGGCGGCAAGCTGCTGGGCAAGCCGGTGGAGCTGATGGTGGCCGACCACCAGAACAAGGCCGACCTGGCCGCCTCCAAGGCGCGCGAGTGGTTTGACCAGCGCGACATGCAGATGCTGGTGGGCGGCACCACCTCCAGCACCGGCCTGGCGATGGCCAAGGTGGCCGAGGAGAAAAAGCGCCTCATCATCGTCAACGGCTCGGGTACATCCGCGCTAACCAACGACCAGTGCAGCCCCTACACGGTGCATTACGCCTACGACACGGTGGCCTTGGCCAAGGGCACCGGCGGCGCCATTGTGGCGCTGGGCGACAAGGACTGGTTCTTTCTGACGGCCGACTACGCCTTTGGCCATGCGCTGGAGGCCGATACCACCAAGGTGATCAAGGCCGCAGGCGGCCGCGTGGTGGGCGCCGTGCGGCATCCGATCAATGCCTCGGATTTCTCGTCCTTCCTGCTGCAGGCGCAGAACTCCAAGGCCCAGATTCTGGCGATGGCCAATGCCGGTGGCGACACCATCAACACCATCAAGGCTGCGCGCGAGTTTGGCGTGACCAAGACCATGAAGCTCGCCGGCATGCTGCTGTTCAGCTCGGACATCCACAGCCTGGGGCTCAAGCAGACCGAAGGCCTGATGTTCACCGACAGCTGGCATTGGGACCTGAACCCGGAAAGCCGCAAGTTCTCGGACCGGTTCTTCGAGAAGTTCAAGAAGATGCCCACCTCGCTGCAGGCGGCCGATTACTCGGCGATGATGACCTACCTGAAGACGGCCGACCGCATCAAGTCCACCGATTCGGACAAGGTGATGGCCGCGCTGAAGGCCGAACCCCTGTCCGACTTCTACGCCAAGGGCGTTGTCCGCCCCGATGGCCGCTACGCCCATGAGATGTACCTGATGCAGGTCAAGGCCCCGGCCGAATCCAAAGGCGCCTGGGATTACTTCAAGGTGCTCAAGACGCTCAGCCCCGACGAGGTCTGGACCACCAAGGCCGAATCCAGCTGCAAGCTCTGGAAGTAACGCCGCCCTCCCCGCCCTCTCCAAAAACAAAGACCCGCGCAATGCGGGTCTTTGACTTGGACGGGTCTGCAAGCCCCCGCTATTTCTTCTTGCGGTCCATGAAGGCGATCAACTCGCCCATGATGCCGCGGCGGAACGCCAGCACGCAGATCACAAAGATCAGGCCGGTCACAATGGTCACCGACTCACCCAAGGTGTTGAACCACTCGACGCCGGTCAGGCGCGACAGCCAGGTGCCGATATCGCCGATCTTGTTTTCCAGCGCGACGATTACGGCCGAGCCGACGATCGGCCCCGACAGCAGGCCCAGGCCGCCCACCAAGGTCATCAGGATGACCTGGCCCGATGCCGTCCAGTGCACGTCAGTCAAGGTTGCAAAGCCCAGCACCACGGTCTTGAGCGAACCGGCCAGACCGGCCAGCGCAGCCGAGATGACAAAGGCCAGCAGCTTGAAGCGGTTGACGTCATAGCCCAGCGAGATGGCACGCGGCTCGTTTTCCTTGAGCGCCTTGAGCACTTGGCCGAAAGGCGAATGCACCGTGCGCATGATCAGCAGGAAGGCCAGCACCACGATGGCCAGGGCCACGTAGTACATGGTCCAGTCGCTCTCCAGGCTCAGCACGCCAAACAGCTTGCCGCGCGGCACCGCTTGCAGGCCGTCCTCACCACCGGTGAAGGGCATTTGCAGGCAGGCAAAGAACAGCATCTGGGCGAGCGCCAAGGTGATCATCGAGAAATAAATCCCCTGGCGGCGAATGGCCAGCCAGCCAAACACCACACCCAGCAAGGCACCGAACACCACGCCGAACAAAATGCCCAGCTCCGGCGTCAGGTGCCAGACCTTGATCGCATGGCCGGTGACATAAGCCGCACCACCAAAGAAGGCGGCATGGCCAAAGGACAGCAGACCGGTGTAGCCCAGCAGCAGATTGAACGCACAGGCGAAAAGTGCAAAGCACATCAGCTTCATCACGAACACAGGGTAGGCCCCCATGAACGGCGCAGCGATCATGCCGAGCAGCAGCAACCCATACCCCAGTTTGGCAAACTTCTTGGAATTCATCCCCTCACCTCACTTCGCTTTGCCAAACAGGCCAGCCGGGCGCACCAGCAGCACGATGACCATGATCACGAACACGACGGTGGCCGAGGCTTCTGGGTAGAAGACCTTGGTCAGCCCTTCGATCACGCCCAGTGCCAGACCGGTGACGATGGCGCCCATGATGGAGCCCATGCCACCGATCACCACCACCGCGAACACGGTGATGATCAGGTTCTGGCCCATCAGCGGCGTGACCTGGTAGACGGGCGCTGCCAGCACGCCGGCAAAGGCGGCCAGGCCCACGCCAAACGCATAGGTCAGCATGATCATCAGCGGCACGTTGACACCGAAAGCCTCGACCAGACGGGGGTTCTCGGTGCCGGCCCGCAGGTAGGCGCCCAGGCGGGTTTTCTCGATCACATACCAGGTGGCAAAGCAGACGATCAGCGAGGCTACCACCACCCACATGCGGTAGTTGGGCAGCAGCATCACGCCAACGTTGGTGGCGCCTTCGAGCAGCTCGGGCGTGTCGTAGCCCAGGCCCGAGACGCCGTAGATCGAGCGGAACACGCCCTCGATCAGCAGCGACAGCCCCAAGGTCAGCAGCAGGCCGTAGAGGTGGTCGAGCTTGTAGATATGGCGCAGCAAAAAGCGCTCTATCAACACCCCGATGATGCCCACCAGAATCGGCGAGAGCAGCAGCATCACCCAGTAATTGACCTGGAAGTAGGACGCCGCCATCCAGGTGAACATGGCCCCCAGCATGAACAAAGCGCCGTGGGCGAAATTGATCACATTGAGCAGGCCAAAGATCACGGCCAATCCCAGACTGAGAATGGCATAGAACGAGCCGTTGACCAGACCCAGCAGCAGCTGGCTCATCAAGGCCGGTAATGAGATACCAAAAATTTCCATGAAAAGCTCACGAGTCAGTGAATGAACACAACACGCCTGGCGTCATGCCGCTGCTTTTGCGACCCGTGCCATCAGCGATGGCGGGCAGCCGCAGCAGGCAGCATCGACGCAGGTTAGGTGTGAGCGGTGCTTACTTCCAGAGCGCGCACTTGGATTCGGCCTTGGTCGTCCAGACCTGGTCCGCAGGCAAGGTGGACAGAACCTTCAGGTAATCCCAGGGCTTCTTGGATTCGGCAGGCGACTTCGCTTCGACCAGGTACATGTCGTGCGCGTAGCGGCCATCGGGGCGGATCACGCCCTTGCCGTAGAAGTCGTTGAGCGGCGTGCTCTTGAGGTAGGCCATGACCTTGTCGGCATCGGTGGTCTTGACGGCTTCGACAGCCTTCAGGTAGTTCATCGTCGCCGAGTAGTCCGCCGCATGCAGATCGGTAGGCATGCGCTTGGTCTTGGCGAAGAACTTGTCGGCGAACTTGCGCGTCTCGTCGTTCAGGTCCCAGTACCAGCTGGTGGTGTGCAGCAGGCCTTCGGTGTTCTTCAGGCCCATGCTGTGGATGTCAGACAGGAAGACCAGCAAGCCGGCGGTCTTCATGGTCTTGTTGATGCCGAACTCACGCGCAGCCTTGATGGCATTGATGGTGTCGCCGCCGGCATTGGCCAGGCCCAGGATCTGGGCCTTGGAGTTTTGCGCCTGCAGCAGGAAGGACGAGAAGTCAGATGCGTTGAGCGGGTGGCGCACCGAGCCGAGCACCTGGCCGCCCTTGGCCTTGATGACGGCGGTGGTGTCCGCTTCCAGCGAGTGGCCAAACGCGTAGTCGGCCGTCAGGAAGAACCAGGACTTGCCGCCACGGTCCACCACGGCTCCGCCGGTGCCCTTGGCCAAGGCCACGGTGTCATAGGCATAGTGCACGGTGTAGGGGCTGCACTGCTCATTGGTCAGTGCCGAGGAGCCCGCGCCGCTGTTGAAGTAGACGCGCTTTTTCTCTTGCGCCACCTTGGCAGCGGCCAGGGCCGTGCCGGAGTTGGTGCCGCCAAACAGCATGGTCACGCCGGCGGTATCGATCCACTCGCGCGCCTTGGAGGCTGCGATGTCTGCCTTGTTCTGGTGGTCGGCCGAGACCATCTCGATGGGCTGGCCCAGCACCTTGCCACCGAAGTCATCGATGGCCATCTGGATCGCGACTGCGCCGTTCTTGCCTTCCACATCGGCGTAGAGGCTGGACATGTCGGTGATGAAGCCGATCTTCACCTTTTCTTGTGCCTGGGCAGCGCCTGCGGACAGGGCGACCAAACATGCCACCTGGGCAATGGCTTTGAGCTTTGCTTTCATCTTGTCTCCTAAAAAATATCTGTTCTCAATACATGGCGGCAGTCTGCGCTGCGCCAGGGTTGCAAAAAAGTGGGCTAGACCCCCAGCAAGGTGTTGAGCAAAGGCATCTTGCCTTCGAGCTCGTCGGCGCTGAACTGCTCGACGATCTGGCCATGTTCCATCACATAGAGGCGGTCGGCCAGTGGCGCGGCAAAGCGGAAGTTCTGCTCGACCATCACCACGGTGTAGCCCTTGGCGCGCAGGCTCACGATCATGCGGGCCAGCGCCTGCACGATGACGGGGGCCAGACCTTCGGAGATCTCATCGAGCAGCAGCAGCTTGGCGCCGGTGCGCAGAATGCGGGCCACGGCCAGCATCTGCTGCTCACCGCCCGACAGGCGCGTGCCCTGGCTTTGGCGGCGCTCGGCCAGGTTGGGGAACATCTCGTAGATCTCTTCGACCGACATGCCGGCCGAGCCGGTTTTGAGGTCCGGCGGCAGCATCAGGTTCTCTTCGCAGGAGAGGCTGGCAAAGATGCCGCGCTCTTCCGGGCAGTAACCCAGGCCCAGGTGCGCAATCTTGTGCGTGGGCATCTGGATGGTCTCGACGCCATGGATTTTGATCGAGCCCTTGCGCGAGCCCGTCAGCCCCATCACCGCACGCATCGTCGATGTGCGGCCCGCGCCGTTGCGGCCCAGCAAGGTCACCACCTCGCCCGGCATCACGCGCATGTTCACGCCATGCAGCACGTGCGATTCGCCATACCAGGCGTGCAGATCGCTGATCTCCAGTGCAGGCACTCCGTTTTTCTCATTCATGTCAGTGCGCTCCCTGCAGCTGGCCGTCGGTGGTTCCCATATACGCTTCCATCACCTGGGGGTTCTGCGACACCGTCTGGTAGTCGCCCTCGGCCAGGATGGCGCCGCGCTGCAGCACCGTGATGCGGTCTGCAATCGTCGAGATGACCTTCATGTTGTGCTCGACCATCAAGATGGTGCGCCCGGCCGAGACCTTTTTGATCAGCTGGGTGACGCGCTCGACGTCCTCATGGCCCATGCCCTGGGTGGGTTCGTCGAGCAGCATCAGCTCGGGCTCCATCGCAAGCGTGGTGGCAATCTCGAGTGCACGCTTTTGGCCATAAGGCAGGTTCAAGGTGATCTCGTCGGCCAGGTGCGCCAGGCCCACCTCTTCGAGCAAGGCCACCGCGCGGCCGTTGAGCTTGTCCAAGGTGCGCTCGCTGCTCCAGAAGTGGAAGGACGTGCCCAGCTTGCGCTGCAAGGCGATGCGCACGTTCTCCATCAGGCTCAGGTGCGGGAACACCGCCGAGATCTGGAACGAGCGGATCACCCCCCGGCGGGCAATCTGCGCCGGCTCTTCGCTGGTGATGTCCGTGCCGTTGAAATGGATGATGCCCTTGGTGGGCGTCAAGAACTTGGTCAGCAGGTTGAAGCATGTCGTCTTGCCGGCACCATTGGGGCCGATCAGCGCATGGATCGAGCCCCGCTGCACCGACAGGTTGACATTGCTGACTGCTGTGAATCCCCGAAACTCCTTGGTGAGATCTCGGGTTTGAAGAATGACATCACTCATGGGCACCGCACCGCTTCGCTGGAAAAAAGCGCGGCGCCTATTCCGGGTTGGAAATGCACGCCGCTTCGATGCTGCCAATACTAGGAAAGAATACTGCGATGCAACACTGGGGAAAGCCTGTAGGTGAGGCTGCGTACGCGTTAACCCGTGGGCTTTATGCGCTCACTTTTTGATAGTCACCTGAGGGACAAACGGTCGTCTTTTTGTCATCAAAATCAAGCACGGGCGACAATGCAAAGGCCCTGCCCCGGCCCATTCATACGTACTGTGCATCATCGGCGCTGCAGCATGCCAGCCAGTCGGGCTGCTGCCAAGGCGACAGATCCAGCCTATTGCAGGCGGTGCTTGCTCGCTTCGGGCAGCAGCAAGGGCAGCACATCGATGCCCTCGTCGACCAAAGCGCGTTGCTCCTCCGGGGTGGCGGTGCCCCGG
The DNA here is from genome assembly GCF_049601575.1 of Comamonas sp. 23. Lineage (NCBI taxonomy): Bacteria > Pseudomonadati > Pseudomonadota > Betaproteobacteria > Burkholderiales > Comamonadaceae > Comamonas > Comamonas sp. 23. The sequence goes on along the minus strand of NZ_CP187127.1, from coordinate 1,827,627 downwards.
ATCGGGCGGGCAGCGACCTCACCCTCATGCATCTGGCGGGCCAGGTCGGCAAAGCCGCTGCCGACATCGTCGGTATTGGCTACGATCTGGCGCGACAGCTCCAGCCAGGCCTGTTGCAGGCGCTGGGCATCGCTGAGCGGGGTTGGGGAGGCCCGGGATGGCGAGGACGACGCCGGCGCACTACCAGGCCGTGCAGGGGCTGCGGCGGCGGAAGCCGGCGCAGCTGGAGCCGCTGGGGCCAGGGAATTGGATTTGCGCGCCAGATGCGGGGCGCTCAGGCCTTTGACGATCTCATGCGAGTTGCACATCGGGCAGCTGAGCCAGCCCTGGCTTTGTTGCTGCTCGAACGCGGCGTCCGAGGCGAACCAGCCCTCAAAGATATGGCCCAAAGGGCAGCGCAGGTTGAAGACCTTCACAGTCTCACCCCGCTCGGCTCACCTTGCGCAGCAGGTACTGGTAGGCAAAACCGGGGAAGGCAAAGGTCAGGAACAAGGTGCCGGTGACGGCATAGAACTCCCAGCCCTGGCTGCTGCGCTGGCCGGCGCGGCCTTCGAGCAGCATCGCAAATGCCCCGATGAGGAAGTACAGCACGACCAGCTCGACCAGGCGGATCCACAGGGCCTTGCCGGCACTGCCGCCGTCATGGCACAGGGGCCCCGCGGCCAAAATACGTTGGTTCAGAAATGGCAGATTGGCCGCAACAAAGCCCGCCACGATCACCAACCAGATGGATGCAGTGATAGACATGCGGGCTTTGTCAGGCTCGGTTGCCGAGCCGCTTAGCTGGCGAGTGCGCGCAGCACGGCGTCAGAGCACAGCTTCATCAGACCGCCGGGCATGATGCCCAGAATCAGCACCAGCGCGCCATTGACCACCAGCACAGCACGCACGTCTAAAGGTGCATGCACCTTGGCGGCGGTGATGGGCTTGTCGAAGTACATGACCTTGACCACGCGCAGGTAGTAGAAGGCGCCGATCAGCGACATGATCACCGCAAACACGGCCAGCGCAATATAGAGGCCACTGCCCGAAGCCACCAGCGCCTGCAGCACGGCCAGCTTCGAGTAGAAGCCCACCAGCGGAGGAATACCGGCCATCGAGAACAGGCAGATTGCCATCACGCCAGCGTACAGCGGGCTGCGCTGGTTCAGGCCGGCAAAGTCGGCGATCTCTTCGCTCTCAAAGCCTTCACGGGCCAGCAGCAGCACCACACCGAACGTGGCCAGGGTGGTCAGCACATAGCTCACGACGTAGAACATCGAGGCGCTGTAGGCGTTGCCAGCGGTAGCCGCTTCGACATTGCCATTGACCACGCCGGACATCAGACCCAGCAGCACAAAGCCCATTTGCGAGATGGTCGAGTAGGCCAGCATGCGCTTGATGTTGGTCTGGGCAATAGCGGCCAAGTTACCGATCAGCAGCGAGAGGATGGCCAGCACGGCCAGCATCTGTTGCCAGTCAATCGCCAGCGGCAGCAGGCCGTCCACCAGCAGGCGGATGACAATCGCGAAAGCTGCCAGCTTGGGCGCGCCGCCCACGATCATCGTGATGGCCGTGGGTGCGCCTTGGTAGACGTCAGGCACCCACATGTGGAAAGGCACCACACCCAGCTTGAAGGCCAGGCCAGCGACCACAAACACCAGACCGAAGACCAGCACCTGGTGGCGGATCAGGCCGGAGTTCACCGCCTTGAACACTTCACCGATATCGAGCGAGCCGGTGGCGCCGTAGATCATCGACAGACCGTACAGCAGGAAACCCGATGCCATCGCGCCCAGCACGAAGTACTTCATGCCCGCTTCCACCGCAGCGGTGTTGTCACGGCGCAGGCAGACCAGCGCGTAGCTCGACAGGGTCAGCAGCTCCAGCCCCAGGTAGATGATCAGGAAGTTGTTGCCCGAGATCATCACGTTCATGCCCAGCAGCGCGAGCAGCGACAGGATGAAGTACTCACCGCCGTTGAGCATGCCACGGTCACGCGAGTAACCACGGCCATAGACCAGGGTGACGGCCATCGCGATCGCCGCAGCGCACTTGAGCCAGTTGCCCATGGCGTCGGAGACGACCATGTTGCCAAAGGCGTAGAACGTATTGCCATTGCTGGCATAGATACCGGTGATCACCGCCACGACCACCAGGGTCAGCAGCGACAGAATGTAGGTGAGCGTGCGCCCTGCGCTCTTGACGCCCAGGTCCACGATGGTGATGACACATGCCATCACCAACAGCACGATTTCGGGATAGATAGCCAGCCAGCTGATGTTATCAATCATCTCAAGTCTCTCAATTCTGTCCGACCATCACAGCTTGGACGCGGCGACATGCTTGAGCAGGTCGGCCACCGAGGCACCCATCACATCGGTGAACGGCGCAGGGTAGACACCCATGATCAGCACGGCAGCAGCCAAGATGCCCAGGATTAGGAATTCGCGGCAACCGATGTCCTTGAGCTCGCGCACATGGTCATTGGTCACTGGGCCGAAGTACACGCGCTTGTACATCCACAGCGTGTACGCAGCGCCCAGAATCAGCGCGGTGGCCGACAGCACACCAATCCAGAAGTTGAACTTGGTGGCGCCCAGGATCACCATCCACTCGCCGATGAAACCGGCGGTGCCTGGCAGGCCGCAGTTGGCCATCGCAAACAGCAGGGCAAAGGCGGCAAACTTGGGCATGGTGTTGACCACGCCGCCGTAGGCAGCGATATCACGCGAATGCACGCGGTCGTACAGCACGCCGATACACAGGAACATCGCGCCCGACACAAAGCCGTGGGCAATCATCTGCATCAGGCCACCCATGACACCGATGTCATTGAAGATGAAGAAGCCCAGGGTCACAAAGCCCATGTGTGCGACGGACGAATAAGCCACGAGCTTTTTCATGTCCTTTTGCACAATTGCCACCAGACCCACATAGATCACGGCGATCAGCGACAGCGCGATGATGAGCCAGGCCCATTCGTGCGACGCATCAGGAGCGATGGGCATCGAGAAACGCAGGAAACCATAGGCCCCCAGCTTCAGCATGATCGCGGCCAGCACGGCAGAACCACCGGTAGGCGCTTCGACGTGAACGTCGGGCAGCCAGGTGTGCACCGGGAACATCGGCACCTTCACGGCAAACGCGGCGAAGAAGGCAAAGAAGATCAAGGTCTGCTCGGTCATCGTCAGCGGCAGCTGGTGCCAGGCCAGAATCTCGAAGCTGCCTGCCTTGGTGTAGAGGTACAGCAGCGCGATCAAGGTCAGCAGCGAACCCATCAGCGTGTACAGGAAGAACTTGAACGCTGCGTAGATGCGGTTCGGGCCACCCCAGATACCGATGATCAGGTACATCGGGATCAGGGTTGCTTCAAAGAACACGTAGAACAGCAGACCGTCCAGTGCCGAGAACACACCGATCATCAGACCCGACAGGATCAGGAACGCGCCCATGTACTGGTTCACGCGCTCGGTGATCGACTCCCAGGAAGCCAGCACCACGATCACCGTGATGAAGGCGGTCAGCGGCACAAACCAGAAGGAGATGCCATCAACGCCCAGGTAGTAGTTGATACCAAAGCGTGGAATCCAAGACGCCTTCTCGACGAACTGCATCGCCGACGTACCCAGCTGGAAGCCGGTGTACAGAGGCAAGGTGACCAAAAGGCCTATCAGCGCACCGACCAGTGCGATCCAGCGCACCATCTTGGCCTGCTCCTGCTTGCCAAAGGCCAGCAGGACCGTACCAAAGACGATGGGCGTCCAAATTGCAAGACTCAACAATCCCATTTTTCTTCTTCCTTACTTGTTGAGCAGCACGAAGTACGTCATGGCCAGGAAGATACCCAGAATCATGACCAATGCGTAGTGGTACACATAACCCGTCTGCAGCCAGCGCACCAGGGCGGAGATGCGGCCCACCAGCTTCCAGGAACCGTTGACGATCAGGCCGTCGATCAGGCCTTGGTCGCCCACCTTCCAGAACACACTGCCCAGCACGCGCGAGCCGCGGGCGAAGATGTTTTCGTAGACCCAGTCCACACCGTACTTGCCTTCCAGTGCCTGGTACAGACCGACCTTCTCGCTCATGCGCTTGATGGCAGCAGGAATCTCGGGCTTGACCATGTAGAACACATAGGAGGTCACCACACCGGCCAGCGCCAGCCAGAACGGCGCAGCGGTGAAGCCATGCAGCGCCATCGGAATCCAGCCGTGGATCTTCTCGGCCAGCTCGGCCATCGCGCCGTGCTTGCTGCCATCAACATAGATGACGCCCTTGAAGAAGTCACCGAACAGCATCGGCATCAGCGCAATCGCACCGATCACCACCGAAGGAATCGCCAGCAGCACCAGCGGCAGGGTCACCACCCATGGCGACTCATGCGGCTTGGCATCGTGGCCATGGCCGTGGTGGTCGTCGTGCGCGTGGTGGTCATCATGGTGGGCATCGGGGTTCTGGTCGTAGCGCTCTTTACCGTGGAATACGATGAAGTACAGACGGAACGAGTAGAACGCAGTGATGAACACGCCAGCGAGCACCGCAAAGTTGGCAAAGCCGGCGGCAGGCAGGTTGGAGGCGTGCACCGCTTCGATGATCGCGTCCTTCGAGTAAAAGCCCGAGAAGAACGGCGTACCGATCAGCGCCAGGTTACCCAGCAGGAAGGTGATCCAGGTGATGGGCATGTACTTGCGCACGCCACCCATCCAGCGGATGTCCTGGTTGTGGTGCATGCCCATGATGACCGAGCCTGCGCCAAGGAACAGCAGTGCCTTGAAGAACGCGTGCGTCATCAGGTGGAACACCGACACCGAGTAGGCCGACACGCCCAGCGCGATGGTCATGTAACCGAGCTGCGACAGCGTGGAGTACGCGATCACGCGCTTGATGTCGTTCTGGATGATGCCCAGGATACCCATGAACAGCGCGGTGATCGAGCCAATCACGAGGATGAAGTTCAGGGCTGCGTCAGACAGCTCATAGAGGGGCGACATGCGCGAGACCATGAAGATGCCGGCGGTCACCATGGTGGCCGCGTGGATCAGTGCCGAGATGGGGGTAGGACCTTCCATCGAATCGGGCAGCCAGGCGTGCAGGGGGAACTGTGCCGATTTGCCCATCGCACCGATGAACAGGCAGATGCAGATCACCGTCATCAGCGACCAGGTGGAGCCGGGCAGCGTCATGCCGCTCAGCTCATTGGTCTTGGCGAAGATTTCGGTGTAGTTCAAGGTGCCGGTGTAGGCAGCAATCAGGCCGATACCCAGGATGAAGCCGAAGTCACCGACACGGTTGACCACGAAGGCCTTCATGTTGGCGAAGATCGCGGTTTCCTTCTTGAAGTAGAAACCGATCAGCAGGTACGACACCAGGCCCACCGCTTCCCAGCCGAAGAACAGCTGCAGCAGGTTGTTGCTCATCACCAGCATCAGCATGGAGAAGGTGAACAGCGAGATGTACGAGAAGAAACGGTCGTAGCCGTCGTCTTCCGCCATGTAGCCCATCGTGTAGATGTGCACCATCAGCGACACAAAGGTCACCACGCACATCATCATCGCGGTGATGGAGTCGATCATGAAACCGATCTCCATCTTCAGCGACCCGACGGTCATCCAGGTGTAGAGCGTCTGGTTGAAGGTCGCGCCTTCAAACACCACGCTCTGGAACGTCATCGCAGAGATGACGAAGGCAATGAACACACCCAGGATGGTGAGCGTGCGGCTGCCAACGCGGCCGATGCGGTTGCCGCCCAGGGCGGTACCGAAAATGCCTGCCAGCAAAGATCCTGCCAGGGGCGCCAGAGGCACCGCCAACAGTGTTGAAGCAGAAAGGGTTTGACTCATTCTTCTTAACCTTGCAAGTATTGGTGCCTCAACCCTTCAGGGAGTTGAGATCTTCCGCATCGATGGTGGACTTGTTACGGAACAGCAACACCAAGATTGCCAAACCAATTGCCGACTCTGCCGCCGCAACGGTCAGGATGAAGAACACGAAAATCTGGCCGTGCATGTCTCCCAGGTAGTGGGAGAAGGCGACAAAGTTCGTGTTCACGGCCAGCAGCATCAACTCGATGGCCATCAGCAGCACAATCAGGTTGCGACGGTTCAAGAAGATACCGACCACGGACAGCGCGAACAGCATCGCGCCCAACGTCAGAAAATGACCCAGAGTGAGCGTCATACCTTCTTCTCCTCGACCTCAGCGGCAGGCTGCACCACGGGGGCTGCAGGCTTGCTCGCCTGGACTTTGACCAATTGCAGGCGATCCGAAGCACGCACGCGCACTTGCAGCGATGCATCGATAGCCTTGGAATCCTTGCGATGGCGCAGGGTCAGGGCAATCGCGGCAATCATCGCCACCAGCAAGATGACCGCAGCCACTTGCACAGGGAACAGATACTCGGTGTAGAGCATGGTGCCCAGCGCCTTGACGTTGCTGTAGGGCACGACCTTGCCGGCCGCATCCACCACAGCAGGGATGGCCTTGGGCGCGTCGATGGCACTGAAGCCGCCGATCAGCACCACGCCCATCTCGAACGCGACGATGGCAAAGATCACTGCAGCGAGCGGGAAGTTCTTCCAGAAACTCTTGCGCAGCTGGTCGATGCGGATATCCAGCATCATCACCACGAAGAGGAACAGCACCATCACGGCGCCCAGGTAGACCATCACCAGCACGATGGCCAGGAACTCAGCCTTGAGCAGCAACCAGATACCGGCTGCCTGAGAAAACGCCAACATCAGGTGCAGCACAGCGTGCACCGGATTTGGGGCAGTAACTACTCGGAATGCCGCGTACAGCAGCACTACCGAGAACAGATAGAAAAAACCAGTTGTGACATCCATGTGGGGCTCTTTTCGATCAGTCTCCAAGTGCCGCGTCAGCGGTACTTTGCGTCCGCAGCCTTGGCTGCAGCAATTTCAGGTTCGTAACGGTCGCCCACGGCCAGCAGCATTTCCTTGGTGAAGTACAGGTCGCCGCGCTTTTCTCCGTGGTATTCCAGAATCTGGGTTTCCACGATGGAGTCAACGGGGCAGCTTTCTTCACAGAAGCCACAGAAAATGCACTTGGTCAGATCGATGTCGTAGCGGGTGGTGCGGCGCGAGCCGTCATCACGCACATCGGACTCGATCGTGATCGCCATCGCAGGGCAGACGGCTTCGCACAGCTTGCAGGCAATGCAACGCTCTTCGCCGTTTTCGTAGCGGCGCAGCGCGTGCAGGCCACGGAAACGGGGCGACAGCGGCGTCTTCTCTTCGGGGAACTGGACCGTGATCTTGCGCGCAAACGTGTAGCGACCGGTCAGGGCCATGCCCTTCATCAATTCCCAGAGCATGAAGCTCTTGAAGAAATCCTTCACCGAGAAAGAGCGGGGAGAAACTGCAGTAGTCATGTTGTATTCCTCCGCTTATTTCCAGATGTTCCATGGCGACAGCAACCAGCCGCCGACAAAGACCAGGTACACCAGGGTGACGGGGATGAAAATCTTCCAGCCCAGACGCATGATCTGGTCATAGCGGAAACGTGGGAAAGTAGCGCGAATCCAGATGAACATCGACACCACCAGGAACGTCTTGGCAGCCAGCCAGATCCAGCCCGGGATGAAGGACAGGAAATCGAATGGTGGCAGCCAGCCGCCCAGGAACATGATCACGGCCAGGATGGACACCAGCCACATGCTCGCGTACTCGGCCAGGAAGAACACGGCAAAGCCCATGCCCGAATATTCCACCATGTGACCGGCCACGATTTCCGCTTCGCCTTCGACGACGTCAAAGGGGTGGCGGTTGGTTTCGGCCACGGCCGAGATCAGGTAGACGATGAACATCGGCAGCAGCGGCAGCCAGTTCCACGACAGGATGCTGGCACCCGACGATGCCATCATGCCCTTGCCCTGGGCCAGCACGATCTCGGTCAGGTTCATGCTGCCGGTGACCATGATCACCACCAGGAAGCAAAAGCCCATCGCGATTTCATAGCTCACCATCTGGGCCGATGCGCGCAGCGCGCCCAGGAAAGCGTACTTGGAGTTCGATGCCCAGCCGGCGATGATCACGCCATAGACTTCGATCGAGGTAATCGCCATGACCAGCAGCAGGCCCACGTTCACATTGGCCAGCGCCACATCGGGACCGAAGGGGATGACCACCCAGGCTGCCAGCGCAGGCATGATGGCCATGATCGGGCCCAGGCGGTACAGGCCCGAGCTTGCCGCCGTCGGCGTGATGATTTCCTTAGTCATCAGCTTAAGGCCGTCGGCCAGAGGCTGGAGGAGACCAAAAGGGCCGACCCGGTTGGGGCCGTAACGCACTTGCATGAAGCCCAGGAGCTTGCGCTCCCACAGGGTCAGGTAAGCCACTGCGCCCATCAAAGGCAAGACGATGCACAGGATCTTGATCAGGTTCCAGATCACGGGCCAGACCAGGGTCGCCCACCACTCTGCCGCGATCAGGGTCAGACCGCCGTTGTAGATTGCGTCGATCATGCTGCCACCACCTCCGAGGATTGGCGGGCATCCGCCGTCATTTGCAACGACGGCGCGCGACGCACGATGCCATCGAGTTGGTAGATGCTGGCCACCACCGGCTCCTGGCCTGCAGGCGCCGACACGGCCATGTTGGTCTTGGTGCTGTTGGACAGCAGCTCGGCAGGCACCTGGCCTTGCGAGCCAGTGGCCACGGCCAGCACGTCCTGCGACGAATCAAAGGCCATGCCTGCGACGTCGAGCAGATTGCCCAGCACGCGCAGCACCTTCCAGCCCGGACGGGTATCGCCCAGCGGCTTGACCACGGCGTGGAAGCTCTGCACAAGGCCTTCGGCATTCACGAACGAGCCCGAGGTCTCGGTGAACGGCGCGATCGGCAGCAGCACATCGGCGATGTCCATGTTGGCCTTGAACGGGCTCAGGCTCACCACCATCTCGCAGCCTTGCAGCGCCTGGCTGCCAGCGGCCGTGTCGAACGCGGGTTCGCAGTTGAGCAAGATCGCGGCCTTGACGCCACCGGCGAGCATCTCGCCAGCGTGCATGCCATGGGCCTGGGGCACAGCACCCACCCATTGCGCGCCCACGGTGTTGGCCGCTTCGGTCAGGAAGCCGACGGTAGCTCCCGTCTGCGCGCCAATCCAGTTGGCGATCGACAGCAAGGTACTCGCTTGTGCATGGTGCGCGACAGCATTGCCCAGCAGGATGGCCTTTTGCTCGCCGTTTTGCAGCGCGCGGGCAATCTCGATGGACTCGGGCGTCACGGTACCGGCGTTGTTCGGCGCTTCCACACCCTTGGACTGGGCGAGGGCCGCTGCCACGGAGGACAGCGCGTAGGCCCACTGCGCAGCAGGTGTGACCACCTGGTGGGCCAGCGGAATCGCCAGATCAAAAGCCTTGGACTGGATCGCGGTCACCACCGCGCCCTTGCGGGCGGCCTGGCGGATACGCTGGGCAAACAGCGGATGCTCCTTGCGCACGTTCGAGCCCACGATCAAGGCCGTGTTCAGGTCCGACAGCGAGGCGATCGAGCGACCCAGCCAGCGCACGCCTTCTGCCTTGGCAAAATCGGCGTTGCGCAGGCGGTAGTCGACGTTCTGGCTGCCCAGCGAGCGCACCAGTTCACCGGCCAGGAACAGCTCTTCGAGCGTGCTGTGCGGGCTGACCAGCGCACCCACGGCGCTCGCGCCATGGTCGCGTTGCACGCTCTTGATGCCATTGGCCACGTATTCCAGCGCAGCTTGCCAGCTCACTTCGAGCCACTGGCCGCCTTGCTTGATCATCGGCGCAGTCAGGCGCTCTTCACCGTTGAGCGCTTCGTAGGAGAAGCGGTCACGGTCGGCAATCCAGCATTCGTTGACGGCGTCGTTCTCGAACGGCACCACGCGCATCACCTTGTTGTTCTTGACCTGAACGATCAAGTTGGCACCGGTGGAGTCATGGGGCGAGACCGACTTGCGGCGCGACAGCTCCCAGGTACGGGCGCTGTAGCGGAAAGGCTTGCTCGTGAGTGCACCCACGGGGCAGATGTCGATCATGTTGCCCGACAGCTCCGAGTCCACCGTATCGCCCACCACGGTGGTGATCTCGGCGTGCTCGCCGCGGTTGACCATGCCCAGCTCCATGATGCCTGCGACTTCTTGACCGAAGCGCACGCAGCGGGTGCAGTGGATGCAACGGCTCATCTCTTCCATCGAGATCAGCGGGCCCACATTCTTGTGGAAGACCACGCGCTTTTCTTCTTCGTAGCGCGAGCTGCTGGCACCATAGCCCACAGCCAAGTCCTGCAGTTGGCATTCACCGCCCTGGTCGCAGATTGGGCAATCCAGCGGGTGGTTGATGAGCAGGAACTCCATCACCGATTGCTGGGCCTTGACCGCCTTGTCCGAGGTGGTGCGCACAATCATGCCTTGCGTCACGGGCGTGGCGCAGGCAGGCATCGCCTTGGGTGCCTTCTCGACGTCCACCAGGCACATACGGCAGTTCGCCGCGATCGACAGTTTCTTGTGGTAGCAGAAGTGAGGGATGTACTTGCCCGCCGCATCGGCCGCGTGCATGACCATGCTGCCTTCCGCGACCTCGACCTTCTGACCGTCTATTTCAATTTCAACCATATGCTCACTCGCGATCAGGAAGAAGCAGCGGTCTGCTTTTCAGCAGCGTTGATCTTTGCTTCGAATTCATGGCGGAAATGCTTGATCATTGCGCGCACCGGCATCGCTGCCGCATCGCCCAATGCGCAAATCGTGCGCCCCATGATGTTGCCGGCTACCGAGTCCAGCTTGTCCAGATCCTCGGCGCGGCCGTGGCCGTGCTGGATGCGGTCGACCATGCGCCACAGCCAGCCCGTGCCTTCGCGGCAAGGGGTGCACTGTCCGCAGGACTCGTGCTGGTAGAAGTAGGACAGGCGCAGCAGGCTCTCGACCATGTCGCGCGAGTCGTCCATCACGATGACGGCGCCCGAGCCCAGCATCGAGCCGGCCTTGGAGATGGAGTCATAGTCCATCGTGCAGGCCATCATGATGTCCGCTGGCAGCACAGGGGCCGACGATCCGCCAGGGATCACGGCCTTGAGCTTGCGGCCGGTGCGCACACCGCCGGCGAGCTCGAGCAAGGTGGAGAACGGCGTACCCATTGGCACTTCGTAGTTGCCGGGCTTGTTCACGTCACCGCTGACCGAGAAGATCTTGGTGCCGCCGTTGTTGGGCTTGCCGCATTCCAGGTAGGCCTGGCCACCGTTGCGGATGATCCAGGGAACGGCCGCAAAGGTTTCGGTGTTGTTGATCGTCGTGGGCTTGCCATACAGACCAAAGCTGGCCGGGAATGGCGGCTTGAAGCGGGGCTGGCCCTTCTTGCCTTCGAGCGATTCGAGCAAAGCGGTTTCTTCGCCGCAGATGTAGGCGCCAAAACCATGGTGCGCATGCAGCTCGAAGCTGAAGCTGCTGCCCAGGATGTTGTCACCCAGGTAGCCTGCCGCACGCGCCTCTTCCAGCGCCGCTTCAAAGCGTTCGTAGACCTGGAAGATTTCGCCGTGGATGTAGTTGTAGCCCAGCGAGATGCCCATCGCATACGCGGCGATGGCCATGCCCTCGATCACGATGTGCGGGTTGAACATCAGGATGTCGCGGTCCTTGCAGGTGCCAGGCTCGCCCTCGTCCGAATTGCACACCAGGTGCTTTTGGCCGGGGAAGTTGCGGGGCATGAAGCTCCACTTCAGACCGGTGGGGAAGCCAGCGCCGCCGCGGCCGCGCAGGCCCGACTCTTTCATCGTGGCAATGACCTGGTCCTGGGTCAGGCCCTCGCCACCGTCCTTGCCCAGCAGCTTGCGCAGGGCCTGGTAGCCGCCGCGCGCCTCGTAGTCCTTGATCGACCAGTTCGTGCCATCCAGACCTGCATAGATCTGGGGCTCGATATGGCGGTCGTGGAAGCAGGTTTCCACGCCGGTGGCCTGGAACTGCGACAGAATTTGAGCGGCTGTCGTCACTTGGTGTCCTCCGCTGCGCGCAAGCCGGTCATCAGCTGGTCCAGCTTTTCGTTGTCCATGAAGCTGCACATGTGGCGGTCATTGACCAGCAGCACCGGTGCATCGGCGCAGGCGCCCAGGCATTCCGATTGCTCGATGGTGAACACGCCATCGGCGGTGGTATCCCCCATCTTGATGCCCAGCTTCTCTTCCAGGTGCTTGAGCGCCTCGCGGCCGCGACGCAGCTGGCAAGGCAGGTTGGTGCACACGCTCAATTTGTACTTGCCCACCGGGTGCTGGTTGTACATGTTGTAGAAGGTGGTCACTTCATGCACGGCGATCTCGGGCATCTCCAGGTACTCGGCGATCACCGCCTCGCTCTCCTGGCTCACCCAGCCCTGCTCCTGCTGCACGATAGACAGGCAAGCCATCACGGCCGACTGCTTCTGCTCTGCCGGATACTTGGCAACTTCGCGGGCAAAGCGTGCTTTTGTTGCTTCGGTAATCATCGGTCAACGTCTCCAAACACGATGTCCAAGGTGCTCAACACCATCACGGCATCGGCCAGCATGTGGCCACGGCTCATTTCGTCGAGCGCCGAGAGATGCACAAATCCTGGTGGACGAATCTTCAGGCGGTAAGGCTTGTTGGCACCGTCGCTGATCAGGTAGATGCCAAACTCGCCCTTGGGGTGCTCCACTGATGCATAAGCCTCACCCTCGGGCACTTTGAAGCCTTCGGTGAACAGCTTGAAGTGGTGGATCAGCTCTTCCATGTTGGACTTCATGGCTTCGCGATCGGGAGGCGCCACCTTGTGGTTGCCCGTGATGACCGGACCGGGGTTGGCACGCAGCCAGTCCACGCACTGCTTGATGATGCGGTTGGACTCGCGCATCTCGGCGATGCGCACCAGGTAGCGGTCATAGCAGTCGCCGGTCTTGCCCACAGGAATGTCGAAATCCATGCGGTCATAGACTTCGTAGGGCTGCGACTTGCGCATGTCCCAGGCCAGGCCCGAGCCGCGCAGCATCGGGCCGGTCAGGCCCAGGTTCATCGCGCGGTCGATGTCAACCACGCCGATGCCCACATTGCGCTGCTTCCAGATGCGGTTGTCCGTCAGCAGGGTTTCGTATTCGTCCACGCACTTGGGGAAGCGCGCGGTGAAGTCATCGATGAAATCGATGAGCGAACCCTGGCGGTTGCGGTTCATCTGCTCGATGGCCTTGGCATTGCGCACCTTGCTGGCCTTGTACTGCGGCATGCTCTCTGGCAGATCGCGGTACACGCCACCCGGACGGAAGTACGCCGCGTGCATGCGCGCGCCGGAGACGGCTTCGTACATGTCCATCAGGTCTTCACGTTCGCGGAAGCTGTAGATCAGAATGGTCGAGCTGCCGCCGTCATTGCCTGAGGAGCCCAGCCACATCAGGTGGTTCATGATGCGGGTGATCTCGGAATACATCACGCGGATATATTGCGCGCGGATCGGCACTTCCAGGCCCAGCAGCTTTTCGATAGCCAGGCAGTAGGCGTGCTCGTTGCTCATCATCGAGCAGTAATCCAGGCGGTCCATATAGGGCAGCGACTGGATGAAGGTCTTGCTCTCCGCCAGTTTCTCGGTGGCGCGGTGCAGCAGGCCGATATGCGGGTCTGCGCGTTGCACCACTTCACCATCGAGCTCCAGCACCAAACGCAGCACGCCGTGTGCTGCAGGATGCTGGGGACCGAAGTTGAGTGTGTAGTTTTTGATTTCAGCCATGGTTCTTCATCGTGAGGTCAGAGCGCCTCAGTGCAGGCCTCCGTAATGGTCTTCACGAATAATGCGGGGCGTGATCTCGCGCGGCTCGATCGTCACCGGTTCGTAGATCACGCGTGCCTGCTCGGCGTCGTAGCGCATCTCCACATGGCCCGTCAGCGGGAAATCCTTGCGGAAGGGGTGACCGATAAAGCCGTAATCGGTCAGGATGCGGCGCAGGTCGTCATGGCCTTCGAAGACAATGCCGAACAGGTCAAAAGCTTCGCGCTCGAGCCAGTTGGCCGAGGCCCACAGCTGGCTGAGGGTGTCGAGCACCGGGAAATCGTCGTCCTGGCAGAACACACGCACGCGCAGGCGCTGGTTCAGGCTGATCGACAACAGGTGCGAGACCACGGCAAAACGTGGGCCATCGGTGCCCACGTCCTTGTATGCGGAGTAATCCACGCCGCACAGGTCCATCAGCATCTCGAACTTGCATTCGGGCGCATCGCGCAGCAGCTGCATGGCTTGCAGGTAGTTCGAGGCCGAGACTTCCACGGTCACTTCACCCAGCGCCAGGGTCACCGAGCGCGCCTTGTCGCCCAGCACGCGGGCGATGGTCTCTTGCAGCACGCTAGGCTGTATCAGTTCTACACTCATTCCAACTCCTAGGCGCGCGCGATCGTGTGGGTGCGGCGGATTTTTTGCTGCAGCTGGATGATGCCGTAGATCAGCGCTTCTGCCGTGGGCGGGCAGCCTGGCACATACACATCCACCGGCACAATGCGGTCGCAACCGCGCACCACCGAGTAGCTGTAGTGGTAGTAACCACCACCGTTGGCGCACGATCCCATCGAGATCACCCAACGCGGCTCGGCCATCTGGTCGTACACCTTGCGCATGGCCGGAGCCATCTTGTTGCACAGGGTGCCAGCCACAATCATCAAGTCAGCCTGGCGCGGGCTGGCGCGGAAGACTTCGGCGCCAAAGCGGCCAATGTCATAACGCGCAGCGGCCGCGTGCATCATCTCGACGGCGCAGCATGCCAAACCAAACGTCATGGGCCAGATCGACCCAGTCTTGGCCCAGTTCACCACCGAGTCGTAGCTCGTGGTGACAAAGCCTTTCTCCAACACACCTTCAATCATCGTGTACCTTTTTGATTTCCGGTTATTCCCAGGTCAGCGCGCCCTTTTTCCATTCATAGGCGAAACCCACCACCAGAATGGCCAAGAACACGAGAACCGCGATAAAACCAGGCATTCCCACTTCATGCAGCGAAACCGCCCATGGGAAGAGGAACGCAATTTCCAAGTCGAAGAGAATGAAAAGAATGGCGACGAGGTAGTAGCGCACATCGAATTTCATGCGCGCGTCTTCAAAGGCCTCAAAGCCGCATTCGTAAGGGGAGTTTTTCGCCGCGTTCGGGCGATTGGGTCCGAGGATGTAGCCTATGACCAGTGGGCCAAGGCCAACGCCTGCTCCCACCAGGATAAACAAAAGGACCGGGAGGTATTGTTCGAGGCTCATCTTGATGTCTACTCACCGCAGGAGCCAACCCAGGTAAGCACAAGACGCGACCCAGGCAGGCCTTTTATTGTGTTGGTGCCGTCGGCGAGACTCGAACTCGCACAGCTTTCGCCACTACCCCCTCAAGATAGCGTGTCTACCAATTTCACCACGACGGCTGATTTGACTTGCCTGGCAAGCACCGATTGCTTTTGAAACAATCTGCTCACCAGACAGACTCAGATTCTACTCTGTAAAAACCCTGAGTTCAGGGATTCTTTTCAAATAGTTGAGTTATTTGCCTGCAGGCTGTGCTGGCTCAGCAGGTGCGGCCGGTGCAGCAGCGGGCGCAGCAGCGCCAGCGGCAGGCACCGAGGCATCCGCACCAGCGGAGGGAGCCGCAGGGGCTGGGGCAGGTGCGGGGGTCGACGCAGGAGGAATGGTCGCATCCACCGGAGTGCTCGACTGCGGGATCGTCGCAGCAGGGCCTTCGAGCACGCTACCGGCCGAGGTCGGGCGTGCATTGCCCAGGTAGGCCAGCGCCAAGGTCGCGGCAAAGAACACCGCCGCCAGCACACCGGTGCTGCGCGAGAGGAAGTTGGCGCTACCGGAAGCACCGAACAGGCTGCCCGCGCTGCTGCCGCTGCCAAAGGCAGCACCCGCATCGGCACCCTTGCCATGCTGCACCAGCACCAAGCCAATCATGACCAGTGCTGCCAGCATTTGAATCGTCAACAGAATCGTTACCATCATCTACCCTTTTATCAAACTTGGTCGTCGCCAGCAGCCGCTTGCCCTCAAGCAGCTGCAGCAATAATTTTCAGAAAGTCCTGGGCCTTCAGCGAAGCGCCACCGATCAGCCCACCATCAATATCGGGCTGGGCGAGCAGTTGCTCGGCGTTGCCCGCATTCATGCTGCCACCATACAGCACCGGCACCTTGGCAGCCTGCGTGCTGGCCGCTGCGAGTTGCGCGCGCAACACAGCATGCACGGCTTGCGCCTGCTCGGGGCTGGCCGTCTTGCCCGTGCCAATGGCCCAGACCGGCTCATAGGCCACGACGATTTCCGTCACACAAGCACCCACCGCATGGATCACCGCCGCCAGTTGGCGCTTGACCACCGCTTCGGTCTGGCCAGCTTCGCGCTCAGCGAGCGTCTCGCCCACGCAGACAATCGGCGTGATGCCAGCGGCCAAGGCCTTTTGCGCCTTGGTCGCCACCAGCGCATCGGTTTCGCCGTGGTACTGGCGGCGCTCGGAGTGGCCGACCAGCGCGTAGCGCACCGCAAAGTCACGCAGCATCGGGGCCGAGACTTCACCAGTGTAGGCACCGCCATCGTGCGCCGACACATCCTGCGCGGCCAGCGCAATCGCCGAGCCTTGCAGCAAAGCCTGCACCTGGCCCACATAAACGGCAGGCACGGCCACCGCCACATCGCAGCCCGGTTGACCCAGGCCTTGCAGCAGCTCGGCCAGCAAGGCTTCATTGGCAGCCAGGCTGCCGTTCATCTTCCAGTTTCCAGCAATCAGTTTTTTCACAATTGATCCCAGGTCAGCACGATCTTGCCGATATGTTGGTTGGATTCCATCAGCGCATGGGCCTGGCTGGCGTGTGCGGCCGGGAATTGGCTGTGGATGATGGGACGCACCTTGCCCGCTGCCAGCAGTGGCCAGACCTTGGCCTGCAAAGCCTGGGCAATCGCCGCCTTGAAGGCCACCGGGCGCGGACGCAGGGTCGAGCCGGTGATCTGCAGACGGCGGCGCAGCACCAAGCCGGCATTGAACTCGGCCTTGATGCCGCCTTGCACGGCAATGATGACCAGGCGGCCATCTTCGGCCAGCGCCTCGACCTCGCGGGCCACATAGTCGCCCGCCACCATGTCCAAAATCACATCCACACCCTTGCCAGCGGTGATGCGCGCCACCTCGGCGACAAAATCCTGGCTGCGGTAGTTGATGGCCTCGTCGGCGCCGAGCGCCAGGCAGGCCTGGCATTTTTCATCGGAGCCTGCGGTCACGATCACCTTGGCACCAAAGGCCTTGGCCAGCTGGATCGCCGTCACACCAATGCCGCTGCTGCCGCCCTGGATCAACAAGGTCTCACCGGCTTGCAACGCACCCCGGTCAAACACATTGCTCCAGACCGTGAAGAAGGTCTCGGGCAGGCAAGCGGCCTCGACATCCGACAAGCCCTCGGGCACCGGCAGGCACTGGGCCACGGGAGCCACGCAGTACTCGGCATAGCCACCACCGGCCACCAGCGCGCACACGCGGTCACCCAGCTTGAGACCTTGCTCGGCCATGGCCGCTGCATCGCCCGCCACCACCACACCGGCCACTTCCAGACCCGGCAGGTCCGAAGCACCCGGGGGCGGCGCGTAATGGCCCTTGCGCTGGACCACATCGGGGCGGTTTACACCACTGGCGACCACGCGAATGCACAGCTCGCCCTGCCCCGCCTGCGGCACAGGACGCTCTCCCAGCTTCAATACCTGCGGATCACCAAAGGCGGTGATCTCGACTGCACGCATCTTGTCCACGCTTGTTTCCTCAGCCAATCACAATCGGCACACGCTTTTCAACAGAAAAACGCACCCAGCGCCAGGCGCATGGGTGCGTCACACAGCAAATTATTGCTGTTGTTGTTGCTGCTGGTCAGCATCACCATCCACGCGCGGCTCGCGTGGTTCGCGGTGCTGGCGGGGAGCGCGATCACCACGGTCGCCGCGGTCACCCCGATCGCCGCGTGGTTCACGCGATTCGCGTGGCTCACGCTCGGCCATGCCGGCTGGACGGTCCAGCAGCGCCTTCATCGACAGCTTGACACGGCCCTTTTCGTCCGTCTCCAGCACCTTGACCTTGACGACCTGGCCTTCGCTCAGGTAGTCGGTCACCTTTTCCACGCGCTCGTGGGCGATCTGGCTGATGTGCAACAGACCGTCCTTGCCGGGCAGCAGGTTCACCAGGGCACCGAATTCCAGGATCTTGACGATCGGGCCTTCGTAGATCTTGCCGATTTCGACTTCGGCGGTGATCTCTTCGATGCGGCGCTTGGCTTCGTCCGCCTTGGCGCCATCGGTAGCGGCGATGGTGATGGTGCCATCTTCCTCAATGTTGATCTGGGTGCCGGTCTCTTCGGTCAGCGCACGGATGGTGGCGCCACCCTTGCCGATCACGTCACGGATCTTCTCGGGGTTGATCTTCATCGTGTAGAGCTTGGGCGCGAACGACGAGACTTCGGCCTTGGCTTCGCCCATCGCTTCTTGCATCTTGCCCAGGATGTGCATGCGCGCTTCCTTGGCTTGCGCCAGCGCCACTTGCATGATTTCCTTGGTGATGCCCTGGATCTTGATGTCCATCTGCAGCGCGGTGATACCGTTGGTGGTACCGGCTACCTTGAAGTCCATGTCACCCAGATGATCTTCGTCACCCAGGATGTCGGTCAGCACGGCAAACTTGTTGTCTTCCTTGATCAGACCCATGGCGATACCGGCCACGTGGGCCTTCATCGGCACGCCGGCGTCCATCATCGACAGGCAGCCGCCGCAGACCGAAGCCATCGACGAGGAACCGTTCGATTCGGTGATCTCCGACACCACACGGATGGTGTAGGGGAACTCTTCCTTCGAAGGCAGGCAAGCGGCCAGAGCGCGCTTGGCCAGACGGCCGTGGCCGATTTCGCGGCGCTTGGTCGAGCCCATGCGGCCCACTTCGCCGGTGGCAAAGGGAGGCATGTTGTAGTGGAACAGGAAGCGGTCTTCAAACTCGCCAGCCAGCGCGTCGATGCGCTGTGCATCACGCTCGGTACCCAGGGTGGAGATCACCAGCGCCTGGGTTTCACCACGGGTGAACAGGGCCGAGCCGTGGGTGCGGGGCAGCACGGACGAGCGGATCTCGATAGGACGAACGGTGCGGGTGTCGCGGCCGTCGATACGGGGCTCACCGGCCAGAATCTGCGAGCGCACGATACGCGCTTCGATGTCGAACAGCATGCCATCGACCTTGACGCCGTCAAAGGCCACGCCTTGCTCGGCAAGACCGGCCTTCACAGCAGCGTATGCCTGGCGGCAGGCCAGCGTACGGGCTTGCTTGTTGCGCAGTTGGTATGCATCGCGCAGGGCGGCATCGCCCAGCTCGCCGACCTTGGCGATCAGTGCTTCGTCCTTGGCAGGCGCGGCCCAGTCCCATGCGGGCTTGCCCGCTTCGCGCACCAGCTCGTGGATGGCGTTGATCGCGACCTGGCCTTGCTCGTGGCCATAGACCACAGCACCCAGCATCACTTCTTCAGGCAGTTGTTGGGCTTCGGATTCAACCATCAGCACAGCAGCTTCGGTGCCCGCCACCACCAGATCCATCAGCGAATCCTTGCGCTGGGTCTGGCCGGGGTTGAGCACGTATTCGCCGTTGATGTAACCCACGCGGGCAGCACCGATAGGGCCGTTGAAAGGAATGCCCGAGATGGACAGTGCAGCGGAGACAGCGATCATCGCAGCGATGTCGGCATCCACTTCAGGGTTCAGCGAGATGGTGTGGATGACCACATGCACGTCGTTGTAGAAACCTTCGGGGAACAGCGGACGGATCGGGCGGTCGATCAGGCGGCTGGTCAGCGTCTCGAGCTCGCTGGGCTTGGCTTCGCGCTTGAAGAAGCTGCCGGGGATCTTGCCCGCAGCGTAGGTCTTCTCGATGTAGTCAACGGTCAGCGGGAAAAAGTCCTGACCGGCCTTGGCGATCTTGGAGCCCACGACCGTCGCCAGCACCACGGTGTCGTCGATGTTGACCAGCACCGCGCCGGAAGCCTGGCGGGCGATTTCACCGGTTTCCATCGTGACCGTGTGTTGGCCCCACTGGAAAGTCTTGGTGACTTTGTTGAATATGGACATAGATTGCTCCTGGTTAAACAGCCAAAAACCTGTCGGTTCTCGGCAGGAGCCGGCATTCAGAACACGATGCCATTCCAGGGAGGTTGAAGGCCTGGAACCCGGGGTTCAGCCCCCTTGGAATGACACAGCTTCGCTCTGTTTGCGCGGCGTTGAAGTAAAAAACGCCTGAGCTAGCGGACTAACTCAGGCGTCTCCATCTCACCCTGGGCTTACTTACGCAGGCCCAGCTTAGCGATCAGTGCAGTGTAACGGTCAGCGTCCTTGGACTTGAGGTAGTCCAACAGCTTACGACGACGGCTCACCATGCGCAGCAGGCCGCGACGACCGTGGTGGTCCTTGGCGTGCGTCTTGAAGTGAGGGGTCAGTTCGTTGATGCGGGCGGTCAGCAGAGCCACTTGGACTTCTGGGCTGCCCGTATCGGTAGCGGAACGTGCGTTGGCCTTTACAACTTCGGCCTTGATAGATGCGGCGATCATGTGTTTTCCTTATAAGGAACACCGGCTTGCGCTGGCATTCTGGTTACTTGCGCCGCAGCCGGAAAAGCTTGCGACGTGCGTCTTGCACCATGCAAAACCCTGCAATTATACCCAATAACTAGTTTTCAGTTTTCAGGCCCAAAACCGCACCAAAGCCGATGCCGCCGCGCCCAGCACCACCACCAGCAAAAACGGCGCGCGCAGCGCCAGCGCGATGATGGCCACGGCCATCGCCGCCAGGCGCGCATCGAGCACCAGCTGCTGGCCGCTGACGAGGGTGTTCATGGCGGTCAGCGCCGCCAGCAGCGCAATCGTCAGCGCACCAGCCACCCGGGCCATGCGCGGGTGGCGCAGCCAGTGCGCGGGCACGCCGTAGCCCAGCAGCTTGGTGCCATAGGTCACGGCGCTGGCCAGCAGCACCCAGATCCACCAGTGGTTGCCCACGTCTGCCATCGCGTTCATCGTGCGGCCTCCTGCGCGCTCGCGCCCTGCCCGGCCGTGCCGCTGCTGCGCGAGCCGTAACCCCAGGCGGCCCCCACCACCGCCACAATCAAGATAGGCACGCCCGGCGCCACCCAGGGCACCGCCAGCATCGCAATGCTGGCAGCGACCACCGCCAGCGCGATGGGCTCCTTGTGCGTCAGGCGCGGCCACAGCAGGCCCATAAAGGCGGCCACCGCTGCGCCGTCCAGGCCCCAGCGCCCCGGTTCGCCCAGGGCATTGCCCAGCAAGGCGCCCGCGGCGGTGAACAGGTTCCACAGCAGGTAGACGCCCACCCCTGCGGTCCAAAAGCCCCGTTTTTGCTCGTCCTTGTCCGCCTGCCCCAGCGCGGTGGCGGCCGATTCATCAATGGTCAACTGCGCCGACAGCAGGCGTGCCAGGCCGCGCGGGCCGAGCAAGGCGGCCATCTGCATGCCGTAGACCGCATTGCGCACGCCCAGCAGGCTGGCTGCGCCCAGCGCTGCGGCCCCGGCACCGCCACCGGCGACCACGCCGACAAACGCAAACTGCGAGCCGCCGGTAAACATCAGCAAGCTCAAGGCGCAGGTCTGCCAGACCGTCAGGCCTGCTGCCACGCCCAGCGCGCCAAAAGAGATGCCGTACAAACCGGTGGCAATGCTGATCGACACGCCCATGCGCACGGCGGGCGAGGACCAGAGCCCTGAACTGTTAGAAGCCATGGGCGGCGATTGTAGAGGGTGTTGCACCTGGGCGCAGGCCGCTGCATGTCTTTGGGGCGCCAGGGGCTGCTTGGGCGCAAAAAAGCCCGCAGGACCAGGGGCCTTGCGGGCTTTGGTGACACCAAGCCAGACGCTCAGACGCTTTGCAGACTGGCGCTGTCAATGCCGCGCGCAGCTTCCCGCGCGGTCTCGCGGGCCGAGGCCAGCGCCGGCACGCAGACACCGGCCACCAGGTGGATCAGCGCCTCGGGCACCGCGTTGTAGGCGCCGCGCGGGCCCAGGATATTGATGGAGCCCAGCACCTCCCCGCCATACCAGACGGGAATATTCAGCACCGCATGCAGGCCTCGGGCAACCAGGTCCTCGGCTTCGGAGAACACGGTGCGGATGTCGGCCTCATCCCGCCCGATATAGGGCAGGCCCTGGTCCAGCACCCGGCCCGACCAGGGGCCCTTGCCGGTGGCCTTGAAGCCGCCCAGCGGGCTGATGTCCTCGTTGGACGAGTAGATGCGGCGCATCAGCTTTTCCTGCTGCAGGTAGACCAGGCCGGTCAGCAGGCCATAGCCAAACAGCTGCTGGCAGGCCTCGGCAATCGCGGCCCAGTGGCGCTCGGCATCGCTGCTCTGGCCCAGGGTGTGGGCCAGGCGGCCCAGGACATGGGTGGTGCTCATTGCTGAATCCCTTCCAGGGACACGCCATGCGTGTTCTTGCCGAACAGCAAGATGCCCATGCCGCCGACAAACAGCACGCCCGTCATCAGCGCAAACACGCCGCCAAAGCCCAGCACCGGGTAGGCCGCTCCCACGATGGTGGGTGAGGCGATCGAGCCGATACGCGCCAGCGCCGAGGCCGTGCCCATGCCGGTGGCACGGATCGAGGTCGGGTAGATTTCCGAGGTGTAGGTGTACTGGCCGGCAATCACGCCATTCATGCCAAAGGACAGCAGCATGCTCAGCAGGATGATCTCCTGGTCCGCACCGGCAAAGGCCAGGCCCAGCGCGGCCAGGCAGGACACCAGCATATAGGCCAGGATGGTGTACTTGCGGCCGATCTTGTCGTTCAGGTAGGCGGCCGAGTAGTAGCCGGGGATCTGCGCCAGATAGATCAGGATGGTGAAGGAGAAGCTCTTGGTCACCGCAAAGCCGCGCGCCACCAACAGGCTCGGAATCCAGACCAGGAAGGCGTAGTAGCAGAACATCACCGTGATCCAGAACACCCAGACCACCAAGGTGGTTTGCAGGTACTGGGGCTTGACCAAGGTAGCCAGCTTGGCCCAGGCGCCTTGCACGGCGGAATCGGCAGCCTTGGCAGCCAGGCTCATCTTCACCGGCTCGGGCAGCGGCTTGCCACTGCTGCGCTTGACCTGCTCTTCAATGGCGGTACAGATGCGGCTGGCCTCGTCATGGCGGCCCATCTCTTCGAGCCAACGGGGCGACTCGAACAGCGCGCGGCGCATCCACAGCAGGAACACCACCGGCACCGAGGCGATGACCATGATCCAGCGCCAGCCGTCGTCGCTCATCGGCACGATGAAATACCCCAGCAGCGCCGACATCACAAAACCAAAGGAAAAAAAGCCCGCCAGCGCACCGGTGAAGCGGCCCCGGTAGCGGCTGCTGACAAACTCGGCCAGGTAAGGCGCGACGATCGCCCCCTCCGCGCCCATGCCCACACCGGCAATCATGCGCAGGATGTAGAACTCATGGAAGTTGGTGGCAAAGGCATTGATGAAGGTGGCCACGCAAAACAGCACCAGCGCCCACATCATCACGACCTTGCGGCCAAAGCGGTCGCCCAGCATGCCCGACAGCAGCGCGCCCACCAGGAAGCCGACATAGGTGCTGCTGGCAATCCAGCCTGTCTGAATGCCGGTCAAACCCCATTGTTCGCGCAGCGAAGGCAGGATGAAGGCGATGATGCCCGCATCCAGCGCCTCAAAGGCCAAGCCCAGGCCGCCAATGATGAGCAAGGTGAAATGGAAGCGGCTGAAAGGCAGCCGCTCCAGACGTTCGGAAGCGTTATACATATAGTTGTTCTCGCTCAAAGCCCATCAGCAGGCGTTCTTGTGGATGAAGCCGTCGCGCATGATCAGCTTGATCGCCGCGTCATGCTGGGTCAGCACCGAGACATCTTCCAGCGGGTTGCCGTCGACCAGCAGCAAGTCCGCATAGGCACTCTCCACCACTTCGCCCAGCAGGCCTTCGTGGTTCAGGATCTCGGCGCCGATCAGGGTGGCTTGTTGCACCACCTTGGCGTGGCCCAGCACCTTGGCGCGCAGCACCAGCTCGTCCGATTGCATGTAGTGCGTCTCGCCCAGCAAGTCGCTGCCAAAACCCATCTTCACGCCCGCGGCGTCCAGCACTTCCAGCGCCTTGAGGCCGTTGGTGCGCACCTTGGCAATCTTTTGCACCGATTCGTCGGGCAGACCGTACTTGGCGCCGTCGTTGGCCAGGCCTTCGTAGGTGATCAGGGTCGGCACCATGTAGGCACCCTTTTCCTGCATCAGCTTGGCGGTGGGTGCATCGACCAGATTGCCGTGCTCGATGGTGCGCACGCCGCACTCGATGGCACGGGTAATGGCCTGGGGCGTATACGCATGGGCCATCACATAGGTGTTCGCATTGTGGGCCTCTTCCACAATGGCGGTCAGCTCCGAGACCGAAAAGCCCAGATTGTTGATCGGATCGTTGGGCGAGGCCACGCCGCCCGAGGCCATCACCTTGATCTGGGTGGCGCCCTTCAGAATCTCTTCGCGCACCGCCAGGCGGCAGGCATCGACGCCATCGACCACCTTGCCGATATTGCCGATCTTGTAGGCGCAGGAGCAGGGGTCGAGCGTGTCATTGCGCGCCCGGAAATCGCCATGGCCGCCAGTTTGCGACAGCGCCTTGCCAGCGCAGAACAAGCGCGGGCCAGCCACCTGGCGCGTACGCACCCCTTCGGCCAGCGCCCAGTCGGCACCGCCGGCATCGCGCACCGAGGTAAAGCCCCGGTCGATCATGCCCTTCATGATGGGCAGCGCGCGCAGCAGCGCCAGCGCATTGGGCAGATTGGCAACCGCACCCAGGTTGAAGCCCGAGGCCATCACGTGCACATGGCAGTCGATCAGGCCGGGCATCAAGGTCATCCCCTTGGCATCGATGACGGTGGCGTCCGCCACCTCGAAGTCTTCGGCACTGATCTTTTCGATCAGACCGTTGCGCACCAAAATGGTATGAGTAGAAGTCAATACGAGATTCCGGGTGTCCAGAATCTTGGCATTGCGGATCAGGGTGGATTGCATAATCGGTTGTGGCGTTCACAGCGCCATGGTTGCCTCTAATGCCCCGAACTCTAGCCAAGCTGCAACAATATGTGGCAATGACATGACGTCATGCATCTGCCAATTCTTCCTACCATCATGAGTGGAGCTCATACCCCATGCGCCGACGCTGCCCCACGATTTCAGAGCTGAATGCCTTTTTGCTGTCGGCGCAGCACCTGTCGTTTTCCAAGGCCGCCAAGGAGCTGTTTGTCACGCAAAGCGCCATCAGCCGCCACATCGCGGGCCTGGAGGCCTACCTGGGCCACCCCTTGTTCATGCGCCGCAGCCATGGCTTGGCGCTGACCCATATCGGCGAGAACTACCTCAAACTCGTGCGCCCGGCGATGGAGTCGCTCGAACGCGCCACCACCCAGGTCATCTCCACCGCGCAGAACGCCCACCTGCTCAGCCTGTCGGTCGCGCCCACCTTTGCCGCCAACTGGCTGTTTCCCCGGCTGGAGAGCTTTCGCGCCAGCAATCCGCACATCGCCATCCACTTTGTGCGCTACAGCACCACCGACAGCGCCGAGACCGGCGATGGCTTCGATGCCTCCATCCAATACGGCTACGGCGACTGGCCGATTGCCGATGCCCAGTACCTGATCGGGCGCGAGACCAGCATCGTGTGTTCGCCCAGTTACCTGCAGCAGCACCCGATTGCGCACTTCAACGACCTCAAGCAGTGCAGCCTGCTGCAGCATATCGAGCTGCCCACCTCCTGGGACGACTGGTTCACCGCCTATGCCGGCCCCTATGAAGGCGCACGCATCGGCCCGGGCTTCAACCTCTTTACCCTCATCATCCAGGCCGCTATTGGCGGCTTGGGCGTGGCGCTGGTGCCCAGTTGCCTGCTGCAGGAGTCGCTGGCATCGCACAAGCTGGTAGAGCCCTTTGGCCAGCGCTTTGAAAGCCCGCTGGGCTACTACCTCTGTGCCCCCACCTGGCGCAGCGACATGGAAAGCTACCAGCGCTTTGGCGAATGGTTGCAGCAGGAATGCCGCCACCCTCCTACAGCCACTTGATCTGCAGCGGCAACCTGGCCGCCTCCTTTGCTTCTATGCTGGACATCAGCCCTGAGCGAAGGAGTTCCTGTGAAGACCCACCATTCCCCTTTCAACAAAATTGCCCGCTCGGTTGCCAAGTTCAGCGGCCACCCCGTCTGCTTTGTCGGTGCCCTGGCGGTCATCGTGCTCTGGGCCCTCAGCGGCCCATTCTTTGGTTTCAACGACACCTGGCAGCTGGTGATCAACACCGGCACCACCATCGTTACCTTCCTGATGGTGTTCCTGATCCAGTCCACCCAGAACAGCGATACTGAGGCCATGCAGATCAAGCTAGATGAGCTCATTCGCGCGATCGAGCCCGCCCGCAACCGCATGCTTTCACTGGAAGAGCTGGACGAAGACGAGCTGGATGCGCTGCGCAAGGAGTTCGACATTCTGGCCGACAAGGCCCGCCAGGCCGAGGACGGCAACACCACCCGCTGAGCACCCACCCAGCCTGCCCAACCACGTGCAGATACCCGCGTGGTGTCAGCGCTTGTGCTTGTTCTTGGCCCCACCCTGGCGCGCCTTGAAGCGCGGGTTGGACTTGCAGATCACATAGATGCGGCCACGGCGCTTGACCACCTGGCAATCACGGTGGCGCTTCTTGGCTTCTTTGAGCGAGGACAGGACTTGCATGGCAGAGCTTCTCCAAAACAGCAACAGAGCAAAAATGATAATAAATTATCATTATCATTTCAACCCCATTCCGTGGGATCGATGTAAAGCGCTGCATCCGCAAGCCTTCGCTCAGGATTCGCCGACGCTCCCCGTCACCGGCAACACAATGCCGGAGATATAGCTGGAGCAGGCCTGGGAGGCCAAAAACACATAGGCGGGCGCCAGCTCCTCGGGCTGGGCGGGCCGGCCCATCTGCGTGTCAGCGCCAAACTTGCGCAGGTCCTCTGGGTTTTTGTCGGCCGGGTTCAGCGGTGTCCACACCGGGCCCGGGGCCACCGCATTCACCCGTATGCCCCGCTCCATCAGGTTCTGCGCCAGCGCTTTAGTAAACGCATGGATGGCGCCCTTGGTCGCAGAGTAGTCCAGCAGCTGCTTGCTGCCGCGCAGGCCGGTAACGGAGCCGGTGTTCACAATCGCATCGCCCCGCTGCAGGTACGGAATGGCGGCCTTGACCATGTGGAAGTAGCCAAAGATATTGGTGCGAAAGGTCTCGTCGAGGCGCTCGGTGTTCAGGTCCTCAATGTCGGCCGCATGCTGCTGGAACGCAGCATTGTTGACCAGCACATTGAGCGCGCCAAATTTTTTCAGCACCTGCTTGACGGCCTTGTCGCAAAACTGCGGGTCCTGCACATTGCCGGAGATTGCCAGGCTCTGCTGGCCCTCGTCCTCGATCAGGCGGCAGGTTTCTTTCGCATCATCGTGCTCATTGAGGTAGAGGATCGCCACATTCGCGCCCTCGCGGGCAAACAGCACGGCCACCGCCCGGCCAATGCCCGAGTCGCCGCCGGTGATGACCGCCGTCTTGCCCTCGAGCTTGCCGCTGCCCCGGTAGTTGTCTGCCAGGTAGAGCGGTTGCAGATCGAGCGCTTTCTCATGCCCGGGCTTGGCCAGCTTTTTGCCAGGCATCGGCGGTGTGGGTACCTCGTGGCCGGGGCCGGGTGCGGTCTTTTTACGGGTTTTATCGTCCTTGCTGCTCTTGGCTTTTTTGGACGCCTTGGCCCGAGCGTCATTTTGGCTTTGCGCATGCTGGATGCGCTGCTGTGCAGCCACCACTTCCTCGACCGAGCGCTTTTCTGCCGCAGGCTTCTTGCTGGCGCTCTTTTTGGACTTGCTGGTGGATGGGCTCATGCTGAAACTCCTTGGATCTTGAACTCTAAAAGAATGAAACGACATACCGCAGCGGCACACCGCTGCTACATCAATCTCGACCGCCCTACATGCGCTTACCCGCTGACAAGCTTGTCCGACATACGGCCGTCGCAGCGCGCAGTACAAACAAGGCAGAAAGGAGGCCGCCATGCCAACCCCTACTACGCCCCCTCAACCGCCGGTGGCGCCACCGCCGCCGGATCTGCCCAAGCCCGAGCCCATTGATCCGCCGGACAGCACCTTGCCGATCGAGGAACCTGGGCATGAACCACCGGTGAAAGATCCGGAACCCGTCTAAACGGGCAACGCAACAGGCCAGTACACCACCCGGTGGCTGGCCTGTTTTACATCCTCAGTTTTTCTTGGCAGCGGCATTGCGCTTGCGGGTAGCCGCCGCCTTTTTGGCCGATGCGGAGCGCGCTTCGGGGCTGCGGCTGGCTGCGGCTTTTCTGGCCGCTGCCGAGCGCGCGGCTGCGAGCTGCGACCCCGGCCCTGTGGCCTTGCCCCGGCCCGATCCGGAGCGCTTGCCGCCGCCGGTAGCCTTGTTCACCGTGGCCCAGGCGCGTGCAGCGGCTTCGTCTTCCGACACGCCTTTTTTCTCGTAGCTTTTCTCGATATGGCGGGCCATGCGTTTTTGCTTATCGGTATAAGCGGATTTATCTCCTTGGGGCATCACAAATCTCCTTGGGTGCTGCGTTGAGGCGGGGTGGCTCAGGGTGGATGGGGGTTACTGCGATGGATCACCATCGGCAGGCGGGCCTCCACCACCGGGCTGGGGCTTCTTGGGGGTGGTGGGGACTGGCTTTTGCGCTTGTGGTGTAGCCAGCGCAAGGTTTGCAGGGGGCAGATGGCGCATGGGGGTTCTCCGAGGGCTGAGTCAATGCTTTCAGCCTAGCCCTGGCGCAAGGCGCTGCCTGTCAGAAAAACGCTTTGCTGCCGCTTGTTCCGCTTTACACAGGGCGTAACGGCGATGCGCGTACCTTTGCGCGCTCCCCAGGCCTACACAGCGCAGCCATAGCGCTTGCAACACTGGGCTTTTGCATGCGCTGCCTATGCCGCAGCAGGAGAACGACCATGCCCCAGCCCTACGACCCCAGCCAATCGCATACCCAGCCCCCTATCCCGGGCCAGCCCCAGCCGGCGCCTGGTGAGCCGGGCACGTATGAGCCCAGCCCTTTGCATCCCTACCCGGGCAACCCGCAGCATCCCTACCCAAGCGAGCCGGTGCACCCCTACCCAGGCAACCCCGAGCACCCCTACCCCGGCACGCAGCCAGAGCCAGCGCCCGATACGACGACGAGCCAGTCAATGTGAGTGAATGCAGCGCTTGAGCGCCTGCGGTCTTATTTCTGCGTTGCCTGCAGGAGATCCAGCCGGCGCTGCACCTGGTCGGCAAGCGCCGTATCGCCCAGCTCCCGCGCTAGGCGCTGCTGGTTGATCAGCCAGGCCATCACGGCACGGCGCCAGCCCTGGGCCGAAGCGGTGTCCACCGCCTGGGTGACGACCGCCATCGGCACCGGCCCGCGCACCGCCAACACCCCGGCAGCGACCAGGCGCGAGAGCGGGTCCTCTATCGCCGCCAGCGCAGCGTCTGCCTGCGCAGGCGCCAGCGGCGCCACCGCCTGCTGGGCCTTGGGCAGCAGCGCCACATCCCCGGCAGCCAGCTGGCCCTGCAGATAGCGCGCATAGGCCTGTTCGGCATCGGCGGCATCCTGGGCCACGGCCTCAAAGCCTGTGCAAGGGGCGGCATCCAAGGCAGCCACCTGCGCGGCGCAGCGCGCCAGCTCCAGACGGGCCAGCAAGTCGGGCCGGGCCGTGCGGCTTACCTCATCGCGTGCACGCCGCCATTCGGCATCGGCTACCCGGCTGTTGCCCGACAGGTAGGCATCGGTCGCGCGCTCGGCAGCGCCTTGTTCGTTGATCGCCCAGTCGGGCGCCTTCTTGCCGCTGGCGCAGCCGCCCAGCACAGCGGCAGCCAGCAGTGCGGCGGCCAGGCGGGTGGTGATGGCAATCATGGCGCTCATGGCAGTCGCACCTCGGCATCCTTTTTGGCAAACGGCCATTTGCGGTTCAGCTCGGTCAGCATGCCTTCCACCTTGCGCAAGTTGGCTTCCACATCGGCACGCAAATCACCCAGCTGGTGGGTGGCATCCTTTGCATTGGCGCCCACGGCCTGGGCCTCCACCAGCACCGCATCCACCTTCTTCAGGCTGCCGCGCACATCGCCCAGCACGGCATTGAGCTGCTGCACCGTGGCGCGCACTTCGGGCATCACGCCATCGGCCCCAAACACCTGCTTGTCGGCATTCTTGGCCAGGCCGTCCAGCCGCGCCAGCAGCTGGTTGGTGCGGTCCAGGGTCTGCGATATCTTGCGCGCCTCGGCGTCGCCGCCCATGACCACGCCCAGCGCGCCGCTGGGGCCGTTGAGCTTGGTGCTCAGGTCACGCAGCTGCTCCAGGGTGCCGCCCAAGGCCGAGCCAGCGGAGGTCATCATGTTCAGGTTCTCCAGCAGCTGGCGGGCATTGCTCATCAGCTGGGGTAGCTCGGCCGTCGCATCGCCCGACAGCACCGCGCGCACAGCGCCGTCCTCCAGCTGCGGGTCGTCCAGAATGCCCGAGTAGGCCTTGATCGTCGTGCCGCCCACCAGGCCCTTGACCAAGGTGAACACGCTGCTGCTACGCAGCCAGTGTGCATCTTTCTCGGGCACATCCACATGGATGCGCACCGTGCCATCGGGCGCCAGCTCGATCTTGCTGACCTTGCCGATCGCAAAGCCGGAGAAGGTCATGTCCAGCCCAATGGAGACGCCTTCGGAGTCATCGGCCGTCAGGATCAGCGACTGCTTGGGCTCAAACACGCCGCGCGCATACATCAGGTAGAAGGCCGAGCCCAGGATCAGCAGCAAGGTAAACAGCAGCAATGCCCCGGCCTTGCGCTCCAGGTGCGGCACCGGCGCCAGGCCGTCTACCGCCACACCATCGACCACGGCCATACGCCGCGCAGAGGCGGCAGAAGACGGCGGCGCGGGGCGGTCGGCAGAGTCGTGGGGTTCTGGTATTTGCATGTACCGCGATCTTACCCGGCTGGCTGCCCGCTTCAAAACAAAGCTGCAATGGGTTGTTTTGAAAGGCAGACACTCACTTTCCAGCCCAGTCGCCCGCTGCTTGCCCGTCGCTTGTTACACATCGCAGCCGCGCAAGCTCTTATACTGTACATATATACAGTTATTTGCCATGCCTAAACTCGATGCCCTGTCCCTGCCGCCCACGGTGGCCGCCCAGCTCTGGCGCGGCGACCACCTGGTGCGCGCGCCGATGGCGGGCATCCCCACTGGGTGGGATGCGCTGGATGCCGAGCTGCCTGGCAAAGGCTGGCCCAGCCAGGGCCTGACGGAGGTGCTGCAGCCCCAGGCGGGCACCTTGGAATGGCGCCTGACCGGCATGGCCCTGCAGCAGTGCCCAGCGCACAAACCTGTCATCGCACTGGGCCCGCCGCTGCCGCCCCATGCCAGCGGGCTGGCGCAAAGCGGCCTGGCGCCTGGGCAGCTGGTCTGGATCCACGGCAGCCGCCCGCAAGACCAGCTCTGGGCGCTGGAGCAGCTGCTCCGGGCCAATGCCGCAGCCGCCCTGCTGGCCTGGCTGCCCCAGGTGCAGCCCGAGCAGATACGCCGCCTGCAGATCAGCGCCCAGCAGTTTGAAGGCCTGGTGTTTGTGTTCCGGCCCGAGAGCAGCCGGCACCAGGCCTCGGCGGCGCCACTGCGCCTCTTGGTGCGCAGCAGCCAGCCCTGGTCGCTGCAGCTGGAGCTGCTCAAACGCCGGGGCCCTGTGCACGAGGGCACGCTGGAGCTGCCCGCCGTGCCGCCCAGCCTGCAAGCCGTGCTGCCCGCGCGCCTGTGGCCCGGCACCGTGCCGCAGCCAGCCACCCTTCCTTCCACCAACTCGACCCGAGCCATCCTCTTGCCAGACCATGACAGCGATCTGGGCCGCCCTGCTGCCCCAACTCCCCCACCCCGCCGCCAGCGCGCGCCCCAGTCCAGCCTGCAGCACTGAGGCCACCCCAGCCGCGCCCGCCACGCCCACGGCCCAGATGCAAGGCCTGGCACTGTGGGCGCAGCAGTTCACGCCGCGCCTGGCCTGCGTGCCCTCGGACAGTGTGTTTGGCGATGCCCTGGTGCTGGAGCTCTCGGCCAGCGAACGCCTGTTTGGCGGCCGCCAGCAACTGGCCCGGCGCCTGTTGCGCGAGAGCCGGCAGCTGGGCGTGCAGGCCATCAGCTGGGCCCCCACCAGCCTGGCGGCCATTGCGCTGGCGCGCTGCGGCATCCGCCACGGCATGGGCCAGCCGCTGCCCCAGATGCTGGCGCCCCTGCCCTTGCAGGCCATCGATGCAGTGGCCCGCCATGCCGAGCTGCTGAGCCAGCTGGGCTGCCAGAGCCTGGGCGCCGTGCATGCGCTGCCCCGGGGCGCGCTGGCCCGGCGCATGGATACGGACATCCTGAAAGCCCTTGACCAGGCCCATGGCCTGCTGCCCGACCGCTACCCCTGGATCCAGTTGCCCGCCCGCTTTGATGCCCGGCTGGAGCTGCCCATGCGCATCGACCAGGCCGATGCGCTGATGCACGGCGCGCGCCAGCTGCTGCTGCAGCTGTGCGGCTGGCTGGCGGCGCAGCGGGCGGGCGTACGCAGCTTTCGGCTGTGCTGGTGCCATGATGCGATGCGCTCCCGCCATGTAGGCGATGGCGGTGAGCTGACCATCCACACCGCCAGCACCACGCGCGATCTGCAGCACCTGTGCCGCCTGCTGCAAGAGCACCTGGCCCATGTGCAGCTGCAAGCCCCTGTCGGCGAGCTGCGCCTGCATGCCGATGCCCCCGAAGCGTTGCAAGAGCGCAGTGCCAGCCTGCTGCCCGACAAAACCGCCGATGGCGAAAGCCTGGAGCAGGTGCTCGAACGCATCACCGCCCGCCTGGGCGAAGACCAGGTGCAGCGCCCGCTGCTGCGGCCCGACCACCGCCCCGAGTGGCAGGTGCAGTGGCTGCCCGCGCAGCCAGCCGGCAAGGCCAAGGCCGCCCCGCCCGCTGCACAGCCCCATTCACGGCTGCATGCACCGCTGCATGTGCCGCCCCTTGCGCAGCCCAGCTTCTTGCTGCCCACCCCCCTGCAACTGCTGCAGGACAGCCAGAGCCGGCCGCTCTACCACGGCCCCTTGCAGCTGCTGCTGGGCCCGCAGCGCATCGAAGGCGGCTGGTGGCACCGCAGCCCTGGTTTTTTGCCGGCGGCCGACTCGGATGGCGACACCCACATCGATGAGGCGGCCCCCGGCAGCGATCACAGCGATCACCGCAAAGATCCGCCCCAACCCGCCCCCATCACCCAAACCGCCCACACCGCGCTGCGTGATTACTGGGTCGCCCACAGCCCGCATGCCGGCTTGCTGTGGATCTTCCACACCCGCTTGTCCGCCAACAGCGGCGCCTGGTTTCTGCATGGCCGCTTTGCCTGAGCAGCGCCGCACCCGTCTAGAGCCATGGCCACGCGTCCCAAACTCTCCATCCCCCACTACGCCGAGCTGTGGTGCCTGAGCAATTTCAGCTTTCTGCGCGGCGCCAGCCACCCGCATGAGCTGGTCGACCGCGCCCATACCCAAGGCTACCGCGCGCTGGCCCTGACCGATGAATGCTCGCTCGCCGGCATCGTGCGCGCCCATGTCGCAGCGCGTGACTGCGGGCTGCCGCTGATCGTGGGCGCGCAGTTTGAGGTGCAGCCCAGCGATGCGGCCGCGCCCGCCTTCATCCTCGTGGCACTGGCCTGCAACCTGCATGGCTATGGCAACCTCTGCGCCCTCATCACCCAACTGCGGCGCAAATCGCCCAAGGGCAGCTATGCGCTGGCGCAATCGGCCATCCACCCACGCGCGCTGCAAGACTGCCTGCTGCTGCTCGCCCCCAGCCGCCAGGCCAGCCCGGCGCAAACCCAGGCCCAGGCCGCCTGGCTGCAGCAGCACTTTGCCGGCCGCTGCTGGCTGGCCGTGCAGCTCGATCGCAGCCTGGGCGACGAGGCCTGGCTGGCGCAGATGCGCGCGGCGGGCAGCAGCAGTGGCGTGCCGCTGGTGGCCGCTGGCAATGTGCACATGCATGTGCGCTCGCGCAAGCCCATGCAGGATGTGCTGACCGCCATCCGCCTGCGCCGCCCGCTGACCGACTGCGGCTACGCGCTGCAGCCCAATGCCGAGCAGCACCTGCGCAGCCGGCTGCGGCTGGCGCAGATGTACCCGCCCGATCTGCTAGGCGCCACCCTGGACATTGCCGCGCGTTGCCAGTTCTCGCTGACCGAGCTGCGCTACCAGTACCCCGACGAGGTGGTGCCGCCCCAGCTCACACCAGCGGCCTATCTGCGCCAGCTCAGCTACGAAGGGGCGGCCCGCCGCTGGCCGCAAGGCACGCCGCCGCAGGTGCAGGCCACCTTGGAAAAAGAGCTGGCCCTTATCTCCGAGCTGCAGTACGAGCACTACTTTTTGACCGTCTACGACATCGTGCGCTTTGCCCGCAGCAAGGACATCCTCTGCCAGGGCCGGGGCTCGGCCGCCAACTCGGCGGTCTGCTTTTGCCTGGGCATCACCGAGGTCGATCCGGACAAGACCCGGGTGCTGTTCGAGCGCTTTATCAGCAAGGAGCGCAACGAGCCGCCCGATATCGATGTCGACTTTGAGCATGCCCGGCGCGAAGAGGTCATCCAGTACCTGTACAAGAAATACGGCCTGCACCGCGCAGGCCTCACTGCCGTCGTCATCCGCTACCGGCGCAAATCCGCGATCCGCGATGTGGCCAAGGCGCTGGGCTTTGCGCCGCCCAGCATCGATCTGCTGGCACGCGACCATTCGCGCTGGGACGACGAGTTGCTGCGGGCCGAAGCGCTGGCCCAGTGCGGCCTGCAGGCGGGTGACCTGGCCGTGCGCCAGCTGCAGGAGCTGGTCGAGACCCTGCGCGATTTTCCGCGCCACCTGTCCCAGCATGTGGGCGGCTTTGTGCTCACGCGCGGCCCGCTCTCGCGCATCGTGCCGATCGAGCGCGCCAGCATGGAAAACCGCACCGTCATCCAGTGGGACAAGGACGACCTCGATGCCGTGGGCCTGCTCAAGGTCGATGTGCTGGCGCTGGGCATGCTCACCGCGCTGCAAAAAATGCTGCACCTGGTGGGCGCACGCCAGGGCCGCAGCTTTGCGCTGGGCGATATCCCGCACGGAGACACCGCCACCTACGACATGATCTGCGCGGCTGACACCATCGGCGTCTTCCAGATCGAGAGCCGCGCCCAGATGAGCATGCTGCCGCGCCTGCGGCCCAGGGAGTTCTACGACCTGGTGATCGAGGTCGCGCTGGTGCGGCCCGGCCCCATCCAGGGCGGCATGGTCCACCCCTATCTGCGCCGCCGCCAGGGGCTGGAAGAAATCCAGTACGAAAGCGAGCTGCTGCGCCCGGCACTGGAGCGCACCCTGGGCGTGCCCATCTTCCAGGAGCAGGTGATGCAGATCGCCATCGATGCGGCCGGCTTCAGCGCCGGCGAGGCCGACCAGCTGCGCCGCTCGATGGCGGCCTGGCGCCGCACCGGCAACCTGCAAAAGTACTATGACAAGATCATCAACGGCATGACCGGCAATGGCTACTCGCAGGCCTTTGCCGAATCGATCTTTCAGCAGATCCAGGGCTTTTCGGAATACGGTTTTCCGGAGAGCCATGCCGCCAGCTTTGCGATCCTGGTGTACTTCAGCGCCTGGATCAAATGCCACTACCCGGCCGAGTTTCTGGTGGCCATGATCAACAGCCAGCCGCTGGGCTTTTACAGCAACAGCCAGCTGATCCAGGACGCCCAGCGCCATGGCGTGCAGGTACTGCCCGTCGATGTGATGCACAGCGCCATGGACTGCAGCACCGAAGCGGCCAGCGGCCCCCACCCCGCCGTGCGCCTGGGCCTGCGCCTGGTCAAGCAGCTGCAGCAGACACAAGTCGAGCGCCTGCTGCAGGCCCGCAGCGCCGCCCCCTTCGACAGCGCCCAGGACCTGGCCCGCCGCGCCCAGCTGGACGCCCCGGCGATGAAGTACCTGGCCGCCGCCGATGCCCTGGCCAGCCTTGAAGGCCACCGCCGCAACCAGCTCTGGCACGCCTCCGCACCGCTGCACCACAGCCGCCTGCTGCGCGCAGCCCCCATCGACGAGGAAGAGCTGCAACTGCCCGCCGCCAGTGAGCAGGAAGACATCCACTGGGACTATGCCGCGCTGGGCCTGAGCCTGCGCCGCCACCCCATGGCCTTGCTGCGCGAACGCCTGCAGCGCCACCGCTTCCAAACCCAGGCCGAGCTGCGCGAAGCGCGCGACGGCAGCTGGGTGCGCGCCTGCGGCATCGTCACCCTGCGCCAGCAACCACCCACTGCCAAGGGCGTCGTCTTTATCACCCTGGAGGACGAAACCGGCAACCTGCAAGTCATCTGCTGGCCCCATCTGCGCAGCGCCCAGCGCGATGCCCTGCTGCACGCCCAGTTCCTGGCCGTGCAAGGCCGCTGGCAGCGCAGCGGCGAGGTCGGCAACCTGATCGCGCACCAGTTGCGGGATGTCTCGGACTGGTATGACAGCCTGCGGATTCGGAGCCGGGATTTTCGGTGAGGGGGACTGGCCCTGACCAAGGGCAGTCCAAAGATAGGCTGATTTCGTCAACCTAACCAGGGGCAGTCCAACCAACAGCACAAGAGTGTCTAGCAAAGCCTGGGCGATTCACGGATTGGTAGCACCACGTCAATCCATGCCGAGCGATATCAGGTGCCGATGCGGCTGCAGCGGATGAAGTGAACACGGGCGCTCGTCATCGCAGAACTCCGCTGCTGCCCGCTTGGCATCAGCGGCCCAAGGCCGTCTCATGCAGGTACTGCCAGCGCACGGCCCCATCGGCGCAATCAACAATCGCCGTGGCCCAGCGCACCATGGCTGTGCCGTTCAGATGGTGGGTCTCCTGGTAGCGCAGCGCCACGCTGCTAGCGGCTTGCCAGACGCTGCTCACCTCACTGATCTCAATGCGCAGCCCGGGCCGACCGGCAGCGGCCTGCTGGAACATGGCAGCCACCTGCGGCAGCTGCACCACGGCACCAGCAGTGGTGACCATGCTGAAGCCTTCCGCAAATACGGGCATCAGCTGGTCAATGGCGGCCCGCGCCATGCCCGGCGCGCCGGCAAAAATGGTTTGGATCAGTTCGTGCACGTCGTAGACACTGCGCTCGGCAGCCTGGGTGTAGGGATTATTCATGGTGGGTTTTTTCTGCAGGCAAGCTGCGTAGTGGAAGAAGGGGAAGCAATCCCAGCAAGGCGGCGATCGCAAATGTGAGGTGATAGGCCTGGGGCGCAGACCAGCGCTGGGCAAGCAGATTGAAAAGCATCAGCAGCAGCGCCGCGCCCACGCTGAAGGCCATTTGGCGGTTGATGTTCCACAGCACACTGGCCTTGTGGGTTTGGGCGCCGTCAAAATCCATCAGCGCCGTGGTCTGCGCGGTGTTGGCGCCCATCCCGCCGCCTGTGCCCATCAGCGCATAGGCCAGGATGAGGATCGGCAGATCCTGTGTGGAATCCACCGCCGCCAGCGCCGCAATGCCCAGGCTGTGCAGCAGCATCGAAAGCACAAACAGCCGCCCAGCCCCCACCCGGTTGTACAGGCGCCCGCACAGCACCATGGCCACCAGCGCCCCTGCGGCATACACCACCATGAAGCGCCCCGTCTGCGCCGCTCCCATATGGAGCAGGTCTTGCAGATAAAAGATATTGAGCAGGTTCACGCCGGTAAAAATGCCGGGGATGGCGTAGTACACCCAGATCGACAGCGCGAGCCGCGGGCTTTGGAGCAAACGCACATCCACAATGGCATCGGCCACCTTGCGGGAATGGCTGGCATAAAGGCGGGCCAACAGCAGCGCAGCCCCCAAACAAGCCAATGCCACCACGCCCGCTTGGCCCGCACCGTAGAGCGACATGCCGAGCAAGGCACTGGCCAGCGCGGCGCTGATCAGCAGCAGGCCGAGCAGGTCGGGCCGCGTCTGCGCTGGCCTGGGCTCCTCGCGCAGCCACAGCCATGACAACGCAGCGGCCGCCAGGGCCAGCGGAATATTGGCGTGGAACACCCAGCGCCAGGAGGCCTGATCCACGATCCAGCCGCCCAGGCTGGGAGACAGCGCGGGCGCCAGCAGGGCCACTGCCATGACCAGGGTCGAGATGCGGGCCCGCTCGGCGCCTTGGAAACGGTTGAAGGTCATCGCCTGGCCCACAGGGATCAGCAAGCCCCCAGCCATGCCTTGCACAAAGCGCCAGCCCACCATCTGGCCAAAACTGCTGGCCTCGCCGCATGCCCAAACAGCCCCCGCAACCACCAGCATCGATGCTGCCAGCATGCGCCGAGCGCCCCAGCGGCTGGCCAGCCAGGGACTGAGCGGAATGACAAGGGTCAGCCCGAGGATGTAGGCATTCGCGACCCAGGCGCTGGCCGCGCTGCCGATCTGGAACGCGGCGGCCATGCGTGGCAAGGCCACGGCGGGCATGAAGATGTTGATGCAGTCAATAAAAAATCCCAGCAAGAACACGGTGGCAATGCGGTAGCGGTACGTCATCTTGGATCCCTTTGGCCCAGGATGGTAGGCAGGGCTGCGCGGCCCGTCGATACCGCTATGCTTGAAACTTTGTTTGGCCAGATTGAACAATGAACCGCATCGCTCTCTCCACCCAGCTGCACCGCGTGCAGACCTTTCTGGCCGTTGTCGAGCTGGGCTCGTACACCAAGGCGGCCGATTACCTGTCCATCAGCAAGGCCATGGCCAGCCTGCATGTCAAAGCCCTGGAAGAGGCCCTGGCCGTCACGCTGCTGCTGCGCAGCACACGCAGCATTGCGCTGACCGAAGCGGGCCAGAACTTCTACGATGAGTTCAAGGAGCTGGTCGGCCAGCTGGAGAGCAAGTTTGACATGGCCATGCAGGGCCGCAAGCGCATCTCAGGCACCTTGCGCCTGAGCACCACGGGCGAATATGGCGAGCGCTACATCCTGCCGCTGGTGGCCAGGTTCGTGCAGCAGTACCCGGCCATCTCCATCCGCTACGACACCAACTCCTCGCTGAGCGACCTGATTGCAGAAAAGCTCGACCTGGTGGTGCGCCTGGGCAGCCTGGCCGATTCGGATTTCAAGAGCCGCAAACTGGACGATTACGACATCGTGCTCGTCGCCTCGCCTGCGTTGCTCAAAAGGCATCCGGTGCGGCAGCCCGCTGATCTGGCCCCGCTCCCCTGGATTGCCAACAGCAATCTTCACAGCCCCACGCACTGGATCCTGCGCGGCCCCCAGGACAAGGAGACCGAGGTCAAAGGCAGCGCCGCCCACCATGCCAACACCTCCGCCGCTATCCGCCTGATGGCGCTGTCATCGCTGGGCATCGCGGTGCTGCCGGCCTGGCTGGTCGAGCAGGACCTGCACAGCGGCGCATTGCAGCAGCTGCTGCCCGGCTACAGCCTGCCACGCCAGTCGATCAGCGCTGTTTTTCCCAACAGCCCCCACCTGCCGCACAAGACCCGCGCCTTTATCGACTTTCTCAGCAAGCACCTGGGGCAACGGCGCACAGGCTAGGCCAGGCTTAACTTCACATTGCGGCCTCAACTGGGATCAGTGCGTTAGTCAGCATGAAAAAAACCCTCCGAAGAGGGCTTGGCCACTAGGCAGTGTGGCGCTTTCTGCTGAAGAACCCGGCCAGGCCCAGCGTCAGCATCGACAGCAAGCCGATGCCCCAACCAGCCAGCCCGGGTACAGGCGTTGGCGCAGCCGGCTCGGGTGGCGTGACCTTGGCAGGAATGTGCAAGGTCACGGTGACAGGATCGGTCGTACAGGCAGGCGTAGGGGTCGACGTATCACAGACCCTGTACTGGAAAGTCACATCGCCAAAGTACACGCCGTCGGGTGTGTAGAGAATCAGCTCGGGGTGGCTGGGATCGGGGATGCTCAGCGCGCCATACTGCGGCGCGCTCAACAACTGAACCGATGCCTTGTTGATGGCGCTGCCGCCGCCTTCCACATAGTCGTTGGCGGTGACATCGGGAATCGCAAAGGCATCCGAGATATTGGGCAAGCTGTGCTCATCATCAACGCCCTTGACCACCTCGGCGGCTGGAACCTGTGAGGCAGTTACCAGAATATTGTCAAAGGCCGCATAAGACTGGTCAGTCTCCAGCTCCCAGACCACGCCCAGGCGCTGGGTTGAACTGTTAAAGCCCATGTTCGCCATATCCAAGGCATAGTGCATCGCATGCCAGTCAAACGACAGGCCATCCGGCGAAGCGCTGGAGAAAGAAAACACCTCTGTGCGCACAGGGCTGGCAGGCACCGCATTGATATTCACCGAAGACTCCGCAGCCGCGTTATCCACCAAGACAAAGCTGTCACCAGCTTCAAGCCGGTAGAAACGGAATTTGACGCTGTAGTCTTTGTTCGGTCTGTTGATCCACAGCTTGTTGTAGAAGTCGCCAGGGTTGGCGGGGTTGGCGCCATCGAGCTGCACGGCAAGCCCAGACCAATCCATCGACAGATCCATGAACTGCTGGCCTTGTGTCGGAAAAACCAGGCCCACCGCCTCTCGGTGCCGATAGTCACCGGACTGACGAACAATACCACCCGTGAATCGGTTCAAAGGGCGCGAATCATCGGCATAGCCGGTGCCTTGCCAAGCCGGCGAGTGGCTGGCATTGGCGGTAGGATTGTTGACCGCCTTGGTACACAGGCGATCGGCCGTTTTGACTTGAACGAACGAAAAGCCGTTGGCCGGATCGCTGTAATTTTGAGAGAAAGTCCCGTAGTTGTTACTCCCCGCCGGGGTGCCACCGCCATCTTTGCAAATCTCTGCCGCGTACTGCGCTGCGTTGGGCGTTTCAAAATCGTTCTGGTACACCGTGATCAGCCCCTGGGCAAAGAGGCTGGAGGTGGCCAGCAACATGGCCGAGGAAACAACGATGTTCCGGGCGTTCCGCTGACGAGTCATAACACTTCCTTGGCAATCATGTTAGGCACCATCAATACATTTGATCGTGCTGATAAAGCAAAAGACGAAGTCTATTTAGCAAAGCTTGGGGAAACACATGATGAAGGTCAAATAACGTGAATCAATGACCGTTTCATCCGGTTTGTCGCGGTCTGTGGCGCAGACCTCATACACCGGCCAGTGTAAATGTATTTATTTGTTTCCAATTCACTGGTCTATATGTATCCCGTGGCTGCCATTGATGTATCGGCAGACCTCTGCGCGTCGCCAGCATTGAGCAAGGGCCGCCTTGCCCCCAGAAAAATGCACCACCAGCCTTTGCAGACCGGTGGTGCATGCGTTGACTACAGCGGCGCTTAGAACTTGTAGTTCAGGCTCACGTTGACCGTGCGCGGCTCGCCCCAGGTGTAGGTGCTGTACCAGCTGAAGATGGTGTAGTACTTCTTGTCGAATAGGTTCTTGATGTTAAGCGAGGCGGACAGCTGCTTGTTGAAGTCGTAGCGGGCCATGGCATCCCAGACCCAGTAGTTCTGCACGGTGTGCACGGCATTGCCACCGGTCGGCACGTTGATGCTGCCCCAGGTCTTGTCCTGCCAGCGCGCGCCACCACCCAGGGTCAAACCGCTCAGGCTGCCAGCGAGCTTGTAGCTGGTGTAGAGGTTGAACTGGTTGGACGGCGTGAGGGTGGAGACACGCTCACCGTCCTTGCGCGCAATGCTGTGCGAGTAACCGGCCTGGATCTGCCAGGCGGGCGTGATCTGGCCGGACACCTCCGCTTCCCAGCCCCGGGTCTTGACGCCCTGGATTGCACGGTACGCGGGGTTGCCGCTGGGGGTGATGCCGCCACTCTCCACGGCATAGTTGTCCTGCAAGGTCTGGAAGACAGCAGCGCTGGCATTGAGCCGGCCGCCAAAGAACGAGGCCTTGGCGCCGAGCTCATAGTTCTTGCCCTCGAGCGGATCCAAGGTGCGGCCCTGCTCGGTCTGGTAGGACTGCGGCTTGAAGATGCCGCTGTAGCTGGCATAGACCGAGTAGTTCTGGTTCAGGTCATACACGGCGCCCAGGTAGGGCGTAAAGACATTCTTTTCCTTTTGCTCCTGCACCCGGTTTCTGTAGTTGGACAGGCGCCCGCCGGTGATGAGCTTCAAGTCATCGCGCAGGTTCCAGCGGGCGGTCGTGTAGAGGCCGTTCTCATAGGTGCTCTCGTCATCGCTGTAGTCAGGCGCGCTGTTCCACACCGGGGCAGGCACCTTACCATTCCACTGGTAGTAGTTGTCCACCACGCCGTCAAAGCCGCTGTTGTCGTTGTAGTAGCCATCGTTTTTCCAACGGCGCTTGGCCAGGCTGCCGCCCACCACCAGCTCATGGCTGCGCCCCAGCAGCGAGAACGGGCCGCTGGCATATAGGTCGGCCGCATCGCTGGTGGTGCGGCCTATGTACTGGCCCTTCCACATGCGCACGCCGGCACCGGTCACTGGATCGGGGTTGCCACCGGCTGCGGCGCCCAGGTTGGCGTCGTAACCGTTGATCTGGTGGTTGAGCTGCAGCTTGGTGACCCAGCCACTGTCAAAGTAATGCTCCAAGGTAGCAAAGGCGGTGCGGGTGTACTGGTCCCAGTGGCTCCAGTCGGCGCCGTTGTTGAACGAGCGCGGCATGGCGTTGAAATGGCCGCTCGCATCGAGCAAGGGAATACCGCCCCAGGTCGATGCCGTGGGCTTGTTGTCCTGGCGGTCGGCGCCCACCGTCAGCAGGGTTTGGGGCGTCAGGTCCACCTCGACGATGCCGTAGAGCACGCCCGTCTTGCGCTCGTAGCGATCGAGCTGCGAGTGCTTGTCCTGGTAGGTGGCAACGCCGCGCGCGCGGATGCTGCCGCTGTCGTTGAGCGCGCCGCTGACGTCCAGCTCCCCCCGGTAGTTCTGGTAGCTGCCGGCGCTGATGCTGGCATGGCCACTGAACTCCTTGGTCGGCTTCTTGCGCACCAGGTTGATGGTGGCGCCTGGATCGCCACTGCCAGTCAGCAGCCCGGTGGCACCCTTGAGCACTTCCACCCGGTCGTAGATCGCCATATCGGTCAGGGTATTGCCCGCGGAATAGGCCGAGTTGCGCGCCATCGGAATGCCGTCGTACTGGAAGTTCTGGATCGCAAAGCCGCGCGCGTAGTACTCGGTGCGCTCGCTGTCGTAGGTCACGATGCTCACGCCCGGCGTGTGGTTGATGACATCGTCAATCGAGTGGAGCTGGAAGTCATCCATCACCTGGCGCGTCACCACGCTGACGGACTGCGGCGTCTCACGCGGCGTCAGCACCAGGCGGGTCGCCGTCGCCACAGCGCCAGGCGTGTAAGAGCCCGAGCCCTCGGTGATCTCACCGAGCTGGTTGCTGCGCACCGTCACCTCCGACAGCGTGACTTCGCCTCCCGCTGCAGATGGAGAGGCAGCCGATGCTGCGGCAGCGGGCGCAGGCGCGGCTGCCTGCACCATTAACACGCCCCCTTCCACCCGGCCCTGCAGGCCCGATCCCTGCAGCAAGGCCTGCAAAGCCTGCGACACATCCTGCGCACCATGCAGGGCGGGCGCTTGGCGGCCCTGCGCTGCGGCTGGTGCGGCGGTAAAGCCCAGGTTCGCCTGGCGGGCAAATTGGGCCAGCGCGCTAGCGAGCGGCTGCGCCGGAATATCGAAGCTGGCGGTTTGCGCCATCGTCGCCTGCATGTGCAAGGCCAGGCCCAGGCAGACCGCCGCATGCGCCAGCACGGTGCGGCGCGGCTTGAAAGTGAAAGAAGACATGAAAGAGTGCTCTCGTCCGATAAAAAAGCGACGAC
This sequence comes from Comamonas sp. 23, assembly GCF_049601575.1. NCBI lineage: Bacteria > Pseudomonadati > Pseudomonadota > Betaproteobacteria > Burkholderiales > Comamonadaceae > Comamonas > Comamonas sp. 23. The sequence goes on along the minus strand of NZ_CP187127.1, from coordinate 1,783,885 downwards.
GGGACGAGACAGCGCTGCAAAGCGCGTGCGAAGCTTGGAGTGCAGGCTGCCAAAGCGCACAGCACACTGAGCGCTGCCACCGTCAGATGGATTCCTGCGTGGATGGCGTGGGCTGTACACCGCCTGAAATCCGCGAATGCCTGGCAGCGCCGCCCCGGTAAACGCGGGCACAGCTGCTGGCCAAAACGGCCCCATGATACTTATTCAAATACGAATCAGTATCATACTCAATATTAATAAGTGGCGTTTCGGCAACAGTTTTGTGAAATAACGAGCGTGGGGGTGCTGGCCAACGGCCAGTGGGGTCGCCAGCCTCCGTGCGCGCGCCGTCGCAGGCGCGGTCAGCGCTGCCATAATGGCCCGCCATGACCATCGCGCTCACCACCCTGCTCATCTACGCCAAAGACATGCAGCGCACGGCGCAGTTCTATGTGAGGCACTTTGGTTACACCTCCGACTGCGTTGTGGTCGATGGCCTGATCGCGCTCCAACCCCTGCATGGCGGCGCGGAGATCCTGGTTCACCAGGCCGCCAAGAGCCTGAAATTTGGCTCTGCGGTGCTCAAGCTCTCGTTCAGCGTGGCCGATGTCGACCAGTTTGTGGCCAAGGCCGCCGCAAAGGGGCTGGATTTTGGCCCGGTGCACCAGGCCAATGGCTACGCCTTTGCCAATACCAAGGATCCGGACGGCAACGCGATCAGCGTGTCAAGCCGCCAATACCGGGCGGGATAGGCACTACGCAAGCTCAACCCTTCAAGACCTTGAGACCATACGAGGCTTGAGCGACCCAGTTCATCACCCCAGCAATGGCGGTAAGCGCTATACCGACGAATGCCAGGCCATGCCATCCATCTACATGGGCGCTGTAGCCACCCAGTGCAGCGCCGGCGGCACCACCTAGAAAATAGGACACCATGAAAATCGTATTGGTCCTGTTCCTGGCCTCGGGATGTGTCGCAAAGATTCTGGATTGATTGGCCACCAATCCGGCTCGATTTCCCACATCCATCAACGCCATGCCAACCACCAACCAGACCAGACTCAAGCCGCAGAGGGCCACAAAGACATAGGCCAATGCGATAAGGCTGCAGCCATAAATAATGGTTCTTTCGGCGCCGAACCTGTCCACCAGCATGCCAATTTTCTTGGAAGCAAACAAACCCACCAAGCCGACAAATCCAAACGCACCAATGGCTGCAGGATTGAAATGGTAAGGCGGCTGAGAAAGCATGCTGGCCAATGAGGCCCAGAGGGCACTGAATGCGGCAAACATCAAAAAACCCGAGGCAGATGCCAGACGGATAAGGGGTTCTTCTCGCAGCATGGTGACCATGGATTTCAACAGTCCTGCGTAAGACACCGATGCTTGGGGATGTAACACCGGCAGCGTGCGCCACACCATGAAAAGCATGACACCATTGAGCGCCGCAGCGACTGCAAAAATGGCATGCCAGCCAAACTCTGCGCCTCCATAGCCGCTCAGCATTCTGGCCAACAACAGCCCTGCTGAGAGTCCACCCAACAGCGAACCAATCACCTTTCCCTGCGCTGCCGGCGCAGACGCGCTCACCATCGTCGGTATGATGATTTGCGCGGTGATCGCGGTCATGCCGACCACGGCGCAGCCGATCAGCAACCAGGTAAAGCTGGGGGCAAAAGCGCAGGCCAGCAGTGCAAGCGCATTGACGCTGATGGTTCTTGCGGCCAAGGTGCGCGGCTCGATCCGATCCGCCAGAGGGACAAACAGCAGCAGGCCCAGCGCATAACCGAGTTGCGTGATGGTGGCTATCCAGCTTCCGTTGCCGAGTGAAACGCCAAAAGTACCCGCCATTTGTGGCAGCAGCGGCTGGTGGTAGTAGATGGCAGATACTGCAAATGCACAGCACCAGGTCATTGCCAGCAGCTGGTAACGATGCATGCATGCGTCAACCTTTTGCAGAATGGTTTTTGGCATGATGGCTCCCCTCTTCTACTCTTGAGCCAGCCGGTCATTTCCCAGCGCTGCCGTTGACAGGATTATTTTTCCGACTGCCTGACCGGATTCCAATCGGCGATGGGCCGCTTCTGTATCTTCAAGTGCATAGACACTGTCAACAACGGGATGCAGCCTTCCGTCGTCGAACAGCGCTAGCCACCGTTCTGAAAAGCGTTCCACCATGGCGCACTTCTCCTCCAGCGAGCGGCTTTTCATCACCGTCCCCATGATGGAGAGACGCCGGTAGAGAACACGGTCCAATGGCAACTCCCCTCCGCTGCCGCCCCCGAGAATGCCCACCTGGATCATTCGCCCGCCTTCGGCCAGCGAATGGATGTTGGCGGCCAGATACGGCGCACCAATAAAGTCCACAACCAGGTTGACGCCTTGGCCATCGGTATCGGCGTCGATCACTTGCTGGAAGCTCTCGGCGCGGTAGTCGATGACCCGATCTGCACCCCAGGCCAACACGCGCTGCAGCTTCTCAGCGGAAGTGCTGGCAAAGATGCGAGCACCAGCGCGGTGGGCGAGTTGCACGGCAGCAGAGCCAACCCCTCCAGCGGCGGCATGCACCAGGACGGACTGATCCGCTTCGAGACGGCCCAAGTGAAATAGCGCTTCATGGGCAGTGACAAAGACCTCGGGAATCGCTGCTGCTCGCACATCGTCCATTCCGCGCGGAATTGGCATAGCCATCCTGTGGTCCATGCGGGCGAATTCGGCGTAGGCCCCTCCACCAACGATCCCCATCACCCGATCACCTATTTGATAACCCGAAACGGATGCACCAAGGTCAACCACCTCGCCTGCGACCTCCAGCCCCATCAGCTCGGAGTCGCCAAAGTTGGCCCGGCCATAGCGGCCCATGCGCTGCAAGGCATCGGCCCGGTTGACGCCAGCAGCACCGACTCGCACCAACAGGTCATGGGGCCGTACCTCTGGAATCGGCAATTCCTCGATCTTGAGCGTCTCAGGACCACCAAAGACATTCTGAACAACGGCTTTCATCAACTTGCGACTCCTTCTTCGAGCGAAATCAGCTCAACTACAATGGATTCGATGGTACGGGGCCAGACCCCGCTTGATAACTGGCCAGAATTCGTTAACGGTTTTGCGGGAAATGCAAATATGGGCGCTGAGCGCATCGCCGAGTTTTTGGAAGTGTTTGTCCACGTTACCCGTGAAGGCAGCTTCTCCGCAGCAGCTCGGCGCATGGGGGTCGCCCCCTCGTCGATCACGCGCAGCATTGACACGCTAGAAGCGCGTCTTGGAACGCCTGTTTTCAGGCGCTCTACCCGGCTCATCACCTTGACCGAGGCTGGTGCTGCGCTGCTTGTCAGAGCCAAGCGCGTGCTGGACGAGTTGGCAGATGCGCAACAGGAAATTGCGGCCCTGAGTGGTGGAGCCCATGGTGTTTTGCGCGTGGCCTGCTTTCCCACCTTCGGCAAGCGGTACGTGATTCCTGTGGTGGCCTTGCTGGCCAAGACCCACCCTCAATTGCGCGTGGAGCTGGATTTGACAGAGCGGCTTGCAGATCCTGTGGCTGAGCGCCTGGATGCGGTGATAAGGATAGGCAAACTTCCGGACAGTTCTCTGGTCGCCACCAAGATCGCCACGCAAATCCGTACGCTGTGTGCCAGCCCTTTGTACATCTCCGCAGTGGGCGCTCCAAAATCTCTGGACGATTTACCAAGCTACCAGCTCATCGATAAACTGCATGGCGCAGATTTGCTGGGCTGGTCTGACTTTCTCGGACATGGCGTTTTGCCAGACCAGGCCGTTTTTCGTTGTGATGATTTTGAAGCCATGCGCTTGGCTGCGCTGGCGGGCGTGGGCATTGCGCTGTTACCCGATTGGGTAGTAGGCAACGACATTGCCACGGGGCATCTGCTGAAATTGACTGCCGGCCCCAGCGACAGCACCTGCTTGCATTCCGACATCCATCTGCTGCGCGCGCCAGTGGAGCCCAGTGCCAAACTGCGCGTGTTCACCGAGCAGTTAAAGCGCTTTATCGGCGAGCCCCATCGTTGGGCGGTGTGAGCTGAACAGCCTGCGCGGCCCGCCAGATGGCGGACCTCGTCAAGCAACGCCTTACTGCAGTCCCAAGAACTTGAACGGCTCCGAAGGCTGGAACAATGCCGTGGCATCGCCAGCAAACGCATGGTTCTGGTTCGGGCCCAGATCGAGCTTCATCACCTTGCCGGTGTCGCGGCTGAAGTTCAGCGCCTTCAGGTCCACCCAAAAGGTATTGGGCGTCAGGGCCGATTCAAAGAAATAGAGCTTGCGTTTGTGGTCGAACACCGTGCGCCAGCGCGTCGAGGAAATATTGGGCTGGTCCGGGGTCGTGATGCCATAGGGCACGGAGACATTGCGGATCACGCTGAACACACTGGCCAGCGCCTTGTTGGGCTCCTGGGCCTGCGGCACGGCTTTCACATAGAACGACGCACGGGCAAAGCGGTCGGCCGCCCGGTTGGTGCCCGGCAGCATGACGGTGCCGCCAATCTGCTTCCAGTAGCTGTTGAGCGCCAGCTGCTCGTCAAAGGTGGGCGAGTTGGTCATCACCTGGTAGCTGCGGCTGTGGTGGATGACCTGGCGGCCGCCGATGTACTCGACAATGGCGCTGTCACCACTGGCGTCCGACATCGACAGGTGCAAGGTGGTGAGCCGGTCTTCGCCGGGCACATTGTCCGAGACGATGGTGAAGGGCTGCTGCTCCAGCGCCTGGACAGCCTCGGCCACGGTCGCAAAGTTGTCGAGCACATACTGGGCCCAGGCGGCAATCGTCAGGCCCGGTTTGCTCTTGTCATCGAACGCCGGGTACTGCGACTCGGCCAGCCACAGCAGGTTGGCGCTCAGCCCCGCTTCGTTGACGCCGTCAGTCGTGGAGACGTCGTAGCCCGAGGTCACCAGGCTGCCGTAGCGAGAGGTCCAGCGCAGCGAGTTGGGCCCTGCCTGGCCGGTTCGCTCCATGCCGCGCGGCAAGACCCAGAGGTTGCTGGTGATGTCGTTTTTCCAGTCCATCGAGCGGGCGGTGATCACCTGGTCATGCGCGCCCAGATAGACCACCCGCGTGCAGGCGATGGCGCTGCTGATGGTGCTGAGGCCCAGCACGCCCGCCAACAATGCCGTGCCCAGCTTGCGCGCAGGCAGCAGGTTCTTCTTGTTCGTCATTGGTCTCTCCCTCCCATGGTGTGATGGGCGCTGTCAGACAAGGCAGCGGGCCGCGCCTACCGCACCAGGCAGCTGCGACCCGGCTCCTGCATTTACTGGGCGCTGGCCTTCCAGGTTCCATTGGGCTGCTTGCAGAACCAGAACTGCCACTCCTCCTTAAGCTTGCCGTTGGGGCGGCTGGCTTCCACATTCAGCAGGCGGCAGGTATCGGCCTTCTGGGTCTGGCTGGTTTGCAGCGGGGTCAGCGCCATTTGCACCTGGCGGTGGCGCGGGCCATGGCTGCTGGTCCACTGCGTGGTGCTCTTGTCAGCGGCATTGTTCAGCACATCGCCCACGGCCTTGCGCAGCGCGGGCACATCCTTGGCCGGCACGCTGGCGGTGATGGTCTGGTTGAGAAACGACAGGGGCGCGGCAGACGCGGCCAAGGCCAGGCTACCCAGGACGGTGGCCAGCACCAGGGCGGGCAGTTGGCGTGCAGCAGGCTTTTTCATGGTGTCATATCCTCTCATTGAATTTTTCGGTGCGATCAGCAGCGAAGCTTCAGGCCTGCCATGCGGGCTGGCCCTGCGCGCTTCATCTGGACTCGCGTTATCAGCGTGTTGATCATATTCCATATAGTCCGATCCACCCACCCTATGAAAATGACGATGACGTTCAGCAACGCCACCCAGCCCCCAGCAGGACCCCGCCATGCCCCGCGAAAACATCAATGACTTGTTGGCCTTTGTCGCGGTCGCGCGGGAAGGCAGCTTCACCAAGGCCGCTGCGCAACTGGGCGTATCGCAGTCGGCGCTCAGCCACACCATCCGGGGCCTGGAGGCCCGCATGGGCGTGCGCCTGCTCAGCCGCACCACGCGCAGCGTCTCGCCCACCGAGGCGGGCGCCTACCTGCTGGCCCGCATCGGCCCGGGCTTTGACGAGATTGAATCGGGCGTCGCCGCGCTCAGCGATTTTCGGGACACGCCGCGCGGCCATGTCCGCATCACCACGGCCGAGCATGCGGCCAACACCGTGCTCTGGCCCAAGCTCGCGCCGGTGATGCAGCGCTACCCGGATGTGTCCATCGAGATCAATGTCGACTATGGACTGGGCGATATCGTCGCGCAGCGTTTTGACATGGGCATACGCCTGGGTGACCAGGTCGCCAAGGACATGATTGCGGTGCGCATCGGGCCCGACTGGCGCATGGCGATTGTCGCAACGCCCGACTACCTGCAGCGCATGCCCGCGCCCCAGACGCCGCAGGACCTGGCCGCCCACCAGTGCATCACGATGCGCCTGCCCACCCATGGTGGGCTGATGGCCTGGGAGCTGGAAAAAGACGGCGCTGCCGTGCAGGTGCGCGTGCAAGGCCAATGGGTGTTCAACGGCAGCCGAGCCATGCTGCGCGCCGCACTGGCCGGTTACGGCCTGACCTATGTGCCCGAAGACATGGCCGCGCCCCATATCGCGCAAGGCGAGCTGCTGCGGGTGCTGGACGACTGGTGCCAGCCCTTCAGCGGCTACCACCTCTACTACCCGCACCGGCGCGGCATGTCGCCCGCGATGCGCGTGGTGGTGGATGCATTGCGGCACAGCGAGGTGGCCAACGTAGCCGATCTGCCCGCAGTGTTGCGAACTAAGCACATGCAAGAAATTCAACGCAAATGATAATCATTTTTATGTAGAATGGCGTTTTACAGGCGCCAGCAATAACAACACCATGCCACCAGGGCCTCCTGCACCACCCCTTATAGGGGTTCCGCAGCAGACCCCTCAGCCTGCATCATCCGCATGCAGCCCAGGTCAGTAGCCAGCAGTCTTTTCTTCCCCCTTGCTTTAACTGGCTGGACCCTATGGCTTCTCGCACCTCTTCCCAGGCGCAGCGTATCTCTGCGCGCGCCACTTCCACTCTCCAACCCCGTTACCTGGCCGCCGCTGTCGCCGCGCTGGTGTCTGCCGGTGCGCTTGCGCAGCAGGCTGCCCCGGATCAGCCAATGCAACTGGTGCAACTGGCGCAAGCAGAATCGACGATGCCGCAAGTCACGGTGCAGGCCAAGGCCGAAAAGGCCCCCGGTACGGTGACCGTGATCTCCGGCGAGGAGCTGGAAAAAGCCAACAGCATGGCGGACATCTCGCGCTACCAGCCCCTGGTGTCGGCCCCCGGCACGGCATCGGGTACCAGCCGCAACCGCAGCAGCTTTGACCGCTCGGGCACCACGGGCTACAACATTCGCGGTATCGAAGGCAACCGCATCGGCATGGATGTGGATGGCATTGAAATGCCCGACGCCAGCACCCGCCCCTATGTGAGCCGCGCCGGCAACAACACCTTTGGCATTGGCCGCGACTTTATCGACCCCGAGATGTTCTCCTCGGTCGGCATCCAGTCGGGCACCACCACGGCCCGGCGCGCAGCGGGCGGCATTGGCGGCGCCGTCAGCTTCAAGACCAAGTCGGCCAGCGACTTCTTGCGCAATGGCAACACCCGCTATTTCGGCGGCAAGCTCGGCTTTGACTCGGCCGACCATTCCTGGAACGAAAGCATCACTGCAGCGGGCAAATCGGGCAGCCTCGATGGCCTGATCGCCTTCTCGCGCCGCGATGGCAAGGAGACGCAGAACAACAGCGCCCTGGGCATCAAGGCATCGCCGGAAGACTGGCATTCCAACGCGCTGCTGATGAAGGGCGGCCTGCAGATCGATGCCGAGAACCGCCTGGAGCTGTCTGCCGACCTGTACCGACGCAGCAACCAGAACCAGTTCTATGGCTGGAGCACCGACAACAGCGCCATCACACAAAACAATATGCAGGACAGCGACACCAGCCGCAACACGCTGCAGCTGTCGCACCTGTGGACGCCCAGCAGCGCCTTTGTCGATCAGCTGGACACGCGCCTGTTCTTCCAGAACACCGATACCGAAGACGTGACCGACACCACCACCTTGGCGAGCGGCGCCGTTACGCGCAACCTGTCGCAAAACAAGACCAAGGCCTGGGGCCTCTCGACCACCGGCGACAAGCGCATCGACCGCCACCGCATCAGCTTTGGCTTCAACGCGCAGACGCAGAGCCAGGAGCGCCCCTGGAACGTGCCTGGCTACATGAAGCCACAGCCCGACACCGACACCCTGCGCCTGGGCGCCTTCATCCAGGATGACATCGGTTTTGACGTGGGCGGCAAGCGCCTGGGCGTGATCCCGGCGCTGCGCGTGGACCGGGTCAAGGTCGAACCCAAGCACCTGGGCGATTTTGCCGAAGGCGCTTTGACCGAAGACGCGGCCTCCAAGCTGTACAGCAACCTCAGCAGCACCATCTGGAGCCCGAGTATGGGTCTGACCTATGAACTGACGCCCAAGTTCATGGCCTACGGCCAGTACAAGCGCAGTGGCCGTACACCTACGGCCGGTGAAGTGTTCGGCTCCTGGAACATGGACCAGAACTACGCGGGCTCCGCCCAGTACGCGCTGATCGGCAACAGCAACCTCAAGCAAGAGACCAGCAACGCCTTTGAGCTGGGCGTCAAGGGATCGCCCGCCGACGGCGTGCTGTTCAATGCCTCGACCTTCTACACGCGCTACAAGGACTTCATCGGCTACACCCGCTACACCCGCGCCAGCGCGCCGGACAAGTTCAGCAATGTGCCGGCCCACATCGGCACCATCTACCAGGCCGAGAACCGCGACGAGGCAACGATCTATGGCCTGGAGATGAGCGCCCGCCTGGACCATGGCCAATGGGCACCCGCCGTCAAGGGCCTGTACTCGACCTGGGCGCTGGGCCTGGCCCATGGCACCTCCAAATCCAACTACGCGGGTGACAAGGATGTGCCGCTGGATACCGTCCAGCCACGCAAGGCCGTCATCGGCGTGGGCTATGACGCGCCCATGCGCGCCTGGGGCGTCAACATGACCGGCACCTTTGTCGCCGGCAAGCAGGCCCAGGCCACCAACCGCGAGAGCTATACCAACGCCGGCACCGACATTGCCGACTCCAGCATCGCGCAGTTCCGCGTGCCCGGCTATGCGCTGTTCGACCTGTCGGGCTACTGGCAGATCAACAAGAACGCGCGCCTCAATGTCGGCATCTACAACCTGACGGACAAGCGCTACTGGGATTACGCCAGCAGCCGCAGCCTGCAGCCCTCCGTTGCCAAGGACCAGCGCGACATCCAGCTGCTGACCAACCCGGGCCGCACCTACGCCGTGTCGTTGAACGTCAATTTCTAAGCTTTTCTCCCACCACGAAAGGACCCCAGCATGAACCGCTTTTCCGCCGCCATGACCGCCGCTGCAGCCGCCGCGCTGCTCAGCGCCTGCGCCAGCAACAACGGCAACGACAGCAAGACCGCAGCGCCCGCCGCTGCCGCCAAGACCGAAGCCAAGGGCCCGGCCACGCCCGTGGGCGGCCACGGCCACAATGCCTTCATGGGCGGCTATGACGCCAACCGCGACGGCGTCGTCACCCGGGACGAATACGACACCCTGCGCAAACAGCGCTTTGTCGCCGCCGACACCAACAAGGATGGCTGGCTGAGCGAGGACGAATACGTGGCCGAGTTTGAGGGACGCCTCAAGGCCCAATATGCCGCCGCAGGCAAGAAGCCCGATCAGCAGTACGAAGCCAGCATCAAGCAGGCCCATGTGCGCTTCCACATTCTCGATACCAACAAGGATGGCAAGCTGAGCATCGAAGAGGAAATCGATATCGCCAACAAGACCTTCAAGAACGCCGACCGCAATGGCGACGGCGTGGTCAACGCAGCCGACATGGCAGGCCAGTAAGCCATGCAAGCGCGCCACCTGTTTGCTGCGCTTGCCGCGACGTTCAGCCTGAACGCCGCCCAGGCCCACATGCCCTTTCTGCTGCCCAGCCTGTTTGATGTGCAGCCCAAGTCCACCCTCAGTGTGGATGCGGGCTTTGCAGAAAAACTGTTCCTGTCCGAAGTCCAATTTGGCGCCACGCCGTTCAGCATCACCACGCCCTCAGGCACCGTGCTGCCCTTTGGCGAGGTGCACCAGTTCAAGACCCGCACAGTGGCGGAGCAAAAACTGCCCGACGAAAAAGGCAGCTATCGCCTCTCTACCGGCCCGCGCCTGGGTGCGATCTTTCGCAGCTGGGAAGTGAATGGCAAAACCATCGTCGTGCGCGACCCCAAGGCCGTCATGCCCGAAGGTGGCGTAATGAAGGTGCACTACCAGTCACTGTCGGTTTCCGAGGCCTACGTCACCGCCGGCGCACCCACCCCCATCAAGCCTTACGGCAAAGGGCTGGAGATCGTGCCCAGCACGCACCCCAGCGACGTGTTCGCCGCAGAGAAATTCAACTTTGCGGTGCACTTTGATGGCAAGCCGCTGCCTGACCAGAAGGTCAGCATCTACCGCTCAGCGATGGACCTGCAAGGCCAGAACAGCGTGGATGAGCTCAGCACCGACGCGCAAGGCGATATCAGCTGGACGCCGAGCAAACCGGGCATCTACATGGCCCTGGTGCGCCACCGTGCCCCGGCCCCTGAAGGCGCTGCCGCGCCGACCTATGGCTACAACTACACGCTGACCTTCCGGGTGCTGGCGCAGTAGTCTTGGTTCAGGGCTGTGGCACTCGCAGGGCTTGCTCCATCCCAGGCAAGTTCCCCGCGAGTCCACAGCCCGCCTTGCATCGCCCATCACCAGCTGGCATCCGCCCTCCCCGGCGGGCGCTGCGGCGCAAACACCTCGACCAGATGGTCCACCAGCGCCTTGGTCTTGGCCGGCAGATGGGCGCCACCCTGGAACTGCAGATAGATATCGGCCGGTGGCAGCCGCCACTGCGGCAACACCTGCTGGAGCTGGCCCGCGCGCACGAGCGGGCCGACCTCCCACTCCGAGCGCATCAAGATACCGTGCCCGGCCATCGCCCAGGCCGTGGCCGACTCTCCATCGTTGGCACTCAGCGGCCCCCTCACCTTCACGGTTTCTGTCTGCGCGCCATTGCGCAGATGCCAGGTGCCAAACGCCTCGTCGCCCTCGCGGATAAAGAGGCAGGCATGGCGCGTCAGCTCCTGCGGTGACAATGGCGCGCCCATTGCTTGCAGATAGCGCGGTGAGGCACAGAGCACACGGCGGTTGCGTGCCAGCACCCTGGCCGTCCAGCGGGAATCCGGCATATCGCCCATGCGGATGACCAGGTCGAAACGGTCCTCCAGGAGGTCGGCAGGCCGGTCGCTCAGTTGCAGCTGCACCTCGACCTGCGGAAAGCGGCGTGCAAAGGCCCCCAGCGCCGGCGCAATATGCCGCCGGCCAAAGCCGAAGGTGGCGTTGACCCGCAACAGGCCCTGCGGCACAGCGGCTGCCCCACCAATGGCGCGCTCCAGCGAACCCAACTCGGAGAGCAGACGCGCACCTTCGACGAGATAGCGCTCACCCTCAGGCGTCAGGCTCATGCGGCGGGTGGTTCTTTGCATCAGCCGGGCGCCCAGCCGGGCTTCGAGCGCTGCAAGGCGCTTGCTGACGGCGGGACCTGTGACACCCAGCTGCTGGGCCGCGCTGCGCATGCTGCCCTCTTTGCTGAGCAGCGCAAAAAAGGCGATGTCAGAAAATCCATCCATTCGTAACTCCAGCGACCGAAAGTCGTGCTCTGCAGCGCATTGTATATTTCCGCCTCAGCTGTGAGACTCGGAGCCATCGCGTACACAGAGCACCCCCCATGCACCGAACCCTTTACCGCAAGCTGGTCGACACCCATACCGTCGCCCAGCTCGACGCGCACAACGTCTTGCTGTTCTGCGACCTGCACTTGATGAACGAGTACACCAGCCCCCAGGCCTTTGCTGGCCTGGACGCGCAAGGGCGCAATGTGCTGATGCCCGGCCAGAACATGGCTGTCGTCAGCCACGTGATTCCGACCGACCCGGGCGCCATCCGGGTCATCCGCGATGCCGCACCCGCGCTGCAGGCCAGCAAACTGCGCAAGAACTGTGAGCAGCACGGCATCCCCTTGTTCGACACCCAGGATGCGCTGCAAGGCATCGAGCATGTGGTGGCGCCTGAGCACGGCATGGTCCGGCCGGGGATGGTGGTCATTTGCGGCGATTCGCACACGACCACCTACGGTGCGCTGGGCGCGCTGGGCTTTGGCATCGGCACCTCGGAGGTCGAGCATGTGCTGGCCACGCAGACCTTGGTGTACCGGCTCGCCAAGGACATGCGCATCCAGGTCGATGGCGTGCTGCCGCTGGGCACCAGCGCCAAGGACCTGATCCTGATGGTCATCGGCCATATCGGCGCCCAGGGTGCCCGAGGCCATGTCATCGAGTTCTGCGGCACGGCATTTGACGCCATGTCGATCGAAGCCCGCTTTACCGTGTGCAACATGGCCGTCGAGGCAGGCGCCCGTGGCGCCTTGATTGCGCCCGACCAGAAGGCCGCAGACTATGTGCTTGCGCGCTCCGCAGACCTGAACGGCCCCCTCCGGCAGGCCGCCCTGCAGCACTGGGCCAGCTTGCGCAGCGATGAAGGCGCGGCGTTCGATGTGGAGCACCGTTTTGACGCCAGCGATGTACCCCCGCATGTGACCTGGGGCACCAGCCCGGACCAGGTCGCGCCCATTGGTGGCGCGGTTCCCGATCCCGAGACACAGGCCGCTGGGCCCCTGCGCCGCAGTACCGAGCAAGCACTGCGCTACACCGGGCTGGCCGCAGGCACACCGCTCGAAGGCATCGCCATCCAGCATGTCTTTATCGGCTCCTGCACCAATGCCCGCATTGAAGACCTGCGGGCCGTGGCCGAGGTGGTGCGCGGGCGCCAGGTAGCCCAAGGGGTCCGCGCCATGGTGGTGCCGGGCTCCGGCGCGGTCAAGCAGCTGGCAGAAGCAGAAGGCATTGCCAGCCTGCTGCTGGAGGCCGGCTTCGAATGGCGGGAGCCGGGCTGCTCCATGTGCCTGGCGATGAACGGCGACATCCTCGCTGACGGCGTGCGCTGCGCATCCACCACCAACCGCAATTTCGAGGGGCGCCAGGGACGCGGCGCCATCACCCACCTGATGAGCCCTGCGATGGCCGCCGCCGCTGCCATCACCGGCACCATTACCGACGTTCGCCGCCTGGAGACCCGCCATGCGTGAGCAACATATCCTGAGCGGCAAGATGGCCGCCTTGGCCATCGAGAACCTGGACACCGACCAGATCATGCCCAAGCAGTTTCTGCACGGCATCGACAAGGCCGGGCTGGACAAGGGCCTGCTGTACGACCTGCGCTTTGATGCCGCAGGCCACCGGCGCCCAGGCTTTGTGCTGAACCAGCACGAGCGCGCCGATGTCGAGGTGCTGGTGGCTGGCGCCAATTTTGGCTGCGGCTCCAGCCGAGAGCACGCCGTCTGGGGGCTGCAGCAGTACGGCATTCAGGCCATCATCGCGCCCAGCTTCGGAGAAATCTTCTACTCCAATGCGATGAACAACCAGCTGCTGCTGGTCATGCTGCCTGAGGCAGACATCGCCCAGCTTGTGGCCGATGCAGGCAGCCTGGAGACCTCACAGGTCCATATCGACCTGCAGACCCTCCAGGTCAAGAGCCCGAGCGTGGACGCGCGTTTTAGCCTGTCGGAGCGCCACCACCGCATGCAGCTCGAACGCAGAGACCTCATCGGCATGTCGCTGATGTACCAGGCGGAGATCACGCATTTTGCGCAACGCCACTGGGCGGCCTATCCTTGGCTCCAAGATGTGGCCCTACGCACCCGCCAGCAACTGGGCGCTACGCCACGCGCACAGCCACCGGCCAGCCTTGGAGGAAAAGCCTGATGTTCGAGCGTTTTGACACCCGCGATGTGCCCGTCAACGGCACCGTGATTCGTTGCCGCGTAGCAGGCACCGGCCCAGCCCTGTTGCTGCTGCATGGCCATCCGCAGAGCCATGTGATGTGGCACCGCGTGGCGCCGGCGCTGGCCGAAACATTCACCGTCGTCTGCGCCGACCTGCGCGGCTATGGCGACTCAGCCCGCCCCGGGGCCAGCCCGCACAATGCCGCCTACAGCAAGCGCACGATGGCCCAGGACATGGCCGATATGATGACCCGCCTGGGCTTTGCGCAGTTTCGCCTTGCCGCCCATGACCGGGGCGCCCGCGTGGCCCACCGGCTGCTGCTGGACCACCCGGGCCGGGTGACGCGCGCCATGCTGCTCGATATTGCACCGACCCTGGCCATGTACGAGCAAACCACAGAAGCCTTCGCCAAGGCCTACTGGCACTGGTTCTTCCTCATCCAGCCAGCACCGCTGCCAGAGCGGCTGATTGACGCCGACCCCGCCGCCTATATCCGCGATGTCATGGGGCGCCGCCACGCCGGCCTGGCTGCCTTCGCGCCCGAGGCGCTGCAAGAGTACCTGCGCTGCATTACCATCCCAGGCACCGCCACCGCCATCTGCGAGGACTACCGCGCATCCGCCGGCATCGATCTGGAGCACGATCGGGCAGACCGTGCCAACTGCCACCAAGTGACGGCCCCGCTGCGCGTGCTCTGGGGCGCGGAAGGCGCCGTGGGGCGCTGCTTTCCGGTGTTGGACCTGTGGCGCGAAGCGGCCACCGAGGTCACTGGCAAAGCGCTCGACTGCGGCCACTACATTGCTGAAGAGCAGCCGGCACAGTTGCTGGAGGAGATGCGGGAATTCTTTGCTTTCTGATGGGCAGGATGGCGGTGGTCGTTGCGAGGCCCGCTGCGGGTATCAGCGGGCTTTCTTGGGTTTGGCGAGAACGTTGTTTCAGGCAGCGGTGCAACCAATAGCCTCACCAACAAGCGTCGCGTGGCAGACGTTTAAGAAAGATCCAGCCCAGCCTCTCTGAGCCGAGCACGCAGATCATGAATTCCCACAAAGTGGATGGCATTGAGCCCCACACGCCTGGCCGCTTCCACATTACGCAGGCTGTCATCAATGAAGAGGGTGGATCTGGGGCTCAAACCGAATCGTTGGATGGTGAGCTCAAAAATCTCGCCTTGAGGCTTTACAAGTCGCTCGTGACCCGAGACAACGATGCCCTCGAACCAGTTGAGAAAGTCAAACCGCGCTTGCGCGATAGGAAAGGTCTCGGTAGACCAGTTGGTCAGTGCCAGCAAGCGCAGATGCCGCTGCCCGAGCTCCCTCAAAATGTCCACCACATCGTTGTTCGCACCAGGCATCATTTCCTCCCATCGATCGTAGTAGGCGCGAATGTTCGCCTCCTGGGACGGATGCCTTTCAATAGCTTCTGCAATGGCATCACTCCATGGCCTGCCTTGGTCCTGACGTTCGTTCCAATCAGGACTGCACACTTCTGCCAAGAACGCTTCCATACCTGCAACGTCCAGGCCAAAAATCTTTCGGTACAAGTGTCTCGGGTCCCATTGGATCAGCACATTGCCGAGGTCAAAAATGACGGTATCTATCAGCGGTCCGTTCATGCAATCGCTCAAAGTAGTAGAACCGCTGCACCTTATACCAAACGATGGATGTTGTTGCCGCTTGCGTAGGGCTTGCTAGCTGCTGCTCAACGCTTTGCAGCTCAACAGATGACTGGGCTTGATCACAACTCACCCTCGTAGAGGCCCCATTCATGAGCCCCGCTCATGGCGGCATGCGCCCCAAAGGGCTCAATCAAAAGTCGTTCCACCTCTAGCATGCAAGCCATGGACCACCCAGCCGCGCCAGCGGCCCTTCCCTGGAGTTGACTATGCACACTGACAGCAACACAGGCACGCACGTGCCCACCCGAATCCCTGACATCCGCCTGCACTGTGCGCCACAGGAGGCCGCATGAGCAAACACCTGATCGCAGCAGGCGCCTCCATGCTGATCAGCAGCAGCATCGCCCAAGCCCAGGGCATCCATATCAGCCCCGCCGGCACACCAGCCACGATGATCGGCGCGGCGCAGAACTTCAGCGGCCATGTGGCCGTTGACATCAAGGCCGCGGGCGACAGCGCGCAGCATGGCAGCGTGGGCATGGTCGACTTTGCGCCGGGGGCCCGCACGGCCTGGCACACCCACCCTGTCGGGCAGCTGCTGGTGGTGACCGATGGAAAAGGCTGGATACAGCAGGACGGCCAGCCCCGGCAAAACATCCAGGCCGGTGATGTCGTCTGGATCGATGCCGATGTGCGCCACTGGCATGGGGCCGCCACCACCACCGGCATGCGCCATATGGCGGTGACCTATCTCAAGAACGGCAAGAACGCCGACTGGAAGGAGCTTGTCAGCGATGCGCAATACAACCCCCGCTAAATACCTGCAGCAGCTGCTGTGCGCCACCGGGTTGGTGGTGATGGCCGGTGACTCATCAGCACAGAGCACGGCCACCCGCCCGGCAGCCGCGAGCGCACAGGCCTGCGCTGCCAACGGCCAAAGCCCATCGCCCTCGCAGGTGCTGAGCGCCCAGCAGCAGGCTATCTTGCCTATCGCAGCGTTTGCGGCCGCAGGCGACATGGAGCGGCTGACCTCCAGCCTGCAGGCGGGGTTGGAAGCCGGCCTGACTATCAGCGATATCCGCGAAGTGCTGGTGCAGCTCTATGCCTATGCCGGCTTTCCGCGCAGCCTCAATGCGCTGAGCGCGTTCATGCAGCTGCTGCAGCAGCGCGAAAAAAGCGGCATTGTCGATGCACCCGGCTGCCCACCCAGCCGCGCCATTGCGCAAGGCGATGCGCTGCGCGCTGCCGGCCGCGCCAACCAGACCCAGTTGGCGGGCGCGCCCGTGCAAGGGCCCTTGTTTGACTTTGCGCCTGCGATGGGTGAGTACCTGCAGTCGCACCTGTTTGGCGCCATCTTTGAGCGCGACAACCTCGACTGGCACAGCCGCGAGCTCGCCACCGTCGGCATGCTGTCGGCACTGCCGGGAGCTGAATCACAGCTGCAATCGCATATGCGCATCAGCCTGAACGCCGGGCTGAGCGCCGCCCAGCTGCAGCAGGCGGTGCAGCTGCTGGACAGCCGCGTGGGCGGCGCCCATGGCCAGCGCGCCCGCACGGCACTGGCCAACACCTTGGCGGCGTTGACTGGCCAGACGCGTTAAAGCGCTAGCCCTTGCTGGCCTCGCCCTGCACCTGGCCCCAGCCACCGCCCAGCGCCTTGTACAAGGCCACGCTGGCGCGCAGGCGCTCCTGCTGCAGCTGCACCGCCAGGTCCTGCGCCTGGTACAGCGAGCGCTGCGTGTCGAGCAGCACCAGCTGGGTCTCGGCCCCCGCGCGGTAGCGGGCCTCGGCCAGCGCCATCGCTCTGCGGGCCTGGCGCAGTTCTTCCTCCTGCGCCAGCGCCTGCTGCTGCACACCGGCCACGGCGTTCAACGCGGTCTGTACATCGCTGAAGGCCTGGACGATGCTCTGGCGGTAGGCCAGCAGCAGCTCCTCGCGCTGGGCCATCACCAGGTCGCGGTTGGCGGCCAGGCGGCCGGCATCAAAGATGGGGGCAGCCAGGCCTGCGGCCAGCGCGTACAGCGGGTTGTCCAGCACACGCTGCAGCTGCCGGCCTTGCGCACCCAGCTCGGCCGTCAAGGTCAGGCGGGGCAGCATGGCGGCGCGTGCGGCTTCCAGGTCCGCATCGGCCGCCTGCAAACGGGCCTCGGCACGGGCAATGTCGGGCCGGCGGGTGACCAGCGCGATAGGCTGGCCCTGGTCGATGCGGGGCACCTGCAAGGCCAGCACACTGCTTTGGCTGACAGCAGGGCCTTGCGCCTGGCCTAGCAGCAAGGCCAGGCTGCGCTGGGCATCGTCCTGCTGCTGGTCCAGCGCCGCCAGCGCCCGGCGCTGCGCCGCCACCAGGCCGCGCTGCTGCGCCAGCTCCAGCGATGTGGCCGCGCCAAAACTGGCCTTGGATTCAACCAGCGCCAGCAGGCGCTCGGCGATTTGCAGATTGCGCTGGGCAATCTCACCGCGCTCACGCAGGCCCACGTTCAGCAGCCAGGCATCTGCCACTGCGGCGGTGACCGACAGGCGCACCGTGTCATGGTCAAAGCTGCTGGCGCGCAGCGCAGCGCCTGCCGCATCACGCTGCGACTGCAATCGGCCCCAGAGGTCGAGCTCATAGCTGGCGGCCAGGCCGACCGACAGGTTGCGGCCCGTCGTCTCGGCGTGGCCCCCCAGCCGGCCCTGGTGCCCAGCCAGGGCAGAGGCATTGACCGTAGGCAACAGCTCAGCCCCTGCATAGCGGGCGCTGGCCTGCGCCTGCTGCACCCTGGCCATGGCGGCGGCCACATCCAGGCTGCGCTGCTGCGCATCGTCCACCAGCGCATCGAGCTCCGCGCTGCCAAAGCTGCGCCACCAGCCCTGGCTGACGGCATCGCCTTGGGCTGCATCACTGCGCTGCCACTGGGCCGGCACATCCAAGGCTTGCAACTGCGCCTGCTGCACCTGCGTGGGCGCCGACACACAGCCGGCCAGCACCAGGGCCGCTGCCAGCGCGCTGGCGATTGGGAAGATCTGCATACTCACTCTCCTGCCAGGGCCCGTACCGGGTCCAGGCGCGCAGCCGTCTTGGCCGGCATATAACCAAACACCAGACCGGTGACCACCGCGCAGGCAAAGGCACCGGCCATGGCCCGGATGGAAAACACCACCGGCACACCGGCCAGCACCAGCACGGCGCCTACCAGCGCGCCCACCACCAGGCCCACGGTGCCACCGGACAAGGTCACTAGGCTGGCCTCGGTCAAGAACTGGCGCAGGATATCGCTCTGGCGTGCGCCCACCGCCATGCGGATACCGATCTCCCGCGTGCGCTCGCGCACCGTCATCAGCATCACATTCATCACGCCAATGCCGCCCACCACCAGCGACACGGCAGCAATCAGCCCCAGCATCACCGCCATGCTCTGGCGCGTGGCCGCCTCGGCCTGGATGCGAGCGGCGGCATTGCCAATGCCAAAGTCCTCGCGGCCGCCATGGCGCGCCAATAGCACGCGGTGCATGGCCGCCTCGGCCTCGTTGACCACGTCAGACGACATCGCCTCCACCACCACATAGTCCGGCTGGGTCTGCGCCTGGTAGACGCGTGCCCGGCCCGATTGGTAGGGGATAAAAACCATGTCGTCGTAATTCTGCGCACCCGAATCGGCACCACGCTCGCTCATCACGCCAATCACCTCAAAGGCCGAGGTGCCGATGATCAGCTGCCGCCCCAGCGGATTGGGCTTGTCGGGGAAGAAATGCTGGTGCGCCTTGTGGCCCAGCACCACCAGCGGCGCCAGATCGCGGTCCTCGGTGTCCGTGTAGTAGCGGCCCAGCTTGGGCTTCCAGTGGTGCACCAGCGGCATCTCTTGGCTGGAGGCAAACACATAGACCTGCTTGTCGGCATTGCCATAGCGCACGGTGATGGGGTCGCCAATCACCGGCATCACGCGCCGTATCTCGGGCAGCTCGCGCACAGCGGCCAGGTCTTCTTCGGTGATCTGGCCGGCCGGCCCGCCGGTCGCTGGCGGCTTGCTGCCCATGTAGAGAATCGCCGTGCCCATGGTGCCCATCTGCTCGACCACCTTGCGCCGCGCGCCCTCGCCAATGGCCAGCATCACGATCACCGAGACCACGCCGATCACAATGCCCAGCAGGGTCAGGCTGGTGCGCACGCGGTTCATGCGCATGCCGCGCCAGGCCGAACGCGCGGCCTCCAGCAGCTCGGCGACCAGCGGCGCGGCCGAGGCACTGCCGCCCTGGGGCACCGGCGCCAGCTGCATGCGGGTGCTGTCGCTGGCAACTGTGCTTGACGTGGTGCTTGTGTCGGCGCTTGCGGCAGCGCCGGCAGCGGCAGGCGCTGCCTCGGCCTGGCTGGCACTGTCACCCACGATACGCCCATCGCTGATCTCGATGACGCGCTGCGCCTGCGCCGCCACATCGCGGTCGTGCGTGATCAGGATGATGGTGTGGCCGGCAGCGGCCAGCTCACGCAGCAGCGCCATCACCTCGGCACCGCTGTGCGAATCGAGCGCACCGGTGGGCTCGTCGGCCAGGATGATATGGCCGCCATTCATCAGCGCCCGCGCAATCGACACGCGCTGCTGCTGCCCGCCCGAGAGCTGGTTGGGCCGGTTGCCCAGGCGCTCGCCCAGGCCCAGGCGCTGCAGCAGCGCCTGCGCGCGCTGCACCCGCTCCCCCTTGGGCAGGCCAGAGTAAATGGCCGGCATCTCCACGTTCTCACTGGCGCTTTCGCTGGCAATCAGGTGGTAGCCCTGGAAGACAAAGCCAAAGGCCTCGCGCCGCAGCCAGGCCAGCGCGTCCGAGTCGAACTGCGCCACATCCTGGCCCTGGAAGTGGTAGCTGCCGCCGCTGGGCCGGTCCAGGCAGCCCAGGATGTTCATCAACGTGGACTTGCCCGAGCCCGAGCTGCCCACGATGGCGACAAACTCGCCCGCGTCAATGTCCAGGTCGATGCCATACAGCACCGTCACCAGCGGCTGGCCGCTGGCGGGGTCGCCATAGTGTTTGCGAATGCCGCGCAGTGCGATCAGTGGCTGCTGGGGGTCAGCCGCGTCGCTCACCATTGCAGCCACCTGGGGCCACGCTCGAGCGGGGTCTCGCCGATGACGACCTTCTCACCTTCGGCCAGCCCGTCGAGCACCTCCACCTGGTGGCGGCTGCGTATGCCCAGCTTCACGCTGCGGGTCTGGGGCTGGCCATCGGCACCCAGCACCCGGGCCACATGGGCGCCTTCGTGGGCCTTGTCTTCTTCCACCGCCGTCAGCGCCACCGCCAGCGCCTGGCTGGCACTGGCGCTGACAAACACCACCTGCGCCGTCATCTGCGGCATCAGCTCGGCGTCGTCGTTGTCCACATCAAACAGCACGGTATAGGCCACGGCCTTGGTTGCTGGCGCCGGCGTTTGCGCATTGCCGGCGGGCTGAGCCTGGTTGGCCGCAGGCGCGGGCAGCACCTGGCGCACCTGGCCCTTCCAGCGCCGGGGCTTGGTCTGACCGGCTCCGCCCAAGGTGGTGAAGTAGACCGGCATGCCCTCTTTGACGCGGCGCACATCGGCCTCAGACACCTCGGTCCAGACCGTCATCGCCGACAGATCGGCAATGCGCAGGATATTGGGCGTCTGGTAGGTGGCGTTCAGCGTCTGGCCCTCGCGCGCCTCGACCGACACCACGGTGCCCGCCATCGGTGCATAGATGCGGGTGTAACCCAGGCGCGCCTCGTCGGCCTTGAGCGATGCCTGGGTCTGGCTGATCTGGGCCTTCAAATGGTCCATGCGCGCCACGGCCATCGCCAGGTTGGCTTGCGCGGTCTGCAGGTCTTCCTCGCGCGTGGCCTCGTGCGCGCTCAGCTGCTGCTGGCGCTGCAGCTGCTGGCCCGCCAGCCGGTGCTGGGCCTGCTGCTCGGCCAGCTGGGCACGCAAGCCCGCCAGGGATGCACGGCCCGCATCCACGGTGGCCCGCTGCACGCTGGGGTCAATCTCCACCAGCAGATCGCCCTTGGCCACCTCGGCACCGGGCTGCACGCGCAGCTTCAGGATCTGGCCCGAGACCTGGGCGCCGACATCCACATAGCTGCGCGGCTGCAAGGTGCCAATCGCCGTCACCGTGGCCTCGATATCCTGGCGCGCCACCGGCTCGCTCTGGTAGGCCATGGCCGGGCGGCCCGACCACCACAGCAGCGCGCCTGCCACCACCGCCGCCACAGCAACCGCTGCCACTCCCACACGCGAGGCCTTCATGAGATGTCTCCCTCAGCCACGCCCAGCCACTTCTTCTGCATAACCGCCATTGCTTCCCCCACCTATTTCTCAGCAGACCCTCAGGCCCACCACCAACCCCACAAGGCCAGCGGCGCCAGCGCAACCGCTGCACGCGCTGCCCAGCGCGGCGCAGCCGCAATCCACAACACGGCGACCAGTGACCCGACCGATATCCAACCCAGCCAGGCCACCACCCCCACGGTGGCGCCCCAGCCGCCCACACTGGGCAGCGCGGCGGCCGCCAGCAGCAAGCTGCCCAGCAGTCGCAGCAGCTGGCCGCGCCGCCGTGGTATTTCTCGCTCGCCCGTCAACTGCTCATGGTGGCGCTCCATCGCAAAGGCCAGGGCCGTCATGCCGGCAAAGGCCAGCGCCAGTGCATACGCCGATGCTTGCCAACTGCTCATGCGCCCACCTGTACGTTGTTGGCGGCGGAAGACGCCGCATTGCCCGCGACCAGCGCCCGGCGCCGCCACAGCACACGGCAGGCCCAGACGGCGGCCAGGCCAAAGGCCCAGGCGACCAGTTCCACGCCGGCGCTTTCCCAGTCGCCGCGCAGCAGCTGGGCGGGCCAGTGGTCACCCACGGTCACGGCGTTGAGCACCGGCAGCAGCAGGCACAGCGCAGCCAGCAGCGCCATCTGTTCCAGCCAGGCCTTGGCCGGCGCGCGCAGCAGGCCATGCAGCAGCGCGGCCAACCACAGGCCAAAGAACACGCCCAGCTCCCACTGCGCGCGCTGCGGCAGCTCCAGCGGCAGCAAACGGTTGGCCCAGAGGTAGCCGATACAGGCGACGCCCAGGCCGGCAACGGCCGCCACATTCAGCCCCTCGATCAGGCGGTAGACAGCAGCCGTTGCGCTGCCAAACTCGCCCATGTGCTTGCTGCGGCGCTTGACGACAAACAGGATGGCGCCGGTGGCCATCATCGCGGTGCCCGCCAGGCCGCAGACAAAGTACAGCCACTTCATCGGCCAGCCACCAAACTTGACCATGTGCAGCCCGCCCATCACCGATTGCGCGAGCGACGCGCCGCCGCCCTCGGCCTGGCCGGGCATGCGCAGCTGCAGCAGCTCGCCGCTGGCGGCCGAGAACATGGCCATGCCGGTGTTGGGGCTCAGGCGCTTGTCGGCGTTGGCATCGCTGTTCCAGCCATAGATGCCCACGCGCGCCGCCGCATCGCCGGGGTGGTTGACCACCACGGCGCGCACGGGCTGGCCTATCAGCGCCTGGCCACGTGCGGCAAAGCTCTCCAGATCGGGCACCGCCATGGCTTCGCCCGAGCGCGGCGGCTTGCCCGGCTCGCCCAGCTGGGCCGCAAAGGTCTGGACGGCGCCGGGCGCGGTACCGTACTGGCTCCAGATGCCAGCGGGCATAAAGGTCAGGGCCGATATTGCAATGCCGGTGTAGGCAATCATCAGCTGAAACGGCAGGGTCAATACCGCCACGGCATTGTGCGCATCGAGCCAGCTGCGCTGGCCCTTGCGGCCGCGGAAGGTGAAGAAGTCCTGAAAAATCCGCTTGTGCGTGACCACGCCACTGATGAGCGCCACCAGCATCGCCATGCCGGCCACACCCACCACCCACAGCCCGGCCTGGCCGGCATGCAGCTCGTAGTGGAAATGCACAAAATGCTCGCCGCCCATCGTGGCCCGCATCGCGCCATGGTGGTGCTCGTCCAAAGGCTCGCCCGTGCGGGTGTCCAGCTCGGCATCGGCGTATTGGCGCTGCTGGTCAAACCAGTACACCTTCAGCTCGCCGCCGCCCTTGGCATCAGTCGGCCAGATCTCCCACATCTCGGCGCCTTGGTGGTGCTTTTCCATAAAGGCCGCGCCCCAGGCCAGGCGCTGGCCCCGGCTGGAGGCCAGGCCGGCGGCCTCGGCAGCCGCCTGCTCGGCCTCATGCGCCGCTTCTTCGGCATGGTGCTCGGGCATCATCCAGTGGCCAATCGCTTCCTGGAACACCGCCAGGGTGCCGGTCAGAAACACCGCATACAGCAGCCAGGAGAACCACAGCCCGCACCAGGTGTGCAGCCAGGCCTGCGCCTGGCGAAACCCGCCCCGCCCTGCGCCGCTGCCCGGCCGCCTGTCAATCACGGTCTTGCCCATGTCAGCGCCCCAACACCAAAGCGCCCGCTGCCAGCAGCAGCGCGGGCAGTGCAATCCCCAGCCAGACCTTGCCCGGCGAGACCGGCGAGAACGCCCACACTGCCGCCAGCGCATGCAGCGCAAAGCTCCACTGCATGCCAGCCAGTACGGCCTCGGCGCGGGCAGCGGGCAGCACAGCCGCTAAAAAGACGGCCAAGGCGCTCGCCAATGCATAGCCGCCAAAGAAGGCGGCCAGCAAGCGGCTCAGGACGGACAGGCCCGGGTGGGCGCTGGGTGCGTTAGGAAGGGGGTACATGGATAAGGGCATCGTGGTGGTGGGATAAGAAACAGCTGCGCTTGGTGCGCCAGCGAAGCGCCAAAGCTTCTCCTCTTACTTGACACGCGAGATGCAAAAAAGGGCCAAATGGTTTGTAAGCGGCTGTCCAGCACTCCCCGGCTCGCCCACACCGTCCGGCAGGCCAGGTAGGTGCCCATCAGTCCCTGTCGCTCATGAGGGGCTGGTCACCAAGCTCGTCAACATGTCTACAGACTGGGACATGCTCTGCCCGTCCTGGCCAGGCCACCCACAGCAGGTCGGCACAGGGCCAGCGCAAACCGCTCCATAACGCGCGGGTGAAGGAGGCAGACAATTCCATGGGGCTGGATCATAAGCCATGTAAAGAGAATCATTCTCAATATCCACAGCAGAAAAAAGTAATCTCCCTATGAAAACACCTTCCGATCTGGCAAATCCTTTAGCGCCCACTGGCATGGTTGGGTCGCGACAATATCAGCCAAATTTAGCCATATGTAAACTTCGATAAGCATGCGAGATATCAAGAAGATGGACCTGAACCTGCTCAAGGCGCTGGACGCACTGCTCGATGAGCGCAGCGTGACGCGCGCCGCCGGCAGGCTGGGGCTGACCCAGCCGGCGATGAGCGGCATGCTGCAGCGCCTGCGCGAGAGCTTTGCCGACCCCTTGTTTGCGCGCGTCCAGCGCGGTATGGTGCCCACGCAGCGCGCGCTGGATCTGGCCCTGCCAATCAAGCAGATGCTGTGCGAGATCGATGCGCTGCTGCAGCCGCCAGTATTTGACCCCAGCACCGCCCGGCTCACCTTCCGCATCGCCGCCACCGACTATGCGCTGCGCGCCATTGCCGTGCCCTTTTTGGCGGCCTTGAAGCGCCAGGCGCCCAGCATTCGCGTCTCGCTGATCCCGCTGGAGCCGCGCCTGGTGCAGGGCCAGCTCGAGCGCGGCGATATCGACCTGGCGTTTTTGACTGGTGACAACACCCCCCAGGACATGCATGCGCGCCAGCTGTTCCAGGAGCACTATGTCTGCGTGATGCGCGAAGGCCACCCCGCTGCGGGCCGCAAGCTCAGCGTCAAGCAGTTCTGCGCGCTGGACCATGCGCTGGTGTCGTACGAGGGCGGCGGCTTCCACGGCGTGGTGGACGAAGCGCTGGAGAAGCTGGGCCAGCGCCGCGATGTGACCTTGTCGCTCAAATGCTTTGTGGTGCTGCCCGATATCCTGCGCTCCAGCGACCTGGTCGCCGTGCTGCCCAGCCGCCTGGTCGCTGGCATGGAGGGGCTGTCGGTCTGCAAGCCGCCCGTGGAGGTGCCAGGTTTTAGCAAGCTGGCCGTCTGGCATGAGCGCAGCCACCACAACCCGGCGCAGCGCTGGCTGCGCGAGCTGCTGTTTTCCGCGACCCAGGTATAGCGGCCCCGGTTGGGGGCCGCATGCAGCAGCTCCTCTGGATCGCCGCATGAGCGCCTAGCAACAGGGTTGCGGCGCTTATGGCGCTGCCCAGGGCGGCGACTGGATGTAGTGGTCCCAGCAAGCAGGCTGCTGCGCTGGAGCGCCTTGGCAGCTACGCCAGCCTACGGCATACCAGGCTTTACCGCCGTTGCAGTAGTCGCCTGATTTCTTGGCGTCGCTGCGCCAAATTTCTTTCTCCAGCGTGTCGTTCCAGTCTTTTGTCTTCACGGGGCTTGTGCTGGGTGTGAGCTGGCCCATGGCGGTGTTGGTGACGCCGGGGAAAATTTCAATGCCAGGCGTGGCGCTGCGCATTTTGAAAGCCGCAGCAAGGGGCACGCCTGATATCAGCCAGGCATATGGCCGCCATAAAAAACCAGCATTTGATTTATGGCTGTAGCACCTCAATTGCAGGCGATGGACGGCCGGAGCAGCCCCTGTTTGGGCTGGCGCCCCCCGCCTTGCAGATGTGAAAGCGATCTGCGGGCGGCAGCTTCGGCGGCCGTTCCATCCCTTATTTTTCCACCCCAAGCATTGCCATGTCAGCCCTGTTTACCCCCTTTACCCTCAAAGACGTCACCCTGCGCAACCGCATTGCCGTGCCACCGATGTGCCAGTACAGCGCCACCGATGGCTTCAGCAACGAATGGCACCAGGTGCACTACCCCTCGATCGCCCGGGGCGGCGCGGGCCTGGTGATTGTTGAAGCCACTGGCGTGTCGGCCGATGGCCGCATCAGCCCTGCGTGCCTGGGCCTGTGGGATGACGCCCATGTGCCCGGCCTGGCGCGCATTGCCGCCGGCATCGAGGCGGCAGGCGCCGTGCCCGGCATCCAGATCGCGCATGCCGGCCGCAAGGCCAGCGCCAACAGCCCTTGGGAAGGCGACGACCATATTCCCGAGAGCGACCCGCGCGCCTGGCAAACCATTGCGCCGTCGGCCATCGCCTTTGGTGGAGACCTGGGCCGCGTGCCCCGGGAGATGACCCTGGCCGATATCGAACGCGTCAAAGCCGACTTTGTAGCCGCCGCCCGCCGCGCGCTGGCCGCCGGCTTCAAGTGGCTGGAGCTGCATTTTGCCCATGGCTACCTCGCCCAGAGCTTTTTCTCGGCCCACGCCAACCAGCGCCAGGACGCCTATGGCGGCAGCTTTGACAACCGCGCCCGCTTTGCGCTGGAAACGCTGGCCGCCGTGCGCGAAGTCTGGCCCGAAAACCTGCCGCTGACCGCCCGCTTTGGCGTCATTGAATACGATGGCCGCGATGAGGAAACCCTGGCCGAATCGATCGAGCTGGTGCGCCGCATGCGCGAAGGCGGCCTGGATCTGCTCAATGTCAGCGTGAACTTTGTCATCCCCGGCGTGCAAATCCCCTGGAGCGAGCCCGCCTTCCTGGCCCCGATTGCCCAGCGCGTCAGCCGCGAAGCGGGCCTGCCTGTCGCATCGAGCTGGGGCATTGACGACCCCGAGCTGGCCGAGCGCGTCGTAGCCGAAGGCCAGATGGCGCTGGTGATGATGGGCCGCTCGATGCTGGCCAACCCGCACTACCCCTACACGCTGGCCCAGCAGCTCAAGGCCGCCCGCCCGGACTGGGTGCTGCCTGCGCCTTACGCCCACTGGCTGGAGCGCTACCGTGGTGCGGGCAAGCAGGCGGCGGTGGCGGCCTAAGCGGCCCTCACCCTCCAAGACCGGCCAAGCCTCTCCTGGCCGGTCCGCGCTACCGCTTTTTAGAACCGGTAGCGCGCCCTTCAGCTCGCCAGCAGGCACAGGCGAGGGAGGCACCGTGCAGCGGCTGGCTGATCCGGGGCATGGAGAACCGGCGCGGTGCAGCCCCAGCGCAGCAACATGCACACCAAAATTCGGCTTTCGTCATTCAAGCCAATCTTGCTTGCACTCATCGATCAGATCTATAAACATGGGCTGTACTGTGGCAAGAACACATCAGCACGGCCGGCTTCCACGCGCGTAAAAATCAGCAATGACCAGCCCGCTTGCGACGCTTAAACGGGGTCTGGATCGCCCCAATGCGGGTGTTCACTCACTGATGCGCCAGCACAGAGCAAGCACCGAAAACCGGATCAGCGCATGCAGTATGCCATGCTAAATCCTTGAAAAAGTTCAATTTCTGATCTATGACAAGCGCAGCGCATTCAACGACTTTGTCAGCCCTCTCCTACATACAGATTTTCGTGGACTCGGTTAACGTGGCAGCACCCCATTGCAAACAATTCCTAACAAGCTGTACACCGGGCGACTTTGGATATAGCCGGTAGAGCAGCCCTTCTTTTGACCTGAAAGGCTCTTATGGATTGGCTCAGAGGTATCTTGCACCAGGCGCCCGAGATCGCGCTGTTTGCATCGCTGGCACTTGGCTATGGCGTCGGCAAGCTGCGGTTTGGCTCGTTCCAGCTGGGGGGCGTGGCGGGCTCGCTGCTGGCGGCTGTGTTGATCAGCCAGGTGGGGGTACAGATCGACTCGGGCATCAAGGCGGTGCTGTTTGCGCTGTTCATCTATGCCGTGGGTTTTGAGAGTGGGCCCCAGTTCTTTCGCTCGCTGGGGCGGCAGTCGATCAAGGAGATCCTGATGGCGGCCGTGGTCGCCATCTCGGGCCTCGTCACCGTCGTGGTGCTGGCGCGGGTCTTCCACCTGGACAAGGGGCTGGCCGCAGGGCTGGCTGCCGGCGGCATGACGCAGTCGGCCATCATCGGCACGGCAGGCTCGGCCATCGAGAAGCTGGGCCTGGCCGCCGACGAGGTGCAGCGCATGCAGGCCAATGTGGCGATTGGCTATGCGGTGACCTATATCTTTGGCTCGTTCGGCGCCATCTTGCTGTGCGTGAATGTGCTGCAGTGGCTCACCGGCCGCAAGATCCATGACGACGCCATCCAGGCCGAGCAGGAAATGCTCAAGGGCGTGCATGTCTATGGCGCGGGCGAATCGCCTGCGGCACCCGATCTGGTGGGCCGCATTTTCAAGGTCAAGCAGTCAGGCCGCACGGTGACTGAGCTGGAGGCCAGCACCCCGCAAGGCTCGGTCACCATCGAGCGTATCCGCCGCAAGAATGCGCTGGTCGGCGTGGACCCGCAGTTGGTGCTGGAAGCGGGCGATATTGTGCTGCTGGTGGGCCGGCGCGCGGCGGTGGTGGCGCTGGGTGCCAACATCGGTGATGAGCTGCAAAGCGCCGAAGACATGGACGTGGTCATGGTGCGCCGTGATGTGTCCATCACCAACAGCCAGTACCTCAACCGCAGCGTCAAGGACATTCTGGACAGCCTCACGCCCGATTTCAAGCATGGCGTCTATGCGGTGGCGCTGACGCGCTCGGGCTCACCGCTGCCAATCACGCCCGCCACGCTGATC
The DNA here is from genome assembly GCF_049601575.1 of Comamonas sp. 23. Taxonomy (NCBI): domain Bacteria; kingdom Pseudomonadati; phylum Pseudomonadota; class Betaproteobacteria; order Burkholderiales; family Comamonadaceae; genus Comamonas; species Comamonas sp. 23. Next base: position 1,754,901 of record NZ_CP187127.1, on the reverse strand, counting down.
GTGCCAGGCGATGTGGTGACCCTGTTTGGTACGCCCCAGGATGTTCAGAACGCCGCGCAGTCGGTGGGCCCCATCCTCATTCCCAGTGACAAGACGGACTTTGTCTTCCACGGCCTGGGCATCACTGTCGGGCTGCTGATTGGGCTGCTCGTGCTACGCATCGGCTCCATCCCCATCACCCTGGGCAGCGGCGGTGGCGCCTTGCTGGCGGGTCTGCTGTTTGGCTGGTGGCGCAGCCGCAAGCACACCCTGGGCAATATGCCCACTGCCGCCTCTGCCCTGCTGCGCGACCTGGGCCTGGCCGGCTTTGTGGCCATGGTCGGCCTGCAGTCGGGCCAGCAGGCGGTGAGCACGGTGATGGAGCAAGGCCTGAGCCTCTTTCTGATGGGCATGGTGGTGACCATCGTGCCGCTGCTGATTGCGATGCTGTTTGGCAAGTATGTGCTGCGCTATGAGAACGTGGCCATCTTTGCTGGGGCGCTGTCGGGCGCGCGCAGCGCCAACCCCGCCTTTGGCGAGGTGCTGGACAAGGCGGGCAACGCCATCCCCACGGTGCCGTTTGCGATCACCTATGCGCTGGCCAATGTGTTTCTGACATTGCTGGGCCCGCTGGTCATCGCGTTTGCATGAGGGGCGCTGCTGCGCTCTCTTTTTCAGGGATTTCCAGGCGGCGCTGCACCGCCTCCCCTCTTTCCGTTTATCCCGTTTATCAACGACTGCAAGGAGTTGCACCATGTCTCAGGACTACCAGCGTCTGGCCCATTTGAGCCCGTTCGAGCTCAAGGATGAATTGATCAAGGTGGCATCGGGCAAGGCCAATCGGCTGATGCTCAATGCCGGTCGCGGCAACCCGAACTTTCTGGCGACCACGCCGCGCCGCGCGTTCTTTCGCCTGGGGCTGTTTGCGGCGGCCGAGTCCGAGCTGTCGTACTCGTACATGACGGTAGGGGTTGGCGGCCTGGCCAAGATTGAAGGCATTGAGAGCCGCTTTGAGCGTTACACCGCCGAGCACCGCGACCAGGAAGGCGTGCGCTTTCTGGCCAAGGCGCTCAGCTATGTGCGCGACCAGTTGGGCCTGGACCCGGCTGCCTTTCTGCATGAGATGGTGGACGGCATCCTGGGCTGCAACTACCCGGTGCCCCCGCGCATGCTGACCGTGAGCGAGAAGATTGTGCGCCAGTACATCGTGCGCGAGATGGCCGGCGGCGCCGTGCCGGTGGAGTCGGTCGACCTGTTTGCCGTCGAAGGCGGCACCGCTGCCATGGCCTATATCTTCGAGAGCCTGCGCATCAGCGGCCTGCTCAAGGCCGGTGACAAGGTTGCCATCGGCATGCCGGTGTTCACGCCCTATATCGAGATCCCCGAGCTGGCCCAGTACGCACTGGAAGAGGTGCCCATCCATGCCGACCCGGACAATGGCTGGCAGTACTCTGACGCCGAGCTGGACAAGCTGCGCGACCCGGCCGTCAAGATCTTCTTCTGCGTCAACCCCAGCAACCCGCCGTCGGTCAAGATGGACCAGCGCAGCCTGGAGCGCATCAAGACCATCATTGCCGACCACCGGCCCGATCTGATGGTACTGACCGACGATGTCTACGGCACCTTTGCCGATGACTTCCAGTCGCTGTTCTCGGTCTGCCCGCACAACACCTTGCTGGTCTACTCCTTCTCCAAGTACTTTGGCGCCACCGGCTGGCGCCTGGGCGTGATTGCCGCGCACAAGGAAAACGTCTTTGACAAAGCGCTGGCCCAGCTGCCCGAGAGCGCCAAGGTCGAGCTGGACCACCGCTACCGCTCGCTGCTGCCCGATGTGCGCTCGCTCAAGTTCATCGACCGCCTGGTGGCCGACAGCCGCGTGGTGGCGCTGAACCATACGGCCGGCCTATCCACCCCGCAGCAGGTGCAGATGGTGCTGTTCTCGCTGTTTGCGCTGATCGATGAAGCCGATGCCTACAAGCAGGCGCTCAAGCAGCTGATCCGCCGCCGCGAGGCCACCCTGTACCGCGAGCTGGGCATGCCGCCGCTGCACAACCCCAACTCCGTCAACTACTACACCCTGATCGACCTGCAGAGCGTCACCTGCCGGCTCTATGGCCAGGCGTTTTCCGAATGGGCCGTGCAGCAGTCCTCGACCGGCGACATGCTATTCCGCATTGCCGACGAGACCGGCATTGTGCTGCTGCCGGGCCGGGGCTTTGGCTCGGACAGGCCATCGGGCCGGGCGTCGCTGGCCAACCTCAACGAGTACGAATACGCCGCCATTGGCCGCGCCTTGCGCCAGATGGTGGACGAGCTGTATGCGCTGTTCCAGGCGCAGTCAGCCGCCAAGCCCTGAGCCGCTCTGGCGCATCAACGCGGCAGCGCAGGCCCGCCCCCCCCTGCGCTGCTCGCCCCAGCTCCCATCAGCGGCTGCAGCAGGCCGTTAGAACAACTCCTGCTGCATCGAGGTGAGGCCGTTGAAGTCCTCCCCCAGCGGCTGCAAGATGGCATCGGCAATCGGCTGCAGCTGCTTGCTCAGGTAGTGCTCGTAGTCGATCGGCGACTGGCGCACTTCCAAGGGCTCGGGCCCGTTCTTGCCCATCACATAGCGAATCCAGCCACCGCTTTGGTACTGCAGCGGCCGGCCCTGGCGCCGGTTGTAGTCATCGGCCATGCGGGCCGCGCGCACCTGCGGCGGCAGGTTGGCCACATAGGCATCGAGCCGGTGGCGCAGGCGCTTGCGGTAGACCAGCAAATCATCCTTCTTGCCTGCCAGGGTCGCCTGCGCATAGTCGATGACAAAGTCACGGTAGGGCTCACCTTGAAAGACCCGTGAGAGCAGCCCTTCCTGGAACTGACGCGCCAGCGGTGTCCAGTCGCTGCGCGCCATCTCCAGGCCCCGGTAGACCATGGCCTCCTTGCCATCGGTATCCACACTCAGGCCCGCATAGCGCTTTTTGCTGCCCACGTCCGAGCCCCGGATCGTGGGCATGAAGAACTTCTTGTAGTGCGTATCGAACTCGATTTCGAGAAAGCTCTCGAGGTTTTGCTGCTCGCGCAATCCCTGCGTCCACCAGGCATTGATATCGCTGACCAGCGATGTGGCTACCGCATGGGCCTCCTGGTTGCTGTGAGCACGCCCCAGCCAGATAAAGATCGAATCGGTATCCCCGTAGATGACCTCGTAGCCGCGCTGCTGCACCAGCGCCTTGGTGCGTTTGACCATCTCATGGCCGCGCAGGGTGATCGACGAGATCAGCGCTGGGTTGAAGAAGCGGCATTCCGTCGCGCCCAGCACCCCGGCAAAGGAGTTCATCACCAGCTTGAGCGCCTGGGACAGCGGCTCGTTCTTCGTGCGCTTGGCCTCATCGCGCGCGCGCCAGAGCGTGGTGACGATCTCGGGCAGGCAGTGCTTGTCGCGCGAAAAGCGTGTGTCCATCGGCCCGTGGATCAGCGATGCGGTATCGCTGGCATGCAGGCCTTCGGCCAGGCCCACCGGGTCGACCAGGTAGGTGCGGATGATGGACGGATAGAGACTTTTGTAGTCCAGCACCACCACCGAGTCATAAAAGCCGGGCCGCGAATCGAGCACATAGCCACCGGGCGAAGACTTGCCCCGCACATCGCCCACATTGGGCGCCACATAACCTTGGCGGTGCATGCGCGGCAGGTAGTGGTGGCTGAACGCGGCAATCGAGCCGCCAAACTGGTCCAGCTGCAGGCCGGTGGCATGCGCCCGCTCCATCGCAAACTGCAGCAGCTGGGCCTTGTCAAAAATGCGCAGCACCAGCTCGCAGTCGCGGATGTTGTAGGCCGCCAGCGCGGGCTTGTCCTGCTGGTAGCGGCGCTCGATCTCGGCCATCTTGTCGTACTCGTCGCCAATGTCCTTGCCCTCGCCCAGCAAGGCCTGAGCCACGTTCTCCAGGCTGAATGACGGAAAGCTCCACACCGCCGCCCGCAAGGCCTCGATGCCATCGATCACCGCGCGGCCCGGCATCGGCGCAAACCAGTAGTCCTGCTTGCCCGGGTGCGCGCGCCAGGCAATGGGCCGGCCCTCGCGCCCCAGCAGCAGCGGGGTGGCGCAATCATCCGCCGTCTTTTGCAGCACCCGCAGGTCAAACTGGATCACATTCCAGCCGACGATGACGTCGGGGTCATGGCGCGCAAACCAGGCATTGAGCTCTTCGATCATCGCCTTGCGGCTGGCGCAATACACCAGCCTGAAATCGCTGGTGGGTTCAGCCTGCTCTGCCGGTGCAGCGAGCGCCTGTGCGTCGGGCGCCGGTGCGTCGGGCGCCGGTGCATCGGGCGCCTGTGCGTCGGGCGCCGGTGCGTCGGGCGCCGGTGCATCGGGCGCCGGTGCATCGGGTACCGGGGCATCGCCCAGCATGTACACCACGCGCTCGCCCACGCCATCGAGCGCAATCGAGTACAGATCCTGGTGCTGGCTGGTTTCGATATCGAGCGACACGACTTTGAGCGCAGGCCGGTAGGCGGGCGCCGGCACCAGTCTGCAGTCCACCACGGTATTGCCTTGCAGCTGTCCGCCCTCGACCTGCACGCCAGCGGTGATAAAGCGCTCCATCAAATAGCGCTCATGGGGCCGCACATCGGCTTCCAAAAGCGACACATCGAGCTGCTTCAAGCCGCGCGCGAGCTTGCCCAACTGCCGGTAATGCGTGGCATAGACGCCCAGCACCGGCTCCTGCTGAAAATTTTTGAGGGCCAGCTCGCGCAGCTCCATACCGGGCATGGCCAGCAGCTGCGTCTGCACCACCACCCGGTGCCGCGCCTCGACAAACGCCACCGAGACCTGCCGCGTCAGCAGCACTTTGAGCGGCCCGGCATCGGTCGCCAGCCAGTACTCCATCTCGGTGCCCGCAGCCGCGTCCCGCCAATGGCGGGTCAGGATGAATCCTTGGAGGGGGGTGGTGGGCACGGTAGATCAGGCTAAGCAAAAAGGGGCGAAAACCGCAGCCATCGCTGCGATGGCATCAAGCGCCGAAAGCCTCGGCGGGCTTGCGCACCGATGATATCGCCGGCGTGCCGCAGCGCCTGCACATGGGTGGCAGATGTTGGCTCCAGAGCCTGTTTGGACAAAAGAAAAAGGACTTAGCTCTTTCGAGCTAAGTCCTTGTCTTTTTGGTCGGAATGGCGGGATTCGAACTCGCGACCCCTTGCACCCCATGCAAGTGCGCTACCAGGCTGCGCTACATTCCGAAGACTTGAATTATATACCTAGTTTTCAGGGTCCCCGGAAAGAATGCGACGAATTTCTTGCAATTCGATCGCGGCCTGCTGCCAGCTCAGCGGTTCAGCGCTTTCAGCCATGCCGGCAGCCAGTGCATCAGCACCTTCGTCCTGCAGTGCGAATATGCTGTCGCCTTCCAGCGCATCGAGCATGGCCTGGCCGCGCGGCAGTGACTGGAGCTGGTTGCGCGCCCCGCTGATCGTAAAGCCGCGCTCATAGAGCAGTTCACGGATGCGGCGGATCATCAGCACCTCATGGTGCTGGTAGTAGCGGCGGTTGCCCCGGCGCTTGACCGGGCGCAGCTGCGTGAACTCCTGCTCCCAGTAGCGCAGCACATGCGGCTTGACGTCGCACAGCACCGATACCTCACCGATGGTGAAATAGCGCTTGGCAGGGATGGGGGGCAGCTGTTTTTCCATGGACAAATTGTAAACAGCCGCGAAAGCGGCCGTGTTGCATATAGGCGAAAGCGGGCGACGGTTTGACCTTCAGTGCAACGCACTGCTGGCGGCCGCGCCCCCAGGGCCTGCGTTACTCCATGTCGGCGGGGGCCTGCACCGAATCCTTGAGCTTGCCGCTGGCATGGAAGGTGACCACGCGGCGCGCCTCGATCGGCACCTCTTCGCCGGTGCGCGGATTGCGGCCGGGGCGGGCCTTCTTCATGCGCACCTGGAAATTGCCAAAGCTCGACAGCTTCACATCCTCGCCCTTGATCAAGCTCTCCGAGATCAGGTCGAAAAAGGCATCGACCATGTCCTTGGCTTCGCGCTTGTTCAGGCCGATGTTGTCAAACAGCATATCGGCCAGCTGCGCCTTGGTCAGCGCAGGTTGTTCCAGGCTCTCAACGGTGAATTCCATATAGCAATCCTCGCGTGTGGGATCAGCGCAGACGCGCACCCAGGCTTTGTGTGAGTTGTTCGACCACGGCCTGCACGGCCGCTTCGATCTCGGTGTCTTCCAGCGCGCGCTCGTCATGGCCCAGGCTCAGACGCACGGCCAGGCTCTTCTCGTCCTGGGCCAGGCTGCCGGCAGCGGCCTCTTCGCCCGCCTTGAGCTTCTTGGGCCGGAACACATCGAACAGCACGGCACTGCGCAGGATAGCACCTGCGCTGGCAGCCGTGATGGCCTGCATGATCTGGGCGTGGGTGACAGTTTCCTTGACCACGACAGCGATGTCGCGCTCGACCATCTGGTGCTTGGCCACCGGTGCGAACACCGGCACCTGGCGTGCCAGCACGGCATCGAGGGCCAACTCGAACATCACTGGCGCCTGGGCCAAATCCCATTCCTGGCGCCACTGGGGGTGCAGCTCGCCAACAAAGCCGATGGCCTTGCCGTCCAGCAGCACGCGGGCGCAGCGGCCAGGGTGCAGCGCGGGGTGCTCAGCCGCTTCAAACACCGGCTTGAGCGGCGCCAGCAGTGCCTCGACATCGCCCTTGACGTCGTAGAAATCGACCTTGGTCTCGCTGCGGCCCCATTGCAGCTGGTCGGCTGCGCCATAGGCCAGGCCCGCCACGCGCATGGGCTGGTGGAAGCCCTTGACGGTGGTGTCGGACTCGGCGACCGAGTCGTCCTTGAAGAACACGCGGCCCAGCTCGAACACGCGCACGCGCTGAGCTTTGCGGTCCACATTGAACTTGAGCACCTGCAGCAGCGAGCCCAGCAACGACGAGCGCATCACGCTCAGGTGGCTGGCGATGGGGTTGAGCAGCTTGATGGCCTGGCTGTTGCCCGCCAGCTCTTGCTCCCACTTTTCTTCGACAAAGCTGAAGTTGATCGTCTCCTGGTAGCCCAGGCCGGCCAGCGCATGGCGCACGGCATAGGGGCTGCGGGAGTTCTCGGCACGCAGCTTGGGCGAGATCGGCGCCAGCGGCTTGCTGGTGGGCAGGTTCTCGTAGCCAATCATCCGCGCGATTTCTTCAACCAGGTCTTCTTCCAGGTTGATGTCGAAGCGGAAGGTAGGCGCGGTCACGCTGATCACGCCTTCTTGCGCCACGGTGGCTGGCAGGCCCAGGCCGTTCAGCGCATCGAGGCACTGCTGCTGGGTCACCGGCATGCCGATGACCTTGGCTGCACGCGCCACGCGCAGCTGCACCGTCTTGGGCGCAGGCATGTTGGGCTGCTGGTCGTCCATGGCAGCCACCTGGGTCTCGGGCGTGCCGCAGATCTCGAGCACCAGCTGGGTGATGCGCTCGATGTGCTCGGTGGTGAACTGCGGGTCCACACCACGCTCGAAGCGGTGGCCCGCGTCGGTCGAGAAGTTGAAGTGGCGCGAGCGGCCGGCAACGGCCTTGGGGAACCAGAAAGCCGCTTCGATGTAGATGTTCTTGGTGTCGTCGGACACGGCAGTGGCATCGCCACCCATGATGCCGGCGAGCGACTCCAGGCCGTGCGCGTCCGCAATCACGCCGACCTTGGGGAAGTCGTCGATCTCGATGGTGTTGCCGTTGAGCAGCTTGAGCGTCTCGCCCTGCTTGCCCCAGCGCACGCTCAGGCCACCGCTGATCTTGTCCAGATCGAAGATGTGGCTGGGGCGGCCCAGCTCGAACATCACGTAGTTGGAGATATCGACCAGGGGGCTGACGGCGCGCTGGCCGCAACGGGCCAGGCGGTCGACCATCCACTGCGGGGTCTTGACCTGGGTGTTGACGTTGCGCACGATGCGGCCGGAGAAACGGCCGCACAGGTCGGTCGCTTCGATCTTGACGGGCAGCTTGTCTTGCGAAGCCACAGCCGCCGCCGGGAAGGACAGCGCCTTGAGCGGCGTGCCGGTCAGCGCCGACAGCTCACGCGCCACACCATAGACCGACAGGCAGTGTGCCAGGTTGGGCGTGAGCTTGAGGGTGAACAAGGTGTCATCAAGGTTCAGGTATTCGCGCACGTTCTGGCCCAGTGGCGCATCGGCGGGCAGCTCCAGCAGACCGCCGTGGTCGTCGGTAATGCCCAGCTCCTTGGCCGAGCACAGCATGCCAAAGCTTTGCACGCCGCGCAGTTTGCCGATCTTGATCTTGAAGGGCTTGCCGTCCGCGCCGGGGGGCAGCTCGGCGCCCACGGTCGCGCAAGGGATGCGGATGCCCACGCGCGCATTGGGCGCGCCGCAGACGATATTGAGCAACTCGGGGCCACCGACATCGACCTGGCAGACGCGCAGACGGTCGGCATCGGGGTGTTGCACCGCTTCCTTGATCTCGCCGACAACGATGCCGGTGAACGGTGGCGCTACGGGGTCGAGTTCTTCGACCTCGAGGCCTGCCATGGTCAAGGTATCAGCCAGCTCTTGGGTGGTCAGCGACGGGTTGCAGTATTGGCGCAACCAGGATTCAGGAAATTGCATAGTCGGACTCTTTGGCGTTCAGGCCTGCTGCGCCGTCTTGGGCAGCGGCAGGCCGGGCGTTCTTGCTTTTCAATGGGGAGCGGCTGGCAGCGCATGCTGCCCGGGGGCTGGGGATCACATTGCAGATCTGCAACACCGCCCGCTCCGTGCTCATGACTGGAACTGCGACAGGAAACGGATGTCGCCGTCAAAGAACAGGCGCAGGTCATTGACGCCATAACGCAGCATGGTCAGGCGGTCAGGGCCCATGCCAAAGGCAAAGCCAATGTATTTCTCGGGATCGAGCCCCATGTTGCGCACCACATTGGGGTGTACCTGGCCGGCGCCCGAGACTTCCAGCCAGCGGCCGGCCAGCGGCCCGCTTTGGAACTGGATGTCGATCTCGGCCGAGGGCTCGGTGAACGGGAAGAAGCTGGGGCGAAAGCGCAGCACCAGGTCATCCTGCTCGAAGAAGGTCTTGCAGAAGTCGGTGAACACGACCTTGAGGTCCTTGAAGCTCACGTTCTCGCCGATCCACAGGCCTTCGCACTGGTGGAACATCGGCGAGTGGGTGGCGTCCGAGTCCACGCGGTAGGTGCGGCCCGGCGCGATCACGCGGATCTCGGGCATGGTCTGGCCCGCGTCGATCAGGTTGCGGTAGCGCTTGACGTGCTGGACCGCATGGCGCACCTGCATCGGGCTGGTGTGCGTGCGCAGCAGATTGGGCGCGTGCTGGGTGCCACCTTCGACATAGAAGGTGTCGTGCATCGAGCGCGCGGGATGGTCTTCGGGCGTATTGAGCGCGGTGAAGTTGAACCAGTCGGATTCGATCTCGGGGCCTTCGGCCACATCGAAGCCCATGGAGCCGAAGATGCCTTCGATGCGCTCCATCGTGATGGATACGGGGTGCAGACCACCGCTGCCGCGGCGGCGGCCGGGCAGGCTCACGTCCAGCACTTCGGCCTTGAGGTGGGCTTGCAGCTCGGCATCGGCCAGCGCCTTGCGGCGTGCCGTCAAGGCCGCCTCAATCGCCTGCTTGGCCACGTTGATGGCGGCACCGCGCGATTTTTTCTCTTCGACGGAAAGCTGCGCCATGCCCTTCATGAGCTCGGTCATCTTGCCCGACTTGCCCAAAAACTGCGCCTTGGCGTTTTCCAGATCAGCGGGGGTATGGGCCTGCGCAAACAGTTGCTGCGCGCTTTCGACCAGAGAATCCAACTCGTTCATATCGACTCTTATCGACTGTAATGCCGGGCCACCAAAAAGCAGCCTGGCGATAAAAAAACAAGGGCTAGCGCCTTTTCAAGCCCTAGCCCTTGCTGTGTGTGCACCAGCAGCTACTAAATCAACAGTAACTACCGATCGTGACCTTAGGCAGCCAGCTTGGCTTTGACTTGGTCGACGATAGCTGCAAAAGCAGCCTTGTCGTGCACGGCGATATCGGCCAGCATCTTGCGGTCGATTTCAATGGCAGCCTTCTTCAGACCGTTGGCGAACTGGCTGTAGGTCAGGCCCAGTTCACGGGAAGCGGCATTGATACGGGCGATCCACAATTGGCGGAACACGCGCTTCTTGGTACGACGGTCACGGTAGGCGTACTGGCCTGCCTTCATTACCGCTTGCTTGGCAACGCGGAAGACGTTACCACGGCGACCGCGGAAACCCTTAGCAAGGGCCAGAACTTTTTTGTGACGGGCGCGTGCCGTTACACCACGTTTGACGCGAGGCATGTGTTTTCTCCTAGTTCGTCAGTGAATTACAGGCCCATGCCGGGCAACATTTGTGCCATGTGACCCATGTTGGTCTCATGCACAGCGGTTGCACCACGCAGATGGCGCTTGTTCTTGGTGGTCTTCTTGGTCAAGATGTGACGCTTGAAGGCTTGACCGCGCTTGACGGTGCCACCTGGACGAACGCGAAAACGCTTCTTCGCGCTGCTTTTGGTCTTCATTTTGGGCATGTGAATGCTCCTTATGTTTGTGCTCGCGAGGCGTTCCATCGCCATGATGAAACTTGATTTGGCCCCGAGCCACTTCTGTGACAGACCTAGATTAGATCTACTCTATCAATGCGCAAGGTGTTGGCTGCGCCTATCCTAAGCACCAGAGCCGAAACCCCAGACTCAGGCAAGCACTGCCGCTACCCTGCTAAAAACCGAAAGCGGCCTAAGCCGCTTGTCGGTAATCCAGTATTCTAACCGCTTCTTTAAGCTGTGGCTACTGGCGAGGAATTTCCCTCGACCGGCTTGCCAGCTGCAGCGCCACCGGGCTTCTTGCGCGCCGGAGCGATCATCATGATCATCTGGCGGCCTTCGAGCTTGGGGAACTGCTCGACCTGGATCAGGTCGGCGAGCTCGTCGCGGATGCGGTTGAGCAGGTCCATGCCCAGGTTCTGGTGGGTGATTTCACGACCACGGAAGCGCAGGGTCACCTTGACCTTGTCGCCTTCGGCCAGGAAGCGGCGGATATTGCGCATCTTGACGTTGTAGTCGCCATCATCAGTACCGGGGCGGAACTTGATTTCCTTGATTTCGATGACGGTTTGCTTGGCTTTGGCCTCGGCCGCCTTCTTTTGCTCCAGATACTTGAACTTGCCGTAGTCCATCAGGCGGCAAACCGGAGGCGTGGCCGTGGCGACAATCTCCACCAGGTCAACGTCCAGCTCTCCGGCCATACGCAGCGCTTCCATCAGCGGCACGATGCCCAGCGGTTCATTATCAGGACCGGACAGACGCACTTCTGGTGCCTGAATCTCACGATTCAGACGGTGTTTGCGTTCTTCGCGGTGGCGGCGATCACGGAATTCAGTAGCTATGGCTTTCACCCTAAAAATTTAAAAACTACGACAGCGTAGCTGCTCAAAACGCAGTCCACGCTGTCCAAAGCTTTGACGAACCAGAAAAAGGCTGCTTAGGCTTTAGCGGCAATGTCCTTGGCAATCAAGTCGACGAATGCATCGATGGACATCACACCGAGGTCTTTCCCGCCCCGGGCGCGCACTGCTACGGCTCCGGCTGCCTTCTCCTTGTCGCCAGCGACAAGAATATAGGGCAGCTTTTGCAACGAATGCTCCCGTATTTTATACGTAATCTTCTCGTTGCGCAGATCGGTAACCACACGCAGCCCTTGGCTGGGCAAGGCCTTACGCAGTTTGTCGGCCACTTCCTGCACGTAGGCGCCTTGCGCATCGGTGATGTTGAGCACGGCCACCTGCGTGGGCGCGAGCCATGCGGGCAGCGCGCCGGCGTGCTGCTCGATCAGGATGCCGATGAAGCGCTCGAGCGAGCCCACGATCGCGCGGTGCAGCATGATGGGGCGGTGGCGCTCGCCGTCTTCGCCGACGAACTCGGCATCGAGGCGCTCGGGCAGGTTCGGGTCGACCTGGATGGTGCCGCACTGCCATTCACGGCCCAGCGCGTCCTTCAAGGTGTACTCGATCTTGGGGCCGTAGAACGCGCCCTCACCGGGCAGGTACTCGAACTCGCAACCCGAGGCGCGCAGGCCTTCGGCCAGCGCCGCTTCGGCCGCATCCCAGCTCTCGTCGCTGCCGATGCGCTTTTCAGGGCGGGTCGAGAGGCGGTAGAGGATGTTGGTGAAGCCAAAGTCTGCATACACCTTTTGCAGCAGCGCGGTGAACGCGGTCACCTCGGCCTGGATCTGCTCGGGCAGGCAGAAGATGTGGCCGTCATCTTGCGTGAAGGCGCGCACGCGCATGATGCCGTGCAGCGAGCCGGTAGGCTCGTTGCGGTGGCAGGCACCAAACTCACCAAAGCGCAGCGGCAGATCGCGGTAGCTCTTGATGCCTTGCTTGTAGATGAGGATGTGGCCGGGGCAGTTCATCGGCTTGAGCGCGTACTCGCGCTTTTCCGATTCGGTCGTGAACATGTTCTCGCGGTACTTGTCCCAGTGGCCGGTCTTCTCCCACAAGGTCTTGTCCAGGATCTGCGGGCCCTTGACCTCCTGGTAGCCGTTGTCGCGGTACACCTTGCGCATGTACTGCTCGACTTCCTGCCAGATCGACCAGCCCTTGGGGTGCCAGAACACGGTGCCGGGCGAATGCTCGTCGATGTGGAACAGGTCGAGTTCGCGGCCGAGCTTGCGGTGGTCGCGCTTTTCAGCCTCTTCGAGCATCGTCAGGTACTGCTGCAGATCGTCCTTGCTGGCCCAGGCCGTGCCGTAGATGCGTTGCAGCATCTCGTTGTTGTGGTCGCCGCGCCAGTAGGCACCGGCCACCTTCATCAGCTTGAAATGCTTGAGCTTGCCGGTGCTGGGCACGTGGGGGCCACGGCACAGGTCTTCGAACGCGCCTTCGCGGTACAGGCTCACATCTTCATTGCTGGGGATGGAGGCAATGATCTCGGCCTTGTAGTTCTCACCCAGGCCCTTGAAGTAGGCCACGGCTTCGTCACGCGGCAGCACGCGGCGCACCACGGGCTCGTCCTTGTTGGCCAGCTCGGTCATGCGCTTTTCGATCGCCACCAGGTCTTCGGGCGTGAAGGGGCGCTTGTAGGCGAAGTCGTAGTAGAAACCGTTGTCGATCACCGGGCCGATGGTGACCTGGGCTTCCGGGAACAGCTCCTTGACGGCGTAGGCCAGCAAGTGGGCGGTGGAGTGGCGGATCACTTCCAGACCATCGGCATCCTTGGCCGTCACGATGGACAGCGGCATGTCGCGGTCAATGACAAAGCTGGTGTCCACCACCTTGGCGTTGTCGCCCAGACCTACCTTGCCAGCCAGCGCGGCCTTGGCCAGGCCAGCGCCAATCGATGCAGCGACCTCGGCCACCGACACGGGGCCCGGGTAGTCGCGCTTGGAGCCATCGGGAAGCGTAATTTGAACCATGAGAAATCCTAAATAATCGTGAGCTTTTACCAAGCCGCGCTGCCAGAAAAGCAAAAAGCGCGGAGCTTGTCCGCGCTTTGGTGTGAGGAGACGAAATCGTCGTACAGGCGCGAACCACCGGCCTTACTGGCCAGTCAAACCCCAAGTGGTTGTAGTTCGCGGTGTCATAACCGATGTTGCCTTTCTCGCTCTTACCAGTGGATGGAATCTAAAACGACTGTCATTTTCCCACATTCTGATGCAATCTGCTGGTCTTCCCGCAATCCGGGCGCCAACGGGCTTGCCATAATCAAAACGATAGCAGACCTTGACGATTAGATATGCCCTATCGCTACGCCCGATCTGTTGGAATGTCCGCCTGCCTGGCTGCGTTATTGCTGCAAGGGGGCTGCTCCAGCACCCCCGCCACCCGTGGCAAAGTCCCCGAACGCGATATGCAGGCCCAGGAGTGGGGCCAGTCCGATGTGAACCGCATGGCCACCTTGAGCATGCGCGCCAACCTGCAAAGCCTGTATGTGCTGATGGACAAGCTCTACCGCCGCAATCCGCAGGAGTGGCGCAAGGGCGGTTTTGACAACCGCGAGGCGGCGATGAAGGCCGTGCGCGAGGCGATCGAAAACCAGCACCCCTGGCCCGAACTGTTGGATCAACGCGACATTGCCGGCATGAGCATGGCGCTGGCGCCCGAGTTTGCCGGCGACCGGGTGGCCGCCTTCACCTGGGCCACGGCCGACATGCTGATCACCGCCTATGGCGGCCGCACCACCTTCTACCTGATCCATGGGCTCGATGCCCAGGCGGTCTACAACGCGTCGCGCAACCTGGAGATTGCCAACTGGATGCTCACCCACCGCAAGCTGGGCAATGGCCAAACCATGCTGCTGAGCAACGAGCTCAATGCCAGCGAGCGCAACCTGAGCTTCGAGCGCGAATTTGGCAAGATGATTGCCCGCAATGACCTGATGGCCGATGTCGTATCCGAGAAATACCGCCGCGCGGTGATTGGCTATGTGCAGGGGCTGGCCGGCGGCAGCTTGCTGCAGTTTCTGCCGGTGCAGGCGGTGGCGCATTAACGCGCCCTCCTCACCCGCCCCATTTACTGAACCTGGCGCTTATCGCGCGGGCAGCGGCAGATGCAGGCTGCGCTTGAGCGTGGCCAGCGCAATCGAGGTGTTGAAGCGCTGGATATTCTGATCGCCGTCAAACAGCCGCTGGGTGATCGCCTGGTACTCCTGCATGTCACGCGCAGTCACCACCAGCAGGTAGTCCGTCTGGCCGGTGACGGCATAGCACTGCTGCACCGCCGTCTCAGCCGCCACCCGGGCGCGGAAGCCCTGGGTCAGCGCATCGAGCTCATTGACCAGCTGCACCTCGATAAAGATCGTCAGCGGCCGGCCCAGCGCCTCGGGGCTGAGCTGTGCGGTATTGGCCGCAATCACACCGCTGTCTTGCAGACGGCGGATGCGGCGCTGCACGGCAGCCGGTGACAGGTTCACCTGCTCGGCCACCTCGCGCTGGGGGCGCAGGTTGTCGCGCTGCAGGATGGCCAAAATGGCCAGGTCGAAGGAATCGAGTTCAGCGTTCATCGCGAGGGCCTGGAGGGGGAGTGCGCAGCAAGAGCGAAACTTGCATTTGGCACCGATTTTTCGAGCAATTTACTTCGCCCAGCTGCAATATTATCTCGGCCATGCAAGATTCTCTCTGGCAGCGGCTGCTGCCCTCCTTGGCCGTATTGGGCTCGGTCAGCGCGCTGTGCCTGGGCACCAGCTTTGCCAAACACCTGTTCCCCGTTGTCGGCGCCCAGGGCACTACTGCGTTGCGCGTGGGCTTTTCGGCATTGCTGCTGCTGCTCATCTGGCGCCCCTGGCGCTTTGGGCCTACCAAGGCGCACCTGGGGCAGATTGCGATCTTTGGCGTGGTGCTGGGGCTCATGAACCTGCTGTTTTACATGGCCATCAAGCGCCTGCCCTTTGGCGTGACGGTGGCCATCGAGTTTGTCGGCCCTCTGTCGGTGGCGGTGTGGACCTCGCGCCGGCTGCTCGATCTGGTCTGGCTGGGCTTGGCGGCGCTGGGCCTGTTTTTGCTGCTGGTGCTGCCGATGTTTGGTGTGCAGACTGCCGCGCTCGACCCGGTGGGCCTGTGCTTTGCGATCCTGGCCTCGGCCTGCTGGGCCGGCTACATCGTGCTGGGCAAGCGCGCCGGCCATATGCATGGCGGCATGGTGGTGTCACTGGCACTGCTGACTGCCGCCATTGTGGTGGTGCCCTTTGGCATTGCCGAGGCCGGCGCCAAGCTGCTGCAGCCCTCGATCCTGCTCTATGGCCTGGCAGTGGCCGCTGTCTCCAGCGCCATTCCCTACACCTTGGAGATGTTTGCGCTCAAGCGTCTGAGCTCTGGGGCCTTTTCCACCATGCTCGCCACCGAGCCGGCCATTGCAGCCATTGCCGGCATGCTGGTGCTGGGCGAGCTGCTAACCGCAACCCAGTGGTCAGCCATTGGACTGATCATGTTTGCAGCGATGGGCAGCGCGCTGACGGCCAAGCCCTCTGCCCCGCCGCAGGCGGCAGCGCCCAAGACCGAAGGCCAGGCCGTCGCCTGAGCACGCCACCCACCCGCCCATGAAAAAAGCGCCTGCCGCATAGTCGGCAAGCGCTTGGGTATTGGGATGGAAGCAGCTTAGTTCTCGCCCGCCCACTCCACCTTGGCGCCCAGGCTTTGCAGGTTCTCGACAAAGCGCGGGTGCGCGCGCTTGATCGGCGCGGCATTGCGAATCTCGGAGCGCCCTTCAATGCTGGCGGCAACCATGAACAAGGCAATGGCCACGCGGATGATGTAGGGGCTCTCCACCACGGCGGGGCTGAGCGGGTTGCCGCCCAGCGTGACGATGCGGTGCGGGTCGGACGAGAACACATGGGCACCGAACTTGGACAGCTCGCCGGTCCAGCCCAGGGCGCCGTCATAGACCTTGTTCCAGAACATCGCATTGCCTTCGGCGCGCACACCCAGCGCGATGAAGATCGGCAGCAGATCGACCGGGAAGTACGGCCAGGGTGCGGCCTCGACCTTGGTCAGCACATTGCGGGTAAACGGCGTCTCGACCTTGAGCGGGCCCTTGCGGATGGCGCGCGACCAGCCATCCTTGTGCTCGATCTGCACGCCAAACTTGGCAAAGGTGCGGTCGATCAGCGGGAAGTTGTCGGGGGTTCGGTTGCGCACCTGCACATCGCCGCCGGTGATCGCGCCCAACGCCAAGAAGGTGGTGATCTCGTGGAAGTCTTCCTCAAAATGGAACTCGCCGCCGCCCAGCTGCTCGACGCCATGCACCGTCAGGCGCGAGGTGCCAATGCCCTCGATCCTGGCGCCCAGCATCACCATGAAGCGGCAGAACTCCTGCACATGCGGCTCGCAGGCGGCATTGGTCAGCACCGAGCTGCCCTTGGCCGTGGCCGCGCACAGCACAAAGTTTTCGGTGGTGGTGACCGAGGCATAGTCGAGCCAGTGCTGGGTGGCCTGCAGCGGGCCATCGCAGCGCACGATGAGCGACCCCTCGCCATGCTCCACGCGGCCGCCAAAGCGGCGGAACACCTCGATGTGCGGATCGATCTCGCGCACGCCCAGGGTGCAGCCCTTGACATTGTCCTCCAGCCGCGCCACGCCAAAGCGGGCCAGCAGCGGCGGCACCAGCATGATGGACGAGCGCATTTCCTCGGGCAGGTGGTGCTTGCAGGCATCAAAATGCGTGTCGTGGTGGTGCAGTTGGAGCACGCCGCTGGCGTAGTCCATCTGCACGCTGGAGCCGAGCTTGCCGAAGATGTCCAGGATCTTGCGCACATCGGTGATGTCCGGAACGCCATGGAGCACCAGGGGCTGGGCCGTCAACAACGTCGCGCACAGCACAGGCAAAACGGCATTCTTGTTGGACGAGGGAATGATGCGGCCCTGCAAAGGGGTGCCGCCGTGCACGATGAGTTTGGACATGGATGGGGGGAGGTCGCGAATTCTGGAGTGGCCCGTGGCAGTGTGCGCTATCCGGGCCGACCCTGCATGGTACAGCGTCCAAAACAACAATAGGCACTCGGTTGGAGTGCCTTTTGTAAATACCCGTCAACAAAATGTGCGGGATGGTGTTATGCCCTGCCAGAGCAGCTCACTTGCCGATCAGAATGCGGGGACGACGGCGCCCTTGTACTTCTCCAGGATGAATTTCTTCACATCGTCGCCATGCAGCGCACGGGTCAGCTTGGTAATCGCCTCGTCATTGGCGCGGTCTGCACGGGCGGCAATGATGTTGGTGTAGGGCGAATCGGCGCCTTCGATAAAGAGCGCGTCCTTCGTGGGGTTGAGCTTGGCTTCGATCGCGTAGTTGGTGTTGATCAGGGCCAGATCCACGTCACCGAGCGCGCGCGGCAGCAGCGGCGCTTCGAGCTCCTTGAACTTGAGCTTCTTGGGGTTCTTGGCGATGTCCAGCGGCGTTGAAGTCAGCTTGGAGGCGTCCTTGAGCTCGATCAGGCCGTGCTTTTGCAGCAACAGCAAGGCGCGGCCGCCGTTGGACGGGTCATTGGGGATGGCCACGGTGGCGCCGTCCTTCAGGTCCTTGATGTTCTTGATCTTGCTGGAGTAGGCGCCAAAGGGCTCCACATGCACCTTGCCATTGGGCACTTGCACCAGCGAGCTCTTGCGGTCCTTGTTGTAGCTGTCCAGGTAAGGCTGGTGCTGGAAGAAGTTGGCATCGAGCTGCTTGTCTTCCACCGCCGCATTGGGCTGGATGTAGTCACTGAACTCGCGCACTTGCAGATCCACACCCTCAGCCTTGAGCTTGGGCTTGATGAAATTGAGGATTTCGGCATGTGGCACCGGCGAGGCCGCCACTTTCAGCACCACATCAGCAGCGTGGGCAGACACGGCCAGGGCCGCGATGGCAAGAACGGAAAGCGTTTTTTTGAACATGGTGTTTTGAACAGATGAGAAAGACCAGCCCGGGCAACACATGGATTTTTTCTTGATGGGACTGAACCAAGATGGTGCAAGTCTAGCCTTGATTGGCATATCGATCAAAGAATATAAAGAGATTTGGTTATAAAGAAATTGATCTTTATGGCCCAAAGCCACAGTCCGGGCAGCCGCCGGGCGCCGGCCGCGCTATGCTCTGGGCCATGTCTAGCCCGTTTGACCCCGATCAGCTGCTGCGCCTGCTCACCACCCCCATGCCTTTTGGCAAGTACCAGGGCCGCGCCATTGCGGACCTGCCAGGCAATTACCTCAACTGGTTTGCGCGGGAGGGCTTTCCCAAAGGCGATCTGGGCCGGCTGCTGGCACTGATGCACGAGATCGACCACAACGGCCTGGGCGAGTTGCTGCACCCTCTGCGCGCCAGCCTGCAGGCGAGCGGGCAGGCAGCTGGACAGCCTCCGCGAAAATGAAAAAACCCGCAGGCTGCCAGCAGCTGCGGGTGGGTTCAGGTTGTTGAGAAGCTGCTTTACTTGACGGCAGAGCGGGCTGCGTCGGCCTTGGCCTTGGCATCATCGGCCTGCTTTTGCAGCGCCGCCGCTTCGGCCTCTGCCTTCTTGGCTTCGGCTTCCTTGGCAGCGGCTTCTTCCTTGCCCTTGTCACCGCCCATGGCGCCCGCCATGGCACTGCCGGCCATCGTGCCAGCAACGGCGCCCACGGCAGCTGCGCCCATGGTGCCCATCATGCTGGAGCCGCCAGCGGTCGGTGCCGCGGCGGCCGGTGCCGCAGCGGCAGGGGCTGCAGCCGCTGCTGGAGCGGCCGCGGGTGCAGCGGCGGCTGGTGTCGCAGGCTTGGCTGCCGGTGCAGGGGCCGCCTTTTGCGTGGCTGCGGGACGCTTGACACCGCCGCCCATGCGCTTGGCGTGGGCCAGGCCTGGCAGAACCAGACCAGCAATGGTCAAAGCAAGAACGGATGCAGAGGTGCGAAAAGAGGGGTTCACTACGAAATTTCCAAATAAAAGGCCGGGGCCACAGGCGGGGTGCCTGCTTGCCTACCCTGGGTACATGAGGGGAAACGCTGCAAATTCAAGTGCTTGTAGGCACGGCTTGCAGCGGTATGGCTCGGCTTTGGTTATTCGTTATGCGTAGCGCGCAGCTATAAATATTGTAGAGCAAGCCAGCGGCAGGGCTTGATCTACAAGACCTTGGGCGCCGCCCGCTATCGCCTGGCTCAGGCCGCTGCGATGCTGCCGAGCCCGCTGTATACCCACCAGGCCAGCGCCAGCATCATCACGCCGGTAAAGCCGTCCATCACGCGCCAGGCCTGGGGCTTGGCAAACAGCGTTTGCAGGCGCCGGCCGGCGCTGGCCAGCATCACAAACCAGGCGAGACTCGCACTGGCCGCACCCAGCACAAAGATCCATTTGAGGCTGCCGTCCTGGCGTGCGCCGATCGAGCCCACCAGCACCACCGTGTCCAGGTAGACATGGGGGTTGAACAAGGTGATGACGACCAGCGCACCCAGCACGCGCCACAGGCCGCGCCGGGCCGCCGTGGCCGGCGCACCGTCCCCATCGGCAGCAGGCGCTGCGCCAGCGGGCATCGCGGCGCGCCACAGAGCCATCAGGCCATAGGCCAGCAAAAACAGTGCGCCGCCCAAGGTGAGGTAGTAGGCCAGGGTGGGCGAATCCCCCAGCACCTGGGCCATGCCGGCCACGCCAATACCGATCAGCAACGCATCGCTGAACACGCACCAGGCGACGCAGGCGCGTACATGCTCGCCGCTCACGGCCTGGCGCAGCACATAGAGGTTTTGCGCACCGATCGAGACGATCAAAGAAAGGCAGACCGTGAAACCGGCCAGCCAGGTAGAAGTCATGCTTGTTGTCCACATGGCGGCTATTGTGCGGCGCACCACTAAATAAGTAAAATTAAACAATCTTAGTCAAATGAAGCAAAACTAAATGCTGGACTACCTGGGACTGGCCGCGCTGGCGGCCGTGGTGCGCGAGGGCAGCTTCGAGCGCGCCGCCAAGAAACTCCATGTCACCCCATCGGCGGTGTCGCAGCGCATCAAGCAGCTCGAGGAGCGCAGCGGCCAGGTGCTGGTGCAGCGCGGCAATCCCTGCACCGGCACCGAGGCCGGCCTGCGTCTGTGCCTGCACCTCGAGCAGGTGGCCTTGCTGGAAAACGCCCTGCGCCGCAGCAACCCCGATCTGCTGCCCGACGCGCCGGTCGCGCCCACCATCAAGCTGGCTGTCAATGCCGACTCGCTCTCGACCTGGTTCATGGATGCGATGGCCGAATTCACCGCCTCGGGCAACGAGCTGCTGGATTTGCGCGTGGACGACCAGGACCACACCGCCCAGGCGCTGCGCGAAGGGGCGGTGCTGGGCGCAGTGACCGGCACCAGCGGCCAGATTCCGGGCTGCAACAGCTGGCCGCTGGGCACGATGCGCTATGTGGCAGCGGCCAGCCCCGGCTTTATGACGCGTTACTTTGCAGACGGGGTGAGCACCCAGGCGCTGGCCCAGGCGCCCATCATGACCTTTGACCGCAAGGACCGGCTGCAGGACCAGTGGCTGCAGGCCCAGGGCATGGCCTCGCGCGGCAGCGGTCCCCGGCATTTTCTGCCATCCAACCAGGGCTATGTGCGTGCCTGCGAGATCGGCATGGGCTGGGGCATGCACCCCACGGTGCTGATTGCCGAGCAGCTCGCGCGCGGCAGCCTGGTGCCGCTGGTGCCCGACACCCCGCTGGACGTGCCGCTGTACTGGGCGCTGCCGCGCAGCGCGCAGACCAGCCTGGCCCGGTTGACGGACTGCGTCATGCGCGCAGCCAGCCGCGTGCTCACGCCTGCGGCTTGAGCCTTGCTGCCCTGGGGTTGTCAGCAAGGCGCAGGCTGGTGCGCCTATGATGCTGGCAGCGGCAGCACCGGCCTACCTGGGCGCTGCCGCAGAGGGAGGACTCCATGGTTTTCATTAGAAAGAGCACAGCATGATTGAGGTGCAGGATCTCATCGTCGACTACCCCGGCCACCGCGCGCTGCATGGCGTGAGCCTGCAGATCGAGGCGGGCACCGTCACCGCCTTGGTGGGGCCCAATGGCGCGGGCAAATCCACCTTGCTGCGCTGCATTACCGGGCTGGAAGCGCCGCTGAGCGGCAGCACCCGGGTGGCAGGCATTGATGTGCAGCAAGCGCCCCGCCGCGCCCACCAGTGCATGGGCTATCTGTCGGATTTCTTCGGGCTCTACGAGACCCTGAGCGTGGCCCAGTGCCTGCAGTACGCCGCCGAAAGCCAGGGCCTGAGCCGCCAGGCAGCCACCGCGCGCGTGCATGCCGTGGCCGAGCAATTGGCGCTGACGGCCAAGCTGGGCCATGCCACGCGCAATCTCTCGCGTGGCCAGCGCCAGCGCGTGGCCATTGGCCAGGCCATCATCCATGAGCCCCAGGTGCTGCTACTCGATGAGCCCGCCAGCGGGCTCGATCCGGAAGCGCGCAGCAGCCTCTCGACCCTGTTCCGCCAGCTGCAGGCCCAGGGCATGACCCTGGTCGTCTCCAGCCACATCCTGAGCGAGCTTGACGAGTACTGCAGCCATATCCTGTCGATCCGCGAAGGCCGCATCACCAGCCACGGGCCCCTGAATGCGGTCGCTGGCGCCGGCGGCATCGGCGCCCTGCCCTCCGAGCTGGTGATGCAGCTGGAGCTGGCCGCGCCGCTCGCCCAGCCCGAGCTGGCACTGGCTGGCTACCGCCTGGTCGATATGCGTGCGGGCCGTGAGGGCAGCGCCTCTCATATCCTGTGGATTGGCATGCCTGCGCATGACACTGCTGCCCGCGTGCAGCTGCTGCAGCAGCTCGTGGCCCACGGCGCGCAGGTGCTGGGCTACCAGGAGGCGCGCACCAGTCTGCAGGAGCGCTACCAGCAAAGCCTGGAGGCCCCCGTTGATCCCCAAGCGCTGTTTGCCAAGGAGTGGCCATGAATCCGGAATTTCGCCGCCAGCTCAGCCTGGAGCTGAGCCCTGCGCGCCTGGTGCTGATGCCGGCCATCTTGCTGATGCTGGCCATCTGCGTGTTTGTGATCGAGGGCAAGCAGCCGCTGGTTTATTTGCACAAGGGTGCGATGACGCTGGTAGGCCTGCTGGCCGCCTGCGTGGGCACCTTCACCGCACTGTCCAGCATCAATGACGAGCTGAACGAACGCACCTGGGACCAGCAGCGCATGAGCGCCATGGGCCCCTGGCGCATGGCCTGGGGCAAACTGCTGGGCGGCCCCAGCTATGCCTGGTATGGCGCGCTGCTGTGCACCGCAGCGGCCCTGCTGTGCGGCTTCTGGCTGGGCGAGCTGGCCGAGACCGTGCTGGTGCTCGTCCTCACCATTGTGGGCGCCTGCGCGCTGCACTGCGCGATGATGGCCAGCCGCCTCTACAGCATGGATCCCAACAAACCGGCCACGAGCCGCAATGTCTGGGTGCTGGTGGTGCTGGTGTTCCTGCTGCTGCAACTCGTTAGCAGCCTGGTGGTGGGGCTGGACAGCCTGCTGGGCGGTGACGGTGGCGGCGCCTGGTGGGGCCTGCATCTGGGCTCGGGCGCGCTGCTGCTGATTTTCGCGGCCGCCAGTTTGCTGCTGGGTCTGCTGGCGCTGTGGCGGGCCATGTCCATGCAGCTGTCGGTGCCCACCACGCCCTGGGCCTGGGCGCTGGGCAATGCGGCGGGCTGTCTGCTGCTCGTGGGCCTGGTGCCCAGCGGCACCGGCCGGGCGCTGACCGGCATGCTGCTGCTGGCGCTGGTAACCTACTACGCCGCTGCGCTCGAGAGCCAGGTGGCGCAGCGCTGGCGCGCCCTGCTCTATAGCGCGCAGCACGGCCAGTGGCGGCGCTTTTGGCAGAACATGCCACTGTGGCCGATCAGCTGGTGCATGGCATTTGCGGTGCTGCTGCCAGCCTACCTGTTGTGGAATGCCGACCCGCTGTCCAAACGCTCCCAACTGGGCCCGCTGGCCTTCATGGTGCTGCTGCATGTGCTGCGCGACTGCGGCATCTACCTGGTGTTCTCGCTGCGCAAAAGCAGCCGCTCGCCGCTGGGCATGACCTTGCTGGTGGTCTTTGTGCTCAGCGCCCTGCTGCCGGCCATGTTCTGGTCACTGGGGCTGGCGCCGCTGTTCGAGCCGCTGTTTGGCGCCTTTGACCCGCGCCTGTCGTCCAACTTCCAGCATGCGCCGGCGCTGGGCTGGCTCGCCTGGAGCGGTATGCTGGTGCAGTTGGCCGTGCTGGCCGTAGCGCTGGTGTGGCGCCTCAAGGCCATCACGCCCCGCAGCGCGGCGAAGGACGATATCTTTGCGCTTTAGGCACCTATCCACCGCCTGCTAAGGCGGGCCGCTGCCAGCCTCAGGCCTGGGGCATGAAGGCATCGTGGCGGCTGGGCTCGGCCCCTGCTTTGCGCGGGGCCGCAGCGGCAGCCGCCTGGGACGCGGCCATGCAGGGAATCGTGGCCGGCTGGCGCAGCGGATGGAAGTTCAGCAGCTGCGTGGCCATCATGGTCTCGACCATGAAGCAGCACAGCGCCGAGACAAAGCTGACCACGCCCAGGCCAAAGCTGAACATGGCTGCCAGCGACCAGCTGTTGGCGTCGATCTCGGTCTTGGTGGTCTGGCCGACGAACAGCAAGATGATGGTCAGCGCAATCAGCGCGCCGCACAAGGTCAGCAAACCAATGCAGAGATTGGCCAGGCGCCCGCGGCGGCGCAGAAAGTTCAGCTCCAGCAAGGAGCGCTGCACATAGTCCTCGTCCTTGGAGGCCATCATGCGGTCTTCGAGCACGCGGCCCCGGTCGATGATGCGCGCGAGCCGGCCGGCGACGGCGCCAATCATGCCCGCCACCCCGGTGAGAAAGAAAACGGGAGCCACAGCCAGCTGGATGCTGTGGGTGATGTTGCTGACGTCGATGGACATGGTGTTAGGGCAGAGATGGTGGACAAACTGCGCTGCAGCACACGCCTTGTGCAGGCTGCAACGCCTGCAATGAACACTGCAAAATTCAAGCCAACATTCTCGCACCAAATAGGTGCAAACCCTAATACCTTTTCCGCCCTGTTTCTGGGCTGATTTGCAGCAAATTGTGTGCTCAGTAGTGCGGCGGCAGCTCGTCGCGTGCACCTGGCGCAACAGATCCGGTCTCGGGCATGCGCTGCTGCAGGTCTTTGACCAGGTGCAGCAGGCGGTCGATCTGCTGCTGCTGCTTGTATATCGTCAGGTTCAGCTCTTCGAGCAGGTCGTCGGCATAGGCGGACTTGATCTCCAAGGCTTCAAGGCGCTGCTGCAGGGGTTCGAGGGTGGACATGGCGGCTCCTGGCTAAAAACGGGGCGGGCGAGGCAAAGAATAACGCCGGCATGTGACAGCGCACATGCCGGCGTTGGGGTGTCAACAACGCTTACAGCGCCTTGGCCAGACGGGCAATGCCCTCTTCGATGCGCGCGATATCGGCGGTGGCAAACGACAGGCGCAGGGTCGAGGTATCGGGGTTCTGCGCGAAGAACGGCGTGCCGGGCACAAAGGCCACGCCCTGCTCGATGGCGCGCTTGGCCAGCGCATTGCCGTCCGTCTCCTGGCCTCGGGCGCCCGTCAGCTGCACCCAGATGAACATGCCGCCCAGCGGCTGCACAAAGCGCACGGCATCGCCCAGCTGGCTGCGCAGACCCTCGCCCATGGCCTTGCTGCGCGCCGCGTAGGTGGTGCGCACGCGGTCCAAGGTGGCGGGCATGCGGCCGGCTTTGAGGTACTGGGCGGCGGTGGCCTGGCTGAAGGTGCTGGTATGCGCATCGCTGAACTGCTTGCACATCACGCACTTGCCCAGCAGCTCGGCCGGCGCAATCAGCCAGCCCAGGCGCAGGCCGGGGCTGAGCACCTTGCTCATGCTGCCGCAGTGGGCCAGGTAGTCGCGGCTGCCGGGCACGCTGTCCGACAGCGCCAGCATGCTGGGCGGCGGCGGCGCATCAAAATACAGGTCGCCATAGGGATCGTCCTCGACCACCAGGGTCTGGTGGCGCACGGCCATCTCCAGAACCTGGCGGCGGCGCTCCAGGCTCAGCAGCGCGCCGCTGGGGTTGCCAAAGGTGGGGATCAGGTAGACCAGCTTGGGCTGGTGCTCGGCAATCAGTTGCTCCAGCGCTTCGGGGATGACGCCGTTTTCATCGGTGGGGGCGCTGATGACTTCGGCGCCATAGAGGCGAAAGCACTGGATCGTGGCCAGAAAGGTCGGGCCCTCGACGATCACCTTGTCGCCGGGCGAGATCATGGTCTTGCCCAGCAGGTCCAGCGCCTGCTGGCTGCCGGTGGTGACGATGAGCTGCTCGGGCGTCAGCGACTGCACGCCCTTGGCGGCCATCAGACCGACGATCTGCTCGCGAAACGGCTGGTAGCCCTCGGTCGCACCGTACTGCAGCGCGGCGCCCGGCTCCTCGGTCAGCGCCGCATTGGCGGCCTCGCGCACCCCTTCCACATCGAACATGGCTGCATCCGGAAAGCCCCCGGCAAAACTGATGATGCCGGGCTTGCCCAGCAGCTTGAACAGTTCACGGATGGCGGACGTCTCGACATTGTCGAGGCGGGAGGCAAAGCGCAGTGTCATGGAGTGTTCTCTCAAATCAAAAAAGCGCAGCCAGGTCGAGCGACCGGCCGCCTTGGCATTTTGCTACTTTTTACCGGCCCCATGCGTCGCTCTGGCATCCCTGAGCCCGCCATTGGCCTCTCCTATCGACTATGCTTGCGGTCCAAAGGATTTTGTCACCATGCGCATCGCCGCTTTCTTTATTGTTTTGGTCAAATTGCTGGCCTCGCTGCTCATGCTCGCAGGCGTTGTCTGGGCCTGCGGGGCGCTGTGGTTTCAGCTGGCACAGTCGGTCAAGTCGGGCTCGGCCCGGGGTCTGCTGCTGGGGGTCTGGGTGGGGGTGGGCCTGTACTGCATCTTCCTGCTGTGGCAGCAGCGTGCGCCCCGGGGTTTGCTGATCTATGGTCTGCTGTTGGCGGGCATCCTGGCCTGGTGGGCCAGCATCCAGCCGTCCAACACGCGCAAATGGGCGCCGGATGTAGCCCAGCAGCTGTCGGGCACAGTGCAGGGCGACCTGGTGCAGCTGCACAATGTGCGCAATTTTGACTGGCAGACCGCAAGCAAGGCGACCCCGCGCTGGGAAGACCGCAACTATGACCTGCGCCAGCTCGTCTCGGTGGACATGAGCACCTCGTACTGGATGGGGCCGGCCATTGCCCACACCCTGGTGTCCTTTGGCTTTGACGATGGCAAGGGCCCGCGCCGCTACCTGACCTTCTCGGTGGAGATCCGCAAGGAGCGCGGCGAGCAGTTCTCGGCCGTAGGCGGCTTTTTCAAGCAGTTCGAGCAAAGCCTGGTCGCCGCCGATGAGCACGACATCCTGCGCGTGCGCAGCAATATGCGCGGGGAAGAGGTCTACCTCTACAGCGTCGCCATGCCGCGCGCTGCGATGCGCTCGCTGTTCATCGCCTATGTGGACAAGGCCAATGCGCTGGTCGAGACGCCGCAGTTCTACCACACGCTGTTTGCCAACTGCACCACCATCGTGTTCGAGATGGTGCGCCGCATCGTGCCAGGCCTGCCGATGGACTGGCGCCTGCTGGCCAGCGGCTACCTGCCCCAGTATGTGGACAGCCTGGGCGCCCTCGCCCGCCCGCATGACTTTGAGGCCATCCATGAGGCCGCGCACATCAACGCCCGCGCCAAGGCAGTGCGCCCGGGTGAGGATTTCTCGGCCGCCATCCGCCAGGGCGTGCCGCAGGCGCCGCTGCAGCCCTGATGCAGGGACCCAGGCTCAGGCCTTACCAGATAATGGCAGCCGAGCCTGCACAACAACACGATGAAAACCGCTGATATCCAACCCTTCTTCGCCACCTTGAAGGCGGCCAATCCTTCGCCCCAGACCGAGCTGGAATACACCTCGGTGTTCGAGCTGCTCGCTGCCGTGCTGCTGTCGGCCCAGGCAACCGATGTGGGCGTGAACAAGGCCACCCGCAAGCTCTTTCCGGTCGCCAACACGCCCCAGGCCATGCTGGCGCTGGGGCTGGAAGGCCTGGAGGGCTATATCAAGACCATCGGCCTGTACCGCAGCAAGGCCAAGCATCTGATGGAAACCTGCCGCATTCTGGTGGAACGCCATGGCGGCCAGGTGCCCGATACGCGCGAGGCGCTCGAAGCGCTTCCCGGCGTGGGCCGCAAGACCGCCAATGTGGTGCTCAATGTGGCCTTTGGCCAGCCGACGATGGCGGTGGACACCCATATCTTCCGCGTCAGCAACCGCACCGGCCTGGCGCCCGGCAAGAACCCGCTGGAGGTGGAAAAGCAGCTGATGCAGCGCGTGCCGGACGACTATGCCGTCGATTCGCACCACTGGCTGATCCTGCTGGGCCGCTATGTCTGCCAGGCGCGCAAGCCGCGCTGCTGGGAATGCCTGGTCAGCAGCTACTGCGATTTCTCGCCCAAGACACCACCACCGCAAGGCGCGCTGCGCTGATCGCAGCGGCAAGGCATCAAGCGTTGCTCTGGGTGCTGACACCCGCCGATGCAAAGCTGGCCATGTCGCGCAGCATCGCGCAGGCCGACTCCAGCAGCGGCCAGGCCAGCGCCGCACCCGAGCCTTCGCCCAGGCGCAGCTGCCAGTCGAGCAAAGGCTGGGCCTGCAAGGCCGCCAGCAAGTGGCTATGGCCGGGCTCGCCCGAGCGGTGGGCATAGACGCAGCGCTCCAGCACGGCGGGCTGCAGGCGTGAGGCCACCAGCACGGCCGCGCTGGTGATAAAGCCATCGACCACGATCACGCGGCGCTCCAGCGCAGCCTGCAGCACCGCGCCCACCATTGTGGCCACTTCCAGCCCGCCCATCGCGGCCAGCACGGCCAGGGGCTCGTGCACATCGGCATGGCGCGCCAGCACCCGGCGCAGCACGGCGGCCTTGCGGGCTACGCCCTCGCCGCTCAGCCCGGTACCTGCGCCGGTGACGGTTTCCACATCCAGGTTGCACAGCCGCGCCAACAGCAGCGACGCGCTCGAGGTGTTGCCAATGCCCATCTCACCCAGCAGCAAGGCATTGCCGGGCAAGGCCTGCAGCAGCGCGCGGCCATTGGCAATGGCCGCTTCGCACTGCGCCATGTCCATCGCCGGGCCCAGGCTGCTGTCTTGCGTGCCCGGAGCCACCTTGCGCAGCCACAGGCGCGGCGTGCCTGGGGGCAACGCATCGGTCTGGGGTTCAAAATCGCGGGCCACGCCGCAGTCGACCACATTCAGCGCCACGCCATGCTGGCGCGAGAGCACACTCACCGCCGCCCCGCCAGCCAGAAAATTGCCCACCATCTGCCAGGTCACATCGGCCGGGTAGGCCGACACGCCCTGCGCCACCAGGCCATGGTCGGCTGCAAACACCACCATCTGGGGGTCTGCCAGACGGGGCTGGGTGCTACCCAGAATGGAGGCGATGCGCAGCGCGAGGGCCTCCAGCAAGCCCAGCGAGCCCAGCGGCTTGGTCTTGTTGTCCAGCAGCTGCTGCACTTGCTGGCGAAAGGCGGCGTCCTCAATCGAGGCAATGGAAGGGATGAGCGGGGAGAACGAGGATTCGGACATGGTCAAGCTAGAGAACGGGGCACGGTGATACGCCAAGCCGCCAGTATCGCGCTGCCCGCCCCGGTTTGCAGCCCGGCGCGCACAAACCATGCAAAAACGCTCTGCGCAGCAAAAGCTGGGCAGAGCGTTGATGGACTAGATCAGTCGGCTTACTTGGCAGGCACCGTATAGGTGTACTCGCGCAAGATGCCACCGCCTTGCACCGAGCCACTGTCCTGGCCCTGGGCCACGCGGCCGACGCAGGCACGGCGGTCTTCATCGGTCTTGAAGACGGCGCAGCGTGCGGTGGCGTTTTCGCGGAAGCTGGAACCCGGATCGGTCAACTGGCCCTGGCGTGCGGCCTGGCGAGCGGCTGCCGCTTCGCGGGCGTTAGAGCTGCCTTCGGCCACATCGGCGTTGGCGCGGGCATCGCCGCGCATTTCACCGCGCTTGTGGTGGGCACCGTGCGGGCCATGCGGCATGGGCTTCATGTGCTTGGCAGGCGGTGGTGGAGGGGGCGGTGCCGATTGGGCGCTGGCATAGCCGGCGGTACCCAGCGCGAGGGCCATCGCGGCCATTTGCAAAGACTGGCGGAACATGTTTTTCATAGCGATCATCCTTATCGGTGATGGGAAGCAACACAAACAGCATGCCTGCGCTGCAAGCGCACCCCTATCGGCCCAATCCGCCAGTGCTTGCAATATTTGGCCTACAGGCAAAGGCCCCGCCCACTCAGGGTAGGCGGCCTCCAAACCACTCGCCCACCCCTTGGGCCATGCGCGCAAAGACCTGGTCCAGGCTGGGCGCATCGTGGCCAAACAGCGCATGGATGACAGTGGCATTCTCGAACAGGCCATGCACATAGGTACCCAGCACCTGCGGCGCCCCGCCCTGCCACAGCAGGCCGGGCAGCAGCTCCTGCGCGGGCTGGGCGGCGCCGGCCTGCATGTCGGGGCGCAGTTCGGTCTGGCCGTGGTGGATTTCATAACCCGTCACCACCAGGCCGCTCAAGGCCTGCCAGGGCGCCTGCACGGCAGGCAGCAGCAGGCGCGTGGGCTGCACATTCTTTTGCTGCGCAAACAACGTCACCAGCGGCAGCAGGCCCAGGCCGGCGGCATTGCCGTCCACGCCATGCAGATCGACGAGCGCCTCGCCCAGCATCTGCAGGCCGCCGCAAATGCCCAGCACCCGTTTGCCCGCCTGCGCATGGCGGGCGACAGCCGCATCCAGCCCCTGCTGGCGCATCCAGGCCAGATCGGCAGCGGTGGCCTTGCTGCCCGGCAGAATCACCCAGTCCGCATCGCTCAGCTGCGCGGGCGTGCGGGCCCAGACCACACGCACGCCTGGCAGTTGCAGCAGCGGCTGGAACTCGTCGAGGTTGCTGATGCGCGGGTAGGCGACGATGGCGATGCAGGTGTGCACCGGTTGCCCGGCACCACCACTGCCCCGGTCGTCAAACACGCCGTCTTCTTCGGGCAGGCCGTGCTGGAACTGCATCGGAATGCAGGCCACCGTGGGCACACCAGTCATGTCTTGCAGCATCTGCGGCGCCGGCGCCAGCAAGGCCGCATCGCCCCGAAACTTGTTGAGCACAAAGCCCTGGATGAGGCTTTGCTCCTCGGGCGGCAGCAGCGCCCAGGTGCCGTAGAGGTGGGCAAAGGCCCCGCCCCGGTCGATATCGGCCACCAGCAGGCAATGCGCATCGCAGTGGCGCGCCACGCGCATATTGACCACATCGCTGCTGTGCAGATTGATCTCGGCGGGCGACCCAGCTCCCTCGATCACCACCACATCGTTCTCGGCGCGCAGCGCATCGAGCGCCTGCGCGATCTGCGGCCACACCTGGAGGCTGCGGCCGCGCCAGGGCATTTTGGACAGCGCCTCGTCCACCTGGCCAAACAGCACCACCTGGCTGCGCGTGTCGGCCTCGGGCTTGAGCAACAACGGATTCATGCGCACATCGGGCACGGCGCCTGCGGCGAGCGCCTGCAGGTACTGGGCGGTGCCAATCTCGCCCCACTGGCCATCCGGCGTGGCCACCACGCGGGCGTTGTTGCTCATGTTCTGCGCCTTGAAGGGCGCCACCTTGTAGCCCTGGGCCCGGTACCAGGCGCACAGCGCCGTGGCCACCCAGCTTTTGCCCGCGCCACTGCTGGTGCCCAGCACCATGATGCAGCGCGCGCTCATCGCTGCACGCTGCCCAGCGGCAGCACCATGCGCGCCATGATGCGCTCCAGCGCCGAGCCCGCATCGGCGCACAGCCCCGTGTGCACGGGCGAAGTCTGGATCATGCTGCTGCGCTTGGCCGTCAGCCAGTGGAAGCGCGCGCGGTATGGCAGCTGGCCGATGGGCCCGGCCTCGGGCACGCCGGCGCAGATAGCGACAATGCTGCCCAGGTGGCGGTAGACGGCCTGCAGATCGACTTCTGGATCGAGCGCCAGCAGCCGCGCCTCATCGAGCGCCATCGCTGCCTGCAGATAGCCGCTGCGCTGGCAGGACACAATCACGCCGGCGTTGATGAACTCCTCCCGCTCGACCCGGGGCACCACGCGCACGATAGCGTAGTCATACACATCATGCGCGTGCATCGATGGCTCCTTGCAACCAGCGGCCACGCGCTTGCAGGCGGGCCAGAAAATAATTCACATAGGCGGCGCGGTGCGCCTGCGGATCGGCCAGCAGCGGGCTATTGCGGTCCTCGGCCGCCTTGGCTAAAAAGCAGTCGGGCACCGTGGCCAGAATGGCGCTCAGCACCGGCTCGGTCAGTTGTGCGGCCATGGCCTCGTCCACCTCGGCCAGCTGGCTGGCCTGGGCCAGCAGCACATGGTCGGCAATCGGCGCAAAGGGCTTGGCCGGGTCGGCCACCGTGCCATCCCAGGCATGGTGGAAGGTCAGGGTCGCGCCGTGGTCAATCAGCCAGGGCTTGCGCTGCCACATCAGCATATTGGTGTTGCGGGCCGTGCGGTCCACATTGCTGACCAGCGCATCGAACCAGACCAGGCGCGAGGCGAAGTCAATGCTCACCGCATCGACGGCCGGGTCAAAATTGACCGAGCCGGGCAGGTAATCCAGCCCAACATTGAGGCCATCACTGGCCCGGATCAGGTCCTGGATCTCGGGGTCGGGCTCGGTTTGCGCGAGCTTGGCGTGCAGCAGGGCCAGCACCAGCTCGGGCAGCGGCAGGCCCAGCGCGCGGGCGATGCCGCCGCAAATGAGCTCGCCCATCAGCGCGCGCACGCCCTGACCAGCGCCCCGGAACTTGAGCACATACAGGCCCAGATCGTCCGCCTCGACGACGGCCGGCATTGAGCCGCCCTCGCGCAGCGGCGTCACATAGCGCTCGACCAAGACGGTGCGCAGTTGCAAAGTTTGTAAATCCATACCAAATGGTAGCGGTTGCCGCATGTCCTCGCTATGCATCTGCCAGCGACAGCCAGACCCGCGCCAGCGCCGCCTGCGCCACCGGCGCCATCACGCCCAGGCGCACATGGCCGGGCAGGCCAAAGCTGCGGGCATCGCGCAGCTTGATGCCCTGGCTGCGCAATGCTGCCAGTCGCGCGGGCAGGTCTGCCTGCGCCAGCGGCAGGCGCGCGACAAAGTAATTGGCCTGGTGGCCGGGCAGCACCGCCCAGCCCAGGCGCTCGCACAGCGCCAGCTGCCGGCCCTTCCAGTGGCGCAAGGTGTCCAGACTGCGGGCCAGCCAGGCCTGCACCTCGGGCGTCACCCAGGCCTGCAGCATGGCCACGCCATGGGCACCCACCACCCAGGAAGGCGCCAGCGCCCGCAGTGCATCAATCTGCGCCTGTGCCGTGTCCTCAGGTGCAATCGCATAGGCAGCGCGTACCCCCGTCATGCCCAGTGCCTTGTTGGGCGTCCACAGCTGCCACAGCGCGGCCATGTCGCGTGGCGGCGCAGGGCCCTCCAGCCACAGCGGCCGGTAGGCGCAATCGAGCACCAGACCATGGTGGCTAGCGTCTGCAGGCAACGCTTGCCAAATATCTTCGGCACGGCCCAGTGGGCTGGAGGGCTCGCAGGCCCAGTGCAGGCCTTCGCCCCAAGTCGGATTGCGGGTGCTGCTGCGCAGGCCCCACACCTCCGCCGCCTGGGCATAGTCGCCATAGGAATAGCGGGGCAGGCTCACCTGCGTGGCACCCTGGCGCAGCGCATGCTGGGTCAGGCGGTGGATCAGCTCGCTGCTGCTGCCGCCAATGACCAAGCGCTCGGGCGCCACTGCATGGAAGGCCGCCAGCTGCAGGCGCAGCGCCGTGTAGTGCGGGTCGGGGTACTGCGCCAGGTGTGCGGCCTGCAAGGCGGCCACCGCCTCCGGGCAGGGGCCGCAGGCATTGCGGTTGGTGGAAAAATCATGCGCCGGCACGCCCAAGGCGTCGGTGCCACCATGCTCGTTATCAGCCATGGGCCAATGCTCCTTGCGCCATCGAGGCGATTGCTATCTTTACCGCCAAACCCAGGGCCAGCAACAAGGCGCACAGTGCCTGTGCCCACACCACCCGGCCCGCCAGGGCCAGCGCCCGCTGCACATCCTGGGCCTGCGGCGCCCGGCCTTGCGGGTTGAGCTGGTACACACCGGGTTTGGACAGGTGCAGGCCCAGCGCCCGCGCCATCGCGCCCATGGGCCAGCCGCCATTGGGCGATGGCGTGACCGCCGCATCGCGCCGCAGGCCGGACCAGGACAGGCCGCCCGCCAACGCGGCCAGCCAGGCTGCGGTGATGCGGGCCGGCAGCCAGTTCAGCACATCATCGGCCCGTGCCGCCCATTTGCCCGCCCACTGCCAGTGGCGGCGCTGAGCGCCCTGGCCGCGCCAGCCTGGGTAGCCCCACATCGCATCGGCCGTGTTGGCCAACCGGTACAGCGCCGCACCCGGCAGGCCGGCGACGGCAAACCAGAACAGCGGCGCCAGCACCGAGTCGCTCAGGTTCTCGGCCAGCGTCTCGATCGCGCTCTCGCGCACTGTCGCTGCCTCGAGCTGTGCGGTATCGCGGCTCACCAGCCAGGAAAGGCGGGCCCGGCCTGCTTCCAGCGATTCGCCGAGCGCGGCCTCCACCGCCAGCACCTCGCTGCGCAGCATGCGCCAGGACAGCAAGGGCTTGAGCAGCAGACCCGCCCCCAGTGCGCCCAGCCACCAGGGCGCCAACAGCAGCAGCCACTGCAGTGCCGCATACACCAGCCAGGCGCCCGCCGCCAGCATGCACCAGGCCAGCGCCGCCAGCACAAAGCGCCCGTAAGCGCGCTCCAGCGTCTGGCGCGGCGCAATCGCCTGGCCCAGCATGCCCAGCAGCTGGCCCATATAGACAACAGGGTGCAGCCGCACTGGCGGCTCGCCCCAAAGCCGATCCACGAGCAAGGCCACCAGGACCGCCAGCAAGGCCGCCATCGGCGCCTGCCAGGGCACGGCAGGGCCAGCATCCGCCAAGGCCTGGACCAGTTGCAGCAGCGGGCTGCAACCGGCCAGCGCCAGCGACCACAGGCCGCCATCGCTCATGGCTGCGTCCCTTGGTTTGGCTGCCAGCACCCGTCCATCAGCATGTCCTGCAAGGGCGCGCGGCTGGCCCAGCGCTCTTGCTGCAGCATGGGCTCGGCATAGAAGGCCTCTACAGGGCCCAGGCACAACACGGCCAACGGATGCGCACCTGCGGGCATGGCCAGCAGCTGCGCCAGCGCCTGGGGTTCGAACAGCGATACCCAGCCCATCCCCAGCCCCTCGGCACGCGCGGCCAGCCACAGGTTCTGGATCGCGCAGGCGGTGCTGGCCACATCCATCTCGGGCAAGGTGCGGCGGCCAAACACATGGGCTTCGCGCCCGGGCGGCATGGCCACCACCAGCACCTCAGCCGCCTGCAGCACACCCTGCACCTTGAGCTGCATAAAGTCGGCCTCGCGCGCACCCAAGGCTTGGGCGGTGCGCAGCCGCTCCTCTTCAACCAGCGCATGGATGCGGCCGCGCATCTGCGCATCGCGCACCCGGATAAAGCGCCAGGGCTGCATAAAGCCAACGCTGGGCGCATGGTGCGCCGCCCGCAGCAGGCGCAGCAGGACGGCATCGTCCACCTGGCCGCCGGCAAAGTGGCGCATGTCGCGCCGCTCATGGATGGCGCGGTAGACGGCTGCGCGCTCAGCCTCGCTGAAGGCCGTGGCGGCAATCGTGGGGGCGCTGATGGGGGCGTGGGAGTTGATATCGCTCATGCCAGCAATCGGCTGCGGGGCCTCAGTCTTCAATGCCGCGCTGCGCCGGAATGCCGGCCTTGAACGCATGCTTGATCATCGTCATCTCGGTGACCGTGTCGGCCGCATCGATGATCTCCTGCGGGCAGCGCCGGCCGGTGATGCAGACATGCACCTCCTTGGGGCGCGCGGCCAGGGTGTCCAGCACCTCTTGCAAGGGCAGCCAGCCGTAGATCAGCGGGTAGGTGACCTCATCGAGCACCACCAGGAAATACTCACCCGAGAGGATGGCTGCCTTGGCCTTTTCCCAGCCTTCGCGCGCCAGCTGGCCGCTGTGCTCCAGATCGCGGCTCTTCCAGCTGAAGCCATCGCCCAGGCCTTCGACCGGCAGGCCCACCTGCTCAGACAGGCGGTGCTCGCCAAAACGCGCGGTCGGCACCTTCATGAACTGGTAGACCTTCACGGCCTTGCCCCGGCCCGTGGCGCGGAACGCCAGGCCAAAGGCCGCCGTGGTCTTGCCCTTGCCATCGCCGGTGTTGACGATCACCAGGCCACGGCGCTCGCCCTCGGGCTTTTCATAAGGCTTTTCGCTGGGTGGCGTTTCAATCTGCATCGGAAGTCTTTCGTTGAGTCGTTGTGTCTTTGGAAACGGGGCCAGGCCCGGCTTCACAGGGATTCAGCGCAGGCGCTCAGGGGCTTGCACTACCGTGGCGGTGCGCGGCAAGGCTATCCAGACGCCATCAATCGCTCGCACCTGGATGCGGTGGTCAAACACCGCCTCCAGTGCGGAATGCGTGGCCGGGTCGTCGCAGCGGCCCTGGTGCAGCACCCGGCCGGCCTGCAGCACCAGCATATGGTCGGCCAGCAGCGCCACTGATATCTCGTGGAGCACGCTGACCACGGTGATGCCCTGGGCGGTCAAGGCCCGCATGCTGTCCACCCAGTCGGTCTGGTGCGGTGGGTCCAGGTTGGCCAGCGGCTCATCCATCAGCAGTACCTGGGCTTGCACGGCCATGGCCCGGGCCAGCAGCACGCGCTGGCGCTCGCCGCCCGAGAGTTCGGCCACCGGCCGGTGGCGCCAGTCCCAGGCATGGGCTGCGCGCAGGCATTGCTCCACCACCGCATGGTCTTCGCGGCTGGGCGCTGCAAACCAGGGCTGGTGCGGCAGGCGGCCCAGCATGGCCACATCCATCACCGTCAGCTCTTGCGTCACCACCTCGCCCTGGCCCAGCCAGGCCAGCGCCTGGGCGCGCTGCTTGCGCGGCCAGCGCTGCAAATCCTTGCCCAGCAGTGCTACCTCGCCCTGCAGCTGTGCCGCCGGCCACAAACCGCCCAGCACCTTGAGCAGGCTGGATTTGCCCGCGCCATTGGGGCCGACAATGCTGGTCCAGCGGCCTTGGGCAAACTGGGCATTGACGCCTTGCAGAATCGGCCTTGCATGCACAGCGGCGTGGATATTGGTGGCGCTCAGCGCAGCAGAGTTCGGAGTTTGCATCACAGCCCCCCTGCCGACCGGGTGCTGCGGTGCATGCGCCAGAGCAGGTAAGTGCCGCCCAGCGCGGCGGTCAGCACGCCCACCGGCAGCTCCTGCGGGGCCACCAGCCAGCGCGCCAAGATATCGGCGGCCAGCAGCAGCACGCCACCCATCGCCGCAGCCAGCACGGTGCTGCGGCCATGGCCCACCTGCACCAGGCTGCGCACCAAGTGCGGGGCGGCCAGGCCGACAAAGGCGATCAGGCCAGTCTGCGCCACCGAGGTGCCGGTGGCCAGGGCCAGCACGGCCACCAGGCCATAGCGCAACGGGGCCAGTGGCAAGCCCAGGCTGGCGGCCGTCGCCTCGCCCAGGGTCAGGCCATCGAGCAGGCGGGCGCAGCACCAGGTGGCCAGCACGCAGACCAGCAGCACGCCGGCCATCAGCGCGCAGCCCTCCCAGCCGACAAAGGCCGAGGTGCCCAGGGTAAAGGCCTGCATCGCCTGCAGAATATCGGGGTGGCGCAGCTCCAGCAGATCACGCATGGCGCCCAGTACCACACCGACGATCACGCCGGCCAGCAACAGGCGCAAGGTGTTTTGCACATTGCGCGCCAGCACCACCGTCAGCGCCACCGCGCAGGCGGCACCCACAAAGGCCATGCCGGTCATGCCCAGGCGGTAGAGCAGATTCAGGCTGGTGACGGACGAGCCCAGCAGCACCAGGCCCAATGCGCTGCCCAGCGAGGCGCCAGACGCACTGCCCAGCAAATAGGGATCGGCCAGCGGGTTGCGAAACAGGCCCTGAGCGACAGCCCCCGCCAGGCCCAGCAGGCCACCAGCCAGCCAGGCGCCCAGCGAGCGCGGCAGGCGGATATCGACGACGATCTGCCAGGAAGTCGGGTCGTCGCGCATGCGCAACACGCTCTCCCAACCGGTGCTACCGACGCTGGCGCCGACAAGCAGCAGCAAGGCGCTGAGCACCAGCAGCACCAGCGCCAGCCAGGCACTGCGGCGCAGGCCGGGCGCCGCCTCGCGCTGCGCTGCGGATGCGGGTGCTGAGGTGGGAAAAGCAGCCATCAGCGCGCCACCGCAGCCTTGCCCGGTGCCTTGTCGGCCAGGCAGCGCGCCATCAGCGCCGCCGCCTGGGCCATGCGCGGGCCTGGGCGCACGATCGCATACGACTCTTCATCCGTAAACACACAGACCCGCCCGGCCTTGACGGCCTGGAGGTTGTGCCAGCCCGGGTAGCTGGTGGCAGCCTGCATGCTGCGGTTGCCCAGCATGATCACATCCGGCTGGGCGCGCAGCAAAAACTCGGGACTCAGCCGGGGGAAGGGGCCCAGCTCAGCGGGCACGACATTGTCCACGCCCAGTTGGGTCAGGGTCTCGCCAATAAAGGACTGGGGGCCGGCCGCATAAGGGCCGCGGCTCACCTCAAAGTAGACCCGGGTATGGCGCGTGCGCTCGGGCAGGTCGCGCACCACTGCATCAATGCCCGATTCCAGCGCGTGCCAGACCCGGTCAGCGCCCTGCGCCTGGGGCACGCCCAGGAGCTGGCCCAGGGTGCCCAGCACGCGGTGGATATCGGCCTTGGACTTCACATCGAGCGCCACCACCTTCAGGCCCAGCGCCTGCAAGCGCTCTGTTGCCTTGGAGGCATCGGACAGCAGCACCACATCGGGCTTGAGCGCCACCACGGATTCAACGCTCGGGTCCAGACCGCCGCCCACCACCGGTAGTTTCTTGACCGAGGCGGGCCAGTCCGAATAGCGGTCCACCCCCACCAGGCGCTCACACAGTCCCAGCGCGCAGGTGCTCTCGGTGAGCGACGGCAGAAGACTCACGATGCGCTGCGGTGGTTGCGCCAGCTGGACCTTGCGGCCCCGGTCGTCGACGATGGCCACGGGAGCAACCAGGTCCTGGTCTTTCCAGACCGGCGCATTGGCAAAGGGTTGCAGGCGCAGTTCATCGACGCTGGCGGACGGCGCAGCTTGGGCCATCGGCAACGCGAGCATCAGCGCCACACGGGCCAGTGCCTGCCGCAAAAGGGGTCGGGGAGCCATCAACAAGGCCATCATTTCATCTGCAGCGGCAAGCCCGCCGCCATCAGTTGCACGCGGTTGCAGGCCGCTGCCGCTTGCTGGTTGAGCAGACCCAGCGCATCGACAAAGGCGCGCACCTCGCGGCCCATCGGAATGACACCCAGGCCAATCTCATTGCTGACCAAAATGACAGGCCCCGGTGCGGCCTGCAGGGCAGCGACAAAGGCATCGCACTGTACCTGCCAGGCTTGCGCAGGTGAAAGCGCTGGAGGCTCCATCGGCATCAACCAGTTGGTGAGCCACAGGGTCAGGCAGTCGACCACCAGCAGGTGTTCGGGCCGGCTGCTCGCCAGCAGCTGCTGGGCGACGTCGCGCGGCGTCTCCACGGTGGCCAGTTGCGGCACGCGGGCGCGGCGGTCACGCTGGTGGCGCGCAATGCGCTCGTGCATCTCGGCGTCATACGCGGTGCCGGTGGCGACCAGGCTGGCGCTGCGGCCGGCATCGGCCTGCAGCCAGG
Source organism: Comamonas sp. 23 (assembly GCF_049601575.1). Classification (NCBI taxonomy): domain Bacteria; kingdom Pseudomonadati; phylum Pseudomonadota; class Betaproteobacteria; order Burkholderiales; family Comamonadaceae; genus Comamonas; species Comamonas sp. 23. Next base: position 1,715,740 of record NZ_CP187127.1, on the reverse strand, counting down.
CGCGCGCCAGCAGCTCGGCCTGGCGTGATTTGCCCGATTTCTGCCCGCCCAGCAGCAAGAGCTTCAGCGGCGCTCCATCAACGTGGAAAAGAGAGTCATCCATGCCGCGCATCTTAGGCGTTCAGCGCCTCACGGTGCCAGGCCTGCGGATTGACCACCGGCATGTCCACCCCCAGCAAGGCAGCCACCGCCTGCGGGCACGAGGGAAACCAGGCATGGAAATAGCTGGCATGGATGCTGCCCTGCTGGTAGACGGCTTCGCCCTTGCCGCTCTCGGCCGCCTGGCCCGGGCGGCTGCTGCGTGCCACTTCCTGGGCCTCACTCTGCAGTTTGGAATAGTGAAAGGTATGGCCGCGCAGCATGCCCCAGGGCGTCAGCAGCTGCTGCATGCCCAGACCCGCCAGGCGCTGGTGCATGACGGCCTGCGCTGGCAGCAAGCCCCACAAGCTGTGCCAGCGGCTGTCCAGGTCGGTCAGGCCCTCGGCCAGTGCCACCATGCCGCCGCATTCGGCCCAGACGGGCTTGCGCTGTTCCAGGTGCGCCTGCAGATCCAGCTGCAAGCCGGCATTGGCCTTGAGCGCGGGCAGGTGCAGCTCCGGGTAGCCGCCAGGCAGCCACAGCGCATCGCAGGCGGGCAGGCGGTCGCCTGCGATCGGCGAGAAAAAGGCCAGCTCGGCGCCCATGGCCTGCAGGCATTCCAGATTCGCGGTGTAGATAAAGCTGAAAGCGGCATCGCGGGCGACGGCAATGCGGCGCCCGGCCAGCCAGGCGGGCACCGGGGCGGCAACAGCAGGCGCGGTAAAGGCCACGGTCCAGCGCTGCTGCCACTCCTGCCAAGTCAGCTGGCCCAGCGGCGTTTGCGCCAGCACATCGGCGGCGGCATCCAGGCGCTCGGCAGCGTCGTGCAGCTCATGGGCTGCCACCAGGCCCAGGTGGCGCTCGGGCAGCAGGTTGGCGCGTGGTTTCGCAGCATCGAGGCTCACCTGGTGCATCGCGCCCAGCCACAGTGCCGGGTCGCGCAGGCCGCTGCGCAGCATCTCACCATGGTGGGCAGTGGCCACGCGGTTGGCCAGCACACCGGCCAGCTGCAGGCCTGGGTCATAGTGCTGCAGGCCATGGGCAATGGCGCCAAAGGTAGCGGCCATGGCCGATGCATCGACCACCACCACAGCGGAGATGCCCAGCGACTTGGCCAGCTCGGCCGCGCTGTTGGCACCATCGAACAGGCCCATCACGCCTTCGATCAGCAGCACATCGTTGCTTTGCGCGGCCTGAAACAGGCGTGCGCGCACATCCACTTCACCGTTCATCCAGCGGTCCAGCGCATGCACGGGCTGGCCGCTGGCCAGGCGCAGCCACTGCGGATCGAGAAAATCCGGGCCGCATTTGAACACCTGGACCCGCCGGCCCTGGCGGGCATGCAGGCGCGCCAAGGCTGCCGTCACCGTGGTCTTGCCCTGGCCCGATGCGGGCGCCGCAATCAGCAGTGCCACGCAAGCGGCCGTTGGGCGGTCCTGAACCGTCGTCTCTGTCATGGCTGGCTTATCCCCTCTGCGCTCAGCGCGGCATCCACTTCACACCCACATACACGCTGCGACCTTCGGTGGCATAGGTGCGTGCGGTCTGGTAGCGCTTGTCGGCCAGGTTGTTGATACGGGCGATCAGGTTCACATCCTTGGCCACCTCGGTCTGCGCCGACAGGTTGAACAAGGTGTAGCCGCCCAGCACATTGGTGTTGGCGGCATTGTCAAAGCGCTTGGCGCTGGTCTGCAGGTCGGCCGCCCAGGTCCAACCGGCTGCACGCGTCTCGGCGCCCAGGGTGGCATAGCGCTTGGCGCGGCGCGCCAGCAGCTTGTCGTTTTCGGTATCGCGCGGGTTCTGGAAGTCGACCGAACCATGCAGGTTGAACGCGCCCAGCTTGGTCGTGGCCGCCAAGGTAATGCCTTCCAGGCGTGCCTTGCCCACATTGGCATAGCAGCCGAATTCGCTGTCGCAACTGCCGGGCGACGAGAAGTTGATCAGGTTGGTGACCCGGTTGCGGTAGGCCGTGGCCGAGAAGCTGTCGGCACCCTGCGCCCAGCGCAGGCCCAGCTCGGCATTGCGGCTTTTCTCGGGCTGCAGCGATGCGTCGCCGTATTCGCTAAAGCGCTGGTAGAGCGTGGGCGCGCGAAAGGCCGTGCCCACTGTCGCGGTGGCGCGCCAGTTGGTTGCAAAGGCATAGCCATAGGCAGCGCTGCCGGTGGTCTTGCCGCCGAACTCGCTGTCGTCATCCCGGCGCAGATTCAGCTGCACCGTGTGCGGGCCGGTGTTCAGGCCATAGCCCAGCGCCAGCGCATTCTGGTGGCGGTCGCGGTCAATGCCGCCATTCGTCAGCGCGTCGTCACGCCGCTCCAGTGCGGCCGTCAAGGTGTGGACGCCCAGGCGCCAGGTATTTTGGAACAGGTAGTTATGCAGGCGCGTGTCCGTCTGGTAGGGCGAGGGCCGGGTCTCGTAATAGTCGCGCGACTGGCTGAACTGCAGCTTGGTGCTGTAGTGCTCGGTCCACTGCGCCTGCCAGTTCAGGCCCAGCGCATACATCTTGTTGAGGCTGCGGTCGTCCTCGGTCAGGCTGCTGTCGTAGCCCGAGTTCACATCGCTGGCCAGCAAGGTGGCTTCGAGCCGGTGCTGGCCGTTGAGCTGGTAGCCCAGGCGGCCGCTGACCGCATTGCTGCGGTAGTCGTCCTTGTCCGGGTTGGCGGTGGCCACGGTGCGGGCATTGAAGCCATCGGTCTGCGAGCGGTTCAGACCCAGCGCGTAATCCCAGCCGTCGGCGCCGCCGGAGATACCGGCCTCGGCCGTGAACGTGCCCCGGTTGCCAACGCCCAGGCCGACATAGGGCTGGGGCGCGCCCTCACCTTTCTTGGTGAAGATCTGCACTACGCCGCCCATCGCGTCCGAGCCGTAGACGGCAGCGGCCGGGCCGCGCAGCACTTCGATGCGATCGATCAGCGCCAGCGGAATCGATTGCCAGGAGGCGCCGCCAGTCGATTGCGAGTCCATGCGCACGCCGTCGACATAGACAGCGGTAAAGCGCGAATCGGCGCCACGCATGAACACGCTGGTCGTCGTGCCCGGCCCGCCGTTGCGCGAAATCTGGATGCCCGGCACGCGCGCGAGCACATCGGCCACGCTGCCCGGGCCCTGGCGCTCGATGGTCTGCGCATCGATGATGGACATGTCGGCCACCAGATCGGACAGCGGCTGCTCGATGCGGTTGGCGGTCACCACCATCTCTTGCAGGTTTTTACCCTCTGTTTCCAGGGCGGCTGGGGCCTGCTGCGCCTGTGCTGGCAGCGCAAACAGGGGCAGCGCCGCTGCGATGGCCAAGGCCAAAAAACGGGGGGTATGGAGGGTGCGCGAGCGGGGCGCAAGCGCGGGACGCGCGCAGGGGCGTGTCGAAAAAGCAGAGGAAAACATGCACTGAGTTGGTGATGAACCACCCCGCGCCAGCCTCCCCGCCGGCAATGGGGAACACGGAAGCCGCGGCAAGGCCTCAGCCACGCGCCTCCACTATTGTTGGCCGGTATCCGGGCTGGCGATGACACAGCACACGCCTTCCCAAACACTTGTTCAAGGTATTCAGTGGCATAGTGGTGGCTGTGGATGGCGCAAAAGCCAACCATCGCTTACCGTTGCGGGGGCAGCGCAGGTTGCGTAAGGCTTGTAGGGCACAAGCGGCGCTCCTGCTTCCCGTTGAACTGCCCCCATGTGAACCACTGGGGCGAGCACCAACGGGTACAATTTTAGCGTTAAACCCATTGCGCACTTAAGAAGACTGTCTCTCTATGGCCACTACGCCTTCTATGGATCTGATGCTTGAGCGGGTGGAGGCACTGCTGAGCCGTCATGAGGCTTTGCAACGCGCCCACGCCCAATTGCAAGAGCAAGTCACCACCCTGACCCAGGAGCGCGACTCCCTCCAATCGCGCCTGACAGCGGCCCGCGCCCGCGTGGATGCACTGATCGAACGCCTGCCCAAGACCTTTGACCAGGACGAATGATGAAACAGCTGGAAGTACACATCATGCAGCAAAGCTATATGCTGGGCTGCCCCGAAGGCCAGGAAGCACGTCTGCTGGCTGCCGTCAAGCATGTCGATGAGGCCATGAGCGGCATCCGCGACGCGGGCAAGATCCGTGGCCGCGAGCGCATCGCTGTGCTGGCGGCCCTCAATGTCGCTTTTGACCTGCTTGATTTGCAAGCGCAAAACAGCCAGCTCAGCCAGACCGCAGACGCCCTGCAGGCGCAAGCTGCTGCGCAGTCTGCCGCGATGGTTGAGGTTCAGGCCCAGACCGCCCCTGGGGACCAGGCGAGCCTGGACTGGGATGCGCCCCGTGTGCAGTCGGTGATGCAACGGCTGGACGCGGCGCTGGCGCCGGCCCCCGCGCAACCGGCCGACACCCTGGGCACCAGCGCTTGAGGCACTGCCGCGAGCAGGCGCCAACACCAGATTGCCGCGCCATGCAATGCCTGGCTGCAAAATATCACGCCACCCATTGCTCAATCTGGCTAACCAGCTATCTTTTTTGACCAATCCAGGCACATTGAATTGCAGTTTTGGTGGGTGCGGCAGGCGCGAGCGATTACAATGAAAGCGTTCGCAGCCCTGCTGGACTTTATAGTTCCTTGAACCAATGCTCTACGAGCACGGGCTTGGTACATTACCTATTGAGCGTGATCGTCTCGCGTCAGATGAACCCAACGATAGGTTGCCCTCGCCCACCTGAACCCCCGGTTCAGGATGACGGTCCAGTGGATCCGCTGCGAACACCTGATTTTTCGGGCAGGCTCCGCCCAACCTGTCTTCTCCTCTCCGCGACAGCGGGGTTTCAGGCCACCTGTTTCAGGTGGCCTTTTTACTGCGCGCCATGACTGATCCTCTTGTTTTGCTGCCGCTGTCGTTTCTGGGCCTGATCGGCGGTTTTCTGGCGGGCCTGCTGGGCATTGGCGGCGGCATGGTGCTGGTGCCCTTCATCACTTACATCCTGGGCACCCAGGGCGTGGCGCCGGAGCTGGCGATCAAGATGGCGATTGCCACCTCGATGGCGACCATCGTCTTCACCTCGATGTCCAGCGTGCGCGCCCACCACCAGCATGGCGCGGTGCGCTGGGACCTTGTCAAACGCCTGGCCCCGGGCATTGTGCTGGGCGGCCTGCTGGCCAGCCTGGGTATTTTTGCGGTGCTCAAGGGCAGCTACCTGGGTTTGTTTTTTGGCCTGTTCATTGGCTACTCGGCACTGCGCATGTTCCGCAAGCCCAACAGCCAGGCCATGCGCGCCATGCCGGGCACGGCCGGCCAGCTGGCTGCGGGTGGCGTGATCGGCTGCCTCTCGGGCCTGGTGGGCGCGGGCGGCGCCTTCATCAGCGTGCCTTTCATGACCTGGTGCAGCGTGCCGATGCACAACGCGGTAGCCACGAGCTCGGCGCTGGGCTTTCCGATTGCGGTCACCAATGTCATCGGCTTCATGGTGGCCGGCCTGCACCTGCAGGGGCTGCCACCGCATTCGCTGGGTTATATCTGGCTGCCCGGCCTGGCCGCCATTGCCACCTGCAGCGTGCTGACCGCGCCGCTGGGCGCCCGCGCCGCGCACCGGCTGCCGGTGGGCCAGCTCAAGAAGATCTTTGGCGGCATCTTGCTGTGCCTGGCGCTCTACATGCTCTACAAGAGCCTGGCGGCCTGGCAGGGCTGAGGCCTGCCCACGCCCTGCCCTCAGATAATCCGCGAGAAGCGCGCCCGGTTGCGGTCGGCCTGCAGGTTCTTGTCAAACACCATGGCGACGCCACGCACAAAGTACCAGCCCAGCTCGGTCACATTGATCGATTCGTCGCTCAGCTGCACCAGGCCCTGCTCCTGCAGCTCACGCAGCTGGGCCAGCTCGGCGGCAAAGTACTGCGCAAAATCAATCAGCCAGGCCTGCTCCAGCGATTCAATGGCCAGGCACCCCTGGCACATCAGGCCCATGATCACCGTGCGGCGCAGCAGGTCGTCGCGCGTCAGTGCCAGCCCACGCACCACGGGAATCTGGCCCTGGTCGATCAGGTCGTAGTACTCCTCCAGGGTCTTGGCATTTTGGCTGTAGGTGGCGCCAATGCGTCCGATGGCTGACACGCCCAGCGCCATAAGATCGCAATCGGGCTGGGTGCTGTAGCCCTGAAAGTTGCGGTGCAGGCGGCCCTGGCGCTTGGCCACCGCCAAGGCATCGTCGGGCAAGGCGAAATGGTCCATGCCCACATACACATAACCGGCGGCTTCCAGCGCCGCCAGGGCCTGGGCCAGCATCGCCAGCTTGTCGGCGGGGCTGGGCAGGTCCTGGGCCTGGATGCGGCGCTGGGGCTTGAAGCGCTCGGGCAGGTGCGCATAGGCATACAGCGCAATGCGGTCGGGCCGCAGCGCGTTGACCTGCTCCATGGTGCGCACAAAGCTGGCCGGGCTTTGTTGGGGCAGACCATAGATCAAATCGATATTGATGGATTCAAAGCCGATAGCGCGCGCCTGCTCGACCAAGGCAAACACCTGGTCAGCGGGCTGCTCGCGGTGCACCGCCTTTTGCACCAGCGGGTCAAAGTCCTGCACGCCAAAGCTCAGCCGGTTGAAGCCGAGCCGGTACAGGTGCTGCAGGCGCTCGCCGCTCACAGTGCGCGGGTCGACCTCGATCGCGTACTCGCCACCGGGCTGCAGATGAAAACGCTCTTTGACCATATCCATCAGGCGGCTGAGGCCGGCATCGGTCAGGAAGGTGGGCGAGCCCCCACCCAGGTGCAGTTGGCTGATGGTCGGGCGGGCGCTGACATGGGCCAGTTGCAGGTCCAGCTCGCGCTCGAGGTAATCCAGGTATTCGTCGGCCCGCTCGGCGTGCTTGGTGATGATCTTGTTGCAGGCGCAGTAGTAGCACAGCGAGGCGCAGAACGGCACATGCACATACAAGGACAGCGGCGACAGCCGGCCCGCCAGACCGGTGCCGCGTTGCGCCAGCGCCAGCTTGTACTCATTCGCAGCAAAGGCTTCAACAAATCGGTCTGCGGTAGGATACGAGGTGTAACGGGGGCCGGGAACATCAAAACGGCACAGCAGTTCGGGGGTCAGGGAAATCATGGTTCTTCTTCCTAGCGGACGCCCCAATGTGCCCCAAGGCCTGCCACGCGTCCTTGATGTACATCAAGAAGCCTCTGGGCGCCAGCACGCACAATAGGCCCATCCAAGGAACGTCGTTCCTATCTGAATAGTTGTTCACGGGTATTGATACATGACATCCAACTCCATCAAAGTAGCGTGCTCCAGCTGCAATTTGCGCGAGCTGTGCATGCCCGTGGGACTGTCGGCCGAACAGATGGAGCGCATCGACGAGATCGTCGCCACCCGGCGCAAGATCAAGCGCGGCAGCGCGCTGTTCCGCAACGGTGAGACCTTCACCTCCTTGTATGCGATACGCACCGGTTTCTTCAAGACCAGCATCGCCACCGAAGACGGGCGCGACCAGGTCACCGGCTTCCAGATGGCGGGTGAGATCATCGGCCTGGACGGCATCGTCAACGACCGCCATTCCTGCGACGCGATTGCGCTCGAAGATGCCGAGGTCTGCGTGATGCCCTACTCCTCGCTCGAAGACCTGTCGCGCGAGGTGACCGCCTTGCAGCACCATGTGCACAAGGTCATGAGCCGAGAGATCGTGCGCGAGCATGGCGTCATGCTGCTGCTGGGCAGCATGCGCGCCGAAGAGCGCCTGGCCGCCTTCTTGCTGAACCTGGTGCAGCGCTTGCATGCCCGGGGCTTTTCGCAGCATGAGCTGATCCTGCGCATGACGCGCGAGGAAATCGGCAGCTACCTGGGCCTCAAGCTCGAGACCGTCAGCCGCACCTTCTCCAAGTTTGCCGAGGAGAACATCATCGAGGTCAAGCAGCGCCATGTGCGCATTCTGGACACCGACAAGCTCCAGGGCCTGATCAACACCCAGGCCTGCTCGGCTTAAGACCCTGTTCCAAGTCGCTCCGCCAGCGGATACAAACGCGGTCTGATCCGACATCCGCTCAAGCCGCAAGCGGCGATGCTCTGAGTTGCATCCACGGCAAGGCTGCCACCCACAGCCCTGCCCCATGTCTGACCTGAAAGGAGCCTGCCATGTACCAACATATCCTGCTTGCCACCGATGGCTCTGAGCTGTCCGAGAAGGCCGTGCGCCACGCACTGGCGCTTGCCAAGCTGAGCCATGCCACGGTGACTGCCGTCAACATCTCGCCCAACTACCCGCGCAGCTACTTCGAAGGCAGCACCATGCAAAACCCCGATGACATTGCGCGCATCGAGGATGGCTGGGAACGCGCAGCGCAAGGCATTGTCGATAAGGTGGTGGCCGAAGGCGCCGCGACCGGCGTGCCCATCAAGACCCTGGTGATCAAGTCCGACATGATTGCCGAGGCGCTGCTGGAGACGGCGAAGAAGGAAAACTGCGACCTGATCGTCATGGCATCGCACGGCTACCGGGGCTTGAAGCGCCTGCTGCTGGGCAGCGAAACACAGCATGTACTGACCCATGCCACGATACCGGTGCTGGTACTGCGCTGATCGCCGTATAACCGCATCATCCCCATAGCAAACCCTCGCCTGCGGCAGCTTCTGAGCGGCCACAGCGCGAGGGTTTTGTCATGGCGGCGCATGCCGCCTCCATAGGCGCATCAGCCCTTGAACAGGTCCTGGTACTGGTCGCGCAGCAGGTTCTTTTGCACCTTGCCCATGGTGTTGCGTGGCAGCTCGCCCACGACAAAGCAGCGCTTGGGAATCTTGAAATTGGCCAGCTGCTTTTTCAAGGTCGCAATGATGCCGTCGGCATCGAGCGGTTGGCCCGCCTTGGCAATGACCACCGCCACACCCACTTCGCCAAAATCGGGGTGCGGCACGCCGACCAGCGCGCTTTCCGCGACGCCCGGCAGTTCGTTGATGAAGCCCTCGATCTCGGCCGGGTAGACGTTGTAGCCGCCGGAGATGATCAGGTCCTTGCTGCGGCCGACGATGGTCACATAGCCGCGCGCATCGATCTTGCCTACGTCGCCGGTCTTGAACCAGCCGTCGGCAGTGAACTCCTGCGCGGTCTTCTCGGGCATGCGCCAGTAGCCGCTGAACACATTGGGGCCTTGCACCTGGATATGGCCGATCTCGTCGGCGCCCAGCGCCTGGCCGTCATCGCCCTGCACCCGCACGCCCACACCCGGCAGCGCAAAGCCCACCGTGCCGCCCCGGCGCTCGTCCTGGCCGCCATGGCGGGCATCGGCCTGGTAGGGGTTGGAGACCAGCATGATGGTCTCGCTCATGCCATAGCGCTCCAGGATGGTGTGGCCGGTGCGGGTCTGCCAGTCGCGGAAGGTCTCGATCAGCAACGGCGCCGAGCCGGAGATGAACAGACGCATGTGCTGGGCCGCTGCCTTGGTCAGGCCCGGCTCGGCCAGCAGGCGCACATACAAGGTCGGCACGCCCATGAAGACCGTCGCCCGCGCCATCGCGGCAATCACCGCCTTGGGCTCGAACTTGGCAAACCAGATCATCTTGCTGCCATTGAGCAAGGCCGCATGGATCGCGACAAACAGGCCATGCACATGGAAGATCGGCAGCGCATGGATCAGCACATCGCCCTTTTTCCAGCCCCAGTAGTCCTTGAGCATGACGGCATTGCTCAGCAGGTTGCCGTGGCTGAGCATCGCACCCTTGCTGCGCCCAGTGGTGCCACTGGTGTAGAGGATGGCGGCCATGTCGTCGGCAGATTTCTGCGCAGGCGTGTGTGCATCGGCGCAGTGCACCGCACGCTCCAGCAAGGTTCCGCTGCGGTCATCGCCCAGGGTGAACACGCTTTGCGTGCCGCACTGGAAGGCGATCTTGGAGACCCAGCCAAAGTTGGCCGGTGAGCAGACCACAACGGCCGGCTCGGCATTGGTGACAAAGTACTCGATCTCGGCGCTTTGGTAGGCGGTGTTGAGCGGTAGAAACACATGGCCGGCACGCAAGGTGGCCAGGTATAGCGCCATCGCTTCGACCGACTTTTCCACCTGCACCGCCACGCGGCTGCCGGAAGGAATATTCAGCGAATCGAGCAGGTTGGCGATGCGCGCGCTCATGCGGTCCAGATCGCGCCAGCTGTAGTTCAGCGGCTCACCGCTGGCCGACGTGGTCTCCACGGCGATGGCATCGAGGTCCTCAGGAAAGGCCGCGCGCAGGGCGCAGAACAGGTTGTCGTTGGTCATGTTTGTCTACTTGGTTGGTGGTTTCCTTGGCGCCTGCGGCCCGGCCGGTGGCCAGCGCAGGCACGGTCAAAACTGGGCTGCTCTTTTGTCGACAAAGGCGGCAATGCCTTCGCGGTGTTCTGCCGAATCGGCATAGGCATAGGGCTGCTGCAGCACCGGGGCCTGGGCATCGCCTTCGGCCAGTGCACGCAGCAGCTGCTTGGTCATGCGGGCAGCCTGGGGCGCCAGGCCGCAGATGCGGGCCACGCTGCGTTCCAGCTGGGCCTGCAGGTCTTGAGCGGGGTGAACCTGGCTCAAAAAGCCCGAGGCCAGCATCTGGTCGGCGCCAAAGAGCGCTGCCTCCAGCAGCATCTGCCGCGTCTTGGCAGGCCCCACCTGGCTCAGCACCAACGCCGCCTCCTTGGGTGCCATCGGAAAGCCCAGTTTGGCAATCGGCGCGCCAAACTGGGCGGTGTCGGCCGCCAGGCGCATGTCGCAGCAGCTGGCCAGCTCCACGCCCGCGCCCATGCAGGCGCCTTCAATGGCAGCGACCAGCGGCACATCGCATTGCAGCATGGCGTTGAGCGCCGGCCAGACCTCGCCTTCGTGGAAGGCGGCCAGGCTCTCTGGGGCAAAGCGAAAGTCGGCGTACTCCGAGATATCGCCACCGGCACAAAAGGCCTCGCCCTCGCCTTGCAGCACGATGCAGCGCAGCCCGGGCTGGCGCTGCAGGTCCTCAAACACGCTGCGCAGCTGGCGCCACATGGCGCGCGACATGGCATTGCGCTTGCCCGCATGGTTCAGCACCACGCGCACGGCCTGCGCGCGGGATGCCTCCTCGCCCGCCACCCACGATTGCACACGAACCTGCCCCGCCATCATCTCGCTCCTCTTGTCATTCAATCTTCGCGCCCGAGGCCTTGACCACCTCGGCCCAGCGCTTGACCTCGTCGGCCACAAAGGCGGCAAACTGCGGCTGCGTCATGCTGCCATATTCCGCACCATTCTTGGCCCAGATGGCCTTGATTTCTTCGGAGGCGCCCATGCGCTTGGCCTCTTCGAACATGCGCGCCTGCAGCTCGGGCGAGGTGCCCTTGATGGCCCAGAGGCCGTACCAGGTGGTCACGTTGTAGTCGGGCAAGCCGACTTCGGCAGCGCAGGGCACATCGGGCAGCGAGGGGTTGCGCTGGCTGCCCGAGACCATCAGGCACTTGATGCGCCCGGCGGCGATATGCGCGGCCGACGAGCCCAGGCCATCGAACAGCATGTCCACATTGCCGGCAATCAGGTCCTGCAGCGCCGGGCCCGCGCCCTTGTAGGGTACATGCAGGATGTCGGTCTGGCTCTGGATCTTGAACAGCTCGCCGGCCAGGTGGTGGCTGGTGCCGGCGCCAGCCGAGGCAAAGCTCATCTTGCCCGGGTTGGCCTTGAGCTGGGCCAGCAGCTGCTGCATATTGGCCGCCGTCACCCGCTTGGGGTTGACCACCAGCACCTGCGGCACCGTCGCCAGCAAGGCCAGCGGCACCAGGTCCTTCTGAATGTCGTAATCAAGCCGGGGATAGACCGAGGGCGCAATCACATGGTGGGTGCCGCCCATAAAGAAATGGTAGCCATCGGAGGGCTGGCGCGCGGCAAAGCTGGCCCCCAGGGTGCCGCCTGCGCCGCCCTTGTTGTCGATCACCAGGGTCTTGCCCGAGATTTTCGAGAACTGCGAGGACAGCGGCCGCGCAAAGGCATCGGTGCCACCCCCTGCAGGAAAGGGCACCACCCAGGTCACCGGCTTGCTCGGCCAGTCGCGCGCAGCGGCCGCACTGGCCCAGCTCCAGGCGGGCAGCGCGCTGCCCGCCATGCCAGCGGCCAGGCCCAGGACAGTTCGTCTTCTGGACGGGGAAGGTGTATTACTCTTGGTCATCTTGTCTCCTAACGGTTATTTTTAAAGATCCACGCACACCCGCCTGCGCGCGCCGACAGCAACGCTCAGGCCCTAGGTGGTCAGCAAAGAATGCCTACCACCCAGGCTGCGGCCCTATGGGGGCCTGCAGCTCTCTCCAGGCCAGCGCAGCGCCCGGGGGCGCGATGCTGGCCTGCCATCCTCAAAAACAGGTTCAGACCTTGGCCAGCGCCTCAATGCCCGATGACACCGGAATCTTTCCCTGGGCGAGCGCATTGCGGTGCTTGTCCAGGCGCTTCAAGTCGTACAGGTAGTTCACCATCAAACCATAGGACTGCTTGATGCCCTTGGCCGAGGTATCGCCCGCCCAGTTCAGGCGCTCGACGCGCGAGCCATTGCCCAGGTGAAAGCGCGCGACCGGGTCCACCGGTTTGTCCTTGACCAGGCTCTTGCCCAGGTAGCGGGCAGCGGCATGCAGCAGCAGCTTGGCGGCCGCATCGCCCGCCTGCCACTGGCCCGGTTGCTCCAGCGCGGCCATCCAGTCGTCCACCGTCGGCTCGGCCTTGTCCAGCGCCTTGCCCAGCTCAGCGCGCAGGCGCTTGTCGGCGCCCTCCCAGACCTCGCCAGCGTTCTTGCCCAGCCAGCTGCGAAAACCGGGTATCGGCGACAAGGTCGCGAACTGGCGCAGCTTGGGAAACTCCTGCAATAACTGCTCGACAACGGTCTTGATCAGCGAATCGCCAAAACTCACGCCGCGCAAACCCGTCTGGGTGTTGCTGATCGAGTAGAAGATCGCCGTGCTGGCCTTGTTCACATCGGCTGCGGCAGCGGCCTCGTCCAGCAGCGGCGCGATGCTGTCCGACATCTTGTCGACCAGGGCCACCTCGACAAAGATCAGCGGTTCGTTGGGCAGGCGCGGGTGGAAAAAGCCGTAGCAGCGGCGGTCGCTGTCGAGGCGGTTTTTCAGGTCCGTCCAGCTGCGGATGTCATGCACCGCTTCGTACTTGATGAGTTTTTCGAGCAGCGACGCGGGCGAATCCCAGCTGAGGCTGCGCAGCTCCAAAAAGGCGATGTCAAACCAGGTCGAGAACAGGTATTCCAGATCGGCGTCCACAGCGACCAGCCATTCCTGGCTCTTGAGCTGGGGCAGCATCTGCGCGCGCAGATCGAGCAAGAAGCGCATGCCCTGCGCGGGCACCGCAAAGCGCTGAAACAGGCGCATGCGCGGGGTCTGCAAGGCCTTGCGCAGGTGGCGCTCGGCAGCGGCCATGCTGGCGGTGCCGATCGCGTCTTCGTAGCGCTGGCGCGCCTGGCCGATCTTGGTCACATCGGGCATGAACTGCTCGCACAGCAGGCGCCAGCAGTCCAGGCGCTGCTCGGGCTGGGCGGCGGCATACCACTGCATCACCGGCTCGGCCAGGCGCCCGCCTTCGGCGTCACTCACCTCGCTGGCACCCACGGCCTGCAGGTCCGCCAGCAGGCGGCGCAACTCGCGCGGCGACAGCGCCTCATTGCCCCGGCGCAAGGTGGCCTTGAGGCGCTCGGTGGTGCTGCGCTCGCCTTCGGCAGCGCTGCTGCTGCCCAACTCGGTAGGAATGCCGACCGAGCGCAGCCAGGCCGCGCTTTTTTGCAGCCAGTTGTTGGCGGCGCTGTCCACCGCGGTAGCGGGCGAAGTTTCGGTAGCGGTGGTCATAAAGCAATCCTTGACAGTGAAAGGGGGGTGGTGCGCAGCAGGGCCTTGCGCTGCTGCAGCAAATGGTTGCGCATGGTCTGCTCGGCGGCATCGGCGTCACCGGTCAGCATCACGGCATAGATATCGAGGTGCTCCTGCAAGCTGGCCTGCAGGCGGCCCGGCGCGCGCAGCTGGTGCAGCCGCGCCAGGCGCAAAATGCGGCGCAGATCGGCAATGGCCTGGGCCAGCCAGCGGTTGTCGGCCAGGGTGATGAAGGCCTCATGGATCTGGTGGTTCATGCGGTAGTAGGCCGCGATATCGCCCGCCTCGGCGTAGTGGGCCAGCTGCTCGTGCATCACATCGAGCACGGCGCGGTCGGCGCTGCTGAGTTTCTTGGTGGCCTCGTACGCGGCGCGCCCTTCCAAGAGCGCAATGACCGGAAAGATATCGTCCAGATCGCGCTCGGTCACGGTCTCGACAAAGCAGCCACGCCGCGGCTCATGGCGCAGTAACCCTTCGGAGACCAGCAGTTTGAGCGCTTCGCGCAGCGGCGTGCGCGAGACGGAGAGCTGGTCGCACAGCGCCTTTTCATCGAGCAGCTCGCCCGCCGCCAAGGTGCCGGCAAAGATCAGGTCGCGCACCTGGATCGCCACCGTGTCGTGCAAGGACTGTCCGGCAACCGCCATCCGCTCACTCCTTTGGAAAAAGTCGTTCTGCACCGTCCGCGCCAAAATCTCAGGTTGGCTCTGGCATTGACTCTGACTCAGAGGGCCGAATCAACGGTGCAATGCTGTAATTATGAGAAATTACAGCGCATTTTGGCCCCCGTGTTAACACCCGGTTCATACCCCGCGACCACTGTTACCGGTGCAAACGCTTACCCTCCCGCTTTGCGGACACAAAAAAAGCAGGCACCGGTTGCTCCAGACCTGCTTGCGTCATTGGTGGGGGCCACGCCCCCTGCCGCTGCGAACTACGTTGCGTTCTCAGTCCTTGCCGTAAGGGTCAAAGTCAAAGTACTTGTCGGCGATCTGCTTGTAGCGCCCGTCCGCGCGGATGGCGGCAATCGCATCATTGAGTGACTTCTTCAGCTCGGGCTGGCCCTTGCGCATCGCAATGCTGGCGCCTTCGCCAAAGATCTTCTTGTCCACCAAGGTGTCGCTGACAAACTCAAAGTTCTGGCCCTCGGGCTTTTTCAAAAAGCCGTAGGCGATCTCGACGCTGTCGGCGACCGAGCCGTCCAGGCGGCCGGAATTGATGTCCAGGTAGACCGGGTCACGGCCGGGGTAGGACACCACATCGGCGCCTGCGGGCTTGAGGTAGGTCAGCGCCCACTTCTCCTGGATGCTGGCCTTGAGCACGCCAATCTTCTTGCCCTTGAGTGATTCGGGGCCGGTGTACTTGAAGCCTTTGGGCATCACGATGCGCGCACCGGTGTGGTAGTACTTGTTCGTGAAGTCCACAACACGGGCGCGGTCCTCGTTCTTGGCCATCGAGCTGATGATCACGTCGTACTTCTTGGCCTGCAGACCGGGGATCATGCCGTCCCAGACCTGCTCGACAAACACGCACTTGCGCTTGATCTGGGCGCACAGCGCGTTGGCGATGTCGACGTCGAAACCGGCGGGCTGGCCTGTGGGCAGCTTGTAGGTAAAGGGCTCATAGCTCAGGTCCACGGCCACTTTCAGATCGGGCAAGGCCTGCTGCGCAGACACCGCTGCACTGCCCAGCACGCACACACCGGCCACCAGGCCCAGCACCCATTTTTTGGTCATATCGTCCTATCTCCGCTCAGACAAAAAACAAAGCCGCTGTGCCAGAGGAATCCGGCACAGCGGCTGATCAGTATAGCCCTATAAATTCAGGGGATACGCGGTTTAGGCCGTCGTCAACACCGGCTGGTTGCGGCCCCGGCTCCAGAGGTAAATCCCCAGCAGCACCATCGGCAGGCTGAGCCACTGGCCCATGCTCAGGTTCAGCGACAGCAGGCCCAAAAAGTCATCGGGCTCGCGGAAGTACTCGGCAATAAAGCGCAGCAGGCCGTAGCCGATCAGAAAGACGCCAGCGACCTGGCCCTCGCCACGCGGCTTGCGCGAGTACAGCCACATCACCACGAACAGCAGCACGCCTTCGAGCAGGAACTGGTAGATCTGCGAGGGGTGGCGCGGCAGCATCGAGCCGCTTTGCGGAAATACCATGCCCCAGGGCAGATCGGGGCTTGAGAAGCGCCCCCAGAGCTCGCCATTGATGAAGTTGCCCACGCGGCCCGAGGCCAGGCCCAGCGGGATGCAGGGCGCGACAAAGTCGGCCACCTGCAGCCAGGGCCGGCCCTTGAGCTTGGCATACAGCACCATGGACACGATCACGCCCACCAGGCCGCCATGAAAGCTCATGCCGCCCTGCCAGACGGCCAAGATCTCCAGCGGGTGGCTGAGGTAGTAAGCGGGTTTGTAGAACAGGCAGTAGCCCAGGCGGCCGCCGACGATGACGCCCAGCACGCCATAGAACAGAATGTCCTCGACATCCTTGCGCTGCCAGCGCGTGGGCGTGGTGACCGAGGCAAAGGGCTGGTCCTTGAGGCGGCGTATGCCCAGGAACAAAAACAGGCCAAAGGCGACCAGATAGGTCAGTCCATACCAATGCACGGCCAGCGGGCCGAGCTTGATGGCAATCGGGTCAAATTGGGGATACATCAGCATGGCAGGCATTGTGCCGCAGTTCACGGCAGGCAGCGCCATCCCCAGTGGGAGCCACAGGACTTACCCGCACCCATGCGCATTCGATTACACAATCGATATCAAGCCATCACCCCAAAATTTACGTCAAATTAACCAAATAACTGCTACAAGACATTCAAAATGACCAAACAATAAACGTGTTTGCAATCAATATGACAGCAATTGCTGCTGGGCGCGCTATACTGCCTGCGGCGGCGGCAGTCCAGCCCCCGCTAGAATCTTCCATCCAGCTTCCATTCCACGCTATGACTTCCACCAGTGTTCCATTGACCGGTAGTATTGTTGCCCTGATCACCCCCCTGCATGCCGATGGCAGCGTGGACTATGCAAGCCTGCGAAAACTGATCGACTGGCATATCGCCGAAGGCACCAACTGCATCGGTGTGGTGGGCACCACGGGCGAGTCGCCCACGGTCACCGTCGAAGAGCACATGGAGATCATCCGCGTCTCCGTCGAGCAGGCCAACAAGCGCGTGCCCATCATGGCCGGCTGTGGCGCCAACTCGACCCACGAAGCCATCACGCTGGCCAAGTACGCCAAGAGCGTGGGCGCCGACAGCCAGCTGCAGGTCGTGCCCTACTACAACAAGCCGACCCAGGAAGGCCAGTTCCAGCACTTCAAGGCGATTGCCGAAGCGGTGGGCGACCTGCCCATCTTCCTCTACAACGTGCCGGGCCGCAGCGTGGCCGACATGCAGCACGACACGGTGCTGCGCCTGGCCGAAGTGCCCGGCATCGTCGGCATCAAGGAAGCGACCGGCAACATCGAGCGCGCCCAGTGGCTGATCAAGGATGCGCCAGCCGGCTTTGGCATCTACTCAGGCGATGACCCCACCGCCGTGGCCCTGATGCTGTGCGGCGGACACGGCAATGTCAGCGTCACCGCCAACGTCGCGCCACGCCTGATGAGCCAGCTATGCCAGGCGGCAATTGCCAAGGATGTTGGTCGGGCTATGGAAATTCAGAATAAACTGCTGCCGCTGCATAAAGCCCTCTTCTTGGAGGCCAACCCCATTCCGGTAAAGTGGGCGGCCAACAAGATGGGCCTGTGTGGCCCGACCCTGCGCCTGCCGATGACCGAGCTTTCCGCCGGTCTGCATGGCACGGTGGAAGCTGCAATGCGCGGAGCCTCCTTGCTCTAAAGCAACACCCGCGCGTTGCCTCTGTTAAGGATTTGAACGTGAATTCCCTCGCAAAACTCAGCGTGCTGAGCCTGTCTGTCACTTTGGCCGCTTGCGGTACCGGCAATATTCTCGAAGGCGACAAGATCGACTACAAGAGCGCCTCCAAGGGGCCAACGCTGGAAGTCCCCCCGGACCTGACCCAGCTGTCCAAGGACTCGCGCTATGTCGTGCCTGGCGGCACGGTCTCGGCTGCGGCCTACCAGGTGCAAAAGGATGCGGCCCCCAAGGGCACGGCCAACACCGCCGCGTCGCAGATTGGCGACGTGCAAATCGAGCGCGATGGCAACCAGCGCTGGCTGGTCATCGACCGCCCCGCCGACAAGGTCTGGGAGCCGGTCAAGGACTTCTGGCAGGAAAGCGGCTTTGCGCTGACCATCGAGCGCCCCGACATCGGCATCATGGAAACCGACTGGGCCGAAAACCGCGCCAAGCTGCCGCAGGATTTCATCCGCCGCTCCATTGGCAAGGTGTTTGACTCGATCTACTCGACCGGCGAGCAGGACAAGTTCCGCACCCGCATCGAGCGCCGCCCCGATGGCAAGACCGAAATCTACGTGAGCCACCGCGGCATGGAAGAGGTCTACTCCAACAAGGAAAAGGACAGCACTATCTGGCAGCCGCGCAAGGCCGATCCAGAGCTGGAAACCGAATTCCTGCGCCGCATCATGGTCAAGCTGGGCGTGAGCGAAGAGCAGTCCAAGGCGATTGCCGCAGCGCCGCTGGCCCCTGTGAGCACCTCCAAGATCGCGACCGCTGCCGATGGCTCGCCCGTGCTGCAGGTCAGCGATCCGTTTGACCGCACCTGGCGCCGTGTGGGCCTGGCGCTGGACCGCACGGGCTTTACCGTTGAGGACCGCGACCGCAGCCAGGGCGTGTACTTTGTGCGCTACATCGACCCGACCGATCTGAACAAGAAGCCCGACGGTTTCTTTGCCAAGATCTTCAACCGCAACCCGGATGCACCGGACCCGATCAAGTACCGCATCCAGGTCAAGAGCGAAGCCAACACCAGCAATGTCACCGTGCTCAACGAGAGCGGCAAGGCCGACACCTCGGCGAACGCCCAGCGCATTCTGAAGGTGCTGGCAGACGACATGAAGTGATGCGCTGCGCGGCCTGACCTGGCCGTGTACCGCAACACCCCCGAAGCCACTGCGCCGACGCAGTGGCTTTTTTCATGGGCGCGGGCTATGGAATGGACTGTGGGCAGCCAAGGACATTGACTTCAGAGCCATGCCAGCGGCTGCTCGCAATGCACCCCGCGCGCGCCAATAAAAAAGCCCGTGCAAAGCACGGGCTCGTTCAGGCAAGTCTGCAGCGCAGGCCCGGCATCCACCAGGCCAGCGGCTCAGCGCTTACTTGCTCACCGATTCCTTGGCAGCGGTAGCGGCGTTGGCAGCAGCGTCAGCAGCCGACTTGGCAGCGTCAGCGGCAGCAGCGCCTGCGTCCTTGGCGGCTTCAGCAGCGTTGTGGGCTGCGTCCTTGGTCGCATCGACGGCATTGCCAGCAGCTTCCTTGGTAGCGTCGGCAGCCTTCGAAGCAGCAGCGCTGGCATCGGCAGCAGCGTCCTTGGCAGCGTCAGCTGCAGCGTTGGCGGCATCCTTGGCAGCTTCAACAGCAGGTGCCGGTGCAGGTGCAGGCGCTTCCACGGGCGCAGGTGCTGGTGCGGGCACAGCAGCTTCTTCCTTCTTGCCGCAAGCAGCCAGAGCAACAGCAGCCATCAACGATGCGATAACAAGGGATTTCTTCATTTGGATATTCCTAACGACGGTGGATTTTTGTGGAACGGGCCAGGGCAAACAGAACGCCCGGGCCAAGAGTGCGTAGCACAAAGTAATTAACGCCTGAGCGTCTGAAATGAATTATAGGGATTACCCGGTCTGGCTGACTATGCCAGGCGTATGTCTTTCGTTGCCGCGCAGCAACGAAAGACACGCTTGTCAACAATGGCCTACAAACCCAGCACCGTCGCGGCAAAGTCCGGCGTGCTGGCCGAGCGGATCCACTCCTGCAGGCGCTCGCCCAAGGGCACGATGGCGCTGCGCTCGGCACTGGCCACGCCCACGCAGCGCGCCGCATCGAGGCGCTGCACGGCCCACTGGGGCGACCACAGCGCGCTGGGGACCTGCGCCTCGTCGCGGCTGAGCAGCCTGCGGCACTGCAGGCGGTGGTCCCAGGTCCTGCGCCATTGCACCCAGCGCGGGTGGCGCTGCACCAGGCGGTCAAAGCGGTGGGCCAGCACCGTCATCTGCCCGCCCTGGCGCGCCCATTGGTGCAGCAACTCCACCGCATCGGCGCTGCCCCAGTGCCAGTCGGCAAAATCCGTGTCAGCGACGATGACCTGGCGCCAGCCCTGCACCGCGGCCTGCTGCAGAAAATGCAGCACCTGCGCATCGAACGCAGCCCGGCCCTCAAAACGGCCACTCAGGCCGCCTGCAGGCTGCGATGCTGCGGGGGCTGGGCTGGCGCTGGCCATCACTGCGGCACCGCGTGGGCCCAGCCGTCCTCGCACCACTGCGACAGCAGCTGCAAGGCATCGTCGCTGGCGCCGCTGATGTCGCGCCGGTCCAGGTGGCGGCCATCGGCCAGCTTCTTCATCAGGCTGAAGTCACGGCCTGCGGCGCGGTAGCTCTCGCCATTGATGAAGACATGGTGCTCGTCGTACACCATGCGGGTCTTGCGGTCCAGCGCCACGGCTTCGAGCATGGCGGGCGAGTCCTCGGGCTCGAACCAGACATTGGCCTTGGGCTCGGTCAGCGCCTCGCCCAGCGCACGGGCCAGCGCCAGCGGCTCGGCCAGGCGCTTTTCGATCGCCGCGCGGGCAAAGTCCAGCATCGCAGGCGGTATCGCTCCGGGCGCCTGCACCGCCGTCTGCTTGGGGTCCTGGTAGATTGGCGAGGCGGCCTTGGCGTTGACCTCGTCCATCTCGTCGCTCTCGGACATGCGCATCAGCAGCTCGCCGGCCAGCTCCTGCTGCGCGGGCGAGCGAAAGCCGATCGAGTACGTCATGCACTCGCCTTCGGCCACACCGTCGTGCGCGTAGCGCGGCGGCAGGTAGAGCATGTCGCCGGGCTCAAGCACATACTCCTCTTGCGCTTCGAACTCGGCCAGGATCTTGAGCGGAATGCCGTCCTTCAGCGCCAGGTTCTTTTGCTTGCCGATGCGCCAGCGGCGCTTGCCATGGGCCTGCAGCAGGAACACGTCATAGCTGTCGAAATGCGGGCCCACGCCGCCGCCATCGCTGGCGTAGCTGACCATCAGGTCATCGAGGCGCGCGGCCGGCACAAAGGCAAAACGCTGCAGCAGCGCATGGGCGGCGTCACTGTGCAGATCCAGGCCCTGCAACAGCAAGGTCCACTCCGGCGTCTTGAGCGAGGGGATCGCGCGACGGCTGAAAGGCCCGTGCTTGACCGTCCAGGCGCCCGCCTTGTGCTGGATCAGGCGCGACTCAACACCCTCCTCGCCGGCCAGCGCAAACAGCTCGCTGCGCGGCAGCGGCAACTGCAGGTCCTTCCAGTCGCTGACGGCGCCGCGCACCAGCAGTGGTTTTTTCTGCCAGTAACGGCGCATGAACTGGGCCGGGGAGATGCCCCCCAGCAGAGGCAGTGCTTGTTCGATTTGCATGGCTTTCTCGGTAATCCTCTGGGCGCCCGGGCCCAAACTGCGACAATTGTCCTATGGAAATCATTGATCAATGCGTGGTCGCACTGACCTGGACGCTGAAAGACACTTTGGGCGAGACCCTGGATGTGCTCGACGAGCCCGTGGAATTCCTGGTCGGAGGCCAGGATCTGCTGGCGCGCGTGGAGCAGGCGCTACAAGGCCATACCGTGGGTAGCCGCGTGCAGCTGCACCTGGAGCCCGAAGATGCCTTTGGCGATTACGACGAAGAAAAAGTCTTTCTGGAATCGCGCGCGCTCTTCCCCGCCGATCTGGAAGAAGGCATGACCATCGAAGGCCATGCTCTGCCCCAGGGCACCAACCCCGATGCGCCGCGCGACATGATCTACACCGTCACCGAGCTCTACCCCGAGCATGTGGTGCTGGACGGCAACCATCCGCTGGCCGGCATCGCCATTCGCCTGGACATCCAGGTCGCTGGCGTGCGCGAGGCAACCGAGCAAGAGATTGGCACGGGCACCTGCGGCACCGGCTTTTTCCGCGTGCAACCCCAGGCGCCGGGCAATAACCTGCTGCACTGAGCACGGCGCTGGCGGTATCTGTCACCAGACCGCCAGCAATGCCCCCTTACAAGGCCATCCTCCGCGATGGCCTTTTTATCGAATTCAAATTTCTCTATTGACAGAAATTAATGAAGCCATAGAATTGCAACCATGCAAATGACCGACATCCAACAACAATTTGTGCTGCACTGGGGCGAGATGGGATCGATGTGGGGCGTCAACCGCACGGTCTCGCAAATCCATGCGCTGCTGTTTGTGCTGGGCAAGCCACTCAATGCCGAGCAGCTGAGCGAGACCTTGAATGTGGCGCGCTCCAATGTCAGTAACAGCTTGAAGGAGCTGCAATCGTGGCAGCTGGTGCGGGTGACGCATGTGCTGGGCGACCGGCGCGACTATTTCGAGACCAGCGTCGATGTCTGGGAGCTGTTTCGCACCATCGTGCGGGAGCGCAAGGAGCGCGAGTTCGACCCCACCACCCGCCTGCTGCAGTCCTTGGTCAACAGCCCCGACTTTGCCCGCGAGAGCGCCGATGGCCAGGACCGCATCCTGGCGACCTTGGAGCTGATGCAAAAGCTGGGCGCCTGGAGCGACGAGATGCTGCGCCTCTCGCCCGCCACCCTGGACAAGATCCTGACCCTGGGCGCGACCGTGCAGCGTTTTGTGCGCGGCAGTGCGGCAGCGCAGGAGCCCGAGGCGCTGAGCAAGCCCTGAGACACAGCGGCCGCGCCCGACAGGGCACCGGCCTTTTTTTGACCTATTTATTTCTGTTTTGACAGAAATATTGAAAGGACAGCATATGCCCCGCCGTGACAGTTTTGCCACCCAGTTTCCGCTGACGATCTACTACGACGCCAGCTGCCGCATGTGCAATGCCGAGATGCGCCATCTGATGCTGCGCAACCGCGCGGGCAAGCTCCTCTTTGTCGATGCCAGCACCGCCGATCTGAGCCAGGCCCCGGCCGACAAGGCCGCGCTGATGCAGTCCATCCATGGCATGGGGGCCGACGGCCAGGTCTACACCGGCGTCGATTGCCTGACGCGCGCCTACCTGGGCGTGGGCTGGGACTGGGTGCCCCGGCTGGCCGGGCTGCCGCTGGTGGCCGGTGCACTGGACACGCTCTACCCGCTGCTGGCCCGCAACCGCTACCGCCTGCCGCTGGCCCCGATGGCCTGGGTACTGGAGCAGGGCCTGCAATGCACCGTACGGCGCCAGGCCCGGCAGGCCGCAGCGCGCAGCGAGGCCTGCGCACGCGGCAGCGACGCCTGCGACATCGACCGCCCGCGCTAAACGCGCTGCAACCCCCAACGCCCTTGGCCAATCAGGAGAGACCATGCATACCCCCAATGCTCCCCAACCCACCGTCCTGCTCTGCGGCGGCCAGGGCTTTATCGGCCAGGCGCTGGCGCGCCAGTTGCGCGCCCTGGGCCTGCGGGTTATCGCAGCCAGCAGGCGCTCGCAGCCGCCGCTGCAGTTTGGCAAGATGCAGCAGCCGTCCGATTGGCTGCCCTATCTGCAAGGCGTGGACATGGTCATCAACGCGGTGGGCAGCCTGCGCGACCAGCCCGGGCCCAACGGCGCCCCCTTGCAGGCGCTGCACCAGACCAGCCCGCAAGCGCTGTTCGATGCCTGCGCCCAGGCGGGCGTGCGGCGCGTGATGCAGCTCTCGGCCCTGGGGGTGGAGAGCAACGACACCGATTACGCCCGCACCAAGCGTGCGGCCGATGCCCATTTGCTGGCGCTGACCGCGCAGGGCCAGCTCGAAGGCATCGTCGTGCGGCCCAGCATCGTCATCGGCGCGCAAGGCGCCAGCACCCAGCTGTTCATGCGCCTGGCGCTGCTGCCGGTGCTGGTGCTGCCAGCGGTGATGCAGCAGCGCCTGATGCAGCCGGTCGCCGTTGACGAGTTGGCCGAGGTGATGGTGCGGCTGCTGCAATCACCCACCACCGGCGTTGTGCTGCTGGGCGGGCCCCAGCGCCTCAGCATGGCGCAGATGATTGACAGCCTGCGCCAGCAAGCGGGCCGCAGCAAGGCGCTGCAGCTGCGCCTGCCCGGCTGGGCCACCCAGGCCAGTGCACGCCTGGGCGATGCAGTACCCACCAGCCCCTGGTGCAGTGCCTCCTTGCAACTGGCATCGCTGGACAACTGCTGCGACCCCGCGCCAATGGCGCAGTGGCTGGGGCGTGCGCCCACCGATCCGGCGCAGATGCTGGCCCTGATCCGCAACCCGGCAGCCCACCCATCGCCCGAAAGCCGCGCATGACCACCCCGCCCCGCGCTCAGCCCATGCAGCAGCCCTTGCAGCTATTGCGCCTGAGCTTGGTCGCCGTCTGGCTGTGGACGGCCGCAGCCAGCTGGCTGCAGTGGCAGGGCGACAGCACCGCGCTCTTGGTAGCGGGCGGCATTGCTGATCCTCGCCTGCAAGCCTGGCTGATAGGCGGCGGCGCTGCGCTGGATCTGCTGCTGGGTCTGTGGCTGCTGTGCCGGCCCGGGCGCCGGGCCTATGCCGCATCGTTGGCAGCGATGCTGGCGATGACCCTGGCCGCCACCACCCTGCTGCCCAGCCTGTGGCTGCACCCGCTGGGCCCCTTGTCCAAGAACCTGCCGATTGCCGCTGCGCTGTGGCTGCTGTGGCAAAGCAGCGCCCGCGACGGATGGAGCCGATGATGAACACCTATTTGCTGCTCAAAACGCTGCATATCCTGTCGAGCGTGCTGATGGTCGGCACCGGCTTTGGCTCGGCCTTCTATATGTTCTTTGCCAACCGCAGCGGCAATGTAGCGGCCCAGGCGGTGGTCAGCCGCCTGGTGGTGCGGGCCGACTGGTGGTTCACGACGCCAGCGGTCATCATCCAGCCACTCAGCGGCTGGGCAATGATGGTGATGGCCGGCTGGCCCTGGCACACGCCCTGGCTGCTCTTGTCGATGGCACTGTATGTGCTAGCAGGCCTGTGCTGGTTGCCAGTGGTGGCCATGCAGATCCGCATGGCCCACATGGCCGCCCAGGCCGATGCCCAGGGCCTGCCGCTGCCCGACGCCTACCGGCGCCTGGCCGGGCGCTGGGAGGCGCTGGGCTACCCGGCCTTTGTGGCGATGCTGGGCGTGTACTACCTGATGGTCAACAAACCCACGCTTTGGAACTAGCGTTTTACAAACCCAGCGCGCGCAGATCAATGCGCCCGTCCCGCATCGGCGGGCACCAGTAGTAGGCATTGGTGACCGGGTTGGACATCTGGAACAGGCCGTCGGCAATGCCGTCTTCCTCGCCCGCCATGCGGCGCATCTGCGCCTCAAAGGCCTCAAAGCTGCGGCCAAAACCGGCAAAGATGGCGCCCACGGCGTCGCTGCCATCGGGCTGCACCTTCCACCAGGGCATATTGCGGCGCAGGATAAAGGCTTCGGGCTCGAAGCTCTCCTGCGCGGTGCGCTTGACGTGGGCCGACTCGGGCGCGTCGTCCAGCTCCTCGTTGTCGCTCAGGCGGCGGCCAATCATGTGGTCCTTTTGCAAGGCGCTCATGCGGGCAAAGGCGTCCATGTCATGCAGCCACTGCTGCACGGCAAAGTAGCTGCCGCCATCCAGTCCCGGGCCCATGCCATCGGCAATGGCGGCATGCACGGCGTCATCGTCCTGGGGGTTTTCGGTGCCGTCTTCATAGCCGGTCAGATCGCGCACCGCGTCCTTGCCGTTCCAGCCATGGCGGAAGCAATCGACCACCTTCTCGCGGCTGAAGGCCGGCGCCAGCAGCGCAGCGGCCTCGCGCGACAGACGCAGCACATCGCCCTGGTCATTGCCGCGCAGCCACAGGCACAGCGCATGGGGCGTCAGCGCCAGCGGGCCTTGGGGCCCGTTGATGGCCGGAAAATTGCGCAGGCCCGGCACCTGCACGCCCAGCAGATCGGCCACCGGCTGGCCAATGCAGACGACAGCCTGCTCGCCATCGGCCCATTGCTGCAGGCGCGCCAGCGCGGCGCGCACGGCCGGGGCGTCGCCCGAGAGTTTCCAGAGTTGGTAGCGGCTGGCAGCTGGCAGCGCCAGCAGGATTCCGGGTTGGTTCAAAGCGGTCATCATTTGGGGACGCGCAGCTGTGCCGCTGCGTCTTGGCGGTTGGATGGCAATCGGCTATTGTCGCGCAGCTGTCCTACAAACTCCGCGCTTGTCCGTTTGCATTGCCCAATCACCCCCATAGCTGTTGCGCTTGAGCCGCAGCTTGGCAGAATCTGTGCGATCAATGTCATTGCTGCCACATCGCGCTGCATGCACACTGTGCGCATGTCTCCATCCCGCACCACCGCCGCCCACAGCGCCCAGCCCGGCCACCACGTCATCTGCATTGCCTACCCGCGCGCGATGAGCCTGGACATCACCGGGCCCATGCAGGTGTTTGCCACCGCCAACGATGTGCGCCAGCGCCAGGGCCTGCCTGCCTTCTACCAGTTGGTCTTTGCCGGGCTGGAGGCCGGGCCGGTGACCTTGTCCTGCGGTTTGCAGACCATCGCCACCGAGGGCCTGGGCCAGCTGCGCCCGGGCGCCAACAGCACGGTGCTGGTGCCGGGGGGCGATGGCGTGGTCGATGTGCAGCACCACAGCGGCCTGCGCCAATGGCTGCAGCGCACGGCGCCCCAGGTGCAGCGCCTGGGCTCGGTCTGCTCGGGTGCGTTGATCCTGGCGCGCGCCGGCCTGCTCGATGGCCTGCCTGCCACCACCCACTGGTGCCGCCTGGCCGAGCTCGCGGCGATGGAGCGCCCCATCCAGGTCGATGGCGACCGGCTGCACACCTTTGATGCCAGCGATCCGCAGCAGCGCCATATCTTCACATCGGCGGGGGTGACCTCGGGCATCGACCTGGCGCTGAGCCTCGTCGAGGCCGATCTGGGCCGCAGCATGGCGCTGGCCGTCGCCCGCCACCTGGTGATGTTTGTGCGCCGGCCCGGCGGCCAGGCGCAGTTCAGCCCACTGCTGGCAGCCGAGACCACGCAGGCGCCGCGCCTGGCTGGCCTGCTTGAATGGATTCCCGGCCACCTGGGCGAGCGCCTGGGTGTGGAGCAGCTGGCCGCGCAGGCCTGCCTGCCGCCCCGCACCTTGGCGCGGGTGTTCCAGCAAGAGCTGGGCACCACGCCGGCCCGCTATGTGGAACGGGTGCGGCTGCAGGCCGCCACCACCTTGCTCAGCCAGCGTCAGGCCTCCGTCTCCACCGTGGCGCAGCTGTGCGGCTTTGGCCACCCGGAAAACCTGCGCCGCAGCTTTCACAAGACCTTGGCCGTCAGCCCCCAGGCCTTTGCCGAGCGCTTTGGCGTGGGTTAACCAGCGCCCGCCACTAAGCGGCTGAATCCTCCCGCCCAAACCATGCGATCCGGACAGCCGATGCTGCCCGGCAGCACCCACACGCCCCTTTAGTCCCAAATCACCGCCCATGCTGCTCCAACGCCATCCCCAACTGCTCACCCTCAGCATCGCGCAAGCGCTGTACTGGTCCTGCTCCATCATCGGCATCGCCCTCACTGGCCTCGTGGGCCGGCAGCTGGCGCCCTGGCCGGTGCTGGCCACGGTGCCGCTGACCTTGCTGGTGGCGGGCAATCTGCTGTCGATTGGCCCACTGGCCCGCTGGATGCAGCGGCATGGCCGCGCCCGGGGCCTGCAGGGTGGCGCACTGCTGGGGGTCGCAGCGGGGCTGCTGGCGGCCTGGGCGGTGGTGCAGGCGAGCTTTGGGCTGTTTTGCCTGGCGATGCTGCTGCTGGGCGGCTACCAGGCCTCGGCCGGTTTCTACCGTTTCACCGCGCTGGACGGCATGCCGGCCGAGCACAGCGGCCGTGCCGCAGCCTGGGTGCTGGCAGGGGGCATGGCGGCCGCCCTGCTCGCCCCCAGCCTGGCCATCCACACCGCAGGCGCCCTGGCCACACCGCTGGCCGGCGCCTACCTGGCCATTGCCGTGCTGGCCTTGCTGGCCTGCGCGCTGCTGCAATGCCTGCCGCCCCGCCTGCAGCTGCCGATGCAGGCCAAGACCGCTGGCCAGCCCGCCATCTCGCGGCGCCAGTTGTGGCAGCGCCCTGCGCTGCGTCAGGCCATTGTGCTGAGCGCCTGCGGCCATGGGCTGATGGTGCTGGTGATGAACGCCACCCCGCTGGCCATGCATGGCGCGGGCCACTCGCTGGCCAGTTCCACCCAGGTGATCCAGTGGCATGTGCTGGGAATGTTTGCGCCGTCGCTGTTTGCGGGCCGCGCGGTGGACCGCTTTGGCGCGCGGCGCCTGGCCTGGCTGGGCGCGGCGCTGCTGGCCGCCAGCGCAGGCGTGGCGCTGATCGGTACGGAATTTGTGCCGTTCCTGCTCAGCTCCTTGCTTCTGGGCACCGGCTGGAACCTGATGATCCTCGCCGGCACCAGCTTGCTGAACCAGGCCTGTACGCCCGAGGAGCGCCCCCAGGCCCAGCCGATGATGGAGTGGAGCAACAACGGCAGCGCCGCGCTGATGTCGCTCAGCTGCGGCGTGCTGATCCAGACGCTGGGCTGGCAGGCGGTGAATGTGGCGATGCTGCTGGCCTTGTCCATGCTGGCCTGGCAAGGCGGCCGCTCGGTCTGGGCAGCGCGGGCGCGGGCCTAGATCACCGAATGCTTGAAGCAGGCGTGCGTGCCAGGCGCTCACGCCAGATGCGCTCCACCCAGGGGGCAAATCCGCCGTCCACGGCGGTGAGCAAGGGCAGGCGCGTGGCGGTCAAAGCGTCTGCCAATGCAGGGGACCAACTTGGGCTGCCCCACAGTGCTTGCAAAGAAGCAGCCAGCACCCACTCCTGGCCCCAAAAGTACAGTTGCGTCGCCTGCACATTTGCCTGCATCTGCCGCACTTCGGCCATCGCCTGGGGCTCGGCCAGTTGCAGCCAGATATCGGCATACAGAAAGTCCACCGGCTGCTGCGGCGCCGGGCGCCACTGCAGCGCATCGGCTTGCACAATATGAATCTTGGCGGCGACATCTGCCTGCAAGCCTTCCAGCACCTGCATACGCTGGAACAGCGCGATCACCTCTGGATCACGCTCGACCACGGTGACCCGCTCCACGGACGGGTTCAGCGCTATATTGGCCGTCACCCATCCCATCCCCAGGCCCATGACCACCGTGTGGCCATGCGCATGGCGGCAGGCCAGCTCCTGGCTCTCGATCTCGAAAGGCGACAGCGACATCCACGTATCCCAGCCGCCTTGTGCGTTCTGGCGCAACAGCGCGGTAGAGCCCGCATAGACGCAGCTGCCGCTGTAGTAACCCCTGTCCAGCCCCATGCCGCCGCGCAGCAGCCGCCAGGCGCCCTGCTCGCCCAACTCGTACTGCGGCATATGCCAGGGAGTCTGGAACACCGGCACGCCCAGCGCCTGGGCCAGCACATGGATATCCAGGCCACCGACCACCAAGCCTTCACCTGGCTGGGAGTTGGCGGTCAACGACTGCATGGGCGCTGAGGGCATGAATGGTCCAAAGGGAAAAGGCAGAAACCGCCAGTGTAAAAGCACAAGGCCCGCAGTCATGCGGGCCCTGGAACGGTCAAGTGCGTCTGGCTGGCGCTTACAGATTGCCCACCATGTGCTCGGGCACGACCCACTGGTCAAACTGCTCGGCGGTCACATGGCCGCTGGCCACGGCCGCATCGCGCAGGCTGCTGCCTTCCTTGTGCGCCTTCTTCGCAATATAGGCCGCCTTGTCGTAGCCGATATGGGTGTTCAGGGCGGTCACCAGCATCAGCGAGCGGGTGACCAGCTCGGTGATGCGCTCGCGGTTGGGCTCGATGCCCACGGCGCAGTGGTCGTTGAAGCTTACCATGCCATCGGCCAGCAGGCGCACGCTTTGCAGGAAGTTGTGCGCCACCATGGGGCGGAACACGTTGAGCTCAAAGTTGCCCGAGGCACCGCCCACGTTGATCGCCGCGTCATTGCCAAACACCTGGGCGCAGAGCATGGTCATCGCTTCGCACTGCGTGGGGTTGACCTTGCCCGGCATGATCGACGAGCCCGGCTCGTTCTCGGGGATGGAGATCTCGCCCAGGCCGCTGCGCGGGCCCGATGCCAGCCAGCGCACATCGTTGGCGATCTTCATCAGGCTGGCGGCCAGCGTCTTGAGGGCGCCATGGCCAAACACCAGCGCGTCGCAGGAACCCAGCGATTCGAACTTGTTGGGCGAGGTGATGAAGGGGTAGCCGGTCAGCTTGGCCAGCTCTTGGGCCACACCCTCGGCATAGCCCTTGGGGGCGTTGAGGCCCGTGCCCACAGCCGTGCCGCCCAGCGCCAGTTCATACAAATGGGGCAGCGCCGACTTGATGTGCTTGGCGCCGTGTTCGAGCTGGGCCACCCAGCCGGAGATCTCCTGGCCCAGGGTTAGCGGCGTCGCATCCTGCAAATGGGTGCGGCCGATCTTGACGATGTCGTTGAAGGCCTCGCTCTTGGCCTGCAGGGTGCGGCGCAGCTTTTCCAGCGCGGGCAGCAGCTTGCGCTCGATGGCGGTGACGGCGGCCACATGCATGGCGGTGGGGTAGACGTCGTTGCTGGACTGGCTTTTGTTCACCTCGTCATTGGGGTGCACCAGGCGCGACTCACCGCGCTCGCCGCCCAGCAGCTCGCTGGCGCGGTTGGCCAGCACTTCGTTGACGTTCATATTGGTCTGCGTGCCCGAGCCGGTCTGCCAGACCACCAGCGGGAACTCATCGGGGTGCTGACCGGCAATCACCTCGTCGGCCGCCGCATTGATAGCCTTGGCCTTCTTCTCGTCGAGCAGGCCCAGCGCGTGGTTGACGGTGGCACTGGCCTTTTTCACCTGCGCCAGCGCGTGGATGATCTCGCCGGGCTGCTTCTCGCCGCTGATGTCAAAGTTCTGCAGCGAGCGCTGCGTCTGGGCACCCCAGAGTTTGTCGGCCGGCACATCGATCAGGCCGAAGGTGTCTTTTTCCTGGCGGGTAGCTGTCATGTCTGGATCACTCCTTGTATCTCAACAATTGCAACGCGGCTCGTCTGGCTGGTAAGCATGTGGCTGGTGGGCCGCAGGATTCGTAAATAGGATGCCGCCCGCTTTGCGGCAAAGCGGGCGCGGAATCGCATCCTAACGCAGGCAATGACAGCCGTTCTCATCTGCATCAAGCAGCCATACTGGGCGCATGCTCTTGCACCATCTCGACACCTGAGTCTTCTAGAAGACTTATCGGGCATTTGCCACCACCGGCCTGGCGAAAGGCCGATAATTGCCCCCGTGATACCGAGCGCCAACGGCACCATAGCCTTGCGCAATCCAAAACCCACCCCACAAGCACGATGACCACCTCCATCCGTCAGCAGGACCTGATCGACTCGATCGCGGGCGCCCTGCAGTACATCAGCTACTACCACACACCGGATTTCATCCAGCACCTGGCACGGGCCTATGAGCGCGAGCAAAGCCCGGCGGCCAAGGATGCGATGGCCCAGATCCTGACCAACTCCAAGATGAGCGCCACCGGCCAGCGCCCCATCTGCCAGGACACCGGCATCGTCAACGTGTTCCTGAAGGTGGGCATGGACGTGAAGTGGGAAGACTTCACGATGGGCCTGGAAGACGCGATCAACGAAGGCGTGCGCCGGGGCTACAACCACCCCGACAACACCTTGCGCGCCTCCGTGGTGGCCGATCCCCAGTTCGCCCGCAAGAACACCAAGGACAACACGCCTGCCGTCATCAATGTGCAGATCGTGCCGGGCGACAAGCTGGATGTGACCGTGGCGGCCAAGGGCGGCGGCTCGGAGAACAAGTCCAAGATGATCATGATGAACCCCAGCGACAGCATTGTGGACTGGGTGCTCAAGACCGTGCCGACCATGGGCGCGGGCTGGTGCCCACCGGGCATGCTGGGCATCGGCATTGGCGGCACCGCTGAAAAGGCCGTGCTGCTGGCCAAGGAAAGCCTGATGGAAGACCTCGACATGTACGAGCTGCAGCAAAAAGCTGCCAGCGGTGCCGAGCTCGACCAGGTGGAAAAGCTGCGCCTGGAGCTGTTCGAGAAGGTCAATGCCCTCGGTATTGGCGCCCAGGGCCTGGGCGGCCTCACCACCGTGCTAGACGTCAAGATCAACATGTACCCCACGCACGCGGCCTCCAAGCCCGTGGCGATGATCCCCAACTGCGCCGCCACCCGCCACGCCCATTTCGTGATGGACGGCTCCGGCCCCGTATACCTCGATCCCCCATCGCTGGACACCTGGCCCAAGATCGACTGGGCACCGGACTACAACAAGTCCAAGCGCGTGGACCTGAACACGCTGACCAAGGAAGAAGTGGCCAGCTGGAAGCCGGGCGACACCCTCTTGCTCAACGGCAAGATGCTGACCGGCCGCGACGCTGCGCACAAGCGCATCCAGGACATGCTGGCCAAGGGCGAGCCACTGCCCGTCGACTTCAGCAACCGCGTGATCTACTACGTGGGCCCGGTGGACCCGGTGCGTGACGAAGTCGTCGGCCCCGCCGGCCCGACCACCGCCACCCGCATGGACAAGTTCACCGACATGATGCTGTCGCAGACCGGCCTGATCGCGATGATCGGCAAGTCCGAGCGTGGCCCGGTCGCCATCGAAGCGATCAAGAACCACAAGTCGGCCTACCTGATGGCCGTGGGCGGCGCCGCTTATCTGGTCTCCAAGGCCATCAAGCAGGCCAAGGTGGTCGGTTTTGCCGATCTGGGCATGGAAGCGATCTATGAATTCGACGTGGTCGACATGCCCGTGACCGTGGCCGTGGATGCCGGCGGCACCAGTGCCCATATCACCGGCCCGGCGATCTGGAAGGAAAAGATCGCCACCGGTGAATTCAAGGGCATTGAAGTGGCAGGCGCCTGATCGCCCGGCACCGCTCCCCATAACCGCCTTCGGGCGGTTTTTTGCTGCCCGCTCCCCGCATTCCCAGCCGGTGGGAGCAGTGCCGACATCCTGACCGCCTCGGCCAGGCCCCCAAACCGCCCACTCTACCCATCGCGGCCTTCAAACAATCCTATGGCGGCGCCCCGAGTACGGCGCATGCTGTATGGTGGAGGCTGCACACCGATAAGGAACAAAAAACATGGCCAAGCCGAATTACCAGTATGAAAAGCGCCAGCGTGAGCTGGAAAAGAAGAAGAAAAAGGAAGAAAAAGCCCTGCGCAAGGCCAGCGGGCATGCCTCGGACACACCTGATGGCGCTGATGGCGCTGATGGCGACGCCCCCGAGCAGGAGCCAGCGACCGGCGCGGACAGCAGCGGCGCGCCTGCGCAAGACAAGCCGGCCGACTGAGCGCCGCGCCCTTGGGCGCAACAAAATGGGCCGCCAGCATTGCTGCTGCGGCCCTTTTGCTTATGGGAAAAGGCGCTAGCCGCCCAGCGCCGGCAAGGTGTTGAACAGCAGCACCATCAAGAGGCCCACAAACGAGACGATGGACTGCACCACGGTGATCGTGCGCGTTGCCTCCCCCATGGTCATGCCAAAGGATTCCTTGACCATCCAGAAACCGGCATGGTTGGCATAGTTGAAGAACAGCGAGCCGCAGCCAATCGACAGCGCCAGCAAAGGCAGGTTCAGGCTGGGGTCGGCAGCGGCGAGCGGCGCGAGCAAACCGGCCGCACCCACGATGCCCACGGTGGCCGAGCCGGTCGAGACCGACAGCAGCATCGCAATGAGCCAGCCCAGCACCAGCGGCGGAAATGCAAACTGGTGCGTCAGGTGCACGATGGCGTCGCCCACCTTGGCGCTAGTCAGCACCTGCTGGAAAGCGCCGCCGCCAGCAATGATCATGATGATGCCGGCAATCGGCTTGAGGCTGGCGCCCAGGGTGTCACGCAGCTTTTCGGCATCGCCGCCGCGCAGGTAGACCAGGGTGAAGGCGGCAAACAGCACGCCCAGCAGCATTGCAATCAGCGGGTTGCCCAGAAAGCTGGCCACCTGCAGCAGGGCCGAGCCCTTGGGCAAGGCCATCTCGGCCAGCGCATGGGCGAGCATCAGCAGCGCAGGCAGCAGGGCAGACAGCACGCCCATCGCGATGCCCGGCTGGTCCTTGCCGCTGTCGGGCTTCGCTTCGGTGAACTGGTCGAGCAGCGCCTGCTCAGGCCGGGTAGTCATGCGCGGGGTGATGAAGGCGCCGTACAGCGGCCCGCCCAGCACCATCGCGGGCAAGGCGGCCAAAAAGCCGTAGAGCATCGTCGGGCCGACCGTGGTCTTCAAGGTGGCAATCGCGGTCAGCGGGCCAGGATGGGGCGGCACCATGCCGTGCATCGAGGCGAGTGCCGCAATCACCGGCACGCCCACATAGACATAGGCCGAGCCCTTGAAGTTTTCGCGGCTCTCGAGCTTGCGCGCCACGCTGAAGATCAGCGGCAGCATCACCACCAGGCCCACCTCGAAGAACATCGGGATGCCGATGATGAAGGCTACCAGGGTCATCGCCCAGGGGATCATGCGGTCCGAGGTGTGGCGCAGAATGGCGCTGGCCAGGCGCTCGGTGGTGCCCGAGTCGGCCAGGATCTTGCCGAGCATCGCGCCCAAGGCAATCACCACGCCGACCGCGCCCAGGGTCTTGCCCGCGCCGTTGGTGATGTTCTTGGCAATGTCGCCCGGCGCCATGCCGGTGGCAAAGCCCACACCGATACAGACGATCAGCAAGGCCAGCAAGGGGTGCATGCGGATGCGCGAAACAATCAGCGCCACCAGCACCAGCACGCTCACCAAGGCGGTCAGCAGCAATTGGATATCGAAATTTGACATGCGAGAAGATGTGGATTTGTGACACGCATCCCCAGCCACCCACCGCAAAGAGGGGCTAGGGCATGCCCCAACCCTCCCATCCTACGCCGATCAGCCACCCCAGGCTGTAGTCGGATTTCGGCGGGCGGGGGCCCTGCCCCGCCCCCTGCCACCCGCCATCAAGGCGCGGTAGAGGCGCCGGATTCAAACCAGCGCTTGACCAGATCGCGCTCGTCGGCACTCAACCCCTCGGGGTTGCCAAAGGGCATCTTGCGCAGCACCACCACCTGCTGGTAGATCTGCTGGGTGTGCTGGGCCACCTCGCCGGGGCTGTCGAGCTTCACATTCTTTTGCGCCAGGCCCGTGGAGCTGTGGCACAGCACGCAGTGCTGGGCAAACACCTTGGCCACCTCGCCATAGGGCACGGCGCCAGCTGCGGGCTGGCTCGCAGGGGCCGATGCGGGCGCAGCGGCTGCTGCGGGCTTGGGGCCGGGCCGCAGCCAGGCGATCACGCCCAGAATCACCAGCACACCGATCAGTGCATAGGGCCAGGGGTGCTTGTTGCGGCCGAGCTTGTGGCCATGGCGCAGCACAAAGAACTGGCGAATGGCCGCGCCGGCAAACATCATGCCGATGAGCACCAGCCAGTTGTACTTCTGGTTGTAGAGCCAGCCGTAGTGGTTGGACAGCATCGCAAACAGCACCGGTAACGTGAAATAGGTGTTGTGCACACTGCGCTGCTTGCCGCGTTTGCCGTAGATGGGGTCGACCGGGTCGCCATTCTTGAGCGCCCGCACCACGGTGCGCTGGCCCGGGATGATCCAGAAGAACACGTTCGCGCTCATCGAGGTGGCCAGCATCGCGCCCATCAGCAAGAAGGCTGCCTGGCCCGGGAAGATATGGCAGGCGAGATACGCGGCAATGCAGACCAGCGCCAGCACCATGGCGCCCACAATCGCATCGCCATGCTTTTTGAAACCAAACACGCGGCAGATGCCGTCATAGAGCAGCCAGAACACCGCCAGAAAGCTCAGCGCCGTGAACACCGCCAGCGGCGCGCTCATCGCATTGGGGTCGGCCGGGTTGACCAGGTAGATATTGGCGTTCCAGAGGTAGGACACCGTCAGGAGCGCAAAGCCCGACAGCCAGGTGGTGTAGCTCTCCCAGTAGAACCAGTGCAGGTGGTCGGGCAGCTTGGGCGGCGAGACATTGAACTTGACAGGGTGGTAGAAGCCGCCGCCATGCACGGCCCAGAGCTCGCCGCTGACGCCCTGCTTTTTCAGGTCTTCGTCTTCGGGCGGGGTCAGGCTGCTGTCGAGAAACACAAAATAGAACGACGAACCGACCCAGGCAATGGCTGTGATCACATGCAGCCAGCGCAACAACAGGTTCGCCCAATCGAGGATATAGCCTTCCATTGCTCTCATCCTTGGCAGCGTGGGGTCTGCCAGTGCGAGGGAGGGGTGATGCCCGCTCTCCTCATCAAGCAGCCAGCGTGGAGGCACCGGCCACTTGTTGAACCTGCTCACCACGGCGGGCGATCTGAGCAGCAGACAGGCCGCAATCCACAGCCATCATCGGGATGACCGGGGCACCGCTGCGACCTTTTGTAGACTCAAAGTGTATGCAATTTCTGCCACCCAAAGGTCGGCAAAAAGCTGCACACCCCCTAGATAAAACCCTGATGCAACGCAGCAAACCCGCTGCAGGTGGCCTCTACACCGCATGCATGGCTCCTGCCCGGGGGGCAAGCCACATCAGGCATGCTGCGTTCGCTGCAGATGCTGCAAAAGCTGCGCGGCCACCGCAATGGCAATCACCTCCGGCGCCTTGCCCTGGATGCCCGGCAGCCCGATCGGGCAGGTGATGCGGGCAAACTCCGCATCGGCAAAACCCCGCTCGGCCAGCCGGTGCGCAAAGCTGGCACGCTTGGTAGCACTGCCAATGAGCCCGATCAGGTCCAGATCGCCGCTGTTGCGCTGGCGCTGCAGGCAGGCCTGGGTGATCTGCAGGTCCTGCTGGTGGTCGTGGGTGAGGATGAACAAACTGCTGCCCGGCGCCAGGTCAGCCACCGCGCGCTCGATGGGGTCGGAATACTCGGTCTGCACGTTGGCAGGCAACGCGTCCGGAAACAGCGCCTCGCGGCTGTCCACCCAGGTGATGCGCATAGGCAGGTTGCTCAGCACCTGCACCAGCGCTGCGCCCACGTGGCCCGCGCCAAACACCGCCACGGGGCTGCACTCGGGCGCCAGCTGCTGCGCCAGCGGTTCGCGGTCAGCCTGTCCAATCCGCTGAAAACGCAGATGCACCACGCCGCCGCAGCATTGGCCCAGGCGCGGGCCCAGCGCAAAGCGCTCGCTCTGCGGGGCGCCGCTGCTGGCCAGCAGATTGCGGGCCTTGTTGGCGGCCTGCCACTCCAGGTGGCCACCGCCAATCGTGCCCAGTTGGTCCTGCGCAAACACGGCCATCCAGGCGCCGGCATCGCGCGGAGCCGACCCCTGGGTCGACGCCACCTGTACCAGACAGGCCTCCTGCGTCGCCAGGCGCGCCAATAATTGCTGCAGAACGGGCATGCCTTGTTCCATGATGAAGATCGGCCTGCCATACTGCAGGTCCGCTATAGACGGATTTGTACCATGAGCGATCGACCCTCCACCTCCCTGCTGTCACGACTTTGGCATACGCTTTTTCGTATACCGCACCCGTCGCGAACACCTGCACAGGCAAGGGGCAGCGCCAAGCCGCCCCATGCCGCCGAGCAGGAGGACGACCAGGACAGTTATCTCTCGGTGCTGACCCAGTTGCCCGGCGCGCGCATGCCCCAATGGTCCCCGCAAGCCGATGGGCAGGACTCCGTCCTCAACCCGGTCGCCGACGAGGCCTACCGCAAGCAGTGTGCCCAGCACCTGTATGAACGCTACGCCGATCGCATCTACCCTGGCATGCTGCCGCCCATGCTCTATGCCATTGGCGTGCTGGAGCTCTTGCTCGACGAAGACGGCAATATCCAGGACATGAACTGGATGCGCGAGCCCGCGCAGGCCCAGGAGGTGCCGCCACTGATCGAGGCGCTGGTGCAGGCCGCTGCGCCCTTTCCCGCCCCCCAGCACTTGCGCCACGGCGAGGTCATGGTCTCCTACACCGAGACCTGGCTCTGGGATGCCTCAGGCAAGTTCCAGCTGCATACCTTGAGCGAAGGCCAGCAATAAAGGCTGGCATAGGACAGGTGCGACAAGCGCAAAAAAAACCGGCCTGCTGGCCGGTTTCTGCTTTGCAGGCGCTGTAGGCGCTGCTTTATTCCTTGATCTTGGTGATCTTGGCGCCTTGCAGCGACACGCCCGCTTCCAGGCCGGCATTGTTCAGCACAAAGCTGGTCACCGGGGCCTGGGCCGAGGTGGTGTCGATGCTGCCATTGGCGCCTACGCGGCCTGCGGCCACGGTGGCATCTGCACCCACCGACCAGCCATTGCTGTCGCGGAACTTCGCCAGCGCTTCAGGCGTGTTGAACACATAGATGACGGCCTTGGACTGGCCACCGGCCTGCCAGCCGATCGACGCACCCGTGGTGCTGTAGTAGCTGTCGCTGCGGCTGCCCACGCGCAGCACGCCGCGGCCGTGCTCCACGCCCACCACAAAGCTGCCGCCAATCACTGATGGGAACACCAGCACGCCCTTGGAGCGTGCGACCAGGTCCTTGGAGCCAGGAGCGGTCTGGTACAGGCGCTCGAGCGCGGCGTTGGCGCGGGCGTCTACCGACGTCTCATCGGCACGAGGCGCATTGCTGGTTTCAGGCTTGGTGACCGTGCAGGCCGCCATCGACAGAGCACCGGCAACCACTGCAGCGGCGACACCCAGGGTGCGCATGGAAAAACGTTGCATACCTACTCCTATGAAATTTGCTGTTATATCGATCAGGTTGGCACCGCTGTGAATCCTGCGGTGCGCCTAGGAGCAAATAGTAGCCATCCCCGATGACGCTGGAAGGCCGCAGCCGCAACTTGCGGCTTCGGCCTACAGTTTTGGCGATGCGCGTTTGAGACAGGTCAAGGGCAGCCGCCTACCCCAATGCCCCACCCGCCCTCGCCCCGCCTCAAGACCCCCGGTACGTCGAATAGCTCCAGGGGCTGACCAGCAGCGGCACGTGGTAGTGCTGGTCCGCATGGGCCACGCCAAAGTCCAGGTTCACCTGGTTCAAAAAGTTGGGGCTGGGCAGCTCCACGCCTTTGGCGGCAAAGTAGGCCGCCACTTCAAAGCTCAGGCGGTAGGTGCCGGGGCGCAGCGTCGCATTGTCAAACAACGGGGTCTGGGTGCGGCCGTCGTGGTTCAGGG
Source organism: Comamonas sp. 23 (assembly GCF_049601575.1). Classification (NCBI taxonomy): domain Bacteria; kingdom Pseudomonadati; phylum Pseudomonadota; class Betaproteobacteria; order Burkholderiales; family Comamonadaceae; genus Comamonas; species Comamonas sp. 23. Next base: position 1,676,791 of record NZ_CP187127.1, on the reverse strand, counting down.
TTTCGCGGCGGATGAGGCGCGCTTCGCCGCCATCGGTGGCGTACAGCGCAATGTCCATGCCCGCAGCGGGGCAGCCGTGCATCGTATCGAGAACGTGGGTGCTCAGGCCCATAGGTAAATCTCCTGATGATTCTGGGTAAGATCGGACTGGTGATGTGCACTAAAAGTGTATACACTTTTTGTCATTCGGCCTACTATCCTGACATGGAATCCACCTCAACGTCCACCATTGCCCAAGCCCTGACCCGTGCCATCGTCGAGCACCGGTTGCTGCCGGGCACCAAGCTGGCCGAGCAAAAACTCGCCGACCACTTTGGCGTATCGCGCACCTTGGTGCGCCAGGCGCTGTTCCAGCTGTCGCAAAACCACCTGGTCACGCTGGAGCCGGCACGCGGCGCCTTTGTGTCCACCCCGTCCGTCACCGAAGCGCGCCAGGTCTTTGCCGTGCGCAAGATGCTCGAAGCGCAGATGACCCGCAGCTTTGTGAAGACCGTCACGCCCAAGCAGATCAAGGTCTTGCGCGAGCATGTGCGCCAGGAAGCCGCCGCCGTGCACCGCGCCGATGTCACCGAGCGCACCGAACTCCTGGGCGACTTCCACGTGCGCATGGCCGAGCTGATGGGCAACGATGTGCTGGCCCAGCTGCTGGGCGATCTGATCTCTCGCTGCGCGCTGATCACCCTGATGTACCAGTCGGCCAGCGCCGCCGCCCACTCCCATGAGGAGCACGAAGAGATTGTGCAGGCCCTCGCCCGCAAGGATGCCGAAGGCGCCGTGCAGCTGATGATCGCGCACCTGGAGCATGTGGAGCAAGGCCTGCAGTTCGAACGCGAGATTCCCAGCAACGATTTATCCATGGCTCTGTCCTCGATCACGCTATGACCTACGACGCTACCACCCCCTACCCCCGCGACCTGATCGGCTACGGCCGCGATCTGCCCCATGCCCAGTGGCCCCAGGGCGCACGCATTGCCGTGCAGTTTGTGCTGAACTACGAGGAAGGCGGCGAAAACCATGTGCTGCACGGCGACCCGGGCAGCGAGCAGTTCCTCTCGGAGATGTTCAACCCGGCCTCTTACCCGGACCGCCACATGAGCATGGATGGCATCTATGAATACGGCTCGCGCGCCGGCGTCTGGCGCCTGCTGCGCGAGTTTGAAAAGCGCGGCCTGCCGCTGACGGTGTTTGGCGTGGCCACGGCCTTGCAGCGACACCGCGAACTGGCCCAGGCGTTTTCCGATCTGGGCCATGAAGTGGCCTGCCACGGCCTCAAATGGGTGCATTACCAAAATACGCCCGAAGAGGTCGAGCGCGCCCATATGCAGCAGGCGATGGACATCTTCCACAGCCTCTACGGCAGCCGCAGCACCCACGGCCTGGGCTGGTACACCGGCCGCGATAGCCCCAACACCCACCGCCTGGTGGCCGATTTTGGCGGCTTTGCCTATGACAGCGACTACTACGGCGACGACCTGCCCTTCTGGATGAAGGTCGGCAAGAGCGATGGCAGCGCCGCGCACCAGCTGATCGTTCCCTACACCCTGGACTGCAACGACATGCGCTTTGCGCTGCCCCAGGGCTACTCGCACGCCGATGCCTTCTTCCAGTACCTCAAGGACAGCTTTGATGTGCTGTACGCCGAAGGTGACCCTGCTGGCGAGAACCGCCCCAAGATGATGAGCATCGGCATGCACTGCCGCCTGCTGGGCCGCCCGGGCCGCATCACCGCGCTGCAGCGCTTTCTGGACCACATCCAGCAGCACCAGAACGTCTGGGTCTGCCGCCGCATCGACATTGCCCGCCACTGGGCCGAGCACTTTCCCGCCCCCACGCTTTGAAAGATGACACAGCGCCGCGCCCGAGCGAAAAGAAGCGCTAGTACTCCATCCATTCGATAGGAAACACATGGCCCTGACCCTGGAACAACTCAACCAAGCCACGCCCGATGCGGCGCTGGCCATGCTCGATGGGCTGTACGAGCACTCGCCCTGGATTGCCCAAGCCGCGCTGGCCCAGCGGCCCTTTGCCTCGCTCGCCCAGCTCAAGCACGCGATGGTGCGCGTGCTGGCGCAGGCGCCGATCGATGCGCAGCTGGCCCTGATCCGCGCCCACCCGGAGCTGGCGGGCAAGGCCATGGTGGCCAACACCTTGACGGCAGAGTCCACGCTGGAGCAAAACCGCGCGGGCCTGACGCAATGCACGCCCGAGGAGTTCGCGCAGATCCAGCAGCTCAATGCGGACTACAACGCCCGCTTTGGTTTTCCGTTCATCCTGGCGGTGCGCGGGCCACGGGGCCTGGGCCTCGCTAAGCAGGAGATCATCGCCACCTTTGCGCGGCGCCTGAACCACCACCCCGATTTCGAACGCAACGAGGCGCTGCGCAACATCCACCGCATTGCCGAGATCCGCCTGAACGACAAATTCGGCTACGAGCCGGTGCTGGGCAATGATGTCTGGGACTGGCAGGAGCGCCTGGCCCAGCACAGCGACGAGGGCTTTGCCGAAAAAGGCCAGCTCACCGTCACCTACCTGACCGATGCCCACCGCGCCTGCGCCCAGCGCATCAGCCACTGGATGCGCGACAGCGGTTTTGACGAGGTCGAGATCGATGCGGTCGGCAACGTCGTGGGCCGCTACCGCCCCGCGCAGGAAGGCGGCAAGTACCTGCTCACCGGCAGCCATTACGACACCGTGCGCAACGGCGGCAAGTACGACGGGCGCCTGGGCATCTTTGTGCCGATGGCCTGCGTGCGCGAGCTGCACCGCGCCGGCAAGCGCCTGCCCTTTGGCATCGAAGTGGTGGCCTTTGCGGAGGAAGAAGGCCAGCGCTACAAGGCCACCTTCCTGGGCTCAGGCGCATTGATCGGCCACTTCAACCCGCAGTGGCTGGACCAGGCCGATGCCGCCGGCATCACGATGCGCGAAGCCATGCAGCATGCCGGCCTGTGCATTGACGACATCCCCAAGATCCAGCGCGATGCATCCAATTACCTGGGCTTTATCGAGGTGCACATTGAGCAGGGCCCGGTGCTGACCGAGCTGGATATTCCGCTGGGCATCGTCACCTCGATCAACGGCAGCTCGCGCTATGTCTGCGAAATGGTGGGCATGGCCAGCCATGCCGGCACCACGCCGATGGACCGCCGCCGCGATGCCGCCTGTGGCGTGGCCGAGCTGATGCTGTATGCCGAGCAGCGCGCCGCGCAGGATGGCGATTCGGTCGCCACCGTCGGCATGCTCGAAGTGCCCAGCGGCTCGATCAACGTTGTGCCCGGCCAGTGCAAGTTCAGCATCGACATGCGCGCGCCCACCGATCCGCAGCGCGACGCGCTGGTGCGCGATGTGATGGGCCAACTGGAGGCGATTGCGCACAAGCGCGGCCTGCGCTACCGCGCCGAGCAAACCATGCAGGCCGCAGCGGCCCCCAGCGCACCGGCCTGGCAGCAGCGCTGGGAGAAAGCCGTGGCCGCCCAGGGCGTGCCGCTGTTTCGCATGCCCAGCGGCGCTGGCCATGATGCGATGAAGCTGCACGAGATCATGCCCCAGGCCATGCTCTTTGTGCGCGGCATCAACAGCGGCATCAGCCACAACCCGCTGGAGTCCTCGACCGCCGATGACATGCAGCTGGCGATCGACAGCTTCAGCCACGTCCTTCAACAACTAGAAAACGAAACCGTATGACCACGAACAACGCCACCTACGCCGCCCTGGACCATTGGATTGACCAGCACTTTGATGAGCAGGTGCAGTTCTTCCAGAAGCTGGTGCAAGTGCCTACCGACACGCCGCCGGGCGACAACACGCCCCACGCCGAGCGCACCGCCGAGCTGCTGCAGGCCATGGGCTACACCGCTGAAAAGCATGTCGTGCCCCAGGCCGATGTCGAGGCCTATGGCATGACCTCGATCACCAATCTGATCGTGCGCCGCCCCTTTGGCTCGGCCGGCTCGGGCCGCACCATTGCGCTCAACGCCCATGGCGATGTGGTGCCACCCGGTGAGGGCTGGAGCCATGACCCCTATGGCGCCCGCATTGTCGACGGCAAGCTCTACGGCCGCGCCGCTGCCGTGAGCAAGTGCGATTTCTCCACCTTCACCTACGCGCTGCGCGCACTGGAGGCCGTGGCCAAGCCCAGCCAGGGCGCGGTGGAGCTGCACTTTACCTATGACGAAGAGTTTGGCGGCCTGCTGGGCCCCGGCTGGTTGCTCGAAAAAGGCCTGACCAAGCCCGACCTGATGGTCGCTGCCGGCTTCAGCTACGAAGTGGTCGTCGCCCACAATGGCTGCCTGCAGATGGAGATCACCGTGCACGGCAAGATGGCCCACGCCGCCGTGCCCCACACCGGCGTGGATGCGCTGCAGGCCACCGTCGCGATCATGAACGACCTGTATGCGGAAAACACCGCCTACCAAAAGGTCAGCTCCCAGGTCGCCGGCATCAAGCACCCCTACCTGAACATTGGCCGCATTGAAGGGGGCACCAACACCAATGTGATCCCCGGCAAGGTGCTGCTCAAGATCGACCGCCGCATGATCCCCGAAGAAAACCCGGTCGAGGTCGAAGCCCATATCCGCCAGGTCATTGCCCAGGCGGTGGAGCGCTTCAACAGCGACCGCGGCTACCAGGGCGACGACGCCGTGCGCATCGACATCAAGCGCCTGCTGCTGGCCAATGCGATGACGCCGCTGGCGGGCAACCAGCCGCTGGTCGATGCCATCCAGACCCATGGCGAAGCCGTGTTTGGCGAGAAGCCCCCGGCTGTGGGCACCCCCCTCTACACCGATGTGCGCCTGTATGTGGAGCGCGGCATTCCCGGCGTGATCTACGGCGCCGGCCCCCGCACCGTGCTGGAGAGCCATGCCAAGCGCGCCGACGAGCGCCTGGACCTGCAAGACCTGCGCCGCGCCACCAAGGTCATCGCCCGCTCGCTGGTCGATCTGTTGGCCTGATCCAACGCGGCGCCCGGCTGCGCCGCCTCAGCGGTTTTTACATCCACCGCCCCCAGGCCCCGCGCCTGGGGGCGGTTTTGCATGTGGCGGCAGGCATTTTTGTGAACGAGCCACGCGCATCCAACCGGCCACTCCCCATCGCATGGTGGCGGCTTGAGGGTAATCAGGGGGGTGCGCCATCAGCGCATGTGTATACACTTTTTGTATGGATTTTTAAGACATAACACTGGCTTTTCTGGTCAGAAATTCCCCGCATGAGGAGTGATAAAGATGCAGTCTGACAAACACCCCGTCGACCAAGTGCTGCCCCTGGGGCGCCTCACCACCTTGGGCTTGCAGCATGTGCTGGTCATGTACGCGGGGGCCGTGGCGGTGCCGCTGATAGTAGGGCGCGCACTCAACCTCGACTCGCACCAGATAGCGAAGCTGATCTCTGCTGATCTCTTCGTCTGCGGCCTGGTCACCTTGATCCAGGCCTGGGGAGCAACCCGCTGGTTTGGCATCAAGCTGCCGGTGATGATGGGCGTGACCTTTGCCAGCGTGGCGCCGATGATCTCGATGGCGCAGACCACAGGAGGCGTCTATGGCGCGGGCCTCATCTTTGGCTCGGTCATCGGCGCGGGGGTCATATCGATCCTGATCTCACCGCTGGTCAGCCGCATGCTGCGGTTCTTCCCGCCGGTCGTCACCGGCACCATCATCACGGTGATCGGCATCAGCCTGATGCGCGTGGGCATCAACTGGATCTTTGGCAACCCGGTCGGCCCCACGGCGCCTTCCGTGCCCAACCCCGAGCATGTCAAATGGCTGCAAAGTGCCCAGATGGCCGCCGGTGCGCCGGGCTCGGCGCTGCCGCCCATCCCGCAGGGCCTGGCCATCCTGCCGTCCGTGCCCAACCCCCGCTATGCCGACCTGAGCGGCGTGGGCATCTCCGCGCTGGTGCTCGTCTCCATCCTGCTGATCACCAAGTTTGCCAAGGGCTTCATGACCAATATTGCGGTGCTGGCCGGCATTGTCATCGGCGCCATCGTGGCCTCGGCCATGGGCCTGATGACCTATGAAAAAGTCGCGCATGCCGAGTGGTTTGACTTTGTCATGCCGTTCGAGATCGCGATGCCGGTGTTCGACCCCATCCTGATCCTGACGATGACCCTGGTGATGGTCGTCGTGATGATCGAATCGGTGGGTATGTTCCTGGCGCTGGGTGACATGACCAACAAGGAAGTGACCCCCGCCGACCTGACCCGGGGCCTGCGCACCGATGGCCTGGGCACCTTGCTGGGCGGCATCTTCAACACCTTCCCCTACACCAGCTTCTCGCAAAACGTGGGCCTGGTGGCAGTCACCGGCATCCAGAGCCGCTTTGTCTGCGTGGCCGGCGGCTTTATCCTGATCATTTTGGGCGTGTTGCCCAAGCTGGGCGCGCTGGTCGAATCGCTGCCCACGATGGTGCTGGGCGGCGCCGGTCTGGTCATGTTCGGCATGGTGGCCGCCACCGGCATCCGCATCCTGTCGAATGTGGATTTTCGCCATAACCGCTACAACGCCATGGTCGTTGCTGTGTCCATTGGCGTGGGCATGATTCCGCTGATTGCACCGCAGTTCCGCCAATGGATGCCCCATGCCATCCACCCGCTGATCGAATCGGGCATCCTGCTCGCCTCCATCTGTGCCGTCGCCTTGAACCTGTTTTTCAACGGCGCCAAACTCGACCAGGCCCAGATCATCAAGGCTGCGCAGCAAGCAGATGCCCACTGACAAGATTGCTGCGGTGCAGCATCGAAACTTAGGCCCACTGCCCCCTAGGGGTGGGCCTGCGCCTTTATCATCCGCTTGGTACACACTGGATTGACTCACTCTTATGGCACAACAACTGTCCGCCGCCGAACAGGCACTGCGCGAAGCCGCACTCGAATACCACCGCAGCCCCAGCAAGGGCAAGATCTCCGTCACCCCGACCAAGCCGCTGTCCAACCAGCGTGACCTGTCGCTGGCCTATTCGCCAGGCGTGGCCTACCCCTGCCTGGACATCGAAGCCGATCCCAGCCTGGCGGCTGACTACACCTCGCGCGGCAACCTGGTGGGCGTGATCACCAACGGCACCGCCGTGCTGGGTCTGGGCGATATCGGCCCGCTGGCCAGCAAGCCGGTGATGGAAGGCAAGGGCTGCCTGTTCAAGAAGTTTGCTGGCGTCGATGTGTTTGACATCGAGCTGGCCGAACGCGATCCGGACAAGCTGATCGACATCATCGCCAGCCTCGAGCCCACACTGGGTGGCATCAACCTCGAAGACATCAAGGCACCCGAGTGCTTCTACATCGAGCAAGAGCTGTCCAAGCGCATGAACATTCCGGTGTTCCATGACGACCAGCACGGCACGGCCATCATCTCCAGCGCCGCGCTGCTCAACGGCCTGGAGCTGGTCGACAAGCAGATCGGCAACGTCAAGATCGCCGTCTCTGGCGCCGGTGCTGCTGCCATTGCCTGCGTCGATGTGATGGTGGGCCTGGGCGTCAAGCGCGAGAACATCTTCATGGTGGACTCCAAGGGCGTGATCTATGACGGCCGCCCCGGTGGCCTGGACGCGTCCAAGGCGCGCTACGCGCAAAAGACCGAGGCCCGCACCTTGGCCGACGTGGTCAACGGCGCTGACGTGTTCCTGGGTTGCTCGGCTCCCGGCGTGCTGACCGCCGACATGGTCAAGACCATGGCCGACAAGCCCATCATCCTGGCACTGGCCAACCCCGAGCCAGAAATCCGCCCCGAGCTGGCCAAGGCCGTTCGCCCCGATTGCATCATCGCCACCGGCCGTTCGGACTACCCGAACCAGGTCAACAACGTGCTGTGCTTCCCCTACATCTTCCGTGGCGCGCTCGATTGCGGCGCCAGCAAGATCACCGAAGCGATGAAGCTGGCCTGCGTGCGCGAAATTGCCGCGCTGGCCAAGCAGGACGTGAGCGACGAAGTGGCCGCCGCCTACCAGGGCAAGGAGCTCAAGTTCGGCCCCGACTACCTGATCCCCACCCCGTTCGACACGCGCCTAATCCTGCGCATTGCGCCCGCCGTGGCCAAGGCTGCGCAAGAGTCCGGCGTGGCAGCACGCCCGATCGAGGACATCGAAGCCTACCGTGAGAACCTCACCCGCTTCGTCTACCAGACCAGCATGTTCATGCGCCCGGTCTTTGCAGCAGCCAAAGCCAATGTGCAACGCGTGGCCTACGCCGAAGGCGAAGACGAGCGCGTGCTGCGCGCCGTGCAAGTGGCGGTGGACGACGGCCTAGCCAAGCCCATCCTGATCGGCCGCCCTGCGGTCATCGAAGCGCGCATTGCCAAGGCCGGCCTGCGCCTGCAACTGGGCAAGGATGTGGACATCGTCAACCCCGAAGACGACCCGCGCTTCCGGCAGTACTGGGAGGCCTACCACGCGCTGATGGGCCGCAATGGCGTCACGCCTGAGGTGGCCAAGTCTGCCGTGCGCCGCTCCAACACCGTGATCGCCGCACTGATGGTGCACCTGGGCGATGCCGACGCGATGCTCTGCGGCGTGATGGGCCGCTTTGACCGTCACCTGGGCCATATCGAAGACGTGCTCGGCCACAAGACCGACGCCAACCGCCTGGCCACCGTGAATGCGCTGATGCTGGAAGGCCGCACCTTGTTTATCGCGGACACCTACATCAACGAAGATCCGACCGCCGAAGAGCTGGCCCAGATCGCCAAGCTTGCCGCGCAAGAGGTGCAGCGCTTTGGCCTGCCCCCGAAGGTGGCCTTCCTCTCGCACAGCAACTACGGCTCGTCCACCCGCAAGTCGGCGCTCAAGATGCGCGCTGCCCGCGACCTGTTCGCCGCTGCCAACCCCGACATCGAATGCGATGGCGAAATGCATGGCGACGCCGCGCTGGACGAACACGTGCGCGAGCGCACCTTGATCGAGTCGAGCCTGACCGGTGAGGCCAATGTGCTGATCTGCCCGAACCTGGATGCCGCAAACATCCTGTTCAATGTGCTCAAGACCACCGCCTCGCATGGCACCACCATCGGCCCGATCCTGCTGGGCAGCGAGGCCCCCGCCCATGTGCTGACCCCATCGTCCACCGTGCGCCGCGTGGTCAACATGACGGCCCTGGTCGCCGCCCAAGCCCAAGCGCGCAAGGAAGGCAAGTAAGCGCTGGCGCGGCACCCGCCGCGCCTTTGCTTGCGCTGCACAGCCCATAAAAAGATAGCCCCAGGCACCGCGCCTGGGGCTTTTTTACGTCTGCACCTCAGCCCAGGCGCCTCTCAGCCCGGCCCCGTCACCAGCCGGTCGAACAGCTGCGCATCGCCCATCTGCCCCCCTTTGAGCATCAGCTCCAGCCCATCGATGCGCGCATCATCGCTGCGTGCCACGCTCATGGTCACTCCGGGCGCTAGGGTGCTGTGGAAGGCCAGCCCCCACAGCCCCAACGCCTGCGTCGCCAGGCTGGAGGTATCGCCGCCCGCAATGCCCAAGCGCTTGAGGGGCTGGCCCTGTGCCGCCATCAGGCGCAAGGTCTCTGCCAGCAATTGCGCGCTGCGCTGTGCCACCGCTGCCGTGGTCGCGGCGTCTAGGGTCTGATCGGGTCGGCTGGTGTGCGCCAGCATAGGGCGCCCCTCGTGCAGACCCTGGGCCAGCTGGGCCGCGCAAGCGCTTAGATAGCCCTCCTCGGCCAACAGCCGGCCCACATCCACCTCCCGCTTGTCAAACTGCTGGCTGGCCGCGATCTGCTGGCTGGAGACCGGCGACAAGCTGCCCACCAGCACCAGCACCGGGCCCTGCGCGGGCGCCAGCGGTTCAGCCGCTGGCACTTCCCCCAACAACCCCAGTTGGCGCCAGCCTGCGATCAGGCACTGCTCCACGCCGCTGGGCCCCACGGCCAGCAACGGCGCTTGCTGCGCACGCGCCCACAGCAGCGCGCCAATCTGCGGCAGCTGGGCTTCGTGCACCAGGTCGATCAGCAAGGCATCTGGCACAGGGCTTGCTCCTTCCTGAGCCTGCATCCAGCGGAGAAGCACGTCGGTATCGGCGCCCGCCAGCTCCAGCTGCCGGGTGCTCAGCAGCCGAATATCGGCCAGCCGCTGCTTGGCCAGATGCAGGCGAAGATCGGCCTCGTCCATGGGGGTGACGGGGTGCTGCCGCATGGTGGGGTGGCGGTCAATACGGTGAACCGCCCCCCCTGGCCCGGCCTGCGCAAACAGGTTGCCAAAGGCGCAAAAGCGCCCGATATTGGGCTGGCCGCCAACGATCACCGCTGGCGATGCGACTGCCACCTTGCGCAATGCCGTCACAGCCGCGCCAATGCTGCCCACATGCGGGGCGCTGTCAAAGGTGGAGCAGCATTTGTAGTGCAGCAGCGGCGCGCCGCTGGCGGCCATGAACTGCGCCACCGGCGCCAGCACCTCGGCCATCGCAGCGGGGGCCAGGCTGCGGGCCGCACCGGCGATGCCAATGGCCTGCAAGGGCCCAGCCTGGGCCCGTTGCGCCTCGGTCGGAACCTCCAGAAAAAGCAGAGACCGCAGGCCCGCCTGCGCCACCGTGGCCAGGGTGTCGGTCGCACCGGTAAAGTCATCGCCATACCAGACGACAGCGGGCTTGCCGCGCAGCAAGGTGTCCAGCATGTGGCCTATCCACGCTTGCCAAAAAACTGCAGTGCCCGCGCCAGCTCCGGCGCATGCCAGGCATAGTCGTCCAGGCTGCTGCCTTCACGCACGGCAGCCCAGGCCTGGCGAATGCTCACCACGCCAGCGGCGGGGCCATCGGGGTGCGCCAGAATGCCGCCGCCCGACATGAACAGCAGGTCATCGCTTTGCAACGCCGCCCAGGTGGCAGGCACCGTACCCGCCCACTGGCCCGATGAGAAGGCGGGCAGCACGCAGTCATCCTGCGCGGCCGACAGGCGCCGCTGGCAGTCTTGCGCCGATTCCACCACCTCAGCATCAGGCTGCGCAAACTTGCCTTGCAAGCCATGCACATGCACATGGTCCACACCAGCCAGGCGCCACAGGGTCTGGTAGGCCTGGTAGCCCATGCCCAGCATCGGGTCGCGTGACAGCGCGCCATAGCCATTGCGATGCGCATGCAGCGCCAAGGGCGTGTGGCGCCGCAGGCTCTGGATGCCCGACAGCCCGCACCAGTTGATGCTGGCCATCACGCAGCTGCCGCCCTCCTGCTGCACCAGGTCGGCATGGCGCAGCATGGCGCTGGTCTCATCGGTGATGTTGAAGGCCACCATCACCCATTTGCCGGTGCGCTCCCGGTGCTCGCGGATCACGCGCATCACGGCAGGAATGCGCTCCTCAAGCGGCGCATGCGCCGGGTTGGCCGATACCTCATCGTCCTTGATAAAGTCCACACCCGCGTCGCACAGCTGCCGCACCAGGTCGGCCGTCTGCTGGGCCGATAGCCCCACATTGGGCTTGATGATGGTGCCCACCATGGCGCCTGCGCTGGCCCCAATACTGCGCCGCGTGCCGGCCACGCCCATCGTCGGCAGATCGAACTGGTCGCGGTAGTCCGGCGGCAGGTCCAGGCGCTCCAGCCGCAGGCCCGATACCTCTCCCAGGTCATACAGATTGCCGCTGACGGTAGCGGCCAAGGTGGGCAGATTGGCGCCCACATTGGCGATGGGGAAGGCAATGCGCACACGCGCACGCTGCCAGTTGGCGCCTGCGCCATAGCCTTGGCGCTCCAGCCAGGCATTGGGCAGGCTGGGCCGCTCCACCGTGCCCAGCGGCTGCACCTGCAGCACCTGGGCACGTGCGCGCGCGCGCAGGTCATCGGTCTCGCCGGCCACGCGGGTGAAGGTGCCGCAGGACTGCTCACCGGCCATCACCTCGGCCACGGCCTCGGGCGCCAGCGGCGTCTCAATCAGGTAGCTGGCTTCAAAATGGGTAGATTTCATCGCATTTCCAGGCCCAGGGCGGGCCGGCCATCACAGGGTGTTGAGGTCAGGGAAAGGGCGCACGGGGTTCTGACCATCCCAGTCCTGCGAGGCCGCACGGATCAGATCAAACATCTTTCCCTTGGGGCCCATCACTTCGGACAGCTCGATCACCGTGCCCGGGTGGTACTCGGTGTCAAAGTAGATAAAGCGGCCGTTCTTGCCCACCTCGCCACTCATCTGCGGCTTGAAGCCCTGCGCCAGCAAGCGCTGCAGATCGGCGTCGTAATCGGTGGTCCAGTACGCCACATGCTGCAGGCCCGTGCGGCCCGCGCGCAGAAAATCGCGGTACATCGACGGCACATCGTTGCGCACCTGGATCAGCTCCACCTGCACAAAGCCCGAGTTGGCCAGCGCCACCGAGTTGTGCGGCTGGTAGCGCTCGCCTGCGTACTGGTAGTTCTCGATCGGCACCTGCGGGTTGTAGAACCAGGGGCCCACGCCCAAGGTCTCGCTCCAGTACTGCATCGCGGCCTCGATGTCGTCGACCACATAGCCCAGCTGGCGGATTTCTCCCAAAAAGCGGCTCATAGCTTGTCTTTCGTTTGTTGTTAAGTTGGTTGTTGCGTTGGTGGCATGGGCGCTGCCTCACGTGGGTGCACGCGATGCAGACCAAGGCCGGGAAGCTGGCCGGGTGGCCTTGGGGCCGCAGTCCGCTTATAAAAATCCGGTAGAAATCCAGGGAATGGCCGCGACAAAAAGCAGCCCGACAAACAGCGCCAGCATGTAGCCGCCGATGGGCCGAATGCCCTCGTTGGGGTTGACCTTGCTGATCGCGCAGGCGCCGTAGTAGCCCACGCCAAAGGGCGGCGCAAACAAGCCAATGCCCATCGCGAAGATCACGACCATTGCGTAATGCACCTCGTGCACGCCCACCTCCTTGGCGATGGGGAAGAGCAGCGGGCCAAACAGCACGATGGCGGGGATGCCTTCGAGCACACTGCCCAGCACGATGAAGCAGACGATGGAGATCGCGAGGAACCCCCAGCTGCCGCCCGGCATGCTGGTCATCGCCTTGGCCAGGTCCGACGAGAAGCCCGACTGCGTCAGCCCCCAGGCCATGCCAGTGGCGCAGCCGACAATCAGCATGATCGCGCCCGACAGCGAAGCGGTCTCGACCAGCATGGGCTTGAGGCGCCGCCAGTCAAAGCAGCGGTAGATGAACAGGCCCACCAGCACCGAATAGACCACGCCGATGGTGGAGACCTCGGTCGCCGTCGCAATGCCCTCCACGACCGCGGCGCGGATCACAAAGGGCAAGGCCAGCGCCGGCAGCGCGATCACCAGCAAGCGGCCAATCTGCTTGCCGCTAAAGCGCTCCACACCGCCCAGATCCTCTTTGCGGTAACGCCACCACACGACGCAGCACAGCGCAGCGCCCAGCACCACGGCGGGCAGCATGCCGCCGGTAAACAGCGCGGCAATCGATATGCCGGTGACCGAGCCAATCGTGATCAGCACGATGGACGGCGGGATGGTCTCCGTCTGCGCGCCGGTGGCCGACAGCAGCGCGACCAGATCGCCCTCCTTGGCGCCGCGCTTTTTCATCTCGGGGAAGAGCACCGGCGCAATCGCCGCCATGTCGGCCACCTTCGATCCCGAGATGCCCGATACCAGGTACATCGCGCCAATCAGCACATAGGACAGCCCACCGCGCACGCGGCCCAGCAAGCTGGCCAGAAACTGGATCATAGCCTTGGCCATGCCGGTCATCTCTATGAGCGAGCCCAGAAAAATGAACATCGGCACCGCCAGCATGATCAGGTGCGACATGCCCTCATCCAGGCGCCCCACCATCACCACCAGCGGTGTGCGGGTGGTCAGCGCCAGGTAGCCAAAGGTGGCCAGCGCAAACGAGAACGCAATCGGCACACCGGCAAACACCGTGCCCGCCACCACCAGCACAAAAAAGATCACCAGGTTGAACTTGCCCAGGCTCTTGAACAGCGGCTGGCACAGCCAGAACAGCAGCACCAGCGCAGCCACCATGGCCACCGCCGCCAGCGCCTTTTGCCAGGTCGTCTGCGTGAGCAGGCGCAGCAGGGCCACCACGGCCATCAGGCCCATGCCCACCGGCAGCGCTGCGGCGCGCCAGGCATTGCTCAGCTCCATCGCCGGGGTGGTGATAAAGGCCTCCTCCTCCGCGTACTCGTAGGCGGGGCCCAGCACCATCAGCAAAAAGGCCAGCGATGCGGCCAGCGCAAAGGCCTCCAGCGCCGCGCGCAGGCCTGGCCGCACATTGTTGATAAAGGCCGTCATGCGCATGTGCTCGCCCCGGCGCAGCGCCACCACGGCGCCCAGCATGGACAGCCACAGAAACATCAGCGAAGCCAGCTCATCGGACCAGACCAGCGGCTGGTGGAACACATAGCGTGCCACCACGCCGGCAAACAGCACGATGATTTCGGCCAGCACCAAGGCAGCGGCCGCTGTCTCGACGATGGCGCCCAGGCCACGGTCAACGCCACGCGCGAGCGAGGCCAAGGCGTTGTCGGGCGGCGCAGCAGAGTGCCCCGCCAGCGCGGGGGTTGCAGGGTGGGACATGGCAATGCTCTTTCAGGGCGTGAATCAGAGCAGCGCTCAAGCGAGCTTGCCAACGGCGCCTTCGAGCAGGCTCCACACGTCCTTGCCAAAGCGGCCTTGCCAATCCTTGTAAAAGCCCGAGCTGCGCAGCGCCGCGCGAAAGCTCTCCGCATCGGGCTGGTTGAACTGCAGGCCCTTGCTGGCCAGATCGGCCTGCACCGAGGCATTGAGCTGGCTGATATCCGCACGCTGCGCCATGCCGGCATCGTTGATCGCCGTGGCCACGATCTTCTTTAGCTCCGCCGGCAGGCTCTCCCACATGCGACCATTGGCAATGAACCAGTAGCCGTCCCAGATATGGTTGGTCAGCGAGCAGAACTTCTGCACCTCGTAGAGCTTGGCCACCTGGATGATGGGCAGCGGGTTCTCCTGCGCATCCACAATGCGCGTCTGCAGCGACGAGTACACCTCGGAGAACTGCAGGCTGGCCGGCGCCGCGCCCAGGCCCTTGAACATCGCAATCGGCATCGGGCTCACCGGCACGCGGATCTTGAGGCCATCCATGTCCTTGGCGCTTTGCACCGCGCCCTTGCTGCTGGTGGTCTGGCGGAAACCGTTGTCCCACATCTTCTCGAACGCATAGAGCTTGCGCTTGGCAATCTCGGCCCGCACCATCGCGCCCAGCGGGCCATCCATCGCCTTCCAGACCTGGTCGTAGTTGGTAAACGCAAAGCCCACCGCGTTGATGGCCGCTGCCGGCACCAGGGTCGCAATCACCAGCGCCGACGGCGTGAAGAAATCGATACCGCCCGAGCGCACCTGCGCCAGCATGTCGGTATCACCGCCCAGCTGGTTGTTGGGGTAGATGGCCATTTCCACACGGCCATTGGTTTCCTTGCGGATGTGGTCGGCCGCCTCTTGCGCGCGGACGTTGAGCGGGTGGCTGAGCGGCAGGTTGTTGCCGTATTTGAGCGAGAACTCGGCCGCACGGGCGATCAATGGAAAGCCCGAGACCACGCCTGCGGCAGGCAGGGCGGTCAGTCCCTTGATGAGGGAACGGCGGCTGAGTTCGGTCATGCTTGTCTCCTAATATTTGATTTGAATTGATGTAATGGCACAGATCTCATACTGGAAGATATGCAAACGACTTGCTATAGTCAAACGCACAAAATGATTGAATCTGATGTTTTCTGATGCCTAGCCACCCAGCAATGCCCCCGCAGCGTCTCACGCTCAAAACCGTGGCCGCCCTGGCGGGCGTCTCCACCGCGACCGCCGACCGGGTGCTGAACCAGCGCCCCGGCGTGCGCCCCATCACCGTGCAGAAGGTGCGCCAGGCCGCGCAGGCCCTGGGCTACCTGCCCGATGCCCTGGCCGATGCCGCGCCCCAATCCGCGCCCTGGAAGCTGGCCTTTGTATTGCCCCAGGGACAGAACCCCTACCTGCGTATGCTGGGCGACACCATTGGCTTTTCAGAAAGCCACCAGGCGCCGTTCAATGTGAAATGCCAGGTGGAATATGTCGAGAGCTTCAACCCCGAAGCGCTGGCCGCCACCTTGCTGCGCCTGGGCAAGCGCGTGCAGGGCATCGCCTTCATGGCCATCGAGCACCCGGCCGTGCGCGAAGCGGTGCAGCAACTCGCCGACCGGGGTGTGCCGACCTTGACCGTCATCTCGGACCTGGACAACAGCGCCCGTATCGCCTATGTGGGGCTGGACAACCGGGCCGCCGGCCGCACCGCCGCCTACCTGCTGGCCCGCTTTATCGGCAGCCAGCGCCGCGATGCGCAAATCGCACTGATCGCAGGATCGCGCAGCTACCTGGCGCATGAGGAGCGCGAGGGCGGTTTTCTGCAACTGCATGCCGAGCAGTTCCCCGACATGCAGATCCTGGGCCTGCGCGAGAGCTATGACGACTCCTCCCGCAACTACCAGCAAACCAAGGAGCTGCTGCAACGCCACCCGCATATCGCCGGCATCTACAACATCGGTGGTTCATCCGATGGCGTAGGCCGCGCATTGCAGGAAGCCGGCCGCGAGCACCAGGTCGTCCTCATCGGCCACGGCCTCACCCCCGACACCCGCGCCCTGCTGATCAACGGCACCATGGACGCCGTCATCACCCAAAGCCACCTGGGCATCATCATGAGCTGCATCCGCATGTTCAGCAATCTGCGCGACCAGCTCGACACGATGACGGCGGTGGACATTGTGCGGAGTCAGGTCATTTTTCGGGAGAATTTGCCTTGAGGGGCGGGGTCCCCCATTGCAGTACACGCGCCAAGCACGTACCTAACTCACATACCTCCTGTAGCTAGAATCCACTCCCAAGTGCTCTTCAGCGGAATCCCCCGCCTCCCCCAACCCAAGGAATGACATGCATCCTGTACCGCGCTTGGCCCAACAGCTTGTCACTGAATGGGCTGAAGACCTAGCCCCTGTCCTTGGCCGCTCTGTTGAAGAAATACAGCAAAAGGGCCTGGGCGCAGCAGACTTTCCATCGAACGGAAGCTTGCACATCAAACTGATGGACGGCTCGTTTGTTCAGTTCGAACACGCATTCCATGTGGTCAATGCGCAGAAGTTCGCGATTGCGGTCTTCACGGAACACTGCGGCTACCATGTCTTCCCTTTCCATGAAGCCGAGGTGTCCCGTATCCAGCGCGAGGTTCTGTTTGTGCAAGCGTTTTAGGGATCTATCCATTCCCGCAACCAATCGATCCCAACGCGCCGGTCGGCTCCGTCACATCTCATCAATCGCCGTACTTGCAGCGCTACCCTGCGCCCCCGCCAGCCCTTCCCCCGCCTCAATCGCAAAGCGTTCCCGGCAGTTGATATAGAAGCTCGCGCCAAAGCGCCCGACGGGGAAGAACTCCTGCAGGCGCACCCGCCATTTTTCGGTGTCGACCAGGCCGTCACGCACGGCCAGCCATTGCACGCGGCCGATAAAGACATAGCGGCTCGCGGTTTCCAAGGTTTCGTGCAGCAAGCATTCGAAGGCGACGGGGGCTTGCACGATGCGTGGGGGGAGCACGCTTTGGGAGGGGGTGGCTGTCAGGCCCGTGTGGTCCAGCTCGCTCTCGTGCGGGGCCAGGCGGTCGCCGCAGCGGTGCATGGCGGCGGCCATCGCTTCGTCGGCGATGTGCACCACAAACTCCTTGTCGCGCAGGATGTTGGTGGCGGTGTCCTTTTGCGCGGTGTCCTGCAGCTTGTTCACGCTCAGCATCACCACCGGTGGGTCCTCGCCCATCATGTTGAACATGCTAAAAGGCGCGGCGTTGACGGTGCCGTCGGCGCCCAGGGTCGTCACCAAGGCTATGGGGCGCGGCACGATCAGGCTGGCCATCAGCTTGTAGCGTTCGTAGGTGCCCAGCTGGGCAAAGTCGATCTCGGTCATGGGCGCTTTCTCATCGTCTGAATGGGGCATTTTGCTTGCAATTGCCATGCCCGGGCGGCGCCGCCCCAGTAGCCGACCAAGCATGTATACAAGCTGCACCAAGCAGATGCGCTGCCATGCATCTGCGCGTGCACGCCCCAGCTGCATCACCTGGAATTTGCACCAGGCTGGTGCAGCTACGCACGCCAATACAGGGGCTTACAAACTGGCACCGATCTTGCAAACGACCTTGTATGCAACATCGGAGGCTCCCCATGCACAAGCGCAGTTTTCTGAAGACCACCGTCGCCGCTCTGGCGCTGTCCTGGGGTGCGGCCCAGGCGGCAGATGCGCCCATCAAGTTCCAGCTCGACTGGCGCTTTGAAGGGCCAGCCGCCTTCTTCCTGCAGCCCGTCGCGCAAGGCCTGTTCAAGGCCCAGGGCCTGGATGTGACGGTGGATGCCGGCAATGGCTCGGGCGGCGCGGTGCAGCGCGTGGCATCGGGCACCTACGACATGGGCTTTGCCGACCTGGCCTCGGTGATGGAGTTCCATGCCAACAACCCCGACGCGCCCAACAAGCCCGTCGCCGTCATGGTGGTCTACAACAACACGCCGGCCTCGGTGATGGCGCTCAAGAAGTCGGGCATCAAGACCCCCGCCGATCTGGCTGGCAAAAAGCTGGGCGCGCCGGTGTTCGATGCCGGCCGCAAGGCCTTCCCCATTTTTGAAAAGGCCAATGGCGTCAGCAACGTGGCCTGGACGGCGATGGACCCGCCGCTGCGCGAAACCATGCTGGTGCGCGGCGATGTCGATGCCATCACCGGCTTTACCTTTACCAGCCTGCTGAACCTGGAGGCGCGCGGCGCCAAGGCCAGCGATGTGGTGGTGATGCAGTACGCCGACTATGGCGTCAAGCTCTACGGCAATGTGATCATCGCCAGCCCCAGGATGATCCAGGAGCGGCCCGAGGCGATCAAGAAGTTCCTGACCGCCTTTGCCCAGGGCGCCAAGGGCGTGATTGCCAACCCGGCCCAGGCGATCCAGTCCGTCAAGGCGCGTGATGGCATCGCCAATGTGGCGCTGGAGACGCGCCGCCTGCAGCTGGCGATCGACACCGTCATCAACAGCGCCGACGCCCGCAAGGAAGGCTTTGGGCGCCTCGACAGCAGCCGCCTGAGCCTGATGGCCGCCCAGGTCTCCGATGCCTATGGCACCAAGACCCGCGTCAAGGCCGAAGACGTCTGGAACGGCAGCTTTCTGCCGCCTGCCGCCGCGCTGGATGTGCTCCCCAAGAAGTAAGCCATCCACCAGCTGAGCACATCGCATCGCCCCGCTCCCTTTCACTGATCAACCACCACCTGACGAGACCATCCCGTGAAAAAACGCAGCTTCCTCCATGCCTCCATCGCCCTGCTGGCCGCCGCCAGCACCTGCAGCGCCCTGGCCCAGCCGCTGACGCCGCTCAAGTTCCAGCTCGACTGGCGCTTTGAAGGCCCGGCCGCTCTCTTTGTGCACCCCGAACAAAAGGGCTACTTCAAGCAGGCAGGTCTGGATGTGACGGTGGAAGCTGCCAGCGGCGCGGGCGCGATCCAGCGCGTGGCCTCGGGCACGCATGACCTGGGCTTTGCCGACCTGGCGGCGCTGATGGAGTTCCATGCCAACAACCCCGATGCGCCGATCAAGCCGGTGGCCATCATGGTGATCTACAACACCACACCGGCATCGGTGATGGCGCTGAAGAAATCGGGCATCACCAAGGCCAGCGACCTGACCGGCAAGAAGATGGGCGCACCGATTTTTGACGCAGGCCGCCGCACCTTCCCAATCTTTGCGCAAGCCAATGGCGTGGGCGCCGTGCAGTGGACGACGATGGACCCACCGCTGCGCGAAACCATGCTGGTGCGTGGTGATCTGGATGCCGTCACCGGCTACACCTTCACCAGCCTGCTCAACCTGGAAGCGCGTGGCATCAAGGCCGAAGACGTGGTGGTGCTGCCCTATGCCACCCATGGCGTGCAGCTCTACGGCAATGTCATCATCGCCAGCCCCAAGCTGATTGCCGAGAAGCCCGAAGCGGTGCGCGCCTTCCTCAAGGCGTTTGCGAAAGGCGCCAAGGAAGCGATTGCCGATCCGCAGGCCGCCATCGCCTCGCTCAAGGCCAAGGATGGCCTGGTCAATGTGCCGCTGGAAGTCAAACGCCTCAAGCTCACCATCGACACCGCCATCGACAGCAAGGGCGCGCGCGAAGAAGGCTTTGGCCAGCTGCGCCCCGAGCGCCTGGGCCTGATGGCCGAGCAGGTCGCCAAGGCC
Organism: Comamonas sp. 23; assembly: GCF_049601575.1. Lineage (NCBI taxonomy): Bacteria > Pseudomonadati > Pseudomonadota > Betaproteobacteria > Burkholderiales > Comamonadaceae > Comamonas > Comamonas sp. 23. Next base: position 1,656,676 of record NZ_CP187127.1, on the reverse strand, counting down.
TATGAAACCAAGAACCCCGTGCCCGCCCAAGCGGTCTGGAACGGCAGCTTTCTGCCCAGCGCTGCCGAGCTGGACATCCTCCCCAAGCGCTGATCTTGCCGCCTGCAGGGCGCAGCCTGCGCCCTGCCCTTTTGAAGACGATTGCACCCTATGACGGCCTCCCTCCAAGACCCTGCCTTTGTTGAGTTTCGCGATGTCTGGCTGGCTTACAACGACGAGTTGCAGGCCAAGAACCAGTTCGCCGTCGAAGCCATTGACCTGCAAGTGCGCCGTGGCGAGTTCATCGCCATCGTCGGCCCCTCGGGCTGCGGCAAATCCACCTTCATGAAGCTGGCCACCGGCCTGCGCATGCCCAGCATTGGCAAGATCCGCATCGATGGCCAGCCCGTCACCGGCCCGCTCAAGATATCGGGCATGGCCTTCCAGTCGCCCTCACTCTTGCCCTGGCGCACCACGGTCGACAATGTGCTGCTGCCGCTGGAGATCGTCGAGCCCCACCGCAGCCAGTTCAAGGCCCGGCGCCAGGAGTACGAAGAGCGCGCCCGCCGCCTGCTGCAAAAGGTGGGCCTCGCGGGCTATGAGGACAAGTTCCCCTGGGAGCTGTCGGGCGGCATGCAGCAGCGCGCCAGCATCTGCCGCGCGCTGATCCATGAGCCCAAGATGCTGCTGCTCGACGAGCCCTTTGGCGCCCTCGATGCCTTTACCCGCGAAGAGCTCTGGTGCATCCTGCGCGATCTACATGCCGAGCAGCAGTTCAACGTCATCCTCGTCACGCATGACCTGCGCGAATCCGTGTTCCTGGCCGACTCCATCTACGTGATGAGCAAGAGCCCCGGCCGCTTTGTGGTGCGCCGCGATATCGACATCCCGCGCCCGCGCGATCTGGAGCTGACCTACACGAAAGAGTTCAGCGACATCGTGCATGAGCTGCGCGGCCACATCGGCGCGATGCGCAAGACCGGCACCGTGATCAACCAGTAAGCGCCCAGGCCCATTCACTTATGTACAAGCTCAACAACCCCAAGCTCGAACGCTGGTCGCCCTGGCTGCTGCTGGCGGCCGTCGTCATCGTCTGGCAAATCATCTGCTCGGCCTTCCAGGTGTCGGAGTTCATCTTCCCCAGCCCCTTGCTGATCTGGCAGCAGTTTCTGGAGTTCCACGCCGTCATCGCCGCGCATGCCTGGCGCACCTTCTGGGTGACGATGGCAGGCTTTGGCGTGGCCATCGTCGTCGGTGTTTTGCTGGGCTTTTTGATTGGCAGCTCGCGCCTGGCCTACGCCGCCGTCTACCCGCTGATGACCGCCTTCAACGCGCTGCCCAAGGCCGCCTTTGTGCCCATTCTCGTCGTGTGGTTTGGCATCGGCATTGGCCCGGCCATCCTCACCGCGTTTCTGATCAGCTTCTTCCCCATCATGGTCAACATCGCCACCGGCCTGGCGACCTTGGAGCCCGAGCTGGAAGACGTCTTGCGCGTGCTGGGCGCCAAACGCTGGGATGTCCTCATCAAGGTCGGCCTGCCCCGCTCGCTGCCCTATTTCTACGGCTCGCTCAAGGTTGCCATCACCCTCGCCTTTGTCGGCACCACCGTGTCCGAGATGACCGCCGCCAACGAAGGCATTGGCTACCTGCTGATCTCTGCCGGCTCGTCCATGCAAATGGGCCTGGCCTTTGCGGGCCTGTTGGTGGTGGGCGCGATGGCGATGGTGATGTACGAGCTGTTCAGCTTTGTTGAGAAGCGGACTACCGCATGGGCGCACCGAGGCGCGAACAACCACTAAAGCGGATCGAAGCTTTCAGGCTGAATCACAGCAACCGCAACAAAGGGGCCCGTTCCATGAAAGGGTCCCTTGGTGTTTGGTGACAGCGGCTAAGAGTCGCTAACACGACCCAGCAAACCGAAGGTTTGCGATTGAGACTAGGCGTCCCCGACTAGGCGTCGAGCCGCAGGCAGTACAGTAGTACGACAAGGTTCGGCAACGACGTATCAAGGGTTGTGTTAGCGACTCTAAATCTGCACCGCGCGGCCGATGAACTGGATCGGCCCCGTCGGCTTGCCAATCGGCGATCCGCCTGCGGGCTCCAGGGTCAGCTCAAACAACTGGTTGGGCTGCAGTGGTGGCAGCTTGTCCACGGGCACTTCAATTGCCTCACCCGGTTTGACCAGGCCCAGCGATACCGGTGCGTTCCAGCCATCGGCCTTGGTCCAGAACTGCAAGGATTTCTCGGCCGGCACCACATCGCTGCCCAGCGGCACCAAGCGCAGCCGGTCGGCGGCCTGGGCCTGCACCAGCCAGCCAGGGGCCTGGCTTTGCGGCGCGGCCAGCACGACAAAGTAGCGTGCGGGGGCGGGCGCTGCGGCATCGCCCAGCACCAGCACACCGGCCAGCACGGCAGCGGCTGCAAAACCGCTGCCGGCCAGGCCACGCCACAGCGCCAGGCTGTCCCAATGCCACCAGCGGCGCGGCACTGCGGCGGCGGCGCGCTGCGGCTCGGCTGCGGGCCACAGGCTGGCGGTAATGCGCGGCCACAGGCCCGTGCTCGGCTCTTGCGGCGGGGCCAGAGTGGTCAAGGGTTGCAGGCGCTGCTCCCAGGCATCCACGGCGGCGCGCAGCGCAGCATCCTGCGGCAGGCGCTCTTCGATTGCGCGACGCTCTGCAGCATCCTGCGTGCCCAGCACATACTGGCCGGCCAGCGTCTGCAGGTCGTCCGGGCTGTCGCCATCGGGCGGCAATTGGTGGTTGGTATCGGCGCTCATTGCATGCATTCCCGCAGGGCGCGCAGGCCCCTCTGTATCCACGCTTTGACGGTTCCCAGCGGGGCCTGCACCCGCGCTGCAATCTCACTGTGGCTGCAGCCATCTACATAGGCATGCAGCAGGCATTCACGGCGCTGCGGCTCCAGGCCTTCGAGGCACTGGCCCAGGCGGCCCAGCTGGGCCTGGCGGTCCAGGGCATCGCCCTCTTCCTGCCAGGCAGCCATCGCGGCGCTGGCCTCATAGGCAGCGGCGGTCGGCTCATCCAGTGTGCTTTCGCGGGCGCTGCTGCGCACCCGGTTCAATGCGGCATGCCGAACAATGCTATAGATCCAGCCTCTAGCCGCACCCCGCGCCGCATCAAAACTGTGCGCCTTGCTCCAGATCGCCACAAAGGCATCGTGCAGCACATCTTCGGCCGCTGCCCGGCTGCGCACAATGCGCATCGCCACCCCCAGCAGATAGCGCGACTCTTGCTCGTAAATACGCTGCAGCGCATGGCGGTCGCCACGCGCGCAAGCTGCTAGCGCCAAGGCATGGTCAAAATTGTCGTCGGTCACAGATGCGGCTGGCGGCATGGAGATTGAGGTGGAAGAAGGAGCAAGACGTCCTTCTTCGAGTGTAGCCGCTACCGCACAGAAACTTACATAGGCTTCCAGAAGATGTAGTCAGCCTGGTACTGCACCACCGCCTTCTGGCCCTTCTGCGCTGGCGTGCAAGGCTTGTCAGCCGGTGCCACACCGCCCTTCAAGGCCACGCGCTGGATATGGCTCACGCCCACCAGTGCACCGCTGCCCATTGCAGGGTTGGCCTTCACCAACTGGTAGGGCAGGTTGCCGGCACCCGATGGCGCCACGGCCAGCTGCGTTGCCGTCAGCTTGGAGCCGTCATTCGCCTCCCAGGTGGCAGGCGGGCCATAGTAACGGCCCACCGTCTTGCCAGCGCGGTCCTTCAGCACCGCATCGGGGCCCACAAACACCCATTCGGTCTGGCCGGGGGCATTGGCCTTGTCGCGGCATTCGTAGGTGATGTCACCCGAGCCCACCGTCTCCCAGGCCACCTTGTGGCCCGCTGGCACCTGGATGGTTGCGGGCAGCGATGCCTGCGAGAAAGCCATTTCCTTTTTCTGCATCGAGCCGCAAGCGGTGAGCAGGCCGATGGAGGCCACTGCGGTGGCGATGGCGGCGATACGGGGTGCTGTGCGAGAGGTCAACATACGAGTTCTCCTAAGTGAGGGGGACAGAAGGACGAGAGTGAAAACAGCGCTGTTTGGTGTGCTGTTAGTAGTACTAGTAATCTCGGGCAGATTTGGATGCAGTGGATGCAAAATTTTTTTGCGCACCCTGCATCACTCCCCTGCTTCACCTCTTTGCAAAGCTATTTCTAGATTTGTTGAATCCACTGCGCCACCCGCTGCGTATTCCAAACAGCCGCAACGTTTTTCGGCTGAACATCCACACGCAAGGAGCATCTCATGGCCTCGATCCAAAGTACGCGCAAACTGGTCTCTTATGGCATGGCTTTCATGGTGGCAAGCACCACCATGGCAGCGATCGCCAAAGATGTGATGGTGGGGGGAGCGCCCATGCTGCCCACCAAGGACATCATCGACAACGCCGTCAACTCCAAGGACCACACCACCCTGGTGGCAGCAGTCAAGGCTGCAGGACTGGTAGACACTCTCAAGGGCCCAGGCCCCTTCACCGTGTTTGCCCCGACCAATGCAGCATTTGCGGCCCTGCCCGCCGGCACGGTAGACAACCTGCTCAAGCCCGAGAACAAGGCCATGCTGACCACCGTGCTGACCTACCACGTGGTGGCAGGCAAGTGGGATGCCGCAGCGATCAGCAAAATGATCAAGGATGGCGGAGGCATGGCCAGCATCAAGACCGTCAGCGGCGGCACCTTGGTCGCCAAAGCCCAAGGCTCCAAGGTCATGCTGACGGACGAAAAAGGCGGCACCGCCACCGTCACCATCCCCGATGTCTACCAATCCAATGGCGTGATCCATGTGATCGACAAGGTGCTGCTGCCTAAATAAGGCGGGCATCTGCTGATGGGGCCGCAGCTGCTGCAAAGCATGCAGGGCAGCGGCCACCTAGCACCACCGCGCCGCAGGCCGCCAATAAGGGCCTGCGGCTTTGGAGTTGGCGTGCCTTGACTATGCAGGCTGGCGGCCAGCAGATCGCTCCGCTGCGGCAGGTGTAGCCACCGCATCCACAGCGGCCTGCCCCTTGGCCAAACACAAGGCATAGCCATCCATTGCGCCTAGGGCGCAGGCAGCGCCCCTGGGCTGGAGTACAGTAAGCGCCATCTTGCGGCCTGGCAGCAGCCAGCGCCCACTCCCAGCAACCAGCTCTCCTGCCCACGCATGCCGATCTCCTTCACGCCCGTCAAGGCCGCCAACTCCCTCGCCGACCAAGTGGCCCAGGCGCTGGAGGCCAGCATTCGGCAAGGGCAAATGCAACCCGGTGACCGCCTGCCCACAGAGCTGCTGCTGGTCGCACAGTTTGGCGTGAGCCGAACAGTGGTGCGAGAGGCGCTGTCCCGCCTCAAGTCCAGCGGCCTGGTCGCCTCCCGCCAAGGCAGCGGCGTGTTTGTCCAAGCCCAACGGGCTGAACCACTCGATCTGGAAAAAGGCCACGCCGCCTCGCAAGAGGCCGTCATCCAAATCGTAGAAGTGCGCCGCGCGCTAGAGGCCGAAGTGGCAGAACTAGCGGCCGCCCGCCGCAGCACCGCCGATCTGCGCCGCATCCGCGCTGGCGTCAAGGCATTGGCCAAAGCCGTGGCCGACGGTAAAGACGGCGTAGCCGAAGACGTCGCCCTGCACCGCGTCATCGCCCAGGCCTCCGGCAACCCTTTCCTGCTCAGTACCTTGGATTACCTGTCGCAGGTGCTGGCGGGTGCCACGCGCATCACCCGCGCCAATGAGGCGCGGCGGCAGGACTTTGCTGCTGCCGTGACGCAAGAGCATGCGCGGATTGTGGAGGCGATTGAGGCGGGCGACCCGGCCGCTGCGCGGGCGGCAGCGACCGCGCATATGAATAACGCGATTGACCGGATCCGGCAGGCGGATCCGGCGTTTTGGCGGCAGGACGGGGAACGGTTGGCTCGGGTGTTGTTGGGGGGGAAGGGGTAATCCATCTCCAACTTATTGTTGGACTGACCTAGTTTTCTCGTTCACGTGCAAGGATGTTTCTGAGGTCCTCAATCGACAAAACCTCCTTCTTACGATGCAACATGGAATGACAGTTGGGGCAAACAGGCCGTAGATCATTCTCTGGATCTAGTAAATAAGACCCACCGAGGGTATGAATCGGTTTGAGGTGATGCACATGAATGAACCCTTTGCCGAGATCCCCATACACCTTATAAAAATCAAAGCCGCATGCAGCGCAAGTACAGCCCCATCGCTTGATACACCGTCGCTTCGCTGTTGAATCACGCTCATACGCGTTGACCGTCACCTGCTTCTTGGCACCTTCGATGACGCCAGCGGTATCCCCCAGTTCTTCCGCAAATCTAAGCGGAGTGGTCAGCTCGCCAAAAGCCCCATCGAGGAACCCCTCCAGCCGCGGCTGAACGTTTGCCCCAACATTCCTTTGAGGTTTGAGGCCAGGGAGCCGCTCCAAACCCTGCGACTCAAGCAAATACGAGATGTTCTGCATGCGGCGTTCAAATGCACCCTCGACTCGACCAAACCGCTTTGAAAGCTCGCGATAGTAGTGAGCTTTCACGTATGGTGTTCCGTCCGCATCGAACTGCATCATTTCTGAATAGCTGGCAACGGTTGCTTTTAGCTCGTCATCTGTCCAGCCGCCACTGCTACCTCGCTCTGGCCCACTGAGCATCTCGGGAAGAAGATCACCATTGGCCTCAACCTTGTACCACTGCATGTGCTCCGCCAGTCGTTCAACTTCGACTGGCTTACCTAGCACCGCGAGGATCTCGTCCCCGTCCTCTATAAGACGCTCAATCGGAACAACCCGCTCCGCTGAAAACTTTCCCAAGCTTCTAGCGCCGTTTTCGCCTACAGATTGTGTTTCTACGATTGCTGTGTAAGCAGCAATACCCCCCTGCCAGATCGAACGGAGATGTGATTTTCGCTCAATGCTGCCGGGGCGCCTTGCACGGCTCGGGATCTGGTCATTTTTAAAAACAATCACCTCTGAGTTGAAATTTCTCAGATCGTCATCCCACGTGCGGAGCAAGATTGCTCTATTAGAGGCAGCGCCCCAAGAGTTCCTGTTATTTCGCAGTTTGAAACCGAGTCTTTCAAAAAAACTGCTAATCGTCTCATTCACCATTGCCTGCTCCGCTAAATGAAGCAGTGTTACACACTATTTTAATATTTTTATTAAATAATTAAATGTTCACACTTGATCGAATTGATTTAATATTTAATATTAAAATTCAACCCAATGAAAATATTATTAATTCTACAAATCCATACTTTCTAAAAATTTCAAAAATAGGTTAATCAGTTAAAAGCTCAGCCATTGATTCATATCATCAAAGTATAGATGACAATAAAGAATTGCGGTCGTTAACCAATTCTTTCGACTTCAATTGCAAACGGACCTTTGCCATTTACATTCTTATCAGTCTGAAATTTAACTTTAGCACCTTCGAAGATATGAGCTTCGTTTTTCACATTTTTATAAAAAAAGAAAACATCCTTGCCTCGTTCTCTTGTAATAAAACCATATCCTTTGAACGGGAAAAAGCATTTCACAGTGCCCGTATCATAATTTTTTTCTTCAGATTGATTCATTGTAGAGTAAATCATCCTTTCTACCGAGGGGCTGGCAATTTTTCAGCACTCTTTTAATTTCAATTGCTTTAGATTTATCGCTTCGCATCAGAATATTTAATTTATACTGTACTTTATAATACTTCTGAAAATACACAAATTTACTACGATAATCTATTTTTGATTTCGACAAGTACGTAGCCTGTTTGAATATAGATGCAGTTGCGCTTACATCATACAAAGGCAATATTGATCTAAGTATTTTTCTAAAAATCTCAGCTTCAGGATGTTTTAGGTAAGCTAATTTTGCGACCTTACCCGATACACTATTATGTAACGCATGATAGCTGTCACTATACCTACTGACTGCAGCTTCTTTTTCACATCTATGCACCTCGGCACGAATCAATCGTCTATCACTTTTATGTGCTTTAGGCCTACCGCGATTTAACCACAACCCAGTAACCTCCATTAAATCTTCAGGATTAGATTTAGAGGTAATCTTTTGCTTACGATTATTTAGCTTTAGATCGCATTTCTTAAGATCGGCTTTAACGGCTAGAATTATTTTTTCAATTTCATTTTGATTTATTATCTTTTTTGTAGAAATTGAAATATCATCCAATAGACGGGTATAGCAATATCCTTTACTCTCCAGCATTGAAACCAATTTATACTCTGTACCATTCAGAATTAAATTAGCCAGATGAGAGCTACTACAACCACCCTGTGGGACAACCCCATTAAAGCAACACAGTTCAGATAGCAATTTCGCAACAGGAGGGGGAAATTTGCAAAAATATTGAAAGATTTCTTCGACTTTATTAATTTTAATATTTGGATAGAAGTTTTTCAAATCCAACGATATCACCACTTCAGCATCTGAATGAGTTGCCGCATTCCTAACGTAGTCCCTCTCGGATATACCACCATGCAAATAATGAGGGTACACTACATTATCAAATATCTTTCTATTAATTCTTTTTTGAATTATTTTCAAATAGTTACTGGGAATGCATATTTCCCTATCACCACCATTCTTCTTAGGAACAACATGCGGATGATAATGATTTGCAATTTCTTTAGAAATTTTCTGAAGTATACCCAAGTCTACTTGCAATGTTTTTGACAGTGCAGCAAGCGAACCTATTGGCTTAGCATTGTAATAAGGACGCATTTTCAAGAAATTGAAAACGCAAATACCTACCATCAGATGAATTGACTAAAATCAACCCATTCAAATATGGATTTAAGGCCATCTATAGTCCGTATTAAGGTCCACAGATTTCCGAGCCAGCTACTAGCGCTGTTGCTAATAAGAACTCGCCCTCGCTTGTTCTTATCCATTCCTGCAGCCTTCTTGCGTCGGCCTAAATTTGATTTTTTGTGCTTAGACTTTTTTGCCATATGGTTTCCTTTCTGTTTTGGTGCACCGGAAGCCGGCACACCTGCACAACGCAAGAAAGGAAACCTAGAGAATAAAAACTTGTAGCTGACTCAGGTATTTACTTTTTAGCACAACAACCGACTCTCAAGGAGAGAGCCTCAGGCGCAGTTGTTCCCGTCTGGTGGACGGGGGCACAACGTCCCAAGGAGCCGGTAAAGTTCTGTTGGACAGAACGTTTTTCCAAAAAGAAAAACTCAGACTTCTCTAAAGCTAGATCAACACAGGAAAACAGCCCAGACGAAACATCTGGTATGAGCGCATTGTATCTAAATTATTCTATTTGTAAATTAAATTTTCACCCTTGGACTTCAGGGTAAACCATTAAATTGATCCGCTGACTAATGCCTATCACCAGGATCGAGCCTGTGCTCTTAGCCTGCTAATCCACCTTCATATCGATTTGACTAAGGAGATACCCGTCACTCCCGCACCCCAACAAGGCAAACTCTGACGCCCACCCCCTCCCCCGCAGCCGCAGAATTTGCCCATGCTCGCTGCTTCTGCATCTGCCAACGCCCCACCCGCTGACGTCATCACGCTGACCGACAAAGGTCTGTACTGCGCGGCTGGGGATTTTTTTATTGATGCCTGGAAGCCGGTACACCGCACGTTCGTCACCCACGGCCACTCGGACCATGCCCATGTGGGGATGGGCGAGTACTACTGCAGCACAACCAGCGAACCAATTTTGCGATGGCGGCTGGGGGAGCAGAACATCCATGCGCTGCCGTTTGGGCAGACGATCACGATGGGGGAGGTGCAGGTATCGCTGCACCCTGCGGGGCATATCCTTGGCTCGGCCCAGGTGCGGGTGCAGCACGGTGATGCGGTATGGGTGTTCACGGGCGACTTCAAGCGCGAGCCTGACCCGACTTGTGAGGCGTTTGAGCTGCTGCGCTGCGACACCCTGATTTGCGAAGCGACCTTTGCCTACCCGGTGTACGCTTGGCCCACGATGGCCCATGAGGTGGAGCGCATTGAGCGCTGGGTGGCGCATTGCAAGGAGCAAGGCAAGGCGGCAGTGCTGTATGCCTACAGCCTGGGCAAGGCCCAGCGGGTGCTGGCAGGCTTGGCGGGCAAGCTGGATGCGCCCGTGTTACTGCATGGCGCGATGGCGCGCGGCACCGATATTTACCGGCAGGCGGGCATTGCGCTGGCCGCCACCGAGATGGTGGCCGATGTGCCCACCGATACCGACTTTGCCGGCCGCATGGTGCTGGCGCCGCCCTCTGCACAAGATTCCGCCTGGCTCAAGCGCTTTAAACAGGTGGAGCAAGGCTTTGCCTCGGGCTGGATGCTGCTGCGCGGCAACCGGCGGCGGCGCAATATGCAGCGCGGCTTTGTCATATCGGACCATGCCGATTGGCAGGAACTCGTCGACACCATTACCGAAAGTGGCGCCCAGCGAGTGCTGGCCACCCATGGCAATACCGATGCGCTGATCCCCTACCTGCAGAGCCTGGGCATACAGGCGGAGCGGCTGCGCACCGCCTATGGCGATGAAGAGGAGGCGGCCGAATGAACCGCTTTGTGGCGCTGTACCAGTTGCTGGACGAGGCATCCGGCACACGCGACCGCGAGCTGGCCCTGCAGCAGTACTTTGCCGGTGCCACTGCCGCCGAGGCAACCTGGGCCGTTTATGTGCTGAGCGGCGGCAAGGTCAACACCGGCAAGAACCGCCTGGCCACCACCACCGAGCTGCGCAGCTGGGTGAGCGAGCTGACCGCCCTGCCACTGTGGCTGGTGGAAGAGAGCTACCGCCAGGTGGGCGATTTGGCGGAGACCTTGTCCTTGTTGGTAGCAGCCTGGCAAAAGCAGGGTATCAACCATCCTGAGCTGACTGCTGCACCCAGCACAGCCATTGCCCCCGATGACGACGCGCCTTGGCATGCAAGCTTGCTGGGCGCCACCTTTAAAACACCCGACAACGACAGCCGCCTGGACGAATGGACCGAGCAGTTTTTGCTGCCGCTGGTGGCAGCGGGTGCCGAGCAGCGCAAGCGCGCGATACAGCAGGCCTGGCAGCAGCTGGATACGCCTTCGCGCCTGGTCTTTAACAAGCTGTTGACCGGATCGCTGCGCGCAGGCGTTAACAAGCGCAGCCTGCAAAACAGCCTGGCGCCCCTGGTGGGCATATCTGCCGCCGATATGGCCCACCGCATGGTGGGCGAATGGCTGCCCAGCGCCCAGGCCTATGAGGCCTTGATGGACCCGGACACCAGCGCGCAGCTGCTGGACAAGCCCTACCCCTTCTACCTCGCCTCCCCGCTGCCGCAAGAGCCAGCGGCACTGGGCGACCCCAAGGATTGGCTGGCCGAATGGAAATGGGATGGCATCCGCGTGCAGCTGGTGCGGCGCCAGGGCCATGCGCCTTACCTGTGGTCGCGCGGCGAGGAACGGCTGGATGGCCGCTTTCCCGAGCTGGAGACTGCTGCTGCGCTGCTACCGAGCGACATGGTGCTCGATGGTGAATTGCTGGCCTGGGACTACGAACAGAACAAGCCGCTGGGCTTTGTCGCGCTGCAAAGCCGTATCCAAAAGCGCAAGCCTTCGCCCAAGCTGATGCAGACGGTGCCAGCGCGCATATTGTTTTACGACCTGCTCGAGTTTGAACGCGACGACCTGCGCTCCCAGCCGCTGGAGCAGCGCCGCGTCAAGCTGGAGCGGATCATCCACCATGCCGACTTGCCCGCGCTGGGCATATCGCCCCAGTTGCCGTTTGATGACTGGGAGGCACTGGCCCCGCTGCGCAATAGCGCTGCAGAGCGCAACGCCGAAGGGCTGATGCTCAAGGCGCTGGCCTCCCCCTACAAGGAAGGCCGGCGCCGGGGCGACTGGTGGAAGTGGAAGGTGGACCCGTTCAGCATTGATGCGGTGCTGATCTATGCGCAAAGCGGCAGCGGCCGCCGCAGCACCTTGCACACCGACTACACCTTTGCCGTGTGGAGCGGCGATGCGCTGGTGCCTGTCGCCAAGGCCTACTCGGGCTTGACCGATGTGGAGATTTTGCGGCTGGACAAATGGATCCGCAGCCACACGGTGGAGCGCTTTGGGCCGGTGCGGTCTGTCACGCCCAGCCTCGTGTTTGAGATTGCCTTTGAAGGCGTGAACCGCTCCACCCGCCACAAATCGGGCGTGGCAGTGCGCTTTCCGCGCATCTTGCGTTGGCGCGAGGACAAGACCGCGCAAGATGCCGACCAATTGAGCGCCTTGCTGGAGCTGGCCGATGGCTGATCTGGACCAAACTACGGCCCCCAGCGGCCGCGCGATGCAGCGCGCGGCCAAGCGCTGGCGCGACTGGTTGAAGGAGCAGGACATAGGCGCGGCCGTCTTCCAGCAACAGGCCTGGCGCGCCTATGCCGAAGGGCACAGCGGTCTGATATCCGCCCCCACCGGCCGGGGCAAAACCTTGGCAGCGCTGGGGGGCCCGTTGATGCAGGCGATGGCCGAGGCCGAGACGTCCGAGGGCCGCGCAGCGCATGGCCCGCGCATGCTGTGGGTGACGCCATTGCGCGCGCTGGCTAGCGATACCCGCGAGCGCATCACCGGCCCGGTAGCAGCCGTGCTGCCCCATTGGCAAGTGGCGATGCGCACCGGCGACGCCACATCGCGCGACAAGCGGTTGACCGATACCGGCAAGGCGCAGCTGGTGGTGATAACGCCTGAGTCGCTTGCGCTGCTGCTGAGCCATGAGCGCAGCCGCGAGCAGTTCAGCCAGTTGCGCTGCATCGTGGTGGATGAGTGGCATGAGCTCTTGCCCAGCAAACGCGGCGTGCTGCTGCAGCTGAACCTGGCGCGCATCCAGGCGCTGGCACCTGCCGCGCAGGTCTGGGGTTTGTCGGCGACGATTGGCAACCTGGCAGAGGCCAGCGATGTGCTGCTGAGCGCCTGGCAGGTGAAGGAGCCAGCATTGGTCCAGGACATGCGGCCCAAGCCTTTTCATCTGCACAGCATCACGCCGCAGCTGGGCACACGCATGCCCTGGGCGGGGCATCTGGGCCTGGCCAATTTGGGCGAGGTGGCCAAGCTGGTGTTCAGCGCGCCCAGCACGATTGTGTTTACCAACACCCGCGCGCAGGCCGAGCTGTGGCACACGGCGCTGGCGAGCATATGGCCGGAAGATGCCGAGACCTTGGCGATCCACCACGGTTCGCTGGACCAGGGCGTACGGCAGTCGGTGGAGCAGCGCCTGCGCGCTGGCACCCTGCGCTGCGTGGTGGCGACCAGCAGCCTGGATTTGGGCGTGGACTTCCCGGCAGTCGAGCGCGTGATCCAGATTGGCGGGGCACGGTCTGTGGCCCGCATGGTGCAGCGCGCCGGCCGTGCCAAGCACCGGCCTGGTGCTGCCGTGCATGTGGAAGCCGTTGCCACCCAGGCGATGGACCTGGCCGAGTTTGCCGCCGTGCGCGAGCTGGCCGAGGCCCAGGTGTATGAGCGGCGCGAGCCCCTGCGCCTGTGCTTTGATGTGCTGAGCCAGCATGCGATGAGCGCGGCGCTGGCGGGAGGATTCAGGCCGCCGGAGCTGTTGGCCGAGGTGCGGCGCACAGCGGCTTTTCGTGATCTGAGCGATGCGCAGTGGCAGTCCGTGCTGGCGTTTCTGGAGCATGGCAGCGATTCGCTCGTGCAGTACCCGCAGTACGAGCGCCTGCACTGTGCCGATGGCCTGTGCCAGCCAGCCAACACCGGCGTGGTGCGCATGCACCGCATGTCGATTGGCACGATCACCGCGCATGGCGCAGTCAATGTGCAGTACCTGCGCGGCGCGCGGCTGGGCTCGGTTGAAGAGGCGTTTATCGCGCGCCTGAACGCTGGCGATGTATTCAACTTTGCCGGACGCAGCCTGGTGCTGGTGCGGCTGGAGAACAACACCGCCTGGGTGCGCCGCAGTGCCCAGGTAGGCCTGCTGACGCCGGCCTGGGCCGGCTCGCTGATGCCGATGTCCTCATCCTTGGGTGAGCGCATGCAGCAGCTGCTGAGCACCGCCGCTACCAGCCCTGCCGCCGATGACGCGCCGCACGCCCGCGAGCTGCAATGGCTGCAGCCCTTGCTGCAGCTGCAAAGCCAGCGCTCGCTGGTGCCGGGTGCGGGCCAGCTGCTGATCGAGCAGGTGGGCAAAACACAAACAGTCCAGGCGGGCAAGACGGCGCCGCTGTTTGTCTATCCCTTTGCCGGCCGCGTGGCGCATGAGGGGCTGGCGGTGCTGATTGCCACGCGCCTGGCCCACATCCAGCCCAACACCTTTGCCTGGGCCTGCAATGAGATTGGGCTGATGATCCAGCCCACCTTGCCCATCGATGCGAATGCGGTGGACTGGTCAGAGATATTTCAACTCGACGGGCTGGATACCGATCTGCGCTCTGCCGTGAACTTCAGCGAGCTGGCACGCAAGCGCTTCAAGGAAATTGCACAGATTGCCGGCCTGGTGCAGTCCAAGGTGCCGGGCAAAAAGAGCCGCGCCAGCGACCGGCAATTGCAGGTCTCGGCCAGCCTGCTGTTTGATGTGCTGAGCAAGTATGACCCCGAGCACCTGCTGCTGCGCCAGGCCCGGCAAGAGGCGCTGGACCAGGAGCTGCACCTGCCAACGATGCAAAGGCTGCTGGCCAGCATTGCAGGGCGGCAGATCGCATTGCGCTTTCCGGCCAAACACACGCCGTTCTCGTTTGGGCTGTGGGCGGAGAGCTTTCGTGGCCAGCTCAGCAATGAGACCTGGCAGGACAAGGTGCGGCGCATGGCCGCGCAGCAAGAGCGCCAAAGCCTTGGCGACACTCACCCCCGACAGGCCGCCCACCCGGGCGCCCCGACCCAGGGAGCGGCCCGCCGCGCGCGCCGCTCCCGGCAACCAGAGGACCGTTCTTAATGGCAGGTACGCATTCCGCCCAGCTCTTCTCCCCAATTCAAGTCTCCCCCTCGCCCCAGGACCATGTTGCCGCCAGCATTGCCGGCATGGAGTTTTTGGTACTGGCAGAGCGGGCGCTGTTCTGGCCCCAGGAGAGCTTGCTGATCATTGCCGACCTGCACCTGGGCAAGAGCGATATCTTCCGGCGCCGGGGCGTGGCCGTGCCGCTGGAAGTGCAACGGCAAGACCTGCTGCGCCTGCACCAGGTCTTGCAGAAATGGCAGCCCCAGGAGCTGGTGATTCTGGGCGACTTTGTGCATGGCCGCTTTATTGGCGAAGACACCTTTCAGCTGTGGCAGAACCTGCGCCGCGCCAACCTCAAAACCCGATTTAGCCTGACACGTGGCAACCATGACCGCTTCTTGCAGACCGAAGCCCTGCTGCTCGATGACGTGCACACCCACCTGGTGCGCCACCAGGTGCTGATGAGCCATGAGCCCATGGGCCCGGGCGTGCACCACTTTGCGCTCAATATCCACGGCCATATCCACCCTGCCATGCGCGTGCCACAGCTGTGCAAGCGCCTGCCTTGCTTGGCCTACTCTGCGCCCTACCTGAACCTGCCGGCGTTCTCGGAGTTCACCGGCTCGGGGCCGATGGCGGTGCAGCCACTGCATGCCTGGCTGTTTGCCGGCGAAGGCACCGCGCCGATTGCGGTGTATTGATGGCACTTTGCTGATCGCCAGCTTCCTCTTTCTCTCAAACGGGCGCTGCATTCCAGCTGCAGCAACGCCAAAACCCAATCCTGGCGCGCCTTTGCGCAGATTGGCTGATGGCGCTAACAGCGAAGCGCGCACGGTCTGGCCCGCGTTTGGACTACAAACTTTTTGGGGGCCAAAAGCAGAATAAGGGCGTCATCTAACAAGGAATAGCCATGGTCACCACATATGTAGAGGAAGAGCGTGTCGTCACCGGCGCAGTACCGCGTGCATTAGCGGGCAGCAGCGAAAGTGCGGTCTCCTGGGCCGCCATTTTTGCGGGCGCATTGGCAGCAGCCGTGCTGTCGCTGCTGCTGTTCATGCTGGGCATTGGCCTGGGCCTGTCGTCGGTCTCGGTCTGGTCGGGCCGTGGCGCCGACGGCGAGACGATTGGCTGGGGCGCGGTTGCCTGGCTGGCATTCACGCAGCTGGCGTCGGCCGGCGTGGGTGGCTATATCGCTGGCCGACTGCGCACCAAGTGGCAAGGCGTGCACACCGATGAGGTGTACTTCCGCGACACCGCCCATGGCTTTCTGTCCTGGGCGCTGGCGACGATGCTGATGGTGGCAGTAGCCGGCTCGGTGGCAGGAGCTGCGATCTCCGGCACGGCCAAGGCCGCCGGTGCGGTGGTCAGCGGCGCCGCCCAAGTGGTGGGCGGTGCAGCCAGTGGTGCCACCGGTGTGATCGGTGGTGCCGCCTCTGCCGCACTGACCGGCGCTGCTGGCGTGACCGCCGGCAAGGCCAATGAGCCGGGCTCGGACCTGAACTACTGGATCAACAGCCTGCTGCGCCAGGGTGGCCCTACCGAACAGCAAAAGCAGGACATGAAGGACAGCGCGCAAAACGCCGCCCAGAAGGCCCGCTCCGCCGCCGATGACGCCAGCGAGATGAGCACCGTGTTTGTGCACTCGCTGCAAGCTGGCTCGCTGTCGAACGACGACCGCCAGTACCTGGGCCGCCTGGTGGCACAACGCACCGACATGGGCCAGGAAGAGTCTGAGAAGAAGGTGCAAGCCACCTACGACCAGGTCAAGCAACAGATCGACAAGGCCAAGCAAGCTGCGCAAGACGCAGAAGTGAAGGCCAAGCAAGCGGCCGAGCAAGCCCGCAAGGCCACCGCCTACTCGCTGCTGTGGATGTTTGTGGTGCTGCTGATCGGGGCCTTTGTCGGCAGCCTGTCTGCCACCTTTGGCGGCCGCCAGCGCGACGCTTGAACCACCCTCTGCCTGACTTGATTTAACCCTTTTGCCTACGGGCAAGCCTAGAAAGGAAACACCATGCGATCCATCCTGCTTTGGCTGATTGGCGTGCCGATCCCGATCATCATCTTGATTGCCATCTTCTTCCATTAAGAAGATCGCTCCCCCAGCACCCAGGCCGCTCGATGAGCGGCCTTTTTGCGTTGGGCCGGTGCATCGGAGAAAACAGGCCGCTACCTCAGCCTACGCATACAGCCAAGCCCTCCAAACACCTACAAGCGCGGCGTGGTGCAACTGTCATCCTTAGTGGTTCCAGCCCACCGGCTGAACACAACGCCAACCCCACGGAGATCCACGATGACCACTCGCAAATCGACCTCGTCCGCAGCAAAGACCCAAGGCAACGCAGGCGAGCTCCATGCGCAGGCCGGTGACGGCCACCCAGTGATGACGACGCAGCAAGGCATTCCGGTATCGGACAACCAGAATTCTCTGCGGGCCTACCACCGCGGCCCGACCTTGCTGGAAGACTTTGTGCTGCGCGAGAAGATCACGCACTTTGACCATGAGCGCATTCCAGAGCGCATCGTCCACGCACGCGGCACGGCAGCGCATGGCTATTTTGAGCTGAGCGATTCGCTGAAGAAATACACGACGGCCAAGGTGCTGACCGAAGTGGGCAAGAAGGTGCCGATCTTTGTGCGCATGTCCACCGTGGCAGGCGGCGCCGGCTCGGTCGATACGCCGCGTGATGTACGCGGCTTTGCGATCAAGCTCTACACCGAAGAAGGCAACTGGGACCTGGTGGGCAACAATATTCCGGTGTTCTTTATCCAGGATGCGATGAAGTTCCCCGACCTGGTACATGCCGTGAAAATGGAACCGGACCGGGGCTTTCCGCAAGCTGCTTCTGCGCATGACACCTTCTGGGATTTCATCTCGCTGATGCCCGAGTCGATGCACATGATCATGTGGGCGATGAGCGACCGCGCCATCCCGCGCAGCCTGCGCACCATCGAAGGCTTTGGCGTGCACAGCTTTCGCCTCATCAACGACAAGGGCGAGAGCACCTTTGTGAAGTTCCACTGGCGGCCCCAGCTGGGCATCCAGTCCACCGTCTGGGACGAGGCCGCCAAGCTGCAGTCTGCCGACAACGACTACCACCGCCGTGACCTGTTCGAGGCGATTGAAGCCGGCCATGCGCCCGCCTGGGATCTGTTGGTGCAACTGTTCACGCAGGAAGAGGCCGATGCCCTGCCCTATGACCACCTGGACCCGACCAAGATCATTCCGGAAGAGGTGATTCCGCTCACCAAGATCGGCAGCTTTACCCTGGACCGCTGGCCGGACAACTTTTTTGCCGAAACCGAGCAGGTCGCCTTCTGCCCGGCCAATGTGCCGCCAGGCATTGATTTCTCCAACGATCCGCTGCTGCAAGGCCGCTTGTTCTCGTACCTGGACACGCAGCTCTCGCGCCTGGGCGGGCCCAACTTTACGCAGATCCCCGTGAATGCGCCCAAGTGCCCGTTTGCGCATACCCAGCGCGATGGCCATATGCAAACCCAGGTGCCCAAGGGGCGTGTGGCGTATGAGCCATCGAGCCTGGACCCGAACTCACCCCGCGAATCGCGCGCCCAGGGCTTCCGCTCGTTTGCGCAGCCTTCGGAGGCCGATGCCAAGAGCCGCATCCGCCCTGAAAGCTTTGCCGACCACTACAGCCAGGCGCGCCTGTTCTACACAAGCCAGAGCGCGCTGGAGCAAGCCCATATCGCCAGCGCCCTGGTGTTTGAGCTGTCCAAGGTGCAGACGCCCCATGTGCGTGAAGCCGTGGTTGCCCATCTGCTGGTGATTGACAACGACCTGGGCAAGCGCGTGGCCAAGGGCCTGGGCCTGGCGGCGCTGCCCAAGCCCGCCAAGCCTGCAGTGCCGGTGCAAGACCTGCCGCCCAGCCCCGCGCTGCGCATCATCGACCGCATGAAGCCGACCCTGGAAGGGCGCTGTGTCGCCATCCTGGTGGACGATGGCTCCAACGCCGAAAACGTGGCCGCGCTGCAAAAGGCCATCCTGGCCGAGAAGGCCATGGTCAAGATCATCGCCCCCAAGATTGGCGGCGCCACCTTGAGCGACGGCAAGCACATCGCCGCCGATGCCCAGCTGGCCGGCGCGCCATCGGCGCAGTTTGATGCGGTCGCCTCGGTCATCCCGATGGCATCGGGCGAAATGCTGGCCAAGGATGGCGCGGCGCAAGACTGGTTCCGCGATGCCTTTGGGCATCTGAAAGCGATTGCCGCTTGCAAGGCAACGCATCTGATCCTGGATGCCGCTGGCGTAAAGCCCGATGAAGGCGTGTTTGAGCCCAAGGATGTGGCCGGATTTATCAAGGGCGCGAAGTCGCGCTTCTGGGACCGCGAGCCTAAGGTGCGTACCTTGGCTTGATAGCCAGTTTCAGGGGCTGCCGATGCGCCCTTGAAGCCCCGCCAGCAGGCGCTGCAGTGAAAGCTGTGGCGCCTTTTTTGCGTCCATCGCCAGCGAGCACCGGCCGATTCGAGCCTGCGCATGGGCCCAGCTTGTGCCGGCAAAAAACCCTGCAACGCCTCGGGAAAGTACCGCGCAAAGCCGCAGCAAGGCAATGCTATGATCCCGCAAAATTTGTATGATAACCATACCAGTCTCCCGAGGTTTTAGGGTCTCAGGAGTTCTTCTAACGAGTCAACGAGACAAGTCCTTTCTATGACGACCATTGCCCTTCTGAGCATTGCGGGCGCCAGCATTGCTGCGCTGCTGCTGCTCATCATCCGATTTGAAGTCCATGCCTTTGTGGCACTGATGCTGGTGAGCCTGTTGGTGGCGCTGGCAACCGGCATACCGCTCGCGGAGATCATTCCCACCCTGATATCCGGCATGGGCGGCACCTTGGGATCAGTCGCGATCCTGGTGGCGCTGGGGGCGATGCTGGGGCGGATGATCGAGGTATCCGGCGGAGCCAATACCTTGGCACAGCGCTTTAGCCAGCTGCTGGGCCCCAAGCGGGTGCCGGCAGCGCTGACGGCGGCGGCGCTGGTGCTGTCGATACCGGTGTTCTTTGATGTGGGCTTCATCATTTTGATCCCCATCATTTATGGCTTTTGCAAGGCCGCTGGCGTCAGCCCCATCAAGTTCGGGCTGCCGGTGGCCGGCATCATGCTGGCCACCCATGTGGTGGTGCCACCGCACCCGGGCATTGTGGGCGGCGCGGCCGTGCTCTCGGCCGATGTGGGCTGGATCACGCTGATTGGGCTGGGCATCTGCATTCCGCTGGCCTTTGTCGCCCAGTGGGTGGGCGGCTATTTGAACCGCCGCCACTACGCGATGCAGCCGGAAGCCGAGGCGCAGTTCCGCAACTTTGGCAGCGGTGATGCAGCCGATGCGCCTGCCGCCAAGCTGCCCGGCGTGGGCGCGGTATTGACCCTGATCCTGGCGCCGCTGGCCCTCATCATGCTGGGCACGACTGCCGCGACCATGCTGCCCAAGGGCGACGCGCTGCGTGATTTTCTGGCCTTTACCGGCGCCCCGGTGTTTGCGCTGATGGTAGCGATTGGCCTGGCCTTTGTACTGCTGGTGCGCCCGCTGGGCTGGACGCGCAAGCGCACCAATGACGTGATGGAATCGGCACTGCCAGCAGCGGCCACGGTGATTTTGGTGACGGGCGCCGGTGGCGTGTTTGCCAAGGTGCTGACGGTGAGCGGCATTGGCACGGCGCTGTCGCAGGCGCTGGCGGGCACGGGGCTGCCATTGATTTTGCTGGGTTTCATCATCTCGCTGGCGCTGCGCGCCGCGCAGGGCTCGGCCACGGTGGCCATTCTCACCACCTGCGGCCTGCTGGCCGAAAGCATCCACAGCGGCGGCTACAGCGTCGTGCAGGTCGCTGTGCTGACGGTGGCCATCGGCTTTGGCGGCCTGGGGCTGTCGCATGTCAATGACTCGGGCTTCTGGATTGTGACCCGTTACCTGGGCCTGAGCGTGGCCGATGGCCTGCGCAGCTGGACGGTGCTGACAACGGTGCTGGGCCTGGCCGGCTTTGCGCTGACCTGCCTGGTCTGGGCGCTGGTGGCCTGATCCGCTGCCTGATTTGTCGCGAACCAATTTGTCACTTGCATTCTTGTGCGCCGGCCCCCGGCCGGGCATTCTCTATCTCTGATTCACGGGAGCATCTCCAATGACTACACAACAGCAAGGCGCCAAGGTAGGCGTCATCGGCCTGGGCGCCATGGGCCTGGGCATTGCCCAAACCTTGCGCAACCGGGGCTACCAGGTCCATGTCTGTGATGTGCGCCCGGGGGCGGCGGCCGACTTTGCCAGCGCTGGCGGTGTGGCCTGTGCCCACCCGGCCGAGCTCGCGGCCCAGGTAGAGGTGGTGGTGTCGGTCGTCGTCAACGCTGCGCAGACCGAGGCCGTGCTGTTTGGCGAGCATGGCGCCGCTGCAGCGATGCGCCCCGGCAGCACCTTTGTGATGTGCTCCACCGTGGACCCGAACTGGTCTATCGCGCTGGAGGCGCGCCTGGCCCAGAGCGGCGTGCTGTATGTCGATGGCCCGATCTCCGGTGGCGCGGCCAAGGCAGCGGCCGGCCAGATGACGATGATGACCTCGGCCACGCCAGCGGCGTATGCGGCCGCGGGCGATGTGCTCGATGCGATGGCCGGCAAGGTCTACCGCCTGGGCGACAAGGCCGGCGCGGGCAGCAAGGTCAAGATCATCAACCAGCTGCTGGCAGGGGTCCACATTGCCGCAGCGGCCGAGGCCATGGCCTTGGGCCTGCGTGAAGGCGTGGACGCTGCTGCTATCTACGAGGTCATCACCCACAGCGCCGGCAACAGCTGGATGTTTGAAAACCGCATGGCCCATGTGCTGGCGGGCGACTACACACCACTGTCGGCCGTCGATATCTTTGTGAAGGACCTGGGTCTGGTGCTGGATACGGCACGCGCCAGCAAGTTTCCGCTGCCGCTGGCAGCCACCGCGCACCAGATGTTCATGCAGGCATCCACAGCCGGCTATGCCAAGGAAGACGACAGCGCGGTGATCAAGATCTTCCCCGGCATCACCCTGCCCCAGGCTGCCAATGACGGAGGCCAGCGATGAGCGGCGCCGCGTTGAAGCTGGGCTGCATTGCCGATGACTTTACCGGCGCCACTGACCTGGCCAACAACCTGGTGCGCGCCGGCATGCGCGTGGTGCAGACCATTGGCGTGCCTACGGGCCCGCTCGATACCGAGGTGGATGCCGTGGTGGTGGCCCTCAAGTCGCGCACCATCCCCGCTGACCAGGCCATTGCCCAGTCGCTCGATGCCCTGCGCTGGCTGCAGGGCCAGGGCGCGCAGCAGATCTATTTCAAGTACTGCTCCACCTTTGACAGCACGCCCACCGGCAATATCGGCCCGGTGACGGAGGCGTTGATGGATGCGCTGGGCAGCGACTTCAGCATCGCCACCCCGGCGTTCCCCGACAACAAGCGCACCGTCTTCAAGGGCTATCTGTTTGCCGGCGATGTGCTGCTGAACGAGTGCGGCATGCAGAACCACCCGCTGACCCCCATGACCGACCCCAACCTGGTGCGCGTGCTGCAGTCGCAGACCCGGCGCAAGGTGGGCTTGATCGACCACAGCGTGGTGGCCCAGGACGCAGACGCCATCCGCAGCCGCATTGCGGCGCTGAAGGCCGACGGCGTGGGCATTGCGATTGTCGATGCGGTATCGAACGATGACCTGCTGCGCATGGGCCCGGCGCTGGCGGATCTGCCGCTGGTGACCGCCGGCTCGGGCGTCGCCATTGCGCTGCCCGCCAACTTTGGCCTGCAGCCCAGCAACCAGGCTGCCGCCTTGCCTGCGGCCAGTGGGCTGCAAGCAGTGGTGTCGGGCAGTTGCTCGGTAGCGACCAATGCCCAGGTGGCGCACTTTATCGCCAGCGGCCGCCCGGCGCTTGCGATTGCGCCGCTGCGCATGGCCGCTGGTGATGCGGTCGTGCGCGAAGCGCTGGATTGGGCCCGGCCGCATCTGGCCAAGGGCCCGGTGCTGGTCTACTCCACCGCCGAGCCCGATGCGGTGCGCAGCATCCAGGCCCAGCTGGGTGTGGAGCAGGCCGGTGCGCTGGTCGAGCAGACCCTGGCCGCCATTGCGCGCGGCCTGGTGGAAATGGGCGTGGGGCAGCTGATCGTTGCCGGTGGCGAAACATCGGGCGCTTGCGTGCAGGCGCTGGGCATTGCACAGATGCGCATTGGTGGCCAGATTGACCCGGGGGTGCCCTGGTGCCATGCGGCCAGCCCGGCAGCGCCCGAGGGCTTGCACATCGCGCTCAAATCGGGCAACTTTGGCAGCACCGACTTCTTCACCAAGGCATTCACCGCTTTGCAAGGCTGACAACCATGGTCTTTATGGACGAACCCAGCGCCCGCGCCGAGATCTGCCGGGTAGGCGCATCGCTGTTCCAGCGCGGCTATGTGCATGCCAGCGCTGGCAATATCAGTGTGCGCCTGGCCGATGGCTACCTGATCACCCCGACCGATGCCAGCCTGGGCCAACTGCTGCCCGAGCGCCTGGCCAAGCTCGATCTGCAAGGCCAGCAGCTGAGCGGTGACCGCGCCAGCAAGACCATCGTGCTGCACCGGCGCATTTACGAGGCCAGCGCCAACACGCCGACACCGGCCGGCTGCGTGATCCACACCCACAGCCGCCAGCTGGTCGCCTGCTCGCTGCAAGCCACTGCTGTGCCGGGGGTGGAGCCGGCCGCCGAGCTGCTGCCGGCGCTGACGCCCTACTTTGTGATGAAGGTGGGCCGCGTGCCGCATATCCCTTATTACCGCCCCGGCTCGCCCGATGCGGCGCAGGCCGTGGCCGAGGCGATTGCGCAGTACGCGGCAGCGGGCCGGCCGATTCGCGCGGTGATGCTGGCACGCCTGGGCCCCAATGTCTGGCACGAAAGCCCGGCTGCCGCGATGGCCGCACTGGAAGAGCTGGAAGAAACGGCCCTGCTCTGGAACCAGTGCCGCCAGCAAGCACCCGCGCCGCTGAGCGAGGCCCAGATTGACGAGCTGCGCCAGAGCTTTGGCGCCCACTGGTAAAACTACCTCACGGCCTGCCGCACACTGATCGATTGCCTGCCGGCCGCCCCTTTTTTGGAAATCACCCATGCCCCGTTTCGCTGCCAACCTGTCCATGCTCTACAACGACCTGGACTTTCTGGACCGCTTTGCCGCCGCCGCCCGCGATGGTTTTACGGCCGTGGAGTACCTCTTCCCCTACGCCTACGCGCCAGAGCAGCTGGCAGCCTTGCTGCAGCAGCAGGGCCTGCAGCAGGTGCTGTTCAATGCGCCGCCGGGTGATTGGGACCGGGGCGAGCGCGGCATCGCCTGCATCCCCGGGCGTGAGGCCGAGTTCCGCGACGGCATTGCACAGGCGCTGCGCTACGCCCAAGCGCTGCAATGCCCACGCCTGCATGTGATGGCCGGCCTGGTGCCTGCGGGCGTGGATACCGCTACCGTGCGTGCCACCTATATTGCCAATATCCGCCATGCGGCCGAGCAGGCAGCGGCGCAGGATGTACGCATTCTGCTGGAACCCATCAATGGCCGCGATATGCCTGGCTTCTTCCTGAGCCGCCAGGACCAGGCCCATGCCTTGGTCGCAGAGATGGGCGCGGCCAATGTGCAGGTGCAGATGGACCTCTACCACTGCCAGATCGTTGAGGGCGACCTGGCGATGAAGATCCGCCAGTACCTGCCCACGGGCCAGGTCGGCCATATCCAGATTGCCGGCGTGCCCGAGCGCCACGAGCCCGATGTGGGTGAGCTGCACTACCCCTATCTGTTTGCGCTGCTTGACCGCCTGGGCTGGGACGGCTGGATTGGCTGCGAGTACAAGCCCGCACGCGGCGCAGCGCCCCATGCCACCAGCGATGGCCTGGGCTGGCTCAAGCCCTATCTGGCAAAGGCTGAGTAAGCGGCTCGACGCACCCCCGTGGTGGATGGGGTGGCCTAGAATCCCCTCATCCCCCTTTAGCCGCAGGCCCCCCGGCCCGCCGCCCTGCGATGCGACCACCAGCGACCGAATCCTTTTTGCAGCGGGTGCGCCAGCACCTGCAGGCACTGCCCGCGACCGAGCGGCAACTGGCCGACTTTGTGCTGGAGTTCCCCGGCGAGCTGGCCAGCTACGCCGGCAATGAGCTGGCCCAGCTGGCGAAGGTGTCGCCCTCGACGGTAAGCCGCTTTATCCGGCGCCTCGGCTATGAGAACTACGAAGAAGCGCGCCGCCAGGTGCGCGAGGACAAGCAAAGCGGCTCACCGCTGTTCCAGTCGGCGGCCGAAGCTTTTCAGCGCGGGCAGATGCTGGCCACGCACCGCGAGCGCTCGCTGGCCAACCTGACAAACACCCTGGACCAGCTGAGCGAGCCACAGCTGAGCGAGATCGTGCAGGCCATCATCGCCGCGCGCCAGGTGCTCATCTTTGGCAGCCGCAGCAGCCATGCCTTTGCGCAGTACCTGCGCTGGCAGATCATCCAGGTGGTGCCCCAGGTCATCAGCCTGCCCGGCCCGGGCGAAACACTTGCCGAGTACACCGCCAGCCTCAGCCAAAACGACTGCGTCATCGTCTTTGGCATGCGCCGCCAGACCCGCCAGATGGCCGCACTGCTGGCCAGCGCCAGCAAGGCGGGTGCCGCTGTGCTGCTGGTCAGCGACCAGGCCTCCCCCCACTATGCCGCTGCCACCTGGTCCATCCAGTGCGACTGCCATGGCCCAGGCCTTTTGGACAACCATGTGGCCGTGATGGCCGTCTGCGACCTGCTGGCTACCATGGTGCTGGAGGCTGCGGGAGCGCCGGGGCGCAAGCGCCTGGCTGCGATTGAGCAGCAGCATGAGCAGCACCGGGAGTTTTGATGCTGGCTGGGCTGCACTGGCGCGGTGCAGGCCCGCTGACCTGCCTGCAGAGCGTCGTATCGCTAGCGATTTGGAGCACGGTTTTCCCATCAGATTCCAGAAACCATGTGGCGAACCTGCGGATGGCGAAAGGTCGCTGAAGGGTGATGGATCAGCAGAGACACTAGGCGGATGGGCCCTTCAAGGCCGCTGGCTGAGCTGGGCCTAGTAGCGTCCGATGTGGATTCGACGTTGGGACTAAGGCTCCGGCCACAAGCTTCCGGTCGCGGAAGATAAAAGCAGACGCCCTACGTGGGTGCCAGCGCATTTTTTAAAACGGCACTCTACCTTTGCGATTAAGTGCGGAAATCCACCGCCCATTGATTCCGAGCAAAGGCTCTATGGAGTCATCGATGTAGTCATCAACGGCTTGCTGCTCCTCCTGAGAGAGCTTGAGGACTGCAGATATGCAACCACAGCTAGCAAGCTGCTGGCCACAAAACGGGCAGCG
This sequence comes from Comamonas sp. 23, assembly GCF_049601575.1. Classification (NCBI taxonomy): domain Bacteria; kingdom Pseudomonadati; phylum Pseudomonadota; class Betaproteobacteria; order Burkholderiales; family Comamonadaceae; genus Comamonas; species Comamonas sp. 23. The sequence goes on along the minus strand of NZ_CP187127.1, from coordinate 1,630,535 downwards.
TTCTCGAAGGCAAAAAAGCTCATGCAATTGGCCCTCATTACAGCCACAGTCGTCGCAAGTGTTTGGCATGAAAGCCCCAAAAGCAAAGCCTAAAGTCTGACACGCGTGGCCGCACTAGCATTCCGGGCGCAATCGGATCGATAGATGGGTTGGTTCCAATCAATGGCTCGCAGCTTGACCATCATTGGCTACGAGATAGGCTGCGACAGTCGCTATCGGACGTCAGCCTTCGTTGATGGAATCAAGAAGCAGACATTCAACGAACAAAATCAGCGGATTGCCGTAGGCAAGTTCGCTTGAGCACTGGCTTAAAACAAGTGGCGGCAAACGCTTGTTCCGTCAAGCTTTTGAAAATACAAGCATTAATTTCATAAGCCTTGCATGTCATTCTTAACCCATTCAAGAGTCTTCAGCAGAACTTCATTGCTTGGCGTTTTTGTATTATCTAAAGCTGCTGATATTGCTTCAGCCAGCACATTCAACCGCCACTGAATTTCTCTAATTTTTTCGCGCCCCGCCTCAGCATCAGCCTTGTCGATATACTGTGATAGCTCGTTATTTTTCAAACTGGCGCACAGAACTGCTGCCAAGTCTCGACATATCCTCAATCTTTCGAATAGATATATTTGTTCATTTTGAGCATAATAAGATGTTTGCGAGGTCATAAATAATATCTCATTAAATTATTGAAAAGAAACCAACGGATTTAAATTAACCAGTGCGCCCGATTTTAAAGCACAAAGTTCATCCATGAAGCCCGCTTCCCTCACCGTGTTAAACGCCACACAGTTTATGGAACACCCGTGAGCGAATTCGTTCGAAACACTATGGCCTACGCACTGAGTCGGCAGCCCTCTTCCTATTGGTCTCAGCCCCTATCGCCACAGCTACCTACGCCGCCGCATCAGCTGCCGTGGCCTAGCTTCAACGTCCCCCACCACCCTGCCCCCCAATGCCACCCTGAATGGCACGTTGCTTGCTTAACCCTGCCTAGCGCATGAAATTTCAATTTCATATGCACCATATTAGTGAAATACCTATACCAAACTTCGATGAACTGCCCAACACTGGCGCAGCGATCCGAATCGAGCAAGTACGACTCTTCTCAAGGAGCTTTCAATGGCTGGTGGACCTGCACTTTCCTCTGCACCCGACTCTCCCAAGGTGGCCGAACTCGACCAGGCCTTGGACAAGATAGGGGTGACCCGCTCGCACCACACGATCATCTTTTTGATCCTGATTGGCTGCCTGTTTGACAGCTTCGAGCAGAACGCAGTCGGCATCATCGGGCCCATGCTCAAGGAGCAATGGGGGCTGACGGCGTCGGACATCGGCATGCTCAACTCGGTGACCTTTGCCTGCGCGGCGATTGGCCGCATTGTCTCGGGCTATATCGCAGACCGCTATGGCCGCCGCGTGATGCTGACGGTGGACCTGCTGCTGTTCACGATTGGTGCGGGTATCTGCGCGATGGCGCCCAATCTGGCGGTGATGGCGCTGGGCCGCGCGGTGGTGGGCTTTGGCCTGGGGGGCGAGATTGCGATTGCGGTGACCATGCTGTCGGAGTTCTGCTCGTCCAAGTTCCGGGGCACGGCAGTCGGCCTGGTCAATGTGGGCGCGGGCGGGCTGGGCAATTTTCTGGCGCCGGCCTTTGGCCTCTTGGTGTTCTGGATCTTCCCGGGCGACAACGGCTGGCGCTGGCTGTTTGTCTGCCTGATGGTGCCTGCGCTGCTGGCGGCGTTCTACCGCCGCTACATCCCCGAGACACCGCGCTTTCTGCTGTCGCAAGGCCGTATTGCCGAGACCAATGCGGTGCTGACGCGCCTGGCATCGGGCAAGCTGGCGGGCGCCGCGCAAGCCGCCCACCCCTATATCAGCGATGACGGCGCCAGCACCACGGCGGCCAAAATCAAGGTGCGCATCACCGAGATTTTCCGGGGCGCGCTCGGCCGCCGCACGGTGCCGCTGTGCATCACCATCTGGATGACCTATGGCGCGCAGATTTCGGTGCTGACCTTGATGCCGACGATTCTGGTGGGCCTGGGCTACAGCATGTCCAAGAGCCTGCTGTTCACGATGGTGATGCAAAGCGGCAGCCTGCTGGGAGCGATTGCGGCGTCGGCGCTGGGCTTTCACTTTCCGCGCAAGCGGGTGCTGACGGCCGGCGCCATCTGCGCCTGCCTGGCGGCGCTCACGATTGGCTTTGCCGCCAAGAGCATTGTGGTGCTGCTGATTGCAGGGGCCACCTTCCAGTTCTTTGTGCTGCTGCTCAACACCACCATCTGGATCTATGCGCCCGAACTCTACCCCACCCGTGTGCGTGCCTTTGGCACCGCCTTCATCCTGGCCACCGGCACGGCAGCGGGCGCGCTGATGCCGCTGGTGGCCGGCCGTCTGTTTGATGGCTTTGGCCTGGGCGGCGTGTTTGGCCTGGCCGCTGCGATGTACCTGATTTTCATCATCAGCGTGCAATGCGTGCCCGAGACCTATGGCCGCTCCCCCGATGCCGAGCCGCTGGCTGGCACGCCTGCCACGGCCCAATCCTAGTTTTGCTGCATGTCCAAAATCCTGCTGATCAACCCCAATGCCTCCGAGGCCACCACTGCGATGATGGCCGACATTGCCCAGCGCTCGGCGCCCGCGCCGTGGCAGATTCTGCCGCGCACCGCCGGCAAGGGCCCGTTGATGATCGTCAACGCGACCGAGCTGGCGCAAGCCGCGCTGGAGGTAGAAGACTGCTGGCGCGAGGCGCCCAGCGATTGCGCCGGTGTCATCATCAGCGCCTTTGGCGACCCAGGGCTGGAGCGGCTGCGCGCCTTGAGCGCCGTGCCCGTCGTCGGCATTGCCGAGGCCTCGATGCTGGAGGCGGCCAGCGGCGGGCGGCGCTTTGGTGTGGCCACCGTGACACCGGACTTGGTGGAGCCGATTGCCGGGCGCGTGGCTGCCGTGGGTTTGGCACACCTCTACACCGGCATCCGCCTGACCGAGGGCGACCCGCGCGCCTTGAGTGGTGATGCGCAGGCGCTGGAAGCCGCACTGGCCCAAGCCGTGCAACGCTGTGTGGACGAGGATGGCGCGCAGGCCGTGATCATTGGCGGCGGCCCGCTGGGCCAGGCCGCCATTGCGCTGGCCCAGCGCCTGCATCTGCCGGTGATTGCGCCGATACCGGCGGCGGTGCGCAGGCTGGCCCAGCTGATGGGCTGAGCGCGCCTGCGATCAGCCAAGCGGCTGCAAGTGATGCTAGTTAACCAGCAGTGCGCAGTTGCCAGAAAGGCAGCGCCTGCGGCCCGCACATGCCGGTCGCAATGCGCTGTGCGGTGGGCAGCGAACCGGTGAGCCCCAGGTGGCCATGGCCCACGGCCAGCCACAGGCCCTGGATTGCATCGATATGGCCCACCACCGGCACGGAGCCGGGCAGGCAGGGGCGGTGGCCCATCCAGTGCTGGGCCTCCAGGCCTGCCAGCGCCGGGAAGGCCTCGCGCGCCATGCGCTCGATGCCCGCTGCGCGGCGCGGGTTGGGCGGGGCCTTCAGCCCAGCGATCTCGACCGTGCCGCCCACGCGCAGCCCGCCTTCCATCGGCGCGATAAACACCTTTTTGTCGGCCAGCACCACGGTGCGTTCCACCAGGTGCTGGGCACCGGCAAACTGGGCGTGGTAGCCGCGTTGCGATTCGATCGGCAGCAGCATGCCCAGCGGCTTGAGCAATGCAGGCGCCCAGGCGCCAGCGGCCACGACGATATGCGGCCAGCGCTGCGCATCGAGCGCGGCATCGCCCGTGCGCACGGCCCAGCCCTTGTCATCGGGGCGGATGGCCTTGACCTCCGCCTGCACCAGCTTGCCGCCGCGCTGCACAAAGGCATGCAGCATGCTTTGCACATAGCGCAGCGGGTTCAGGATGGTGCCGTGGTCGGCGAGATAACGGCCATGGGCATAGCCCTGGGGTGCATGGGGCTCGAGCGCCTCGATGCCGGCGCGGTCCAGCTCCTCGACCTGGTAGCCATACTTGGCGCGCAGCTGCCAGCCGGTGGCATCCTTTTGCGCGTAATCGGCATCGGGGTAGAGGTGCAGATGGCCGCGCCGCATGAACAGCTCGGACACGCCCAGGTTCTGCGCCAGCGCCGCATGCGCATCGACGGCGCCCTGGTACAGGTCGTTGAGGCGCTCTGCCGCCGCAGCCACACGCTTGGGCTCGGCCGATTGCGCAAAGGCCACCAGCCAGGACGCCGCCTTGGGCAGGTGCTTCCAGCCAATCGACAGCGGGCCGTCCTGGTCCATCAGCATGCCGGGCACGGTTTTCAAGATGCCAGGCAGGGCCAGCGGCGCGACCGAGCCGGGGCTGATCGCGCCGGAGTTGCCGTAGCTGCATTCCATGCCGGGCTCGCCCCGGTCGATCAAGGTGACGGCCACGCCATAGCTTTGCAGCGCCAGGGCGGTAGCTACGCCGACCACACCGGCGCCGACGACCACCACCTGCTTGGGTGCCTGCACCGGGGCGCCCTGCTTGTTCACTGTCTCTGTCATGTCATCCAATCTGCAAAACCGGCCCAGACCAAGGCGGCCTCGGGCGTGAACCGTGCCTGGGCCAGCTGCTGCTGGACCTCAGCGGCCTGCCACAGCGCAAACTGCGCCACTTCGCCATCCTGGTTGCGGGGCACCTGGCCTTCGGGCACGGTGGCGGCATACCAGTGGATGTCTTCGTACATATAGCCCAGGTCGTCGCCGCCATCGCTGTCGGGCTGGCGAAAGCACAGCACGCCGCCATGGCGCAGGCCCTGCAAGTCAGTAATCTGCAGGCCGGCCTCTTCCCAGGTTTCGCGCGCCAGGGCTTCATCCAAACTGTCCTGGGCCGAGACCATGCCGCCCATCAAGGTGTCCCAGTGCAGCGGGTAGTTGGCCTTGTTGGCCGCGCGCTGCTGCACCCACAGGCGCCCATCAGGCGCGATGCCCACCAGGTGCACGGCCAAGGTGGCAATGCCCAGCACGCGCACCGCCCCGCGCTCGACGGTGCCGATAAGGCTGCCATCGACCGCCTGCACGGCCAGCTGCTCGTTGCGCCAGGGGCCACTGCGGCCCGCATCGCGCAGCGCATCGGCCAGGCGGCCCATCAGCGCCGTCGCGTCCTGCGTGGGTGATTCAAGCAGCCACACCGCCGTGCCCGAGCGCTCGCGCTTGGACAGCAGTGCATCACCGCCCAGGCGCCCGGCGATGCCGGTGTCGATCAGAAAATGCTCGACCAGGGAGCCGACCGCCTGGCCGTTGACCCACAGCGGCAGCCGGGGCTTGCGCGGCGGCGACTGCATGGCCCTGCGCGCAGCAGCCAGCCAGGTGGGCGGCTCGGGCGCGAACAGCGGGGGAGAAACACGGGTCATGGTGCACTATCAAAATAAAAGCAGATGGATGTTAGTCCATCTGCGCCTGGGGGCTGCCAGCCCCCGCCCAAAACCCGATGCGGACATCGGCTACGGGACCATCAGGGCAGCAGGATGCTGCTGCCCGTGGTTTGGCGTGCCTCGAGCGCGCGGTGCGCGGCCTGCACCTCGGACAGCGCAAAACGCTGCGCGATATGGATCTTGACCTGGCCCGAGGCCACGACGGCGAACAGGTCATTGGCCATGGCCTGGCAGGCCTCGCGCGAGCGCAGGTGGGTAAAGAGGCCCTGGCGCGTGACATACAGGCTCTTGGCCGCCAGGATGGCCGGCGCAAATGGCGGAACCGGGCCGGAGGCATTGCCAAACGACACCATCAGGCCAAAGGCGCGCAGGCATTGCAGCGAGCCATCCCAGGTGTCCTTGCCGACCGAGTCATAGACGACCTTGACACCCTTGCCGCCGGTGATGTCCTTGACGCGTTCGGCAAAGTTTTCCGTGCGGTAGTTGATCGCGACCTCGGCGCCATGGGCCAGCGCCAGCTGGCATTTCTCTGCGGAGCCAGCGGTCGCAATCAGGCGCAGGCCCAGCGCCTTGGCCCATTGGCAGGCGATCAGCCCCACGCCGCCTGCCGCAGCGTGGAAGAGCACAAAGTCGCCCGCATGCAGGCCTTCAACCGGCTTGGCCTGGCGCAGCAGGTACTGGGCCGTCAGGCCCTTGAGCATCATCGCCGCGCCGGTTTCAAAATCAATGCTGTCGGGCAGTTGGCAGACATAGGCGGCGGGCATCACCCGCACTTCGCTGTAGCTGCCCGGTGGGTTGCTGGCATAGGCCACGCGGTCGCCCACCTGCAGGTGCTGCACGCCGTCGCCCACGGCCTCGACGACACCGGCGCCTTCCATGCCCAGGTTCAAAGGCAGCGGCAGGGTGTAGAGGCCCGTGCGCTGGTAGACGTCGATGAAATTGAGCCCGATGGCATGGTGGCGTATGCGCACTTCGCCGGGGCCAGGGGCGCCGACATCCACGTCGACCAGTTTCATCTCCTCGGGTCCGCCATTGCGCGCAATCTGTACTGCCAAAGACATGGGAATTCTCCTGTGTGAACTGAGATAGGTTCTGGGTAGGTGCTTGGTGCCGTCAGTCACCATGCTGCCACGCTTTCACACCGGCTGCTGTCACGGGGATGTACAGTCACGCGATGCAACAAAAACTGACACCGTCGACCATGGCGCTGCTGACCGCCGCCCCGCTGATGTGGGCGGGCAATGCCGTCGTGGGCCGGCTGGTGCACGAGCTGGTCTCCCCCATGCTGCTGAACTTTGTGCGCTGGCTGCTGGCCTTTGCGATCATGCTGCCGCTGGCCTACCCGCTGCTGCGCCGGGGCAGCCCGCTGTGGCCGCAGTGGAAGCGCTGGTCCATCATCGGCCTGCTGGGCATTGGCTGCTACAACGCCTTCCAGTACATGGCGCTCAAGACCTCGGGGCCCATCAATGTGACCCTGGTGGCATCCAGCATGCCGCTGTGGATGATGGCCTTTGGCGCGCTGTTCTTCCAGACCCGCATCACGCGGCCGCAGATGCTGGGCGCGCTGTTCTCGGTCAGCGGCGTGCTGCTGGTGCTCAGCCATGGCAGCTGGCAGCAGCTGACCCAACTGCGCCTGGTGCCGGGCGATCTGTTCATGCTGCTGTCCACCGCCTGCTGGTCGCTCTACAGCTGGCTGCTGGTGCGTACCCCCGATCCGGCCGGCATCAAAAGCCAGTGGGCGCTGCTGCTGATGGCCCAGCTGACCTTTGGCCTGCTCTGGTCCGGGCTGTTTGCTGCTGGCGAATGGGCCGTGGGCGCCAGCCAGCTGCAGATCAACAGCACCCTGCTCTGGGCCATTGCCTATATCGTCATTGGCCCGGCCCTGGTCGCCTACCGCTGCTGGGGCGTGGGCGTGCAGCGCGTGGGCCCCACGGTGGCGGGCTTTTTTACCAACCTCACGCCGCTGTTTGCTGCCGTGCTGTCGGCCGCCTTTTTGGGCGAGCCGCCCCGCTTCTACCATGCGGCGGCCTTTGTGCTGGTGGTCGCCGGGATTGTGATTTCGTCGCGCCGGGCCTGATGCGGGCCGGCCCAGGCGTTTACAACCTGCTACGGATAGAACGCGCGCTTCACACTGGCGCCCTTGCGCAAGCGCACAGTGCATCCCATATGCGGTGACACCACCACCTGCGAGGATGCCGAGATGAACGCGCAAGAACAGACCCTGATTGAGAACCTCTTCCAGCAACTGCGCCAGTTGGATGGCCAGCCCAAGGACGGCCAGGCAGAAGCCTGGGTACGCCAGCAGGCCCAGCAAACCCCCGATGCGCTCTATTGGCTGACCCAGCGCGGCCTGCTGCTGGAGCAGGCGCTGCAACAGGCTCAGCAGCAAGAGGCGCAGTTGCAGGCGCAACTGGTCGAGGCCCGGGCTGCTGCCGCTAAACCGTCTGGCGGCAGTTCCAGCTTCTTAGGTGCCGGGCTGGACACGCATTTTGGCCGCAGCCCGGATGCCAACCTGGCCAGCCGCAGCCCCGCTGGCTATGCCCCCAGCTATCCGCCCAACAGCGCTGCGCCCGCAGGCTATGGCGATACGCCAGCCCCGGCCAGCACGGGGCGCTGGTTTGGCGCGGCCCCGGCAGCAGCCACCCCGGCAGCGCCCGCCCCCATGCCTGCGCAGCCCTCGGCGGGGTCGGCAGCGGGCGGCTTTCTGGGCCAGGCCGCTGCCTCTGCCGCCGGTGTGGCGGGTGGCATGTTGCTGTTCAATGGTCTGAGCCACCTTTGGAGCAACCCCGCGCAGGCGGCGGCCAACCCCAGCCATGCGGCCAGCAGCAGCCCGGCTGCAGACAGCGCCAGCACGGCCAACACCAGCGGCAGCGGCAGCGGCGACAACGGTGGCCTGGACCAGCTCGCCCAGCAAGCCGGGCGCGACCATGTGGACGCGGCGGCCAACCGCTGGATGCCGGATACGGACAGCAGCAGCGGCAGCAGTGATAGCAACAGCCAGGACGTGGCGGACTATGACGGCGGGGACGATGGCTTTGATTTCTTTGACGATGACCAGGCCTGATCGCCGGCCAGAACGTTAGACATCAAAAAACCGCCCGGGCAGCTGCTCGGGCGGTTTTGCTTGGTGGGTGCGGGCGCTTAGAACCTGTTCAATGTCTCCTCGCGCCGCGACAGTGTCTTTGCGGGATGGGATGCTAGGCGCAGTGCGCAGCCAATAGCCAGCTATTGGCAAGCGCTGCAACGCCGCAGACCGCCCCTGCCCGGGCGGCCGCAAAGCCACTGTCCCTACGGGTTGGAGTGAAATCGGGCGATTTCTTCGCGCTGGCCCTTGCTTGCACCCCGGTGCAAGCTGCGGACCAGCCCTTCGAACTCATCCCGATTGCACTCCAACGCGGCTGCGTAGAGACTTTGAACAGGTTCTTAGAACGTACCGGCGTAGGAGCCGCCGTCGGGCAGGATGTTCTGGCCGGTGATATAGGCCGCCTGCTGGCTGCACAGAAACGCGCAGATCGCGCCAAACTCATCGGCGGTGCCGTAGCGGCCGGCAGGAATCTGCTTTTGCTGCGCCTCGCGGATGTCGGCTTCGCTCTTGCCGGTCTTGCTGGCGGTGGCCGAGATCGTGGCGGCAATGCGGTCGGTGTCGAACTTGCCCGGCAGGATGTTGTTGATGGTCACGCCCTTGCCGGCAATGGGGCTGCGTGCAACGCCTGCGACAAAGCCGGTCAGGCCGCTGCGCGCGCCGTTGGACAGGCCCAGGATATCGATGGGGGCCTTGACGGAGCTGGAGGTGATGTTGACGATGCGGCCAAAACCGCGCTCGGCCATGCCGTCGATCAAGGTCTGGATCAGCACAATGGGGGTGAGCATGTTGGCGTCCAGCGCCTTGATCCAGGCCTCACGGTCCCAGTCGCGGAAATCACCGGGTGGCGGGCCGCCCGCATTGTTCACCAGAATGTCAAAGCGCTGGCCCGGGCCGCCTTCGGCATTCAGCACCGCAGCGCGACCGGCTTCGGTGGTGATGTCTGCGGCCACGGCGATCACCTGGGGCGCGACGCGGCCAGGCGCTGCTGCGGCCCACATCGCGGCCATCACCTTGAGCTGGCGGGCGGTATCCTTCAGCGCTTCTTCGCCGCGGGCGTTGATGACGACATTGACGCCCTCATTGACCAGCGCCTGCGCGCAACCACGGCCCAGGCCCTTGCTGGCCGCACAGACCAGTGCCCATTTGTTGGCAATTCCAAAATCCATATTCAAATCTCCTTGTGGGTATCGATGCTATGTCACAAATGGCAGTTGCGCTCAGGCGCCTGGACATGCCCTTTATTGTCTTTTAGCCTGGTGGGTGAACACATAGATGCCAGTCAGCACCAAGGCCGTGCCGGCCACCATCACCGGCGTCAGCGGCTCGCCCAGCAGGCACACGCCCATCAGGATCGTCGAGAGCGGACCGATCATGCCGGTTTGCGCGACGGTGGCGGCGCCCAGGCGCTCAACGGCCAGCATCACCAGCAAGACGGGAACGGCAGTGCACAAGGTGGCGTTGAGGACAGACAGCCAGATGACGGCCGCATCCACCTGCGCGGCCTGCAGTGGCCGCGTCAGCAAGAACTGCGCAATGCAGAACAGGCAGGCAAAGCTGGTGGCCAGGCCCACCAGGCGCAGCGCGCCCAGGCGTTTGACATACTGAGCGCTGTAGACCAGGTAGACGGCATAGCTCACGGCGCTCAGGAACACCAAGCTAGCACCCCAGCCCACCTGCTGGCCGGCGCCATGGGTGTACAGCTCCATGCCAAACACCAGCATCACGCCGGCATAGCTGATGGCCAGGCCCAGCAGTTGGCGGCCGCTGGCCACCCTGCGGTAGAGCAGCCAGCCCAGCGCCAGCACCAAGGTGGGGTTGAGGTAGAGGATCAGCCGCTCCAGGCCCGCGCTGATATAGCTCAGCCCGGCAAAATCCAAGTAGCTGGAGAGGTAGTAGCCGCAAAAGCCCAGCGCGATGACGGCGAGCCAGTCGCGCAGCGACAGCGCCGGTTTGCCCCGCCCGGCCCACCAGGCCATGATGACAAACAGCGGCAGCGCAAACAGCATGCGGTACATGATCAAGGTGATCGCGTCGACCCCATGGCGGTAGGCCAGCTTGACGATGATGGCCTTGCCGCTGAACGCGATGGCGCCCACCACGGCGCAGACCATGCCGGCGCGGCGCACACTGGGCGTGAGCACCGCAGCCGGTGCAACAGAAACAGACAAGATAACTCTCCAAGAACCAGTCAGTGCTGGTGCGCCGACCCATGGAACAAACGGTGGTGCATGCGGCGAATCGACCACCAGACGCCCAAGCCTATCACCGGGATGGCCAGCGCCGCCGTCGTTTCTGGCGACAGAGGCCACCCCCATTTCTGCAGGCCCTTGGCCAGGTAGCTGATGAGGCCGGTGATGTAGTAGGTGATGGCCGCGACCGACAGGCCCTCGACCGTGGACTGCATCTTGAGCTGCAGGCCCTGGCGCTCGTTCATCGCCTTGAGCACCGCCTGGCGGCCCTGCTTTTGGCTGATATCGACCCGCGTCTGCAGCAGGTTGCTCAGGCGCGATACGCGCTGGGACAGCGCTTCGAGCCGCTGGTGGGCCGACACACAGGTGTTGCGTGCGGGGGTCAGGCGCCGGTCCATAAAGTCGCCGATGCTCTGGTAGCTGCCCAGGCGCGTCTCCTGGATATCACCCACACGCTGCTGCACCAATGCAAAGTAGGCGCTGCTGGCCGAAAAGCGAGAATGGTGGGCGGCGTACTGGCTCTCGACCTGCGCGGCCAGGCGCGTGAGCTGGTCGAGCAGCTGCGGCTCGCTGGCCGCGCCCGCGCTGCGGATGGCAGCGGACAGCTCGGCCAGCTCAGTCTCGGTGCTGGCGAGCTTTTCCATGGTCTCACGCGCCGCAGGCAGGCCCAGCAAGGCGGCCATGCGGTAGGTCTCGATCTCCAGCAGGCGCTGCACCAGGCGCCCATTGCGCGCGGCCGACAGGCCCTGGTTCAGCACAAAGAGGCGCGATGCGCCATCCGAGTGGATGGAAAAATCGGTATAGACCTGCGCCTTCTGCTCGGAGGCCTTGGAGGCGACCAGCTTGTCCTCGTACAGCCAGCGTTGCTCGACCTTTTTCTCCAGCGCGGGGGACGCGGGCAGCACCCAGGCATTCATCGCCAGCAGGCAGCGGCCGGGCAAACCGGCGAGCCACTGGGCGGGAACCAGGTCGCTGGCAGACGGCAGCTCGGCCTCGTCCAGCGCTTCGGGGCGGATGGGCACCATCCAGGTCCAGGAGACAAATTCGGTGTGCAGCTCCCAGCGCAGGCGGCCATTGCCCAGGTCCAGGCGCAGGTGGTTGGCCTCGGCATCGGGCACGGGCAGCTGCAGATCGCGCAGCAGCTGGTGCAGCCACTGGCGGCTGGCCGCGCGCTCGGCGGCATCGGCCCACATCACCGTGCAGAACACGGCGGTGTTATCGGGCAGGGCTTCAGGGGGGCGGGAATGGACTTCGTTGTGCAGCGCACGGCGCAGGTCGTGCTGCTGCAGCAGAGGCAGGTTTTTCATGAAAGACAAAAAGCGGCAAACACCAGACGGCAAGCCGTCGAACTGCTGCAATTGTCGTGCCAAGCCAATACTTGTGCAGGCGCCCGATAAAAGCGGTGTGCCCGCCCCTGCGGGGGATTAGCGCGTTACTGCGGCACCTCAAAGCTCAGGGTCGCCGTGTGGCGCACCTCGTCGTACTGCTTGCCATCGATCTTGACGCTACCGTTGTTGACGCGGGCTGTGACCTCCAGCACGTAGAGGCCGGGGAAGGACGGCGTAAAGCTCACCGTGCCATCCTTGGCGGGGGCCAGCACACGGCGCCAGCCTTCGCTGGTGTCCACATTCACCTGGCTGGCCGCTACGGGCCGGCCCTTGAACATCAGCTGGTAGGTGTTGCCCTGGGGCGTGGTGGGCACCAGCTCCAGGTCATTGACGGCCTTGGTTTCCTGGCGGCCAAAGCGGGCCTGGTAGTAGGTCAGCACGCCATCGCTGCCCGCGCGCGTCGCGGCAAAGCGCTGGTCGGCCGGGGCGCCCTCTTGCTGGGTCAGCACATAGGGATCGGCCGATGCGGGCACGCTCTTGCCTTCTGCCACCACCTGGCGCGGCTCGCTCAGTTCGCCAAGCGCCCCTGGCGCCTTGTGCAGCTCGCCCACCTGGGCGCGCGTCTGGCCGTTCTCGGTCTGCAGCCACAGGTAATCGGCATGCGCTGGCAGCGCGGCACCGAAGCTGGCCGAAACGGCCAGGGCCGCCGCAAGCAGCGGGCGACACAGGGTGGATGGTTGGTTGTTCTTGGACATGGCTCCTCCTCTTGGGCTGAATGGCTGGCTGGCGGGTTCCCTGCCGCATGCGCGGGGCATGGGCCGGCAATGGCTGGCTCTGGTTGGCAATCGCCTGGGGCACTGGTTGCAGGCCCCGGTGCAAGCTGTAGTGGGTGGTTCCCTGCATGGCCCGCCCACCCGCTTGCGGATTGCAACGCGCAGCCTAACGCAGTTTGCGTGGTGCAAAACCTGAACCCTGCCGTTTTTTGGACCAAGGCCAGGCTTTGCCACTGCAGCTGGGCAGTTCAGCGACCGATCACAGCTTGGGCGTGTACTTCAGGGTCAACATGGCATTGCGCGGATCGCCATAGGTGCCGCCGGTGTAGCCGACAAAGCCGGGCAGGATGTAGTGCTTGTCAAACAGGTTGTTCACGTTGAGGGCGACGCTGATCTCGGGCGTGGCCTGGTAGGCCAGGCGCAGGCTGGTGATGGTGTTGCCCGCAACCTTGAAGGAGCGGTCATAGCTCAAGGTATGGCTTTGCGCCACGACGCCAGTGCCCACACTCAGCCGGTTCCAATCGCCCGGCAGCTGGTAGGACAGCCAGGCGCGCAGCATGTGCTTGGGCGTCCAGGTGCTGAAGACCTGGCCCTGGTTGGTCGGGTCATTCAGGAACTTGCTGGTGTTGAAGGTGTAGCCCACCATGGCCTGCAGGTCGCGCGCCACTTCGCCGCTCACTTCGGCCTCCACGCCCTGGCTGCGCACCTTGCCGGCCGAGGTCGAGCAGTACCAGCCGTCGCAGGCAAAGCCGGAGGCCAGGTCGTTGACCGCCCGGTTCTTGTGGTCGTAGCGGAACAGGGCCAGCGAGGTGTTGAGCTTGCCGTTCATCAGCTCGCCCTTGATGCCCAGTTCATAGTTGGTGCCGGTGATCGGGTCGAGCACCTTGCCATCGACCGTGCGCTCGGACTGGGGCTCGAACACGCTGGTGTAGCTGCCGTACAGCGACCATTCGGGGGTGAGTGCATACACCAGGCCGGCATAGGGGGTGATCTCTGCAGACGTGGTGGTGACCTGGCGTTCACCCGTGACCGCATTGGTGTAGAGCGAGTCATACCAGCTGGTGCGAGCGCCCACAATCGCGGTGAGCGGCTCGGTCAGCCGCGTTCGCAAGCTGCCATAGATGCCTTTTTGCCGCACATCGTAGGCCGACTTCCATTGCCGGCCACCGGCGGCCAGCAGGCTGTCCAGGGTGGGCTCGGGGCGGTGGTGGTCGATGTCAAAGAGATTCGCGCCCGCCGTGAAGGTGCGGGCATAGACATCGTTGGAGCGGTACTTGGAATAGTTGGCACCTACGGTCACATCGTTGCGGAAACCAGCGAGGTCAAAGCGGCCGTTGATGAAGGCATCGAAGGCCACTTTTTTCAGGTCGAAGTCGGTGTACCAGTTGTCATAGGTCACGCCACTGCCATCGGGCTCGACCTTGCCGGTCATGCGCTGGTGCAAGGAGGCGTTCTGCTCGCTCACATGCAGGGCCGAGACCTTGAGCTTCCAGTCGTTGTTGATGCGGTGGTTCAGGTCGGCATAGACCGTCGTTTGCCTGACGTTCGAGCGGTTCCAGTCAGAGCCGGTGAAGGTCGAGCGTGGCAGGTCGGTCATGCTGCCATCGGCATACAGCGGCAGGCCCATGATGAAGGGGCGGCCCTTGCTGTCGAGCTGGCTGACGCCAAAGCCTACCGTGGTGTCGGGGCTGATGTCGTAATCCAATGCGGCGTAGAGCGAGCGTGTGCGCTCATTCACATAGTCGACAAAGGAGTGGCCGCGTGACTCGTCCACCACCAGGCGGCCGCGCAAGCTGCCCTCGTCATTGAGTGGGCCACCGGCGTCGAGCTGCAGGCCATAGCGGTCCCAGGAGCCGGCGCGGGCGGTGACGGTGACGGTCTTCTCGCGCTGGCCGCGCTTGCGCACCAGGTTGACGGCGCCGCCCGGGCTGCCCGTGCCCTGCAGCAGGCCCGAGGCACCGCGCAGCACTTCCAGCCGGTCATAGAAGACCATGCCTTCGGTGCCCCAGTTGCCCAGCGAGTAGTGGTTGCGCGGAATCGCCACACCGTCGTACTGCCAGGCATCGATCTGGAAGCCGCGCGCGGACAGCACCATGCCCTGGCCCACCCCTTGCACGCCCATGGTGCCGGTGACCTTGTTCATCGCATCGCGCAAGTCGGTGATGCCTTGCTCGTCGAGCTGCTTGCGCGTGACCACACTGATGGACTGCGGAATGTCCTTGAGCGCCTGGTCACCCTTGTTGAGGCTGACGGCCGAGGCCGCCAGCGAGCCCGAGCCTTCGCTGGTCGCATTGCGCTCGCCTTGTGCGGTCACCGTCACCGTGGGCAAGGTGCTGGTGTCGCCAGCCGAGGGCGTCGCCTTGATCACCAGGGCCTCGCCCTGGCGCAGCGCCATCAGGCCGCTGCCGGCCAAGAGGCGCTCGGCCGCTTGCTGCGGCGTGAGCGTGCCGGAGACGGCGGGCGCCGTCTTGCCCTCGACCAGCGCCGGCGCAAAGCCGATGGACACGCCCGTGGCTGCGGACAGCGCCTGCAGTGCGGAGCCCAGCGGCTGGGCCGCAATCGACAGGCTGCTCGCCTGGTGGGCGGGCGTGGCAGATTGCGCATACGCGGCGGGCGGCATCGCCAGCGCCAATGCGGCGGCCAGCGCCAACGGTGCAGGATGGAAGCGGGCCATGGTGGCAACCGATGCGCCAGTGGAGCGGGAGGGAGAGCGGAGGGACAAACGGGGTTTGGACATGGTCAGGCAATGCAGTAAATAAATCTCATTACCTTTTATGACGCACTGCAGGCGCAGAACTGCACCCCGTTTTTGCATTTTCTGAATTATTTTTTATCGGACTTCGCGACGATTTCGGCGCGGCCCTCTGGGCCCGGCACCAGGCGCACCGGCAGTACCTGGGTCAGCATATGGGCCAACTCGGCCGGCCTGGCCGTCGCGTAGCTGCCGCCCAGGGGCAGCGCCGCCACAGCGGGGTCGCGCACCATGAGGCCGGTAGGCCCGTAGCGCTCCATCTCCTGCAAGGCCTGGGCCAGCGGGGTGTTGTCAAAGCGCAGCAAGCCCTTGCGCCACAGGCCCACGCTGTCGGGGGCTACGCTGCCCACGGGTGCCAGCAGACCATCGCCTGCAACCTGCGTGGTTTGGCCGGCGCCCAGCAGCAGTGCGGTGGCCGGGCTGTGCACGGCGGCCACGCGCACCCGTCCCTCTTGCACCTCGACCCGCACCTGACCTGCGTCGATGCCGTCTTGGCGGTAGCGCACCGCAAAGCGGGTGCCCACCACGCTGACGCGGGCCGGGCCGGCCTGCACTTCAAAAGGCTTGCTGGCATCGGGGGCCACGATGAACATCGCCTGGCCATGCGCCAGCTGCACCTCGCGCCGGTCGCGGTAGAGGCGCACCTGCGCCTCGGTCTCGGCATCGAGCTCCAAGGTAGAGCCATCGGGCAGCTGCAGGCTTTGGTGCTGGCCGCGCTGGACGACATAGTGCGCGCTGTAGACCGGCTGCATCCACTGCTGCCAGCCCAGGCCCAGCGCCACCAGCAGCACGGCGCACAAGGCCAGGCCACGCGGGCCGGGCAGCAGCGCCTGCAGCCATGTGAGGGGGCGGACCGGCGCTCGCTTGGCGGCTGCGGGTGCGGCTGCGGCTGCGGATCTTGGCACTGCGGCAGCGGCTGCGGGCGGGCTCGCCACTTGGCTGGCACGCCACTGGGCCACCGCTGCTGTGGGCAGCGCACGCAAGCTGGCCACGCTCGCATCGATCCGGGCCCAGGCCTGGGCATGCGCAGCGCTCGCCTGCAGCCATTGCGCCAGCGCCGCCTGCTCGCCCGCGCTCAGGCCCTGCTCCTGGCGGGTGTGCCACTGCGCGGCCTGCACATCCACCGCGTCCTGCTCGCCAAAGAAGGCCTGCAGCGCGCGCTGCTCCGCCGCCTCGTCAACAGACGGGGCACATGCACGGGAGGGCAAGGTGGAAAAACGGCTCATCTCAAAGTTATAGACGCATGGGCGCAGAAAAACTGCATGTCGGCCCCCCGCCGGATTGGATCAGTCACCAAGGTCAAGCTCCTTTTTGCGGGCGGCGCAGGCGATCTTGCCACGGCTGATGTACTGGTTGACCATGCTGACCGAGACACCCATGTGCTCGGCGATCTGCTGGTTGGACAGCTCGTCGAACAGGTACATGCAAAAAGCCTCGCGGCAGCGCGGCGGCAGCGCATCAATGGTGGCCAGGTAGGCCTGTACGGTTTGCGACGAGGCATAGACCGCTTCGGGCTGCAGGCGCTGGGGACTGGCCGGCTGCAGGGCCTCGTCCAGCGCATCGATGTCCTCGTGCTGGCGCAGCTGGGTGCGCCGGTCCAGGTCGATCTTGGCGTTCAACGCCACCTGCTTGAGCAAGGCGGCCGGCTGCTCGATCACCTTGCCGGCGCGCTGCATGCCCAGCACGCGCGCATAGCTCTCCTGCGCCAGGTCGGCCGCAGTGTCGCGGTCTCTGACCTTGCGCAGGCAGAAGTTCAGCAGTTCTCGGTAATAGCGCTCAAGCACGAACGGGCATTGCCCCATGGAAAGCCAAGGTCTCCATCAGTGGTCCGGCTTCCGCCTCCCAGATGGGAATAACTCTCATTATCACCGATAAGCCGCAGCATTCCTGGGCCGCTGAAATGGAAAAAGGCACCCGAAGGTGCCTTTGTCAGTCTTGCAGCAGCGCTGCGGGCGGTCATTCTTCTTCGACGAAGGCCTCTTCGCGCTTCTTGCTCACCGCTGGCAAGCAGACCACCACCAGCAAGATCGCAGCAGCAATCAGCAGACCGGCAGAGATGGGGCGGGTGACGAACACCGACCAGTCACCGCGCGAGAGCAGCAGCGCACGGCGCAGGTTTTCTTCCATCATCGGGCCCAGGATAAAGCCCAGCAGCAAGGGAGCCGGCTCGGTACCGAGCTTGTGGAACACATAGCCGACGAAACCGAAGATACCCACCATCCACACGTCCCAGCTGTTGTTGTTGGTGCCGTACACACCGACAGCGCAGAACAGCACGATCGAGGGGAACAACCAGCGGTAAGGCACGGTCAGCAGCTTGATCCAGACGCCGATCAGCGGCAGGTTCAGAACGATCAGCATCAGGTTACCGATCCACATCGAGGCAATCAGGCCCCAGAACAGTTCTGGGTTGCTGGTCATCACCTGGGGACCAGGCTGGATGTTGTGGATGGTCATCGCACCCACCATCAGCGCCATCACGGCGTTGGGTGGAATACCCAGGGTCAGCAGTGGAATGAACGAGGTCTGCGAGCCGGCGTTGTTGGCCGATTCTGGAGCGCACACGCCACGGATATTGCCTTGGCCGAAAGGAACTTCACCAGGACGCAGCTTGGTCTTCTTCTCGATCGTGTAGGCTGCAAAAGCCGACAGCATCGCGCCGCCACCGGGCAAGATACCCAGGGCCGAGCCCAGCGCCGTACCGCGCAGCATCGCGGGGAACATCAGCTTGAAGTCTTCCTTGGTGGGCATGAGGCCAGTCACCTTGGCAGCAAACACTTCGCGCTCATCGTCAGGCTTGGACAGGTTGGCGATGATTTCACCGTAGCCGAACACACCCATGGCGATCACGACGAAGTCGATGCCATCGGTCAGCTCAGGAATGTCAAAGGAGTAACGGGCCACGCCGGAGTTCACGTCGGTACCCACCAGGCCCAGCAGCAGACCCAGCACAATCATACCCACGGCCTTGAGCAGCGAGCCCGAAGCCAGCACCACGGCGCCAATCAGGCCCAGGGTCATCAGCGAGAAGTACTCGGCAGGGCCGAACATGAAGGCCACTTCAGTCAGTGGAGGCGCGAAGGCAGCCAGAATCACGGTGCCCACGCAGCCGGCGAAGAACGAGCCAATGCCCGCTGCCGCCAGTGCCGGACCGGCGCGTCCCTTGCGGGCCATCTGGTAGCCGTCAATCACGGTCACGACGGACGATGACTCTCCCGGGAGATTCACCAAGATCGCTGTCGTGGAGCCGCCGTACTGGGCGCCGTAGTAAATACCGGCCAGCATGATCAGCGCTGCCACGGGAGGCAGTGCGTAGGTGGCAGGCAGCAGCATCGCGATGGTGGCCACCGGGCCGATACCAGGCAACACGCCAATCAGGGTACCCAACAGACAGCCGACAAAGCAGTAAATCAGGTTTTGAAAGGTAAAGGCAACACCGAAACCGGTGGCCAGGTTGTCAAACAATTCCATGGTCCTGGCCCCTTTTAACCGGTAATAAAGCTAGGCCACACGGGGAACTGAAGGTTCAGTGCCCACACGAAAGCGACGTAACTGCCAATGGCCAGGATGGTGGCCAGAATGAAGACCGACTTGGCGCGGAACTCGGAACCAGCCATGCTGGCGATGAAGACCAGTGCGTAGATGGCGACGATCAGGCCCATCGCGGGGATGCCGATGCTGGGCACGCCCACCAGCAAGATGCCGAAGGCAAAGTTGGCCAGCAAGATGAAGAACACTTGTCGCCATGCCCATTTGCCGATCGGGTCTCCGCCAGCGGGGCCGGCAGTGAGGCCCTTGAAGGCCACGGCCGCACCGATCAGCGTCAGCAGGACGCCGAGAATCAACGGGAAGTACCCCGGACCCATGCGAGCACCTGTACCAATCGAGTAGTTCTGGGCGCCGACGGCGAACCCAATACCCACTGCCATGTACATGATGCCCGCCCAGAAGTCTTTCTGGCTTTTGAGCTTCATTACCTTTGTCTCCAAACAATTTTAGGGATGCAGCGCATTGTCAACGCTGACGGCCAGCTGACGCATGTGGATTCCACTTACGATTCCACACAGGAAAACCCCTAGGGTGACACCAGTGCGTACAGCGCCGAAACCCAAGCTGGACACGGGTTTGCGCAGTATGAAGAGCTGCCCAAGCGCGTGCAGTGACAAGGGTAAGTCCCTGCCGGCGCAACGCCACCATGTCCGCTGGTGGTGGTCGATGCAGCCGGTTTTTTAGCGGTCGCCCATCTCGATGGGGGGGGTGTTGGCCATCACCTCTTCGATGGTGGTCAGGCCCTCGGACACGCGCAGGGCGCCGGCCAGGCGCAGCGGGTGCATGCCGTCCTTCACCGCCTGGCGGCGCAGTACCGACATCGACGGCGAGGCATGCACCTGGTCCTTGAGCGCTTCAGAGACCGTGAGCAGCTCGTACAGGCCCATGCGGCCGCGAAAGCCGGTGTCGCGGCACTCTTCGCAGCCCACCGGCTTGTAGGGCCGGTAGTCGCGCTTTATTTTCCAGGGCTGGATGGCGGCGGTCAGTGCGTCGGTCGATGCTGCTTCGTCAGGCTGCTTGCACTGCGGGCACAGCGTGCGCACCAGGCGCTGGGCCAGCACGCCCAGCAAGGTGGCATTGATCAGGTAGGGCGGCACGCCCAGCTCCATCAAGCGGCTGATGGCGCTGGGGGCATCGTTGGTGTGCAAGGTCGAGAACACCAGGTGGCCGGTCAGCGCAGACTGCACCGCCATTTCAGCGGTTTCCAGATCGCGGATTTCGCCGACCATGATGATGTCCGGGTCCTGGCGCATCAGCGCGCGCAGGCCTTCGACAAAGCTGAAATCGAGCGCTGGCTGCACCTGGGTCTGGTTGAATGCCGGCTCGATCATTTCGATCGGGTCCTCCACGGTCGAGACATTGACCTCTTCGGTGGCCAGGCGCTTCAACGTGGAATACAAGGTGGTGGTCTTGCCCGAGCCGGTCGGGCCGGTGACCAAAATGATGCCGTGGGGGCGCTCAACCAGCTGCTCCCAGCGCTGCGCATCATGGGCGGTAAAGCCCAGGGCCGACAGGTCCTTGACGGTGTTTTCCGGGTCAAAGATCCGCATCACCATCTTCTCGCCAAAGGCGGTGGGCAAGGTGGACAGACGCATTTCCACCTCGTCGCCCAAGGTGTTGCGGGTCTTGATGCGGCCATCCTGCGGGCGGCGCTTTTCCACCACGTCGATGCGGCCGAGCAGCTTGACGCGCGAGACGATGGCGTTGTGCACGCCCAGCGGCATCTGGTAGACCTTGTGCAGCACCCCGTCAATGCGAAAACGGATCACCGACTGGTCGCGGCGCGGCTCCAGATGGATATCGCTGGCGCGCTGCGCAAACGCGAACTGCCACAGCCAGTCCACCAGGCGGATGATGCCCTGGTCATTGGCATCGAACTGCTGGTTGGTGTTGCTGAGATCGACCAGCTGCTCGAAGTTGCCCAGTGAGCTCAGCGAGCCGCCCAGCTTGCTGGCGGCCTTGACCGATTTGGCCAGCGCAAAGAATTCGCTGCGGTAGCGGTCGATGTCCTTGGGGTTGGCCAGCACCCGGCGCACCTTGCGCCGCGCCTGGCGCTCCACCTCACTGACCCACTCGTCAATCCAGGGCTCCTTGACCGCAATCACCACCTCGTGGGCGGTGACCTGCACTGGCAGGATGCCGTGGCGCTGCGCATAGGGCGCGCCCATGGTTTCAGCCACCTTGGCGGCATCGACCTTGAGCGGATCGATCTTGTAATAAGGCAGGCCGCAGTGCTTGGCGACGAATTCGGTGAGCAGCTCCACATCGAGCGCCTTGCCGTCCTGCTGGCGCGGCACCACCACGCTGGCCAGGCGCACGATCGGGTGCTGGCTGCTTGCCGCGTGGCTGCAGCGGTTGATGGTGGCCTGGGCCAGCTCGGAGCTGATCCAGCCATCGGCCTGCAGCCAGTTGATGATCTGGGTCAGCTCGAGCCCGCGCTGCATCAGCGCAGGCAGGCCGCTGCGCGCTGGTGGCGCCGAGGCCGGGCCCGACCCGTTGGGTGTGGACGGCACCGAGGCCGGCCCCGTGGATTGGGACGGCGCAGGGCCCTCGTCCACCTTGCCAGGCACAAAGACCGCCGAGCGCCGGATCGGCGCCGCAGCACCGGACGAACCACTGCCCCCCGCACCACTGGACGAGCGGCTTTTGACGGCGGTATCGCCGGGCAAGGCATCGCCCCGGCTCTTGTGGTGTTTGCTTGGCTGGTCAGGCGCTGCCATGGTTTATTCCCTCGGTATTTTTTGTCTTCTGGCTTTATACCTGAATGACCGAGACTCGCTGCGTAAAGTCAGGCGGCGACCGGCTGCACAGGTTTAAAAACCTTTAACCACTTGAGCGCCGGCAAGCCCGTCTGCTGCTGCACCTGGTCGGCGCGCTGGCTGAGCAGCTCGCGGCTGGGGCGGCTGGCCATGCGCTGGGCCAGTACCACGGTGTTGCCCTCCTTGGTCGCCGCAAAGCGCCAGACCGCGTCGGGGCCAAAGGCCTCCTGGATATGGGCGAGGCTGCGGGCAAAGCTGTTGGTGCGGCCAAACAGGTTGACGGTCATGCAGCCGTCCTCGGTCAGCAGGTTGCGGCAGTGCTGGTAGAAGTCGGGGCTGTCGAGCACGGGCGCTGCGGCCTCGTGGTCATACAGATCGACCTGCAGCGCATCAACAGTCTGCAGGTACTGGGGCTTCTGGATTTCCACGCCCGCATCGCCCAGCACAACCTGGAGCTTGTCGCTGTCGGGCGGCAGTTTGAACCACTGGCGGCAGACGGTGATCACTTGGGGATTGAGCTCAATGGCGGTGGTGCTGGCCATGCCCAGCTTTTGCGCGCAGAACTTGGTCGCAGCCGCAGCCCCCAGACCCAGCTGCATCGCACGGCGCTCGGGCACTGTGGGCCAGTCCACCAGCAGCAGCCAGGCCATCATGCGCTGCACATATTCCAGGTCGATATCAAAAGGCTTCTTGATGCGCATCGAGCCTTGCACCCAAGGGGTGCCCAGGTGCAGGTAGCGGGCTCCGTCAAAGTCGGAGATCGTGACCTCGGGCAGCGGCTGGGCCGCCTGTGGAGATTTTCTTTTCGTCGTCATGGGGTGGGATTATCAGCCGTTGTCCTGCCCGGCTCAGTGCATAACCCTGGCCCGCCAGCCTGGGAGCGGATCGGGACAAGGCAGCATGCGCTCCTTGAAAGCCTTTCATAGTTATTTCGAAATAAACGATTGCCATAGATAGGCAATGTCGCTTGCAGACCACGGTGAGGCACTTGGCAGGCGATGCATCGCTTTAGACTGCGGCATTGTTTTTTCTGGCTCGCTGATGTCCAACGCTCTCAAACAACGCTTTCTGTCCTCCGTCATCATGTCCATGCTGCTCTCGGGCCTGATGACCGCCTGGGTCACCTGGTTGAATCTGGGCTTTGTCGGGGATTTTCTCTCGCGCTGGCTGCATGCCTACCTGCTGTCCTGGCCAGCGGCATTCACGATCGTGGTGCTGCTGGCGCCTGCAGTGCAGCGCCTGTCATGGCGCATGGTCGGCGGCAGCCCCGTCTCTCCAAGCCCTGCGCGCGCAAGCGTTGCTGCTGCAAGCGCTCAGGCCAGCAGTCCACAGTGATGCATCACCTCGCGCCAGCCGGCCAGTTTGCGCTCAAAGCTCCATGACGCATTGGCCGGGCTGCTGGAGGGCAGCCGGTAGCTGGGCAGGCCCAGCACGGCCTGCACCCGGGGCGCATGGCGAAAGCTCTCGCCGCCGTTGTGGGCGGCAGCCACCAGCTGCGGGCACTGCTGCTGGAGCGCCACAAAATCGTTGAGCTGCGCATGGCGGATGCTGGTGTCCAGACTGCCTTCGCGCTCGCAGGCGGCATAGACATCCCACAGGCCCAGGCCCCGCGCCAGCAGCCAGGCGCAGCGCTGGGCATAGGCGGCGGGCTGCGGGTGCGCGGGCCACAGCGCTGCCAGCAGCGGCCACATCTGGTTGCGTGGATGGGCATAGTACTGCTGCAGCTGCAAGGACTGCACACCGGGGAAGCTGCCCAGAATCACGACCTTGGTGCCCGGCCCCACAACCGGGGCCAGACCGCACAGCAGCGCATCAGCCATGCGGCGATCCCCCATCGGCGCCGGGCAGCAAAGGCTGCAGCCTTGGCAGCACCCTTGCGGCATTGGCGCTGGTGGCCAGCTGCCAGTCCGTCGCAGTCAATGCCTCCTCCGCTTGGGCCTGGGCTCGCAGGTCGACCATCACCTGGGCAATGCGCGGAATTTCGGCCGGCTGGTTGCGGCCCTGGGCCTGGCCGGCGGCACGCTGCTCGGCGGTGGTGTAGAGCCAGTGCGGCGGAATATCGGGTGCATCGGTCTCGACAACGATGGCCTCCATCGGCAGCTGCTGCAGCAGGCGGCGCAGGTGCAGCGCGCGCTCATAGGTGACGGCGCCGCCAAAGCCCAGCGCAAAGCCGCGCTCGATAAATTGCTGCGCCTGCTGCAGGCTGCCGTTGAAGGCATGCGCAATGCCGCCCTGCACCGGCCAGCGGCGCAGCGCCCGCAGCAGCTGGTCCGACGAACGGCGCACATGCAAGATCACGGGCAAGTCAAAGCGGCGCGCCAGCTGCAGCTGCTGCTCGTAAAACCAGGTCTGGCGCTCGGCATCGAGCCCAGGCACAAAAAAATCCAGGCCGATCTCGCCAATCGCGACCAGGCGCGGGTCAGCCTGGCAGTCTTCGAGCATGGTGGCCAAGGCGTCAATGTCGGCTTCGGCCGCGCGGCCGGTGTAGAGCGGGTGGATGCCCAGCGCATAGCTGTCGCCCCAGCGCTGGGCGAGCTCGCGCACGGTGGCCCAGTTGCTGCGCTCCACCGCCGGGATCACGCAATGCGCCACCCCGGCCACTTGCGCAGCGGCGCGCAGTGCATCGCGGTCGGCATCGAACTCGGGCGCATCCCAGTGGCAGTGGGTGTCAATCCAGAAAGGCATGCGGCCTCAGCAGCGCTCTCAGGCTTCAAAACGCCCGTTGACCATGCGCACCGCACGGTCGCAGCGCTGGGCCAGCTCGCCATCATGGGTGACCATGACAAAGGCCGTGCCGCGCTCGCGCGCCAGCTGCAGCATCAGCGCAAACACGGTGTCGGCGGTGGCGCGGTCCAGGTTGCCGGTGGGCTCATCGGCCAGCACGCAGGCGGGCTGCGTGACCAGCGCGCGCGCAATGGCCACCCGCTGGCGCTCGCCGCCCGAGAGCTCGGCGGGGCGGTGCAGCACGCGGTCCTTGAGGCCCACCGAGGCCAGCACGTCGCGCGCGCGCTCGGCGCATTCGGCATAGGGCAGGCGGCGGATGCGCAGCGGCATCGCGACGTTGTCCAGCGCGCTGAACTCGGGCAGCAGATGGTGGAACTGGTAGATAAAGCCCAGGTGCTGGTTGCGCAGCTCGCCCTGGCGGCTGGCGCTGAGCGTATCGAGCCGCTGGCCGTGCAGGCTGACCGTGCCGCTGCTGGGCGCATCCAGCCCGCCGAGCAAGTGCAGCAGGGTCGATTTGCCCGAGCCCGAGGCGCCGACAATGGCCAGGGTCTCGCCGGCGCGCACCTGCAAGTCGATGCCATGGAGCACCTGCACATCGAGCAGGCCTTCGGTAAAGCGCTTGGTCAGGCCCGAGGCCTCCAGGACGATGGACGAATCATTCATAACGCAGCGCCTCGGCGGGGTTCACGCGGCTGGCGCGCCAGCTGGGATACAGGGTGGCCACAAAGGCCAGGATCAGGGAAATGACGGTAATCGGCACGATATCGCTGCGCTGGGGCTCGCTGGGCATCTGGCTGATGAGGTAAATGTCCTTGGGCAGGAAGCTGGTGTGCAGTGCGCGCTCGATGGCGGGCACGATCACATCGATATTGCAGGCCACCAAGAGGCCCAGGCCCAGACCGGCCAGGGTGCCGATGACGCCAACGAGCGCGCCCTGCACGACAAACACGCCCATGATGCTGCGCGGGCTCGCGCCCAGGGTGCGCAGGATCGCGATATCGGCGCGCTTGTCGGTGACCGTCATCACCAAGGTGGTCACCAGGTTGAACGCGGCCACGGCAACGATCAGCGTCAGGATGATGAACATCATGCGTTTTTCAACCTGAACGGCGGCAAACCAGGTCTTGTTCTGCTGCGTCCAGTCGCGGATCAGCAGGTTGCCGCTCAGGCTATGGGCCAGCTGCTGGGTCACCTCGGGGGCCTGGTGCAGGTCCTTGAGCTTGAGGCGCACGCCGGTCGGGCCTTCGAGGCGGAACAGGCGCTCGGCATCCTCATGGTGCATCAGCACCAGGGTGGAGTCGTACTCGTAGTGGCCGGAATTGAAGGTGCCCACCACCTGCATCTGCTTGAGGCGCGGCACGGTGCCCGCTGGTGTGACCTGGCCGCTGGGCACGATCAAGGTGACCTGGTCGCCCTGACCCACGCCCAGAATGCGCGCCAGCTCCGAGCCCAGCACCACATGGAAGCTGCCTGGTGTGAGCGCCTGCAAACTGCTTTGGTCGATGCCGGTGGTCATGTCGGTGACCTCGGGCTCGAGCGCCGGGTCAATGCCGCGCAGCAAGGCGCCGCGCATGTCCTCACCGCGGGCGACCAGCGCCTGGGCCGAGACAAAGGGCGCCGCGCCAATCACGTTCGGGTTGGCCTTGGCCTCGGCAATGGTGCGGGCCGGATCGGGCAAGGCGTCGCCCCCGGGCGTGAAGATCTCGATATGAGAGACCACGCTGAGCATGCGGTCGCGCACCTCTTTTTGAAAACCGTTCATCACCGACAGCACAATGATCAAGGCCGCCACCCCCAGCGCAATGCCCAGCATGGACACGCCCGAGATGAACGAAATAAACCCGTTGCGCCGGGTTGCACGGCCCGCACGGGTGTAGCGCCAACCCAGCGCCAATTCATAGGGAATCTGCATAAATCGTTCTAAAAATATATTTGGTGCATCCGCTCGGCAAATACAGCACCTTAATCCACTGCACCGCAAACCGCATTGTGGCATCGCCGACAATAGACCCATGTCGGAAAACCAGCATTTGATCATCTCCTACGCAGCCACGGACGAGCCGGGCTGCCAGCAAGCCTTGCAGGCGCTCCCCCTGCCGAACCTGCAACGCCTGCTCAAGCGGTGGTCTGTCAGCGCCAGCGACAACGGCGCGCTGGAAGATTTTGCCCCGCCCCATGAACGTGTGCTGGCCAAGGCTTTGGGCCTGCCGCCCAAGGCCACACCCTGGGCTGCGCTGCAGCAACTGCAAAACGGCCAGGCGCCGGGCGATGCCGCCTGGGCCTTTCTCTCGCCCTGCCACTGGCAGATCTCGCCCGACCAGGTGCGCATGAGCGACCTTTCTGCCGCGCAGATGAGCGAGGACGAATCGCGCAGCCTGCTGGCCATCATGGCGCCCTGGTTCAGCGAAGACGGCATTGCGCTGGTCTACGACCGGCCCGACCGCTGGCTGGCGCGTGGCCCCGTGTTTGCGCAGCTCGATACTGCGGCGCTCGACCGCATTGCGCTGCGCGATGTGCGGCCCTGGCTGCCCGACAAGGCCCAAGCGGCGGTACTCCAGCGCCTGCAGACCGAGATGCAGATGCTGCTCTACACCCATGCCTTCAGCGACGCACGCGAGGCCAGTGGCCGCGCGCCCATCAATTCGTTCTGGGTGCATGGCGCTGGCGCCCTGCCCGCCGGCTACCAACTGCCCGCCCAGACGCCGGTGCTGAACACCACGCTGCGCGACAGCGCCCTGGTGGGGGATTGGCGCAGCTGGCAGCAGCAGTGGCAGCAGCTGGATGCGACACTGGCCTCCACCGCGTGGAGCCAGATCAGCCTGTGCGGCGAAAAAAATGCCATCACGCTGGCGCCCCCGGCCCCCGGCTGGCTACCCCAAATCAAGCAATGGCTGGCTCCGACCAAGCCCATGGCGCTTCTAAGTTCTTTATGAAAATTCTGGCCCGAGATATTCCCCCGCGCACCGTCTGGGCGCTGGAGCAGGCAGGCGTGCACCCGCTGCTCGCCCGCCTGTTTGCCGCGCGCGGTGTGCAGGCCGCTGCTGAGCTGGACGATGGCCTGGCGCAGCTGCTGCCGCCCGCTGGCCTGCTGGGCACGCGCGAGGCGGCGCTGCTGCTGGCCGATGCGATTGGCCGCCAGCAGCGCATCTGCGTCGTGGCAGATTACGACTGCGACGGCGCCACCGCCTGCGCCGTGGCCCTGCGCGGCCTGCGCATGTTGGGCGCCCAGCAGGTCAGCTACCTGGTGCCCGACCGCGTGGTCGATGGCTATGGCCTGACGGCAGCGATTGCCGAGCGCGTGCACCAGCAAGGCGCACAGGTGCTGGTGACCGTGGACAACGGCATTGCCAGCGTGGACGGCGTGGCGCGTGCCAAGGCGCTGGGCATGACGGTGATCGTCACCGACCACCACCTGCCGGCAGCCACCCTGCCGGCGG
Source organism: Comamonas sp. 23 (assembly GCF_049601575.1). Taxonomy (NCBI): domain Bacteria; kingdom Pseudomonadati; phylum Pseudomonadota; class Betaproteobacteria; order Burkholderiales; family Comamonadaceae; genus Comamonas; species Comamonas sp. 23. The sequence continues at coordinate 1,602,548 of NZ_CP187127.1, read as the reverse complement.
CCGATGCCATCGTCAATCCCAACCAGCCCGGCTGCAGCTTTGCCAGCAAGGCCATGGCCGGTGTCGGCGTGATGTTCTATGTGCTGATGGCCTTGCGCGCCGAGCTGCGCGATCGCGGCGCCTTTGCCGACATGGCCCAGCCGCGCCTGGACAGCCTGCTGCCGCTGGTGGCGCTGGGCACCGTCGCTGATGTGGTCAAGCTCGATGCCAACAACCGCCGCCTGGTGGCCCAGGGCCTGCGCCGCATCCGCGCCGGCCATATGCCCCCGGGCCTGGGCGCACTCTTCTCGGCCGCCAGCCGGCGCGCGGCCACCGCCAGCACCTTTGACTTTGGTTTTGCGCTGGGCCCGCGCATCAATGCCGCCGGGCGCCTGGCCGACATGACCATCGGTATTGAATGCCTGCTGACCGACGACACCTTGCTGGCCGACACCTTGGCGCGCCAGCTCGACGCCATCAACCGCGAGCGCCGCGATATCGAGACGGGCATGCGCGAGCACGCGATGCTGCTGGCAGAGGCCTTGTTTGAAGAAGGCACCGAGCCGCCACCGGCTGTGAGCGTGTTTGACCCGGACTTCCACGAAGGCGTGGTGGGCATCGTTGCCTCGCGCATCAAGGACAAGCTGCACCGCCCAAGCTTTGTGTTTGCCGCCAGCAGCGCACCGGGCCATGAGCATGAGCTCAAGGGCTCGGGCCGCTCGATCCCCGGCTTCCATCTGCGCGATGCGCTGGACCTGGTGGCCAAGCGCCACCCAGGCGTGCTGATCAAGTTCGGCGGCCATGCGATGGCGGCGGGCTGCACGATTGCGCTGGACGATTTCGAGGTGTTTGAGCAGGCCCTCGCCCAGGTTGCGCAGGAATGGCTCGATGAGCGCACGCTCACCCGCCAGCTGGAGACCGATGGCCCGCTGCCGGTGCAGTTTCGCCATGCCGAGACCGTGGACACGCTCAACAGCCAGGTCTGGGGCCAGGGCTTTGCGCCGCCCACCTTCAGCGAAGAGCTGGAGATCGTCAGCCAGCGCCTGGTGGGGGAAAAACATTTGTCGCTGAAGCTGCGCCACCATGGCGAGATGGTGGACGGCATCTGGTTTGGCCATACCGAGCCACTGCCGGCCAAGGTGCTGCTGGCCTACCGGCTGGACATCAATGAATGGCAGGGCCAGCGCAAGCTGCAGTTCCTGGTCGAAGGCGCGCAGCTGCCCAGCTGAGCGGGGCCGGGGGTTTGAGGGGCCGCAAGACTTTACTAAAAGTTAAGGAAATAGCGCGAATGCGGAAGACCTGGGTCACCGTAATTTTCTAAAATACGCGCCGCAGTCGCCCGTGCACAAGATCCGTGTTGCACTGGCATTCTGACCTTGGGGTGCGCGGCGGGACGGGCTGGCCTTCCAGTCCGGCACGGGCCCGGGCGCCAGTGGTCGCCCACCCCATGGGTTTGATTGTTAATTTAATATCAGTCATAGGCTAGATACTTTCTAGATGGCTGTGAAGCACCAAGACATTCCATGAGCAATATTTCCGTGGCCGTGCTGGGCGCCGGCATGGTGGGCGTTGCCAGCGCATTGGCGCTGCAGAAAAAGGGTTTTCGCGTCACCTTGCTGGACCGGCTGGCCCCTGGCGAAGAGACCTCGTACGGTAACGCCGGGGTGATCGCGCGCAGCTCGCTGATGCCCTTCAACAACCCCAGCCTCTGGGGCAACCTGCCGGTGCTGCTGAAAAACCAGAGCGCCGGCTTTCGCTACCAGGCCCGCTTTCTGCTGCAGAACCTGGGCTGGGCCGCGCGCTTTGTCGCCCAGGCCCGCACCCAGGTGTTTGAGGAAACCACCACCGCGCTCGACAGCCTCATCCGCCTGTCGATGAACGAGCATGCCCAGCTGCTGCGCGCCAGCGGCGCGGCCCACCGCATGCGCGACAACGGCTGGATGTTTCTCTACCGCCAGTCCAGTGCCTTTGCCGGCGGCGCGCTGGCGCGCGAGCGCATGGCGCACTTCGGCGTGGCCACCGAGGTGCTCGAGCGCGACCACATCCGCCAGCTGGAGCCGGCCCTGAACCCGATTTTTGAGCGCGCGCTGTGGATCAAGGACAGCTGGTCGGTCGACAGCCCCGGCGACGTCGTCAAGGCCTATGCCGAGCTGTTCCGCAAGCAGGGCGGCCAGTATGCGCAGGCGCGCATCAAGACCGTCGAGCCGCTGGCCGGCAGCCGCTGGCGCATCCGCGCCGATGGTGCGCACGATGGCCTGGAGGCCGACCGCGTGGTGGTCGCGCTGGGCCCCTGGAGCCGCCAGTTCATGGCGACCCTGGGCGTGAAGGTGCCGATGGCCTATGAGCGCGGCTACCACATGCACTTTGCGCCGCCCGCGTCCTGCAATATCTCGCGCCCGGTCTATGACACCGCCGGCGCCTATGTGCTCAGCCCGATGGAGCAAGGCCTGCGCCTGACCAGTGGCGTGGAACTGACCGATATCGACGCCCCCGCCAACCCGGTGCAGCTGGGCCTGGCCGAAGCCGCTGCCCGCGAGGCGATCGACATGGGCCAGGCGCTGGAGCCCGCGCCCTGGATGGGCAGCCGCCCCACCCTGCCCGACAGCCGTCCCATCATTGGCGCGATGCCGGGCCAGCGCAACCTCTGGCTGGCCTTTGGCCACCAGCACATCGGCTTTAGCACCGGGCCGGGCACGGGCGCCATTTTGGCGGCGCTGATGCGCGGCGACGATGCACCGGTCGATGTGCGCCCGTTCCGCGCCGAGCGTTTTCTCAAGGGCTAAAGAACTTCTGTAATTACGCCCGGGCCGCATGGCCGGGCGCTTCAGGCCTGGCCAGAATCAGGCGGGCAGCGCCGCCCAGCGCTGCGCCAGCAGGCTCACCACATCGTGCACCGGCAGCCCGGTGGCGCGCGCCACCGCATCGCGGTAGACGGGCATATTCGTGCACTCCAGCACGATCGATCCCAGCTGCGGATGGGCCTGGCACAGTGCAACGGCAGCGGCCACCACATCGCGCTCGGCCTGGGCGATGTCCATCTCCAATTCATTGCCGAGAATGCGCCTGGCAAATTCCCCCTCCGGCGCCACGCCTTGCACGGGGGTGCCTTCGGGCACGCCTGCGGCAGCCAGAATGCGCGGCGTGAGGCTGGCAGCGGCAATCGTGACCACACCGGGCCGGGGCAGCTGCGCGCACTGCAGCAGGCTGGAGCTGACCACGGGCACATCGACGCTGCTGGCCAGCAGCTCCTGGTAGGCGGCCAGAAAGCCGCAGCTGGTGGTGATCAGCGCCGCGCCTTGCGCCTGCATTGCGCGGGCCGCATCGACAAAGGGCTGCACAAAGCGGGGATCGGCCTCGCGCACGATCTTGGCGGGCGAGGCGCCTTGCACCTTGTGCATCTGCACGGGGATGCCCAGCGCTGCCCAGGTCTGCAGGTTGCCGATGTCCCCGGGCGGGCGCGGGAACTGGGTGTCGAGCATCAGGATGCCGAGGAAGGGCACAGAGGCAGTGGCGGGCAACATGGGCAGGTTCAGTCAAGCAGGGGCAGCGCCGGCAGTGCGCCACGGCGGTCGATCTTGCGGCTCAGCACCACCGAGGTGTAGGTCTGGCGAATGCCTTCGATCAGGCCGATGCGGTCGAGCAAGGCATCGAGCTTTTCGTTGGAGTCGCAGCGCAAAAAGATCATGTAGTCATGCTGGCCGGAGACGGCCGAGACCTCTTCGACCTCGGGGATGCTCTCGAGCACCTGCATGACCGCCTGGGCGGTCTTGGGCATCACGCTGATGCCGCAGTAGGCGCGCACGGCCGACTGCTCGAGCTTGGAGCCCAGGCGCACGCCGTAGCCGGCAATGACGCCTTCTTTTTCGAGGCGCGCAATGCGGGCAACCACCGTCGTGCGCGCCAGGTTGAGCTTGCGCGCCAGCTTGGCCGTGGACTCGCGGGCGTCAGCCTGCAACAGTGCCAGCAGCTTGCGGTCAATATCGTCGAGTCGAAAATCCATGGTTCTCCTCCCTGCTGGTTAGGCGGTGTGGCCGATGATGCGGCCCAGAAAGCTGCGCGTGGCCTCGTGCTGCGGGTTGTCGATCACCTGCGCGGGCGGGCCCTCCTCAACCACCACACCATCGCGCATGAAGACGACCTTGTCGGCCACCTCGCGGGCAAAGGCGATCTCGTGGGTCACCAAGATCATGGTCATGCCGTCGCGCGCCAGCGACTGGATGACCTGGAGCACCTCGCCAACCAGCTCGGGGTCGAGCGCGGAGGTGGCCTCGTCAAACAGCATCACGCTGGGCTGCATGGCCAGCGCGCGGGCAATGGCCACGCGCTGCTTTTGGCCGCCCGAGAGCTGGTCGGGCATCATCTGCGCGCGCTCGGCCAGACCCACCTTTTGCAGCAGGGCCGTAGCGCGGGCCTGGGCTTCGGACTTGCTGATGCGCAGCACCGTGAGCGGGCCTTCCATGACGTTTTGCAGCACCGTCATGTGCGGGAACAGGTTGAAATGCTGGAACACCATGCCGGTGCGTGCACGAAAGCCCGCCAACACCTTGTCCTTGGGCAGCTGGGTCTGCTTGCCGCTGAAGGCCAGCGACTGCGCATCGACGCGGATGTCGCCGCCATCGGGCACGGTCAGCAGGTTGATGCAGCGCAGCAAGGTGGACTTGCCCGAGCCCGACGGCCCGATAAGTGCCACCACCTGGCCCCGGTTCACATCCAGGCAGATGTCCTTGAGAACATCGAGCTTGCCAAAGGATTTTTTCAGGCCACGAATACAAATGAGCGGTTGGTCTTGCATCTCAGGCCTCCTTGCCGGCCGCTGTGCCGTGCTCCAGGCGCTTGGCCCACAAGGTCACAGGGAAAAGAATCACGAAATAGGTGATGGCGATGAAGGTGTAGACCTCCAGCGGGCGGTAGGTGTCATGCGCGATCACCTGGCCCTGGTAGAGCAGATCGGGCACGGCCAGCACCATCAGCAGCGAGGTGTTCTTGAGCTGCAGGATCGACTGGTTGACCAGCGGCGGAATCATCTTGCGGAAAGCCTGGGGCAGGATCACGCGGCGCATCACCTGGCCGCGCGTCATGCCAATGGCCTGGCCCGCTTCGGTCTGGCCGATATCGGTGGAGATGATGCCGCCGCGGATGATTTCGGAATAGAAGGCGCCGCCGTACAGCGACAGGCACAGCGCAGCGGCCACGGGCGCGCTCATCTCGATGCCGGTGAGCACGGGCAGCGCGTAGTAGAACCACACCAGCTGCACCAGCACCGGCGTGCAGCGAAAGACCTCGACAAAGGCGCGCAGCGGCGCCGTGACGATCTTGTTGCTCGACAGGCGCCCCAGGCCTGCAACCAGCCCGACCGCAAGGCCCCCCAGGATACAGATCACCGTGAACAGCAAGGTGTAGCCCACGCCGCCGACCAGCAGCATGCGGTACTTCCACAGGAAACTAAAGTCCCACTCGTACATAAATCAATTTACCTTTAACGCATACACCCCGGAGGCAGCACGCGGCTGCAACCGGGGTGTTTCACATGGGCACCACGCCCATGTGGACCAACCATCAGAACTTGACTTCCTTGGGGAAGGAATCGGCCTTGACGCCGGCCAGCTTTTCCATGTTCTTGAGCACCACGGACTGGATCTCGCCCTTGGAGCGGGCTTCATCCAGCCAGGCATTGACGGCGTTCTCGAAGTCCTTGTTCGGCTCCTTGCGCAGGCCCACGTTGGTGTTGGCCGTCTCGACCGGCGTTGGCACATAGACCGTGCCCACATCGGGGCGCTTGGCCACCAGTGGCTGCGACAGCAGCACCACCAGCACCTGGCAGTCGGAGCGGCCGGTTTGCACCGACATCGTCGCCGCGCCCGAGCTCTCCAGACGCGAAATATTGGCCTTGGGCAGCGCGCGGGTGGCGAACTGGTCCTGGTTGGAGCCGATATCGACCACCACCTTGGCATCGGGGTTGTTCAGCTGCTCCCAGGTCTGCACCGGGGCATGGCCCTTTTTGCAGACGGCCGTGAAGGTGTTGTTGAGCAAGGGCTTGGAGAAGTTGACCACTTCCATGCGCTGGGGGGTCGGGGCCATCGCGAACATCAGGTCGATCTTGTTGGCCTGCAGGTCCAGCACGGCATTGCCCCAGGTGGTCTCGACGAACTTGACGTTCACGCCGAGCTTCTTGGCCAGGCTCTCGCCAAAGTCAGGGCCAAAGCCTTCCCACTTCTGCGTCACCAGGTCCTTGCTGAAGTAGGGGATCGCACCCGCAACGGTGCCCACGCGCAGCTCTTTGGTGCGCTTGACGCGGTCCATCGTGGACTCACCGCTTTGCGCCAGGGCCGCGCCAGCCACCGATACACCTGCGACCACCAAGGCGGCTGCACCCATCCACTTTTTGACAGAAAACATCTACGTATCCTCTAGACGCAGCGAAAACGGGCTGCGCGACCGTGAAAAACCGACAGTGTATTCCTGTTAAAAACCCTAGTAAAAAACACAAAACGTCGAGATGCATTGTTATTTTCGTCAAATCGGCGAAACAATGACAATTTAAGGGTTAATACTGACATTTCAGAGACAGCAGATGCCGGAAAACCGCGCATTCCCCCAGGATGCTGCGCCGGGTCTGACACGCTGGGCGCGGCTCGCGGCCTACAATGGTTCGCTATTCCCCTAGCCAAATTCATGCCAGACATGCTGAACGCCGATCTGCACTGCCACTCCACGTTTTCCGACGGCACCCTGAGCCCGGAAGCGCTGGCGCAGCGTGCGCGCGAGCGCGGTGTGCAGCTGTGGGCGCTCACCGACCATGACGAGGTCAGCGGCCTGGACCGGGCGAGCGCCGCTGCCGCCCAGCAGCAGATGGCGTTTTTGAGCGGCGTGGAGATCTCGGTCAGCTTTGGCGAAACCACGGTGCACATCGTAGGGCTGGGCTTTGACTGGCAGCACCCCGGCTTGCGCGCCGGGCTGGCCCGCACACGGGGCGGCCGCGAACAACGCGCCCGCGACATGGCCGCTGGCCTGGAAAAAGTGGGTATCGGTGGCGCATATGAGGGCGCGCTGCGCTATGTGGGCAACCCCGATCTGATCTCGCGCACGCACTTTGCGCGCTTTTTGGTGGATACGCGGGTCTGCCGCGATCCGGCCGAGGTGTTTCGCTACTACCTGGTCGAAGGCAAACCCGGCTTTGTGCCCCACCGCTGGGCCCGGCTGCAGGATGCGGTGCAGTGGATCGTGCAAGCGGGCGGTATGGCCGTCATTGCCCACCCGGCGCGCTACCACTTGAATGGCGGCGAAGAGCATGCGCTGTTCTCGTCCTTCAAGGACTATGGCGGCCAAGGCGTGGAAGTGGTCACCGGCAGCCACTTTCCGCATGAATACACCACCTACGCGGACATGGCCAAGAGCTTTGGCTTTTATGCCTCGCGTGGCTGCGATTTTCACAGCCCGGGGGAATCGGGTACCGATTTTGGTGCCCTGCCCCCGCTGCCCAGCGGGGTGCAACCCGTCTGGCAGGCGCTGGAGGGGCGCATTGTGCACCCCCGCCCACCGCCGCAGGGCCTTGCCCATTGATCCAGGCGCCCTGCAGCCGCACGGCAGCCTCACGATAACAAAAGCAACAGCAACACCATGGCCCAATATTTCGAGGTTCACCCAGACAATCCCCAGCCGCGCCTGCTCAAGCAGGCCGCCGCCATGCTCAAGGACGGCGGCATCCTGGCCGTGCCCACCGATTCGAGCTACGCCTTTGTTTGCGCGCTGGACAACAAGCAGGTGGTCGACCGCCTGCGCCGCATTCGTCAGATCGACGACAAGCGCATGCTGACCTTGCTGTGCTGCGATCTGTCACAACTGTCGAGCTATGCGATGGTGGACAACCACCAGTTCCGCATGCTCAAGCTGGGCACGCCCGGGCCCTTCACCTTTATTCTCGATGCCACCAAGGAAGTGCCCCGCCGCATCAGCCACCCTTCGCGCAAGACCATCGGCCTGCGCGTGCCCGACAACAAGGGCTTGCTGATGCTGCTGGAGCTGCATGGCGAGCCGCTGCTGTCCACCACCCTCATCCCGCCGGGCGAGACCGAGCCGCTCAACGACCCCGAGGAGATCCGCGAGCGCTTTGAATCGCAGATCGAGCTGGTCGTCAACGCCGGCCCCTGCCCGCTCGAGCCCACGACGATTGTCGACCTGACGCCGATGGGCACCGGTGGCGCGCCGGTGGTGGTGCGCGAGGGCCGCGGCCCGCTGGCGCAGCTGGGCCTGTAGCCCCATACTGGCTGGTGGCAGCAGCGCCGCACCAGGGCTGCCTGCCCGGGCCGCGCAATCGTTTGCCACGGCCATTGCCATGGCCTGGCAGCGGCCACTGGCAAATCTGATAGGCTCGCCTCTGCCTGGTGCGCTGCGGCGTGCCCTCCTCCCCTTTGACCACTGCCCATTCCGTGAACGCTGACCTGATACAAACCGTTCTGATCTACGCCCTGCCTGTGCTGTTTTCCATCACTGTGCACGAGGCAGCGCATGGCTATGCTGCGCGCCATTTTGGTGACAACACCGCCGCCATGCTGGGCCGCCTCACGCTCAACCCGCTCAAGCACATCGACCCTATCGGCACCATCCTGATGCCGCTGATGCTGTATTTCATGACCTCGGGCGCGTTTGTGTTTGGCTATGCCAAGCCCGTGCCCGTGGCCTTCGGCAACCTGCGCAACCCCAAGCGCGACATGATCTGGGTGGCACTGGCCGGCCCGGCCACCAATTTTGTGCAGGCCCTTCTGTGGGCGCTGGTCTACGGCATCTTGGTCGCCTCCGGCGTCGATGAGCGCTTTTTCCTCAAGATGGCGCAGGCGGGGGTGCTGGTCAACCTCGTGATGTGGGCCTTCAACCTGTTTCCGCTGCCCCCGCTCGATGGCGGCCGGGTACTGGTGGGCCTGCTGCCCTACAAGCAGGCGGTGGCCGTCTCCAAGATCGAGCCCTATGGCTTTTTCATCGTCATGGGTCTGGTGATTGCCGGCGTCGTCAGCACCTTCTGGATGCGCCCCCTGATGAGCCTGGGCTACGCTGTGGTCAGCGTGGTGCTGATGCCCTTTAGCTGATCGCCCGGCCCCACTGCCGTGCAGCACCGCAAAGCATATTGATGGATAGTTATGACTAAGACACGTTATCTCACTGGTATCACCCCTTCGGGAACGCCCCACCTGGGCAACTACGCTGGCATGATGCGCCCGGCCATCGCTGCCAGCCGCGCAGGCGATGTGGAGAACTTCTACTTTCTGGCCGACTACCACGCGCTGATCAAGTGCCAGGATCCCGAGCGCGTCAACCGCTCGACGCTGGAGATTGCCGCCAGCTGGCTGGCCGCAGGCCTGAACCCCGAGCACGTCACCTTCTACCGCCAGTCGGACATCCCCGAGATTCCCGAGCTGACCTGGTTTCTGACCTGCGTTACCGGCAAGGGCGTGCTCAACCGGGCTCACGCCTACAAGGCCGCGCAGGACAAGAATGCCGAAACCGGCAAGGACGGCGATGACGGCGTGACTGCGGGCCTGTTCATGTACCCGGTGCTGATGGGCGCTGACATCCTGGCCTTCAACGCCAACAAGGTGCCGGTGGGCCGCGACCAGATCCAGCACATCGAGATGGCGCGCGACATGGCATCGAGCTTCAACCACCTGTATGGCGAGCATTTCGTGCTGCCCGAGGCGGCGGTGGACGACAACGTGGCGACCTTGGCCGGCCTTGACGGCCGCAAGATGAGCAAGAGCTACGACAACACGATCCCGCTGTTCTCCACCCAGGCCCAGCTCAAGAAGCTGATCGGCAGCATCGTCACCGACTCGCGTGCACCGGGCGAGCCCAAGGACGTGGAAGGCTCGGCGCTGTTCCAGATCTACCAGGCCTTTGCCAGCGCAGAGGAAACCGCAGCCCTGCGCCAGGCCTATGCCGATGGCATTGGCTGGGGCGAGGCCAAGACCCTGCTGTTCGAATGCATTGACCGGGAGCTCGCCCCGTTGCGTGAACGCTACAACTACCTGATGGCCCATCCCCAGGAAGTGGAAGCTATTTTGCAAAGCGGCGCACAAAAGGCGCGTGCATATTCGGGCCCTTTACTACACAAGTTACGTGCGGCTGTTGGCCTGCGGCCACTGACGCCGGCCAGCACGGCCGCTGCGCCCAAGGCTGCGGCCAAGCAAGGCGGCGCTGCTTTCAAGCAGTACCGCGACAAGGACGGCAAGTTCTATTTCAAACTGGTGCGCGCCGATGGCGGGCTGCTGCTGCAAAGCCAGGGCTTTGATGCCCCCCGGGATGCGGGCGCCATGATTGCCCATTTGCAGGCTGCGCCGCAGAATCTGCAAGACGCCATGGACAACCTGCAATTGGGCGACGGCTTTTCGCTGTCGGATGTGCGGTTGGCGTTGAAAGAGATAGCCGAGAGTTAAGAGACTGCCTATACTGCATTTGCAACCAATTGTTGAAGCTGTCACCGTCGTGGCAATTTCCCCGTTTAACGCAGTGTGGAGCCGGTGATTCAATTTGCTTTTATTATTGAGCTATCAAATAAAAGCAAGCTATTGAGCTTAGTGGGAGTGAGCTGTTATGAGAATTGTGGCACTGGATGATGATCTGGTGGTGTTGGATATGCTCTCCAAAACCATGGAGGCGGAGGGCCACGCCTGTACAACCCATTCCTCTGGCGCCTCTCTGATCAAGGACATGCGCCGCGAGACCTATGACCTGCTGATCCTGGACTGGCAGCTGCCAGACACCACGGGTCCGCAGGTGGTGCGCTGGATACGAGAGAACGTCAACCAGGAGTTGCCGGTGCTCTTCATCACCAGCCGCCATGGTGAGGCCGACATTGTTGAGGGGTTGGAGTCTGGCGCGGACGATTTCATGATCAAGCCGCTGCGGGTGGCCGAGTTGGTGGCGCGCGTGCGCGCGTTGCTGCGCCGCGCCTACCCGGCTGCCACCAAGGGCGTATTGGAGTTTGGCCGCTACAAGTTCCTCTCCGATTCGCGGGCCCTGGAGGTCGATGGCAAGCTGGTCGAGCTGAAGAACCGCGAGTACGACCTGGCGCTGTTCCTGTTTCAGAACATGGGCCGCCTGCTGTCGCGCGACCATTTGCGCGAAATCATCTGGGGCCAGAACTCCGATGTCATCTCGCGCTCGCTCGATACCCATGTATCGCGGCTGCGCACGCTGCTCGATCTGCGACCGGAGAACGGTTTCATCATCACGGCAGTCTATGGCGTCGGCTACCGGTTTGAGGCCGTCAAACCGCTGTCCGAGACGCAGCCTGAATAAATTTCTGCTGTTGCATGCAGCGCGGTTTACGGCCAACACGCCACACGTGTTGGCCGTATTTACTCTGCCGCATGCAGCGGCCCTGCCAGGCACCATGGCCTGGCTGTAAGGAGAGCCATTTTGTATCTTTCTCGTCTGCCGTTTTCTGCTGCCGTTTTGCTGGCCTTTGGCGTGGCCGCCCCTGGTCTCGCGCTGGCGGCATCGGCAGACCAGTTGCCCGACATCCGCCACACGGTGATCAGCGGTGACACGCTCGAGGCCGTGGCCAAGCGCTACCTGAAGGACCCGCAGCAGTGGCGCGCCGTGGGCACGCTCAATGGCGTCAAGGACCCTTTGCGCCTGCCCATTGGCTCGGTGATCGTCATCCCCGCGCACATGGTGGGCTACCAGGAGGTGACGATCAGCCACGTCAAGGGCGTGGCGCGCGTGCGCTCGCCGCTGGCCGGTGGCGACTGGCAAAGTGCAGCTTCGGGCACCATCTTGACCGAGGGCGACGAGCTGCAGGTGCCGGCTGGCAGCTTTGTGACCTTGCGCTTTGCCGATGGCAGCTCGGTGCGCATCAACGAAAACTCCGAACTCAAACTGAGCGAATTGCGCAAGAACAGCCGCACCGAGGAGCAGCAGTCGGTGCTGGACCTGAGCCGCGGCGGGCTAGAGTCGCATGTCACGCCGGTGATGGACCAGCGCCGCAAACGCAAGTTCGAGATCAAGACCCCGATGGCCACCACCAGCGTGCGCGGCACCGTGTTCTCCGTCAGCATTTCCGACTCCGGCAAGGCCATCACCGCTGTCGACAAAGGGGTGGTCGAGGTCCAGGGCCGCCAGGCGGCGCAGCAGGCGCGCGTACAGGCTGGCCAAGGGGTGGCCGTGGCCCGCAGCGGCCAGGTCGGGCCCACGGTGGCACTGCTGCCAGCGCCCAGCCTGCAGGCCAATCCGCCAGTGTTTGAGGACGCTAATTTTCTGACTTTGCAGGTGGGCGAGGTGCCACAGGCCCAGAAATACGGTGTGATTCTGGCCCTGGATCCAGAGCTCGCGCGCGTGGTGCTTCAGCAAAGCCATTCCAGCCCCACGTTCAAGTTCGACGCCATTGCCGATGGCACCTACTACATGAGCGCCCGGGCCATCGATGGCCAGGACATCCCGGGCACACCGGCAGTCCAGACCGTCAAGGTCAAGGCTACACCGGTGCCACCGCTCTACGCCAACCCGGCCCCCGGCGGCCTCATTGGCCTAGCGGACGGCGAGCTGCTGTGCACCGAAGGCGGCCCGGGCATTGTGGGCTACCGCATCCAGGTCGCTGCCAGCCAGGACTTCAGCACCCCGCTACAAGACAGCGGCGTCGTCGATAACTGCCAGGCCAGTGCGTCCGGCTTGGGCGTGGGTTCCTATTTCTGGCGCGTGGCCAGTGTGCGCAGGCTCGCCGATGGCAGCCTGGACCAGGGCCCGTTTGCACAGCCCCAGGCTTTCAAGACCGGCAGCAACCCGCCGACCCTGGGCGCCGACGCCTTAAGCCCTGCCGAGTCCAACAACCCCAACCAGCTGCAGTTGTCCTGGCCTGCTGAAGCCGGTCAGCGCTTCAACCTGCAGCTGGCCTCTGATGACAGCTTCACCGATGCCCGCACCTTCGCGCTCGATACCCCGCAATGGGCATCGGACAGCCTGCCCCCGGGCGACTACTATGTGCGCATCCAGGTGCTGGACCCGTCCGGCCTCAAGAGCCGCTACTCGGCCCCGCGCAAGCTGCCCGTCGAGCCGGCGATTCTGACCGGTGCTGGTGGCGTGCTCAAAACCGGTGACGGCAAATCGGTGCTCAGCCCGAGGTAAGGGGCACGGCGGCCCCTGCCCATGCGCATGACCGCGTTGACCCCCCGTCCATTCCCTAGCGCATGGCTGCCCCTTCCTTTTCGCTGAGCCGAACGCAACTGCGCTGGCTGGAATGGCTGGCGCTGTCGGCCCTGCTGCTGGGCCTGGTGGCCTGGGCCAGCCTGCGCGAGCAGCCCCGCGTCATCAACACCTTTGTGCAGGACATCACCGGCTGGCTCAGCGCACCGGAGCCGCGCGATGACATCGTCATCGTCGCCATTGATGATGCCAGCCTGCAAAGCGTGGGGCGCTGGCCCTGGAGCCGCGCCGTGCATGCGCAGCTGATCGCACGCATTGCCGCCCAGCACCCCAAAGCCTTGGGCGTGGACGTGCTGTTCAGCGAGCCCGACAGGCAGCACCCCGACGACGATGCCCAACTGGCCCAGGCGATTGCCCAGGCCAGCAATGTCGTGCTGCCGGTGGACTGGCGCATGGCCAATGTGGACATTGGCGCCGAGCTGCCGCTGGCCAGCCTGCGCCAAGCCGCGCGCCAGCTGGGCCATGTGAATGTGACTGTCGACGATGACGGCGTGATACGCCGCTACTTTGGTGCGCAGGGTGAGAACACCGGGCCCTGGCCCCACTTCAGCATTGCGATGCTCTGCGCCAGCGGCCAGAGCCACCCGCTGTGCCAGGGCACCCGCCCGCCCGAGCCCGGCGAGCAGTGGGAGCAGCGCTCGCCGGAGATGTTCAACTTTGCCCGCGGTGACCGGCCCTACACGCTGTATTCGGCCGAAGATGTGCTGGCCGGGCGTATCCCCGAAGACAGCTTTCGCGGCAAGTATGTGCTGCTGGGGGCTACGGCCTCGGGCCTGGGCGACTACTTTGCCAGCCCCGCCCGGCCCGCATCCCGGCATATTGCAGGGGTGGAGCTGATTGCCCATGCGCTGGACTCGCAGCTGTCGGACCAGCATGTGCATGCGCTGCCGACCGGCGCCAATCTGGCAGTCAATCTGGGAGCGATCGTGCTGGCCCTGATGGCGATTGCGCTGCTGGGCCCCATGGCAGGTTTGATCGCCCAGATTGCCGCGGCAGCGCTGCTGCTGCTGCTGTGCCTGGCGCTGCGCAGCTTTGCCGGCCTGCAACTGGCGCCCGGCGCGGCCCTGGTGGGCCTGTTGGTCATCTACCCCATCTGGAGCTGGCGGCGCCTGAGTGCAGCGGCCCGGTTTTTGCAGCAGGAGATGCACAACCTGCGCGCCGCGCTCGATACCACCAGCGCCCCGCAGCGCAGCGGCATGCTGATGGATGACTTTCTGGAGCGGCGCATCAAGGCCGTGGAGACCGCGACCGACACCTTGCGCCAGATGCATGGCTTTGTGCGCGATACGCTGCGCCAGATCCCCTCGCCCACCTTTGTGGTCGATCCGCTGGGCATGGTCAGCCTGCACAATGCTGCAGCGGTGCGCTACCTGCAAAACCTAGGGATGCCCAGCCAGGGCCTGATCGCGATCCAGTCGGCGCTGAGCGGCATGCGCATCAAGGATTCGGGCCAGGTGCTGTCCTTTGCCAATGCCGAGCAGCTGCGCGCGCTGCCGGCCGAATGCGAGGTGCTGGACCGCGAAGAACACCCCTGGCTGCTGCTGGCCGAGGCCTTCCGCGCGCCAGCGCCTGCGGGCTGGCTGCTGATGCTGGTGGACCTGACCGAGCTGCACAAGGCCCAGCAGCAGCGCGACCAGGCGCTGCGCTTTATCTCGCATGATTTCCGCTCGCCCCAGTCCTCGATCATCACCTTGCTGGAGATGTACAAGGAGTTTCCCGGCCAGATGAGCGAGGCCGAGCTGCACCAGAAGATCAACCGCCTGGCCCACCAATCGCTGGAGATGGCCGAGAGCTTTGTGCAGTTGGCCTCGGCCCAGTCGCAGGCCATGCAGCCCCAGTTGCTCAGCCTCGATGTGCTGCTGCAGGAGGCGGTGGACGACTGCTGGGCCAAGGCCTCGGAGAAAAAGATCCAGGTGCGCTACCTGCCCGGGGCCCTGGAGGCGGCCGAAACCGATATCGCCTGCTTTGGCGACCGCTCCTTGCTGCAGCGTTGCTTTGTCAACCTGCTCAGCAACGCCATCAAGTACAGCCCCAGCGGCACGGCGGTGGAGGCCAGCATTGCCGATGATGGCGCGTACTGGCGGGTGGAGGTGCGCGACCAGGGCTTTGGCATGACGCAGGAGCAGTTGAACCAGCTCTTCCAGCCCTTCCAGCGCTTTCACCACAACAGCCAGCCGCAGATCTCGGGCATTGGCCTGGGCCTGAGCTTTGTGCAAACCGTGGTGCTGCGCCACCAGGGTTTTGTCCATGTGACCAGCGGCGTCAACGAGGGCTCGTGCTTCAGCCTGCATTTGCCCAAGGCGCCGGGCACGCAGCAGGAGCCGCGCTAGCTGGCGCTGTCACAGGCTGGGCGGCAGCGCTCAGTGCAGCTCTTTGCCTTTGAGTTCGGGAATCAACCACACCGTCGCCAACGCATCGAGCACATAGATGGCGGCCAACAGCCCAATGGCCATCTGGAAAGAGTACTGCGCCGCAATCGCGCCAATCACCACGGGGCCTGCCCCGCCCACGGCGCGGCCAATGTTGAACAGCACATTCTGCGCGGTGGCGCGTGCTTCTGTCGGGTAGGCCTCGCTCATCAGCGCGCCAAAGCCGCCCATCATGCCGTTGACGAACATGCCCATCACCGCACCCGCCCAGAGCATGGTGAGGGGATCATTGAGCTGCGAGTAGAACAGCACCATCAGCGCCGCACCGGCCTGGAACAGCAAAAAGCTGGGCTTGCGGCCGATGCGGTCGGCGAGCTGGCCAAAGATCCAGATGCCAGCCATCATGCCCAGGATGGTGACCGCCGTCCACAGCGCGGACTTGGTCAGGTTGAAGCCCAGCTTGTTGGCCAGGAAAGCGGGCATCCAGATCATGATGCCGTAGTAGCCAAAGTTCTGCACCGAGGTGAGCACGGCAATGCCAACGCTGATGCGGGTGGTGGCGCGGTCCTTGACCAGCAGCTTGAAGCACTGCAGCACCGACTGCTTTTTCTCCTGGCTGCGCACAAACACCTCGGGCTCATGCAGGCGGTTGCGGATGAACCAGGCCACAAAGGCGGGGATCACCCCCACCAGGAACATGCCGCGCCAGCCGATATGGGGCAGCAGCAAGGGGGTGAGCAAGGCCGCGCCCAGCACCCCCACCTGCCAGCCCAGCGCCACATAGGACGACACCCGCGCCCGGTAGCGCGCAGGCCAGGCCTCGGCCGCCAGCGCCATGCCGATGCCGAACTCGCCGCCCAGGCCAATGCCGGCAATGGTGCGGTAGATCAGCAGGTCCCAGTAGCCCTGCGCAAACGCGCACAGCCCGGTGAACACCGCAAACAGCACGATGGTCCAGGTCAGCACGCGGATGCGGCCATAGCGGTCGCTGAGCATGCCAAACACAATGCCGCCCAGCACTGCGCCGATCAGGGTCCAGGTGACCAGGGAGCCGGCCTGGGCCGTGGTCAGCCCCAGGTCCTCGCGGATGGCGCTGAGCATGAAGCCCAGGATCAGCAGGTCAAAGCCGTCCATGGCGTAGCCCACGGCCGAGCCGGCCAGGGCCTTCCAGCCATAGCGGTTGACGGTATCGGACGAGGGAGAGGCAGTGCCTGAAGCGGCAGACCCGGCGGCGGAAGAAGACATGACAAGCGCTTTGTAGTAGGTGTTATGACAGCTGCGCGCACAAAAATGCCGCACAGACGGCGGCATGGTTGCTCAGCAGCGGGCGCTATTGTGCGCGATATCTATACGCTCTGCGTAGGGGCAGCGCAGTCCACATATTGACTAGTCGGTAAAAAATGACCGCCTCCTGTGGAAGATTCAAGCCAGAAACAGCTCCTGCAGGTCGCTCAGAAAGTCAAAACCACGCTCTGTGGGGGTGACCTTCTGAAAGTCCAGCTTCACGAGGCCCTTGGCCTCGGCCTCGTGCAAGGCCTTGGCAATGGAGCTGAGCGGCAGACCGGTGCGGTCCAGGTAGTCCTGTAGCGCAAAGCCCTCGCGCAGGCGCAGCGCATTGAGCATGAACTCAAACGGCAGATCGGCGCGCTTGACCTCGTCGTCCTGCGCCAGTGCATTGCCCTGCAAAGCCTGGGTCATGTAACGGGCCGGGTCGCGCAGCCGCACCTGGCGCACCACGCGGTGGGCAAAGCTCAGCTTGCTGTGGGCGCCCGCGCCAATGCCAAGGTAGTCGCCAAACAGCCAGTAGTTGCTGTTGTGCACGCAGGCATGGCCGGGCTTGGCATAGGCCGAGACCTCGTAGCGCTGCATGCCGGCCTGCGCCGTGCGCGCGGTGATCTGGTCAAGCATGGCATAGGCCACATCGTCCTCGGGCACGGCGGGCGGGTACTTCGCAAAAAAGGTGTTGGGCTCGATGGTCAGGTGGTAGATCGAGATGTGCGGCGGCGCAAAGCCCAGCGCCTTGTCCAGGTCCCGCGCCAGGTCCTGGGCGGTCTGGCCTGGCAGGGCATACATGATGTCGAGGTTGAAGGTCTCGAAGCTGCTGGCGGCCTCTTCGACGGCGGCCATCGCCTGCGCGCCATTGTGCACGCGGCCAATGGCCTCCAGAAAGCGGTCATCAAAGCTCTGCACGCCAATCGACAGCCGGGTGATGCCCGCGCCGCGAAAGGCCCGAAAGCGGTCCTTCTCGAAGGTGCCAGGGTTGGCCTCCATCGTGATCTCGCAACCCGCGTCCACGCGCAGGCGGGCGCGAATGGCCGAGATCAGCCGGTCAATCGACTCGGGCGAAAACAGGCTGGGCGTGCCGCCGCCCAGAAAAATGCTGTGGATGCTGCGCCCCCAGATGAGCGGCAGGGCCTGCTCCAGGTCGGCGATCAGCGCATCGATATAGCGCTCCTCGGGCACCGCATGGCGGCCGTCCCGCACTTCGTGCGAATTGAAATCGCAGTACGGGCATTTCTTGATGCACCAGGGCAGGTGCACATAGAGCGACAGCGGCGGCAGGCTGGGCAGCTGCAAGGTGCCCGGGCGCATGTAATGCTGGATGTCGCGCTGCACCACCTGCTCAGAAGGCTGCGCCACTTGCAGCGGAATATGCACCCCCATCTCAGTCCTTGGGGGCAGCGGCCACCATCGGCGCGCCGGCCAGCCAGCTGTCCCGCAGCAGTGCCATCATCTGGCGCGAGGAGCGGCCCCGGTGGCTGTGCGCATGCTTGACCTCGGTGGCCATCTGCGCAAAGGTCATGCCCAGTGCGGGAATCAGCAGCACCGGGTCAAAGCCAAAGCCGCCCTCGCCCAGCGGCTCGGTCGTGATCTCGGCGGCCACGCGGCCGACGGCCACCAGCGGCTCCGGGTCCTTGGGGTGGCGCACCGCCACCAGCGTGCTCACCATGGCCGCGCGGCGGTCGGTGACGCCCTGCATTTGCTCGAGCAGCGCGCGCACATTGTTGGCATCGCTTTTGTCGTAGCCAAACTGCGTGCAGTAGTAGGCGGTATCCACCCCGGGCAGGCCGCCAAAGGCTGCCACGCACAGGCCGGCATCATCGGCAATCGCGGGCAGTCCGGTGCGCTCGGCGGCAAAGCGGGCCTTGCTCAAGGCGTTTTCCAGGAAGGTGCCATAAGGCTCGGGCGCCTCGCCCTCCATCAACGCGCCTTGGGTCACCAGGCTCACGCCCAGGGGCTCGAACATGGCCTGCAGCTCGGCGAGTTTGCCCTGGTTGTTGGAAGCAAGAACGATTTTCATGGGTCGGCACCAGCGGCTGCGCCGGGATCCCCGGGCAGCCCGCTGCTTTTTTGAGAACGGTAAAAACAGGCCTGGCGGCCTTGCGCCGCCATGCCAGGACAGGCTGAATTATCGGACCAGCGACAAAACGCAGTGCGTGCCGGGCTTATGCGGCCGGGGCGTCGGGCTTGGGCGGTGCCTGGTCACCAGCCTCAGGGTCAGGCGCTGGCGGCAAGGTGTCGCTCACCGGGTCTTCGGATTCAAAGCGCTCGGCACCGGGCATCTCCCACTCCATCGCCACGGCCGTGACGTTGTCGCTGGTCGCCCCCGCCTTGCGCAGCGCGGCATCGATCAGGTCGGGAATGGCGCGCGAGACCGACTTGTTGGCCAGCTCGCGGGCAATCACGGTCTCGGAGACGCTGCTCCAGAGGCCGTCGGAGCACAGCATGATGCGGTCGCTGCGGTGCATCTCGGTGGGGCCGGCCACATCGAAGAACGGACGCGAGGGGCTGCCCAGGCAGGTGAACAGCACATTGCGGTTGAAGCGGTCGGGGTTGATGCTGGTCACGCCCGAGCCGCGCAGCTCCATATAGGAGTGGTCGCGCGTGCGCGCCAGCACCTTGCCGCTGCGCACCAGGTAGAGGCGCGAGTCGCCGCAATGCACCCACCAGATATTGCCATCCTGCACCACCGAGGCCACCAAGGTGGTGCGTGGCGGGTCATCCATATTGTTGGCAATCGCGTACTTGAGGATGTTGTGGTGCGCCGAGAGCAGCGCGTTCTCAAGGAACTCGGCCGGGTCTTCCAGCTTGGGGCGCGCGAGGCGCTGAAAATCCAGCGACACCGTCTGCAAGGCCAGTTGCGCGGCCACTTCCCCTTCCGGATGCCCTCCCATGCCATCGGCCACGACAAACAGACAGGCTTCCTTGGTATAGCTATACCCCATCCTGTCTTCGTTTTTTTCCCGCCCGCCCTTGCGGCTGAGCTGGAAGACCGAGAACTTCATTTGGTTTGGCCTCCGCCCACGCGCTTTTTGGTATCGCTGACCAGCGAATCAATCGACATACGAACCTTCTCGGAGACGCTCAGTTTGGTATAGCGGCGCTCGTCTTCGCGCGCCAGCTCTTTTTGTAATAGGAACACCGATTGGGGCCGGGCCTGGGGGTCAAGCGCCATGCACCACTCCACCAGCTCGATCAGGTTGTCCGAGTACACGCCGCGCACCTTGGACATGGCCAGGCTCAGGCGGTCCTTTTCCTGGCGCTTGGGCGCATCGTTGGGCGGAATACCCTGCATGCAGGCATAGATGCAGGCACCGATCGCATAGATGTCGGTCCAGGGGCCCAGCGACATATCGCGGCGGTACATCTCGGGCGCGGCAAAACCGGGCGTGTACATGGGGCGGACAAAGTTGCCCTCCTTGCTCAGCACCTCGCGGGCAGCGCCAAAGTCGATCATCACCGCCTTGTTGTCGTCGGTGATGAAGATGTTGGCCGGCTTGATATCGAGGTGAAGCATCTTGTGCTGGTGCACGATGCGCAGACCGCGCAGCACCTCGTCGAACAGCGAGCGGATCGTGGACTCGCGGAAGACCTTGGCTTCCTTGAGATCGCGGGCGGTGACGACAAAATCCTGCAAGGTGGCCCCTTGCAGGTAGTTCATCACCATGTAGACGGTGTCGTTCTCGCGGAAGAAGTTGTATACGCTGACGACCGAGGAGTGCGAGATCTGGGCGAGCGCGCGGCCCTCTTCAAAGAAACTCTTGAGGCCCAGGCGGTACAGCGACAGCTTGTCGGGCTCGATGCTCGGCGACAGCGACCCCGGCGCACGGGTGGCCAGGCTGGACGGCAAATACTCCTTGATGGCGACCTGCTGGCCATCGGGCGCCAGCGCCAGATAGACCACCCCGAACCCCCCCGCCGATATGCGCCGCACGATCCGGTAGCCACCGATGACGGTATTGGCTGGTAGCGGCGCAGGCTTTACTTTTGACATAGTTTGATGAACAACGCAGGTATATGAGAAGCCTGATAATGAGCGCGATTGCAAGCAACCTCATACAGTCCTATGCCAGTTTACAGCATGACAGGCTATGCCTCTGTCCAGCAAAGCATCCCACCTGACGGTGACAACAATGCTCCCTCCCTCTGGCGCGTCGGACTGGAAATTCGCTCGGTTAACAGCCGTTTTCTCGATTTATCTTTCAAGCTTCCGGAAGATCTCAGAAGCTGCGAACCACAGTTACGCTCTCTGGTAGATAATAGTCTCAAGCGTGGCAAGGTGGAAGTACGTGTACTGATCAACAGTGAACAGGCTTCCAGCGTGCCCGTCGCCTCGCCCCGCCTGCTCCAGCAGCTGGGCAGCTTCCAGGACACTGTCAAGGCCTGGATGCCAACGGCCCAGCCCTTCACTGTGGCAGAAGTACTACGCCTGAGCGGCAGCGGCAACATCGAGCTGCCCGAGAACTGGGCCGACAATGTGGCCGCGCTGTGCCAGCAAGCCCTCAAGAC
The DNA here is from genome assembly GCF_049601575.1 of Comamonas sp. 23. NCBI lineage: Bacteria > Pseudomonadati > Pseudomonadota > Betaproteobacteria > Burkholderiales > Comamonadaceae > Comamonas > Comamonas sp. 23. The sequence goes on along the minus strand of NZ_CP187127.1, from coordinate 1,581,219 downwards.
CCTGCTCGACGCCCGCCAACGCGAAGGCAAGCGCCTGGCCGACATGCTGCAAGACCGCATCAAGCAGCTGCGCCAACTGGCTGAACAGGCCGAGCCCCTGATCCCCGAGCTGGTCAAACAGCAAAAGCAGCGCTTTTTGGAGCGCTGGCAAGAAGCGATGGCGCTGAGCGCCGGCAGCGTCTCGCCCGAAGCGGCCCAGGACCGTGCGCTGACCGAAGCGACCTCCTTTGCGATCCGCATCGATGTGGCCGAAGAACTCACCCGCATGCGCTCGCACCTGGAAGAAATCAGCCGCCTGCTGACCAAGGGTGGCGATATCGGCAAGCGCCTGGACTTTCTGATCCAGGAGCTGCACCGCGAGGCCAACACCTTGGGCTCCAAGTCCGCTGCGCTGGATCTGACCCGCATCAGCGTGGACATGAAGGTCCTGATCGAGCAGATGCGCGAACAAGTGCAAAACATCGAATAAGAAGCCAGAGTCTCTCTATGGAATACCCCGGAAACCTCTTTGTCGTCTCAGCCCCCAGCGGCGCGGGCAAGTCGTCCCTCGTCAAGGCCCTCCTCGAGCTCGACTCGCAAGTCTTTCGCTCCATCTCCCACACCACGCGCTCGCCGCGTGGCCAGGAAAAGCATGGGCGCGAATACTACTTCGCCTCGCGCGATGACTTCGAGCGCATGATTGCCTCCAATGCGTTTGTCGAATGGGCCAATGTGCATGGCAACCTCTACGGCACCTCCAAGAAGGCCATCGAGGAGCGCCTGGCCAAGGGCACCGATATCGTGCTGGAGATCGACTACCAGGGCGCTTTGCAGATCAAGCAAAGCTTCCCCCACGCCGTGCTGATCTTCATCCTGCCACCCAGCTGGGAAGAGCTGCGCTCGCGCCTGGAGAACCGCGGCGAGGACGCCTCCGACGTCATCGAAAAGCGCCTCACGAACGCGCGCGAGGAGATGGCGCAGGTCCACAAATTCGACTTCGTTATAATTAACGAATTGTTCGAACGCGCTTTGTTCGATTTGAAGGCCGTTGTACATTCACAACGCTTGCGCTATTCGGCCCAAAAGCGTGTTCGCAGCGAAATATTCTCGTCACTCGACATCCCTGTTACCCTGGAGAACTCCTGATGGCCCGCATCACCGTTGAAGACTGCCTCGACAAAATCCCTAACCGCTTCCAACTGGTTCTGGCCGCTACCTACCGCGCCCGCATGCTGAGCCAAGGCCACACGCCCAAAATCGAAAGCCGCAACAAGCCGGCCGTGACCGCGCTGCGCGAAATCGCTGCAGGCAAGGTAGGCCTGGAAATGCTGAAAAAAGTACCCGGCTAAGCCCCTGCTTATGCAACAAAATGGCACCGAATGGCGGTGCCATTTTTCTTGGTATTCACACAAATTTGTCATCGCACGCTACAGTTAAGGCGTGAAGTCCGTGTCCATCCCCTCCGCACCCGCCCAAGTCTCTGGCGTCATCGCTACCGCCGCAGCCAAGCCTGCCATGTCGTATCCGGTAGTGGTGAGTGCCTACGCCGAATTTCTGGAGAAGCTCGACTACCTCGGTGAAGCAGATCTGGCCCTGGTCGAAGAAGCTTTTGATTTCGCAGCCAAGGCCCACACCGGCCAGTTCCGCAGCAGTGGTGACCCCTACATCACCCACCCCATTGCGGTCGCCGAGATCTGCGCGAGCTGGAAGCTCGACGCCCAGGCGCTGATGGCCGCGCTGATGCATGACGCGATGGAGGACTGCGGCGTCACCCGTGATGACATTGCGCGCCAGTTTGGCGACACGGTGGCCGAGCTGGTCGATGGCCTCACCAAGCTGGACAAGCTGCAGTTCAACTCGCGCGAAGAGAACCAGGCCGAGTCGTTCCGCAAGATGCTGCTGGCGATGGCGCGCGATGTGCGCGTCATCCTCGTCAAGCTGGCTGACCGCACCCACAACATGCGCACCATGTCCGACATGCCGCGCAGCAAATGGGGACGCATCTCGACCGAGACCATGGAGATCCATGTGCCCATTGCCAACCGGCTGGGCATCAACCGGGTCTACCGCGAGCTGCAGGACCTGGCCTTCAAGCACCTCTACCCCTGGCGCCATGACACGCTGGTCAAGGCGCTGGGCCGCTCGCGCAACCGGCGCAAGGACGTGGTCCAGAAGATCCATGCCGAGGTCGATTCGGCCTTTGCCAAATCTGGCATCAAGATCCGCCTGGGCAACCAGGAAAAAACACTCTACGCCATCTACAAGAAGATGGATGGCAAGCGCCTGTCGTTTGCCCAGGTGACCGACTCCTACGCGGTGCGCGTCATCGTGCCCAACCTGATCGACTGCTACACTGCGCTGGGCGTGCTGCACCAGGTGTTCCGCCCCGTGCCCTCCAAATTCCGCGACTACATCGCCAACCCCAAGTCGAACGGCTACCAGTCGCTGCACACCACGTTGGTCGGCCCCTCGGGCGTGAGCATGGATTTCCAGATCCGCACCGAAGACATGAACCTGGTCGATGAGTACGGCGTGCTCACACACTGGATGATCCAGGCGCGGGCCATGCCCAACGGCGAGCAGCTGGGCAACAAATGGGTGCAGTCGCTCCTCGACATCCAGGATGAGACACACGACGCCCATGAGTTCTGGGACAACGTGCGCGTGGACCTGTTCCCCGACTCGGTCTATGTGTTCACGCCCAAGAACCAGATGCTCACCTTGCCCCGGGGCGCGACCGTGCTGGACTTTGCCTACGCGATCCACTCCAATGTGGGCGAGCGCACGCAAGGCGCGCGCATCAACAACGAGCAGGTGCCGCTGAGCACCGTGCTCAAGAGCGGCGATGTGATCGAGATCTCGACCTCGCCCGATGCCGCGCCCCATCCCTCCTGGCTCACGATTGTGCGCACGGGCCGCGCCAAGTCCAAGATCCGCTACTACCTCAAGACCCAGGGCCAGAACGAGACCGCTGCGCTGGGCGAGCGCCTGCTCTTGCAGGCGATGCGGGCCGAAGGCATCTCGCAGTTGCCCGAAGACAAGGCCGTCTGGGACAGCCTGCTCACCCGCCTTGAAGCGCGCAACAAGGTGGAGCTGTTCAACGACATCGGCCAGGGCAAGCGCATTGCCGTGTTTGCCGCCAAGCAGGTGGTGGACCTGCTGGCCGAGCAAGGCCAGCGGCCGGACGCTGTGCTGCTGAGCCAGGAGCGCTTCAAGACCGGCGCCAGCACCGCCACCTCAGCGCTGGTGCTTGATGGCTCACCCAATGCCGCTGTCAAATACGCCAAATGCTGCCGCCCCGTGCCGGGCGACCCGATTGCCGCCCACCTGGACCGCAATGCCGGCCTCGTGGTGCACAACGCCCAGTGCGCCGTCTGCAAGCGACTGCTGGCCAAGGATGCCGAGCATTTTGTCGATGTGGAATGGGCCGATGAGCCCGCCAGCGAGTTCGACACCGGCGTCGTCGTCACCATCAACAATGGCAAGGGAGTGTTGGGCAAGATTGCCGCCGAGATTGCCGCCATGGGCTCGGACATCACCCACATCACGATGGATGACGAAGTGGCGATGGACACGATGGCGCTGCGCTTTGTGCTGACCGTCAAGGACCGTGCCCAGGTTGAGCTGCTGCTGCGCCAGCTGGTCAAGCTGCCCTATGTGCTGCGTGCGCACCGGGTGCTGCCCGTCGCCTGAGCTCCTCCCGATAGCGATCGGGACAGCCCCCCAACAACAGCGCGCCTTAAAGGCGCGCTTGTATTTTGAGAACGGGCTATTTCAAGAGGTCCCCGGCTCCGGGTACTGCACACCCAGCACCTCCAAAACCCGCATCCCGCCGGGCGTGGGCAGCTGCACCTCATCGCCAATGCGGGCCTTGAGCAGCGCCCGCGCAATCGGGGCCACCCAGCTGACCTGGCCCCGGCTGGCATCGGCCTCGTCGATGCCCATGATGGTGATCGACTCCTCGCTGCCATGCTGGTCGCAGTAGTGCACCGTCGCCCCAAAATACACCTGGTCGCTGCCGTGGTGCACCCCCGGGTCCACCACCTCGGCCGCCTCCATGCGCTTGGTCAGAAAGCGGATACGCCGGTCAATCTCGCGCAAGCGCTTCTTGCCATACAGGTAGTCGCCGTTTTCCGAGCGGTCGCCATTGCTCGCCGCCCAGTGCACCACCTCCACCACCTTGGGCCGCTCATCATCGATCAGTTGCAGCAGCTCCTGCTCGAGCGCGCGGTAGCCCCCGGGCGTGATGTAGTTCTTGCCGCCAGCAATCTTGGGCAGCTGCGGCAGGTCATCATCGTCGTCGTTGTCTGTCTCTTTGGTAAAGGCCTTGTTCATCCTGCTATTTAAACAAAGATTGGCGAAGGCTCCCACCAGAAAGAAAAAAGCCTGCCATCGCCATGGCAGGCTTGCCGTCTCAGGGGAGGCCGCTTTGCTTACACCGCCTGGCCCACGTTGGCCTGCGCAGCACCACCCAGCTCTGGCGGGTGGGTGACGATGCTGCGCAGCGCGGGCCGGGGCTGGGCCAGTGCAGCCAGGTCGGGGCGGGGGCGGGCAAAGTCGCTGTTGTGCAGGCCCAGCTTTTCGACTGCCGCCGCCATCGCCAGCAGGCGCCCGTCCTGGTGCAACGGGCCAATCATCTGCAGGCCAAAAGGCATGCCCGCCTCGTCACGGCCGCAGGGCAGCGACAGCGCAGGGTTGGTCGCCAAGGTCACCACATAGGTCAGGCTCAGCCATTCGTAGTAGTTGCGCTGGGTCTTGCCCTCCACCTCCTGCGCATAGAGCTGTTGCCAGGGGAAGGGCGACAGGGGAGTCACCGGTGCCAGCACCAGGTCGTATTGCTCGAATGTGCGCTGGAACATGCGCTGGATGCGCGTCTGCGCCAGATGCGCCCAGGCCCGGTCGCCCAGGCTGATGCTCGCAGCCATCTCGACATTGGCCCGCACATTCGGGCCCAGCGTTTCGGGGGCGGTGCGGTAGATATCGGCAAAGGCGGCGACAAAGCTCTCGGCGCGGATGATGTCAAAGCAGCGGTGCGCTTCTTCCAGGTTCCAGGGCAAGGCGTCCATGCAGGCCACCTCACCGGCCAAGGCCTGCACGCGCTTTGCAAAGGCACGGCGCACCACCGGGTCGACCGCGCAGGTGCCAAAGTCCTCGGTATAGGCCACGCGCAGGCCGCGCAGGTCCATCTCGGGCACGGGCCAGACGGGCGCATGGCTCACCCCCATGCTCAGCGGATCCATCGGGTGCGGGCCCATGCTGGCCTGCATCATCAGCGCGGTATCGGCCACATCGCGGCCCATGGGGCCGAGCACCGAGATGGCCGACCAGCCCAGCGGCCGGTCGTCATTGGCGATCAGGCCCGGCGAGGGGCGCAGGCCGACCACGCCGCACAGCGCCGCCGGAATGCGCAGCGAGCCGCCGGTGTCCGAGCCGGTGCACAGCGGAAACATGTCGGTGGCCAGCGCCGCGGCCGAGCCACCCGATGAGCCCCCGGCATTCAGATCCGGGTTGAAGGGGTTGCCCGTAGCACCCCAGACCGGGTTGCGGCTGTTGGCACCTGCGCCCATGTCGGGCGTATTGGTCTTGGCCGTCACGATCGCGCCCTGGCCGCGCAGCCGGGCCACGAAGGCATTGTCCTTGCCCGGCACATGGCCGCGCAGCCGCACATTGCCGCTGGTGGTCAGCAGGCCTTCGGTGGCCTGCAAGTCCTTCACGCCCAAGGGCAGGCCATGCAAGAGCGGCAGCTGGCTGCGCCGCCCCACCTGCGCTTCGGCCAGCTGGGCGGTAGTGCGGGCACGCTCAAAATCGGTGGCGCACAGTGCATTGACCGCCGGGTTGAGCGCCTGCATGCGGGCGATGCAGTCATCGAGCAGTTCGACCGGCGAGATCTGCCGGCTCTGGATCAGGCTGCGCAGCTCGACGGCGCTGTGTTCTACCAAACTCATTGTGTGGCCAATCCCAGTTTGTCGATCAAAGGCTTCCAGACAGCGATGTCGCGCTCGGCAAAGCCCAGCACATCGGCAGGTTGGCTGCGCATCAAGGTCACACCCATCTTGTCCATGCTGTTGGCATAGACCGGGTCGCTGTAGCACTGGTTGGTCGCGTCGTTCAAGGCCTTGACCACCTCCAGCGGCGTGCCCTTTTTGGCCACGACCGCAATCCATGACGGCCGCGCCAGCACGGCCGGCCCACCGGCCTCGGCAATGGTCGGCACATCGGGCAGCACCGCCGAGCGCTGGCCAGCGAAAATCGCCAGCGGCACGAGCTTGCCGGCCTTGACCTGGGGCGCGGCTGTGTTGAGCACCAGAGTCATCGCCTGGATCTGCTGGCCCATCAAGGCCGTCAGGCCCGCGCTCTCGCCGACAAAGGGCACATGGGTGGCGGGCCAGTGCATCGCATCGGTCAGCGCCGTGGTCAGCAAATGCGCGGGGCTGCCCTTGCCGGGCGAGCCAAAGTTCAGCCCGCCGGCCTGGGACTTGGCGACCTTCTCCAGGTCGGCGAGTTTGTGGATGCCCGCGCCCGCCGGCACCACCAGCACCAGCGGCGATGAGCCAATCATCGCGACACCGGCAAAGTCCTTGAGCGGGTCATAGGGCATCTGCTGGTGCACATAGGGCGTGATCGTCATCTGCGACATGCCGATGGTCATCGCAAACGCGCCATCGGCCGGCTGGCCCTTGAGGTAGTTGATGGCCAGGATACCGTTGGCGCCGGGCTTGTTCTGCACAACCACCGGCCGCCCCATCAGCCGCCCGGTGCATTCGCCCCAGGCGCGGGTCATCGCGTCCGATCCGCTGCCTGGCGGTTGCTGCGCGATCACCTGCAGCGGGGTCTGGGCGGCGGCGCCAAGGGCCCAGGCCGACAGGCCACAGGCAAGAAGGGTTGCTCTGATCAAGGGGTCACCTCGCTGGAAAAAGATTGAAGAAGGACAGACAGCTGCTGCAGTTGCTGCTCAATCGCAGCCGGGCTGGAGAACGGCGCGAGCACGCCCAGGCCGCGCAGGCAGGACAGCACCAGCTGAAAGCGCGCTTCAGCGGCGGGCCCACCGGCCCATTCGGGAAAGCTGCGCAGCATGCGCAGCAGCAGCTTGTCGTTGATCGGGGCGCGTGCGGCCTGGATATGCGCCACCATCGCGGCGTCGGCACGCACTGCCAGGTAGGCCTCCCAGGCCACCGCAAAGCGGGGCTGGCCATACAGCCGCCGCCAGGCCTGTTGCACAAAGTGGTCGGCGCGCCGCTGCAGGGGCCAGTGCGGCGCTGGCCAGAAACTGTCGTCGGTGTCGATCTGCTGCACCAACCGCTCAATGATCTGCAGCATCAGCGCGGCCTTGGACGGGAAATGGTGCTGCACCGCTCCGGTCGTCATGCCCGCGATACGGGCCACCTCATGCATCGACAGGCTCGCAAGCCCCTTGGCTTGCATCACCTCGAGCGCAGCATCCATCAGCCGCTCACGCGTCTGTTCACTTTTGATCTGATGCAGGTTGGGCACAACAGGGGGGTCTCCTGAAATACATTATGCGTGTAATGTAATTTGGCAGACATCCGGGTTTGGCCTAGGAGAGAGAGACGCCAAGTCTGCGGTCTATCCGCGCTGCATCAAAGGGATGAGGCCCCTCTTCCTCCTTGTCAAAATGCGCAGTGATTGCCGCTTGCCCAACAGCGAACCGGCCTCAAAAAAGATTCGCAAGCACCGCCAGCTCGGCCAGAAACGCCTGCATCTGAGGGCTGGCCTCTTCACCCGGCGCCAGCAAGCCATGCTTGTGCGCCAGTTGCCGAAACACCGACGCGGCGGCCAGCTGCGGCAACGCGGCAGCACCGTCTCCCTCCTCCCAGGCATCGCTCAGGTTGTCATGGGCTACTTCAATCATGCGAACTCCTCTCTTCTTGTGGGCAGCCAACGCAGAGCTTCGTTTACAGCTGCTGCCGGATGGCGACATCAAGCCTAGCCAGTTTATCGAAAATGCTGTATGAATATACAGTATTTTTATATCGCCATCGAAGGCACTAGGGTGAGCTCTATCACCACTTTCAGGGATTGACACCGTCTTGCACACATCGCACATTTAAATGTCAACATATGTAAAAAGCTTATGAAGGTGTACTAAATGGCCGTGAACCAGTTTTTAAGTGCGGGAGCGTTTGCAGCATTGGTTTCCATAGGGGTGCACCACAGTGCACATGCTCAGGCGTTTACAGAAGCTTTTAACGACATCAACACCCTGGCTAGTGGCGGATGGGTAATGAGCAATGCCAGCGTGGGTGTCGGGTCCACCGGCTGGTTTCAAGGCAATCCGCCCACTGCAGGTGGTCCTTTTGACGCACAAAGCGGCGCGGCCAATGCGTACATCGGGGCCAATTACAACAACACTGGCAGTGTCGGAACGATCAGCAATTGGCTGCTCATGCCTGATCGAACCATACGCAACGGCGATGTGCTGACTTTTTATACAAGAAAGCCCTCCCCGGACACCTACGCCGATCGCCTGGAAGTGCGCCTCAGCACGAATGGGGCCAGCACAAATGTCGGCAGCGGCACTGGCGTAGGTGATTTCACGACGCTGCTGATGAGTGTCAACCCTGGCCTCACCTTGGGGGTCTATCCAACCACCTGGACGCAGTACTCCGTCACCGTTTCGGGCCTGCCAGCCCCCACGTCCTCACGCATGGCCTTCCGTTATTTCGTCACCAGTGGCGGTTTGTCCGGAACGAACTCTGACTACATCGGCATCGACACTGTGAGCTATACGCCCTATGTATGCCCTTCTGTCGTGCTGACGCCTGCGGGCGCCCTTGCTGGAGGCAGCGTGGGCCAAAGCTACAGCACCACACTCAGCCAGAGTGGCGCGCTGGGCGCTCCAAACTTCGCCGTCACCTCGGGGGCACTGCCACCAGGTTTGACGTTGTCGAGCAGCGGCGCCATTTCCGGCACCCCCACAGCCTCCGGAGCCGCCAACTTCACGGTCACGGCGAACGATGCGAGCGGTTGTTCGGGAGCCCAGCCCTATTCCATCTCTGTGGAACAGGGATTGCAATCCATCAGCTTCCCATCGCAAAGCCCTGCCAGCCAGCTGTACACACCCGGGGGCAGCTTCTCGATCAATCCTCAGGCAAGTGCAAGCTCCTTCCTGCCCGTGAACTATGACAGCAGCACGCCAGCGGTCTGTACGGTGGCAGGCACCAATGTCTTCATCAACAGTGGCGGCATCTGCACACTCGTCGCACAACAAGCTGGAGATGTGAACTACAAAGCTGCGCCGTCCCAGTCTCAGAACGTCACCATTGACAAGGCAGCGCAGACCATCAGCTTCAGCTCGTTCATCCCCGCCAATGCCAAGGTAGGCGGCAGCTATACCGTTTCAGCCGATGGTGGCGCCTCTGGCAACGCCGTTAGCTTCTCGATCGACAGCGGCAGCCTGTCAGTCTGCAGCATCAGCGGCAACCTGGTCTCCTTCAATGGCGCCGGCAACTGCAGCATCAAAGCGAACCAACTGGGCAACGCCAACTACAGCGACGCTCCCCAGGTGCAACAGACGGTCGCTGTCGCTCAAGGTGGATCGGGCATCAGCATCAGCTCCAGCCAAAACCCTTCACAGCCAGGTCAGAGCGTGACGTTCACCGTATCGGTGACGTTTGATCCCAACAAGACCGCTGCTCTGCAGGCAAAAGCAGCGCCAGTGCCCACGGGAACGGTCGAGATCCTGGACGGCTCCACATCGCTGGGGAGTGCTGCACTCGTCAATGGCACGGCCACCATCACTGCCGTACTGCCTGCTACTGCGGGAGCGCACAGCCTCGTTGCCAGTTACAGCGGCGATGCCAACTACCCCGCACTCCAGAGCGAAGCCTTTGTCCAATCCGTTGTGGCAGCAGTGCCCACGGCGGTGCCTACGCTATCCGCATGGGCCGCACTCAGTTTGTCCGCCCTTCTGGCACTTGTCGGACTCACTGCAGTTCGCAGACGCCCTGGCGCATAAGCGCAGCAAGCCACCCCAACGGGGTGGCTTGCTGCCATCTCTTCACCACTTCGACCACCACCGACCATTTTGACCAGGCCCTTGCCATGCACACATCCCTTCACATATTGCGGCGCGCATCGCTTTTTCTCATCGCACTTTTATGTACTGCGCTTGCCCATGCAGCCACACTGACGACCACGTATAACGCAGGCAATAACCATCGAGGCAATATGTTCGATGTCATGGCCAACCAGGCCATTGCCATTACGCAGTTTGATATGTCGCCGATGGGAAATACGGATTATGAAATCTACTACAGGATCGGCACCTGGGTAGGCCATGCCAATTCGCCTGCTGACTGGACCTTGCTGCAAACAGGACCGGTATCGGCAAATGTGTCAGGTACAGGTGTACCGGTAGCACTGGACACCCCTTTAAGCCTGCTTGCCAATCAGACATATGCGTTCTATATCACCTCCACATCAACCGAAGTCAGCTTGAACTACAGCGATGGCAGCAATGTGGGAGCGCTTTTTGCTTCAGACAGTGTGTTGTCATTTTTCGAGGGAGGCGGTATGGAATACCCCTTTACCAACAACACGGGAGCGGTATACCAACCTCGGGTCTGGAACGGTGCCATCCACTACGAAGTCGTGGGCCCCGCCAGCCGCCTTGCCGTCAAAACACCTGCCACCGCAACCCAAGGCACGGCGCTCGATTTCAGCGTGACCGCCGTCGATGCCGCAGGTTACCAAGTGCCGAGCTATACCGGTACGGTGCAATTTTCCAGCTCGGATGCAGCTGCGACGCTGCCCGCCAGTGCAACACTGGTGAATGGCCAGAGCACATTCTCGGCAACATTCCTCACCACAGGTACACAAACTATCGTAGCTACAGATACAGTCGTCCCCGGCATCGTCGGCACATCCAACAATACGCTTGTTGCAGCAGCGCCGGTTCCTGATGCCCCGACCATCACTTCGGCCGTTGCAGGCAATGCAGAGGTAGAGCTGAGCTGGTCCGTACCTGCAGACAATGGTTCGGCCATCACGGAATATGTTGTGACGGGTCTGCCCCAGGGCAGCTGCACATCGGTGTCGACAAGCTGCCTGATCACCGGTCTGACCAACGGCACCCCCTACACCTTTACGGTGGTGGCCAAGAATCTGGGCGGCAGCAGCGCCGCCTCAGCTGCAAGCGTTGCCGTCATCCCCAGCGCAGATTTGCTCTTTTCTGGCGCCGGTCCCACCATTACTTTGCCCCAAGGCGCCATAGGCCAGAACTACAACGCACCGATACAAGTCAGTGGTGGCTTGCTCCCCTACAGCTTTGCACTCAGCGGTAACCTGCCTGCAGGCCTCAGTCTCAACACCAATACCGGCGTGATCAGCGGAACGCCCACTACGGTGCAGACGGAAGAGTTCAGCATCACGGTCACGGACAGCGTAAGCGCGCAACAGTCCTTTGATAAGGCGGCGGCTGTCCATACCGCAACGCAGAGCTTCAGCATTACCATCACGGCAGCGCCCGTGGCGTCAACGCCGACGCCTGTTCCTGGCCTGGGCACCTGGGGTCTTCTGGCGCTGTCGGCCTTGCTGGCACTGCTGGGCATGGCGCGGGGCCGTGGTCGGTTCAAGGCCTGGTCGCTATAAGCGGTCCATAAGGTCTGAAGATTGGGCGTCGCCTCAGCGCTCCAGACCAGCGCAAACTGCGCGCCATCAAAATTCTCAGCATGCCGGGAATAATCCCGGCAGGCCATCCGTCTACAGAGGTGTTCCTCCACCCAACCTTGAAAGATGGTCACCATGAAAACCCCTTATGCATCCCTGATCGCTCTGTCTCTGGCCGCGCTGCTGGCCCCGTTGGCCCAGGCTGAGCCAGCGGCCAAGATGGCCCATGGCATGCTGGTCAATGCCAGCGGCATGACGCTCTACACCTTTGACAAGGATGTGGCCGGCAGCAACAAGAGCATGTGCAACGGCCCTTGCATCGCACTGTGGCCAGCCCACGCTGCGGCGGCCGATGCCAAGCCCGAAGGCGACTACAGCATCATCACCCGCGACGACGGCAGCAAGCAGTGGGCCTACCAGGGCAAGCCGCTCTATACCTATACTGCGGACAAGAAGGCCGGCGACGCCACGGGCGACAACTTCAAGGACGTCTGGCACGTCGTCAAGTAAGCGCTGGCTGCTGCTGATTCCCCTCCTCACCCCGGACCCCACTGCCCCCATGCGCGCACAGGACGAAGCGGAGATTGTGGCCTGCATCCCCAGCCTGCGGCGTTATGCGCGCGGGCTGGTCAGTGACCCGGACCGCGCCGATGACCTGGTGCAGGACACGCTGGAGCGCGCCTGGTCGCGCTTGTCGATGTGGCAAAAGCGCAATGAGCTGCGCGCCTGGATGTTCGGCATCATGCACAACCATTTCATCGACCGGCTGCGCGCCCAGCGCAGCCGGCCCGAAGACAGCGCAGGCGACGAGCTGCCTGAGCTGCCCCAGCGGGCCCAGCAGACCGATGCATTGGAAGTGCGTGACCTCGACCGGCTGCTGCAGCGCCTGCCGCCCGAGCAGCGCGAGGTGCTGCTGCTGGTCAGCGTTGAGGCGCTGAGCTACCAGGAGGTGGCACAGATCACCGGCGTGCCGCTGGGCACGGTGATGTCGCGGCTGTCGCGGGCGCGCGCACGGCTGCGCGACGAGATGGCCAGCCCCAGCCAGCGCAAGGAGCAGGACAAAGTCAGCCATGCAGCGCAAAGAATTCAACGGGTGAAGTGACCATGGACCAGCCCAACCTCCAAGCCCTGGACGCCAGTCCCATGCCGCCGGTGACCGAAGCCGATCTGCATGCCTATGTGGACCGGCAATTGCCCAGCGCGCGCCGCCTTCAGGTCGAGCACTACCTGCACGAGCACCCGGAAGAGCGCGCCCGGGTGCAGGATTGGCAGCAGCAGAATGCGCGGCTGCGCGAGATGCTGGCCCCCGTGATGGACGAGCCCTTGCCGATGGGCCTGCCGCTGCGCCCCACACACAGCGGCCTGCCCTGGCGCAGCCTGGCCGCCGGCGTGCTGGTGGCGGTCATCAGCGCCGGTGCGGCCTGGTCGATCCGCGGCGCAGTCGATGCCAGGGCCGTCCAGCTCGCGATGGCGGGCAAGCCCGCAGCCCACAGCCCGCGACCCGCCCAGCCCCCGCTGCCACCTGCCAGCGGCAGCGCCCTGAGCGGTTTTGCCCAGCGCGCCGCGATTGCCCATGTGGTCTACAGCCCCGATGTGCGGCGCCCGGTGGAGGTTGGCGCCGAGCAGGAGCAGGCGCTGGTCACCTGGCTGACCAAGCGCATGGGCACCCAGGTGCGCCCACCGCCACTCAATGCGTTGGGCTACCGCCTGATGGGCGGCCGCCTGCTGCCCGGCGACAGCGGGCCGGTGGCGCAATTCATGTACGAGACCGAGGCGGGCTTGCGCCTGACCCTGTATGTGACCCGCGAGGTGAGCACCCAGAGCGATGCGCAGTTCAAGTTTGGCCAGGACGGCCCTGTCAACGTCTTCTACTGGGTGGAGAACCACCTGGGTTACGCCATAGCGGCAGATGCCGACCGGGCCGAGCTGATGCGTGTTTCGCAGGCGGTCTACCAGCATCTGCAGCAGGACTGAATGGCCACACCATCACCGCCAACCGCGACGCCATCCCACATAACCCTCCGGCCTTTGCATCGCCAGGGCGAGAACCATGCGCACGCCCCCCGGCCTTTGGGCACGAGCCGCAGTCGCCCGCTGGGCAGCCCATTTTTGTGCCGATAAGGCGGGCAGACATCTGCCGCCCGCGCAGTGACACAGCCTGCAGATGCTGCGCCCAGAGCCCGCCGCCAGTGATGCTGCCAACAGGCGATCAGGCTGGGGCGTTTTGCTGAAATAAAGCCGCTGCCTTTGCAGGCGGCGCATGCAATACGTCTGTGGGACTGGGAGTGAGCCACATGCGCGCGGCTGGAAACCGAATCAATCCCCCAGGGGCTTGGGATGCTGCATCGCAGCCAGCCGGCGGTACTTCTCGAAAGTCTTGCTGATGTCGGTGGAGACCGAAGGCACATAGCGCTTCGCTTTCTCGCCGCGATGGGCCACCAGCGGACGAGTCGGCATGGTCAGCATCGGAAATGATGGCTGGTTTTGCATACTCAACTCCTTTCACAAAAGACTTTTTAATCGATTCAGTCAATGATTTAAGAATGTAAGCCTTGCTTGCGCAAAGTCAAGCCACAGGTCCGGCTAGGCGCCGTCATGGTTGTAATTAATTGCAAACCAAACGCTGACATTCTGCGGGCTGGCCACACCGATCTGCAGCGGCCAAGGTTAGAGATTGCTGACAATCCATTTCAATAATTTCATACAGAATCCCTGGTCTCAAGATAGCCACCAGGGTCTGTTTTCCCAGGTTGGCCTTCCACCGTGGGAGGTTTTCCATGCCAGCGCTTATCCAGGTTCGATCACCCCAGTCTTCATCGCCCAGCCAGCTCAGACTGGGCAAAGGTCAGACCCTGATTGGCCGTGGTCAGGGCTGTGGTTTGCGCCTGAATGACCAGGGTGTCAGCAGGGACCATGGCGCATTCAGCTACTACATCGGGGTATTGGTGGTGGAGGACCACGACAGCACCAATGGCATCTTCGTCAACGGCACCAAGGTCAAGCGCCAGGTGCTCTACACCGGCGACCGGGTGACAGTGGGGCCGATCGAGATCTACATCCAGAAGGTATCGGCGGCTTCGCCTCCTGATGCCGCATGATCGCCGCCAGCGATTGCTGCTGGCCAACGGGGCTGGGTCCAGCGCAGGCGCAGGCCACCGCCTAGCAGATTCAGCGCAGGTGGTCGGCAGCCTTTCTCAACACCATCCACATGTTTTATTTCCGCGACAGGCTGAGAAAAACGGGCATGGTGGGGCCCATCACTGGCATGCCTGGTGATAATTATTACAACTAGCCACAGTTACAGCTTCTTTCAACACATCACCAGGTGACACTTCAGCCCCGCTCAACGAGGGTCCCTGCTGCCCCAAGGATCCGACCATGCCATCTCTGTTTGTTCGCGCAAAAAATCACTCTGGATGGTGCATCGGCGCCTTATGGCTTGCCAGCGCAGCGGGCCCCAGCGTGGCGCAGCAGTATGTGTTTGCCCCCAGTACCGATTCCGGTATCGACGGCTGGGTCGCAGGCTGGATGAGCAATCGCCCGCCAGGCACGCTGACCCAGGACTGGTATCCAGGTTCGGCAGAAGGCAGTACGGGCGCCACGCCGGTTTCGGGCCCCACGCATGACAGCACATTCCTGTCGAGCACGGGCCCGCAGCGCTTTGGCGCAGGCTTGAGCGCCAGCCCCGACCCCATCTACCCCGATTTTCAGGTCATCTCCGGCCTTGCGAACAATACGGCCGCTGCGGCAATAGCCGCCCAGCAGTACATCGAGTTCCCGTTCACCACCGGCACGATGCAGTATGCGGATGCGACAGCATCGGCGGCGTTGTTTTATGTCAATACGGTCGTCACGGCCAAGCGCTGGAACCTGAACAACAACGCGCATCCGCGCGCCTTTGGCTATGCCGCTTACGTCGTGGACGCTGGCGGCAGTCCGGTCGGCACGCTGGTGCAGCAGATAGACGATGTCAGCACGGTGTCCGGTGGTGATTTCCAACTGGTCCGCCCCCCGGACGGCCCTGGCCCCGGCATCACGCTGCAACCTGGCACCCCCTACGCCTTGCGCTTTTACCTGTACCGCACGGCAACCAATACCGATGGGCGCGCATCCTGGGACGACACCTTGTTCACGATGAGCCGCCAGACCTTGGCAGAAATCATCGTCAGTGCCAGCGCCGTCGCCGCCGTGCCCGCGGGCGCCCAGAACAACTACGGCTACAGCTTCAACGTCTACAACAACGGCCCCGACGCGACCCGCGCCGTCGTGTCGGACCCCTTGCCAACGACGGCCAATGGCGCAACCGCGAACTGGTCCTGCACATTGCAGCCTTCTGGCGCGCCTTGCACCACCGCTTCGGGCAGTGGTCCCATCAGCGCCGTGGTTCAAGCTTTGAATTCTGGCGAGACTGCCGTCTATACCGTGACCTGGACTGGCCCGGGCATCACGGCAGCCAGCACGCATACCGTGACCGCACAGCCCCAAGCAGGCAGCCCTGCCGATCCGATCAGCACCAACAACACGGCGGATCTCTCGCTGGTCCCCCCTACCATCACAGCGCAGGACGATGGGGTGACCTTGACCAGCAACACCGCCAGCGCTGCAACGCCGGTGGCCACCAACGACAGCAGCACCGGTGGGGTGGTGGATCCGGCCTCCGTCACCCTCGTCACGCCACCCACGACGGGCACCGTCAGCTGCACGGCGGGCGTTTGCACCTATGTGCCGCCTGCGGGTGGGCTGACCAGCCCGGTGAGCTACCAGTACAACATCTGCCTGGCAGCGCCCAACCAGGCGGTCTGCGCGACGGCCACCGTGCGCGTGTCCGCGCCACAGCCCAATGCCGTGGCGGCAACGCCCACACCAGTACCGACGCTGGGCGCATACAGTCTCTCATTGCTGGCAGTACTGCTGGGATGGTTTGGAATACGCCAGCGCCGCCTCCGCTACACGCGTTGATGGCCAGGTCGCGCGCTCAGCGCGTGCCGCGCGACAGCGCCAGCAACACGCCAAAGCCGACCAGCAAACCACCAAACGCGCGGTCGATCCAGTGGCGCGCCGCCAATAGGCGGCTGCGCACAGCGCCCGCCGAGAAGCACAGCGCCACCAGGCTGAACCAGGTCATGTGCGCGACCGAAATAAAGAGGCCATAGCCCAGCTGCAGCGCCAGTGGCGTCCGGGGCTGCACCACCTGCAAAAACAGGCTCACCATGAAAACGGTGGTCTTGGGATTGAGCGCATTGGTCAGAAAGCCGGTGCGCAGCGCCTGCGCATCGGACAGCGGTGCTACAGCCACCTCCGGTGTATCCCCTACGGGCTGGCTGCGCAGCATCTTTAGCCCCAGGTAGACCAGATAGGCCGCGCCCAGCAGCTTGATCGCGTTGAAGAGCCACAGCGACTGCTGGATCAGCAGGCCCAGACCCAGCAAGGTGTAGGTCACATGGACCAGCACCCCCAAGCCAATGCCCACAGCGGTCAGCACGCCGGCGCGGCGCGACAGCAGCAGGCTGTTGCGCGTGACCATCGCAAAATCGGGCCCCGGGCTGATGACAGCGAGCAAGGTGATGGTGATAACAGCTAACAATTCGGTCATCGCGTATCCTGTGCAACAGTAACAACTGCACGCATGGTGCCTGCAATACTGCGCCATGAAAAACGATGATTTCTGACAGCCATGGTGAGCCAGACTCACCATTCACTGACAGCCGCCTGCCCTCCTTGCTGGCGCTGCGCTGCTTTGAAGCCGCCGCCCGGCTGGAGAACTTCAGCCGCGCTGCAGACGAGCTGCACCTCACCCATGGCGCCGTCAGCCGCGCCGTGCGGCTGCTCGAAGACGACCTGGGCCTGGCGCTGTTCGAGCGGCGCAGCCGGCGCGTCTTTCTCACGGCGGAGGGCCGGGCACTGGCCCAGGCCGTGAGCCAGGGGCTGGATCTGATGCGCCAGGGCATTGCCGGTCTGCGCGCCCGCGCGCGCCAGCAGCGGCGCTGGGTGCTGTCCTGCGAGCCCACCTTGCTGATGCGCTGGCTGATTCCGCGCTGGCCGGATTTCCAGGCGCGCCATCCCAGGCTGGAGCTGCACCTGGTCGCCGGTGGCGGACCCTTCTCCTTTGCCAGCGGTATCGACCTCGCTATTCGCCGGGATGACTTTGCCTGTCCCCCAGGCTGCCATGCCGAGCCCCTGTTTGCAGAACGCATTGGCCCGGTTTGCCGCCCGGACAAGCAAGCGGCCTGGTTCCGCATGGGCCCGCGCAGCGCGGCACTCCAGGCCAAGGCCGTGCCCTTGCATACCCGCACGCGCCCTGGCGCCTGGCAGGACTGGTGCGCGGCTACGGGCCGGCCGCTGCCCGCAGCCACCGGGCAAAGCTTGGAGCATTTCTACTTCAGCCTGCAAGCGGCCATTGCCGGGCTCGGGGTCGCCATTGGCCCCTGGCATCTGGTGCAGGACGACATTAACCACGGTCTGCTCGTCGCCCCGCTGGGCTTTGTCGAGGACGGCTCGCAGTATTGCCTGCTCTCGCCCCATGCCTTGCTGCCAGGCAGTGTGCAGCACCACCTGCTGGCGTGGCTGCGATCCATGGCCTAGCCCGTTCGGGCCATGGCCATTCAGCGCGCATTGCCGGCAAGCCCCGGATGAACGCCATGGTCCTTGCATACAAAAAATCAATGACCAATCGCTGTTTTAGCAAAAGCTTCATCCGCTTTGCAAATTCAGACGATTGAATAAGGCAATAAAAATCTCCACTGTGATACCCATCGATTCCCATCACTCATTTGGAGATGCAGCATGCGCAAAGCCCACACCGTTAAAGACAAAGTCGTTCTGATTGCAGGGGGAGGCAAAAACCTCGGTGGCCTGATTGCCCGCGATCTGGCCGGCCAAGGCGCCAAAGCTGTAGCCATCCACTACAACAGCGCCGCCAGCCGTGATGAAGCACTGGCCACCGTGGCAGCGGTGGAGAAGCTGGGCGCCAAGGCCATCGCACTGCAAGGCAACCTGAACAGTGCAGCTGCCGTACAAAAGCTGTTTGCAGACACGGTGGCGGCACTGGGCCGCCCCGATATCGCCATCAACACCGTCGGCAAGGTGCTCAAAAAGCCGATGGTCGATATCTCCGAGGCCGAGTTCGACGAGATGTCCAATGCCAACAGCAAGGCGGCGTTTTTCTTTTTGAAGGAAGCGGGCCTGCACCTCAATGACAACGGCAAGATCGTCACGCTGGTGACCTCGCTGCTGGGGGCCTTCACCCCGTTCTACTCGTCCTATGCCGGCACCAAGGCACCTGTCGAGCACTACACCCGTGCAGCGGCCAAGGAGTTTGGCGCACGCGGCATCTCGGTCACTGCCGTCGGCCCCGGCCCCATGGACACCAACTTCTTCTACCCCGCAGAAGGGGCCGATGCGGTGGCCTACCACAAGACAGCCGCTGCGCTGTCGGGCTTCAGCAATACGGGCCTCACCGATATCGAGGATGTCGTGCCCTTCATCCGCCATCTGGTCACCGACGGCTGGTGGATCACCGGCCAGACGATCCTGATCAACGGCGGCTACACCACGAAGTAAAAGATGCTGGCTGGGGGCCTGCCGCGCGCTGCATGGCAGGCGCCCGGGAGCAGCGCTGGCGCCGGCCTGGGTCGCAACGCGGGCATGGTCTTGCGGGGCTGAGGCTAGGGCTATGGCCCGCCACAAAACGCGGTGTCGCTGATGCCTATCCCTGCCCCTCCACGGGCAATGGGTTTGCAGCGCCAGTCTTGCT
Source organism: Comamonas sp. 23 (assembly GCF_049601575.1). Lineage (NCBI taxonomy): Bacteria > Pseudomonadati > Pseudomonadota > Betaproteobacteria > Burkholderiales > Comamonadaceae > Comamonas > Comamonas sp. 23. The sequence goes on along the minus strand of NZ_CP187127.1, from coordinate 1,561,859 downwards.
GTGCACCAGCGCCACCATGGATCCTGAACCTTTGAGAGCTTCTATATGCATGTACTGATGGTCACGGGCGGGGGCCTGCTGCTGCTCGCCGTGTTTGTGCTGTTTGGCTGGCTGTGGTCGGCCAGCACGGCAGGCATGGTGGTGGCGGCCAAGCTGTTCATGCCGGTGTGGCTGCTCATTGCCTGCACCAATATGTGGGTCGGCGTCACCCAGGCAGGCTACAGCGTGCGCGACGAAGCGCTGATCCTGCTCATCGTGCTGATGGTGCCAGTGCTGCTGGCCGCCTTTGTCACCCGCATCCTCTCGCAGGCCTGAGGGCCTGCCAGCCACTGCAGAACTGCCATGCCGATAACTCCCGCCTTCTCCCATCCCTTGCTGCGCCAGCGTGACGGTCACCACGCCCGCGTGACCTATGAAGAGCTCTTCTTTGACCTGGTCTATGTGTTTGCCGTCACCCAGCTGAGCCATGAGCTGCTGCACCATCTGGGCTTCATGGGCGTGGCACAGACCTTGGTGCTCTGGTTTGCCGTCTGGCTGGGCTGGCAGTACACCTGCTGGGTCACCAACTGGTTCGACCCGCAGACACCCCGTATCCGCGGCATGCTGTTTTCCACCATGCTGCTGGGCTTGCTGATGGCCTCCAGCATTCCCGAAGCCTTCGCCGAGCGCGGGCTGGTCTTTGCGCTGGCCTATGTGGCCATGCAGGTGGGACGCACCGCGTTCATCTGGTCGCAGCTGCCGGCCTGGCACCCGCTGGCACACAACTTCCGCCGCATGCTCGGCTGGGTCTGTATTTCTGCTGTGTTCTGGATTGCGGGAGGGCTGGCGGACCCGCAACTGCGCCTGCTTTTGTGGTTGGTGGCCGTGCTGTGCGAGTATGTGTCACCGATGTTCGGCTTTGCGCTGCCGGGCCTGGGCCGCAGCCAGACGCAGGACTGGACCATCGAGGGCGGCCACATGGCCGAGCGCTGCCAGCTGTTCGTGATCGTGGCACTGGGCGAGACGCTGCTGGCCAGCGGCGCCACGCTGGCCGATACCAAGACCTGGCAGTGGGATGTGCTGATGGCGCTGGGCGCCACCTTTATCGGCACCTTGGCGATGTGGTGGCTGTACTTTGGCACCTCCAGCCAGGATGCCACCGAGGCCATCACCCGCGCCGCTGATCCGGGCCGCATTGGCGCCTACTTCCACTATGTGCACGCCATTTTGATCGCCGGGGTGATTGCCTCTGCGGTGGGCAACGACCTGGTGCTGGCACACCCCCATGCGCTCGCTGCGGCGCCGCAGATCGCCATCTTGCTCGCCGGTCCCGCCATCTACTTGCTGGGCAGTGCGATCTACAAGAAGACGGTCTATGGCGCGCTGCCCGCATCGCACTGGCTGGGCGCATTGATGCTGCTGGTGCTGGTGCCTCTGGGCCAGGTCTGCAATCTGTTAGTGCTGGGCTGGTTGACGACCCTGCTCATCCTGGGTGTGGCGCTGTGGGACACCCATGCGGCCAAGCGTCGCCAGCGCCTTGGTACGGTCACCGAGCATGGCCACCACTAGGCAGTGCCATCTATAAGAAGACGGTCTATAGCGCGCCCCCCGCGTCGCACTGGCGGGGCGCCTTGATGCTGCTGGTGCTGGTGCTGGTGACTCTAGGCCAGGTCTGCAATCTGTTGGTGCTGGGCTGGCTGACGACACTGCTCATCCTGGGCGTGGCGCTGTGGGACACCCATGCGGCCAAGCGTCGCCAGCGCCTTGGTACGGTCGCCGAGCATGGCCACCACTAGGGGCCCTGTGCAAAAGCCCCCGCATTGACCTGGGCACGGGAGCGGGCGACAGTGGCATGCGCCCGATCGTGCAAGCCCTCGCTGGGCCAAGCACACAGGCTCGCCAGCAAAGGATGCGTTGGGGGTGGGATGCCGCCCCCTGCCCAACTGCTCGTCAGCGGTTTTGCAGCGTCTGCCCCGTTGCAAGCAGCCCACCCGCGCCTCGGCCAGCGCTGAGATCGGCACGGCCCTCTCAGGACTGGAAATAGGTAACATTTTTTGTTATCCAATTTCTCTATAAAGTTCAAGAAATTTAAAACATACCAAAGACATTTAAAAAAAACCAGCGAAAAGCGACCAAAACAGGCGTACTCATAGAGCCAAACCCCGTTTTCGCAGGCGTTGTGAAGCTCCTATCATGGATGCCGCAGTTAACATTGATTTAAAACAAACAAGCAAGACACCAGACCCCATGTGTGACAATTGACAACCGTTAAAGGTGTATCAAGGTTCTACAGAAGCTATGAGCAATGCAGATATCCAGTCTCCACATGTGTTGATCGTGGACGATGATCCAGACCAGCTACGTTTGCTGGTCGCCGCATTGCGCAATACCTCCTACCGGGTCAGCGTCGCGCTCAATGGCGACCAAGGCTATGCGCGGGCTGCGGTGCTGCTGCCCGATTTGATCTTGCTCGATGTGCGCATGCCTGGGCGCAACGGCATCACGATCGCGCGCCTGCTCAAGACCAACCCGGCGACCCAGCACATTCCGATCATTTTTCTGTCGGCCCTCATCGAGCAGGACGACCGGCTCTCGGGCCTGCGCGCCGGTGGCGTGGACTACATCACCAAGCCCTTTTTCGTCGAAGAGATCCAGGAGCGCGTGCGCATCCACCTGATGCTGGCCCGGCACAACCTGCCGCCAGGCCAGGATGGGCCGGACGGGCAGGCAGACGGAGCCGCCGCGCCGCCAAGCCAGTCTCCGGCCAACCTCACGCTCAAGCAGGTGGCGACCGAATACATTTTGGGCAATATCCAGAACCCCGAGTTGAAAAGCTCGGACGTCGCCGCCAGCCTGGGCCTGTCCATGCGGCGCCTGAACATGGTGTTCGAGTCCAGCGACGGCCTGTCGGCCTTTGAATTCATCCGCCAGGAGCGCATGCGCCGAGCTGCGCTGATGCTGGCCCAAAGCACCTTGAGCATTGCCGATGTGGCGCTGGAAGTGGGCTATCTGAACTCGGCCAACTTCTCCACCGAGTTCAAGAAGTTCTGGCAAAAATCGCCCACCCAATTGCGCAGCGAATGCCAGGCCGATCCCCAGGTGCTGCAAAACCTGGTCGCTTCCAAGTTCCGTTGAGGCCTGGGCCCTACCCACCTCGGCATCGGTGACCTGCACCCGTGGCCTGTGCTACCTGACTCTGCGCATCATCAAAACCATGGACATACCTGCCCCGCCTTCGCCATTCGCTGACCCAAGCAGCGCTGCTGCCAGCAATCCACCCGCTGCGATGAAACGCGGCCGGGAGATGCTGCCCCTGGTGCGCCGCGCCACCGTTGCGCTCGTGCTTTTCTGGCTCTGCCTGGTGGCAGGTCTGGGCTGGTGGCTATCGCAGCGCGTGGCCACGCAGTGGACCCAGAGCCAGGCCTCCAGCGCCGCCTACGAAGCCGAGACCACGGCGCGCGTGGTCGACCGGCTTTTTACCCAGATGGTGAGCGTGGCCAATATGGTGGCCAGCCAAAGCCAGGTGATTGAGCTGGCCACGCGCTACCGCGAGGACCCGCCAGGCCTCGAAGCGCTGACCCGCCAGCAGCGCGCGGCCCAGTTCACCACCGACCCGCTGGTGCGCAAGGTAGGCGACTTCATGGACGCGCTGGGGGCCGACCTGCGCTATGCCCGCATCTACCAGAACAACCTGTCCGACGACACGATCACGGCCAGCAACTGGGCTGCACCCGACAGCATCGTCGGCATGATCTACTCGGGCCGCATCTACCTGAACAATGCCTTGCGCGATGGCAGCGGCCATTCCTTTGGTATTGCGCGCATCAACAAGACCCCATCCTACTTTGTCGCCAGCCGCATCGACGATGCCCAGGATGTCGTGCAGGGCTCCGTCACCGTCAAGTTCGATGCGCCCGATATGGCGCACTACCTGACCGGCCGGCATATTGCGCTGATCGTCAACCGCCAGGGGCGCGTGACCACCAGCTCGTCCGAGCCCTTCATGCTGCGCAATGTGGCGGCCATGCTGCCCGCCGGCGTGCTGCACCCCTCGGACGATGAGGACGGCGAAGAACTCGGTGATGCCATGGACATCCAGCCCATCGCGGCCAAAGGCATGGAGGGTCAATGGCTGATCGACGGCACGCCTTATGTGATGAAGCGCCAGCCGCTGAACAACCGGCAATACCAGCTGCTGACCCTGGCGTCGCTGGAGCCCCTGGCGGCCATCCGCGAGCAGCACCTGTGGACCGCCATTTTGGTCGCCGCTGTCGGTACGGTATTGATCCTGCTGTCCTGCCATATCCTGGGCCAGATGGTGGTGCGCCGCCAGGATGAGAAGTACGCGGCCATGGTCACGTCGGCCCTGAATGCCGACCTGAGCACGGCGCTGAGCGATGCCCAAACCAAGGAGCGCCAGAAGGTGGAAGTGCTGGGCTATATCGGCCATGACCTGCGCGCGCCGCTCGCAACGATCAAGGGCTATTCGGATCTGCTACTGACAGAGGCCCCGGACAAGCAGCAGGGCCTGGTCAAGACCATCCAGCGCAGTGTCAAGTACCAGTTGGACCTGATCGACGAGCTGCTGGAATATGCCAAGTCCGAGCTGCAACCGCTGGCCGTGCGCCCCGCGCCCCTCGATTTGCAGGCGCTGTTGGACGACATCTCCGACTACGCCGTCTCACTGTGCTCGCAGCAGAACAACCACTTCCACAGCCATGTCAGCGGCGCCCTGCCCCGGCGCATCGCGATGGACGGCAAGCGCCTGCAGCAGGTGCTGCTGAACCTGGTGTCCAACGCCGCCAAGTTCACCCGCGATGGCGTCGTGACCTTGTCGGTCAACGCCCGCCAGGAGGGCGAGTTCTGCGTGCTCCATGTGGCCGTGGCCGACACCGGCATCGGCATCGATCTGGCCCAAAAGCCCGATATCTTTGACGCCTTCCAGCAAATCCAGGCCGAGGGCGGCAGCACGGGCCTGGGCCTGTTCATCTCGCAGCGCATTCTGATGGCGATGGGCGGCAGCCTGGAGGTGAGCAGCGCCGCCGGCCAGGGCACCACTTTTTCCTTTGAGCTGTCCGTGCCGATCATCGACGGCGGCGGCGCAGCGGCCACGGCGCAGCCGGGGCAGCCGGCCCGCGCAGCGCTGGCGCCCGTCGCTGCGATAGCCACCCCTGGCGATGCAGCGCTCGATGAGCTCGCCGAGCTGGCCCTGCATGGGCGCCTCACCGATATCGAAGGCTGGATCAACCGCCACACCGACCACACAGCCCATCCGCTGTTCACCGCCCAGCTGCTGGACCGGCTCGAGCAATTTGACTTTGCCGGCATCCACCAACTGGCGCTGCGCAGCAAGCGCGGCGCCAGCAGCGCGCCGCACTGATTAGGAGCAGCGAGGCTGGCAGCGGCGGGGCAGGCGCTCAGCCCTGCTGGCCGCGCTGCGTCCAGCGGCTGCTGAGGGCCCGGGCCAGCCAGTCGAGCACAAAGCCCAGGCAGCCGATGACGACAATGCCGGCCATCAGCTCGTCGTAGGCCAGGCGATCGCGCGTGTCCAGCACAAAATAGCCCATGCCGCTGGAGACGCCCAGCATCTCGGCGGGCACCAGCACAATCCAGCCAATGCCCACCGCCAGCCGAAAGCCGGTGAGGATATGGCTGATGCAGCCGGGCAGCACCACGCGGGCAATGGTCTCCCAGCGCGTGGCCGACAGGCTGTGCGCCAGCCGCATCCACGCCGGGTCCAGCGCAGCCACACCAGCGGCGGTGTTGAGCATGATGGGCCAGACGGTGGCAAAGCTGAGCAAGAAAATCACCGGTGCCTCGCCCACGCCCAGCGCCATCACCGCCAGCGGCATCCACGACAGCGGTGAGACCATGCGCAAGAACTGAAAAGTGGGCCCGCTGATGCGCGCAAAGAGCGGCGACAGCCCCAGACACAGCCCCAGCGGCACACCGATGGCCAGCGCCAGGGCCAGCGCAATGGCAATGCGCTCCAGGCTCATGCGGATATGCGGCCACAGCTCGCCACTGCCCAGCAGATGCACCAGCGCCTGGAGCCCTGCCTGCGGCGCAAAGGCGGCGCGGATGGCCTCCACATCGGACAGAAGCCGGGCCGCCACCGCCCACAGCGCCAGCGTGATGGCCATGCCCAGCAGCGGCCAGGCCAGGCGCGCCGCCCAGCGTTTGCCAGCCTGCATCATGCGGCGATCACTTCCTTGCGGCTGAAGTCATCGGCATGGCCAAAGGCCTTCAGCCCACCCACCTGGCTGAGCGCCTGCTTCACAAAGCGGTCATCGACCAGGTCCTTGGCAGCAAAGGCCGGATCCAGCTCGCGGATAAAGTCCACATTGCCTTCCATCAAGGTGCCCTGCATGGCCTTGACCAGCTCCTGCGTGTAGCTGGGGAAGGGATAGGGCTGGAAATCGATGCGGCGCTGGTTCCACTCGGGGTGCTGCAGCACGCCCTTGGCGCGGTACTGCTCGAAGTCCTTCAGGTCAAACACCTTTTGCAGCACCGGCAGCGGGTGCGGCGTGTACTTGTTGGCACCGTCCTTGGACATCAGCTCGGCCGTCTCGCCCATGTGGTCGCGCGTCCACAGCTGCGCCTTGACGATGGCCGTGGTCACGCGCTGGGCCCATTCGGGGCGCTCGGCAATGTCGCGCTCGGACAAGGTCACCAGGCAGCAGGCATGGTCCTTCCAGATATCGCCCAAAAAGCGCGCCACCTTGCCCACGCCCATGGTCTCGGCCACCGCGTTGAACGGGTCGGCCACGATAAAGCCGGACACCGATTTGGAGGCCAGCGCGGCCACCATCTCGGCGGGCGGCACGATCACCAGGTTCACCTCCTTGGCGCCCAGCGCCGTGCCCTTGGGCTTGCTGACCGGCGTGAGCCCGTTCTTGCGCAGCACCTGCTGGATGAGGATGTTGTGGATCGAGTACCAGAACGGAATCGCAAACGTGGTGCCCGCCAGATCGGCCACATTGTTGATGTGGGGGGCCACCGTGATGGCCGAGCCGCTCATATGGTTCCAGGCCACCACCTTGGCACCAAACTTGGAGCCGTAGCGCACGGACAAGGTGGTGGGCGACAGCAAGTGCACCACGTTCACCTGGCCGGCAATAAAGGCCTCGATCAGCTGCGCCCAGCTGCGAAACAGGCGCGGCTTTTCCGTCTGCAGGCCCTCGGCCTCAAACAGCTTGCGGCTGTGCGCCACAAAGAACGGGGTGGCATCGGTAATGGCCAGGTAGCCGATGCGCACGGGCACATCGTCGCCCTTGAACTTTTGTGCGAAGGCATCGCCCGCGCGCAGCCAAGGCGTGGCCGCTGCGCCGCTGATGGCGGCAATGCGCAGCCAGTCGCGCCGGCTGATGCCGCAGTCGCAGTGGCTGGAGGCGCAAATGTGTTGGTAAGTCATGGTTCTCTCTCCTCGTCGTTGGGGGGTGTCTCAGGTCTGTCAGACGGCCGTGGCCTGCCCGCGCAGGCTTTGCAATGCATGCAAGATCTCCAGCCGCATCGCAGCGACGCGCTCGTCGTCCATGCGCCGTGGGTGCGGAATGTCGATGCGCCAGCTCTGCACAATGCGGCCAGCGCCGGCTTGCACATCGGGTGTGCTGCCCATCAGCAGCACCCGGTCTGCCACCAGCAGGGCCTCGTCGATATCGTGGGTGACCAGGAGCGCGGCGGTATGCCAGCGGTGCACGACCTCCACCAAGAGCGCCTGCATGTCGCTGCGGGTGAGCACATCGAGCGCCGAGAAAGGCTCATCGGCCAGCAGCAGGCGCGGCTCGCGCGCCAGCGCCCGGGCCAGCGCCGCCCGCTGGGCCATGCCGCCCGAGAGCTGGGCTGGAAAAAGCTTTTCCTTGCCGCGCAGGCCCACGGCCTCGATGCTGGCCTGCACGCGCTGCGCAATCACCGGTTGCGTGGCCTGGGGCTGGTGCTTGAAGTCCAGGCCAAAGGCCACGTTGTCCTGCACATTCAGCCAGGGCAGCAGGCTGGCCTGCTGGAACACCACGGCGGCGCGCGGGTGCGGCGCCCGCAAAGGCGCATCGAGAAACTGCAGGGTTCCCGCATCGGGCGGCTGCAGCCCCGCCAGCGTGCGCAGCAAGGTCGATTTGCCGCAGCCACTGCCGCCCAGCAGCGCCACAATCTCCTGGCTGTCGATATCGATATCGATACCGGCAAACACCGGCTGACCGGCCCGGTAGCCATAGGCCAGGCCCCGGCCCTGCAAGGCCTGGCGGGGTGCAAGGGCTGCCGTCATGCCGACACCTGCGCGGCATGCTGGGCCAGCTCGCCCTCCAGCTGCGTCAGGCTGGGCGTGACGATCGGGATAAAGGCCGACTCGCGCCAGCGGCGGCCAAAATCGGGCTGCTGGTCCTGCAGATAGGCGCGGCCTCCGGTGGCTTGCAGCTCCAGCTGCAGCGCATGCTGCACCAAGCCCGCCAGGCGCATGCGCAATGCAAACAAGGGACTGACATCAGCAACCCAGCGGTCACCCAGCACACCGTCCAGCAGCTCGGCCTCGATCTGGCCCAGCAGCTTCTGCGCCTCCACCACCCGTCCGTGCAAGGGGCCACGCGCGCCCCCCCCCTGGGCAGCGGCCTGCAGCGCGGCCCGCGCCAGGCCGATCGACAGCGCGCATTGCATGCCCAAGAAACCTGGGCGCGCGGCCTTCAGGTAGGGCGGCCCGGCCTGGGCCAGCAGAGCATGCGCTGGCACCGCCACCTGGTTGAGCTGCAGCGCAGCGGTATTGCTGGCGCGCATGCCCAGCAGGTCCAGATCGGGCGAGCGCACCAGGCCAGGCAGCCCGCTCTCCAGCGCCATCACCATCGGCAGACCCCCGCCTTCGGGTTGCACGGCGGCAGCCACGACAAAACCCTGGCTGCGCACGTTGGAGACCCAAGGCAGCACGCCATCGAGGCTCCAGCCTTGCGCCTGTGGCTTGGCCTGCACCTGCAAGGCCTCGATGCGCGAGAGGAACTTGATCACATTGGAGAGGCCCACTGCGCCCGCGATCTCACCGCGCAGCAAGGCATCCCAACAGCGCTCGCGCGCGGCCTCATTGCCGCTGGCTTGCAGGTAGTGGATAAAGGCGCGCTGGCTCCAGAACACAAAGGCCGTCGTCAGCGACAGGCTGGCGACCTCGGCGATTGCTGCAATCGCATCGCGCACATCACCGCCATGGCCGCCTTGCGCGACCGGCAGGCCAGTGCGCAGCAGGTCATGGTGGGCCAGCATCGGCAGCACGGTGCTGGCCAGCTCGGCCTGGGTATCGAGCACATAGGCGCGCTGTGCGATATCGGTTCTTGCGCTGTCGGTCAGCAAGGGGGAGGAAGTGCTCATCGTGTTGGGAGGCCCGCACGGTCGTCTCAGACACACCGGCTGCCGCAGCCCGCCCAGGAGAGCGGTTGGAGAGCACCCGTCGCATGGTCAGTCGCCGGACCGGCAAAAAGTCATGGTGGGAGCGCGGGCAGGCCCCGCGCGAGGATGCTGCAGTCTAACGCAACTGCCTTATAGGCTTATTTGACCAATCGCAGCTGCATCACACTCACGGCGCCGTCAAGGCCTGGGCGCGCAGCCATTGCTCGCGCATCTGCGCCTCCAGCGCCAGCAGGCTCTCGGGCGAGCCGCCGCCGCCCACGGCCTGGATCTCTTGCAGCTGCTGCTGAACCTCGGGCTTGGCCAGCAGCTGGGCGATGGCCTGCTGCAGTTCGCGGTTGGCGGCGGGATCAGAGTTGGCAGCGGCCCAGAGGATGAAGTGGTCGTAGACCGCCAAACCGGCCAGCAAGGCATGGGCGCCCAGCGTGGGCCAGGTAATGCCATCGAGGCTTTGCGGATGGGCCGGGTCGGCCGTGGTGCCCAGCACCCGCAGCTGGCCGCGCCGCACTGCGGTGGCTACGCCATTCACAGGCGCCAACACCAGCTCCACCGCATGCGCCTTCGTCACCACATCGGAGTCGGGGTACCTGCCGGGGAAGACCACGCGCTGCAGGTCCACGCCGCTGCGAGCCAGCAGCTGGGCCAACGCCAGCTGCCCGATCCAGCCATCCTCACCCGTGCCCACCCGCAACCGGCCCGGGTGGGCACGGGCGTAGGCCAGCAGATCATCGGTGCTATGGATGCCCAGCGCATCGGCCTGGGTGCTGTCGATGGCCAGCACCATGGGCTGCGACGCGACCAAGGTCACCGGCTGCAGCGATCGCAGCGCCGTATCGATGGGAGGCCCCTGGTGCAGGCCCGGGATGCCGCCGCGCGGAAGGGTCATGGCCGTAAACAGCAGCTGGCGGTTGCCGCCTTGGGCAGCCAGCCGTTCGTAGTCGGCCACGCTGGCATCGGGCAGATGTGTCACCTCGACCTGGCGGCCCAGCAGCGCCGGCAAATGGGCGGCCAGCATCTGGGCATAGTGGCCATTGCGGCCACCGGCGGGCGATGGCACGGTGATCTGCAGCGGCAGTTGCGCCTGCGGCGCGAGCCATTGGCCGGCATCGTTCATCAGGCCATAGCGGATGGCCCACTGCCCGGCAGTCGAGGGATTGCGCACCAGTGCCTCAGCCACCCAGTAGCGGCCCATGCGCCAGTACTGCCGGACCATCGGCCACGCGTCTTGCCAGCCGGGCGGCCGCCAGTCATCGGCAAACGGCGCCGCCACCACCGCGTAGCCATGGCGAAACCGGCGTGCCTCGTGGAACTGCGGCGCAATCGCCCACTGGCCGCGCGCATTCTGGTAGCCCCAGCGACCGCTCGCAGCATCCAACACGGGGCGCAGCGCCTCGCCGCCCTGGCTGCGCTGCAGGCGCTGCCAGCGGCACACCCGGGGCGTTCGGGCGTCGCGCAGCAGGCGCAGCCCGGCGTTGCTGCACAGGTGGATGCGGCGCTGCGCCGTCGCATCGGGCAGGTCGCCAAAGATGAACGGAATCACCATGCGCCCTTGCGGATCGATCAGGCCTGAGCCGCCCGAGCCGGGCGTGATGATCTGCTTTTTGTAGTCCATCCAATGCGCGGTCGTTATATCGCTGGGCGGCACCGGCGCCAGCCAGCGGCCCCGGGCATCGCGCAGGCCCGGCTGCGCATATACCAGGTCCAGCTGGAGGTCCGAGGGCAGGGGCTGGGCATCGTCCGGCCTCAGATAGGCGAGCGCATCGGCGGAGAACACCACATTGGTGGTGCTGCCGTCGCAGGTGAGCGGCGGCACGGCCCAATGGCCCTGCGCATCCAGGCGCCCATAGGCGGTGGTGGCCTCCAGTGTGCCCCCTGGCTTGTGCTGCACCAGCCAGACCTTGGTAGCGGGCTGCAGCACCTTGTTGACGCTGGAGTTGCTGATGGATTCGACCCGCACCACCTGCCAGCGGCCATCGCACAGGCTGCGCGCGGACGGTGCCAGAAACAGCGTGCGGCCATCCAGGGCATCGAACAAAGCGGGGGCCAGTGCCGTGTCGGGGTCGGGGTTCAGGCTGAGCCAGCGCAGGCGATCGACCAGGCGGGGATCAAAGCGGATCTGGAACATGAAGATCTCTGCCCAGGGTGGCGCAGACGACGACACCGGCTGCATCTGCCAGTGCTGCTGCATCGGCATGGCGCGCTCGGGGTGGGCATACAGATCCTGGTAGTCGGGCGGCGCAGCCTGGGCGCAAGCGAGGCCCAGGCTGAGTGCCAGCAACCCCAACCAGGCACGCAAGACTTGCAAGGCGCTCATACCGAGCCCCTGGCCCGCCGCCTGGGCACGGGTCGCTGCTGCCGTATGCCGCCGCTGGAAGGATGCAGAGGAAAGAGCATGGCAGCCATGGACTAAAAGGGATACAGCGCCAAAGTATCCGCTTTTTCTTCTGCCGCCCGGCGGCAACCGTCCCAAGAAAAAACCCTGGGTGGCGCTGCGCCTCCTCCCAGGGCTTTTCAAGCTGCTTGGCCGCTCTAGGCCGGCGCCGTCTCCAGCGCTGGCTCGCCCAGGCTCAGCATCAGCCGGTTGGCCCAGTTGAAGAAGGCCGCGCCTTGCAAGGCATCGGCAATCGCATAGTCATCCAGCCCGGCCTGGCGCAGGCCATCGATATGGCTGGCGTCCAGCGCCAGCGGCGTCTCGGTCAACGCAACCGAGGCGGCAACAATCGCGTTCCAGCGCGGCCCCAGATCGGCCTGCACGCCATCATCCAGCAGCTTTTGCACATCGTCTTCGCGGCGCGAGAAATGCGAGGCAAAGCGTGCATGCACCGAGGCGCAGTAAATACAGCCGTTGAGGCGAGAGGTGGCGGCAGCGGCCAGCTCGCGCTCGGCGCGGGGCAAGCCTCCCTCGGGGTTGTAGAAGATGTCCTTGTCGGTGCGGGTGCGCGCGCCCAGGGTGTCGGGATCGCGCGCCAGCAGCCGAAAGTACGGCGATTTGGCGCGCGATGCATCGACCAGGCCTTCGATATGGCGTGGGGTCAGCTCGGCTTCGGGCAGCGGCTCGATCCAGGGCAGCCAGTCCAGTTGGGCCTGGGTAAAGACCTGGGGCGCGGTGCTGTTCGGGTAGTTCAATGTGTGCTTGCTCATACCGCGCTCTCCTCGGCGGTGGGTTGTTGGGCAGATGCCGCTGGAGCAGGATGCGCCTGCAACAGGCGCAGGCCCGCCACCACGCGGATCTGAAAGGCCAGGAACGACACCAGCTGCGACAGCACCACGAGGTCGGTCTCGCTCCAGCCGGCATCGAGCAAGGCCTGCAGATGCGCGGGCTGGGCATCACGGGGGTGGAAGACCAGCAGATGTGCATGCGCCAGGCCAGCGGACAGACGCTCGCCCAGCACCGCGCGTGCCTCTGCGCCTACCGCATAGACCGGGCCGGCCTGTTCTTCGGCGCTCAAAGGGCCTTGCGGGTACTGGCCGTAAGGCCCACGGGCCAGGCCTTGCGCGACTTCGGCGTCAATGGCTTTGCCCAGCGCCAGGCTGGCCTGGGCCGCCAGCGCGTCGCGGTAAAAGCGCTGCACCTGCGGCTGCTGGTGCAGGCCGGCCACAAAGGCGGCGACGGCCAGGCGCTCGGCCAACGGCCAATCGCTGCTGAGCGGCGCACGCGGCGCCAACAGCGCCAGAAAGCTTTGCTGGGCCTGCTCGCGCGCCTGCAGGCGGTGGCGGCGCACGGCATCCAGGTGGCTGCCCGGCGCTATGCCGGCGAGCTGGTCAATCACATCATCGCCAGGCGATGGGTTCCATGCAGAAGTCATCAAGTCATCACTCCAAAAAATCAGGCCAGCGCCGGTATTGGCAGGGGATAAGAGGCGGCCGCAGGTGGCACCAGTGCGTCTTCGCGCTGCCAGCCCAGTGCCGGAGCCACATACTGCGCGGTCAGCGCGATCGAGCGCAGGATGTCGGCATGCGGCGGGTCGATCGAATGCACCTGGAACGAGATATCGGTCGCCCGCGCCAGCGCCGTGTCGGCGCGCAGCGAGGCAATCACCTCATCGGGCGTACCCACATGTACGTCGTAGGCGGCCAGCAGCTGCGCCAGCGGTGCATCCGGGCCCCACTGGCTGGCCGGGCCGCCCGGGTTGGCAGCCGCTGCACGCGCCAGGCTGCGGCGCAGGCCCAGCTCGGCCAGCTGCAAGGCACGCTGACGGTCTTCGCCCACAAACAGGGTGCGCGATCCCAGGATGCGCGGCGCGGCACCTGCCGGCAATGCCGCCAGGTAGATGTCGATCAAGGGGTTCTGGATATCGGCCAGGCTGGCATGCGGTGCCTCGGCGCTGCGCGGTTGGGTGCGCGAGAGCATCAGCCCGTCGCCAGCCAGGCCAGCGCGCTCGGCCCCGGCGGCCGAGAACGTGGCCTGCCAGATGCGCGCCAGCAGCTGCGGCCCGGCGGGGTAGAGGCGGTCACCCCCGGGCAGCGGCAGCCCGGCCCAGGCATTGCGCAACACGGCCAGATGCTGCGCATAGATGCGGGCGCGGTCGTCGCTGCGCAGGCCAAAGGCGCTAAAGGATTCGGGCGTGCCACCGGTGCCCACGCCAAACTCCAGCCGGCCGCCCGACAGGAGATCGAGCACCACCGCATCTTCGGCAACACGGATCGGGTTTTCCATCGGCAAGGTGACAATGCCGGTGCCCAGGCGGATGCGCTGCGTGCGAGCGGCCACATGGCTCAGAAACACCAGCGGTGCAGGCAGGCCGCCTTCGGCTTCATGAAAGTGGTGCTGCGCGACCCAGGCCGTGTCAAAGCCATGGGCTTCGGCATGCTGGATCTGCGCGGTCACCAGGCGGTAGCGCTCGGCCGCGCTGGCCTGGTCCAGCAGGCGGCTGAAAAAGCCCAGGCGTTTTCTAGGCGGCGAGTTGTGAGAGGGGCTCGGGTTCATGCTGGTGTTTTTTTCCGGGAATGGCGGCGATCAACTCGCGCGTATAGGCACTGCCGGGGCGCGAGAACACCTCGTCCACCGGCCCGGCATCGACCTGGCGGCCGCCCTGCAGCACCGAGACGGTGTCGGCAATCTGGCGCACCACGGCCAGGTCGTGCGAGATAAAGAGATAGGTCAGTTGCAGCTCGCGCTGGAGCTGGTCGAGCAAGGCCAGAATCTGCGCCTGCACCGTCACATCGAGGGCGGACACGGCCTCGTCGAGCACCAGCACGCGGGGCTGCAGAATCAGCGCCCGGGCAATGGCCACGCGCTGGCGCTGGCCGCCCGAGAGCGCACGCGGCCGGCGTGTCAGCACCGCTTGCGGCAGGCCTACGCGCGCCAGCATGTCGTGCACGCGGCGCTCGCGCTCGGCAGCCGCCAGGCGCTCAAAGTTCAACAGCGGCTCTTCGATGATCGCGTAGATGCTCTGGCGCGGATCGAGCGAGCTGAACGGGTTCTGGTAGACCAGCTGCACGGTTTTGCGGAACTGGCGCAAGGCCTCTCCGCGCAAGGCCGTCACATCCACGCCCTCCACCATGATGCTGCCCGATGTGGGCTTGCCAAAGCCGACCACGTCGCGGATGGTCGTGGTCTTGCCCGAGCCGGACTCGCCAACGATCGCATGCGTGCTGCCCCGTGGCACGTCAAACGAGATGCCATCGACCGCGCGGTACAGGCCGCGCTGGCCGGCCACCGCAAACTCATGCACCAGATCGCGCACCACAATCGCCGGCTCGGCATCCACGGCCCGGGGCGCGCGTACCGGCACATGGCCCAGCGATGGCGCATCGGCCAGCAACTGGCGCGTATAGCGGCTTTGCGGATTGCGCAGCACATCGGCCGTGGGCCCCTGCTCCTGGATGCGGCCGGCCTGCAGAACGACCAGGCGGTTGGCGCGGTCGGCGGCCACACCCAGGTCGTGCGTCACCAGCAGCACGGCGGTGCCAATCTCGCGGCGCAGGTCGTCGATCAGATCGAGAATGCGGCGCTGCACGGTCACATCGAGTGCGCTGGTCGGTTCATCGGCAATGATCAGCGCTGGCTGGAGCGCAATCGCAATGGCGATCAGCACGCGCTGCTTCATGCCGCCCGAGAGCTCATGCGGAAACTGGCGCGCGCGCAGCTCGGGCTGCGACAGCCCTACCTTGTGCAGCAGCTCCAGCACGCGCTGGGCAATCTGCTTTTTGTCGCGCCAGCCATGCAGGCGCAGCATCTCGCCCACCTGGTCGCCCACGGTGCGCACCGGGTTCAGCGAGGTGGTCGGGTCCTGCGGAATCAAGCTCACCACCTTGCCACGCAGCGCCTGCAGCTGGCGCTGCGACCAGCCTGCCACGTCCTGGCCGTTGATGCGGATGCTGCCGGCCTGCAGCCGGCCGTTGTCGGCCAGCAGGCCCATGATGGACTGGGCGGTGGTCGTCTTGCCCGAGCCGGACTCGCCCACCAGGGCCAGCACCTCACCGGCGGCGATGGAGAACGAGACCTCGTGCACGGTGCGCTGCTCGGCCTGGCCATCGTGGTAGGCGATCGACAGGTTCTCCACCTGCAAAACGGGAATGGCGGTGTCCGTCATGCGCGCCTCCGGGTCAGATCGGCGCTGATATGGTTGGCCGCCAGCACCACCGCTGCGACCAACAGGCCGGGCGCTGCCGTCAGCCACCAGGCGGTGGAGATATAGTTGCGGCCTTCGGCAATCAGCAAGCCCCATTCGGGCGTGGGCGGTGGCGCGCCATAGCCGAGAAAGCCCAGGGTGGAGATGGCCAGAATGGCCGAGCCAAACTGCAGCGCCGCCAGCGCGATCACCGAGGTCAGTGAATTGGGCAGCACATGGCGCCAGAGCACAGCCGCAAAGCGCCCGCCACTGCCCAGCGCTGCCTCCACGTAGTCTGAGCGGCGCACCCGCACCACTTCCGAGCGCAGCAGGCGCGCAAAGCTGGCCACCGATACGACCCCCACGGCCAGCGCCGCGTTCACCGTGCCAAAGCCCAGGATGATGATCACCGACAGCGACAACAGCAACGAGGGCACCGACAGCAGCACATCGACGATGCGCATCACCACATCCTCCACCCAGCCGCCCGTAGCGCCTGCGACCAGGCCCAGCAAGCTGCCCAGCACCAGGCCCACGCTGACGGCCACAAAGGCGCCGCTGAGCGAATGCACCGCGCCATAGACCAGGCGGGCATAGCTGTCGCGCCCCAGCGCATCCGTCCCCAGCCAGTGGGCGGCACTGGGCGCCTGCAGCTGCTGGCCGGCCGTGCCCAGCACCGGGTTGTGGCTGGTAAACAGGCCCGGTGCGATGGCCCACAAGGCCACCAGCGCCAGCACGCCCCAGGCCAGCAACAGGCCCAGCGGTGCGGCGCGCAGGCGCTGCAAGGCGGCAGCAAAGATCGCAGCGCGGCGCGGCGCGGCAAGCCGCTGCGGCGGCGCCTGCACCGCCGCACTGGCAGCGCCACGGGCTGCGCCCAACAGGGCCGGCTCGGCGGCCAGGGCCCCCAGGCCGGCGGGTGATGAAGTGCTTGCAGACATGGTCAAACTCCCAAACGGTTGCGCAAACGCGGATCGAACAGCGGGTAGAGCAAGTCCACCACCAGATTGATCAAAACAAAGGCGGTGGCCGAGATGACCACGACCGCCTGCAGCACGGCGCTGTCCTGGTTGCCGACAGCCTGCTGCGTGAGGCTCCCCAGGCCATTGAGCCCAAAGACGGCCTCGGTCACGACGGCGCCGCCCAGCAGCTCGCCAAACAGCACGCCGGCCATCGTCAGCATCGGCAGTGCAGCGTTGCCGGCCACATGGCGCAGCAACACCCACAGGCGCGGCGCGCCCTTGGCGCGGGCCACGGCCACAAAGGGCTGGGTCAGCACCTCGTCCACATTGCGCAGCAGGATCTGCGCCAGCGGCGCGGCAATGGGGATCGCCAAGGTCAAGGTCGGCAGCACCAGGCCCTGCCATTTGCCGGGGTTGATCACGGGGATCCAGCCCAGGCGGAACGAGACCAGCTGGATCAGCACAATGCCCAGCCAGAACACGGGCACCGAGACAAACACCGAAGGCAGCGCATAGAGCGCGCCGCGCAGCCAGCGCCAGGGTGCCAACTGGGCCAGCAGCGCCAGCACCAGGGCCAGCACCAGCGCCAAGGCAAAGCCCAGCCCCGCCAGCCGCAAGGTGGGCGGCAGGCTGGTGGCCAGCCCCTGGCTGACCGGCACGCCCGCCTGCAGCGAGTAACCAAAGTTGCCGCTGACAAAGCCCGTCAGGCTGTGCCAGTACTGCTGCCACACGGGCTGGTCCGCGCCATAGGCGGCGCGGATGTCGGCCACCTCCTGCGGGCCCAGGCCCAGCTCGGGGCTCAAGAACTTGATCAGCAGCGCATCGCCCGGCAGCAGCTGCAGCAGCACGAAGGACGCGGTGAACGCCGCCCACAGCACCAAGAGCGCCTGGGCACTGCGCCGGGCCAGGTAGGGATAGAAGGACATCGGGATGCTCCTTGCCGCTCAGCGGGGCTGCGCCTTAGCGCTTGGCCAGCCAGGTGCTGTAAAAGCTCGGGCGCCCCACCGCCTCAAAGCCCACCTCGCGCACCCAGGGGGCTGCGGCAAAGGCCTGCGGCTCTTCAAAAATGGGGATCACATAGGCCTGGTCGATCAGGTAGTTCTGCACCTCGGCCGTCAGCGCCAGGCGCTTTTGCGTATCGGTCTGCGCGGCAATCGCCTCCAGCAAGCCATTGAGCTGCGGATCGACAAAGCCCTTGACCTTCTGGCTCACGCCGCCTTGCTGCAGCAGCACGTTGCGGTTGGTCGGGTAGTAGTTGCTCTTGATCACATCGGGATCGGCGCGGCCCACCATGCCGGGCGCGACCGGGGTTTTTTCCGGGTCCAGGTTGTCGACAACGCGCACGCCGGCATCGCCACTCAGCACCTGCAGTTTGACCCCCACCTTGCCCCACTGCTGGGCCACCAGTTGCAGGGTTTCCTTGTTCTGCGGCTGGGGCAGCGAATCGTAGGCAGCCAGCACCAGCGCGCGGCCGTCCTTTTGGCGGATGCCATCGGGCCCGGGCGTCCAGCCCGCGCTGTCCAGCAGCTGCTGGGCCTTTTGCGGGTCATAGGCCAGCTTGCCCGCCAGGTTGACATAGCCCTGCGCGCTGGCTGCGATCACCGAGGTGGCCTGCGGGTAGTTGTGCGAGAACAGGGTCTGCACGACCTCCTGGGTATTGGTGGCATGCAGCAGCGCCTGGCGCACCTTCAGATCGGCGACCAGCGCGTTGTCGGGGCGGAAAACAATGCTGTTGTTCACGCCACGTGTGGACGGCGCGTAGATGACGAACTTCTGCTCCTCGACGCGTTTTTCGTCATAGGCCTGCACCTGGCGGATCACACCGGCCTGGCCCGACAGCAGCGCGCCAATGCGCACGCTGTCCTCCGGTGTCACGATAAAGCGCACTTCATCGAGCCACGCGCGGCCCTGGTGCGCCAGCTGCGCAGGGCCCCAGTTGTAGTCCTTGCGGGCCGACAGCAGCAGCTCCTTGCCCAGCGTTTCGCTCGCCACCACAAAGGGGCCCGAGCCAATGATCTTGGTCGCGTCACCCAGTTCGTCAAACGGGCGCTCCAGCGTCTGCAGTGCCACCAGGCCCGAGCCGATCACCGAGGTGCCCTGCAGGAAGCCCGGCGAGGGCTTGCTGAAGTAGAACTTCACCGTCAGCGGGCCCAGCACCTCGCTGCGTTCGTAGTTGTTGATGACTTCGGACACCGGCAGCTTGAGCGCCTTGTTGCCGCGCCCATAGGTGTCAAAGTTCTTGGCCACCGCTGCTGCATCCAGCGGCGTGCCGTCGGAGAAAGTCACGCCCGGGCGCAGCTCGAACGTGAACTCGGTGGCCGTGTCGTTGATGGTCCAGCTCTTGGCAATCCAGGGCTGGATCTCCAGCGTCTTGGGGTCTTGGTAGGTGAGCTTGTCTGTTATCTGGTTGAGCACGCCGCCATTGGGATAGAAGCCACCGGCTGGCGGGTAGAGGTTGGTATGCGCCTGCTGCTCCAGGTACACCAGCGCGCCACCGCTGGCAGGGCCGGTATCGGTCTTGGCCTCGGCCACGCCCTCGTTCTTGGAGCAGGCCGACAGCAGCCCGCTCAGCGCCAGCAGCGCCGCACTCCATAGCGCCAATTTTTTGAATTTATTTGCTTTCACCACCACACACCACCCTCGCTAACCATCGGGCAACCTTGCCTGCACCGGCGCGCCAACCGCGGCCACCGGCCAGCAGCACCTTTGTTGAAAATGCCGCCATCTGGGTTTGTCATGCTAGACATTTGGCGCGTGGCGAGAAGGTATTTTTCGGAGCATCGATATGCGCAAACCAAGGAAGCGCGCGGCCGCCAGGCCTGCTGCCGCATAGAGGGTTTGCGCATAAGCACATGCGCGGCAGCCGCATATGCACATGCGATCTGCGCAGTTCACGCGCAGACTCTCCACACCAACAATGGTCTTCGGCATGCATCACCTCCCGCCGATGCAGCACATTTCCAAGAGACTCCATGAGTGCAAGCCCTGCTACCTTGAATGACTACCTGGCTGAAAAGCGCGGCGCCGTGTTGGCCCGCGATGCCCAGATCGATGCCGGCACGGCCCAGGCCACGGCCCTGCGCGCCAGCGTGAGCGCCGAAGGGCGCAGCGGCGTGCGCCGCATCCGTATCCGCGAGCACCAGGTCATCAGCGACAGCCCGCCGAGCTTTGCCGGCTACAACCTGGGCCCCAGCTCGCCCGAGCTGCAGCTGGGTGTGCTGGGCAGCTGCGTCACCCATATCTTTCTGATCCAGGCATCGGCGCAGCAGGTACCGCTGACCAGCCTGGAGGTGGAGGTGAGCGGTGTCATCGACCCGGGCGCCGGCAAGCCCGGCCACGAGGCCACGCCGGTCTGGCCCCATGACATTGCCTACACCGTGCATATCGACTCGCCCGCACCGCGCGCCGACATCGATGCGCTGTTTGCCGCCGTCGAGCGGACCTGCCCGATCCTGAACCTGCTGCGCCAGCCGCAGACCATCCGCGCTCGCGTTGAGCACAGCGATTCGCTGGCCCAGACGCAGAAGCAAGCGGCTTGAACCCTTCCCTCCCCTTTATCGGATCTATCCCATGGCACTGACACTTGACCACATCGTGATCGCGGTCCACGACCTCGACAAAACCATTGACGACTACGCGGCCCTCGGCTTTACCGTTGTGCGCGGCGGCGAGCACCCCGGCCGCCCGACCCACAATGCGCTGGTGGTGTTTGAAGATGGCGCCTATTTCGAGCTGATCGCCTGGCGCAGCCCTGCGCCGCAAGACCGCTGGTGGCAGCTGCTGGACCAGCATGGCGAAGGCATCATCGACTTTGCGCTGCTGCCCACCAGCACCGCCGAGGTGATTGCTGCGGCCAAGGCGCGCGGCCTGGAGTTGCAAGGCCCGCTGGATGGCGGCCGCCTGCGCCCCGATGGCGAAAAGCTGCAATGGCAGACCGGCCGCCCGCACACGCATGACCTGCCCTTCCTCTGCGGCGACATCACACCACGCAAGCTGCGCGTGCCCGAAGGTGAAGTGCGCCAGCATGCCAACGGCGCCACCGGTGTGGCGCGCCTGACCGTCGCCGTCAGCGACCTGCTGCAAAGCCTGGAGCGCTACCGCGCCTTGCTGGGCGATGGCGCGCACATCCACGCGGCTGACGGCGGCAGCAGCGCCACGATTGCGCTGGGCAACAGCGTGCTGGAGCTGACGCAGACGGCGCCGCAACTGCAGAGCAAGGGCGAAGGGCCGTTCGTGATTGCGCTCAAGGGTGGCACGGGCAGCTGGGACCAGGCTGCTGCCAAGCTGGCGCATGGGGCAGCCATTGCGTTTGAGAAAACGGAGCTGGCGAGCAAGGCCGACAGCAGCCTGGCCACCGCCTAAGCTGTCAAGCCAGACGAGCTCTCAATACACATCACGCCGGTAGCGCCCGGCCAGCGCCAGCGCATCCACCTCCGCGGCACCCAGAACCTGGCGCAGCACCGCATCCACGCCCTGCGCCATGCCCTGCTGGCTGCCGCAGACATAGATCGCAGCGCCGCACGCGACCCAGTCGCGCAGGCGCTGCGCTTGGCGCTCCAGCAACTGCTGCACATAGCAAGGGTCGGTGGCATCGCGGGACCAGGCGCGGTCCAGGCGCTCCAGCTGGCCAGCGGCCAGCCACTGCTGCAGTTGTGCGTCCAGCAGCGCATCCTCATCGGCACGGCGCTCGCCAAACACCAGCCACTGGTCAGAGCGCCCTTGCACCATGCGCGCGCGGATATGGCTGCACAGCCCTGCCAAGCCGGTGCCATTGCCGATCAGCAGCAAAGGGCGCTCGGCGTTGTCACCCAACCTGAATCCACTGTGCGCACGCAGCCGCATCGGCAGCACATCACCCACGGCCATGCCCTCGCACAACCAGCCCGATGCCAGGCCCGGTGTGCCATCGGCACGCCTGCTTTGGCGCACCAGCAATTGCAGGCAGCCATCTTCGGGCACCGAGGCGATGGAGTAATCGCGGCTGCGCTGCGGATCGGCCGGCACCGCCAGCGATACCAGGTCGCCGGATTCCCAAAGCGGCAACGAGCCCGACTGCGGCTGCCAGTCGAGCAGGTACACCGGGCCGCCCTGGCTGCCGGGGTTGAGCAACTGGCGGCGGCGCAGCACCCAGGGCTGGGCGGCTTCCGGCTGGCTCCAGCCATCGCCGGCCTGGCCGGTCAGCAACTGCAGCAACTCGGCCGTCTGGCCCTGCCAGGCCATCAAGCTGGCCTCATCCCCGTTGTCCATGCACAGCACATCGGCCTTGGCGCCTTGCTGCTGCAGCCACTGCTGCACGCGCAGGCCAAAGGCGCAGAAGGCGGCGTATTCGCTGTCGCCCAGCGCCAGCACATGGGCGTTGTGCCCGGGCAGCGGCAGCGCCTGCTCCAGCACCTGGCGCACAAATGGCAGCGCGTCGTCGGGCGCATCGCCCTCGCCGGTGGTGGACAGCAGCCACAGGCTCTGCGCGCAGGCCTGCAGGTCGGCCAGGCGCAGCGCCTGCACCGGCCGCAGTTGCACCGCGCAGCCGCCGGCATGCAGCACGCGCGCGGTCTCATGCGCCAGGGCCTCGGCCCGGCCGGTCTGGCTGGCATAGGCCACCAACACCGGCGCGCCCTGCTGCGTACCCGCTTGCAGCGCGAGCTGCTCCTGGCGCTCGGCCCGGCGCTGGCGCCACAAGCGCCCGGCCACAGCGGCGCACAAGAGCGTATATCCAGCCACCAAGGCGGCGGCACCTGCCACCCGCGCAGGGCTTGCTATCCAATCGATCATCACTGCATGCCGCCTGCAAAACGCTGCTGCCAGGCCGGCGTCATCCGGCGCAGGCCTTGCGGCTGCCCGGCATCGGGATGGCTGTGAAAGACGGCCGCCAGCTGCTGCTGCAGCGCAAACTGCCAGCCGTCCTCGGGCCCCAGCACCGTGAGCACGGTGGCCAGCGCATCGGCATGCATGCATTCGTCGTGGTAGACGGTGACGCTGGTCAGTGCATGGGCCACCGCTTGGCCGGTGCGCGGATCCAAGCTGTGCGAAAAGCGCCGGCCCCCATGCATGAACACATGCCAGTGGTCGCCCGAGCTGGCCAGCGCGCCATCGACCAGCGGCACCGCCAGCGGCTCATCGCCGGCCACACCCGCCACTGCCACGCGCCAAGGCTGTCCGCCGGGCTTGTGCCCCCAGGTCCGAATCTCTCCGCCAATCTCCAGCAGCGCATGCTGCCAGCCCGCGGCGCGCAAGCGCTCGGCGACCCAGTCGACGGCATAGCCCTTGGCGATGCCGCTCAGGTCCAGCTGCAGGCCACCGGGCTGCAGCAATCGCCGCAGCTGCGGCTGCCACTGCAGGCGCTGGTGGCCGCAGACCTGCAGCGCGCGGTCAATAGCGGCCTGCGCAGGTGGCTGGCCGCTGTGCGGCGCGTGCGGGTCTGCACGCGGGCCAAAGCCCCAGAGCGACACCAGCGCGCCGACGGTCGGGTCATAGGCGCCATCGCAGGCGCGGGCCCAGTAAAGGGCCGCATCCAGCACCTGTGCCAACTCGAGGGGCAGCGCGTGCCAGGTATCTGCAGCGGCGCCATTGAAGCGCGAGAGGCAGGAGTCCGCCTCCCAGTTGCTCATCTGCGCGATGACGGCCTCCAGCGTTTGCTGCACAAGCGCCTGTACCGGCGCCAGCGGGGCGTAGTCGGGGTTGGCCAGGCGCAGCGACCAGGTGGTGCCCATCGTCGCGCCCTGCAGGCGGTGCAGGCTGGCATCCTGCGCATGGTGCATCGCAGGCGCCCTCCAGGCGGGGGATGCAAAGGAGCGGCCGGCCAGCGCAGGGCTTGCCGGGGCCAGCTGGCCTTCCCCCCTGGCCTGGGCCTGGGGGATCTGCCAGATGCCGGCGCCATAGTGGATGCGCGGTGCCGTGCTCACAGCGGCTCCGCGTTCAGCCTGGCGCATGTCCGTTGTGCAGTCACCGGCCACTGCGCCTTAAGGCAGCACTTCCAAGGTCGCGACATAGGCCAGGCGGCGTTCCTTGGCGATGGGGGTCGAGGTCTTGTCGTCCTTGACGTCGGCGTCCAGCCAGTACATGCCAGCGGTGGGGAACTTGACCTTGACCTGGCCCTGGGCATCGGTCTTGAGCTTGATCTCGTTGACGGCATCGCGATAGCGCTTGCCATCGGGCACCAGCACCACTTCGACATCGGCAGCCGGCTTGCCATCGACGTGGAAGGCAAAGGTGGCTTCCTCACCGGTGACCAGATCGTTGGGGTGGGTCACAGGCACCAGCTCCAGGCCCTTGCCGCTCAAACGCAGCGGGCTGGGCTTGCCCATGGTCACAAAGGTCTCGATGCGGCTGATGCTTTCTGCGACGCGCACTTCCTTGGCATCGGCGGGGATCTGCTTGGCGATCTCGTCGGCGCTGCCGCGCAGCCGCTTCATCTGGCCGGCCGAATCCTTGTAGGAACCCATGACGCCGCTGTTGACGATGGCCAGCTGGTAGGTTCCCGCTTGCTCGGGTTTGAGGTCAAACACGCTGCGCAGCTCGCCCTTGTGCGCATTCTTGGGCTCCACCGTGCTGCCATCGGGCGCCGTGATCACCAGTTTGTCCAGGCCCAGCGGGCGGTGGTTGAAGAAGAACATGTCATTGGACACGGCGGCATCGACCGTGACCCAGTCCGCCTTGGACAGCACGGTGCTCGAAGGCTTCATCCAGACGCTGTGGGCCTGGGCGCCGATGGCGGCGCAGCCGAGCGCCAGCGCGGCGGCAATACGGGTGGCAGAAAACATGGGGACTCTCCTCAAAAATGTAGGTGTGGTGGATCAGGGCTTGAGTTCGAGCTTGATCTCGCCCAGCTCCGTCTTGCCCTGGGCCGACAGGCTGGTGGCCTGCTTGGCGGGCCACTCAAAAGGAATGCTCAGCAGCTCGCGGCCACCGACTTCGCGTGCGGCCTCGATCTGCAGCTTGTACTGGCCCGGCTCCAGCTTGGGCAGCGGGTTGCTGCCTTCGGAGAACGACAGCGCATGCTTGCCTGCCGGCTTGGTCGGCTGGGTCACGCCATCGATGGGCACGCTCAGCTCGCGGCCTGTGCGGCGCCACCACTGGCGCATGTCCTTGAGCCATTTGGCGCCTTCGGCATCGCGCTTTTTCACTTCGTACCAGACCGACAGGTTGGCCGCCACTGTTCCATCGGCGCGCTCCAGCCAGACGGCCACATAGGGGCGGTGGTATTCGGCCACCTCCAGGCGTGGCAGCTCCACCCCCAGATTCAGCCCACCGGCAACGGCCGGCAGCCCAGCCACCGCCGTCAAGGCCACGGTGAAACGCGAAACAGTGCTTGTCATGTGCTCTCCTCAGAAAAAGTCGGTGTGGGTGGGGTCAGTGCACCAACAGCAGCGCCAGCAGCGCCGGGACCAGCAGCCCCAGGCCCACCATGGGCCAGGTCATCGGGCGGCGGCCGGCATGCATCTGCAAGATGAACAAACCCGTGATGCAGAACACCAGGCAGGCGCCCGCAAAAATGTCGATGAACCAGGTCCAGGCCAGGCCGGCATGGCGGCCCTTGTGCAAATCGTTGAAGTAGGAGATCCAGCCCCGGTCGGTGGATTCATGCTCGGCCTGCCCATCGCCCAGCGCAATGCGCACCCAGGCATCACCGCCTGGCCGGGGCAAGGCCACATAGACCTCATCCTCATTCCACTCCACCGCACGCTGGCGGGTGTCGGCGCCCAGCTCGGCGCGCAGCCAGCCTTGCACGTCGGCGGGCAGCGCCTGGGCTGCGTCTGCGCCCTCTTTGTGGCGCGTTGCAGCCTGCTGCAGGCCCTGCAGCAGCGGCGCGGGCAAGCTGCCCTCGCGCAATACCACGGTCGGCTTGGCCTCTATCTGCCCGGCATGGTTGAGCGTAAAGCCCGTCACCGCAAACAGCAGCATGCCCACCAGGCAGATGGCGGAGCTGACCCAGTGCCATTCATGCAAGGTCTTGAGCCAGTAGGCCCGCTGCGAGGAGGAAGACGCGTTGGCTTTCATGCGGAGAGAGGCAGGTTTCGGACCCGGCAGAGGGGAATGCCTGCGCCGGGCAAAAGCAGGGATTTTAAGGAAAATAAATGCTAATGACTCTCATTTTCAAATACTTTACCCAGTGGAGACATGGGCAGAGCTCAGGTCTCTGCCCACATGCGCAGCAGGTTGTGGTAGTGGCCCGTCAGGGCGACGGTGTCTTCCGTCTCGCCCAGCTGGTTGCGCAGCCGCTGGATGCTCTGGTCCAGTTCGAACAGCATCGTGCGCCGCGCATCATCGCGCACGAGGCTCTGGGTCCAGAAGAACGAGCTGACCCGCTCACCTCGCGTGACCGGCTCGACCCGGTGCAGGCTGGATGAGGGGTAGAGGATCAGGTCGCCGGCAGGCAGCTTGACTTCGTGCGTGCCGTAGGTATCGACCACCACCAGCTCGCCGCCGTCGTAGTCCTCGGGGTCCGACAGGAACAAGGTCGAGGACACATCGGTGCGCAGCCACTGCGCCTGTCCGGCCTCCCGGCGCGCAGCGCCGTCCACATGCAGGCCATAGGTTTCGCTTTCGGCATAGCGGTTGAACAGCGGCGCCATCGTGCGCGCCGGCAACGCGGCCTGAAAGAACAGCGTATTGGCCGCCATCGCGCGTTCGATGATGCGCCCCTGCTCCAGCGCCACCGGTGAGGTCTCGGGCAGTTGCCGGTTGCGCTTGACCTGCGCGCCCTGGCTGCCAACGGTGGCTCGGCCGTCTATCCAGTCGGCCGCATCGATGGCAGCGCGCATGGCGGCCACCTCGTCGCGCGTGAGTACATGGGGAATGTGCAGCATCATGGTTAGAGCTCCTCCATGAAAAAAAGCCCCGGCAGACGCGGGGCTGGTACCCAAAAAGACGAATTAGAAACTAAAGTTCGCCGTCACGCGCGCCGAGCGTGGAATACCGGGGAAGTAGCGGTAGCCGCTCTTGTTGATGGCTGCCACATAGCGCTTGTCAAACAGGTTGTAGACGTTCAGCTGGATGTCCACGTTCTTGTTGATGCGGTAGCTGGCAAGTGCGTCAAACACCCAGTAGGACTCGGTGAAGTTGGGCGTGCCCACGGCGCCATCGGTGCCGCGCTTGAGGCCGCTGGAATAGCGTGCACCACCGCCGATGGTCAGGCCCGAGGAGAACTGGTAGCTGCTCCACAGCGACAGCGCATTCTTGGGCGTGTAGGTCAGGCCGCTGGAACCGTCCTGCGCCACGTTGGCGCCCGTGGCCACCTTGGTGTTCTGGATGGTGTAGCCCGCAGTCACGCCCCAGGCGGGGGTGATCTGGCCGGTGGCGCCCAGCTCCAGGCCTTGTACCGTCTTCTTGCCGGTCTGGTTCACCGAGCCGTCCGAGTCGGTCACGATCTCGTTGGTGATCTCGGTACGGAACAGTGCGCCGGTCAGCAGCACCCGCTTGTCAAGCAGCTCCCACTTGGTGCCCACTTCCGCCGTCTTGGCCTTTTGTGGGGCCAGGTTGGGATTGCCGGCATTGTTGCCCACCGCAGACAGCGTGAAGTTGCTGCCGCCCGGTGGTTGCTGGGACAGCGCATAGTTCACATACACGCTGCCATTGGGTGCGGGCTTGTACAGCAGGCCGGCCTTCCAGCTCAGCAGATTGCCCGAAGCCTGCAGGCCATCCGACGTGGTGGGCACCACGGTGCCAGCCGGGTTCGCGCCGCAAGGCTGGGTGGTGGAGGTCGCCGTGCACACGGCCATTGCGTTGTACTTGGTCTTGTAGTGGTCCCAGCGCAGGCCCATGTTGGCTTGCCACTGGTCATTGAACTGCAAGGTGTCAAAGGCATACAGCGCGACGGTGTCGGTCGTGCCCTTGCTGTCCGCACCGTTGCGCGTATAGGACGGCAGCGACACGCTGGAATCCGGGTGGTAGATGCTGACGGTGGGCACCACGCCCGTCGTCGCCAGGCCGTAATTGGTTTGCTCCTCGCGCGTCAGCTCCAGGCCGGTGCTCAGGCTGTGCTTGACCGAGCCGGTCGCAAAAGCCGTGGTCAGGTTGGTCTGGTTGGTCAGGATGCGGTTGACCTGGTCCTTGGTATTGATGTTGCGCGACATCGTCCAGGTGGAGGGATCCGCAGGATTGGGCGTCAGCAAGGAGCCCGGCGTCCAGGCGCCGGTGGTGGCGTTCTGCGAATAGCCGGTCGCCATGAAGGCCGACAGCAGGTAATCCTGCTTGGTCTGCCCCCAGCGCGTGGTGTTGCGCAAGGTGCTGCCCGGTGCAATGTCATGCTCCAGGCGCAAGGTGACCATGTCGGCGGTCACATCGTCGTGGTCCGAGGCCGTGCCGTAGAAATTGCTCGAATCCACGCGCGATGCGCTGTTCAGGAAGCTGCGATAGCCGGGATAGTTGCTGCGGTCGGGCGCACTGTAGCCGGGCAGGCCCATGGTCAGTACACCGCCGTCGGGCACATTGCTTTGCTTGACGTGCAGCAGGTTCAGGAAGACGCGCGTATCGGTGTTCAGACCAAAGGCGAACGATGGCGCCAGGCCCCAGCGGTCGTTCTTGACCTGGTCGCGGCCGGCGACCCCGGCATCCTGCACCATCGCATTGAGGCGGAATGCCGTGCCATTCTCGTGGCTCAGGCTGCGGTTCAGATCGATGGTGCTGCGCTTGTAGCTGCCGCTGCCAAAGCCCAGCGAGCCGCCAAAGCTGTCGGTCATGTTGGGCTGTTTGGTGACCATATTGATCGCGCCAGTGGGCGCGCTGCGGCCGTAATCGGTGCCGGCGGGGCCCTTGGTCACTTCGACCTGGTCGGTGTTGAACACATCGCGCGACAGCGCGCCGACGTCGCGCACACCGTCCACATAGATGCTGCTCGAGGTGTCAAAGCCGCGCATGTAGATGGCATCACCCGTGCTGGTGTTGCCGTTCTCGCCCGCGTAGAAAGTGCCAACACCCGGCACATTGCGCAGCGCTTCGGTCAGGGTGGTGGCGCCCTGCTCCTTCATGACCTGTTCCTTGACCACCGAGATCGTCTGCGTGGTGTTCACCAGCGGCTGGGTGAACTTGGGCGAGGACAGCTGGCTGGGCTCATAGCCGGTCTCCCGCGGTGCCTCCACGGTCACTTCTTTCAGCGTCACGGTCGGTGCGGGTGCGTTCTGCGCCAAAGCCGGCATGCCCAGTACCGCGATGGCAGTCGCTGCCACCAGACCGGCCTTGGGGGCAGGAACGGGAGCACCATGTTTGCGACTTTTGATATAGGTTTGTGTTGTCATAAACGAGGAAAGCAAAGTAAACAAAACGCTTGCAGATCCATCGGCTTGGATCGGAAATACCCGTCCACACCGCAGAAGATGAGCAAGCGCTAACTCGCAATGATAACGATTCTCGTTACTAATTTCACTTTGCTTTCGGCAAACCCCGTCTTCTGTCGCGAAGTGGCAACAGGCCGCTGACCCGACATCGCTGCTGACGACGTCAGTCGTTCCATCGCACGGGGGCGGCAGGCGCTGCGGTGGGGCTGGGCGCGGCCATGCGAGAATCCCGGCTGACTGCCCCCTGACCCTGTCAAAGCCCTTGCATGTCCTCCACAACGCCAGTCAGCAATGCACCCCAGGCGTTCTGGCGCGACCCGGCCCTGCCCTTTGTGGAAAGCCGCCGCGCCAGCCAGAGCCGGGCCTGCTACAAGCCGCACCACCACCCGAGCTTTTCCATTGGCGCGGTCGATGGCGGCCACAGCGTCTTTACCGGGGCCGAGGCCGGCCCCGTCCGGCTATCACCTGGCGCGCTGGTCTTTGTGCCGGCCGAGCGCGTGCATGCCTGCAACCCTGCGCCCGATGCCGCCTGGAGCTACCAGATGCTGCACCTCGATGCCAGCTGGCTGCAGGCGCTGCGCGAGGAATACATCGACCCGGCCAGCATGGCCAACGAGCCAGTGCGCATCGTCAATGACCCGGCCCGCTACGCGCGCTTTTGCCAGCTCAATGCCCTGCTGTTTTCACAGGCAGAAGCGGCCGACAAGGAGGCCAGCTTGATCGCGTTCATCGGCGACCTCGACAGCCAGCAAGGCCTGCACATCTGCGCCCCAGCGGTGCCAACGCAATTGGCGCGGCAGATCCGCCCGGCGCTAGACTGCCTGCGTACCAGTCCCTGCGCCAGCATCCCGCTGGACCAGCTGGCCGATCTGGCAGGCATGGGCCGCTACCAGACCATCCGCGCCTTTCGCAAAGTAACAGGCATGGCGCCCCATGCCTGGCAGCTCAACCACCGCATCAATCTGGCCAAGCAGCAGCTGCGCGGGCCGGACGGTATCGCCGCGGTGGCGCAGCAACTGGGCTTTGCCGACCAGGCGCATTTTCAGCGGGTGTTCAAGGCGCATACGGGCGTCACGCCGGGCTGCTTTCGTAAGGCTCATTAGTCGTAGCCCATAGCAACCGCTGCAATTTCGTTCAATACAAGGCAGTCGGCAGCCGCCACCATGCAAGGCCATCACCCGCCTGGCCCCTTTGCATGCAACAGTTTTTCCTGATCGCCGCCGTCCATTTTCTGGCGCTGCTCTCCCCCGGTCCTGATTTCTTTTTGATCGCCCGCACCTCGCTGGCCAGCGGTTGCCGCAGCGCTGGCGCCGCCTGCCTCGGTATCGCCTTGGCCAATGGCGTGTTTATCGCCACCGCCTTTGCCGGTGTCGCCGTGCTCCAGCCGGGCAGCCGGCTGTTCACCCTGCTGCAGATGGCCGGCTGCGGCTATCTGCTCTACCTGGGCCTGCTGTTTATCCGCCATGCGGGCAAAAGTGCGCTGGGCGTCGTGGCCAGCCCGGGCCGGGCGGCCTCAGCTGCCACCACCTGGCGCCGCGCTGCCTGCATGGGGTTTCTCTCAGGCATCCTCAACCCCAAGAACGCGCTGTTCTACGCCAGTCTGGCGGCCATGCTGACGGGCCCGCATGCCAGCGTGGGCTGGAAGCTGGCGTATGGCAGCTGGATGTTCAGCATCGTGCTGCTCTGGGATCTGCTGATTGCCGCGCTGATCGGCAACCCGGCGGTGCTGCGGCGCTTTGCGCGGGCGCTGCCGTGGTTGGAGCGCATCTCGGGTGGGGTGCTGATCGTGTTGGCCCTGGGGGTGATCGCGGCGCTGTGGCTGCGTTGATGGCCACTCGGCCATCCAAGCGCTGACATGGGTCCGGCCACCGAACAATGAATTCGCGCATACGGCGTTGATCGCGCAATGCGGCATTCCTAGAGCGGCTACACCGGCGGGAATCGCCGCCGAACGGAACTTGGGCTTGCCATGCAGGCCGCGCACGCAGGGCTGCGCTGATGGCCTTCGCGCGATGACCGGTGGCTGGCCCGTGTCCGTCCACCGGGAATATGCGCGCTGTAAGCACTTCCCGGAATGTTTCTTGTGAGCCCCGCGCTATTGGGCACCCCTAGCGCTTGTAAGCCAAAGCGCCGACATGCATCCGCGTGCGCCGCGCAGGCTTTGCAGGCGGGCCCAGTCCCTCATAATTGTTACAGATATAAACGCACTTCACATACGCTAGGGGGTTTCCGTGAGTACAAATCAGCAGTTTTTGGTTGGGTTGTTGGAGCGGGAGAAATCCTCCATTCTTGACAACTGGGTCCTGGCAACCAACGGGCCCCAGGCCTCGGCCAAGGTGCGAGCCGAGGCGACCGAGATTTTCACCGCCTTCTTGCCCGCCCTCCAATCCAACGACGCACAAAACTCGGGCTCCAGTGCTTGGCAGGCACTCAAGAACGTGTTGGAGAGCCTGTCTGCCTCTCGCGCTGCCCAAGGCAGCACGGCAGGAAATACCAGTGCCTTTGTGCTGGGGCTCAAGCAGCCGGTGTTCGACGCCCTGCAGCGCGCACTGTCTGCCGACTCACAAGGCTTGCTCGATGCCATCTCCAGCGTGTCGCTCCATGTCGATGGCATGGCGCAGTGGACCGTGGATGCCTACCAGCGCACGCGCGAGCAGTTGATCTCGCGCCAGCAGGCAGACCTGTTGGAGCTGTCGACGCCGGTCATCAAGCTCTGGGAGGGCGTGCTGGCGGTGCCCATGATTGGCACGCTCGATTCAAGCAGAACCCAGCTGGTGATGGAATCGCTGCTGGAGCGCATCGTCGAGACCGAATCGTCGCTGGCCATCATCGACATCACCGGCGTGCCCACCGTGGACACCCTGGTGGCACAGCACCTGCTCAAAACGGTGTCGGCCATTCGCCTGATGGGCGCCGACTGCATCATCTGCGGCATCCGTCCGCAAATCGCGCAAACCATCGTTCACCTGGGCATTGATCTGCAATCGGTCACCACCAAGGCCACCTTGGCTGACGCCTTGTCGCTGGCGCTCAAGCGCAATGGCTATACCGTTGCCAAGACCAAGATAGGCGTTTGACCATGTATCGCATTCCTATTTTGCGCATGGGGCGGACCCTGCTGGTCACCATCCAGATCGACATGGAAGACCAGACCGCCATGGCGCTGCAGGATGACCTGGCCGAACAGATCTCCAAGACGGGCGCCAATGGCGTGCTGATCGATATCTCGGCGCTGGAGATCGTGGATTCGTTTGTCGGGCGCATGCTGGCCGCCATCTCGGGCATTGGCCAGATCCTGGATGCCACCACCGTGGTCGTCGGCATGAAGCCGGCCGTCGCGATCACACTGGTGGAGCTGGGCATGTCGCTGGACGGCGTCAGAACCGCGCTCAACGTCAGCCGGGGCATGGCGCTGCTGGAAGCGGCCTCCGATGGAGACCACCGTGTCGAATGAAACACAGGGCTCAGTGCCTTTGCGTGTAGAAGCCGACATCGTCGCCAGCCGCCAAGTGGTGCGCAAATTGGCCGTACAGCTGAAGTTCTCGCTGGTGGACCAGACCAAGATGATCACCGCAGCCAGTGAGCTGTCCCGCAACACCGTGGTCTATGGCGGCGGCGGCGAGATGGAATGGGAGTTGCTGACCGATGGCATCAAACAAGGGCTGCGCCTGCGCTTCCGCGACCAGGGCCCGGGCATTGCCGATCTGGACCTGGCGCTCAAAGACGGCTGGACCTCGGGCAACGGCATGGGCCTGGGCCTGTCTGGCAGCAGAAGACTGGTGCATGAGTTCGAGTTGGAATCGGCCGTCGGTGTTGGCACCTGTGTGAGCGTGACCCGATGGAAATAATCAGAGGCACCAGCCACCGGTCGTTTCCGATCGACGACCCCAGCTGCGTGGGTGAAGCCAGACGCCATGCAGCCGCCTTGTGCCAGGATCTGGGTTTTGACGAGGTTCTGGCGGGCCAGGCTGCGATTGTGGTCAACGAGCTGGGCAGCAATCTTTGCAAGCACGCACGCCAGGGCCAGTTATGGATTGCCACGCACAAGGGCGCGCAGCCGGAGCTGGAGATCGTGTCGGTAGACAGCGGGCCGGGCATCGGCAACCTGCCTTTGGCGATGAGCGACGGCTATTCGACCGGAGGCACGCCCGGCACAGGCCTGGGCGCCGTGCAGCGGCTGGCCACGGACTTTGACATCCATTCAGACATGGACAAGGGCACGGTGGTGCTGGCGCGCTTTCGGCCGCCTTCGAGCCAGCCCCCGAGCGCGCGCGCGTTCCGGGTGGCAGCGATGGCGCTGCCGGCGCCGGGCGAGGTGGTCTGCGGCGATGCCTGGGCGATAGCCCTGGATGGACAGCGTGCCGCCTTGTTGGTGGCTGATGGCCTGGGGCACGGCGTGCTCGCTGCAGAGGCCTCTGAGGCTGCCGTTGATTTGTTTGCCAGGCAACCCTTTGCCGAGATGAAGGCTGGCCTGGAACAAGCCCACCAGGTTCTGCGCATGACGCGCGGCGCAGCGATCAGCTGTCTGCAGCTGGATGCGGCTGCCAACAGCTTGTTGGCGGCTGGGGCGGGCAATGTCGCCATTCGGGTGATGAGCGGCATTTACAACCGCTCGGTGCTGGTACAGAACGGGACTGTGGGCGTGCAGATGCGGCAGGTGGAGGTGACGACGATGGCCTGGCCCGAACACGCGATCGTGGTGTGTCACAGCGATGGCTTGCAGTCCCGCTGGTCCCCGGATGCCATCACCGCCTTGCTCGGGCGTGACCCGGCTTTGGCAGCGGCGGTGCTGCTGCGTGACTATGGCCGTGGCCGGGACGATGTGACCGTGCTGATCGTGCGCCGTGCAGACTGAGAGGGCACGAATGAATGACATAAGCCGACAAGACAGCGCACCGCATGGCGCCACCTCCGCTGCGCCGGCGCCTGAGAGCGAGCTTGCACACGCGATGGCAGCCACCCAGGCCGAGGTGGAAGCGTTGCGCGCCGAGCTCGATGAGACCAACCGGGGGGTGCTGGCGCTGTATGCCGAACTCGATGCCCAGGCCGACAATCTGCGCCAGGCGACCGAGCTGAAAAGCCGCTTCCTGGCCTATATGAGCCACGAGTTCCGCACCCCCATCGGGGCGATCCAGAGCATTGCACGCATTTTGCAAGACCAGGTCGACGGGCCCCTGACGGAAGAGCAGCAAAAACAGGTCCGCTTCATCCAGACCACCTCGGCCGAGTTTGCCGATATGGTCAACGACCTGCTGGACCTGGCCAAGGTCGAGGCCGGTCGCATTGATGTATCGCCCGCCTGGTTCGAGATGGTGGATCTGTTTTCGGCGCTGCGCGGCATGTTCAAGCCGGTGATCACCAACCCGGATGTGATGCTGATCTTTGAAGAGCCGCAGAACGTGCCCAAGCTGTTCTCCGACGACCGCAAGCTGGCGCAGATTCTGCGCAACTTCATCAGCAATGCCTTGAAGTTCACCCAGCACGGAGAGATCCGGGTGAGCGCCAGGCGCATCTCGGACACGGCCGTGCAGTTTGCCGTGGCCGACACGGGCATCGGCATTGCACCAGAGTTCCACCACGCCATCTTTCAGGACTATTCGCAAATCGACTCTCCCGTCCAGAAACGTCTGCGGGGCACCGGTCTGGGCTTGTCGCTCAGCAAGCGCCTGGCAGAGATTCTGGGAGGCGACGTGGCCATGGAGAGTGAGCCGCAAAAAGGCTCCACGTTCTTCGTCACCATTCCGATCAGTGTGGTGGCCGCCCCCAGCCCAGCGGCCGCTGAGCGTTCATCCCGGTAAACACCATGCCCTCCGTCACTGCCAGACTCAATGTCAGCATCGACCGATCCCAGCACACGGTCCTGGTGGTCGATGACAACCCTGCCACCTGCTATGCCACGGCCCGTGCGCTGCGCGCCGCTGGCTTCAAAACCGTGGAAGCGGGCACCGGGCAGGATGCCCTGGACCTGTCGCTGGGCGATATCTCCGCGGTCGTGCTGGATGTGCATTTGCCCGACATTGGTGGCTTCGAGGTGTGCCGCATGATCCGCGAGCGCACGCTGACCACCTCACTGCCGATTGTGCATTTGTCGGCGGCGTTTGTAGCCGACACCGACAAGGTCGCGGGCCTCAACGCGGGCGCCGATGCCTACCTGACGCACCCAGCCGAGCCGGCGATGCTGGTGGCGACCATCCAGGCGCTGGTGCGCGCGCGTCTGGCAGAAGTGCGTGTACACCAGAGCGAGGCGAAGTTCCGCTCGATCTATGAGCAGGCCCAAAGCGGTATTGCGCTGATCGACGACCAGGGCCGCTTTGTGGATGCCAACCCCGCCATGCTGGAAATGCTGGGCCGCCCCGCCTCCGAGGTGCTGGGGCAGGCGGTATCGGCATTCGCCGCAACAGGCCACGAAGAGCGCATCGGGTCCCTGTGCTCGCCGCACAGCAAGGATGCTGTCTGGCGCGAAGAAGTGGCCTTGCTGGACGCCCATGGCCAGCTGCTGCATGTGGAATGGAGCATGGCCGCCAGCGTCAAGGGCGAGCTGCGCGTGGCCGCAGTGGCCAACGTCTCCAACCGCATCCAGCTGGAGCTCGAACGCAAACAGCTGCTGGAGCGGGAGCAGGCCGCACGCGCAACCGCAGAGCGCTACAGCCGCTCCAAGGACGACTTTGTCGCGGTGCTCTCCCATGAGCTGCGCAATCCCCTGAGCGCCATCATGATGAACGTGCACCAAGTGCTGCGCAAATCCCCGCCGCCCGAGTTTGCCAAGAACCTGGACGCGATCAAACGCAATGCCAGCACGCAAGCGCGCATCATCAGCGACATCCTCGATGTCTCACGCATCAATTCCGGCAAGCTCACCTTGGAGCGCGAATGGGTGGACCCGGCTACGCTGATCACCTCCTCGCTGGATTCACTCAAGTCGGCTATCGACGCCAAGCACCTGGTGCTGGAGGTGCAGTTGCAGACGCAGGGCCGCAAAGCGCTGGTCGATCCCGCGCGGTTCCAACAGATCTTCTGGAACATTCTGAGCAATGCGGTGAAGTTTTCACACGACGCGGGCCTGCTGCAAGTGCATCTGGCGGTGGAGGGCACCAATCTGATAATGCAGGTGCGCGACCATGGCAAGGGCATCGAGGCCAGCTTTCTGGAGCGCATTTTCGAAAAATTCACCCAGGCAGCCAGCCCAGGCAGCCGCTCTTCCGGTGGCCTGGGCTTGGGGATGTCGATTGTCAAACACCTGGTTGACCTGCACGCCGGCGATATCGACGTGGCCAGTGAAGGCTTGGGTAAGGGCACGACGGTCACCGTTCGCCTGCCTTTGGGCAGTGGCGCACCCGAAGACGCGTCCAAAGGTGAGCAAGCAGGGCTGAGCCAGGATGCCGGCCACGATGAGCTGCGTGGAATCCGGATCTTGGTGGTGGAAGACGACGAAGAAGTCGCCCATCTACTGGTGCTGATTCTCCAGGAGCGCGGCGCCACGGTAGCCAGAGCGGCGGATGTGGACAGCGCGATGGCGTCGCTGCATTCGCTAGGCGCAGACCTGTTGGTCAGTGACATTGGCCTGCCTGGCAAGGATGGCTATGCGCTGATGCGCCAGGTGCGCGCAGCACCCGCCTATTTTTGCCAAGTGCCAGCCATCGCACTCACCGCCTTTGGACGCGAGGCAGACCGCCAAGCCGCTCTCGCTGCCGGATTTAACTTCCACCTGGCCAAACCGCTGCAGCCGCAAAAACTGCTGGACTTGATCAAGACCCTGATCAGCCCGCGCGGAAAAGACGCTTGACCTTCAGGAGGGGCGCGCCAGCAGCTGCGCCTCGATGCTCTCAAGCATCGCCTCCAGCTCTTCGGGCTCGCAGCTTTTGAGCAGCGCACGCACGTTGGGACCGATGCTGGCCAGGCCATGGTTGAACGCATAGCCTGATATCAGCAGCACATGGCGCTGTTGGTCCTGAGCGAGCCACTGCCTTGCCAGATCCGTACCGGACATGCCCGGCAAACTTACATCCGTCACCAAGACATCAAAGCGCCCTTGGTTGCCGAGGTCCAGCGCCGCTTCTGCGCTCTCGGCGCCAACAATCTGGCGATGCGGTGCGTCCATCACCGCCATAAAGCCCTCGCGGATGTCCTCGTCATCCTCGACGTACAGATATGCAATCATTTATGAAGAATATGAAGGAGATACACTCGGCGCCCGCAGCGCTGGAGAGGCCTTGTTGATTATTGGCGCTCCTGTGCCTATATGCGTGTGGGACAGAAGCGATACCCATGCCCTGGTGTTGTGAGTTGAACGTTCAAAGCACTGGTGACCTGGACAAAGGTCGGTGAGGAACGCCCCTGCATCACGGGAGCTGATGGAATGCAAAGCGCCGGCCCCTGCCCTGCCCGCGCCAGACGACGGCGAACTCGGCCAGCCATGGGCCGCAACGGCATTCAGGCAACGCGAATATCTCAACGAAAAAGCCTCAGAGCATTGCTACTCTGAGGCTTGACGTTTTGGTGCGGCTGGCAGGAATCGAACCCACGACCCCTTGGTTCGTAGCCAAGTACTCTATCCAGCTGAGCTACAGCCGCTAATTTTCGATGCCTATGGCGGAGAGGGAGGGATTCGAACCCTCGGTACGTTTGCACGTACGCCTGATTTCGAGTCAGGTACATTCGACCACTCTGCCACCTCTCCGCAGCGCCGAAGCTTCAATTGTAGCAGGCAATTTGAGGGTCTCGGGAAGAAACGCAGATTTCTTGGAAATTGTGATGTGCAGGAGGGTGGTGATTGAGCGGGGTGAGCACCTCGCCTGCTACGGACGGACCAACCTGGAACAGCGGGCAAGGGGGGCCATGGCGGCTGGTGACGGGCAAGCACTGCGAAGATGCTCTCCGGTGCCTGCGTCTCTGTAGCTACTACCCTGGCTAGACCAGGGATGGGTGAGTTGAAGGGGTGGAGCTGACGAGTACCGCCTGGGGCAACGAGCAGTCTCCACCCTCAACAGGTCAGCGCATTCTGGAGCGGCGCAAGCCCATCGCGGTGAAGCCAGCCACGACCAAGGACAGCAGTGCAAGTGCCCATTGGCTGAGCGAAGGCACTGGTGTGGGGGTTGCAGTCGGGGTATTCTGCTTGACGAGCGTGTTTGTGATGACCAGAGTCAAGTTGCCTCCCAATGGCACAGGCCCAGTCGCTGCGGGCAGCGTGGCAGCTCCCCACCCATAACCACTTGGCGCAGCAGGCAACGCACCCTCTGCTACCGAGCAGGAGCTGCCAGCAGTAACCGTGATCGGATCGGCTGCGCCTGCATTGTTCACGACGGCGATGCTGCCTTGCTGGCTGAGGTCGGGCGAGACACAGGTGAGTGTGAACGGAATGCTGCCACTAAATGCTGGAGCACCCTCTGGGCCCACGACCGTCTTGGACACCTGTACCGTGCCCGTATTAGCCTGGGATTGCAGGTACCAGTTGTTACCGATCTTCTGGAGAGAATAGAGAAACTGACCGGCTATCAGTGACCCACCGGGCAAGGCAAACGTACCCGAAGAGCTTCCGTCAACCTGCACAACCAGGATGCCATCACCGGTAGTAAGCGCGCCCGTTCCACCCAGATTATTAACCTGCAAAATGGTTGTACCCGTCGTGCCTCCCGAGACGTGCAGAACATCCGAAGCAGAGCTGCTGTCTCCCAGCACGGTGTCCAAAGCCAAGCTGCCACCACCAGTGTAGTTACCTGTGACCGTCAAGGTCTCTCCTGCCTGGCCATTGGTCAGAACCAACTGGCCTTGATTGCTTAAATCACTGCTAACGGTAAAGGCCGTTTCTTGCACACGTAAGCTACTGCCTGCGTCCACCACAAGGCCCATAGCCTCGCCCGCCACAGAGCCACCGCCGGCAACCAAAGTGCTGCCAGTCAAGGATAGGTCACTATTGCCTGTTAAACTGATACGTTCCCAGTTAAGAAATTTGGAGCCGGGCTGCGAACCATTGATACCTACCAAGGTCAGGCGATCTATGTATCCATCCGCAAGGGAGACATCATCTCCTCCATCAACTAGCGTTATCT
Organism: Comamonas sp. 23; assembly: GCF_049601575.1. Lineage (NCBI taxonomy): Bacteria > Pseudomonadati > Pseudomonadota > Betaproteobacteria > Burkholderiales > Comamonadaceae > Comamonas > Comamonas sp. 23. The sequence continues at coordinate 1,522,674 of NZ_CP187127.1, read as the reverse complement.
GACTGATATCCGTGCCGTTGATCGTGAGGCTGTCGGAGCCGTCACCCAGAACGACGTTGCCGCTGACAACCGCGCCACTGGCCAAAGTGACGCTGGTATTGCCATTGCCCGGGCCATCAAAAATCGCTCGGCCTGAGGTAGCAGTCAGCTGACCTGCAAGGATGTTGATACTGTTGGCCGCAGCCGTAGAGTTCACTGCGATCGCGTCACCAGTAGTGGCAACTACATTGCCTCCATGCACTTCAACCGTGTTACCCGCAGCGGCTACAGCTTGGATCCCATTGGCACCCTGTACCGTCACCGGCTGCGTACCAATGGTGATAAGGCTCGTTCCTGCTGCTGGATTAGCCGATGTAGGCGAACTATTGCCCAGCGCAACTTGCCCTCCACTGGCAATGATTGAAGTACCGGTTCCACTAATGATTGATGCTGGTATTGGCATATCGATAGTCCCAGCAGAAATATTGATGCCCGTGCCTGCAGTGCTATTGACGCTGGCGGATGACCCTAGCACCTGAATCAACCCAGCACTGTTCGAAATGCCAGTGGCAGAGGTATAAAGCGTAAGCCCATTGTTGAACAGATTAGTTCCAACGGTGCCACTTGAGCCGCTGTTACGAATTCCATCCACCGGCGCTGGGGTTGTGGTTGAGGCATCCGCACCAATGCGCATGTTGCCTGTGACATCTATTACGCCACCGACGTTCTGTACTACAGCCCCACCAGCGCCCAGTGAGCGCATCACTACGAGATTTCCATCCACCTGCAACTTGGATTGTTGGCTGGCAGCATTTGCACCGCCATAGATGTATACGCCTCGGCTATTGGCTCCACGGGATGTGACATTCAAGTTACCTAGCGCATGAACTAACGCAGCAGCCGGTTGCGCACCGATGCCTCCAATATTCATCCCTCCTGAGCTCAGGGTGTAGGTACCGGAGTTGCTGGTGGTCGTGATGCTGGTGCCGGCCTGTAGATTCAGTACTGAACCATCCTGATATGCACCTGCCACATTATTGCCAGTGTAGGCTGTGAGACCGGCACTACACGTGCTGCCTGCGGAGGCCGTTAGAGCAGGATTGCCTGACGCTGCATCAGAGCAGGCGGCCCAAGAGTAGGCTGTACAAGAGAGGGATAGAACAGCCAGAGCGATGGCGTTACGAACAGGATGAGTGAGTGACTGGCTCATTAGAAATCCTTGCGGTAGTACGTATTGTTACTATGCCATAGCATCCTCGATATTTATCAAATATTTCAACAAGATAACAATCATTGAACCTCTGAAGCCTCCACGTACACCAGTGCTTCACCCATCTACTCGTCCATCGTCGCCAGTACCGCACTGGGAGAAACGATCTCAGGTGACATTGCCTCTATTTCACCTAATGCGTTAAGGTCTACATAACCCAGCTACGTCTAAATGATCACGCAGCGGATAAGGCTAGGCAGTGATAGCGATTGATAATCTTTCGCATTCATATACTCGCCCGCTTAAGTGGATGTCGAAATAGAATGCAGCACATCCACCTATACTATGGGCATATCTTCTAGCAGCCTTTTTCAATTGATCACCGGAGATGTTTCACATGAGCATTAAAAATTCGCAACAACGATATAGCTAGTGGGTTATATTTGTGCACTGGCTAACCGTAATTCTCATCGTTGCAGTGTATGCGAGCATGGAACTGCATGGACTATTTCCCAAAGGAAATATTGCACGAGATGTCATGAAGTCATTGCACTTTCTTTTGGGCCTGAGCGTTTTAGCGGTGGTTTTTATAAGAATTCTTGTTCGCAGTCAATCTGGGGTAGGGCCTGATATTGTGCCACCACCATCTAAATGGCAAACCAGGCTTGCGAGTGCGATGCATTACGCTTTTTACTTATTTATGTTTGCTATGCCACTACTGGGATGGCTCACTTTGAGCGCGTCAGGAAAGCCGATCGTCCTCTTTGGCTTATCTATACCTAGCGTAATCAACCCAGATATCCAACTATCTCGTCAGTTGAAAGATGTACACGAGACGGTTGGCAACCTAGGTTATTACCTTATTGCCGGGCATGCAGCAGCAGCTCTTTTTCATCATTATATAATGCGAGATAACACTCTCACTCGCATGCTTCCAGCGAATCGCGCATAAGCTAGTAAATAGAATTACACAACCCTATATTTGACTATGAGCAAGCTTTTCTATCGCACCCATCTTGAGGCTCATCGCACTGAACATATTGGCTGGCTCCGCGCTGCCGTATTAGGAGCAAATGATGGCATTATTTCTACTGCCAGTCTGATCGCCGGAGTAACTGCAGCCAGTGCGAGTCATGCCAGCATCATCACCACGGCGATTGCGGCTCTAGTTGCAGGTGCTATGTCCATGGCTGCAGGTGAGTTCGTATCTGTTTATTCTCAGGCTGATACAGAAAAAGCAGATCTTTCACTAGAGTCGGAAGAACTATTAAACAATCCAGAAGCAGAGCACAAGGAGCTCACAGCAATTTACATTCAACGCGGTCTTGATCATCAGCTTGCCACACAACTAATGGCTCACGATGCATTGGGCGCTCATGCACGAGATGAATTAGGCATATCCGAGACCTTGAATGCTCGTCCAGTGCAAGCGGCGTTGGCATCAGCGGCAAGTTTTGCCGCAGGCGCGATAATGCCTTTAGTAGTGGTGCTGCTCGCACCTCAAAGCAGCCTGCTTTATTGGATTGTCGCGACAGCCATAATTTTCTTAGCAATGCTCGGAGCTGCGGCTGCCTCTGTGGGAAACACGCCAGTCCTCAAGAGCGCTATCCGGGTATCGTTCTGGGGCACCTTCGCTATGGCCATGACAACCGGGGTAGGGGCAATGTTCAGCACCATTGTATAGAGCAACGACAACCGTACTGCAGCTAGGCACCCACAGTGAGCAATCTGCCAATTTGAAGTTCACAAAGTAGCCATCCTCGCCGCTAAGAAGCAGCATCCGGCATGGGTGAGCCGCAATCGGTCCAATGCTACCTATCGCCCTACCTACCTCAGATTGGCAGTCGCTTGCATTGCGGTGACAAAGCTCGCCCATGAAGCACGCAATCTCTATCAGAATACGCAATGAGCTAGCCGCGCCGCGGCAAATTTGGAGATGTAGATGGACAAACTAGAGGCGCAAGAATATCAAGCGCTAACGAAGTCTTCGCAGACGCAGGGATGACCTTAACCATAAACAGTGGCCCCCCAACCGAAAACGAGCTCGCCATGCTCTCTTCCATCGTTCGTGGAATAGAAAACGCACCGAGTAGAGACTACAGCAAATTGGGCTGCTGCCGGAATCATGGACACTGACCTCAGCTTCTTGAGCTTTCTCGAACTCTATCGGACTGACATAGCCGAGCGTGGAATGACGACGCGTCGGGTTGTAGAACCGCTCGATGTAGTCGAACACGTCAGCACGAGCCTGCTCCCTGGAGCGATACACTTTCTTGGCCGTGCGCTCGGTCTTCAATGAACTGAAGAAGCTTTCCATTGCCGAGTTGCCCCAGACCTCGCCCGCGCGGCTCATGCTGCAGGTAATGCCTTGCTCCTTGAGCAATTCCTGGAAGTGCTCGCTGGTGTATTGGCTGCCCTAGTCCGAGTGATGCAGCAACGCCACCGGCTTGCCCTGGCGCCACATGGCCATCATCAACGCATCGGCCACGAGTTGCGAGGTCATGCTGTCCTGCATCGACCAGCCAACGATGCGACGCTAGTACAGGTCCAGCGCCGCAGCGGCATATAGCCAGCCCTCGGCCGTCCAGATGTAGGTGAAGTCGGCCACCCATTTCTGGTTGGGTGCATCGGCCTGGAACTGACGGTCCAACACGTTGTCGGCGATGGCGCTGCGTTGGTCTCGGTCCTGCGGCAAGCCTCGACGTCGTGGCTTCGCGCGCAGGGGCTGTTCTCGCATGAGCCGTTCAATGCGATGCAATCCGCATTGTTGACCCAGTGCCAGCACGTCATGCCACACGCGCCGCGCGACATAGATGCGGTCGCTGCCCAGAAAGCTTTGGCGCACCTGGCTGCCGAGCACCTCACCGGCCGGACTGCGTTGGCTGCTGGGCCTCATGATCCCTTGCCAGGGGAATGCATGCTGCGGGTCGACCGTCGCATCGCGTATCCACTTGCGCATCACGTTCTCGTGCACATCAAGGTCGCGTGCTGCCTGCGCCACCGCCACGCCTCGCTCCTTAACCAGCTTGACTGCTTCAAGCTTGGACTCTCAGCTGAACTGCCTTCTCGCTCCCATAAACCACCTCAGGTTTCATCTTCCACCTTGACAAAGTGTCTTTGAAACCAGCGGCAGCCCACATCATGCGATTTCGTAACCCAGCCAGCGGACAAATTGAAGAATTCGGGGAAGCCACATGGCTATGGATGCTGCTACTGGGCCCCATCTACCTAGCCTACAAACAGATCAAATCGCAACGACTTCTGAGCATGCTCTTCAGAAACCCTACGTATGGATGATGGTACGCGATGCAGCGGAGCATCAGGGTTGGCAGCAATCACAAGATTTAGCATTCGGCTCTTTTCTGAAAGGACGAGCTGCCGTCGAACCCTGCGGGACCAGGCGGTGCGACCAGTCCAAACGGCGCAATATCTTCCGGGTGTGTAGGCCAGCGCCAAAGATCTATGAAACCACGCTAGCGCCGAGGTTGCACGAGGAGTTACCGATGCGCAGCTCGAAAGACCTAGCCGCTACCCCCATAGTCCAAGTACCTGAGAAATATGCCTAGGTACCACCTCGCATGCCGAAGCTAGGCGCAAGCGGCCGGCATCTGCGAACGCGTTAAAGCGAAAAAATTGAAACTCGGAAATGGGTGACACCCGGCGTTAAGCACACTGATCAGCGTGCTATTGGGTAACTGCCGACGCACGCGGATGTGGGTGCTGCACCAGCCCCACACTGTTGATTACCACGTAATCTGACCCTATCAAGTTGGTGGATCACTTCTGTGTTGGAAATCAACCCATGCCCCTCATCCGCCTGCTTTAGCACGCCGGATTCAACAAGGTGCTTGGCTGTGGCATGTCGAAGAACGACAACAAGGTGCAGACGATGTTTGCCTGAGCCAATCTACGGTTTGCACGCGATCAATTAAGGGGGTGGAAGGATAAGTACGCCTGTGAATAACCTGAGCGAATCAAAATCCACATTTGCGACTTAAAACTGGCGGTAGAAGTGGTTAAAGGCAGGCATGTCAGTGGTGAGCCACCCACTTCTTGATGCAGAGATTTGCATGTTATTTTTTCTATCACAACAGCCATTTTCATCAAGAATTTATTTAATCTTGAGACAATAACAAAAAGCAAATGAATATCAAGAAAAACAAAAAAGCAAAATAGCAAACATAGACAAAATTTCAACTGAGTTTTACTGCTAATGCCAAATGGAACAACGACATGCCTACTAACTTTAATCATTCAGCCCCAATTAAAACACTACTCAAAAGTATTGTAGTGACCGCTCTCGCTGGCGCGCTCGGCATGGCCTATGGGGCGGTATACGCTCCAGATACGTTCGCTTCTGGAGGAGGCACCAATCTGGAGACCATGGTGATGGTCAAGGACGGCAGTGGTCGGGTGGTTATTGGTGGCTTGTTCAACACCGTGGAAGGCCAAGCTGGCTACCAGGGCGTGGCACGTTTCAATACCGACGATTCGCTTGATACCAGCTTCAAGGTGGCGACCAATGACTTCGTCAAGGCCATTGCGGTGCAGCCAGACGGCAAGCTGCTGATTGGCGGCGAATTCACGTCAGTCAAGCCCAAAGGCGCTGCCAGCTTCACCACCTTCTGGGGCATTGCGCGCCTCAATGCCGATGGCACTTTGGATGCGGCCTTCCAGAATGCACCAGCCGGCTCGGTCAAGGCCAATGGCAATGTGCGTGGCATTGCGCTGCAGCCAGATGGTAAGATCATTATTGGTGGTTATTTCAACCGTGTCGATGGCACGGTCGCCAACCGGGTGGCCCGTCTGAATGCGGACGGCACGCTCGATGCCAGCTTCAACGTCGGCACCGGCCCGAACAATGGCATTGAAGATGTCAAGCTGCAGGCAGACGGCAAGATTCTGATCTCGGGAACTTTCTCGCAAGTCAATGGCGTCAATCGTATGAGCGTGGCGCGCCTGAATACCGATGGTTCCGTGGATACCAGCTTTGACGCTGGTCAGGCCATTGCAGGGCGCAATGGCGCTTGGGACGGCTCCTGGCCTGTATATCAGCTGGCGTTGCAGGATGACGGCAAGATCGTATATGCTGGCGGCACGCATCGCTATGCCGATGAAATACACTGGCGCATTGCGCGCTTGAATACCGATGGCACGGTGGATAGCAGCTTCCAGTCCTATGTGAACTGGTGGGCCTCATCGGTGGCCCTGCAGAACGTGGGTGGCGAGCAGAAGATTGTGGTCGGTGGCGATTATGGCCGGGCCGGTGTGACCAACCCTGTCAATGGTGCTGTCCTGACCGACGCTCCGCGCCAGCGTATTGCGCGCTTCAATGCGGATGGCTCGTTAGATACCGAGTTCGATACTTCCTTTAGCGCCAATAGCTGGGTATGGGCCGTGCTGCCCAACAATGATGGAACCGTCTATCTGGGCGGGAAGTTCACCAGCGTTGCCGGCATGGCGCGCCGTGGAATTGCACGTCTGGCCGAGCTCGATCCTACTAAGCAGGTCATCAACTTTCTGGCACCTGAGCCTGGTACCTATTCGGCGATGAATGGCGCTTCGGTTTCCTGGAACCCGACGCCGCCAACCACCAGCAGTGCCAATTTGCCAGTGACTTACAGCAGCGTGACCCCCTCCGTGTGCACGGTGGACTCCACCACAGGCGCTGCTACATTGGTCACACCGGCAGTGACCGGGCTGTGCACGATCGAGGCCAACGCCGCAGCGGGTACCCAAACGATAGGTGGTCTGACCTACGACGTCGACCCCGCACCTGCGGTGCGCCAAAGCATGCAGATCGACGCGCCACCGGACCAAAGCATCACCTTCCCAGCACAGACCTTGCAGCGCAATGTGGCCGATGGGGCGTTCAGCATTGACCCGGCAGCGACGGCCAGCTCAACCCTGGCGGTGAGCTACACAAGCCTAACCCCATCCATCTGCACCGTATCAGGTACCACGGTGACGCCACTGGCTGGTGGTCTGTGCACCATCGCTGCCGACCAGCCGGGGGGCACTGTGGGCATAGTGGCTTTCAACGCTGCCGCGCAGGTGACTCAGAGCGTGACCGTGCAAAGCGCGCAGACCATCACCTTCCCGTCCCAGTCTGCCCACAGCGTGGTGACGGGCAACAGCTTTACGCTGGAACCTGCTGCAACGGCTAGCTCTGGCCTGGCGGTGAGCTACACCAGTCTGACGCCTACCGTATGCACAGTGGCTGGAAGCTCTGTGCGCGTGCTGACAACGGGTACCTGCACCATTGAAGCCAACCAGGAAGGCAACGACTATTTCACGGTGGCTGAGCCTGTGACTCAGTCCATCACTGTCACTGCGCTGCCTGCTGCAACCCCTGTGCCGACGCTGGGAACCTGGTCACTGGCCATGTTGGCTGCGATGCTGGGCTTGGTGGGCTTCCGTCGCCGCGCCTGACAGGTTAGTTAATAAACAATAAGCCTCACCAGTGCCGTAGTGGCGCAGGGGAGGCTTTTTCTATTTTCGGGTGCAAGCCTAAGCATTCCCTTATCGCGTTTTATTACGGCACCTCCCATGATGCTCAGTATGCTGGAAGATCCACAAACTGATACGTCGCTGCACGATCTATTGGCCCTCCAAATGAAGCCTTTAATTAGGAGGGATGGAATTCACACGGTAGATGCAGGTCGCCATGACTACCAGCATCATTTGCTCAAGATGTGTAGCATGGGAAATTTCAGGTTCGATTAAATTAGGGCAGCAATTCTTAGAGCTTGACTCTCCGAAGGCTGTATAAAATTATGCTCTTTTTTCTGGAGTCCATATAGAAGATTCGAAACATGGCATCAAAGTGCCCAAGCTCGAAAAAATAGTCAGAAACAACCACAACCTCGTAGCGCAAGACCTATCGTCCATGCTTATGATCCAGGAAATACGGGCGATGACCCATGAGTGCATGCTTGCCCTCCTCCATGAAGAACATAGGCTGTCCGGCCCTGCTCACTATAACAACCATCATTTATTGGTGCAAGAAATCAACCGCCGTGCATGAGCAAGGATCGAGAAGCTGGGCAGTAGTGCCAAGTATCGGGTTCTCGGTGGTTGCTGCTGGCATGTTGTGTATTGTTATGGCTATTGCTTCCTGCGTCGATGGAAGCGCTCCCCTTACGAAGCGCATGCATGAGTTGCAAAATAGTTGGCTCAAGCCCGAAAGCAGCCAAAGCATTACTGGCAGCTGTCTGTCTCCGACCGTCTCGATCATTGAATGACGGAAACAAGCGTCCATCCCCCAGGCTAGCATCATGGTGCAAGTGAATCACAGAGCGCTGAGCCAGACAGCCCCATCCAAGGGAGACGCAGATTCACCTTAGCATAACAAGTGCGCCATGACTAACCCTGGTAGCGCACTCGAACCTCCTGCACCCCGGAAGGCTAAACGGCTGCAGTACACGGTACCTAACTTGTGAACATGCCCAGTGCGGAGTCGAAAGTCAAGCCAGAGAGCTATCAAACTGCTCTTGTTCCGAGGTTGCATGCAGAGTTACCACAGCGCAGCACGAAAAACCTAGGCGGCACTTCCAAAGTCTACGCATCCAAAAAAATCGCCTAGACCTCCTCGGGTGCCGATAAATCATAAATAGCCTACAGGGAGGGAGCTAACAAACAAATACTAATGATCAGAGACCGCGGCTCAATCTTATAATAGAATTACCCATCATTACGCTGTTGGGCACAATTAATTCATGCCCGTCAGCATTAATCAACTGCGTAAACCCTAGAGAGATGACTTCAACCTTAGCGGTCACTACCCCAAGAGGGGAATTAATTTGAATAGTATCCCCAACACGAATTTGTCTATATAGCACCAATGAAAAGCCAGCAATTACGTTGCCCAGCGTACTCTGAGCTGCCATCCCGACAACTACAGACACAACGCTTACTCCTGCAAGTAGCGCTGTACCCAAAGCTCTCAACTCCGGTATTAAATGCGCGTAGAGAACAAACCCAAAGACGCAAGTTAATAGCTGTGCAAACTCGCTCACAAATTGCAATGCCGTAGTGTCTGATAGGTGTAGTGCTACGTGTCGGACACTTCTACGTATCAACAAGACGACGACAAGTATCAATCCCAGAATCAAAGCACCAATTAACAGTGCCCCAACAGGAGATCTGGGAGATAAAGCGGTACCGAATAACTCTAAGTAAGCACTCATACAAATCAACTCAGTGTTCGATACATGAAGTGTACCTTGCATAACAGCTATTGACACGAAGATAGTCATAGCTACCATGCCCTGAACTTAAAGAAATGCTGAACATACATAAGTGAAGCCGGAGCGAGCACACAGGTCGCATACAGTGCAATCCAGCCACTATCTCCTCCTCCTAGCTCCCACGATCGCAGCGCACTCATACCTCCTGCATCCGGTACCCCCCACCCTCCACCCCTGAAAGGCGTGGCCGGGGGAAACGAGTGGGGAAGTGGCTACAAGGGTAGCGCGCATGCATCTCGCAAGGCTAACCGACTGCAGGACACAATTTATAGCCAGCGAACACGCCCAAGTGCCGACATTGGAGTTCAAGCCAGCGAGCCATCAACCTGAGATAGCCACGAAGTTGCATGGTGAGGTACCGAAGTACAGCGCGCAAACCTAGCTGTTGATCTGTAATAGGTTGTTCAATCCACGTCGGGAGGCTGGAGGCTTGCGGCCGAAGGCTGAGTGCGGTTTTCGGGCGATGTAGTAAGACAAGAAGGCGGGGAACCACGCAGTGCGCTCTTGGCTGTTCTCCCATATGCACCCGTAAGTCCATTCACGCAGGCACGTCTGGATGAAACGCTCGGCCTTGTCATTGGTTTGCGGGCCATAGGGCCGTTTGAAGGTGTATTTGATACCCATGGCTTGGCAGATACGCGCGAATTCTTAAGGCTGCTCATCCGGCAGAATTCCTCGGAGTTGCTGAAGCGTGGTCACACCAGTTTGCCAGACTTGTCCAGCTGAACAAGCTATTGAAACATCACATGTAGGCAAGCCTCGGAGAATCACCCACCCCTGCATCCGTGACGTCAGCCGGACCCAGAGATCGTGGAGGTCATCGTCCTTTTCGAGGCTGCCTTCCTCCAGCGCAGACAACGTAAAGTTAAAAGGAAGACGCATTGCATTTGCATTGGGGAGAGCCGGGTCAGTCTGGCTAGTGGATCAGGGATAAGCGCCCACCCCCACCTCTGGCTCGTCCAGCCGTTGTCTACAACGACCAGACCTACATATCCAACTCCCGCACCGTTGTGGAAAACATCCACAACAGCACCCATGTGCATGTAGTCAACACGGCTCCAGTGGCAGAGTCAGCCCGACCTGCAATGACCACTGGCGAGCTCCCCGACGGCCACGGGGGCGCGCTGGCAGCCGGCGTAGCAGCGGCAGGCGGCTACGCACTCAGCCAACGCCAGACCATCGACCCGGCTAAGATGCCAATCAGCCCGGGCGTGCAGCCTATGGTCCGCCCCAGTGCCGTGGCACCCATGCAGCCGCTTCCAGACTCCCATGCCCAGACAACCCCGGAACCTGCCCATCAACGGCCCGGCGGGTTGACCATGCCACAACCGATGGCACAGCCGCCAGCACACGGCCAACCCCTGGAAGCACAGCACACACAGCAAGCGCAAGCGCGCCAGCAGCAAATGGCACAGCAGCGCGCACAGCAAGACCAGATGCACCAACAGCAGATGGCGCAGCAACGGGCCGAGCAGCAGCAATCACGCCAACAACTGATGGCGCAGCAACGCGCCCAACATGAACAGATGCAACAACAAATAAGAGCCCAACAGCATGCACAAGCAGCGCAAATACGCCAGCAACAGATGCACCAGCAAGCGCAGTCAAGCGCCCACCCGCAGCTTCGTGAAGGCCAACATGGCGAACGCCGCGACCGCCAGTAAGTCCGCATGGCTGTGTCTGGTGCAGCAGCGGTGCAGGCCATGTGCGGGCTGTGCGGGATGGCTTAATCGCCATACGGGGCGCAATCTGCTGCACGCACCAGAACGGGAAGCCTAGGCGGCATTCGCCAGCCTATCCCTGGGGCGACACCCTAGGGCGATGGCTGCACAAACGCAGGCAAGGAGTGTCCTCTTTGCGTCGACCTGAGCGCTCTGATTCGGTCCCAGGGGAAGGTAGTGCCGCAGCCGCGGACGGCTACACGATCAACGATGGAGACAACGAAACCCATTGCTTGGCCGTGGTCACGCAGGACCATGGGTATGGCCATATCGCTGCATCCGCGTCGTCAGCGCCGGCATCGCGCCGTGGCAGCCCGGAATGGGCCAATGCGATGACAGGGGGCAATGGCCACAGCGCTTGTCTCAGCCGTGACCGCGTTGACGGGGTGCCGTTCTTATCCTTGCATCCGTCGCATGACAATCCCGTGACCCTTTCCGCGGTCTCCTCCCACACCCAAAATGAACATGAAAAAAACCTTGCTGGCCATCGCCGCTGCTGCGGCCCTTTCTTTGAGCGTATCGGGCTGCTCCGACAGCAGCGCCTCCTCGCTGCGCTACAACGCCACGCTGGACCAGGCTTCGCAGGCCGAGAAGGCGGCCGTCCTCCAAACACTGCAGGAGCTGGTCAACATCGAGACAGGTACCAATGACCCCGTTGGCATTCCGCAGATGGGCAACTACCTCGAAGCCCGCCTACAGGCACTCGGCGCCAATGTGGTGCGCCATAAGGCAGAGGCGGGTGTGGTGGGCGACAACATTGTCGGCACGTTCCAGGGCAGCGGCACCAAGAGCCTGCTGCTGATGGCCCACATGGATACCGTGTATGCGAGCGGTATCCTGGCTACGGCGCCTTTCAAGGTCGAAGGCGACAAGGCCTATGGCGCCGGCATTGCCGATGCCAAGGGCGGCATCGCCGTCATCTTGCACAGCCTGGGCCTGCTCAAGGCGCAGAATTTCAGCAAGTTCAAGACCATCACGGTGATGTTCAACACCGATGAGGAAAAGGGCTCCTTCGGTTCGCGCGACCTGATCCAGAAGCTGGCCGCCTCGCACGACTATGTGCTGTCCTACGAGCCTTCCGGCCTGGAAGAAGGCTTTGGCACTGCGACCTCCGGCATTGCCTATGTACAGGCGGTGGTGCATGGCAAGGCATCGCACGCAGGTGTGGCACCGGAGGCGGGCATCAATGCGCTGACCGAGGCCTCGGCCCTGGTGCTGCGCACGCAGGACATCCAGGACAAATCCAAGGAACGCGGCTTTAACTGGACCACGATGACCGCTGGCGGCAGCGCCACCAACATCATCCCGGACAAGGCCGTGGTCAATGCCGACGTGCGCTATGGCAAGAACGAGGATCTGGACCTGATGAAGGGCATGCTCGACAAAGCCGCATCGACGCCCCATGTGCACGGCGCCACCATCGACATCAACCTGACCCGGGGCCGCCCCGCCTTCAACGCCAACGACGAGGGCGTCAAGCTGATCCAGAAGGCGATCACCATCTATGCCGATGTGGGCGGTAAATCGCAGATGTACACCACGCGCGGCGGTGGCGGCTCGGACGCTGCCTATGCCGCGCTGTCGGGCAAGCCAGTCATTGAGGGTCTGGGTCTGCCCGGCGCCAACTACCACTCCAACCTGGCCGAGTATGTGCTGACCGAGCCCATCGCGCGGCGCCTCTACCTGTCGGCACAGCTGATCTCCGATCTGGGACAGGGCATGTAATCCACCCAGCCCACCTCCCCTGTGCAGGCGCCAGCCAACACTGGCGCCTTTTTATTTATGGGGCCCGCCCCATGCACGCGCGGCACTGATGCGTCAGCGGAACTGGCGAAAAAAGACGACGATGCCGGGGCCTGCCAGCGTACGCGGCAGTATCGCGCCCGGCGGCCACTGCGGACTATGATGGCCGGGTCAGTGGGCAGCCCGAGGGTTCATGCAGGCGCTGCCCGCCCCCAGCTTGAGGAGTCATGCCATGTTCTCTATGAGTGTTCCTTGGTGGGAATTTGTCGTTCGCGGCTTTGTCGTCTACGCATTCCTGCTGGTGTTTCTGCGGCTGACCGGCCGGCGCCAGATTGGGCAATACGACCCCTTCGATCTCATCCTGCTGCTGATCCTGTCCAACGCCGTGCAGAACTCGATGAATGCAGGCGACAACTCGCTGATCGGCGGGCTGATCTCAGCCACGACTTTGATCGCCTGCCACTCCATCGTGGCGCAGCTGAGCTACCGCAGCAGGCGGGTGTCGCGCTGGGTCGATGGCATTCCCAAGCGATTGATATCCAACGGCCAGGTCAACCGCCAGGTGATGGATGCCGAACTCCTCACCAGTGATGACCTGAAAGCGGCGCTGCGCGGCGCAGGCTGCCTGCACACCTACGAGGTGGAGCAGGCGACGATTGAGACCAACGGGCAGATAACGATTGTGCTGCGCAACCGCGACAGCTCCTCGGGCGCGTCGGACGCGGTCTAGGCCTTGAGCTGCTCGCGCAGCTTGAACTTCTGGATCTTGCCCGATGGCGTGGCCGGCATGTCTGCGAGCACCACCAGGCGTTCGGGCAGGTAGTGCGGCGCCAGCTTCTGCGTCCGCAAGAACGCGGTCACATCGGCCAGCGCCGGCTCGGCTGCGCCGGGCTTGAGCACGATCACCGCGCAAGCCCGCTCACCCAGGCGCTCGTCCGCATAAGCCACCACCGCGGCCTGCGCCACGGCCGGGTGCTTGTAGAGCAGAGACTCCACCTCCACCACCGGAATGTTCTCGCCACCTCGGATGATCACATCCTTGCTGCGGCCGGTGATACGGATATAGCCTTGCGCATCCATGCGCGCCTGGTCGCCGGTATCGAACCAGCCGTCATCGGTGGTGGCATTGAGATGCGGGCGTTTCAGATAGCCACCAAAGTTGGAGTTGGCCCGTACCCACAACTGGCCAATCTCGCCGCGCGGGCGCTCCTGGCCCAGGTCGTCCAGCACCTTGACCTCGGCGCCGGGCAAGGGCAGACCGTCGGTCTCCACCGCGCGCTGCGCGCCATCGCCGGGCAAGGTGGTGGTAACAGCGCCGTTCTCCGACATGCCCCAGGCCGAGATGATCTGCGCGCCCAAGGCCGTTTGCGCCTGCTCCACCAAGGGGCCGGGGATGGGCGCGCCGGCACACAAAAAAGTGCGCAGGCTGGGCACCGCCCCACTGGCAGCCACTTCGCGTGACAGATCGGCCAGAAACGGCGTCGACGCCATCGTGAACGTACAGTGCCATTGCCGTATCAGTTGCGCCGCCGTGGCGGCGTTCCACACATCCAGCAGCACCGCCGTGGCGCCCAGCATCACCGGCATCATCAGCCCGTACATAAAGCCGGTCTGGTGCGCCATGGGCGACGCCATCAGCACCACATCGTCACGCCCCAGCGCCAGGCGCTCGGCATAGGCGTTGATGTTGGCCATCAAGGTATTGGAGGAGTGCATCACGCCCTTGGGCTCACCCGTGGTGCCGCTGGTGTAGATGAGCTGGGTGATGGCATCGGGCGGGACCCGGTGTGAGCTCAGGACCTGCGCGGCATCGGCATCGCGCTCCCAGGCGGGCTGGGTCAGCAGCGCCTCAAAACTGTCTACACCGGCACCACCGATGGCGACCACATGCTGGAGCTGCGGCAACTGTGGCTGAATGCCTTTGAGCATCGCCTCGTAATCGACATTGCGAAAGTCCTTCAGCACCACGACCAGCTTGGCCTCCCCGTGGCCCAGCATGAAGAGCAACTCGCGCTCCCGAAAAATGGGCATCAGGGGGTTGAGCACCGCGCCGATGCGTGCGCATGCCAGGTACAGCACCGTGAACTGCCAGACATTGGGCAACTGGCAGGCCACCACATCGGCAGGCCGCACACCCAGTCGCCACAAACCGATGGCCACGCGGTCGGCCATGCGCGCCAACTGCGCATAGTTGAAGGACTGCGCAGTGTCCTCGCCCGTGCGCTGCGCCACCAGTGCCAGCCGGTCGGGCCAGTGCTGCGCCGCCTGGTCCAGCGCATCGTTGATGGTAGTGTCGCGCCACCAGCCCTGGCTGCGCATCTGCGCACGGCGCGGCGCCAGCAATACGGCATCAAATTGCATGCTTGTCTCCTGTGGGTTGGGGCTCCGCGCTGGTGGGCCGCGCTTGGTAGCAAATCACGGCTATGCCGGCACGGCCTGCCTGCCCGCCCGGTCGCGGGCAATGATGGTCTTCATGACCTGGGCGGTGCCGTCACCAATCTGAAAGCCCAGCACATCGCGCAGGCGCTGCTCCATCACGCCCCGGTCATAGCCGCCATGTCCCAACATCAAGAGGCACTGGTGGATGCAGTCATAGGCCAGCTTGGGGGCCCACCATTTGCACATCGCCGCTTCGGCGCTGTGGGGCTTGCGCTGGTCCTTGAGCCACAGCGCCTGCAGGCACAAAAGGCGTGCGGCGCTGACCTGCGTATCCAAATCCGCCAAAGGGTGCGACACGCCCTGGAACGCCGACAAGGGCTTGCCAAAGGCCTGGCGCTGGGTGACGTACTGCCAGGCATCGTCGAGCGCCGCACGCGCCACGGCCAGAACCTGCAAGCCGATCAGCGCGCGTGAATAGTCAAAGCCCTGCATCACCTGCACAAAGCCCTGGTTCTCCTCACCCAGGCGATGCGAGAGCGGCACACGCACATGGTCAAAAAACAGCGAGCCCCTGCCAATGGCGCGCTGGCCATGGCAATCCAAGCGGCTGCGCGTGATGCCAGGCAAGTCCATCGGCACCAGCAACGCCGTCACGCCATGCGCGCCCGATTCCACCGTGCCGGTGCGGCCAAACACCACGGCGATATCGCACTGGTCTGCGGCAGAGATCGAGGTCTTCTCGCCGTTGATCACATAGCCTTGTGCATCGCGCTCTACGCGCAGGCGCAGGTTGGCCGCGTCCGAGCCACCGCGCGGCTCGGTCAGCGCAATGGCACACAGCGCCTCGCCCGCCACCATTTTTTGCAACCAGCGCTCCGCCACCTCCGGCTGGCCGTGGGCGGCCAGAATCTGCGCATTGAGCGAGGCCAGCAGCGGCACATAGGACATGCTCAGATCGGCGCGCGCCAGCTCCTCATGCACCACGCCAGCGGCCAGGCAACCCAGGCCCTGCCCGCCCAGCTGCTCGGGCAGCTCAGGGGCGATCAGGCCCATGGCGCCCATCTCACGCATCAGGGCACGGTCCAGCACGCGGGTCCGGTCGCGCTCCAAAAAGCCCGGCGCCACGCGCGCATCGGCAAACCGGCGCACCGATGCAGCCAGGCTCATCAAGTCATCGTTCAAGTACGGATTCATGGACACCTCTTGCGGCAGGCTGCGTTACTTGGCGTGTTTGCGGAAATCGGGCTTGCGCTTTTCCTTGAGCGCAGCCACGCCTTCGCGCGACTCGTCGGTGTCGTAATACAGCTTGAGCGCGTACATGCCCATGCCGGCAATGCCCGCCTGGTGCGCGGTGTCCATGTTGAAGCTGCGCTTGGCAATCGCAATCGCGGTGGGGCTGCGCTCGCAGATAGTCTCGGCCCATTCCTGCACGGTGGCATCGAGCTGCTCTGGCGCCACGCAGATATTGGCCAGGCCCATGGCGACCGCCTCTTCGCCGGAGTAGCGCTTGTTCAGGTACCAGATCTCGCGGGCCTTTTTCTCGCCCACCACGCGCGCCAGGAATGCCGTGCCATAGCCCGGGTCGACCGAGCCCATCTTGGGGCCTACCTGGCCAAAGATGGCCTTGTCCGAGCAGATCGTCAGATCACAGATGGTGCACAGCACATTGCCGCCGCCAATCGCATAGCCCTGCACGCGGGCAATCACCGGCTTGGGCACATTGCGGATGGCGTCGTGCAGCTCTTCCATCGGCAGGCCGATGGTGCCACGGCCATCGTAGTTGCCATCGTGCGCCGACTGGTCGCCGCCGGTACAAAAAGCCTTGTCGCCCGCGCCGGCCAGCACGATGCAACCCACGCTTTTGTCATAGCCCGCCTTGTTCAGCGCGCGGATCAGCTCGTCGCAGGTGGTGCCGCGAAAGGCGTTCATCTTCTCGGGCCGGTTGATGGTGATCCAGGCCACATGGTTGCGCACGTCGTAGAGGATGTCTTCAAATTCCATACCAGTCTCCTTATTTATTGGGGGGGGCCTTCAGCCGGCCATCGTCAAGCCGCCCGATACGCTGATGACCTGGCCGGTCACATAGGAGGCGTCGCCCGAGGCAAAGAACAGGATTGCGCCGGGCAGGTCCTCGGGCTGGCCGATGCGGCCCAGCGGGATCGCACGGGTAAAGGCCTCGAGCAGCCTGTCGGGGTTGCCCGCGCCCTCCTTGTAGCTGGCAAACAAGGCGGTATCGGTGGGGCCGGGGCAAACCACGTTCACGGTGATGTTGTGGCGGGCATGCTCGCGTGCCAGGGTTTTGGACAGCGCCACCAGCCCGCCCTTGCAGGCGGCATACACCGCCTCGCCTGAGGAGCCCACGCGCGCCGCGTCAGACGCGATGTTGACGATGCGCCCCGCCTTGCGCTCTGCCATGTGCGGCAGCACCGCGTGGTGCATGTGCAGGGCACCCACCAGGTTGATGGCAATGAGCTGCTGCCATTCGCCCTCATGGGTCTTGGTGAAGGGCTTGAACACATCCCAGCCCGCGTTGTTGACGAGCACATCAATCGCAGCCCATTGCTCGGCCTGCTGCACTGCCGCATCGACACTCGCCCGGTCGGTGATATCACAGGCCAGCGCCTGCGCTAGGCCGCCCGCCGCTGCAATCGCATCGGCCACCGCCTGTGCGGCGCCCAGCTGCTTGTCGAGCACGGTCACCCGGGCGCCTTCAGCGGCAAAGCGTTTGCAGGTAGCCCCACCAATGCCGCCACCCCCACCGGTTACTACAACATGTTGCCCATCAAAACGTGCCATGATCCCACCTTTCTTTTGCATTGCATCGTTTAATTAGACAATATATTTACACAAATGCCATGCCATGGCAATATCGGAATCATGAGCAAACTCGCCAAAGACCCTAGAGAAAACCCGCAGCAACTGCGCACCGACCTGGCCAATCGTCTGTATTTCAAGCTCTACCAATGCGCCAACATGTTGCATAAAACTGGGACCAAGGCCGTTGAAGCCCAGGGCCTGACCACACAACAGTGGGCGGTGATGGGCGCGCTGTCGCGGCCCGAATCAGAGCAGGGCATGGGCATGGGCGACCTGGCCCGCTACCTGTTGGTGAGCCGCCAGAACCTCACCGGCCTGCTGTCACGCATGGAGGCCGCCGGCTATGTGCACAGCGTGCCCGACCCGGCAGACAAACGCTCCCGTCTGGTGCAATTGACGCCAGCCGGGCAGCAGGTGTGGCAGCACGATGCAGCCGAGTCGATTGGCCGCTATTACGAGCAGGCGCTCGAGGGGTTCTCGAGCAATGACATGGTTCACACCCTGCACTACCTGCTCAAGCTGCTGGACAACATGAAGGCGATCGATGCGCAGCAGAATGCGGGCAAGGAGGAGAGTTGAGCGCAGCTCTTTTCCGCGCATGCCGGCAGAGCCGGGCAATGGCTGCAAGGATTGACCGGCACCAAGTGGCTTAAGAACGGTTACGCAGGCCAGGGCCGAAATCAATCAATACATCTACGTTGCCCTGGTTGGCGATACACGGCCTGCGCATACCTGGCTTGCGGTCTTTACCCCGTCTCCACCGCGTCAACTCTGCTACAAATTAACGCGCAAAACTGCACTCTCACTCGCTAGAACCAGGGTGCGGTCATCCAGCGCAGTCAGACCGTATACCCAGTTAAGACTGCCGGGCAGCGCTCCAAGACGGACACCCAGGTTACCCAGCGCTTCGCTGCCAGCCACCAAGCGAAGACCACCGCCGGGCTCCATGGCATAGATAGCACTACTTCCCCCGACAAAATCCGGCTGCGTTGACGACACAAAGATCTGGCCGGAAGGCGAAACGGCCATCTGGTCAAAGGTGGAAACGTCGCTTTCACTTCGCCATAGCTTGCTGGGTTCTGCGCCCTGCCCATCAACGCGGTACACCGCAGCACGCCCGCTGCTGCTGTACAGGTAGACGCGGCCTTGCGAGTCGACCTTGCTATTCCATAGCTGCCATGCCGGCGAGTAGTCCGGGAAAGGCCGCTCCAATACCTGGCCTGGCGTGCCAGCATAGGTGGTCACGCTGCCATCTGGGGTGATACGGCGCAAGGTCTGTCCATACCACAGTCGCAGCACTCGAGGGCTAGGAAGCGCGACACCGCCTCGCTCATATTCATACGCCGGTGCATCGATGACCCAGAGGTTGCCAGCCTGGTCGAACGACAGACCTCTAGGCGATGCAAACCGCGCTTGCAAAGCAGAACCGTCTGCATAGCCCTTCTCTTCGACGTTGCCCGCAAATACCGCCAGACTGCCATCGGCCTTCAGTTGCATGATGGCGCAGCCTGAGGCATAGAAGATGTTGTCGTTCCCATCGGCGGCAATCTCCGTCACGCGGTCAGATAATTTGCCGGGCAATGTAGTAACAGCGCCATCGGGCCTTATTTTTCTGACAACTTGGCGATATGCATCAGCATTGGAGTACATGCCCCCATAGCCCTCAAGCACGAAAATGTCGCCTTTGGCATTGACCGCCATGCCGTTCATCACGCCCGTGAAGCGCGCATTGGACCCCAGGCCATCCACCGAAATACTATCAACGTTGGCGCCCACCCAGGAGCTGACCTTTCTGGTTTGCAGATTGATCCTGCGCAGTGCGTTGGAATCCTCGCCAATGAGCAGATCACCATCAGGCAATTGCACCATAGAGGACGGGCGCTGCAAACGCGCATCCTCGCCCACACCATCGTTCACGTGCCAGAGGTCCAGATGCGCATCCGGAATTCCCACGAACGGCGTGAAGGAGCCGTCCAAACCCAGCTGGACAACGCGGCTGCCCTCCAAGGCATAGAACGACGTGGCGCTGGTCTGCACCAGATTACTGACATTTGTACGCAACTCGTTGGCATTGGACATAGTGTGGACCTGACCGTCCAGTGTGATGCTGCGGAAATGCCTCCTATCCAGCGCCAGAAGGCTGCCGTCCGGTTGCCCGAGCAGTTGGATGAGATCGACAAAGCCTGCTTCGCTGCCTTGACCATCCCTGCGCTCTAGCGGAAGACCTTGCCGCCCCGCAACAGTAACAATCTGACCACCGCTCGTCAGCTTACGAACCATCATGTCTTCCGGCATTCCAAACACGGTTCCTTTGTCGATAAAGTACAAACTACCGTCCGCACCCAACACCGGGGATGCCACATAACCCATCCGTGCGGACGCGCCATCGCCATCGGCGTAGCCAGCCTCCGAAGGATTTCCGGCAATGGGTATCCAGCCGGTGTCGCTTTGGCGGTAAACGCAGGCCAAAGCAAAGGCATGAAGCCGCCCTTGGGCATCTGCAGCTATTTGGTATTCTGAACCTGCAGGGGGACCTGGAACGAGACTGAGCTGCGCATCCTGGTCGACCTTCGCAAGACGACCACCATTGATCGGGATGTAGACAGTGCCACCGGGAGCAATACTCAAGTAATTACGAATTGGCAACCGCGCCTCTGCGCCTTTGCCCTCCAGCAAACCGGCTCCGCCCAGTTGACCAGCCAGAAGAAAAATGCCGGGCTTCTGCACAGCGGGTGGAGGTGCTGGCACCACTTCACCGCCCTCTGAGTCAGAACCTCCGCCGCAGCCTGTCAATACCAATGCCCCCCCACCGAGTGCAGAAAGAAATACCCGCCGACTAAGCCCGTCCAGGCGCACCAAGCCACTTTTCTGTGATTCATTCTGGGTAAATTTCAAGCCACTCTCCTTGTAATTCATCTATCAAATAGCGATTCCACAAAACACTATAGATGAAATACTTTCAACCCATCCAGCATTTGGCACTGGGACCCGGAAATTCTGATGCCCATACTGAGCAATCCATTTACTCCGCCAACAATGCTCGGGGAGCATTTGACTGCGTCCATTGACTGCTGTGGATTAAAGTTGCATTCAATCCAACCGAGGACTTGAAGCCACGCAGACATTGGCTACCGCGGTTTTCCATCGTCCAGAACCCGCGCATCAAACAGCGCCGCCAACGATAGTCGAAGCACCTCCAAATAACATGGATGGACGGTTTCTCTACGTAGAAATCCGGTTGACATACCAGAATCAGGCCGTGCTGAGGAAGAGAATGAATCACGCTTATGCAACAAACTGCAACCACCCCAACTTGCTCCCACGGTGCGAATCTTTGCTGACGTTCTGAAAAAGTATTCAGTATTCATAAGACCTCGTACAGGGCGTTGCTTGCAACCAATGCACAGCAAAAACCAGCCCTCAATGGCCAGTTTCGACTACCACGAAGATCGGAAAAGCAGTGATGCAAACCCAAGAGCGAGCCAAGAAAATCAATTCACGTTTTCTTGCCACTCAAGGGCACACCGCAATACGCCCAGCCTCGGTCTCAGCAAGGGTTCGAGCGATCCGAGCCCATCCTATTGGGCGAGCGCATTGCAAAGGGCCCGAGCATGTGCGCGAGCGCCATGCATTCAACGGATTCGGCATCTCGGATAGGCTTCCGCTTCCACTACCGAGCCATCTAGGTTCGTGATGTCCATCGTGCAGCCACTTCCATCTGGGCTCTTGCGCAGGTGAACCCGGTATTGCTTGCCCCTTTCGCCAACAACGAGCTTGTTCTCAGCACTACAACCTCTGCCCGGCGAGATCGATTTGGTACCGAAAGTCGTGTTCGTGGATGTTGTCGCGTACTGAAACCAGCCACCGGATATCACCACAGGTTGCCCGGCAGGCGCAACAATCTTCCAAGGACCTTTCAGGCTTGAATCGCGGTAGTAAGAATCCATTGATTGCATATATGCAACCCCCTGCCGGCTCTTGCACAGATTGGCGTTTCTGACAGGATTGATCTGCGCGGTAAAGCCGGTATCTATCCCGAAGTCAGACTCCAGAAAAAAAACCGGGTCGTCTGCTGCACCAGCATAGTTATATTGCGGTTTGGGCCGCGTCACGCATGCACCGAGGCATGCTGCCAAACCCAAGATCAACGCCATGTGTGCGACATGGGCGCTCTTTATTTTTGAAAGCCTCTGCACGGCGACCTCTTCTATCGGAAAAATAAAGCCGATAGCATAACCGCCTGAGCCCTATTGAAAGAGTACACCGGCCCTTGACTGGGCAAACGAATGTAAACACAGCCTTTCGCTTAAGCAATGAGGGGGGGCTAATCAGAGAAAGAAAGCTCCCTTGGCAATACAGCACAAGTGTCCTATTACGGTGGAATTGGTCGTCAGCCAAAAACGAGAAATCTGACGAGAACAAGATACCCCACCTCTCGTCAAGGCTTGCCAGTGCGTCGAATGAGCATGGCACCGCAAGCCAACAAGCCAAGCGATAGCGTCGCAAACATTCCGTGCGAGAGCACTGGAACAGGTATTGAGGTTGCGCCGACCGGCGCAGCAGCCTCCCCGTCTTCATCGGCAATCTAAATGGAAGCCACCGATGTGCCCGCCAGCAAGCTGTAGCCGCCAGGGTTGGCCGCTGGCACGATGGCGACCGACACGCTGACCTGGCCATCGCCTCTCACGGTATTGGCGGTGGCCGTGACCGTGCAGCTCGCCGTGCTGGCGCCCTCTGCAATCTCCAGCGGACCGGCGCAACCACTGTAGCGCGCCGTGTCCCCGGAGGTGCTCAGCCCCACGGTCAGCGCAGCCTGCGCAGGCCGGCTCAATCTCAGGGTGCAGCTAGCAGTTTGCCCGTCGGAATCCAACAGCTGCGTCTTGTCGCACAGTATGGAGGCCGTAGGCGGCACCACTTCGAAGTTGGCCGATACCGAGGCCAGCGGCCCGACCACTTCGATATTGTCGATGGCGCCAACAAAGCCGCTGGATCCATTGCCGGCGCCACCCTCGACGGCAAAGACCACCATGTCGGCAAAGCGCGGGTCGGCCTGGAAGTCCGAAAATGGCCGTCGTATGTTGGGATCAAAGCCACCTTGCGCCGCACTGCGCCCTTGCCAAACGATGCCGTGGAGCATATCGGCGGTGGTCCACTGGTTGAGGCCCACACCGTGCACGCCGGCGATGTCCGGGGTGTAGACCAGGGTCTGCGTATGCACCCCTTGCGCATTGCGCAGGTACAGCCGCAGCACGGGCGCCTGGTCGACCACATCGGTGCTGTGCACCAGCCATTGGTAGGAGACGGTGGTCAGCTCCGACAGCTTGCCGAAGGTGGCAGCAGGGTAGTAAGCGAGCCCGGCCTTGGACGAGGTGACAGGCAAGTCAAGGCGCAGCGAGCCATTGCCGCTGTTGGGAAAGTCGGTGGTGACCCAGGCCAGGCCTGCACTGGTCTGCCCCACCTGCCCCCACTGGTCGGGGCCGCTGCTGCCCCATTGGAATGTCGCCTCCGGCACCACATCCGCTGCGGCAACCACGGCAGCGCTCGCGCCCGGTGCCCATAAGCATGCCCAAAACCAGACCGCGCCTACTGAAAAAATGCGAAACAACAGCTTCATAGTCACTTCAAACGTTGGAACGCATTGTTGCTTCTAGATGTAAACAAGCCCAGCGTTTTATTATTTATTTCTATCGCAATGATGTTTTTTGGGAATGCGTGGAGGGGCCAGAGGCGACGGTGTCAGCACGGAGCATGCGGTCATTCCGCCGTTTCACGGTGCCAGCGCAGGCTTAAAAATCCCAGCACCAGTGCGAAGACCGTCAACAACACCAGTAGCAGCCCACCCAGCTTGGGAGCGGGCCGAGACAGGACACCAGACGCCTGCTCGGTCACGGCCTCCATGCTGTGTCGCACACGGTGGAAAACCGTGCCATCGTCTGGCGCAAGCGCCGTGGCGGCAGCCTGCATGTCAGGGCTGGGCACCGCCACCCCTTGTGCCCATGCGCTGGCCCGCCGTCCTGCGTAGAGCCCTTGGCTATCTGCCCCTGTGTGCTGTGACCCCAGGTTGTGGGCTGCCGACAGGTCTCCGGATGAGGCAGCCGTGGGCACGGCATGCGTGAGCATGCAGCCCGATGCCATCCACCAGCCTAGAACCAAACACCTGCACCACCTCATATCAGCAGCCATATACAGAAATTAACAATGTCGCTAACTATCGGACTGTGCCTGCCAACGGTCAATCCCCAAAATTAGTGAATATCTACTACGGCTGCCCTGGGCGCTGCAGGCTGCTGGCCTCACCTCTGGTGCCGCAATAATGGGCGCAGCACCTCCAGATCCGGATGCAGCAAGTGCCTCTTGACCACCGTGCTTGCTGCCAGCACATCAGAAAGATGGCAGTGATCAAAAATTGCGTGCTATAATCGACAGCTTAGCGGCTGTAGCTCAGCTGGATAGAGTACTTGGCTACGAACCAAGGGGTCGTGGGTTCGATTCCTGCCAGCCGCACCAAACGTAAAGCCTCAGAGTAGCAATGCTCTGAGGCTTTTTCGTTGCTGGGTATTGGGTATTGGGCAGTGCCTGGCTCTTTCACACCCATCCATGAAAAAAGCCGATTTCCATGGCGGAAACCGGCTTGTGGTCAGCACAGCGACAAAGCGCGCAGTGACTTACTTGGTCGGGCGGATCAGCACATATTGCGTCCACTCACCGCGGCGGAACAGCACGTTGACGGGCTTGGACTTGTCGGCCTTGGCCACGGCAGCGTCGAACTGCTTGACGTCATTGATCTCGGTGTTGGCAATGCCCAGGATCACATCACCTTGCTTGAGACCAGCACGGGCAGCGGCTTCATCGGCCGACACAATCTGCACTCCACCCTTGAGGTGCATGGACTTGCGCTGCGCATCGGTCAGATCCGTGACCACCAGACCCAGTTGCTGGGCAGCAGTGGAAGGCTTGGACTTCTCTGGCTCCTTGCTGGTGGCAGCAGCGTCTGCAGCAGCATCCGACGGAATTTCGATGATGGTGATCGGCAGGTCCAAGGTCTTGCCACGGCGGAACACCGTGACGGTGCTCTTCGAGCCTGGCTTGGTGTTGCCCACCCAGCGCGGCAGATCCGCCAGCTTCTCCAGCGGCTTGCCATCGAACTTGGTGATGATGTCACCCGCTTCGACGCCCGCCTTCTCGGCGGGCGAGCCGCTTTCCACACCCGTTACCATCGCGCCCTGGGCCTTGCCCAGACCGATGGATTCAGCCACATCCTTGCTCACGGTGGAGATTTGCACACCAATCTTGCCACGCACCACACGGCCGGTGGCGCGCAGCTGGTCGCTCACGCGCACCGCTTCATCGATAGGGATCGAGAACGAGATGCCCATGAAGCCACCCGAGCGCGAGTAGATCTGGCTGTTGATGCCCACCACCTCGCCTCGCATGTTCAACAGCGGGCCGCCCGAGTTGCCGGGATTGATGGCCACATCGGTCTGGATAAAGGGCAGGTAGTCGCCCGTGTCGCGCTGCTTGGCAGAGACAATGCCGGCGGTCACCGAGTTTTCCAGGCCAAAGGGCGAGCCGATCGCCATCACCCACTCGCCCACGCGCAGGCGGTTCACGTCGCCAATCTTGACGGCGGGCAAGCCGGTGGCATCGATCTTCACCACAGCCACATCGGTGCGCTTGTCGGCGCCCACGATCTTGGCCTTGAACTCGCGCTTGTCGGTCAGCGTCACGATCACTTCATCGGCACCATCGACCACATGCGCGTTGGTCATCACATAGCCGTCGGCCGTCAGGATAAAACCCGAACCCAGGCCGCTGGGCACCTCATCGCCATCGCCGCCGGGGCGCTGGGGGCGTTGCTGCTTGGGGATGCTGGGCACCGGCAAGCCAAAGCGCTTGAAGAACTCCAGCATCTCCGGATCGAGGCCGCTTTGGCTTTGGCGGTTGGACACCTTCTCCATCGTGCGGATATTGACCACCGATGGGCCCACCTGGTCGACCAGGTCGGTGAAATCGGGCAGGCCACGCACCACAGCAGGTGCAGGGGTCTGGGCCGCTGCCGGCAGCATCATCGCGCTGCTGACGGACAGGATGGCCGCCAGTGCACTGATCTGAAAAGGCTTCCAACGCTTTAGAGACATATCACTCCTCAATTTGACAATATGGCGGCACCGTATACGCAGTGATTCAATCGCGTCGCTCGTGGTGCCCTGCCGCAATTGGAGGGGCAATAGGCCTCAAGGTTCCAAGCGTGCATCACCATCAGATAGGCAGCAAAACCCAGGTTTCAAGCCTTTGCGCGCGAAAGGCATAAAAAAACACCTGCCATGCAGGTGTTATTTGAGGGGTTCAGCGCATCATCAGCACAAACGTGAAGCCTTGTCGGCGCAGCCATCGCTGCGCTTTTCGGCATTGAAAGTGGCATTGCGCAAGAAGCCCGCTGGCATTTGCAGGTTGGCGGTGCCGCCAATCTGCCCGCGTGCCGCCAGCAGCTCATCCAGGCGCGGATCGCGCAGCATGATGCTGGAGTTCTGGCCCACCGTGACCTGCTGCTGCACCAGGCCTTGGGCATTGGACGCGGCAGACCTCGGTGATGCAGCCGAAGCAACCACCTGCGGCGCAGCAGCTGCTGCCATCTGCTGGCGAGCCTCATTGCCTGCGCCACCCGAGAGCAAACCGATGCTGTTCCAGCCGACCATCGCCACAGCGGCCACGGTAGCAAAGCCAGCCACCATCTTCCAGCGGAAGACCGAATGGTTCGCAGCATCCTGCGCGGCTGGCTGGACGGTCTGCACAGCGGCAGCGGCCACCGCCGGCACGGCGACAGCACCAGGCACGGGTTGGCCCTGGTCGGCCAACGGCGGCTCCAGTGCAATCTTGGCATTGAGCGCATCCAGGAATGCCAGGCTGTCGGAGCACGGTGTGTGCGCCGAACGCATCAGATTGCCAATGACCTGGTAGGACTGCACCGAGGCGTAGCAGGCCTCGTCCTGGGCCAACTCCGGCAGCTCGGCCAGCAGCTGGCCGAGCGCCTGGTCGTCCAGCTCACCATCGACCCAGGCGGACAACTGCTCACAGGCCGCCTGCATGCTCATGTTCGATGCTTGGTTTTCGAGATTCATAGCCATATTCCTAGCGGGCCCCAGGCCCTTGCAGCCAGTCATCACACTCATATCAGCTACCAACGCTTGCCAGACTGGCGTTCAAGCATGGGCTTTACCTTGGCGGAAATCGCCTCGCGGGCGCGGAAAATACGCGACCGTACCGTACCGATGGGGCAATCCATCGCAGCGGCAATGTCTTCATAAGACATGCCTTCAATCTCACGCAGCACGATGGCCTGTCGCAGGTCCTCGGGCAACGCGTCCATCGCCGTGTTCACCGCCTGGGCAATTTCCTGGGCGGCAATCACCGTTTCAGGCGTCTCATCGGTCGTTAGTTCGCGCCCGGGCACATAAGTTTCATCGTCATCGTCTTTTCCGCGCAGCGCGCTCTCGGTCATCACCGGGTTGCGGCTGAGCTCGACCATCGCCTTCTTGGCGGTATTGACGGCAATTCGGTACAGCCAGGTGTAGAACTGCGCATCACCCCGGAACTGCGGCAGCGCGCGGTAGGCGCGCAAAAAGGTTTCCTGGGCCAGATCGGGCACCAGATCCACATCGCGCACCATGCGCCCGATCAGGCGCTCGATGCGGCGCTGGTACTTGAGCACCAGCAGGCCATAGGCTTTTTGATCTCCTGCCACCGTGCGCTGCACCAGGTGCAGATCGCTGTCATTTGCATTCGGGGTACTGGCCGTTGGCGTTCCCGTCATAAAAGAGGCCCTCTTGGCGCTACAAGCTTGCAGCTATTGTTGTGGTTGTTCAGCTGTAGGCTTACACCTGATGGATGTTCTGCGGTTCAGCGGCAAGCGACGAGTATAAAACCCGACGAATATCCGGCCAGCGCTCTGGATTAGCGGCTCTCGCCACAAGCAGCCACTGACTGGGGCACCGGCTTGGCAACCCCTGGGCCTGCAGCAATATCCAGGATTGCCCATCCATCAGCACGGTCAGTGGCCCCAGTTCCTGGCGCTGCTCCAGCGCCAACGGGGCTGGCCCAAGGCACCACTGAGAGCCAGTCCAGTGCAAACAAGTTCCCTGCGGCCACAGCGGCATGCGCCAGACCAGCCCTAACGCCAATGCCATTACCGCCACTGCCAAGGCGCGCGGCAAGGCCGTAGGAGCTGCTGCATGCATCCAGGCCAGGCACAGCAGCGCGACCAGGCAGACCCAGCCGGCCAACAGCAGGCGGACGCGGCTTGGGCTCACCAGCGCAAAGGACTGCAAGGCCATCAAGGCAGTTGGGCGATGGTGGGGCATGGCTGGGCGGCTATTGACAGAGGCATCACCCCATTCTGCAGTGCACCCATCAGCGATCCCGCAGGGCAAACCCCGTGTTGAAGCGCCAACACCGTGCTGACCGAAGCAGCGCAAAAACAACAAAGGCCTCTGTCACAGAGGCCTTATCCCAGCGTGGCTGGTGTGACGCACCAGGCGCCAACCACCATCAAACGCGTTTGAACACCAGGGTGCCGTTGGTACCGCCAAAACCAAAGTTGTTCTTGACGGCGATGTCCAGCTTGGCATCGCGCGCGGTGTTGGCGCAGTAGTCCAGATCGCATTCCGGATCCTGGTCCACCAGATTGATGGTCGGAGGAATCTTCTGGTCCTTCAAGGCCATCACGGTAAAGACGCTCTCCAGACCGCCAGCACCACCGAGCAAATGGCCGGTCATGGACTTGGTCGAGCTGACCACCAGCTTCTTGGCATGCTCGCCCATGGCTGCCTTGATGGCATTGGTCTCATTGAGGTCACCCAGCGGCGTGGAGGTGCCGTGGGCATTGAGGTAGTCCACCTGGTCGGCGTTGACACCTGCATTGCGCAGAGCAGCCAGCATGGCGCGGCGCGGGCCGTCCATATTGGGCGCGGTCATGTGACCGGCGTCAGCGCTCATGCCGTAACCCAGCAACTCGGCATAGATCTTGGCACCACGGGCCTTGGCGTGTTCGTACTCTTCGAGCACTACGATACCGGCACCCTCACCCAGCACAAAGCCGTCACGGCCCTTGTCCCAGGGGCGCGATGCCGCCTTGGGATCGTCATTGCGTGTGGACAGCGCGCGCATCGCTGCGAACCCCCCCACACCCAATGGAGAAACAGTTGCTTCGGTACCACCTGCAATCATGACGTCGGCATCGCCGTACTCGATCATGCGACCGGCTTCACCAATGCAGTGCAAACCTGTCGTGCAAGCAGTCACCACCGACAGGTTCGGGCCCTTGAAGCCAAAACGCATCGATACATGACCTGCGACCATATTGATGATGGACGCGGGAACAAAGAAAGGCGTGATGCGACGCGCACCACGGCGCTCATATTCACCGTGCGTGTTCTCAATCAGTGGCAGACCACCGATACCCGAACCAATCACACAGCCAATACGAGTTGCGAGCTCTTCATCCAGTGCCTCGCCCAAAGGCAGGCCGGCGTCTTTCACTGCCTCTTGGGCAGCGGCAATGCCGTAATGAATGAAGGAGTCCATCGTGCGTGCTTCCTTGGCACTCATATAGGACTCAAGGTCGAAGCCCTTGACCTCACCTGCAATCTTGCAGCTGAAATCCGTGGTGTCGAACTTGGTAATGAGGTCAATGCCGGATTGACCGGCCAAAATGTTGGACCAGGCTTCAGCAACCGTGTTACCCACGGGGCTGATGCAACCCAGACCAGTCACGACGACGCGACGGCGACTCATGCGTTACAACTTTCTTGTTGATCTCTCGGAAGATTGGCAGCAAGACACTTGCGCCACAAGGGCGCCAAGTGCATGCGCAATCAATTAAGCCTTTTGGTGGCTGTTGGCGTAGTCGATGGCGTTCTGCACCGTCGTGATCTTCTCTGCGTCTTCGTCAGGGATCTCGATCTCGAACTCATCTTCCAAAGCCATCACCAGTTCCACGGTGTCCAGCGAGTCAGCGCCCAGGTCGGCTACAAAAGCCTTTTCGTTCGTTACTTGAGACTCTTCCACGCCGAGTTGCTCGGCGATGATTTTCTTGACACGTGCTTCGATATCGCTCATGGTTTCCCTCTGGGGGTTGTGAATGAACCCGCGATTCTAGCTGCTTCAGCAATACCTGAGTGCAACTTGCCGTCGCGAGGAAACGGCATTCAACTTTCGTCAAATCTACATATACATGCCGCCATTGACATGCAACTCCTGCCCGGTCACATAACCGGCGCCATCTGAGGCCAAATAGACCACAGCGTTGGCAATGTCTTGCGGCTGTCCCAGCTTGCCCAAGGCAATCTGCGACTGCAGTGCTTTCTTCTGCTCTTCGGGCAACTGGGCCGTCATATCGGTCTCGATAAAACCAGGCGCCACGCAGTTGACTGTGATGCCACGGCTGCCCAACTCCTTGGCCAGCGAGCGCGTCATACCTGCCACACCCGCCTTGGCGGCCGCGTAGTTGGCCTGACCGGCATTGCCCGATGCACCCACCACACTGGTGATGCTGATGATACGGCCAAAACGCTGCTTCATCATCGGACGGATGGCAGCGCGGCTGGCGCCGAACACGGCCTTCAGATTGGTGCCCAGCACGGCATCCCAGTCCTCGTCCTTCATGCGCATGGCCAGCGTGTCGCGGGTGATGCCGGCGTTGTTGACCAGCACATGCAAGCCGCCCTGGGTCTTGACCAGGCTGTCGATCAGCGCTTCGACGGCGGCGCCATTGTTCACATCCAGCGCCACACCACGCGAGCCGGCAAAGGCCGACAGCGCTTGCGAGATCTTGGCAGCGCCGTCTTCGGTCGTTGCCGTGCCGATCACTTGGTAGCCGGCAGCGCCGAGCGCCTGGGCAATGGCTGCGCCAATACCGCGCGATGCGCCGGTAACCAGGGCGACTTTGGCTGTTGAAGTGGTTTCAGTCATGCGATGGCTTCTTTGGTTTCTTGCAAAGTGGCGGGGTCATACAGAGCCACACCGACGAGTTCAGGGTCGATGCGCTTGGTCATGCCGGTGAGCACCTTGCCCGGGCCGCACTCGACCAGGTGGGTCGCGCCCAGCGCACGCAGGCGCTGCACGCACTCCACCCAGCGCACGGGGCCAAAGGCCTGGCGGTAGAGCGCATCACGGATCGCATCGGCATCGGTAGGCATCGCCACATCGATGTTGTTGAGCACCGGAATCTGGGGCGCGGCCAGTTGCAGCTCTGCCAGTGCCAGCTTGAGCTTTTCAGCGGCGGGCTTCATCAGGCTGGAATGGAAAGGCGCAGACACGGGCAGCGGCAGCGCGCGCTTGGCACCGGCTTCCTTCACGGCCAGGCTGGCCGCTTCCACCGCAGCCTTGGAGCCGGCGATAACCGTCTGGCCAGGGTCGTTGAAGTTCACTGCCTCGACCACTTCGGCGCCGCCCAGCTGGGCCGTCACCTGGGCGCACACGGCCTTGACCTTGTCCGCATCCAGGCCCAGCACTGCCGCCATGGCGCCAGCACCCACAGGCACGGCCTCTTGCATGGCAGCACCCCGCAGGCGCACCAGCGGCGCGGCCTGGCTCAGGGTCAGCACACCGGCAGCCACCAGCGCGGAATACTCGCCCAGCGAGTGGCCTGCAACCGCTATCGGCATGGGGCCGCCTTCGGCTTGCCAGACACGCCATGCGGCCACGCCAGCGACCAGCATCACCGGTTGGGTATTGGCGGTCAGCGCCAGCGTTTCTTTGGGGCCGTTCTGGATCAGCGCGCCCAGGTCTTCACCCAGCGCATCCGAGGCCTCTTGCAGCGCCTGAACCACTGCGGGGTGGCCACCCCAGGCATCGAGCATGCCCACAGACTGCGAGCCTTGGCCCGGAAATACAAATGCAAAAGCGCTCATGTCTCGGTTCAATCAGTTTTTATCAATCAGCGGATGACAGCGGTCTCGGCAACGCCGAGCCATGCTACATCGTGAGCAGCACGGCACCCCAGGTGAAGCCACCGCCCACGCCTTCGAGCATCACATTCTGCCCGGGCTTGACCTGGCCGCTGCGCACGGCGTGGTCTAGCGCCAGCGGGATCGAGGCCGCCGAGGTGTTGCCATGCTGGTCGACGGTAACGACCACCTTCTCCGGCGCGAGCTTGAGCTTGCGCGCCGTGCTCATCATGATGCGCAGGTTGGCCTGGTGCGGAATCAGCCAATCGATATCGGCTTCCTGCATCTTGGCCTTTTCGAGCGCGGCGCGTGCGGCCTTGTCCAGCACACCGACGGCGAGCTTGAACACCGCCTGGCCATCCATGCGCAGCAGCGGCGAGCCAATCACCTGGCCACCCGAGACATTGCCCGGCACGCACAGAATGTCGACATGGCTGCCATCGGCATGCAGCTCGGTGGCCAGGATGCCGGGCTTGTCAGACGCTTCCAGCACCACAGCGCCGGCGCCATCGCCAAACAGCACGCAGGTCGTGCGGTCATTGAAGTCGAGAATGCGGCTGAACACCTCGGCACCCACCACCAGCACGCGCTTGGCGCTGCCGGACTTGATCATCGAGTCCGCCACCGTCAGTGCGTAGACAAAACCGCTGCACACCGCCTGCATGTCAAACACCGGGCAGCCATTGGCAATGCCCAGCTTGTGCTGCAGGATCGCGGCGGTCGAGGGGAACACCATGTCCGGCGTCGAGGTCGCGACAATGATCAGGTCGATATCGCTGGCCTGGATACTGGCGGCCTGGAGCGCGTTCTTCGACGCCTCCAGCGCCAGATCGCTGGCTACGACATCGGGCGCTGCAAAATGGCGCGCCTTGATACCGGTGCGCTCCACAATCCACTCGTCGGAGGTTTCCAGACCGCGCGTGGCCATCTCAGCGGCCAACTCATCATTGGTGACACGACGTGGCGGCAAATAGCTGCCAGTGCCGATAATGCGGGAATAAATACTCATCGAATTCAGGTAGGAGACGTCACGGTTTTGGCAGCAGCATTGCTGTCTGCCGACATCAGCAGGGGCGCTGCCGTCTGAATCTTGGTCTGCACACGCCCCAGCAAATCATTGCGGGCGGCATCATAGGCGCGCCGCAAGGCATGCTCATACGCCACCGCGTCGGCCGAGCCATGGCTTTTGAAAACCAGGCCGCGCAATCCGAGCAATGCAGCCCCATTGTAGCGGCGGTGGTCCACCCGCTTCATCAAGCGCGCCAGCACCGGGTAAGCGATCACTGCGGCGATCTTCGTGAGCAGGTTGCGTTTGAACTCTTGTTTGAGCCCGTTGCTGATCATGCTGGCCACGCCTTCGCTGGCCTTGAGCGCGACATTGCCGACAAAGCCATCACAGGTCACGATATCAACCGTGCCCTTGAAGATGTCATTGCCTTCGACATTGCCGTAAAAATTGAGGTAACCCGACTGGCCAGCGGTGCGCAGCAGCTCGCCGGCGCGCTTAATGACCTCGCTGCCCTTGATGGCTTCTTCACCAATATTGAGCAGGCCAACGGTGGGGTTTTCTTTGTTTTCCAGGGCGCTGACCAAGGCCGAGCCCATGACGGCGAACTGCAGCAGATGCTCTGCACTGCAATCCACATTGGCGCCCAGGTCCAGCACCGTGGTGGCGCCGCCCTTGGCGTGGGGAAGTTGGGTGGCGATAGCCGGGCGGTCAATGCCCTCCAGCGTCTTGA
This sequence comes from Comamonas sp. 23, assembly GCF_049601575.1. Taxonomy (NCBI): domain Bacteria; kingdom Pseudomonadati; phylum Pseudomonadota; class Betaproteobacteria; order Burkholderiales; family Comamonadaceae; genus Comamonas; species Comamonas sp. 23. Next base: position 1,488,894 of record NZ_CP187127.1, on the reverse strand, counting down.
GCACATAACGGGCAATGGCCATCAGCGCCCCGGTATTGCCCGCCGACACGGCTGCCAGTGCGGCGCCCGACTTCACCTGGCTGATGGCAACCCGCATCGAAGAATCCTTCTTCTTGCGCAGCGCCACTTCCACCGGGTCATCCATAGTGACCACTTCGCTTGCAGGCACGATGGTGGCACGCTCGTGCTGAAAAGACTGCAATGCCTCAGCCTGCCCGACCATCAACAGATGGGCATCAGGGTGGCTATCCAAAAACTTCTTGCATGCGGGTAGCGTGACACGGATACCTGCGTCCCCACCCATGCAATCCACGGCCAGTGTGATCATTCGTTCGGTAATTCTTTGACGTTGTTCGCACCGAGTTCCAGCTCGGCGCGCAGCGCGCCGCAAACTGGCAAGAAATAAAAAAGGCCCGCGCTACTATGTAGCTGCGGGCCTTTTTTATACAGCTATGGCTTAGGCTTCCGACTTGTTCTTCAGCACTTGGCGGCCACGGTAGAAACCGTTGGGGCTGATGTGGTGACGCATATGGGTTTCACCGGTGGTGGGTTCCACAGCGATGCCAGGCACGTTCAGTGCGTTGTGCGAACGGTGCATGCCGCGCTTGGAAGGGGATTTCTTGTTTTGTTGAACAGCCATGATGGCTCCTGAGTCTTGAAAGGGTTGGTGACATGGCCTGCGCAATCACAAACGCATGCCCGAAATTTACGCGACTAGCCCATTAAAGACACGAGGGATTCGCGCGAAGCCTCAAATTATAGCAAAGATCGCAAGCAGGCTTCAAGCCACCCGAACTAGGATTGGGTTTTATCAATGCGCAGCGATGCCAGCGCCGCGAAGGGATTGGCTTTTTCCGCAGGGCGGTCGTCAAAATCCTGGGTGGCGGACTCCAGCTTCACATCGACGGGGCAGACTTCGTGCATGGGCACCATGGGCAGTGCCATCAGCAACTCATCCTCGATCAGCTCCAGCGCATCAATCTGGGGCGCCAGGACCAGCACATCCTCTTCGCTCTCGTCATCGAGCGCTGCCGCCGTGGCCTCGTCCTTCACAAAGCGAAAGGAGCGGCTGCTTTCCACCGCCACATCCACCGGGCGCATGCAGCGCTGGCACTGCAGCTGCACCTGGGTTTCGGCATGCAGATGCAGCCAGGCCTGGCCTGGGCCGCCGGTCGATTCCACCCATTCACCATCGAGCACCCAGCGCACGGGCTCGGCGGCAGCGGCCTCGCCGCGCTGGTCTTCGGCCAGCAAGCGGGCCAGCTGCCCCAGGGGCAGCTCGCCTTCCAGCGCCGCGTTTTGGTGGGCAAAAGCCTTGATCTCAAGGCGATTGACAGAAAATTCCTTTGTCATGCGCGCCAGTGTAAGAGAATCTGGGCATGTCTGAATCCCTGATGCCCCGCGCCCTTGTACTGGGCTCCACCTCCCGCTACCGGCGAGAGCTTCTGTCGCGCTTTCGCCTGCCCTTCGAGACCGCCTCGCCCGATGTGGATGAAACCCCACAGCCCGGCGAAAGCCCCGCCGCGCTGGCGCTGCGCCTGGCGCTGGCCAAGGCCCATGCGGTGGCCGCCCAGTACCCCGATGCCATCGTGATTGGCTCGGACCAGGTGGCCGACCTGCACGGCCAGCCGCTGGGCAAGCCGATGGTGCATGACAAAGCCGTGGAGCAGTTGCGCGCGATGAGCGGGCAAAGCATGCAGTTCCACACCGCCGTGGCCGTGGTCTGCCAGGCCACTGGCTTTGCGCAGGCCGATACCGCCGTGGTGCGCACGGTGTTCCGCCCGCTCGAAGACGCTGAGATCGAGCGTTATCTGGTGGCAGAAACACCCTATGACTGCGCCGGCAGCGCCAAGAGCGAAGGCCTGGGCATCACCCTGCTCGACGCCATCGAGAGCGACGACCCCACCGCCTTGATCGGCCTGCCCCTGATCCGCACAGCCCGTTTGCTGCGCGCTGCCGGATTGGTGTTGCCATGAACCAACAAACAACCAAAGGGCGCCTGTTCCTGGTGCCGACCCCCCTCGATTTTGGCTGCGCCACCGAGGCGCCGCTGACCGATGTGCTGCCGCTGCACACCGTGCAAGCCGCCGCCCGCATCACCCACTGGATCTGCGAGAACGCCAAAAGCTGCCGCGCCTTTCTCAAGCGTGTGGATGCGGTGGCGCCCCTGGCGCTGCCGCTGCAGCAGCAAAACATTGCCGAGCTGCCGCGCGAAGCCCATAAAAAAGGCGACCACCACCCGCAGACCAGCGCTGGGAGCGATAGCAGCAGCCTGATTGCCGCTGCGCTGCAAGGCCATGATATGGGCCTGGTGAGCGAAGCGGGCATGCCCGCGATTGCCGACCCCGGCAGCTCGGTGGTGCGCGCCGCCCATGACGCAGGCATCGACGTGGTTCCGCTGGTTGGCCCCACCTCGCTGCTGCTGGCACTGGCCGCCAGCGGCCTCAATGGCCAGAACTTTGCGTTTGTCGGCTATGTGCCCAGCGACGCCTCCGATCGCAGCGCCCGCCTGCGTGAGCTCGAGCAACTGGCGCTGCGCCAGGGCCAGACCCAGATCTTCATCGAGACGCCCTACCGCAACCAGGCGCTGCTGGGTGCGCTGCTGCAAACCCTGCAGCCCAACACGCGCCTGTCCATCTCCAGCGGACTGACCCTGGAGAGCGCCAATACGCAAAGCCGCCTGGTCAAGCAGTGGAAGCCACTCAACACCAGCCTGGACAACCGCACGCCCATGGTGTTTGCCATTGGCCGCTAAGCCCCGTTAATGGCTGCAGCCGTTGCGGCACGCCCATGAAAAAAGCGGTGCCTCGGCACCGCTTTGTCATTCAAGCCTTGAAGGCTGTCAGCGCACGCTGGGCAGCAGCGACATCGAGCGCAGGGTGCCGACCGCGCCCGCGCCGACCGAGGCACCAAAACGCTTGGCAAAGCGCTCGGCCACATTGTCGCGGCGCGTGTAGTCCACCACCTCTTCGGCACCCACGACATCGCGGGCCACCTGGTCGAGGCTGCCCAGGCCATCGGCCAGGCCCAGCTTCACGGCCTCCTGGCCCGTCCAGAACAGGCCGCTGAAGGTGTCCTCGGTTTCCTTCAAACGGTCACCCCGGCCCTGGCGCACGACCTGGATGAACTGCTGGTGAATCTGGCTCAGCATCTGCTGCGCATAGGCCTTTTGCTTGTCATTCATGGGGCTGAATGGATCGAGCATGCCCTTGTTGGCGCCAGCGGTGAGCAAGCGGCGCTCCACGCCCAGCTTTTCCATCGTGCCGGTAAAACCAAAACCATCCATCAGCACGCCAATGCTGCCGACGATGCTGGCCTTGTCGACATAGATGCTGTCAGCCGCAGAGGCAATGTAATACGCGGCAGAGGCGCAGGACTCCTCGACCACCGCATACATCGGCTTCTTGTACTGGGCCTTGAGGCGCACGATCTCGTCATTGATCATGCCCGCCTGCACGGGGCTGCCACCGGGCGAGTTGATCAGCAGCACCACGGCCTTGGCGCCGTCATCCTCAAAAGCGGTGCGCAGGGCCGCAATCACAAATTCGGCACTGGCGTCCGCGCCGGAGGCGATCTCCCCCTTGAGCTCGACCACAGCCGTGTGCTCGGTCGAGGTCTTGGCGGCCGATCCGTCCGAGCCAAACAGGTAGCTGACAAACGCAACCACCAAGCCCAGCCAGACCAGGCGAAAGAAAATCTTCCAGCGGCGCGCTGCGCGCTGCTCCTTGAGCGTGTCAAAGGCCAGGCGCTCCAGCACCGAGCGCTCCCAGCCCGGGCTGGGTGCTGCGGCAGCGGCAGGCGCCGCTGCGGCCGTCTGCCCCCACAGGTCGGGCGCCGGCGGCGGATTGTGCTGAGGGTTGTTGTCCATGGGGTTCATCTTAAAAATCAAGAGGTTGGAGACGGTTATCCGTGTGCCAATAGACCACGCCATCACTCTCACTCAGCGCAACCTTGACCAAACCGCCACGACAGGGACCGCCGGCACAGGCTCCAGTATCGGGCACATAGGCGGCGCCATGGGTGGCGCAGAGCAACCAATTACCTGTGTCGTCGAAAAACCGCCCCGGCTGGTAGTCCATCTCCATCGCCACATGGGTGCATCGGTTCAGATAGGCATGGACTCCCGCGTGGTAGCGGATGGCAAAGGCCTGGCAGGTCTGACCGGCATAGACCACATCAAAGGCCACCGCGCGCCCACCGTGCAGCAGCGCATCGCTCTGGCACAAGGCAATCATCTGCGCCGGTACTTCCGCCATCACCGCACCTGTTCACCGAGGTTCATCTGACTGTACATACAGACAGTAATTGCACCATAGCTAGGCATGATCCGCCATCCACTGTTGCAGTTCAGCAACGGTATGGGCCACATACAAGGGGTTGAAGGCCTCAAAACCCACATGGTGGTGGGCGCCGTAGCTCACTCCCACGCTGGCGCAGCCGGCATTGACGGCCATTTGCAGGTCATGCGTGGTGTCGCCCACCATCAGCAGACGCTCGGGCGCCACATCCAGCTCGGCCATCAGCTCCTGCAGCATCAGCGGATGGGGCTTGCCAGCCGTCTCGTCCGAGGTGCGCGTCGCATGGAAGCGCCCCTTGAGCAAGGTCGTATCCAGCACACGGTCCAGCCCCCGGCGGTTCTTGCCGGTGGCAATGGCCAGCAGGTGGCCGCTGGCGGTCAGCTGGTCGAGCAGCTCCAGCACGCCGTCAAACAAGGTCACCTGCTCCTGGCGCTTGAGGAAATGCAGCCGGTAGCGGTTGGTCAGCGCCACCATCTGGTCCTCCGGCACATCGGGCGCGGCATGGCGCAGCGCGCTTTGCAGGCTCATGCCGATCACATACTTGGCATCCGCCAGGCTGGGCACCGTGCCACCCACATCCCGCACCGCATCCTGGATCGATAGCGCAATGGCCGCGGTCGAGTCAAACAGGGTGCCATCCCAGTCAAAGGCAATCAGGTCAAATTGGCGGGCCATGGGGTTCTCTTTCTATATCTGTCACAAAACTGATCCATCGGCCGCCGAGGCCGCCGCCACAAAGTCTGCCAGCTCCAGCGGCAGCTCGGCGCCCAGTTGCACGCGCTCTGCCGTCTGCGGGTGGTTGAACTGCAGGCGCCAGGCGTGCAGGAACATGCGCTTGAGGCCATGTTTGGCCAGGCGCTTGTTCAGATCGAAGTCGCCATATTTCTCATCGCCGGCAATCGCATGGCCGCTGCTGGCCAGGTGCACGCGGATCTGGTGGGTGCGGCCGGTCTTGATGGTCACCTCCAGCAGGCTCATCGCTGGCAGGCCCAGCTGGTGCCGGGCCGCAAACACCTGTTGCACCTTGACCAGCGAGACCGAGCGCATGCCCTCGGGGTCATCGGCCGTGGTGGCGCGCACGCGGCGCTCGCCATCGGGCAGCAGGTATTTGCGCAGGGGGGTGTCGATCACCTTCTTGTTGGCCGTCCATTCGCCGATGACCAGCGCCAGGTAGGTCTTGCCGGTCTCCCGCTCGCGGAACTGGTCCTGCAGATGGGTCAGCGCCGAGCGCTTCTTGGCCACCAGCAGGATGCCCGAGGTTTCGCGGTCGAGCCGGTGCACCAGCTCCAGAAAGCGGGCATCGGGGTGGGCGCGGCGCAGCTGCTCGATCACGCCAAAGCTGACGCCCGAGCCCCCATGCACGGCCACGCCTGCGGGTTTGTTGATCGCCAGCATGACATCGTCATCGAGCAACAAGGGAAACTCCCTAGCTGGCACCGCGCGCTCGGCTTCGTCCGGTTTTGCTGCGACGCGCACCGGCGGAATCCGCACCACATCGCCGGGCTGGACGCGAGTGTCCGCTGTCGCGCGGCCCTTGTTGATACGGACTTCACCCTGGCGGATGATGCGGTAGACATGGGTCTTGGGTACGCCCTTGAGGTGGCGCATCAGAAAATTGTCCAGGCGCTGGCCTGCGTCGTCGGGGTGGACCTCGACCAGCCTTACAGCCACTGGGGGTGCTTGTGGACTACGGGGCTCGCCCGGTTTGCCCCCTATAATATGTTTCACCTGCGCGATAGAGTTATTGGTTTACCGGTGAGCAGTTTAATTCACCCACCAGTACCCGCACAGGCCGGTCGATGTCTGGCTGATCGCCTTGCCGCCCCACCTGCATACCAAAAGATTGCGCAGGGGACGCCAAGTGAATCAGGCGGACAGACACATTGAAACAACGAAAAAACAGATTTTTGGCGACAGCTGTCGCAAAGGCCTGCAACCAGGCCCCGCCCAGCTGATCGTCTTCACACCAAACATGTTGATTTTGTGGGCTTGGATGGCAACTCTCTGGCACAGCAGCAGCTGTGCGCCAGTGCGTCTTGCTGTGCCCGCTGTGCGCATGTTCTCAGGGCAAATATCCCAGCCGGAGGCAGCCCAGCGCTGGCTGGCTGCTTATTTACATGCCCTCTCCCGCGTGCCTAGATCCCCTGTGCTGACATAAGTATTACCAGCAAACATGACACGCTCTGTGAATTCTTTCGTTTCTCTGCGTCTGTCCCGGCATCTGTGGCTCCAGTAAGAGCCTGTTTATTGTTGGGATTGGAGACAGGTGCCTGACTGACAAAGGCAGCCTGTCCCGCATTACGAAGGACGCGCATCATGAAACGGATGCTGATCAACGCCACGCAAGCTGAAGAGCGCCGCCTCGCCATTGTTGATGGCCAAAAGCTGCTGGACTACGAAATTGAAATCGAAGGCCGCGAACAACGCAAAGGCAATATCTACAAAGCCGTTGTTACCCGGGTCGAGCCCTCCCTGGAAGCCTGCTTTGTCGACTACGGCGAAGACCGCCACGGCTTTCTGCCCTTCAAGGAAATCTCCAAGCAGTATTTCGCCGAAGGCGTCTCCCCCAGCCAGGCCCGCATCAATGATGTGATCAAGGAAGGCCAGGAGCTGATCGTTCAGGTCGAGAAGGAAGAGCGTGGCAACAAGGGCGCGGCCCTGACCACCTTCATCTCGCTGGCAGGTCGCTATGTGGTGCTGATGCCCAACAACCCCCGGGGTGGTGGTGTCTCGCGCCGCATCGAGGGCGACGAGCGCGCCGAGCTCAAGGAGGCCATGGACCAGCTCGAATACCCCAAGGGCATGTCCATCATCGCGCGCACGGCCGGCATTGGCCGCAGCGCGCCTGAGCTGCAATGGGACCTGAACTACCTGCTCAAGCTCTGGGGCGCCATCGACGGCGCAGCCAAGTCGGGCAAGGGCGCCTTCCTGATCTACCAGGAATCGAGCCTGGTGATCCGTGCGATCCGCGACTATTTCCACAATGACATCGGCGACATCCTGATCGACACCGATGACATTTATGAACAAGCCCAGCAGTTCATGGCCCATGTGATGCCTGAGCACGCTGCCCGCGTCAAGCGCTACCGCGATGACGCGCCGCTGTTCAGCCGCTTCCAGATCGAGCACCAGATCGAGTCGGCCTACTCGCGCACCGTGACGCTGCCATCGGGCGGCGCCATCGTGATCGACCACACCGAAGCGCTGGTCTCCATCGACGTGAACTCGGCCCGCGCCATCAAGGGCGGTGATATCGAGGAAACCGCCACCCGCACCAACCTGGAAGCCGCTGACGAAGTGGCCCGCCAGATGCGCCTGCGCGACCTGGGTGGCCTGATCGTGATCGACTTCATCGACATGGAAGAGTCGAAGAACCGCCGCGATGTGGAAAGCCGCCTGCGTGACGCGCTGCGCCAGGACCGCGCCCGCGTGCAGTTCGGCACCATCAGCAAGTTCGGCCTGATGGAGATGAGCCGCCAGCGCCTCAAGCCGGCGCTGAGCGAAGGCGCCCACATCAACTGCCCACGCTGCGGCGGCTCCGGCCACATCCGCGATGCGGAAAGCTCGGCGCTGCAGATCCTGCGCATCATCCAGGAAGAGTCGATGAAGGACAACACGGCAGCGGTGAACTGCCAGGTGCCTGTCGAAGTCGCCTCCTTCCTGCTCAACGAAAAGCGCACCGAAATCCAGAAGATCGAGCTCAAGCAGCGCGTGTCCGTCACCATGGTGCCCAACAAGGCACTGGAGACCCCGCACTACAAGCTCGAGCGCATGAAGCACGACGACCCGCGTCTGGACTCGATGGAAGCGAGCTACAAGCTGGCCGACCCCGAAGAGGAAAGCCTGGGCTTTACCCGCCGCTCGCAAGAGCCGACCAACAAGCAGACCCCCGTCATCAAGGGCGTGCTGCCCGATGCACCGGCACCGATTGCCGAGCCACGCCCGGCGCCCGCTGCCCGTACGGCCAGCCCGCACAACGGCAAGCCCGCTGGCACCCCCGCCGCAGCGCCTGCTGCCGCACCGGTGGCTGCCCCGCAAAAGGGCTTCTTCGCCTGGCTCAAGCGCTTTTTCGGCATGGCCCCTGAGCCCGCACCAGCGCCCGTGCCTGCACCCGCAGCAGCACCTGCTGGCGAGGCCCGCCGTGAAAACCGCGATGGCCGCAACGCCAACAACCGTGGCGGCCGGGGTGACCGTGCAGAGCGCGGCGACCGCGGTGAGCGCAAGGATGGCAACCGCCCCGCCCGTGGCGAGCGCGCCGAAGGCGAACAACGCGGCGAGCGCAATGGCCGCGGCAACAACGGCGCAGCCGATGGCAGCCGCAGCCCCCGTGGTGGCGACCAGGAAGGCCGCAACCGCCGTGGTGAGCGCGGTGACCGCCAGGAGCGCAACCGCCGTGACGACGCCCCGCTGAACCCGCAAGCCGGCGACAACGCCGCAGCCAATGGCGAGCGCCAGGAACGCGCACCCCGCCCCGAGCGCGCTCCCCGCGAGCCGCGTGAAGGCCGCCGTGACCGTGGTGCTGAACGTGGTGAGCGCCAGGACCGCCGCAACAACGGTGACGAGGCGGCCCAGCCCCTCAACGCCGTGGCACCGGCGCCGATCAACGCCGATGCGGTGATTGCCTCGCTGCCATCGCTGGACCTGGAGACCGGCAACCAGACGGCCCCAGCCGCCGATGCAGATGGCGCAACGCCTGAGCGCCGTGAGCGCCGCTCGCGTGACCGCTATGGCCGCGACCGCCGCAACCGTGGTGAGCGCGAGCGCAATGGCCGCGACGAGCAGGCCGAAGGCGACAACGCCGCCGCCGACTCGGGCTTTGGCGCCGATGTCGTCCCGGCCTCCTCCAGCGTGTCGCAAGATGGCGACGAGGCACCCCGCCGCAGCTACTTCAACGCAGCGCCTGCCGCGGCATCGGCAGATACCCCGGCGCCTGCGGTGGCCGATGGGACAGCAGCTCCTGCGCCTGTGGCCCAGGGCGAGGTACCGGTTGCCGCTCAGCAAGCTGCTCCCGCAGTGGCTCCAGCAGCCCCCGCAGTGTCTGATGCGCCTGCTGCACCTGTGGCGCCTGTCGCAGCAGCACCGGTCGCCGCCCCAGCCCCTGCGCCTGCCGCTGCAGCGCCTGCCAAGGCCGGTCTGCCAGCGATTGCCAGCTACGCGCTGCCCCTGGATGCACTGCACCAGATCGCCAGCACCGCAGGTCTGCAATGGATCAACTCCGATGCCGACAAGATCGCAGCCGTGCAAGCGGCCATTGCGGCCGAGCCCAAGCCCGTGCATGTCCCGCGTGAGCGCCAGCCCGTGGTGCAGATCGACCAGGGCCCGCTGATCCTTGTCGAGACGCGCAAGGATCTGACCGACCTGGTGCTGCCTTTTGAGCGCGAATCCGCTTAAAAAGCGCTGACCCCGCAACCCTCAGGCCGGAGCGATCCGGCCTGTTTCATTGATGGAGCCCCTGATGCTGTTTCTGCTCTCGCCCGCCAAATCTCTGGACTATGAAACCCCGCTGCCTGCGGGCCTCGCCAGCACGCAGCCCCAGTTCATTCCCCAGTCCAAGGCCTTGATCGCAGTGCTGCGCACGCAGTCGCCCCAGCAGATTGCCAGCCTGATGGACATCAGCGACAAGCTCGCTGCGCTGAATGTGGCCCGCTATGAGGCCTGGTCGCCCAAATTCAGCAGCAAGAACGCGCGCCAGGCCATCATGGCTTTCAACGGCGATGTCTACGACGGCCTGCAGGCCCCCACCTTGAGCGCCAAGCAGCTCGACTGGGCGCAGTCCCACCTGTGCATGCTCAGCGGCCTCTACGGCGTGCTGCGCCCGCTCGACCTGATGCAGCCCTACCGGCTGGAGATGGGCACGCGCCTGGCGACCGACCAGGGCAGCAACCTCTACCACTTCTGGGGCACGCAGATCGCCGACTACCTCAATGCGCAGCAGGCGGACGAAGACAAGCCCGTGGTCGTCAACCTGGCCTCGCAGGAGTACTTCAAATCGGTCGACCGCAAGGTGCTGCGCGCCCGCGTCATCGACTGCAGCTTTGAAGACTACAAGAACGGCCAGTACAAGATCATCAGCTTCTTTGCCAAGAAGGCACGCGGCCTGATGGCGCGCTACGCCATCGAGCACCAGACCAAGACGCCGGCGGCCTTGAAGAAGTTCAGCACCGCCGGTTATGCCTTCGCGCCCGAGGCCTCGAGTGAAGACCATTTCGTGTTCAGGCGCAAAGTCGATTGATGCGACTTTGATGCACAATGGGCCGCGAAAGGAATCTGATGACAGCCTCGCAACCCCTCACCCCGGAACTGCGCGCCTGGATCATTGATCAGGCCAGCGCCGGCGTCAGCGCCGACCGCGTCTTCAAAGCCATGTGCGATGCCGGCTGGAACGCCGATGTCGCCGAGTCCGCGATGGAATCGGTGCTGACCGAGCACCTCGCGCAGTTGCAGGCGAGCAAGGACACCGCCGCTGCGGCGGCCTCCCTGCCAGCTGCCCTGTCCCGTCCCCTGCCCGAGCCCAACCTGGGCCAATCGCCCTCCACCATCGATGTCGGTGACCGCGAGGTCAGCGTGTTGCTGGCCCTGCAGCACCCGCGCGTCGTCGTATTCGGCAATCTGCTGTCCGACGAGGAGTGCGACGCCATCATCGCTGCGGCCGAGCCGCGCATGCAGCGCTCGCTGACCGTTGAGACCCAGACCGGTGGCGAAGAAGTCAATGCCGACCGCACCAGCGACGGCATGTTCTTCCAGCGCGAGGAGACGCCCGCCGTCGCCGCGCTGGAGCGCCGCATCGCCAAGCTGGTCAACTGGCCGGAAAACCATGGCGAGGGCCTGCAGGTGCTGCACTACCGGCCTGGCGCCGAGTACAAGCCGCACTACGACTATTTCGACCCGACCCAGCCGGGCACGCCGACGATTTTGAAGCGTGGCGGCCAGCGCCTGGCCACCTTGGTGATCTACCTGAACAACCCGCAAGCCGGCGGCGGCACCAGCTTCCCCGATGTGGGGCTGGAAGTGGCGCCGCGCCGCGGCAATGCGGTGTTCTTCAGCTACCCCGCGCCCGACCCCGCAACCAAAAGCCTGCATGGCGGCTCACCGGTGATTGCCGGCGAGAAATGGATCGCCACCAAGTGGTTGCGCGAGGGCGAATTCAAGTAAACCGCTGCCGCCGCCGGGCCCCCGCGCCGGCAGCGGCCGCTTTTTGTTCCACAGCATGACCGTCTCCCCTTCGCCCGAGCAATCGCCCCTGGGCCAGCGCTCCGCATACATCGACCAGTACGACCCCACCCTGCTCTTTCCGCTGCCGCGCCAGGCCAAGCGCGACGAGATTGGCCTGCAAGCCGACAAGCTGCCCTTTTTTGGCGCCGACCTGTGGACGGCCTATGAGGTCTCCTGGCTCAACCTGCGCGGCAAGCCCCAGGTGGCCCTGGTGAGCTTCACCATCCCTTGCGAGACGCCCAATATCGTCGAGAGCAAGTCCTTCAAGCTCTACCTCAACAGCTTCAACAACAGCCGCTTTGGCTCAGTCGATGAGGTACGCGCCAAGCTGCTCGCCGATATCAGCGAAGCCGTATGGCGCGGCGCGCCCTACCAGGCCTCCGTCGGCGTGCAGATGATCGACCCGGAGGTGTTCGACACCCTGCCGCTGCAAGAGCTCGACGGCCTGAACCTGGACCGGCTGGACATCGACTGCGAGCACTACCAGCCCCAACCCCAGCTGCTGCGCGCCGCCTTTGATGAGGCGCCTGTCACCGAGACGCTCAGCAGCCGCCTGCTCAAGAGCAACTGCCTGGTCACCGGCCAGCCCGACTGGGGCAGCGTGCGCATCAGCTATACCGGCCCGGCGATCGACCAGGAACGCCTGCTGCAGTACATCGTGAGCTTTCGCAACCACAACGAATTCCATGAGCAGTGTGTCGAGCGCATGTTTGTCGATATCTGGAAGCACTGCAAGCCGATCCGCCTGACGGTCTATGCCCGTTACACGCGCCGGGGAGGCCTGGACATCAACCCGCTGCGCACCAGCCAGCCGATGGCCCTGCCGGCCAATATCCGCACCGCACGCCAGTAATCAGTCCAGATCGCCGAACAGCGGCAAGGTGTAGGGGTCGGCCTTGTGCTCGGCTATGGCCGGGCGGCTTTGGGCCTGGCGCAATGCCTGGCGCATGGCCTGCCAGTCGCCCACCAAGCCTTGCGCCAAGGCCTGCTCCAGCGGCAGCAGCCCACCCACCCGCACCCCCAGGAGCCGCAGGCGCTGGTCCAATGGCGCGCGCTTCAAGCACTGGCCCGCCGCATGCCGGATGGCAGCGGCATCCTGGGTGTAGAGCGGCAGGCTGTGGTCGCGCGTGGCGATGCGAAAGTCCGGGTAGCGCAGCTTGATGCCAATCGTGCGCCCCACATAGCCTTTGCGCTGCAGGTCAGCCGCCACCATCTGGCACAGCTCGGTAAAGATCGCGCCGAGCTCGGCCTTGTCGCGCACCGCATGCAGGTCGCGGTCAAACGTGGTCTCGCGGCTCATCGATACCGGCTCGCTCTCGGTCACCACGGGCCGGCTGTCCCGCCCCCAGCTCGATGCATGCAGCCAGGCGCCGTAGCTGCGGCCAAAGTGTGCCACCAACCAGGGCAGGTCCTTGGCGGCCAGATCGCCCAATGTGTTAATGCCCAGTGCCTGCAGCTTGGCATCGGCCTTGGGGCCCACGCCATTGATCTTGCGGCAGGCCAGCGGCCAGATCATCGTTTGCAGATCGCTCTCGAGCACAATGGACACGCCATTGGGCTTGTTGAATTCGCTGGCCATCTTGGCCAGCTGCTTGTTGGGGGCCACCCCGACCGAGCAGGTCAGCCCGGTGGCCGCATGAATGGCCGCCTGCATGCGCAACGCCAGGCTGCGGCCATGGTCTTCCTGGCCGCCTTCGACATGGGTGAAGTCGATATAGACCTCGTCCACGCCCCGGTCCTCCATCTGAGGCGCCATCGCGGTGATGATGGCCTTGAACTGGCGCGAGAAATGCCGGTAGCGCGCAAAGTCCACCGGCAGCAGAATAGCCTGCGGGCAGAGCTTGGCCGCCTTCATCATGCCCATGGCCGAGCCCACGCCAAAGGCGCGCGCCGGGTAGGTGGCCGTCGTGATCACGCCCCGGCCCACATAGTCTTTGAGCTGAGGAAAGGCCTCGGGCGGGATCTCGTCCAGGCGCTCGCCATAGCGCGCTTTCAGCGCCTCATCTTCTGCCCGGCGGCCCCCGCCGATGATGACGGGCAGCCCCTTGAGCTGCGGGTAGCGCAGCAGCTCGGCCGAGGCATAGAAGGCATCCATGTCCAGATGCGCAATGCGGCGGCGCGGCGGCAGAACAACAGGCGATGGCGAGGGGGAGGAGCACACCCGGCTATTGTCTCCCAGCGCGGCGCGGCTTGCAGCCGCCAGTCGCGCAAAACCGGCAGCGGAGGCTGCCGAGCCGGCTGCTGCGGGCGGTCAGTGGTCGTGGTGCAAATAGGCGGCCTGCTTGGGCAGGCGCAGGCTGAACAAAAAGGCAATCACCATCATCACCGACACATACCAGAAGAAGGCATTTTCATGGCCGGCGTTCTTCAGCGCCAGCGCGACAAACTCGGCCGAGCCACCAAAAATGGCATTGGCCACCGCATAGGCCAGGCCCACGCCCAGCGCGCGCACCTCGGGCGGAAACATCTCCGCTTTGACGATGCCCGAGATCGAGGTGTAGAAGCTCACAATCGCCAGCGCCACCAGGATCAGCAGGCCAGCCGTGACCGGCGACGAGGCCTGGTGCATGGTGGTCAGAATCGGCACGGTGCCCAGCGCACCCAGCGCACCAAACAGCATCATGCTGGTGCGCCGGCCAATGCGGTCGGACAGCGCGCCAAACAGCGGCTGCATGCACATGTACACAAACAGGCACACGGTCATCACGTAACTGGCGGTCTTGATCGGCAGGCCCACGCTGTTGACCAGGTACTTCTGCATATAGGTGGTGAAGGTGTAGAAGATCAGCGAGCCGCCGGCCGTATAGCCCAGCACGGTGACAAAGGCGCGCCAGTGGTGCTTGAACAAGTTGGCCAGGGTGCCGGTTTCCTTGTTCTGCATCGCCTCGGTGGACTGGGTTTCATGCAGAGTCCGGCGCAGCAGCATGGCCACAACGGCCGCCGCAGCGCCCACTACAAATGGAATGCGCCAGCCCCAGGCACGCAGCTCGGCGTCCGTCAGTACCGCTTCCAAAATCACAATCAGCAGCACGGCCAGCAGCTGGCCGCCGATCAGGGTCACATACTGGAACGACGAGAAAAAGCCGCGCTGGCCCTTGAGCGCCACTTCGCTCATATAGGTGGCTGTCGTGCCATATTCACCGCCCACCGACAGGCCCTGGAACAAGCGGCACATCAGCAGCAAAAACGGCGCCCATGCCCCAATCTGCGCATAGGTGGGCAGGCAGGCAATCACCAGGGAGCCGGCGCACATCATGGTCACCGAGATCAGCATCGACTTCTTGCGGCCGTACTTGTCGGCAATGCGGCCAAACAGCCAGCCGCCGATGGGGCGCATCAAAAAGCCGGCGGCAAACACCCCGGCGGTGTTGAGCAGCTGTACGGTGGGATCACCCTTAGGGAAGAAGGCGGCGGCAAAGTAGATGGCCGAGAACGCATAGACATAGAAGTCAAACCATTCGACCAGGTTGCCCGACGAGGCCGCCATGATAGAGAAAATGCGGTGGCGCTTTTCTTCAGGGCTGTAATGGGGAGGGGTATTGGCCGAAGTCTGGGCGGCCGATGGCCCAGATCCTGGCACGGAGGGTGTTGTCATTGGAATGGTCCCGTGTAGCAATGCAGACCATGATGCGCCGCCTGCGAGACCCTCTGATGTCAGACGGGCGCTGAATTTCCACCGCCCGCACCCACCCCATTGGCTAAAGCTGGGTGCAGATCACCACAATACCGACCAGCATCAGCGCAATGCCCCATTTCTCATTGCGGCGCAGCTGCTCCTTGAGCACCCGGCGCGAGACCAGGTAGCTGAACACCACCTCGACCATGCCCAGGGTGCGTACCGACGCGGCGCTTTGCAGCGCGTACGCGCTGAACCAGGCGAGCGACGCCGCACTGCCCATGCAGCCCGCCAACAGCGACACGCGCCAGGCCTGGGCAATGCGGACCAGCACGCTGCGGTCACGCCAGACAAACCAGGCGCCCATCGCCAAGGTCTGCATGCACTGCGCAATGAACACGCCCCAGGCGCCCGACAGCAGCGCGCTGGGCGCATTGAGCGCCAGCGCCGCACCGCGAAAGCCCACTGTCGCAATCGCAAAGCAGGCGCCGCAGATCAGGCCATACATCGCAGCCTTGCTGCGCCAGTCGAGCTTGGCGCCGATCTGGCGCGGCGGCAAGGACAGCAGCGCCACGCCAATGGTGGCAATGGCCATCGCTGCCAGCGCCCAGTAGGTGGGCAGCTCGCCCAGAAAGACCGCGCCAAACAGCGCCACCTGCAGCACCTCGGTCTTGGACAGCGTGACGGCGACGGCAAAATTGCGCTGCTGCATCGCCAGCAGCAAGGCGCCAGTGGCGGCGATCTGGAAGAACGCGCCCAGCGCCAGCCAGCCAAAATAGGCGCCAGTCCAATGCGCAATCTCAGGCGCCTTGGCGGGCAAGGTGTAGAGCAGCACCAGCGCCAGCGCAGCCAGCGGCAGGCCGTAGAGAAAACGCACCAAGGTGGCGGGCCAGGTGCCCAGATCGCGGGTCAGCGAGCGCTGCGCCGCATTGCGCGCCGTCTGCGCGATGGCGGCAAACACCACCAGCGCCATCCACCAACCACCCCATTGCATTCCCGCTCCGTCAGCCATTACCGCATCCACTTCATCACAAGGCCACCGATGGTAGGCCATCGGCGCTACCCGTGCGCCTGCATTTGGCGATGCGAGCCTGCGGCATCAAGAGGGGCCAGCACGCTGCCTGCCCCCTGCTCCGCTCAATAAGGCTGGGGATAGGTGCCGGGCACCAGAATGCGCGGGTCCACATTGTTGATGTTGGTGTGGCCGCAAAAGGCCATCGACACATCGAGCTCCTTGTGGATGATCTGCAGCGCGCGCGTCACGCCCTCTTGGCCATAAGCGCCCAGGCCGTACAGAAAGCTGCGGCCGATCAACGTGCCCTGGGCGCCCAGCGCGCGGGCCTTGAGGACATCCTGGCCACTGCGGATGCCGCTGTCCAGCCAGACCTCGATGTCCTTGCCGGCAGCCTGCACGATGGACGGCAGCGCATCAATCGTCGCAGGCGCGCCATCGAGCTGGCGGCCGCCATGGTTGCTGACGATCAGTGCATCGGCCCCGGTCTCGGCAGCCAGCCGCGCATCCTCGGCCTCCATGATGCCCTTGAGGATCAGCTTGCCACCCCAGCGCTTCTTGATCCACTCCACATCGCCCCAGTTCAGGCAGGGGTCGAACTGGTCGGCCGTCCACGACGACAGCGAGCTCACATCGGCCACGCCATCGACATGGCCGACGATATTGCCAAAAGTGCGGCGCTTGGTGCCCAGCATGCCCATGCACCAGCGCGGCTTGGTCGCCAGGTTGATGAGGTTCTTGATCGTCGGCTTGGGCGGTGTGGACAGGCCGTTCTTGATGTCCTTGTGGCGCTGGCCCAGGATCTGCAGGTCCAGCGTTAGCTGCAGCGCCGAGCAATTGGCCGCCTTGGCGCGGTCGATCAGGCGCTCCATAAAGCCCCGGTCGCGCATCACATAGAGCTGGAACCAGAAGGGGTGGCGGCCCGTGTGCTCGGCCACATCTTCGAGCGAGCAGATGCTCATCGTCGACAAGGTGAACGGGATGCCAAAGGCCTTGGCCGCGCGGGCCGCCAGGATTTCGCCATCGGCATGCTGCATGCCCGTGAGGCCCGTGGGCGCAATGGCCACGGGCATGCTGACCTCTTGCCCCACCATGGTGCTGCGCGTGCTGCGCCCTTCCATATTGACTGCCACGCGCTGGCGCAACTTGATCTTGTGGAAGGCTGCCTCGTTGTCGCGGTAGGTGCCCTGGGTGTAGGAGCCCGAGTCCGCATAGTCGTAAAACATCCGCGGCACACGCTTTTCAGCCAGGACGCGCAAATCTTCAATACATGTGATCTTGGATAAATCAGCCACAAATCTTCCTTGTTATCAAGCCACTGCAGCGGCGCTGGTGGCCAGGCCCCTGTGTAACCCGCTGTGCCCGGCGTCCTTGTCACGCAGGCGGCAAACCCCACACCTTCGTTACAAGAGCTAGGGGTTTTACAGGACTACGGGCAGACAGCTAGGCCGACATTATGTCGATGTTCTATCCATCCAGGTGTTTTTGGCATAACAGCAGTGCATAGCCATCCTGGTGGTGCATGGCCTCCGGCCGCGCGCTTGCGCTGCGCTACAACGAGGAGTCAGGCATGGTTTGGCAACAGATCTACAACCCGGTGGGCAATATGGTGCTCTCCACCTTGCTGGCGGCGCTGCCGGTGGTGGTGATGCTCGTAGGGCTGGGTTTTCTCCACCTCAAGGCACATATTGCGGCCGGCGCCGGCCTGGTCTGCGCACTGCTCATAGCGATCGTCGTCTATGGCATGCCGGCCGATATGGCGGGCCGCGCAGCGGTCTTTGGCGGTTTGACCGGACTGCTGCCCATTGGCTGGATCGTGCTGAACATCATCTTTTTGCACCAGCTGACGGAGCACAACGGCAGCTTCAAGATCCTCCAGGACTCGATTGCCGGAATCACCGAGGATCGGCGCATCCAGCTGCTGCTGATCGCCTTTGCCTTTGGCGCCTTTTTTGAAGGTGCGGCAGGCTTTGGCACGCCAGTCGCAGTCACGGCGGCGATCCTGATCGGCCTGGGTTTTTCGCCGCTGGCCGCCTCGGGCCTGTCGCTGATTGCCAATACCGCGCCCGTCGCCTTTGGCGCGCTGGGCACGCCGGTGATCACCTTGGCCAAGGTCCATGGCTATGACCTGATGGAGGTCACCGCGATGGTGGGCCGCCAGCTGCCCTTCTTCTCGGTGCTGGTTCCGTTCTGGCTGATCTGGGCCTTTGCAGGCCGCAAGGCCATGGTGGAGATCTGGCCGGCCATCCTCGTTACCGGCCTGTCGTTTGCGATTCCGCAGTATCTCGTGTCCAACTTCATCGGCCCGGAGTTGGTTGACATCATTGCCGCCATCGTCTCCATGGGCTGCCTGATCGGATTTCTGCGCGTGTGGCAGCCCAAGAACATCTGGCGCAGCACCTCGCTCAAGAGCCGCGACACCAGCGAAGACAGCACGGCCAAGCCGCGCGCCGTGGTGGCCCATGCCCGCGCCGATGTGATCCGCGCCTGGACGCCCTGGGCCATCCTGACGGTGTTTGTGTTCATCTGGGGCCTGCCCTCGGTCAAGGCCGCGCTCAACGGCCTGTTTGCGCCATCCTTCCCGATGACGGGGCTGCACAACATGATCGAGAAGGTGCCACCCGTCGTGCCTCAGCCCACCAAGGAAGGCGCGGTCTATGTACTCAACCTGCTGTCAGCCACCGGCACCGGCATTCTGCTGTCGGCCATCGTCGGCGGCCTGGTGATGAGGTACAGCCCGCTGGCCCTCATCAAGCAGTTCTTCAAGACGATCTGGCTGGTACGCTTTTCGCTGCTGACCATTGTGCTGATGCTGGCGCTGGGCACCCTCACCCGCTACTCCGGCACCGACACCACCTTGGGCCTGGCCTTTGCCAACACCGGCGTGTTCTACCCCTTCTTTGGCACGATGATGGGCTGGCTGGGCGTGGCGCTGACGGGTTCGGACACGGCATCCAACGTGCTGTTTGGCGGCATGCAGAAGGTCGCTGCCGAGCAGCTGGGCCTGTCACCCAACCTGATGGGCGCGGCCAACAGCTCGGGCGGCGTGATGGGCAAGATGATCGATGCGCAGTCCATCGTCGTGGCTTCCACTGCCACGCGCTGGTTCAACCATGAGGGCGACATCCTGCGCTATGTGTTCTTCCACTCGGTGGCGCTCGCCACCTTGGTGGGCATCTTTGTCACCTTGCAGGCCTATGTCTACCCCTTCACCTTGATGGTGGTGAAGTAAGCACCACGGGGCTCCCAGAGGAGCCCCGCTCATCGCATCCCAGTTGTTAAACAGCAGGGACCGCAGGGTTCAGGCTGTACAAGCCGGTAATGCTGGCCTGGCCCAGCACCGGGGCCCTGGCCAGCGCGGCGCGCACATTGGCACCCGTCAGTGCACCGTCGACTGACAAGCTGGGCGTGGCCAGCGCATAGACCGTGAACACATAGTGGTGCACCAGGCTGTCGTTCCAGGGTGGGCAGGGGCCGTCATAGCCGTAGTACTCGCCTTGCATCTGCGCATCGGCGGCAAACCAGCCGGTGTAGTCGTTGATGCCATGGCGCAGGCCCTGGGGCGCAGCGGGGCCCGGCTTGCCATGGGCGGTGATGCCGTCTGACTGTGCACCGGCGGCGATCTCGGTGGTGCCCACTGGAATGTCCAGCAGCAACCAGTGGAAGAAATCGACCCGGGGCAGATCGGCCGGCACCGTGCGGCCTTCCTGGTTCACATCATCGCCCCGGCTGGGCACATCGGGATCATGGCAGACGATGACAAAGGACTGCGTGCCGGCGGGCACATCGCGCCAGGCCAGGTGCGGATTGCGGTTGGACGACAGCAAGACATGGGCTGTCGCATCGCGCACGGCAAAAGCGAACTCGCCAGGAATGGCCTGGCCGTCTTGAAAGCTATGGCTGCTGAGCTGCATCTGATAAATCCTTTGCGGGTATGAAAAAAGCCAAAGGGCCTCGACCGGGGTCAGGGCACTTTGGCAAATTCTAGGGATCTTCTGTAAAACCCTCGCCAAGCGGGATGGATGCGGATCGGGATGAGACGCAAGGCGTCTTTTGCAGTCAATAGCCGTAGCTATTGACAAGGAAGACAACGCAGCGGATCGCCCGAGACCGCGTTCAGACCACGGCAGGGAGTTTTGCAGAGGATCCCCGCGGGCTGCTGCGCAGCTGTCAGTCATCCCCCTCCCGCAAACCGATAGGGCCAGGCCTCAATGCCCGCCGATATAGGCAAACTTGAACAGGAACAACGCCGCAATAATCCAGACCATCCAGTGCACCTCGCGGGCGCGGCCGGTGAACAGCTTGATGGCCGCATAGGAGATAAAGCCAAAGGCCAGGCCGTTGGCGATCGAGTAGGTGAAGGGCATCATCACCGCAGTGATGGCAGCGGGAATGGCCTCGGTCGTATCGGCCCAGTCCACCTCGGTCAGCTCTTTGAGCATCAGGCAGGCGACGAACAGCAGCGCAGGAGCAGTGGCATAAGCGGGTACCGAGCCAGCCAAAGGCGCAATGAACAAGCAGGCCAGGAACAGCACCGCCACGGTGACAGCGGTCAGGCCTGTGCGGCCACCGGCCTGCACACCCGAGGCGCTCTCGACATAGGCGGTGGCGCTGGACGTGCCCAGCAGCGAGCCGGCAAAGATCGCACCACTGTCGGCCAGCAGCGAGCGGTGAAAGCGCTCCATCTTGCCGGGCACCAGGAGGCCGGCGCGCTTGGCCACGCCCATCAGGGTGCCGGTGGCATCAAACAGCTCGACCAGAAAAAACACCAGCACCACATTCAGAAAGCCGCTGGACAGCGCGGTCTTGATATCGAGCTGCAGGAAGGTGGGCGCGATCGATGGCGGTGCCGAGAACACGCCCTGGAACTGGTTGCCGCCAAAGATGAAAGAGGCCACGGTGACGGCCAGAATGCCGATCAGGATGGCGCCGGGCACGCGCAGCCGGTCGAGCACCACGATCAGGAAAAAGCCCAGCGTGAACAGGATCACCGACGGCGAATGCAGATCACCCAAGGTCACCAAGGTGGCCTTGGATTCGACCACCACCCCGGCACTCTTGAGCGCAATCAGCGCCAGAAAGAGCCCGATACCGACGGTGATGGCCACGCGGATCGAAGCCGGTATGCCGTTGATGATCTGGTCGCGTATGCGAAAGATGGTCACCAGCAAGAACAGGCACCCCGAGACAAACACCGCCCCCAGCGCCGCCTGCCAGGTGTAGCCCATGCCCAGCACCACCACATAGGCAAAGTAGGCGTTCAGCCCCATGCCGGGCGCCACCGCAATCGGGTAGTTGGCATACAGCCCCATCAGCACCGAGCCCAGCGCCGCAATCAGGCAGGTGGCGACAAACACCGCGCCCTTGGGCATGCCCGCATCCCCCAGGATGGAGGGGTTGACGAACATGATGTAGGCCATCGTCAAAAAGGTGGTGATCCCCGCCAGCACCTCGGTCCGCACCGTTGTGCCGTGCTCTCCCAGCTTGAAATAATTGTCCAGCGCGCTCATGGCTGCTCCTCGTGGTTATGCATCGTTAATGGGAAGCTGATTCGTATCGAAGGCGGCGAGTATCGCAGCTGCCCGCGCAGGCTGCCGGGCTGCGCCGTCAAAGCCCTGTCTGCACGGCCGCGATGGCGTCGAGCACCGCCTCGGCCGTGGCCGGTGCGCGCAGCGGTGGGCAGCAACCGGGCGCGCCGGTTGCAGCCACCGCATCGCGTATCGCAAACAGCACCGAGAACGGCAGCAGCAGCGGCGGCTCGCCCACCGCCTTGCTGCGGTGGATGGTCTCGTGCGGGTTGGCGCCGTCAAACAGCTGCACGTTCAGCACGGGCGGGCAGTCGTTGGCGGTCGGGATCTTGTAGGTGCTGGGGGCATGGGTCATCAAGGCACCGGTCTTGGGGTGCCAGACCAGCTGCTCCATCGTGAGCCAGCCCATGCCCTGGATAAACGCGCCCTCGACCTGGCCAATGTCCACGGCCGGGTTCAGCGACTGGCCCACATCATGGATCACATCGGCGCGCAGCAGCTTGCTCTCGCCGGTCAAGGTGTCCACCACCACTTCGCTCACAGCCGCGCCGTAGGCAAAGTAGAAGAAGGGCCGGCCGCGCATTGCCGCCCCATCCCAGGACAGGCCAGGCGTCGCATAAAAGCCATCGGACCACAGCTGCACCCGCTCCAGATAGGCCTGCTTGACCAGGGCTTCAAAACGCAGGCTCTGGCCCGCGCAATGCACCTCGTCATTGACAAAGCGCACCGATGCCGGGTCGGCTCCGTGCTGCGCCGCCAGGCAGGCCGCCAGGCGTTCGCGGATCTGGCGCGCCGCATCCTGCGCGGCCTTGCCGTTCAGGTCGGTACCGGTCGATGCCGCCGTCGCCGAGGTGTTGGCCACCTTGGTCGTGTCGGTAGCCGTCACCCGCACCCGCTCAAAGGCCACGCCCAGCTCATGCGCGACCACCTGGGCCACCTTGGTGTTCAGGCCCTGGCCCATCTCGGTGCCACCATGATTGACCAGGATGGAGCCATCGTTGTAGACATGGACCAGGGCGCCGGCCTGGTTGAAGTGCTTGACGTTGAAGGAGATGCCGAACTTGACCGGTGTCAGCGCCAGGCCACGCTTGAGCACGGGGCTCGTGGCATTGAAGGCATCGACCTGCGCGCGCCGCGCCCGGTAGTCGCTGCGCGCCTCCAGCTGCGCCACCAGCTCGTCGATGATGTTGTCGTCCACCTCCTGGCCATAGGGCGTGCACTGCCCGCTGTCCTTGGCATAGAAATTGGCGCGGCGCACATCGAGCGCATCCTTGCCCAGCTGCCGCGCGATCGAGTCCATGATGTTCTCCATCACGATCGCGCCCTGCGGCCCGCCAAAGCCGCGAAACGCGGTATTGCTCTGGGTATTGGTCTTGCCCATGAAGCCGCGCATGCGCACATTGGGCAGCCAGTAGGCATTGTCGAAATGGCAGAGCGCGCGGGTCATCACCGGCGCCGACAGATCGGCCGAGTGGCCGGCGCGCGAGACCATGGTCACCTCGGCGCCCAGAATGCGGCCAGCATCGTCATAGCCAATGTCGTACTCGTACCAGAAGCAATGGCGCCGGCCGGTGATCATGAAGTCATCGTCGCGGTCCAGCCGCAGCTTGACGGGCCGGCCCAGCTTGCGCGCCGCCACCGCCGCCACGCAGGCAAACAGCGCCGATTGCGATTCCTTGCCGCCAAAGCCGCCGCCCATGCGCCGGCATTCCACATGCACCGCATGCGACTGCACACCCAGCGCATGCGCGACCAGGTGCTGCATCTCGCTGGGATGCTGGGTGGAGCACAGCACATGCATTGCGCCGCCCTCCTTGGGGATGGCGTAGCTGATCTGGCCTTCGAGGTAGAACTGCTCCTGGCCGCCCACTTCCCAGCTGCCCTGCAGGCGGTGCGGGGCCTGGGCAATGGCCTGGGGGGCGCCGCCGGCATCGGTCTCGCGCACCAGTTGCATCGGCGGCATCACATACTGGCCCAGCGCATGGGCCTGCTGCGGCGTCAGCACCGGCTCGGCCTCTTCGACCGTGGCCAGCTTGCGCGCCATCGCGGCCACGCGCCGCGCGGTTTGCCGGTCGCGGGCCAGCACCGCAAACATGGGCTGGCCCAGGTAGCGGATCTCGCCATCACAGAGGATGGGGTCGTCATGGATGATGGAGCCGCAGTCATTGACACCGGGAATATCGGCCGCCGTCAGCACCGCCACCACACCGGGCTGGGCGCGCAGCGCGTCCACATCCATGGAGAGCAGGCGGCCATGGGCAATGGGCGACAGGCCCAGCGCGCAATGCAGGCTGCCAGCCAGCTCAGGCATATCGTCGATATAGGCGGCCTCGCCGGCCACATGCCAGGCAGCAGACTCATGGCTGCGGCTGATGCCAACCTGGTGGCCCTGCTGGCGCGCCCGCGCCTCCTGCGCCACGTCGATGCGTGCCTTTTGGTTGTCGCGGTAATCGGCAAAGGCTTCGGCGCCTGCCAACACATGCTTGGGGATCGAGGTGTTCATATCAGGCTCCGGTGGCTGCGGCCTGCGGGGCCTGGGCGCTGCTGACCCAATGCGGCATCGCGGCCCAGACGGTAGTGGCATCGGCTGGCAAGGGGGCATCGGCCCGGGTCTCCAGCCACAGGCGCTGCAGCAGGTTCTGCGCCACCTTGAGGCGGTAAGCGGCGCTCGCCCGCATGTCGGTCATTGGTTGAAAATCCTCGGCCAGCGCGGCCTGGGCGCGCTGCACGGCCTGCACCGTCCAGGCCTGGCCCAGCAGCGCAGCTTCTGCCTTGGCGGCGCGCCGCACTGTGGCCGCCATGCCGCCAAAGGCCAGGCGCACGGTCTCCACCTGGCCCTGGGCATCCAGCTGCAGCGAAAAGCCCGCGCACAGTGCCGAGATATCGCAGTCAAAGCGCTTGCTGATCTTGTAGGCCCGCACCTGGCGCGCCTGCACCGCCAGCGGCACGCGCAGGCCCTGCACCCACTCGCCGGGCTCCAGCTGGTTCTTCATGTAGTCCACATAAAAATCGGTCAGCGGCATACGCCGCAGGCGCTCGCCCAGGCGCAGCTCGATCTCGGCATCCAGCGCCATCAGCACCGGCGGGGCATCGCCAATCGGCGAGCCATTGGCCACATTGCCGCCCATGGTGCCGGCATGGCGCACGGGCGGCGATGCAAAGCGCAGCCAGACCTCGGTGAGCGAGGGAAAACGCTGGGCTAGTGCGGCCCAGGCCGATTCCAGCGAAGCACCCGCACCAATGCAGAGCATGCCATCGCGCTCTTCGATGCGGCGCAGCTCCGCCACGCGCCCCACGGCAATCAAATCGCCCAGCGGCCGGAACTGCTTGTTGATCCACAAGGCCACATCGGTGGTGCCGCCGATCAGGCGGGCATCGGGCAGCGCGGCGCGCAGCTGGGCCAGGCTCTCAACGCTGGCCGGCGCGTGGAAATGTTGGGGCTGGCCGCCGCTGGGGCTGTAGGCATAGCTCCAGTCAGCATCGCTGCGCAGCGCCTGCAGGGCCGTCACCACGGGCGCCGCATCCAGCTGGCGGGCGGGCAGGTCCAGCATCTGCTGGCCGGCATCCAGAATCGGCCGGTAGCCGGTGCAGCGGCAGAGGTTGCCGCTCAGCGCATCGGCCAGCTGCTGGCGCGTGGGCGCCGCGCCCTGGCTGGCCTGCTGCCGCTCATACACGGACCACAGCGACATGACAAAACCGGGCGTGCAAAAGCCGCATTGCGAGCCATGGCAGTCCACCATGGCCTGCTGCACCGGGTGCAGATCGCCGCAAGCCTTGCCGGCATCTTTGGGGCGGCAGCTGGTCTTCATGTCTTCCACCGTAAAGAGCGCCTTGCCATGCAGGCTGGGCAGCAGCTGGATGCAGGCATTGACGGTCTGCAGCTTGAGGCCTTGCACGGCCTGCGGATCGCCCGGTTCGGCCAGCTCAGCGAGCATCACCGTGCAGGCGCCGCAATCGCCTTCATTGCAGCCCTCCTTGGTGCCGGTGCAGCGCGCATCCTCGCGCAGCCAGTCCAGCACACTGCGCGTGGGGGCCAGGCCTTCAACTTCAGTGATACGGCCTTGGTGGTAAAAACGGATGGCTTGTGGGGCGGTCATGGGGCTCATGGTGGGGATCGGTCGCGCATTGCCGCGCCGGTCTGCAAAACTGTGTACAAGCGTAGTGTGCCGCGCGGCGCCAGCCATAACAAGCCAGCGATAGGCGCTATGGTGCAGCGCGTATATTTTTGGGTTAACCCGCATCTTTCTGGCCCGCAAAAACGTAAGCAATGGTCGCGCCTTGCGGGTTTACCAGGGCTGCGGCCATGGCAAGCAGGTATATTGCCTGGATGATGTTCCGCCGCCCCCACCCTGCGATGCGCCAGCTCGCCACCGCCGTCAGCCTGGGCCTTGCCGCCTGCGCCGTATTTGCCCAGACCAGCGCGCCGCAAGAGCCGCCGAATCTGAGCCAGGCCGAGTTCCAGTCCTGTCTGAGCGAGCTGCGCAGCAGCAAGGCCTTTGCCGCAATCACGCCGGCCACCTTCAGCCAGTACACCGCCCAGCTCCAGCCCGATGCCACGGTGCTGCCTCTGCTCAACCGCCAGCCCGAGTTCACGATGCCCGTCTGGGACTACATCGCCGTGCTGGTCGACGAGCAGCGCGTGGCCGAGGGCCGCGCCGCCTATGCCAAGTGGAAGGACACCCTGGACCAGATCGAACAGAGCACCGGCGTTGCCCCGCAGATCGTCATCGGCGTCTGGGGTGTGGAGAGCAACTTCGGCCAGAACCTGGGCGGGCGCTCGCTGGTGCAGTCGCTGGGCACCCTGTCCTGCTTTGGCCGCCGCCAGGCCTATTTCCGGGGCGAGTTCGCCAGCGCGCTGCGCATTCTGCAAGAAGGCCATATTGCCGAGTCCAAGCTGGTGGGCTCCTGGGCGGGCGCCTTTGGCCAGACCCAGTTCATGCCCTCCACCTTTTTCCGCAGCGCCGTGGACTTTGACGGCGATGGCCGCCGCGACATCGTCGACAGCGTGCCCGATGCGTTGGCCTCGACCGCCATGTTCCTGAAGAACGCCGGCTACCGCCCGGGCCAGCCCTGGGGATTTGAAGTCAAGCTGCCCAGTGGCTTCAGCACCGCCGATGCCGGCCGCAAGAACAAGAAGCCGCTGGACTTCTGGCGCTCGTCCGGCGTCACCCTGGCCAATGGCGATCCACTGCCCGATTCGCTGCCATCGGCCGGCCTGATGATCCCTGCCGCCGGCGGCCCCGCCTTCCTGGTGGGGCGCAATTTTGATGCGCTCTACAGCTACAACGCCTCGGAAAACTATGGCCTGGCCATTGCGCAGCTGTCCAACCTGGTGGCCGACACCCAGCAGCGCCAGATCAGCTTTGTCACCCCCTGGCCCACCGACGACCTGGGCCTGTCGCGCGCGCAGAACAAGGAGCTGCAGCAGGCGCTGCTGACCCGGGGCTATGCGATTGGCGAGCCCGATGGAATGATTGGCGCCAAGACACGCGAAGCCATCAAGGCCGAACAAAACCGCCTGGGCATGAAGGCCGATGGCCGCGCCGGCCAAAAGCTGCTGCGCTCGCTCGCCAACTGATACCGCTGGAGCCACACCATGATCGTCACCACCACCCCCAGCATTGAAGGCAAGCGCATCAGCCGCTACTGCGGCATCGTCAACGGCGAAGCCATTTTGGGCGCCAACTTTTTCAAGGACTGGTTTGCCGGCATCCGCGATATCGTCGGCGGCCGCTCGGGCACCTACGAAAAAGAGCTGCAAAAGGCCAGAGACATTGCACTCAATGAGCTGCAGGAGCGCGCCAAGGCGCTGGGCGCCAATGCCGTCGTCGGCATCGACCTCGACTACGAAGTGCTGGGCAAGGACAACGGCATGCTGATGGTATCGGCCAGCGGCACGGCCGTGGTGGTCGATTAAGAGCGGCTGTCATCGCTGCAGCAGCCCCCTTGGTGGCTGCCGCATATCGTTAGCGCTTGGCCTGTTTGACGCCCGCGCCGCGCACTTCCAGGCGGATGCTGTCCAGCACCTCGCCCTGTGCATTGACCAGCTCCACCTGGTGGCGGCCCGGCCAGGGCAGCCAGGCCCAGCGCGCGCCGCGCGCAACATCCTTGCCATCGATGCGCCAGCGGGCAGCGGCCGAATCGGCGACAAACTGCAGGCGCTGGCGCTCGGGTGGAATGTCCGGGTCCACCGCGACAATCGTGCCGTTGGCCGGGGCCAGAATGCGCACTGCAGGCGGGGCTGCTGCGCCGTTGCCGTCAGCCGATCGCCCGGCAACGCTGCGGCCGCCGACCATCTCATCGACCCTGGTCGCCTGGCCATCGAGCGCAAAGCGCGGCTGCGCGGTGCCGGCCAGGAACCACTCCTCACGCCGCGCCTCCAGCGCAAAACCGGCGCCCGATTGCCCAGCAGGCGCGGGGCCAAAATCCACCCATTGCGCCTGCAAACCGGCCGGCGCCTTGGGCGCGCGGCTGGGCTGGCCCTGGTGCAAAAAGGCCATGATGCTGGCCCAGACGGGTGCCGCGCCGCTGGTGCCGCTGACCGAATGCATGGCTTCACCACTGGCATTGCCGACCCAGACGCCCACCGTGTAGCGGTCTGACCAGCCGACGGCCCAGTTGTCGCGCATGTCCTTGCTGGTGCCGGTTTTCACCGCCGCCCAGCTGCGCGTGCCCAGCACACTATCGAGGCCAAAGGTGCGCACGCGGGCATTGCCGTCGGCCAGCATATCGCCCACCACATAGGCGGCGCCCGCATCCATGGCCTGGCGGAACTGCGGCTTGCCGCCACGCGTATAGGCCACCGGGCTGTAGCGCCCGCCGTTGGCCAGCGCGCGGTAGGCATTGGTCAGCTGCACCAGCGGAATATCGGGGCTGCCCAGCGCCAGGCTGTAGCCAAAATAGCTGCCGCTCTCGCGCATCGGCATGCCCAGGCGCACCAGCTGGTCAAAGAAATCGTCGACACCCACCATCACCAGGGTGCGCACCGCCGGCACATTGAGCGAGGCGCCCAGCGCCGTGCGCACCGACACCCAGCCTTTGAAGCTGCGGTCGTAGTTCTGTGGAATATAGAGGCCGCTGGCCGTCGGAATGCGCGCGGGCGAGTCCTCGATCAAGGATGCAGCCGTCAGCTTGTGCTCGGCAATCGCCTGGCCATAGAGAAAGGGCTTCAAGGTCGAGCCCGGCTGGCGCGGCGCCAGCACCGCATCCACAGCATGTGCCTGGCTCAGTGCGCCAGAGGACCCGACCCAGGCCAGCACCTCGCCGCTGGCATTGTCCAGCACCAGCACCGCGCCGTCCTGCACATTGCTGCCCTGCAAGGCCTGCAGGTGCTGGCCCAGCATATCGACCGCATAGCGCTGCAGCGGCGCGCTCAAGGTGGTGCGCAGGCTGGCCATGGCCGCCTGCTGGGTTTTGCCATCCGCGCCTTGCCGTGCCTCGCGCAGCGCAATGCGGCTGAAGTGCGGCGCAATGCCTTCGCTGGCATCAAAGGCACGCTTTTTCAGCGCGATCTCGGTGAAGAACACGATCGCTTCGCAGTCGAGCTTGGGATCGCGCCGCATCTCCTTGAGCACCCCGCAGGCGCGCTGGCCCACCTGGCTGGGCCGCGCATTGGGCGCGCGCACCAGCGCGGCGGCCACCGCCGCCTCGCGGTCATCCAAGCCATGGGGAGCCTTGTCAAACAAGGTGCGCGACAGCGCATCAATGCCCACCAGCTCGCCCCTGAAAGGCACCAGGTTCAGGTAGGCCTCCAGGATCTGGGTTTTCTGCCAGCGCCTATCCAGCACCTGGGCAGCGACCGTCTGGCCGACCTTTTGCACCACCGAGCGGCCACCATTGCTGCGCCGCCAGTCGCCGTCAAGCAGGCCGGCCAGCTGCATGCTGATGGTGCTGGCCCCGCGTGTGCGCTGGTTCCAGAGGTTGCCCCAGGCAGCCGATGTGACGGCAGCCCAGTCCACGCCACTGTGCTCGTAAAAGCGCTTGTCCTCGCTCAACAGCATGGCGGTGCGCAGCGCAGCCGACACATCGCCCAGTGCCACCCAATCGCCCCGGCGCACCGTGCTGTCGGTGCGCACCCTCTGCAGCAGTTCGCCTTCGCGCGACAGCACGCGCGTCTCCGACGAGCTGAAGTCCTGCCGCACCTCGCCAAAGCTGGGCACGGCCTGGGCCAGTGGTGCATGCACCAGGCAGGCCAGGGCCAGCAGCCGCCAGCGAGCTATAGCGCGCAGCCTCATGGCGCCACGGGCACAACCGTCACCTTGGGGTTGGGCGCCATGCCGAACATCTCGGGCGCATACAGCGCCTCGACGCGGGTCGATGGCAGCGCAAACTCACCGGTGTTGTTGACGCGGTAGCTGTACTGCAGGCTGAGCTTGCCCTGGGGCAGGTAGCCGTAGTAGGCGCGGTAGCTCTCAAAGGACCGCTCCTCAAAGGCCTTCCAGCCCCAGCCGGTCGATTTCTCGCCCGCCGTGGACAGTGCCGAGTCCCGGCCCAGGCCGCTGCCCAGGATGGTGGCGCCGCCCGGGATCGGATCGGTGATCGCCACCCAGGTCATGTTGGCGCTGGCGTTGACCTCCAGGGTCACGCGCAGCACATCGCCCCGGGTGTACTGGCCGGCGGGCAGGTTCTTGTTGGCCTGCTCGACGGCCACCACGGTCTTGCTGATGGTGTAGCCGGCCGACAGCGGCTGCTTGAGCGGCACGGCCGCCTGCGACTGCACGGTCAACCAGGGCTTGCCGGTGCCTTTTTGCTGTACCTTCAGGCTCTGGTTGCCATTGGCCCACGGCAGGTCAATGGTGTTGTTGAGCCACTGCGCGACCTGCTCGGTCGGGCCGGGCGTGCGCTTGCCGCCCTGCGCCAGCAGCTCAATCGCGTCCTGCGCCTTGGTTACGCGACTCCAGTCCACCGTACCGGACTTGCCGGCCATGCTGGCCTCGGTCGTGCCGGTCATGGGTGTGGACTCATAGGTGCGCGAGAAGCGCTCCAGCGCCAGCGCGCCCCAGAGGTTGGCCGTGGTCGTCGTCCAGGCACCGCTCTTTTGGCGGCTGATGAAGCTGCTGGCCAGGCGTGGCATGTCGTCCTTCCAGGCCGGGTCGTCCATCACCACCAGCAGGAAGCGCGCCAGGGTGGTATCGCCGTTTTGCATCAGCCACCACCAGTAGTCGTTGTTCTCATTGGCGAACAGCACCTTGGTGCCCTGGTAGCTCAGGCGCGCACGCAGGATCTGGTTGGCCTCTTCGAGCAGCTTGCTGCGGTTGGGCACATCCTTCATATGGCCGAGGATCGACAGCCAGTCCACCACGGTCTGGGTGGGCCAGTCGTTGGGCGCAATCTGGATGCTGGTCAGCATGCGCGGCTGGGCCTTGCCATACAGCGCCAACGCATTGATGGCAGCGAGCTTACGCACTTCCAGGTCGGAGCGCGGGCTCCAGAACTTGCGCTCGATGCGGCCATCGATGAAGCGGGACAGCGCTTCCTGCATGCGGCCCAGCGGCGCAGCTGGGATCGCAAAGGCGGGGTCGATGCGCTTCATCTCGAAAGCGGCCTGCAGCAGGTGGGCGGTCAGCGCATCGCTGCCGGTGTTGCTGCTGCCCGCTTGCGGCGGGAAGTAGTTGGCCAGGCCGTCGCCATCGAGGTAGGTGGGCAGGCGTTCCATCGTGCTCTTCCACAGCGCAGCATCCTGCATGCCGATGGATTTGCTGGTGGTCTGCTCCAGGCAGGCATACGGGTAGGCACGCCACCAGTCACGCACACCGGGCAAGCCTTCTGCCAGGCGCGGCACCAGCGACAGCTTCAAACCGCCACGGCCGGGCAAGGCATCGGCCGGTGCGCTGACGGGCATCTCCAGGCTGCCGTCGAGCTGCACCAGGGTGGCCTGCAGGGTCTCCACCGCCACAGCGGGCACCACGCGCTGGCTGACCTTGAGCGCATCGGCGGCATCGCCCTGCTTGTCCTTGGCGCTGATCTCCCAGAGCAGCTCGCCCTGGCGGCTTTGCGACATGTCGGCAGGCGCCGTCACGCTCCAGCTCACGGTGCGGGCCTCGTTCGCGGCCACGTCCACTGTCTGCGGCTCGAGCTGCAGCAAGGTGGCCTTGGGGGTGACCAGCACCTGCATGGGCTTGCTGGTGGTATTGCGCAAGGTGACCTGGGCGTCATAGCGGTCACCATCGCGCACCAAAGGCGGCAGGCCGCTGATGATCTGCAGCTCCTGCGTGGTGCGGATCTGGGTGGTGCCGGTGCCAAACAGCTCCAGACCGCTCTCGGCCACGGCCACGATCTTGAAGCTGGTCAGTGCGTCGTTGAGCGGCACATCGACCTCGGCGCGGCCATTCGCATCCAGCACCACATTGGGCTGCCACAGCAGCAGGGTGTCGAGCAGCTCGCGGGTCTGGCCATTGCCACCACCACCGCCCGCTGCCACGGCCTTGCGGCCATAGTGGCGCCGGCCAATGATTTCCATCTGGGCGGTGGAGGTCTCCACGCCCCAGGATCGCTTTTGGTACATGGCTTCGAGCAGTGCCCAGGTGTCATTGCTCTTGAGTTCGAGCAAGGCCTGGTCCACAGCCGCCACCGACACGGCCGCGCCCGCAGCTGGCTTGCCATTGGGCAGCTTGGCTTCGATCGTGACCTTGGCGGTATTGCGGATGCGGTAGCTTTCCTTGTCGCTCTTGACGGTCACGGCCAGCTGGCGGTCGGCAATGCCGACACGGATCTCGGCCGCGCCCAGGCGGTAGGCGGGCTTGGACAGGTCCACCAGGGCGGTGGGCGCCACATATTCCTTGCCCTCGTACCAGAACGAGGTCCACCATTCACGCGGCGACTTGAAGCCCCAGGTGAAGAAGCTGTACCAAGGCACTTCGCGCAGGCGGCCACGCAGCGCCATCACGCTGACGTAGACATTCGGGCCCCAGCCCTCTTGCACCTTCAGGTTGACCGTGGGGTCATCGCCGCGCAGGGTGACCACCTGGCTGGAGAGCACGCCTTCGCGCTCCACCGTCACCAGCGCCGTCGCTTCGCGGAAGGGCATGCGCACCTGAAAGCGCGCAGTGTCCCCCACCTTGTAGGATTTCTTCTCTGGCAGCAGGTCCATGCGGTCGGTGTCTTCACCGCCAAACCAGAGCTCGCCCTGCTTGGTCACCCAGACCGAGGTCGCAGCCTTGGAGCTGCGGCTCTTGTCATCCGTCGCCTCGGCGATCAGCTCGGTCTCGCCGCCTTCGCTCAGCTGGGTGCTGCAGTCGAGCAGGCCCTTGGCATCACTCTTGCCACTGCAGACGACGCCCAGGTCCTTGTAGCTCTCATGGTTCTCGTAGCTGTAAAAGCCCCCGACCATGCGCTTGCGCGTGGAGGTGACGATGCGCGCCACCGCCCGCACCTGCAGCTTGACGCCCGAGACGGGCTTGCCCGACGGCGTCAGCGACAGCGCCTGGAAGCTCAGCTTCTTGTCGGTGGAGGCCCAGTTCTCGGCCTTGATGCCAGCAACCACCGATGCAGGCCAGATCACGCTGTGGTGGCTGATGGTCTGCACCTCGCCATTGGGGTCGGAAAAACTCGCCTCCAGCAGCAGATCCTGCGGCGCCACCGAGCTGGGCACCTGCTCGATCTCGGCCTTGCCCACGCCATTGGCATCCAGGGTCAGCGCCAGCTTGTCTGCAATCACGCGGCGGTCATTGCTGTAGTCCTCGCCATCGTTGCCCGCGCCGGGCAGCTTGCGGCTCAGATAAGGCCGGCCAAACGAGAACGTGTCATAGTCCTCAAAGCTCACCGCATGCGACTGGATCGCGGCCGAGACCTTGACCGCCTCCTTGGCCGCTGCGCCGCCCGAGAGGTAGGACAGCTGCACCTGGGCGCCGAGCTTGCCCGGCTGCACGATGGGTGCAGGCTGGTCCGGCGTCACGCTGCCCTTGAACACCGGCAGGCGGTACTCTTCCACCCGGAACGAGCCGGTCTGCATCTCCATCGAGCCCCATTTGCCCTTGCCGCCCTTGAGCGTGATGCGGTAGGTGCCCAGCTTGGCGGCTTTGGGAATCTTGAACTCGGACACGGCCGACAGGCCCTGGCCCGGACGCTCCCAGCTGATGGGCAGCTCAAACTCATCATTGCTGCCCACATGGGTGATGACCACCTGGTTGGGCAACTGCTCCTTGCCGGGCAGCCCCAGGCCGCCCATGGTCTGGCTGCGGATCAGGTGCTTCATCGACACCGTCTCGCCAGCGCGCAGCAGGCTGCGGTCCAGCACCGTGTGGGCGATCACATCCTGCACCGGGCTGCTGTCGGTCTCGAGGTTGAAGCGCCAGCTCTCGATGCCGCGCTGCCAGTCGCTCCAGACAAAGGCCATGTCCTGCTTGCCGTCGACCGTGGCGCGCGCGCTCACAAAGTAGGCAGCGCTGGTGTCGCTGTTGGAGCCGGCCTCGCAGCGCACCTGCGCCTGGGTGTCGAGCTTGTCAAAGCGGGCCACGCCGTCCTTGTCGGTCGTGCCCTGCACCAGCGTCTTGCCGTCGCAGCTGGAGATACGCACCTGCGCATTGGCCACCGGCTTGCCCTTGTCCAGGCTGGTCACCCAGGCCATCGCGTTTTCACGGCCCAGCTTGAAGTGCACGCCCAGGTTGGTCACCAATGCCGAGCTACGCACAAACATCACGCGGCGGGCGCTGTCGTAGTCGGTGTTGAGCAGCGCGTCACCCAGCATTGGCGAGGCGATCTCGACCACATGGAAGCCGGTCTCCAGCGGAATGCCCACGACCTCGAAGGGGCGCGGGTCCTTGCTGTCTGTCTTGGGCAGCGCCAGCTTCCTGCTGGTGGCCTGGCCTTCGAGCAGCGAGAGCATGCGGGTCTCGACATAGTTCTTGTCGCCATCGGGCAGCACATTGGGCAGCGGGATCTTGCTGTCCTGCGCCGCCTGCTTGCGGCTGACCTGCCAGTTGTCATAGCGCTGCAGTTTGCGGTACCAGCGGATGATGTCGGCATCGCTTTGCAGCTGCAAGGTAGAGACAGTGCCCTTGTCCTCGATCGACAGGCCCTGGA
The DNA here is from genome assembly GCF_049601575.1 of Comamonas sp. 23. Classification (NCBI taxonomy): domain Bacteria; kingdom Pseudomonadati; phylum Pseudomonadota; class Betaproteobacteria; order Burkholderiales; family Comamonadaceae; genus Comamonas; species Comamonas sp. 23. The sequence goes on along the minus strand of NZ_CP187127.1, from coordinate 1,454,208 downwards.
TCTGCAGGTCCTGCTCCACATTGCGCAGGGTTACCGGGAACATCGCCGGGCCCTTGTCGCCTTCGGCAAAGCGCTCGACCACGCCAAACGGCGAGGCGGCAAACTTGGCCAGCGGCGGCATCAGCCCGCTTTGCACCTGCAGCGGGAACAGGTTGGCATTGGCCAGCGGCCGGTCCGATTCGTCCTTGAAGCCCTGGGGCAGCACGATACGCATCGTCTCCTTCTCGCCAAAGGGCGGCGCAAACTGCAGGCGGTTGACCTCGCCCTCTTCGCCGTCATCGGGAAAGCTCGCCTTGACCCGGCCCTTGGAAGTCTCCAGGAAGATGCCTTCGGCGAGCTTGCGGTCTACCGAAGCGCTGAAAAGCAGGTTGAGCGGGCGGATCGGCAGGCAGCCGGCCTGCGCATTGGCGCGCTCGCAGCTGAACTCGGCCGTGAACGGCGGGCGCACCTGGTAGTCGAAGCGGCGCTCACGCGTCTGCTTGACGCCGTTGTCGGTGCTCACCCCCGCGCCCACCACCAGGCTCATCTGGGCGCCCTCGGGCAAGGCCCGCTGGCATTGCAAGGCGACATGGCGGCGTGGCCGCTGCTGCAAGCTATCGCGGCCAAACTGGCTTTGCATGAAGTCATCGGACTCCGAGGCGGAGAGGATGCGCACTGGAATGCGCTCCCCAATGCCCTTGACCGTGCACCAGGTGTTGTCCTGCACCGAGCTGGTCACGACATCGGCATTGAACTGCAGGCCAAAGAACTGGCGGCTGTCGAGCGGCTGGTAGCTGCTGGGCACCACGCGCGTCACCGACGGCCCTCCGGTGGCAAAGCGGTACTGGGCCGCGCCCTTGACCGGCTCGCCGGCAACATCCTTGAGGTTGGCGACCTTTTCGACCGTGCAACGCACACCGGGCGGCAGGTCATCGGCCAGGTCAAACACCCATTCGCGCGGGCCCGTCCAGCGTCCCGTCCCCTGGCTCTGGGCCTGTTTGTTGTCGCAGTCGAGTTTGACGGGCGCTGCCGCACGCAGATCGCCCATCGGCACCACCGCCGCATCGAACTTGACGACTATTTGCCGGACCCGGGCCACCTCGCCCTGCGGTGACACCGATGTGATGCTTGTGGCATGGGCGGACAGGCCCAGCGCGGCCCAGCCGGCGCCCGTCAGCCAGCGTTGTAATGTTGTATTCACGGAGCTCTCCCCTAGGATGGTGAGAGCGTACCAAAATTAGCCTGCGCCAGTGTTGGCTGGCCGCCCAGGGCAGCCAGGTGTTTCATTTGGCAACAAGATGACGCTATGGATTAGGCCAATGGCTTGCCGGGGCTCTGCCGATGGATGCCATGCTGTCCAACAGCAACAGTCCAGCTCACTGGGGCTGGAAGCCGCTGTCGCGGATGATGCGGGCCCAGACGGCCGAATAGGCGCGCTCGCGGGCCAGCAGCTGCTCGGGCGTCATATAGCCCACGCTCAGCCCCATGCCCACCAACTGCTCATGCACATCGGGGGCGGCCACGGCCTTGGCAACCGCCTGCGATACGGCCTGCACCATCTCGGGGGGCGTGCCGGCGGCGGCGTATATGCCGTAGTAGGGCATGTCTTCCAGGCCCGGCAGGCCCAGTTCGCTCAAGGTCGGCACATCGGGCAAGGCCTGCTGGCGCTTGCCGCCCAGCACGGCCAGCACGCAGATCTTGCCGGCCTTGTGGCTTTCGATGAAATCCTGCACCGAGCCGATGCCTGCAGGGATCTGGTTGCCCATCATGTCGGCCAGCATGGGCGCGCTGCCCCGGTACGGCACGGACACCAGGTCGGTCTTGAAGCGCTGGTTCAGCACCCGCACCAGAAACTCCGGCGTCGATGCCGGCGCCGGAATACCCACTGCACTCTTGCCGCCCTGCTTTTTGAGCCACTGCAGATAGGCCTCGAAGCTGCGCACGCCCAGGCCGTCGGAGACCGCAATCGCATTGACAAAGCTGGCAAAGCCCGCCACCGGCACAAAGTCCGCATGCGGGTCAAACCCCGGGTTCTTGATGACCTGGGGCAGGATGGAGATCGTGTGGTCGTGGGTGACGAAAAAGCTGGCGCCATCGGCTGGCGAGGCCTTGAGAATCTGGGCCGCAATCTGGCCGCCGGCGCCGGGCTTGTTCTCGACCACGACCGAGGTGCCCAGGCTGTCCTTCATCTTCTCGGCCAGCAGGCGTGCGATCACATCGGTGCCGCCGCCCGGTGGAAAGCCCACCAGCAGCCGCACCGGCTTGCCCTTGTTGTAGCCCGCTGCCCAGCTGGGGCCAGCCAGCCACCCGGCCGCAGCAGCGGCCAGCAGTTGCAGGGAGACAAGGCGGCGGCTCAAGGACATGCGTAGCTTTCAAGAAGAAGGACAAGCCAATCAAGCAAGGCTTATGCCAGGCGCGTGCGGTGCTTGGCCAGCTGGGCACGCACCTGCACGGGCGCGGTGCCCCCCAGCGTGTTGCGGGCGTTCAGCGAGCCTTCGAGGCTCAGCGCCTCGAACACATTGGCTTCGATGTTGGGGTTGAAGGCCTGCAGCTCGGCCAGTGGCAGCTCGGTCAGGTCCACGCCCTTTTGCGAGGCCAGCTTGACGGCATGGGCCACGGTCTCGTGGGCATCGCGGAAAGGCAGGCCCTTCTTGACCAGGTAATCGGCCAGATCAGTGGCGGTGGCATAGCCCTTGAGCGCAGCGGCGCGCATATTGTCGGCGTTCACGGTGATGCCGCCTTCCTTGGCGCCAGTCGCTGGGTTGACCTGGCCGCCGATCATCTCGGCGAAGATGCGCAAGGTGTCCTTCAGGGTGTCCACGGTGTCGAACAGCGGCTCCTTGTCTTCCTGGTTGTCCTTGTTGTAGGCCAGCGGCTGGCCCTTCATCAAGGTGATCAGGCCCATCAGGTGGCCGACCACGCGGCCGGTCTTGCCGCGTGCCAGCTCGGGCACATCAGGGTTCTTCTTTTGCGGCATGATCGACGAGCCGGTGGTGAAGCGGTCGGCAATGCGCACAAAGCCAAAGTTCTGGCTCATCCAGATGATCAGCTCTTCCGACAGGCGGCTGATGTGCACCATGCACAGCGAGGCAGCTGCGGTGAACTCAATCGCGAAATCGCGGTCGCTGACGCCGTCCAGCGAGTTCTGGGACACGCCTTCCATGCCCAGCGTCTGGGCCACGCGCTCGCGGTCCAGAGGGTAGGTGGTGCCGGCCAGCGCGGCGCTGCCCAGCGGCAGCACATTGACGCGCTTGCGCACATCCAGCATGCGCTCGGCATCGCGCTTGAACATTTCCACATAGGCCAGCAGATGGTGGGCAAAGCTCACCGGCTGGGCCACCTGCAGGTGGGTAAAGCCCGGCAGGATCACGTCGACATTCTTCTCGGCCACTTCGACCAGTGACAGCTGCAGCTCGCCCAGCAGGCCTTCGATCAGGTCGATCTCACCGCGCAGCCACAGGCGCACGTCGGTGGCGACTTGGTCATTGCGGCTGCGGCCCGTGTGCAGGCGCTTGCCCGCGTCGCCCACCAGCTGGGTCAGGCGCGCCTCGATGTTCAGGTGCACGTCTTCGAGGTCCAGCTTCCACTCAAAGCTGCCCGCTTCGATCTCCGAGGTGATCTGCGCCATGCCCTGCTCGATGGAGGCCAGGTCCTGCTCGCCGATGATCTTCTGGGCGCAGAGCATCTGCGCGTGGGCCAGGCTGCCCTGGATGTCTGCCTGCCACAGGCGCTTGTCGAAAAACACACTGGAGGTGTAGCGCTTGACCAGATCGCTCATGGGTTCGGAGAACAGCGCCGACCAGGCTTCGGACTTGGAATCGAGCTGGTTGTGCGAAGGAGACGAAGCTTGTGGTGTAGACATGAAGGTCGCAATATTCGGGTTAAGCTGCCAGTTGCGCTGCGGAAACACAGCCCGCGGTGCTGTGCCTGAGGCCCGCCAAAGCCCTGGGCGAAAAACCAGGATTTTATCGACCCTGCAGGACCATGCCAGCAACATCAACTAATCCAGCACCGCGCGAAGCCATCGTCGGCACCGCCTATGTGTTTGATGCCTGCACCGCCAGCGTGATCGGCCGCACCGTGGCCCTGGTCGAGACCGTGGTGGCCATTGCCGCCGCCTTTGGTGCCAGCGGCCTGGCTGACTGGTTCTTTCAACTCGCCCTGCTTACCGCCGTGGTTCTGCCCGCCAGCCTGCTGTGGCTGGTGCTGGCCTGCCAGCAAAAAAAGCTGCTGCAGCGCTGCAGCACGCGCGTGCAGTACCTGGCGGGCGCCGCGCTGGGCGTGGTCTGCGGGCTCTTGGCAGCCATGCTCTACCAGTGGACCACCTTGTCGGCGCAAACGGCCTGGCTGGCCAGCGCAGCGGCCGGGGGCTTCTTGGCAGCGATGGTGGTGGTGGGCCTGCAGTGGCGCGCCCAGGCCCGCACGCCGGCGGCCACCACCGCGCGCCTGGCCGAGCTGCAGGCGCGCATCCGCCCGCACTTCCTCTTCAATGCGCTCAACAGCGCCATTGCGCTGGTGCAGGACCACCCGCAAAAAGCCGAGGCCATGCTCGAAGACCTGAGCGACCTGTTCCGCCATGCACTGACCGAAAAGCGCGAGGCCTCGACCCTGGCCGAGGAGGTGATGCTGGCGCGCCGCTACCTGTCGATCGAGCAAATCCGCTTTGACGACCGCATGGCCGTGCGCTGGAACCTGGACTCGCGCGCCGATGACGCCACCGTGCCGCCGCTGTTTTTGCAGCCGCTGGTGGAGAACGCCGTCAAGCACGGCATCGAGCCCAGCCATGGCCATGGCCGCATCAGCATTGCCACGCGCCGGCGGGGCAATATGGTGCAGATCCAGATCATCAACACCACGCCACGCCCATTTAGCGCCCCCCAGCCCGAGCGGCGCGCCGGCACCGGCACGGCCATCCTGAATGTGAAAAAGCGCCTGCGCCTGCTCTACGACCTCGAATACGACTTCAAGGCGACGAGCAAGGACGGCATCTACATGGTGCGCATCAGCATCCCCGCCTGAGCGGGGGCAAATACACGACGGCCGGTGTTGGCAGGCGGCACCGGGCTCCGCTAGCATAGCGGCCATGCGAGTATTGATTGTGGATGATGAAGCGCTGGCCCGAAGCCGGCTGCGGCGCCTGCTGGTCGAGATAACACCAGCGCCCAGCGCCGTGCACGAGGCCGCCAACGCCGCAGAGGCACTGCAGGCGCTGGCCAGCGCCTCGGCGCAGAGCCTGCCCTTTGATGTGCTGCTGCTGGACATCCATATGCCGGGCCACAGCGGCATGGACCTGGCGCGCCAGCTGCAGCAGCAGCCCACAGCCCCCGCCGTGGTCTTTGTCACCGCCCACCCGGAGCATGCGCTGAGCGCCTTCGAGGTCAATGCCGCCGACTACCTGACCAAGCCGGTGCGGCGCGAGCGCCTGGCCGCTGCGCTGCACAAGGTGGCCCTGGTCGCCCAGGCCCATGCGCTGCGCCAGGCGCCGGCCCAGACCGAGCCGGATGCCGAGACCGACACCTTGCTGATCACCGACCGGGGCCGCACCGAACGGGTGCGCCTGGCCGATGTGCTGTATTTCAAATCCGAGCTGAAATATGTGACCGTGCGCACCGCCACCCATGCCTACCTGTGGTCGGGCAGCCTCAATGATCTGGAGACGCGCTTTGCCAAGCGCTATTTGCGCGTGCACCGCAATGCGCTGGTCGCGCCTTCTGCAATACGCTGCCTGGAAAAAGCCTGGGGTGGGGACGACAGCGACGGCTGGCAGCTGCGCCTGTTTGGCATCGAGGATGTGCTGCTGGTCTCGCGGCGCCAGCTGCCGGTGGTGCGGGCCTTGCTGGCCAACAAGGGCAGCGGCCTGCGCGCAGGCGCCTGATACCCGCCCTCTTCTGCCTCAGTGTTTGTGCCCGTCGTGGTCGCTATGCGCGTCATTCGCGCCATGGGCCTCATGCTGCGCGGCCGGGCCATGCCCATGGTGGTCATGGTCGCCATGCGCCCAGGTGCTGACCGCGCTCACCACCACCATGCCGATGGCCAGCCAGACCACCTGCTGCACCGTCTGCTTGGCCGTCAGCTGGCGCTGCAGCTGCGGGATCAGATCGGCGAGGGCCACATAGATAAAGCTGCTCGACGCAATGGCCAGAAAGTACGGTAGAAAGTCCGCCAGTGAGCTGACCAGGAAATAGCCGACGACGCCGCCCAGCGCCGTCACCGCGCCCGCGAGCGATAGCTTGAGCAGCGCCACCTTGCTCTGGCTGCGGCTGCCGTTGCCCGACAGCACGACCAGATCGCCCATGTGGTGGGGCACCTCATGGGCCAGCACCGAGATGGCCGCCACAATGCCCAGCCACATATCGGCCATGAAGGCCGACGCAATCAGGATGCCGTCGCCAAAGCAGTGCACGCTGTCGCCGGTCAGCAGCGACCAGCCGCCCGCGCTGTTGTTGTGCGTGTGGCCGTGGTGGTGGTGGTGGTGGTGGTCGCCATGCGGGCCATCGGCGTGCTCGCCGTCCGCATGCTCGCCATGGGCATGGCCGCGCTCTTCGGGCAGCGCATGGCGGTGCTCATGGCCGTGGTGCCAGAGCTCCGCCTTGTCCAGCAAAAAGAAAAACACCAGCCCCAGCAGCAGCACCACAAACAGCGCCTTGGGGTTGATCTGGCTCTCGAAAGCCTCGGGCAGCAAATGCACAAAGGCGGTAGCGAGCAAGGCGCCTGCGGCCAGGCTCAGCAGGTGCTGGGCACCAAAGCGGCTGCCCTGGCTGCCAATGCCCGTGCGCATCAGCGCTGCGGCCACCCACACACTGCCCAAACCGGCAGCAAGGGTCGCCAGCACGATTGCGATCAAAGTCATGAAACCATCCTTCAGCGGGGCCGGGCTTGGCAAAAACGCCGACAACCCGGGCCGGCCCATCGCTCATCCGCGCAGCCCCCGGGCACCCGTGCCCCCTCCAACATGCCGCGCATGGTAGCACTTTGTTGCAACGCAGTTGCATTAACCGCCCCAAATCCTGTGCAGGTGACAGGACTTGGGGCGGCCCCAGTGGAACCTCTGCGACTGCGAGCACCACCCAGGATTGTGGACACCGGCGTCAGTGCGCCTTTTCCCAGTTCGGGCCAAAGCCGATCTCGGCGATCAACGGCACCTTCAGGTCGGCCACGCTGGCCATGATGGCCGGGATCTCCGTGCGCAGCCATTCCTGCTCGGCAGCGGGCAGCTCGAACACCAGTTCATCGTGCACCTGCATGATGACCAGCACCTCGGGCTTGTCTGCATCGAGCTTGGCCTGCACAGCGACCATGGCCTTCTTGATCAAATCGGCCGCCGTGCCCTGCATGGGGGCATTGATCGCAGCGCGCTCGGCCGCTTTCTTGCGCGGGCCATTGCCGCCATTGATCTCGGGCAGCACCAGGCGCCGGCCGAACACGGTCTCGACATAGCCCTGCGCATGGGCCAGCTCCACGGTCTGGTCCATATAGCGCTTGACGCCGGGGTAGCGCTGGAAGTACTTGTCGATATAGGCGGCAGCGGCCTTGGTCTCGATGCCCAGGTTCTTGGCCAGGCCAAAGCTGCTCATGCCATAGATCAGGCCAAAGTTGATGACCTTGGCATAGCGGCGCTGCTCGCTGCTGACCTGGTCCAGCGCCACGCCAAACACCTCGGCGGCGGTGGCGCGGTGCACATCCAGGCCATCGCGGAAGGCGTTGAGCAGCGCCTCGTCACCCGACAGATGCGCCATGATGCGCAGCTCGATCTGCGAGTAGTCGGCACTGGCAATCAGCTTGCCCTCGGGCGCAACAAAGGCTTCGCGGATGCGGCGGCCTTCGGCGGTGCGCACAGGAATGTTCTGCAGGTTGGGGTCGTTGCTGGACAAGCGGCCCGTCACGGCCACCGCCTGCGCATAGTGGGTGTGCACGCGGCCATCGCTGGGCAAAGCCATCTGCGCGAGTTTGTCGGTATAGGTGCCCTTGAGCTTGGACAGCGAGCGGTGCTCCAGAATCTTGGCCGGCAGCGGGTAGTCCTCGGCCAGCTTTTCCAGCACTTCCTCGTCGGTGCTGCGCGCGCCGGTGGCGGTTTTCTTCACCACCGGCAGGCCGAGCTTGTCAAAAAAGATCTCGCCCAGCTGCTTGGGGCTGCTCAGGTTGAACTGCTGGCCGGCGATCTCATAGGCCTCGGCCTCCAGCGCCAGAATGCGCCGGCCCAGGTCATTGCTCTGACGCGCCAGCTCGGGCGCATCGATGCGCACGCCATTGCGCTCGATGCGGAACAGCGCCTCGCTGGTCTGCATCTCCAGCGCGTAGATGTGCGCGAGGCCGGCATTGGCCTCGATGCGCGGCCACAGCACGCGGTGTACATCCAGGGTCTGGTCCGAGTCTTCGCAGCTGTAGGCTGCGGCCTTGTCCACCGGCACCTGGGCAAATGGGATCTGGCCCTTGCCCTTGCCGCAGAGGTCTTCGTAGCTGATGCCGGTGCGGCCCGTGTGGCGCAGCGCCAGGCTGCCCAGGTTGTGGGGGCGGTCGGCTTCGAGCACATAGGACTGCAGCATGGTGTCATGCGCATAGCCCTGCACGCGGATGCCATGGTTGGCCAGCACATGCTGGTCGTATTTGACATGCTGGCCCAGCTTCTTTTTGCTGGCGTCTTCCAGCCAGGGCTTGAGCTTGGCCAGCACCAGGTCGATGGGCAACTGCTCGGGCACATCCAGGCCTTCATGGCGCAGCGGCACGTAGGCGGCCTCACCCACCTGCACGCTGAACGAGATGCCGACAATGCGGGCCTGCATTTCGTCGAGCGAATCGGTTTCGGTATCCAGCGCGGTCAGCTCGGCTGCCTGCAGCTTGCGCAGCCAGGCATCCAGATCGGCCTCGGTCAGGATGGTGTGGTAGACCACATCGCGCTGCTGGGCCTCGATGGCCACCTCGGTCACGGCGGCATCGGCGCTGTCAAACAGGCCCGCCTGGCCGGAAGCGCTGTCGCCCGCCGCCTTGGCCGACGCCGGGGCAGCGGCAGAGCCCAGCGCACGCGCCAGGCCCTTGAAGCCATATTGCTCGTAGAACGGCACCAAGGCCACGGCATCGGGCTCGCCCAAGGTGATGCCATCGAACGCAGGCAGGCCCTGGATATAGTCGTCCAGCGCGCAATCGGTCTTCATCGTCACCAGTTGGCGGCTGAGCGCCAACTGGCCGCTGGCGATGGCATCGCGCAGGTTCTGACCGGCAACGCCCTTGATCGTGTCGGCCTTGGCGATCAACTGGTCGAGCGAGCCGTGCTCCTCCAGCCATTTGGCAGCGGTCTTGGGGCCCACCTTGCTGACGCCGGGCACGTTGTCGACCGTATCGCCTACCAGGGCCTGGTAGTCGACCATCTGCGAGGGCGGCACGCCAAACTCGGCGGTGACGCCGGCGACATCGCGGCGCTTGCCGTTCATCGTGTCGATGATGGTCACATGCTCATTGACCAGCTGGCTCAAATCCTTGTCACCGCTGGAGACGATCACCTGGATGCCTTGCTGCGACGCCATCTGCGCCAAGGTGGCGATCACGTCATCGGCCTCGACACCGGGCACGGCCAGAATCTTCCAGCCCAGCAGCTGCACCACCTCGTGGATCGGGGCGATCTGCGAGCGCAGATCATCGGGCATCGGCGAGCGCGTAGCCTTGTACTCGGTGTAGAGCGTGTCGCGGAAGGTCGGGCCACTGGCATCGAAAACACAGACCGCGTAGTCGGCCTGTATGTCTTTACGCAACGCCTGCATCATGTTGACCATGCCGCGGATGGCGCCGGTGGCCGGGCTGGCAGGATCGCCGGGAACCGCCCGAAGATCGGGCATGGCATGGTAGGCACGGTACAGATAGCTGGAACCGTCCACCAGCACTAAAGTAGGAGGATTACGCATATTGACATTGTGCCCGGTACGCAAACACCGGGTGACAACTTACAATTGAGCCATGCGCGCAATTACCACTTCTTTCATCGCCCAGGCCCTGGCACTGGTGCTGGCAGCCCCTGCGCTGGCCCAGCAACCCGCAGCTCCTGCCCCGGCGCCTGCGGCGCAACCCGCTGCACAGCCTGCGGCCCCTGCCGACGCGGCGCCCGCCAACGACAAGTACAACCAGAAGGCCGAGTACATCCGGGTGGAAGACGCGGGCAGCCGCATCGACGAGGTGCGCATTGGTGGCCAGACCCAGAGCATCCATGTGCAGCCCAAGGTGGGCAATATGCCCGCCTACGAGGTCAAGCCCACCGACGGTGCCCGCGCCCGCCCTGACGGTTTTGGCGACACCCCAAGCAAGAAGCGCGTCTGGAACATCGGCAATTTCTGAGCGCGATACCAGAGCGAATAGCCCAGCGCCGCGCAGGCTTGCGATAATCGCCCCTTTGCACCCGCCGCTTTGCGGGCCAGGCCAGCCACAGAGGCTGGCCTTGTTTTTGTAGTGACGATATACATCCATGGCTGTTTTCACCGAAGTATCCGACAAGGCTGCCAAGGCCTTGCTCAAGCGCGTCCCGCTGGGCGATTTCGTCTCGTTGCGCGGTATTGAAGGCGGTATTGAAAACACCAACTACTTTCTGACCACCAGCCAGGGCGAGTATGTCTTGACCCTGTTTGAGCGCCTGCGCGCCGACCAGCTGCCGTTTTATCTGTACCTGATGAAGCACCTGGCCAAGGCCGGCGTACCCGTGCCCGATCCCCAGGCCGATGGCAAGACCGGCGACATCCTGCTGCAGGTTGAGGGCAAGCCCGCGGCCATCGTTGGCAAGCTGCCCGGCAAGAGCCAGCTGGCGCCGCAAGCGGCGCATTGCCAGTCGCTGGGCGAGATGCTGGCCAAAATGCACCAGGCCGCCCTCGACTACCCGCGCCAGCAGCCCAATCTGCGTGGCCTGCCCTGGTGGAACGAGACCGTGCCCGTCGTGCTGCCCTACCTGGACAGCGCGACCGCCGAGCTGCTGCGCAGCGAGCTGGCCTACCAGAACCATGTGGCGCAAAGCTCGGCCTATACCGCGCTGCCGCGCGGCCCGGTGCATGCCGACCTGTTCCGCGACAACGCCATGTTCGAGGGCGAGACCTTGACCGGCATCTTTGATTTCTATTTCGCCGGCGTCGACACCTGGCTGTTCGACATCGCCGTCGTCATCAACGACTGGTGCATCGACCTGGCCACCGGCGCCATCGACCTGACACGTGCTGATGCGCTGCTGGCCGCCTACCAGGCCGTGCGCCCGCTGCAGGCCTGCGAGCGCGAACTGCTCAACGCCATGCTGCGCGCAGGCGCGCTGCGTTTTTGGATCTCGCGCCTCTGGGACTTCTACCTGCCGCGCGAAGCCTCGCTGCTCAAGCCGCACGACCCGACCCATTTCGAGCGGGTGCTGCGCGAGCGCCTGGCCACGCCTTACCAGCTGAAATAAGCGACCTGCTCAAAGCCACGCAGGGCGCGCCCGCGCGCACCATGCCCATATAGGCGCCTGCCCCTTGGGCGCATGGGTTACAGTGCGCCATCCCCTTTGATTTTTTATCGCTGCAGCCCACGCTGCAGCGCGCTGGTGCATGAAACTTCGTATCGCCACTGCCCGCCAGGGTGTTGCCTGGGTGCAAGACGGCTTCAAAACCTTCAAGACACAGGCCCTGGCCCTGACCTCGCTGTTCTTTCTGTCGATGATGGTGATGTCCCTGATCGGCGCCATCCCGATTGCCGGCACCTTTATCGCGCTGGCGCTGCTGCCGGTTTCCACGCTGTGCATGATGATTGGCGCCGCGTTGAGCACGCAGGGCACGCGCCCGACCTTGCCGGTGGTGCTGGCTGCGCTGCGTGTCGACAAGGAGCGGCGCAACGCTTTTGTCGTGCTGGGCGTCTTTTATGCGCTGTCGTTCCTGCTGGTGTTGGGGTTTTCTGCGCTGTTTGATGGCGGCCAGTTCGCGCGCCTGAACCTGATGGGCGGCGAGATCACGCGTGAGATCGTCGAGCAGCCCGCTTTCCAGCAGGCCATGTTCGCCACGATGCTGCTGTACATCCCGCTGTCGCTGCTGTTCTGGCATGCGCCTGGCCTCATTTACTGGCACCGCGTGCCTGCCATCAAGGCCGTGTTCTTCAGCCTGATCGCCTGCAGCCGCAATATCGGCGCCTTCACGATGTTTGGCCTGGCCTGGATGGCTGTAGGCATCGGCTTTGGCATCGCGATGGCGCTGCTGTCAGCCTTGCTGGGCACTTTGCTGGGCGCCTGGGCCGCCGCCGCCATTGCCATTGCCGGCTCGCTGATGCTGGCCGCCATGTTTCTGACCTCGGTGGTGTTTAGCTTTCGCGACTGCTTTGAAGCGCCGGAGCAGACCGACAGCATCGCACTCTGAATCCCACCCGCATATCCCAGCCCGGCCTGTGCCCCACAGCCCGGGCTTTTTTCATCGCTGGGAGCCTTCGCCGTGGTGCAGGCGGTGCAGGTTCGTGCGGTCTTCCAGGCTGGACAGCGCCAGCGCAAACACAATGCCCAGCGCCGCGCCCAGTACCGTGTCGAGCACCCGCTCCAGCGGCATGGCCAAGGGGGCCTGGGGCGAAGAAGCCAGGTGCGTCATCAGCAAGGCCATCGGCGTGACGGTGATCTGGCCCAAGGCGTAGTTGTAGCCAATGCTCACCTCGGTGATGAACTGCAGCGCGACGATGGCAGCGGCAATCCACCAAAACGATGGATCCAACGCCAGAATCAGACCAGCGACCAGCGCGCCCAGCATCGTGCCCACCATGCGCTGCAGCGCCCGATTCATCGTGATGTGCAGATGGCTGCCCTGCATCACCGCGGTGGCACCAATCGCCGCCCAGGCCGGATGCTGCCAGCCAGCGGCCTGGGCCACCCAGGCGGCCAGACCGGCACCGAGCACAATGCGGCCGGCAGCGGCCAGCTCGGCGGGCCAGGGCTGCTGCGGCTGCGCAGGCAGCTGCACGCGCTGCACCGCGTTATGGCGCAGGCCATCGGTGGCCCAGCAGACCAGCGCGGCCAGCAGGCCACCGGCCAAGGTGCCCAAGGTCCGCTCCAGCAGCTGCTGCCCGCTGTGCACTGGCGCCAGTGACGCACCAGCTGCGAACACCACAATCACCGCGCCCGGCCCACCCAGGCGCCAGTGGCTGACGGCCAAGGTGGCCGCTCCCGCCACCAGCGCCAGCACCGCGACCATGCCCTGGGCGGGCATCCCGGCCCAGGAGGCAAGCGATGGCACAAACACCGCCGCGCACAGCATGACCGCGCAAATACCAACGATGCGCATGCGCCGACCGGGTGCGGCAAAACGACCAAACAAGGCGGCCAACGCACCTAGCCCCAAGGGCCCCACCAGCTGTGGCCAGGGCGACAGGCGCGCCACCACCAGGGCCAGCAGCACTGCAAGTGCTGCCTGCATGGCCGCGACCAGCGCAATGTGCAGGGAGGGAAGCGGTTGCAGGCGGACGCTGTCACGCAGCTGGCGCAGCGACAGCAGGTGGCGCAGCGCCTGGTGGCGGCCAATGGCGGGGGTGGACATATCGATCTTGCGGACTGGGGTCATGGACATCCTCGTCTACCCAGCGCCTGACCAACGCGCAAACCGGCCGGCGCAGCGGCCAGGCAGTCTGGCTGGGATAGGAAAGTGGAGACTCACCCGCTAAAAAAGCAGCATGGGCGCCATCCCTGTGCGCGTACAAGGATGACTCGCGCAGGTCCTGGCAGGGATGCCGGACCGGGACGCGGCAAGGCTGCGCATGCCGATGAGTAAGCGATATAGTATCCTATGCAACTATTAATGGCAAGTCTGAGGTTGGTACCCACTATCCAAAAGCCACCTGCCAGGCTTGCAATGGAGGTTTACACCACCGTCAGCTTGGCCACCGACAGCGCCAGCCACTTGGTGCCATGGCGCGGAAAATTCACCTGGGCGCGCGCATCGTCACCCGTGCCTTCCACCGCCAGCACCTTGCCTTCGCCAAACTTGTTGTGGAACACATGGGCGCCCTTTTTGATGCCATGCGCGGGCTCGGCCTTTTGCGCTGGCACGGGGGTTTTGCCCCACATGCTGGGCGCGGCATCGCCGTAACCACCGCCCGATGAGCGGCCGCCGCCTCCCCCGCCGTAAGCCAGGCTGCCCATGCCACTGCCAAAGCCCGAATGCTTGGGCGTGAGCCATTTGAGCGCGCCTTCGGGCAGCTCATCGAGAAAGCGGCTCCTCACGTTGTAGCGCGTCGTGCCGTGGAGCATGCGCGTCTGCGAGGTGCTCAGGTACAGGCGCTTGCGCGCCCGGGTGATGGCCACATACATCAGGCGGCGCTCTTCTTCGAGCCCGCCGGTGTCGGTCATCGCATTCTCGTGCGGGAACAGGCCCTCTTCGAGCCCGCCGATAAAGACCACATCAAACTCCAGGCCCTTGCTGGCATGCACGGTCATCATCTGCACGGCATCCTGGCCCGCCTGGGCCTGGTTGTCACCGGCCTCCAGTGCGGCATGCGTGAGGAATGCCACGAGCGGCGACAAGGTCTCGCCGGTGTCGGGGTTCACCATCGCCGGATTGGCGGCATCGGGCAGCGGGGTATCGAGCAGCGGGGCATCCGGGTCCAGCCCTTGGCTCACGGGGCTTTGGCCACTGCCTGGCACGCCCATGGCGTGCTGCTCATCAAGCGGTATCGCTATGGCATCCTTGCCAAAGCCTTCCTGCGTGACAAAGCTCTCGGCGGCGGTCACCAACTCGCCCAGGTTGTCGATGCGGTCGGCGCCTTCCTTTTCGCTCTGGTAGTGCTCGATCAGGCCGCTCACCACCAGCATGCGCTCGATGGTCTCGCGCAAGGTCTTGCCCTGGGTTTCCTCGCGCAGCACATCGATCATCGCGACAAAGGACTGCAGCTTGGTGCCCGCCTTGCCGGCGACGGCGGTGACCGCGTCGTACAAGGAGCAACCAGCGGCCTGCGCGCCTTCCTGCAGTTGCTCGGTGGTGCGCGCACCAATGCCGCGTGGCGGAAAGTTCACCACCCGCATGAAGCTGGTGTCGTCATGCGGGTTCTCGAGCAGGCGCAGATAGGCCAGCGCATGCTTGATTTCCGCACGCTCGAAAAAGCGCAGGCCGCCATACACGCGGTAGGGCACACCGGCATTGAACAGGCTGGTTTCCAGAATCCGGCTTTGGGCATTGCTGCGGTAGAGCACGGCAATCTCGCTACGCGCAAAGCCATCGCTCTTGATCAGCGACTTGATCTCCTCGACCATCCACTGCGCCTCGGCCATGTCGGTGGCGCTCTCGGACACCCGCACCGGCTCGCCCGGGCCCTGGTCGGTGCGCAGGTTCTTACCCAGGCGGTTGCTGTTGTGGCTGATCAGCGCATTGGCGCTGTCGAGGATGTTGCTGTAGCTGCGGTAGTTCTGCTCGAGCTTGATCTGCTGGCGCACCTCGAACTCACGCACAAAATCCTGCATATTGCCCACGCGCGCTCCGCGGAAGGCATAGATGCTCTGGTCGTCGTCGCCCACGGCAATCACGCTGCTGTGGGACTGGAACTTGCCGCCCACCATGTCGCCGGCCAGCTGCTTGAGCCAGAGGTACTGCAGGCGGTTGGTGTCCTGGAACTCGTCGACCAGCATATGGCGAAAACGGTGCTGGTAGTGCTGGCGGATCGGCAGGTTGTCGCGCAGCAGCTCGTAGGAGCGCAGCATCAGCTCGCCAAAATCGACCACGCCTTCGCGCAGACATTGCTCTTCGTAGAGCTGGTAGAGCTCGACCTTCTTGCGCTCGGCCATGTCGCGGGCCTGCACATCCGACGGGCGCAGCCCCTCTTCCTTGCAGCCGCTGATGAAGTACTGCAGCTGCTTGGGTGGGAGCGCCTCCTCATCGACCTGGAACTGCTTGCACAGGCGCTTGATGGCCGAGAGCTGGTCTTGCGTGTCCAGGATCTGGAAGGTCTGGGGCAGGTTGGCCGATTTGTAATGCGCGCGCAGCATGCGGTTGCACAGCCCGTGGAAGGTGCCGATCCACATGCCGCGCACATTGATGGGCAGCATCGCCGACAGGCGGGTGAGCATCTCCTTGGCGGCCTTGTTCGTAAAGGTCACCGCCAGAATGCCGCCGGGCGTGGCACGGCCCGTCTGCAGCAGCCAGGCGATGCGCGTGGTCAGCACCCGGGTCTTGCCCGAGCCGGCGCCGGCCAGAATCAGCGCATGGCCGCCCTCCAAGGTGGCAGCGGCGAGCTGCTCGTCGTTGAGGCCATTGAGCAGTGGCAAATGGCCAGAACCACCGGCATCGGGCGGCAGCGCAAACAAATCATTCGAATCCATGCCAGCATTGTAGGGAGATCGGCAGGCCGGCGAGGCACCCGCCCGGCAAGCGCTTGGTGGTCTTGCTCACCGCCTGCGCATACTGCAGCGGCCGGCAAGGCTTTTGCAAAGCCGGTGCATGCTGCTAGAATCAGTCACCGGGCCCAAGTTTCTTGTGACCCGGTTTTTTTGTGCCCGCAACA
Organism: Comamonas sp. 23; assembly: GCF_049601575.1. NCBI lineage: Bacteria > Pseudomonadati > Pseudomonadota > Betaproteobacteria > Burkholderiales > Comamonadaceae > Comamonas > Comamonas sp. 23. The sequence continues at coordinate 1,437,774 of NZ_CP187127.1, read as the reverse complement.
GCGCAAAAAGGGGGCTTCCGACGCGAAGCGCCCTGCTCCGACCGGTCTCCAAGCCAAGCGCCCCATCGCTGCGAAATAGTTCGCTGCGACCTTTTATGGAGCTTGGAATCAAATGGAAATCTTCGACTACGACAACATTCTTTTGCTGCCCCGCAAGTGCCGCGTGGAGAGCCGCTCCGAATGTGACGCCAGCGTTGTCCTGGGCAACCGCACCTTCCGCCTGCCGGTGGTGCCTGCCAACATGAAGACCGTGCTGGACGAGAAGATCTGCAAGTTTTTGGCGCAACACGGCTACTTCTATGTGATGCACCGCTTTGACATCGACAATGTGGCCTTCACCAAGGCCATGCAGTCGCAAGGCCTGTTCGCCTCGATCTCGCTGGGCGTCAAGCAAGCGGACTACGACGTGGTCGACCGCTTTGTCGCCGACGACATCTGCCCCGAATACATCACCATCGACATCGCCCATGGCCATGCCGACAGCGTGAAGAACATGATCGGCTACCTGAAGGCAAAGCTGCCCGAGGCCTTTGTGATTGCCGGCAACGTGGCCACGCCCGAGGCCGTGATCGACCTGGAAAACTGGGGCGCCGATGCCACCAAGGTGGGCGTGGGCCCGGGCAAGGTCTGCATCACCAAGCTCAAGACCGGTTTTGGCACGGGCGGCTGGCAGCTGTCGGCGCTCAAATGGTGCGCACGCGTGGCGACGAAGCCCATCATTGCCGACGGCGGCATCCGCAGCCATGGCGACATCGCCAAGAGCATCCGCTTTGGCGCCACCATGGTGATGATCGGCTCGCTGTTCGCTGGCCATGAAGAATCACCCGGCAAGACCGTTGAGCTCGACGGCGAGCTGTTCAAGGAGTACTACGGCTCGGCCAGCGACTTCAACAAGGGCGAGTACAAGCACGTCGAAGGCAAGCGCATCCTCGAGCCCATCAAGGGCAAGCTGCAGGACACGCTGATCGAGATGGAGCAGGACGTGCAGTCCTCGATCAGCTACGCAGGCGGCAAGCACCTGATGGACATCCGCAAGGTGAACTATGTGATCTTGGGCGGCGACAACGCCGGCGAACATCTGCTGATGTAAGCGCCTTCCTCGCGCGAGCCAGGCCCGGACTGGCTCGAACGGGCACGGCCCGGCAGCTTGCGGGCCATTTTTGCCTCTGCGGCAACGGGCCTGCCTGAAAAAACCGGAGTTGATATCGGTATTTTTCCGAGCAGGCTTAAAAATTAGTGCATAATACAAGGCTTGCTGCAGCGCACTGCTGACAGCAAAAAATGTGGGCTCTTAGCTCAGTTGGTAGAGCAGCGGACTCTTAATCCGTTGGTCGAGTGTTCGAATCACTCAGGGCCCACCACATTTTTAGGCTTGCGATTGACCGCGCAGGCCAACGAAACAAAGCATTTCCAAGGTGCGACAGTTTCGGGCTCTTAGCTCAGTTGGTAGAGCAGCGGACTCTTAATCCGTTGGTCGAGTGTTCGAATCACTCAGGGCCCACCAAGTTCAACGGCCTAGGCTTATCGCCTAGGCCGTTTTTTATTTCCTCGCCCGCCCGTCCCTCAAGCAACGCACCAGCGCGTGCGGTGCGTGATCACCCTGCGCTTGTAGAATGCAGGAATCCGTCCTATCCCATCGCTATTTCTCCTCAGCCCCTACCATGCGTCCCCTGTTCCCCTCCTTGCTCGCCGCCTTTGCGTTTGCAACCGCCTCCAGCGCTTTTGCCCATGTCACGGTCAGCAATCCCTGGGCACGCGCCACGGTCGCGCAGCAACAGGCCTCGGGCGTGTTCATGGAGCTGCGCTCGGCGCATGACAATGCCCAGCTCGTGGGCGTGAAGACCGACGCGGCCAGCAGCGCCGAAGTGCACGAGATGCGCATGGAAGACAACGTGATGAAGATGCGGGCTGTGCCCAGCGTCAGCCTGCCCAGCGGCCAGACCGTAAGCCTCAAGCCGGGCGGCTACCACATCATGCTGATGGGCCTGAAAAAACCGCTGACCGCTGGCGAAAACGTCGACCTGACGCTCGAAGTGCTGCACGCCGACGGCGCCAAGGAGAGCATTGCCGTCAGCGCCCCGGTGCGAGCCCTGGCTCCGGCAGCCAGCGCGCACCCACCGGCATCAGGCGGCCACCAGCACCAGCACTGATGGATTACAGCAGCAGGCCTGATCAGGCCTGTTGTTTATTTGAGCACTAAATAAGCCTTTGTATACAACTCAAGGGTGTACCCGGGGCTTCGCCACATAGCTGCCAAGAAAGCTAGTTACACTTTTCAAGCATGCCCGCGAATAATCTGGCTCAGAGAGCGTACTATAGTTGTGCTCCATCAATTGTTCATTATTAATATATCCGAGATATTGACATATTATTACAAGCTTTGAAAATGGAACGGCGTCCATGCAAGGCATGTCTTGCACGAGCTGCTGTTTCCGCAACGCTTGAAGGTGAATGTGCCAGGGAGAGTTGTTATGTCCGAGTTGATCCTGCATGCCGCCCATTTGAGTGAAGCCCATCAACTGCGCTTTAGCTATTTGTTTGAAGTCGCAGCCAAGCACTGGCGCGACAAACAGCCTTCTCAGACCGCCAAGACCGCCACTGAGTTGTGGGTGATCGACGCCCACAGCGCGCCCGACGCCATCCAGAACCGCTCCAACAGCTCCTTCGTGCTGCTGATCGCCACCGATGACCAGGCCCAGGCTGCGCGCGCGCAGTGGCCTGACCAGATCGATGCCCAACTGCCGCCCGACTACAGCGTGGGGCGCCTGACCCAGCTGCTCGAACATATCAGCGTGCAAGCGCATGGCAAACGGCTGCGTGAGACCCTCAAGACCCGCCGCCAGCACAGCATGACCCTGTCGCATGATGTGCAGGTCAAGAATGCCGATGCCGCCTTCCTCAAGGCCACCGACCTGAACCAGCCCACGCTGGTGGTGGCCGAGCCTGCACCCGAGCCCGTGCTGGAGGCGCCCGCCACAACTGCCACAGCCCCCGCTGCCGCCCTGGGCAACCTGCCCGCTCCGGGCACGCGTTTTCGCATCAAGCGCTGGACCCAGCTGACCGGCAGCATGGCAGGCCAGGCGCACCGGCAGCTGCTGGCCGCGATGATCTCCGGTGACCGCGGTCTGGACGAACTGGCCGAACGCACCCAGCTCGAGCGCGGCGAGATCCTGCGCGTGCTGCAGGTCTTGCGCGGCAAAGGCGTGCTGGTAGAGACGGCAGCACCGGCAGCTGCTGAACCGGTGGCCCTGGCCACCCTTGCACCCCCGGCAACCCACACCGCCGAGCCCGGCCCGGCAGCGGCCAAGCTGGGCCTTTTCCGACAACTGAGCCGCTGGATCCACCAGAACCGGGCCAGCGACCCGCATTGACCACCTGACGGGAGGACCGCATGCACCACCCCATCAAACGCATCGTGCTGCTGGGCCCCATGGGCATCGGCAAGACCACGGCGATCCGCAGCCTCTGCGGCAGTCTGGCCATCGAGTGCGATGTCCCCAACCTGGACAAGCAGGCTCACGCCAAAGAGACCACCACGGTGGGCCTGGATTTTGGCGAAATCAAGCTCGACGATGAGGATACCTTGCAGGTCTACGGCTGCCCCGGCCAGGAGCGCTACGACTTTGTGCGCGAATGGGCGCTGTCGCTGGCCTTTGGTGCCATCGTGATGGTCGATATCCATGAGCCCCAGGCGATGGAGCAAACCATCGATCTGATCCAGCAGTGCCATGCGGCGCCCAATATCCAGGCTGTCGTGGTGCTGATTGCCCGGCCTGCATCGGCCGCGCAGCAGGAGATGTTCACGGTGCGCCTCTCGGCCCATGCCGAATGCGCCGTGCCCGTGCTCAGCGCCGACCCGCGCAACCCCTCGCAAATGCTCGACACCCTGGACATCATCGCCGCGATGCTGCCCGACGAAGTACAGCCCCGCTAGACCGCTCCACACTGCGCTGCCGCCCATACCGCAGCGACTGCAGCGCGCTGGCGCTTGAGGTAAGCTCGGCGCCTGCTGCTAGCGCACCGGGCAGACCCCAGGCTGCAGCAGCCCACGCTCTTTCCCCTTTTTTTGACGACGCTCCCTGCCCACGGCCGGTGGCGCGCAGGCCATGAACCCACCACGCCCCGCAGACGCATCCGCCCAGCCCACACCGCAATGGATTCTGGCGGTCATGCTGGCCCTGCTGGGCATGCTGGGGCCCTTCTCGATCGACACCTACCTGCCCGCCTTTGACGGGATTGCCGCCTCGCTCCAGGCTTCGCCGCTGCAGATGCAGCAGACGCTGTCGGCCTATCTGTTTGGCTTTGCGTTCATGAACCTGTTCCACGGCGCGCTGTCGGACAGCTTTGGCCGCCGCCCCGTCGTGCTGTGGGGGCTGGCCACCTTTGCGCTGACATCGGCCGGCTGCGCACTGGCCCAGACGCCCGAGCAACTGATCGTGTTCCGCGCACTGCAAGGCTGCACCACGGGCGCGGGCATTGTGGTCTCGCGCGCGGTGGTGCGCGACCTGTTCCCCCCCGCCCAGGCCCAGCGGGTGATGAGCCAGATCACCATCTACTTTGGCATCGCGCCGGCGGTCGCGCCGATGATTGGCGGCGTCTTTATCGCCTACGCCAGCTGGCAATCGATCTTCTGGCTGCTCACCGCCATTGGCGCGCTGCTGTGGGCCTACAACTGGCGCCTGCTGCCCGAGAGCCTGCCGCCCGAGAAGCGCCAGGCCTTTGATGTGCGCAACCTGATGCGCGGCTACTGGCAGCTGTGCAGCAGCCCGCGCTTTTTGCTGCTGGCCGCCGCCAGCGGCGTGCCCTTCAACGGCATGTTCATCTATATCCTGTCGGCCCCCACCTTCCTGGGCACCCACATGCACATGCGGCCCACCCAGTTCTTCTGGTTCTTCATCTGCACCATTGGCGGCATCATGCTGGGCGCCTGGGTCAGCGGCCGGCTGGCGGGCAAGATTCCGCCCAAGCGCCAGGTACGGCATGGCTTTCTGATCATGTTCCTGACTTCCTGCATCTACCTGGCGCTGAACCTGGTGCTGCCGCCGCACCCGGCCTGGGCCTTGCTGCCACTGGGCATCTATTCGTTTGGCTGGGCCTTGATGACCCCGGTGGTCACCCTGCTGGTGCTGGACCTGCACCCTGAGCGCCGGGGCCTGGCCTCTTCGCTGCAGGCGGTTGTCACCTCGGTGGCCAATGGCATCGTCGCGGGCGTGCTTGCCCCGCTGGTCATGCATTCGACGGTGGCGCTCGCCATCGCATCGATGGGTTTGATGCTGACCGGCCTGCTCAGCTGGATCTATTTTCACCACCGCTGGCCCGATATCGGCCGCCATAACGCGGTCTGAGCAATGCCTCCAACGGCGCTTCGCAGGCGCCGTCATCCACCCAGCGGCCTGAACCAGGCATAAAAAAAGAGCTTCCCGTGGGAAGCTCTTGTTCATCGTGCGATGCGCTGCTTAGCGGCTGCGCTCGGTGCGCTTGCGGTCACCACCAGCGGGGCTGTAGGGACGGCCACCGCGCTCGCCACCAAAGCGGCTGTCACCGCCTGGACGGCGCTGGGCAAAGTCACCACCACCGGCGTGGCGTGGGGCTGCACTGCGCGGGCCCCGGCTGTCAGCACCACGGCTGTCGCCACCAAAGCGGTCGGCACGGCGCTCAGGCGCACGGTCAAAGCTGCGGCCTTCGGGGCGGGGTGCGCGGTCCTGGAAGCGGTCTGCACCACGGTCCTGGACGCGATCGGCGCCGCGCTCCTGAAAACGGTCCGGGGCACGGTCCTGGAAGCGGTCGCCACCACGGTCAGCACGCGGCTCAAAGCGCGGTGCGCGGTCATCGCGCTGCTCGAAACGGGGACGGCTGTCGCCACCACGTGGGCCACCACCGAAGCCAGCGCTTTCGCCAAAACCTGGCTTGCGGCCATAGCCTTCGCCATCACGGCGGCCACCAAAACCACGGTCGGCACCAAAGCCGCCACCGCCACGGCGCTCGCCACCACGGCCAGCACCTGGACGGCCACGGTCACCACCGCGACCTGCGCCGCGAGGGCCGCCTTCGCTGCGGGCGGGGAAGCGTTGCTGCGGCTCCATGCCTGGAATCACTTCCGGCTTGAACTGCTGCTTGGTGTAGGCCTCGATATCGAACACACGGCGGCGGTCGCGGAACTCGGCGAAAGTGATCGCCAGACCCGAGCGGCCAGCACGGCCGGTACGGCCAATGCGGTGGGTGTAGTCTTCGGCCTTCATCGGCAGGCCGTAGTTGAAGACGTGGGTGATGGTGGGCACGTCGATACCGCGCGCAGCCACATCGGTGGCTACCAGGATCTGTACCTGGCCATTGCGCAGCGCCATCAGGCGGCGGTTACGCAGGCCCTGGCTCAGCGCGCCGTGCAGTGCCACCGCAGAGAAGCCTTCTTGCTGCAGGTCGTTGGCCAGGCCGTCACATTCCACCTGGGTGGATGCAAAGACGATGGCCTGGTTGATCGAGGCATCACGCAGCCAGTGGTCCAGCAGCTTGCGCTTGTGCTGGGAGTTGTCGGCCCAGAACAGCACCTGCTTGATGTTGGCATGCTTTTCCTGGGGCGAATCGATGGTGATCTTCTGCACACTGGCGCCGTTGTCATGCATCACGCGCATGGCCAACTGCTGGATGCGCGGCGCGAAGGTCGCGCTGAACATCATGGTTTGCTTGCGCTGCACCGTCAGTTGGTTGACTTCGGCCAGGTCGTCCGAGAAGCCCAGGTCGAGCATGCGGTCGGCTTCGTCGACGACCAGGAACTGCACCTTGTCGAGCTTGATCTGCATCGAGCGCTGCAGGTCGAGCAGACGGCCAGGCGTTGCCACGACCAGATCGGCATTTTGCAGCTTGGCGATTTGCAGCTGGTAGGGCATGCCGCCGACGATATTGGCCACGCGCAGACCACGGCAATGGCGCACCAGCTCGATCGCGTCATGGGCCACTTGCTGGGCCAGCTCACGGGTGGGGCACAGAATCAGGGCACCCGGTTGGGCAGCCTTGAAATTGCGCGGGCTCAGCGGGTTCTTGCGCTTGGCGCGCTTGGGGGCTTGTTCGCCACGGGCCAGGGCTTCGGCCACCAGACGCTCGTGCTCGGCGCGTTCGGCCGCTTCGGCCTGGCCTTGCTGCTGGATCAAGGTGTGCAGCACCGGCAGCAGGAAGGCGGCGGTCTTGCCCGAGCCGGTCTGGCTGGAGACCATCAGGTCAGCAAAGTGCTGCGACGCTTCACCGTCGTTGATCATCGCCAGCGGGATGGCGCGCAATTGCACAGCGGTCGGTTGGGTGTAGCCCAGGTCCTTGACGGCCTGCACCAGCTCGGGCGCCAGGCCCAGTTCGACAAAGCCATTGGGCTCTTCAGGCAGCACTTCGGCTTCGGCCTCAGCCACCAGCTCGGTGCTGTCTTCTTGCAAAGCGTCTTCGGCCAGGGCCGACAGGGGAGAGGTATTGACGATATCTTGGGTAGCGTCAACAGTGTTTTGCGCAGGCGCGGCTTCGCCCTGCAGATGGAGGTCTTGCGTCATTTTGAACAATAGCAATAGGTCGGCTCCTGCGCGTTTCGCGACGCAGTTCCGTACCGTTCATGGTTTTAAATACATCAACCATCAAACGGTAACGGCCGTACAAATTGCCGCGGGCTTGTTCAAATCGGCCATGCTGCGAATCGCATGGCCTGGACGCCCAGAGAATGAAGGGAGATGTGCGTATCAACCGCCTGTTTGGCGGGGAAGCGCAAATTATCGCACATTTCGGGTTTTCCCGCATCAATGGAAGGACTTCTGTGTCCCATGCGCCACGAGCCAGCGCAGAGCCTTGGGGAAACGCAAGGACCCGGGTCACGGGGGTTGACCGGGGACATGCTTGTCCTAGGATGGGCCCGACATCATAAAAGGAGACCGCATGACCCGCTATTCACGCACCTGCACCACCATGACTGGCCTTCTCAGCGCCGCCCTGCTGGCCGCTTGCGGCGGCGGAAGCGACAGTCCAGAAGCAGCCAAGGACTCCAGCGACTGCTTCAACGCCGGCTTTTACCGCCAGGACACGCAGATCTACACCAGCCAGAGCAGCCGCTTGAATGGTGCGCCGGCCTCGACCAACCTTGTCTACCAGTGGGTGACCAGCCAGGCGGTAGAGAACGGCATCAACCATATTTACATCAGTCCCGCGCCAGACAACGGGCGCGCCAGCCTGCACTACAGCATCGAGGGCGGTGCGCTGCTCTACCACGGCTACAACGCCTTCAATATTGGCGCCACCAGCCGCCAAAGCCTGGCCCCGCCCCGCCAGTCGCTGATGGCGATGGCGCCCGGCCAGACTACCTCCCAAACCATCGTACAAACGGATAGCCTCTCGACCTCTGCCGGAGAAACAAAGACCGTGACCACGCTGGCCGAGACCCGAACCTACGAAGGCAGAGAAACCATCACCACGGCGCTCGGTACGGTGGAGGCCTGCCGCTTCCTCAGCACGGTTGCGGCCAGCCAGGAAGGCAAACCAGACGAGACCCGAGAGACGCAGGCCACCACCTGGGTGGCATCAGCGGGCCCTTATCGCGGGCTCACGCTCAAGGAGAGCGCCAGCACCCGCAAAGCCGGAAAAACCGACACCTTGGTGACGGAGACCAGCCAGGTCAACCGCTTCGACATCAGGTAGCCGCGGCTACGGGCGCCAGCTGCAGAAAATGCGTCCGGTAGTACCGTAATTCGTCGATCGACTCATGCACATCGGCCAGCGCGGTGTGCTTTTGCGCCTTCTTGAAGCCGGTGACCAGCTCGGGGCGCCAGCGCCGTGCCAGCTCCTTGAGCGTGCTCACATCGACATTGCGGTAGTGGAAGTAGGCCTCCAGATCGGGCATGTAGCGCGCCAGAAAACGGCGGTCCTGGCCAATGCTGTTGCCGCACATGGGCACCTTGGCCTTGGGCACGTAGCGTTTCATGAAGCGCAGCACCTCGGCCTGCGCAGCGGCCTCGTCGATCTGCGAGGCCTTGACCCGCTCTGTCAGGCCGCTGCGGCCATGGGTGCCGCGGTTCCAGGCATCCATCTTGGCCAGCTCCTCATCGCTTTGGTGGATCGCAATCACCGGCCCTTCGACGCGCACGCTCAGATCGGCATTGGTGACCACCAGCGCGATCTCGATCACGCGGTGCTCTTGCGGGTTCAAACCGGTCATTTCACAGTCGAGCCAGACCAGGTTCAGATCGGACTTGGCCAGCTCGGGCACGGGTGCCAGCGGCGTATCCAGGGTGTTCTTGTTTTGCATGGGGGCGATTGTCGCCTATGCCCTACACTGTCCGGTATTCGCCAACCAACACCCCCACTTGTGACTCTATCGCTGCTGTTCACCCTGCTATTCGCGATCGCACTGGCTGCCAGTGTGCTGACCAAACTCTGGCTGGCCAGCCGCCAGATGCGCCATGTGGCCGCCCACCGCGATGCGGTCCCTGCCCTCTTTGCCGACCGCATCAGCCTGGCAGCGCACCACAAGGCGGCTGACTACACGATCGCCAAGACCCGCTTTGGGCTGCTGGGGCTGGCCATCGGCACGGCTGCGCTGCTGGGCTGGACCCTGCTGGGGGGCCTGGATCTGCTCAACGCCAGTCTGCTGGAAGCGCTGGGTGGCGGCATGTGGCAGCAGCTGGCCCTGGTCGCCGCCTTTGCGCTGATCAGCGGCCTCATCGATCTGCCGGCCAGCTACTACCAGACCTTTGTGCTGGAGCAGCGTTTTGGCTTCAACAAGATGACGCCCGGCCTGTGGCTGGCCGACCTGGTCAAAGGCACGGTCATGGGCGCGCTGGTGGGCCTGCCCATGCTGGCCGTCATCCTGTGGCTGATGGGATCGGCCGGCCAGTGGTGGTGGCTCTGGGCCTGGGCCTTCTGGGTGGGCTTCAACCTGCTGCTGATGGTCATCTACCCGGCTTTCATCGCGCCGCTGTTCAACAAGTTTCAGCCACTGGAGGACGAGAGCCTCAAGGCCCGCGTGCAGGCGCTGATGCAGCGCTGCGGCTTTGCGGCCAAGGGCCTGTTTGTGATGGATGGCAGCCGCCGCAGTGCGCATGCCAATGCCTATTTCACCGGCTTTGGTGCCAGCAAGCGCGTGGTGTTTTTCGATACCTTGCTGCACAAGCTCAATGGCGACGAGGTCGAAGCGGTGCTCGCCCATGAGCTGGGCCACTTCAAGCACAGGCACATCCTCAAGCGCATGCTGGGCCTGTTTGGCCTGACTTTGCTGGGCTTTGCGCTGCTGGGCTGGCTGTCGCAGCAGGGCTGGTTCTACACCGGCCTGGGCGTGACGCCCAACCTGAACATCCCGGGCGTGCCCGGCGCCAGCCCCAACGATGCACTGGCGCTGCTGCTGTTCATGCTGGCCGTGCCGGTGTTCAGCAGCTTTGTCTCGCCGCTGATGGCGCACTCGTCGCGCAAGCACGAGTTCGAGGCCGATGCCTATGCCGTCCAGCAGACGCGCGCGGCCGATTTGCAGTCGGCCCTGCTCAAGCTCTACGAGGACAATGCCTCGACCCTGACGCCCGACCCGGTCTATGTGCGCTATTACTATTCGCACCCGCCCGCCGTAGAGCGTATCCGCCACATGCAACAATTGGCCCATGACTGAATCCCACCTGCCCCAACAAGACTGGTCCACCCAAAGCCGCCGCGCGCTGTCCGCCTCCGAGGTGGTGACCCAGCTGAGCCCACTGACCGGTTGGGTGCTGAGCGGTGATGGCGCCGAGGTGGCCATCGAGAAGACCTTCCGCTTTGCCAACTACTACGAGACCATGGCCTTTGTGAATGGGGTCGCGCTGGTGGCCCATACGCAGGACCACCATCCAGACCTGTCGGTGCACTACAACCGCTGCGTGGTGCGCTTCAACACCCATGATGTGCATGGGCTGTCGGTCACCGACTTCGAATGTGCGCGCCGCATCGAAGCCATGCTGCAGCTGGCCTGAGAGACATGGCAAAACCTGCAAGACGCGCCAGCGCGCCCAGCCAGACGGGTACGCAGACGGGCCTGGTCGTGGCCAGCTATGGCCGCCACTGTGTGGTCGAAACCCCGGACGGCGTGCGCCGCATCTGCCACCCCCGGGGCAAGAGGAGCCAGGCCGTGGTCGGCGACCAGGTGCGCTGGCTGGCCCCGCCGCCCGGCCAGGGCGAGGAAGGCACAATAGAGAAAGTGCTGGAGCGGCGCAATGTCTTCTACCGCCAGGACGACATCCGCACCAAGACCTTTGCCGCCAACCTGGACCAGCTGCTGATCCTGATCGCGGCCGAGCCGGTCTTCAGCGAGGTGCAGCTGGCACGCGCGCTGATTGCGGCAGAAGCGGCGCACATCACGCCCATCATTGCGCTCAACAAGATGGACCTGGAAGAGCCCTTTTTGCGCGCCTGGGAGCGGCTGGAGCCCTACCGCACGATGCGCGACCAGGCCGAGGACCCGCCGCACTACATGGTGCTGCCCTTTGCGCTGGAAGGCGCCGACGAGGAAGACCGTGATGCCATCTACGGCCTGCTCGAAGGCAAGACCACCTTGGTGCTCGGCCCCTCGGGCGTGGGCAAGAGCACGCTCATCAACCTGCTGATACCGGGCGCCAATGTGGCGACCAACGAGATCTCGCAGGCGCTGAACACCGGCAAGCACACGACCACCAGCACGACCCTGTACTGGGTGGACGAGGCGCGCAAGACCGCGCTGATCGACTCGCCCGGTTTCCAGGAGTTTGGCCTCTACCACATCGCGCCCACACAACTGGCCGCCTGCATGCCCGACATCGGCGCCCATGCCAAGGAGTGCAAGTTCTACAACTGCACGCATTTGCACGAGCCCGGCTGTGGCGTCATCCATGCGGTGCAAAACGGCCATGCCGAGCTGCCGATCAGCGACAACCGCTACCGCATCTACAGCGAGCTGTTTGACGAGCTCAATCTGAGCGCTTACTGAGCCTGTTACGACAGACCTCAGCCCCGGCACCACTGCTTGGGCAAGGTCTCGGCATGGCCCAGGTCCACATGGGCCTTTAGAAAATCAAGCACTGCCCGGGTGCGCGACGGCAGGCGCTCGGGCTTGCCGAGGTAGACCGCATGGATGGGTTCCAGCACACCGGTGTTGAAGGCCTCCAGCACCACCTGCAACCGGCCCGCAGCGATATCGTGCCAGGCGTGGAACAGCGACAGCCGCGCCAGGCCCACGCCTTCGACAGCCAGGTTACGCATCACATCGCCATCGTTGACGCGCAGCAGCTCGCCAATGGCGACCTCCACATCCTGGCCCGCCAGCCGGAACGGCCAGTGCGGCACCGTGCGCTGGTAGTTCCAGCCAATGCGCACATGGCCGCCCAGCATATCGGGGTGCGTGGGCACACCATGGGCATCCAGATACGCGGGTGCTGCCACAATGACCTGGCGGGTATGGCCCAAGAGGCGGGCCACCATGTCCGAGGCGGGCAGCTTGCCCCAGCGGATCGCGATATCGGCCCGTGCCTCCATCAGGTCCACCACCTCGTCGGTAAAGCTCAGGTCCAGCACCAGGCCGGGGTACTGCTGCATCAGCCGGCCCACCAGCGGCACCAGGATGGCCTGCCCGGTCGATGAGCTGGAGTTGATGCGCACGACGCCCTTGGGCGTGCTGCGCAAAGATGCAGCCGCTTCGGCCTCCTGCAGATCGGCCAGCACGCGCTGGCCACGCTCGTAGAGCTGGCGGCCCTCGGGCGTCAGCTGCACGCGGCGCGTGCTGCGCAGCAGCAGCTGCGCGCCCAGGCGTGCCTCCATGCGCGCGACGATCTTGCTGGTGGCCGACGGCGACACACCCAGGTGGCGGGCCGCTGCCGAGAAGCTGCCGTGTTCGGCCACCTGCACAAACACCTCCAGCTCGCCGGAGCGGTTGGTCTCGAAGGTCGGGCTGGCGGGAAAAGCAGGGTTGCGCATGGTCAAAAGCGTCATAGCGCCAGATGGTGGTGGCAAATTCTGCCTTTATTTATTCCGTTTGGGAACAAATACCTTTCCACTGTTCCGGCTACACAAGAATCAGGCCGCGCTTCACAATCGCATTCCTCAGTGACGGCCATCCGGCCTTCGCCCCAACACACAAGGAATCCTCCCATGCCTGTCTCATTGCTGGCACTCGCCGCCGGTGCCTTTGGCATCGGCACCACCGAATTCATCATCATGGGCCTGCTCACCCAGGTCAGCCAGGACCTGGGCATCAGCATCCCCACGGCCGGCACCCTGATTTCCGGCTACGCCTTTGGCGTGGCCATCGGCGCGCCCGTGCTCACCCTGGCCACGCGCCACTGGCCGCGCAAATGGCTGCTGCTGGGCCTGATGCTGATCTTTATCGCGGGCAACATCGCTGCGGCCATGGCCCCCAGCTATGGCTGGCTGATGGGCGCGCGCATGCTCACCTCGCTCACCCATGGCACCTTCTTTGGCGTGGGGGCCGTCGTGGCCACCGGCCTGGTCGCCAAGGACAAGCAGGCCTCGGCCATTGCGCTGATGTTCTCGGGCCTGACGCTGGCCACCTTGCTGGGCGTGCCGGCCGGCACCTGGATCGGCCAGCATTTTGGCTGGCGCATGGCCTTTGCCGCCGTGGCCGTGATCGGCGTGGTCGCGCTGGGCATTCTGGCCGCCTTTGTGCCCAGCAAGCTCCAGCAGGCGGCGCCTGTTGCGCTGCGCGATGAGCTGTCCATCCTGGCGAGCACGCCCCTGTGGCTGGGCCTGGGCATGACAGTCTTCGGCTTTGGTGGTGTGTTTGCGCTCTACACCTATGTGGAGCCGCTGCTCTCGCAGATCACCCAGATGGGCAACACCGGCGTGGCGCTGAGCCTGCTGCTGTTTGGCGCCGGCTCGGCCGTGGGCAATATTGCCGGCGGCAAGCTGGCCGACCGGGGCGTGGTGCGCGCGCTATGGATCACCCTGGGCGCCCTGGTGGCCGTGTTGTTGGCGGGCCGCTGGGCCTTTGGCATCTCGGCTGCCGTGGCCATGGCCTATGTGACCGTGCTGGGTGTTGTCGCCTTTGCCACCGTCGCCCCCATGCAGATGCGGGTGATGCAAGGCGTGGGCAGCCAGGGTGCGACGCTGGCCTCCAGCCTGAACATTGCGGCCTTCAATCTGGGCAATGCGCTGGGTGCCTGGGTGGGCGGCAGCCTGATTGCCGGCGCAGGCCTGCTGTCGATCATCTGGGGCGCTGCAGCGCTGTCGGCCATCGGCCTGGTGCTGGTGGCAATGGGCCAGCGCCGCAGCCCTGCCGCTGCACTGCAGACGGCCTGAGCTATTACCCCAGCAGGCGCGCCAAGGTGAGAAGCGCCAAGAGCAGCATCCAGACCACGACGGAGCGCCACACCAGGCCCACCACGCTGCGCAGGTGGGCCACTTCCGGGTCACGGCCGGGGGTGGTGGCGCCATCGCCCTGGATCTGCAGGGGCGCGGCGGCATCGATATCGACGCTGCGGGCGCGCAAGGCCACCCCGCCCAGGCGGATGTCGATGGCACCGGCGGTCGCGGCCAGGATCACGCCATCGTTGTCATTGGGGAAATGCTGGGTCTGAAAGCGCCAGCCGTCGATGGCCTCTTCAAAATTGCCCACCACGGCAAAGCTCAGCGCCGTGAGCCGGGAAGGCAGCCAGTCCACGATGGTCCAGGCCTTGGCCGCAACCGTCTCGAAAGCGCCTTGCACCATGACCGCGGGCTGCACCGATGGGCGCGCAAAGCGCGAGGCGTATTCAGCCATGCGGAAAAACACCGCGCCGGCAGGCCCCAGGCCCAGTGCCGAGCCGATGGAGTAGCAGGCCAGCACGCCAAACACATGGCGGTGCGCGGCCAGCACCGAGTACTCGATCACATGGCGCACGATCTCGCGGCGCGGCAGATCATCGGCGTTGACCTGCTGCCAGTCGGCCAGGTACTGGCGCGCCTGGTCCTCATCGCCGGACTCCAGCGCATGGCGGATGCGCGTGAAATGGTGGCTGAACTGGCGAAAGCCCAAGGTCACATACAGCACCAGCACATGCCAGGCCATCGCTAGGGGCCAGCCCACCAGGGCCACCAGCAGCCAGTGCATGCCCATGGCCAGGGCCGTGGGCAGCAGTACCGCCACGCTCCAGGCCAGCCAGCCGTGGCGCTGCTCGCCGGCATCGAGGTTGCGGCTGAGCCATTGCACCCAGGCCCGCACACCGGCATAAACCGGGTTGTCGCGAGACAGGGATTTGGCCTGCTCCAGCAGCAGGGCCATCAGCGTGGCGAAAAAACTCATGGACAGTGATCATACCGGCTGTGATGTATCACACAAGCCGTTACAAACTAGGAAGCGGGTGGAAAGGCCAAAAACCGGTACAAATTGCGCAGCATGCTGGCCGTTGCCCCCCAGATAAAGCGCTGCTGGCCCGATGCGGGATCGTCATAGGGCATCGACAGCCAGCGCCGGCTGAACTCGGGTGTATCGAGCTGCTGCCAGCGGTGGTGCGCAGGGTTCATCAAGAAGGACAGCGGCACCTCGAACACCTCGTCCACCTCGCCCGGGTTGGCCTGCAGGCTAAGCGGTGGCTGCACCAGCCCGACGATGGGCGTCACCTCAAAGCCCGAGCCGGTCGCGTACTCGGGCAGGCGGCCAATGATTTCAACCCGCTCGCGCGCCAGTCCCACCTCTTCCCAGGCCTCGCGCAGCGCGGTGTCGTTGATATCACGGTCCTCCGGGTCCTGGCGGCCGCCAGGAAAGGCAATCTGCCCCGAATGGTTCGTCAGGCCGGCGCTGCGCTGGGTCAGCAGCACATGCATCTCCTGGCGCTGCACCAGTGCTACCAGCACGGCGGCCTTGGCCGGGGGCCGGTCCGTCCAGCTGCGCTCGCGGAAGATTTCCGGCTCACCGCCATGGGGATGGGCGACAAAAGCCTGGCGCAGCGAATCGGCCCGCAACAGGCGCGGAGCGACCGCCGGCAGGGCCGAGTCGATCTGCACGACCGGCGCGCGGCGCGGGTCCATGATGGACGACACCCGCGCAGCGGCGGCGGGCGGTGATGAAGGCGAGAGGGAGGAGGCGTTAGACATAGACAACAGGCAGCAAGCACGGTGGCCCATGTAAAAAAGCCGCCACAGCTTGCACTGTAGCGGCTTTCAGCACTGGGCTCTGTCGCAGCGTGATTACGCAGCTGCCACAGGTGCTGCCTTGCGTGCTGGCAGCTTTTCCTTGATACGAGCCGACTTGCCGCTGCGTTCACGCAGGTAGTACAGCTTGGCACGGCGCACATCGCCGCGGCGCTTGACTTCGATACCGGCGATCATAGGGCTGTAGGTTTGGAACGTACGTTCCACGCCTTCGCCGCTGGAGATCTTGCGCACAGTGAAGCCGCTGTTCAGACCGCGATTGCGCTTGGCAATCACCACGCCTTCGTAAGCCTGCACGCGCTTGCGCGTACCTTCAACAACGTTCACGCTCACGATAACGGTGTCGCCAGGGGCAAATTCAGGAATGGTCTTGTTCAGGCGAGCAATTTCTTCTTGCTCGAGAATCTGGATCAGGTTCATGGTTTCATCCAACGATCATACGCGCGCCATGAATTTGGCAGCCGCGCCCGGCACGGTGTGCTGGGCATCTGCGGCGTGTTGCTTCTCTCACCATTGAAAAAAGCGGCCGTGTAGAGGATCGTAAAACCGGCAATTATAGCGGTTTTGCCAAATTTACCAAATCGGCACTGGCCAGCAGCTGCTCATCCTTGCGGCTGAGCTGCTTGCGGCTGCGTGCCTGGTCCAGCAGCTCAGGGCGGTAGATGGCCGTGTTGCGCAGGCTTTGCTCGCGGCGCCAGCGCTCGATATTGGCATGGTGGCCCGACAGCAGGGCGGCGGGCACTGGCTCGCCATCCCAGACCTCGGGCCGGGTGTAGTGGGGGCAATCCAACAGACCGTCGAGCGCGGGGTTGAAGCTGTCGAACTGGTGGCTGCCCTCGTCATGCAGCACACCGGGTTGCAGGCGGGCCACGGCGTCAAGCAAGGCCATCGCGGCAATCTCGCCGCCCGAGAGCACAAAATCGCCCAGGCTCAGCTGCACATCGACATGGCGGTCAATAAAGCGCTGGTCCACGCCCTCGTAGCGGCCGCACAGCAAGATGGCACCCTGCGAATCGGACCAGCGCTGCACCTGGGCATGGTCGATACGCTCGCCAATCGGCGAGAACAGCACCAGCGGCGCGGGCTGCGCCTCGGCACGCGCTTCGCGGATGGCGGCCAGGCAGTCGGCCAGCGGCTGGGCCATCATCACCATGCCGGGGCCGCCGCCAAAGGGGCGGTCATCGACGCGGCGGTAGTTGCCTGGGGCGTAATCGCGCGGGTTCCAGCACTGCACCGCCACCTGGCCGCTGCTGTAGGCACGGCGCGTCACGCCCACCTCGACAAAGGGGCCGAACAGCTCGGGGAACAAGGTGATGATGTCAAAGCGCATAGAAATTCTCCCCGCTGGCGGCCTGCGTGTCCGGCACGATCAGTAGTCCGGCTGCCAGTCGACCGTGATGCGCTTGGTGGGCAGCGAGACCTCGTCGACAAAGGCGCCGACAAACGGAATCAGGCGCTCCTGCGTCTTGCCGTCTTCTTCGTAGTTCAGCACCAGCACGGTCTGGGGGCCCGAGGCCATCAGGTCGCTCACGGTGCCCAGCGCCACGCCTTCACGGTTGACCACGGCCAGACCCAGCAGGTCCACCCAGTAGTACTCGCCGTCATCGGTCTTGGGGAAATCGGCGCGCGAGATGAACACCCGCGCACCTTTGAGTTTTTCGGCCTGGTCGCGGTCGTCCACGCCCTGGGCCCAGCCCACCATGCCATCGCCATGGAAACGCGCTTGGCGCATCTCGAGCTGAGCAACGCCCTGGAAGTGGCGTGCGCCCTTCTCGGGCGGCTGGATGAACCACAGCTTGGATTTGAGCAGCGCCTGCGGGTCGGGGCTGAGGGCAATCACCTTGAACCAGCCCTTGACGCCCCAGGCATCGGCAATGCGCGCCACTTCAATGGCGTCATCGGGCAAGGTTGCAGGGCTTAACAACAACTCGGTAGCGGGCATGGCAGTTCAACAGGGCAATAAAAAACGGGCCGCAGTGCTCATCGCAGCAGCGGCCCGCATGCACGAATGGTACCGAAGCACCACCCGTGATGAGAGAGGCAAATTAAGCAGCCTTGGCAGCAGCTTGCTTGACCAGACGGTCCACGGTGGTGGAAGCCTGAGCACCAACGCTCTTCCAGTAAGCCACGCGGTCCAGAGCAACGCGCAGGCCTTCAACGCCTTCCTTGGCCAGTGGGTTGTAGAAACCCACGCGCTCGATGAACGAGCCGTCACGGCGCACGCGCTTGTCAGCAACGACGATGTTGTAGAACGGACGGGCCTTCGAGCCGCCGCGGGAGAGTCGAATAACGACCATAATAATCCTTCGGGTGGTTAGTTTTCTTACCACGTTTGAGACACGCAACTAGCCACCCGGCCAGCGACACGCAGTAAAGCCGCAAATTATACAAACTTATTTCAACCATGCCAAGTGTTCGTGCCAGCATCCCTCAGGATCTCCCCGCCATCACCCGCATTTATGCCCACCATGTGCTGCATGGCACGGGCAGCTTCGAGACCGAAGCCCCCAGCGAAGCAGAAATGTCCCGGCGCCGTGACGAGGTATTGTCGCGCCAGCTGCCCTACCTGGTCGCCGAGGACGCCGACGGCCAGATCCTGGGCTTTGCCTATGCGAACTGGTTCAAGGCCCGGCCGGCCTACCGCTTCTCGGCCGAGGACTCGATCTATGTGGCCGATGGGCAACATGGCCGGGGCCTGGGGCGCCTCTTGATGAACGCCTTGATCGACCACTGCGAGGCAGCTGGCGTGCGCAAGCTCATCGCCGTGATCGGGGACTCCAACAACGCCGGCTCGGTCGGTGTGCACCGCGCAGCCGGTTTTACCCAGGTGGGCGTGATGCGCTCGGTGGGCTGGAAATTTGGCCGCTGGTTGGATATCGTGATGATGGAAAAAACCCTGGGCGATGGCGACAACAGCGCCCCCACCACCTAAACACCCCCCCACCCTATGAGCCACCCCATCACCCACGCGATGCCGCGCAGCAAGAGCAAGACCCTCGCCACCTGGCTGGCCTTTCTGGGCGGGCCTTTGGGCCTGCACCGCTTCTACCTGCATGGCCTGGGTGACATGGTCGGCTGGATGCTGCCCATCCCCACAGCGCTGGGCCTGTATGGCATGGAGCGCATTGCCAGCCATGGCATTGACGACCAGGTCAGCTGGGTTCTGGTGCCGCTGCTGGGCTTTACCATTGCGGCCTGCGCACTGACGGCCATCGTCTACGGGTTGATGGCGCCCGAGAAGTGGAACGCCCGCCACAACCCCGGCCTGCCCGAGGACGCGCTGCCCGGCCGCACCCGCTGGATGACGATCTTCGGCATCGTGGCCTCGCTCTTGATCGGCACCACGATCCTGATGGCCAGCCTGGCCTACAGCTTTGAGCATTACTTCCAGTACCAGATCGAGGAAGCGCGCAAGATTTCGCAGTAAAGGGATAACTGTGCAAGGTCAGCGCGATTGCTCATTCACCTGCAGATGCGTGCGGAGAAAGCCAAACACCTGCGCCTCATAGGCCTGCGGCGCAAACTGGTGCAGATCCACATGCGCCGCGCCCGGCACCAGCCATAGCGGTTGCGGCGACTGCTGCGCCTGGCTTGCGGCCTCCGCCATCTGCCGGGTTTCAGCGGGCGGGGTGTAGCGGTCTTGCGTGCCGCCCAGTACCATCACTGGCCGGGTCCAACCGGCCAGGCGGTCGATAGGCCGCAGCTGGTGGGGATCCAGGCCCAGGCGCAGCGGCATCTGCCAGAGCAACAACGGCGTGGCAATCGGCGCCAACGGGGTCAAGGAGCCCAGCACCGCACGCACCCGGTTGTCCACGGCGGCCACCATGCTCGGGAACACGGCTTCGAGCACCACCGCATCGGGCAGCCGCGCCAGCTCCGCCATCAATAGCCCGGCGCCGCCGAGCGATGCGCCGATCACTGCCACCCTCTCCGTCGGCTGCTGCGCCTGCAACCAGGCCAGCGCAGCGGCAATGCCCAGGCCCTCCCGGGGCCCGAAGGACAGTATCTCCCCATCGCTTTGGCCATGGGCCGGCAAATCGATCAGCAGCACCCCATGGCCGCGCGCATGCAGCGCCAGCGCCCGGGGCAGCATCGCACGCCGGTCAGCGCGCACACCGTGCAGCAGCAGCACGGCACCCTGCCCGGGCGTGCCCGCTGCATACCAGCCCCGCACCATGCCTTGCGCCGTGGCGATCTCGACGGCGTTGGCACCCAGCGCCGCCGGGGGCTCAGCGATCTGCTGGCGGTAGGGCTGCGAAAGCCAGCCTGCCGCCCACCAGGCCAGCGCCAGTACCACCAGCATCAATACGGCCAGTGCAGCCGCAACCCAGGCCAGCGGATGCAGCGAAAAGATCGAAGGGGTCAGTGCGGGGTCGGTCATGCCTTGGCCAAAAATCAAAACGGCTGGCAGATCATATCCGCCAGCCGCCTTTTGGCTATCGCACTGCGACCATCAATAGAGCTGCAGGCTCACCCAGTAGGCAAAGGCCGCCACAAAGGCGCTGGCCGGGATGGTCAGCACCCAGGCCCAGACGATATTGCCGGCCACACCCCAGCGCACTGCGCTCATGCGCTGGGTCGAGCCCACGCCGACGATGGCGCCGGTGATGGTGTGCGTGGTCGAAACGGGGATACCCAGCGCAGTGGCGATGAACAAGGTCATCGCGCCACCGGTTTCGGCGCAGAAGCCGCCGACGGGCTTGAGCTTGGTGATCTTCTGGCCCATGGTCTTGACAATGCGCCAGCCACCAAACATCGTGCCCAGTCCAATGGCCGCATAGCACGAGATGATGGCCCAGGCAGGAGGATCGGCATCGTTGGGCGATGCGTAGCCGGTGGACAGCAGCAGCAGCCAGATGATGCCGATGGTCTTTTGCGCATCATTGCCGCCGTGGCCCAGGCTGTAGGCACCGGCAGAGACCAGCTGCAGACGGCGGAACCACTTGTCGACCCGGCCCGGCGTGGTGCGGCGGAACAGCCAGGCCACGATCACCATCATGATCGAGCCGAGCAAAAAGCCCAGCACCGGAGAGACAAAGATGAAGGCCACCGTCTTCCAGATGCCGCTGGCGACCAGCGCGCCCGAGCCCGCCTTCGCAATCACCGCGCCCACGATGCCGCCGATCAGCGCATGCGAGGAGCTCGACGGGATGCCGTAGTACCAGGTGATCAGGTTCCAGGCGATGGCGCCCACGAGGGCGCCAAAGATCACATGGGTGTCGACAATGCCCGGGTGAACAATGCCTTTGCCGATGGTCGCCGCCACGCTCAGGTGGAAGACAAAGATCGCGACAAAGTTGAAAAATGCCGCAAACACCACCGCTTGGGTGGGCTTGAGCACGCCAGTAGAGACAACGGTCGCAATCGAATTGGCCGCGTCATGAAACCCGTTCATGAAGTCGAACAAGATGGCCAGCGCCACCAGCACGACAATCACCCACAGGGCTGTTTGCATCGGTTCCATGGAAGTTCAGTCTCCTGCTTGCTGCAACGGATCAGGAGTTTTCCAGGATGATGCCTTCGATGTGGTTGGCCACATCCTCGCACTTGTCGGTGATGGTCTCGAGCAGCTCGTAGATGGCCTTGAGCTTGATCACCTCGCGCACATCGGGCTCCTCGCGGAACAGCTTGCTCATCGCCGAGCGCATCACGCGGTCGGCATCGCTCTCGAGGCGGTCGATCTCTTCGCAGGTCTTGATGGCCGCTTCGGTGGTCGAGGGATCGGCAATGCGGTCGAGCATCTTGACGGCATCACGCACGCGCTCGCAGCACTTGACGCTCAGGTCCGTCAGGCGGGTGATTTCTTCGGTCATGTGGCGCACATCGTAGAGCGCCATGGTCTCGGCCGAGTCCTGGATCAGGTCGGCCACATCGTCCATGGTGTTGATCAGCGAGTGGATCTGTTCACGGTCGATGGGGGTGATGAAGGTCTTGTGCAAGGTGCGGTTGACCTCGTGGGTCACGCGGTCGGCAGCGCGCTCGGCATTGTCCACGTCCTGGTTGTATTTTTCGCGCAGATGGGGGTCGTTGTAATTGGCCACCAGTTGGGAGAACGCGTGGGCCGCTTCAACGATGCGGTCGGCGTGCTGGTTGAACAGTTCGAAGAAATTGCCTTCGCGCGGCAAGAGTTTGCCAAAGAGCATGGGTGCACCTATTCGGTTTCAATGCAAAAAAGGGAAAAACCTGCGCACACCCGGCCGGAATCTGGCTTGTCAGCCCCGGCTCCCTGGCCCTGCCGCCACCCTGCAACTCCTTGAATTGCCAGCGGTGTCAGTGGTTTGCAGTGCGCAAAATCTGTCATTCACGGCGCATTGCTGCACTGCAAAATTCACCAATTTTAAATGCAATTGTCATTTCTTTGTCGCATTTGAGGCCGCGACGCCGAAAACAGCGCAGCCCGCGCCCTGCCCGCCGCGCCTGGTACAGAGGGAGAACGGCAGCGCTGGCGCTGTCTCCCAAAGCGCGCTACCTTGCGCTTGCCGCCATCGGCTCCCACCGTGTTTTTGCGGGGCGATGGCCAAATGCCTGCGCCAACCGGCAGCAATAAAAAAAGCACTGCCGGGCAGTGCTTGGGGAGTGCATGCGCGCTGCCGCTATTCACCCAGATAGGCGGCGCGCACCTTGGGGTCGGCCAGCAGCTGCTGGCCCGGGCCGGTCATCGTGATGATGCCCGACTCCATTACATAGCCCCGGTCGGCAATGGCCAGCGCGCGGCTGGCGTTCTGTTCCACCAGCACGATGGTCACGCCCATCGCATAGACATTGCGCACCACCTCGAAGATCTTGTCCACCATGATCGGCGACAGGCCCATCGATGGCTCATCGAGCAGCAGCAGCTTGGGCTGCGCCATCAGCGCGCGCGCCATCGCCAGCATCTGCTGCTCGCCGCCGGACATGGTGCCCGCCAGCTGGTCCTTGCGTTCGCGCAGGCGCGGGAAGATGTTAAACATCTTCTCGATATCGGCCTGGATGCCGGCCTTGTCCTTGCGCAGGTAGGCGCCCAGCATCAGGTTGTCGGTGATGGTCTGGCGCGTGAAGACGCCCCGCCCTTCTGGCACCATCACCAGGCCCTTGGCCACCAGGTCCCAGGCGCCCCGGCCCTTGAGGTTCTCGCCCAGAAACTCGATCTGCCCGTCATTGATGGCCTGCGTGGCCGTCACCGCCTTCATCGTCGTGGTCTTGCCCGCACCGTTGGAGCCGATCAGCGATACCAGCTCGCCCTCATGCACCTCGAAATCGACGCCCTTGACGGCCTGAATGCCCCCATAGGCCACTTTCAGCCCTCGCACCTTCAGCAGTACGGGGTTGGATGTCTTGTCAACCATGCTCAGTGTCCTCCGGTGCCCAGATAGGCCTCAATCACTTTTTCGTCTTTCTGCACCTCGGCGGGCGCCCCCTCGGCCAGCCGCTTGCCGTAGTCGAGCACGGTCACCCGGTCGCACAGTCCCATCACCAGCTTCACATCATGCTCGATCAGCAAGATCGTGCGGTTGTCGTTGCGGATGCGGTCGATCAGCTCGCGCAGCTGCACCTTCTCGGTCGCATTCATGCCGGCGGCGGGCTCGTCGAGCGCAATCAGTTGCGGGTCGGTGGCCAGCGCGCGCGCAATCTCCAGGCGGCGCTGGTCGCCGTAAGACAAGGTGCGCGCCTTGTAATCGGCATAGCGCTCAATGCCCACATAGGCGAGCAGCTCGCGGGCACGCTCGGCAATGGCCCGCTCCTCGGCCTTGAAGCCCGGTGTGCGAAAGATCGCGCCCAGGAGGCCCGAATGGCTGCGCACATGGCGGCCCACCATCACGTTCTCCAGCGCCGTCATGTCGGAGAACAGACGGATGTTCTGGAACGTGCGCGCAATGCCGGCCTTGGCCACCAGGTGCACGGCCTTGGGCTCGTAGGGCTTGCCAGCGAGCTCAAAGCTGCCGCTGTCGGGCGTGTACAGGCCGGTGATCACATTGAAGAACGTGGTCTTGCCCGCACCGTTGGGGCCGATCAGGCCATAGACCTGGCCGCGCTCGATGGTCAGACCCACATCCGAGAGGGCCTGCAAGCCGCCAAAGCGCTTGGAAATACCTGCCACCTTGAGTGTAGGAGCTTGTGTGTTCGTCATGCTCGTCTCTCCTGCTCAGTCTTTCTGGATCGCGCTCTTGCCATGCTCGGGTGCCGGCCACAGGCCGCGTGGGCGCAGCAGCATCACCACGATCATCGCCACCGCAATCAAGAGCTGGCGCAGGATGGAGGCATCCAGACGGCCATCGGTCATCTGCTGCAGCGGGCCGGCCACATAGCGCAGCACCTCAGGCAGCGCCGACAGCAGCACGGCACCCAGAATCACACCGGGGATATGGCCCAGGCCGCCGAGCACCACCATGGCGACGATCATGATCGACTCCATCAGGCTGAAGGACTCGGGCGAGACAAAACCCTGGAAGCCGGCAAACATCGCGCCGGACACGCCACCGAACGTGGCACCCATGCCAAAGGCCATCAGCTTGAGGTTGCGGGTGTTGATGCCCATGGCCTTGGCGGCAATCTCGTCCTCGCGGATGGCCATCCAGGCGCGGCCGATGCGCGAGTCCTGCAGGCGGTAGCAGATCACCACACTGGCCACGACCAGCAGCAGGAACAGGTAGTAGTACAAGGTGACCGACGAGACCGTGTAGCTGCCGATCTCCAGCGGCTTGGCAAAGTCAAAGCCAAAGATCTTGATCGAGTCGATCTGGCCCAGGCCCTTGGGCCCATTGGTGATGTTGACGGGCTGGTCCAGGTTCAGCATGAAGATGCGGATGATCTCGCCAAAACCCAGGGTCACGATGGCCAGGTAGTCCCCGCGCAGCTTGAGCACCGGAAAGCCCAAGATCATCCCCGCTATCGCCGCCAGCAACGCGGCCAGCGGTATCACCAGCCAGATGGAGGTGTGCAGGCCATTGGGGAACATGGCCTTGAAGCCTTCAAAGGTCTCGGCCAGGTGGGGCGAGGCCATCAGGCCCAGCATATAGGCGCCCACCGCGTAGAAGGCCACATAGCCCAGGTCCAGCAGGCCGGCAAAGCCCACGACGATGTTCAGGCCCAGGGCCAGCAGGACATAGAGCAGTGCCAGGTCGGCAATGCGCACCCAGGCGTTGCCAAAGGACTGCAGGATCAGCGGCAATACCAGCAGCGCAATCGCGCCCACAATGAACTGTGCTTTGTTGTTCTTCATGCTGTTCCCCTTAAGCCCGATCGGCCACCCGCTCACCCAGCAGACCCGAGGGGCGCAGCGTCAGCACGATGATCAGCACGATGAACGAGAAGATATCGACATACTGGCTGCCCAGCACGCCTCCGGTGAGCTGGCCGATGTAGCCCGCGCCAATGGCTTCGACCAGGCCCAGGATCATCGCACCCACCACGGCGCCGGCCAGGTTGCCGATACCGCCAAACACCGCCGCAATAAAGGCCTTGAGGCCAGGCAAAAAGCCCATGGTGTGCTGCGCCGTGCCGTAGTTCGAGGCCCAGAGCACGCCGGCGATCGCCGCCAGCACCGCACCGATCACAAAGGTGGCCGAGATCACCATGTCGGGCTTGATGCCCATCAGCGCCGCCACGCGGGGGTTCTCTGCCGTGGCCCGCATCGCGCGGCCCAGGCGAGTGTAGTTCACCAGGTACATCAATACCGCCAGCACCACGGCCGTCACGCCCAGCACCAGGATCTGGGTCGGCGTGATCACCGCACCGGCCAGGTCAAAGGGCTCCATCGGCAGCAAGGTTGGATAGGGCTTGTAGTTGGGCTTCCAGATGATCATCGCCAGCGTCTGCAGCAGGATAGACATGCCGATCGCGGTGATCAGCGGCGCCAGGCGCGGGCTGTTGCGCAGCGGCCGGTAGGCCAGCTTCTCGATGGTGAAATTGAGCACCGCCGCCACCACACAGGCAATGAGCGTCGCTATCAGCAAGATGACCCAGCCCGGCGTTCCCGGCATGGCCTCCTGCATCACGCCGATGATGCTCCAGCTGGTCAGCACCCCGATCATCAGCACTTCGCCGTGCGCGAAGTTAATCAATTGAATAATGCCGTACACCATGGTGTAGCCCAAGGCTATCAAAGCGTACATGCTGCCCAATACCAGACCATTAATGATCTGCTGCAGCAAAATATCCATACAACCAACCCTTCAGCTTGGAACCACAACAGCGAAAACTGCATGAAACGGGGGTCTCCCGCGATGCAGCCGCCTCTAACCGCGATAACAGTTTTATGCGGATCGAAACAATTCTATAGACGCGCCCTCAGTTTTTCGGCGACTAGCCCGCTAGCGCTTTCCCTAGTGACCCATGCGCAAACTGCATGAATACAGGTGAGACCGCAGCGACCACCTAGGGAATTTACTAGGTATCGATTCAACGAATCGCCACACACTTTTTACAATTGATGCCGCAAACACAATAATCAAATAAGTGGCTGCGTCTCGCGGCTGGGACACTGGTGTAAATACCTATATCGGCTTTAAGTTGCATAAACAACCAAATACACAGGCTGGCGAACAGGCATAAAAAAACGCGGCCTGGGCCGCGTTCTAGGAAGAGGTCGATCCGCGTTTAGAGCTTGCCCGCCATCTCGGGCACAGCCTCAAACAGGTCGGCCACCAGGCCATAGTCGGCCACGCTGAAGATCGGCGCTTCTTCGTCCTTGTTGATCGCCACGATCACCTTGGAGTCCTTCATGCCGGCCAGATGCTGGATCGCGCCCGAGATGCCCGCTGCCACATACAGCTGGGGCGCGACGATCTTGCCGGTCTGGCCCACTTGCAGGTCGTTGGGCGCGTAGCCCGCATCCACCGCTGCGCGGCTCGCGCCAATGGCCGCGCCCAGCTTGTCGGCCAGCGGGGTCATCACTTCGTTGAACTTCTCGGCGCTGCCCAGCGCCCGGCCACCGGAGACGATGATCTTCGCTGCCGTGAGTTCCGGGCGGTCGTTCTTGGTCACTTCGCGGCCCACAAAGCTGCTCTTGCCGCTGTCAGCGGCGGCTGCCGCGTTCTCGACCGAGGCCGAGCCGCCGGTGGCCGCTGCGGCGTCAAAGCCGGTGCCGCGCACGGTGATGACCTTGGTGGCATCGATCGATTGCACGGTGGCAATGGCATTGCCCGCGTAGATGGGGCGCTCGAAGGTGTCGGCGCTCACCACCTTGGTGATGTCGCTGATCTGGGCCACGTCCAGCTTGGCTGCCACGCGTGGCGCCACGTTCTTGCCCGAGGCAGTGGCTGGCGCCAGGATGTGGCTGTAGTTGCCGGCAATGGCCAGCACTTGCGCGGCCAGGTTTTCGGCCAGGCCGTCTTTCAGCGCCGGGCCATCGGCCAGGATGACTTTGGCAACGCCTGCGATCTGGGCTGCGGCCTGGGCTGCAGCTGCTGCGCCTTCGCCCGCTACCAGCACATGCACATCGCCGCCGCAAGCCAGGGCTGCGGTGACGGTGTTGAGCGTGGCGGTCTTGATCGTTTGGTTGTCGTGTTCTGCAATAACGAGAGCGGTCATGTCTATCGTCTTTCCATTCAATGTGTCAGGTGTCGGGTCAAGGTCAGATGACTTTGGCTTCGTTCTTGAGCTTGTCGATCAAGGTCGCCACATCGGGCACCTTCACGCCGGCGCCGCGCTTGGCAGGTTCCTGCACCTTCAAGGTCTTCAGGCGCGGGCTCACGTCCACACCCAGGTCTTCGGGCTTGACGGTGTCGAGCTGCTTTTTCTTGGCCTTCATGATGTTGGGCAAGGTGACGTAGCGCGGCTCGTTCAGACGCAGGTCGGTGGTGATGACAGCGGGCATGGACAGAGACAGGGTCTCCAGACCGCCGTCCACTTCGCGCGTGACGCTCACCTTGTCGCCAGCGACCTCGACCTTGGAGGCGAACGTGGCCTGGGGCAGATCAGCGAGCGCTGCCAGCATCTGGCCGGTCTGGTTGGCGTCGTCGTCAATCGCTTGCTTGCCGCAGATCACGAGGCCCGGCTGCTCCTTGTCCACCAGCGCCTTCAGGAGCTTGGCAACCGCCAGCGGCTGCAGCTCTTCGGCCGTTTCGACCAGGATGGCGCGGTCTGCACCAATGGCCATCGCCGTGCGCAGCGTCTCCTGGCACTGGGTCACGCCGCAGCTCACTGCGATGATCTCGGTGACCACGCCCTTTTCCTTCAAACGCACGGCCTCTTCCACCGCGATTTCATCAAAGGGGTTCATCGACATCTTCACGTTCGCAATGTCCACTCCCGAGCCATCGCTCTTGACGCGCACCTTGACGTTGTAGTCCACCACGCGTTTGACGGGTACCAGTACTTTCATAGTCTCAGCTTTCTAACAATAAACTCTGGGCCCGCTGCGGCGTCGCTTGCCGCCTGCAGGCCACGGTATCAATCGGGCAAGGTCAGCACGCCTTGCGTCTGGAGTGCTTGCAGTTGCGAATCACTCAAACGCAGCAGATTTTGCAGCACTTCGCGTGTACCTTCACCGAGTGTGGGCGGCGCGCGGCGAATCGGCAGGCGCTCGCCATCCATGCGGATGGGCGGCGCCAGCACGGCGGTGTGGCCGGCCACCGGATGGGGCATGTTCTGCACCAGGCCGGCTTGCTGCACGCGCTCGGAGGTCAGCGCCTCATGCAGGCCCAGCACCTCGCCACATGGCACGCCACAGGCATTGAGCCGCTCGATCAGCAGCGCACGCGGGAAGCTGCGGATCGTCTCGATCATCAGCGGCAGCAAGAGCTTGCGGTCCTTGGCACGCTCCACATTGGTCGCGTACTTGGGGTTGTCGGCCAGGTCGGGGCGCTCGATGACATCGCGGCAGAAGCGCTCGAACTGCGAATTGTTGCCCACCGCAATGATCAGCGGGCCATCGGCCGCCTCGAACATGCCATAGGGCACGATCGAGGGGTGGGCATTGCCAAAACGCTCCGGGTCCTTGCCCATGAACAGCGCATCGAGCCCGTAGTAGCCGGTGATGCTGACGCCGTTGTCAAACAGCGCCATGTCGATCTTGCGGCCCTGGCCGGTGCGCTCGCGGGCAAACAGCGCGGCCAGCACGGCCTGGGCGGCGCTCATGCCGGTCATCAGGTCCACGACGGCCACGCCAAACTTCAGCGGCGGCTGCGAGGCCTCGCCGTTCATCGCCATCAAGCCGGCCTCGCCCTGCACCAAAATGTCGTAGCCCGGGCGGGCCGCCTCCTCGGTGTCGGTGGCATAGCCCGTCACGCTGCAGTAGATGATGTCCTGCTTCAAGGCCTTCAGTGCCTCGTAGCCCAGGCCCAGCTTGTCGGCGCCACCATGCTTGAAGTTGTGGATCACCACATCGAACTGCGGCAGCAGCGCCAGGATCAGCGCCAGGCCTTCGGGCTTTTGCAGGTCCACCGTGATGGACCGCTTGTTGCGGTTCATGCTGTTGTAGTAAGTCGTCTCGGTCTTGCCAATGCGCAAGCCCCAGTCCCGCGTGTCGTCACCCCGCTTGGGGTGCTCGACCTTGATCACCTCGGCCCCCAGATCGCCCAGCACCTGGCCGCACAGCGGGCCGGCAAAAACACGGGACAGGTCCAGGACCTTGACACCCGCCAGCGGCAGGGCCGCGGCGTTCTCTTGCTCACGCATACTTGTCTCCTCGGATCACCAAGGCGGCCGCAACACGGGCCCGCCTGGCGTCACTTTTTTCGATCCATCTCAGCGGCGCAGCGCCAGGTAGTTGGCGGGGCGCTTTTCCAAAAACGCGGCAATGCCCTCGGCCGATTCCGGTGTAGCCTGCGCCTGCACCATCAGCTCGGCCTCCATGTCCAGCTGCGCTTCCAGGCTGTTGTCATAGGCGGCGCGGCACAGCGACTTGATGCTGGCCATGGCTTGCAAGGGGCCATCGGCCAGTTGCGCGGCCAGCGCGATGGCCTGCGCCAGCGCGTCGCCCGGCTCGGCCAGACGGTTGACCAGGCCCAGCTGCTGCATGCGCTCGCCGCTGACCCGGTCGCCCGTCAGGCACAGCTCGGTCAGCAGCTGGCGCGACAGGTGCTCGGCCAAAAAGGCCGTGGCGCCGCCGTCGGGCGACAGCCCCACCTTCACATAGGCCACAGAGAACGCCGCATTGCGCGCAGCGACCAGCATGTCGCAGGCCAAGGCCAGCGACAGGCCGGCACCGGCGGCTGCGCCCTCCACCGCTGCCACTACGGGCTTGGGGCAGTCGCGCAGTGCACGCACCAGGTCATGCAGGCCTTCGAGCAGCTCGCGGCGCTTTTCCACGGGCTGGTCCCGGCGCGTTGCAATGCGGCGCAGGTCACCGCCCGAGCAAAAATGCCCGCCGGCACCGGTGAGCACCATCGCGCCCACGGCCGGGTCGGTCGCAGCCTCCTTGAGCGCTGCGGTCAGGCCCAGGTAGAAGTCGGGCGAGAGCGCATTGCGCGCCGCCTCGTTGTTGTTGGTCAGCACCAGCACGCCGCCTTCGCGGCGCGCCAGCAGCGCGGGGGTGGCGGTGCTGGCGGTCGTCATCAGGCGGCCTTGGCTGCGGCGCGTTCCTGGGCCTGCAACGCCATGTAGCGCGCCAGGTGGTGGTCCATGTCGCCCAGCTGGTGGTCAATCATGATGATGCGCTTGGCGTAGTGCGCCAGCGGCAGCTCCCAGGTCACGCCAATGCCGCCGTGCATCTGGATCGCCTCTTCGGCCATCAAGGTGCCAATCTGGCCCACGCTGTACTTGGCAGCCGACAGCGCTTTCTCGCGCTCAAGGTAGTCGGGGTTGTCAATCGCCGCTGCCGCGTTGATGACGGCCGAGCGCGCCTGCTCGGCTTCGAGCAGCAGATCGGCCATGCGGTGCTGCAGCGCCTGAAAGCTGCCAATGGGCACGCCAAACTGCTTGCGCGTGCGCAGGTATTCCAGCGTGTGGTTCTTGGCCACATCCATCGCGCCCAGCGATTCAGCCGCCAGCGCCAGCAGGCCAAAGCCGCAGATGCGTTCGAGCAGCGCATGGCCTTCACCCAGCGTGCCCAGCAAGGCATCGGCACCGACCTTGACGTTGGCCAGCACCAGCTCGGCGGCATGGCCGCCATCGATGCGGCCATAGCCCCGGCTGCTGATGCCTGCGGCATCGCCCGGCACCAGGAACAGCGAGATGCCGGCCTCATCGCCCACGGCGCCTGCCGTGCGGGCGGAGACCAGCAGCAGCTGCGCCTGGTCGCCAAACAGCACCACCGCCTTGCTGCCGTTGATCACCCAGCCATCGCCCTGGGTTTGGGCAGTGGTGGCCACGCGGCTCAGCTCATAGTGGTTCGCGGGCTCGTCATGCGCCAGCGCGGCAATCGTCTCGCCGCCGATGATGCCTTCGAGCTGCGCCTTTTGCGCCTCGCTGCCGGCCTCGGTCAGCGCGCGGCCCACCAGCAAGGCGCCCAGCAGCGGCTCTGCCACCAGGTGCGTGCCCAGTGCCTCGAACACCACGCTGATATCGACGCCATCGCCGCCAAAGCCGCCATCGGCCTCCTTGAACAGCGCGCCAATCGCGCCCAGTTCGGCCAGCTTGGCATAGGTCTCGGCGCTGAAGCCCTGGTCGCCATAGGCGGCCTTGTTGCGGTACTCGGTGCTGTACTGCTCGCTCAGGTAGCGGCCCAGCGCATCGGCCAGCATGCGGCGGTCTTCATCCAGTTGAAAGTTCATAAAAAATCTCCTTATCTAACCATGGCGCTTGCTGAGATCGCAGCGCCTGGAACCTGCAGGGCACAGCTGCGAGACGCCAGCAAGGGCCGCCCCGCAGCATAGGCGTCGTCCCCCTTCCAGGGGGAAGGCGCGCAGCGCCTCAGGGGGTGGCTTATTTCATAGGCCGAGAATCATCTTGGAGATGATGTTGCGCTGGATCTCGTTCGAGCCGCCGAAGATCGACAGCTTGCGGTAGTTGAAATAGGCCGCAGCAGCGGTGGCCGCTTCCTTGGGGCCCACGGGCGCGTCGGCGTATTCGGCAAACTGCGCCTCTTCGATAAAGGGCAGCGCGTACGGCCCCATCGCACGGCGGATCAGCGACAGCAGCTCCTGGCGCACGACAGTGCCCTTGATCTTGAGCATCGAGCTCTCGGCGCCCGGCACACCGCCGCCCGCGACCGAGGCGATCACGCGCAGGTTGGTGGTGGCCATGTTCAGCAGTTCGATTTCGACCTTGGCCATGCGGGTGGCAAACTGCGGGTCTTCGATCAGCGGCTTGCCGTTGCGCTGCACGCGCTGGGCAATCACCTTGAGCTTTTCCAGCCCGGCCATCGAAAAACCCACGCCGGCAATGCCGGTGCGCTCATAGGTCAGCAGGTACTTGGCATAGGTCCAGCCCTTGTTTTCCTCGCCCACCAGGTTGTCCAGCGGCACCTTCACATCGGTCAGAAAGACTTCGTTGACTTCCTTGTCACCGTCCAGGGTGCGGATGGGGCGCACTTCGACGCCAGGCTGGTTCATGTCGATCAGCACGAAGCTGATGCCCTGCTGCGACTTCACCTCCTTGTTGGTGCGCACCAGGCAGAACATCATGTTGGCGTGCTGGCCCTGGGTGGTCCAGGTCTTTTGGCCGTTGACGATGTAGTGGTCACCCTGGCGCACGGCCGTGGTCTTGAGCGAGGCCAGGTCGGAGCCAGCGCCGGGCTCGGAGTAACCCTGGCACCACCAGTCATCGCCATTCAAAATGCGTGGCAGCCAGTGGCTTTTTTGCGCCTCGTTGCCATACTTGATCAGCACCGGGCCGAGCATGGACAAACCAAAGGGCACCAGGCGCGGGCCACCGGCCAGTGCGCACTCGTCGTCAAAAATGAACTTCTGCACCGGCGACCAGCCCGTGCCACCAAACTCTTGCGGCCAGTGGTAGGCC
The DNA here is from genome assembly GCF_049601575.1 of Comamonas sp. 23. Lineage (NCBI taxonomy): Bacteria > Pseudomonadati > Pseudomonadota > Betaproteobacteria > Burkholderiales > Comamonadaceae > Comamonas > Comamonas sp. 23. Next base: position 1,404,858 of record NZ_CP187127.1, on the reverse strand, counting down.
AGCCAGCCCTTTTTGTTCAGGATGGCATGCCAGTTTTCCTGGTCAAAGCGCGTCAGGCGCTGGCCGGCCTTGACCTTGGCGGCCAGGTCCTGGGGCAGGTTGTCTTTCAGAAACGCACGCACTTCGGCGCGGAACGCTTCTTCTTCGGGACTGAATTGCAAGTCCATGGCTATCTCCTCATTAACGTGGGCGGGCAAGGCCCGCACATCTCAAACTCTGCGCTGCGCGATCTGGGTGACGCCCAGCCAGGGCCGCCCCGTAGCGGCGGCTGCGTCCCCGGGGGGAAGGCGCGCAGCGCCTCAGGGGGTCAGAAAATCTCAAAGAGGCCTGCAGCACCCATGCCGCCGCCCACACACATGGTCACCACGCCCCACTTCACTTTCTCGCCCCGGGCCTTGCGGCGCTGGCCTTCGAGCAGGATGTGGCCGGTCAAACGCGCGCCGGTCATGCCAAAGGGGTGGCCGATGGAGATCGCGCCGCCGTTGACGTTGAGGCGCTCCATCGGGATGCCCAGCTTGCGCTGGCAGTACAGTGCCTGCGAGGCAAAGGCCTCGTTCAGCTCCCAGAGGTCGATGTCCTGCACCGTCAGGCCGTGGCGCGCCAGCAGCTTGGGCACGGCAAACACCGGGCCAATGCCCATCTCGTCGGGCTCGCAACCGGCAGTGGCCAGGCCGCGGAAGGCGCCCAGCGGCGCCAGGCCCAGCTTGGCCGCTTCCTTGGCTTCCATCAGCACGCAGGCGGCCGAGCCATCGGACAGCTGCGAGGCATTGCCGGCGGTGACAAAGTTGCCCGCGCCCTTGACGGGTTCGAGCTTGGCCAGACCCGCGAGCGTGGTCGTGGGGCGGTTGCAGTTGTCCATGGTCGCGGTGACGTCCTTGTAGCTGACTTCACCGGTTTCCTTGTTCTTCTCGGCCATGCGCGTGGCGCAGGGCACGATCTCGTTGTCGAAGGTGCCATTGGCCTGGGCCGCTGCGGTGCGCTGCTGGCTCTGCAGCGAGAAGGCGTCCTGGTCTTCGCGGCTGATGCCGTAGCGCTTGGCGACCACATCAGCGGTGTCGATCATCGCCATGAAGAGGTCGGGCTTGTGCTCGACGAGCCAGGGGTCGGCATCCGAGGGGTTGGTGTTGCTCGAGCGGATCAGCGAGATGCTCTCGACCCCGCCAGCCACCATCGCCGGTGCGCCGTCAACGATGATGCGGCCGGCCGCAAAGGCAATCGCCTGCAGACCCGAGGCGCAAAAACGGTTGACCACGGTGCCGCCCACGCTGATGGGCAGGCCGGCACGCACCGCTGCCTGGCGGCCGATATTGCGGCCGGTCGTCCCCTCGGGGTAGCCGCAGCCCAGCACCACATCTTCGATCAAGGCCGGGTCGATGCCGACGCGCTGCACCGCTGCGCTGATGGAAAAGGCCGCCAGCTGCGCACCGGGCGTGACATTGAACTCCCCACGGTGGGATTTGGCCAGCGGCGTACGCGCTGTCGAAACGATGACGGCTTCACGCATGCATGTCTCCTTGGGTCTGAGCGACCGTTGATTGTGATTTTTGCGGCCGCCAGCGCTTGTCACCCAAGCGCTAACAGCTATTTTTTATGTAGCAACCCGGGGTTTGGCTGTGCGAAAGCCCCGGGCTGCACTGCCGGCCCCGAGGGCCGGATGGGCGCGATGGCGCTCAGGCCGCCTTGTTCAGGCTCTCGAAGTTCTCGCCCTTGTCCACCAACTCCACCAAGAGGGGCGACGGCGTCCAGAACAGCGCGTCCTCTTTTGCAAACTCGCGGATGTCGGCGAGGATCTTGTCCAGGCCCACCATGTCGGCCCACTTCATCGGGCCGCCCCGGAAGCGCGGAAAGCCATAGCCGTAGAGGAAGGTCACATCCACATCCAGCGGGCGCAGCGCAATGCCTTCGCGCACCACATTGGCGCCTTCGTTGACCATCGCGGCCATGTAGCGGCGCATGATCTCGGCATTGCTGAAGCTGCGCGGCGTCACGCCAGCGCGCTGGCGCTCGGCATCCACAATGGCCAGCACTTCGGGGTCTTGCTCGCCCACGCGTGCGCCTTGCGGGTACAGGTAGTAACCGCGCTGGGTCTTCTGGCCAAACCAGCCCTTTTCGGCAATGCGGTCGGCAATCTGCACATAGCGGGCCTGGGGGTTGCGCGTGGCGGCCTTGCGCTTTCGCGTGGCCCAGCCAATGTCGCCACCGGCCAGGTCGGCGACCTGGAAGGGGCCCATGGGGTAGCCAAACTCGCGCACCGCCTCATCGATCTGGTAGGGCGAGGCGCCATCTTCGAGCAGGTAGTTGGCCGCCTCGCGGTACACGGCCAGAATGCGGTTGCCGATAAAGCCATCGCAGACACCGGCGCGCACGGGCACCTTCTTCATGCGGCGGGCCAGCTCGAAAGCGGTGGCCACCACATCGGCGCTCACCTTGGCGGGCACGACGATCTCCAGCAGCTTCATGATGTTGGCGGGGCTGAAGAAGTGCAGACCGATGACATCCTGCGGGCGCGAGATGCTCGCGGCAATCGCATCGATATCCAGGTAGGAGGTGTTGGTGGCAATCACGGCGCCGCTCTTGCAGACCTTGTCCAGCTCGGCAAACACCGCCTTCTTGACGCCCATCTCTTCAAACACCGCCTCGATCACCAGGTCCACCTGGGCGAGCGCGGCGTAGTCGGTGCTGCCGCTGTAGCGCGCCATGATGGCGGCCTTTTTCTCAGCGGTCATGCGGCCCTTGGCGATCAGGCCGTCGTAGACCTTTTCGACATTGGCGCGGCCCCGGGCGATGGATTCCTCATCGCGCTCGACCATCACCACCGGCAGGCCGGCATCGAGTGCCGCCACGGTGATGCCAGCACCCATCGTGCCGCCACCCACCACGCCGATGCTGTTCAGGGCGCGCGGTGCAGCGGCCTTGGCTTCGGGGATCTTGGCGGTTTCACGCTCGGCAAAGAACGCGTGGATCAGGCCGGCACGCTGCGGGCTCTCCAGGCACTGCACAAACAGCTTGCGCTCGTTTTGCATGCCCTGCTCAAACGGCAGATCGAGCGCGCCTTGCACGCATTCGATGATCTTGCCGGGTGAGAACAGGCCCCGGCTTTTCTTGGCCGACTCGGCCTTGGCGGCATCGAGCTCGGCCTGCGAGGTGGCCTTGTCGGCCAGCGCCGTCGCTTCGCGGGTGCGGCGCACCGGGGCGTTTTGCGCCAGCAGCGCGTTGGCGTAGGCCAGGCCTGCCGTGCGGGCATCGCTGCCTGCGGGCTCGACCTTGTCGACCAGGCCCATGGTCAGCGCTTCTTCGGCACTGGCGTGGCGGCCCGAGAGCATCAGATCGAGCGCAGCCTTGACGCCAATGAGGCGCGGCGTGCGCTGCGTGCCACCGGCGCCGGGCAGCAGGCCCAGCTGCACTTCGGGCAGGCCCAGCTTGGCGCCGGAGACCGCCAGGCGGTAGTGGCAAGACAGCGCCACTTCCAGGCCGCCGCCCAGGGCCGGGCCATGGATGGCAGCCACGACCAGCTTGTCGCTGTTTTCCAGCTGCACCAGCACATCGGGCAGGCTGGGCGGCATCGCAGGCTTGCCGAACTCACGGATATCGGCACCGGCGATAAAGGCCTTGCCACTGCCCACCAGCAAGATGGCCTGGACCTGCGCATCGCTGCGCGCCTGGGCCACGGCATCGGCCAGGCCCTGGCGCACGGCCTGGCTCAAGGCGTTGACGGGGGGGTTCTGGATGGTGACGACCAATACCTGCCCTTCGCGGGCAATGTCCACCACCGCAGCGTTCTCTGCGCTCATGCATGTCTCCTGGTTGTTCAATCGAAAACGGGTTGCGAACCATTGTCAATGCAACTAGGCTTATTTGACAATCACATAGAGGATTGACAGACTGTCAAAAGAATTTGGACAATCACACCCCATGGACCACAACGCCCTCACCCTGCTGGTGGAAATCATCGACTCCGGCAATCTCAGCCGGGCTGCCGCCAAGCTCAAGATGAGCCGCGCCAATGTCAGCTACCACCTGGGCCAGCTGGAGAAATCGGTGGGCGTGCAGCTGGTGCGCCGCACCACGCGCCGGGTCGAGCCCACCGAGGTGGGCCTGCGCCTGTATGAGCATGGCCGCAGCATCCGCAACGAGCTGGCCGCCGCCGCCGAGACCATCCGCAGCCTGGGCAAGGGCCTGCAAGGCCGGGTCGGGCTGGCGGTGCCCAGCGGCTATGGCCAGCTGGTGATGAGCGACTGGCTGATCGCCTTCAAGCGCCTCTACCCCGACATCGTGCTCGATGTGATCTTTGAGAACCGGGTCGACAACCTGGTGCGCGATGAGGTGGACATTGCAGTGCGCGTGCTGCCCACGCCACCGGACAACCTGGTGGCCCGCCACATGGGCGAGATGAACTATGTGGCCTGCGCCAGCATCGACTATGCCGGCCAGAACATGCTGCCCCAGCAGCCCGAGGACCTGCGCCATGTGCCGCTGATCACCAGCGGTGTAGTCGGCCAGCAGCTGCTGGTGCGCGCCTACCAGGGCGAGCTGCGCAAGGAGATCCGGCTCGAGCCCAGCCTCATCTCCGAGCATTTTCCGTTTCTGCGCCAGGGCATCATGGCCGGCCTGGGCGTGGGCATCGTGCCCGACTATGTGATCCGCGCCGAGGTCGAGCGCGGCGAGGTCGTCACCACCTTGCGCGACTGGCGGCTGAGCATTTTTGGCAACCACATGTACCTGCTGTGGATGCCCAACCGCCACCAGACCAAGGCCGTGCGCACGATGATCAGCTTTTTGCTCGAGCAGTCGCAGCAGGCCGGCAGCTTGGCTGCGTTGGGCTAAGCGTCGGGCCCCGTTTCAGCGGCCCTTCAAGGCTCAGCGCCGAGTCGCCCGCAGCACGCCTGCCAGCGCGACTTGCGCCCTTCAATCAGGTTCCCGTCAGGTAAGCGCCTTTAAGGTGGCGGCGCCTGCGTGTGTGCCCATCCTGGCTCCACTGCGCGCAGGCATGGAACCACACAGGATTGAACCGAATGAAAATGACAAGAGACATCCATGACATCGTCGGCGGCCTGCTGATGTCAGCAGCAGGCCTGTTCTTTGCGCTGTACGGGCGCGAATACAACTTTGGCAGCGCCGATCGCATGGGGCCGGGCTACTTCCCGGTCGTGCTGGGCTGGCTGCTGTTTGGCCTGGGCCTGCTGCTGGCCCTGCCCGCCTTCTGGCGCCAGGGCAGCCCCATCACGCTGCAGTGGGGCAACCTGTTCTGGTCCGTGGCCAGTCTGCTGGCCTTTGCGCTGCTGCTCTATCCGCTGGGCGTGGCGCTGGCCGCGCTGGTGGCCAGCCTGGTCGCACTGCTGGCCACCAAGATGCGCATCCGCACCCGCTTGCTGGTGAGCCTGGCCGTCGCGGCCCTGACCACCGTGATTTTCCCATTGGCCTGCGCATGACGCTGCCCATCTGGCCCTGAGCCCGGCACTGACGAAGGATCTGTATGGATTTGCTTGGAAACCTCTGGATGGGCCTCAATGTGGTGGCCGATCCCTCGACGCTGTGGTACTGCTTTTTGGGCGTCTTTTTGGGCACCGTCGTCGGCGTGCTGCCCGGCATCGGTGCGCTCGCTGCCATCTCGCTGCTGTTGCCCTTTACCTACCATATGTCGCCCACGGCGGCCATCATCATGCTGGCCGGCGTCTACTATGGCGCGCAGTATGGCGGCTCCACCGCCTCCATCTTGCTGAACCTGCCCGGGTCACCGTCCTCGGCGGTGACCTGTCTGGACGGCTACCCGATGGCGCGCAAGGGCAAGGCCGGGGTGGCGCTCTTTGTCACCACCATTGCCTCGCTGGTCGGCGCGATGTCGGGCCTCATCCTGCTCGTGTTGTTCTCGCCGGCGATCTCCAAGATCGGCCTGCAGTTTGGCCCCACCGAGTTCTTCTCGATGATGCTGCTGGGCCTCGTCGCCGCCTCGTCGATGAGCGCCGGCTCGGCCACCAAGGGCCTGTGCATGGTGGTGTTTGGCCTGCTGCTGGGCATGATCGGTACCGATGTGAACTCGGGCGTGGCGCGCTACTCGTTTGACATTCCCGAGCTGATGGATGGCGTCAACCTGGTGGCGCTGGCGATGGGCCTGTTTGGCGTGGCCGAAGTGATCCGATGCATCAACCTGGCCGATGCCAACCAAAAGCCCGACAAGGTCACCCTGCGCTCGATGGTGCCTGAGCGCGAGGAGTTCCGCGCCACCGTCAAGCCGATGCTGCGCGGCTCGGCGCTGGGCTCGTTCCTGGGGGCGCTGCCGGGCGTGGGCCCGTCGATTGCGTCCTTCATGTCGTATGCGATCGAAAAGCGCGTGGCCAAGGACCCGAGCCGCTTTGGCCATGGCGCCATCGAAGGCATCACTGCGCCCGAGTCGGCCAACAATGCCGCTGCGCAAACCGCGTTTGTGCCTTCGCTGTCCATCGGTATTCCGGGTGACGCGGTGATGGCCGTGATGCTGGGCGCGCTGATCATCCACGGTATCCAGCCCGGCCCGATGTTGATGACCGAGCAGCCCGAGCTGTTCTGGGGGCTGATCGTCAGCTTTGCGATCGGCAATATTTTCCTGGTGATCCTGAACCTGCCCACCATCGGGCTGTGGGTGGCGCTGCTGCGCATTCCGTTTGCCTGGATGTACCCGGCCATCCTGGTCTTTGTCGCGCTGGGCGTCTACAGCGTCAACAACAACCTGTTCGACATCTACATGGTGGCCGTGCTGGGCATCATCGGATATGTGCTGATGGTGCTGCGCTTTGAAGCGGCGCCGCTGCTGCTGGGCTATATCCTGGGACCGATGCTCGAAGAAAACCTGCGCCGTGCGATGCTGCTCTCGCGTGGCGATGCCTCGGTGTTCTTCAATCGCCCGATCAGCGCCTCCTTGCTGGCGCTGACTGGCGCAATCTTGCTGTGGGCCATCTGGTCGGGCGTGCGCAAATCGCGCAAGGAAGCCCGGGCCTTTGCCCAGGCGCAAGACATCGCTGTGCCCGCTGCAGCATCGTCTTGACCGTTTGCACTCCAGTGTGCGCCTGTTCTGGCCATCCGGCCTGAACAGGCTTTTTTCTGGCTGCGGTGCTTTGCTTTTGCTAGGCTTGGACCATGCGAATTCTTGTGATTGAAGACGACGCGGTGCTGCGCGATGTGGTGGTCAGCAGCCTGCGCGATGCAGGCCACCATGTGGACCAGGCGGCCGACCTGGGCGCGGCCGAGCACTGGTGGCGGGTGCAGCGCTTTGATGCCATCTTGCTCGACCTGAACCTGCCCTGCAGCGCCGTGCGCGGCAGTGCGATGGTCAGCGGCCTGGCGCTGCTGCAGCAGGTGCGCAGGCGCGGCGACAACACCCCCGTGCTGGTGCTCACCGCCCGCAACCAGACCCCCGAGCGCATTGCCGGCCTGGACAGCGGCGCCGACGACTACCTGGGCAAGCCCTTTGAGCTGGCCGAGGTCGAGGCCCGGCTGCGCGCCCTGGTGCGCCGCGCCATTGGCACGCAGGATGTATCGACCGTGGGCCAGCTCAGCCTGGAGCGCAACAACCGCCGCTTTCGCGTGGGTGCGCTGCCGCTGGACCTGCCCGCGCGCGAGTTCGAAGTGCTCTGGGAGCTGATGAGCCCGCCCGGCCGCGCGGTGAGCAAGCGCAGCCTGTCGGACAAGCTCTCGGACTTTGATGAGGCGCTGGGCGACAACGCGCTCGAAGCCTTTATCTCGCGCCTGCGCAAGAAGCTGCAGCACAGCGGCGCGGCCATCCGCACCCTGCGCGGCATTGGCTACCTGATCGAGGCCGACAGCGGCGATGCCCCATGAGCGCCGCGGCCCCCCATCCCGCCGCGCTGCCATCGCTGCGCATGCGCGTGCTGCGCCATGTGCGCTGGCCGCTGGTCTGGACCTGGCTGCTGGGCACCGTGTTCATGATGGGCCTGGCCAACCATTTCACCCAAAGTGCGTTTGACCGCGCGCTGCTCGACGATGCCTATGCGATTGCCTCGCACCTGCGCGCCGATGACGCAGGCGACGTGGCCCTGCAGCTGACCGACAGCGAACTCAAGGCTGCCCTGTTTGACCAAGCCGAGTATGTGTACTACGCGGTCTACCGCGCCGACGGCAGCCAGCTGGCCGGCGAGCCGCTGCCGCTCTTGCCCTGGGACGAGAGCGAGCCGGTGAGCTACCGCGAGACCCTGTACAACGGCCAGCTGGTACGGGCCGTGGCGCTGCGCAGCGCCGTGGGCGAGCAGCAGCTCAGCATCGTGATGATGCACACCACGCGGGTGCGCGACAGCCTGATCCAGCACCTGTTCCTCTATGCCGCGATCCCGCAGCTGAGCTTGCTGGTGCTGCTGCTGTGGTGGCTGCACCACCGCATTGGCCAAGACATGGCGCCGCTCGCGGCGCTACAACGGTCGCTGTCGCGGCGCGATGCCCAGGATCTGGCGCCCATCCCCCCCAGCGCGCCGGCCACCACGCGCGAGATCGAGCAGCTGCGCCAGACCACCAATGCGCTGCTCGCCCGCATTGCCGACAACGTCGAGGCCCAGCGCGAGTTTGCCGGCAATGTGGCCCATGAGGTGCGCACGCCGCTGGCCGGCATCAAGGCGCTGGCCGACTATGGGCTGGGCCATGCTGACCCTGCGGTGCAGCAGCAGCAACTGCAGCGCATCTCCGACAGCGTGGCGCGTGCCAGTCACCTGGTCGATCAGTTATTGCTGCTGGCGCTGAGCGACGAGGCCAGCGCCGTGCAGTTGCTGCCCGTCGCCCCCGCTGACCTGGTGCAGCAGGCGGTGCTGCGCCACTGGGATGCCGCCAGCCGCGCCCGGATCGACCTGGGTGCCGAGGGCCTGGACAGGCCCGAGTCCGAACAGCTGCGCATTGCCGCCGATGCCAACCTGCTCGCAGCCATGCTCGACAACCTGATCCTCAATGCGCTGCGCTATGGCGGCCAGTCGGTCACCGTGGCCTTGCAGGCTGCTGACGATGGCCGCAGCGTCGAGCTGGCCGTCATTGACGACGGCCCGGGCATGAGCGAGGCGCAATGCCAGGCCGCCATGCAGCGCTGGCAGCAAGGGCCCAGCGGCCAGTCGCTCGGCCAGGGCGCAGGCCTGGGCCTGGCGATTGTGGCCAAACTGGCCCATTTGCAGCAGGCACGGTTTCAGCTGGCGCCGCGCTCAGAGGGCGCAGGACTGCGCGCCAGCCTGGTGTTCAGTGCAGTACAAAATCGCGCACCTGGGGAGCTTTAGCCAACGGCGCCTCGCCCAGCATCTCCAGCACCGAGGACTCAATGCCGTAGACCATCGCATCGAGCGCCAGGTCATTGGCTTCCATGCCAAAGGGGTGCTCCAGCTCGGCGCCCAGCGCCTCCAGTGCAAAGAAGGTGTAGGCGACAAAGCAGACGATCACCGGCGTCATCGTGCCGATGGAATCGAGCAAGCCAAAGGGCAGCAAAAAGCAGTAGATGTAGATGCTGCGGTGCAGGATCACCGAATAGGTGAACGGAATGGGCGTGCTGGCAATGCGCTCGCAGCCGCCCAGCGCACTGCCCAGGCGCGCCAGCGCCTGCTCGAACACGGGCACCACGGCCGGCGCAATGCGGCCCTGCTGGCATTGCTCACCCACCCAGCGCTGCACCAGCAGCATGGCCATCGCGCCCGGAAAGCGCGCTTCGCTGATCTGCTGCACCTCGCCCGGTGGCAGGAAGAGCGCCAGATCGGCACGCGCATCGCTGGCGCGCAGCTGGTGCTTGAGCGCATAGGCAAAGGCGCACAGGCGCAGCACCAGCACGCGCGCCTGTGCGCGGTCCTGGGTCAGGCTCAGCGCCTGGGCGGCCAGGTGCCGGCTCTCGACCAGGAGCACCCCCCAGAGCGTGCGCGCCTCCCAAAAGCGCGCATACGAGGTGCTGTTTCTGAAGCCCAGAAAGATCGCCAGGGTCAGGCCGATCAGCGAGAACGGCACAAAGTTGAGCGGCACCTTCCAGCTCAGGATGGAGCCATGCAGCAGCGTGGCCACCACCGCGAGGATGGTGATGAGGATCAGCTGCGGCGTGATCGCCGGCAGGATGGAGCCGCGCCACACAAACAGCATGCGCAGCCAATGCAAGGGAGGACGGACGATCATGGCCGGTATTGTCCTGCTCGGGGCTTATCCGAGGGGAAAGGCTGGCCTCAGCGCCGGGCAGCGGCTGAGGCCGGGCTGCTTAGATTTCTTTCAGCAGTTGGTGCGCAATACGCACGCTCAAGGCGGCCCCCGTCAAGGTCGGGTTCATGCACGATGCCGAGGGCATCACGCTGGTACCGGCGATGAACAGGTTGGGATGGTCATGGGTGCGGCAGTCGCGGTCCACGACCGAGTTGCTCGGGTCGTCGCCCATGATGGTGGTGCCCATGATGTGCTGGCGGTCCTGGTGGTTGGTGTCCATCTTCAGGATGTCGGCTTGCAACAGGCCAGCCATGCGCTGCAGGTCCTTCACGGCAAAGTCGCGGCCGGCGTTCCAGTAGTCATTGACGCTGTAGTAGATCTCGGGCACGGGGATGCCGATCGCATCCGTCTTGGTCTTGCTGGGGACCACGCGGTTTTGCGGCAGCGCCTCGGTCTCGAAGTCCACTGCCACGTTGAGCGAGCGGGCCGACTGGCGGCGGATTTCCTCGTCCAGCTTGCTGCCCAGCACGCCCTTGGCGATCAGGCTGGAGGTAATCTGCGAGGTCGTCACCGTATTGCGGAACTTGGTCTTGTAGCTGGGGATGTCCTTGCGGAAGGCGCCATCGCGGTAGTTCAGGTAGACCAGCAGCTCGGTCGGGCCCTGGCCCGGCCACACGTCCTCGTTCATCATGATGTTCATGCTGATGCCGGTGTGGCCCATCAGGTTGCGGCCCACCTGGTCGGACGAATTGGCAATGCCGTTCGGGTATTTCTCCGAGGTCGACATCAACAGTAGCTTGGGGCTTTCGATGCCATAGGCGGCCAGCACAAAGTGGCGTGCGGTGAGGCGCTGCGATGTGCCATCGGGCTTCTTGTAGTGCACGGCCGTGATCTTGCCGTCGTCACCCGCCTCGATCTTGTAGACCACAGCGTTGTCGAGCAGCTTGGCGCCTGCGCGCTCGGCCACATCGATGTGCATGGAGCCGTCGTACTTGGCGCCGATCGGGCAGACCGGGTTGCAGTTGTTGTTGCCGGCGCAGACCGGGCGGTTGCCGTAGGGGCGGCTGGCGCGGCCATGGGGCTCCAGCACTGGGTGGTAGCCACCGGGCTTGAGCATCTCGTCCATGCGTTGCATGAAGTAGGGCACGTTGAAGCCCTTCATCGGGAAGGGCTTGGAGCGCGGCGGATGCGCCTCGCCGCCGTGGCCGCTCTCGTCCTGGCCGTCGTAGCCTGTCACGCCCAGCTCGGCCTCGGCCTCGCAGTAATAGGGTTCGAGCTCGTCATAGCCAATCGGCCAGTCGCGGCCGCGGCCGTACAGCGTCTGCAGCTTGAAGTCATTGGGGATCATGCGCCACAGCGCCGAGCCAAAGTGCCAGGTGGTGCCGCCCACCACGCGCAGGTACTTGGTGGGGTATTTCACCGGGCCGGTCTGCTGCAGGTAGTCGCCATAGGTGGAGGGGATATGCGGCGGATTGGGGAACGGCGAGCCCGCACCCTGCAGCTTCATATTGGCCAGCGAGAGCTTGATCGGCGCATTGCGGAAGGTCTCGACGATGTCGGCTCGGCGCACGCGCGGTCCCGCTTCCAGAATGATGACGGACTTGCCGGCCTGCGCCAGCTTGGCACCGATGATGCCGCCCATGACCCCGGAGCCGATAACGATCAGGTCGGCGTCGTATTGCGTTTGGTTGCTGCTCATGCTTGTGGGCTCTTTTTGTTGGGGCTGACAGGCACGACGGGCTTTTCGCCCCAGGAATCGGGGCCACTGCCGTAGGTAGGAATATCGAGGATGCCGGCCGTGGGGCGGTACATCAGCGCATTGGCATAGCTGATCAGCACGGCGTCTGCGTCTTCGCCGACAACGCCCAGGTACCAGGCCGAGACGATCTGGGTGGCGGTGGCGCGCAGCGCCGGGTCCAGATCGGGCGCAGCGAGCAGGTCGTCGACATGGCTGATCTTCTGGCTGGCCACATGCTGGTGCAGCGCCTGCGCTGCGGCGGCAAAGGCCGCATCGCTCTTGGTCAGTGCCGCCAGGTAGCGCGTGGCCAGGGCTGCCGACAGCGGGCTGCCGCCGGTGACGAACTCCGACAGGCGCAGGAAATCATCGGCTGCCTCGCTGGCGGCAAAGGCATTGCTGGAGCCCAGCACGGCAAAGCCGCCGGCGGCAAGCGCCACACCGGTGGCAGCCGCAGCGCCCAGCAGGCGGCGGCGCGAGATGCCCGCAGGCATCGCAGGCACCAGGGGCTTGGCGCAGAGCACGGCGGATGGGGGGAAAGAGGACGAGGTCATGCGGGTCAGACTCCAGACGAGGCAGCGGCCTTGCGGCGCTGACGGATCACGATGAAGGCCAGCACCAACACCAGCAGCAGCACAGCGGCCGGCACGATGAGGGCGGGCAGCTGGGCGATCAGCGGCGGCTTGCCTCCGGCGCGTGCGGCAGCCACATCGGCGGCCTGCACCTTGACGGCCGGGTTGCCGTACTGCGTGAGCACATAGTTGCTGACATCGGCGATCTCCTGGTCGCTGAGCCGGTCGGTGAAGGATGCGGCATCGCCAAACGCAGGCATGAAATGGGCACGCCCCTGCACCGTGCGGTCCACGCCGTGCAGGATGGTGGCGATGAGGTTGTCGGCGCGGTCGGCACCGGTCACGCTGTTGTGGAACAGCGAAGGGTATTCGCCATTGGCCGTGCCGCTGGCATTGGCCTGGTGGCAGTGGGCGCAGCTGCCGCTGAACACCTTCCAGCCGGCATCGGCGCCGTCGACCAGCCCGCGCTGCGTGTCTTCGGACTGCAGGCTGGCCTGGCCATAGCGGTAGCGCGGCTGGGTCTCTCCGCCTGCCACCGCCTTGGTTTGCTTGAGGTAGGACGCCATAGCCTGAATATCGCTGTCAGGCAGGTGCTGCAGGCTGTGCTCGATGGCTTCGGCCATCGGGCCGGCGGCCTGGGCCTTGCCGGGCACGCGGCCGGTCTTGAGGTACTGCACCAGCTCGGCCTCGGTCCAGCCGCCGATGCCATTAACCGCGTCCGACGTGATATTGGGCGCGTACCAGGCGCCCAGCGAGCCGCCCCCCAGGTAGCGGCTGCTGTCTTCAGCCATCAGCGCATTGCGCGGTGTGTGGCAGGTGCTGCAGTGGGCCAGCGCATCGACCAGGTAGGCGCCATGGTTCCACTCCGGCGGCTTGCTGGCATCGGGTTTGAAGCGCTGGTCCTTCAGGTAGAGCGCATTCCACACGGCCATCGACAGGCGGATGTTGAAGGGGAAAGGCAGGGCCGTTTGCGGCGCGGCCTGGTCCACCGGCTCGACGCCATGCATGAAGTAGGCGTAGAGCGCCTCGGTGTCTTCGTCGCTGATCTGGGCATAGGCCGTGTACGGCATGGCCGGGTACAGATGGGCCCCGTCCTTGCGCAGCCCTTGGCGCAGCGCGCGGCTGAAGTCTTCGAGACTGTAGCTGCCAATGCCGGCCGTCTTGGACGGGGTAATATTGGTGGCATAGATGCTGCCCAGCGGTGAGGCGATGGGGTAGCCACCGGCAAAACTGGCGCCACCCTTGGGCGCCGTGTGGCAGGCTGCGCAATCCGCAGCTACCGCCAGCTTACGGCCCTTTTCCACCAGCAGCGCATCGCTAGAGGCCGTGGCCGCTACAGGCGCCGCCGTCTGGGCCTGAGCCGCATGCATCCCCGCCCACACAGAAAACACCAAGCCGAAGGCAGTCCTGGACCAGGAGACGCCCGACTTTGACTTGCAAAACCGCATCGTGAGAGACCTTTGTTGTCATACGACTCCCGCGCATGCCCGCCATGCTCGCTAGAGTCTTTTGTCGTATCTACGGCAAATTTTCGACAACTTGTACGACCTCTGCCGAGGTCCCCGGGTGTACCCCGGTGTTTTACTCACACTTCATCCAGCGCAATATGCGTTGCGCGAAGATGTGGTACCGGTTTCATGCGCAACTATCAGCGCGTGCTGCGCACAGGAGGCAAGGCCTTGGCAGCGGGTGCCCTACCACGCCGCTCAAACCGCCAGCAAGCCAATGACTGCGCTGGAAAAACCGGGCCTCAGTCCTGCCCGGCTTCCTCATCCCAGCGCTTGAGCTGCGCCAGCTTCTCGCCAATCTTGAGCTCCAGCCCCCGGGGCACGGGCTGGTACCAGCCGGGCGGGTCTATCCCATCTGGCAGATAGGTTTCTCCCGCTGCATAGGCATTGGGCTCGTCATGGGCGTAGCGGTATTCATGCCCATAGCCCAGCTCCTTCATCAGCTTGGTCGGGGCGTTGCGCAAATGCACCGGCACTTCGCGGCTCTTGTCCTGCTTCACAAAGGCCTTGGCCTGGTTGTAGGCGTTGTAGCCGGCATTGCTCTTGGCGGCCATGGCCAGGTAGATGACGGCCTGGCCCAGCGCCAGCTCGCCTTCGGGGCTGCCCAGGCGCTCATAGGTCAGCGCAGCATCGTTGGCAATCTGCATCGCGCGTGGGTCAGCCAGGCCAATGTCTTCCCAGGCCATGCGCACAATGCGCCGGGACAGGTAGCGCGCATCGGCGCCACCATCGAGCATGCGCGTGAGCCAGTAGAGCGCGGCATCGGGGTGCGAGCCGCGCACCGACTTGTGCAAGGCCGAGATCTGGTCGTAGAAATTGTCGCCGCCCTTGTCAAAACGGCGGCTGTTCAAGGTCAGCGCGTTCTGCAAGAACTCGGCCGTGATCTCCGCAACGCCTGAAGCCTTGGCTGCTGTGCTCGTTTGTTCAAGCAGGTTCAAAAATCTTCTGGCGTCACCATCCGCATACCCCACGAGGGTATCGACGGCCAGGTCGTCAAACGCCAGATCGTCAAGCGCATGTTCTTCCTGGGCCCGCTGGAGCAAGCGCTTCAGCTCCGCCTCTGTCAGCGACTTGAGGACATAGACCTGGGCCCGCGACAGCAGCGCCGAGTTGACCTCAAAGGAGGGGTTCTCGGTGGTAGCACCGATAAAGGTGAACAGCCCTGATTCCACATGCGGCAACAGGGCATCTTGTTGCGACTTATTGAACCGGTGGATTTCGTCTACGAACAAGATGGTGTTTTTGCCCTGCGCAAGATATTGCCTGGCCTGCTCCATGGCCTCGCGGATGTCCTTCACACCCGACAAGACCGCAGACAGGGCGATGAACTCGCACTGGAACGCCGTCGCCGTCAGCCGCGCCAACGTGGTCTTGCCCACGCCGGGTGGACCCCAGAAGATCATCGAATGCGGTTTGCCGGACTGGAAGGCCAGGCGCAGCGGCTTGCCTTCTCCCAGCAAATGGGACTGACCCACCACCTCGTCCAGGGTCTTGGGGCGCAGCGCTTCGGCCAGCGGCGCGGCCGGTTCCTGGCTGAACAAATCAGCCATGCAGGGCTCCGGAACCACGGCCTGGTGCCTGGCCAGGCGCCAGCCGCTGCGCCTCGGGGCGGGGCAGGTGCTTACTACGTTTGTGCGCTGCCACCCCACTAATCCCTGGGGTACATATGCCTTTGCTGATATGGGTCACGATTTTTCGCAGAAAATAAGGGTTTATACGGATTTGCGCCGCTTCAGATGACAGGGCTCTTATTGGCCCAGCCTATAACACCAGCCCGACATGGACGCCACGCGCTCCAGGCCTTTGCGCCGAGCCCGCAGCCAACGCTTTGCACAGCGCATGTCCCCCATGGGGCGATTTTTCTGATGCGCGTCTGCGCGAATCCATTCGCTGACGGCATCCACTACAAGTGGGCGCTAACCAGCAAGAACCAAGAGCCATTATGAAATCACTGAAAACCAGGGACATTATCGCCCTCGGCTTCATGACCTTTGCCCTGTTCCTGGGCGCGGGCAATATCATTTTCCCGCCGCTGGTTGGCCTGGCCGCTGGCGAGAACCTGGTGGGCGCCACCACCGGCTTCCTGCTGACCGGCGTGGGCCTGCCGCTATTGGGCGTCGTTGCACTCGCGCGCGTCGGTGGCGGCCTGGACCAGCTGACCCATCCGATTGGCCGCATTGCCGGCCTGGTGCTGGCCACCACGATCTATCTGACCATTGGCCCCTTCTTTGCCACGCCACGCACCGCCACGGTCTCTTTCGAGATGGGTATTGCCCCCTTTGTCGGCAATACCTCGATTGCGCTGCTGGTGTTCAGCATTGTCTATTTCTCGCTGGTGCTGCTGCTGTCGCTGTTCCCCGGCAAGCTGATGGACACCCTGGGCAAGCTCATCACCCCGCTGCTGATTGCCGCGTTGCTGGCTTTGGGCGGCATGGCGGTGCTGGCCCCTGTGGGCGGCTACAGCACGGCCAACCCCGACTATGGCACGCAGCTGGCCGCCTTTGCCCAGGGCTTTGTGCAGGGCTACCAGACCATGGACGCCCTCGCCTCGCTGGTGTTCGGCATTGTCATCGTCAACGCGATCAAGGATGCGGGCGTGACCGATGCGCGCCTGCACACCCGCTACGCCATCTATGCCGGGCTGATTGCTGCGGTGTGCCTGAGCCTGGTCTACATCTCACTGTGCTACCTGGGCGCCACCAATGGCGAGCTGGCACAGAACACCGTGACTGGCGTGCAGATCCTCAGCGCCTTTGTGCAGCACCGCTTTGGCAGCGCCGGCATCTGGCTGATCGCCGCCGTGATCCTGCTGGCATGCCTCACAACCGGCGTAGGCCTGGTGAGCGCCTGCAGCAGCTTTTTCAGCCAGCTCACCGGTTTCTCCTACCGCAGTGTCGCGCTGTCCTTGTGCATCTTCAGTGCCGCCGTGGCCAACCAGGGCCTGGCGCAGCTGATCGAGATCGCCGGCCCGGTGCTGGTCGCCCTCTACCCCCCCGCGATTGCGCTGGTCTCGCTCAGCCTGCTGCAGCGCTGGCAGCAGCCCGCTCGGGTCTACATCCCCGTCATGCTGGTGGCGCTGGTGTTTGGCCTGGTCGACGGCGCCAAGGCGCTGCAATGGACTGCTGCCCTGCCCACCTGGCTGGACCACCTGCCCGGCGCCGCGCTGGGCCTGGGCTGGGTTACGCCAGTGGCCGCCACCGTGGTCTGCGCGGGGCTGGCCGACTGGTTTTTGGCACGCCGCCAAATACCGGTGCGTCCTTGATGGCTGATTAACCACTTCCTGCTTAATGGATATGCAGAGCCACCCTTAATATCGGCCTCGGATATTCATTGACACCCTCATTCAGAACCGCCTACGCCAAGCAGCTCAATACCGTCAGAACAGGCACCCCAGAATCGGAGAGACATTGAGCCTGCTTAAACCATGGTTATTCATGGTCTTTTACGACAACACCGTCAAAATCCAAAAATTTGTGGAGTTTCAGCAATGACGAATCCAACAGAAAATCCCCAAGCGGCCTCCGCTGCCAAAGCGCCCAAGAAGGGCTTCACCCGCCGCAAGTTCGTCGCCTCGGCAGCGGCCGTCGGTGCGGGCGTGGTCGGTTACCAGTATTTCTTCGGTAGCCAATACCGCGCAGAAAAAGCAGACCGCCAGGTCGATGTGCTGCTGATTGGCGGCGGCATCATGAGTGCCACCTTGGGCGTTTATCTGCAGGAGCTCGAACCCGGTTGGAGCTATGAATTGTTCGAGCGCCTCGACCAGGTTGCCGAAGAAAGCTCCAATGGCTGGAATAATGCCGGCACCGGCCACTCGGCGCTGTGCGAGCTCAATTACACGCCGATGGATAAAAATGGCAATGTGCAGATTTCCTCTGCCATTAACATTAATGAAAACTTCCAGGTCTCGCGCCAATTCTGGTCGCACCAGGTGCGCGCTGGAGTACTCGGCAATCCGCGCGAGTTCATCAACTCCACGCCGCACATGAACCTGGTGTTCGGCGAGGAAAACCGCTCCTTCATCCAAAAGCGCCTGAAGGCCTTGGAAGCCTCGCCGCTGTTCACCGGCATGGAGTCGTCCACCGACCCAGCACAGATCAAGGAATGGATCCCGCTGATGATGGAAGGCCGCGACCCGGCCGAAGTGGTGACCGCCACCCGCTCGCCGCTGGGCACCGACGTGAACCTGGGTGAAATTACCCGCCAGTTCTACAAGAACCTGTCGTCCAAGCCCAACTTCAAGCTCAGCACCGGCCAGGAAGTGCGCTCCATCACGCGCAACAGCGACGGCTCCTGGCGCGTGTCGGCCTTCGACATGAAGGACAGCAGCAAGATCCAGACCGTGGATGCGCGCTTTATCTTTATCGGCGCCGGTGGCGCGGCGCTGCCGCTGCTGCAGTTGTCGGGCATTCCCGAGTCCAAGGTCTACGGCGGCTTCCCAGTCGGCGGCGAGTTCTTGGTCACCGAAAAGCCCGAGATCACTGAGCGCCACCTGGCCAAGGTCTATGGCCTGGCCGATACCGGCTCGCCTCCGATGTCGGTGCCCCACCTGGACACCCGCGTGCTGGACGGCAAGCGTGTGCTGCTGTTCGGGCCGTTCGCGACCTGGTCGAGCAAGTTCCTCAAGAACGGCTCCTACTTTGACCTGGCCAAGGCCACGACCTTTGCCAACGTGATTCCGCAGCTGCAGGTCGGCGTCAACGAGTTTGCGCTGGTCAAGTACCTGGCCCAGCAGCTGAGCCTGAACAAGGAGCAGAAGATGGACGCGCTGCGCCATTACATGCCCGAGGCCAAGGATGCCGACTGGCGCCTGTGGGAAGCGGGCCAGCGCGTGCAGATCATCAAGAACGACCCCGAAAAGGGCGGCATTCTCAAGCTCGGCACCGAGGTCGTCGTGGCCCAGGACCGTTCGCTGACCGCGCTGCTGGGCGCGTCGCCCGGGGGCTCGACCTCGCCAGCGATCATGCTGACCCTGCTGGAAAAGGCCTTCCCCGAGAAGGTAAAGAGCGCCGACTGGCAAGAGAAGATCCGCCAGATCGTGCCGAGCTACGGCGTCAAGCTCAACGAAAACCCCGCCATGCTGCAGCAGGAATGGCAGGCCACCGAGCAGGCGCTGAACCTGGCGATTGCCTCGCCCAGCCTGCACGGCGTGGAAGCCGGTGTGCAGCCCCAGGAAGACAAGGGCGCTGTCAAGAAGGTGCCGGACATGGCGCTGTAAGCCCTAGCTGCAGCCGTCCACGGTGGCTGCACAGCAAAAAAGGTGTTCACCTATGCGTGAGCACCTTTTTTTTATGTCCGCGCGGTTGGCATCACCGCTGGAATGCTGCTTACTGGCGAATCACTTCCGCGCCAGAAGGAATCGCAAACTCGAACGCCGAGCCCGGCAACGAAGGCAGGGCCTTGAAGCCGACAAAGCGCAGCACCGAGCGCTGGCCAAAACCGTCCTCGATCTCCAAGGTCTGCAGCTCATCGCCCTTGAAGCCGACCTTGACCTGCTTGATCTGGCCGTCCTTGTTCTTCGGAATGGCCTGGGCCCATTGCTGGCCATCGGCCTCGGGCAAGCTGCTCACGTCGAACTCGGCCTTCAGCGCCTGCAAGCTTGAAGCGGACGCGAGCAGCGCGGCAGGCGTCTGGCCCAGGGCCTTGCTCTGCTGGCGCTGGGTGACCTGGTTCAGGTCGGCGTCATAGACGGTCAGCACCGCGCCATCGGCGACGATGGTCTGGTCAAACGGCTTTTGGTAGATGAACTTGAACTTGCCCGGCCGCTGGAAAGCAAAGCTGCCGCTGGAGGTCTTGACCCTGCCTGCCTGGCCCTGCTTGGCGGGCGAGGTGACCGTCTGCGTGAACTGGGCTTCACCGGCCTGCGAGCTGGTCATGAACTTTTCCAGGCTTTGCAGGCCATCGGCCTGTGCCCAACCGGTCAGGCTGACCAGGGCGGCTGCTGCGATCCATTGTTTCATCGTGAATCCTTTCGTGCTTTGCGAACAAAGCCAATGCATGGGCCACTTTCGGGCCAACAAGGGGTTTGGAGTGCGGCAGCGGGCCACAAGTGCCCGCTGTGGGCCGCCAAGGCGCTGGCTTTGCGAATGTTTACCCGCCGCTGCGCTATTCTTCACCGCCGGGACGGTGGGCCACCAGCACTTCGCGCTGGCCGCTGCCGGTCAAGGCGCTCACCAGGCCGGCGCGCTCCATCTCTTCGAGCAGGTTGGCCGAGCGGTTGTAGCCGATGCGCAGCTTGCGCTGCACGTAGGAGATGCTGGCCTTGCGGTCCTTGAGCACGATCTCGACCGCCTGGTCGTACATCGGGTCCTTCTCACCGCTGCCGCCGCCCTCTTCATCGCCAAAGCCGGAATCGCCCTCGCCGGTGCCGCCTTCGAGCACACCGTCGATATAGTCGGGCTCGCCCTGCTCCTTGAGGTAGCTGACGACGCGGTGCACTTCCTCATCAGACACAAAGGCGCCATGCACCCGCACCGGGAAGCCCGTGCCGCTCGCCATGTAGAGCATGTCACCCATGCCCAGCAGCGCCTCGGCGCCCATCTGGTCCAAGATAGTGCGGCTGTCGATCTTGGAGCCCACCGAGAACGCGATCCGCGAAGGGATATTGGCCTTGATGAGGCCAGTGATCACATCGACGCTGGGGCGCTGAGTGGCCAGGATCAGGTGGATACCAGCAGCGCGCGCCTTTTGCGCCAAGCGTGCAATCAGCTCTTCGATCTTCTTGCCGACAACCATCATCAGGTCGGCCAGCTCGTCGATCACCACGACGATATGCGGCAGGCGCTGCAGGGGCTCGGGGGATTCGGGCGTCAGGCTGAAGGGGTTGGGAATGCTCTCCTCGCGCGCCTTGGCCTCGTCGATCTTGGTGTTGTAGCCCGCCAGGTTGCGCACCCCCAGCTTGCTCATCAGCTTGTAGCGGCGCTCCATCTCAGCCACGCACCAGTTCAGGCCGTTGGCCGCCTGCTTCATGTCGGTGACCACCGGGCACAGCAGGTGCGGAATGCCTTCGTAGACCGACATTTCCAGCATCTTGGGGTCGATCATCATCAGCCGCACATCCTTGGCTTCGGCCTTGTAGAGCACGGACAAGATCATCGCATTGATACCCACCGACTTGCCCGAGCCGGTGGTACCGGCCACCAGCACATGGGGCATCTTGGCCAGGTCGGCCACCACGGGCTTGCCGATGATGTCCTTGCCCAGACCCATGGTCAGCAGGCTCTTGGCGTCGTGGTACTCGTGTGAGCCCAGGATTTCGGTCAGCCGAATGGTCTGGCGCTTGGCATTGGGCAGCTCCAGCGCCATATAGGTCTTGCCGGGGATGGTCTCGACCACGCGGATCGACACCAGCGACAGCGAACGGGCCAGGTCCTTGGCTAGGTTGACGATCTGAGAGCCCTTGACGCCGGTGGCCGGCTCGATCTCGTAGCGGGTGATCACCGGGCCGGGTGCGGCCTCGACCACGCGCACCTCGACGCCAAAGTCCTTGAGCTTTTTCTCGATCAGGCGGCTGGTCATCTCCAGGGTTTCGTAGGAGACGCTCTCCTGCGTCTTGGGCGCCGCATCGAGCAGGTCCACCTGGGGCAGGCGCGTGTCACGCAGCTCGTTGAACAGCGGCTTTTGCCGCTCCTTGACCACGCGGGCGCTGGGCTGCGCCTGGGGCTTGAGCGGCTGGGCGATATGCAGGCCCGAATCGACCGCTGCGCTGCGCGGCGCAGCGGGCAGCATGCTGTCCAGGCCATCACCGGTTGGATCCAGGCGTGAGGCCATCGGCACAGGGGCTGCACTGCTGACCTCGGCCTCACGCGCCAGCGCTGCCTTCTTGCCCACGGCCTTGTCGGCAGCGGCTTCGCGGCGCAGCATCAGCTTTTGCAAAGTACGCTCGATCCCGGCGCCGACCTTCTCGGCGATCTGGCCCCAGGAGAAGCCCAGAATCCAGGAAAGGCCCAGCAGCAGCAGCATCACGCCGACAATGCCCGAGCCGGTAAAGCCCATCCAACGCTCGGCCATCGGGCCGAGCAAAAAGCCCAGCACACCGCCGGCAGCGCCGGGCAGGCTGGCCTCAAAACGGTAGAGGCGCGACCATTCCAGCGCAGCGCTGGCCAGCAGCAGCACCACCAGCCCCCCCCAGAACACCATGCGGCGCAGCCACAGCGGGCGCGGATCGTTGGGTGGCGCCTCACCGGCGCGCAGCCAGCGCGCCAGCGACGAGAACCAGGCCAGCACGGCGGCCACCACCAGCCACCAGACGGAAAAACCCACCATGAAATAGCCGCCGTCAGACACCATCGCGCCCAGGCGACCCATCCAGTTGCTGACATGGCCAGCCATCTGCGTGCCCGAGGTGGACCAGGCCGGGTCCTTGGGCGAGTAGCTGACCATGGCCGCCACGCAAAACGCCATCAGCACAAAACTGACGATGAGCACCAGCTCGTGCCCAAAACGGCGAACCCCCATCACCAGCGAATGGCCGGTCTGGGGTGCTGTCTTTGATTTCTTTGATGAGTAAGCCATAACCTAGGAGCCAGAGCTTACCCTAAGCGGATTGCAAATTCGATAGCAGGCCAGGCGCCTGGGGCCGGGTGATGCCTTGGTGCGACGCGGTGCTTCAGGCAAAGTGCGGGCGGCCCTGCCGCACAGAGCGGGCCGCCAAGGCCCCGACAGGCGCTGGCCATCAGCACAAATACCCAATAAAAACATAAGTCTGATGCACGAAAAGCATGGCTAGCTACCGGTGCTAGGCCCCTGTCACCTGGCAATACGCAACATTTTGTAATCTACCTATCTTCCTACAATCCCACCCCTTGCGCCAGCACGCCGCAACGATTGTTGTCATTGGCGCGCAAATGCAGCGCCGGGCGTCCTCAGGTGCTGTGATGGCTTGCGACAATCAAGGACATTGACACAAGCCATCCACAGAGGGTGGCCAGTGTTTGATACTCTTTCATGTTTTGCTGAGCGCCATGCGCCAGCCTGCTCACTGATTCGCGGCTGCCCCGCAGCTGCCCCCTGAATGCGATAGGAGTTCTATGTCTGCCATCCACCAACATGCCAAAGTTCTGATCCTGGGCTCGGGCCCTGCGGGCTATACCGCCGCCATCTATGCGGCGCGTGCCAACCTCGATCCCGTCTTGATCACCGGCATGGCCCAGGGCGGTCAGCTGACGACCACCACCGAAGTGGACAACTGGCCCGCCGATGTGATGGGCGTGCAAGGCCCGGCGTTGATGCAGCGTTTTTTGGAGCATGCCGAGCGTTTCAAGACCCAGATCATCTTTGACCACATCAACCAGGTCGACTTCAGCAAGCGCCCCTTCACCTTGAAGGGCGACAGCGGCACCTACACCTGCGACAGCCTGATCATCGCCACCGGCGCATCGGCCAAGTACCTGGGCCTGCCCACCGAAGAGGCCTTCATGGGCCGTGGCGTGTCGGCCTGCGCGACCTGTGACGGATTCTTCTACCGCGAGCAGCCCGTCTGCGTGATCGGCGGCGGCAACACCGCCGTGGAAGAAGCGCTCTACCTGTCCAACATCGCCAGCAAGGTGACGCTGGTGCACCGCCGCGACAAGTTCAAGGCCGAGCCCATCCTGGTCGACAAGCTGATGGAGAAAGTCCAGGAAGGCAAGATCGAGCTCAAGACCCATTTCACGCTCGATGAAGTGCTGGGCGACCAATCGGGCGTCAACGGCATCCGCATCAAGAGCACGCAAGACGGCCACACCGAGGACATCGCGCTGCAAGGCTGCTTTATCGCCATTGGCCACCACCCCAATACCGACATCTTCCAAGGCCAGCTGGAGATGGAAAACGGCTACCTGGTGACCCAGATGGGCCGTGGCGGTTTTGCCACACAAACCAGCGTGCCCGGCATCTTCGCGGCTGGCGACGTGCAAGACCATGTCTACCGCCAGGCCATTACCAGCGCGGGCACGGGCTGCATGGCTGCGCTAGATGCCCAGCGCTTTCTGGAACAGGAATAAGCCCGCAAGCCAGGGGCATAGCCCGAATTTTGCTTTCAGGCTATAATCCTTGGCTTTGCTGCTTGCCGCCTTTTGCTAATTCGCAATCTTCGGCGCGTGAACAGGAAACTACGGCAGGTTTGCCAGCGGTCTTGCACCACTGAGCCGACCCGGCTGTGAACATGGGCTACCGCCACCCTTTGATTGGCGAGGTGAGGCTGCAAGCCGCGCCGCGCTGCTTTTAACGAGGCGGACAGGGCAAGCAGCTGTTAAAACTTTCGGAGTGTCCTGATGGCACGCGTTTGCGAAGTAACGGGCAAGAAGCCCATGGTGGGAAACAACGTTTCCCACGCCAACAACAAAACCAAGCGCCGGTTCCTGCCGAACCTGCAATATCGCCGTTTCTGGGTGGAAACTGAAAACCGCTGGGTTCGCCTGCGTGTTTCCAGCGCCGCTCTGCGTCTGATCGACAAGAACGGTATTGATTCTGTGCTCGCAGACCTGCGCGCACGTGGCCAAGCTTAAGGAGTATCACCATGGCATCCAAAGGCGGACGCGAAAAAATCAAGCTGGAATCGACAGCCGGCACCGGTCACTTCTACACGACCACCAAGAACAAGAAGACAATGCCTGAAAAGATGTTGATCACGAAGTTCGATCCCAAGGCTCGCAAGCATGTGGATTACAAGGAAGTGAAGCTGAAGTAATCAGCCTGTACGCCGCCATTGACTTGGTGGCATGCAAACACCACAAAGGACACCTCGGTGTCCTTTGTGTTTTTTTGCGTCCGGTTTTTCTAGGCAGCACGCCCACGGCGCCTCGGCATCAAGCCCTGGGCGGCAGCCCCAGCTGCGCATGCATCATGCGCCCCAGGCTGCGGTAGGCCTCGTCCACTGCGTCGGTAAACGGCATGCCGCAGCTCAGCCGCAGAAAGTGGTCGTAATGGCCAGTGTTGCTGAACATGTCGCCAGGCGCCACGCGGATGCCCACGGCCAGCGCCTCGTCGTACAGGCGGCTGGACGAGATTTGCTCGGGCAGCTCCAGCCAGATGCTCAGGCCGCCCGCGGGCAGGCTTAGGCGCGTGCCAATCGGAAAATAGCGCGCCACCGCCTGCGCCGCGGCCTGGCGCTGCACGCGCAGCTGCTGGCGCAGGCGCACCAGGTGCCGCATGTACGACGGTGACCCCACCGTGCGTGCGCCCAGCAGCTGGGGCCAGACCGGCAGGTTGCGCGAGCGTGCAAACTTGATCATCTGCACCCGCTCCTGCCAGCGCCCGGCATTCATCCAGCCCAGGCGCAGGCCCGGCGCATAGCTTTTGGACAGCGAGGAGCAATAGATCACCGAGCCATCGGTGTCCCAGGCCTTACAGGGCTTGAGCACCTCGTCGGATTCGACAAATTCGCGGTAGATATCGTCCTCGATCAGCGCGACCCGGTACTCGCGGCACAGGGCCACCAGGCGCCGCTTGTGGCTGTCAGGCATGGTGGCGCCCTGGGGCATCTGCAGATGGGGCACGACCACAACGGCCTTGAGGTTGGGGTGGGTGCGCAAGGCCAGCTCCAGCGCCTCGATCGACATGCCCGTGTGCGGGCTCGACGGGATCTCCAGCGCCTGCAGCTTCTTGGCCTCGATCGCCTGCAGGATGCCGTAGAAGGTGGGCGACTCAATCGCCACCATATCGCCCGACTGGGTCAGCGCATCGAGCGCCAGGTTCACCGCCTCGGAATTGCCAAAGGTGGCCGCAATGTCCATCGGCGCCAGGCGCACGCCAAAGCCCAGCGCGTAGCGCGCCATCGAGGCCTGAAAATCCGGATGGGTGAAAGGCGCCGAAGGGCCATGGACCAGGATCTGGGGCTGCTCGCGCAGCAAGGCCACGGCCAGCTGATTGAGCAGTTTGGCATCGAACAGCTCGGGCGCGGGCATGGCGCTGCCCAGGTCTACCTTGAGCGGCCCTTTGAGGCGCGCCTTGTTCAGGTACTCGGCCGCGCGCTCGCCAATGCCTTCAAAGCGGTGGTCCTGCATCGGAAAAGGGCCCAGCTGCAGCGGCTCGCGCGCGGCGGGCATCTGCAAAGCCCTGTCGCTGACAAAGTAGCCCACACGCGGCCGCGCCTCGATCAACCCGCGCGACTCCAGCACGCGCAGCACCTGCAGCGCCGTGCTGTGGCTGACATGGTGCTGGCGCCGGATATCGCGTACCGAGGGCATGCGCGCCCCCACACCCAGGGTCTGCTGGGCAATCGCCTGCTCAAAATGCGCGGCGATGCGCTCGTACAAAAACGCATCGTCGGCGGGCGGGCTGCCTGCCGCGTCTACGGAATGGCTCTCGGGGATGTCACACAGACTCTCATCTAACAGCGGCACAGCAGGACTCCTGGTTCCGGGAACCTGTCCATCACCCTTGTGCGCCACCGCAGTGGCCAGGGCCAGGTTCCCATTCGCAGCGCTATGGTCTCAGGTTCAACCCTGACAGAACAGATACAGAAACTGCGATTTTGAACCAGAACAGACCCTTTGTGCTTGCGCTGTTCTGCCCGACCCTGGTGCGGACTGTGTCTGTTGTGTTGCAGCGCGTTTTTTTACGCTAGAGCCCTGTTCTGCCACGCTCAGGAAAGCGCAAAAATGACCACCAGCACCACCGCCCTCCTCGCCTCCGCCCTGCCAGGCAGCGCCGCCTCCCAGGTCCAGACCAGCGCCCCCGCGCAGCCAGGCATCCACAGCAGCAGCCTGGCCTTGCGTGCAGGCCAGGGCCAATGGTTGTATCTGGAGGCGGGCAGCAGCCTGTACTGCCACGCCGGGCAGCTGCAGATCAGCTCGCCCTGGCACAGCGCGCTGCGCCTGGTGGCCGAAGACGCCCCGCACTGCAATGGCGCCCATGCGGGCTGGTACTGGCTGCAAGCACAAGGCGTGCAGCCCGCCCAATTGCTGGTGCAGGTGCAGGCCTATGCGGGCTGGCGCGCCGGTTGGCGCAGTGTGGCCGACTGGCTGGGCTGGAAAGGCTGACAGCTGAGGCAGCCTGCCAAGGCGCAATCGCCTTGGTGGCCTATGCCTTATTGGACTGACTGCCTTACTTGCGCTGCCAGACGGCGGCAAAGAAGCCGTCGGTCTGGTGCAGGTGGGGCCACAGGCGCAGGTAGAGGCTGCCGCTGTCGCCGCCGCTGCACAGGCTGGCGGCGTGCTCGACCTTCAGGCCTGCCAGCAGCTCGCCGGCATCCATCGGCACAAAGTCCGGGTGGGCGGCGGCAAAGGCCTCGGCAATCGCCTCGTTCTCTGCGGGAAGGATGCTGCAGGTGGCATAGACCAGGCGGCCGCCGGACTTCACCATGCGGGCACTGCTGGCCAGAATGGCGGTTTGCTTGGCCGTCAGCTCTTCAATGGCCTTGGGGCTTTGGCGCCATTTCAGATCGGGATTGCGGCGCAAGGTGCCCAGGCCCGAGCAGGGGGCATCGACCAGCACGCGGTCCATCTTGCCGGCCAGGCGTTTGACCCGCTCATCGCGCTCATGCGCAATCGCAGCCGGGTGCACATTCGACAGGCCCGAGCGGGCCAGGCGCGGCTTGAGCGCCTCCAGGCGGTGGGCCGACACATCAAAGGCGTAGAGGCGGCCGGTGCTGCGCATGGTCGCGCCAATGGCCAGGGTCTTGCCGCCGGCGCCGGCACAAAAATCGGTCACCATCTCGCCGCGCTTGGCGTCCAGCAGCAGGGCCAGCAGCTGCGAGCCCTCGTCCTGCACCTCGACCCGGCCTTTGACAAAGGCCTCCAGGCGCGAGAGCGCAGGCTTGTCGGCCACGCGCAGGCCCCAGGGCGAATAAGGGGTGGGCTCGGCCTTGATGCCCGCTTCCTTGAGTTCTTTTTGCAGCTCGCTGCGCTTGGTCAGCAGCGCATTGGCGCGCAGATCCAGCGGGGCCGTCTCCAGCATGCTGGCGGCCAGCTGCTCGAACTGCTCACCCACCTGGGCCTGCAGCGGCTCGACCAGCCACTCGGGCAGGTTGTGGCGGTGCTGGGGCATGAGGCTGGCCGGCGCAATCGCGTCGCAGTCGTCGAGCCATTGCACTTCCTGGTCGCTGAGCGCGCTTTTGACAAAGCTGCGCGGGCCGGCAAAGCCGAGGATGGCCAGGCGGCGCTCGCGCGCGCCGCTGCCCGAGCGGGCCAGCGATTCAAATAACGTTTTCTTGCGCAGCACGGTGTACACCGTCTCGGCCAGCGTGCCACGCTCGCGCGGGCCCAGGTTGCGGTGTTCACGGAAATAACGCGACACCACGGCGTCTGCCGGGTGTTCAAAGGTGAGGGCCTGCGCGACCAGCTCGGCGCAGGCATCTAAAAGGGCTTTGGGGTGCATAGCCGCTATTGTCCCATTGCGCCAGTATCCGGGCGCCAGGCCCGGCTAACCGGTGAGCGGCGCTGTGCCGCTGCTGGGCGCGCCACCGGGCTGCTCGGTGCGGTCATAGACCAGCCCCCAGGGCATGGCCGCCAGCTGGCGCAGCGCGGTGGGGCCCAGCTCCTCGACATGCGTGATCCATAGCGGCACTAGCTTGCACAGCAGCAGCTCGCGCTCCAAGTAGCCGCGCCACTGCAGCTCCAGACGCTTGTTGTCCTGGTAGTGCACGCCGGGCCGGTCGAGCACCAGCACCAGCGCATAGGCCCCCGGCAAGCTGCGCAGCGGCCGCGCCAGCAACCAGGCACGGCGCAAGCGCGGGCAGTGCTGCAGATGCAGCTGCAGTGCCGCGAGCTCCGAGGCCCACAGCGGATGCGGCAGCGCGGTGCAGGCGCGCGCGCCCAGCAGGCTGCCCTGCGCCAGGCGCTCATCGCGCAGCGCCTGCAGCTGCGTGCGGGCCAGCGCCTCGCGTGCGCGCCAGTCGCTGCGCAGCTGGCGTACCGAGGCCTCGTCAAAGTCCTCGTCTTCCAGCACATCGAGCACGCCCGAAGCCAGCTGGCACCAGGCCGCACCCATGGCCGGCAGCTGCGCAAAAGCCTGCGCCAGGTACTGCAGCTGCGCCTCCCAGTCCATGCCCATGTGCAGGCTGGCGCAGGCGGCCAGCGCACGGGCATTGCCCGGCTCCAGCTCCAGCGCGCGCTGGTAGATCGGCAAGGGGGCATCCTGGTGCTGCAAGGCGGTGCTTTGCAGCTGCCAGCCCAGCTCCACCAGCTGGTCGGCATCCAGGTAAGGCTCGCGCGGCATCAGCGCGGCCACGCGTGCGGCCGAGGCGCTCAGGATCTGGCGGTAGGCCACCCAGTCATGGCCATGGCGCACACACCAGCGCTGGTCGAGCAGCTCGATCCAGCGCTCCGAGCGCTTGCCCAGCCAGGCCAGGCAGTTGCTGCTGGACATGGGCGTGAGGCCCGGGGGCACATCCAGGCCCCGCAGGCGCTCGCGCAGGCTGGGGGGCGTGTCCTGGTAGCTGGCGGGCGCATGGTATTCCTGCTTCCAGCCCTGGTAGACCCAGTTGACATCCATGCTGTGGTTCATCACCCCGGCCATCAGGCTGAAGGGCCCGATCGGCGAGGCCAGCTCTCGCGCGCGCAACCAGTGCATGGTCCAGAACTGTTCGCGGAACCAGCGCCCGCGCACCGCCACCTCGGACAACGCCTCGCCCATCAGCGGCTTGCTGACCCAGCGGGCCGCCATGCGGTCGGCAACGGCCTCGTCCTGCCGCGCCACCACAAAGCTGGCCGCCCACCAGCGCGGCAAATACCAGCGCATGAAGCGCTCATTGGCCCAGCCCAGGTGCGTCATCTGGCGCGCATCGGCGAGGCGCTCATGCAGCCCCTGCAGGCGGCGGCGGGCGCGGTAGACCGCAGCCTGCAGCCAGCCCTGGCGGCGGCGCAGATGGCTGTATTCCTGCGCAATCAGGGCCACCAGGCGCGGCCGGTCAATCGCCATCGCCAGCGGCAGGCCCAGCAGCAGGTGGTAGCGCGCCGGCAGCAAGCCGCCCAGCCGCATCTGCTGCGCAATGCGCAGGCCATAGTCTTCGGTGATCACCAGCTGGGAGATACGGGGGCCGCGCACCTTCTGGCGCACGCGCTCGAGCGCCTCAAAGAGGCGCGGGCATTCAGCAGCGGGCACGGCGATGCCCTCGGGCGCGACCCAGTCGGAGCGCGTCAACCGCAATACGCTCAGCAGCAGTGCCAAGCCGGCAAACAGCCCAAAGATCTGCAATCCATGGAATCCAAGGTAGACAAAGGACAGCACTGACCAGGCCAGCAAGACCAGGCCCAGCAGCAGACCGCCCCAGATCCACAGCCCCGCTAGCAGCAGCATGCCAAAGACATGGCGGCGGAAGACCGCCGGCTCTGATGCAGCGGCGCGCGTATAGGCATCGACCCGCTGCACAAAATCTATCTGCTCCACCCCACCCTCCGAACAGGTTCTGGCCGCGCAGCGCTGGTACCTGGCGCGCACGGGCCATGTCGGCATGTGCAGGCGGGCGCATCTGCTAGGCTTGGTTATTTTTTCAGATTATGGAACAGCACCCGATGCCAGCACCAGCTATTTCGCCCGGACTCTACCGCCACTACAAAGGCCGGCTCTACCAGGTCTGGCAGCTGGCCCGGCACAGCGAGACACGCGAGTGGCTGGTGGTCTACCAAGCGCTGTATGGCGATTACGGCTGGTGGGTGCGGCCAGCGGCCATGTTCAGCGAAGAGGTCGAACTAGGCGGCCAGCGCCAGCCCCGGTTTGCGGCTTATACGCCACAGACCGAGACGCCTGACCAGGTGTGACCGCGTTGCGCAGCGCTCAGCGCGCCTGCAACAGCGCGCGCACCGCCTTGGGGTAGATCTGGTGCTCTTGCACCAGCACGCGCGCGGCCAGCAGCTCGGCCGTGTCGCCCGGCAGCACGGGCACCAGGCCCTGCTCCAGGATGGGGCCGGCATCCAGATCGGCGGTCACCTGGTGCACCGAGCAGCCGGCAAACTTGCAACCCGCATCGATCGCGCGCTGGTGGGTGTGCAGCCCGGCAAAGGCTGGTAGCAGCGAGGGGTGGATGTTGATGAGCCGGCCGCTGTAATGCGCAACAAAACCGGGGGTCAGAATGCGCATGAAACCGGCCAGTACCACCAGCGAAGGGGCATGGGCATCGATGCACTGCATCAGCGCTGCGTCAAAGCTCTCGCGGCTGTCATAGGCCTGGTGGTCTACCACGGCAGTGGCAATGCCCTGCTGCTGGGCAAACTGCAGGCCGCCGGCCTGCGCCTTGTTGCTGACCACCGCCGCCACCCTCGCCCCCAGGGTCTCCTGCCAGCGCTCTTGCTGCGCGGTTCGCACGATGGCTGCCATATTGGAGCCGCTGCCGGAGATCAGGATGACGATGTTTTTCATGGAGGCGGCATTATCGCAGGGCGGCGAACGTCCCGAAACACGCCGCGGCCTCAAATGGCGGATAATCAAAGGCTTTACTGAATTCACAGCCACGTTTACGGGCTCGCCCGCAGTTACTCCATGAGCGCAAAAGCACCTGTCGATCCGATTCGCAAATTCCTCGAAACCGCCCGCCACCAGATTTCTGTGGGCAACCTCACGGGTGCAGCCCAAACCCTTAACGACGCACGCCAGCGTGCGCCACGCGATGCACGCCTTTTTGTGCTCGCCAGTTTGATGGCAGAGAAATCGGGCAACCTCCAAGGTGCCTTTGATGCAATGCAGCGCAGTGTGACCTTGGCTCCCGACTGGGCGCCTGGCCTGCTGGAGCAAGCGCTGCTGTATGCACGCCATAACCGCGAGCACGAGGCCATGGCAGCGGCAGAGAAGGTCATTGCGCTGGAGCCCAACAATGCCCAGGTGATTGCCGGCGTCGTCGACATTGCACACCGCATTGGCAATACCGAGATGGCCATCCGCCACCTGCGACGCGCACTGCAGCTGATTCCTGGTGACCGCACCTTGCGCCGCCATCTGGCGGTTGACCTGGGCACCGTGCGCCAGTACGACGATGCGCTGGCCGTGTTTGGCCCGCTGATCGACGAAGATCCGAAAGACCACCTGGCCCGTATCGGCCGGGTGCAGATGCTGCAAGCGCGTGGCACCATGCAGGACGCCCTGCCCGATACCACGGCACTGCTGGCGCTGCAGCCCGATGACAAGATCTACCAGTACTACCACCAGTTGGCCCAGGGCCAGGTGCCCGCGCATGTGCCGGTCGAGCTGACCACCCACATGTTCGATGGCATGGCCTCGGTCTATGACATGCATATGGTGCGCCATCTGGCCTATAGCCTGCCCAAGCAGGTGGCCGACCAGCTGTTGCAGATCTTCCCGGACCGCCGCTTCAACCTGCTGGACCTGGGCTGCGGCACCGGCCTGCTGGGTGCGACGCTGGGCGCGATCGACGGCTACATCCTGGGTGTGGACATGTCGGCCAAGATGCTCGAGCAAGCGGCCAAGCACAAGGTCTACTACAAGTTCCACCAGGTCAACCTGCTCGAAGCGCTGGCGGCCACCCCGGCCAACACCTTCGAGGCCATCACCGCGCTGGATGTGCTGATCTATGTCGGCGACCTGCAGCAAACCCTGGCCGATGCCTACCGCGTGCTGACCCCCGGCGGCGTGCTGATCTTTTCGTGTGAGCACGGTGATGTCACCGGCCCGGACAGCCAGCTGCAGCCCTTTGGCCGTTACACCCACACCTTGAGCAGCACCGTGCGCCTGGCCAAGGCTGCCGGCTTTGACCGTGTCGACACGCGCGATGTGGAGCTGCGCATGGAAGCGGGCCAGGCCGTCGATGGCTTTGTGGTCACCGCCTACAAGCCCAAGGAGGCCTGATAGCCCACCGCTCTGAGAGTCCGCCAAAGGAAAAGGCCTTGTCTTGCGGCAAGGCCTTTTTGCTGGGGGTGGCGAAGACAGCACTCAAGCCGTCAGACGTGAGCTCTTGGGCACATGGGCCATCAAGAACTCCATCTGGTCGGTCAGGATGCGGCGGTTGCGCAGGATGAAGTCTTCCCAGAGGCTGGGGGTGTAGGGCGCATAGAGCAGCGGCATATGCGCCTGCTCGGGCGTGCGGCCGGCCTTGTGGTGGTTGCAGGAGGCGCAGGCCGTCACCACATTCATCCAGGTATCGGGCCCCTTTTGGGACACCGGAATGACGTGTTCACGGGTCAGGTGTTCTTCGTCAAAATGCTCGCCGCAGTAAGCGCAGATATGGCGGTCACGGCCAAACAGCTTGCTGTTGGTGAGCGTCATGCGCATCGCAAAGGGGTCGATACCAGGCTTGCCACGGGTGCCGATGATGCTGGCCACCTCGATGCGTGACTGCAGGCCGGTGATGGCGTTATGCCCGCCGCGGAAGCAGGCCACACTCGAGCCCGCCTCCCAGCGCACATCACCTGCTGCGTAGTGCGTCACCGCCTCCTGCAACGTGATCCAGGATTGCGGAACGCCACTTGCCGATAACTTCAACACCTTCACAATGGGCCTCCTGCGCATTGGGAATTGAACCGAAATACCGTTGACCCGCGCGGCGCCTGGCCACGAAAAATGCCGCGACCCACGCACATGCTGCACGCAGACCCGGGCACCAAGTCATAATGGTCAATATACACTTTTATTGTGAAATTGCACACCAGCGCGCGGCTCGAAAGCGCAAGCCGCTACAAAAAACAAAGCAAAGATGAAAATCTTCAGAGGACTTGACCACCCCGAGGTCACCCGGCACTGCGCCCTGACCATTGGCAATTTTGATGGGGTGCACCGGGGCCACCAGGCCATGCTGGCGCTGCTGCGCAGCGAAGCGCAGCGCCGGGGTCTGGCCAGCTGCGCGCTCACCTTCGAGCCCCACCCGCGCGACTACTTTGCCCAAGTGCTGAACAAGCCCGACCTGGCGCCCGCCCGCATCTCCACCTTGCGCGATAAGCTCGACCAGCTCGCCCAATGCGGCATTGACCAGGCGATTGTGCTGCCCTTCAATGCGCGGCTGGCTGCGCAGGCCCCGCAGGCCTTTATCGGCGATGTGCTGCTCAAGGGGCTGGGCACCGGCTACCTGCTGGTGGGCGATGATTTCCGCTTTGGCCACCAGCGCGCGGGCGACTACGCGATGCTGGTCGAGGCCGGCCGCAAACAGGGCTTTGATGTGGCGCGCATGAACAGCTACGAGTCCGATGGCCTGCGCGTGTCCAGCACGGCAGTGCGCCAGGCGCTGGGCCAGGGCGAGATGACGGCGGCGGCCAAGCTGCTGGGCTACCCCTATGCGATATCGGGCCATGTGGTGCACGGCCGCAAGCTGGGCCGGCAACTAGCCGAAAGCCGCGCGGGCGCGGGCGACGGTTTTCGCACCTTGAACCTGCGCTTTGACCATTGGAAACCCGCTGCCAGCGGTATCTTTGTGGTGCTGGTGCACGGCCTGTCGGCCCAGCCGCTGCCCGGCGTCGCCAACCTGGGCGTGCGCCCCTCGCTAGACCCCAACGATGTCAACGGCGGCCGCGTGCTGCTGGAGACGCATTGCCTGCAATGGCCCGCGGAACTGGGTGGAGACGGGGCATACGGTAAAATCATCCGAGTGGAACTTCTACACAAACTGCACGACGAGCTTAAATACGACAGTCTGGACGCCCTGACCACAGGGATTGCCAAGGACTGCGCGGATGCCCGTGCCTTCTTCCATACGGCGAGCCACGCCGAAACCCGTCGCCAGACCACGCGCGACCGAATTTGACGCTGACTTGACTGCGCCGTGCCGCGCAGAAGTCCGCACTCGCCTGCACCACGTGCACGTCAGACAACGCTTCTGCGCTATACATTTTTCCACTGACCGGCATGATCACCCCGCCCGGATCAGGACCATGTTTTGCTTTGAAGGTATTTATGTCCGACAAATCGTCCCCCGCAGAAAAGGCCTCTGCGTACCGCGCCACCTTGAACATGCCCGACACCCCGTTTCCGATGCGCGGCGATCTGCCCAAGCGCGAGCCCGGCTGGGTCAAGGACTGGGAGGACCAAGGCATCTACAAGCGCCTGCGGGATGC
The DNA here is from genome assembly GCF_049601575.1 of Comamonas sp. 23. Taxonomy (NCBI): domain Bacteria; kingdom Pseudomonadati; phylum Pseudomonadota; class Betaproteobacteria; order Burkholderiales; family Comamonadaceae; genus Comamonas; species Comamonas sp. 23. Next base: position 1,370,000 of record NZ_CP187127.1, on the reverse strand, counting down.
GCGCAGCGGTGCGCCCAAGTTCATCCTGCACGACGGCCCGCCCTACGCCAACGGCAAGATCCACATCGGCCACGCCGTCAACAAGATCCTGAAGGACATGATCGTCAAGAGCCGCCAACTGGAAGGCTATGACGCGCTGTACGCGCCAGGCTGGGACTGCCACGGCCTGCCGATCGAGAACGCGATCGAAAAGCTCCATGGCCGCAATCTGCCCCGTGACGAGATGCAGGCCAAGAGCCGCGCGTTTGCGACCGAGCAGATCGGCCAGCAGATGGCGGATTTCAAGCGCCTGGGCGTGCTGGGCGACTGGGACCACCCCTACAAGACCATGAACTATGCCAATGAGGCGGGCGAGCTGCGCGCACTCAAGAAGGTCATGGAGCGGGGCTTTGTCTACCGGGGCCTCAAGCCCGTCTACTGGTGCTTTGACTGCGCCTCGTCGCTGGCCGAGTTCGAGATCGAATACGCCGACAAGCAAAGCCAGACGCTGGATGTGATGTTCCCGGCGGCCGACCCGGCCCGGCTGGCAGCCGCCTTTGGCCTGGCCAAGCTGGACAAGGAGGCCTTCATCGTCATCTGGACGACCACGGCCTGGACCATCCCGGCCAACCAGGCCCTGAACGTCAACCCCGATCTGGAATACAGCCTGGTCGATACCGAGCGCGGCCTGCTGATCCTGGCCAGCGCGCTGGTCGACAAGTGCATGGAGCGCTGGGGCATCGAAGGCCAGGTGATCGCATCGGCCCCCGGCAAGATGCTGGACCACATGCCCTTCAAGCACCCGCTGGCCCATGTGGACAAGGGCTATGACCGCATCTCGCCCGTCTACCTGGCCGACTATGCCACGGCCGACGACGGTACCGGTATCGTGCACTCGGCGCCCGCCTACGGCCTGGATGACTTCAACTCCTGCGTGAACAACGGCATGGACTACAAGGACATCCTCAACCCAGTGCAGGGCAATGGTGTCTATGAGCCCGAGCTGCCGCTGTTCGGTGGCCAGCACATCTGGAAGGCTGTGCCCGTCATCCTGGACGCGCTCAAGGTTGCCGGCCGCCTGATGGACACCAAGACCATCACCCACAGCTACCCGCATTGCTGGCGCCACAAGACGCCGGTGATCTACCGCGCCGCCGCCCAGTGGTTCATCCGCATGGACGAAGGCGAAGGCGTGTTCACCGACCCGGCCCAAAAGCCCGCACAGACCTTGCGCCAGATCGCGCTGGACGCCATCGAGCACACCAGCTTCTACCCGGAAAACGGCCAGGAACGCCTGCGCGCGATGATCGCCGGGCGCCCCGACTGGTGCATCTCGCGCCAGCGCAGCTGGGGTGTGCCCATCCCCTTCTTCCTGCATGTGGACACCGGCGCGCTGCACCCGCGCACGATGGAGATCCTCGACCAGGCCGTCGAAATCGTTGCCAAGGGCGGCATCGAGGCCTGGAGCCGCGTGACCGGTGAAGAGATCCTGGGCGCCGACGAAGCCAAGCTCTACACCAAGAGCACCGACATCCTCGAAGTCTGGTTCGACTCGGGCTCGACCTTCTGGCATGTGCTGCGCGGCACCCACGCCGAGCACCACCATGACAGCGGCCCCGAGGCCGACCTGTACCTGGAAGGCCATGACCAGCACCGCGGCTGGTTCCACAGCTCCTTGCTGCTGGCCTCGGCCATCTTTGGCCGCGCGCCTTACAAGGGCCTGCTCACCCACGGTTTCACTGTTGACGGCCAGGGCAAGAAGATGTCCAAGTCGGTCGGCAACACCGTGGCACCGCAGGATGTGAGCAACAAGATGGGCGCCGAGATCATCCGCCTGTGGGTGGCCTCGACCGACTACTCGGGTGACCTGGGTATAGACGACAAGATCCTCGCCCGCGTGGTCGATGCCTACCGCCGCATCCGCAACACCTTGCGCTTCCTGATGGCCAACATCAGCGACTTCGACGCCGCCAAGGATGCGGTGGCCTACGAGGACATGCTGGAGATCGATCGCTGGGCGCTGGCCCGCTCGGCGCAGTTCCAGGCCGAGCTGCTGGCACACTACAAGGTCTATGAGTTCCACCCGGTGGTGGCCAAGCTGCAGCTGTTCTGCTCCGAGGATCTGGGCGGCTTCTACCTGGATGTCCTCAAGGACCGCCTCTACACCAGCGCCGAAGGCAGCCTGGCGCGCCGCTCGGCCCAGACCGCGCTGCACCAGATCACCCAGGCCATGCTGCGCTGGATGGCGCCCTTCCTGTCCTTCACCGCCGAAGAGGCCTGGAAAATCGTCGGCAGCAGCGAGACCATCTTCCTGGAGACCTTCTGCGACCTGCCCGCCGGCGACGAAGCCCTGCTGGCCAAGTGGGCGCGCATCCGCGAGATCCGCGATGTGGTCAACAAGGACATCGAAACCCTGCGTGCCGATGGCAAGGTGGGCGCATCGCTGCAGGCCGAAGTGGCCATCAGCGCCCAGCCCGAAGACCTGGCGCTGCTGCAGACCCTGGCCGACGACCTGAAGTTTGTGCTGATCACGTCGGCCGCCACGGTGGCCGCCGGTGATGCGCTGAGCGTGGCCGTCAACCCATCGGACAAGGCCAAGTGCGAGCGCTGCTGGCACTACCGCGACGATGTGGGCCAGAACCCGGCCCACCCCACCCTGTGCGGCCGCTGCGACAGCAACCTCCATGGCGCGGGTGAAACCCGCCTGATGGCCTGATGAACGCCGCCGCCACCCCTGCTGTGGGCAGCGCCGGCAAAGGCCGGTTTGTGCTGTGGCTGGTGATTGCTGCGGTGATTTTCTGGCTGGACCAGTGGAGCAAGGAATGGATCCTGGCCCACTACCAGCTGGGCGACTACACCACGATCACTGGCTTTTTCAACATCGTGCGGGCGCACAACCCTGGCGCGGCCTTCTCGTTCCTGGCCAGCGCCGGCGGCTGGCAGCGCTGGCTGTTCACCGGCATTGGGGTGGTGGTGACGGCCGTCATCGTCTGGCAGCTCTACCGCCACAGCCACAAGGCCCTGTTTTGCCTGGCGCTCAGTTGCATCATGGGCGGAGCCATCGGCAATGTGGTCGACCGCATGCGCCACGGCTATGTGGTTGACATGCTGGACTTCCACTGGATGGGCAGCCATTTCCCAGCCTTCAACCTGGCCGATTCGGCCATTTGCCTGGGCGCCTTCTTGCTGATTCTGGACGAGCTGCTGCGCATGCGCCGGGGCGAAAAGGGCTGATCAGGCTTTCCGCCGCATCTATAGTCAATACCCAGGCACCGCCCTCGCCATGCGACGGCGGTGTTTTTTATCGGGGGCCTACCCGCCTCCGCAACAGCCGCTGCCAGGCGCCCATCACCGCCTGGCCTGCATAAAAAGAGACACATTGGCATTCGCCCTACAGCGCAGCGCGCTTATCAGGGGTATAGTGTCCGGTTCGCCTTATGAAACACTTGCTCAATCTTCTTGCCGCCATTGCGCTGCTGGTGTGGGGCTCTCATATGGTGCGCACAGGGGTGCTGCGCGTCTTTGGCGCCAACCTCCGCAACCTGCTGGCGCGCAGTATGAGCAACCGTTTTACCGCGATGCTCTCGGGCATCGGGGTCACGGCCCTCGTCCAGTCCAGCAGTGCCACCTCCCTGATGACCGCGTCCTTCGTCGGCCAGGGCCTGATACCGCTCACCGCCGCCTTGTCGGTCATGCGCGGCGCCGACGTGGGCACCGCCTTGATGGCGGTGCTGTTCTCCACCGACCTGTCCTGGCTCTCGCCGCTGCTGATTTTCTCGGGCGTCGTGCTGTTCATCTCCAAGCAGGATTCCACGCCCGGACGGGTGGGCCGCGTCTTTATCGGCCTGGGCCTGATGCTGCTGGCGCTGCGCCTGATCGTCGAGGCCACCGAGCCGCTGCTTGCGTCCGAGGCCGTGCGCACCCTGCTGGTCAGCGTCAAGAGCGACTTCTTCATGGAGCTGCTGCTGGGCGCGATCCTGGCTGTCATCGCCTACTCGAGCCTCGCCATCGTGCTGCTGATCGCGGCCATGGCCGCGTCGGGCGCCATCACCGGCGATATGGCCCTGGGCCTGGTGCTGGGTGCCAACCTGGGCAGCGGTGTGCTGGCCGTGCTGCAAACGGCCAAATCCAGCATCGAAGTGCGCCAGGTCACCATTGGCAACCTGGTCTTCAAGATCATGGGCGTGGCCATCGTCGCGCCCTTCGTCGGTCTGTGGTCTACCTATGCGATGCCCTACATCAATGATGCGGGCCGCTCGGCGGTGCTGTTCCACCTGGCCTTCAACATCCTCAACACCCTGGGCTTTATCTGGTTTACCGGCGTGATCGGCGATTGGATGCGCAAGCTGCTGCCCAAGGAAGAAGCCAACAAGGGCCCCCAGCGCCCACGCCACCTCGACGCATCGGCCCTGTCCACCCCGTCGCTGGCCATCTCCTGCGCCGCGCGTGAAGCGCTGCACCAGGCCGATGTGGTCGAATCCATGCTGATCGGCCTGCACAACGTCGTACAGACCGACAACCAGCAGCTGTCGCAAGACCTGCGCAAGCTCGATGACACGGTCGATGAGCTGTACTCGGCCATCAAGTACTACATGACCAAGATCTCGCGCGCCGAACTGGACGAACGCGAGAGCCAGCGCTGGACCGAAGTGATCAACTTCACGATCAACATGGAGCAGATCGGCGACATCATCGAGCGCGTGCTGACCGACGTCGAAAACAAGAAGATCAAGAAGCGCCGCCAGTTCAGCAAGCAGGGCATGGAAGAGATCAACGAGCTGCACGCCCACCTGCTGGACAACCTGCGCCTGGCGATGAGCGTGTTCCTCTCGGGCAATGTGCGCGATGCGCAAAAGCTGCTCGAAGAAAAAGCGCGCTTCCGCGACCTGGAGCTCGCCTATTCCGCCTCGCACCTGGAGCGCCTGTCGCACAACACCGTCCCCAGCATCGAGACCAGCTCGCTGCACATCGACCTGATCAGCGACCTCAAGCGCATCAACTCGCTGCTGTGCTCGGTCGCCTACCCGATCCTGGAAGCCGCTGGCGCGCTGGCCCACAGCCGCCTCAAGGACGACCCGGAGCCCGCCCGCCACTGAGGCGGCGGGCCGGAATTCGCATACAATCCCTGATGCTGCGAGGCGACCACTCCGCCCAGCAGCCTCCAGGAAGTTTGGCAGAGTGGTCGATTGCACCGGTCTTGAAAACCGGCAACCCGAAAGGGTTCCAGGGTTCGAATCCCTGAGCTTCCGCCAGAACAGCAAAAGCACCCCACCGAGGGTGCTTTTTCGTTGGCGGCTTCTGCCACGCCCCAAGATCACCAGTTATGCGTATAGCTCGCCGTCAAGGTCGCCCCCGCCGCTGGCAGGCGGCTGTCGTTCTTGCCGCTGCGCATCAGCTGGCTGTAAAGCGGCAGGTAGTAGCGGTTGAACAGGTTCTGCACACCGACAGTGACCTGGTTCTTGTTGTCGAACTGGTAGCGGCCGACGACATCGACGCTGTAGTAGCTTTTCACATCCGCGCGGGCAAACTGGGTCTTGCCATCGGCCAGGCGGTAGTCGCGTGCGCCAAACCAGTTGAACTGGCTGCGCAGGCTCCAGCGGCTGCTGGGGTTGTACTGCAGATAGCCCGTGATCTTGAGCGGCGGGATGCGGTAGCCCGTCATCGGCTGGTCGCTGCTGGCGCCGGGCGGCGTCTCGCGCCCCTGCATCCAGGTGATGGTGCCTCCGGTGGACCAGTGATCGGCATAGTGGTCGGTGGTCAGCTCCACGCCGCGGATGCGCTCGCGCGTGCGGGTCAGGTGCAGGCCGTTGTTGAAAGATTGGACAGCGCCCAGGTCCGAGCGTGACTGGAACAGCGCCAGGGTCGCCATGGTGTTGCCGAACGTGCCGCGCCAGCCGATTTCATAGTTGTCGGTCTTGACCGGCTCCAGATCGGACGCATTGATGTCGAACTTGGCACCGGCATTGCGCAGCTGCAGGCCCACATCGGGCAGGTCAAAGCCCTGGCTGAACGAGGTGTAGAACTCATGGTCCTTCCATGGCTTGAAGGCCAGGCCCAGGTTGTAGAGCACCGCGTCATACGAGACCTTGCCACCGGCCACGGTGGCCGGGTTGGGCAGGCGCGACTGCGACAGCGGCTGAAAATCTGCAAAGCTGGCCTGCGATTTCTCATAGCGCAAGCCGCCTTCGGCCGACCACTGGTCGTTGAACCTGTGCTGCAGCTGGCCAAAGGCGCCCGCGCTTTTGACGGTGACCCAGGGCATGTAGATGCGCTGCCCGGTGGGCTGGAAAACCAGGCCGCCGCTCGCGTCGTAGGTGGCGGCATCAAAGGTGTCCAGCGGCATATTGCTGCGCTCCTGGATGTAGTCTGCGCCCCAGACCAGCTTGGTGCGCTTGTCGTCGCCAATCGGCGTGGTGATGGTCAGGCGCCCGCCAAACACCTTGTTGTTCTGCATCACCTGGTCGACAAAGTTGCCCCGGTTGCTGTTGCTGCGCGCATCAAAGGGCGCAAAGCGCACGAAATTGTCACGGCCGTAGACCATCGCGCTCAGCAGGCTGCCGCCCAGGTCTTTGTGTTCGTAACTGGCGCTCAGCAGGCTGTTCTCGACCTGGTTCTGCTCGGCCAGCTTCAGGCCCCGGATCGCGCGGGCCGCCAACGAACCCAGCGGCGCCTGGTTGACGCTGGGGTCGTTGGCGTAGTCGGTCTTCTGGTGCGCACGCAATTGGCTGGCCGCCAGCTGGATGCGCTGGTTGCCATCGATGCGAAAGCCGATCTTGCCGCCCAGGCTGTAGGTGTTTGAATCGAACAGATCGCCCTGGCTGGCATCGGGCGCAATGCGGTCGCCATGTCCATCAAAAGCGCCACCCATGCGGCGGGCCGAGATATCGACCTCATAGTCGACCACCTCACCCGCGCCCGACAGGTAGTGCTGCACCTGGCCGCCCAGGCCGTCGCCGCTCAGGCGCGAGAGCGCGCTGTCAAAACCCAGCGTCGTGCGCGCCACCGGCTGGCCGCCGACCGGGCGGGTGGTGACCGAGATCACGCCACCTGTTGCACCACTGCCGTAGATCGCATTGCTGCCGCGCAGCACCTCCACCCGCTCGATGCGGCTCATCTCCACATTGACCAGATTGCGCGCCGTGTCGCGGTTGGTATTGAGCGGAATGCCATCGACCAGCACCAACACATTTCGGCCGCGCAAGGTCATGCCGAAATCGCTCATGTTGCGGCTCGAATCGGACATGCCCGGCACGCTCTTGGCCAGCAGGCTGTTCAGATTGGCCGAGGTGGCGCGCAGGTCATCGAGCTCCTCACCCTCGATCACCGTGACCTGGCGGGTGGGCTGCATCAATGAGCTGTCGGAACGCTGGTCAGTCACCACCACGGTGGGCAGCTGGTGGCTGGCATCTGCAGGTGACGCAGGTGCCGCCGCTGCCTCGGCAGGCGTGGCAGCGGCTGCTGCGGGCGCGGCCTCTGCCACCGGTTGCTGCGGAGTTGTTGGCTTACGGATCTGCAGCGCGCCACCGTTCAAGGTCTGCACCTGCAGCGCCGATCCCTCCAGCGCCTTGCGCACCGCCTGCTCTGCCGTCCAGTGGCCCTGGATCGCGGCACTGCGCTGGCCTTGCAGCACAGCGGGGTCGGCAACGATGCTGCGCCCGGTCTGCTGGCCAATGCGGGTCAGGGTATCGGCCAGGCTGCCCGCAGGAATGTCGAGCTGCACGGCAGCGGCTGGGGGCGCATCGGCAGCCCGGCTGGCGGCAGGGGCCAGCGCAGAGGTCAGCAAGGCAGCCAAGGCCAGCACATGGAGGGGCGAGCGTTCAGCACAGCTGCGCACGGTCGATGGAGCACCGGCATGGCGGCGCTGGAGGCGGGAAGTGGTCACGGCAGAAGTTCCTTTTCGTTGGGTACTACTTAACCAGTGCGCCGAAACCGAAAAACCCCTCATCTATTTGCATAGGGTCGCGCGCATGTGGTCGCGCAACAGAGGGGGTTTTGCCTTCAGCGCCCACCTTGCGCGCCAATCGTGATCAACGGCCCCCAACGCTGGATCTGCAGCGGCAGCATCTGGCCCAGCGTGCCCAGCAGCTCCTCCACCTCCAGCCTGAAGATGCCAAACACACGCAGATCCGCCACCGAAGGGGCCACGCGGATATAGCCAGAAAAATAGGCCTGCAGCGCCTGGGCCACATCGGCCAGCGGCCAGTCATCGACGGCGAGCATGCCTTGCTGCCATGCCGCGCGCTGCACCGCGTTGCCCGCCAGGGGCTGGAGCTGCCGGGCGCTGAAGCGCGCGCCTTGCCCTGCATGCAGCAAGGTCTGCGCCGCCTCGCGGGGCTGCAGCGTCAGGCGCTGCTCCAGCGCCACCATGTCCGTGCGCTCCGCATGTACCCGGGCCATCATGCGGCCGGCGTCGAAGAGCGCCATCCCATCGCGGGTCTGGATCTGCAATGGAGCGGCTCCGGCATAGCGCCGTGTGGCGATCAAGGCCCCGGCGCGCAGCTGCAGCGCGGGCCTGCCCGCGGCATCGCGCACATCCACCGCAGAGCGGGCATCGAGCAGCACGGTGGTGCCATCAGCCAGCGTGAACTCGCGCCGCTCGCCGGTGCCGGTGTGCCAATCGGCCATCAACTGGCCCAGCGGCGTCAGCCGGTCTGCGACCAGCGCGGTGGCCACACCGATACCGCCCAGCGCTAACGCGCCGCGCAGCACGCGGCGGCGGCGGGTCTGGAACAGCGCCTGCATGGCGGCCTGGGCATGCAGGCCGTCGGTATGGGCCTGCAGGCTGCGCACCGCCGTCAGCGGCTCGGCCAGCGCCGAGCCCACGCGCGCCCAGGCCGCCTGGTGCTGCGCATCCTGCTGCAGCCAGTGCGCAAAAGCCTGGTGGTCGGCCGCGCTCATCGTTTCCGCCTCATGGCGCACCAGCCAATCCACGGCGGCGCGCAACGCGGCGCTGGGCAGGGATGCACCACTCATGGCGCGCAGCTGAGGCACTGCAGCAGCGCGCGCCGCATATGGCGCTCGACGGTGGCCTGCGAGATGCCCATGTGCGCTGCAATCTGCGGGTAGCGCATGCCTTCCAGCCGCGACAGCAGAAACACCGTCTTGACCGGCAGCGGCAGCGCGGCCAGCGCCCGGTCGATCTGGCAGATGGCTTCGACCAGCATGGCATGCGTCTCAGGCGACAGCGCCACCGCCTCGGGCATATGGCGCAGCGTGTCCTGGTAGGCCACCTCCAGATCCTGGCGCTGCCAGAGCTTGATGAGGATGCGTTTGGCCACCGTCGACAAAAAAGCGCGCGGGTGCCGGATATCCAGCTGCTCGCCTTCTGTAGAAGTGCCCTTTTCGGTCAACTGCAAAAAGGTCTCCGATGCCACATCTTCCGCCTCGCTGTGGCTGGATGCGCGCAGCATCAGGCGCCCACGCAGCCATGCGTGGTGCTGGCGAAAAATAGTCTCCACCTCAGGATGGAGCGGGTGCTGTGGCATGGGCGGGGCCGTTGAGGAAACACAAACAACCGCAAGATCATAATTGATAATGATTCTTTTTTCACAAAGGTCTGAGACCCTTGTGCGACGGTCTGCGGCGAGCGCCCTGCACCGACCGGCCTCCCCCGCATCACCCCCTTTAGCCACCAGCTGCCTTGATGCACCTCAAGCATTGCACTGCATCAACTGCATCGCCCGCATTCGTAAAGATTGTCAAACAATCTCCAGCCTGAAGATGTTTGACATTGCCGCATTCCTGCCGCTTGTTCATCCTACTACCATGCATAACAGGATTGAATAAACTTATTTACAAAGGAATGCAATGAAAGGCTTCAGAATAGCGATGGCCCATTATGTGGGCCTGGGATGTGCGGTGGCAGCACTTCTGCATCCCCTGGTGGGCCAGGCCCAAACTGCGCCTGTTATTTCATGCAGCACGGACCCGGCCATCTTCAATACCGGCATTGACGGCAGCAATGGCTACAGCATCAACAGCCCCAAGCTGGCGCTGGGCAGCCTCGATGCGCATTGGTCCATTGCCTCAGCCTTGGGCGATATCACCACGCCGGCCGCCGCTGCCGCCTTGAGCTATGCCCAAGGCCCGGTAGACCGCCCCGGCGCCGGCAATGGCGCCTGGGTGCAGTCGCCGTTTGGCAATGCCCAATGGATCGGCGTGCAATACGGCAGAAGCTATTACGTCTACCAATACCAATTCAGCCTGGACCCGTCCGTTGACCCCGACAGTTTCAATCTGAGCCTGAGCCTGTATGTGGATAACCAGGTCAAGCGCATTCTGGTCAATGATGCAGTATTTGATTACACCAACAACGGCAGCAGTTTAGGCGTTGGCGGCTTTGGTGCCGGCGGCAATGTACCGGTGGTGCTCAACCATGGTTTTAGAACCGGCGCCAATACGATCTATGTCGTCGTCGGCAACCAGGGCGACCCCTCGGGCCTGCTGGTGCAGTCGAGTGGCACGGCCTCGTGCTCGCCGCCGCTGTCGGTGGCCAAGCAAGCGGTCAACAACGATGGCAGTGCCTACACCGGTCTGGCCAGCGCCAACGCCCCCGTGTTCTACAACATCACGGTCACCAATGCCAGCACGCGCGACGCCAGCGGCACGCGCCTGCGTGATACCCTGCCCGATGGCCTGCAAACGGCCGGCAGCACCTGGAGCTGCAGCCGCCCCGCCGGCAGCGCAGCCGTCTGCCCGGTGCCCGCCACGGGCGGCTTTCCGCTCGATAGCGTCTTGCCAACCCTGCCCGCTGGCAGCGCCCTGGTGTTCCGCGTCAATACGCGCTTCAGCAACCCGCTGCCCGCAGGTGCCACGGTCATCACCAACACGGCCACCATCGAGCCGCCTGCCACCAGCACCCTCAGCTGCGCTGCCCGCGATGGCTTTCCCACGCCTTGCAGCGCATCGGCATCGGTGGCCACCAGCCCGCTGCTCAGCGTGACCAAGACCGTGGACGCGACCGGCCCGCTCTATGCCGGGCAAACCGCCACCTACACGGTGACCGTCAAGAACGAAGGCGCGGCCGAGCTGACGGGCGTTGCCCTGTCAGACAGCTTGCCCGCCGGCTTTGCCTCAGCCACCTGGAGCTGCCAGTCGCCCGTCGGCAGTCTCGCAGTCTGCCCTCAAGCCAGTGGCAGCCTCGCCGCGGGCGGGGTGCTGAGCCAGACCATCGCCAGCATGCGCGCCAATGCCAGCCTGGTCTACACCGTGGTCGCCACAGTGGACAGCATCGCCACCCGCATGGACCAGGTCAGCAACACCGCCAGCGTGGCGGCCAGCAATGCCGAATGGCTGTGCTACAACCCGGCCACGGCCCAGACCCAGGCCAAGCCCTGCAATGCCTCGGTGACGGTCGATCTGTGGCCCAACCCCTTGCTGCAACTGAGCAAGACGGCACAGGCGACCGGCACGGTCTATGCCGGCCAGCCGATGAACTACACCATCACCGCGCACAACGCCGGCCAGGTGCCCGTCACCCAGGCCCATATCACCGACCCCTTGCCTGCCGGCCTGGAAAATGCCAGCTGGACCTGTAGCAACAGCGGCGCTGCGCCCTGCGTGCCCGCCAGCGGCACCGGCGCAGTGGATGTGACTGTCGCCTCACTCGCCGCCGGTGACAGTGTGGTGATCCAGCTGAGCACCACCGTCAGCGCGCAGCCCCCCGCCAGCCTGGTCAATACCGCCTCCTTGGCGGTGGGCGAGCCAACAGCCCAGTGCGCCCCTGCCAGCGCGCCGACCGCTGCACCCTGCCAGGCGCAGAGCACCGTGGCGGCCTCCGATCTGCCCATCCTGGGCCTGAGCAAGACCGTCAATGCCACCAACGCGGTGCGGCCCGGTGACAGCCTGGTCTACACCATCACCGCCAGCAATGCCGGCCCGGTAGCCATCACCCAAGCAGTGCTGGCCGACCCAGCCCCTGCCAACGTGGTGCTGGGCGCCTGGACCTGCACGGCCAGCGGCGTGGCCTGCCCAGCTGCAGCGGGCAGCGGCCCGCTCAATGAGACCATTGCCAGCCTGCCGGTAGGCGCCAGCTTGACCTATGTGCTCCAAGCCCAGGTTGCAGCCACGGCGCCGGGCAGCAGCAGCCTGACCAACCAGGCTAGCCTGCGCAGTGCCGAGCCTGCCGCCCAATGCACCGGCGGCACCGCACAGCCCTGCACGGCCAGCGCCACCGTCACCACGACGGCCGCCGAAGTGCCTGCCGGCGTCAAATCCGTCCCCAGCCTGCAGCAATGGAGCGTCGTACTGCTGACGCTCTTGACCGCAGTCATCGGCGCCTGGCGCATGCGCTCACGCGGCCAGCGCATCGGCTAAGCGCTTGATCGCTGGAGCCAGACCCAGGGGGCGCAGGCGCAGCGCCCCTGGGTGTCCGACTTGTGCTGCGACCGGCAGTGGCCCGGCGGCCTACCGGCATTGACACAAACTGCCATAGTCCGACAAACCGGCTCCATGTTTCCATGCCAGCATGCGCAGATGAATAATGACCACGCACTCCGCAAGGCAGCGCCCGCCCTGCCCGCTGCCCACTGGTTCAAGCGCAGCCGCCTTGTGCGCATACGGCCCACGCCCGCGCGGCTGCGGGTGCTGGAGGCCATCGTCCAGCTGGGCCGCTCCAAGGTCAAATGCGCAGACATCTCCTTGCACCTGGCGCAAAGTGGGGCTCCACTGCCCGCAGCGACGATCTACTGCGTTGCCAAGGAAATGGCCCAGGCTGGCCTGCTGATGCGTGACCGCGAAGACGGCGGCTTGACGGTCTACAGCCTGGCCGCTGGCGTGTAGTGGTCCGCCCCAAGCAATGGGCAGTTCAACGGATTTAAGCCACCGTGCCCAGGCGCCAGCCAGGCGCCATCTGCTGGATCGATGAGACCAGCAGCTCAATCAGCGCCAAGGTCGCTGCCGATGGCTGGCGGTTGGGTGCACGCACGATGTAGAGCGCATCGCCCACGCCTTTGACGCCAAAGCCGCCCAGCACCTGCACCAGGCTGCCTTGGGCGATGGCATCCCGCACAGCATAGTAGGGCAGCAGCACCACGCCCAGGTCTGCCATCGCGGCGTTGAACAGGAACTGGTAGTCGCCCGACTGGATCGACGGCGTGCTCTGCACCTGTTCATGCAGGCCATCGCTGTGCCGCCAAAACTCCAGCCGGTGGTGGATATTGAGGGGCGCCAGCAGCCGGGCGTGCTTGATGTCCTGCGGGGTTTGCAGCGCCAGGCCCAGGGCCCGCAGATACGCCGGGGTAGCAAACAGCCCCCACTCGATGCCGCAGACGCGCGTGGCCACATGGTCTTCCAGCGGCGCCGAGGTGATGTGGATCGCCAGGTCCACCTTGGAGGCCACCAGGTCATGGATCTGGTCGTTGATAACGAGACGCAGCAGCAGATCGGGGTGCGCCTGGCAAAAGTCCAGGATCAGCGGCTTGAGGTGGAAATGTCCCAGGCCGGTGGGGATGCGCACGCGGATCTCGCCACTGATGGTCTGGTGGATCTGGTCGATCTGCAGCTGGGCGCTTTGCAGCGCATTGAGCGCCTGCAGGCACTGGCCATGCAGGATGCGGCCAGCCTGGGTCAGCTCCATATGCCGCGTGGTACGGCGCAGCAGCTGCGCGCCAAACTGCCGCTCCAGCAGCGCCAGCCGGCGCGACACATTCGAGCGCGTCACGCCCGAGCGCTGGGCCGCATCGCTCAGGTTGCGCGACTCGGCAATCGCCACAAACAAACGCACTAGGTTCAGGTCCATGGCCGGCCTCCCTTTTGATTGTTGATTCTGAATCACCACTGATGGCTGTGCTTTGGCAGTTCCCAAAGCGGCCTCCTGTTTCTACCATGGGTCTCACAACAAACGTCCGGGCTGCTGTCGCATAGCCCGGGCCATGCAAGGAGACAATACGTGACGCCAGAGTCAACACTGGGGTTTACCCCGCTCGCCGGTTTCAAGGTCCTGGATTTGAGCCAGGGCGTGGCCGGCCCCTACTGCGCCCAGCTGCTGGCCCACCAGGGGGCCGAGGTCATCAAGGTCGAGCCCGCCCAGGGCGACTGGGGCCGCCATGTGGGCGTAGCCCGCAATGGCCACAGCACCTTGTCCAGCACCTACAACGCCGGCAAGCACAGCCTGGCAGTCGATGCCAAGCACCCCGAGGGCAAGGCGCTGATCCTGCAGCTGGCGCGCAGCGCCGATGTGGTGGTGCAGAACTTTCGCCCGCAGGTGGTGGAGCGCCTGGGGCTGGACTTTGCCGCGCTCCAGGCGCTGGGCCTGGAGCCGGTCTATGTGTCGATCAGCGGCTATGGCGCGGACGGCCCCTTTGCCGACAACCCGGCGACTGACTCGGTGATGCAGGCCGACACCGGGCTGATGAACAGCAACCGCGATGCGCAGGGCGCGCCGCAGCGCATCGGCTTTTTGCTGGCCGACATTGCCACTGGCGTTTATGCCGCGCAGGCCTGCACGGCGGCGCTGCTGCAGCGCCTGAAGACCGGCAAGGGCCAGCATGTGGAGCTGAACCTGTTCAATGTCTGCTGCGCGCTGCAATCAACCGCGCTGTCGGAAGAAGTGCTGGGCGGCCAGACCGTCAAGGCCGCCGTCAGCGCGCCCAATGGCATCTTTGATGCGGCCGATGGCCGCCTGACGATTCTGGCGCTGAACAACGAGCAGTTCCTGCGCATTGGCAAGGCGCTGGAGCTGGCCGACTGGGACAGCGACCCGCGCTTTGCCAGCAATGCGCTGCGCCTGCAGCACAAGGCGGTGCTGCATGCCGACCTGGCCTGCGCTGTCGCCAGCCGCCCGCTGGCCGAGCTGCGCGCGCTGTTCAACCAGCACAGCGTGCTGCATGCGGTGGTGCATAGCGCGGCCGATGTGGTGCAGCACCCGCAGGCCCGGCACCTGGCCACGTTCAAGACCGTGCAGCAGCCCGATTTTGGCGAGGTGTTGATGGCAGCCACCCCCTGGCCGGCCAGGCCCGATGCACCGCTGCCCGCGCCGCGCATTGGTGCCGACAGCCAGCAGATTCTGCGCAGCCTGGGACTGGCGCAAGATGAGATCGACGCGCTGGCGGCCCGCCAGGTCGTGGGCCTGTGAAAGGAGCTGCAGCCATGAAAGCCATTGTCTGCCGCAGCTTCGGCCTGCCCCGCGATGTGACCGCCGTCCAGACCACCGCGCCCCCCACCGCCTTGGCTCCTGACGAAGTGCTGATCGACGTGCACCATGCCACCGTCAGCCACGCCACCGGCCTCTTGATCGAGGGCAAGTACCAAAAGACCCCGCCGCTGCCCTTTGTGCCGGGCACCGAGGGCGTGGGCCAGGTGCTGCAATGCGGCAGCGCCGTGGCCCATGTAAAGGTGGGCGACCAGGTCGTGTTTATCTGCGACTGGGGCGCCTATGCGCAGCAGGCCAAGGTGCAGGCCAGCACCGTGTATGCGGTGCCGGCGGCGCTCGATCCACTGCGCGCGCTGGCGCTGCCGATCTCCTACGGCACGGCGTACACGGCCTTGCACTGGCGCGCGGCGCTGCGGGCGGGCGACAGCCTGCTGGTGCTGGGCGCGGGCTCGGGCGTGGGCGCGGCCGCCGTGGAGCTGGCCGCCCAGGTACCCGGTGTGCAGGTGATTGCCTGCGCCAGCAGCGAAGACAAACGCCAGGCCGCCTTGCGCCATGGCGCGCAGCATGCGGTCGATCCGCAGCACCTGATCGAGCAGGTCAAGGCGGTGACGGGCGGCAAAGGCGCAACCCTGGTGTTTGACCCGGTAGGCGGTGACCTGCTGCTGCAGGCGCTGCGCTGCACGGCCCAGAACGGGCGCATCGTCATCATCGGCTTTGCCAGCGGCACGATCCCCAAGGTGCCGATGAATATCGCACTGGTCAAGAACCTGACGATCCACGGCTTCTTCTATGGCCAGTACATCGGCTGGACGCCCGCCAACGAGCGCCAGCGCCATGCCGCAGCCATGCAGGCCATGATGGCCGCGCTGTTGGAGATGGCCCAGCGCGACGCCATCCATCCCGACATCTCGCGGGTCTATGCCATGGACGAGCTGTGCGAGGCGCTGGACGCGCTGCACAGCCGCGAGGTGCTGGGCAAGGTCGCCCTACAAATACAAGGAGACAAGACATGACACAACGCCACTCCGCGCAGCGCCGCCAGGCCCTGCAATCGCTGCTGCATACCGGCTTAGGGCTGGCCCTGCTGGGCAGCGGCTTGCCCGCCGCCCACGCGGCATCGGCGGCCGATTACCCGGCCTCAACCATCAAGCTGGTGATCCCCTACCCGCCCGGCGGCCCCACCGACCTGGTCGGGCGCCTCGTCGCCATCTCGATGGGCGAGAGCCTCAAGCAGACCATCTTTGTCGACAACAAGCCCGGCGCCAGCGGCATGGTGGGCGCAGCCCAGGTCGCCAAGGCCCAGCCCGATGGCTACACCTTGCTGGCGAACGCCTCGCTGCAGGTGATCAACCCCTCGGTCTACGACAAGGTGCCGTATGACTCGTTCAACGACTTCGCACCGATCACGCAGATCGTCGATGTGCCGCTGGTGCTGGTGGTCAACAGCGAGCTGCCGGTGTCGAACGTGCAGGAGCTGGTGGCCTACCTGAAAAAGAGCAAGGGCAGCATCAATTTTGGCTCGGCCGGCAATGCCTCGTCACAGCACCTGTCGGGCGAGCTGTTCAAGCTCAAGACAGGCATTGCGATGCAGCATGTGCCCTACAAGGGCAGCTCGCCGGCGCTCACCGATCTGATGGGCGGCCAGATCCAGCTGATGTTTGACTCCATGCCCTCGGCCATGCCCTTTATCACCTCGGGCAAGCTCAAGGCGCTGGCGGTCACCACCGCCAAGCGCTCGAGCTCGCTGCCGCAGATCCCGACCATGCAGGAATCGGGCATTGCCGACTACGCCACCAGCACCTGGTATGGCCTCTGGGCCCCGAAGAACACGCCGCCCGAGATCGTCAATAAACTGGCCCAGGCCGCGCAGCAGGCCTTGCGCAAGCCCGAAGTGGCCGCGCAGTACCAGCGCATGGGCGCCGAGCCGGTGGGCTCGAGCCCGCAAGAGTTTCTGGCCTATATGCGCAGCGAAGAAAAGAAATGGGCCGAGATTGTGAAACGCTCGGGCGCAAGGGCCGATTGAGCCAGGGCGCCCGGCGCTGGACCGGTCAGCCCACGGCGCGCATGGCCACCACCGGCTTGCGCACCCACAACACCGCCGCTGCCGCCACCAGGCAAGCGGCGCCTGCGACAAACAACGCGGGCGAGTACGACGACAGCACCGAGCGTGCCAGGCCCGCGCCATAGGCAGCAACGGCCGCGCCCAGCTGGTGGGCGGCAAACACCCAGCCAAACACCAGGGCTGCGCGCTCGGGGCCAAACTCGCTGGCCACCAGCTTGACGGTGGGCGGTACCGTCGCAATCCAGTCCAGGCCATAGAACACCGCAAACAGCGACAGGCCGGCGATCGTGAACTCGGAGTACGGCAGCCAGAACAGCGACAGCCCGCGCAGCCCGTAGTACCAGAACAGCAGCTTGCGGCTGTCATAGCGGTCCGACAGATAGCCCGACAAGGTCGTGCCCACCAGGTCAAAAATGCCCATCATCGCCAGCACCGAGGCGGCTGGCACCGGACCCAGGCCATAGTCACCGCAGAGCGAGACAAAGTGGGTCTGGATCAGCCCATTGGTGCTGA
Organism: Comamonas sp. 23; assembly: GCF_049601575.1. Lineage (NCBI taxonomy): Bacteria > Pseudomonadati > Pseudomonadota > Betaproteobacteria > Burkholderiales > Comamonadaceae > Comamonas > Comamonas sp. 23. The sequence goes on along the minus strand of NZ_CP187127.1, from coordinate 1,352,355 downwards.
GCCCGCAGATGAAGAAAGTGCCCGCCAGTATCCAGAACGCCGGCACTTTGGAAGCTGCAACCAAGGTGCTGAACGGCAGGCTCCAGCTGGCGCGGGGCGCGGGGGCCACGGGCGCGGCAGCGGGGTCTGCGCCATAGGCGCTCAGCTGCATTTGCGCCGGGCTGTCGCGCATGAACAGCAGCACCAGCACCAGCACCACGGCCGATGCCGCGACGACTGGCAGCAGCGCCCAGCGCCAGCCGTACTGCGCAATCAGCCAGGCGGCGGCGGGCAAGAACAGCAGCTGGCCGGTGGCACTGCTGCCCGCCAGCAAACCCATGACCAGGCCCTTGCGCTGCACAAACCAGCGGTTGGCCACCGTCGCGCCCAGCACCATGGCCGTCAGGCCCGTGCCCATGCCCAGCACAATGCCCCACAGCACAAAGGCCTGGCCCAGGTTGCGCATGATGAGGCCCAGCAGCAAGGCGCCGGCAATCACCGCTGCGGCCAGCGCCACCACGCGCGATACGCCATAGCGCAGCAAAATGACCGCGGCAAAGGGCCCGAGCAGGCCATACAGTGCAAAGCGGGTCGCAAACACCGAGGACAGGTCACGCACGCTCCAGCCAAACTCGACGGCCAGCGGCTGCATCAGCACCCCCGGTAGGCCCAACGCCGCCGAGGTGACCAGCATGGCCAAAAAGGTGATGGCGGCAATCACCCAGGCGTAATGGACGCCATGGCGCTGGAGCAGCACGGCGAGTCGGGAAGCGAGCATGTTATTTGGAGGTTATCGACGGAGGAGTTACAATGATAGCGATCACAATCAAAAACTGTCAAGCACAGCTTCAAGCAGGGTATTTGCGATGAAAGTCACCAAGGAACAAGCGCAACAGAACCGCCAGGCACTGCTCGATGCCGCCGCTGCCCTGTTCAAGGAACGCGGCATCGACGGCACCGGCGTGGCCGATATATGCCAACAGGCGGGCCTGACGCAGGGCGCCCTGTACAAGCATTTCAGCGACAAGCAGGACCTGGCAGCCCAAGCGCTGGCGCATGGTTTTGGGCAAGGCTTTGGCCGGGTCAAGCAGGCCAGCGAGCGGAGCGACCACGCGATGGCCACCTACCTGGACAGCTACCTGAACCCCAAAGTGCGCGATGACATGACCCGGGGCTGCCCGCTGGTCTCCACCGCCTGCGATGCCGGGCGCCAGAGCGAGGCGGTGAGCCGCAGCTTTCGCGATGGCTTTACCGAGCTGCGCGCCGGCATCGAGGCCGCCTTGCCGGCCAGCAGTGACCCGCAGCAACGCCAGGCGCTGGCCAGCACGCTGGTCGCCGCACTGGTGGGCGCGATGGCCATCTCGCGCGGCGTTGTCAAGGCCGATCAAGCGCTGGCCGATGAGGTACTGCAGCAGGTGCGCGCGGTGGTCGAAGGGCTGAGCGCCAAGCGCTGATCGATCGCCGCAACGCCAACAACAAAAGGCCGCCAACCCGGGTCACCTGGGTTGGCGGCCTTCTTTTAAGGCGGATCGCGGAGGCTGCATCACCTCAGCGGCAGAGCCCCATCAGGACTGCAGGTACACCACATGGCTATGGGTGTACTCGTAGAGGCCATGCTTGCCATCGGCGCCGCCCACGCCCGACTTGCGCACGCCGGCATGGAAGCCTTGCATCGCCTCAAAGTTCTCGCGGTTGATGTAGGTCTCGCCAAAGTCGATCTCGCGCATCGCCTGCATGGCTTTGGACAGGTCGCGGGTGTAGAGCGAGGACGTGAGGCCATATTCGCAGTCGTTGGCCAGCGCAATCGCCTCGTCCAGGTCCTCAACCACTTGGATCGGCAGCACCGGGCCAAAGATTTCCTTGCGCATGATCTCCATGTCGGCGCGGCAGCCCGCCAGCACCGTGGGCTGGTAGTGAAAGCCGGCACCCAGATCGGCGACCTGCCCGCCAGTGACCAGCTGCGCACCATCGGCCAGCGCACGGCGCACCTTCGCATCGACGCTGTCCAGACCCTTCTGGTTGATCAGCGGTCCCATCTCCACATCGGTCTGCGCAATCGGGTCGCCATAGCGGGTCGCGGCCATCGCCTGGGCAATGCGTGCGGTAAATTCATCGGCCACCTGGCGCTGCACATAGACGCGCTCGGCACAGTTGCAGACCTGGCCAGTGTTGATGATGCGCGAATCGCGGATGGCCTTGACGGCCAGGTCCAGGTCGGCATCGGCCAGCACAATGGCAGGGGCCTTGCCACCCAGCTCCAGGTTGAGCTTGGTGATATGGGGCGCAGCGGCGGCAGCAATGCGCTCGCCGGTGCCCACGCTGCCGGTAAAGCTGATCATGTCCACGCCCGCATGGGCCGACAGCGCACCACCGGTGCCGCCCTGGCCATAGACCACGTTGAACACGCCAGCGGGCAGCTCGCACTGGGCCAGCAGCTCGGTAAAGGCATGGCAGTTGATGGGGGTCTCTTCACTGGGCTTGATGACGATGGTGTTGCCGGTCAGCAGCGCCGGCGCCATCTTGCGCGCGATCAGGAAGAAGGGGAAGTTCCAGGGCAGGATGCCCGCCACCACGCCCATCGGCTTGCGCAGCAGAAAGATCTGCTCGTTGACCCGGTCGCTGCTGATGACTTCGCCCTCAATGCGGCGCGCCCATTCGGCCATGTAGTCCAGGTAGTCGGCGGTGAAGTTCACCTCCACCTCGGCCAGGCCCAGCACCTTGCCCTGCTCCTCGGTGATGGTGCGCGCAATGCGCGCCACGTTCTCGCGCAGGCGAGCGGCAATGCGGCGCAGGAACTGCGCGCGCTCGATCGCCGGGCGGCGCGCCCAGGCTTTTTGCGCGCCGCGTGCCGCTGCAATGGCGCGGTCCACATCGGCTTGGGCTGACAGCGGCGACTGCGCCAGCAGCGCGCCCGTGGCGGGGTTGCGCACCTCGTGCAGCTCGGCGCTGTCGCTGAACGCACCGGCAATGTAATTGCGCAAAACAGGGGTGGTTGGCATGGGGTCGTCCTCAGTAGGTGGTAGAGACAATGGCGGGCTGGGTGGGCGCGCGGTAGCGTGCCAGGTTGGCCACGGCGGCCTGGCGCATCAGGCTGATATCGATGGCGACGGCCACAAAGCGGCAGCCCCAGTCGGTGTAGCGGCGCGCATCTTCTTCGCGCGGCGCCAGAATGCCGCAGGCCTTGCCATGGGCCAGGGTGGTCTCGATGGTGCGGCGTATGCAGTCCTGCACCTCGGGCTGGCTGGCATCGCCCGCATGGCCCATGCCGGTGGACAGGTCTGCCGGGCCGATGAAGACGGCATCGACGCCATCGACGGCCGCAATCTCCGCCGCATTCTCCACGCCCAGGCGCGACTCGATCTGCACGATGAGGCAGAGCTGCTCATGCGCAGTGCGGATGTAGTCGGGCACCGCATCCCAGCGCGTGGCGCGGGTCAGGCCCCCACCCACACCCCGGATACCATGCGGCGGGTAGCGCATCGCCTGCACCAGCGCGCGGGCCTGCTCAGCCGTCTCGACCATCGGCACCATCAGGGTCTGCACGCCAGCGTCCAGCAGCTGCTTGATCAGCACCGCATCGCCATGCACCGCCCGCACCACCGGGTGCGTGGCATAGGGTGCCACCGCCTGCAGCTGCGCCAGCAGCGTCGGCACGGTGTTGGGCGCATGCTCGCCATCCACCAGCATCCAATCGTAGCCGGTGGTGGCGATGATCTCGGCCGCATAGGGCGTGGCAAAACCGGCCCAGATACCGTAGAGCGGCTCGCTGCGGCGCAGCGCGGCCTTGAAAGGGTTCAATGGCAAATCCATGGATAGGTCTCCTGGGTGGGCAATCAGCGTTGGCCCACCGGTGTGTGATCAATGGGTAATCAATGCGTGTAGGGACGGTGCAGTTCGCAAGCCGGGTTCAGCTCCACACCAAAGCCGGGCTTGTCCAGTGCCGACAGGCGCATGCGGCCTTGCACAGGCACCGGCTCGCCCAGCAGCTGCGGGTGGAACATCGGCACAACCTCGTCGGCCTTGGGCGCCATCATCAAAAACTCGGCAAAGGGGCTGTTGTGGCGCGTGGCCACAAAGTGGTAGCTGTAGACGCTGGAGCCATGCGGAATCACCAGCGCCTGGTGGGCATCGGCCAGTGCCGAGATCTTCAAGAGCTCGGTGATTCCGCCGCACCAGCCGACATCGGGCTGGATGATGTCGCAGCAACCCATCTCCAGCAGCTGGCGAAAGCCCCAGCGTGTGGCCTCATGCTCGCCGGTGGTCACCAGCATGCCGGTGGGCACGTTCTTCTTGAGGGCCGCATAGCCCCAGTAGTCATCGGGCGGCAGTGCCTCTTCAATCCATTTCAGGCCGTGGGCCTGGGCACCCTGGGCCAGGCGGGTGGCGTAGTTCAGGTCCAGGCTCATCCAGCAGTCCAGCATCAGCCAGAAATCGGGGCCCACGCGCTCGCGCATCGTGGCCAGCTCCTCCAGGTTGCGGCGCAGGCCTTCCTCGCCTTCGGCCGGGCCATAGTGCAGGGGCATCTTGCCGCCGATAAAGCCCATCTTCTGCGCCAGATCGGGGCGCGCGCCGGTGGCGTAGAACTGCAGCTCATCGCGCACCGCGCCGCCCAGCAGCTGGTGCACCGGCTCGCCGCGCACCTTGCCCAGCAAATCCCACAGCGCCAGGTCCACGCCGGAGATGGTGTTGATGACAATGCCCTTGCGGCCGTAGTACAAGGTGGACCAGTACATCTGGTCCCAGATGCGCTCGATGTCGGTGACCTTGGCGCCTTCCAGAAAGCGTGCCAGGTGCTTCTCGACGATATAGGCTGCGGGCTCGCCGCCGGTGGTGACGGCAAAGCCGACATTGCCTGCGCTGTCCTCGATCTCGACCACCAGGGTGCCCAGCACATTGATGCCAAAGCTGCGGCGGCTCTGGCGGTACTCGGGGTACTTGGCCATTGGCGTGGCGATGTGGTCGTCGATCCAGTGGCCATCGGCCTGGTCGTGGTAGTCGGCACCGCCCCCTTTGAGGGTATAGGCGCGCACTTGCTTGATGGTGGGGATCTGGCTCATGGTGGTGTTTGCTCCTTATGCAATTTAGGCAGCGGCCCGGGGCTGCAGCGCAGCGGGCGCCATGCGGGCCCGGATGCCCAGCACCAGCAACGCTGCCAGTACCGTTGTGCCTGCCAGCAGGTACAGGCCTGCGGCGGGTGAGTGGAAATGGCCTTCGGCCCAGTTCTTGACGATGGGGGCGACAAAGCCGCCAACCGCACCCAGCGAATTGATCAGCGCAATGCCGCCCGCTGCGGCAGCACCTGCCAGCGTGTTGGCTGGAAAGGTCCAGAACACCGGCTGCACCGCGATAAAGCCGGCCGCCGCAAAGCACAGCGCGGCAACACCCAGCAGCGGGCTGGAAAAACTCACCGATGCGGCCATGCCGATGGCGGCGACGAGCAAGGTCATGCTGGCCACACTGCGGGGTTTTTGGCTGCGCTGGGCAAAGCCGGGCACCCACCAGGCGGCCAACAGTGCGCAGAGCCAGGGGATGGCCGAGACCAGGCCGACTTGCAGACCCACCTTGGTGCCCAAGAGGCCTGCCACCTGGCTGGGCAGGTAGAACACCACGCCGTAGACGCTGGCCTGGATCAGCAGATACACGAGGGCCAGGTACAGCACGCGCGGCTGGCACATGGCAGCGAGCAGGCTGTGCTGGTGACCGCCCTTGGCGCGCTCTTCGCTGTCGATGATGTCCTGCACCTGGCGGCGCTCGTCGGCCGTCAGCCACTGGGCATCGGCCGGGCGGTTGGTGAGGTAGAAATACGACCAGATACCGACGGCCACGGCCATCAGGCCTTCGACCGCAAACAGCCATTGCCAGCCATGCCAGCCACCCATGCCATCGAGCTCCAGCAGCAGGCCCGACAAGGGGCTGCCAAAGATAAAGGCCAGCGGCGCGCCGAAGTAGAAAAAGCCCATGGCCTGCGCCCGGTGCGCGGCCGGGAACCAGTAGGTGAGGTACAGGATGACGCCGGGGAAGAAGCCCGCCTCGGCCACGCCCAGCAGGAAGCGCAGCACATAGAAGGTGGTCTCGTTATGGGCAAACATCATCGCGGCCGACACCAGGCCCCAGGTGACCATGATGCGGCACATCCAGATGCGCGCGCCGATGCGGTGCATGATCAGATTGCTGGGCACTTCCAAGAGGGCATAACCGACAAAGAACACGCCAGCGCCAAACGCGAAGGCGGCGTCGCTGATGCCGGTATCGGCCTGGAAGGCCACCTTGGCAAAGCCCACATTGGCCCGGTCCAGAAAGGCCATGATGTACATCAGCAGCAAGAAGGGCAGCAGGCGCCAGGAAATCTTGGCGAGCAAGGGAGCGGGGAGTTTTTTCACGACAAATCCTTAAAGACAATGCGCGGCCTGAACGCCGGCCAAATGGCGGGCGCTGCGGGAGCGAGAAAGGAGAAGGCGGCGCTGGCAAGCCAGCGCCGATGGGGCGCGGCTTGCGCTAGCGCCGTCGTGAGGCGGGGGGTCTGAAAAAAGTGTGCGCGAAGGCGTTCATGTTTGTCTCCTGAAAGGTCATTCGTTCTTGTGTGGAGCTGAATGTACGCGCATGATTGATGCCTAACAAATCAAATTTCAGTCATATCCGATACTTTTTATTTATGTCTGTAAAACCTGCTTTAACGGCCGCGCCACCGCTGCAGCGCAGCCTGCTCAACCGCCTGCGCTACAAGCACCTGCACATGCTGGTGGCGCTGGGATCGAGCCTCAATCTGCACCGCGCATCGATCAGCCTGGCGATGTCGCAGCCCGCTGCCACGCGCATGCTGCGCGAGATCGAAGACATGTTTGGCTGCCAGCTATTTGAGCGCCTGCCGCGCGGCATGCGCCCTACCGCGCTGGGCCTGCAGCTGGTGCGCTTTGCCGAGGCCTCGCTCAACAGCCTGGACCGCTGCGCCGAAGACCTGGCGGTGCGCCGCCAAGGCGGCTATGGCTACCTGGCGATCGGCACCATCATGGGGGCAGCGCCCGACCTGGTGATGACGGCCGTGGCCCAAATGAAAGCGCAGAGCCCGCAGCTGCGCCTGCGCATCATGGGCGATACCAGCGACCAGGTGCTGCGCCTGCTGGACCAGCGCCGCATTGACCTGGCCATTGCCCGCCGCCGCATTGCCGGCGACAGCGAGGCCTATGACTTTGAGGCGCTGGGCAACGAGCGCTTGCTGGTGGTGGTGCGCAGCGGCCATGTGCTGGCGCGGCGCCGCAAGCTGAGCTGGGAGGAGCTGGTGCGCGACTGGCCCTGGATCTTGCAGCCGGCCAGCACTCCGGCACGCATCGCGCTGGACCAGCTGCTGCACAGCCTGGAGCTGCCGGTGCCGGCCGATGTCACCGAGTGCAGCTCCGTCTACTCGATGCAGCAGTTGGTGCAGCTGACGGACGCGGTGATGCTGCTGTCGGACTCGGCCTTGAAGGACTATCTGCGCATGGGCCTGGTCAAGACCTTGCCAGTGCAGATCGATATACCGATGGCCCCGTTTGGCATGCTGACGCGCAAGGACCAGGAGGCCTCGCAGGAGCAGCAGAACTTTATGGATCTGCTGCGCGCGCAGGCCAGGCGCCTGGCGGCTTGAACGCTGCTGGAGTTCAGGCCAGATCCAGCGTTTGCAACAGCGCTGCGAATGCCGCGCGATCCGCCCCCTGCAAGGTGTGCAACGGCAGCGGCAGGCAGGGTGAGCGGGCCAGGCCCATCAGCTCGGCTGCGGTGGCAACCGAGCGCAGGCTGCCGCCCTTTTGCTGGAACCAGGACCACAGCGGCGCCAGGCGGTGGGACAGCTCCAGCGCCTGCGCCGTATCGCCAGCCAGCGCAGCGCGCGTGATCGCCAAGGTGGTCTGAGGCCAAAGGCCACCGATGACCGAGTACCAGGCATCGCAACCGGCCACCAGGCCCTTGGCACCCAAGGCATCGCCACTGACGCCAATGCTGACATGGGCGGGCACGACAGCGCGCAGGCGCTGCACACGCGCCTTGGCCTCGGCCGCATCGGCCGGCACGCCGGGGATCTTGATCGAGCCGATATGGGGCAGCTGCGCAATGCGGCCATGCAGCGCATCGCTGAACTCAAAGCGCGTGGCGCCGGGGTTGTCGTACACAACAATGGGCACCGACACCGCACGCGAGACGGCCTGGTAGAGACCATAGACCTCGTCGTCAGACAGCTTTTGGTAGGAGACCGGGGCCAGCAGCAGGCCACTGGCACCGGCCTTTTGTGCGTCGTCGGCCAAGGCCAGCACATCGCGCGTGCGCAGTGCGCCAATGCCCACGACCACCGGCACGCCCTGGGCCTGCTCCACCGCCAGCGCCGCCACCTGGGCCCGCTCGGCACGCGAGAGATAGGCATAGCTGCCGGTGGAGCCCAGCGCGCCGATGGAATCGACACCGGCTGCCACCAGGCGCTGCACCAGTCGCGCAAATGCCGGCATATCGATGCCGCTCTCATCCATCGGGGTCAGCGGAAACGCACTCAAACCTTTGAACATTCTTTTTCCCTGTCAAAACAGATGCCGCGCCCGAGCTGGGTTGCGGCCAAGCCCGGATTGTGCGGCGGCCGCTTCTGGTAAAAAATAGCCAGTTTTTAACAAAATCACTGGTCCAGTTGCCCGCCATGCCAGCACCCTCGTCCACCCGTCCCGGCAGCCGCAGCCTGTACCGCGACCTCCGCGCGCGCATCGGTGATGGCAGCTACGCGGCCGGCACCCCCCTGCCCTCGACGCGGGTGCTGGCCGCTGAGCGGGGCCTGTCACGAGGTACCGTGAGCCTGGTCTATGAGCAACTGGCCTCGGACGGCTTTGTCGACACCCGGCGCGGGGCCGCGACGCGCGTGGCGGCGGGCGCTGCTGACCGCATCCGCACTCAGGGCCGGGCTGCCGACGCTACCGGGCTCCATCGCCAGATGCCCGACAGCGATCGCCTGTCCGCCTTTGCCCAGCGCCTGCAGGCCATGCCCCTGCGCCCGTCCGCGCCCGATCCGGCCGGAGTGATCGACTTTGTCTACGGGCCGCTGGCAGGCAGCGATTTCCCGACCCTGCAATGGCTCAAGGCCTTGCGCCGGGCCGAGGGCCAGCGCAGCCAGCGGCTCGAATACGCGACCCCGCTGGGCGCGCCCGAGCTGCGCCAGGCGCTGCAAAAACACCTGCATCAGACCCGGGACATACGCTGCAGCACGGAGCAGATCCTGGTCGTCAACGGCTCGCAGCACGCGCTCGATCTCTGTGCCCGCCTGCTGCTCAACCCCGGCGACCGCGTGGTGGTCGAGAACCCCGGCTACCGCATGGCGCACCAGGTGTTTGCGGCCTATGGCGCGCAGCTGGTCTGCGCCGATGTGGATGACGATGGCCTGCAGACTGCGCAGCTCGCCGCGCTGACCGCACAGGCGCCTGCCAAGCTGGCCTATGCCACGCCTGGCCACCAGTTTCCGCTGGGCGGCTTTTTGCCGATTGCCCGCCGCCATGCCCTGCTCGATTGGGCGCGTGCGCAGCGTTGCTGGCTGATCGAGGACGACTACGACAGCGACTACCGCTACGGCGTGCGGCCCGAGCCCAGCCTCCTGTCGCTGGACAGTGCGGACTGCGTGATCCATGTGGGCACCTTCTCCAAGACCTTATCGCCCCAGCTGCGCCTGGGCTATATGGTGCTGCCCCCGGCGCTGGCCAGCCTGTTTGCCCAGGCCAAGCTGCTGACCGACCGCCATACCGCCACCGGCCCCCAGCGCGCGCTGGCCCAGTTGATCGACGAAGGCAGCTATGCCCGCCATGTGCGGCGCATGCGGCGCAAACAGCATGCGCGCCAGCAGGCCTTGCTGCAGGCGCTGGAGCGGCATCTGGGCACGCAAGTGCGCATCCAGGGCGCGGCCAGCGGCCTGCACCTGGCCGTGTGGTTTCCCGCGCTGCCCGCCAGCTGCGAGGCGCAGCTGGTGCAGGCGGCAGCGCAGCGCGGCGTGCGCGTCTACCCGATCAGCCCGCTGTACCTGCAGCCCAGCAGCGCGCAGGCAACGCACGCCGTAGCCGGTGTGGTGATGGGCTATGCGCTGCTGGATCTGCCCGAGATTGCGCGGGGCGTGCAGCGCCTGGCCGAGGCGCTGCAAAGCCTGCGCTGATCAGGCATCCCACTGCAGGCAGCGCATGCTGATGGTGCCCGACTGAAAGCCCTCGAACACCTGGCGCGCCGGGCCACTGCCATGGGCGGCGCCCAGCGCATACAGCAAGGGCCAGTAGTGGTCCGGCGTGGGTACGGCCATCCGGGCGGATGCATGCAGCTGCTGGTAGGCCACCAGCGCTTCCCGGTTGCCTGCCAACAAGGCCTGCTTGGCCGCTTCGTCAAACTGCTGGGCCCAGTCGCGGGCGGCCATCAGCCCTTCGGGCGCGCCGCGCACCGTTGCGCGCAGGTTGTGCACGATATTGCCGCTGCCGATGAGCAGCACGCCCTGCTCGCGCAAGGCTGCCAGCTCCTTGCCCACGGCATAGTGGTAGGGGGCAGACTGGTTGTAGTCGATCGAGACCTGGAACACCGGCACATCGGCCTGGGGGTAGAGGTGGTGCAAGACGGTCCAGGTGCCGTGGTCCAGCCCCCACTGGTCCGTCAGCTGCGCCTGGCCGCTGCGCACCAGCGCGGACGCCTTGGCCGCGAGCGCTGGGTGGCCAGCGGCCGGGTACTGCATTGCATGCAGCTCGGCCGGAAAGCCTGAGAAATCGTGGATGGTGGCGGGCTTGTCGTTGACCGTCACGCCGGTGCTGCCGCGCGTGAGCCAATGGGCCGACACCACCAGGATGGCGCTGGGCCGGGGCAGGCTGGCACCCCAGCGTTGCAGGTGCTGGGTAAAGGGGTTGGCGCTGATGGCATTCATCGGGCTGCCATGGCCGATGAACAGCACCGGCATTTTGCGCGGCGGCTGCGGGCTGCGGGCCAGGGCTTGGCCCATCGGCAAAAGAGCGGCCATCACCGCAGACAGACTGCCGGACAGGACCAGGGAGCGACGTGACAACATGGGGCGTGGAGCAAAAACAAAGGGCCGCAGTCTGAGGCGGCAGAGGGGCACAAGTTCCGCCGCAGCCCCCAAAGAAAAATGCAGTGCTTGCCCAGGGCATGCACTGCATTGGCTTTGGAGCATCAGGCGGTCAACACATCAGATGCTGGCGTTGTCGATCACAAAACGGTAGGCCACATCGCCGCGCAGCATGCGCTCATAGGCCTCGTTGATCTGCTCGGCCTGGATCAGCTCGATGTCCGCCACAATGCCGTGCTCGGCGCAGAAATCGAGCATCTCCTGCGTCTCGGGGATACCGCCGATCAGCGAACCGGCGAGGCTGCGCCGCTTCATGATCAGGCCAAACACACCGGGCGAGGGATGCGGGGTGGAGGGCGCGCCCACCAGGGTCATCGTGCCATCGCGCTTGAGCAGGTTGAAGAAGGGATCGAGCTCATGCGGGGCCGCAACGGTGTTCAGGATGAAGTCCAGGCTTTGCGCATGCGCGGCCATCTCATCGGCATGGCGTGAGACCACCACCTCGGCAGCGCCCAACGCCTTGGCCGCATCGCGCTTGGATTCGGACGTGGTGAACGCCACCACATGCGCGCCCATCGCATGCGCCAGCTTGATGCCCATATGGCCCAGCCCGCCAATGCCCACCACGCCCACCTTGTGGCCGGGCCCCACGCGCCAGTGGCGCAGAGGCGAATAGGTGGTGATGCCGGCGCACAGCAGCGGCGCCACAGCGGCCAGCTGTTCCGGTGGATGGCTGACCCGCAGCACATAGCGCTGGTGCACCACAATGCTTTGCGAATAGCCGCCCAGGGTATGGCCCGGCGCATCGGCGGTAGGCCCGTTGTAGGTGCCGACCATGTGGTTGCAGTAGTTCTCCAGCCCCATGCCGCAGTCCACACAGTGCTGGCAACTGTCGACGATGCAGCCCACGCCTACCAGATCCCCGGGCTTGAAATCGCTCACATCGGAGCCGACTGCCGCGACCTCGCCGACAATCTCATGCCCGGGCACACAGGGGTAGAGCGTGCCCGCCCATTCGGAGCGCACCTGGTGGATGTCCGAGTGGCAGACGCCGCAATAGGCAATGCGGATCTGCACGTCCTTGGCGCCCGGCGTGCGGCGCTCGATGTTCAGGGCTTGCAGGGGTTGGTCACCCGCGTGGGCGCCATAGGCTTTGACGGTCATGGTGAAGGTCCTATTCCGTTCGTGGAGGTCAGCGCATGGCGCGGGCAAGGCCACGCCAGCTGGCAGATGCACGGGGTGCTGCCGCCATGCAAAGGCATAGGCAGTCATGCCCGCATGAAGGCGCGTTCATCTTACGCCCCTTGTATGGCAGATCTGCTGGGGCCGGGCAACGGCTTGCAAACCGCTGGTTCTGCCGCCAAAAGCTGATCGCCCTTTTCTTAAAATGGTTTTATGAGAATAATTCTCATTTGCGAATATGATCAACACCAAGGTTCAGCGATTGCCGCCGTTCCTTGTTTCATCGTGGGGCGACCTACTGGGTTTTCACTCCAGTGGTCGTTTTTGCTAGCCAGCGGTTCTCCATGTAGCCAGGCATTTTTTTCACGTTGAAGCGCTCTCGCCGTCTTTGCTGCGCGCTCCGCCCAAGTCCTTCCAATGGACCTTGCCAGGTCAGTGCTCCGGAAGCAGGCATATGCCCTCGCGGCATGGCGATCCTCTCCCCTGTCTCGTTTATTGCTCAGCGGATGCGCTGTCAAGCGCCTCCTTGTACAGCGCTTTCCTGTCGCCCGGTGCTGCTGACGCCATCCGGCTATACCCGATGACATAAAAAGTATGCAAGTGCTAACATCCACTCCAATCATCTGGAGTTGGTATGAGAATATTCATTTCATGGATTGCTAAGTCACTGATCGCTGTGGCTGCCGCGCTGGGCTTGCAGGCCGCGCAGGCACAGGGCCTGCTGTTCACGCCAGGCAGCATCAACTTCAGCAACACGGCGGCAGGCAGCGTATCGGCAGCGCAGAGCGTCACGGTGGAGTACCAGGGACCCACGCCATTCGTACTGAATGTCAGCAGCGTCACGCCGCCTGCAAACTCCGCCTTCACGGTCGTGGACAGCAGCTGCGCTGCAGGCCCCTATCCGCAATTCACGCCTTGTACGATCAGCTTTACGTTCACTGCGCCGGCTGCTGCGGGCCCTGTCACAGATGCCTTCCGCTTTGAAGTCGACAATCTTGGCACCCAGTCCATCACCCTGAACGGCTCCTCGGATGGCGCCACGCCCCAGTCCATCACCTTCAACTCCACCCCGCCCAGTCCTGCCCCTGTGGGAGGCAGCTACGATATTGCAGCCACCGGCGGTGAATCGGGCGAGCCGGTTGTTTTCTCCATCGATCCCTCAGCGGCTGCGATTTGTTCGGTCACGGGCAACACGGTAAGCTTTCTCAGCGTGGGCACCTGCGTGGTCAATGCCAACCAGGCAGGCAATGGCGCCTATTTCGCAGCCCCTCAAGAGCAGCAAAGCTTTGCGGTGACCGCAGCCCCGACCGCCAACCCCGGCACGCCCGAACCTGTGCCCGCACTGGGCGCCTGGGCAGCGGTGCTGCTGTCCAGCTTGGTGGCGGTGGCCATGGTGCTGGTGCAAACGCGGCGCAGGGTTCAGCCAGCTTAACGAACCCATAGCACCTCCAACTTCTGCCTGGCCTGCGCCACCTCCAGCGTCACCTCATCTCCCTCAGCCTTGCCCAGCAGCGCCTGGCCCAACGGCGCTTGGCTGCTGATCACCTGGATGGATTCAGCGCCGATGACCAGCTTCATGTTGCCCCCTTCAGGGCCAAGAAAGATCTGCTGCTGTCTCTCGTCCGCATCCAGCAGGCAAACCAGCGCGCCCAGCTGTATGCCCCTGCCGGCGCTATAGGGCTGCGGGCAAAAAAGCCGCCAATGGACCAGCGCCTGGTGGATGGCCTCAGCGCGCCGCGCCTGGCCCGTCGCCAGGTAGGCCGCCTCCAGGCCCAAGGTGTCGTACTTGTTCTCGGCAATATTTTCCTCGTGGGTCGCCGCTTCATGCGCCGCACTCACCGCCTGCTCGACCTGCTGCAGGTCATCGGCCAGCCGCTCCAGCACCAGCTGCTGCAGCAAGGATTTATCCACCATGAAAGAGGCCTCTTGAACAAGTTGGGGGGATGATTATGAACCGGCATGGGTTGGTCATTGCCAGACTCAGGGGCTGTGTGGAGCCGCTGGACAGAGGGTGCAGCTGCTGCTGCCCAGAATGACCTTCTTGTCATGGGTACATTCGGCAATACACCAAACGCCGCGCGCACCACCGACAATAAAAAAGCCACACAGCATCAAAAATGATAGCTGTGCAGCCAATGAATCTGGTAGGGCGTGAGGGACTTGAACCCGCGACCAAAGGATTATGAGTCCTCTGCTCTAACCAACTGAGCTAACGCCCCGGTACCACCACCTGCCAGAAGCCCTGGCGAGTGAAGCTGTGCATTCTAGCGTCTATTTCGGATGGCTCAGTGCGTTGGATACGAGCTTGGAGGTGATTCCAACGATCTGGATCATCTTCTCGTAGGGCATGCGTTTGGGGCCGATGACGCCCAGGGTGCCGACCACCTTGCCGTTGACCTGGTACGGCGTGCTGACGACCGACAGCTCCTCGACGGACAGCAACTGGCTCTCGCCACCGATGTAGATTTGCACACCTTCTGCGCGGTTGGAGTTCTCCAGCAGGTGCAGGATCTGGGTCTTTTGCTCGAACAGGTCAAAGGCCCGGCGCAGGTTGGTCATGTCGTTGCTGAAATCGCTGACGGCCAGCAGGTTGCGCTCGCCAGCAATCACCAGTTCATGCGGTGCTTCTTGGGCGTCTTCATCCACATTCACGGCCGCCAGCATCAGTGCGGCGATCTCGTCGCGCAGGCTGTCCACTTCCTTGCGCAGCAGCTGGCGCACCTGCTCCATCGCCAAACCGGCGTAATGGGCGTTGAGGTAGTTGGCCGTCTCAATCAGCTGGCTTTGCGAGTAGTCCGACTCAGTGAAGATCACCCGGTTCTGCACATCGCCTTCGGGCGAGACCAGGATCAGCAGGATGCGCTTTTCCGACAGGCGCAAAAACTCGATATGGCGGAACGACGAGCTTTTGCGCGGCGCCTGCACCACGCCCACATACTGCGACAGCTCCGAGAGCACGCCAGCAGCGCTGGTGATGACCTTTTGCGGCTGCTCGGGCGCAATCTCGGCCGACACCACCTGGTCCGGGTCTACGGTCAGCATGGTGTCGACAAACAGGCGGTAGCCCTTGGCGGTGGGGATGCGGCCGGCCGAGGTGTAGGGGCTGGCAATCAGGCCCAGGCCTTCGAGGTCGGCCATCACATTGCGGATGGTGGCCGGCGAAAAGTCCAGCCCGGGCGCCTGCGTGAGCGCGCGCGAGCCCACTGGGTGGCCATCCGCTATATAGCGTTCCACCAAGGTTTTGAGCAGCAGCCGAGCGCGGTCATCGAGCATGGGCGCATTTTATCCGTGTCCTTGGCGCCAGCAGCCGCGTTCGGGCCAGAACCAGGGATACCCAGAGGATTCCAGCCAGCAGCCGGACGCCAGAGATGGCTACCACGCACCCGACTTATGGCGCCCATGCAACAATGAAGCCGTAGCTACCCCGCGTGCCTGCCTGCAGGCGCCCGGCCAGCTCCAGGCCCAGTCCCGGCCACCGGCGCAGCCCGCCTTTGCAGGGCAGGCGGCAGCCGCCAACTGGGGCTGCTCAAGAAATTCAAAAAGATTACGCCACTTTGGTGATGTAATTTGCGTATGCAGTCTCGCTTCCAACATATTGCCCTGATCGGCAAACACCATGCGCCGCCCACTGCCGAGGTGCGCCAGCAGTCCTATGCGGCTTTCAGCCAGATCGCCTGCTATATCGAGGCCCAGGGCGGCACTGCATTCCTGGAGAAGGAAACCGCCGCCTTCACCGGCATGGAACACTACCCGACACTCAGCATGCAGGAGATCGGTGAGCGCTGCGACCTGGTCATTGTGCTTGGCGGTGACGGCACCATGCTGGGCGTGGGACGCGAGCTGGCCCAGTACAACACGCCCCTGGTCGGCATCAACCAGGGGCGCCTGGGCTTTGTGACCGATGTCCCGCTGCAGACCTTCATGGGACCGCTCTCGGCGATTCTGGCCGGCGAGTACGAAGAAGAAGTGCGCTCGATGATCCATGCCCGCGTGATGCGCGAAGGCCAATGCGTCTTCGAGGCGCTGGCCTTCAACGATGTGGTGGTCAACCGGGGCGGCACCTCGGGCATGGTCGAGCTGCGGGTCGAGGTCGATGGCCAGCTGGTGGCCAACCAGCGCGCAGACGGTTTGATCATTGCAACGCCGACGGGCTCGACGGCCTATGCGTTGTCGGTCGGCGGGCCCATCGTGCACCCGACGGTGCCCTGCTGGGTGATGGCGCCGATTGCGCCGCATATGCTGTCCAACCGGCCCAGTGTGATTCCTGACTCGCAGGAGATTTCGATCGAGGTGATTGGCGGGCGCGATGTGGCCGCCAATTTCGACATGCAGTCGCTCGCCTCGATCCTGCGTGGTGACAAGATTTTGGTGCGCAGCGCGCCGCACAAGGCGCGCTTTCTGCACCCCCGGGGCTGGAACTACTACGCCACTCTGCGCAAAAAGCTGGGCTGGAACGAAGGGGGCATTACGCCATGAGCCTCAGACGCATTGGCTTGCGTGATTTCGTCATCGTCGAGCAGCTGGAGGTGGATTTCCAGCCCGGCTTCACGGCACTGACCGGCGAGACGGGTGCCGGCAAATCGATCCTGATCGATGCTTTGCAGCTGGTGCTGGGACACCGTGCCGACACCGGTTTTGTGCGCCAGGGCGCCAGCCGCGCCGAGCTGATGGCCGAGTTCGATACGCCCGCCACGCTCGAAGGCTTTCTGGCCGACAACGACATGCCCGGCGAAGAAACGCTGCTGCTGCGCCGCGTGATCGACGCGCAGGGCAAGAGCAAGTTCTGGATCAATGGCGTGCCCGCCACCGCCACGCAGCTGCGCAGCATTGCGGGCGACTTGGTCGATATCCATGGCCAGCATGCCTGGCAGGGGCTGACCCAGCCCGAGTCGGTGCGCCAGCTGCTGGACGCCTACGCCGGTACCGACAGCACTCCCACGCAGCGCGCCTATGCGCTCTGGCGCAGTGCCGACAAGGCCTTGCAGCAAGCGCGCAGCATGGAAGAAACCCACCAGCGCGAGCGCGAACGCCTGCTCTGGCAGATCGCCGAAATCGACAAGCTCGCGCCCGGCCCGCAGGAATGGGAAGAGCTCAACACCCAGCATGGGCGCCTGTCCAATGCCCAGGCCTTGATGGATGCGGCCAACAACGCGATTGCCAGCCTGGAAGGCGAAGACGGCGGCGCGCTCACCCATGTCAACCGCAGCCTGCATGCGCTGCAGGCCCAGGCCCATGTGGAGCCCGGTTTCTCCGCGATGGCCGAGTCGCTGGAATCGTGCCTGGCCCAGCTCGAGGATGTGGTGCGCTCGCTCAACGGCTACCTGCGCCATGCCGAGCTGGACCCGGACAAGCTCGAGCAGCTGGACCAGCGCCTGGGCAGCTGGATATCGCTGGCACGGCGCTACAAGCGTGCGCCCGAAGACCTACCCGCACTGCTGCAGGGCTGGCATGCCGAGCTGCTGGCGCTCGAAGCCTCCTCCGATATGGTGCAACTGGCCAAGAACGCCCAGCAGGCGCAGGAGGCCTACCAAAAGGTCGCCACGACGCTCAGCCAGGCGCGCCAGCAGGCGGCCAAACGCTTGTCCAAAGCGATCACCGCAGCGATGCAGGACCTGGGCATGGCCGGCGGCCGTTTTGTCGCGCAGGTCAGCCCCGCACGTGAGCCGCGCAGCGATGGTATCGACGATGTGGAACTGCTGGTCGCTGGCCACCCGGGCACCGACCCCAAGCCAATCGCCAAGGTGGCCTCGGGCGGCGAGCTCTCGCGCATCTCGCTGGCCATTGCAATATCGACCAGCCAGCTCGGCCAGGCGCCCACCCTGATCTTTGACGAGATCGACTCGGGCATTGGTGGCGCGGTGGCCGATGCGGTGGGCCGCGTGATGCGGGCACTGGGGCGGGACCGCCAGGTGCTGGCCGTCACCCACCTGGCCCAGGTGGCCGCACGTGGCGACCACCACCTGCTGGTGGCCAAGCAGCGCAGCAAAAGCGGCACCACGAGCCATATCTGTACCGTGGCCGATGACGAGCGGGTCAATGAAATTGCCCGCATGCTGGGCGGCGAAAACCTCTCGGCCACGAGCCGCGCCCACGCCCAAGAGATGATTGCCGGAGGAATGAATGACCGATAAGACATCCGCCCCGCAGCCACTGGAAGTGGTGGTCATCACCGGCATGGCCGGCTCGGGCAAATCCGTGGCGCTGCATGCGCTCGAAGACGTGGGCTACTACTGTGTGGATAACTTTCCGCCTGAACTGCTGCAGGCACTCGTATCACTGGAGCACTGGCAGCACGGCAGCCGCGTGGCCATTGCGATGGATGCACGCAGCGCCAAGGGCCTGTACCTGGTGCCCGAGCAGCTCGAGCGGCTGCGCGACGCCGGGGCCCAGGTGCGACTTATCTACATGGATGCGCAGCGCGACACGCTGATGCGCCGTTTTTCGGAAACCCGCAGGCGCCACCCGCTGACCAACGAAAAACTGCAGCAAGGCCCCCGCGCGCTGGCGCAGATGATTGATGAAGAACGCGCGCTGCTGGCCGACCTGCGCGAGCAGGCCCATGTGATCGACACCAGCAACCTGCGCGGCTCCCAGCTGCAGGCCTCTATCAAGGAGTGGATCCAGGCGCCGCAATCGAGCCTGACCCTGCTGTTCCAGTCCTTTGGCTTCAAGCACGGCATCCCCATCGACAGCGACTACATGTTCGATGTGCGCATGCTGCCCAACCCCTACTACGAGCCCGAGTTGCGCCCGCACACCGGGCTGGAAGCACCGGTCGCCCACTTCCTGGCGCAGCAGCCCAAAGTGCTGCAGATGCAAAACGACATCATCCGTTTTCTGGACAACTGGTTGCCCGAGCTGGTGAAGAATCACCGCAGCTATGCCACGGTGTCGGTGGGCTGCACCGGCGGCCAGCACCGCTCGGTCTACCTGGTCAATGCACTGGCCCAGCACTTTCAAGGCCGCTGGACCACCTTGCAGCGCCACCGCGAGCTGAGCGCCAAAAAAAGCTGATGCCCGCGCTGATTACTCGGCGCGCAAGGCGACGCTGAGCTGGTCGACCACGTTCGCCCAGTCGGCATCGGCGGTAATGCTTTCACGCAAGAAGCGCGCTTGCGCGGGCGACCAGAATGCGGCATCTGCCAGCAGCACCTTGTCGGGCAGCGGGCGGTGGGATTCTATGAACTGGCGGATCGACGCATCATCATCGGGCAGGCCCAGTTGCTGGAAGAGCGACGAGAAGGGGTGAACCGTGGGCTCCATGGCGTACTTTCAAAGCAAGAAGATGGCTGCAGTCTAAGCGCCGTGCAGCGGCGCCCTTTGCAGGACAAGCCCGGTAAAGGACGCCAGTGCCGGAGCCGAGCCCGCCTCAAAACCCGCGCTGCAGCAGGCTACGAATCGGTGCGGGCAGCCCCAGATCGGGCCACTGCGCAGGCAGGCACCACTGGCCCGAAGGCGTGGGCACACCATCGCCCGCAACGGGCACCCGCACCGGGTGCAGGTGCAGATCCTTGTGGGTGAGCACATGCAGGAATGGCTGGGCATGCACCGCCTCCGAGGTATCACCGTGCTGTGCCGACTGCACAAGCAGCGCCTCTTCACTGTCGTAGACCGGCAGGCAGAACAGGCCGGCCCAGATGCCGGGCGCGGGGCGCTTTTCCAGCCAGATGGCACCGTCGGGCCGCTGCCAGCACAGCAGCCACCAGCTGGCGGCACTGCGCTTCAATTTCTTGGTCTTGACCGGATAGCGCTCGGGCTGGCCCTGGCGGTGGGCCACGCAATCGCCGCGCACCGGGCACAGCAGGCAGCTGGGCTTTTTGGCGGTGCAGATGGTGGCGCCCATGTCCATCATGCCCTGGGTGTAGCGCGGCATATTGCGCGCCAGGTCGGTGGTGGGCAGCAGCTCTTCGGCCAGCGCCCAGAGCTTTTTCTCGGCGGCGCTGCTGGCCAGGTCGTCCTCAAATCCCAGCACGCGGGTGAGCACCCGTTTGACGTTGGCATCAAGTATGGCGGCGCGCTGCGCAAAGCAGAACGAGGCGATCGCGCCGGCGGTCGAACGGCCAATGCCGGGCAAGGACGAGAGTTCTTCGACCGTGTGCGGGAACGCGCCGCCAAAGCGTTCCATCACCTCCTGGGCACAGCGGTGCAGGTTGCGCGCGCGGCTGTAGTAGCCCAGGCCACTCCACAAGGCCATCACCTCTTCATCGCTGGCCGCAGCCAGATCGGCCACGGTGGGGCAGCGCTGCAAAAAGCGCTCGTAGTAGCCCAGCACGGTGCTGACCTGGGTTTGCTGCAGCATGATCTCGGACAGCCAGACGCGGTAGGCATCCTGGGTGTTCTGCCACGGCAGATGGTGTCTTCCGTGGACTGTCTGCCAGGCCACGATCTGTTCGGAAAATCGACTCACAATCGCTGTTCTCGGGGGGAGTAGTTATCGGTGGGCCTGGCCGCTCTGGGGCGGCCCGCCAGGCCCGCGTTTATTTCTGGCAGCGCTTGCAGTAATAGGTGCTGCGCTGCCCTTGCTTGATGAGCTGCACCGGCTGGCCGCATTGCGGGCAGGGCTCTCCGGCCCGGCCATAGACGCTGGCCTGCGCCTGGAAGGCACCGGCATAGCCATTGACCTGGACAAAATCGCGCAAGGTGCTGCCACCCAGCGCAATGGAGCGGGTCAGCACCTCCACAATCGCCGCATGCAGGCGTTTCGCCTGGGGCCGCGTGGTCTGGTTGGCCGGTTTGGTCGGCGAGATGCCGGCCAGGAACAGCACCTCGCTGGCGTAGATATTGCCCACGCCCACGACCACCTGGCCGCCCAGCAGCAGCTGCTTGATCGGCGTGCGCGACTTTTGCAGCCCGGCCCAGAGGTGCTCCACGCTGAAGCCGGCGCCCAAGGGCTCCACGCCCAGATTGGACAACAGCTTGGCGGCCATGCCGGAGTCGGCATCGGGCGACCAGACCACCGCCCCAAAACGGCGCGGGTCATGCAGGCGCAGCAGGTGCTGGTCGGTGAGCAAGTCAAAATGGTCATGCGGGCCCGCTGGCGCATCCATGGGGCTGACCTGCAGGCTGCCGGACATGCCAAGGTGGATCAGCACCACTCCCTGGTCCAGCACCAGCACAATGTATTTGCCCCGGCGCTGCACCTCGGTGATGGTGCGCCCGGCCAAGGCGGCGGTATCGATGCCCAGCGGCCAGCGCAAAGGTTTTCCCATGCGCACGGAGGCAATGCGCGCGCCTTGCAGCGGCGCAACCAATCCCCGCCGCGTGACTTCCACTTCTGGTAACTCTGGCACTTTCTTCCTTCTGCAAGGCCCTTGGGCATCGTTTATTATGGGCCGATGACGCAAAAACTTCGTTTACTGGCTTATTTTCTGGCCGCTGGCCTGATGACACCCGCCTTTGCAGCGCCTGCCAAAACACCGCAGCAAGGTGCAGCCCAGCGTCAGCTGTCTCTGGCGGCGGCCGAGCGGGCCGATGATGCCAGAGTGGAGCTGGATGCGGAGCTTTTTTACGAGCTGCTTCTGGGCGAAATGTATGCCTACCGCGGCGATGCGGCCACCAGCGTGGAGTTGCTGCTCGACGCCGCGCGCCGCTCGGGCGATGAGAAGGTCTACCAGCGCAGCGCGCAGCTGGCGCTGCTGTCGCGCTCGGCCACCCGTGCCACCCAAGTGGCCCAGGCCTGGAAAAGCGCCTTTCCGCAATCGCGCGCGGCCAGCCGCTACATGCTGCAGGTGATGCTCTCGACCAACCAGGGCGAGGAAACCGGCCCGCTGCTCAAGCAAGAGATCGCGCTGGCCAAGCCCGATGAAAAACTCGACTGGATCCGCGCCATCCCCAGCATCTACCGGCGCCTGAGCGACCAGGAGCTGGCCGCCCGCATTGTGCGCGAAGCGCTGACCCCCGAGCTGGAAAACCCCGCCACCGGCCCCGAATCCTGGGCTGCCATTGGCCGTATGGAGCTGGCCGCCGACCAGAAGAGCCAGGCGCTCGCGTCCGCCCGCCGGTCGCTGCAACTCAATCCCGACAATGAAAGCGCAGCCAAGCTGGCCGCAGACCTGGTCAACGCCGGCGTGCCCGGGGCTGAGGCGCTGGTGGTGGATTTTTTGGACAAGTCCAAAAGCGGCGAGGCCCACCTGGCCTATGCACGCAGCCTGATGAACGCCGAGCGCTTTACCGAGGCCAAGGCCCAGCTGGACAATGCCACGCGCCTGAGCCCCGAATCTGCCGACGCCTGGATGCTGAAGGCCGCGCTGGAGGCCCAGCTCAAGCAGTACACCGAGGCCGATGTCTCGCTGCTCAAGCTCGACACCTTGATCGACAAATTCCCCTCGGCCGTGCTGCAGCGCGAAGTGCGCATCCAAAGCCTGATGCTGCGCGAGCAGATGGCCGAGGCCCAGCAGAAATGGGCCGAGGCCGACCGCTGGGCCGATGAGATCGCCAAGGCCGGCAATATCGCGCTGGCCACCTTGCGCAAGGCCTCCATCCAGATGCAGCAAGGCAACTACGACGCCGCAGCGGCCCTGCTGGAGCAACTGCCCGAGGGCAATGCCGGCGAGGCGCGCGCCAAGCTGGCCGCGCAGGTGCAGCTGCAAAAGACGGCCAAGAACTATGCGAAAGCGCTGGAGCTGCAAGGGCGCCTGGTTGCGCTGCAGCCGCAAGACCCCGATGCACTGTATGAGCAGGCCATGCTGGCTGAACGCATGAACAACATGGAACTGGCCGAGACCCAGCTGCGCCGGCTGATCGAGCTGCAGCCCGATTTTCACCATGCCTACAACGCGCTGGGCTACTCGCTGGCCGACCGCGGCCTCAAGCTCGATGAGGCCAAAAGCCTGATCGAGAAAGCGCTGAGCATGTCGCCCGGTGATCCCTTCATCACCGACAGCCTCGGCTGGGTGGAGTTCAAGCTGGGCAACCTCGAGCGCGCCGCCGAGCTGCTGGAGCAGGCCTACACCAAGCAACCCGATGCCGAGATTGGCGCCCACCTGGCCGAAGTCTGGTGGAAACAGGGCAAGACCCGGCCCGCTGAAGAGCTGCTGCGCACGGTTCTGAAGACCGCACCCAATAACGACATGGTCAAGAAGACCTTTGAGCGCCTGGGAATCAAGCCATGATAGGTGTGCAGCGCAGGCAGCTCTGCCTGGCCACCATCGGCGCCGGCCTGCTGCCCCTCCTCTCGGCCTGCAGCACGGCTGCGCGCCAGCTCGAAGCGGCCCCGGGCAAGACCTACTGGTCAGGCCGCATGTCGGTGCAGGTGCTGGACAGCCCTCCGCAAACCACCAGCGGCAGCTTTGAGCTGTCGGGCAGTCCCGACTCGGGCGAGCTGGTGCTGCTCAACCCGCTGGGCAATATCGTTGCGCGCGTGCAATGGTCACCCGGCCAGGCGAGCGCACAGCAAGGCACGCAAACCCGCCAGGCCAGCTCGCTCGATGAGTTGACGCAGACCTTGCTGGGCACCAGCTTGCCGATTGCCGCGCTGTTTGACTGGCTGCAGGGCCAGCCCACGGTGGCCGCGGGCTGGCAGGCCGATCTGGAAGCGCGCAGCGAAGGCAAGATTCTGGCCCGCCGCCTTGACCCGCTACCCGAAGCCAGCCTGCGCATCGTGCTTGACGCGCCATGATTTTTTTGTGAGACGATCCATGCGTACGCTGTACGACGTTCCTGCGCCTGCCAAGCTCAACCTGTTCCTGCACATCACCGGCAGACGCGCGGATGGCTACCACCTGCTGCAGTCGGTCTTCATGCTGATCGACTGGGCCGACACGCTGCACCTGGAGCTGCGCAGCGGCGGCCAGATCAGCCGCGAAGACCTCAACACCCCCCTGCCCGCCGATGACCTGATCACCCGCGCCGCGCGGGCCTTGCAGCAGGCCACCGGCTGCAGCCAGGGCGTACACATTGGCGTGCATAAAAACCTGCCGGCCCAGGCGGGCATGGGTGGCGGATCATCGGATGCTGCAAGCACCTTGCTGGCCCTGAACCAGCTCTGGGATTTGAAGCTCTCGCGCAGCGAACTGCAGCGCATCGGCTTGACGCTGGGCGCCGATGTTCCGTTTTTTATTTTTGGAAAATCGGCTTGGGTCGAAGGAATCGGTGACATAATACGTCCACTCGAAAACGAGCAGCAACTAGCAGACACCGCGCTGGTAGTTGTGAAGCCGCAAGAGGGTCTGGATACGAAACTTATTTTTTCAAGTCCGAACCTAAAACGCGATTCAGAAGCTGCTACAATGACGAGCTTCGCTGCAGAGAACTTTGACTTCGGTCGAAACGACTTGCAGCCGGTCGCAGAAAGCCTGTGCCCTTCGATAAAAAAAGTTTCTGACTTTTTGAAATCACAAGGATTACATGCTAGAATGACGGGCTCAGGTAGCGCAGTTTTCGCAGTGAAGAAAATGCAAGCTAATAGCTGCCAGAGCAGTTTTTCACAAGACTGGACAGTGAAAGATTGCACAAGTCTGATGGAACATCCTCTCAGAGGCTGGACCCAAGACTGAAAGTTTCAAAGGATTGGTGATGCTTAGCACCAATTCTTGTAGGGGAGTCGCCAAGCTGGTTAAGGCACCGGATTTTGATTCCGGCATGCGAAGGTTCGAATCCTTCTTCCCCTGCCATATTTCTTACCGCGTACAAGCAACGCACACAGCTAACCCATACCCACTGGGACGCTATGCAAGACCATCATCCAGACTTCATGGTTTTCACTGGCAACGCCAACCGCGAACTTGCCTCTGAAATTGCACAACACCTCCATACCTCACTGGGTAACGCCGACGTAGGCCGCTTCTCTGACGGTGAAGTCACCGTTGAGATCAAGCAAAACGTGCGTACCCGTGATGTGTTCGTGGTGCAACCCACCTGTGCGCCCACCAACGACCATCTGATGGAACTGCTTGTGATGGTCGACGCCTTGAAGCGAGCATCGGCTGAGCACATCTGCGCGGTGATCCCCTATTTCGGCTACGCCCGCCAGGACCGCCGTGTTCGCTCGACCCGCGTGCCCATCACGGCCAAGGTCGTGGCCAACATGCTGCAAGCCGCTGGCGTGAGCCGCGTGCTGACGATGGACCTGCACGCCGACCAGATCCAGGGCTTCTTCGATATTCCGGTGGACAACATCTATGCATCGCCTGTGCTGCTGGGTGATCTGCGCCAGAAGAATTACGAAGACCTGATCGTTGTGTCGCCGGACGTTGGTGGTGTGGTGCGTGCACGCGCGCTGGCCAAGCAACTCCATTGCGATCTGGCCATCATCGACAAGCGCCGCCCCAAGGCCAATGTCTCCGAAGTCATGCATGTGATCGGTGACATCGACGGCCGCAACTGCGTGATCATGGACGACATGATCGACACCGCAGGCACCTTGGTGAAGGCGGCGGAAGTGCTCAAGGAACGTGGCGCCAAGAAGGTCTACGCTTACTGCACGCACCCCATTTTCTCGGGCCCGGCCATCGAACGTATCGGCAACGGTGCGGCGCTGGACGAAGTCGTGGTGACCAACACCATCCCGCTGTCGGCCGAAGCGCGCAACTGCAGCAAGATTCGCCAGTTGTCGGTGGCACCGCTGATCGGTGAGACCATCCACCGCATCGCCACCGGCGAATCGGTGATGAGCCTGTTCCAGGAAGCCGACTGATCAAAGGGCCCGCAAGGCCCTTTTTCTGCTTTCTGCTAAAATAGATAGTTTTCGCTGGCCGCTGCAATTTGTAGCGGCCTTTTTAACCGGGTGAACTGGTCGCGGTTCATCCCACATTGGAGTAATAAAATGAACGTTGTCGCTTTTGCGCGCGCTAAGCAAGGTACGGGTGCGAGCCGCCGCCTGCGTAATTCTGGCCGTACGCCTGGCATCATCTACGGTGCCGCTGCTGAGCCTCAGTTGATCGAAGTGGACCACAACAGCCTGTGGTACGCCCTCAAGAAGGAAGCTTTCCACGCATCCGTGCTGGAACTGGACCTGGACGGCGCCAAGAGCCAAGTGCTGCTGCGCGACGTGCAATACCACCCCTACAAGCAGCTGGTGCTGCACATCGACTTCCAACGCGTCGATGCCAACACCGCGCTGACCATGAAGGTGCCCGTCCACTTCAGCGGTGCTGAAGAGTCCCCAGCAGTGAAGATCGACAAGTGCCTGGTGACCCCAGTTGTGACCGAAATCCAAGTGATCTGCATGCCCAAGGACCTGCCCGAATTCATCGCGGTGGACCTGAGCAAGCTGGAAAAGGGTTCGACCGTCCACCTGAAGGACATCGCTCTGCCCAAGGGCGTGAAGCTGGCTGCACAAACCAACCCTGCGCTGGTGTCCGTGGCCGCTCCTGCCGCTGCTGAACCTGCAGAAGGCGAAGCGCCTGCTGCTTAATCGCACAGCAAGCTGCTGACGCCTCTGGCGTCTGCAAGCCAGAGGCTGCATTGCTGGTCAATGCAGCCTTTTTTCATTCTTCCCCTACTTCACTCCATCCGCCCATGATCAAGCTGTTTGTTGGCCTCGGCAACCCCGGCCCTGAATACGAAGGCACGCGCCACAACGCCGGCTTCTGGTGGATTGATGCGCTGGCCCGGGATTTGCGCCTGCAGCTGGTGCCCGACCGCAATTACTATGGCCTGGTCGCACGTACTTCGGTGCAGGGTGAGTCGGTCTGGCTGCTCGAGCCGCAGACCTTCATGAACCTGTCGGGCAAGTCGGTCGGCGCGCTCGCACGCTTTTTCAAGATCAAGCCCGAAGAGATTCTGGTGGTGCACGATGAGCTCGATCTGCCGCCCGGCCAGGTCAAGCTCAAGCGCGGCGGTGGCCACGGCGGCCACAATGGCCTGCGCGATATCCATGCCCAGCTGGGCTCGTCCGATTACTGGCGCCTGCGCATCGGCATTGGCCACCCCGGTGACAAGCAGGAGGTGCCCAACTGGGTGCTGCGCAAGCCAGCGCCCGACCAGCGCAAGCTGATCGAGGACAGCATCATCCATGCGCTGCAGGCCTCGCCTGAGCTGCTGGCCGGCGACATGGAAAAGGCCACGCTCAAGATCCACACCACCAAGCCCCAGCGGCCCAAGCCGCCACGCCCAGAGGCCCTCTGAGCGCACCGGGCTACACGCCCATCCCCCCGATCACCCCGCAGTCACAGGCCCTTGTCGGCCTGCAGGCGCACATAGCGCTGCATCAAGGTGGGCTTGTCTTCCTGAAAATCGGGGTGCACCGGAATGCAGGCGACCGGGCAGATCTGCACGCACTGGGGCTCATCGAAATGGCCCACGCATTCGGTGCAGCGGTGCGGATCGATCTCGTAGTAGTCCTCCCCCATCGAGATGGCATCGTTGGGGCACTCGGGCTCACACACATCGCAGTTGATGCACTCATCGGTAATCATCAAGGCCATGGATGCGTCTCCAAGATTCCAGCACGGGGGAAGAAGTGTGACATGAGCGACATTATCCCGCGACCTCCTTAGCCATACTCGTGGCACTGCGAGTAAGCATGTATGGTGTGTCGGAATTGTTCGCGTTATGCTTGCCGCTGCGAAAAAATACAACAAGCACCAGCAGGTCTGCGCGCCTTTCCTAACCACGACGGCTACCCATGGGTCTTTTCATTCTCAAGCGCACACTCACCTTGCTGCTCACCTTGTTGGGCACCTCGATTGTCGTCTTCCTCGTTCTGGAGATCCTGCCGGGCAACGCCGCCCAGATGTTGATGGGGCCCGATGCCGCGCCCGAAGCAGTCGCTGAACTGGCCGAGCAGCTCGGGCTCAACCAGCCCGCCTGGGAGCGCTATGTGCACTGGATCTGGGGCCTTGTGCACCTGGACCTGGGCAACAGCTACAGCTACGGCACCCCTGTCATCGAACTGATTGCCGAGCGCATGGCGCTCACCTTGCCGCTGGCCTTGATGGCGATGGCCATCACCACCGTGGTGGCGCTGGCCGCCGGCATCTATGCCGCCAGCCGCCACAACAAGCTCGGTGATGTCAGCGTCATGGGCATGGCTCAGCTGGGCATTGCCATCCCCAATTTCTGGTTCGCCATCTTGCTGATCCTGCTGTTTTCGGTGCACCTCAAATGGTTCTCGGCCGGCGGCTTTCCGGGCTGGAGCGAGGCCTCGGGCGGCTCGCCCTGGGCCGCGCTCAAGTCGCTGATGCTGCCGGCCTTGTCGCTGGCCGTGGTGCAGGCGGCCATCCTGGCGCGCATCACGCGCTCGTCGGTGCTGGAGGTGCTGCGTGAGGACTTTGTGCGCACCGCCCGGGCCAAGGGCCTGTCGCAACGCGCAGCGCTCTACGGCCATGTGCTGCGCAATGCGCTGGTTCCGGTGGTCACCGTCATGGGCCTGCAGTTTGCCGAACTGATGGCCGGCACGATCGTGGTCGAGAACGTGTTCTACCTGCCCGGCATGGGCCGGCTGATCTTTCAGGCCATTGCCAACCGGGACCTGATGGTGGTGCGCAACTGCGTGATGCTGCTGGCCGCCATGGTGGTGATCGTCAATTTCGTGGTGGACCTGCTCTATGCCTGGATCGACCCCCGCACCAAAGCCAGCGATATCTGAGCACGCCATGCAACCGCCTACCTCCGTCGCCCCTACCTTGCCCACGCCCGCTGCCAGCGCAGCGCCTGGCCACACGGCATCCCGCAACGCACTGTGGCGCCGCGCCCTGCGCAACCCCAGCTTCATGATTGGACTGGTGCTCACGGCCCTGCTCTTGCTCGCCGCTGGCCTGTCCTATGTCTGGACGCCGCACTCGGCCTTCGAGATGAACATGGAGGCCAAGCTGCAAGGGCCGTCGCTCGCCCACTGGCTGGGCACCGATGCCTATGGGCGCGATGTCGCCTCGCAGCTGCTGCTGGGCGCGCGCGCCTCCATTTTGGTGGGCGTCATTGCCGTGGGCATCGGCGTGGTGGTGGGCACGGCGCTGGGCCTGCTGGCCGCTGCCAAACGCGGCTGGGTCGAAGAGGCCATCATGCGCCTGGCCGATTTCTCGCTGGCCTTCCCCGCCATCCTCTCGGCCATCATGCTGACCGCTGTGTTCGGCCCGGGCATCATCAATGCCATCGTGGCCATCGGCATCTACAACATCCCGATGTTCGCCCGCATCGCGCGCGGCTCGGCCAACACCATCTGGGGGCGCGAATATGTCACCGCCGCCCGCGCCTGCGGCAAGGGTGCCTGGGCCATTACCTGGCAGCATGTGCTGCCCAATATCTCGGCCACCTTGATCGTGCAGAGCACCATCCGCTTTGCGATTGCGATCCTGGCCGAGGCCGCACTGTCCTACCTGGGCCTGGGCACGCAGCCGCCGCAGCCGTCCTGGGGCCGCATGCTGAGCGAGGCGCAGACCTTGATGTTCCAGGCGCCGCTCTTGGCCGTGTTCCCGGGCGTGGCGATTGCGTTGTCGGTGCTGGGCCTCAACCTGCTGGGCGACGGTCTGCGCGACCTGCTTGACCCGCGTCTGGCCCGCAAGCGCTAAGGAGTCGCCATGGCACTGATCGATGTACAGCACCTGGAAATCGTGCTGCAAACCCACCGAGGCCCCGCCCGCGCCGTGCGCGATGTCAGCTTCCAGATCGAGCGCGGCCAGGCCCTGGGCCTGATTGGCGAGTCGGGCTGCGGCAAGTCCATCACGGCCATGGCCTTGATGGGCCTGCTGCCCGAATCGGCCCAGGTCAACGGCAGCGCCCAGCTCGACGGCCAAAGCCTGGTGCAGCAGCCCGACCACTGGTGGCGCAGCGTGCGCGGCAACCGCATTGCGATGATCTTCCAGGAGCCGATGACGGCGCTCAACCCGGTGCACACCATTGGCCGCCAGATCAGCGAACCGCTGCGCCTGCACAAGGGCTGGAGCGCGCGCCAGGCCCGTGAAGAGGCGATTGCGCTGCTCGACCGCGTCGGCATCGCCCAACCGGCGCAGCGCTTTGATGCCTATCCGCACCAGTTCTCGGGCGGGCAGCGCCAGCGCATCACGATTGCAATGGCGCTGGCCTGCGGCCCCGATCTGCTGATCGCCGATGAGCCCACGACGGCGCTGGACGTCACCATCCAGCAGCAGATCCTGGATCTCATCAACGGGCTGGTGCAGGAGCGCCAGATGGCCTTGCTGCTGATCTCGCACGACCTGGGCGTGATCTCGCAGAATGTCGACAAGATGGTCGTGATGTATGGCGGCACGGTTGTCGAATCGGGCAGCACCGAGGCCGTGTTCGAGCACATGGCCCACCCCTACACCCGAGGCCTGCTGGCCGCGCGCCCCAGCATGCAGCCGCGCATCCAGGGCCAGCCCCAGCGCCTGCACACCATTGCCGGCTCGGTGCCCGAGCTGGTCGACCTGCCCGCCGGCTGCACCTTTGCCGGGCGCTGCAGCTTTACCCAGCCGCCCTGCTTTGTGCAAAGGCCGCCCAGCGTGGCGCTGCCATCGACCCATCCGCAGGAGACTCACCAGGTGCACTGCCTGCGCCCCGAGGCCTACGCCATCGCCACCCAGACCCCTGACGAGACTCCCGCATGACGGCAGCCCCCCACGACACCCCCTTGCTGCAAGTGCGCGACCTGGTGCGCACCTACACCCTGCCCCGCGAAAAGCTGTTTTCCGCGCCCCCCACGGTGCAGGCTCTCAAGGGTGTGAGCTTTGAGCTGCATGCCGGCCAGAGCCTGGGCATCGTTGGCGAGTCGGGCTCGGGCAAGTCCACCTTGGCGCGCCTGGTGATGGCGCTCGACCAGCCCACCGCCGGCCAGGTGCTGCTCGAGGGCCAGGACCTGCACCGCATGGAGGCGGCCGCACTGCAGCGCGCGCGCAAGGATTTCCAGATGGTGTTCCAGGACCCCTATGGCTCACTCGACCCGCGCCAGACGGTCGAGCGCATCGTCAGCGAGCCGCTGCAGGCGCAAAAGACCGCCTCGCGCGCCGAGCAGCGCGAGCGCGCCAGCCAGGTGCTGCAGCAGGTGGGCCTGCGCGCGCAGGATGTGGACAAGTACCCGCATGAGTTCTCCGGCGGCCAGCGCCAGCGCATTGCCATCGCCCGCGCACTGATCACCAAGCCCCGGCTGATCATTGCCGACGAGCCCGTCAGCGCGCTGGACGTGTCGGTGCAGGCCCAGGTGCTCAATCTGATGCAGGACCTGCAACGCGAGCACGGCATCACCTACCTGCTCATCAGCCACGACTTGGCTGTCATCAACCACCTCTGCGACGCCGTGGTGGTGCTCTACCAGGGCGAGATCGTCGAGCGCGGCGCGCCCAGCCAACTGTTCCAGCATGCCCAGCATCCCTATACGCAAAAACTGGTGCAGGCCGTGCCCCAGGTGCGGCCACGCCGACACCGCATGCCAGCAGGGATTGGCGCAAGTCCTGTATAACCGTGCTTGAGCTTCTCGGCGCGCTCCGCAAGGGCGTCGCCACTCCGCAGCTTTCCCCCATAAATTGAATAAAACCCTATCCAAGGAGTACCCGGATGCTGAACCGTAGACACCTGCTTGCCGCAGGCACTCTGGCACCGCTGCCACTGTGGCTGCCTGGCATCGCCCAGGCACAGGCCAAGAAAGACACCGTTGTGCTGGGCATGACGCTGGAGCCGCCAGGGCTGGACCCAACCGCCGGCGCCGCCTCGTCGATTGCCGAGATCACGCACTACAACCTGTATGAGACGCTGACCAAGATCAACTCGGACGGCAGTGTCTCGCCGCTGCTCGCCGAGAGCTGGGAAGTCTCGCCCGATCTCAAGAGCTACACCTTCAAGCTGCGCAAGGGGGTGACTTTTCACAACGGCGAGCCCTTCAACGCCAACAGCGTCAAGTTCTCCTTTGACCGCGCAGCCGGCGAGAAAAGTACCAACAAGGACAAGCGCACCTTCGCCAACCTGACGGCCCAGGTGGTGGACGAGCACACGGTGGTGATCCTGAACAAGGAGATCGACCCGGACCTGCTGTTTGTGCTGGGCCAGGCCACATCGATCATCGTCGAGCCCAAGAGCGCCGACAGTAACGCCACCAAGCCCATCGGCACCGGCCCCTACAAGCTGGGCAACTGGAGCAAGGGCGCCTCCATCACCCTGGCGGCCTGGCCGCAGTACCGCAACCCCGGCAGCATCCGCATCCGCCGCGCCACCTTCCGCTTCATCTCGGATGCGGCCGCGCAAGTCGCTGCGCTGCTGGCCGGTGATGTGGACATCTTCCCGCGCGTCTCGGCCCGTGGCATCGACCAGTTCAAGACCAACCCGCGCTACCAGGTGGTCATCTCCGGCTCACGCGCCAAGACCATCGTCGCCATCAATGAGCGCCGCAAGCCACTCGACGATGTGCGGGTGCGCCGCGCGCTGTCTGCCGCCATCGACCGCAAGGCCGTCATCGCCGGCGCCGCCGAAGGCCTGGGCGTGCCGATTGGCAGCCACTATGTGCCCGGCGCCTATGGCTATGTGGACACCACCGGCATCAACCCCTTTGATGTGGAAAAGGCCAAGAAGCTGTTGGCCGAGGCCGGCGTGAAGACCCCGCTGAGCCTGAGCATGACCCTGCCCCCCACGCCCTACGCGCGCCAGGGCGGCGAGATCATTGCCGCGCAACTGGCCAAGATCGGGGTCGAGGTCAAGCTGCAGAACGTGGAATGGGCGCAGTGGCTCTCGGGCACCTACACCAACAAGAACTACGACCTGTCGCTGATCTCGCATGTCGAGCCTTTCGATCTGGAGAACTACACCCGGCCCGATTACTACTGGGGCTACAAGTCCGAGAAGTTCAACAAGCTGTTCGAACAGATCAAGCTCGAAGCGCGCCCGGCCGACCGCTCGCGCCTGCTGGGCGAGGCACAGCGCCTGCTGGCCGAAGATGCCGCCAACGTCTACCTGTACCAGCCGCAGTGGGTGACGATTGCCGCCAAGAACGTGCGAGGTCTCTGGAAGGACATGCCGATCTTCATCAACGACCTGTCATCCATGTACTGGGCTTGAACCCGGTCTTGCGCTAGGCTTCAAACCAGCACACCGCCCATCTACGGCTCTGCCCGGATGGGCTTTTTTCATTGAACACCTACTCCACTCTCGCCCTCTGCCCGATATGACCGCGTTGCACGATTGGCCCGCCACAGCGCTGCTGGCCGCCTACCAAAAGCAAGAACTCTCCCCTGTCGATGTCATGCAATCCGTCATCGACCATGTCGCGCAGTGGGAGCCGCACCTCTGCGCCACCTACCTGTACCGGCCCGAAGAGGCACTGGCGCAGGCACGGGCCAGCGAAGCGCGCTGGCACAAGGGCGCACCCGCCGGTCTGCTCGATGGCCTGCCGGTGACCATCAAGGAAAACATCGCCACCCAGGGTGACCCACTGCCCGCCGGCACCGCTGCCGTCACGCTGGTGCCCGCAGCCGCCGATGCACCGCCCGCCGCCCGCCTGCGAGAGGCCCATGCCATCTGCTTCAGCAAGACCACGATGCCCGACTACGGCATGCTGTCGTCGGGGCTGTCGAGCTTTCACCCGCTGGCGCGCAACCCCTGGGACCTGAGCAAAGGCCCGGGCGGCTCCAGCGCGGGCGGCGGTGCGGCAGCGGCTGCCGGCTACGGCCCGCTGCACATCGGCACCGACATCGGTGGCTCGCTGCGCCTGCCGGCCAGCTGGTGCGGTATCTACAGCCTCAAGCCCAGCCTGGGCCGCATCCCTATTGACCCGCCTTACCAAGGCCGTGCCGCAGGCCCGATGACCCGCAGCGTGGACGATTCGGCGCTGATGATGCAGGTGCTGTCGGCCCCCGATGCGCGCGACACGATGAGCCTGCCCGCACAGGACATTGCCTGGAGCACGGTGGCCACCACCGGCGTGGACTTTATCCGGGGAAAACGCATTGGCCTGTTGCTCGATGCCGGCTGCGGCCTGCCGCTGCAGCCCGAGGTGCGCGCGGCCATCGAGCAGGCCGCAGCGCTGCTGGAAGCCGCTGGCGCGCAGATCACGCCAATGCAGCCCTTCATGACGCCTGCGATGCTGGACGGCATGGACCGCTTCTGGCGCATGCGCTCGCTGAGCGATCTGCAGGCGCTCAGCAGCGCGCAGCGCGACAAGGTGCTGCCCTATATCCGCGCCTGGGCCGAGAGCGCCGAGGGCATGAGCGGCAGCGCGGTCTTCCAGGCCAGCCAACAGTTCCACCAGGTACGTCTGGCCACCGTCAAAGCCTGCAGCGCGTTTGACTTTGTGATCTCGCCCGTCGCGCCGCATGTTGCGTTCGATGCCCAATGGCCCTCGCCCACCAACGACCCCTTGCGCCCGCTCGAGCACATCGGCTTTACCGTGCCCTACAACATGTCGGAGCAGCCGGCCGCATCCATCAACTGCGGCTACACCGCCTCCGGCCTGCCTATTGGCCTGCAGATCGCCGGTGCGCGTTTTGACGACCTGGGCGTGTTGCAGCTGTCGCGCGCTTTCGAGCAGATCCGCGGCCCGCAAAAGCCCTGGCCCCAGCCGCCCCAGGCATGAGACAAGGAGGGCAGCGCATGGGCACGCAGCAGGACCTGTATGGCAACCCGGTCAGCAGCGATGCAGCCGCCCTGCCCTACCTGAACGACTTTGCCGAAGGCTTTGTTGCCTGCGAGATGCGCGTGCTGCGCATCCTGGACATCGCAGCGCAGGACCCCAGCCCGCTGGTGCAAACCTGGTGCGCCGCGCTCCATCTATTTGCCGAAGATGCGCAGGCCGCCCGGCAGGCGCGGCCCTTTTTGCAGCGTGCCCGCGCCCAGCTGGCGCAGGCCCATGAGCGCGAAGCACAGTGGCTGGCCGCCGTCGAGGCCTGGGCCGATGGCGACACGCCCTTGGCTGCGCAAAGGCTCGAAGCACTGCTGCAGCACTACCCGCGCGATCTGGCCGCGCTCAAGCTCGCGCACTACCATGCCTTCAACCTGGGCGACTCGCCCGCCATGCTGCGCATGGCGCTGGCGGCCCAGGCGCACTGCGCCGATATCCCCTACTTCCACGGCATGCTGGCCTTTGCCTATGAGCAATGCCATCTGCTGGGCCAGGCCGAGCGCGCTGCGCGCCAGGCGCTGCAGTTGCGCTTCAAGGAGCCCTGGGCCCACCATGCGCTGGCCCATGTGCTGCTGACCCAAGGCCGTGTGGACGAGGGTCTGGCCTTCATGCAAAGCGCGAGCAGCAGCTGGACGGGGCTCAACTCCTTCATGCAGACGCACAACTGGTGGCACCTGGCGCTGTTCCTGATGGAGGATGCGCGCCATGACGAAGCGCTGCAGCTGCATGACAGCCAGGTCTGGGGCGTCGTGCCGGCCTATTCGCAGGACCAGATCGGCTCCATATCGCTGCTGGCGCGGCTGGAGCTCGAAGGCGTCGATGTCGGCCCGCGCTGGCAGCAGCTCAGCCCCTACCTGCTGCAGCGCCAGCATGACCATGTGCTGCCTTTTCTGGACCTGCAATACCTCTACGGCCTGGCACGCGCCGGGCAATGGGAGGCCGCGCAGCAGTTGCTGGTCAGCATGCAAGGCCATGCCGATGCGCAGGTCCAACCCCGGCTGCGCACGGCCTGGCAGGATGTCTGCCTGCCCGCCGCGCAGGGCCTGCTGGCCCATGCCCAAGGCCAGCACGGCCAGGCCGCCCATCAGCTGGGGCCCTTGATTGCACGCCTGGTCGAGGTCGGCGGCAGCCACGCCCAGCGCGACCTGTTCAACCAGCTGTACTGGAGCGCCTTGCGGCACAGCGGCCAGTGGACGGCCTTGCAAAACCTGGTGCAGCCCTGGTGCAATCAGCAGCCCCAATCCAAACGGCTGGCAGCGCATATGCGGCGCATTTACCAGGGGCTGGGCTTGCCGCCCTCCCTGGCGGCTTGAACTGCCATTTCGCCCTGTTGGACGGCCTCAGCGCTGCGCGGTGGCCAGCTTGACCGCCAGGCCCACAAACACCACGGCGGTGATCTTGTTGAGCCAGAACTGCGCGCGTGGCGAGCGCAGCAGCAAATTGCCAAAGGCGCCCGAGAACAGCGCAATGGCGCCAAACACCAGGAACGCGGCCAAGATAAACACGGCGCCAAAGACAAAGATCTGCGGGCCGACCGGGCCGATGGCGGGGTCGGCAAACTGCGGCAAAAAGGCCAGGAAGAAGATCAGCACCTTGGGGTTGGTGAGGTTCATCACCACGCCCCGGCGCACCATCACCAGCAAGTCCTTGCCCGCCATCTCGGTACGCAAGCTTGCGCTATCGGCCGCGCCAGCACCGGATTTTTCTGCAGCCACCGGTGCCCGCCATGCGCCCCAGGCCAGATAAGCCAAGTAGGCCGCGCCACACCACTTGAGCACCGTGAACGCGATGCTGGACGCCCCAAACACTGCTGCCAGCCCCAGCGCCACCGCCGCGGTGTGCACCACCACGCCCAGGCACAGGCCCACGACCACGGCAATGCCCACCCGCCAGCCGCGTTGTATCGACTGCATCAGCACAAACAAGTTGTCCGGCCCGGGCGACAGCGCCAGCAGCACAGCAACACCAAAAAAGGCCAGCAGGGATTGGAGAGTAGGCATGGCAAGGTCTTTTAATCAAGGACCGGCACATTATGGCCTGCCGCCCAGTGTGCAGTCTCAGGCCCCGCCTGCGCGCGCGACAGCGGTGCCGTCACAATCCAGCCTTCCAGCGGATCAGTGCCCGGCGGCAGGCCATAGAGCGCATCGCCCTGTAAATGGCAGCGCAGGCCCCAGGCCGCCTGCAACATGCAGATGGCGGCATCGAGATGGTCGCCGCTGGCGTCATCGCGCATGCTACCCAGCTGCGCCGGGCTAGCCAGCAGGCGCAGCTGCAGCGAATGGGCATCCTGCAGCAGGGCATCCAGCACCTGCTGGCGGGCAGCAGTGCGCTCGGGCGTCTGGCGCTGGCGGTCATCGCTTTTGTAGCTGCGCCGGCCAATCAGCTCGCGCGCCAGCATGCCGGGGTAGGCCTCCAGCGCGACGCGGCTACTTTCTCTGCGCAGCAGACCGGGGAAATCCGCGCCCACCGCCAGCAGTCGGGGCAGACCGGCATGCAGCATCCAAGCGACGGGCGGGTTAACCCATTTCATCGACGGGCTGGAGCCAGCAGGCCCATCGGTGGCGCGGTGGGCAAATTTGCCGCCGGCGGGCCGGGCATCGCAAAAGGCTTTGAACAGCGCGCGGATCTCGCTGCGCTCCAGGCTGGCGTAATGCTGCATGCAGGCCTGCCAATCGCGGGGCCAGCCCAGGTGCATCACCAGCTCGCGCGGCAGCGCAAACGGCAGGTCAAAGCCGCCGACCCAGGCCGGCTGCTGCTGCAAAAAGTCCTGCCACTGCGCCAGCGTGGCAAAGCGCTCAAAGCCCCGCAGCGCCACCGTGCCCGCCTCGGCATCCAGATGGCCCCAGGCCACAACCACGGGCTTGCGCCGGCTCGGGCTGCTGCTGAAATCGCAGCCCAGCACCGGTGGCAGCGCAGCGCCTGGCATCGCTCAGCCCAGTCCCAGCGCGACCACGCCCACGCCAATCAGCAGCGCGCCAGCAATGCGCAGCAGGCGGTCACCCTCGCCCAGCAGCTTGCCGCCAATCAGCGCGGCAAACAGCATCGAGACCTCACGCGCAGGCGCCACATGCGAGATCGGCGCAGTCTGCACTGCATACAGCACCAGCACATAGGCCATGGGGCTGAAGATGGCGACAACCAGCGCAAAGCGCCATTGCTGCAACCACAGGCGCCGGGTCTCAGCCCAGTTCATCATGCCCAGCGGCGCGAGCATCACCACGCGCACCAGGTTGCCCATATAGTCGAGCAGGATGGGCGAGAGCAGCATCACCTTGACGGCATAGCTGTCCACCACCGTATAGGCGGCAATGAACAGGCCCGTGAGCAGCCCGTAGTACAGGCCCTTGATGGTGCGATCGCGGGCCTCGCCGGGACCGGGCCGGGTGGCGGCGCGCAGCATGGCCGGGCCGCCGGCAATCAGGAATACGCCCGCAACCACCGCGGCAATGCCTACCGCGCCCAGGCTGGACAGGTGCTCGCCCAGAAACAGCACCGCCACCATCGACGAGATCAGCGGCCCGCTGCCGCGCGCCAGCGGGTAGACCACGGTGAGATCGGCCACGCGGTAGCCGCGCAGCAAGGTGACGAAGTAAAAGATATGCAGCAAGGCGCTGGCCGAGACAAAGGCCCATTCGGTCATGCCCCACTGGGGCACCACATCCTTGCCCACCCACCAGCCCACCGGCAGCCACACCAGCGCATTGAGCACCGAGGTAAACAGCGAAAAGCGAGCATCGCCCCCGGCTTTCTTGGCGACGATGTTCCAAAAAGCGTGGATGATGCCGGCCGCGATGATGAGCGTGAAAGCGTGGAGCGTCATGGCTGGGGAGGCGGTGGAAGCGAGGCGAAAGATGCGAGACGGAAAAAAATAACCCGGGTCGGGCCCGGGTGTCACACCGTCAGGGTGCGGATCAGTTGCCTGCGCGCTGCGGAATCAGCGACAAAAACTCGCGCCGCAGATTCGGGTTTGTGAGGAACTCGCCCCGCATGACCGAGTTGAGCATCTTGGAGTCCATCTCGCGCACACCGCGCCAGGACATGCAAAAGTGCGAGGCCTCCAGCACCACGGCCAGGCCGTCGGGCTGGGTCTTCTTCATGATCAGATCGGCCAGCTGCACGATGGCCTCTTCCTGGATCTGGGGGCGGCCCAGCACCCAGTCAACCAGGCGCGCGTATTTGGACAGGCCGATCACATTGGTGTTCTTGTTGGGCAGCACGCCGATCCAGACCTTGCCGATGACCGGGCAGAGGTGGTGGCTGCAGGCACTGCGCACGGTGATCGGACCGACGATCATCAGCTCGTTCAGGTGCTCGGCATTGGGGAAGGCCGTGACCACGGGCTGGGGCACATAGCGGCCCTTGAACACCTCGGTCAGATACATCTTGGCAACACGGCGCGCGGTGTTGCGGGTGTTGTGGTCGTCCTTGGTGTCGATGACCATGCTGTCGAGCACGCCCTGCATCTTGTGCTCGACTTCGTCGAGCAGCAGCTCGAGCTCACCGGGCTCGATGAACTCGGAGATGTTGTCATTGGCATGGAAGCGCTGCTGGGCTGCCACTATCCGCTCACGGATCTTGACGGACACCGGCGTGCCTTCGTCGCTGGCGGGTGCTTTATTCGGATCGGATAGTTCTGTAAACATAGCGGGGATGGTAGCAGCGATTGCAGACCCGCAAGCATACGGTGTTTCTCCCCCTTAGAACCTGTTCAGAGTCTCTACGCAGCCGCGTTGGAGTGCAATCGGGATGAGTTCGAAGGGATGGAACGCAGCTTGCACCGGGGTGCAAGCAAGGGCCAGCGCGCAGAAATCGCCCGATTTCACTTCAACCCGTAGGGACAGTGGCTTTGCGCTGCCCGGGAAGGGGCGCCCGGCTAGGGCCGCCCGGGCAGGGGCGGACTGCGTCGTTGCAAATCCTCGCAATAGCACAGCTATTACTGCGGTGTTGCGCGGCTGGGCGCCCCCTCGCATCCCATCCCGCAAAGACACTGTCGCGGCGCGAGGAGACTTTGAACAGGTTCTTAGGCCAGCGCAAGAAAAGGCGAAAAGCTATGGATTCGATAGCATCCAGCGCCCCAAAGCCGAAAAGCGCTTGCGGCCTCAGTCGCGCAGCCTGAACTCGGCAATCAACGGCAAATGGTCGGACATGCGCCACCAGATGCGACCCCGGGGCACAAACAGGCCGCAGGGGGTCAAACCCCGGGCATAGACATGGTCCAGCTGCACAACGGGCAGACGCGAGGGGTAGGTCATCAACGGCTGCTCGTCGTACTCGAACAAGCCAAAGCCGGCCAGCATGCGCTTGACCTGAAAGCCCCAGTCATTGAAGTCGCCCGCGACAATCACCGGCTCGTCATCGGGCACATGGGCCTTGATGAATTCATGGATCAACGCGGTCTGGCGCAGGCGGCTGCCATGCACCAGGCCCAGATGCACAACGATGGTGTGGATGCGCTGGCCGGCAATCTCCATAGCCACATGCAACAGGCCGCGCTGCTCGAAGCGGTGGTCGGAGATGTCGCGGTGGTTGGATTCCAGAATCGGCCAGCGGGTGAGCAAGGCATTGCCGTGTTCGCCCCAACGCGTCGTGGCATTGGTGCGGTAGGCGGCGGTGTAACCCAGCGGGGTCAGAAAATCTGCCTGGTTCTGCTCGGGCCAGTTGTTGAAGAAGCTCTCTTCCTTGCGGTTGTCCTTGCGCACTTCCTGCAGGCAGATGATGTCGGCATCCATCTGCTCGACCGCCAGCCCCAGGTTATGGATCTCCAACCTGCGCACGGGTCCCAGGCCCTGCACCCCTTTGTGGATGTTGTAGGTGGCCACCCGCAGTATCGGTAAATCGTCGTGAGTATCGGTCATGCAGCTATGAACCTCGGCAGCCACAGAATGGCTTCGCTGTTCGATATGGAATAGCAGCGCTGTGCTGCTTCATGCCAATGATGCCACGCATGGGCGGTGTGCTCCCTCGGGCTGAGCACGATCTTGGTGTAGGACGGCACCTGCAGGCTAAAGACATGCTCGGTGTTCATGCAGACATCGGGCGCATAGCGGTGGCGCCAGGCCGGGTAGATCGGGTAGGTGTTCTCCAGGCCCCAGTCGCGCAGTACGCAGCCGTGCTGCTCGGCATCGATGCCGGTCTCTTCAAAAACCTCGCGTACCGCCGTCTCCTGCCAGGTTTCGCGATCGCTGTCCTGGCTGCCGGTCACGGGCTGCCAGTAGTCCTGGCCCTCCATCTGGCTGGCGCGGCGCAGCAGCAGCACCTGCAGATCGGCGGTGTGGATGATGACCAGCACCGAGCGGGGCAGTTTGTAGGGCAGGCTTTCGCTCCTGGTGTCTTGCATCGTCAACGCCGGGCCTCCGGCTTGCGGGTGGCCACGGCCGGTGGCAAGGCTTTGGCCTGCAACAGGCGCACCTGCTGCACCATCAGGTTGTGGGCGTTCAGAAAGGCGGCGGCAATCACCTTGCCCTCATTGGTATTGCTCCAGCCCATGCCGGCGCCGCCCCCCAGGCGGCCCAGCAGCACACCGCCCACGCCCAGGTCGGTCGCGCGGGCCGAGCCGGTGGCCGCGGCAACCTGCTCGGTGGTTTCGTTGTCGGTCAGGAACAGGGCCGTTTGCGCCTCCTTGAACTTGACCTGCTCAGCCACACCGGCCAGGCCCGCGATATCGCGCAGCACCGGGATCATCGCGATGATGCCCGCCAGGCCCCGGCCGGCATCCTGCTCGCTGAAGGTGAGGTTGGGCACCATCGTGTACTGGGCCTCATAGCCCTTGCGCTTTTGCACCGTGCCATTGGGGCGCAGCACGCCGGCATCCTGCAGCTCGCCCTCGCGGATCGTGCCCTGCAGGCCACCGGCCCGGTCCACCACGCGAAAGCAGCCGCTTTGCTGCATCAGCAAGCGCACCAGCGGCACGGGGGTGGGCGGAAGGTTCACACTGCTGGGCATCACATAGCCGCGCGGGTTCTCCAGCAAGGCCACCGTGGCGATCGGCTCGTCGCAGCGCTCCAGGCTGGCATGCGCGCCCTGGCCGCCTGCCGGCCCGGCCGAGCCAGAGACTTCGGAGCCACCCTGGCCCAGCTCGGTCTTTTTCTCACCGCAGCCGGCCAAGGCCAGCGCGATGGCGGCCAAGGCCATACCGTGCACCCAGCGCCCGGTTCGGTTGGAAGTCGCAGTCATCGCTTGCATGGGCACCCTTTGCAATCTGTCAGTCACGCCGAGCATAGCGCCCCACAATGACAAAAAAAGGCCAAAGCCCGGGGGCTTTGGCCTTGTGGCGGCGCGGTGCATCAGGCAGGCCCATGCAGCGCGCGGTCCGCTTACTGCGCGCCGGCAGGGTTGCGCAGCTTGATGTGCAACTCGCGCAGCTGCTTTTCGTCCACTGGCGATGGGGCCTGGGTCAGCAGGTCCTGGGCGCGCTGGGTCTTGGGGAAGGCGATCACGTCACGGATTGACTCGGAGCCGGTCATCAAGGTAATCAGACGGTCCAGACCAAAGGCCAGGCCACCGTGGGGAGGCGCGCCGTACTGCAGCGCATCCAGCAGGTAGCCGAACTTGGCACGTGCATCTTCGGCGCTGATCTTGAGCGCGGTGAACACCTTGGACTGCACATCGGCGCGGTGGATACGCACCGAGCCACCGCCCAGTTCCCAACCGTTGAGCACCATGTCGTAGGCCTTGGCAATGCACTTGCCAGGATCGGTGTCCATCAGGTCCTCATGGCCGTCCTTGGGCGAGGTGAAGGGGTGGTGCACGGCCGCCCACCGGTCGTTTTCCTCGTCGTGTTCGAACATCGGGAAGTCCACCACCCACAGCGGTGCCCAACGGTCTTCAAACAGGCCGGTGCTCTTGCCAAAGGCGCTGTGGCCGATCTTGATGCGCAGCGCGCCGATGGCGTCGTTGACGATCTTTTCTTTGTCGGCGCCAAAGAAGATCAGGTCGCCGTCTTGCGCTTCGGTGCGCTTGAGGATCTCGGCAATCGCGGCGTCATGGATGTTCTTGACGATGGGCGACTGCAGGCCGTCACGGCCCTTGGCCAGCTCGTTGACCTTGATGTAGGCCAGGCCCTTGGCGCCATAGATCTTGACGAAGTCGGTGTAGGCATCGATGTCGCCACGCGACAGACCGCCCTGCTCGCGCGCACCACCTGGCACACGCAGGCCCACCACGCGGCCGCCCTTCATGTTGGCGGCGCCCGAGAAGACCTTGAAGTCCACGTCCTTCATCACGTCGGTCAGCTCGGTGAACTCGAGCTTGACGCGCAGGTCAGGCTTGTCCGAGCCAAAGCGGAAGGCCGCATCCTGGTAGGTCATGATCGGGAACTCGCCCAGGTCCACATTCAGCTGGGTCTGGAACACTTCCTTGATCATGCGCTGGAAGATGGCGCGGATCTCTTCCTCGTTCAGGAACGAGGTTTCGCAGTCGATCTGCGTGAACTCGGGCTGGCGGTCAGCACGCAGGTCTTCGTCGCGGAAGCACTTGGTGATCTGGTAGTAGCGATCGTAGCCGGCCACCATCAGCATCTGCTTGTACAGCTGGGGCGACTGGGGCAGCGCGAAAAATTCGCCATCGTGCACGCGGCTGGGCACCAGGTAGTCACGCGCGCCTTCGGGCGTGCTCTTGCCCAGCATCGGCGTTTCGATGTCGATGAAGCCTTCCTTGTCCAGGAAGTTGCGCACCTGGATCGCCGTCTTGTAGCGCAGCATCATGTTGCGCTGCATCGTGGGGCGGCGCAGGTCCAGCACGCGGTTGGTCAGGCGCACGGTCTCCGACAGGTTCTCGTCGTCGATCTGGAATGGAGGCGTCACCGAGGCGTTGAGCACGGTCAGCTCGTGGCACAGCACTTCGATCTTGCCGCTCTTGATCGAGTCATTGGTGGTGCCTTCAGGACGGGCACGCACCAGGCCCTTGACCTGCACGCAGAACTCATTGCGCACGTCTTCGGCCACCTTGAACATCTCGGCGCGGTCAGGATCGCAGACCACCTGCACATAGCCTTCGCGGTCACGCAGGTCGATGAAAATCACACCACCGTGGTCACGGCGGCGATTGACCCAGCCGCACAGGCTCACGGTTTCGCCCAT
Organism: Comamonas sp. 23; assembly: GCF_049601575.1. Classification (NCBI taxonomy): domain Bacteria; kingdom Pseudomonadati; phylum Pseudomonadota; class Betaproteobacteria; order Burkholderiales; family Comamonadaceae; genus Comamonas; species Comamonas sp. 23. Next base: position 1,308,593 of record NZ_CP187127.1, on the reverse strand, counting down.
TTGGGCTTCGGTCACTTGACCGCAGTATTGGGAACGCATTGCCATAGCCAATCTTCCTGCACCGATGAAGGTGCCTTAGTTCTCAGTTATTTAGACCCCGTGGGGACATCGGGCGCAGCCACGACCCCCATCGAGACGATGTATTTAAGCGCAGCATCCACGCTCATGTTCAATTCAATGCAGTCGCTCTTGCGCACCATCACCAGGTAGCCGCCCGTCGGATTGGGCGTGGTGGGCACGTAGACGCTGACAAAAGCGGTATCGGCGCTGTCCGGCCCCTGGTGCAGGTGCTGGTCCAGCTCACCGCTGGGCGCGCCCGTCACAAAGCCAATGGTCCACATGCCCGGATGGGGCCACTGCACCATGACCGCAGTGCGAAAGGCATTGCCGCTCTCGGAAAACAAGGTGTCGGAGACCTGTTTGACGCTCGAGTAGATCGAGCGCACCACCGGAATCCGGCTGACCAGCGCATCGCCCCAGGCCACCAGCTTGCGGCCGACAAAATTGCTGGCAATGCCGCCGACGATCAGCAAGATCGCCAAGGTCAGCACCACGCCGAAACCGGGGATATGGTAGCCCAGGACCTCGTCGGGCTGCCAGTGCTGCGGCAGGATCAGCAAGGTCTGGTCGAGCGTGCCGATGATCCAGTTGAGCACCCAGACCGTGATGACGCCCGGCACGATGACCAGCAGCCCAGTCAGCAACCATTTACGCAGGGACGCCATCACCTCTCAGCCCTCAGACCGCCGAGCCGCCGCTCGCAGCCGGTGCAGATGCAGATGCGGGTGCGGGCGTTGCTGCCGCTGCGGGCGCAGCCGCGTCGGCCGCAGGTGCGCTGGCCGGTGCCGCAGCAGCCGACTTGCCACTGAAATCGGTGGCGTACCAACCCGTTCCCTTGAGCTGGAACCCCGGGGCCGTCAGTTGCTTGGAGAAGCTGGCTTGCTTGCACTCGGGGCAGTCCGTCAGCGGTGCATCCGATATTTTTTGCAAAACATCCTTGGCATAGCCGCAGGCACTGCACTTGTAGGCGTAAATAGGCATCGCGCGTGTAAGAAAACGGAGGAAAACCCTTGATTATAGGCGGGTTGCAAAACCGATCCGGGGCGTAGGCTTAGCACTACGCCCCGCATTCAGCGCCGTTCGCTCAGCGCCCCGCCACTGCTGCGCCGCTGGCGGCGGGGGCGGTATCGGCCACAAAGGCCTGCACGTCCGTCTTCTGGTTGCGGATGGCTTGCGGCGCCAGCGAGCCGACAATCATGCCCGTAAAGGCGGCCAGCACACCCGCGAGTTGGGCCGGGAAGGCCGCGCCCCAGGCCATGTTCAAACCGGCCAGCCAGATGCCGATGCCCAGGAACACCGCCAGCAGCGCCCCCTGGGTGGTCGCGCGCTTCCAGTACAGGCCCATCACCAGGGGCACAAAGGCGCCGACCAGCGGCACCTGGTAGGCGCCCGAGACCAGTTCATAGATGGGGGTGCCCTGCATGCGGATGGAGTAGGCCAGCACGCAGGCGCTGAACACGAGCACGCTGATGCGCATGGTCTTGAGGTTCTCGCGGTCGCTCACCCTGGGGCGGAACTGGCGCCAGATGTTCTCGGTAAAGGTCACGCTCGGGGCGAGCAAGGTGGCCGATGCGCAGGACTTGATGGCAGACAGCAACGCGCCAAAGAACAGCACCTGCATCACAAAAGGCATCTTCTCCATCACCAGGGTGGGCAGCACTTTTTGCGGATCGTCCTTGAGCAAGGCCGAGGTGGCCTCGGGCATGATGATCAGCGCGCTGGCCACCAGGAACATCGGCACAAAGGCGAACAGGATGTAAGCGGAGCCACCGATGATGGTGCCGCGCACGGCCGACTTTTCGGTGTTGGCCGACATCACGCGCTGGAACACGTCCTGCTGCGGGATCGAGCCCAGCATCATCGTGATGGCAGCGGCAAAGAAGAACACGATGTCATGCCAGGTGGGCTCGGGCCAGAACTGGAACAGATCGCGGCTGGTGGCCAGGTCGATCACCTTTCCGGCGCCGCCGGCCATGTCCGAGGCGAAGAAGGCCAGCACCATGAGGCCCACCACCAGGATGATCATCTGCACAAAATCGGTGACCGCCACCGACCACATGCCGCCAAACAAGGTATAGGCCAGGATGGACACCACACCGATCACCATGCCCATGGGGATGCTGACCGCGCCGCCCGAGAGCAGGTTGAACACCAGGCCCAGCGCGGTGACCTGGGCGGAGACCCAGCCCAGGTAGCTCAGCATGATGATCAGCGAGCAGATGATCTCGACCGCGCTGCCGTAGCGCTTGCGGTAGTAGTCGCTGATGGTCAGCAGGTTCATGCGGTAGAGCTTGGCCGCAAAGAACATGCCCACCAGGATCAGGCACATGCCAGCACCAAACGGGTCTTCGACCACATTGCGCAGGCCGCCTTCGATGAACTTGGCCGGCACACCCAGCACAATCTCGGAGCCAAACCAGGTCGCAAACGTGGTGGTGATGATCATGAACAGCGGCAGATGGCGGCCGGCGACGGCGAAATCTGCGGTGTTCTTGACCCGTTTGGCGGCCCACAGACCCACGCCAATGGTTACAAATAGGTAGGCGATCACCATGTAGAGCAGCACGTTGTCACTCCTGCAAAGCGTAAGGGTTAGGGGTTTAAAAAAGTCGGATGCGGATGAGCACTTGCAGCACCACCAGCCCCAGGACAAAACCAATGCCTCCACAAATGATGATCTGCAGCAGCTTGTTCGTCAATTTCTGCTGCACCAGCAGCTCCTTGAGCGTCTCGTCGTGGTGGCTGCCACCGCCATTGCGCGCCAGGTACTGGTGCACCAGGCGGGGCATGTCGGGCAGCAGCTTGGCGTAGCGCGGCGCCTGGGATTTGAGCTCGCGCCACAGGCGCTGGGGGCCCATCTGGTCGAGCATCCATTTCTCGAGAAACGGCTTGGCCGTGCTCCACAGGTCCAGATCGGGGTCGAGCTGGCGGCCCAGGCCTTCGATGTTGAGCAGCGTTTTTTGCAGCAGCACCAGCTGGGGCTGGATCTCGACCTGGAAGCGGCGCGAGGTCTGGAACAGGCGCATCAGCACCATGCCCAGCGAAATTTCCTTGAGCGGGCGGTCAAAGTACGGCTCGCAGACCGCGCGGATGGCGGCTTCGAGCTCGTCGACCCGGGTATCGGGCGGCACCCAGCCGCTTTCGATGTGCAGCTCGGCCACGCGCTTGTAGTCGCGGCGGAAAAACGCGGTGAAGTTCTGCGCCAGGTACTCTTTGTCGAATTCGGTCAAGGTGCCGACAATGCCAAAGTCCAGCGAGATATAGCGGCCAAAACTCTCGGGCTCCAGGCTGACCTGGATATTGCCGGGGTGCATGTCCGCATGGAAAAAGCCATCGCGGAACACCTGGGTGAAGAAGATGGTCACGCCATCGCGGGCGAGCTTGGGGATATCGACACCCGCAGCGCGCAGGGTATCGACCTGGTTGATGGGCACGCCATTCATGCGCTCCATCACCATCACCTCCTGGTGGCAGAAATCCCAGAACACCTCGGGGATCAGCACCAGGTCCAGGCCTTCCATGTTGCGGCGCAGCTGGGCAGCGTTCGAGGCCTCGCGCATCAGGTCCAGCTCGTCGTGCAGATAGGTGTCGAACTCGGCCACCACCTGGCGCGGCTTGAGGCGCTTGCCATCGGCAGAGAACTTCTCGACCAGCTCGGCCATCGTGCGCATCAGCGCCAGGTCGCTGTCGATCACCGGCAGCATGCCCGGGCGCAGCACCTTGACGGCGACATCGCGCAGCTCGCCCGCACGGGTGCGGATGGTGGCAAAGTGCACCTGGGCAATCGAGGCGCTGGCAATGGGCTTTTCATCAAAGCTGACAAAGACCTCGGCCAGCGGCTTGCGGAACGCCCGCTCGATGGTCTGCACCGCAATGCGCGGGTCGAACGAGGGCACGCGGTCCTGCAGCAGGGACAGCTCTTCGGCGATATCGGGGGGCAGCAGATCGCGCCGGGTCGACAGCACCTGGCCGAACTTGACAAAGATCGGGCCCAGTTGCTCGAGCGCCTCGCGCAGGCGCTGGCCGCGCGGCTCGGTCCATTTGCGGCCTATGCGCAGTACCCGGGTGATGCCTTTGAGCCAGGGGTGGTTGAAGCTGGACAGCACCATGTCGTGCAAGCCATAGCGCCAGACCACCCACAAAATGGTGAAGCCGCGAAAAAAGCGCTTCATGTCGTAGTGCGCTCGCTGGCCGGGTCGCTGTCCGCAGCGTAGCCGGGGGGCGTGGGCGGGGCAGGCGGCTGGGCCTGCGCGCCAGAGCGGCCGGCGCCAAAGCGATCCGCCGTGCGCACGCCCATGCTGACGAACTGGCGCAGCGCAGCCGCTACGCGCTGGCCCAGCTGGGCCAGCCAATGCGCGGGGGTATCGCCCACCAGGCGGGCCAGGTCTTCTTCCACATCCCAGCGCACATGGTCGACCAGCCACTGGATCTCGGCGGCAAACTGCACATCGCCATCGATGCGGATGGCGGGCTTCTCGCCCTGGATGACGCCGCGCGCCAAAGCCAGCGGCGAGTCATCGACCACCTGCACGCGCAGGTCGGGGGTTTCCTGGGCGCCTGCCAGGTCCAGCAGGCCAGCGGGCGTGATCTTGAGCGCCAGCACAATGCTGCGCCACTGCACCTGGACGACGCGCCCGCTTTGGCGCACCAGACGCTCCATGGCCGCACTTTCCTGCATCAGCACGTGATTGAGGAACAGCACCACGCGGTGCTGTACCTCCGACACCAGCCACTGCGGGGGTTGGGCCGACTCCAGAATGCGCGCAAAAATGCCGCCCGGAAAAGAAAAAGGGGACTGTGTTGCCATAGTCCCCAATTATTCCCCAAGTCCGCTGCCCGTCGTCAGGATTAACAGGCAAAGCGGTGGAGTTTTACGGTTTGCTTACTGCAAGGCTTGCAAGCCTGCTACGAGCCAACCACTGGTGCCATCCTTGGGCTTGGTCATGTTCCAGACTTCGCGGAAGGGGCTGGGGCCGGCATGGGCTTCTTCGCGGATCATGCCCGAGAACTCGACGCTGGCCATGTAGGCATTGCCGACATCCTCGATACCCAGCAGCTGGGCTTCGAGCATCACCACATCGGTCTGGTTGGGCTGCGCGCCTTCACGGTGCTGCTCGCGGTCCTGCAACTGGCCCTTGACTTCGCCGAGCATCTCGTCGGTCATCATCGAGCGCAAGGTGTTGATGTCCGAGCGGTCCCAGGCGGACTGCAGGGTCACGAAGTTGCGCTTGGCCGCTTCCAGGAAGCCATTGGCATCGAAGCCTTCAGGCACGCCCCAATTCTGCGCGCCAGCCAGGCCAGCGCCAATCATGCTGCCACCCGCAGCAGCGGCAGGCGCTGCACCCTGCTCCCAGGGGCGGGCCGAGGCGTCGTTGCCGACCTTCTCGGGGTTGTACTGGGGCGCAACAGGGGCCGAGACCGGCGCTTGCGGCGCGGCGTTGCCAGCACCCTGGAAGGCGAAAGGCGACTGCGCAGGCTGGGCCGCAGCAGCGCCCTTGCGGCGCATCACAAAGCCGACGATGGCCAGCACCGCCATGATGGCCAGGCCGATCAGCAGCATGTTGGCAAAGGCTTCACCAAAGCCCAGCGAATGGGCGAGCCAGGCCAGGCCCAGACCAGCGGCCAGACCGCCGAGCATCGCGCCCCAAGGCTTCTTGGGCGCCGCAGGGGCGGCGTTAGGGGTAGCGGGGCGCTGGGCTTGCGCAGGCGCGGTGGCATTGTTGCCAGGCGCTTGCGCAGGCGTCGCCTGCCGCTGGGTTACATTGCCGGACTGCTGGCCCATGGACTTGCCACCTCCCATGCGCTTGGCATCGGCATCGAGGTGCACAAATGCCAGCAGTACCACCAAGACCACTGACCACAGTTTTGTCATATTTGCTCCGTTTTGTTAGGGCCGGTACGCCTTTGCGCCGGCTATTACATCCACGCCCGCTTCTCAGCAACCCCGGTCTGTTGTGTTGTATTGCGCTGGGCACTGGGCAGGCGCCTGGCTTTGCGACCGGTATCGCGTCTCACTCTTTCAGCATTTGATCCCGACATGCAAGGCGGTAATCCCTGCCGTCATATTGTGGTAGTCCACATGGCCAAAGCCTGCTTTTTGCATCATGGCCTTGAGTTCTGCCTGACCAGGATGCATGCGAATCGATTCGGCCAGGTAGCGGTAGCTGTCGGCGTCCCCCGCCACCATCTTCCCTATACGTGGTAGCACCTGGAAGGAATACAAGTCATAGGCCTTCTCCAGCGGCTTGGCCACCTTGGAAAACTCCAGCACCAGCAGCTTGCCGCGCGGCTTGAGCACGCGGCACATTTCCTTGAGCGCCTGGTCCTTGTTGGTCATGTTGCGCAGGCCAAAGGCCACGCTCACCAGGTCAAAGTGCTGGTCCGGGAAAGGCAGGGCTTCGGCATCGCAGACCGTGGTGGGCAGGTTCAGGCCCTTGTCGATCAGACGGTCGCGGCCCACGCGCAGCATGGCTTCGTTGATATCGGTGTGCACCACCTGGCCGCTGTGGCCCACCTTTTTGGCAAAGGCCAGGGACAGATCACCGGTACCGCCTGCGATGTCCAGCACGCGCTGGCCTTCCTTGAGGTTGGCGACCATGACGGTGTAGTGCTTCCAGACGCGGTGCAGGCCACCGGACATCAGGTCGTTCATCACGTCATATTTGCTCGCAACCGAGTCGAACACACCGCGCACCTTGCGCGCCTTGTCCTTCTCGTCAACGGTCTCAAATCCAAAGTGGGTGGTACTCATGGTGTGAATGCTAGCAAGCTCTGTAACGTCCGACCCCCATACCCCGAATTATTCGAGGGTATGCAGTTCAATGCATAAAACATTCAGAGCCAATGATGACGAATATTCAAAGCTATCATTTTAATAGCTTTAAATACAAAATTTTTCCGAATAACAGTGCCCTTACCCGGGCCTGGTGGCCAGCGCTGGCTCAGTGCTGGTGCCCGCAGGCGCTGCCGGCCTTGCCGGGCATGGGCTGGTCGCGGTCGGCACCTGCGGCCTGCAGGCGGTCCAGGTAGGCCTGCCACAGCTCGCTTTGGCGGCTGCCCAGCTCGTAGAGGTACTGCCAGCTGTAGAGGCCGCTTTCATGGCCATCCGAGAAGATAGGCTTGATGGCGTAGTTGCCCACCGGCTCCACCGCGACGATGGACACCTCGCGCTTGCCGGTCTGCAGTACTTCCTGGCCCGGGCCGTGGCCCTGCACTTCGGCCGAGGGCGAGTACACACGCAGCAGCTCGAATGGCAGGCGAAACGCCGCGCCATCGGCGTATTGCACTTCCAGCACACGGCTTGCGCCATGCACCGTCAGTGCCGTGGGGGTGGGGGTATCGTGGTTCAAGCCAGCCATGTCAATCCTTTGCAAACCAGGCCCAGCGGCCCGATGGCCGCAGTCTTGGCGGATGCAGGGCGGGCCCTCTGCGCCAGCGCCATGCTATCAAAAACAATAGCAATTATGCCGTACGCAGGCGCTCCAGCGCCGCAAGCATACGCGCCTCCGCTGCGGGCAACTGGGCAGCCAGCGCCGCTTCCAGCCCGGCATTGCGCGGGCGCTGGGCCGAAGCCCAGACGGGTGCGGGGAAATGGCTGTCCTCCGCGAAGCGCGCAATCACATGCCAGTGCAGATGCGGCACCATATTGCCCAGGGTCGCCAGGTTGATCTTGGCCGGTGCGGGCTCCAGCGCACGCAGCGCCAGCTCGACCGCCATCACCGCGTCCATGCACCACTGGCGCTCAGACTCGGACAGATCCGAGAGTTCAGCCACATGCGCGCCCCAGACCACGCGGTAGAACGCGGGAAAACCGGCCTCGTCGGCATGGATGACGCGCAGCAGGGCGCCGCCCCAGGCGCCCTGCCAGACCAGGCGTCCACCCTCGGTCTGGCACAGCGGGCAGTCGGAGTCGGAGTTGCCGTTGGCGGCCGTCATACCAGCACCCGTTCGATGCCGCCCTGGTTGGCACGCTGCACGTACTCGGGCATCCAGTTCTCACCCAGGATCTCGCGCGCCATCTCGACCACGATGTAGTCGGCTTCGAGCAGGCCGTTTTGCAGATCGTCCTGGTAGCGGTTGAGGCCCTGCAGGCAGCTGGGGCAGCTGGTGAGGATCTTGACGTTCTCCTTGGCCTGCACCTGGCCGGACTCGCGCAACTGCGCTTCGCCCTTGCGGATTTCCTCGGTCTTGCGGAAACGGATCTGCGTCGAGATATCGGGACGCGTAACCCCCAAGGTGCCCGATTCGCCGCAGCAGCGCTCGCTCTTCAAGACGTTGTCACCCACCAGCGCCTTGACGGTCTTCATCGGGTCCTGCTGCTTCATCGGCGTGTGGCAGGGGTCGTGGTACAGGTAGGAGCTCTTGCCTTGCAGGGTCACACCCTTTTCCAGCAGGTACTCATGGATGTCGATGATGCGGCAGCCCGGGAAGATCTTGTCGAACTGGTAGCCCTGGAGCTGGTCGTAGCAGGTGCCGCAGCTCACCACCACGGTCTTGATGTCCAGGTAGTTCAAGGTGGTGGCCACGCGGTGGAAGAGCACCCGGTTGTCGGTGATCATCTTCTCGGCCTTGTCAAACTGGCCCGAGCCGCGCTGGGGATAGCCGCAGCACAGGTAGCCCGGCGGCAGCACAGTCTGCACGCCGGCATGCCAGAGCATGGCCTGCGTGGCCAGGCCCACCTGGCTGAACAGGCGCTCGGAGCCGCATCCGGGGAAGTAGAACACCGCCTCGGTCTCGGAGGTGGTGGTCTTGGGGTCCCGGATGATGGGCACGTAGTCCTTGTTCTCGATATCGAGCAGCGCACGCGCCGTCTGCTTGGGCAGGCCACCGGGCAGCTTCTTGTTGACGAAGTGGATCACCTGCTCCTTGAGCGGCGCGGCGCCCACGCTGGCGGGCGGGTGCGCGGTCTGGCGCTTGCCAAAGCCCTTGAGCACATCGACCGCCAGGCGCTGGGCCTTGAAGCCCACGCCCACCATGGTCTTGCGCAGCAGCTTGATGGTGTCCGGGTTGGTCGCGTTGAGCATGGCCATCGCCACCTTGTTGCCCGGACGGAAGCTCTTCTTGCCCATCTGGCGCAGCAGGTTGCGCATGTTCATCGTCACATCGCCAAAGTCGATCTTGACCGGGCAAGGCGTGGCGCACTTGTGGCAAACCGTGCAGTGGTCCGAGACATCCTCGAACTCCTGCCAGTGGCGAATCGACACGCCGCGGCGCGTCTGCTCTTCGTAGAGGAAGGCCTCGACCAGGAGCGAGGTCGCCAGAATCTTGTTGCGGGGCGAGTACAGCAGATTGGCGCGCGGCACATGGGTGGCGCAGACCGGCTTGCACTTGCCGCAGCGCAGGCAGTCCTTGACCGAGTCGGCAATCGCGCCGATATGGCTTTGCTGCATGATCAGCGACTCATGCCCCATCAGGCCAAACGATGGCGTATAGGCATTGGTCAGGTCGGCATACATCAGCGACTTGCGCGATTTGTCGCCCGCGTAGGTCTGCTCCAGCAGCAGACGGCGCTCTTCGGGGCGCAGCAGCTTGCCCTTGTTGAAGTGGCCGTGCGGGTCGATCTTGGCCTTGTACTCGGCAAAGGGGCGCAGCTCGTCGTCGCTCAAGAACTCCAGCTTGGTGATACCGATGCCGTGCTCTCCCGAGATCACGCCATCGAGGCTACGCGCCAGCGCCATGATGCGGGCCACGGCGGCATGCGCGGTGGTCAGCATTTCATAGTCGTCGCTGTTGACCGGCAGGTTGGTGTGCACATTGCCATCGCCCGCATGCATGTGCAGCGCGACAAACACGCGGCCCTTGAGCACGCGCTGGTGGATGGCCACCACCTCGTCCATGATCGGCTTACAGGCCGAGCCACCAAAAATCGCGGCCAGCGGCGCGCGCAGATCGCTCTTCCAGCTGGCGCGCAGGCTGTGGTCCTGCAGCTGGCGGAACTGCTCGGCCACGCCATCGAGCCAACCCTGCCAGCGGTTGCGCACCTCGGTGACCAGCACCAGCGCCTGCGCGACGCGGTCTTCGAGCAGCTCGGCGGACGGGATGTCGTTGGCGTCATCCTGCTTACCCAGCGGCAGCTTGCCCTTGGCAAAAAAGTCGTGCAGCGCGTCGCAGAGCTTGATCTTGTTGTTCAGCGACAGCTCGATGTTGATGCGCTCGATGCCATCGGTGTACTCGGCCATGCGGGGCAGCGGAATCACCACGTCTTCATTGATCTTGAAGGCATTGGTGTGGCGGCTGATGGCGGCGGTGCGCTTGCGGTCCAGCCAGAATTTCTTGCGCGCCTCGGGGCTGATGGCGATAAAGCCTTCGCCGCTGCGCGAGTTGGCGATGCGCACCACTTCGCTGGTCACGCGCGCCACTTCATCGGGGTTGTCGCCGACGATGTCGCCAAACAGCACCATCTTGGGCAGGCCGCCGTGCTTCTTGCTCTTGGTCGCATAGCCCACCGCCTTCAGGTAGCGATCGTCGAGGTGCTCGAGCCCGGCCAGCAGCACGCCGCAGCGCTTTTGCTCGCCAAACATATAGTCCTTGATCTCGACGATCGAGGGCACGGCATCCTTGGCATTGCCAAAGAACTCCAGGCAGACGGTGCGGGTGTGCGAAGGCATGCGGTGCACCACCCAGCGCGCGCTGGTAATGAGGCCGTCGCAGCCCTCTTTCTGGATGCCCGGCAGGCCCGAGAGGAACTTGTCGGTCACATCCTTGCCCAGGCCTTCCTTGCGGAACTTGTAGCCCGGTATGTCCAGGCGCTCGGTGCGCACCAGGGTCTTGCCGTCGGCCTCCAGGTATTTCAGCTCGAAGCTGGCCATCTCGGCGTCGTGGATCTTGCCCAGGTTGTGGTCCAGGCGCGTGACTTCCAGCCACTGCGCATCGGGCGTGACCATGCGCCAGCTCGCCAGGTTGTCCAGCGCCGTGCCCCAGAGCACGGCCTTCTTGCCGCCGGCATTCATCGCGATATTGCCGCCGATGCACGAGGCCTCGATCGAGGTCGGATCGACCGCAAACACAAAGCCGCCGCGCTCGGCCGCATCGGCTACGCGCTGGGTCACGACACCGGCCTGCGACCAGACGGTGGGCACCAGGTGGTCGATGCCCGGCAGCGACACCATCTCCACCTCGGACATCTTCTCGAGCTTCTCGGTATTGATGACGGCACTGCGCCAGCTCAGCGGAATCGCGCCGCCGGTGTAACCGGTGCCGCCGCCGCGCGGCACAATCGTCAGCCCCAGGCCGATACAGGCCTTGACCAGCACGGCCATTTCCTCTTCGGTATCGGGCGTCAGCACGACAAACGGGTATTCGACGCGCCAGTCGGTCGCATCGGTCACATGGCTCACGCGCGAGAGGCCGTCAAACTTGACGTTGTCCTTGGCGGTGAGCGGTTTGAAGGTGCGCTGCACCTTGCGGCGCAGCTCGGTCGCCTCCTGCAAGGTGGTGTCGAACTCGGACACCGCCACCTGCGCTGCGGCAATCAGCTGCCCCACCAGTGCATCGCGCGCCGGGTCCTCGGCGGGCGCGCGGCGCTTTTGCACTTCGGCCAGGCGGTGCTCCAGCGCTTCCACCAGCTGCTTGCGGCGGCCCGGGTTGTGCAGCAGGTCGTCTTGCAGGTAGGGGTTGCGCTGCACCACCCAGATATCCCCCATGACCTCGTAGAGCATGCGCGCCGAGCGGCCCGTCTTGCGCTCCTGGCGCAGCTGGTCGAGCAGATCCCAGGCCTGAGCGCCCAGCAGGCGAATGACGATTTCGCGGTCAGAGAACGAGGTGTAGTTGTAGGGGATCTCGCGGAGACGGGCGGGCCCGTCAACCTGTGCTTGCAAGCTTGCCAGCGCAATCGGTGCGTTCATGTGTGGGGACCTGTACGGGAGCGGGCGCTCCCTTTTATGGGTAAGCAGTGGGGCCACCGATTTTATGACACCGGGCTTGCACCCATGGCTGCCCGTTTTAAAACATGGTACGCCGCAGTCTGGCTTTGCCGCACTGCACCAGACGGTCTTGAGCCCATCCCAGTACCCGCCGGCGTCAGCGCGTACTTTTTCCTATTTTTTCTTATTTGATCGAAATTGAGCATTTCGAACCCCGCACCCGCCTCTACCACAACTGTTTGACAGTCCCATGTGACAACCCCAAAGCGCTGTCGCGTCTAAACCCCTAAGGTTACACTTTTCTCTCGAATACGAATGGCGGCTGAACTACAATCGTAACGCCTTGTATTTGTTGACGCTGTGCGGACGGGCGCTGGCTTTCCCCAGTTGCCTAAAACCAGCGGATATGCCACAACGTCACAGAACATTCACAAACGCCACATACGATTCGTTTTTGAGCGTTTTATAAACCCCTAGGAGCATTCATGCACTTCAAGCGTTTGGTCATCGCTGCCGGTATTGCAGCCACTACCAGCCTGTCCGCCCATGCCGTCACCGAGATCCAATGGTGGCACTCCATGACCGCCGTGAACAACGAATGGGTCAACGACCTGGCCAAGGAGTTCAACGACAGCCAGAAGGAATACAAGGTTGTGCCAACCTTCAAGGGTGTGTACGACGAGTCGATGACGGCAGCGATTGCAGCCTTCCGCTCGGGCAATGCGCCCCACATCCTGCAAGTGTTTGAAGTGGGCACCGCCACGATGATGGCCTCCAAGGGCGCCACCGTGCCCGTGGGTAAGGTGATGTCCGACGCCGGCGTGTCCTTCGACCCCAAGGCCTACATCCCAGCCGTGGCCGGTTACTACACCGCACCTAACGGCCAGATGCTGAGCTTCCCGTTCAACAGCTCGACGACCATCTTCTACTACAACAAGGACGCCTTCAAGAAGGCCGGTCTGGACGCGGAAAAGGCGCCCACCACCTGGCCTGAAGTGTTCGCTGCTGCCAAGAAGCTCAAGGAAAGCGGCCACAGCTGCCCGATGACGCTGGCCTGGCAAGGCTGGACCCAGCTGGAGTCCTTCTCCACCTGGCACAACGTCGAGTTCGCGACCGAACAAAACGGTTTGAGCGCCAACGGCTACAAGGCCCGCCTGAAGCTCAACTCGCCCCTGCACGTCAAGCACATCGACAACCTGGCCGCTGCGGCCAAGGCCGGTGAGTTTGTCTACAAGGGCCGTGCCTCCACCGCCCAGGCTTCGTTCACCGCGGGTGAATGCGCGATGATCCAGACCTCGTCCGGTTTCTACGGCGACGTGGCCAAGAACGCCAAGTTTGCCTATGCGCTGGCACCCCTGCCTTACTACCCTGACGTCAAGGGCGCGCCTCAGAACACCGTGATCGGTGGCGCATCGCTGTGGGTGATGGCTGGCAAGAAGTCCGAAGAATACAAGGGCGTGGCCAAGTTCTTCGAATTCCTCTCGCAAACCAAGGTGCAGGCCGCTTCGCACCAGCGCACCGGCTACCTGCCTGTGACGATGGCCGCGTATGACCTGACCGAGAAGTCCGGCTTCTACCAAAAGAACCCTGGCACCGACACCGCTGTGACCCAGATGATCCGCAAGGTGACCGACAACTCGCGTGGTATCCGCCTGGGCAACTACGTACAGATCCGCACCATCGAGGACGAAGAACTCGAACAGGTCTGGGCTGGCAAGAAGACCGGCAAGGAAGCCCTGGACTCCATCGTGTCCCGCGGCAACGAACTGCTGGCCCGCTTCGAAAAGTCGTACAAGCCTTAATCCTTTCATCACATGCGCCCACCCTGCACGCGTAGGGCGGGCGCAGTCGATGAGCCATCGCCCGGCGGCTGCCCTCAGCCCCGGCGGTTTTTTTGTTTTTGAGCTCCATCATGGAAAAACGCGTACTTTTCCGCTCTAAATGGCTGCCCTGGGTGTTGATTGCACCGCAGTTGCTGATCATTGGCATTTTCTTTTTCTGGCCCGCTGGCCAGGCTGTGCTGCAGTCCTTCCAGATGGAAGACGCCTTCGGCATGAGCACCGAATGGGTGGGGCTGGATAATTTCCGCAACCTGTTCGCCGACCCCACCTACCTGAATTCCTTCAAGCGCACCGCCATGTTCTCGGTGCTGGTCGCAGGCGCGGGCATTGCCATCTCGCTGGTGCTGGCCATCTTTGCCGACCGCATCGTGCGCTTTGCGATGGTCTACAAGACCTTGCTGATCGTGCCCTATGCCGTCGCACCTGTCATTGCCGGCGTGCTGTGGGTGTTTCTGTTCTCGCCATCCATCGGCGTGGTCACCTATTACCTGGGCAAGCTGGGCTACAACTGGAACCACATGATGAATGACAACCAGGCGATGGCGCTGATCGTCATGGCCTCGGTGTGGAAGCAGATTTCCTACAACTTCCTGTTCTTCCTCGCGGGCCTGCAGTCCATCCCCAAGGCGCTGATCGAAGCGGCATCGATCGATGGTGCCAGCCCCTGGCGCCGTTTCTGGAACATCCAGCTGCCGCTGCTCTCGCCCACCACCTTCTTCCTGCTGGTGATCAACATCGTGTACGCGTTTTTCGACACCTTCGGCATCATCGATGCGGCAACGCAAGGCGGCCCTGGCCAATCGACCTCGATCCTGGTCTACAAGGTCTACCAGGACGGCTTCAAGGCGCTGGATCTGGGCGGCTCTGCAGCGCAGTCCGTCGTGCTGATGCTGATCGTCATTGTGCTGACCGTGGTGCAGTTCCGCTATGTTGAAAAGAAAGTGCAGTACTGATCATGGTTGACCGCAATCCCTGGCTCAATTTCTTCTCGCACGCCGTGCTGGTGCTCGGCGTGGCGATTGTGGCATTCCCGCTGTACCTGGCCTTCATCGCATCGACCCACACGGCGGACGCGATCGTGCAGTCCCCCATGCCGCTGCTGCCTGGCGCCCACCTCTGGGAGAACTACCAGGCCGCGCTGTTTGGTTCGGGCAAGCTGGGCTCCAACACCAACGTCATGCACATGATGTGGGTGAGCTTCTGGGTGGCGATGATCATCACCGTCGGCAAGATCGCGATCTCGCTGCTGTCGGCCTTTGCCATCGTCTACTTCCGCTTCCCCTTCAAGATGATCTGCTTCTGGGCGATTTTCCTCACGCTGATGCTGCCCGTTGAAGTGCGGATTCTGCCCACCTACAAGGTCGTGGCGGAACTGGGCCTGCTCAACAGCTATGCCGGCCTGACCTTGCCGCTGATCGCCTCGGCCACCGCCACCTTCCTGTTCCGCCAGTTCTTCCTGACGGTACCCGATGAGCTGGTGGAAGCCGCACGCATCGATGGCGCGGGCGCGATGCGCTTTTTCAAGGACATCCTGGTGCCGCTGTCGCGCACCTCGATCGCTGCGCTGTTCGTGATCCAGTTCATCTACGGCTGGAACCAGTACCTGTGGCCCTTGCTGATGACCACCTCGGAAGACATGTACCCTGTGGTGATCGGCATCAAGCGCATGCTGGCCGGTGGCGAAGCCGCTGTGGACTGGAATATCGTGATGGCCACGGCCATCCTGGCCATGCTGCCACCGACCCTGGTGGTGATGCTGATGCAAAAGTGGTTTGTCAAAGGTCTGGTGGATACCGAAAAGTAACCCCTCGCCATCTTGTCCCTCCACCATCTTTGACCGATACAACGAAACCTTCTTATGGCTTCCATCTCTCTCAAGAATATTGTCAAACGCTACGGCACCGGCAAATCGGCCGTGCCCGTGATCCATGGCGTCAATGCCGAAATCAAGGACGGTGAATTCATCGTTCTGGTGGGCCCCTCGGGCTGCGGCAAGTCGACCCTGCTGCGCATGATTGCCGGCCTCGAAGAAATCACCGGCGGTGACCTGATGATTGGCGACAAGATCGTCAACAACCTCGAGCCCGCCAAGCGCAACATCGCCATGGTGTTCCAGAACTACGCGCTCTACCCGCACATGAGCAACTACGAGAACATGGCCTATGGCCTGAAGCTCGCCAAGGTGCCCGAGGACGAGATCAAGCGCCGCGTGGACAAGGCTGCCAAGATCCTGGAGCTGTCGCACCTGCTGGACCGCAAGCCGCGCCAGCTGTCGGGCGGCCAGCGCCAGCGCGTGGCCATGGGCCGCGCCATCGTGCGCCAGCCCCAGGTCTTCCTGTTTGACGAGCCGCTGTCCAACCTGGACGCCAAGCTGCGCGGCCAGACCCGCATCGAAATCCAGAAGCTCCACGCCGAGCTGGGCATCACCAGCCTGTTCGTGACCCACGACCAGGTCGAAGCGATGACGCTGGCCCAGCGCATGATCGTGATGAACGGTGGCAATGTCGAGCAGTTCGGCACGCCCGAAGAGGTCTACCACACCCCTGCCTCGACCTTTGTGGCCGGCTTCATCGGCTCGCCGCCGATGAACCTGCTGAAAAATTCTGCCAATGGCAAGGCCGGCCAGATCCTGGGCATCCGCCCTGAGCACATCGACCTGGTGGACTCGGGCGGCTGGGAATTCCAGGTGGAAACCGTGGAACTGCTGGGCGCCGAGCGCCTGCTGTACGGCAAAGTGGGCGGCGAGCAGGTCACCGTGCGGGTGGAAGAAGGCACGCCCTTCCCCAAGCCCGGTGAAGTGGCGCGCATCAGCGCACGCGAAGACCGCCTGCACTGGTTCAATGCGGATACCGGCAAGCGCATCTGAGCGTGGCAAGGCGATGAGCACAACGGCCACGCCTTGGCTCCCGACCTGAACGCTTGAACACCAGCGCCCAAGTGCAGCACTTGTGGCGCTTTTCTTTTTTCTCATCGAGATTGATATGACGCTTTCTAGCAACTGGCCCTATCCACGCTGGGTGGCCCACCGCGGCGCAGGCAAACTGGCGCCTGAGAACACCATGAGCGCCTTCCGCCTGGGCGCCGCGCACGGCTACCGCATGTTCGAGTGCGATGCCAAGCTCAGCCGCGACGGCGTGCTGTTTCTGATGCACGATGCGGACCTGAAACGCACCACCAATGCCCAGGGCACGGGCAGCGACCTGAGCATGGGTGAGCTCGCCCAGCTCGATGCCGGCAGCTGGCATTCGCGCAGCCATGCGGGCGAGAACCTGCCCACCCTCGAGGCGCTGGCCCGCTGGTGCCTGGCCAACCAGCTCTTTCTCAATGTCGAGATCAAGCCCACGCCCGGCCAGGAGCTGGAAACAGGCCGTGCCGCCGGTGCGCTGATGAACCGCATCTGGCCGCAAACCGTGGTGCCGCCGCTCTTTACCTCGTTCAAGGCCGATTCGCTGCGCGGCGCCCGCGAAGTGGCAGCGCATATCCCACGCGGCCTGCTGGTCGACAAGCTGGCCGATGGCAGCGGTGACGCCGAGCTGCAACTGGCGCTGGAACTGGGCTGCCAGGCGCTGGTGCTCAACCATGCGCTCTGGGATGCCGCGTTGGTGGCCAAGGTCCATGCCGCAGGCCTCTACTGCAGCAGCTACACCGTCAACGACGAATGGGCCGCGCAGCGCCTGATCGACCTGGGCACCGACGGCATCATCACCGACCGGGTGGACCTGTTCAGCCCGGCCCAGGATGGCCCACGGCTTTGAAACACTAAGTGCGCTAGATGCTATATTTTTTATAGCTATACAAAAGCCCGGTCATACCGGGCTTTTTGCGATGGGCCTGCTGTGTCAGTCCATCTTGGTGCCCGAGGCCTTGACCGCCTCGGCCCAGCGCGGCATCTCGCCAGCCAGGAACTGGCTGAACGCCTCGGCACCGAGAAAGGCGGGGTCCGCGCCCTGCTCCACCATGCGCCCGCGCACATCGGGCATCTGCATCACCTGGCCAAAGGCGGCGCTGAGCTGGTTCACCACCGCTTTGGGCGTACCTGCGGGTGCGAGAAAGCCATAGAAGCCCACGACCTCAAAACCCTTGAGCCCGCTTTCAATAGCAGTGGGCACCTCGGGCAGCGCCGGGTTGCGCTCCTTGCTGGTGACGGCCAGCGCACGCACCTTGCCCTGCTTGTGGTAGGCAGCGGCCTGCGGAATGCTCTCGGCCATGAACTGCACCTGGCCGCCCACCAGATCGGTAAAGGCCGGCGCACTGCCCTTGTAGGGGATATGCACCAGGTCCAGTCCGGTGGCGCTCTTGAACATCTCGGGCACCAGGTGGCTGATGCCGCCATTGCCGGCCGAGCCAAAGTTGACCTTGCCCGGGTGGGCCTTGGCGTAGCTGATGAACTCCTGCAGGTTCTTGGCCGGCACCTTGTTGTTGACCAGCAGGGCCAAGGGCTGCATGGCCGTGCGCGCCACCGGTGTGAAATCGCGCAAGGTGCTGTAGGGCAACTTGGGGTAGAGCGCAGGGTTGATCACCATCACACCGGTATTGGCCAGCATCAAGGTATAGCCATCGGCTGGCGCCTTCATGACATCCTGCGCCCCGACTGCGCCACCGGCACCAGGCTTGTAGTCAACGATGATGGGCTGGCCCAGCACGCCCTGGAGCTTGTCGGTCAGCAGGCGGGCATGCTGGTCCAGCGGGCCGCCAGCGGGAAAGCCGATGACCACGCGCACGGGCTTGGTCGGAAAAGGCTGCTGCGCCTGGGCCGCGGCGCTGAACGCCAGCCCCGTGATGGCTGCCAGGCAGGCGTGTGCAATGTACTTCATGGTCTGTCTCCTTGGGTTTGTTATCGGTAGAGAGGCAGGCCGTGCGAACGCAGCCTGCACAGACCCATCATGACCGGCACACCCCGCTTCTACAACCAGCGCCTGTCTCTCATTTTTTCGGATTGACGCCGCACCCGTCAGGCGGTAGTTGCAGTCGCCTCGGCAGCGCGCGCTGCCTTGCGCCGCCACCACAGCCCCAGCCAGCCCAGGCCTTGCACGGCCACGAGCAGCACCAGCATGTCCAGCGCCAGCTGCGCGGCCCACAGGTGCTTGCTCATATCGCGCACGCCTTCGCCCAGCATCACGATGATGACCTGCGAGACCACCAGGAGCGCCAGCAGCAAGCTGCCCACCGCCAGAGGCCGCAAGCGGCCGGCCTGGCGGCTGCGGCTGGCCGCAAACAGTGCCAGTGCCGCCAGCAGGAAGAGGGGCGCCAGCGGCGTGACGATGCGGTCGCGCTGCGCGCTCATGCGCAGCAGCAGGTCGGTGACTGGTTGGGCACCGCCGTCGTGGCGATGGAGGTAGAAGTTACCGGGAAACACATGGAAGTACTGCACGGTGAAATGGCTGGGCAGCGCAAAGCGGGCCAGGCGCCACAGGGTCAGCGGATAGTGCAGATAAGGCCGCAGCACATCGCCCTTGCCCAGCTTGGGCGTGACGGGGTAGCAATCGCGATCTGTGTGCTGCACCTGGGTGCCGCCGAGGCCCGAGAGTGCATTGCCCCAGGCATCGACACCGATGCAGTCCCGGCGCTCGGCCGGCACGCCCAGGCCATCGAGCTGCCCGGGTGTGAGCACCATGTACGAGCCCAGGTAGACGCCATGGTAGGCATTGAGGCTCGCATTCTTGCCGATCAGCAAGGGCACCAGGCACAGCACCTGTACCGCCAGCAGCAGCTTGAGCAGCCCCTTGTCGGGCAGCATGCGCTGCCAGCGGGCGCCCGCCCAGACGCACAACAGCGCCAGCAGCGGCACATAGAAATACTGCACCTTGGCCAGGCCGCACACCAGCGCCCCCAGGCCCAGTCCGACCATCCGCACAGCCCGGCGCGAGGCCAGCAGGCCCAGCAGCAGCAGCGGCAGCGCGATCAGACAGGCGTATTCGGCATAAAAGGATTGGGCCATGCCGATGTTGTGTGCCATGAAGAACACGGCCAGCCAGGCCAGCGCCATGGCCGACCAGCCCAGCGCGCCACGCTGCAGCGCCGCCGCGCATTGCCAGGCCAGCACAGCGGCACAGGCAAGCAGCAGCAGCTTGGCCGCCAGCGCCGTGCGCGCGAGGTCAAACATATTCCCGGGCATAAAGCGCTGCACCCAGCCGGCAAAAGTGAACATGTGCGAGGCCAGCTCCGGATTGCCCGGTGTGCGAAAGGGCCGATCGGGCAGCGCCCAGTGGATGCCATCACCCATGGGCGTCAGGTAGAGGTGACCCACCACGCGCTGGAAATCATTGGTATCGGCAAATAGCAAGGCCTGCGAGCCCCAGACCAGCACCGCAGCTGCCGCGCCCACCACGAGGCAGCAGATACAGAAAAGCCACCGGGAGCGGTGGCCAGACAAAGGCGTTGTGGTGGTCATCCCACAATTATGTCTGAATTGTAAAGAAACGTATAGCAAGCGCCGCAGAAAATAATAAGAGCCTCGGTATCAACGCCGCCAGCCACCCAGCACCACCCACTGGCTGCTGGCCAGTGCCATCACCAAAAGCGCATAGCCCATCAGGCTGCCGTCGCGGCCCTGCCACAGCAGCGCGACAAAGAGCGCAGCGCAGCCGACCAGAAAATGCAGCGCCAGCTGGCCATACCAGGGCAGCAGCGGCGTGGCCTTGTGTGCAAACAGCCAGCGGGCAAGCACCAGCAGCAGCGCCAAAAAGGCGGCCGGGGCACAGAAGTTCAGCAGATGCCAGAGGCTGGTGGTGGCAAGCATGGAGCGGACAGGTTGATATAAGTCAAGCTGGTACTGATACGACAAGCAATGGATTTACAGAGATTTTATAATCCCTGGCATGGCAGTTTGGGCCCTGGGCATCAACCACACGACGGCACCGGTCGACATTCGCGGCCGGTTTGCATTTGCACTCGACAAGATTGCGCCAACTTTGCAGAGTTTGCGCAGCACGATCTCGGGTGTGCATAGCCACGCCGGTGTGGAAACCGCCATCCTGTCCACCTGCAACCGCACCGAGATCTACTGCGCCGCCCAAGAGCCGGCGCTTGACCACACCCTGCGCTGGCTGGCCCAAAGCGGCGACCTGCCCGCCGAGGCGCTGAAAAACTACACCTACACCCTGCAAAACGACCTGGCCGCCCGCCACGCTTTTCGCGTCGCCAGTGGGCTGGACTCGATGGTGCTGGGCGAGGCCCAGATCCTGGGCCAGATGAAGAACGCCGTGCGTGCGGCTGAAGAAGCCGGCTCGCTGGGCACCACGCTCAACCAGCTGTTCCAGCGCAGCTTTGCCGTCGCCAAGGAAGTGCGCAGCGCCACCGAAATTGGCGCGCACAGCATCAGCATGGCCGCTGCTGCCGTGCGCCTGGCCGGCCAGCTGTTTGAAGACCTCACCAAGATCCGCGTGCTGTTTGTTGGCGCTGGCGAGATGATTGAGCTGTGCGCCACCCATTTCGCGGCCAAGCAGCCGGCCCACATCACAGTGGCCAACCGCACCTTGGAGCGCGGCGAAAAACTGGCGGGCCACTTTGGCGCCAGCACCATGCGCCTGGCCGATCTGCCCGACCACCTGCACGAATACGACGCCATCATCAGCTGCACCGCATCGAGCCTGCCGATCATCGGCCTGGGCGCGGTCGAGAGCGCGCTGAAAAAACGCAAGCGCCGCCCGATCTTCATGGTGGACCTGGCCGTCCCCCGCGATATCGAGGGCGAGGTCAAGAACCTGGGCGATGTCTACCTCTACACCGTGGACGACCTGGCCCATGTGGTCAAGGCCGGCCAGGAGCAGCGCCAGGCGGCCGTCGTGCAGGCCGAAACCATCATCGATGCAGGTGTACAGCGCTTCATGCACTGGATGGACCAGCGCGCCCCGGAAGGCGGCGCCGTGCCCTTGATCCAGCAGATCAATGCGCAGGCCGACGTCTGGCGTGCGCTGGAGATCGAGCGCGCAAAAAAGCGCCTGGCCAAGGGCGAAGACATGGACGCGGTGCTCGATGCACTGACACGCGGCCTGTCGCAAAAGATTCTGCACGGCACCATGGCCGAGCTGCACGCGGGCGACGCCCAGGCGCGTGCCCAGACGGCTGACATGGTCTCGCGCCTGTTCCTGCGCAGCCAACGCGGCGGCGGCAACGGCCACCAATCGGGTTTGTAGCGACGCTGCGCGGCTTGGCCGCCCTTTGCTCGCCCTCCTCGCCCCTCTTCTCCTTACTCGGCCTGCACTTTTTTTGATCTCTGCTTTTTTGCAGCGCATGCGCAGGCCCTGCCTTATCAGGTCGCCATGAAAGACTTTCTCCGCCAACAGCTGGAACGCTATGCCGAGCGCCTCAATGAGCTCAATTTTCTGCTCTCGCGCGAGGACATCATGGCCAACATGCCGCAGTTCCTCAAGCTCTCGCGCGAACACACCGATGTCGCCGCCGTGGCCGAGCGCTTTGCGCGCTACCAGCAGATCGAATCCGATATCGAAGGCGCCAAGGAAATGCTGGCCGACCCGGACATGGCCGACATGGCGCGCGAAGAGATCAGCAGCGGCGAGGCCGAGCTGCAACAGTTGGCCGCGCAGCTGCAGCGCATGCTGCTGCCCAAGGACCCCGACGATGCCCGCCCCGCTTTTGTCGAAGTGCGGGCCGGCACCGGCGGTGATGAATCGGCGCTGTTTGCCGGCGATATCACGCGCATGTACACGCGCTACGCCGAGCGCATGGGCTGGCGCGTCGAGATCATGAGCGCCAACGAGGCCGAGCTGGGAGGCTACAAGGAAGTGGTGCTGCGCATTGACGGCGGCGACAACGTCTATGGCACCTTGCGCTTTGAATCGGGCGGCCACCGCGTGCAGCGCGTGCCCGCCACCGAAACCCAGGGCCGCATCCACACCAGCGCCTGCACCGTGGCGGTAATGCCCGAGCCCGATGAGCAGCAGGCCATCACCCTGAACCCGGCCGATCTGCGCATCGACACCTTCCGCGCCAGCGGCGCCGGTGGCCAGCACATTAACAAGACCGACTCGGCCGTGCGCATCGTCCACTTGCCCACCGGCATCGTCGCCGAATGCCAGGACGGCCGCAGCCAGCACAGCAACAAGGCCAAGGCGTTGCAGGTGCTGCAGGCCCGTATCCAGGAAAAAGAGCGCAGCGAGCGCGCTGCCAAGGAAGCGGCGATGCGCAAGGGCCTGATCGGCTCGGGTGATCGCTCAGACCGCATCCGCACCTACAACTTTCCCCAGGGCCGGGTCACCGACCACCGCATCAACCTGACCTTGTACAAGCTGAGTTTCATCATGGACGGTGACCTCAGCGAACTGATGGAAGCGCTGCAGTCCGAACGCGAGGCCGAATTGCTGGCCGAGCTGGAAGTCAACCAATAAGGCCTGCGATGCCCAGCCACCACCCCGGTTTTGCAGGGCGCGCGGCCTGGCGTGCTGCGGGATACATGGCGCTGGCCTTGGCCGCGAGCAGCGCCTCGGCGCAGCTGGCGCGCAAGCCTTCGATGTACGAGGATGGCCGCGCGCCGCAAGAGCTGATCGCCAGGCCAGGCAGCCCCTCACCGGCGCAGGCCATGGGAAACCACAGCAGCCAGCCCTTTGCCGCTGATCTGATGAGCCATGCCGCCTTTGACCAGCTGGCGCGCGTCTACAACGCCGGCACGCCGCTGGCCCAGCCCCATGTGATCTTTGTGATCGACCGCCAGGCACAGCCTGCAGCGCGGCTGTACTTCATCAACACCCCACGCTTTCAGCTGCACGACCGCTTTTTGCGCGAGCAAGGCCTGCTGCGTGGCGGCAGGGAGGCGCTGAACCGCAATTACCGCGATGCAGGGCGCCGCTTTATCCTGGGCACCCTGAGCTGGCAGCCGCAGATCAACGGCTTTGTCTATGAATTCTGGGAAGGCGACCAGCTGACCGCCAGCCTGCTGCGCGAAACCGAGGCCCAGCTGCGCAGCCACTTTTTTGCAGCGGTGCAGTTCAAGGCCAATGCCAGCGCGCAAGAGCAGGTGGCGGTCGCCGCAGGCATCCCCGCAGTGACGCAAAGCGCGCTGATCGGCCAGCAACGCTTTTTGCCGCTGAACACAGGCCAGGCCGTGGGCCGCCTGCGTTTGGTAGACGATATCGACCAAGTCCATGACCTGCTGCCCAGCGACATCGTCGTGCTGCGCCAGGTGCCCATCGCGCTGCCGCCTGTGGCAGGCGTGCTGACCGAGCAGCCCTCGACCATGGTCTCGCACGTGAACCTGCTGGCCAAAGGCTGGGGCGTACCCAACGCCTATGTGCGCGATGCCAGCCAGCTGCTGGCGGCGTACAACGGCCAATGGGTGCACTTGGCGGTCAGCGCCAAGGACTACCAGCTGCGTGCCGCCACCGATGCCGAGCGCGACCAAGCCATAACGCGATCAAAAATCAAACGCAGCATCGCCGGCGCCAGCATCCAGAAAGACACCCACAGCACCGCACTGCAGCCTCTGGCCGCCCTGCGCGCTGCCAACCGCCGCCAGTGCGGGGCCAAGGCTGCCAACCTGGGAGAAGTGCGGCATGCGGGCATTGCCGGGGTCAGCGTGCCCCATGGTTTTTGCCTGCCCTTTGGCGCCTATGCCACCGCGATGCAGCGTTTTGGCCTGGCCGAAAAAGTCGCGCGCATGCAGCAGCAGCCGGGCTTTGACAGCGACGCCGCCGTGCGCCGCAATGCGCTGGCTGCGCTGCGCGCCGAGATCGAACAGATGCCGCTCGATGCCGCATTTGCCAGCAGCCTGCAGGCGCGCTGGACCAGCCAGCTGCAGCAGGCCGGCGTGTTTGTGCGCAGCTCGTCAAGCTCAGAGGATTTGCCCGGCTTCAGTGGCGCGGGCCTCTACACCACGGTCCCCCATGTGAAGGGCGAAGCAGCCTTGCTCGATGCCGTGCGCAAGGTCTGGGCCTCGGTCTTCAACTTCGAGGCCTGGGAGGCGCGCCGTGCCGCTGGCATTGCGCAGGATGCCGTCGCGATGGCGGTGCTGGTGCAGCAGGCGGTGGACTCCGAGGCCTCGGGCGTCATGGTCACGCGCGACCCGCTGGGCAGCACCCCGCACAGCATCTTTATCGCCGCCAAGCGCGGCATTGGCATCCGCGTGGTGGAAGGCCGGCGCGTGGCAGAGCAGGTGCTGTACTCGCGCCGCAGCCAGGCCGTGCAGGTGCTCAGCCGCTCGGCCGAGGACACCGAGCTGCGCCTGGCGCCCGGCGGCGGCGTGCAGGAGGTGGCCGTGGCGCAGCGCCAGGTGCTCAGCGATGCGCTGGTCAAACGTCTGGCCCATGCCGGCGCTGCGATCGAAAAGCAGTTTGGCGGCCGCACCCAGGATATTGAATGGGCCATTGCCGGTGACCAGATCCTGGTCCTGCAATCTCGGCCCTTAGTGCAGGCCGCCCGCCCATAAGCGGCAGCAACAGCGAATCGCGTATCGACATGAATGCCTCCACCCCCGACACCCCCATCACGCTCACCCAGGCGCTGGCGCAAGCTGCTGCGCTGGGCATCGCCCGTATCGATGCGCAGATGCTGCTGCTCCACCTCTGCGGCCAGCCCACCCATGCGCGCGCCTGGCTCATCACCCATGATGGCGATCGCCTGAGCAGCGCGCAGACTGCGCAGTGGCAGCAGTGGCTGCAGCGCCGCGCCGATGGCGAACCGGTGGCCTACCTGACGGGCCACAAATGCTTTTACGGGCTGGACCTGGCCGTGGACGGCCGCGTGCTGGACCCGCGCCCCGATACCGAAACCCTGGTGGACTGGGCGCTGGAGCTGCTGCCCGATGCCGCCCCGGGCCAGCCGGCCTTGCGCCTGGCCGACCTGGGCACCGGCAGCGGCGCGATTGCACTGGCCTTGCAGCATGCGCTGCCCGCCGCCGAGGTCTGGGCGGTCGATGCCAGCACCGATGCGCTGGCCGTTGCCCAGGCCAATGCGGCGCGGCTGCAGCTGCCGCTGCGCTTTGCGCACAGCCACTGGCTGTCGGCGCTGCAAGGACCGTTTGATGCCCTCGTCAGCAACCCGCCCTACATCCGCGACGACGACCCGCACATGCCCGCGCTGCGCCATGAGCCGCGCCAGGCGCTCACCAGCGGGGCCGATGGCCTGGACGACATCCGCCATATCGTCGATGCGGCACCCGCATACCTGCGCGTGGGCGGCTGGCTGCTGATCGAGCATGGCTGGGACCAGGCAGAAGCGGTGCGTTCACTGCTGGCCCAGCGCGGTTTTGCCCAGGTGCAAAGCCGCAAGGACCTCGCAGGCATCGAGCGCGCCAGCGGCGGACAATGGCCTTCCGTGAAATAATAGTGACCATGCCCGCGCTTGAACTGCGGCAAAACGCCCGCATTTGGGTAGCTCATCCAAGCGCTGACCCGATTACATTGCAACCCACACGCCCCGACGGAGCCCATCCATGAGCGATACCCAACAACGCATCGACCAGCTGGTCAAAGGCCATGACATCGTGCTGTTCATGAAGGGAACGGCCAGCTTTCCGCAATGCGGATTCTCCGGCCGTGCCATTCAGATTCTCAAAGCCAGTGGCGTGGAGACCCGTGGTCTGACCACCGTCAATGTGCTCGAAGACCCCGAGATCCGCCAAGGCATCAAGGACTACAGCCAGTGGCCCACGATCCCGCAGCTGTATGTCAAAGGTGAATTCATCGGCGGCTCGGACATCATGATGGAAATGTATGAATCGGGCGAGCTGCAGCAACTGGTGGCCACGCTCTGATCGTCTAGCGCCCGAGTTGGCCAGCCGCAACCAAGCCGCCTTGTGAGGCGGCTTTTTTGTGCCCGGCTAGCGCCGCAGACCCGCGTGCAGGGCGGTGCGATGGCAACACACAATGGCCTTGCCCGCAGCCATAGCCGGTCGGCTGGGGTAAGCTTGACACCCGCAGCACCACCGCGCATCGCCCGCCCGCTATGGGCCTCCAGCGCCTGCTGCCAAAAGCACTTGCCAGTCTCCAGACGGGCATGCGAACATTGAACACCGATTCAAACCGGTGGCGCACCGCGCGCCACCACCGCTTTTGCCGAAAAATGTGAGCAGCCGGTCTGCACTGCTCCCACATGGATGTCTATGAATCTTACGCAGAGTCTCTTTGTCATTGCCTTGCTGATCAGCTTGAGCGCCTTTTTCTCCATGGCGGAGATATCGCTGGCCGCCTCGCGCCGCCTGCGATTGCGGCAGATGGTCGATGACGGAGACCCGCGTGCAGAGCGTGTGATGAAGGTCCAGGAGCAGCCCGGTGAGTACTTCACCGTCGTGCAGGTGGGCCAGAATGCGGTGGCCATTCTCGGCGGTATCGTTGGCGAAGGGGCGCTCAGTCCCTTTGTCTCAGGCATCGCCAGCCGCTGGCTGGAGCCGGCCACCGCGCAGACCATCGGTTTTCTGTTCTCGTTCACCGTGGTCACTTCGCTGTTCATTTTGCTCGCCGATCTGCTGCCCAAGCGCTTGTCGATGGCTGAGCCAGAGGCGCTGGCGCTGCGCGTCTCGCGCCCCATGCAGTGGTGCATGACCCTTTTCAAACCCGTGGTCTGGTTCTACAGCAAGGCGGCCGATGGCCTGTTTCGCCTGCTGGGCCTGTCGACGATCCGCGATGAAAAAATCACCTATGAAGACATTTTGGCGATGACCGAGGCCGGCGCCAAGGCCGGTGTGCTGGCCGCGCAGGAGCAGCAGGTGATCGCCAATCTGTTCGAACTCGATACGCGCACCGTCGGCTCGGCGATGACCCAGCGCGACCGCATCGCCTTCTTCTACCAGGACGACAGCGACGACATCATCCGCGCCCGCATTGCCGAGGAACCCTTTTCGACCTACCCGGTCTGCGCCGGGGACATCGACCATGTGGTCGGCTATGTCGATGCCAAGGACCTGTTCCAGCGCGCGCTCAACAACCTGCCGATGAAGCTGCGGGACGAAGGCCTGGTCAAAAAGGCCCTGGTCATCCCCGACCGGCTGACCTTGGCCGAAGTACTGCAGCAGTTCCGCCAGGCGCATGAGGACTTTGCCATCATCGTCAATGAGTACAGCCTGGTGGTCGGCGTGGTCACGCTCAACGATGTGATGAGCACCGTCATGGGCGACCTGATGGGCCCGGTCGATGAGGAGCTGATCGTGCGCCGCGACGAGACCTCGTGGCTGATCGACGGCATCACCCCGATCGAGGATGTGGAGCGAACCTTGCTGCTGGACGACCTGCCGCATTCCGACGAGTACGAGACCCTGGGCGGCTTCTTGATGGTGATGCTGCGCCGCATCCCGCGCCGCACCGACAAGGTGGTCTGGGGCAAGTACCAGTTCGAGGTGATGGACGTGGACAGCTACCGCATCGACCAGGTGCTGGTCACCATCGTGGACCCCAACAAGGTGCCCGATTCACCGCTGCCGCCGGCCACTGGCAGCCTGGTCGCCTGACACCTACCAAGCCTTTAGCCCGATGAAAAAGCCACCGCATGCGGTGGCTATCTTTGTGCGGCAGCGCTGGCAGGCGCCGCGGACCTTCGTCTTCAGGCTTCGACCTTGTTCTCGAACAGCCACTGGCGCTGCGCGCCGTAGACCAGGTTGGGGTAGGTGTCCTTGCCACGGCTGCCGTTGTAGCGGCCCAGCGCCATGAACAAATCGCCCTTCTCGCGGTCCAGGTAGTGGCGCAAAATCACGCAGCCAAAGCGCAGATTGGTCTGCATATGGAACAGCTTGGCCGGGTCGCCATCGCCGATCACCCGGGTCCAGAACGGCATCACCTGCATGTAACCGCGAGCCCCGACATTGGACATCGCGAACTTGCGAAATCCGCTCTCGACCTGGATCAGGCCCAGCACCAGCGATTCATCGAGGCGCGCACGCCGGGCCTCGTACCAGACGGTCTGCAGAAAATCGCGGCGCACTTCCCAGTCCGGTTTGCGCCGGCGCAGGCGGTCGCTCATCGCGCCCAACCAGCGCAGGTAGACGATCTTGGCCTCGGTCGAGACAAACACCGGCTCCGGTGGCGCGGCGCTGCCGATCGCTGCCGTGAGTGCCGAGCGCACCGAGTCGATCAGGGGCTCTTCCAACTGGCCACCGGCCAGCGCAGCCTGCGGCGCAGCCAGCCAGGCGCCTGGCCCGGCCAGCAACGATGCCATGGCCGCGCGGCGTGATACGCCCGCAGGTAAAGCAATGCGTGAGCCTGACATCCTCGATCGATCCCTCTGTGACTGTATTTGTGCTGTGCCTGCGGCAGGGGCTGCGCGTGCAGCCCATGGCCCGCATCAGGCCAGGCGGCTGGTGAGGAAGCTGAACACCTCGTCCACAGGCACCTTGGTGGCGGCGGTCTCGCGGCGCTGCTGGTACTCGACCATGCCTTCTTGCAGGCCCCGGTCGCCCAGCACCACGCGGTGCGGCACGCCAATCAGCTCCCAATCGGCCAGCATCGCGCCCGGGCGCTCGCCGCGGTCGTCCAGTATCACATCGACGCCAGCAGCCAACAAGTCCGCGTGTAGCTTTTCAGCCGCAGTCTTGACTGCTTCGCTGCGGTCCATGCCGATGGGGCAGATCACCACGGTGAAGGGGGCAATCGCGTCCGGCCAAATGATGCCGCGCTCGTCGTGGTTCTGCTCCACGGCGGCTGCTGGCAAGCGGGTCACGCCAATGCCGTAGCAGCCCATTTCGAACTCGCTGGGCTTGCCATTTTCGGCCAGGAAGGTGGCCTTCATCGCCTTGGAGTACTTGGTGCCCAGGTAGAACACATGGCCGATCTCGATACCACGCTCGATGGCCAGCTCGCCCTGGCCGTCTGGCGACAGGTCGCCCGCCACCACATTGCGCAGATCGGCGACCACGGCCGGCTCGGGCAGGTCACGGCCCCAGTTCACACCGGTCAGGTGGTAGTCGGCCTCGTTGGCGCCGCAGACCCAGTCGGCCATCACGGCGACATCGCGGTCCACCACGAGCTTGACGGGCTTTTGCAGGCCGATCGGGCCCAGGTAGCCCGGCTGGCAGCCAAAGTGCTCCTCGATCTCACTCACTGTCGCAAAACGGAAGTTGGCCAAGCCCTCGACCTTGCCGACCTTGATCTCGTTCATGTCATGGTCGCCGCGCAGCAGCAGCAGCCAGACCTGCGAGCCCAGGATGTCGCCCTTGTCATTGGTCTCGTCGGTGGCCAGCACCAGCGATTTGACGGTGTTGGCCAGCGGCAGGTTCAGCAGCTGGGCCACATCGGCGCAGGTGCTCTTGCCAGGCGTAGCCGTCTTGGTCATGGCCTGCACGGCAGCCGCACGGGGCTGGGTGGGCGCCAGGCTTTCAGCCTTTTCGATATTGGCGGCGTAGTCGCTGTTGGGGCAGTAGACAATCGCGTCCTCGCCGGTCGCGGCAATCACCTGGAACTCTTCGCTCAGGTCGCCGCCGATGGCGCCACTGTCCGCACGCACGGCGCGGTACTGCAGGCCAAAACGGTCAAAGATGCGCTTGTAGGCAGCGCGCATGGTCTGGTAGCTGATCTGGGCGGCGTCGCGGTCCTTGTCGAAGGAATAGGCGTCCTTCATGATGAACTCGCGGCCCCGCATCAGGCCAAAGCGGGGACGGCGCTCGTCGCGGAACTTGGTCTGAATCTGGTAGAGGTTCTTGGGCAGCTGCTTGTAGCTCTTGAACTCCTGGCGCGCGATGTCGGTCACCACCTCCTCGCTGGTAGGCTGGATGACAAAGTCACGCGCGTGGCGGTCCTGGATGCGCAGCAGCTCGGCGCCCATCTTGTCAAAGCGGCCAGTCTCCTGCCACAGCTCGGCGGGCTGCACCACGGGCATGGTCACCTCGATGGCGCCGGCGCGGTTCATCTCTTCGCGCACGATGGCCTCGACCTTGCGGATCACGCGCAGACCCATCGGCATGTAGTTGTAGATGCCGGCGCCAAGCTTCTTGATCATGCCGGCGCGCGTCATCAGCTGGTGGCTGGCGATTTCAGCGTCCGCAGGCGCTTCTTTCAGGGTCGAGATGAGAAATTGCGAAGCTTTCATAGTCTATGACAATGGACCTAGTAGTTGCCCCCTTGAAGATGGCTTCAAGGCGCAGGCATAATGGACACAGTTTAAAAAATTGGGGTTAGATTATGCTGGACCGAGATGGCTTTAGGCCAAACGTCGGCATCATCCTGCTCAACCAGCGCAATCAGGTGTTTTGGGGCAAGCGCATCCGCACCCATAGCTGGCAGTTTCCGCAGGGTGGTATTGACCGTGGAGAAACCCCCGAGCAGGCGATGTTTCGAGAGCTGCATGAGGAAGTGGGCTTGCGACCGGAGCATGTACGTATTGTGGCTAGAACGCGGGATTGGCTACGGTACGAGGTGCCCGAACGCTTCATCCGCCGCGATGCCAGGGGCTATTATCGCGGACAAAAGCAGATTTGGTTTTTGCTCCAGTTAACAGGCCACGACTGGGACCTGAATCTGCGCGCCACCAACCACCCGGAGTTTGATGCATGGCGCTGGAATGACTACTGGGTGCCGCTCGATGTGGTGGTGGAATTCAAGCGCGGCGTCTACGAAATGGCCTTGACCGAGCTGTCGCGTTTTGTGCCACGCAACGATCCGCGTAACCGCTATTTGCGCAGTAATGCGCGTGCGCGCGATGGTGAGCCGCATGAGCCAGACCCGGCGCTGACCGAGACCTTGCAGGTGTCGGTGACGACCACCACGGTGGTGAGCTACCACTCTCCGCTGCGCATGATGCAGGAGATGGAGCTGCCGCCCGGCGCCAGCTTTGACCCGGACCCGGGCAATGCCGGGCGTGACCCGCAGCAAAACGGCTGACAATGGCTGACGGCTGACCGGTGGCTACATGCAAAAAGCGTCCCGAGGGACGCTTTTTTGTGCTTGCACGGCGCTCGTGTGATCCGCCGCCGCAGGCCCTGTCGGGCCAAACAGGCCAAACGGGCTTAGCGGGCCCCGATCAATGCCCCGTCAATACCATGTTGTCACGGTGCAGCATCTCGGGCTCACCGGTGTAGCCCAGCAGTTGCTCAAATTCTGACGATGGCTTGCGGCACAGGCGCCGCGCCTCGGCGCTGCTGTAGTTGGCCAGGCCGCGTGCCAGCTCCACGCCTTGCGGGTCGCGCACGCCAATCACCTCGCCGCGCGAGAACTCACCATGCACGCTCACCATGCCGATGGGCAGCAAGCTCTTGCCGTCGCTGCGCAGCTTCAGGGCAGCGCCTTCGTCCACCGTCACATAGCCATGCATCTGCAGGTGGTCCATCATCCACTGCTTGCGCGCCTGGTTCTTGTGGGTATCGGCGACCAGCAAGGTGCCGATGGCCTCACCTGCGGCCAGGCGCAGCAGCACATTCTGCTCGCGCCCCCAGGCAATCACCGTGGATGCGCCCGAGCCAGCCGCGCGCTTGGCGGCCAGGATCTTGGTGAGCATGCCGCCCTTGCCAATACCGGAGCCGGCACCACCGGCCATCGCTTCGAGCTTCAGGTCACCCGCTTGCGCCTCGTGCACAAATTGGGCGTCCGGGTTCTTGCGGGGATCGGCGGTGTAGAGGCCCTTCTGGTCCGTCAGAATCACCAGCGCGTCGGCCTCGACCAGGTTGGCCACCAGCGCACCCAGGGTGTCGTTGTCGCCAAACTTGATTTCGTCGTTGACCACCGTGTCGTTTTCGTTGATGACCGGCACCACCCCCAGCTGCAGCAAGGTCAGCAAGGTGACGCGGGCATTGAGGTAGCGCTCGCGGTCGGCCAGGTCGGCATGGGTCAGCAGCACCTGGGCGCTGCCCAGGTTTTGCTCGCGCAGCTTGGTCTCGTACATCTGCACCAGGCCCATCTGGCCGACAGCCGCTGCCGCCTGCAGCTCATGGATCTCCTTGGGACGCTGCTGCCAGCCCAGGCGCTTCATGCCCTCGGCCACCGCGCCGCTGGAGACCATGATCACCTCGCGCTTGGCCCCGCCCTCGCCATGCACCAGCGCGGCGAGCTGGCGGCTCCATTCGGTGATGGCGCCTTCATCGAGGCCCTTGCCTTCGTTGGTGACCAGACTGGAGCCGACTTTGACGACGATGCGACGTGCGTCGCGCAGAACATTCGATGCCATTTTTGCTTTTTCCGGCATTGCGCCCGCCTGGCAAGCGCAAGCAGCTATCCAACAATGAGAAATCTAGGGTGCAAGGGTTGCCACTCAGTCCGGCGACGAAAAACGCGGGTCGTCCGAGAAGTCGGGCGCATCCTGCTCGGCGCCTGCCGCAAAGCGCGGATCGACCTCTTGGGGCTCCTGCTCGGCCTTTTGCATCTTGTGCACGAACTGGAAGATCTCCTTGATCAGCGGCTCGCAGCCCTCGCGGGTCAGCGCCGAGATCTCGTAGACCGGGCCCTTCCACTTGTAGCGCTTGACAAAATCCTTGACCTTGGCGACCCGCTCGTCGCCGGGCACCATGTCCAGCTTGTTGAGCACCAGCCAGCGCGGCTTGTTGTAGAGCTCCTCGTCGTACTTCTTGAGCTCGCCGACAATCGCCTTGGCCTGCGCGACAGGGTCCACGCCCTCGTCAAACGGTGCCAGATCCACAATATGCAGCAGCAAGCGCGTGCGCTGCAGGTGGCGCAGGAACTGGTGGCCCAGGCCGGCACCGTCCGAGGCGCCTTCGATGAGGCCAGGAATGTCGGCCACCACAAAGCTCTTTTCCGGCCCCACGCGCACCACGCCCAGGTTCGGGTGCAAGGTGGTGAAGGGGTAGTCGGCAATCTTGGGGCGGGCGTTGGAGACCGCCGAGATAAAGGTCGACTTGCCGGCATTGGGCATGCCCAGCAGGCCCACATCGGCCAGCACCTTGAGCTCCAGCTTCAGGTTGCGGCGCTCGCCTTTCCAGCCCGGGGTCTTCTGGCGCGGCGCACGGTTGATTGCGCTCTTGAAACGCAGGTTGCCAAAACCGCCGTCACCGCCCTTGGCGATGGTGATGACCTCGCCCGGGTTGAGCAGCTCAAACAGCACTTCGCCCGTTTGCGCATCGGTGATGATCGTGCCCACCGGCATGTGCAAGGTGATGTCCTTGCCCGCGCTGCCGAACATGTCCGATCCCTTGCCGTGCTCACCGCGCTCGGCCTCGTGGCGGCGCGAGTAGCGGTAATCGATCAGGGTGTTGAGGTTGACATCGGCCAGCGCGTACACATGGCCGCCGCGGCCGCCGTCGCCGCCATCGGGGCCACCGAATTCCTTGTACTTTTCATGGCGGAACGACACACAGCCATTGCCACCATCGCCAGCTGCAATGTCAATAAACGCTTCATCTACGAATTTCATGGTCGTTATCCACCCGCCCTGGTACAGGAATTACGGGAATTGTTCTGCTGCATACCGATACATGCAGCCTTGCCAAAACCGCTATTGTCGCACCGAGGCGCCAGGCGGTCCGGCCCAAAAACACCAAAGCCCCGACTGCGCGGGGCTTTGGACAAGGCCAATGAAGGCCTTCAAGACACTTGTCTTGTCTTAAGCAGCCTTGGTGATGCTCACCGTGTGCTTGGACAAAGCGCCCTTGGTTTCGAACGACACGTGGCCGTCCACCAGAGCAAACAAGGTGTGGTCCTTGCCCACGCCGACATTGGTGCCGGGGTGGAACTTGGTGCCGCGTTGACGCACGATGATCGAACCGGCGCTGATCAATTGACCACCGAAAGCTTTCACACCCAGCATCTTTGGCTTGGAATCACGTCCGTTGCGCGTAGAGCCGCCGCCTTTTTTCTGTGCCATGAGATATAGCTCCTGTTAAGCTGCAATCGCACCGATTTGCAGCTCAGTGAACTGCTGGCGATGGCCTTGGCGCTTTTGATAGTGCTTACGACGACGCATCTTGAAAATGCGCACCTTGTCGTGCTTGCCGTGGGCTACTACCGTAACCGTCACAGTTGCTCCGGACACCAAGGGCGTACCAACCTTCAACTCTG
Source organism: Comamonas sp. 23 (assembly GCF_049601575.1). Taxonomy (NCBI): domain Bacteria; kingdom Pseudomonadati; phylum Pseudomonadota; class Betaproteobacteria; order Burkholderiales; family Comamonadaceae; genus Comamonas; species Comamonas sp. 23. The sequence goes on along the minus strand of NZ_CP187127.1, from coordinate 1,273,952 downwards.
CGCCGTCGCCGACTGCCAGAACCTGGTCGATCACGATTTCTTGGCCTACGTCCGCAGCGATCTGTTCTACCTTGATTTTTTCGCCGGAAGCAACACGATACTGTTTGCCACCGGTTTTTATGACCGCGTACATAAGAACCTCTAAAAAGGGGATAGCTTGCAAAGAAATTTCGCAAGAGCCGAAGATTGTAGCACGGGGTCTGAAAAGACGCAAACCCTGCACGCTTTTGCACCACAACCGGGCCAGAAAGCGCATCCGCGAGACGAACAACCGGGCATGTCTGCAAGTGGCGCTGCTCTCGTTTCTATAATGCGATATCCATAAAATGCCGAGATAGCCGCCTTGTCCGAGTCCAACACTCCCAACCCGTCCAACCCCTTGAGCCTCGTCGCCGGTGATATGCGGCAGGTGGATGCCGTGATTGCCAGGCGCCTGAGCTCCTCCGTTCCACTGATCGGCGAGGTATCGCACTACATCATCTCGGCGGGCGGCAAGCGCCTGCGCCCGGCACTGCTGCTGCTGGTGGCCGGCGCGCTGGAGTACCGGGGCGAGCAGCATTTCAACCTGGCGGCGGTGGTCGAGTTCATCCACACCGCCACCTTGCTGCACGACGATGTGGTGGACGAGTCCACGATGCGGCGCGGCAAACCTACCGCCAACGAGAGCTTTGGCAATGCCGCCAGTGTGCTCGTCGGTGATTTTCTGCACTCACGCGCCTTCCAGATGATGGTTGATGCCGACAGCATGCGAGTCATGCAGATCCTGTCGGAGGCGACCAACATCATTGCCGAGGGCGAGGTGCAGCAGCTGATCAACACCCACAATGTCGATCTCGACGAGGCTGGCTACCTCTCGGTCATCCGCTCCAAAACCGCCAAGCTGTTTGAAGCCAGCGCCCGCCTTGCTGCCGTGCTGACGGACGCACCCGCAGCGCTGGAGGAGGCCTGCGCCAACTATGGCCGCTCGCTGGGCACGGCCTTCCAGGTGATTGACGACGCACTGGACTATGACGGCGACACTACCGTAATGGGCAAGAATATTGGCGATGATTTGCGCGAAGGCAAGGTCACCCTGCCCCTGATCATTGCCATGCAGCGCGCCAGCGCCGATGATAGGCAGATGATTGTCAGCGCGATTGAGCAGGGCTCCACCCCGCATATGGCCCATATCGTGCAGGTCGTCAAGGACACCGGCTCGCTGCAAGCCACGCGGGCAGCGGCTGCGCTGCAGGCCCAGGAGGCCATCGACTGTCTGGCTTTATTGCCCAGCAATGCCTACACCCAGGCACTGACCACACTGGCCTCGCAGTTGCTGGACCGCCGAGAGTAAGCACCAAGGCGAGTGCACATGGGCCAAGGGTACCGTGCAGACTGTCGCAGATCCACTGCAGTGGCGCGGCCTGCAGGGTGCATTTCTTTGTTAAATCTCCGAACAACTGCTACAGTTTGCCGGATTACGCAGCGAGGCTATCGACGATAGGCGTCTTCCCTTTACATGCCTGACATCAACACCCCCCCCAAAGCCGTCGCCCTCCCCGGCATTGCCAGAGCGCTGGTAGCCAGTGGAAAGCTTCCTGTTGCCAAGGCGGAGGCCTTGTACGCCACCAGTCTCAAAAGCAAGAACAGCTTCATTGGAGAGCTGGTGGCCAGTGGTGCCGTCTCCGGCAGCGATGTAGCCAGCATCATCTCGACGGTCTATGGCGCGCCGCTGGTCGACCTCGATGCTATCGATTTGACCCGGCTGGCAACAGGTTTGCTTGATCCCAAACTGGCGCTCAGCAACAAGATCATTCCCCTGGCCAAACGCGGCAACCGGCTGATCGTCGTTACCGCCGACCCGACCGACCACTCGGTGGCCGAGCAGATCAAGTTCTCCACCCAGCTGAGCGTGGACTGGGTGATTGCAGAACATTCCAAGCTGGTCAAGGCGCTGGAGTCTGTTGCGAAAAAGGGCGGCGACAACATCCAGGACATGATCACCGGCGATGTCAACCTCAATGAATTCGAGATTGATGATGAGTCGGTGAACACCGACACCGCGAGCAATGACGGAGATGAGGTCGAAGATGCGCCCATCGTCAAGTTTTTGCAGAAGATGCTGATTGACGCATTCAATATGCGTGCATCGGACTTGCATTTCGAACCCTATGAGCACCAGTACCGCATCCGCTTTCGCATCGATGGAGAGCTGCGCGAAATCGCTTCGCCGCCCCCGGGCATCAAGGACAAGCTGGCATCGCGGATCAAGGTGATCTCGCGCCTGGATATCTCGGAAAAGCGCGTGCCGCAGGACGGCCGCATGAAGCTCAAGATCGGCGCGGATCGGGTGATCGATTTCCGGGTCAGCACCTTGCCCACCTTGTTCGGCGAAAAGATCGTGATCCGTATTCTCGATCCGAGCAGCGCCAAGCTGGGCATTGATGCACTGGGCTATGAGCCCGAAGAGAAGGAGCGCCTGCTCAGCGCCATCAAGCGCCCTTACGGCATGATTCTGGTCACGGGGCCCACGGGTTCGGGCAAGACCGTGTCGCTCTACACCTGCCTGAATATTCTCAATACGCCAGCGGTCAATATAGCGACTGCCGAAGACCCGTCGGAAATCAACCTGCCCGGGGTCAACCAGGTCAATGTCAATGAAAAGGCCGGTTTGACCTTTGCGACCGCGCTCAAGTCCTTTCTGCGCCAGGATCCCGACATCATCATGGTCGGTGAAATCCGTGACCTGGAGACGGCCGACATCGCCATCAAGGCGGCGCAGACCGGTCACTTGGTGCTGTCGACCCTGCACACCAACGACGCCCCCACCACCTTGACGCGTATGCGCAATATGGGGATCGCGCCCTTCAATATCGCGTCGAGCGTCATCTTGATCACCGCGCAGCGCCTGGCACGCAAGCTCTGCCCGATCTGCAAGCGCCCCACCGAAATCCCCCATGAAGCGCTGCTGGAAGCGGGCTTCAAGGAAGAGGACCTGGATGGCACCTGGATGCCCTACGAGCCCGTTGGCTGCGACGCCTGCAACAATGGCTACAAGGGCCGCCTGGGCATCTACCAGGTGATGCCCATCTCCGAAGAAACACAGCGCATCATCTTGCGCGATGGCAGCGCACTGGAAATCGCCGAGCAAGCCGACATAGAAAATGTCCGCTCCTTGCGCACGTCAGGCCTGCACAAAGTCAAAAAGGGACTGACCTCACTCGAAGAGGTCTTAGCCGTCACCAACGAATAAAGCAATGAGGGCAGGGATAAATGGCAACCACAGTCAACAAGAAAACATCGAACGAAGCCGTTTATGAGTGGGAAGGCAAGGACCGCAATGGCAAGATCGTGCGCGGCGAGTCCCGCGCGGGTGGAGAAAACCAGGTCATCGCGTCGCTGCGCCGGCAGGGCATTTTGCCGTCCAAGATCAAAAAGCGCCGCATGCGCTCGGGCAAGCGCATCAAGCCCAAGGACATCGCCTTGTTCACGCGCCAGCTGGCCACGATGATGAAGGCCGGTGTGCCTTTGCTGCAGGCTTTTGACATTGTCGGCCGGGGCAGCACCAACCCCAGCGTGACCAAGCTGCTCAACGATGTACGCAGCGATGTGGAGTCGGGCTCGTCACTGAGCACCGCCTTTCGCCGCCATCCGATGTACTTCAATGCGCTGTATTGCAACCTCGTCGAGGCCGGTGAGGCAGCCGGTATTTTGGAAGGCCTGCTCGACCGCTTGGCCACCTACATGGAAAAGACCGAGGCCATCAAGAGCAAGATCCGCTCGGCCCTGATGTACCCGACTTCGGTGATCATCGTCGCCTTTGTCGTGGTGGCCATCATCATGATCTTTGTGATTCCGGCGTTCAAAGAGGTTTTCACGTCGTTTGGCGCCGACCTGCCCGGCCCCACCTTGATCGTGATGGCCATCAGTGATTTCTTTGTCAGTTACTGGTACCTGATCTTTTTTGGCATTGGCGGCAGCATCTACTTCTTTTTGCAGGCCTGGAAGCGCAGCGAGAAAATGCAGCGCACCATGGACCGCTGGCTGCTGAAGGTGCCGATCTTTGGCCCCTTGATTGAAAAATCCTGCGTGGCACGCTGGACGCGCACCTTGTCGACCATGTTTGCAGCTGGTGTTCCCCTGGTCGAAGCGCTGGACTCGGTCGGTGGCGCCTCCGGCAATGCCGTGTTTGCGGTGGCAACCGAGAAGATCCAGGCGCAGGTCTCTACCGGCACCAGCCTCACAGTCGCCATGTCGGATGCCCATGTGTTCCCCTCGATGGTGCTGCAGATGTGCGCGATCGGTGAGGAATCCGGCTCGATCGACCATATGCTGGGCAAAGCGGCAGACTTTTACGAAGCCGAGGTGGACGAGGCCGTTGCCGGCCTGTCCAGCCTGATGGAGCCCATCATCATCGTGTTTCTGGGCACGATCATCGGCGGCATTGTGGTGTCGATGTACCTGCCGATCTTCAAGCTGGGCCAGGTGGTGTAAGCATGTCAGAAGCGCAATTGAACACAGGGCTGTTTGCCCTGCTGGGCCTGCTGGTGGGCAGCTTTTTGAATGTCGTGGTGCACCGCCTGCCGCTGATGCTGGAGCGCCAATGGCGGCGTGATGCCCAGGACATGCTGGCAGCTACGGACAGTACCCAAGCACCGCAGGCAGCGCCTGCGGTGGAAACCAAAACAGACCGCTTTAACCTCTGGACCCCCGCCTCACGCTGCCCCCATTGCAGCCACCAGATCCGCTGGTACGAGAACGTGCCCGTGGTCAGCTGGCTTTTTCTGAAGGGGCGCTGCAGCCAGTGCAAAGCGCGTATTTCTGCCCGCTACCCCGTCGTAGAAATCGCCAACAGCCTGCTGTGGGCCTACTGCATCCACCGCTGGGGCCTGGGCGCCACGGGCCTGGCCTGGTGCTTTTTTGCATCGGTGCTGCTGACTGCGGCGCTGATCGACTGGGACACGACCCTGCTGCCCGATGACCTGACCTTGCCGCTGCTCTGGGCAGGCTTGCTGGCCAGTGCGATGGGCTGGATCGATGTGCCGCTCAAGGACTCGCTGTTTGGTGCCGCCATTGGCTACCTGGCGCTCTGGCTCATTTACTGGGCCTTCAAGCTGCTGACCGGCAAGGAAGGCATGGGCTATGGTGATTTCAAGCTACTGGCTGCGCTGGGCGCCTGGTTTGGCTGGCAAGCGCTGATACCTATTGCACTGTTTTCGTCGGTGGTGGGCGCGGTGATCGGCATTGCCATGAAGATCTTTTCCAACCTGCGCGAAGGCGGCTATATCCCCTTTGGCCCCTTTCTCGCAGGTGCCGGCTTCTTGGTCATGTGGTTCGGCACCGGTATCGTCGACCGCCTGTTGCAACCCTGATATGCGGCCGCGCATTGGCATCACCGGGGGCATTGGCAGCGGCAAAAGCACCGTCGCCCAGGGCTTTGCCCAATGGGGCTGCCATGTGATCGATGCCGACCGCATTGCCCGCGAGTTGACCCTGCCGGGCGGCGCGGCCATCGCCCCGATTGCGGCGCAGATGGGTGCCCACTTTATCGATGCGGACGGTGCGCTCGACCGCGCACAGATGCGCGAAGCCGCCTTTCGCGATCCCGCCTACAAGGCACTGCTCGAAGCGATCTTGCACCCCTTGATCCGCCAACAGATTGACCAGCAGTACCAGCATGCCTGCAGCGCCACCAATGCGCCCCTGGTAATCTTCGATATCCCGCTGCTGGCCGAGTCCAGCCAGTGGAGCCCACGCCTGGACCAGGTCATCGTGGTCGATTGCCTGGAGAGCACGCAAATAGCCCGCGTGCAGCAGCGAAACCAGCTGGCCGCGTCAGCGATCGAGGCCATCATGGCCCAGCAAGCGAGCCGGCTGCAGCGCCTGCGCAAGGCCGATTGGGTGCTGTGGAATGAAACGCTGTCGTTACAAGCGCTAGGCGAGGCCGTATTCGACCTATACAATGAATTGATAGCGAACTACCGCCCTCTGCAGCCCGACTGATCCGTGATAATTTACGAGTACCCCTTCAACGAACGTGTGCGAGCCTATCTCCGCCTGGAGTACCTGCTGCGCCGGCTTGACGTACTCCTGCAGCGCGACACGGACATCGACCACCATTTCGCCATCACCACCTTGTTCGAGGTGATGGATGTGGCCTCCCGCAGCGACCTCAAGACCGACCTGCTCAAGGACCTCGAACGCCAGCGCCAGCAGTTCAATGCCTACCGCGACAACCCGATGATCGCCGTGGACATGCTCGACAAGGTGATTGGCCAGATCGACGCTGCCCACAGCGAGTTGCGGGCCCAGAACGGCAAGCCCAGCCAGTTGCTGATCGAGAACGAATGGCTGATGGCCATCCGTAACCGCACCGGCATCCCTGGCGGCACCTGCACCTTTGACCTGCCCAGCTACCACGCCTGGCTGCATGCCGACAGCAACAGCCGCCGCACCGATCTGCAGGGCTGGACGGCCTGTTTTGCGCCGCTGGCCAGCGCCCTCATCTTGCTGCTGCGGCTCTTTCGGGATGCGGGTGCGCCGCAGCGCATTGCAACCGTGCGCGGCCAGTTCCAGCAGAACCTGCCCCAGGGCCGCATCTACCAGCTGCTGCGCCTCAAGATCAATCCGAGCTCGAGCCTCGTGCCCGAAATCAGCGGCAACCGCCTGATGATCTCGATACGCATGCTGCAAAAGACCGACAGCGGGCAGCTGGCGTTGACCACACAGGATGGCCAGTACGAGATGGTGCTCTGCGCCTGAAGACCGCGTAGCCATCGCGCCAGCCCGCAGGCACCCTACAATGCCTGCATGAGTTCTTCCGCAGACAACGCACTCCCTAGCATCCAGTGCCCCCAGTGTGGCGGCCCTTCCAGCTTTGCACGCAGCAACAGGTTTCGCCCTTTTTGCAGCGAGCGCTGCAAGCTCATTGACCTGGGCGCCTGGGGCAATGAGGATTTTCGGGTGCCCGCCCAATCGCCACCGCTGGACCAGCCCTACGGTGATCCCCGGCTGGAAGACTGAGCCCCCCGACGTTTAGCAACCGCAGCACTTGGCGGTGCTGCCGTTGCTTATTTCACTGCAGCTTGCGCCGCCTGCACATAGGCTTCCGCATCAAAAGGCAGCCCACGCTCCTCGCTCAGCCATTGCAGCACCGGGAAGGAGCCTTCCAGCACCGGGCTCACCGTCAGCGGCAACTGCTGCCAGGACATCTGCTGGCCTTCACGCATCTCAAAATCACCCGACCACTGCGTCACCTTGCACCAGTGCAAGCGCACCAAGGCATGGCTGTAGTCATGCTCGGTCACCTTCCAGGCGATGCAGTTTTCGATGCGGATGCCCAGCTCCTCGACCAGCTCACGGCGCAGCGCCTCTTCGACGGTCTCGCCCGCTTCGAGCTTGCCGCCGGGAAACTCCCACCAGCCCGCGCGGGGCTTGCCCAGGGGGCGGCTGGTTATCAGCAGGGCATTGTCACTTTCGCGGATCAGCACGCCCACAGCCACTTCGGTGTGGCTGCGGGTCTCGGTGGTATCAGTCTGGCTCATAGGTCTTCATGGGCTGCCAGCACAGCAGCCCGGTATATTCAATCCTGGGCCTCTTCGCCCAGGTCGGCCACATCGGCAATTTTCTGGCGACCTTGCACCTCGCGGTGGCTGCGGCCAGCCCAGTCACGGGCAAACTGGTGGGCCACCCGGCCGCTGCGCGAGCCGCGCTCCAGCGCCCAGACCAGGGCCTCGGGCCGGGCAGCCTCGATATCCGCCTCCGCCACACCCAGCGCTGAGAGCCACTGGCCCACTACGCGCAGGTACTCGTCCTGGCTGAACGGGTAGAAACTCACCCACAGGCCAAAACGCTCGGACAGCGAAATCTTCTCTTCCACCACTTCGCCGGGGTGGATCTCGCCGTTCTCGCCCTTTTGCTGGGCCAGGTTGTCGGTCATGTACTCGGGCAGCAGATGGCGCCGGTTGCTGGTCGCATAGACCAGCACATTCGGTGTGGCCGCAGAGACCGAGCCATCCAGGATCGACTTCATCGCCTTGTAGCCGGGCTCGCCCTCTTCAAAACTCAGGTCATCGCAGTAGATGATGAATTTCTCGGGCCGGCCAGCGACCACATCGACGATATCAGGCAGGTCGGTGAGATCGGCCTTGTCCACCTCGATGAGGCGCAGGCCCTGGGGCGCATAGGCATGCAGGCAGGCGCGGATCAGGGACGACTTGCCAGTACCGCGCGCGCCCGTCAGCAGCACATTGTTGGCGGTGCTGCCTTGCACAAACTGCTCGGTGTTGCGCGCAATCTTCTCTTTTTGCCCGTCGATGTTCTGCAGGTCGGACAAGGACATCGCCCCGACATGGCGCACCGGCTCCAGCACGCCACAGCCATTGGCCCGCTTGCGGTAGCGCCAGGCAATGGCATCACTCCAGTCGGCCGGCGCCTGCAGCGCCTGGGGCAGGACGGACTCGATGCGCTGCATCAGCTGCTCGGCGCGCTGCACCAGGCGCTCAAGCGGGGAGAGGGAAGAGTGGGAAGACTCGGTCATGGTATCCAGACGCACAGGGTTGGGATGCCAGCGGGGCCGGACCCCGCCCTGCTTGGGGGCAGTCCAGCGCGCTGGCCAAGCGGTATCAGGAGCGGTAGTCCGCGTTGATGCTCACATAGTCATGGCTCAGGTCGCAGGTCCACAGCTGGGTGGATGCGTTGCCACGGCCCAGCTGCACGCGCACCACAATCTCCTGCTGCTTCATCACGCGCTGGCCATCGGCCTCCTGGTAGGCCGGGTTGCGGCCGCCCTGGGTGGCCACATGCACATCGTCCAGGTACAGCTCGATCTGGGTCTGGTCCAGGTCCTCGATACCGGCATAGCCCACAGCAGCCAGAATGCGTCCCAGGTTGGGGTCGCTAGCAAAGAAAGCCGTTTTGACCAGCGGCGAATGCGCAATCGCATAGGCCACCAGGCGGCATTCTTCTTCGGTACGGCCTTGCTCGACCTCGATCTGGATGAACTTGGTGGCGCCTTCGCCGTCGCGCACAATCGCTTGCGCCAGCTTTTGTGCCACTTCGCGCAGCGCAGCCATCAAGGCTTGGCCATCGGTGGTGTTCCAGTCGCTGATCGGGGCATTGCCGGCCTGGTTGGTAGCGACCACGACAAAGGAGTCATTGGTCGAGGTGTCACCATCGATGGTGATGCGGTTGAACGACTGGTCGGCCAGGGTTTTGGCCAGCGCCGGCATCAGCTCGGGGCTGATGGCTGCGTCGGTGCCCAGAAAACTCAGCATGGTCGCCATATTGGGGCGAATCATGCCCGCGCCCTTGCTGATGCCGGTGATCTGCACCGTCTTGCCGCCCACGGTGGCCGAGGCGGAAAACGCCTTGGGCAAGGTGTCGGTGGTCATGATGCCTTCAGCGGCCTTGGCCCAGTGGCCCGGCTGCGCATCGGCAATGGCGGCAGGCAGGCCCGCAGTGATGCGGTCCACTGGCAGCGGCTCCATGATCACGCCGGTCGAGAACGGCAGCACTTGCTGGGCATCGATCTTCAAGAGGCCTGCCAGCGCATCGCAGGTGGCGTGGGCACGGGCCAGGCCATCGGCGCCGGTGCCGGCATTGGCATTGCCGGTGTTGATGACGATGGCGCGTATCGACTGGCTGTGGCTGGCCAGGTGTTCACGGCAGATCTGCACCGGCGCGGCACAAAAGCGGTTCTTGGTGAACACGCCAGCGACATGGCTGCCCTCGTCCAGCAAGAACACCGTCACATCCTTGCGGTTGGCCTTGCGCACGCCGGCCTCCGTCACACCAATGCGAATACCGGCGACAGGAGCCAGGTCCTGCGCTACTGGGGCTTTCAAATTGACGGGCATATCAGTCTTTTCCTTGAAACCATGAAAAAAACGGGCGATGAACCAGTCAAAGCCCGTTGTGGTGAAGCAATCCGGTAATTTATGCGAGTTTACCGTGGCAGAGCTTGTATTTCTTGCCACTGCCGCATGGGCATGGATCATTGCGGGCCACACGCACGCCTTCAGGCAGCGCCAGCGGCTCGCTGGACTCGGCGTCGCCCGACTCGTCGGGGCCGCTGTAGGTCACATGGGCCGTGCGGTCGTTGCTTTGCTCCAGCTGCTCGGTCGCTTCATCGAGCTGCTCGGGCGAGCGGATCTGCACCGACATCATCACGCGGGTGACCTGGGTCTTGACCTGGTCGATCAGCTGGCTGAACAGCTCGAAAGCCTCGCGCTTGTATTCCTGCTTGGGCTGCTTTTGGGCGTAGCCGCGCAGGTGGATGCCCTGGCGCAGGTAGTCCAAGGCGGCCAGGTGGTCGCGCCAGCTGGAATCCAGGGTCTGCAGCAGCACCGCACGCATGAATTGCATGAAGTTCTCCTTGCCCGCCTGCTCCAGCTTGTCATTGAAGAGGCGTGCGCCTTCGGCAACGACCTTCTCTTCGATTTCCTCGTCGGAGATCGATTCCGCGCCATCGAGCAGCTGCTGCAGTGGCAGGTCGATGTGCCATTCCTCGCGCAGCACCTTCTCCAGACCGGCCAGATCCCACTGCTCTTCCATGGACTGCTCGGGCACATACTGGCGCACGATATCGGCCAGCGCGCTGTCGCGCATGCCGTCGATCATCGGAGCCAGGTCGGCCGCATCCAGAATCTCGTTGCGCTGCTGGTAGATGACCTTGCGCTGGTCATTGGCGACGTCGTCGTACTCGAGCAATTGCTTGCGCATGTCAAAGTTGCGCGCTTCCACCTTGCGCTGCGCGCTTTCGATGGAACGGGTCACAATGCCCGCTTCAATGGCTTCGCCATCGGGCATCTTCAGGCGCTCCATGATGGCCTTGACACGGTCGCCCGCGAAAATGCGCATCAGCTGGTCGTCCAGCGACAGGTAGAAACGCGAGGAGCCACGGTCACCCTGGCGGCCGGCACGGCCACGCAGCTGGTTGTCGATACGGCGCGATTCATGGCGCTCGGTCGCGATGATGCGCAGGCCGCCCAGCTCGGTCACCTTGTCGTGCTCGATCTTCCACTCAGCGCGCAAGGCTTCGACCTTGTTGCGGCGCTCCGTCTCGGACAGCGACTCGTCGGCCTCGATGGCGGAAATCTGCTTTTCGATATTGCCGCCCAGCACGATGTCGGTACCGCGGCCTGCCATGTTGGTCGCGATGGTGATGACGCCGGGGCGCCCCGCCTGGGCAATGATGTCTGCCTCGCGCTCATGCTGCTTGGCGTTGAGCACCTGGTGGGGCAGATTCTCTTTCTTCAGCATCTCGTCGATGATTTCCGAGTTCTCGATCGAGGTCGTGCCCACCAGCACGGGCTGGCCGCGCTCGTAGCACTCCCGGATATCGCTGATCGCCGCCGCATACTTCTCGGGCGTGGTCTTGTAGACGCGGTCCAGCTGGTCATCGCGCTTGCTGGGGCGGTTGGGCGGGATCACCACGGTTTCCAGACCGTAGATTTCCTGGAACTCATAGGCCTCGGTGTCAGCAGTACCGGTCATGCCGCCCAGCTTGTTGTACAGGCGGAAATAGTTCTGGAAGGTGATCGATGCCAGGGTCTGGTTCTCGGCCTGGATTTCCACGCCTTCCTTGGCTTCAACGGCCTGGTGCAGACCTTCGCTCCAGCGGCGGCCCGACATCAGGCGGCCGGTGAACTCATCGACAATCACGACCTCGCCGCCCTGCACCACATAGTGCTGGTCGCGGTGGTAGAGGTGCTGGGCGCGCAGTGCGGCGTACAGCTGGTGCACCAGCGTGATGTTGGCGGGATCGTAGAGCGATGCGCCTTCGGCCAGCATGCCCTTTTCAGCCAGAATGCGCTCTGCCGCTTCGTAGCCTTGCTCGGTCAGGTGGATCTGGTGGCCCTTTTCGTCGACCGTGAAGTCGCCCGGCTTGGTCACGCCCTCGCCGGTGCGGGGGTCGGCTTCGCCTTCCTGGCGCGTGAGCAGTGGCACCACTTCGCGCATCGCCAGGTAGGCGGCGGTGTGGTCTTCGGCCTGGCCGGAGATGATCAAGGGCGTGCGCGCCTCGTCGATCAGGATCGAGTCCACCTCGTCGACGATGGCGAAGTTCAGCCGGCGCTGCACGCGCTCGCTGGCATCTTGCACCATGTTGTCGCGCAGGTAGTCAAAGCCGTACTCGTTGTTCGTACCGTAGGTGATGTCGGAGTTGTAGGCGGCCTGCTTCTCATGCTTGGGCAGCTGCGACAGGTTGATACCCACCGACAGACCCAGGAAGTTGTAGAGGCGCCCCATCCAGGTCGCATCACGCGTGGCCAGGTAGTCATTGACCGTCACCACGTGCACACCATTGCCGCTCAGCGCGTTCAGGTACACGGGCAAGGTCCCCGTCAAGGTCTTGCCTTCGCCGGTACGCATTTCGGCAATCTTGCCGTAATGCAGGGCCATGCCGCCCAGCATCTGCACATCGAAGTGGCGCATCTTCATCACCCGCTTGGAGCCTTCACGCACCACGGCAAATGCCTCGGGCAGGATATTGTCCAGCGACTCTCCGCCAGCGATGCGGTTCTTGAACTCCTGCGTCTTCTCGCGCAATTGTTCGTCGCTGAGCTTTTCGTACTCGGGCTCCATCGCATTGATGCGAGCGACGACCTTGCGGTATTGCTTGAGCAGGCGATCATTGCGACTGCCAAAAATTTTGGTGAAGAAATTGGTTGCCATGCGAACAGAACCACACAACCAGGGAATGCACTTGCGTCCACCCCTGCCATGCGACCGGAATTCCTAGTGATTAGTGTTGTGTCAGATGGAGGCAATGGCCCCGGCTTCAATACCGGGAACGACGCCTGCCGAATAAAACATTCTACAACCCTGAATAGAATGCGTTGTGGCAGGTGCATTGCAATGTATGGCTATCGCCCCCGGTCTGCCCCTGACACCCCTATCCAGCCATGACCCAGCCATGACCCAGCCATGATCCAGCCATGATCCAGCCCCAACGCCGGCATTTCGCCGTCACCGTAGAACAAGCCGCGAGCGAGGCGCCCACGTTGGCGAGCCTCGTGGCTTTGACGCGGGAGTCTTCTGCCCGCTTCAAACTGGTGGAGCCGCTGATCCCGCCAATGCTGCGCGCCTCGATCAAGCCCGGCCCGATCGACGGTGACCAGTGGTGCCTGCTGGTGGCCAACAATGCCTGCGCTGCCAAAATGAAGCAGCTGCTGCCGGCGATGGCGGCCCATCTGCGCGTCAAAGGCTACCCGACGGCAGATATTCGCCTCAAAGTACTGCGCTGAGCGACTCCACCAGCGCCGTTAAACGCCACCGGACGCAAAAAAGCCGTTCACAGCACTGGCTGGGAACGGCTTGGGAATCTGGTGCCGGTTATCGGAATCGAACTGATGACCTACCGCTTACAAGGCGGTTGCTCTACCAACTGAGCTAAACCGGCAACACTCGGCATTCTATACGGGATTGCCCGTAACAAAGCCGAATGAGGCCTATTTGACCAGTTTGAGTGAAGGCTTGCCGCCCTTGCCTGCGCGGCCGGGCGACTTGCCGTCAGGCGCCGGAGGCTCGTCGCTGGAGGTCACGACCTGCATCACCGGAGACGCAGCGTTGGCCTCGCCAGCCGGTTCACCCGCATCACCCGCGCTTTCGAGCGCAGCCATCGCGATATCGGCGTCGTCGTCGAGCAGGTCCTCAGGCGGAGGAAAGCCCATGCCCTGGCCGGTTTCACGCGCAAAAATGGCGACCACGCGGCTGACGGGCACCATGATGTCGCGCGGCACACCGCCAAAACGGGCGGTGAACTCGATGTAGTCATTGCCCAGCTTGAGCGCACTCGTTGCGTCATAGCTGATGTTGAGCACAATTTCGCCGTCTTTGACAAACTCGCGCGGCACCAGCACCGTCTTGTCCACGCGAACACTCAGGTACGGGGTCAGGCCATTGTCATTGCACCACTCCACCCAGGCGCGGATCAGGTACGGCTGGGTGGATGTTGTCTGGATTTCACTCATTGGACACTTTCTTCGCGCTCCAGCGCCGCAGAGCACAGCCCTGCGGACGCTGCCCGCCCAGTGGCGGGGCTGGCGGGGCTTTTACTTGCGCATAACCTTTTCGGAAGGCGTCAGCGCCTCGATATAGGCAGGACGCGAGAAGATGCGCTCGGCATACTTGAGCAGCGGTGCTGCGTTCTTGGACAGCTCAATGCCGTAGTAATCCAGGCGCCACAGCAGCGGGGCAATGGCCACGTCCAGCATCGAGAAGTTCTCGCCCAGGATGAACTTGTTCTTCAGGAACACCGGCGCCATCTGGGTCAGGCGGTCACGGATCTGCGCGCGGGCCTTTTCCAGCGCCTTCTCGTTGCCCTTGACGGCACGCTCTTCCAAGGTGTGCACGTGCGTGAACAGCTCTTTTTCGAAGTTCAGCAGGAACAGGCGCACACGGGCGCGCTCGACGGGGTCGCCGGGCATCAGCTGTGGATGGGGGAAACGCTCGTCGATGTACTCGTTGATGATGTTCGACTCGTACAGGATCAGGTCGCGCTCGACCAGGATAGGCACCTGGCCATAGGGGTTCATCACGCTGATGTCTTCGGGCTTGTTGAACAGGTCCACATCACGGATCTCGAAATCCATCCCCTTTTCAAACAGCACAAAGCGGCAGCGGTGGGAGAAAGGGCAGGTCGTTCCCGAATAAAGCACCATCATGGTGAGAGGCTCCTCAAAATCAAAAAAGAGTGGACTGCAGTCAATGCCGCCCACTCTACACAAATCGGCTACCCCAATTCAAGCCCTGCTCACAGGGACTGAACCGGCTGCACGCAAATACGTTTACTTCACGTCTTTCCAGAACGCCGCATTCAGGCGCCAGGTGATGAAGATGAGTCCCAGCAAAAATATCAGCACCCCGACGCCGACGCGCATGCGGGTGTTCTGGCTGGGATCACCCATCCATTGTAGATAGTTCACCAAATCACCCACACTCTTATCGAAATCAGTGGAGTTCATCTTGCCCGGCGTGACCTGCTGCCAGCCGGTGAACACCTGGGTCTTGTGTCCGTGCTCCTCGACCTCTTGGTAGACCGGCACGCGCACACCTTGCAGCTCCCAGAGCACATGGGGCATGCCCACCGAGGGGAAGGCCATGTTGTTCCAGCCGGTGGCCTTGGTGTCGTCCTTGTAGAAAGTGCGCAAGAAGGTGTAGAGGTAGTCGGCACCGGTGCCCTGGTGGCTGGCACGTGAGCGCGCGACCAGGGTGAGATCTGGCGGGTTGGCGCCAAACCACTCCTTGGCCTGCTTGGGATCGATGGCCGCCTTCATGGTCTCACCCACCTTGTCGGTGGTGAACAGCAGGTTGTCCTTGATCTGCTGCTCGGTAAGACCAATGTCCTGCAAGCGGTTGTAGCGCATGAACGCGGCTGAATGGCAGCTGAGGCAATAGTTGACAAACAGCTTGGCGCCGTTTTGCAGCGAGGTGGTGTTGGTCGTGTCGGGCTTGAATTTGTCCCAGGCCACACCGCCTTCGGCCGCCTGCACGGCACCGGACCCTAAAAGCACACCCAGACCCAGGCATGCGGAGAGAATGATTTTTTTCATCGTGGGATGCTTTCTGGTTCAGTGCGCATGGAAGGTGACACGCTCAGGCACCGGCTTGGGTGTGCCTTTGCGGCTCCACCAGGGCATCAGCAGAAAAAAGCCAAAGTAAAACAAGGTACCTACCTGGGAGACCTTTTCGCCAATCGGCGATGGCGGCTGCACCCCCAGATAGGCGAGCACCACGAAGTTCACGACAAACACCGCATACACATACTTGTGCCAGTGCGGGCGGTAGCGGATGGAGCGCACCGGGCTGTGGTCCAGCCAGGGCAGAAAGAACAGGATGATCACGGCCAGCCCCATCACCACCACACCCCAGAACTTGGCGTCGATACCGCCCAGCGCTGCAATGCCGGTGAACGCAAAGGCACCAAACAGCGCCAGCACCACCAGCGCCACCAGCACCAGCAAGCCCTTGAGGACGGCGGCCATGCGGGTCTTGATGCAGACATAGGCCACGGCTGCGACCAGGATCACCGACAAGGCGACCATCATCTCGCTGGTGATGGCACGCAGCATCGAATAAAAGGGCGTGAAATACCACACAGGCGCAATATGGTTGGGCGTCTTGAGCGGGTCGGCCGGGATGAAGTTGTTGTACTCGAGGAAGTAGCCACCCATCTCCGGCGCAAAGAACACGATGGCCGAGAAGATGAACAGGAACACCGCCACGCCAAACAGGTCATGCACCGTGTAGTAAGGGTGGAAAGGCACGCCGTCGAGCGGCCGGCCCTGCGCATCCTTGGGCGCATTCGGGCCCTTGATCTCGATGCCATCGGGGTTGTTGGAGCCCACATCGTGCAAGGCCAGCAAATGCGCCGCAACCAGGCCCAGCAGCACCAGCGGCACGGCGATCACATGGAAACTGAAGAAACGGTTGAGCGTCGCATCGCCCACCACATAGTCGCCCCGGATCAGCAGCGCCAGGTCCGGGCCGATGAAGGGAATGGCCGAGAACAGGTTGACGATCACCTGCGCACCCCAGTACGACATCTGGCCCCAGGGCAGCAGGTAGCCCATGAAGGCCTCGGCCATCAGGCACAGGAAGATCGCGCAGCCAAACACCCAGACCAGCTCGCGCGGCTTGCGGTAGCTGCCATACAGGAGGCCACGGAACATGTGCAGGTAGACCACGACAAAGAAGGCCGAGGCGCCGGTGGAATGCATGGTCCGGATCAGCCAGCCCCAGGGCACATCGCGCATGATGTACTCGACCGAGGCAAACGCCTTTTCGGCATCGGGCTTGTAGTGCATCACCAAAAAGATGCCGGTGACGATCTGGATCACCAGCACCAAAAGCGCCAGCGAGCCAAAGATGTACCAGAAGTTGAAGTTCTTCGGTGCGTAGTACTCCGACATATGGACCCGATAGGCCTCAAATGCCGTGGGAAAGCGGTTCTCCAGCCAGTTGCCGGCCTTGGCGCCCAAGGTGGCGTTCGGCGATATCTCCTTGAATTCGTGTGCCATGGCGCCTCCTTATGCTTTTTTATCTTCGCCAATCAGCAGCTTGGTATCGCTCAGATACTGGTGCGCTGGCACTTCGAGGTTGTCGGGCGCGGGCTTGTTCTTGAACACCCGCCCGGCCAGGTCAAAGGTGGAGCCGTGGCAGGGGCAGAGAAAACCGCCCTTCCAGTCATCGGGCAGCGATGGCTGGGGGCCGGGCTGGAGCTTGTCGGTGGGCGAGCAGCCCAGGTGGGTGCAGATGCCGATCACGACCAGCACCTCGGGCTTGATGGAGCGGGTTTCGTTCTTGGCGTAGTCCGGTGTCGGGTAGGCCGTGCGCTCGGATTTGGGATCGGCCAACTGGCCGTCGAGCTGGGGCAGCTCGGCAATCTGCTCGGGCGTGCGGCGCAGGATCCAGATCGGCTTGCCGCGCCATTCGGCGGTGATTTTCTCGCCGGGCTTGAGCTCCGAGATATCCACTTCAACGGCAGCGCCGGCGGCCTTGGCCTTTTCTGACGGCTGGAAGGAGCTGACAAAGGGGACCGCAGTGGCGACTCCTCCGACAGCACCTGCGCATCCCGACGCTATCAGCCACGTCCTTTTACTGGAGTCGATGGAAGAATCACTCATGGGGCTCCTTGGTCAACGCTTATATCTCGGTTTTTGCGGATTGTATGAAGTGTCTTGCCCATCATGCAATGCGCCGAAACCCTTGAAGCTGAGCGATACTAGGCGTCATGTTTATTTGACAGGAGCAGCGCATGAGCTTCATGAAGGAATTCCGCGAGTTTGCGGTCAAGGGCAATGTGATGGATCTGGCCGTTGGTGTGATCATCGGCGCCGCTTTTGGCAAGATCGTCGATTCGGTCGTCAATGACCTGATCATGCCCATCGTCGGTTTGGTCTTTGGCAAGCTGGACTTCTCCAATCTCTTCGTCGTGCTGGGTACCATTCCCGATGGCGTGCCGCGCACACTCGACGCGCTGAAAAAAGCGGGCATTCCGGTGTTTGCTTATGGCAACTTCATCACCGTCGCGGTGAACTTCGCGATCCTGGCTTTCATTATTTTCATGATGGTCAAACAGATCAACCGCCTCAAACGCGACGCGCCCCCTCCAGCGCCCGCTGCCACCCCGGAAGACGTGGTGCTGCTGCGTGAAATCCGCGACAGCCTGCAGCAAAAACGTTGATTTTTTGCAACAAAGAAACAGAAATTCTGCTTCTTTTGCACAGATACCCGGCAGCCTCTCGAGGCTGCTTTTTTACGCCTGCACCTGTCCCGCTGCCAAACGGCGCGCCATCTGCACCGCCGCGATCAGGCTGGCCGCATCGGCCAGGCCCTGGCCGGCAATATCAAAGGCGGTGCCGTGGTCCGGGCTGGTGCGCACCAGCGGCAGGCCCAGGGTCACGTTGACGCCCTCGTCCAGCCCCAGGTACTTCACGGGGATCAGGCCCTGGTCGTGGTACATGGCCACCACCACATCAAAGGCGCCCGGGTGCTCGGCACTGTGGCGGGCCCGCATGAACACGGTATCGGGCGGCTCCGGCCCCACCACCTGCATGCCCAGTGCCTGGGCAGCGGCCACCGCGGGCGCAATGTGCTCCAGCTCCTCGCGCCCCATCAGGCCGGCCTCACCGGCATGGGGATTGAGCCCCGCTACCGCAATCCGGGGCGGCCGCCCCAGCGCCCGCAGCAAGGCCTCGTGCGTGATGCGGATGGTCTCCAGCACCTGTGCCTGGGTCACCGCCTCAATGGCGTCACGCAGCGATACATGGATGCTCACCAGCACGGTGCGCAGCGCCTCGTTGGCCAGCATCATGCGCACCGGCATCTGCGCCAGCGGCAGCCCGGCGTGCTGGGCCGCTTCGGCCTGCAGCAGCTCGGTGTGGCCGGGGAACGCCAGCCCTGCCAGATGCAGCGCCTCCTTGTTCAGCGGCGCCGTCACCAGCCCGGCAATCTGGCCATGCAAGGCCTGGCGCGCCGCCCAGCGCACGCATTCGGCAGCAGCCCGCCCGGCCTCGGCCTGCACCTGGCCAAAGGGCAACGGCCCGGGCAAGCCCGGCAGCGACAGCACCGGCATGCAGCGCGGCGGCACCTGCAAAGCCTCTTGCGGGTCAGCGATGTCGGCCACCGGCAGCGCGCAGCGGCCCGGGCCCTGCAACAGCTGCGCTGCGCGGCGCATGGTCTGCAGCTCACCCACCACAAAGCAGCCCTGCATTTGCTCAGGCGCATCGCGAAAGGCCTTGGCCACGATTTCCGGGCCAATGCCGGCAGGGTCGCCCTGGGTGATGGCGAGCAAGGGAGCGGAGTGCACGGGCATGTCCTTGGAATGGAGCGCTTCAGGCGGGGTTGTCGATATCGATAAAGCGGTGCGCCACGCCCAGTTGCTGGGCCACGGCGGCAGCCGCTGCCGGCGCGCCATAGCGCTCGGTGGCATGGTGGCCGGCGGCAAAAAAGCTCACACCCGTCTCGCGCGCCAGATGGGTCTGGGACTCCGATATTTCACCGGTCAGAAATCCATCCGCGCCAGCGGCCATCGCCGCTTCGAAAAAGCCCTGCGCACCGCCGGTGCACCAGGCCATGCGGCGGATGGGGCGCGGCGTCTCGCCCGTCACCAGCGTGACCGAGCGCCCCAGGGTCTGTTGGATGTGCGCAGCGACTTGCACCGGCGCCACCGCATCGACGCTGCCGATAAAGCCCAGCTCCTGATCGCCAAAGCGGGCATCGGCCTGCCAGCCCAGCTGCGCGCCCAGTTGGGCGTTGTTGCCCAGCTCCGGATGCGCATCCAGCGGCAGGTGGTAGGCGAACAAATTGATGTCGTGCTTGATCAGCAGCTCGATGCGCTGCTTCATCCAGCCGGTGATGCGGCCGTCGTAGCCGCGCCAGAACAGCCCATGGTGCACAAAGATGGCATCGGCCTGGTCGGCAATGGCCGCCTCGATCAGCGCCCGCGATGCCGTCACACCGCTGACCAGCTTGCGGATCTCGGCCTTGCCCTCTACCTGCAAACCGTTGGGGCCATAGTCTTTGAAGCGGGCGGGCTGCAGCAGCGCATCAAAGGCCTGCAGCATGTCGTGGCGGGTCGTAGTCATGCCCGATTGTCTCAGACCCGCGCAGCGCGCCACCCCGGAATGCAAAAACCCGCTGATGCCAAGCATGCAGCGGGTTGCCGGGGGCGATCAGCCTGGAGCGGGTTTACTTCTTGGCAACCCAGCCCTTGACGGCCAGCGGCCAAAAGCCCATGGCCACGCCCAGCACGCCCATCGCGGCCACATAGTGGGCAGGCGCCATCACATCGGCCTGCTGCCAGACGGACACCAGCATCGGGGTCAAACCGCCGAACACGGCATAGGCCATGTTGTAGGAAAAGGACAGACCCGTGAAACGCACCTCAGGCGGAAAGGCGCGCACACCGACCACCGGCAGCAGCGAGATCGCACCCACAAAGAAGCCTACCAGCGCATAGGTCCAGACCAGCGAGATGTCGGTGCCCGGCAGGTTCAGGTAGAACAGATAGGCAGTGACAGCCATGCCACCCCAGCCCAGCACCATGGCGGCACGCGTGCCCCACTGGTCCGACAGCCAGCCCCAGAACACGCAGCCGATGGTCAAGGTCACGGTCGCCACCGCATTGGCCTTGAGGGCCACCGCAGGCGCGATATGGAACACCTTTTGCAGGTAGGACGGCGTAAACAGAATCACCACCACCACGGCGGTGGACAGGATCCAGGTCATCAGCGCCACGACCACGCTGGCTTCGCGGTGGTCGCGCAGGATGGTCTTGAGCGGCAGTTCGCGGTCGACCTGCTTGCGAGCCTGCATCTCCTGGAAGATCGGGGTCTCGTGCAGGAACTTGCGCAGGTACACCGACACCAGGCCAAACACGCCGCCCAGAATGAAGGGAATGCGCCAGGCCCAGTCGTGGATCTCGGCCGGGCTGTAGACGCTGTTGAGCCAGACGCCAATGATCGAGCCCAGGAAAATGCCGCCGGTGATGCCCGAGGTCAGCGAGCCAATGGCAAAACCGTAGCGCTTGGCCGGCGCATGCTCGGCCACAAACACCCAGGCGCCGGGCATCTCACCGCCAATGGCCGCGCCTTGCAGCACGCGCATGGCCAGCAGCAGGATGGGCGCGGCCAGACCGATGGTTTCATAGGTGGGCAGCAGGCCAATCACCAAGGTGGGCACGGCCATCAGGAACACCGACAGCGTGAACATCTGCTTGCGGCCCAGGATGTCGCCAAAGTGGGCAATCAAGATGCCGCCAATGGGACGCGCCAGATAGCCGGCGGCAAAAATGCCCAGCGTCTGCAGCTGGCGCATCCAGTCGGGCATCGACGCTGGAAAGAACAGCGAGCCCAGTACGTTGGCAAAAAAGACAAACACCACAAAGTCATAAAACTCCAGGGTGCCGCCCAGGGCCGACAGGCCCAGGGTCTTGTAATCATTCCGGTTCAGGGGCCGGTTGGCAGGCGAGGCGGCTGGGGCCCCACCTTGGTCAGCAGTCAGCGAAGTCATGTGTCCTCTACATTCCAGAGCAGGACAGCGCAAAGCGCAGCGCGTTATGGGCGCATATCAAGGGGTTCGGCGAGACCCGGGATGGCGGGAGTCAGAGCCAGCGAGAGGAGAGATGGACCCGTTCGCAGGGAACCACGATGAGCAAAAGAGCGCAGTCAAAAGGTTGGGGAACCATTCTAGGTACTTACCCTTTGCGCTCTGCCGGTGTCACGAAAAGTATCCCTCGCCGCTAGGGCATGCCACCACAGCCGAACGCGCTGTCCACCCCCAGATTGTTCCGCAAGCAACTTATTTTGGAGAGCTTCGCCGCCAATCCAACAGATTGGTACAGTTTGGAGAACAATGTCGCAGCCATGACATCGTAAAAGACGATGGAATACATCGCAGATGACAGTGATATGCGCCAGAATGCGGGGAGTCCGCTGGCCGCCATGGGGCATCAACCCATGCATCCTGTGCACAGCAGCTAGCGACTTGGCAGCCCCTTGCCGCCAAGCCCGGTGCCATAATCAATGGCAATGCTCTGCGCCGCGCGGGGCTGTTAGCCAGACGCGGCCGCCCCACTCCCAACCCCAGGTTTTATGAAACGCCTCTGGCTTCTTTTCGCACAATCGGTCACTGTCTTGCTGGCCCTGTACTTTATCGTCGCCACCTTGCAGCCGGGCTGGCTGCAGCGCAACAATGCGGTACGCAGCAATGCGGGCATTGCGTTGATCGAGGCGCCGCAAAGCGAGGCCAACCGAGCCAGTGTGGCGACCAGCAGCTTCAGCCCTGCGGCCAAAAAGGCCTCGCCGGCGGTGGTCAGCATCAACACCAGCACGGCAGTGCGCCACCCGCGCGCCAATGACCCCTGGTTCCAGTTCTTCTTTGGCGACCAGGGCGTGCAAAACCAGGCAGGTCTGGGCAGCGGCGTGATCGTCAGCCCCGACGGCTATGTGCTCACCAACAACCATGTGGTCGAAGCGGCCGACGATATCGAGGTGACCCTGACCGATGGCCGCAAAGCCAAGGGCACGGTCATGGGCACCGATCCGGAAACCGACCTGGCGATCCTCAAGATCAGCCTGGACAAGCTGCCCGTCATCGTGCTGGGCAATTCGGACTCGGCCGAGGTGGGCGACCAGGTGCTGGCCATTGGCAACCCCTTTGGCGTGGGCCAGACCGTCACCAGCGGCATCATCAGCGCGCTGGGCCGCAGCGAGCTGGGCATCAATACCTTCGAGAACTTCATCCAGACCGACGCGGCCATCAACCCCGGCAACTCGGGCGGCGCACTGGTCGATGTCAACGGCAATCTGGTGGGCATCAACACGGCCATTTATTCGCGCTCCGGCGGCAGCATGGGCATTGGCTTTGCGATACCCGTCGCCCTGGCCAAGAATGTGCTCGACAGCATTGTGCGCGACGGCAAGGTGACGCGTGGCTGGATCGGCGTCGAGCCCAATGACCTGACACCCGAGCTGGCCGAGACCTTTGGCGTCAAGGCCGACAGCGGCGTGATCATCACCGGCGTGCTGCAAAGCGGGCCAGCTGCCAATGCCGGCATCCGCCCGGGCGATGTGATCACCCAGATCGGCGACATGCAGGTCCACCATGTGCAAAGCCTGCTGACTGCCGTGGCAGCTCTCGTGCCCGGCACCACCTCCGAAGTGCAGCTGCGCCGGGGTGACCAGAGCCTGACCCTGCCGATCACGCCCGGCACCCGCCCGGTCAACAACCGCGCGATGCCCCAAGGCCGGCGTTAAGCCCTGGCGAGGGGCGTTGGCAGCGCACTCGCCTTTGCACGTTGATCAAAGGGAGGTAGATCCGGGCCATCAAGCCCGATCCCCGCAACGACGCCGCACCAGGCCCACCCCTGGCGCTGGCCCACCAAAGCCCCGGCTGACCTCAGGTCAGCACGGGGCTTTGGCGTATCTGGCCGGTGGGTAGGCGATCAGGCTGCGGCGTCCGTGTCCGCTTCTTCTTCCTTCTTGGGCTGGTTGCGCGAGAACCAGGTGGCACCCAGGATGCCAACCTCATACAGAATGCACATGGGCACGGCCAGCGAAATCTGCGAGAGCACATCGGGAGGGGTCACCACCGCCGCAATAACAAACGACAGCACGATGAAGTAACCCCGGAACGACTTGAGCTTGGCGATCTCCACGATGCCCAGGCGCACCAGCAGGATCACCACAATGGGGACCTGGAAGGCCAGACCAAAAGCCAGGTAGAGCGACAAAATGGCTTCGACATAGGAGGCAATATCTGGCGTGGCCGCCACGCTTGACGGCGTGAAATGCTGGATAAAGCCAAACATGCGATCGAGCACAAACAGCTGCACAAAGGCAATGCCGGCATAGGCCAGCAAGCTGCCAAAAAATATCAAAGGCAGCGCAAACTTGCGCTCATGCATGTAGAGGCCCGGGGCCACAAACGCCCAGAGCTGGTACATGATCCACGGCAAGGCCAGCAAAATGGCCGCCATGCCCAGTACCTTCAGCGGCACGATAAAGGGCGAGAACACGCCCACGGCAATCAGCTTGGCATCGGGCGGCATGTGCATCTTGATCGGATGCGCGATGAAGTTCATCAGCCCATCGGGGCCAGGCCAGAAGGCCAACAAAGCCAGGGCCACCAGCACGCCACCAATGCTGTAGAGCAGCCTATCGCGCAGCTCCATCAGGTGCTGCACAAAGGGCTGCTCGGTGCCGGCCAGCTCGTCTTCTTTAGAAGGGGTTTCGGACATGGGGATATCTGTTGCGGATCAAGGCCTCGCGGGAGCGCAGCGCGTTAGCGCAGGCTGCAGCGCCCCGGGCCGATGGAAATACCAGTGAGAAAACATGCCAACGCGCGGCTCCGGGAGCGGGCTGCGTTGCGGGCGCCATCACAGGCCTGACGAGGGCTTCTTGGGCCGAAAACGTGCCACGCGCGCCGCGCCTGACTGCACATGGGTGCGCACACCTGCCTGGTGCTTGTACCACTGGGGAGTGGCGCCGCGCTTCACGCGCCAGTTCTTGCGAGGGTGGTGGTAGACCGGAGCCACCGTCGATGCCGAGCCGCCGTCATAGCTCTCGGCATAGGGATCGGCGGTGTAGAAGCTGTCGTCGCTGCCCGATGAGGCCGTGCCATTGGCCTGGTCGTTGAGGTTTTTCTCGAAGTCTGCGGAGTTGGTGCGGATGGTGCTTTCCACATCACGCGCGGCCGACTCGACGTTCTCCTTCATCTTGCGCAGCTCGTCGAGCTCCATCGAGCGGTTGACCTCGGACTTGACGTCGTTGACATAGCGCTGCGCCTTGCCCAGCAATGTGCCTACCGTGCGCGCAACGCGCGGCAGTTTTTCAGGGCCAATGACGATCAGTGCCACCGCACCGATCAAGGCCATCTTGGAGATACCGAGATCAAACATTCCAACCCCATCGAATGCACACAAGCGGTTGCTGCGGCTTGCCCACAGCCCCTGTCATGCGCACATCAGCCCTTGTTCTTGGCTTCGACGTCGATGGTGGTGTTCTTGTCGGCCGCAGGCGACTGACCCACTTGCTGTGCCGTGGTCGTCGTGGATGCAGCGGGCGAGGCGGATTCGCCGCCGTCCTTGATGCCATCCTTGAAGCCCTTGACGGCACCACCCAGATCGGTGCCGATGTTCTTGAGCTTCTTGGTACCAAATACCAGCACCACGATGAGCAGAACAATCAGCCAATGCCAAACAGAAAAGGAACCCATGAAATTCTCCTAGCGAATATGTGCATTTTAGACGCCTTGGGCATCTACCGGTTTCGTAATACTGTCACGCGGCGAGGTCATCGCCCCACTGCCAGCGCAGGGCTCAGCCCTTTTTCCAGGGCCTGGGGCCGCCCAGCAGGTGGATGTGCAGATGGTGCACCTCCTGCCCGCCCTCCTCACCGGTGTTGACCATCAGCCGGAAACCCCCTTGCGGATAGGGATTGCAGCCGTTATCCAGCGCCAGTTGTGGCGCCTTGGCCAGCATGCGGCCCAGCAAGGGAGCGTGTTCGGCGCCCACCTGTGCCATCGAGGCGATGTGCAGCTTGGGCACCATCAGCAAATGCACGGGCGCGGCTGGATGGATGTCCTTGAACACCAGCATGTCCTCGTCTTCATAGACCTTGCTTGACGGAATCTGGCCGGCAATGATTTTGCAAAAAAGGCAATCTGGATCGTGCATAAACTTCTTATCTCTCAAAACAAGGGCGCCGCCGTCGCAGTCAGCCCGCAGTCATCAGCAAGGTGCAAGCAGCAACCGTGCCAACAGGCAGTAGATTACACCTTGAAACCGGAACGCACACCGACATCCGCCCGGTGCCTGGTCAGCCAGTTCTCGCCGGAGACACGGCCCCGCTCGCACAGTTCGCGCACAAAAGGCGCATCCGAGCGGTTCTTGCTGGATGCGCCATAGCTCTTGAGCACAGCTCCCCCATCGACATGGTGCATCAGCATGTACTTGTAGCGCTCCCGGTCCAGCTTGCCTTCATCGAGCAGGCGGCGCACAAAGCCCATGGCGCGCAGCTCGGCCAGCAAGCTGGCGTTGAAGGTGATCTCATTGATGCGGTCCATGATCTCCTGGGCGTTGGTCGGCACCTCGTTGTATTCAATGGGGTTGAGCTGCACTAGCAGCACATCGCTGTTGCCCGTCTGGTAGATCAGCGGGTAGAGCAAGGGGTTGCCGGAGTAGCCGCCATCCCAGTAATACTGGTCCTTGATCTCGACCGCCTTGTACATCATCGGCAGGCAGGCCGAGGCCATCACCGCATCGGCCGTCAACCGCTTTCCACTGAAGACTTCGCCTTTGCCGGTGCGCACATTGGTGGCGCAGACAAATACCCGGGGCGCATTGCGGCCCTGCTCATGCTGGAGAAAGTCAAAATCCACGACCTTTTCCAGCAGCCGGCGCAAGGGGTTGATGTCGAGCGGATTGGTCTGGTAGGGCGAGAGCCACTGGCTCATCATCTCCCAGATGGCTTTGCCGGCCATCGGCACACCTGCCATCAGGCTGCCCATCGTGCCCACCCCTTCCCAGAACTGTTTAAGAGATTCGCGGGCCGATTCGCAGCCCGCTTCGTGGGCTTTGCGTTTGTCGCTCTCGGTGGCTGCCGCCTTGCCGTAGCCATAAGCCATCACCACGGCGTTCATCGCCCCGGCGCTGGTGCCACTGATGCCTTCCACCCACAGGCTGCGGTCGGCCAGCAAGGCATCGAGCACCCCCCAGGTGAAAGCGCCGTGCGAGCCGCCGCCCTGCAAGGCCAGGCTGATGGGCGGTGTGTTTTCGTCCACCCCCTTGGAGCGGAGCACCCGCTTGGGCGCTTCGGCCTCTGCGGGGGCCGGCGTCTGCGGCATCTCCGGCGTCTCGGAGGCGGGCGTGTGGCTAGCCATTGATCGCCTGGTCTTTGTTCATCGCCACCATGCCGCGCACGATGCGGTAGAGAAACCAGACGGAAATGAGAGTCCAGGCAATCCAGCCCGGAACGACGAACAGGAACCACAGCGGCGCAGTGATGACATACAGCACGCCGGCCCAGATGACGCTGCGGATGCGCCAGGAAAAATGGCTTTGCTGCCAGGTACCCTGCGCATCACTGCGCTTGGCCAGGTCAATCACGAGCGCGATCAGCAGCAGCACGATGCTGGCCTGTGCGGTGGGCACCACCGCTGCCACGGCCACAATCAGGTGCAGCAGATAGCTGACCCAGCCCCAGGTTTTGAGGCTCTCCATCGCGGCCGAATCAACGGTCTTCACGTCAACGACATCGTTCATGCGGAACTCCCTTCTTCAGCTTCACGGTCTTTTACCTTGCGCATCGCCTTTTCTTCCAGGCCACTCAAGCCTTCGCGGCGCACCAGTTCGTTCACCACATCGGCGGGGCTCAGGCCATAGTGGGCCAGCGCCACCATCGTATGAAACCACAGATCGGCCACTTCGTACACCAGCTTGGAGGCTGGCGCGCCATGGTCCACATCCTTGGCGGCCATCACCACTTCGGTCGCCTCTTCCCCGACCTTCTTCAAAAAGGCATCCGGGCCCTTGTGCAGCAGGCGCGCCACATAGCTGGCCTCGGGATCGCCACCATTGGCGGGTTTGCGCGACTCCAGCACCTCGGCCAGGCGCATCAACGCATCGGTAGAGGACATGGCAGCAGAAACAGAGGTATCGGTCATAGCGAAAATATAGCGAAGCAGCCGCGCAGGGCGGCCGAAGAAGACAGTGCCCGAACAGGGATTATTTGTAGATCGATTCCGGGTCTTTCAAGACCGGGTCAACCGCTTGCCACTGGCCATCGCGCAACACGCTGTAAAAACAGCTGTGGCGCCCGGTATGGCAGGCAATGCCCGGCTCATGCCCGGTCTGGGTCACGCTCAGCAGCACCACATCGTTGTCACAGTCGATGCGGATCTCATGCACGGTCTGCACATGGCCGGACTCCTCGCCCTTGAACCACAGTTTGCCGCGCGAGCGGCTGAAGTACACCGCCCGGCCCAGCTCGGCCGTATGGGCCAGCGCTTCGCGGTTCATCCAGGCAAACATCAGCACATCCTTGGAGTGCTGCTCCTGCGCAATGACGGGCACCAGGCCCTGCGCGTCCCATTTCACTTGATCGAGCCAGTTCATGCAGGGAATTGTCTCGCATTCAATGCAGTTGTGCGCAATGCAGGGAGAAAACAGCCGCAAAAGAAACCGGCCCGGTGCAAGCCATGCAACCGGGCCGGAGAGGCTAACGCTCAGAACGGTCAGTCCTGGGGACGACGGCCCTGGCGCTGTGGCAGGGCCTTGCCCGCCAACAGCATCAACAGCAGCGCCATCAAGGCCATGGCCCATGCCGCATTCACAGGCACCCGCTTGACATCCGTTGGCGGGGTGTTGATAAACACCGCCGACGCGGAGGCCTCGCTATTGGCGGCCGAAGGATCAAACACATCGCTGCTGGCGCGGGTCGTGATGGTGATAGCAGCGGTCGAGGTCGGCGTGAACTTGGTAGTACAGGTGATCGACTCACCCACTGCCAGTGCCGCCACCGGCTGGGTCGGCGTGCAGACAGTCACCGCACCGGCAGGCGCGCCGCTGACGTCACAACGTGCATTGGTCGCCGTGGCTGGCCCTGCATTGCGGCAGATGGAAGTCAGCGTGAACTCCACACCCACCTTCGCATCGATGGTTGCAGGCATGCTCACTTGCATATCGGCAGCTTGCGTCGGCGTACTGACCGAGCAGGCGGCGCTGCAGCTGCCCGCTGCACTGCTGCCTACGGTGTTGACCACATTGGGGCTGGTCACCGCGTCGTCCACGCGCACCGTGTACTCAAAGGCCACCGTTCCCGGCGCTTGTGGGCTGCCGCCCGGCACCGTCGCTGGCTGCGTGCAGCTGCTACCTGCGGCCACGCAACCCGCCGTCCAGCCTTCGTCCGCGCCGACATAGCGGGTACCCGCAGGCACCGTCTCCGTCAACACCGTCGAGCCAGGCGTGCCGCCCGTGTTGCTGACCTGCACCTGGTAGGTCAGCTTGTCACCGGGCTTGATCACATAGCCTGCAGGCACAGGCGCATCGTTGACCTTCACCAGCACATTCGTCACCGTCACGGCCGATGGTGTGTTGCCGTTGACGGCCTTGGCATCGCTGTTGTTGGCGGTGTCGCTTTCGTAGCTTTGCGTTGCTGCCGTCATGCTGGCGCTGATCGCACCCTCTGCCGCAGCAAAGGTCGCCGTGCAGCTGAGACTTCCGCCTACCGCCAGGTTGGTGTTGGCATCGCAGATTGCGGCAATGCTCGCGCCACCATTGTTCACGGTCATCACGCAGCTTGCATTGAGGGCCTCCACCGGTCCATTGTTGGTGCACTGGCCAGTGATAGTGATGCTTTGACCCACCACCACGGCGCCAGACGGGATCGTCGTGATCTGCGCTTGCATGTCCGCCACGGCATTGGCCGTCTCTGCTGTGCAGCCACCGGCCGCGCAAGCGGCTGGCACATCGCTGGTCACCGTATTGATGATCTTGCCGCTACTGGTCGCAGGCGCAAGCACCTCCACCGTGAACGCAACGGTCTCCTCACCTGCCACACCTTCTGCGCTTTGCGCGGGCACCGTCAGGCTTTGCGTGCAGGTGCTGGCCGCTGCATCGCAAGCCTGTGGAGCCGGGCTCCAGCCCTGGTCGGGGTTGGAGGCACCGCCGCCGACAAACTTGGTGCCTTCTGGCACGGTCTCGGTCAGCTCCATGGTGCTGGCAGTACCGCCCGCATTGGTCACCCGCAGGTGGTAGGTCAGCGTGTCGCCGATCTTGGCTGCGTAGTTGGCGGGGGCTGCCGCACCGTTGACTTGCGCCAGGGTCTTGGCGATGTTCAGCTCCGCCGGCGTGTTGACCTTGACGGTCCTCGTCGCCGTGTTGTTGCCCGGTGCGCCATCGTACAAGTCATTGCTGGTGGACACGCTGACCGCATAGTCACTGGCCGCGCTTGGCGTGAGCTTGGTGGTGCAGGTGATGCTGTCGCCCGATGCAAGCGTTGCGGCTGGCGTCGTGGGCGCGCAGATGGTTTGTACACCAGCGGGAGCCGTCACCAGGCAAGCCGCGTTCAAGGCCGTTTGCGGGCCATTGTTCTTGCAGATGCTGGTGTAGATCAGTTCAACACCGGTCGTGCTGGTCGTGCCCGGCGTCACGGTCACGGTGGCCTGCATGTCTGCATGCTGCGTGCCGGTGGTCACCTGGCAGCTGCTGCAGCTGCCGACACTGCTGGTAGCCGTGTCAACGATGCTCGCCGTGCTGCCAGGGCCGGCCACGGTGACAGTGTAGGTAACGGTGCTCGTTTGGCCCGCGCCCACTGCCACCGTCTGGCTGCAGGTGCTGGAAGCCGCAGCACAACCTGCACTCCAACCCTCACCCGTGCCGGTGTAGGTGGTACCTGCTGGCACGGTCTGGCCGACATCGGTGCTGGCGGCCGTGCCGCCGCTGTTCACCACCGTCACGGTGTAGGTCAAAACATCACCGGGCTTGACCAGATAACCGGCCGGCACTGCTGCGCCGTTCACGGCGGTCAACACATTGGTGGTCACCAGGCTGGCTGCGGTGTTACCCACCGTCGACTTGGTGTCCATGTTGTTGGCCGTGTTGCTTTCATAGCTTTGCGTTGCTGCGTTGATGGTCGCACTGATGTCCCCTTGGGCTGCGGTGAAAGTAGCCGTACAGCTGACGCTCTCGTTCATCGCCAGATTCGCATTCGCACCACAGGTCGCAGCAATGCTGGTGCCGCCGTTGTTCACGGTCATCGCGCAGCTGGCGTTGACCGCATTGGCCGGGCCATTGTTGGTGCACAGGCCGGTAATGGTCACGCTTTGACCCACCACCACAGCCGAGGCTGGGATGTTGGTGATCTGCGCTTGCATGTCCGCGACGGCGTTGGCGGTCTCCACCGCGCAGGTGTTGCCTGCGCAAGCAGCTGGAATGTCGCTCACAACCGTGTTGGTGATCTTGCCGTTGCTGGTCGCAGGCGCTATCACTTCCACCGTGAACTCAAGCGTTTGCTCACCAGGCACAGCAGGAGTCGCTGTGCTCTGTGCTGGCACCGTCACGCTCTGCGTGCAGGTGCTGGCTGCTGCCGCGCAAGCCTGTGGCGCCTGGCTCCAGCCTTGTTCAGGATTCGAAGCTCCACCGCCCACAAACTTGGTGCCTTCTGGCACGGTCTCGGTCAGGACCGTGGTTCCCGCAGTGCCGCCGGTGTTGGTGACCAAGATGGCGTAGGTCAGCGTGTCACCGATCTTGGCGGCATAGTTGGCAGGCACAGCAGCGCCGTTCACTTGCGCCAAGGTCTTGACGATATGCAGATCTGCAGGTGTGTTCACCATGACGGTAGTCGTAGCTGTGTTGTTACCTGCCGAGGCGTCATACAAGGTATTGCTGGTAGCTACGCTCACCGCATAGTCACCGGCTGCACTAGGCGTAAGCTTGGTGGTGCAGGTGATGCTGTCACCCGATGTCAGCGTTCCTGCTGGCGTCGTAGGCGTGCAAGTCGTCACTGCACCGGCAGAAGCGGTCACCACGCAGGCTGCGTTCACGGCCGTTTGCGGGCCATTGTTCTTGCAGATGCTGGTGTAGGTCAGCTCAACACCGGTCGTGCTGGTGTTACCAGGGCTGACCGTGACAGTGGCTTGCATATCTGCATGCTGCGTGTCGGTGGTGACTTGGCAAGTCGTGCAGGTACCTACCGAGCTGGTAACCGTATCAACGATAGTGGCTGTGCTTCCTGGGCTGGCAACGGTCACCGTGTACTGCAGGGTGGTGGTCTGGCCAGCACCGACTGCCACGGTTTGCGCGCACTGCGTGCCCGCTGCCGTGCAACCTGCACCCCAGCCTTGGCCGGAACCTGTGTAGGTCGTGCCTACTGGCACGGTCTGGCCGACGTCGGTGCTGCCTGCGGTACCACCACTGTTGGTGACGCTGACTGTATAGGTCAGCACATCGCCGGGCTTGGCCAAGTAGCCAGCTGGCACGGGGCTGCCATTGACCAAGGTCAGCACATTGGTGGTTACCAGGCTGGCTGGCGTGTTGCCCACCGTGGACTTGGTGTCCGTGTTGTTGGTGATGTCGCTTTCGTAGCTTTGCGTGGTCGTGTTGATGGTGGCGCTAATCGCACCTTCAGCTGCAGTGAAGGTCACCGAGCAGCTCAAGCTCTCACCCATGGCCAGTGTCTTGCCAGCATCGCAAGTTGCACCGATCGATGCAGCGCCGTTCTGCACGGCCATCTGGCAGCTGGCGTTGACCGCATTCGCTGGGCCATTGTTGGTGCATAGGCCAGTGATGGTGACGCTTTGACCCACTACCACAGCCGAAGCTGGGATGTTGGTGATCTGCGCTTGCATGTCTGCAACCGCATTGGCAGTTTCAACCGAGCAAGTACCAGAGGCGCAAGCTGCAGCAATGTCGCTGCTCACGGTATTGGTGATCTTACCGTTGCTGGTTGCTGGGGCAAGCACTTCCACCGTGAACTCTACGGTCCGCTCACCTGCCACACCTTCGGCACTTTGCGCTGGCACAGTCACGCTTTGCGTGCAGGTGCTGGCCGCTGCGTCGCAGACTTGCGGGGCCTGACTCCAGCCTTGCGTTACATCAGGAGCACTGCCGCCGACAAACTTGGTTCCCTCTGGCACGGTTTCGGTCAGGACCGTCGTGCCCGCAGTGCCGCCCGTGTTGGTGACGACCATCGCATAGGTCAGCGTGTCGCCAATCTTGGCGGCATAGTTGGCCGGGACTGCCGCGCCATTGACCTGCGCCAAGGTCTTGACGATATGCAGGTCTGCAGGGGTGTTGACCTTCACGGTGGTCGTTGCGCTGTTGTTGCCAGTAGCTGCGTCGTACAAGGTGTTGCTGGTAGCTACGCTCACCGCATAGTCACCGGCTGCACTAGGCGTAAGCTTGGTGGTGCAGGTGATGCTGTCACCCGATGTCAGCGTTCCTGCTGGCGTCGTAGGCGTGCAAGTCGTCACTGCACCGGCAGAAGCGGTCACCACGCAGGCTGCGTTCACGGCCGTTTGCGGGCCATTGTTCTTGCAGATGCTGGTGTAGGTCAGCTCAACACCGGTCGTGCTGGTGTTACCAGGGCTGACCGTGACAGTGGCTTGCATATCTGCATGCTGCGTGTCGGTGGTGACTTGGCAAGTCGTGCAGGTGCCCACCGAGCTGGTGACGGTGTCCACAATGGTCGCGGTGCTGCCTGGGTTAGCCACAGTCACCGTGTACTGCACGGTGCTGGTCTGGTTCGCCCCCACTGCCACGGTTTGCGCGCACTGCGTGCCCGCTGCCGTGCAACCTGCGCCCCAGCCTTGGCCGGCGCCTGTGTAGGTCGTGCCTGCGGGTACGGTCTGGCCGACATCGGTGGATCCGGAGGTACCACCACTATTGGTGACGCTGACGGTATAGGTCAGCACATCACCAGGCTTGGCCAGATAACCAGCGGGTACGGGGCTGCCGTTCACTGCAGTCAAGACGTTGGTGGTAGCCAGGCTGGCTGGCGTATTGCCCACCGTGGACTTGGTGTCCGTGTTGTTGGTGATATTGCTTTCGTAGCTTTGCGTTGCTGCGTTGATGGTCGCACTAATGTCGCCTTGTGCTGCCGTGAAGGTCACTGAGCAGCTCAGCGTCTCGCTCACTGCCAAGGTCTTGGCTGCGTCGCAAGCCGCGTTGATAGTGGAACCACCATTGCTGATCACCATGGCGCAGCTGGCGTTGACCGCATTCGCTGGGCCATTGTTGGTGCATAGGCCAGTGATGGTGACGCTTTGACCCACTACCACAGCCGAAGCTGGGATGTTGGTGATCTGAGCTTGCATGTCAGCAACCGCATTGGCGGTTTCAACCGAGCAAGTACCGGAGGCACAAGCTGCAGCGATGTCGCTGCTCACGGTGTTGGTGATCTTGCCGTTCGTCGTAGCCGGTGCAACGACCTCTACGGTGAACTGCGCGGTCTGCTCACCAGCCACACCTTCGGCGCTTTGTGCTGGCACCGTCACGCTTTGCGTGCAGGTGCTGGCCGCTGCGTCGCAGACTTGCGGGGCCTGACTCCAGCCTTGCGTTACATCTGGAGCACTGCCGCCGACAAACTTGGTTCCCTCTGGCACGGTTTCGGTCAGGACTGTGGTGCCCGCAGTGCCGCCCGTGTTGGTGACGACCATCGCATAGGTCAGCGTGTCGCCAATCTTGGCGGCATAGTTGGCCGGGACTGCCGCGCCATTGACCTGCGCCAAGGTCTTGACGATGCGCAGAGCCGCTGGCGTGTTGACCTTGACCGTCGCGGTGGCGGCATTGTTGCTCGTCACGGCGTCGTACAGGGTGTTGCTGGTAGCAACGCTCACGGCATAGTCACCCACCACGCTCGGTGTGAGCTTGGTGGTACAGCTGATGCTGTCGCCCGATGCCAAGGCGGCGGCCGGGCTGGTTGGCGTACAGGTCGTCACGGCGCCAGCGGGTGCGGTCACCGTGCAAGCGGCGTTCAGTGCCGTTTGCGGGCCGTTGTTCTTGCAGATGCTGGTGTAGATCAGTTCCACACCGGTCGTGCTGGTCGCGCCTGGCGTCACCGTCACGGTGGCCTGCATGTCTGCATGCTGCGTGTCAGTGGTGACTTGGCAAGTCGTACAGCTGCCCACCGAGCTGGTGACGGTATCCACAATGGTCGCGGTGCTGCCTGGGCTGGCAACGGTGACGGTATACGTCACAGTGCTGGTCTGGTTCGCACCCACTGCCACGGTTTGTGCGCACTGCGTGCCCGCTGCCGTGCAACCTGCACCCCAGCCTTGGCCGGTACCTGTGTAGGTCGTGCCTGCGGGCACGGTCTGGCCCACATCGGTGCTACCTGCCGTGCCGCCACTGTTGGTTACGCTGACGGTATAGGTCAGCACATCCCCGGGCTTGGCCAGGTATCCCGCTGGTACGGGGCTGCCGTTCACGGCGGTCAAGACATTGGTGGCGGCCAGGCTCGCCGGTGTGTTGACTGACAGACTGTGGCTTGCGCAAGCAGTCGTGCTGCTGTTCACGCAGGTGAGACTGGGGTCCACGCCCGGAGCGCCCGAGCCCGTGGGATTGGTAGCAGCGTTGTTGACGACGGTACCACCGCTACTTGGCAAGGTGACGGTCAGCTCGATGCTGGCCGATGCACCGGCTGCCAGCGGGCTGGCAACGGTACAGGTCAGCAAGGCAGCGGCACTGCTGGGGAGCGCGCCGCAGCTGGCGCCAGTCACGGCAGTGGCCACCACGCCTGCAGGCAGCTTGTCCTTGACGATCAGGTTGCTGCCGGTGGCCAGTTGGCCACTGTTGCTCAGGGTCAGCGTGTAGACATAGCTGGAGCCAGTCAGCGCCGTGGCTGCGCCCGTCTTGCTCAGGCTGACATTGGCGGGAGTGCTGACGGCGGCCGTCGCGCTGGCGCACACCACATTGGCCGCATTGGTACAGGCCGGGCCAGGGTCCACACCGGGATTGCCGCTGCCCGATGGATGGGTCGCCGCATAGTTGACGACATTGCCACCGCCATTGGGCATGGTCACCGTCAGCTGGATGCTGGCAGAGCCGCCATCCGCAGCGATCGGATCGCTGACGGTACAGGTCAGCAAGGCACCTGCCGCACTGGGCAAGGTGCCGCAGTTGGCACCGGTAACGGCCGTGGCCACCATGCCGGTGGCGAGCTGGTCGCGCACCACCAGGTTGGAGGCCGTGGCGGTCTGGCCGCTATTGCTCAGCGCCAGCGTATAGACATAGCTGTTGCCAGACACGGCAGTGGCTGCGCCGGTTTTGGCCAGGCTGACATTGGCCGTGGTCTTGACGGCAACCGCACCGGTGGTGGGGTCGCAGGTCTCCGTGGTCGCTGCAGCCGTACAGCTGGGATCACCGCCACCGCCCAGATTGGCGGTGTTGGCAGCGCCAGCGCTGGTGGCCGATGATGCCACCGACACGGGAATGGTCAGCACATAGCTGCCATCGGCCAGGCCGCTGGCCAGTTGGCAAGCACCAATGCTGCTGCCACTGCTGCTGCAACCGCTCAAGGTCGCGGCACCACTCACGCTGGGCGCGCCTGACAAGGTCACGCCAGCGGGCAGGCTGTCGGCAATGCTGATCGCGGTGGTGGTGGGCCCATTGGCCACACCAATGGTGATGCGGTAGCTCTGGCCGCTGGCACCCACGACAAAGCTGGTCGGCGATGCGGCCTTGGTCACGCTGAGCTTGGGGTAGATCGGCGTATTGGTAAAGGTACAGCTGATGTCATCACCGGCTTGGGGCACAACGGTGATGGAGGTGCCTGCACCCGAGGACACGCTGGTGCCGCCCGCCGTCGCATTGGTACAGCTGTAGGTGGTGGTGTAACGGGCCAGGTTGGCCGCAGGCGTGCCGGCGGCAGTTTCGGTCAGCAGGTAGCTGGTGCCAGCCGTCGCGGTGGCCGGGCCTGCCGACGCCGTGGTTTGTGTGCCGCTGGTGGTGGCGCTAGGGCCACCGTTGTTGATGCCTACGGTGAACTGGTCGGTGCCGAGAATGCGGCCCGCCACGACGGTGCTGACCGTCAGCTTGGGCGCAATGGCGCTGTTGCTGAAGGTACAGCTGATGTTGTCGCCCGCCTGAGGGGTCAGGTTGAAGCTGGTGCCCGTGCCCGCAGGCATGGTGGTGCCGGCAACGCCCGTGTTGGTACAGCTGTAGCTGCTGTTGTAGCGCGTCAAGTTGGCGCCAGCGGCTGCCACTTCATTCAGTGTGTAGCTGGTGCCGGCGGTGGCCGTGTAGGTCGTGGTGCTGGCCGAGGTTGCCGTGCCGGTGGTCGATGCCGTGGGGCCACCATTGCTGATGGCGATCGTGAACTGGTCCGAGGACAGTGCGCGCGAGGCAATGCTCTTGACCAGGGTCAGGCGCGGCGCGATCGGGGTATTGCTGAACGTACAGGTGATGGCATCGCCCGCCTGCGGGGTCACATTCACGGTGGTGCCGGTGCCCGGCGCCACCGAGGTGCCGCCTGCGGTGGCATTGGTACAGGCGTAGGTGGTGGTGTAGCGCGCCAGGTTGGCCGTGCCGGCAGCCGTTTCGCTCAGTGCATAGCTGGTGCCCGGCGTTGCCGCGAAGGCAGCGGTGCTTGCGCCGGTGGCCGTGCCCGAGGTCGTCGCAGTGGGGCCGTTGCTGATGGCCACGGTGAACTGGTCGGTACTGGCGGCACGGCTTGCCACGTTGGCAACCACCGTCAAGGTGGCCGATGGCACCACCGGGATCGAGTCTGTGGCGCAACCGACGGTCGGCGTATTGAGCGCGGTACAGGCGGCCGCCGTCGTGCTGGTGGGATAGCTGCTGGTGGTGGGGTCGGTGTTGTCGGTACCCACCTGCGCCTTGTTGACCAAGGTGGTGCTGGTGGTCGCCGAGACCGTGGCAGTCACGGCGATGGTGGCGCTGGTGCTGGCGGCCAATGCGCCGCCAGTGTTGTTGCAGGTCAGCACATTGCTGTCAGCGCCCGAGCCCATCGCACAGGTAAAGATACCCTGGGTGGCGTTCACGGTGAAATTGCTGAGCCCCGCGGGGAACACATCGACCACGCGCACGGTATTGGCCAAGGCCTCGGCGGTCGCGGAGTTGGCGACCGTCAGCGTAAAGGCCACCGTATCGCCAGGCGCCTTGCTCTGCGGATTGGCGTGGGCCTTGGTCAGCCGCAGCGTCGGCGGTGTTTGCGCCGTGTTCAGATCGATGGCGCAACCGGCTGGAATGCTGTTGTTGGTACAGGCATTGACCTGCGCGGTCGTGGGCGAGGTC
This sequence comes from Comamonas sp. 23, assembly GCF_049601575.1. Classification (NCBI taxonomy): domain Bacteria; kingdom Pseudomonadati; phylum Pseudomonadota; class Betaproteobacteria; order Burkholderiales; family Comamonadaceae; genus Comamonas; species Comamonas sp. 23. Next base: position 1,236,220 of record NZ_CP187127.1, on the reverse strand, counting down.
GTAGCCAGCGTGGCGTCTCCGCCGCCGCCCATGCGCGCCTTGTTCATGTACTGGTCGCCGCTGGTCATCGCGCCCGCATTGGCCAGCAGGCTGAACTGGCTCACGCCGCCCGCCGCAATCGTGGTGGTCGAGGTACAGCTGACTTCCGTGTTGCTGAACCGGGTGCAGGTCCAGTCTGCGGCATTGGGGCCGGTCTTGGTGAGTGCAGCAGGCCAGTTCATCGGCGTGGGCAGCACATCGCGGAAGCTGATGGTGCCTACAGAGTTGGCGTCACCGGTGTTGCTGACCCGGAAAGCATAGGTGGTCGTGCCACCCACATAGATGCCAAAGCGGCCATCGTCCTTGGTCAGGCTCAGCTGCACACGCTTGACCGAATCGGTATCTGCCGCGCAGCCCGTGGCGATTTCAGAAGCCATCGCCGGAGAGCAGGTTTGCGTAGTGGCCACCGTGGGCGCATTGGGTTTGCTGGAATCACTGCCACCGCCAACGCGGGCGAGGTTGACCAAGGCGCTGGGCGCGGTACTGGCAATCGAGACCGGCAGCGAGATAGCGGCGTTGTCCCCGGCTGCAATCGGTGTGGAGCGGGTACAGCTGAAGCTTGTGGTGCCCGAGGTGTAGGTACAGCTAAAGCCGCCGCTGGTGAAGCTCGTTGCACCGGTATAGGTCATGCCCGTAGGCAGCACATCCACCACGGTGATTGTGCCCGCCGTGGGCGCATTGCCGACGTTGCTGACGGTCAACGCATAGGTGGTCGTCCCGCCGGCCAGCACCACATCGGTGTTATCGCTATTGGTGAGGCTGAGCAACGGCGAGTTCACCGCATCCACGTCAACGGCACAGCCTGCCGGGGACTGATTGCCGGTGCAGGCGTCCACCGCAGTTTCGGTCGGCGCACTGCCATTGAGCGGGTCACCGCCACCACCGATTTTTGCCCGGTTGGTGGCGATGGTACCCGTCGCTGTCTGCAGGCCAACATTGACCGTCACACCAAATACACTGCTGCCGCCTGCCGCGATGGCGGTGGAACTGGTACAGGTGATCACCCCGCCTCCTGCCGCGCCAGAACAGCTCCAGTTGGCGGCGTTGGCGCCCGTCAATGGTACGGCGCCCGCAGGAATCGTCACGCCCTGCGGCAGCTTGTCCACCACAGTGATCGTACCGCTGGAGGGAGACGCGCCTACATTGCTGGCGGTCAGCGTGTAAGTCGTTGACCCACCAGCATTCACGATATTGGCGCCATTGCTCTTGGTCAGGCGCAGGTCGATCGCGCAGGCAGCACCAGGCATGGTGCCAGGGGCACTGGGTGATTGGAACGAGGCAATGCCGCCCTGGTTGCCAAAGGCGCCATAGTTGTCGGTGGTGCCGTTGGTGGTGTAGCCCGGTGTGCCGCCGTTGATGGTGGTGGTAACCACCATGCTGGACGGAGAAAAAGCGATAAAGCCCCCACCGCCCCCGCCACCAGGGCCATGGCGGTTGCCCGCATTGGTCTGGTTGCCGGCCCAGGCGTTGCCGCCATCACCACCGCTGGCGTCGATCACCGCAGAGCCACCCTCGAGCGTGTGGATCACCACCGAGCCACCTGCACCGCCGCCGCCCGCCGCATCGTTTTGCACGTTGTAGCCATTGGCGCCGCGCACATCGATCACGCCGGTACCGGCGAGATTTTGCGCACGCAAAATAACAATGCCGCCGCCAGAGGCGCCGGAGGAGCAGCGGCCGCCCGTATCCGAGCAGGCAATGCCGTTGTTGCTGTAGGCCGTGTTGTCGGCGGTTCCATCATTGGTGCCACCTGCACCGCCACCACCGCCCAGGAAGATGCGGTTGAAAGCAGTGGTGCCTACATAGCCGCCGCCGCCGCGGCCTCCGCTGTCAACCAGCGGGTAGTTCCAGGGCCGGCCACCGACACCACCAGCGGCATAGTTGCCCCCGCCGCCGCCGCCCGAATTGAACTGGCCGTTGTTGGTGCCCGAAGGCGCGCCATCAGCACCACCACCGCCCGCGTTGCCCGGCGCGCCGCGTGCACGCGATCCACCTGGGTAGCCTTCTACGCTGTTGTCTACCGACGTGATGCCGTTCGCCGCTACCGCATTGACCGTCTTGGATCCATAGTTCGTGACCTTGTTGGCCATATAGCGAGGGGTCCCGGCAATGCCCTCTCCCTTGCCGCCGCCGCCACCTGCAGTGGCATAGGTTCCCATCCAATCCTCTCGTGAGCCCTGGACCGAGCCATTGCTGCCCACTGCACCCCGAAAGCCTTTGCCGGCCAGGAAAATCGCACGGTTGGCCTGGCTTTCCACCGTGGCCCCATTGAGGGTCAAGGTATCGCGCGCATCGATGGCCACGACGCCACCGGTGGCGCCGTTCCAGGCGGGGGCCGTCACGCCACTTACCGAGGCGCTGGTGTACTGGGGCACCCGCACAACCTGGTAGGTTTTTTGCCCAGAGGTCGTCGTCGCCACTGCATTGCGGTAGGTATTGGTCAACGCAGGGGAAAACGTCACGGTCGAGCCCGAGACCGACACCACCTTCACAAACTCATAAAGACCGGAGCTGCCGACACTGGTCGAGCCCTGACCGCCACTGCCACTGTTGCCGTAAGCGCTGGAATTGACTGCATTGATGCTGGCGTCCTGCATCTGGATCACCAGCAACAGGTCATTGGCGGCCAGGGTTTTGCCTGCAGCGCCCGCTCTCTGCGTGCCGATGGTCAGACTGGTGCTGCCCGCTGCCAGCGTCGATGCTGCAGCGCCAGGAAAGTAATCATTCACAATCCCGGTGGCAGCACCCGCACCATCATTGCCCGGTGCCGCACACATCTGCGCCCAAACGCTGACAGGTAGAAGCAGCAATGCCACCAGCATGGCGGCGCGCGTACGTAACAAACGAAAAGCAGACAGGCAGGCGCACGCCTGCGTAACGCATATCCCAAACACCGACATAACCGACAACCCCCAGCCTCTTATGAGCGTCGCCAGGCCCGCGTCGGCAACGCTTTTTCTCATAGTTTTCTTGCAATTGCCTGCGGGTTTTACACCGATGCCCCTCGACAACCGAAACAAACTGTGACTAAAAATAGATAGATCGGGTTTATAGCAGCTTGGAATTACCGAGTGTGTTTCAACTTCGGAAACATTGTCAATTATTGCAAACTGTCATTTTTGATCGATTAAATCAATCACTTTTGCAGATGCGCAGATCACTAATGACGGCGAGAAAATGAAGGGCTCAGAACTGGCCTACCCGCACAGCGCGCAGCTCCCCTTGCTGACGCACCTTGACACCGCGCCGGTGGACCGGGCCCGCAGCCGCTCTGAACGGCCCGCGAATGCATAGACCCTAACAATGGCAGGCGACAAGCCCAGGCGCGCCGCCCCGTCGCGGGGGGTGCTTACGGGTAGATACAAGAGCAAGTCAGAAAGAAAAAAGACCCTGCACCGCCACCAGCACGAGACGGAAGGCTCCAACGCCAGAGATGCCGCCGGCCAAGGGCCCGTTGGCAGGCCGGGCAGCCGGGGCAGGAGCCAGAAACAGCAACGGCGCCGAAGGCGCCGTTGCTGGGGTCAATCCCAGAGTGAAAGCGGTGCTTACAGGCGCACGGGGATGCCGCGCTCGCGCATGCGCTCTTTGGCCTGCTGCACCGTGAACTCGCCGTAGTGGAAGATGCTGGCTGCCAGCACCGCATCGGCGCCGCCCTGCTGCACGCCATCGGCCAGGTGGTCGAGGTTGCCCACGCCGCCCGAAGCAATGACGGGCACGCCCACGGCATCGGCCACGGCACGGGTCAGTGCCAGGTCAAAACCGGACTTGGTGCCATCGCGGTCCATGCTGGTGAGCAAGATCTCTCCGGCGCCGCGCGCGGCCATGTCACTGGCCCAGCGGACAGCGTCCAGCCCCGTGTTCTTGCGCCCGCCGTGGCTGTAGACATCCCAGCCCTCGCCGCGCTCGATGACATCCTGGCCTTGGCGGCGCTTGGCGTCGATGGCAACCACAATGCACTGCGAGCCGTAGCGATCACTGGCGGCGTTGATGACGGCAGGGTCGGCAATGGCCGCAGAGTTGAAGCTGGTCTTGTCGGCACCGGCATTGAGCAGACGCCGCACATCGGCCACGGTGCGCACGCCGCCGCCAACGGTCAGTGGAATGAAGACCTGGCTGGCAACAGCTTCGATGATCGGCAAGATCAGATCGCGCCCATCGCTGGTGGCGGTGATGTCCAGAAAGGTCAGCTCATCGGCGCCCTGGGTGTTGTAGCGCGCCGCAATCTCCACCGGGTCGCCGGCATCGCGCAGTTCGACAAAATTGACACCTTTGACGACGCGGCCGCCGGTCACGTCGAGGCAAGGAATGATGCGTTTGGCAAGCATGGAAGATCTCGTGGCAGATGGGAGCGGTGGCAATAACGCCAGACGGGCAAAACGATAACACGCCCAGCCCTGGCGCGCAGGCTGCGGGCCAGAAAAACGCCTGGCGCGCTTGGGCCGCCAAGCGTTGGATCAGGATCCGTCAATGGACGCTGCGGCCGGTGCCAATCTGCCAGCGCCAGACATCTTCCATCATGCGGTCCAGACCCAGCTTGGGCTGCCAGCCCAGCTGCGTGCGTGCTTGCGAGATATCCGCCCAGCAGTGCGCTGCATCGCCTGCGCGGCGTGCACCGATGCGAAAAGGCACGGCACGGCCATTGGCATGCTCGAAAGCGCGCACCAGACCCAGCACCGAGGTAGGCTGGCCCGAGCCAATATTGAAGCGGGCCAGGCCCGCGTGGCCGCGCAGATACTGCAAGGTAGCGACATAGGCATGGGCCAGGTCCATCACATGCAGGTAGTCGCGCACCGGGGTGCCATCGGGCGTCGGGTAGTCGCCGCCATAGATGCGCAAACCATCGCGCTTGCCGGCAGCCACCTGGGCCAGATACGGCGCCACATGGGAAGACATGCGCGGCGGGTCCTCGGCAATCAGACCGCTCTCGTGGCAGCCCACGGCATTGAAGCTGCGCAGCAAAGCCATGCGCCAGCGCTTGGGCGAGGCTTCATCCAAGCTGCTGAGCACCTGCTCGACCATCAGGGCCGTCTGGCCATAAGGCGTGCTGGCAGACAACGGTGCGTCTTCACGAACGGGGTGCGGCGCCGGATCACCATAGACCACCGACGAGGACGACACCACCAGGTTGCGCAAGCCGGCGGTCTGCATGGCGCGCAGCAGGCCAATGGTGCCCGAGACATTGTTGTCGTAGTAGCGCAGTGGCTCGCGCGCGGCGTCCGCAGAAGCGGTGAGAAAGGCGCTGTGGATGACCGCATCGAAATGCTGTTCATCGAACAACTGCTCCAGCACCGCCACGTCGCGCACATCGGCATCGATGCAGGGCGGCGCAAAGCCCAGGATCTTGCCCAGCCGGGTGATGACCGAACGCCTTGCATTGCTGAAGTTATCCAGAATCAGGAACGGCATGCCGGCTTCAGCCAAGGCAATGCAGATATGAGAGCCAACATAGCCGGCTCCGCCAGTCACGAGTATCACAGGGGGCTTTCAAAGAGGTCTTGCAGAATGCGCTATCCAAGACTTCTATGGATTCTGGCATCCTGACCAAGCGTACATTGTCCAATAAGCCACAGTTATGGAAAACCTTTGTTGGTGATCAGAAGCAGCTCCAGGTAACAACTAGCATTTGTTGACATTCCTCAAATTTGTATTCACCACAGCGACTTAAAACGCGGTGTAGGCAAGGTCCCACAACCCTGGCGCGCGACAGCGGCCAATCCAGCACACAAACTGTTTCAATTAACACAAATATAAAAAAGGCCACCACTCCGGTGGCCTGGCTGCGCTGCCGTGTTGCAGAGCGTTTCTGCACCTGTCAGAGGCTGTCGCTCAATTGGTCCGCGCGCTCCTGGGCCGCTGCAAAGTCCAGATCACCGGTGTAGATGGCGCGGCCGCAGATGACGCCTTCGACGCCTTCGGGCTCGGCCTTGCACAGCGCCTCGATATCGGCCATGCCCGACAGACCACCGGAGGCAATCACCGGAATCTTGATCGCCTGGGCCAGCTTGATGGTGGCGTCCATGTTGATGCCACTGAGCATGCCGTCACGGCCAATGTCGGTGTAGATGATCGATTCCACACCCCAGTCCTCAAAGCGCTTGGCCGTCTCGATGACCGAGTGCTGGGTGATCTTGCTCCAGCCATCGGTGGCGACCATCCCGTCCTTGGCATCGAGGCCGACGATGATGTGGCCGGCAAAGGCCGTGCAGGCGTTCTGCAAAAAGCCAGGGTCCTTGACCGCAGCGGTGCCGATGATCACGTACTGCATGCCGGCATCGATGTATTTCTCGATGGTGTCCAGGTCGCGGATACCGCCGCCCAGCTGCACCGGCAGCTCGTCGCCAAACTCCTTGAGGATGGCCTTGATGACTGGCAGGTTCTTGGGCTGGCCGGCAAAGGCGCCGTTGAGATCCACCAGATGCAGGCGGCGCGCGCCCGCATCGAACCAGCGGCGGGCGACCGCAACCGGGTCTTCGCCAAAGGTGGTGGATTGGTCCATATCGCCTTGCTTGAGGCGCACGCAGTGACCGTCCTTGAGGTCAATCGCAGGAATGAGCAGCATGGTAGTGGGCTGACGGTGAGAATTTAAGGGTTCCAGTGCAAGAAGTTGCGGTAGAGCGCCAGGCCCTGGTCCGCACTTTTTTCTGGATGAAACTGGGTGGCAAAGATGTTGTCCCGGCCAATGGCACAGGCAAAACGCTCGCCATACTCGGCCCAGCCGTGGCACTGGGCATCACTGGCAGGCGCCGCATAAAAGCTGTGGACAAAATAGAAATAGGACTGGTCGGGCACGCCTTGCCAGACCGGGTGGGGCTGGCCGCAATGGGCTTGCTGCTGCACCTGGTTCCAGCCCATCTGCGGCACCTTGTAGCGGCTGCCATCGGCCTGCGTACGGCCCGCCAGCTGGAACTTGCGTACCTGGCCGGCTATCAGGCCCAGGCCCGGGGTGTCGCCCTCTTCGCTGTGGTCCAGCAGCATCTGCATGCCCACGCACACGCCGAACATCGGCTTGTTGCGGGCCGCTTCCAGCACGCTGTCCTGCAGGCCCGAGGCCTTGAGCTCGGCCATGCAGTCGCGCATCGCACCCTGGCCCGGCAGCACAATGCGGGTGGCGGCACGCACCACGTCGGGGTCGGCCGTCACCACCACGGCCACGGACGAGCCGGACGCCGCCGCCTGAACGGCCTGCGATACCGAGCGCAGATTGCCCATGCCGTAGTCCACCACGGCAACGGTATTGGATGAAGTTGTCATAGCTTGCAAGAAGTGAGTGTAGCGCCAGTCGCCAACGGCGGGCTTACAGCGATCCCTTGGTCGACGGAATCACGCCGGCCATGCGCGGATCATGCTCCAGCGCAAAACGCAATGCGCGCGCAAAGGCTTTGAAGATGGTCTCGCACTGGTGGTGGGCATTGAAGCCCTTGAGGTTGTCGATGTGCAAGGTCACGCCGGCATGGTTCACAAAGCCCTGGAAGAACTCGTACACCAGCTGCGTATCAAGCTGGCCAATGCTGCCAGCGGTGAACTTCACATCCATGTGCAGACCCGGGCGGCCGGAGAAATCAATCACCACGCGGCTGAGCGCCTCATCGAGCGGCACATAGGCATGGCCATAGCGGCGGATGCCCTTCTTGTCACCAATGGCCTTCGCAAAGGCCTGGCCCAAGGTGATGCCGATGTCCTCGACCGTGTGGTGGCCGTCGATGTGCAGGTCGCCCGCGCATTCAATGTCCAGGTCGATCAGGCCATGGCGCGCAATCTGGTCGAGCATGTGGTCCAGAAAACCGATGCCCGAGTTCAGCCGGGCCAGGCCCGTGCCGTCCAGGTTCACACGCACCTGGATGCGGGTCTCGGCAGTATTGCGGGCCACTTCGGCCGTGCGGTGCAGCGGCGTGGCGGTCGATGGGGTGGGCACCAGATTATTCATACAGACTCCTTGAGCGCCGCCAGCATGCGGGCATTTTCTTCGCGGGTGCCCACGGTCAGCCGCAGGCACTGGGCCAGCAGCGGGTGCATGGCCGATACATTCTTGACGAGCACGCCACGCGCCTTCATCGCCGCCTGGGTCTTGCCCGCATCGTCCACGCGCATCAGCACCATATTGGCCTCCGACGGCCAGACCTTGCGCACGCCGCCCAGCGCCTGCAACGCATCGATCAGCGGCTGGCGTTCTGCCCGGATGGCGCTGGCCTGCTCGGCATACAGCGCCTCATGTTCCAGCGCAAAAATCGCCGTCTCGCAGTTGAGCACGCTGATGTTGTACGGGGGGCGGACCTTGTCGATCTCGTTGACGATGACTGCCGGCCCCACCAGGTAACCCAGGCGCGCGCCAGCCAGACCGAACTTGGACAGGGTGCGCATCAGCAGCACATGGCCATTGCGCGCGGGATCGGCACGCATCTGGTCGATCCAGCTGCGGCTGGCAAAGGGCTGGTAGGCCTCATCCATCACCACCAGCCCCCCCACGTCTGCGACGGCATCGATGACGGCCTGCACCTTGTCCTGGTCCCACAAGGTGGCGGTCGGGTTGTTGGGGTAGGCGATGTAGGTGATGGCGGGCTTGTGCGCGGCAATGGCGGCCTGCATCGCGGGCACATCCAGATCAAAGTCTGCGGTCAGGTTGACGCCGACAAAGTCGAGGCCCTGCAGCTGGGCCGACATCGGGTACATGACAAAACCCGGCATGGGCGCGAGCATCTTGGCGCGGCCTTCGGCATGGGGCTGGGCGGTAGCCAGCGCCAGCAAGGTGATGATCTCGTCCGAGCCATTGCCCAGCAGCACGGCCGTGCCGGTGGGCGCGCCCACATAGTCGGCCAGCATTTTCTTGAGCGTCTCCAGGCGCTCGCCCGGGTAGCGGTTGATCTCCAGCGCGCCCAGCCGCTCGCCCAGCTTTTGCTGCAGCGCGTCCGGCAGGCGGTAGGGGTTCTCCATGGTGTCCATCTTCAGCAGACCCTTGGAATCTTGCACATGGTAGGCCTGCATGGCACGCACATCGGCGCGGATGCGTTGCAGGGCCTGTTGGGACTTGTCTTGGGACGTCATCACATCACTCTTTCACATCAGGAATTTCAGGCTTTGGCCTGGACCGGTGCGGCTTGGCGCAACGGATGCACGATGGTCACGCCACCAAATTCGGCGCCATGGGGCAGGTAGAGGCTGAGCATTTGCTGGCAGCCACTGTGCTGGGCACAGGCCACCGCCAGGCAATCGCCAAAATCCAAGGCATGGCGCGCCTGCACGGCCCAGGCGGTCTCCAAGGTGGCGGCATCGGTTTTCCAGGGCGTCCAGCTCTGGTAGCGGCGGATGGCGGCGCGCGCATCGCCTTGGGGCATGGGGGTGGCCGCCGTGGTGACCTGGTCGTAGAACTCACTGAGCGCCTGGTTGCCGGTGCGGCCGGTGCGGCTGCTCCACAGCTGATCGAGCCAGTCCAGGGTGGCCTGGTAGAGCGCCGCGTCCGAGACGTTTTCTGCGGCGACCAGCACCGAGGTATCGACAAACACGGTGCTCATGCCCCCTCCTGCCCGGTCTTGCGGCGGCCGCCGATTTTGCGTGCCGCAGCGGCGCCACCCGGAGGCGTTGCACCGCCTTGCCAGCTGCGCTCATCGGTGCGCCAGGCCAGGTAGGCGCGCTCGTAGGCGTCCTCGCGCTGCTGGAGCTCGGCCATAAAATCTCCGACCATGCGTGAGACGCTGGTGCCGCGCCGCGCGGCCTCGACCCGCGCCCATTCCAGCACGCTGTCTTCCACAGTGATGGTGAGATTTTTCATGCGGCCAATTTTACACGAAATTCGTGCAACACGAATTTCGTGCTGATAAACCAGACTGCTGCCATCGGACGTTGCGGCCACTATCATCAGGGCAGCCGACCGAGCCCTCATCCATGCCACTTCTCACCGACCTCCTCCCGCAAGCAGCCGCCTCCACGGATCTGCCAGCCCTGACCCACTTGCTGCAGCACTACCGTCCCTGGACCGTGCTGACCGGCGCGGGCGTGAGCACCGGCAGCGGCATCCCCGACTACCGCGATGCGCAAGGCGCCTGGAAGCGCCCTGCCCCCGTGCGCTTTCAGGACTTCATGGACGAGACGCTCACGCGCCAGCGCTACTGGGCGCGCAGTCTGGTGGGCTGGCCGGTGTTCTCGCAGGCCCAGCCCAATGCCGCGCACCAAGCGCTGGCCCGGTTGGAGCAGGCCGGCTATATCCAAGGCCTGATCACCCAGAACGTCGACGGCCTGCACCAGCGCGCGGGCAGCGCGCGGGTGGTGGATCTGCATGGCCGGCTCGACCAGGTGGTCTGCATGGGCTGCGGTCAGCGCATGGCGCGCGCCGACTTTCAGCACCAGCTGATAACGGCTAACCCCGATTGGCAGCACCTTAGCGCCAGCGCTGCACCCGATGGCGATGCCGATCTGGGCGGTGTGGACTTTGCCGCTTTTCAGGTACCGGCCTGCTCCACCTGCGGCGGCATCCTCAAGCCCGATGTCGTCTTCTATGGAGAAAACGTACCTGCCGCACGCCGCCAGGAAGCCATGAACCACCTGGCCGCCAGCGGCGCGCTGCTGGTGGTGGGCAGCTCCTTGATGGTCTATTCAGGCCTGCGCTTTGTGCATGCCGCCAAGCAAGCGGGCCTGCCGGTCGCGGCCATCAACCTGGGCCAGATGCGCGATGACGCACTGCTGGACCTGAAGCTGGCCCAGGCCTGCGCGCCCGCACTCAGCAGCCTGGCCGATCTGCTGGCACCCGCCCGCAGCGACTGACATTGCCAGCAACCCCAACCCACGACGGGGGCCCCGCAACGGTAGAGGGGGCCGATAGCCTGCAGCTACACTAGCGGGCTTTACCCAGCCCGTGCCCCAGCGCTGCCAAGCCCCCTTTTGCCCACTGCATGTCTCCTGCCTCCATCCCCCACCCCCAGCCGCACGACCACCAGAAAGCGCTGCGCCTCATGCTCGCCTTTGCCTGCCTGTACGCACTGGCCTGGACGCTCGTGCCGCCGCTGCTCGCCCCCAGCTTTCCGCTGGATGTGGTCGAGAGCCTGGGCTGGGGCCGTGAATGGCAATGGGGCTACTACAAGCACCCGCCGCTCCCCCCCATTGCGCTGCATGCGTCCTTCTTGGCGCTGGGCCGCTGGGGCCCGTTTGCGCTGAGCCAGCTGTGCGTGGCGCTGACCTTGGGGCTGGTCTGGCTGACGGCCTGCCGCCTGGTCGGGCGCGAGCGCGCCTTTATCGGCACGGTGCTGACGATGGGCGTGGTCTTCTACACCCGGCCCGCGCTGGAGTTCAACCACAACATTGCGCAGATGCCGTTTTGGGCAGGTATCTGCTACTTCTATCTGGCCGCCTGGCAGGACGACAAGCGCTGGCAATGGCTGCTGCTGGGCCTGATGGCCGGCCTGGGGCTGCTGAGCAAATACTCCATCGGCTTGCTGCTGCTCTGCCTGGGTCTATTTACCGTGCTGAGCCCGGCACGCAGCCTGCTGCGCCGTCCAGGCCCCTGGCTGGCCTTGCTGGTGATGGCGCTGGTGTTTGCGCCGCACCTGCTTTGGCTGCATAGCAACGACTGGCTGCCTTTCTCCTATGCCAAGGACCGTTCCAACAGCTCCGGCGAATCGCCGCGCGCAGGCGCGCTGGGCTTTTTGCTGACCCAGCTGCTCAACCACCTGCCGCTGCTGCTGGTGCTGCTGTTTGCCTACTTGCGGCTGCGCTGGTCCAAGCTGCGGCCTGCCGTATCTGCCCCCTGGCAGTGGCACAGCGCCAAGCCCGCCTACCTGTGCCTCATCGCACTGGCCCCAGGCTTGCTGCTGGCCACGCTGGGCATGGGCCTGGGCTTGCGCCTGCGCGATATGTGGGGGGTGCCGATGTGGCCTTTCAGTGGCGTGCTGGCTGCGGCGCTGATCCCCAGCGCCTGGCTCGCGCCCATGCGCCCCTACCTGTTGCGCGGCACCATGGTGTGGCTCACGGTGATTTCTGTGCTCTGCGGCCTGTACCTGTGGAAGATCTCGGACTTCCGCAAGAGCCCCGTGCGCAGCGATTGGCCCGCTGCCGCGCTGGCGCAGCAGGCTGAGGCCACTTGGGATTCGCTGTCGAGCTGCCCACTCGATACCGTGGCCAGCGATGCCTGGACCGGTGGCCTCGTCGCCATCGGCGCCAAAAGCCAGCCCTCGGTGCTGATCCCGGGCGACCCGCGCCATTCGCCCTGGGCCACGGCCGATCGCCTGCAGCAGCATGGCGCGCTGCGGATCTGGCAGTTGGAAGAGGATGCGGATCGGGATGCCCCCACTGGGCCCTACCCGGTGCTCGATGGACTGCAAGGCATGCGCCTGCATGAGGGCGAATGGGTCATTCCCTGGCCCCGGGGCCAGAGCCGTGCGGACCTGGTGGTGCAATGGCGCGCCTATGTGCCGGCGGCCTGCCAGCGGCGTTGATCACCGCTCTGCTTGCTCTGCCCCAGCCGTTTTGACCCAGGGAAGCAGGCGAGCGATGCTTAGCGCTTGATCCGCATCTCGGCTGCGCGCGCGTGGCCTTGCAGGCCTTCGCCATAGGCCAGCACCGCGGCAGTCTTGCCCAGCACCTGGGCGCCCGCCTCGCTCACCTCGATCAGGCTGGAGCGCTTTTGGAAGTCATAGACGCCCAGCGGCGACGAGAAACGCGCGGTGCCGCTGGTGGGCAGCACATGGTTGGGGCCTGCGCAGTAGTCGCCCAGGCTTTCGCTGGTGTAGGCGCCCAGAAAGATCGCGCCCGCATGTTTGAGCAGGGGCTCCCAGCGGTGCGGATCGCGGCTGGAGACTTCCAGGTGCTCGGGCGCAATGCGGTTGCTCAGCGCGCAGGCCTCTTCCATGTCACGCGTGAGGATCAGTGCGCCCCGGTCGGACAGGCTCTTGGCGATGATGGCCTTGCGCGGCATCTCGGGCAGCAGGCGGTCGATTTCGCGCTGCACAGCATCCAGGTAGGCGGCATCGGGGCACAGCAGAATCGACTGCGCCAGTTCATCGTGCTCGGCCTGCGAGAAAAGATCCATCGCCACCCAGTCGGGCGGCGTCGAGCCATCGGCCAGCACCAGAATTTCGCTGGGGCCGGCAATCATGTCGATGCCCACCAGGCCGAACACGCGCTTTTTGGCGCTGGCCACATAGGCATTGCCCGGGCCGGTGATCTTGTCCACCTTGGGGATGGTGGCCGTGCCGTAGGCCAGCGCCGCCACGGCCTGCGCACCGCCAATGGTGAAGGCGCGGTGCACGCCCGCCACATAGGCCGCAGCCAGCACCAGCGGGTTCTTCACACCCTGGGGCGTGGGCACCACCATGATGATGTCCTCCACACCCGCCACATGGGCCGGGATGGCATTCATCAGCACGCTGCTGGGGTAGGCGGCCTTGCCGCCTGGCACATAGATGCCCACGCGGTCGAGCGGCGTGACTTTCTGGCCCAGCAAGGTGCCGTCTTCGTCGCGGTAGCTCCAGCTCTCGCCATTGGCCTTTTTCTGGGCCTCGTGGTAGCTGCGCACGCGGCGCGCAGCCGATTCAAGCGCCTCGCGCTGCTCAGTGGGCAGGCCCTCAAAGGCGGCCTTGAGCTCTTGCTTGCTCAACTCCAGCGCAGCCATGCTGCTGACCTGCAGGCCATCAAAGCGCGCGGTGTAATCCAGCACAGCGGCATCGCCGCGCTTTTGCACGTCCGCCAGGATATCGGCCACCCGCTGCTCGATGGCAGCATCCGTGTCCGCCGACCAATGCAGGCGCTGAGCGAAGTCATGCTCGAACTGGGCATCGGTGGTTGACAGACGGGCGGGAGCGGCAACGAATTCCATAGTGAATACCTTCTGACTCAGACACTTTTCAAACAGGCAAGTGCCAGCCTGAGAGCGGATGCTTAAACCGGGGCAGTTTGGGCAACACCCGCAGCAAACACATCAATGATATGGCGCAGGCGCTTTTGCTTGAGCTTGAGCGCCGCCTGGTTCACCACCAGGTGCGAGCTGATGTCGATAATGTGCTCGACTTCCTGCAGGTGGTTGGCGCGCAGGGTATTGCCGGTGCTCACCAGGTCGACGATGGCATCGGCCAGACCCGTCAGCGGCGCCAGCTCCATGCTGCCGTAGAGCTTGATCAGGTCCACGTGCACGCCCTTGCGCGCAAAGAACTCGCGCGCAATCTGCGGGTACTTGGTGGCCACGCGCAGACGCGCGCCGCGCTTGACGGCCTGGGCGTAGTCAAAATCATTGCGCACCGCCACGCTCACACGGCACTTGGCGATCTGCAGATCGAGCGGCTGGAACAGGCCCTCGCCGCCGTGCTCGAGCAAGGTGTCCTTGCCGGTCACGCCCAGGTCCGCGCCGCCGTACTGCACATAGGTGGGCACATCGGAGGCGCGCACCAGCACCACCTGCACATCGGGCTGGGTGGTGGCAAAAATCAGCTTGCGCGATTTCTCGGGGTCTTCGAGCACCTCGATGCCTGCAGCGGCCAACAGTGGCAGGGTTTCGTCAAAAATGCGGCCTTTGGAGAGGGCCAAGGTGATCATGGTGGTGTTGTCCATGGGGGCACTTTCGCCAGCGGCAGCCTGCGCATCCATGCCGGATGGGGCTGGGCCAGCCTGGGTTGAAACAAGAAAAATCAGGCCTGCTGGGCAGCCCACTCGGCAGGGGTATGCGTCTTCATCGACAGCGCATGCACCTCATCGGTATGCATCTTCTGGCCCAGGGTCGCGTAGACCAGCTGATGGCGCTGGATCAAACGCTTGCCTTCAAAGGCGGGCGACACGATGGTGGCAAACCAGTGGCGGCCATCGCCCTCCAGCGCAATATGTTCGCAGGCCAGGCCGGCGGTGATGATGTCTTTGAGGTCCTCAGCAGTCATTGCACGCTCTCACTTAGTCGGTTCGAAATGCCTGCCAGCCGCTCCGTGGGGTGGGCTGCTGGCCAGGCGACTGCAGCCGCGCGGGCTGCAGCAGGGTTCATCAGTTGCGGATCTTGTAGCCGGTGCGCAGCAGCTGCACCGCCAATGCACTCACCAGCAGCCAGGCAACGGCCACAATGCCCAGGCTCAGCCAGGGCGAGGTGTCGCTCTGGCCAAAAAAGCCGTAGCGAAAACCATCAATCATGTAGAAGAACGGGTTCAGGTGGCTGACCTTTTGCCAGAACGGGGGCAGCGACTGGATCGAATAGAACACGCCCGACAGAAAGGTCATCGGCACGATCACAAAGTTCTGGAACGCCGCCATCTGGTCAAACTTGTCTGCCCACAGGCCCGCCAGCAGGCCCAGCGTGCCCATCAGGCCCGCACCCAGCACAGCAAACATCAGCACCCAGGGCAGCGATGCAAAATGCGGCGGCGCGAAGAACAAGGTGATCACATAGACACCCAGGCCGACGGCCAGGCCCCGCACGATGGAGGCGCCGACAAAGGCAAAGAACCAGCCCCAGTGCGACAGCGGCGTCAGCAGCACAAACACCAGGCTGCCCATGATCTTGCTTTGCACCAGGCTCGACGAACTGTTGGCAAAGGCGTTTTGCAGCAGGCTCATCATCACCAGGCCCGGCACCAGAAAGGCGGTGTAGCTGACATCGCTGAACACGGTCACGCGGCCTTGCAGCACATGGCCAAAGATCAGCAGGTAGAGCACGGCGGTCAGCACCGGCGCGGCCACGGTCTGGAAGCTCACCTTCCAAAAACGCAGCACTTCTTTGTAAAACAGGGTTTGCCAGCCGCTCATCGTGCCACTCCTGCACCCAGTTGCGTGGTGGCATGGTCCACCACGGCATCGCGCGCCATCACTTGCAAGAACACATCCTCCAGGTCCGCGCGGCGGATCTCCAGGTCTTCCACCACCACGCCTGCCGTGCGCAGCTGGGCAAGGATGCGCTCCACATCCGCTGCGCTGCTGGCGGGCAGCTGCACAATGCGGCCGGTGATGCGCGCCTGTGCGGCCAGATCGGCTGGCAGCAGGCCATCGGTCTTGAACTGCAGCACGTTCGAGGAGCTGCCCTGCAGCAGCTCGGCCATCGTCGACAGCGCCACCACATGGCCCGAGCGCAGCATCGCAATGCGGTTGCACAGCGCCTCGGCCTCTTCCAGGTAGTGGGTGGTGAGCAGCACCGTATGGCCTTGCTTGTTGAGCTTGCTGACGAACTGCCACAAGGTCTGGCGCAGTTCCACATCAACGCCGGCCGTGGGCTCATCGAGCACGATGATCGGCGGCTTGTGCACCAGCGCCTGGGCGACGAGCACGCGGCGCTTCATGCCGCCGCTCAGCTGGCGCATATTGGCCGTGGCCTTGTCGGCCAGACCCAGGCTCTCGAGCAGCTCATCGATCCAGGCATCGTTGTTCTTGACACCGAAATAGCCCGATTGGATGCGCAGCGATTCGCGCACATTGAAAAACGGGTCAAAAACCAGCTCCTGCGGCACGATACCGAGCTTGCGGCGCGCGTTGGCGTAATCCTCGCGCACATCGCTGCCCAGCACCTTGACGGAGCCGCTGCTGGCGCGGGCCAGGCCGGCCAGAATGCTGATCATGGTGGTCTTGCCCGCGCCGTTGGGCCCGAGCAGGCCAAAGAACTCCCCTTCCTCGATATCGAGGCTGACGTTGTTCAATGCCTGGAAGGGCCCCTTGGCGGTCTGGTAGACCTTGGAGACGGATTGGAATGCGATGGCGGACATGAGTCGGCCATTGTAGGCGCAGCGGCCAGATGGCGCTGTCCTGGGGATTCAACGCTCAGCCGGCAGTGGTCAGCAGGCCATCGACACCATAGAGGCGCGCCAGCGACAGCACGGGCGCTGATACGCCACGCATCTCAAAGGGCCGGCCAGCCCCCAGTGCCGCGCGCCGGCTACCCAGCATCACGGCCAGCGCCGATGAGTCAAACACCGCCAAGGCGCTGGCATCGATCTGCACCGCAGCGCCCGCCGGCAGCTGCGCAATGCCCGCCTGCAAGTGCTGCAGGCAGGCCTGGGCCTCATCATGGGTCAGGGTCGAAGGCAGGCTGAGCGCGGCCATGGCTTACTTGCCTGCGTTGGCCTTGTTGCGGGCAGCGATGGAGTCGATCAAGGTCTGTGGGCTGCCACCGGGCTTGTTCAGCTCTTCCTGGAACTGGTTGCGGTAGGTCTCCACCATCCAGATGCCCATGACATTGAGGTTATAGATCTTCCAGCCCATGCCCTGGCCGGGGGTCTTGACCAGGCGGTAGTCCAGCTGGATCGGGTCACCCCGGCCCAGGATCTCAGAGCGCACCACGACTTCCTTGTCAGCGGGCTGCATGCGCACCGGCTTGACGCTGATGGTCTGGTCGCTCACCTGGTGCAGCGCACCGGCGTAGGTGTTGACCATCAGCTTCTTGAACTCATCTTGCAATTGCTGCTGCTGGGTGGCCGTCGCGGTACGCCACTTGGGGCCTACGGCCGAGGCCATCATGCGGCGGAAATCCACATTGGGCATGACCACGCTGTCGACATACGAGGTGATCTTGGAGACATCACCACCCCGGATGGACTGGTCGGTCTTCAAGGTGCTCAGCACTTCGTCCGAGAGCTGCTTGATCATCGCGTCGGGCGCCATGTCTGCTGCGCTGGCCGCCAGCGGGGCCGATGCCATGCAAGCCACTGCAGCCCATGCGGCGGAGTACTGCACCCATGCTCGACGATTCATCATATGCGTTCCTTTCAGCCGGTGTCTGCCATTCAGACTCGGACCATTTTTGATTCTGAGGCAGACACGCAGTTGCATGCACCACCCTATTTCTTGTAAGCCTTTATAACGGCGGCTTATTTGACGCGGCCCTGGGGCTGGGGGTCGGCTGCCGACTCATTCATCCACTGCGTCTCGTCCTCTTCCTCGCCCGCCTCGGTGGCATTTTGGCGCAGCTGCAGGTAGGCGTCACGGGTGAAGCTGTACTTGTCGAGCGCTGCGGACTGCACCAGCGACGTGGTGCCCAGCAGGTTGGCCCGGGTGTTGACAATGCGCAGACCGGTCAGCGAGTTGCGCACGGGCACATCGTTGATCGAGCTGACCACATTGCCCTGCCAGTCCACCACCATGCCGGCGGAATCGCGGATCGTCGAGGGGCCCAGCAAAGGCCAGACGATGTAGGCGCCCGCAGGCATGCCATAGCGCGCCATCGTCAGGCCAAAGTCCTGCTTGTGGCGCTCGATGTCCATTTCGCTGGCGATATCGATCAGACCACCCAGACCGAAGACGGTGTTGGTGGTAAAGCGCACCACGCTGTTGTAGGTGCCCTCACCCTTGAGCTGCAGCGCGTTGTTCACGGCTGACCACAGGTCGCCGAGGTTGGCGAAGAAGTTGGTCACGGCGGTGCGCACCACGGTCGGCGTCACATCGCGGTAGCCGGTGGCCACGGGCTCGAGCACCGCGCTGTCGACGGCATCGTTGAAGCTGAACACCGCCCGGTTGTAGGGCTCCAGCGGGTCGCGGGGGTTGGCGCCAGGGCCGCTGGCACAGCCGGTCAGCACCATAGCCAGACCCAGGGAAGAAGCCAGCACCCAGGTGCGGCCTTGGAGGTGGAGTGGATAACGCATCATCGTTCTCGTTTTTTGCTTGTGTTATTCGGCAGCCTTGGGTGCGGAGCTCTCCGAGGCCTTGCCATACAGGAACTGGCCGATCAGATTTTCCAGCACGATGGCCGATTGTGTATTGGTGACGGTATCACCACTGGCCAAGGGCTTTTCATCAAAGCCGGCCTCAACGCCCACGTACTGGTCGCCCAGCAGGCCGCTGGTCAGGATCTTGAACGAGCTGTCCTTGGGGAAGGCATAGCCATTGGCCAGCTCGATGTGGACATCGGCCTGGAAGGTCTGGTCATTGAAGCCGATGCTTTTGACACGGCCAACCTTCACACCGGCGCTGCGCACGGCCGCCTGGGGCTTCAAGCCGCCAATGTTGTCAAAGCGGGCGGTGACTTCATAGCCTTTGTTGAAATCCAGGGTCAGCAGGTTGCCTGCGCGCAGCGCCAGGAACACCAGCGCCGCAGCACCCAGCATGACAAACAGGCCAACCCAGATATCGGTTTTGGAGGGCTGCATATGCGAATCCGTTTCTCTTTTCACTATCTATAGGGCAGGCGTCAGATGCTGAACATCATTGCCGTGAGCATGAAATCCAGCGCCAACACCGACAACGAAGCCATGACCACGGTGCGCGTGGTGGCACGCGAGACACCTTCGGGGGTGGGCTTGGCGACAAAGCCTTGAAGCAAGGCGACAAAGGTCACCGTGATGCCGAACACGATGCTCTTGATCACGCCGTTGCCCAGATCCTGGAACACATCGACACCGCTTTGCATCTGGCCCCAGAAAGCGCCGCCATCGATGCCCAGCATCAATACGCCAACAATCCATCCGCCCATGATGCCGACGGCGCTGAACACGGCCGCCAGCAACGGCATCGCAATCAGGCCCGCCCAAAAGCGCGGCGCCAGAATGCGCTCGATCGGATTGACGGCCATCATCTCCATGGCCGAGAGCTGCTCGCCCGCCTTCATCAGGCCAATCTCGGCGGTCAATGCGGTGCCTGCACGCCCGGCAAACAGCAGCGCCGTCACCACCGGGCCCAGCTCACGCAGCAAGGTCAAAGCCACCATCATGCCCACGGCCTCGGCCGAGCCGTAGCGCTGCAGGATGTAGTAGCCCTGCAGCCCCAGCACAAAGCCGACGAAGAGGCCCGAGACGCCAATGATGGCCAGCGAATAATTGCCCAAAAAGTGGATCTGGTCGCGCAGCAGGCCCGGGCGCTTGAGCACATAGCCCAGCCCGGCGACCAGGCGCAGCAGCAGGCGCGTGGCCTGGCCTACTGCCGCAGCCTTGGAGCGCAGCGCAAAACCGATATCAGCAGGGTGCCACCAACGCATCAGCGGCCTCCCTTCTTGACGGCGCCAGGACCAAAATCTTCATCGATGCTGGGCCCTTGCACATGGAAAGGCACCGGCCCCTGCGCCAGCGCGTTGACAAACTGGTGCACGAGCGGATCGCTGCTGGCACGCACCTCATCGGGCGTACCCTGCGCGGCCACGACGCCGGGGCCCAGGATGATCACCTGGTCGGCCAGCTTAAAGGTCTCTTCCAGATCGTGCGAGACGATGATGCTGGTCAGGCCCAGCGCGTCGTTGAGTTCGCGGATCAGCTGGGCCGAGGTGCCCAGCGAAATCGGGTCCAGCCCGGCAAAGGGCTCGTCGTACATGATGAATTCCGGGTCCAGCGCCATCGCACGGGCCAGCGCCACGCGCCGGGCCATGCCGCCGGAGATCTGCGAGGGCATCAACTCGCGCGCGCCGCGCAGGCCCACGGCCTGCAGCTTCATCAGCACAATGTCGCGCACCATCGCATCGCACAGTTGGGTGTGTTCGCGCAGCGGAAAGGCCACGTTCTCGAACACCGTCATATCGGTGAACAGCGCACCAAACTGGAACAGCATGCCCATGCGGCGCCGCGCGGCATAGAGCTGCGCCTGGCTCATCGCACCCACATCCTGGCCGTCGAGCAGCACCTGGCCGGCCTGGGCGCGGGCCTGGCCGCCAATCAGGCGCAGCACCGTGGTTTTGCCGCCACCGGATGCGCCCATCAGCGCGGTCACCTTCCCGCGTGGGATGGTCAGCGACACATCACGCAAGATGGTGCGGTCACCATAGCCAAAGGTGACATTGCGCAGTTCGACAAGAGGTGGTGAGGCAGAAGATTGCATAGAAAAGCCGGCAACATCCGGCATCGTCATCATAAGAGGGGGCAGGGCTCTTTTCTGTAGTCAGTTGCCGCAGCGCAAACCGTCAAGCTTACCGCTTGTAACAAACATTCATGAATGTATTTATATAGCCAGATCGTAACCCGGACGGGCTAAGCCCCGCAAGGCAACAGGCTATTGCAGTCGCTTGCGTGATCGGGCCAGCCTACAGCATCGCACGGGCGGCTTCTTGGCCAGTTGTTCACAGCGTCAACAACGATGAGAAGCGCCCGTGATTAGAGCATATTGTCCAAAAAGGAACGAATGCGGGGGTGGCTGCAGTCTTCAAAGAACGCGCGGGCGGGCTTGGCCTCGATCAGGGCGCCCTGGTCCATGAACACCACGGTATTGGCCACCTCGCGGGCAAAGCCCATCTCATGGGTGACCACGAGCATGGTCATGTGCTCCTCGGCCAGCTGACGCATGGTGCGCAGCACCTCGCCCGTCAGCTCCGGGTCCAGCGCCGAAGTGGGCTCGTCAAACAGCATGATGTCCGGCTCCATCGCCAGCGCCCGGGCAATGGCCACGCGCTGCTTCTGGCCGCCCGACAGGCGCGCAGGATAGGCATCGGCTTTCTCCAGCAGGCCCACCTTGCGCAGCAGCTCCTGGGCCTTGGGCATGATCTGCTCGCGCGTCAGGCCCTTGACGACCATCGGCGCCTCGGTGATGTTGTCGATCACCGACAGATGCGGGAACAGGTTGAAGCCCTGGAACACCATGCCCATGCGGCGCAAAATGGCGCGCATCTGGGCCTCGGGTGCGTACTGGGCCTGTCCCTGGGCATTGGTGCGGACGAGGGTCTGGCCCTCGACCACGACCGAGCCTGAATCGATCACCTCGAGGTGGTTCAAGCAGCGCAAAAAGGTGCTCTTGCCCGAGCCAGACGGCCCGATCACCGCCATCACTTCGCCCTTGTGGATATCGAGCGAGACGCGCTTGAGCACCTCGTTGCCATTGAAGGCCTTGCAGATATCACGCGCCTGCACCATCACTGGGGTGGTGCCCATGTCATTGCCTGTCATCGCCATTCTCCTGCGCTGTTCGCCATTGCCGCTTCACACCCACCCATCGCCAGCCACCACTTATGCGTCGTATTTGGCATAGCGCTTTTCCAGGCGGTTGAAGCCCCAGGTCAGCACCAGGGTCATCAGCAGGTAGAAGGCGGCCGCCACCACAAAGGGTGTGGTCGTGAAGTCGCGCTGCACAATGCCGCGCGCGGCGCGCAGCAGGTCGTTGAGGGCGAGCACATAGATCAGCGACGTGTCCTTGACCAGGGTGATGGTCTCGTTGCTGACCGGCGGCAGGATGGTGCGCACCATCTGCGGCAGCACAATGCGGCGCATGGTCTGGCTGTAGGACAGGCCCAGCACCTTCGCGCCTTCATACTGGCCCCGGTCCACGCTCTGGATACCGGCGCGGAAGATCTCGGCAAAATAGGCCGCATAGTTCAGCGCGAATGCCACCACAGCCGAGGGGAAGTCCGGCAGGCGCACGCCGATCACCGGCACAAAGGGGAGCGCGAAATAGATGAACAGCAGCTGCAGCATCAGCGGCGTGCCGCGCATCAGCCAGATATAGGCCTCGACAAAGCGCGCCAACGCCTTGAAGCGCGAGATGCGCGCCAACGCCAGCGCCAGACCCAGTGGCACCGACAGCGCCAGGGTGATGAAAAACAGCTTGAGAGTCACCAGGGCGCCATTGGACAGCGGCCCCAGCATTGAAATTACATAATCCATCGATGGCCTTCAGGGTGGCAGCGGCTTCGCGGGCCTCGCTGCCACAGGCACGAGCGCCGCTGGAACCTGTTGGCGTTCCTGGTCTGGCGCTCCTGTCAAAAAAATCCGTTCTGGCCGCCGGGCAGCGCCCAGCGCTGCGGCGGCCATGGGCTGCGCCCAAAAGCACAAGACCGGCACGCTGTGCCGGCCCGGTGCAAAGTCACACGCAGATCAGTGCTTGATCACGTCGGCGCCAAACCACTTCTTGGCGATTTCTTCGGCCTTGCCGTCCTTCTTCATCTCAGACAGCACGTCGTTGATCTTGTTGCGGGTGGCTTCGTCGTCCTTGCGGAAGCCCACGCCATAGTCTTCGGTGCCAAAGTCTTCGGCCAGCACAACATAGTTGTCGGGCTTCTTGGAGACCAGGTAACGGCCCACCACCTCATCGACCACCACAACGTCCAGACGGCCAGCTTCCACATCCATCAGCGCAGCGATGTTGTCGCCAAACAGCTTGGTTTCCTTGAACTGGGAGGACAGCTCCTTGTCCTTTTCCATCGCGGTCACGGCGCTGGAGCCTTCCTGGGCGCCGACGATCTTGCCGGCCATGTCGGCCTTGGTCTTGATCGGCGAGCCGGCCTTGACGATGATGATCTGCTTGTTGACCATGTAGGGGTCGGTGAAGAGGATCTTTTCCTTGCGCTCTTCCAGAATGGTCAGGCCATTCCACAGTGCATCGACGCGCTTGCCCAGCAGCTCGGCTTCCTTGGCGTTCCAGTCGATGGGCTTGAATTCCACTTCGATGCCCGCGCGCTTGGCCGCTTCGCGGGCCATGTCGATGTCAAAGCCCACGATTTCGTTCTTCTCGTCACGGAAACCCATGGGCGGGAAGTTGTCGTCCAGACCCACCACCAGCTTGGTGACCGCCGCCGCAACAGGCGCGGGCGCGGGTGCTTCAGCCGCAGGCTTGGGCGCATCATTCTTGCCGCAAGCGGTGAGCAAGGCAGTCAGCGCCAGGGTGGCAACGAAAGAACGTTTTTTCATGTGTCTCAACCAAAGAGAAAGACAAAATAAGAGCACTTGGCTTGTTTTGTACAAGCATCAGCGTGCAGGCGAATCGCGTATTGTCTCCGATCACACGAAATTCGTGTCGCTCGTGTGGAAAACTCTGCCGGCCTAGTCGGACGTCCGCAAGCCGCTACGATGGCTGCCCCGGCCGCCGCGTGGCGACCAAGGCATCTCGGTATCACGGCTTTTTTTGCCGCGCGTGCATGATTGACAACACTGGCGGCCCCTTATTTATGACCACCCTCTCGCCCGAACTGCGCAAGGCTTTTGAAGAAACCCAGTACCACGTGCTGAACCAGGCCCCTTTCATCCTGCAGCTGGGCCAGGCCCAGGCGGCGCTCGGTGCCCTCTACCAGCAGCACCAGACCGACTGCAGCTGCTTCATCACTGCCTTCAACCCCATGGGCGAGCTGCTGGACAAGGACGAGAACATCGAGCACCATGCCCAACTGGGCCGCGCGCTGGGCACTGCCGGCTTTGCCGCGCTGCCCGCCGTTGCCCAGCACCCGGCCAACGGCTGGCCGGCCGAGCCGGGTTTTCTGGTCATCGGCATGGGTCGCGACGATGCCCAGCGCTGGGCCGCGCAGTGGGAGCAACTGGCGGTGGTATGGACCAGCGCCGACATGGTGCCCCAACTGCTGGAAACCCGGGTGCCCGGCTGGATGCGCTGATCCCCATGACCGACTGAGAGGAAAACCCATGCTGTTGATCGTTGGCACCGTCCGCCTGCCCGCCGCGAACCTGGAACGCGCCCTGCCCGCCATGCGAGCGATGGTGGAAGCCTCACGCGCCGAGCCTGGCTGCCTGGAATACGGCTACGCCCAGGATGTGCTGGTGCCCGGGCTGATCCACGTCAAGGAGCTCTGGAGCGACCAGGCCGCGCTCGATGCGCATTTTGCCTCCAGCCATATCCAGGCCTGGCGCGCTGCCTGGCCTGCGCTGGAGATTGGCGAGCGCGATCTGCGCGTCTATGAGGTGGGCGCGCCGCGCAGCACCTGATGGTCAGTGGGCGCCGTCCTGTCCAACCACCCTCTTGCACTGCAATGTAGTGCCCGCGCCCATGCCTGAAATTCACAACTGGCTCGCCTTCGCTCTCATTTCCCTGGGCATGGTCCTGACGCCCGGGCCCAATATGGTCTATCTCATTTCCCGCTCCATATGCCAAGGGCGCGGTGCAGGCTTGATCTCGCTGGGCGGTGTGGCCCTGGGCTTTGTGTTCTACATGCTGTGCGCGGCGCTGGGTATCACCGCGCTGGTGATGGCCATCCCCTACGCCTACGACGCACTGCGCATTGGTGGCGCGTTGTACCTGCTGTACCTAGCCTGGCAGGCGGTCAAGCCCGGAGGGCGCTCCCCGTTCGAGCTGCGCCAGTTGCCGCAGGACAGCCCACGCAAGCTGTTTGCGATGGGTTTTCTGACCAACCTGCTCAACCCCAAGATTGCCGTGATGTACCTGTCACTGCTGCCGCAGTTTATCGATCCCGCACATGGCAGCGTTTTTTCGCAGTCCCTGGTGCTGGGTTTCACACAGATTGTGGTCAGCGTCAGCGTGAATGCCGCCATTGCGATGCTGGCCGGCTCGATCGCTGGGTTTCTGGCCAGCCGCCCCAGTTGGGTACAGATGCAGCGCTGTTTGATGGGCACGGTGCTCGCGGGCCTGGCGCTGCGCATGTTGACCGAGGCCCGCAAATAAAACAGGCGCCACAGCCCGGGGTGGGCGGCAGCGCCTGGCAGAAATCCGCGTACCGGGTTCTGTTTACAGCTGGCTGGCGTGAAAGCGCAGGTGCTCGTCGATAAAGCTCTGGATGAAGTAGTAGCCGTGGTCATAGCCGCCATGGCGGCGCAAGGTCAAGGGCTGGCCGACCTGGGCGCAGGCGGCTTCAAAGGCTTCGGGCAGCAGTTGCTTTTCCAGCAAGAACTTGTCGGCCAGGCCCTGGTCGATGAGGATGCCGGCCGGGTATGGCGGCTGCTTTTGCGCGGCCATCAGGGCGGTGGCATCGTGCTGCGCCCAATCGGCCTGGTTGTCGCCCAGGTAGCCGGCAAATGCTTTCTGGCCCCAGGGGCAGTGGGTGGGGTTGGCAATCGGCGCAAAGGCCGAGACCGACTTGAACACACCGGGGTGGCGCAGCGCCAGGGTCAGCGCGCCATGGCCGCCCATGCTGTGGCCAAAGATGCCCAGGCGTTGCAGGTCGATCGGCAGCTTGGCGCCCAAGAGCGGCAGCAGGTCTTCGAGGATGTAGCTTTCCATGCGCCAGTGCAGCGCCCAGGGCTTGGCCGTGGCATCGAGGTAAAAACCCGCACCCACGCCAAAATCCCAGCTCTCCGCCTCGCCAGGCAGGCCCGCGCCGCGCGGGCTGGTGTCGCAGGTGACCAGGGCCACGTTCAGCGAAGCCGCCAGGCGCTGGGCGCCGGCCTTGGTCATGAAGGTCTCTTCGGTACAGGTCAGGCCCGCCAGGTACAGCAGCGCAGGCACTTTCTCGCCCTCCACCGCCTTGGGCGGCAGAAAGACCGAGAACTTCATCGCCAGGCCGATCTGACTGGAGAAATGCTCATAAAAACGCTGGGCGCCGCCAAAGCAGGCATGGGCCGCCTGCAGCTTGAGGCTGGCTTGGGCTTCAGACATCGGAATTTCCTTCGGTCGGAGGTTGCGGGGATGCGGCCTGGGCGGCCGCTGCACGCAGCTTGTCTTTTTTGCTCATGCGCTTGCCCTTGATGCCGCCATTGCCGGCATCTTCAGAGGGCGCATGCGCGGGCACCGCTTCGGTGACCGGGTACTGCTCCAGGGTCTGCAGCGCCACATCGAGCCCATTGCGCTTCGCGATCAGCTTCCAGTGCGCCAGGCTGGCGGGGGTTACCAGGCTGATGGCCAGGCCCGAGATACCGGCCCGGCCCGTGCGGCCGATGCGGTGGGTGTAATCGGTGGGCGAGCGCGGCAGGTCGTAGTTGATGACCAGGGGCAGCGCCTCGACATGGATGCCACGCGCGGCCAGATCGGTGGTGACCAGCACCTGCCACTGGCTGCTGCGGAACTCCTGCAGCACCTGCTGGCGCGCGCCCTGGCTCAGCTCGCCATGGAAGGCGGTGGCGCTGATGCCCTTGTCATAGAGCTTGTTGGCCACATGCTCGGCGCTGTAGCGGCTGGCCACAAACACCAGCATGCGCTGGCCGGCGTACTGGGTGACCAGCTCACGCAGCCAGGTGGTGCGCTTGGCGGCATCGAGGTAGTAGGCCTCCTGCACGATGGTGGCATCCTGCAGGTGGGTCGAAGCGATCTCCACCTTCTCGTGCGCGGGTCGCAGCAAGGTGGGCACCAACGCCTGCACCGCCGGGGCAAAGGTGGCCGACAGCAGCAAGGTCTGGCGCTGCTCGCACGCGGGCACCAGCGCCAGCACGCTGTGCAGCTCCTCGGCAAAGCCCAGGTCCATCAAGCGGTCGGCCTCGTCCAGCACCAGGGTGCTGATGGTGTCCAGCCGCAGCTTGCTGTGCGCCACCACATCGAGCAGGCGCCCAGGCGTGGCAATCACCAGATCCACGCCGCCGCGCAAGGCCAGCAGCTGGGGATTGATGGACACACCACCAGTGAGCACGGCCACCTTGGGGCGGCGGCCCAGGGCCTCGCCAACAAAGTAAACCAGCTCAGCCACCTGGGTGGCCAGTTCGCGCGTGGGCACCAGGATCAAGGCCTGCGTCTCATGGCGGCCCGCCTGGCCTGCCGCGTTGCTCAGCATCCAGGCCTGCATCAGCGGCAGCACATAGGCCGCCGTCTTGCCCGAGCCGGTCGGCGCGCAGCCCAGCAGGTCACGCCCGTCCAGAATGGCCGGAATGGCTTGGGTCTGGATGGCCGTGGGTGCCATCAGGCCATGGGCCTGGGCAGCGTGGGCCAGCGACGGAGCAAGGCCAAGAGAGGTAAAAGACATGGATTTCAATGGTGCGGGCCGGGCCGCAGGGACAACAAGCCTCGCATTGTCGCCCCTGGCAGCGCTGCCAGCGCTGCGCAGGACTATTGCAGCGCCCGCTGGCAGCCGGCGCTGGTCAGCTTTGGCCAGCGGCGCTTAGCGACGATCAGCTGGCGTAGTTGACTACCGAGCGGATCGACTTGCCTTCATGCATCAGGTCAAAAGCCTCGTTGATCTTGGCCAGGCCCATGGTGTGGGTGACAAAGGGCTCGAGCTTGATCTTGCCGGCCATCGCGTCTTCCACCATGCCGGGCAGCTCGCTGCGGCCCTTGACGCCGCCAAAGGCGGTGCCCAGCCATTTGCGGCCGGTCACGAGCTGGAAAGGACGGGTGGAGATCTCCTGGCCCGCGCCCGCCACGCCGATGATCACGCTCTGGCCCCAGCCACGGTGCGCGCATTCCAGCGCCGCACGCATCACCTGGGTGCTGCCAATGCATTCAAAGCTGTGGTCCACGCCCCAGCCGGTCATCTCGACGATCACTTGCTGGATCGGCTTGTCGAAATCCTTGGGGTTGATGCAGTCGGTCGCGCCAAAGGTCTTGGCCAGCTCGAACTTGCCGGGGTTGGTATCGACAGCAATGATGCGGCCAGCCTTGGCCAGCTGCGCGCCCTGGATTACCGCCAGGCCAATGCCACCCAGACCGAACACAGCCACGGTATCGCCCTCTTGCACCTTGGCGGTGTTCTTCACAGCGCCCAGACCGGTGGTCACGCCGCAGCCCAGCAGGCAGACCTGCTCGGGGTTGGCATCGGGGTTGACCTTGGCCAGCGACACTGCGGCCACCACGGTGTACTCGGAGAAGGTGGAGCAGCCCATGTAGTGGTAGATCGGCTCGCCGTTGTAGCTAAAGCGCGTGGTGCCATCGGGCATCACACCCTTGCCCTGGGTGGCGCGCACTGCTACGCACAGGTTGGTCTTGCCGCTCTTGCAGAACAGGCATTCGCCGCACTCTGCCGTGTACAGCGGGATCACATGGTCGCCTGGCTGGACGCTGGTGACGCCCTCGCCCACTTCCACCACGATGCCCGCGCCTTCATGGCCCAGCACCGCCGGGAAGATGCCTTCAGGATCATCACCGCTCAAGGTGAAGGCATCCGTGTGGCACACGCCCGTGTGGGTGATCTTGACCAGCACTTCGCCCTTCTGGGGTGGCGCAACGTCGATCTCGACAATCTGCAAAGGCTCTCCGGCTTTGAAGGCAACGGCGGCGCGGGATTTCATGGGTGGACTCCTTGGGTCAAAAACGGGGAAAACAGTCAGGCGCGGTCATGACCACACGCCTATTTGAGGTACGAGCGCAGCAGCGACAGCATTTCGTCAATGTCCGCCTGCGACGGCGCGGGCTGCCGGGCCATGGTCTCGCGCATATGGCCATCAAGCAAATCGGCCATCAGCCCATGCACAGCGCCGCGCATGGCGGCGAGCTGCTGCAGGATGGGGGCGCAATCGCTGCCCGCCTCCACCGCCCGCTCCAAGGCCTCCGCCTGGCCTTTGATGCGGCGCAGGCGGGTGATGGCGCGGTGCTTGTCTTTGGCGTTATGGGGCATGGCAGGCGGTGTTCGCAACGGCGCAAAAGCACGCCAAACTCAGGTACTGGGCCACAGTATAAATGCAATTTATAAAAATTACATATGAGAAATAGATGAAGATCCCAGGTACCCCCTGGGGGTATACTGGGTTTCTCGGATGATCTCAGGCCGAGCGGGCACAAAAAAAGACCGCAGCCTCGGCTGCGGTCGTGGGTGGGTGAGTGGCTACCGGTTTTAGCGCGGCAGATCGCTCCAGCCCATCAGGTACTCGTCGACGGCGCGCGCGGCCTGGCGACCTTCGCGGATGGCCCAGACCACCAGCGACTGGCCACGGCGCATGTCGCCGGCGGCAAACACCTTGTCCACATTGGTGGCGTAGCCGCCAGTGAAATCGGTGGTGGCACGGGCGTTGCCACGGGCGTCCTTGTCGACACCAAAGGCTTCCAGCACGGGCGAGACGGGGTTCACAAAACCCATGGCCAGCAGCACCAGGTCGGCAGGCCATTCCTTTTCTGTGCCCTTGACTTCGCTCAGCTTGCCGTCCTTGAACTCGACCTGCACGGTGGTCAGGCTCTTGACCTTGCCCTTGTCGCCGTTGAAGGTCTTGGTCGAGATCGCGAACTCACGCACAGCGCCTTCTTCGTGGCTGGAGCTGGTGCGCAGCTTGATCGGCCAGTAGGGCCAGACCAGGGGCTTGTTTTCCTCTTCGGGCGGCATGGGCATCACCTCGAACTGGGTGACGCTCTTGGCGCCGTGGCGGTTGCTGGTGCCCACGCAGTCGCTGCCGGTGTCGCCACCACCGATGACGATGACGTCCTTGCCATCCGCACGGATCTGGCCCTTGAGCTTGTCGCCGGCATTGATCTTGTTTTGCTGGGGCAGGAACTCCATTGCGTAGTGCACGCCGTCCAGGTCACGGCCGGGCACCGGCAGATCGCGCGACTGCTCGGATCCACCGGTCAGCAGCACCGCGTCAAAATCCGCCTTGAGCTGCTCGGGCGAGACGGTTTCCTTGGCCCAGTTGGTGACCTTGCTGTCCTTGCCCAGGCCGTCCTTGCCAGCCACCAGCACGCCGGTGCGGATGGTCACGCCTTCGGCCTGCAGTTGGGCGGCGCGGCGGTCGATGTGCAGCTTGTCGAGCTTGAAGTCGGGGATGCCGTAGCGCAGCAGGCCGCCGATGCGGTCGTTCTTCTCGAACAGGGTCACCGCATGGCCTGCACGGGCGAGCTGCTGGGCCGCCGCCATGCCGGCAGGGCCGGAGCCGACCACTGCCACTTTCTTGCCGCTCTGGTGCTTGGCGGGGCGCGCCTGCACCCAGCCCTCTTCCCAGGCGCGGTCGATGATGGCGTGCTCGATGGACTTGATGCCCACCGGGTCGTTGTTGATGTTCAGCACGCAGGCCGCTTCACAAGGCGCGGGGCAGATGCGGCCGGTGAACTCGGGGAAGTTGTTGGTCGAGTCCAGCACATGAAAGGCGGCCGCCCAATCGGCGCGGTACACCAGATCGTTGAAATCCGGAATGATGTTGTTGACCGGGCAGCCGCTGTTGCAAAACGGCGTGCCGCAGTCCATGCAACGGGCGCCTTGCTGCTTGGCCTGCTGCGAGTTCAGGCCAACAACAAATTCCTTGTAGTGCTTGAGGCGGTCTTCAACGGGTGCATAACCCTCGTCGATACGCGCAAATTCCATAAAGCCTGTGACTTTTCCCATGATCGGATCTCTTGCTTGGCTGCTGCCCGCGCCGCGTTGGCGGGGACAGCAATCGTGGTCATTAATAAGGGGCTGGGTGCTTGGCGGCAGGGCCGCCAGGGGCCTCACTTCGCGGCGGCGTCCACACTCTTCTTGGCCGAGGTCTTGGCCTTGACGACCTGCGCCTTGGCTTCGGCGCGGGCATGGATCTCACCCAGCGCGCGCTTGTACTCGGTCGGGAACACCTTGACGAACTTGCTGCGCACCTCCGCCCAGTTGTCCAGCAGATCACGGGCACGCTTGCTGCCGGTCCAGCGCAGGTGGTCGGCGAGCAGGCGCTTGAGCTGTGCTTCGTCGGTCTGGCCGTTGTGCCACACACCCTTGTCGATGCTGGCCTCTTGCTCGGCCTGCGTCAGCACCTTGTCCAGCGTGACCATCGTGGTGTTGCAGCGGCTGGCGAACTGGCCGTCCTCGTCATAGACGTAGGCCACGCCACCGCTCATGCCGGCAGCAAAGTTGCGGCCGGTCTTGCCCAGCACCAGCACGGTGCCGCCGGTCATGTATTCGCAGCCATGGTCACCGGTGCCTTCGACCACCGCCGTCGCACCCGACAGGCGCACCGCAAAGCGCTCGCCAGCCACGCCGCTCAGGAAAGCCTCACCGGTGGTCGCGCCGTACATCACGGTGTTGCCCACGATGATGTTCTTGTGCGCTTCGCCACGGAAATCCAGACTCGGGCGCACCACCACGCGGCCGCCGGACAGGCCCTTGCCGGTGTAGTCGTTCGCATCCCCCACCAGGTACAAGGTGATGCCGTTGCACAGGAAGGCGCCAAACGACTGGCCGCCCGTGCCCTCGACACGGATGTGGATGGTGTCGTCAGGCAGGCCTTCGGCATGCACCTTGGTCACCGCGCCCGAGAGCATGGCGCCCACAGTGCGGTTCACATTGCGCACGGTCTCCAGGATCTTCACGCGCTCGCCCTTGTCGATGGCGGGGCGCGACTTTTCGATCAGGATGTTGTCGAAGGCCTTTTCCAGACCATGGTCCTGGTTTTGCGTGTGGTAGAGCGGCACATCATCCGCCACTTCGGCACGGGCCAGCAGGCGGCCAAAGTCCAGGCCCTTGGCCTTCCAGTGGGTAATACCGGCCTTCATGTCCAGCAGGTCGGCACGGCCCACCAGATCGTCGAACTTGGAGATACCCAGCTGGGCCATGATCTGGCGCGCTTCTTCGGCGATGAAGAAGAAGAAGTTCACCACATGCTCGGGCTTGCCGCTGAATTTCTTGCGCAGCTCAGGATCTTGCGTGGCCACCCCCACCGGGCAGGTGTTGAGGTGGCACTTGCGCATCATGATGCAGCCTTCGACCACCAGCGGTGCGGTGGCAAAGCCGAACTCATCGGCGCCCAAGAGCGCGCCAATCACCACGTCACGGCCGGTCTTCATCTGGCCGTCTGCCTGCACCCGGATACGGCTGCGCAGGCCGTTGAGCACCAGGGTCTGCTGGGTTTCGGCCAGGCCGATTTCCCAAGGCGAGCCTGCGTGCTTGATCGACGACCAGGGCGATGCGCCCGTGCCGCCGTCATGGCCGGCGATCACCACATGGTCGGCCTTGCACTTGGCAACGCCGGCAGCAATCGTGCCCACGCCCACTTCGGACACCAGCTTGACGCTGATCGCCGAATGCGTGGCGACGTTCTTCAGGTCGTGGATCAGCTGGGCCAGGTCCTCGATCGAGTAAATGTCGTGGTGCGGCGGAGGGGAGATCAGGCCCACACCGGGCACCGAGTAGCGCTGCTTGCCGATGTACTCGGTCACCTTGCCGCCAGGCAGCTGACCGCCTTCACCGGGCTTGGCGCCCTGTGCCATCTTGATCTGGATCTGGTCCGCAGAGGCCAGGTACTCGGCCGTCACCCCAAAGCGGCCCGATGCCACTTGCTTGATGCGCGAGCGCAGGCTGTCGCCTTCTTGCAGCACGTAGTCCGATTCAATCTGGTCTTTGCCGATGATCGATGCCAGCGACTCGCCCTGCTTGATCGGGATGCCCTTCAACTCATTGCGGTAACGGGCAGGGTCTTCACCACCTTCACCGGTGTTGCTCTTGCCGCCGATGCGGTTCATCGCGACGGCCAGCGTCACATGGGCTTCGGTACTGATCGAGCCCAGCGACATGGCGCCGGTGGCAAAGCGCTTGACGATCTCGGCCGCCGATTCGACCTGCTCGACCGGGATGGCCTTGGCAGGGTCGATCTTGAACTCAAACAGGCCGCGCAAGGTCATGTGGCGCTTGCTCTGGTCGTTGATCAGCTGCGCGTATTCCTTGTAGGTGTTGAAGCTGTTGGCGCGGGTCGAGTGCTGCAGCTTGGCAATCGCATCGGGGCTCCACATATGCTCTTCACCCCGGGCACGCCAGGCGTACTCACCACCGGTGTCCAGCATGGTGGCCAGCACCGGGTCGTTGCCAAAGGCAGCCTTGTGGCGGCGGATGGCTTCTTCTCCGATCTCGAACACACCCAGGCCTTCGACGCGGCTGGAGGTGCCGGTGAAGTACTTGTCGATGGTTTCGCTGTTGATGCCAACGGCCTCGAACAGCTGCGCACCGCAGTAGGACATGTAGGTGGACACACCCATCTTCGACATGATCTTGGACAGACCCTTGCCGATGGCCTTGATGTAGTTGTAGATCGCCTTGTCTGCCGACAGATCGCCGGGCAGGTGCTTGTGGATCGAGGTGATCGTCTCCAGCGCCAGGTAGGGGTGCACGGCTTCGGCACCGTAGCCGGCCAGCACGCCGAAATGGTGCACTTCGCGGGCGGTGCCGGTTTCCACGACCAGACCGCAGGCGGTGCGCAGGCCTTCGCGGATCAGGTGCTGGTGGATGGCCGACAGCGCCAGCAGCGCCTGGATGGCCACGCGGTCCTTGCTGACACCCTTGTCGCTGATGATCAGGATGTTGTTGCCGGTCTTGATCGCATCAACGGCTTGCGCGCACAGCGATGCCAGGCGCGCTTCGACGCCTTCACTGCCCCACTCCAGCGGGTAGGTAATGTCGAGCACGGCCGAGCTGAACTTGCCGGCGGTGTGCGAGCGGATGTTGCGCAGCTTGACCATGTCGGTGAAGTCCAGCACCGGCTGGGTCACTTCCAGGCGCAGTGGTGGGTTGACCTGGTTGATGTCCAGCAGGTTGGGCTTGGGGCCGATAAAGGACACCAGGCTCATCACGATTGCTTCACGGATCGGATCTATCGGCGGGTTGGTCACCTGCGCGAACATCTGGCGGAAGTAGTTGTACAGCGGCTTGTTCTTGTCCGAGAGCACAGCCAGCGGGCTGTCATTGCCCATCGAACCAATGCCTTCTTCGCCGTTGGCGGCCATCGGGCTCATCAGGAACTTGATGTCTTCCTGGGTGTAGCCAAAGGCCTGCTGCAGGTCCAGCAATTCGGTCGACTGCTGCTCATCGGCAACGGCGCCAAACTCTTGCGAGGCCTTGGCCTGCTGGTCGATCTGCGATTCGCCAGCCACGGGCTTTTCCACATCGTCCAGGCGGATGCGCAGGTCTTCGATCCAACGCATATAGGGCTTGGCATTGGTGAGCGAGGACTTGACTTCTTCGTCATCAATCAGACGGCCCTGGTCCAGATCGATCAGGAACATCTTGCCCGGCTGCAGGCGCCACTTGCGCACGATCTTGTGCTCGGGCACGGGCAGCACGCCCGATTCGGAGCCCATGATGACGAAGTCATCGTCGGTCACGCAGTAGCGGGCAGGACGCAGGCCGTTGCGGTCCAGGGTGGCGCCGATCTGGCGGCCATCGGTGAACACGATCGATGCTGGGCCATCCCAGGGCTCGATCATTGCGGCATGGTATTCATAGAAAGCGCGGCGGCGCGAATCCATCGTGGCGTGCTGTTCCCATGGCTCGGGGATCATCATCATCACGGCCTGGGCCAGCGGGTAGCCCGCCATGGTCAGCAGCTCCAGGCAGTTGTCGAAAGTGGCCGTATCGGACTGGTGCGCAAAGCTGATCGGGTAGAGCTTTTGCAGATCGTTGCCCAGCACGGGCGAGCTCATCACGCCTTCGCGGGCGCGCATCCAGTTGTAGTTGCCCTTGACGGTGTTGATTTCACCGTTGTGCGCCACATAGCGGTAAGGGTGGGCCAGCGGCCACTCGGGGAAGGTGTTGGTCGAGAAGCGCTGGTGCACCAGGCCCAGCGCCGAGACGCAGCGTTCGTCTTCCAGATCGCGGAAGTAGGTGCCCACCTGGTCGGCCAGCAGCAGGCCCTTGTAGATCACAGTGCGGCTGCTCATGCTGGGCACGTAGTACTCTTTGCTGTACTTGAGCTGCAGGTTCTGGATGGCCGCGCTGGCGGTCTTGCGGATCACATACAGCTTGCGCTCCAGCGCATCCTGCACGATCACATCGGCTCCACGGCCGATGAACACCTGGCGGATGACCGGTTCTTTTTCGCGCACCGTGGGCGACATCGGCATTTCGCGGTTGACCGGCACATCGCGCCAGCCCAGCAGCACCTGGCCTTCGGCCTTGATGGCGCGCTCGAGCTCTTCCTCGCAGGCCAGACGCGATGCATGTTCCTTGGGCAGGAACACCATGCCCACGCCGTACTCGCCAAACGGCGGCAGCTTGACGCCC
Source organism: Comamonas sp. 23 (assembly GCF_049601575.1). Lineage (NCBI taxonomy): Bacteria > Pseudomonadati > Pseudomonadota > Betaproteobacteria > Burkholderiales > Comamonadaceae > Comamonas > Comamonas sp. 23. The sequence goes on along the minus strand of NZ_CP187127.1, from coordinate 1,200,855 downwards.
TGGGCGGCCATCTCGTCGCGGTAGAGCGCATCGGGCAACTGGATGAGGATACCGGCGCCATCACCCATCAGCTTGTCGGCACCCACCGCACCCCGGTGGTCCAGATTCTCCAGAATCTTCAGAGCCTGGGTCACGATGGCATGGCTCTTCTGGCCCTTGATGTGGGCCACAAAACCGACGCCGCAGGCATCGTGTTCCAGAGTCGGGTCATACAGACCCTGAGCTTGCATGTGCTCGCGTGCAGAAGCCGACATGGCGCAATCCTTCAAATAATCTATCGCGGGAAGGTCAATGTAGAGCAGCTGGCAATACCCGAGCAAGTTTTTTATTTGGGGTCAGATACTAATTATTTTCAAATGATTTTTCTCAACAATTAATTGGGGTCATATTAAAAATAGCAAAATTATCGTTGATTTATATGACATTTTCAATTCAATCGGCGGAGGGATCTACCAATCGCGGGCGTCCCGCACTCTTTTTGTGCAGCCTGCGCACCGTTTTGGACTGCAAAGACTGCACAAAGTCCTCGCTGCCCATCGCCCAGCCGCCTTGCACGGCATCGGTCAGCGCCCCGGACTCACGCTGCGACAAGCCATAAGCGAGCATTTGGGCATAGCGCGCCTCCCGCGCGAAGGGGGTGTTACCCAGCGCCCAGAAGGCCGCCGGATCGCGCAACCAGGCCATCGGTTTTGCACCTAAATGGTGCGCACAGCTGGACCAAGGGTAGTCTTCGGCCTTGGCGACCAGGCCTGCGCGCTGCGGGTTGGAATCGATATAGATGATGCATTGCAGCAACGACGTGGCCGGCTCCACAACCGTCGAGCGGTAGCGCCCTTCCCACAAGGTGCCGCTGCGCCCATGCCGCGCATTGAAATAGCGCACATAGGCCCGGCCAAGCGCCTGCATCAAGAGCGGCAGGCCCTGCTCGGTCTGGGGTGTTATCAGCAGATGGAAATGGTTGGGCATCAGCACATAGGCATGCACTGCCACCAGGTGGGTCTGCGCGAGCTGGCGCAACAAGTCGCTGAAGTGCTGGGAATCCTCGTCATCGACAAAGACCGTCTGCCGGTTGTTGCCCCGGTGCAGCACATGGTGCGGCATGTCGGGAAGACTGAGTCGGGGAAGGCGGGCCATGGTGAAAACGTCAGCAAAGGACGACAGAGGAAAAGCCGCTCCATTATCAACGCTGTGCCCTATGCACTACGCAATGGCAGCATCTGCCCCCACTCGCAGCCACCTAGCGCACAGGGGCTGCCCCAAGCTGTCACAGCACTACTAACAACACAAAGCCATCCACCCCATGGGCAGATGGCCTTTTTCCATACCAGCCTTGCAGCTTAGAAGCGGTAACGCGCCACCAGTTGCACCGAGCGCGGCGCGCCCGGCAGGTTCAGATTGGGCGAGGAGCCGTGGCCGGCTACGATGTAGCGCTTGTCCAGGAGGTTGTTGAGCTTGAGCTGCAGGTCCACGTTGTTCAGGCGGTAGTAGGCCATGGCATCCAAGGTGGCGTAGCCTGGCAGCACAACGGTATTGCCAGGGTTGGCAAAACGCGCACCGACATAGCTGATGCCGCCACCGGCGCCAAAGCCATGGCCCAGGGCCTTGGTGACCCAGATATTGGCGCTGTGCTTGGGCGTCAGGGTGGCGCGCTTGCCTTGCACGGCCTGGCCGGCGTCCACTGCCGGCGACGAGGTCATCTCGCTGAGCAGGTAGGCATAGCCCGACCAGATCTGCCAGCCCTGCGACAGGTCACCGGCAAAGCTCAGCTCCAGGCCGCGCGTGCGCTGCACGCCCAGGGGCACCAAGGTGTTGGTCACAGGGTCCACGCTCTTGATATTGGTGCGCTCGATCTCGAACAGCGCCGCATTGGCGCTGGCCTTGCCGTCGAGCAGATCCCACTTCACACCGACCTCACGGCTGCTGGTTTTCTCAGGCGCCAGCTGGGCATTGTTGGCAGCCAGCGCAAAGGTCTCGCCCGAGGGCTGGAAGGACTTGCTGAACGACACGTAGTACGACAGCGCATTGCTGGGCTGGTAGACCAGGCCGACGCGCGGGCTCCAGGCCACATCGGTGCGGCCCAGGTTGACGCTGCCTGGCGTGTAGTTGTCGGTTTCCTGGCGGAAGCGGTCATAGCGCACGCCGGCCAGCAGCTTCCATTCCGGGGCCAGGGTGACCATGTCCTGCACATAAGCACTGGCCACGCTGAAGACGCTGTCGTTGTTGGCAGACGGTGCAGCCGTCAGCACCGGCGAGACAACCGGCAGCACCGGGTTGAACAGCGATACCGTGCCCACATTGCTCTGGCTGATGCTCAGCAGGCCCTTGTTCTGGCGGCCCAGCTCCAGCCCGTACAGCACCTGGTGCTGCATGCCCGCCAGATCCAGCTTCTGCGTCAACTCCAGCTGGTTGAAAAAGCCGTGCTCGTTACGCTCCAGATGGCCACGGTTGAGGGTCGCCGTCTGCGCCTTCTCATTCACCGAGCCAACCAGGGTGTTGCTGCGGTCCAGGCTGTAGTCGTAGTAGCGCAGCACATTGCGCAGGCTCAGGCTGTCGTTGAAGCGGTGGCTCAAGGTGGCCGATGCCGAATACACCTCGGAGGTGCTGACATCGGTATCGCGTGCATTGGCCGCGCCAAAGTAGGTGCGGGGCGACACGTTGACCGGCCGGCCCTGGAAGGCGGGAATGCCGAAGTCAGTGAGGCGGCTGTCCTTGAGGTAGTCGGCCTGCAGCAGCAACTGCGTGTCCGCACTGAACTTGAACTGCACCGAGCCGGCCAGCGCCTTGCGGTCCAGAAACTGCTGGTCGCGGTAGCTGTCGGCGCGCTCGATGGCGCCGGTCAGGCGGTAGGAGACGATGCTGTCCTGCGGCGCGCGTGCCAGGTCAAACTCGCCCCGGCGCTGGTTCCAGCTGCCCAGGGTCAGACCCACCTCGCTGCGGTCAATGCCGGGCTTCTTGGTGATGCGGTTGATCAAGCCACCCGAAGAGCCCCGGCCATACAGCACCGATGCCGGGCCCTTGAGCACCTCGACCTGCTCGACATTGGACAGGTCACGGAAATACAGCGCGTCATCGCGCACGCCGTCGACAAACTGGTCGGCAATGGCCGAAAAGCCCCGGATCGTCACCTGGTCGCGCTGGCCATCGCCATGCGACAGGCCAATGCCGGGCACCGCCTTGAGCACGTCCTGCATCGACTGCACGGCCTGGTCGCGCATCAGCTGCTGGGGCACCACGTTCACCGTTTGCGGAATATCGCGCAACGGCGCTTCGATCTTGGTGGCGCTCTTGGCCGTAGGCGCTGCATAGCCCACGTCCGCTGCGGTATCGCCCTGCACGCGCACTTCCTGCAGCGTTGTCTCAGCCGGCGCCTGCTGCGCCGCTGCATGGCCCGTGCACAGCAGCGCCACTGCTGCTGCCACGGCTTGTGTTTTGAAAGCCATTCCAGTTCCTTGTATCGCTTTGGTATGTGTTCGGTTTGGCTGTACCGCAGGGAGAATCCGCACTCTGGTTGGCTACCACCGGGAAAAGCTCGCACATCTTAAAGAGGAAAATGGTTCTCATTTACATATCTTTAAGAAACGAATGCGAGGCAGCAACAAACCCACAGTAGGAGCTTTCTTTGACCGCCTTCAGGTTGTATTAAGAAACGCCGCAACTGCAGCGCATGGGCGGGCTGCGCGCAGTCGCAGCCCGCGCTTGGCACGGCTCGAAGCAGAGAAATTCCCCCTGCAACAAAGGGCTTACCGGGGCCAGGGCATGGCGAGCCGCAGCCTGCGACCGGCCTGGGCGCATCAAAGCGATGGGGGAGCGATGAGGCCCGAGCCCAAGCGCGCAGCGGCGCCCGCCACTCAGCAGCGTGGCACGATCTTGCCGCCCATGCCACGACCCGGCTGGTAGCCCAGCAGGCCTGAGACGCGCCCAGCCGCCTGCAACAGCTGGGGCAGCAGCTCGCCCTGCATGATCTCGGGTGTCGTGCGGTTGGCCTGGCCGCTGATGTTCATCGCAGCCACCACCTGGCCGCTGGCATTGCGGATGGGGGCTGCGACCGAGGTGAGGCCCTCTTCCAGCTCCTGGTTGAGCAGGCACCAGCCCTGCGCGCGCACCTGGGCCAGCTCGGCCAGCAACTGCGCATCGTCCTGGATCGTGAAGCGCGTGAACAGCGTGCGGTCGCGGCCCTGCAGCAAGGCCTGCAGCTCCTGCGACGGCAGCTCGGCCAGCAGCACCCGGCCGAGCGACGTCCAGAAACTCGGCAGGCGCGAGCCCATGCCTAAGTTGGTGCTCATGATCTTGTGCGTGTGTACGCGCAACACATAGACAACATCCTGGCCATCGAGCACGGCGATGGAGCAGGACTCGTGCGTCTGCTCGACCAGCGCATCCATCACTGGCTGGGCCAGGTTCCAGACCGGCATCGACGACAGATAGGCGAAGCCCAGATCCAGAATGCGCGGCGTGAGCGCAAACAAACGGCCCTCCACCCGCACATAGCCCAGGGTCTGCAAGGTCAGCAGAATGCGGCGCGCCCCGGCACGCGTCATGCCGGTGGCCTCGGCCACTTCCGTCAAGGTCTGGCGCGGCGCGGCAGCGCCAAAGCTGCGGATGACCTCCAGCCCGCGCGCGAAGGACTGCACATAGCTGTCACTGGGGCGGAGGGTCGGGTCTTCTTCTTTCATAGGCCGCAATCTTGGTCGTTGGCGTGGAGCGGGTCCCTGGCAATACAAAAGCAAATCGCAGGGACATCGGGTAGCGGATTATCAGGCAGTCTATAATTCTTTTAGCGAACTAATGTTCTATATACGAACATTTCATCCAAGAGCCCTACCAAAGGCCGCCGATCCTCTCAAATGCATTCCCAAGTCTCGCGCAGGCAGCCTCGGCATTGCATTTGTCGCACGCGGTACAGGCACTGCCACAGCGCAGCGCGACCATTCCGCAGCGGGATCAGCAGCCTGTTGCGACCCATGTACAGAACCAGGAGACAAGATGATCAACAAGATTTCGGACTCGATTGCCGAGTCCCTCAGCCGCGTCCAGGACGGCTCGACCGTGCTCATCGGCGGCTTTGGCACCGCCGGCATTCCCGCAGCCCTTATTGATGGCCTGATCGCGCAAGGTGCGCGCGACCTCACGGTGGTCAACAACAACGCCGGCAATGGCGACACGGGCCTGGCGGCCCTGCTCAAGACTGGCGCGGTGCGCAAGATCATTTGCAGCTTCCCGCGCCAGGTCGACAGCTATGTGTTTGACGAGCTCTACCGCAGCGGCAAGATCGAGCTCGAAGTGGTGCCCCAGGGCAACCTGGCCGAGCGCATGCGCGCTGCGGGCGCCGGCATCGGCGCGTTCTTCTGCCCCACCGCCTACGGCACCGAGCTGGCAGCGGGCAAGGAAACGCGCGAGATCAACGGCAAGCACTATGTGCTCGAGTACCCCATCTATGGCGATGTGGCGCTGATCAAGGCCGAGCAAGGCGACCGCTGGGGCAACCTCACCTACCGCAAATCGGCGCGCAACTTTGGCCCGGTGATGGCCACCGCTGCCAAGTACACCATGGCCACCGTGCATGAGATCGTGGAGCTGGGCCAGCTCGACCCCGAGGCCGTGGTCACCCCTGGCATCTATGTCAACCAGGTCATCAAGATCGAGCGCGTTGCCACGCAAGCCGGTGGATTCAAAAAAACAGCCTGAAGCAGGAGACAAGACCATGAGCAGCTACCAAAAACGCACGAAAGACGAACTGGCCGCCCGCGTGGCGCAGGACATCCATGACGGCGCCTACGTGAACCTGGGCATTGGCCAGCCGACGGCTGTGGCCAACCACATCCCCCAGGACCGCGAAGTCATCCTGCAGTCGGAAAACGGCATCCTGGGCATGGGCCCGGCACCCGCCGCTGGCGAGGAAGACTATGACCTCACCAACGCCGGCAAGCAGCCCGTCACCTTGCTGGCGGGCGGCAGCTTCTTCCACCATGCCGACAGCTTTGCGATGATGCGCGGCGGCCACCTCGACATCTGCGTGCTCGGCGCTTTCCAGGTGGCAGAGAACGGCGACCTGGCCAACTGGAGCACCGGTGAAGCCGGCGCCATTCCCGCCGTGGGCGGCGCGATGGACCTGGCCATTGGTGCCAAAGAGACCTGGGTGATGATGGACCTGCTGACCAAGAAGGGCGAGAGCAAGATCGTCAAGCAATGCAGCTATCCGCTGACCGGCATTGGCTGCGTCAAGCGCATCTACACCGACGTGGCCACCATCGAGGTCACGCCCCAAGGCCTCAAGCTCATCGACACCGTCGACGGTCTGGACAAGGCCGAACTCGAAAAAATGATTGGCCTGAGCCTGCTCTAAGCGCAGCGCCGATCTGTACTCATCCAAGGAGACCACCATGACCAACGCCTATATCTGCGACGCCGTGCGCACCCCCTTTGGCCGCTACGGCGGCGCGCTTGCCGGTGTGCGCACCGATGACCTGGGCGCCGTGCCCATCAAGGCGCTGATGGAGCGCAACCCCGGTGTGGACTGGACGGCCGTGACCGATGTGATCTACGGCTGCGCCAACCAGGCCGGCGAAGACAACCGCAATGTGGCCCGCATGTCCAGCCTGCTCGCGGGACTGCCCATCGAGGTGCCCGGCGCCACCGTCAACCGCCTCTGCGGCTCGGGCCTGGATGCCGTGGGCACGGCCGCCCGCGCCATCAAGTCCGGCGAAGCACGCCTGATGATCGCCGGTGGTGTGGAATCGATGAGCCGCGCCCCCTTTGTGATGCCCAAGGCCGAGTCCGCCTTCAGCCGCAACAATGCCGTCTACGACACCACCATTGGCTGGCGCTTTGTCAACAAGCAGATGAAGGCGCTGTACGGCGTGGACTCCATGCCCGAGACGGCCGAGAACGTGGCCGACGACTTCAAGATCGAACGCGACGCCCAGGACCGCATGGCCTTGGCCTCGCAGCAAAAGGCCGCAGCGGCCATCGCCGCCGGCCACCTGGCCCGCGAGATCGTGGCCGTGACCATTGCGCAGAAAAAGGGCGATGCACTGGTGATCAGCCAGGATGAGCACCCCCGTGCCACCACGATCGAAGCGCTGGCCAAGCTCAAGGGCGTGGTGCGCGAAGGCGGTACCGTGACGGCCGGCAATGCCTCGGGCGTGAACGACGGCGCCTGCGCCCTGCTGCTGGCCAATGAAGAAGCCGCCCAGCAATACGGACTGACCCCGCGCGCCCGTGTGGTGGCCATGGCGACGGCCGGTGTGGCACCGCGCATCATGGGCTTTGGCCCGGCCCCTGCCGTGCGCAAGGTGCTGGCGCTGGCCGGCCTGAGCTTGGCCGACATGGATGTCATCGAGCTCAACGAAGCCTTTGCCGCCCAAGGCCTGGCCGTGCTTCGCGACCTGGGTATTGCGGATGACGACCAGCGCGTCAACCAATGGGGCGGCGCGATTGCGCTGGGCCACCCGCTGGGCGCATCGGGCGCACGCCTCGCTACCACCGCCGTCAACCAGCTGCATGCACTGGGTGGCCGCTACGCACTGTGCACCATGTGCATCGGCGTGGGCCAGGGCATTGCCGTGATCCTCGAAAAAGTCTGACGCCCCTAGCGGCGGCAAGCGCGGGCCTGCAACGGCCGCGCCTTGCCCCCGCGTCTCTCCATCCTCCCCCCAAAACACCCGCGCTGCTGCCTCGCCCACCTTGGCGCAGCCACGCCCGCGCAGCGATGCAGGGGCATTTTTTGAAGGACAGAACGCCATGGCAACACAACAAATCACCACTGCGACCGGCATGTTCAACATCGATCTGCAAGGCCCCGAGGGCGCGCCGGTGCTGGTGTTCTCCAACTCGCTGGGCACCACCTTGGACATGTGGGATGCCCAGGCCCACACCTTCAGCAGCCAGTACCGCGTGCTGCGCTATGACACCCGGGGCCACGGCGCCAGCGTGGTGAGCCCTGGCCCCTACCAGTTTGCACAACTGGGCGGCGATGTGCTGGCCATTCTGGACAGCCTGGGCATTGACCAGGCCCATTTCTGCGGTATCTCGATGGGCGGCCTCACAGGGCTCTGGCTGGGCGTGCATGCCGGCGCACGCATGCGCAGCATCACCGTGGCCAACAGCGCCGCCAAGATTGGCGCCGAAGCCAGCTGGCGCGACCGTGCCGCGCTGGTGCGTGCCAATGGCGCTGCAGCGATGCAAACGCTGGCCGACTCGTCACCCAGCCGCTGGTTCACCGAAGGCTTTATCGCCAGCCAGCCCCAGGTGGTGCGGGCCGCCCAGGCCTGGATCGCCGGCATTGCCCCCGAAGGCTATGCCAGCTGCTGCGAGGCCCTGGCCGCCGAAGACCTGCGCGCCGATATCGCCCGCATCCAGACCCCCACCTTGCTGATTGGTGGCAGTGCCGACCCTGTTACCACGGTGGCCGATGCCCAGGCCATGCATGCCGCCATTGCCAGCTCGGAGCTGGCGACGGTGCCGGCCTCGCACCTGTCCAACCTCGAAGTGCCCCAGGCCTTTGACCTGGCACTGGGCAGCTTTTTGCAAAAACACTGAGGCAGTCGCCTTACACCATGCAGACGGGTACCAAGAACAACAACCGCCCGCTGCAGCCCTTCCTCAACCAAGGAGACAAGCATGTCCGATGCCAATCCACGCTGGAAGCAGCGCCCTGCAGGATCGACCTGGGGCGACTTCGGCCCCGATGACCAACTTGGCCGCCTCAACCTGCTGACGGCAGCCAAGGTGCGCCAGGGCGTGGCCGAGGTGCAGGAAGGCCTGCGCTTTTCGCTCAGCCTGCCACTCGATTACCCCGGCGGCAGTGCCCTCAACCCCAACCGCAAGCCACCTGTGCTGCGCCCCCTGCAGCGCAAGGGCCTGGTCAACTTCAACTGTCTGCTCGGCGACCTGGAGCCTGGCCGCACCGATGTGCTGTCGGACGACATGGCCGTGCTGTCGCTGCAGTACTCCACCCAGTGGGATGGCCTGGCCCATGCCGGCCAGCTGTTTGATGCCAATGGCGACGGCGTGCCCGAGCCGCTCTATTACAACGGCTTTGCCGCAGGCCGCGATGTGCTGGGGCCGCTGCTGGTCAGCGACACCGGGATGCCCACGGCCGAGAGCAGCGGCAGCACCAGCTGCGCCAAGGCGCTGGGCATCGAGGGCATGGCCCAGAACGGCGTGCAAGGCCGGGGCGTGATGATGGACCTGCATGCGCACTACGGCGATGCCCGCACGCTGATCGGCTACGACGAGTGGATGCGCGTGATCGAGGCTGACCGGCTGGAGATCGAGCCCGGCGACATGCTCTGCCTGCACACTGGTTTTGCCCAGGCCGTGCTGGCGATGCAAAAGAGTCCCGACCCGGTTGTGCTGAACAACAGCTGCGCGGTGCTCAATGGCCGCGACGAGAAGCTGCTGCAGTGGATCAGCGACAGCCAGATCGCCGTGATCGCGGCCGACAACTATGCCGTCGAAGCCCACCCGGCCCAGCCCGGTGCCGATTGCTGCGCGGCGTTGCCGCTGCATGAGCACTGCCTGTTCAAGCTGGGCCTGCACCTGGGCGAGCTGTGGCACCTGACGCCGCTGGCGCAGTGGCTGCGCGCCCATGGGCGCAGCCGCTTTTTGCTGACGGCCCCGCCGCTGAACCTGCCCGGCGCCATTGCCTCGCCCGTGACCCCGATTGCCACGGTCTAAGACCTGCATCCAGACAACCGTATTACTGCGGCAGCAGCCCAACGCCCGCCTGCCGCGCCCTATCCCGGAGCCACCATGCCCTACATCATTGAGACTTTCGACAAGCCCGAGCACCAGGCCGTGCGCCAGGCCCACCGCCCGGCACACCTAGACTTTCTGGCGCGCAATGCCCAGCTGCTGCTGGCCTGCGGCGCCAAGCTGCAGGACGACGGCAGCGACATGGGCGGTGGCCTCTATGTGGTGGACCTGGACACGCGCGAAGCAGCCCAGGCCTTTATCGAATCCGATCCCTTCTACCAAGCCGATCTGTTTGCCCAGGTGCGCATCACGCGCTGGCGCAAAGCCTACGTGGCCGGCCAGTGCTGCCTGTGACGCCTTTCTTGGAAACCGCTATGTCCACTCCATTGACCCCATCGACCTCCGCACGCCCACGCGTGCTTATCACCGGCGGCGGCGCTGGCATTGGTGCAGCCGCTGCGCTGCGCTGCCACGCCGATGGTTACGACCCGGTCATCATCGACCGCCAGATTGACCAGGTGCCGGCAGGTTTTGTCGCGATCCAGGCCGACCTCAGCAGCGCCGAAGACACGGCGCGCGCGCTGGGCGAAGCGCTCGCTGGCGGCCCTATCACCCGCCTGGTGAACAACGTTGGCATCGTCGTGCCCAACGACTCCGCCAGCCAGACGCTGGCCGAATTTGATCTGGCCGTATCGCTGAACCTGCGCTGCGCCTTCCAGTGCATGCAGGCCTTGCTGCCCGGCATGCAAGCGGCGCGCTTTGGCCGCATCGTCAACATGTCCTCGCGCGCAGCTCTGGGCAAGGATTTGCGCACCGCCTACGCCGCGACCAAGGCCGGCCTGATCGGCATGACCCGCGTCTGGGCGCTGGAGCTGGGCCAATGGGGTATCACCGCCAATGCGATTGGCCCCGGCCCCATCCGCACCGAGCTGTTTGACAAGGCCAACCCGCCGGGCGCCGAGCGCACGCAAAAGATCATCCAGTCCGTGCCCGTCAAGCGTGTGGGCACGCCCGATGACGTGGCCCATGCCGTGGCCTACATGCTCGACGAGCGCAGCGGTTTTGTCACCGGGCAGGCGCTCTATGTCTGCGGCGGCATGACCGTGGGCGTGGCACCGGTCTAGCCTTTTTCCTGAGCGTGTCTGGTACACGCCCACCTTTGCTCCCTCCATCGATAACAAGAGACATTGATGTCAAAAATCACCGCTTTTTTCACCGAGCTGATGCGCAAGTATCTGCCCGACCCCTTCGTGTTCGCGATCCTGCTCACCTTGCTGACCATGGTGCTGGCCTTTGCCGTGGAGAGCCGGCCCATCAACCTGGTAGTGCAGGACTGGGGCAAGGGCTTTTGGAGTCTGCTGGCCTTTACCACCCAGATGGCGGTGATTCTGGTGATGGGCTATGTGCTGGCCGCAGCGCCGGTGGTGGACCGTTTCCTCAACCGCATCGCGGCCCTGGTGAACACGCCGCGCGGCGCCATCATCATGGCCACTGTCGTGGGCTGCGTAGGCAGCTACCTCAACTGGGGTTTTGGTCTGGTGATTGGCGGCATCATGGCCAAGAAGCTGGCCCTGCGCGTCAAGGGCGTGCACTACCCGCTGATCATCGCCTCGGCCTATACGGGTTTCACGATGTACAGCCTGGGGCTGTCGGCCACCATCCCGGTGCTGATCTCCACCAAGGGCCACAGCTTTGAAAAGCAGATGGGCATCATCCCCTTGAGCGAAACCATCTTCTCGCCCCACATCCTGCTCACGGCCCTGGCCGTGCTGATCGTGCTGCCGCTGATCAATGCAGCGATGCACCCCAAGGCCGGAGAAAAGGTCACCGAAATCAGCCCTGAACTGGCCAGCAACGAAGAGGCCAAGGGCGCGTCGGCCGCCAACCTGTTGGGCGATGAAAAGACCTTTGCCGGTCGCCTGAACAACAGCCGCATCCTGAGCTGGCTGATTGGCCTGACCGGCATGGCCTTCGTGGCGATGCACTTCATGCAAAACGGCAGCCTCGATCTGAACATGATCAATTTCTTCATCCTGTTCCTGGGCATCTTGCTGCTGGGCACGCCGATGAAATATGTGGAAAAGGTCAATGAAGGCGTCAAGACCATTGGCGGCATCATCCTGCAGTTCCCGTTCTACGCCGGCATCATGGCCATCATGCATGCCTCGGGCCTGGTCGAATCGATCGCCCATGTGTTTGTGAGCTTCTCGACCGCCTACACCCTGCCGCTGTGGGGCCTGGTGAGCTCGTTCTTCATCAACTTCTTTGCGCCCTCTGGCGGCGGCCACTGGGTGCTGCAAGGCCCGTTCATGATTGAAGCGGCCAAGACCCTGGGCGCATCGCAGGCCCACACCGCCATGTCGGTGATGCTGGGCAATGGCTGGAACGACCTGGTGCAGCCTTTCTGGATCCTGCCGGCGCTGGCGCTGTCCAAGCTCAAACTCAAGGACATCATGGGCTACACCGTGGTCTCGATGTTTGTCGTGGGGGCCATCTATATCGGCTCCTCCCTCTTCTGGCCATAAACGCCGCTAACACAACCCTTGATACGTCGTTGCCAAGCCTTGTCTTACGCCTGTAATGCCTGCGGCTTGACGCCTCGTCGGGGGCGCCAAGCCTCAATCGCAAACCTGCGGTTTTCTGGGCCGTGTTAGCGGCTCAGAACAACAGGCCAGGCCTTCCCTTCCTCCGGCTGTCACGCGAGACCCCACAAGCACTGACAAAACAAGTGGCAGCCTTTTTCACTTTGCTTTGGAGATACCCATGAACACCATCCGCCTCAACGCCCGCCGCACCGTGCTGCAAGCCATTGCCGCTGCCAGCCTGGGGGCAGCCCTCATGCCTGCTGCCTTTGCGGCAGAGGCCTTCCCCAACAAACCCATCACGATGGTCGTACCCTTTGTGGCCGGCGGCACCACCGACATCCTGGCCCGCATCGTCGGCCAGTCGCTGGGCGAGGAGCTGGGCCAGCCAGTCATCATCGACAACCGTGCCGGAGCCGGTGGCAATATCGGCGGGCAGTTTGCCGCACGTGCGCCTGCTGACGGCTACACCATCTTCATGGGCACCGTGGGCACCCACGCGATCAATGAATGGCTCTACAAGAAGATGCCCTTCAGCCCCAACAAGGACTTCGCGCCGCTGACCCGCGTGGCCAATGTGCCCAACCTGCTGGTGGCCAATCCCGCCCAGCCTTTCAAGAACGTCAAGGAGCTAATCAGCTACGCCCAGGCCCATCCCGGCCAGGTGAACTTTGGCTCCTCGGGCAGCGGCAGCTCCATCCATCTGTCCGGTGAGCTGTTCAAGATGATGGCCAAGGTCGACATGATCCACATCCCCTACAAGGGCAGCGCGCCGGCCGTGACCGACCTGCTGGGCAACCAGATTGCGATCATGTTCGACAACATGCCCTCGGCCATCCAGCATGTGCGCTCGGGCAAGCTGCGCCCGTTGGCCGTGACCACCGCCAAGCGCTCGCCCGAGCTGCCCGATGTGCCTACCGTTGCCGAAGCGGGCGTGCCGGGCTACGAGGCCACCTCCTGGTTTGGTCTTTTCGCCCCCACCAAGACGCCCGCCGATGTGCAGGCCAAGCTGCATGCCGCGATCATCAAGGTGTTGCAAAAGCCTGACGTGATCAAAAAGATTGGTGACCAGGGCGGCGAAGTGGTGACCGAATCGCAAGCGGAATTTGGCAAGTTCATCGCTGCTGAAAACGAGAAGTGGAAGCAAGTGGTGAAGACCTCGGGCGCGACCGCAGGCTGATTAACACAACAAGCGCCCAAACCAAAGCCGCCGACCCTGGATGCCCAGGACCGGCGGCTTTTTCTATGCAGCGCGGCTAAAGTATCAGACGCCGATCGGGCCGCCGTCCACCTTCTGGATCACCACCGTCGACGAGCGTGGGCGCACCTTGCCATCGGGCGCGCGGGTGGCATCGGCCGTGCCATAGGCAGGCCAGTTCACCGGGTGCTGGATGTTGAGGAAGATGCTGGTGTGGTCGGGGGTATAGGCAAAGCCGGTGATCTCGGCCTCGTTGGGGCCGACAAAGAAGCGGCGCAGCTCGGCCTGGTTGGCCGCATTGATGACCGGGCCCGTGCCCTTGGCATCCTTCATAGCACCGGGCACCACGGCCAGCATCTGGTCATTGGTGGCCTTGGCGACGGCATTGTTGCGGCCGCCATCGATGCCGTTGTCGGTCTGGATCCACAGAATGCCGCGGTCATCGAAGGCAATGCCATCAGGGCTGGCCAGCTGGTTCATCTCGGTCAGGCCCGAGCGGTTGGTGTCGGCATTGCCCGCCGCGTCCGAGCCGAACACAAAGATGTCCCAGCGGAAGGTGTTGGCACCAGCATCGTCGTGCCAGCGCACGATGTGGCCGTTGACATTGTTCAGGCGCGGATTGGCCGGGTTGGTGCCGCGCTCGGCATTGCGGCTGGTGTTGTTGGTCAGGGTCAGGTAGACATCGCCATTGCTGGGGTGCACAGCGGTCCACTCGGGACGGTCCATCGGGGTGGCACCGACAAAATCTGCCGCGCCGCGCGTGTTGATCAGGATGGCATCGATATTGCCAAAGGCCTCGCCCAGGCTGCGGCCGTCCTTGCCCTTGGTCGCCGGAGTCAGCGCCAGCCATTCGCCCTTGCCTTCGGCATCAAAGCGCGCCACATACAAGGTGCCCTTGTCCAAGTACTTGTGGCCCACGGCAATGCGGTCGCTGCGCTCGGCATCCTTGGGGTCCCACAGCGCTTCGGACACAAAGCGGTAGATGTACTCAAAGCGCGAATCATCGCCGCTGTAGAAGGCCAGCGGCTTGCCAGCCACCGGGATGCCGTAGGCGGCGCCTTCGTGGGCAAAGCGGCCCATCGCGGTGCGCTTGGTGGCCGTGCTCCCGGGGTCATACGGATCGATCTCGACCAGGTAGCCAAAGCCGTTGACCTCATTGCGCCAGTCCTGCAGGCCGTCGGTGCCAGTGGCAGTGATGTTGAAGCGGGCAAATTCGCCCTGCTGCTCGCTCGCGTCGCCCGCTGCGGTTTCCCACTGGTAGCGGCCCAGCTTGGCCTGCACGCCCACGCGCTTTTGTGCGGCGGTTTGCTCGCCGGTGTTGACAAAGCAGGCCGCCCAGTTTTCTTCGGCGGTGATGTAGGTGCCCCAAGGCGTGGTGCCATTGCCGCAGTTGTTGTTGGTGCCGCGCACTTGGCTGCCGGTGGTCGAGAACGGCGTCTTGACCCAGTCGGTTCCTGCCACGGGGCCGGACAGGTTCATCGGCGTGGCCGAGGTAAAGCGGCGGTTGTAGCGCGAGTTCTGGATGATCTCCCACTGGCTACCCTGCTTGCGCACATGCATCACCGCCACACCATGGGCGTTGATCTCCTTGCGCACTTCTTCTGCCGGGCGCTTGCCGCCCACCGAGGTGGGGCCGTTGGGGTGCAAGGCCTTTTCGTCGATGTACTCGTGGTTGACCACCAGCAGGCCTTCGCTGGAGCTGCCTGCCAGCGGGAAGTAATGCATGCCGTCATGGTGCATGCCGGTGGAATGCAGCAGGTCTTGCGAGGTGTTGCGGCCTTCATTGCTCCAGGGCGCGGCCTGGTCGTTAAGTGGCGTGCCCCAGGCACCGATGACCGAGGCCACATAGCCGGCGGGCACCACGCAGGCGTCCGTCATCGAGTTGGGCAGCGAGGCAAAGCCGAGCTTGACGGCCTTGTCATCATCGCCATCGCCGCCGCCACCACAGGCGGAGATGCTCGCACCGGCAAACAGCGCCAGGGCCGAGCCCAGGCTGCCGCGCATCACCAGGCGGCGCGACATATGCGTTTCAAGGATGGTGCTGAAAGGGGTGTTGCCTTCCGTGTTGCGGACGACTTTGTCGGAAATGGATTTGCTCATCGCTGGGACTCTCCTGATGGTGGGACTGCCTGAGGGAAGGCCCAGTCTAGAAAGCAGAAATGACGGCTCCATGAATATCCGATGACGTCACGGCGCCGTCATGGAAGCGATACGTTTGTGCGTTATAAGCCGGCAACGAAGGCCAGCGCCAAGGCTGCTGGCGGGCGCTACCAGGGCTTTTGGTTCAGCACCCATCACTCCCGCCCAGCCCAGCTGATGCCAATGTTCAATCCATCCGGTAGCGATGCTGCAAGGACTGGTCCAGACCGAACTCGACCAACAGCTGCTGCAGCCGCTCGGCCGCCGCACGTTTTTTCTGGCCCGTGTACTTGGCAAGGATCAGCTCGTTCTTCATGCTGTGTTCCCAGCCGACCAGCTCGGTGACGGTGACCTGGTAGCCCTGGCTTTCCAGGTAGAGGCAGCGCAGCACATTGGTGATCTGGCTGCCCATCTCGCGCGTGTGGATGGGGTGGCGCCAGAGTTCTGCCAACGGAGTGCGCGACAGGCTCATGGCCTTATTCTGGCGCAGGCAGGCCGCCACTTCGGCCTGGCAGCAGGGCACCAGCACCATCGCGCGGGCCTGCTTTTCCAGGCCAAAAGCAATGGCGTCATCGGTGGCGGTATCGCAGGCATGCAGTGCGGTGACCACATCGAAGCGCTCGGGCACCGCATCGGTGCGGGTCGAATCCGCGACCGACATGTTGAGAAACGACATGCGGTCAAAGCCCAGGTCGGCGGCCAACTGCTGCGAGGCCTCGACCAAAGGCGCACGGGTTTCGATGCCGTAGATATGGCCACGGCCCAGGTTCTTGAAAAACAGGTCGTAGAGGATAAAGCCGAGGTAGGATTTTCCCGCGCCATGGTCGGCCAGGCTGACCGGGTGGTCCTGCGCCGACAGCTCGGTGAGCAAAGGCTCGATGAACTGGTAGAGGTGGTAGACCTGCTTGAGCTTGCGGCGTGAATCCTGGTTGAGCTTGCCATCGCGCGTGAGGATGTGCAGCGCCTTGAGCAGTTCAATCGACTGGCCGGGCTTGAGCTCCAGCTGCTGGGCAACATCGGGGGCGGTGGGCTTGGTGGTGCCACGGCCTGCAGCGCGCGGTGCTTTCATCGTTTTCATTCCTTGGCCTTGTCGCTGGCAGCGCCTGGGTGCGGAAAGGGGCAGCGTGGGCCCACGCCCAGATCCAGCCAGCCCTCCATGCCCAGCGCATCGAGCGTGTCCATGTTCTTTTCATAAATCGCATCCGCCTCGGGAAAGGCCTCCACCGCTTTGTCGATGCTCTCCTCGCGCAGCAGGTGCAGGATCGGGTACGGCGAGCGATTCGTGCAGTTGGTCACATCATCGATGGTGGTGCCCTCGAACTGGAACAGGGGGTGGAAGGACGCCACCTGCAGGATGCCGCCCAGATCCAGCTCTTCGATCATTTCGTCAGCGATCTCCAGGAAATCATTGAAATCCAGAAAATCATGCAAAGCCTGGGGCAGGATCAGCAAGGTGGTGTCTCGCTTGTCGGGGTTGGCTTCGGCCAGCGCTTCGAGCTCGCGGTGCAGGTCGTGCGCGACCGCTTCGGCATCCTGCGCATCGCTCACCACATAGTGGATCTGGTCCTTGACATGCACGCCCTTGGCAAAGGGGCAAAGGTTCAAACCAATGACGGCCTTTTCCAGCCAGTTCACGGTGTCGGCGATCACCACTTGGTGCAAGGCCTCATCCGCAGGCGCGGGCGCAGCAGGGGTATCGGTCATCGTGGGGCTTTCTGGTGGAGTTATGGGTGGCCAGCGGGGGCTGTCTACGGGCCTTCACCCTGCAAAGGGGCGGGCGCTAGGCGCCAGAGCGGCGCAGGGCCGCAGGCGGCAGCGGCTGACGCTGGGCCTGCCATTGTAGCGAGGCGGGCTTTGCCACCTGCCGCGCTACACCATGCCCACCGTGCCGGGGCCCGCCATCAGGGCACCAGAACGCGCTGGCCCGTCAGGCGTTCATGCTCTCGCAATGCATAGCGGTCGGTCATGCCGGCAATAAAGTCGGCCACCACGCGGGCGCAAGCGACTTGCTCCAAACCGGCCGCACGGGCGGCAAAGCGCGGCTTCATCTGCGCGGGCTCGGCCAGGTAGATGTCAAACAGCTCGCGCACGACGACCTTGGCTTGGCCCGTGGTCTGCACCACCTGCGGGTGGCGGTAGAGGTTCTTGAACAAAAAGCGCTTGAGCTCGGCCGACTCGGCCGCCATCGTGCTGCTGAAACCGACCAGGGCGGGCAGCTGGCGCACGGCATCCACATCGGCCGGCTGCGCGGCCTGCAGCCCAGCGCTGGTGTGGCGGATCACATCGTAGATCTGTTCGCTGAGCATGCGGCGCGTGGCCTCATACAGCCATTTGCGCTGCCAGCGCGGCTCCTGCAGTTGCGGGTACTCGGCCAGTGCCTCCTGGGCATAGCGGGCAAACAGCGGCACGCCCATCAGCTGCTCCAGGCTGATCAGGCCCGAGCGCACGCCGTCGTCCGCATCATGGGCGTTGTAGGCAATCTCATCGGCCAGATTGGCCAGCTGGGCCTCAAGCCCCGGCTGGTGGCCCAGCAAAAAACGCTGACCCACGCCGCCGGGCTCGCGCTGCACCAGCTGGCGCGCGTGTTTGGCCGAGCAGTGCTTCAAAATGCCTTCCCGGGTCTCAAAGCAGAGGTTCAGGCCGCTGTAGTCCGGGTAGCGCTCTTCGAGCGTATCGACCACACGCAGGCTTTGCATATTGTGCTCAAAGCCGCCAAAGTCCTGCATGCAGGCATTGAGCGCATCCTGGCCCGCATGGCCAAAAGGGGTGTGGCCCAGGTCATGGGCCAGGCAGATCGCTTCGGTCAGGTCTTCATTGATACGCAGCGCCCGCGCCACCGAGCGGCCCAGCTGCGCCACCTCGATCGAGTGCGTGAGGCGGGTGCGAAACAGGTCGCCCTCGTGGTTCAAAAAGACCTGGGTCTTGTAGACCAGACGGCGAAAGGCGGTGGAGTGGACAATCCGGTCGCGGTCACGCTGGAAGGCACTGCGCGTGGGCGCGGCCTCTTGCGCATGCAGACGGCCCTGGCTTCGGTGGGAGAAGCAGGCGTAAGGCGCCAGGCCCAGCTCGGTCCAGATCTGCTGGGACTCGGCCGGCTGCATCAGCAGCGAGGGACGGTCCATCCGGTCAGGCCTGTACTGCGCCGGCGCAGCACAGGTCGATGACTTCGCGCACCAGCGCATCAGGCGCCTCGCGCACCACCGCCTTGCCGGGGCCATCGATCAGCACAAAGCGGATCGCACCGGCCTGGGATTTTTTGTCGTGGCGCATCAGCTCCAGATAGCGGCCCGCGTTGTCATTGGCATCCAAAATGGCGCCGCGCACCGGCAAACCGGCACGCGCCACCAGGGCACGCAGGCGCTGCACAAAGGCCGCATCGACCAGGCCTAGACGCTGGGACAGTTCGGCAGCCATCACCATGCCGGCGCCCACGCCTTCGCCATGCAGCCAGACGCCATAGCCCATGCCGGCTTCGATCGCATGGCCAAAGGTGTGGCCAAAGTTCAAAATGGCACGCAGGTCTGCCTCGCGCTCGTCCTTGGAGACCACATCGGCCTTGATCTCGCAGCTGCGGCGCACCGCATGGGCCAATGCGCGCTTGTCGCCCGCAATCAGCGCAGGCATCTCGGCCTCCAGCCAATCCATAAAGGCCATATCTGCAATCGGGCCGTACTTGATGACTTCGGCCAGGCCAGCGCTCAGCTCGCGTGCGGGCAAGGTGTCAAAGGTGTCCAGGTCACAGACCACCAGCTGGGGCTGGTAGAAGGCGCCGATCATGTTCTTGCCCAGCGGGTGGTTAATGCCGGTCTTACCGCCGACAGACGAATCGACCTGCGACAGCAAGGTGGTGGGCACCTGCACAAAGGGCACGCCGCGCATGAAGCTGGCAGCGGCAAAGCCGGTCATATCGCCCACGACACCGCCGCCCAGCGCAAACAGCACCGTCTTGCGGTCGGCGCCGTTGTGCATCAGTGCATCAAAGATGCCTTGCAGGGTTGTCCAGTTCTTGTGCGCCTCGCCATCGGGCAGTACCACCAGCTCCACCTTGGGGTAGTGGGGTGCCAGCGCAGCCTGCAGCTGGCGGGCATAGAGCGGTGCCACCGTGTCGTTGCTGACGATCAGCGCCTGCGAAGCCTTGGGGCAGTGCGCAAAGGTGTCCGCCTGGGAGAGCAAGCCAGCAGCAATCAGGATGGGGTAGGAGCGGTCGCCCAGATCAATATGAACAGTGTCGGTCACAGGTGTTTGCGTCGGGAAGTTGTACGGTTTCGCCCGCCCATTATCGGGGAGTTGCCAGATTCGCGCCCAGCTGCGGCACCAAGCCGGCAAGCTCGGCCTGCATGCTGACCTTGCGCATCACCTGGCCGGTGCCGCAACGCAAGGTGTCGATGGTGTAGTGCGCCGTCTCTTCGTACAGGGCCGCACGCACGGCCAGCAGGTCCTTGAGGCGCTTGAGCGTGTCATCGCCTTGTAGCAAAGGCCGTCCCGTATCGTTGCGCAGGCGCCGGGCAATGTCTTCGGGGCTGGAATGCAGGTAGAACACTGTTGTGTGGGCATGCAGCACCGCGCGGTTTTCTGGCCGCAGCACCGCGCCACCCCCGGTGGACAGAATGCAGGCCCGCTCCCGTGTCGCGAGCGCGGCAATCACCTGGGCCTCGACATCCCGAAAAGCCTGTTCACCCTGGGCCGAGAAGAATTCCTTGATCGTGCAGCCCAGCTGCGCCTCGATCACATGGTCGGAATCGACAAAATCCACACCCCAAAGGCGTGCCAGCTGCCGGCCGATGGTGGATTTCCCACTGCCGGGCAGCCCAATCAAACACACGGAAGGTGCCATCGCGCTAGATCCTGAAAACGGACTGCACATGATAGGGCAATGGCGGGCATAAAAAAACCTCCGGGGGTGCCGGAGGTTTTTGGGCAGACCCGGTCAGGGGTCTACATCAACGCGATCAGGATGTCGCGCCGGGCGTTGGTGTCGTTGGCGTGCAGGTGCCAGCTGTGTCAGTGACACGGAAGGTCACTTCTCGACTGACCGAATTGGTCGCGTTCTTCGCCGTTACAAACATGCGGTAGGTAGCTACATCTGCACAAGTCAAGGGTGCACCCGACGCGATGCGACCAGTCGTGCCTTGACCCACCACTTGCAACCAGCTAGGCGCACCTTCCAGAACCCAGGTCACATTGTCACCAGTCGCGGAGAAGGTGTAGGTGTAGGAGGTTCCCACTTCCACAGAGGCAATCGGGCAAGGCGAAGTCGACGAGCCGGTGCAACCGTTTATGGTGAAGGCAACTGGGTTGTCTGGCAGGTTACCCACTACGGTCAGCACCAGGGTTTGACGTGCAGTAGCGCCGTTGGCATCGCGCACATTCAGCACCACGGTGTATGCGCCAGGGCCCTTGACATTCGGTGTGCCGGAAATCAGGCCATCCGAGCTCAGACTCAGACCTGTGGGCAGGGTCGAAGTAGTGGACCACAGGAAAGGAGCAACACCACCTTCTACAACCAGGGCATGAGAATAGGGCTCGGCATTCTGCACCGTCTGGGCCAATTCTGACTCAGGAATGCTCAGTGCGCTGGAGGCAATCGCATGCACAACGGGAATCACAGCGTACTGAGTGATGGGTTGCTGGATGCCATTGGTCAGGTCATTGTCAGCGCGGTCGACTGTCAAACGCAGCAGCAGGGAGCCCGAAGCAGGACCGCTGGCCACGGAGAACTGGCCTACGCCATTGACGGTGCTGATCTGGATAGAACCACTGTTGGTCTGGCCACCGGCCAGCAACCGAGCGCCGTCGGATGCGGCATTGGGAACAATGCTGACCTGCAGGTTGGCATTGCCCGAGCTGCTCACGGGCTGGTCATTGTCGTTCTTGAGGATCGCCTGCACCACCACGCTGTTGGGGATGTTGTTCACATTGTCACGCGAGCCGACATAGGAGGCATCCTTGGTCAACGTGACTGTCGCTGGCGTTGCGGTGCTGCCGCCGCCAACCTTCACGGTTGCGCGGTCGGTGTAGACCTTGTTGTCACGCGGATCGGTCACGCTGCACTGTACGGTGACTTCTCCGGCAATGTCGTGCGAGATGATATGGAACGACGCACCACCGGCGTTGGAGCCCAGGGTGATATTGCGGTAAGCACCTGGAACCTTGACAGTCCCGGTTCCAGATGGAATCTCAACGGTATGCTCATCCTTACCATCCAGGTAGTAAAGCGCGCCGGAGTCCAGACCCGAGGTGATGTTGCAGGAAAAAGCCCCGTCTTCTTGGTTTGGAATGGGATTACTGCCTGCGTTGGCCTGGATGTACAGGGTCGACATGTACGGGTAGTAATCACCATTGGAATAGCCCGGCAAGCTACTTCCAACATTCACTGGCACCGTTGTCTTGGAAGACGTCAGCTTGATGCTGTACTGCAGTTGCGCTTCACCACCGCTACCACCGCCGCCGCCACAGGCGGCCAACAACAGTGGCGCCACCAGCACCAAGGGCTTCAACAAATTTCTCATAGCTCTCCCTATCAATCTTAATTAACGCATTTCACCGCGGTCTGAAATCATCTTTGGAGTGATGAACACCAGCATCTCGCGCTTTTCCGATTCTCGAACATTGCTCTTGAACAGATTGCCCAGCACCGGCACATCGCCCAACAAAGGAATCTTGTTGGTGGTCGATGTCTCCGAGAGCTCGAAAATACCGCCAATCACCACGGTACCGCCATTTTCCACCAAGACTTGGGTCTTGATGTGCTTGGTATCGATCGCCGGGCCCGCAGAGGTATTCGCCCCCTGGGAGTCCTTGGAGACATCCAGGTCCAGAATGATGCTGCCTTCAGGGGTGATCTGGGGCACCACTTCAAGCTTCAACACCGCCTTTTTGAATTCCACCGTGGTCGCACCGTTTTGTGCAGAGTTCTGGTACGGGATTTCCGTCCCTTGCTCGATCAGCGCCTTGGTCTGGTCGGCCGTGATCAAGCGTGGGCTGGAGACAATCTTGCCCTTGCCATCGGCTTCCATGGCCGACAACTCCAACGCCAAAAAGCGATTGGCCGCCGAGTTGAAAATCGACAGTGCGAAGGAGCCACTGCCACCACCGGTGGACAACACGGCAGGCAGGTTGACAAAGCTACCGTTGGAGGTGTTAGTACCACCCATACCCGTGGTTCCCACCGCATTGTCATAGCTGGTGCCAAAGCCCACGCGGTTGCCGCCCCCAATGCTGTAGCCACCATCACCCCCATTGGCAGCGCGCATATCGCCACCGCCCAGGCGCACACCCAGCGCACGTCCAAAGGTGTCGCGCGCCTCGACAATCCGCGCCTCGATCAGCACCTGGCGCACGGGGATATCCAAGGTCACGAGCAAGCGTCTGAACTCTTCCAACTTGGCAGGAATATCCGTAATGAACAGCTGGTTGGTGCGGGGCTCGGCAATGGCCGAGCCACGGGCCGTCAAGAAACGGCTTTGGGTGCCGCCAGTACCTCCGCCACCGCCGGAGTTGCTGGTAATTTGCTTGAGCAGCTCGGTCGCCTTGGCATAGTTGAGCTGGAACGACTGGGTCTGCAGCGGCGTCTTTTCTTCGAGCTTGGCAACCGCATCAAAGTCCTTCTGGATGCGCTCGTCGATTTCATCCTTGGGCGCAATCCACAGAACCGTGCCGGACTTGCGCATGCCCAGGCCCTTGGCATCCAGGATGATCTGCAAGGCTTGGTCCCAGGGGACATCCTTCAAACGCAAAGTCAACGCGCCATTGACGGTGTCCGAGGTCACAATATTGAAGTTGGTGAAGTCAGCAATCACCTGCAACAGCGAGCGCACTTCGATATTTTGGAAGCTCAGCGACAGCTTTTCACCAGTGAAGGTGCCTGATGAACCCAGCTTGTTCGGATCAGTCTTGCGCTGGCGCACTTCGACGACGAACTGGTTGTCGCTTTGGTAGGCACTGTGTTCCCACTCACCCGCATTTTTCAACTGCACAAACACGGTGCTGCCAGCCTGGCGTGCCGAGATCATGCCCACTGGCGTGCCAAAGTCGGCCACATCAAGCCTGCGGCGCAGCGCCTCGGGCAGCAGGGTATGCTGCAACTCCAAGGTCAGGCCATCGCCTTGCTTGGAGATATTCACGCCCACCTTGTTGTTCGGCAAGGAGATCACCAGACGGCCCGCACCATCGGTACCACGGCGAAAATCCAGATCCGACAGCGGCTGCGAATAGTTATTGCCATCTTCGGCAAACTGCGTGTTCTGCGCATTGACACTGGCGACCGCCTTGGCAGCAGGTTCCAGCGCCACCAGCAACTCATTGCCGCTCACTTCGGTCTTGTAGCTGGTGCTCTCCTTGAGGTTCAGCACCACACGGGCCTTGGTATCCGTCTCGACAACATTCAAGGAGCGCAAATTGCCTTGGTTGAGCTCTACCCGGTTGCTGGGCATCGCGCTTTTGAACCCTGGCAGGTCCAGCACCACGCGTGCGGGTGATTGGATGCTGAAGGTTTCGGGCAAGACCAGCGGCGCACCGTCGGTCTCGATCTTGACCATTTCCACGCCATCGCGCACCAGGGTCGAGACTTTGTTGATACGCCCCTGTGCCAGCGCCCAGGATGGCAGCAGCATGGCCATCAAAGGGATAAGTACACTGAATTTCTTCATTTTTTGGCCTCCTGCAGCTCGAGCACTGCATCTCTCTCTATCCATTCACCCACACCATCTTGCACAATCTCCCGCAGGGTGATGGCGCTGTCGCTGATGCTTTTTATCTTTCCGTAGTTCTGGCCCATGTACATGCCCTTGCTGACCTGGTAGATCAGGCTATCGGCCTTGACCAGCGCAACGTCCTGCGCACCCTTTTTCAAGAAGCCCACCATGGAAATGGTGTCGAGCGGAAACGACTCGAGCTGCTCTTTGCGCCGCGCACGCTCGGGCGCCACCAGCGCATCCGAGATGGTTGCTGGCGCGCTTGGACTGCCGCCCAACAGGGCTGCCAAGCGTTCCTTGCTGAAAGGATCAAGCGTCGCACTGGCCAGATAGCCTTGCGGCACGAACTCTTTGGGGGCGCTGATGGGCTTGACCGAAGGTCGGGTGCTCGCCTGCTCCTGCTGCATCCACTGCTGCAGGTCGTCGCCTTCGTCACTGCAGCCTGCCAGCAGCGACACCGCCAGCGCAGCGCCTATCCATTTAGACAAAGTATGCATATCCCACCCTACTTCTTCCCTTTTTGTTTGGACTTCGCAGCTTGCTGCTCTTGGAGTTCCTGCGGATCCAAATAGCGGAAGGTTCTGGCCGTGGCATTCAACGCCAAGGTAGCGCTGTCCTTGCTGGCAGGCGCCAAAGCGATATTGTTCAAGGTCACGATACGGGAGAGATTGGCGACATCGGCTGCAAAAAAGCCGATGTCGTGGTACTTGCCATTGACCTTCAGCGTAATCGGCAACTCTGCGTAGTAGTCCCTCACCACCGTCTGACCGGGCTTGAACAGGTCAAATTGCAAGCTGCGACCAATACCCGCCTGGTTGATATCCGACAGCAGCGCTGCCATCTCCGCTTTGCTGGGCAGTTGCTTTTCCAACTGGGTGACATACTGCAAAACCTGCTCGCGCTGTTTGCGCAGCGCATCGAGGTTGACGGCCTTGCGCAAACGCGTTTTGTAGTCTTCCTTGAGCTTGAGTTCCTGGGCTTGCGAGGCTGTCAACTCTTCCTCAAAACTGCTCAAGTAAAACCACCAACCCGCACCAATGACGAGCCCCGCAATAATGACCAACAGTGCTGCACGCGGTGCAGCCGGCCAAACAGAAGGATCCTTCGGATCGAGATTTTGAAACTGGCGCTGAAAGCCTTGCAGCGCCTCTCCCACCTGTATATTTTTTTTCGTTGCCATGGTCGCCCTTATTTTTTCAGCGCCTGCGCGTTTTGGGCCTGCTCTACATCGCTGGAGCGCATCAGGCCAAAACGCAGGTTGAAGCCAGCGACACGCTTTTTCTCACGCGCATTGACCTGGGTGGTGGTGCCGACCACCTCGACCAATTCGGGCTTGGACAACCAGGGCGTCTTGGTCGCCAGGCTGTTGAGCAACTCGGACACCCGTTCATTCGACTGGGCGATGCCCTGGATCTGCACGGTCTGATCTTGCTGCTTGAGACTCTCGATATAGACACCATCGGGCAGTTGCAGCACCAGCTCATTGAGCAAATGCACCGGCAGATTGCGGTCGGACTGCAGATCCTCCACCGCCTTTTGCCGCGCCTTCAGCGCAGCAATTTCTGCATCGATCTTGGCCACATCGGCGATCTTGACATCCAAGGCCTTGATCTCGCGCGTCAGCAGCGCATTGCGCTGGCCTTGCAGGTCGATCTTGTACTGGTAGAACATGTACACGGCACCGCAGACCAGCGCTCCCACCAGGGCAGCGGCCACCATCGATGCCTGAAAGCTCTCTTTGCGCTTCTTGCGCGCAGCCTCGCGGTGGGGGAGCAGATTGATCAAGATCATGCTGCATACCTCCGCAGTGCCAGACCGCAGGCGGTGAGGTAGGTGGTGAAGTCCTTGCTCTTGGCTCGGGACCGCACG
This sequence comes from Comamonas sp. 23, assembly GCF_049601575.1. NCBI lineage: Bacteria > Pseudomonadati > Pseudomonadota > Betaproteobacteria > Burkholderiales > Comamonadaceae > Comamonas > Comamonas sp. 23. Next base: position 1,174,678 of record NZ_CP187127.1, on the reverse strand, counting down.
GCGGCATCCATCACCATGTCTTCAAACGGGTTGGCAGCAGATGCGGCAAAGCCGGTCGCATCGATTACCGCATCCGTCAGGCCGCTCAGCACCGCAGAGCCGCCCGCGAGCAGGATGTGATCAATGCGGTTGTGCGGTGTACTGGTAAAGAAAAACTGCAAAGCGCGGTTGATCTCCTGCCCAATGCTCTCGACAAAGGGCTTGAGAACAACCTGCTTGTAGTCGGCGGGCAAATCACCGCCGCGTTTTTTCTGCTCGGCCTCTTCTTGCGAGAAGCCGTACTGGCGCATGATCATCTGCGTGAGCTGGCCCCCGTTGAAGGACTGGTCACGCTCATAGATCACCTGGTTGTTGTGGATGATCTGCAGGAAGGAGGCGTTGCCACCGATCTCAAAGATGGCGATAAAGGCATCCTTGCCTTTGCTGGGCATATTGCCAATCAAGCGCCGGGCCGCCAGCGCGGTGGCGTTGGACTCGATCTCCAGCACGACGGGCTTGAGGCCTGCCGCTTCTGCCAGGCCCTGCCGGTCTTGCACCGTCTCCTTGCGGGCAGCCGCGATCAACACGTCGACGTCCCCCACCGAATTGGAGGATGGGCCGATGACGTAGAAATCCAGATTCACCTCATCGAGGGAAAATGGTATGTATTGGTTAGCTTCTGATTCAACTTGAAACTCCATCTCGAGCTCGGAGAGCCCCGATGGCAGCACGATTTTCTTCTGAATCACGGCAGAAAGCGGCAACGCCAGTGCCGCTTGCTTGGTGCGCGTGCCGCTTTTTTTGACCAGCCGCCGCAAGGAATCAGCGACTTCGTCAAAACGCTCGATGCCCGACTCGGTGACCCAGCCAGGCTCCAGCAGCTCTTGTGCACAGCGCTCAACAATGAATTGACCGCTGCCGCTCCTCCCCAGTTCAACCAACTTGATGCTCGACGCGCTCACGTCTATCCCCAAGAGGCTAGGCGGCTGGCGTCGGAACAAAGATCCCATTGAGACCAAGATGGGCTCCTCCCTAATTTGCTCTATATTGAGCTACAAAACTTAACACCCCCTATGAATGCTATCAGCAAGATAGTCGCGCAGCAAAGAACCACCGGCTCCCAGACCCAATTCGTTGTCAAAACAATACGATACAAGGGATACATTGGACGCAGCATGACATTTGTCACAAGCTAATTCAAAACCGGCGCGAACCCCATCCCAGGCAGCCGCGTGATAGCATCCCCTGCTTATGCAAGCTCCTCTCGACGGTCTGACCCCATGAATCCAGACGCTCCGATCTCGCGCAGAACGCCTGACAAACCTCCCGCCAAGTCTCCCAAGCAACCCAAGCCATCGAGCTTCGCCACCAAGACCATGAAGTTCTTTGGCTGGCTGCTGGCCTTGCTGGTGGCCGGTGCCATCGCTGGCGCTGCGGTGGTTGCCGTTGGCCTGGCCATGGCCTACCCCAACCTGCCCGATGTCTCCGAGCTGGCCGACTACCGGCCCAAGCTGCCGATGCGCGTTTACTCCTCCGAAGGTGCGCTGCTGGGCGAATTCGGTGAAGAGCGCCGCAATTTGACCCCGATCAGCGAGATTCCCAAGGTCATGGTGGACGCCGTGCTGGCGATCGAAGACACGCGCTTTTTCGAGCACAGTGGTGTGGACTACAAGGGCATGGCGCGCGCGCTGCTCGCCAACCTGGGGCGCGAAAAGGCCCAGGGTGCGTCCACCATCACGATGCAGGTGGCCCGCAATGTCTATCTATCATCTGAAAAAACCTATACCCGCAAGATATATGAGATCCTGCTGACCTTGAAGCTCGAGCACACCCTCAGCAAGAACCAGATTCTGGAAATCTACATGAACCAGATCTACTTGGGCAACCGTGCCTATGGCTTCTCGGCCGCGTCCGAAACCTATTTCGGCAAGCCGCTCAAGGATGTCACGGTGGCAGAAGCGGCCATGCTCGCCGGCCTGCCCAAGGCCCCCTCGGCCTACAACCCGATCAGCAACCCCAAGCGCGCCCGCATTCGCCAGCTCTACATCATTGACCGGATGGAAGAGAACCACTTCATCACGCCGGCCCAGGCCAGCCAGGCACGCGAGGAGTCGCTCAAGATCCGATCGAGCTATGCGGACAACCGCGTGCATGCCGAATATGTGGCCGAGATGGCGCGCCAGCTGATCTTTGCACAGTACGGCAGCGAGGCCTACACACGCGGTCTCAACGTCTACACCACCTTGATCGCCAGCGACCAAGAAAAGGCCTACGAGGCGCTGCGCAAGGGCATCATGGACTATGAGAAGCGCCAGCACTACCGCGGCCCGGAGAAGTTCATCACGCTGCCAGCCGCCGGCCAGGAGCGGGACGAGGCCATTGACGAGGTGCTGGCCCAGCACCCGGACAACGGCAATATCCTGTCTGCCGTTGTGCTTGAGGCTGCGCCGCGCAAGGTCGTGGTCATCCGCGCCGATGGTGATCCGATCGAGATCACCGGGGACGGCCTCAAGCCCGTGCAATCGGGCCTGAGCGACAAGGCGCCGCCCAACACCAAGCTGCGCCCAGGCGCCGTGGTGCGCATCATGGAAACCGCCAAGAAGACCTTTGAGCTGACCCAACTGCCCGAGGTGGAAGGCGCCTTTGTCTCACTCGACCCGCGCAGTGGCGCCATCAAGGCGCTGGTCGGTGGCTTTGATTTCGACAAGAACAAGTTCAACCACGTGACCCAGGCCTGGCGCCAGCCGGGCTCCAGCTTCAAGCCCTTCATCTATTCGGCAGCGCTGGAAAAAGGCTTCTCGCCCACCACGGTGATCAATGATGCGCCGCTGAGCTTCCCGGGATCGGCCGGCCAGCAGCCCTGGGAGCCCAAGAACTCCGACGGCCGTTTCGATGGCCCGATGACCATGCGCCAGGCGCTGGCACGCTCCAAGAACCTGGTGACCATCCGTGTGATGCAATCGGTAGGCCCCAAGAAGGCGCAGGAATGGGTGACCAAGTTCGGCTTTGATGCCGACAAGCAGCCCCCTTACCTACCGATGGCCTTGGGCGCGGGCTCCGTCACCCCGATGCAGATGGTGGCGGCCTATTCGGTGTTTGCGAATGGCGGGCACCGGGTCAATCCCTACCTGATTGCCAAGATCACCGACCACCGCGGCAATGTGCTGTCTGAGTTTGCACCACCGGCCACTGAGGACCTGCCGCGCGCCATCGACGCCCGCAACGCCTTTGTGATGGACTCGCTGCTGCAGGATGTCGCCCGTTACGGCACCGCTGCCAAAGCCCAGGCCCAGCTCAAGCGCCCGGACATCTATGGCAAGACCGGCACCACCAATGACTCGGTGGACGCCTGGTTTGCTGGCTTCCAGCCGACCAATGCAGCGGTGGTCTGGATGGGCTATGACAACCCACGCAGCTTGGGAGCGCGCGAATATGGTGGGGGCTTGAGCCTGCCCATCTGGATCAACTACATGCAGCACGCGCTCAAGGATGTGCCCGTGGCCAAGATGACGCCACCCAGCGGCCTGCTCAATGTGGGCGGAGACTGGCTCTACGAAGAATATGCGCGCAGCGCCCCCAACCTGGGACTGGACTCCCCCGCCTCGACCGCCGGCACCATGGTGCCGCCGCCGAACTCGGAAGAGCGCAACCAGATTCTGGACCTGTTCCGCAACTGACGCAGCGCCAGCGCCCAGACAAAAGGCCAGCCCGCATTGCGCGGACTGGCCTTTTTATATAGGGTGATGCGCCTTCAGGCTTTGAAGACCAGGGGCAGACCCGACTGCACACCGGCATCCCGCGTCAGATCGGCAAAGAAATCATGGCCGGTCTTGGTGTCGCGCCACACGCTGCCATCGAACTTGTAATGGTAGCCCCCAGACTTGGCCGCCAGCCATACCTCGTGCAGCGGCGGCTGCAGGTTGATGATGATCTGGCTGCGGTTGGCAAAAATCAGGGTCAGCAGGCCGCCCACGCGCTGGGCGTCGATATCGGCATCGGTCTCATCGTTGATGCGGTCGCAGGTCTGCTCAACCGCCAGCAAGAGTTTTTCGGCCGCATCCAGGTATTCGAGTTCGTTCATTACAATGCTTCAATGTGGAGTATTTACCAAATTGTATGCAGGACCATTGTCCTTGCCACCGGTGCGGCACTATTGGCCGCTTGCGGCCAACGCGGGCCGCTGTACCTGCCCACCGAGCCGGCAGCGGCCAACCGGGCCACCTTGCCGCAAACGCTGGACCCCAGCGCACCGGACCGGCCTGAGCCCCAGCTGCAGCCATCCCCGGTGATGCAGCCCGCTGCCAAGCCCTGATCCAGCGCTGGCCGTTGCCCTCTTCGGCCCACCCAGCCTGCCTCCTTGATCCACCTCAAGGTCCAACCCACTACACCCCGTTACAGTCACGCCCGTTGCAATAGATAACTGGGCGGAAGAGATGGCGTTGGAACCTGTGGAACTGTACCGTGACGAGCAGCATGCTTGTCTGATGTTCACCGATCTGGTGGAAGAGGATGCGCAGGCCGTGCAGGCCAACCAGTTCCTGATTGTCGACCATGGTACCGGCGCCATCATCGACCCGGGCGGCAACCTCGCTTTCAATGAGCTCTACATGGGCATGGTGCGCTATTTCTCGCCGCACAAGCTGTCCTACCTGATCGCATCCCATGCCGACCCGGACATCATCGCCTCACTGGACCGTTGGCTCACCTCCACCCGCGCATCGCTGGTGATCTCCCGCGTCTGGGAGCGCTTTGTGCCGCATTTCACCAAGGTCGGCAAGACCGAAAACCGCGTCATCCCCGTGCAAGACCCCGGAGGCATTCTGCCGCTGGGCCAAAGCCAGCTGCACATCCTGCCTGCGCATTTTCTGCATGCCGAAGGCAACTTCCATTTCTACGACCCGATCAGCCGCATCCTGTTCACTGGCGACCTGGGCGTCTCGATGACCGATGGCTACATCGCCCGCACCCCGGTGACCGATCTGGCACCGCACATTCCGCGCATGGAAGGCTTTCACCGGCGCTACATGGTGTCCAACAAGGTGCTGCGCCTGTGGGTGGCCATGGCGCGCCAGCTGGATATTTCATTGATCGTGCCCCAGCACGGCGCGCCCATCATGGGCCCGGCCATTGCCCAGTTCTTTGACTGGCTCGACCACCTGATGTGCGGCGTCGATCTGATGGACAACCAGAACTACACCTTGCCCACGCAGCCCATCGCTCCGCTGCCGCAGCGCCCTCAGTGATCCGTGTGGGGCAGCTTACAGCGTGCCGTAGCTGTGCAAGCCCGAAAGGAACATGTTCACGCCCAGGAACGCGAAGGTGGTCACCACCAGCCCCACCAGTGCCCACCAGGCCGAGATGGCACCGCGCAGGCCCTTGACCAGGCGCATGTGCAGCCAGGCGGCGTAGTTCAGCCAGACGATCAGCGCCCAGGTCTCCTTAGGGTCCCAGCTCCAGTAGCCGCCCCAGGCCTCGGCCGCCCAGAGCGCGCCCAGCACGGTGGCAATGGTGAAGAACGCAAAGCCCACGGCGATGGCCTTGTACATCAGGTCATCCATGATCTGCAGGCGCGGCGTGCCTCGGTTGATCCAGCTGCGCAGCACGATCATCAGCCCGAAGAACAGCTCCAGCGGCAAGGCCATGCGCAAGGTCTTGTCGAGCGACGGGTAGAGGCTCTCATCGCCCCAGATGCGGAAAGCCACCAGCGGCAGCACCAGCACCAGCATCGGCACAAGCACCAGGCCGATCCACAGCGCGCGCTGCGTGGCGGCCTTGAGCAGGTAGGCCAGCGCCACCATGGCCGCCAGCGCAAAGGTGCCGTAGCCGACAAAATTGGCCGGCACATGCAGCTTCATCCACCAGCTTTGCAGCGCAGGCACCAGCGGTTGGATCTCATGGGCCTGGCGCGCGACGGTGTACCACAGCAAAAAGCCCACCGAGGCGCTGACCACCAGCATCACAAAGCCGCCCAACGCCCGGGTCTGGTAGTGCGCTTCAAAGTAGAGGTAGAAAAGCGCCGTCATCCAGGCGAACAGCACAAACACTTCATACAGGTTGCTGACGGGGATATGGCCAATGTCCGGCCCCATCAGGTAGCTCTCATACCAGCGCGCCATCGTGCCCACCAGGGCCATCACAATGGCCAGCCAGGTCAGGCGGCTGCCGACGGCCGTCAGCGCCGATCCCTCGCCCTTGGAGAGCAGACCGATCCAGTAGAACACCGTGCTCATGAAGAACAGCACGCTCATCCACAGGATGGCCGACTGGCTGGAGAGGAAGTACTTGAGGCCAAACACCGTCTCCGAGCGGGCAATCTGGCCTGCGCCATCGACCCGGTAAAGGCCAATGGCCAGCAGCGACAGCGCGGCTACCGCCACCATCAACAGCTGCAGTGGCCGCCAGAACCAGCCCAGCCAGATAAAAAACGGCACCGAGGCGATCAGAATGCCTTTTTCATAGCCATCCATATGGTGGCCATACAAAAACAGGGCAAAACCGCCGCCAACGGCCAGTGCCAATGCAAACAGCCAGTCCCAGACCGAGCGGCTGCTGAAATAGCCGGGGTTGAGTTGCACCGTTTGGACCACGGTGCCCGCCTGGGCAGGCGGCAGGTTGGTGGAAGCAGTATTCATCGTTGTTCTCCGCTGGGGCTGGTACCCAGAAGCTTTTGACTCAGGCCCTCAAAATCACGGTCCACATCCAGGGTGCGGCGGTTGGTGGACAAGGCCATGCGCGCATCGGCACTGCCATCGGCGCGCGGCGCCAGCCAGACCCACAGGCGCCGGTCACGCACATAGAGCATCGCAAACACCCCCAGAATCAGGAACAGGCAGCCCAGGTACACGACCAGCTTGCCAGGGGCCTTGGCCACCTGGAAGACGCTGGCCTGCACCTGGTCAAACTGGGTCAGCTCAAACACCAGGGGCTCGGGGTACAGCAGCGCATCGCTGAGCGACAGCACCGACTGGGTCATGAAGCGCTGCGTCTGCTCATTGGGCTCCAGAGGTGCCAGGCCCTCGTCGGCCCGCGCCACCTGCATCAGCTCAAACAGCACACCATTCAGAATGCGCACCAGCACTTCACCCGCCTTGGCGCGTTCACCTTCGGGCACATTCTGCTCCATGAAGGCCGAAATCGCCTGCAAACCGGTGACGCTGCTCGCGCCCGTCTGGCCATCGCCGGCAAAAATCACCAGCGCCTTGAGGGCCGAGGCATAGAGTTGCTCGCGCAGCGCCGGGCGGCTTGCCTCCACGGCGCCTGCCACATACTGCTGCACGGCCCGCTCGCGCATCGCTGGCGTCTGCAGCGCTGCCTTCAAACGCAAAAAGCCCCGGTAGCTGGATTGGTCGTCCGCCGGAATGCGCAGGTAGCGGAACTGGTCGGCCAGGGTCTCGCGCACGCCCCAGAGGTAGACGGGCTGGCCATCACCCATGTCGACGGGCAGCATGTAGTTGTTGAACTCGCGCGCCTGGCCCGAGGCGTCGCGCAGCTTATAGCTGACGCTGGGGCCTACGTTGCGCAGATCGCGCGGCGTGGTCACCTTGTTGCCGGCGCCCAGGTGGTTGTCCAGGCTGGATCTCAAATCCACCTTGCGCACATCGGTGCCGCCTGGCGCCCCATCGCCCGGGTTGGCGCCCATGTTCTCCACATTGATGGTGCGCAGGCCGGTGAATTCCATCTCCAGCGGCGGCTGGCCTTCGCCCAGCTTGATCTGCGTGGAGGCACCCACTTCGCCCTGCACCTCAAAGCTCTTCATGCCCGGCACCAGCGGCACGGCGCGCAGCTGCAGGCGCGATCCGCCGTCTTCAAAGCTCGATTGGTAGATCTCGATGCCCTGGTAGCTCGCGGGATGGTTCACCTCGATGCGCTTTTCCACCGCAGCGCCGGTTTTCTTGTCATGCAACACCACCTCGCTGGCAAACAGCCGGGGCATGCCGGTGGAGTAGTACTCGACGATGAATTTCTTCAGCTCCACCGAAAACGGCAAGTCCTGCAGCAGGATGCCGTCTGACTGGTTGAGGATGGCCGTGCCCGACTGCGCGCCCTCGGCCACGATCAGGTTGCCACGGAAGGTCGGGTTGCTGGCGGATAACCGGTGCTGCTCGGGCACATCGGAAATCATGCCGCCGCCGCTGAAGGTGGTCTTGCCGCCCAGCAGCATTTGCGCGCGCACAATCAGATCGCCATCGAGCAGCCCGCCCAGGCAGATCAGCACAATGGCGCTGTGCGCTGCCAGATAGCCGATTTTGTGGGCGGCACCGGCCTTGGCCGCCACCATCCAGCCATCGCTGCGCTCTTGCAAGCGCACCTTCCAGCCGCTGCCGGCCAGCTGCGCGCCCACCCGCTGCGCGGCCTGGGCCGGGGTTTCTGCCAAATGGGCACTGGCCTGGTGGTGGAAGGCCTGCAGGCTTTGCACGCGCAAGTTCTCTTTGTACTGGCGCAAATCGGCCAGGTACTTGGGCGCATGCTTGGCAATGCACAGGCTGGTGCTGGTCACCAAAAACGCCAGGATCAGCAGGAACCACCAGGCGCTGTAGACCGCATTGAGCTTGAGTGACAGAAACAGCTGCGCCCAGAAAGGGCCAAACTGGTTGACGTAGTTGACGGCCGGCTCATGCTGGCGCAGTACCGTGCCGATGACCGAGGCAATGCAGATGATGGACAGCAGCGCAATGGCAAAGCGCATCGACGACAGCATCTCATAGACGGCACGGGTGCCCAACTGAGGCTGCAGCTGCGTTGGCGGGGGAGAAGATTCAGACATGGTACGACGCTATCGGTGAAAAGCAGGAGCAGGACCGCTGCTGCGCTGCCAGTCCGCACCCCATGGAGTCGCCACCAGAGTACAAGTTCGCAGAACGCCAAGTTTAGTCTGCAACCCTAGGGATAGCCCGGGGGCCCGCGAAATGCCCAGCAACACGCTCCATGTATTGGCGCGGGGGCATTGCCCGTAACGGTGGAGCGCAAACGCCCCAGCCACCCGCCTAGCGCAGGCCCGCAATATAGTCCGACACCGCCTTGATTTCCTTGTCGTTCATCTTGGCGGTGACGCCGGTCATCTGCAGGCTGTTGCCACGCTTGCCATCGCGGAAGTCATGCAAGGTCTTGCTGACGTAGTCAGCGTTCTGGCCAGACAGGCGCGGGTACTGGGCCGGAATGCCCGCACCATTGGGGCTGTGGCAGCCCGCGCAGGCGGCAATCTGGCGGTCGGGCAGGCCGCCGCGGTAGATGCGCTCGCCCAGGGCAACGGCGTCCTTGTCCTTGGCAAAACCCAGCTTGCCCGGTTTGCTGGCCAGCCAGGCCGAGATATTGAGCATGTCCGCATCCGACAGGCCGGCAACCATGCCCTGCATCACCGGGTCCTTGCGCTTGCCGGATTTGAACTCCTGCAGCTGCTTGAGCAGGTACTCAGGATGCTGCTGCGAGAGTTTGGGGTTGATGGCGATGGAGGCATTGCCATCGGCATTGTGGCAGGCGACGCAGACGGCGGTGTAGCTGGCCTCCCCCTTGGCCAGGTCCGGCTTGGGCGAACGGTTGGGCGTCTCGGACGCCGAATACACAGAAACGGAAGAAAAAGCCAGTACAGCCGTTGTCAGCAAAGGGGCGATCAACTTCATATCGTGGGTCTTTGTCTGGTTTATGGGTATAAGGCCAAAGCGGCCAGATTCTACAATGATGCCTTAGATAGACTCGAACGCACATGACGACAACACCTAGTACCCCCCAAGCCGTTGCAGACACGCCAAGCCCAGGCATTGATGGCAAGGCGGCTTTGGGCTGGATGCACACCGCCCGCTTTTTCACCACCGCTGCGCAGTTGCACCAATTGCCTGTCGTCGATGTGCCCGAGTTCGCCTTTGTGGGCCGCTCCAATGCGGGCAAGTCCACATCGATCAATACGCTCACCCAGCAGAACCAGCTGGCCTTTGCCTCGAAAAAGCCCGGCCGCACCCAGCACATCAACCTGTTTTCGCTGGGCAAGAAGGGCGTGACCGATGCCGTGCTGGCCGACCTGCCCGGTTACGGCTATGCCGCCGTCTCGCGTGAAGACAAGAAGCGCTGGCAGCAAGTCATGGTGAACTACCTCGTCAGCCGCCCCAGCCTGACAGGTATTGTGCTGCTCTGCGACCCGCGCCTGGGCCTGACCGAGCTGGACGAAGCCCTGCTCGACATCATCCGCCCCCGCGTGGAGCAAGGTCTCAAGTTCTTGATTTTGCTCACCAAGGCCGACAAGTTGACCCGCGTCGAGCAGGCCAAGATCCTGTCCATCACCAAACTCAATGCCGGCGGCGGAGAGGTGATGCTGTTCAGCGCGTTAAAGAAGCAGAATGTGGACAAGGTCGCTCAGCTGCTGTGGCAGTGGTCGCACCCGGAAGGACTGGTCAGCCTGGAGGCCGCGCCTGCAGCGCCAGACGCCGCTGCAGACAAGCAATAAACTGCACGAACGCCAGCCAAGGCGCTCAACAACAAAGGCCCGAAAGGGCCTTTGTTGTTTATGCTTAGTTGTTTATGAATAGAGCGAAGGCTCGCCTTCGGGCCGGGTCTTGAAGCGCTTGTGCACCCAGTAGTACTGGGGCACCATGGTGCGGATTCGGGCTTCCAACTCACGATTCTGGCGCGTGGTATCAGCCACTACATCGTCAGTGGGAAAATCCTGCCAGGCCGGAGAGATGGTGACTTCGTAACCCTCCGGCGTCAGCCGCGTATACATGCCGATCACCTTGGCCTTGCCCAGCCGCGCAAAGCGCGACAGCGACGGAATGGTCGCTGCCACCTGGCCAAAATATGGCACAAACAGCGAGTCGCTCGGGCCAAAGTCCATGTCCGGCAACAGGTACAACAGCCCATGGTCCTTGCGCAGGCTGGCAATGATGGGCTTGATGCCGTCGTCGCGGTTGAGCATGCGCACATCGCCAAAGCGCTGGCGGCCCTTGCGGATCCAGGCATCGACATCGGCATTGGGCTGGGTCGAAAAGATCGACGTGAAGGGCCGGCTGCAGTAGATGGTGAGCGCCGTGCCCCCGGCATCCATGCTGTAGAAATGCGGCGCAAAGATGATGGTCGGCGTATCGCCTTCCAGCTCTTCGAGCGCCCCCGTCATGCGGGTGCGTTTCTCCAGCGTTTTTTGTGGTGCAAACCACAGCCAGCTGCGGTCCAGCCAGGTTTGGCAGAACACCACAAAACTCTGCTTGGCCCATGCCCGACGCTGCTCAGCTCTGGCTTCGGGAAAGCACAGCTCCAGATTGCGCAGCGCAATGCGGCGGCGCGATGGCACCAGATAGAACAGCACCCGACCCATCAACCAGCCCAGACCGCGCAAGACCGACAAAGGCAGGTGCGACATCAGCCACATCCACCCGATAAACAACTTACCCATGCTTTTGACCTTCCGAGGGAGCGGCAGCGAGGCTGCGCGGCTGCTTGTAGCGCGCATAGCCCCAGAGGTACTGCTCGGGACTGTCGCGGATCAAGCGCTCCATTTCCTGGTTGATCTGCAGCACGGCGGCCTCGGCCTCCTGGGCCAGCGGGGTCTGCAGGCCGCGCACATACAGATCAAAGCCCCGGCCCAGGGGCCGGCGCACACAGCGCGCCAATATAACAGCCGCGCCGGTCTGCTGGGCCAACTTGGCGGCCAAGGTCATCGAGTAGGCGGGCTTGCCAAAAAACGGCACCCACATGCCCTGGCCGTCGGGTGGCACCTGGTCGGGCAGCAGCCCCACGCTATGGCCTTGGCGCAGGGCCTTGATCATCTGCCGCACCCCCGCCATCGTCGTTGGTGCCGAGGCCAGACCGGGGCGCGCGCGCGCCGTCTCCATCAGCTTGGCCAGCCAGGCCTGGCGAGCCGGGCGGTACAGCACCGTGATGGGGCCGTGCACCACACCCCAGCGCCGCGCCATGTACTGGGCTGACAGCTCAAAGCAGCCCATGTGCGGGGTCAAAAACACAATGCCCCGGCCATCGGCCAACGCCTGCTCGATGACATCAGCCCCCTGGATATCGCAGGGCAGCGGCGCGCCAAACCACAGGCGTGGCACCTCAGCTACCATGCGGCCGGCATGGGCTACGGCCTTTTTCACATCGGCAAAGCGGTAACCCGCCTGTTGGGCATTGGCCAGAAAGCGCCGGCGGTAGGTGGGCGAGGCCACGAAAGTGAGCCAGCCCAGGCCAGCGCCCAGGCCATGCAATAGCCACAACGGCAGCGCAGCAAATAGTCGAAACAAGAAAGGCATTAGAATGTGTCGGTCGCTGAGTTAAAGAGCAACTTGCAGGGCGACGTTAAAAACAAACTGCTAAAGCGTTCGCCAGGCTCCTTCAAGGCTCGGGCAACGCAATTGCCCAAGCTTTGAAGGAGTTTTTTGTTTATGGCAAACAGCGATTTTCTGTTTACCTCGGAATCAGTGTCCGAAGGCCATCCCGATAAAGTAGCCGACCAGATCTCTGATGCGATTTTGGACGCTATTTTCACCCAAGATCCACACAGCCGCGTGGCGGCAGAGACACTGACCAACACCGGCTTGGTGGTATTGGCAGGCGAGATCACCACCGGCGCCAACGTGGACTATATCCAGGTGGCCCGCGACACCATCAAGCGCATCGGCTACGACAACACCGACTACGGCATCGACTACAAGGGCTGCGCGGTGCTGGTGGCCTATGACAAGCAAAGCCAGGACATCGCCCAGGGCGTGGACAAGGCCAGCGATGACGAGCTGAACACCGGCGCTGGCGACCAGGGCCTGATGTTTGGCTATGCATGCGACGAAACGCCCGAGCTGATGCCCGCGCCGATCTACTACGCCCACCGCCTGGTCGAGCGCCAGGCCCAGCTGCGCAAGGATGGCCGCCTGCCTTTCCTGCGCCCTGACGCCAAGAGCCAGGTCACCATGCGCTATGTGGACGGCAAGCCCCACAGCATCGACACCGTAGTGCTGTCCACCCAGCACAGCCCCGACCAGTCGGAAACCGCCACCAAGATGAAGGCCAGCTTCACCGAAGCCATCATCGAAGAGATCATCAAGCCCGTGCTGCCGTCGGAATGGCTGCAGGACACCAAGTACCTGATCAACCCCACGGGCCGCTTCGTCGTCGGTGGCCCGCAGGGCGACTGTGGCCTGACCGGTCGCAAGATCATTGTGGACACCTACGGCGGTGCCTGCCCCCACGGCGGCGGTGCGTTCTCCGGCAAGGATCCAACCAAGGTGGACCGCTCTGCCGCCTACGCTGCCCGCTACGTCGCCAAGAACGTGGTCGCTGCCGGTCTGGCGCGCCAGTGCCAGGTGCAGGTGGCCTATGCGATCGGCGTGGCCCGCCCGATGAACATCACCGTCTACACCGAAGGCACCGGCGTGATCCCCGATGCCGACATCGCCAAGCTGGTGGCCGCGCACTTTGACCTGCGCCCCAAGGGCATCATCCAAATGCTGGATCTGCTGCGCCCGATCTACAGCAAGACGGCGGCGTATGGCCACTTTGGCCGTGAGGAGCCGGAGTTTACTTGGGAAAGAACCGACAAGGCAGCAGTGCTGCGCGCTGCTGCGGGCCTGTAAGGCCCCGAGCACAGCGAGTTTGTCGGTTCTTCGGCAAAGGCTCACATCGCTTGCGATGTGAAGGGCCGCCAGGCCCGGCCGAAGCCAAAGACCGCTGACAGCCAGCAGTGCTGCGCGCTGCTGCGGGCCTGTAAGGCCCCGAGCGCAGCGAGTTCGTCGGTTCTTCGGCGCAGGCTCACATCGCTTGCGATGTGAAGGGCCGCCAGGCCCGGCCGAAGCCAAAGACCGCTGACAGCCAGCAGTGCTGCGCGCTGCTGCGGGCCTGTAAGGCCCCGAGCGCAGCGAGTTCGTCGGTTCTTCGGCGCAGGCTCACATCGCTCGCGATGTGAAGGGCCGCCAGGCCCGGCCGAAGCCAAAGACCGCTGACAGCCAGCAGTGCTGCGCGCTGCTGCGGGCCTGTAAGGCCCCGAGCGCAGCGAGTTTGTCGGTTCTTCGGCGCAGGCTCACATCGCTTGCGATGTGAAGGGCCGCCAGACCCGGCCGAAGCCAAAAAACCGACAAGGCTGCGCTGCTTCGTGCTGCTGCCGGTCTGAAGTAATTCAGGTCAGTCTTCGCAAGAAATCCGCTCGGAGTGATCCAGCGGATTTTTTCATGGGTGCTCGTCAGTCCAGCCAACGCATTCACAGCCCCCGCGCACTCAGCGCCAGCTGCAGCCTGAACTCCGGCCGCACCCGGTGCAGTTGCGCCGGCCGATGCGCGCCTCCGGCCTGCATTTGGCCCGGCACGGGCTCGAGCATGCCCAGCTCGTCCATCTTGCGGCGAAAGCTCACCTTGTTCAGCGGCTCGCCCAGAATGCTTTCATAGACCTGCTGCAGCTGCGGCAGGGTAAAGCTCTCGCCAAAGAAATGCACCGGCAGCGAGGAGTACTGGCTCTTGCTGCGCACCCGCGCCAGCGCTGCCTGCAGGATCTGCCCATGGTCAAACGGCAGCTGGCCGGTGGCAGCGACCGGCACCATCTTCAGCCCCTGCCTTGGCGTGGGGAGCTTTTGCTGCGGGATCAGCGCGCAATAGCTGATGGCGACCGACCAGCCGCGTGGGTCACGCGCCGGCCCGCTAAAAGTGGCCAGCTGCTCCAGGTACGCGTCTTCAATCCCCGCCTTGCTGCGCAGTACGCGGGCGGCACTGGCATGGGCGTCGGCGTCTTCTTGCGCATGGATGTAGCCGCCCGGCAAAGCCCATACCCCGGCAAACGGCGCGCGCTCGCGCTGCACCAGCACGACGCTCAGCACCCCGTCCACCAAGGTCAGCACCACCACGTCCACCGTGGTCAGCACCTGGATGGAGGCGGTTTCACTTTGCATCATTTCTGTACCAAGTCCTTTTCATGAAGGGCAGTATGCCGCTGCAGCTACCCAGAATCAATAAAAACATAGGCTTCATGCAAAAGATTTCCTGCAAGCCCTCTTCATTAGTTAGTTGCAAAAATATTTTAACAAGCGTAGACTGCCTCACATCGAAGGAGAAAGACATGCGCCAACGCACACAGCTGCTCATCATCGACCCGCAAAATGACTTTTGCGACCTGCCGCCAGCCTGGCTCCCCAGCAACGCGGCAAGCCCCGCGCCTTATGCCCCCAGCCTGCCGGTGGCGGGCGCCCATGCGGACATGCGACGCCTGGCGCAGTGGCTGCTGCAGCATGCCTCGCAGCTCGATGGAATCACCGTCACGCTCGACTCCCACCAGGCCTACGACATTGCCCACCCCGCCTTCTGGCAGCAAGGCGATGGCAGCCCGGTGCAGCCTTTTACCGCCATCACCGCTGCGCAGCTGCGCGAAGGCAGTTTCAGGCCTCGCAACCCGGACGAGCTGGCCCGTACCCTCGCCTACCTCAATGCGCTGGAAGCCCAGGGCCGCTACACCTTGATGGTCTGGCCGCTGCACTGCGAAATCGGCAGCATTGGCCATGGCGTGCATGCCGACATCCTGACCGCCTGCCGCCAATGGCAAAGCCAGCGCCAGCGCGCGGTGCGCCATGTGTTCAAGGGCATGAATCCGTTGACCGAGCACTACAGCGCCATCTGCGCCGAGGTACCCGATGCGCAAGACCCGGAAACCCAGTTGAACACCGCCTTGCTGCAGCAGCTGGCGCAGGCCGATACTTTGGTGATCGCCGGGGAAGCGGGCAGCCACTGCGTGCGCGCCACCACCGAGCACATCGTGCAGCATATGGCGCCGCTGTGGGGCGCGGAGGATTTCTCGCGCATTGTCCTGCTGACCGACTGCATGAGCCCTGTGGCCGGCTTTGAAGCGGCACAAGACACCTTTTTGCAGCAGATGCGCGCCCTCGGTGTACGCTGCTGCACCAGCACGGCTTTCAGCTTATAAGCCGTTTGGCCATTGGTGCTTGAGGGACAAGCGCTGATGGATCGTATTTTTGACAGAGAAAGACGCGGTATGCAGCCCATTATCACCAGCCTGCTCGACACCGATTTGTACAAATTCACGATGTGGCAGGCCATGCTCCATCGCCACCCGCAAACCCAGTCCACCTACCGCTTTGTCTGCCGCTCGCAGACCGAGTTTCCGCTGGTAGATCTGCTGGCCGAAGTGCGCGCCGAGATCGACGCGCTGTGCGCGCTGAAATTCAAGAAGGACGAGCTCGACTACCTGGCCAGCCTGCGCTTCATGAAAAGCGATTTCATCGACTTTCTGCGCATCTTCCAGTTCCAGCGTGATTTCATCGAGGTCGAGCCCGATGGTGACGGCCTGCACATCGTTGCCCATGGCCCCCAGGTGCATGTGATGGGCTTTGAGATCTTTGTGCTGTCCATCGTCAACGAGCTGTACTTCCGCCGCTTTGAGCAGGCCAGCGCGCTGGCCGAGGGGCGAAAGCGCCTGGGGGCAAAAATAGTGCGTCTGCAGGAGCTGGCACAAGAGGCCAAGCACCGCCACCCCTTTGAGCTGTTTGATTTTGGCGTGCGCCGGCGCTTTTCCGCCCCCTGGCAGCGCGAGGTGGTTCAGGCCTTTGCCACGCAGACCGCGCAGTGGTTCAAGGGCACCTCCAACGTGCTGCTGGCGCGCGACCTGAACCTGGTGCCCATTGGTACCATGGCCCATGAGTACCTGCAAAGCTACCAGGCCCATGGCGTGCGCCTGCGTGATTTTCAGATCGCCGCGCTGGAAGACTGGGTGCAGGAATACCGGGGCGACCTGGGCATTGCGCTGACCGACACCGTCGGCATGGACGCCTTCCTCGCCGATTTCGACATGTACTTTGCCAAGCTGTTCGACGGCTTGCGCCATGACTCGGGCGACCCCTACGAATGGGGCGAAAAGGCACTGGCCCACTATGCCAAGCTGCGTATCAATGCGCATGCCAAGCGCCTGGTGTTCTCCGATGGCCTGACCCTGGACAGCGCGCTGGCGCTCTACCAGCACTTTGCCGATCGTATCCAGTGCGGCTTTGGCATTGGCACCCAGCTGGCCAACGACATGGGCCTCAAGCAGCTCAACATCGTGATGAAGCTCACCCACGCCAATGGCCAGCCAGTGGCCAAGCTCAGCGACAGCCCAGGCAAGACCCTGTGCGACGACGAGACCTACCTGGCCTACCTCAAGCAAGTGTTCCATGTGACGCAGTAAGGAGCCGCGATGCTCAAGATCACCCTGGCCCAGCTCAACCCCACCGTGGGCGATATGGACGGCAACATCGACCAGATGCTGGCCGCCGCCCGCCAGGCGCAGGCTGAAGGCGCGCAACTGGTCGTGTTTGCCGAGCTGTCGCTGACCGCCTACTACCCCGGCGACCTGCTCGACGAGCCCGATTTTCTGGCCCGCGTCGATGCCGGCATTGCCCGCCTGTTGCAAGAGAGCCAGCAACTGCCCGATCTGCACTGGGTGCTGGGTGCGCCCACCCGCGCCGCCGGCCCCGGCAAGCATCTGCACAACAGCCTCTTGGTGCTGCACAACGGCGCCATCCGCCTGCAGTACGACAAGCAGCTGCTGCCCACCTACAACATCTTTGACGAGCGCCGCCACTTCGAGCCCGGCCGCGACGTGGCCAAGGTGCTGCGTATCGGCCAGATGCAGGTCGGCTTTCTGATCTGCGAGGACGGCTGGAACGACAGCGGCGCCGACTACGCCACCAACCCCTTCGAGCGCATGGCCGATGCTGCGCCCGATGTGGTGGTCAGCATCAATGCCAGCCCCAGCCACCTGGGCAAGCGCGAGGAGCGCCACCAGATCTTCAGCCATGCTGCGCGCCGCCATGGCCTGCCGATTCTGTATGTCAACCAGATCGGGGGCCAGGACCAGATCGTGTTCGATGGCGCATCGTTTGCGGTACAGCCCGAGCGCGGCATTGTCTGGGAGGCGCCGCGCTTTGTGCAAACCGTCTGCACGCTGGGCTTTGACAACGGCGACTTCTGCCTGCCCGATGGCACACGGCCCGCCACCCCTCCGGCAGAAGGCCTGCCGACGATGGAGTTCTACCGCCAGCAGACCATTCTGGGCCTGCGCGACTATGCGCGCCGCTGCGGCTTTCGCCAGGTGGTGGTCGGCAGCTCCGGCGGTATCGATTCGGCGCTGACCCTGGCCTTGGCGGCCGAGGCGCTCGGCCCCGAGAACGTGGTCGGCATCACCATGCCCTCGCGTTACTCCTCCAGCGGCTCGGTGGACGATTCGGTGGCGCTGTGCCGCAACCTGGGCATTGCGCTGCACACGCACCCGATTGCCGACTTGGTACAGGGCTATGCCCAGCAGTTCGAGACCAGCTTTGGCGCGCCCTTGCAAGGCCTGCCGCTGGAGAACGTCCAGGCCCGCATTCGCGGCACCATCCTGATGGAGTACAGCAATGCTTTTGGCCACCTGCTGCTGACCACGGGCAACAAGTCCGAGATCTCGGTGGGCTACTGCACCTTGTATGGCGACACCAACGGCGGCCTGGGCCTGATCGGCGACCTGTACAAGACGGAGGTGTTCGCGCTCGCGCGCCATATCAACGCCAGCGCCGGGCGCGAGATCATCCCCCGGGCCATCATTGACAAGCCGCCGTCGGCCGAGCTGGCCCCCGACCAGAAGGACGAGGACAGCCTGCCGCCCTATGCCGTGCTCGACGAGATCCTCAAGATCCTCATTGAAGGCCAGCGCCTGTCGAGCCTGGAGTACGACGCCGCGCGCCTCTTTGTCGATCGCTTTGTACAGACCGAGGCAGGACGCCAGACCCTCGCCAAGGTGCAGCGCATGGTCCACCGCAGTGAGTACAAGCGCCGCCAGGCGCCGCCCATCCTGCGCCTGCGCCCACGCGCCTTTGGCACCGGCCGGCAAATGCCGATTGCGGCCTACTACCCGTAAGACCCCTTTGCAAAACCGCCTGCCGTGCTCTGAACCTGGGCCCGGGCGATCCGCCTCCATCCCATTCGGCGCGGGTCTTGCAGAGGATCCTCAAAGGCAAAGGGCGGCGACCCGGCACATCCACAGCGCATAATCCCCAACCAGCACCCCAGCAGGCACCAAGACAACGAGACATGACCGCAGCTACCGAGCACTATGACCTGGCCGTACTGATTGGCCGCTTCCAGCCTCCGCACCTGGGCCATCTGGCCTTGCTGCAGCAGGCGCTTGCCCGCGCCAGCAAGGTGGTGGTGGTATTGGGATCTGCGCTGCAGGCCCGCAGCCCCAAGAACCCCTTCACCTGGCAAGAGCGCGCGCAGATGTTTGCTGCAGCGCTCAGCCCCGCCGATGCGGCGCGCCTGGTGTTTGTGCCCATCCGCGATTACTACGACGAGCCGCGCTGGGTGACCGCCGTGCGCGAGGCCGTCACCAGCCACAGCACGCCGGGCGCCCGCATTGGCCTGGTGGGCCATTTCAAGGACGAGAGCAGCAGCTACCTGGCCCACTTCCCCGGCTGGGAGCTGGTGAGCCTGCCGCGCCAGAACAGCATCGACGCCACCCCCATCCGCGACGCCTACTTTGGCACGCAAGGCGATGGCTCTGCAGCAAGCCTCGCCGCCTTGGCCGATATGCTGCCAGCCAGCTCGCTGCAGTTTCTGCAGCAGTTCCGCACCAGCGCAGAATACGCCGCGCTGCACACCGAATGGCAGATGCTGCGCCGCTACCATGCCTCCTGGGCGGCAGCGCCCTACCCGCCCATCTTTGTCACCGTCGATGCATTGCTGCGCTGCGGCAACGAGGTGCTGCTGATCCGCCGTGGCCATGCACCGGGCAAGGGCTTGCTGGCCCTGCCCGGCGGCTTTGTCGAGCCGCGCGACAGCCTGTGGCAATCCTGCCTGCGTGAGCTGCAGGAAGAGACGCATTGCGCGCTGGACGAGTCGCAACTGCAGGCCAGCCTGCAATCGGTGACCGTGTTCGACCACCCCGACCGCAGCCAGCGTGGCCGCACCATCACCCATGTGCACTATTTCGACCTGCAGCGCAGCCCCAAGCCTGCGGTGCGTGCCGACGATGATGCAGCCGAGGCCTTTTGGCTCAGCATCGATGCGATACGCGCCCGCGAGGCCGAGTTTTTTGAGGACCATTTCCAGATTCTGCAAAAACTGGTGGCAGCCTCACATTGATGGGCAACGTCAACGCAACGCTGGTGCAGCCTTCCTCCCCCAACAGCCAACCATGTAGGCCGCCCACAGTGCGGCCTGCATACACAGACTCACCAGGCTAACCCCCTGGCCATTGATCCATGACGACAGCGCTCCACATCCGCCCCGCCACCATCGACGACACCGACACCATCCTGCGCTTTGTGCGCGATCTGGCCGTCTATGAAAATGCCGAGCACGAGGTGCTCGCGACCCCCGCCCATGTGCACAAGACCATGTTCAGCGAGGGTGCCACGGCGCATGGCCTTATCTGCGAGCAGGAGGGCCAGGCCATTGGCTTTGCCGTGTATTTTTTCAACTACTCCACCTGGCAGGGGCGCAATGGCCTCTACCTGGAAGACCTGTACGTCGACCCCAGCCACCGTGGCAGCGGCGCGGGCAAGGCCTTGCTGCGCCATCTGGCGCGCATTGCCGTGGACAAGGACTGCGGGCGCTTCGAGTGGAGCGTGCTGGACTGGAACACGCCATCGATCCAGTTCTATGACAGCCTGGGCGCCAAGCCGCAGAGCGAATGGATTCGCTACCGGATGACCGGCGAGGCGCTGGAGGCCTTTGCCAAAGGGTGATGCATCACAGCGGCTAGCGCCGTGCACCATTCAGACCCCGCCAGGATGAGATGAAGCCAAGGCCCGCCCGGAGGCCCGGAGAGGCCGAGCCACCGCCTCAGACCGCTGCGGGGTCAAAATCCAGCTGGTAGTTTTGCGGGCCGCGTGCTGCGATCTTCAAGGCGCCCATGCGGTTGCCCAGTTCCACACAGGTGCGCAGCGGGCGGCCCTGCTCCAGGCCCCAGAGCAGACCACCGCGCCAGGCATCGCCGCAGCCGGTCGGGTCGACCACGGCCGTGGCCTGGATGCCAGGCACATGCATGCGCTCGCCGTTTTCCCACAGATCGCAGCCTTCGGCACCCAAGGTCACCATCAGGCCCTGCACCTGGGTAGAGATCTCGGCAAACGACAGGCCGGTGCGCTCGCTCAGCATCTTGCCTTCGTAGTCGTTCACCGTCACCCAGGTGGCCAGGCTGATGAAATGGCGCAGGTCATTGCCATCGAACATCGGCAGGCCCTGGCCAGGGTCAAACACAAAGGGAATGCCAGCGGCATGCAGCTGCTCGGCGTGCTGCAGCATGGCGTCACGCCCATCGGGCGCGACGATGCCAATGGCCGCGCCGCAGTCCTTGGTGATGGTGTTTTCATGGGCCTGCATCATCGCACCGGGGTGGAAGGCGGTGATCTGGTTGTTGTCCATGTCGGTGGTGATCATGCACTGGGCGGTGTAGTGGTCGTCGAGCTTTTTGATAAAGCGCGTATCGATACCCAGCTGCTTGAAATGCGCGACATAGCCGTCGCCATCATGGCCCACCACGGCCATTGGCAGCGCCTGGCCGCCCAGCAGGTGCAGCGCATAGGCAATATTGCCGGCGCAGCCGCCAAAATCGCGGCGCAAGGTCGGCACGAGAAAGGACACGTTCAGGATATGGATCTGATCGGGCATGATCTGGTCGGCAAAGCGGCCCGAAAATGTCATGATGTTGTCAAATGCGAGCGAGCCGCAGATCAGCGAAGCCATGAAGCTATTCTTTCTGTTATCAAAAATTCAAGGGTAGAACGCCAGCACGCGGTAGCCCACGACATCACCTGCCGCCTCTGCCACCTGGATGACCATCTCTGCCGTCCACTCGCCATGCGCGTCCAGCGCGGCAGGCGCCTGCAGCTCCTGCGGAGTCAGCACACGGCGCAGCACCAGTTTTTCTGCCGCGTCATTGAGGCTCAGCTCCAGCGCAGGGACCGCCACCGGATTGTCGGCACCATTGCGCAAGACCACGCGCAGCCGGAACTGGCGCGGCCCCACGGCGTTGAAGCTGGTGCTGTCGATAGACACGGCCTGCAGTTGCCTAGGCGGCGCAATCTCGCAGCCCGCGAGGCGGCAAGCGGCTTGCAATGCCGGGCGCCATTGGGGTTGGGCCAGGGCCAGGCGGTCACGCTGGGTCAGCGCGATCTGCAGCAGCAAGGCCGCCAACAGCAGCAGGCTGAGCAACAGCGACAGCACGACGACCCAGGGCTTGCGCCAGAAGGCCTTGCGCTTGGCGGCGCGCACAAAACCTGGCTCGGCCACGGCATCCATGCCGGCAGAAGCGGCTGCATCGGCCGCCGCAACGGCCTCATCCATCTGCGCCACATAGTTGGTCGGTGCAGCCAGCGAGGGCTCCCGCTTGCCGGCATCCAGGGTTCTGCCAGCCATCTCGGGCGCCAGCAGCAGCCCATCCTCTTGCCGCGCCGCCGGGCCGGGGGCGGACAGATCATGGGCGCTGCTCTGCCTCAAATACGGCGGAGGTGAAGCCGGCTCCTGGACCTGCAGCTCTTTTGCAGCAGGGGCAGCGGCAGCTGCCACCACATCCTCCACGACCAGCGGTGCGGCCTCATCCAGCAGCGCGGGCTGCGCTGGCTCTGGCGGCACAGGCGCTGGTACGGGCTTTTGGCGCTCGGCAATGGCCTCCAGCAGACGGCCCTCGCGGGCTTGCAGTTCCGCCAGGTCGTCAGTGGCCGAAAAGTCCACCCGGCTGCTGCGCAGCGATTCCGGGCGCTGGTCCGCCATCGGCTGCCATTCGCTCTCCAGACCGCTGCGGTCCTGGCCTGCGGGTGGCGCGACAGGGGTCTGCGCCTGGGCCTCTTCCTCATAGGCCTGCATCCAGGACGAATCCACATAGCCCGAATCCCCGCTCGCATTGGCGCGGCGCGGAAACACCAGCACCGACAGCTCGGGCACCTGGGCGTTGGGGTTCACCTGCAGCGAGTTCTCCGTCCGCAGCACTGCAGCCCCCGCCTGCGCCGGCTCTGGGCTGGGCGTAGGGACAGCAGGCGAGGCCACCTGCGATGGAGCCACCACCGGGGCCTGCGTGGCGACAGCGGGATGCTCAGCCGGCGCCTGCGTGCCTGCGGGCGCTGCCGCCGGTGCACTGGCCGCCAGGTGTGTCAGCGCATCAAACACCGCCTTGCACTTGCCACAGCGCACCCAGCCATCGGAGATGCGCAATTGGTCATCCACCACCTTGAAGCGGGTCTGGCACTGGGGGCAACGCGTTATCTGGCTCATCGCAGTGGATTGTAGGGTCAGAAGTTCAGCGGCCTGTCCCGGTGGCGGAATCTGCTGCGCGCCGTGCTGTCATCAGCACCCAGCCGTCTTCGGTATCGGCCACGTCCAGCTGCAGATAAGGGGCGTAAGCGGCTTTCAGCTCATCGGTCTGGCGCTCCAGGATACCGGCCAGCACCAGGTGGCCACCCTGGGCCACATGGGCGCAGAGCAAGGGGGCCAGCACCTTCAGCGGCGTAGCCAGGATATTGGCCAGCACCGTCTGGTACTCGCCTTGCGCTGCATCAGGCAAGCCGGCGCGCAGCTGCACATGGTTGGCCTGGGCGTTGTATTCGGTCGATTCCACGGCAGCGGTGTCAATGTCCACCGCATCAATGTCCACCGCACCAAACTTGGCGGCGCCAATGGCCAAAATGCCGGAGCCGCAGCCGTAGTCCAGCACACGGCCCAGATCCTGGCCTTGCGCGCCGCGCTGCGCAATCCAGCGCAGACACATGCGGGTGGTGGGGTGGGTGCCGGTGCCAAAGGCCAGGCCCGGGTCCAGGCGGATGCTGCGGGTCGCGGCCGCTGGCAGCTCATGCCAGGTGGGCACAATCCAGAATTCCGGCGTGATATCCACCGGGGCGAACTGCGATTGGGTCAGGCGCACCCAGTCCTGCTCGGCCACCTCACGGATGCCCAGCAGGCTGCAGCCGGCAAAGAAATCCTGCAGCTGCAGCAAGCTCTGCGCCTCTTCGGCCGCAGCGCGCTGCGGGAACAGCGCCACGATGCGGCTGCGCTGCCAGCCATCCTTGGGCGGCGGCATGCCGGGCTCGCCAAACAGTGCCTGCTCGGCATCGGTCTGGGCATCGGCATCTTCGACCGAGACGCTGAGCGCATCCAGCGCATCCAGCGCTTCGCTCACGCTCTCGACCCGGTCTTCCGGGCACATCAGGCACAGTTCGTACATGACAGGGTTTCCTTAATGCAAAAAGCTGGCATTCCCTTGGAAATGCCAGCATCTATCACGATGAAAGGGGGCGCATCAACGCTTGCGCGCAGCCAGCCACTCTTCCAGATAGTGGATATTGGTGCCGCCGGCATTGAACTTGGCATCGACCATCAGCTCCGAATGCAGCGGGATATTGGTCGAAATCCCTTCGACCGCCGTCTCCAGCAGCGCAGTGCGCATGCGGGCGATGGCCTGCTCACGGGTGTCGCCATAGACGATCAGCTTGCCGATCATCGAGTCGTAGTTCGGTGGCACGAAGTAGTTCGCATACACGTGCGAGTCCACGCGCACACCCGGGCCGCCCGGCATGTGCCAGGTGGTGACCCGGCCAGGCGATGGCGTGAACTTGTAGGCATCTTCGGCGTTGATCCGGCATTCGATCGCATGACCGCGCATCTGCGCGTTGATCTGGCGCTGCGTGAACGGCAGTTTCTCGCCAGCGGCCACCATGATCTGGGTGCCGACGATATCCACGCCAGTGATCCATTCGGTCACCGGGTGCTCGACCTGCACACGGGTGTTCATCTCGATGAAGTAGAACTCGCCGTTTTCGTACAGAAACTCGAAGGTACCCGCACCGCGGTAGCCGATCTTCTTGCAGGCGGCCACGCAGCGGTCGCCGATCTTCTCAATCAGGCGGCGTGGAATGCCAGGGGCCGGCGCCTCTTCAATCACCTTCTGATGGCGGCGCTGCATGGAGCAATCGCGCTCGCCCAGGTAGACGGCGTTCTTGAACTTGTCGGCCATTACCTGGATTTCGATGTGGCGCGGGTTCTGCAGGTACTTTTCCATGTACACCGCAGGATTGCCGAACGCAGCACCAGCTTCGGCCTTGGTCATCTGCACGGCATTGACCAGCGCAGCCTCGGTATGCACCACGCGCATGCCACGGCCACCGCCGCCGCCTGCGGCCTTGATGATCACCGGGTAGCCGATGGCCTTGGCAATGCGGCGGATCAGCGCGGGGTCATCCGGCAATTCGCCATCGGAGCCAGGCACGCAAGGCACGCCAGCCTTGATCATCGCCTGCTTGGCCGAGACCTTGTCACCCATGATGCGGATGGACTCGGGCGTCGGGCCAATGAACTGGAAGCCGCTCTTTTCCACGCGCTCGGCAAAGTCGGCGTTCTCGGACAGAAAGCCGTAGCCAGGGTGGATGGCCTCGGCGTCGGTCACTTCGGCCGCCGAGATGATGGCCGGCATGTTCAGATAGCTTTGGGCCGACGGCGCCGGGCCAATGCAGACGGCCTCATCGGCCAGCTTCACATACTTGGCGTCGCGGTCCGCCTCGGAATAGACCATCACGGCCTTGATGCCCAGCTCGCGGCAAGCGCGCTGCACACGCAGTGCGATCTCTCCGCGGTTGGCAACCAGAATTTTCTTGAACATGGGCGAGGCCTTATTCAATGATGAACAACGGCTGACCAAATTCCACGGCCTGGCCGTTTTCGCCCAGGATCTGCTTGATCGTGCCGGACTTGTCGGCTTCGATCTCATTGAGGATCTTCATCGCTTCAATGATGCACACGGTGTCGCCTTCCTTGACCTGGCTGCCGACCTCAACAAAGGCCTTGGCGCCGGGAGCGGACGAGCGGTAGAACGTGCCCACCATCGGTGACTTGACCGTATGGCCTTGCGCCGCAGCGGGAGCAGCTTCTGCCGGCGCAGCGGCAGCAGCGGGGGCTGCTGCAGGGGCCGCAGCGGGCAACACGGGCGCCGCCATCACTTGCTGCACCACAGCGCCGCCGCCCTTCACAATGCGAACCTTGCCTTCTGCTTCGGTGATTTCCAACTCCGAGACATTCGATTCGGACACGAGATCGATCAGGGTTTTCAGCTTGCGTAAATCCATGGGAGCTCCAACGGCTAAAAAATCAAACAGGGCGCAAATTTACTCCAATTTCGCCCTATTTGACTCAATATCTTTGATTTTTGATCAACGGCACTACTGCCGTCCCGGCTTGCACACCTTATAGACTTGCCCAATTTTGCAAGTCAGATGCAAGAAGTTGCCCCATTTTACGATGTTGAACGTCACCTTGCCTACCAAATACCACTGTGAACGGTAGGCCGCCTGCGGAATTGCCCAGGTCGCGCGTCAGCTGCGTGCCACCCATGCCGGCAATCCCCACAGGGAAGGCCAGCGGCGTGCGCTGCAAAAAACGCTGCACCGCCGCATCCTGGTCCACCGCCAAACCCACCACCTGCCAGCCCTTGGCGCGCTGCGCTTCGTAGAACTGGTTGAGCATCGGCAGCTCTTCAACACAAGGCGGGCACCAGGTGGCCCAAAAATTCAGCAGCAAAGGCTTGCCCTGGAAGGCCTGCATGCGCACTTCGGTCTGCCCGCCAGGCGCAGCAAAGGCCTGGCTCCACAGCCCGTCCATCGCCGGGCCATTGGGCTCGGCCAAGCGGTGGCGCCACCAAGCCCAGCCCGCTCCGGCAGCCAAAGCGGCAGCCGCCACGCCACCGGTCAGCAGGCGCCGACGGCTGGCGGCGGCCTGCGGTGGCAAGGTTTGCGCTGCATCAACAGGTGCGCGTTCAGGTGTCGGCATGGGGCATCACTCCGTGGGTGGGGTCAGCAGGCGGCGCACCGCCTCCAGCGAGCCGCGCGGCGTGCGGCCCTGGGCATCGGGCTTCAAGGCGCCGCGCAGGTCATCCAGGTCGTAGACCA
Source organism: Comamonas sp. 23 (assembly GCF_049601575.1). Taxonomy (NCBI): domain Bacteria; kingdom Pseudomonadati; phylum Pseudomonadota; class Betaproteobacteria; order Burkholderiales; family Comamonadaceae; genus Comamonas; species Comamonas sp. 23. The sequence goes on along the minus strand of NZ_CP187127.1, from coordinate 1,147,848 downwards.
GGTAGTGCACACCAATGCTCTCATTGAGCGGTTTGCAAAAGCTGCTGATCGACAAGGCATCCACCGTCTCACCGTGGAAACCGTTGATCGACGATACCTCATAGCGCACGCCATGGTCAATCAGCGCAATCTCAGCCGATTTGGAGTCATCGCAGAACAACTGAATGTATATATCAGACAGGCGCGTGGCCGTACCATTCCAGACGGCACCTACCAGATAGGGCCGGAAAGCCTCCATGCGCTCCATCCACAGCACGGCCATCTCGCGCAATGCCCGCAACTCGGCGGGCTGGGTGTCGGCGCAGAACAGCTCCAGGTACTCGCGCACCGCCGCTTCCAGTACCTCGTTATCGGGCAGAGCGGTGCGGCCCGGCAGCCCCAGCTGCTTGACGGCGCGCTTCTTGGCCGGCCCCCACTCCAGGCCTTCCTCCACCACCATGCGTGCGGCGGTGTTGGCGATTTCCCAGCTTGCATCAGTCTTCATGCATTCCATTGTGTCGGATTTGCATGGCCCCTGCGGCACTTGCTTGCAATTACAGCCGCCCAGAGCGCGGCTTATATCCGGACGCGCCGTAGAATCGACGTCCATGCACATTCATATTCTGGGTATCTGTGGCACCTTTATGGGTGGCGTGGCCGCACTGGCACGCGAGGCTGGGCACAAGGTGACGGGCTGCGACAGCGGCGTCTACCCGCCGATGAGCGACCAGCTCCGCGCGCTGGGCATCGAGCTGATCGAAGGCTTTGGGGCCGACCAGCTCGCGCTGCAGCCCGATATGTACGTGGTCGGCAACGTCGTAAGCCGTGCGCGCCTGGACGATGGCTCGCCCAAGTTTCCGCTGATGGAGGCCATCCTCGACACCGGCGCTCCCTACACCAGCGGCCCCCAATGGCTGGCCGAGCATGTGCTGCAGGGCCGCCATGTGCTGGCCGTGGCCGGCACCCATGGCAAAACCACGACGACCTCGATGCTGACCTGGATTCTGGAGGCCGCCGGCCTGCAGCCGGGCTTTCTGGTCGGTGGCGTGCCACTCGATTTTGGCGTCTCCGCCCGCCTGGGTGCGCCCACCCGGCCCGGCGGTGGCGACCCACGCCCCGTCTTTGTGATCGAGGCCGACGAATACGACACCGCCTTTTTCGACAAGCGCAGCAAGTTTGTGCACTACCGCCCCCGCACCGCCGTGCTGAACAACCTGGAGTTTGACCACGCCGACATCTTTGATGACCTGGCAGCGATTGAGCGCCAGTTCCACCACCTGGTGCGCACCGTGCCCGCCAGCGGCCGCGTGGTGGCCAATGGTGTTGAAGAGAGCCTGACCCGTGTGCTGCACCAAGGCTGCTGGAGCGAAGTGGTGCGCTTTGGCGCTGCCATCGACGACATGCGCGCCGAAGGCGACCCGTCGAACTTTGAAGTGTTCTATAAAGATGCGCCCGCCGGCAAGGTGCAATGGGGCCTGAGCGGCGTGCACAACCAGATGAATGCGCTCGCTGCCATCGCTGCGGCCCAGCATGTGGGTGTGGCGCCCGCAGAAGCGGCCCAAGCCTTGTCGCGCTTTCAGAACGTCAAACGCCGCATGGAATTGCGCGGCACCGCTGCCGGCATCCAGGTCTACGACGATTTTGCCCACCACCCCACTGCCATCCGCACTACCCTAGATGGCCTGCGCCAGCAGGTGGGCGCGCAAACCCGCATCCTTGCAGTGTTTGAGCCGCGCAGCAACACGATGAAGCTGGGCACGATGAAGTCACAGCTGCCCTGGTCGCTGGAATCGGCCGACCTGGCCTTTTGCCACACGGCCGGCCTGGACTGGGACGCCGCCCAGGCGCTGGCCCCCATGGGTGCCCGCGCCCAGACCGCAGGCAATATCGACAGCCTGATCGCCCAGGTGCTGCAGGCGGCCATGGCCGGAGACGTGATTGTCTGCATGAGCAATGGCGGCTTTGGTGGTATCCACGACAAATTGCTGCAGGCGCTTGCGGTCCGGGGTTGATAGGCCCGCCAACATCAAGAAAAAGGCGAGCCCCCAGCTCGCCTTTTTGCTGACAGAGACCTCAACATTAGGCCAGCGGCACCAGCATCATGGAGCCGTTTCCTGCGCACGCCTGCGTTTGGCCAGCTGACGGTAACCCATGGGTCCCAGCACCACGGCAGCTGCCAGCACCCATAGGATGGTGCAGACCGTGCTGGCCCAGAGGATGGTGACATCGCCATTGGTGATGGACAGCGCACGCCGCAGGTTTTGCTCCATCATCGTGCCCAGCACAACGCCCAGCACCATCGGCGCCATGGGCATCTGGAGTTTGCGCAGCAGGTAGCCGATCACGCCGATGGCGACGACCGCCATCAGGTCAAAGGTCGTGGCACTGATGGCATAGACACCGATAAAGCTGATGGCCAGGATACCCGGCACCAGCAGCCAGCCCGGGATGGACAGCATCGAGGCAAACACCCGCACCATCGGGATGTTCATCACCAGCAGCATCACATTGGCAATCAGCAGCGAGGCGATCAAGCCCCAGACCAGCGCGGGTTGCTGCTCAAACAGCACCGGGCCGGGAGTGATGTTGTAGAGCGTGAGCGCGCCCATCATCACGGCCGTCGTCCCCGAGCCAGGGATGCCCAAGGTCAGCATGGGGATGAACGAGCCGGTAGCGGCACTGTTGTTCGCCGCCTCAGGCGCGGCCAAGCCACGCATGTCTCCCTGGCCAAATTTGGCATCCGGGTCTTTGTCTTCTATATAGCGCTTCTCGTTGGCATAGGCCATGGCCGACGCCACGCTGGCGCCCGCCCCTGGCAATACGCCCATCACAAACCCGAGCAGGCTGCCACGGATGGTGCTGCCGGAGGTTAAGCGCAGCTCGCGCAGATTGAAGAGCTTGCGTTGGCTGGGCGGCACTTCCACGCTTTGGCCCGAGAGCTTGTTCTCCAGCATTTGCAGCATTTCCGCGACGGCAAACAAGCCAATGACAACGACGACAAAATCCAGACCATCGGCCAAGTGTGGGATATCGAAGGTATAGCGGTAAACGCCGGAGTTGGCATCCACCCCGATTGTCGCAATCGACAGCCCGATGGCCGCCGCCAGAACCCCTTTAATGGGTTGCTCCCCCAACAAGCTGGTGAGCGCACAGAAGGCAAACACCATCAGCACAAAGTATTCCGCCGGGCCAAACGCCAAGGCCCACTGCGCCAGAAAGGGCGCAAACGCGGCGATACCGACAATGGCGATGAGGGAGCCGACAAAGGAGGACCAGGCCGACAGGGACAGCGCCACGCTCCCCAACCCCTGGCGCGCCAGCGGGTAGCCATCCAGCGTGGTCATGACCGCAGCTGCCTCGCCGGGCACATTGATCAGGATCGAGGTGATCCGGCCTCCATATTCCGCACCGACATAGACAGCGGCCAGCAAGATCAAGGCGGTATCGGGCGGCAAGCCCATCGCAAATGCGATCGGCACCAGCATGGCGACCCCGTTCGTCGGGCCCAGCCCCGGCAGCACACCGACGATGGTGCCAAAGAACGAGCCAATCAGCGCCACGAGCAAGTTGGTGCCCGAGAAGGCAACACCAAAACCCAGGGAGAGGTTATCCAGCATCGCGCTCATAGCAGCCCCTCCAGCCAGCCCAATGGCAGCACCACGTCCAGCAAGCGGTCAAAAAGAACATAAAACAGCACGCTCAGGCTGGTGCCGCCAATCCCGCACTGCAGCCAGCTGCCACCAAAGAGCCGGCCCACGCAGGCGGCAACCACGGCCGTGGCTAGCACAAAGCCGGCCCACTGGAACAGCCCGGCGTACACCAGCACCAGCGCCACCATCAGCGCAATGCGGCTGTTGGCCCCGGGCGGGTTGGGCGCAGCCGGGTTGCCGCCTTTCACGACAAGGCGCAGGCCACACAAGCCAATCACCGTGGCCAGCAACAAAGGAAAGGCGCGCGGACCCACCGGCTCGTAGGTAAATGCTGCCTCCAGCCCGTGTCCAAACCACGCCAGAAAGGCCGATAGCAGCAGCGCCGCCACGCCCAGGGTGCGATCATTGAGAACCATAGATATCTTTCCGCAAGATGTGCGAGTGCGGCGGACCAGGGTATCTGGCCGCCTTGTTCAAGCCCCATGGGCCATGGCTGGCAGGTGCCATGCCCAGGCAGGCCTTACTTGACCAGGTCCTACTTGACCAGGTCAAAGGACGTGGCCAGCTCGGTGTAGTGCCGGGTACGGGCCTTGATGTAGTGGTCGAGCTCGGGCCCCGTCTTGTTGAAGGGCATGAGACCCAGTTGCGCCTGGGCCTTGCGGAACTCCGGCGTGGCCATGGCTTTGTCAAACGCCTGCTGCCACCAGCGGTAGTCGGCATCCGATACCTTGGGCCCCACGTAGAAACCCCGGATGATCGGCCATTCGATATTGAAGCCCTGCTCGGCAGCGGTCGGCACGTCGGCCAGCTTGCCCGGCAAGCGTTCGGAGTGGAAGACCGCCAGCACGCGGATGGGCGCACCGCCTTCGAGCATGGTGACCGCCTCGGCCGCATCCCCCATGAAAGCCTGGACATGGCCGCCGCGCAGCGCCGTGACGGCTTCGCCACCGCCCTCAAAGGCAACGAAGCGCATTTTCTTGTAGTCCACGCCGGCGGCGCGCGCGGTCAGCGCTGCCTTCATCCAGTCCTGGCTGCCAATGGAGCCGCCCGCGCCCAGCACCACCTGGCTCGGATCTTCCTTGAACGCCGCCATCAGGCCCTTGAGATCCTGGTGGGGCGAATCCGCCCGCACCACGGCCACACCGTAATCCGCACCCACGGTGGCCAGCCAGCGCACATCATCGGCGCTGTACTTGCCAAACTTACCCTGGGCCAGATTGAGCAGCGAGCCACTGGAGAAGGCAGCAATGGCGCTGCCATCTGCCGGGCGCTGGGTGATGATGCTGTTGTAGGCCACCGCACCAATGCCGCCAGGCATGTAGACGATGCGCATGGGTTTCTCGAGCGCCTTGGACTCGCGCATGCCCGTCTGGGCCAGGCGGCAGGTCAGGTCAAACCCGCCGCCAGGCTGGGCCGGGGCAATGCACTCCGGGCGGCGGGGCTCTGCCTGCGCCATCGCTGGCACCCAGGTGCTCGCTGCGATGACCGTGCTGATGAAAAGGCCTGAGGCCTGGCTTGATAAACGGCTTGCAAACATAGGCTTTGTCTCCTTTTTGGGCATGGGCGCTTTGGCCAAGGGGCTGCTGGCCAGAACCTGGCTGGCAGCGCTGGCCAAGCGTGGAACCTGGTCGGGCGAAGGATTGCCACCAAGGTAGGCAAAGACTAAACGTTTGCGGCTTTCAATAGCCTTTCAATTCGGGGTTATTCCCAGGTCAGCGGTGGTATGCGGCATGCGGAAGCTGCCGTGCAAACCCAGTTGCCCCTGCGCATCACGGCCATTGGCCAGCTTGAACTCGGCACCATGCATCTGGGCAATGGTCTGCACAATGGCCAGGCCCAGGCCCGCGCCCTGCTGGCGCTTGCCCGCAGCACCACGCCGAAACCGGCTGCCCGCCTGTGCCATGTCGTGCTCGCTCATGCCCCCGCCGCTGTCGATCACCACCAGCGCGATGGACGACACGCTGGCCCGCAGCTGCACGGTGACCTGGCCACCGGCAGGCGTATAGCGGATGGCGTTGTCCACCAGGTTGCTGATCGCCTCGCGCAGCAGCCACCCCAGGGCCTGCACCTGCCACGCTCGGGAGTCATCGCCCAACCCCACCACATCCAGCCCCAGGTCAATTTGCTTGGCGCGCGCCAGCGGCCACAAAGTGGTGACCACCTGCTCCGCCAGCGCCCGCAGATCGACCTCGGCAAATTGCGATCGGATACTGGCAGCGGCCCCGGCATCTCGGGCGCGGGCCAGTGCCAGCATCTGCTGGGTCAGGCGCTCGGCCCGCCCCAGACCGTCTTGCATCGCATGCAGTGCAGCCCGCATCTGGGCCGGGTCCCGCTCACGCAATGCATAGCCTATCTGGGTACGCAGCAAGGCCAGCGGCGTGCGCAGTTGGTGGGAGGCGTCATCAAGAAACTGCCGCTGGGCCTGGGCGCTGTGGGCATAGCGTTCCACCAAGTGGTTCAACGACTGCACCAGTGGCTGCACTTCTGCAGGCAGGCTAGCCGCATCGATGGGCGAGAGGTCATCCCAGGCGCGCGCATCCAGGTGCTGGCGCAGCCGCTTCAATGGCCTGAGCGCACGCACCACGCCCGCCACCAGCAACACCACGCTGATACCGACCAGCAGCACATCGCGCAAGATGGCGCGCGTGACCATGTGCCGCTGCACCAGCGCACGCTCCTGAAGATTCTCTGCCACCTGCACCACGATGCGGCTGTGCGGATTGCCCGCAACGGGCGGGTCCGCCAGCCGCGCCCAAGCGGCCACTCGGATGGGCTCGTTCAGGTACACCGCGTCATAGAACTGCGGCACGCCGAGTTCGAACTCGCCCTCGGGCAAAGGAAGCCCCGGGTTTCCGATTTCAACCAGTCCGTCCTCGGTCGCGACCCGGAAGTAGACCCGGCCGTTGACCGTCAACTCGAAGAATTCCAGCAGCAGATACGGCTGCTCCACACTCAAGCCGCCGCTGGCCGTGGCGATGTTGTAGTGGATGGCGCGCAACGCACCCGCCAGTGCCCGGTCATAGGCCTCGTCTACCTGGGAACGCAGGCTGTAGGTGGACCACAGCAAGCTGCTGCCCATGCCCAGCAGCAAACCCGGCACCAGCCACACCAGCAGCGCAGCCTTCAAAGAGCGGGCGCGATCACGCCAGCAGTGGCGCCACACAGCGCGGCCATTCAGAGCGGCGCTCCGCCAGATCATGGGTCTTGCAATGCAGCGCTGGTCACGCCACTGTCCTGCGCTTCTTCCAGGCAGTAGCCCAGACCGCGCAAGGTGACAATCTGCACGCCACGGCCCAAGAGCTTCTTGCGCAGGCGAAACACCAGTACCTCAATGACCTGAAGGTTCACATCCCGGTCTCCCAGGAAGACCCGGTCCAAAATACTTTGCTTGTTCACTGGCTCTCCGCTGCGCTGGATGAGCGCCAGCAACACCGCATGCTCTCGGGGTGTCACCGGCAAGGCATCGCCCGCCATCGAAAAGCGCTGCGCAGCGACATCAAACTGCAGCGGCCCGCAGGACAGCCGAGGGTGTTCACGCCCGCGGCTGCGGCGAACCAGGGCCTGCAGGCGCGCCTCCAACTCATCGAGCAAGAAGGGTTTGGCCAGAAAGTCGTCAGCACCATTTTTGAGCGTGCCGACGCGCTCAGCCAGGGAGTCCTGCGCGGTCAGCACCAGGACGGGTGTGCGGTCATCGCGCTCGCGCATGCGCTCCAGCACGGTGCGGCCATCGATGCCAGGCAGACCCAGGTCCAGCACTACCGCATCAAAGTCTTCCTGCTGCAGGCGCAGATCTGCCATCTGCCCATCGCCCACCCAGTCCACGACGATGCCCGACTGCTGCGCCAACGTTCGGGCCATCCAGTGCGCCAGATCTTGTTCATCCTCCACCAACAGGATTCGCATCCACCCTCCCTCCCGAGATATCTGCCAGATGCACCCACGGTTGGAGAAACATCCTATTCAGCCTGCATTCATAGCCACTGGTTAACAATATATTCTCCACAATAGAAAAACCCACTCATTGGCGAGCGGGTTTTTGGCGTGGTGTGCGAACCCAGCGGTTCGCGCTTCGAGGTCAGGCAGGCAGTGAGAAAGGCGCTTAGAACGAAGCCGTCATGGCCTTGGTGTTCACCACCACCGTGGGCCGGCCCACCGCGCCTACGCTGGCACGGGCAAACTGCGCCAGCCATTGGGAATCGCCCAGCAGCGGGGCGCCAGCGGCCTTAGCAACGACGACGACCTTGTCGACAATCAGCACCTTGCCGCTGGCGCGCAGCGGCTCGCAGTCCATGCGCAGAAATTCCTGGTCCAGCCAGCGGCGCCCGTCCTCGTTGGACATGGCCTCCGCACTGTCAAAGCCATGGACAAACTCTTGGCCATCCTCGAGCAGAACCCGTACTTCATTGCGCATGACAATCCCTTATTGGTGGTGCAAACGGGGCAGGCAGCGGCCGCCCCAAAGCCGCCAGCTTACACCGTTGCAGCGGCGGTCTCCTCGGTATTTGCGCGCACGCGGCGGGCCTGCACCGCGTCGGACAGCTCGGCCAGCGTCTCCAGCGAGTCGTCCCAGCCCAGGCAGGCATCGGTGATGCTCTTGCCGTACTCCAGGCTGTCCGGGTCGTTCTTGCCCGGGGTGAACTTTTGCGCACCGGCTTGCAAGTGGCTCTCGATCATCACGCCGAAGACACTGCGCGAGCCGCCTTCGATCTGCTGGGCGATATCGCGCGCCACCTCTTTTTGCTTCTCGTGCTGCTTGCTGCTGTTGGCATGGCTGCAGTCCACCATCAAGGTGGCGGGCAGGTGCGCGGCCTCCAGGTCCTTGCAGGCAGCGGCCACATGGGCGGCGTCGTAGTTGGGGGTCTTGCCGCCGCGCAGAATCACGTGGCAGTTGGTATTGCCCTTGGTGTGCACGATGGCGACCTGGCCGTTCTTGTGCACCGACAGGAAATGGTGCGGGCGGCTGGCCGACTGGATCGCGTCAGTGGCGATGCGGATATTGCCATCGGTGCCGTTCTTGAAGCCCACCGGCGCCGAGATGCCCGAGGCCAGTTCGCGGTGCACCTGGCTCTCCGTCGTGCGCGCGCCAATCGCGCCCCAGCTGATCAGGTCGCCAATGTACTGGGGCGAGATCATGTCCAGGAACTCGCTGCCAGCGGGCACACCCTGGCGGTTGATCTCGATCAGCAGCTGGCGGGCAATGCGCAGGCCTTCGTCGATGCGGTAGCTCTCATCGAGGTAGGGGTCGTTGATCAGGCCCTTCCAGCCCACCGTGGTGCGCGGTTTTTCGAAGTAGACGCGCATGACGATCTCCAAGGAGCCTTCGTACTGCTTGCGCACAGCCTTGAGGCGGCGGGCATATTCCAGCGCGGCTTGCGGATCATGGATCGAGCAGGGGCCGATGATGACCAGCAGGCGGTCATCCGTGCCGGACATGATGTTGTGGATGTTTTGGCGGGTGTTGCTGATCAGCGCTTCAACGGGCGTGCCGTTGATGGGGAAAAAGCGAATCAGATGCTCGGGTGGCGGCAGCACAGTAATGTCCTTGATACGTTGGTCGTCGGTTTGGCTTGTTTTCTCGACACCGCGATACCAAGCATCGCTTGTGGGTTGGGCTTGCTGAGTCATCTGAGGATCCTGAATGTGTGGGTGGTTTATGCAACAAAAAACCGCCGGGCTTTTCAGCTTCGGCGGTTGTCTGGAGGTTTAGGTGCTCGCGCGCTTTTAGACCTCTCGTCCGCCTTGGACAGAGAACCAAAAGTAAAAGGTAAAAGCGCTACGTGCTTGCATGTTTTTCAATGTACCACATCTGCGGGCGGCGGAATTCATCATTCTGTATAAAACGCACAAAAATTGCAAAAAATAAGATTTCAAAGTTGAAATCACACCATTACCTTGTCAATTTGTTTCTATACGCATTTTTATTGCGCAACAGAGAAAGGCACACTGCAGAAAGATGTCAAAAAACGAACGCCTGCGCGGCAGAAACCGCGCAGGCGTTTGGTTGATTCTGGCGTTAGCCGCCGCCTAAGCAGCGGCTATTTGGGATGCTCAGGCGGTACCGCCGACCGTCAAACCATCAATCCGCATGGTCGGCTGGCCCACGCCCACTGGCACGCTCTGGCCTTCCTTGCCACAGGTGCCCACGCCGCTGTCCAGGCGCATGTCGTTGCCGATCATGCTGACGTGCTTGAGGCACTCAGGGCCGCTGCCCACGATGGTGGCGCCCTTGACGGGGTACTGGATCTTGCCGTTTTCCACCCAGTAGGCCTCGCTGGCCGAGAACACGAACTTGCCGCTGGTGATATCGACCTGGCCGCCACCAAAGTTGGTCGCGTACAAGCCCTTCTTGATCGAGGCAATGATCTCCTGCGGATCCTTGTCACCCCCCAGCATGTAGGTGTTGGTCATGCGTGGCATGGGGATGTGGGCATAGCTCTCGCGCCGGCCATTGCCGGTGGGCTTGACCTTCATCAGCCGCGCATTCATCGCATCCTGGATATAGCCCTTCAAAATGCCGTCTTCGATCAGCACATTGCGCTGGGTCGGCTGGCCCTCGTCGTCCACATTGAGCGAGCCGCGGCGGTCGGCAATGGTGCCGTCGTCCAGCACCGTCACGCCCTTGGCCGCCACGCGCTGGCCTATCATGCCGCTGAACGCGCTCGAGCCCTTGCGGTTGAAGTCGCCTTCCAGGCCGTGGCCCACCGCCTCATGCAGCAGCACACCGGGCCAGCCCGGGCCCAGAACCACGGTCATCACCCCAGCAGGCGCGGGGCGAGATTCCAGGTTGACCAGGGCCGCCTTAACGGCCTCGTCCACATATTGCTGCACCAGTGCATCGTCAAAATAGGCCAGACCGAAGCGGCCACCGCCGCCGGCCGAACCCACTTCGCGGCGGCTCTTGCTCTCGGCAATCACCGTGACCGACAGGCGCACCAGCGGACGCACGTCTGCAGCCAAGGTGCCATCGGCACGGGCGACCAGCACCACATCGTGTTCAGCGGCGAGACCTGCCATCACCTGCTTGACGCGCGGGTCCTTGGCGCGGGCCAGCTTTTCGACCTTCTCCAGCAAGGCGACCTTGGCGGTGCTGTCGAGCGTGGAGATCGGGTCCAGATCGGGGTAGAGCGAGCGGCTCAGCGCAATCTTCTTGGCAGGCACCTTGACCTGGCGCGACTGGCTTTGCGCGCCAATGCTGCGCACCGTATGGGCGGCATCCAGCAGCGATGCCAGCGAGATGTCGTCCGAATAGGCAAAAGCCGTCTTCTCGCCGGACACCGCGCGCACGCCCACGCCCTGGTCGATCGAGAAGGAGCCCGTCTTGACGATGCCCTCTTCCAGGCTCCAGCCTTCGGCCCGGGTGTACTGGAAGTACAGGTCTGCATCGTCCACCTTGTGGGCGCGGATATCCGCCAGCGCGCGCGCCAGATGGCTGTCATCCAGACCAAAAGGCGTCAGCAGCAGGCTGCGCGCTATATCCAGTCGTTGTTCGGTAGAAGCCGCCAGCGGCTTGGCCACAGCAAGGTCAAAAGGTGCATTCATAGAGGCGATTTTAGGGCTTGCGCAATGGCCGTGGGCCCATGCGTTGATTTGCGGCGGCCAGCAAGCCAGCAGCCACCTATCCCGTATCTGCGGCTGGCGGGGGTGTTTTCAATGGCAGAGCCCATTAAAGCCCGCCGCAACGGGGCTCATAGGCGCGGCGCCTGCTCCCGCGCCAGCTGGCGCTGCGATCGGGCGACCGACATCAAGATCCCCAGCGCCAGCCCCAGGGTGACCATGGCCGTGCCCCCATAGCTGACAAAGGGCAGGGGCACACCCACCACCGGCAGGATGCCGCTGACCATGCCCATGTTGACGAAGGCGTAGGTGAAAAAGATCATCGCCACCGCTCCGGCCATCAGGCGGCCAAACAAGGTGGGCGCGCGCATCGCAATGGCCAGGCCGCGCCAGACCAGCAGCAGGAAGAAAAAGATCAGCAGCAGGTTGCCGGCCAGGCCGAACTCTTCGGAAAACGCGGCAAAGATAAAGTCCGTGGTGCGCTCGGGGATGAACTCCAGATGGGTCTGCGTGCCGGCCATGAAGCCCTTGCCCATGAAGCCGCCCGAACCGATGGCAATCATTCCCTGGATGATGTGAAAGCCTTTGCCCAGCGGGTCCCGGGTCGGGTCGAGCAAGGTGCAGACGCGTTGGCGCTGGTACTCATGCAACACCACCAGATCCATGCCGTCTTCGCAAAGGTGGTGGCCATAGATGGCAATCAGCAGCAGGCCGATGACGCCAATCAGCACCGGCGGGATGATCAGTTTCCAGGACAGGCCGGCAAAATAGATTACCGCCAGGCCCGCAGCCATCACCAGCAGCGATGTTCCCAGGTCGGGCTGCTTCATGATGAGGCCGACCGGGATGACGAGAATCGCAAACGCGACGACAAAATCGGCCGGGCGCAAGGCGCCTTCGCGGCGCTGGAACCACCAGGCCAGCATCAGCGGCATCGCAATCTTCAGCAGCTCACTGGGCTGGATGACTATGCCCAGATTCACCCAGCGCTGCGCACCCTTCTTCGTGATGCCAAACAGCGCCACGGCGATCAACAACGCAACGCCCAAGCCATACAGCGGCAGCGCAAAGCTGGCCAACCGGTGCGGCGGGATCTGCGACACCACCAGCAAGATGCCCAGCGCCAGCAGCATATTGCGGCCATGGTCGGAGAAGCGGGTGCCATGGTCGAAACCGGCGGAATACATGGCCGTCAGTCCGATGGCTGCCAGGGCGCCGATGATGAAGATCAGCGGCCAGTCATAACCGCGCAGCATCGGCATGAGACGCTGGAACAGATTCGGTTTATCAAGAACTTCGGACATGGCCGCCATTATCTCTGCTTGGCACAGAATGGCCGCCAGCGCTAGCGGTAAAGACCGGTTTTACCTGTGTCACCCGAACCAAATCAATTCAACAAAACAACTAAGGTTGTCAACGCCTTAGCAGTGGTGGCCTCGGCGCTATCATTTGTGCATGACGACCACCCACTTGCTCTACCTGCACGGCTTTCGCTCCTCCCCCCAATCGGCCAAGGCCCAGCGCCTGCAGCGCCATATCGAAGACAACCACCCGCACGTGGTGTGGTCAGCCCCCCAGTTGCCCGCCTCGCCCCGGCAAGCGGCCGATCTGCTGCTGCAAACCACCCGCAGCTGGGCCGGCCTGCCACCCGAGAGCCTGGCGGTTGTCGGCTCCTCGCTGGGCGGCTTTTATGCCAGCTGGGTGGCCCAGCAGCTGCGCTGCAAGAGCGTGATGATCAACCCCTCGACAACGCCCTGGGTCACCTTGGCGCAGCACCTGGGCGAGCAAACGGCCTGGCACAACCCGGAAGAATCCTTTTACTTCCGCCCGGAATACCTGGACGAGCTGCAGGCGCTGAACGTCAACGGTCAGCCCCCTGCCGCCGCACAGCTGCTGATTGCCGCCATGGGCGACGAGGTACTGCACTGGCAGGACATGGTCGCGCGCTACCCCGCCGCTCAGCTGCTGCTGGACGAGGGCAGCGACCATGCGCTGTCCAACTTCGAGAGCTATCTGCCGCAGATCGACAAGTTTCTGGGCTGGTAAAAACCAGCGCCGGCTGGCCCGCCCGCGATGGGCCAGCCAGAACCCCCACGCAAAAAACCCTGTAGCCGCGCCCCGGCACCACCCAGCATGGGAAAATGCGCGGCTATGTATGCACTGTTTGACGACGCTGGCAAATTTCTGGCCGGCCGTATCCTCTCCGAAGCTGAGAGCTCCGCCCAAATTGAATTGGACTCCGGCAAACGGGTCAAGGTCAAAGCAGCGAACCTGCTTCTTAAATTTGACAAGCCCACACCTGCTGAGCTGATCGCGCAGGCGCAAACCCTGTCGGCGGACATCGACCCCCAGCTGGCCTGGGAGTTTGCGCCCGAGCAGGAGTTTGGCTTTGCCGACCTGGCGCGCGACTACTTCTCGGAGAACGCCTCGATCGCCGAACAGGTGGCAGCGCTCTTCACCTTGTTCGAAGCCCCGCACTACTTCCGCCGCGCCGGCAAGGGCCGCTTCAAGAAGGCACCGGCCGAGATCGTGCAGCAAGCGCTGGCCGCCATCGAGAAAAAAGCCCAGATCCAGGCGCAGATCGACGGCTGGGCAGCCGAGCTCGTCAACGGCGAGTGCCCCGCGCCTGTGCAGCAGCAGCTCTACAAGATCTTGTTTCGCCCGGACAAGAACGCGCCCGAGTACAAGGCCGTGGTCGAAGCCAGCCGCAAGGCGCAGCTCGCGCCGCTGGCGCTGCTGCAACAGGCCGGCGCTATCGACTCGTCCTACCAGTTCCACTGGCAGCGCTTTTTGTTCGACAACTTCCCCAAGGGCACGGGCTTTCCGGCCGTCACGGCGCCACTGCCGCCAGCCGATCTGCCGCTGGCCACGGTGGAGGCCTACTCCATCGACGACTCGGCCACGACCGAAATCGACGATGCGCTGTCGGTACAGGGCCTGGGCACCGGCCAGGTGATTGTTGGCGTGCACATTGCCGCGCCAGGTCTCGCGATTGAGCCGGGCTCGGCGCTCGACCATCTGGGCCGCAGCCGCTACTCCACCGTCTACATGCCGGGCTACAAGGTCACGATGCTGCCCGACGAAGTGGTGCAGATCTACACCCTGGATGAGGGCCGCGCCAACCCGGCCGTCTCGCTATACGTCACCTACGACGAAGCCACGCTGGAAGTGCTGAACAAGGAAACCCGCCTGGAGCGCGTGCCGGTGGTTAGCAACTTCCGCTACGACAAGCTCGACCACATCGCCACCGAGGCCTGGCTGACCGACCCGGCGCTGCAGGTCGAGGACACGCCCCAGCCGCTGCTGGACAAGCGCGACGAGCTGAGCTTTCTCTACCGCCTCTCGCGCCACCTCAAGGCCGGCCGCGAAGTGGTGCGCGGCAAGCCCGAGAACTTCAACCGCCCGGACTACAACTTCCGCCTGCAAGGCAATGGCGACCAGGTGCCCAACGGCAGCGAGACCGTGCAGATCTCCGTGCGCAAGCGCGGCGCACCGCTCGATCTGATCGTGGCCGAGGCGGCCATCGTCGCCAACAGCAGCTGGGGCCAGTTGCTGGCCGACTATGGCGTGCCCGGCATCTACCGCAGCCAGGCAAGCCTGGCACCCGGCATCAAGGTGCGCATGTCCACCAAGGCCTTGCCACATGCCGGCATCGGCGTCAAAAGCTATGTCTGGGCCACGTCGCCGCTGCGCCGCTACACCGACCTGGTCAACCAGTGGCAGATCATCGCCTGCGCGCGCCATGGCGCCACCGCCGCCCTGGTAGCCCCGTTCAAGCCCAAGGATGCGGAGCTGTTCTCCATCATCAGCGGCTTTGATGCCGCCTACAGCGCCTACAACGGCTACCAGGCCGGCATGGAGCGCTACTGGACCTTGAAATACCTGGCGCAGAACAGCATCAGTGACCTCACTGCAACAGTTATGAAGGAAGGCCCGGCAGGCAGCATGCTCGTGCGTGCAGATGAACTACCATTGGTGTTTCCGGTGCTGGGCGCGCAGAGTTTGCCGCGTGGTGCCCAGGTCCGGGTCAAGCTCGGCGAGATCGACGAGATCACGCTGGATGTGACCGGAACCGTGCTGGAGAGACTGGACGACGAACAGGCCAACCAGGCCGAGACAGAGTCGCCAGAAGACGAGGAGGAGGCTGTGGCTGGGCCCATCGCAATCGCGGTGGACATGGGCGACGGTGAGGACGCGGCGACTACAAAAACCGATTAACCCGGAACCGTGAAGTTTTTCCAATTTCTTCGATCGCTGTCCACGCTGCAACTGGCGCTGGCTGTGTCTGTGCTGGTGCACGCTGCCATCTTGAGCATCCGCTTTGTCGACCCCCAGGCCTTTGACCGGGTGTTCGAGGACACCCCGCTCGAAGTGATTCTGGTCAACGCCAAGTCCAACGACGCCCCGCCTGACAAGGCCCAGGCCGTCGCCCAGGCCAACCTGGCCGGTGGTGGTGAATCGGCCAACATCCAGGAGCGCGCCACAAGCCCCATGCCCTACTCGGCCATCACCAACATGGGGGATGACTTTGAAGAGCGCCAGCGCCAGCTCGATGCCATGCAGGCCCAGCAGATGCAACTGCTGGCCGACCTGCGCAACCAGCTGGCCCAGTACCAGCCGCCCGATACGCGCAAGGCCAGCGCCTCGCAGGCAGAGGTCGAGCAGGAAGAAAAGCACCAGCAGCTGCTCAAGATGCTCGCCGAGATCGAAAAGCGCATCCACGAAGAAAACGCCCGCCCCAAGAAGCGCTACATCAGCCCCGCCACACGCGAAGAGGTGTTCGCCATCTACTACGACCAGCTGCGCCGCAAGGTCGAGGACCGGGGCACCAGCAACTTCCCCGAAGCCGGTGGCCGCAAGCTCTATGGTGAGCTGGTGATGATCATGACCGTCAACCACGACGGCCGGGTGCTGGGCACCGAGGTCTACAAAAGCTCGGGCAACCAGCAACTCGACCGCCGGGCCGAGGCCATCGCCGTCAGCAGTGGCCCCTTTGGCCACTTTGGCCCCGCGCTGCGCGCCAAGGCCGACCAGATTGCCGTCGTCTCCAAATTCCGCTTCACCCGCGAGCAGACATTGGAAACGGCCAATTTGCAGTAAAGTGGCAGGCGCTTGAGCGCCATGCTGGCGGGCCCCCGTTGCGCCGCCACCGGGTGCCCAGCGCATGCCCTTTTTTCTGCCATGCGCGGTCAGCGCCTTCAGCGCGCAGCCGCCACGGCCCAGGCCCTTACGACCATGTCCCTTCCAGACCGCTATTGCGTGATGGGCAACCCGATTGCCCACAGCCGCTCACCCCGCATCCACACGCTGTTTGCGCAGCTGACCGACCAGGCGCTGGTCTATGAGGCTGAGCTGGTGGCACTGGATGGTTTTGACGCGGCCCTGCGCCACCTGGTGCAGGCCGGTACCCGGGGCATGAATGTGACCGTGCCCTTCAAGCTCGACGCCGCGCGCCTGGCCGACAGCCGCAGCGAGCGCGTGCTGCGTGCGGGTGCGGCCAACACCTTGGTGGTAGGCGCCGATGGCGGCATTCACGCCGACAACACCGATGGCCTGGGCCTGGTGGCCGATATCGTGCGCAATGCTGGCGTTGCACTGGCCGGCCAGCGCGTGCTGCTGCTGGGCGCCGGCGGCGCTGCTGCCGGCGCGCTGGCGCCGCTCATGGCCCAGGCACCGGCGCTGCTCGTGGTCTGCAACCGCACCCACGCCAAGGCGCAGGATTTGGTGGACCAGCATGCCGACCTGGTCCAGGGCTCGGCCACCCAGTTGCAAGCAGTCGAGGCGGGCGCACTCGATGGCCTCTTCGATGTCGTCATCAACGCCACCGCCAGCAGCCTCCAAGGCGCGGCCATCCCGGTGCCCGGCGCGCTGCTGCGCGCTGGCGCACTGGCCTACGACATGATGTACGGCCCCGCTGCCCAGCCCTTTTTGCAGTGGGCCGCGCAGCACGGCGCCCAGGGCCGCGATGGCCTGGGCATGCTGGTCGAGCAAGCGGCCGAGGCCTTTGCGCTGTGGCGCGGCGTGCGCCCCCCCTCCCAGCCGGTGCTGGCGCAGCTGCGCAGCGAACTGGCCGCCCACTGAGCGCAAGCGCTGATGGTCTCCAGCCCTCTCCCCGCCTTAGCCCGCAGGACCCGCCGATGAAAGCGATTGCGCGCTGGATCGGCTGGGCACTGCTGCTGGGCATCGCGCTGCAGCTGTTCTTTGTCGCCCGCATCGCGATGATGGCCAGTGTGGACCCGGCGTCGACCGCCTTTGAGCGCAGCGAAGCCTGGCGCCAGCTGCGCCAGGACGGGCGCTTGCACTGGCGCCAGCAATGGCAGCCCTTGTCGCAGATATCGGTCAACCTGCAGCGCGCGGTGATCGCCTCCGAGGACGACGACTTTGTCAACCACGATGGCGTGCTCTGGGATGCAATTGAAAAGGCCCGCGCGCGCAATGCCAAGGCCATAGAGCGCGCCGAGCAGCGCCGGGAAAAGGCCCTGGCACGCGCCCAGGCCCAGGCCGAGCGGCGTGGCGAGGCCTTTGACCCCAGCGCAGTGCAAGCCGGCCCGCCCGCCAAGATCATGGGCGGCTCCACCATCACCCAGCAGCTGGCCAAGAACCTGTTGCTGTCGTCGGAGCGCAGCCTGCTGCGCAAAGGCCAGGAGCTGCTGCTGACCTACACCCTGGAGTTCCTGCTGAGCAAGCAGCGCATTCTGGAGCTGTACCTGAACCATGCCGAATGGGGCGATGGCGTGTTTGGCGCCGAGGCCGCCGCCCAGCGCTACTTTGGCAAACCGGCCGCCCAGCTGAGCGCCTATGAAGCGGCGCGCCTGGCCGTCATGCTGCCCAACCCCAAGGGCGCCGACAAGAACCCCAACTCTGCCTACCTCAACCGCCGCACAACCACCATCGCGGCACGCATGCGCTATGCTGAGCTCCCCTGACCGGCAACCCCTCCGCCACCCGTTTTAAACCGCATGAGAATCCTTGGCATCGACCCTGGCCTGCAGACCACCGGCTTTGGCGTCATCGACGTCGATGGCCAGCGTCTGTCCTATGTGGCCAGCGGCACCATCCGCACCACCACGCTGAACCTGGGTGACCTGCCCGGCCGCCTGAAGATGATCTTTGACGGTATCTGCGAAGTCGGCCAGCGCTACCAGCCCGACATGGCCTCGGTGGAAATCGTGTTCGTCAACGTCAACCCCCAGTCCACCTTGCTGCTGGGCCAGGCCCGGGGCTGCGCGCTGACGGCGCTGGTGTCGCAGAACCTGCCAGTTGCCGAGTACACCGCACTGCAGATGAAAAAAGCCGTGGTCGGCCATGGGCGCGCTGCCAAGAACCAGATCCAGGAGATGGTGCGCCGCCTGCTGCAGCTGCCCGGCCTGCCCGGTACCGATGCTGCGGACGCGCTGGGCCTGGCGATCACCCACGCCCATGCGGGCCTGGCGATGGCGCGCATGGCCGAGGCCAGCCCCTTGCAACGCCGCCAGCACGCGATGTACAAGGCCGGGCGCAGCTACTAGGCAAGAACCAACCGGTGCCTCTGCGGCCTGGTGAGCCACCCCGCCTGCAGCACGCAGGCAAAAAAAAACCTGTGCATCGCTAGCGTGCACAGGTCTGGCCGGCTACAGGCTCCTTATGCGTGGATCCGTGCGCTCCGTGAAGCAGCGCTCGGCACAAGGTGCAACCACCAAAGTAAGCTTTGGAGCGAGGCGCCACACAAAGGTTCGTTGTGGGCGCCATGCAAACCCTCAATTATCGCGACTTCGCGGCGGCTCAATAACCATTGATGACAATATTGGCGATCAGGCCTGTGCCAATGGCGATCAGCAGGTAGTCACCGCCATACTGGATCCATTGGTAGCCCCGGGGTGGCGCGCTGAGCCGGTGGCCGCGCCAATCGCCGACCACATAGCTGTAGCCACGGTACGGTGCTGGCACATAGCCGCCCCGGTACCAGTCATTGCGCGGGCCGATGCCACGGCCCCGGTCCGGCACAACCACGACACGGGGAGGTGGACGGTGGTCATGGCGGTACTCACGGCGCTGCTGCTCGCGGTAGCGGCGGTCCCGCTCGCGTTCGCGCTCCCAGCGGCGGTGGTCGGCATGGTCGCGCCGGTCATCGCGCTGGTAATGGCGGTCACCATGGCGTCCATCGGGCTGGGCCTGTGCAGGCGCGCTAAAAGCCAGGGCGCCGGCCAATGCCAGGGCCAAGCTGCCCATGCTGGCCAGGCGGCTAAAACGGCTTCGGTGCTTGTTCATGACGGAATCCTTTCTGATGAACCAGCGGCTGCTGGTGCGAGCGGCAAGCATGCCCCCATGCAGATTTAACGCCTGTCGGCGCGCCACCGTTTACCCGCAGCGGGATCACCGGGCTGGGATGTGTCATTTGTAAAGTGGGGGAAGAGGCGGCAAAGCCGCATGGACAGTGGGCGGGACCGGTAACGGACCGGCCGGGCGCAGGCCGGGGTTTACCGCACTTTACCTGCCGCGCAGAATGCCAAAGACCGGTTTTAGACCATGCGGCCCACAAAGAGCACCGCAAAGAACGCCAGGCCTGCGACCACGGTCCATTTGATCAGCAGCAGGGACCACTGGCGGTAGCGGCGCTGGCCGGTGCCCAGGTAAAAGCAAAAGCTGAGGGCCGCCATCAGCACCAGCAGCATGAAGATCCAGCGAAACAGCAGCATCCCGGGCGCGGCCTTACCAGGCGAGGGCCGACTGTGCAAAGCCCTGCGGGGCTTCACGCACATGGTCAAAGGTGACGATGTCCCAGGCGTCCTGGCGCTGCATCAGCTCGCGCAGCAGCAGGTTGTTGAGGCCATGGCCCGAGCGGAACGCGCTGTAGGCGGCCAGCAAGGGATAGCCCACGATGTAGAGGTCACCGATGGCATCGAGGATCTTGTGTTTGACGAACTCGTCGTCATAGCGCAAGCCGTCGCTGTTGAGCACCTTGTAGTCGTCCATGACGATGGCATTGTCCAGACCGCCGCCCAGCGCCAGGCCGTTGGAGCGCAGCATCTCGACATCCTTGGTAAAGCCAAAGGTGCGGGCGCGGGCGATATCGCGGCTGTAGTTGCCGATGCCCAGGTCGAACTCATAGGTCTGGCCGGTGGAATCGACAGCCGGGTGCGAGAAGTCGATCTCGAAACGCAGCTTGTAGCCGTGGTAGGGGTCCAGACGCGCCCACTTTTGCGCAGCGCCTTCGCCCTGGCGGATTTCGACCGGCTTGGTCAGACGCAAAAAGCGCTTGGGTGCGTTTTGCAGCTCGATACCGGCGCTTTGCAGCAAAAACACAAAGGACGCGGATGAGCCGTCGAGAATCGGGATTTCCTCGGCTGTCACGTCGATATAGAGGTTGTCGATGCCCAGGCCCGCGCAGGCCGACATCACATGCTCCACCGTATGGATGCGCACATCGCCCTTGCCCAGGGTCGAGGCCATGCGGGTGTCCACCACCGCTTCGGCGTTGACGGGGATATCGACCGGCTCGGGCAGGTCCACCCGGCGAAACACAATGCCCGTATTGGGTTGTGCAGGACGCAAGGTGAGCTCGACCCGCTGGCCGCTGTGCAGGCCCACGCCCACGGCACGGGTTAAAGACTTGATGGTTCGTTGCTGGAGCATAACTCGTTGATTTTACGCCGTACGCCCGCTTGGGACGCGCAAAAATGCCAATCACCCAGATAGTGCAAGCCTTGTAGGACAAACACTTGCCTTGCCGGCCAATCTGTGCACAAAGCCGCTGCCCAACTACTGCGTTGGCAGGCGGAGCGGACAGCGAACAACGACGCAGCCCTCTAATAACAACGCGCTGAGTCCCCGAAAGGTTTCAGCGCGTTGTATTCAAAGCCCAGTCCACCCCAAAGGCTGGACTGGCTTCAACGAAAGCCCCGCAAGGCAATCAGTCTGCCTGCTTGCGCAGGAAGGCGGGGATCTCCAGGTCTTCCATGCCGCTCGACGACATCGCATCGACGCGGGCCGAAGCCGCGTTGCGGCCGGTGCGCCAGACCGAGGGGGTCTTCTTGTCGGCAAAGTCGTTAGCAAAGGCATTGCCCATGGGCACCGCGTTTTGCACACCCAGACCCGAGACGGGGCTGTTGACCGACTGGGGCGTGTAGGCGATGTCGTCGGTACCGGTACGCAGACCTGCGCTGCCCTGGATGACCGAGATGGGCTGGCGCTTGGCCACGGGACGGGACAGGCCCGTGGCCAGCACGGTCACGCGGATCTCGTCGCCCAGCGTCTCGTCATAGGCCGCGCCAAAGATGACATGCGACTCTGGCGAGGCGTAGGCATTGATGGTGCTCATGGCCTGGCGCGATTCGGCCAGCTTCAGGCTGCCCTTGGTCGCGGTCACCAGCACCAGAATGCCCTTGGCGCCCGACAGGTCGATGCCTTCCAGCAGCGGGCAAGCAACCGCTTGTTCCGCAGCGATGCGTGCACGGTCCGGGCCGCTGGCCGTGGCCGTACCCATCATCGCCTTGCCCGGCTCGCTCATCACGGTCTTCACGTCAGCAAAGTCGACGTTGATGTAGCCGTGGTCGTTGATGATCTCGGAGATGCCGCCCACGGCGTTCTTCAGCACATCGTTGGCATGGGCAAAGGCCTGGTCCTGGGTGATGTCGTCGCCCAGCACGTCGAGCAGCTTCTCGTTGAGCACCACGATCAGCGAGTCGACATTCGCTTCGAGCTCGCTCAGGCCGCCATCAGCGTTGGACATGCGGCGCTTGCCTTCCCACTCAAAAGGCTTGGTCACTACGCCCACGGTCAGGATGCCCATTTCCTTGGCGACGCGAGCGATCACGGGGGCAGCACCGGTGCCGGTACCACCGCCCATACCGGCGGTGATGAACAGCATGTGCGAGCCCACGATCGCAGCGCGGATGTCTTCGATCGCGGATTCGGCAGCCTCGCGGCCGTTCTCAGGCTTGCTGCCCGCGCCCAGGCCGGTCTCTCCCAGCTGGATCACGCGGTGGGCATGGCAACGCTCCAGCGCTTGCGCATCGGTGTTGGCCGAAATGAATTCGACACCTTGCACGCTGTTGGCGATCATGTGCTCGACCGCATTGCCACCACCGCCCCCGACGCCGATCACCTTGATCTGGGTGCCTTGGTTGAATGTGTTGCCTTCATACATTTCGATGGTCATTGCCTGCTCCTCTCGCTCTCGCGTCAACATGAGAAAAATGGGTTACGAATAATTCACTCTTTAATGAACAATGGATTGCTGGTGGCCCTTTAGGTCTCCAAGGGTCATACCCTTTGAGCCTTGAAGGGCTGCTTTGCGCCAGCCAACAAGTGGTGTCATGCATGGTTAAAAGTTCCCCACAATAAAGTCCTTCAAACGCCCAAATGCCGATTTCACCGAACCGGACTTCTGGGCCACCTTGTAGCCACGCATGCGGGCCATGCGGGCCTCTTCCAGCAGGCCCATGACGGTGGCAGCACGGGGCTGCGCAACCATCTCGGCCAGGGTGCCGGAATACTTGGGAATGCCGCGTCGCACGGGCTTGAGGAAGATGTCTTCCCCCAGCTCCACCATGCCTGGCATCACCGCGCTGCCGCCCGTCAGCACAATGCCCGACGACAGCACCTCCTCATAACCAGACTCGCGGATGACTTGCTGCACCAGCGAGAAAATTTCTTCGACGCGTGGCTCGATCACGCCGGCCAGCGCTTGCTTGCTCAACAGGCGCGGGCCCCGGTCACCCAGACCGGGCACATCGACCTGCGTGTCGGGATCGGCCAGCAGCTGCTTGGCGCAGCCGCTCTCGACCTTGATGTCCTCGGCGTCCTTGGTCGGCGTGCGCAGCGCCATCGCGATGTCGCTGGTGATCAAATCACCGGCAATCGGGATCACTGCCGTGTGGCGGATCGCGCCGCCGGTGAAGATCGACACATCGGTGGTGCCCGCGCCGATATCGACCACGCACACGCCCAGCTCGCGCTCGTCATCGGTCAGCACGGCCTGGCTGGAGGCGAGCGGGTTGAGCAGCAGCTGCTCGACTTCCAGCCCGCAGCGGCGCACGCATTTGATGATGTTCTCGGCCGCGCTTTGCGCCCCGGTCACGATATGGATCTTGGACTCCAGGCGCAGGCCGCTCATGCCGATGGGCTCGCGCACATCCTGGCCGTCGATCGCAAACTCCTGGGGCTCGACCAGCAGCAGGCGCTGGTCCGACGGAATATTGATCGCCTTGGCAGTATCGAGCACGCGCGCCACATCGGCGGCCGAGACTTCCTTGTCCTTGACCGCCACCATGCCGCTGGAGTTGATGCCGCGGATATGGCTGCCGGTGATGCCAGTGTAGACGCGCTGGATGTTCAGGTCGGCCATCAGCTCGGCCTCCTTAAGCGCCTGCTGGATGCTCTGCACCGTCGCATCGATGTTCACCACCACACCGCGCTTGAGCCCGTTGCTGGGCGCCACGCCCAGCCCTGCCAGCTTGAGCTCGCCATTGCCCAGCACCTCGGCGACGACCACCATGATCTTGGCGGTGCCGATGTCCAGGCCGACGACCACGTCTTTGCTATCTCGCGCCATAGTCAGTAGCCCTCGCTGATCAAGTGATTGGTATGGTTCATGTTTCGCATCTCTGTGTTTTATTTTTTGACTGGCGCCCGGCCCGCTGCCGAGGTGCCCGTGGTCACCCCTTGCATGCGCACCGCATAGCCCCCGGCATGGCGCAGATCCGCCGACGTCAGCGATGCCACGCTGCGTCTGTAGGTACCGGTGACTTCAGGCAAAGATTCAACAAATTTACGTACCCGCTCGCTCACGACATCCTCCCGGCCCTGGCCCATCTCGATGACCGCGCCAGACTGCAAGGTGGCCTTCCAGCTGCCGCTGTTCGACTCGGCCAGCGCCACCAGCGCGTTGTCGAGCTTGGCGTAGATGGGCGCGAGCGCGCGGAACATGGCCAGTACCTCTTGGGAACGCCCAGCCGGGCCCGACAGGTGCGGCAGGTGCAGCAGATCGGGGTCGGCCGAGTCACCTTCAAACATCTGGCCTTCGCTGTTGAGCAGGCGGGACTCGCCCTCCGCGCCCCAGATCGCCGTCGCATCCTGCTCGGTGATCGTCACCGCCAAGGTGCTGGGGAACTCGCGCTTGATGCGCGCCTGGCGCACCCAGGGCGCCTGCTCGAAGATCCGCCGCGTCTCATCGAGGTCCATCGTGAAGAAGTTGCCTTTCAAGGACGGCATCACATTGGCCTGCAGCGACACGGCGCTGTTGTGTTCGAGCTCGCCCTGCACCACGATGCGCGCAATGCTCAGCGCCGGATGGTGGATGGCCCAGCGCACCCCAGCCAGCACCAGCAACGCGCCGCAGCCGAGGAACAATGCCGTGGCCAGCATGTTCATCAGCTTGACGTCGAAGGGGACTGGCATGGTCTGCTCCATGGATCTCATCTCCTTGTCTTACAGCTCCGCACCCTGGGCCGCATCGCTCGATGCATTGGCCAGCAGGTGCAAACACAGGTCTTCATAGCTCATGCCGGTGGCACGGGCCGCCATCGGCACCAGCGAATGGCTGGTCATGCCCGGCGAGGTATTGATCTCCAGCAGGAACAGCTGCTGGTCCGAGGCACGCACCATCACATCGGCACGCGACCAGCCCCGGCAGCCCAGGGTGCGGAAGGCCTTTTCCGCCAGGTCGCGGATCGCCGCTTCCATCTCGTCTGGCAGCTCGCTGGGGCAGAAATACTGGGTGGTGTCGGTGAAGTACTTGTTCTGGTAGTCGTAGTTGCCTTCGGGCGCGACGATCTTGATCACCGGCAGCGCCTGGGCGCTGCGGCCCTGGCCCAGCACCGCGCAGGTGGTCTCCATGCCCTCGATGAACTGCTCGCACAGCACTTCGGGGTCATAGCGGGAGGCCAGCGCATAGGCCTGGGCGCATTCTTCGGGGCTGCTGATCTTGGACAGGCCAATGGTCGAGCCCTCGCGTGCGGGCTTGACGATCATCGGCGCGCCCAGTGCGGCCAGCGCATCGCGCGTGTCCTGTTCGCTGGCGGCCATGCGCCACTCGGGGGTGGACAGGCCCTCAAAGCGCCAGATGCGCTTGGTCATGATCTTGTCCATCGCGATGCTCGAGGCCATCACGCCCGGGCCGGTGTAGGGAATGCCCAGCAGCTCCAGCGCGCCTTGCACCGTGCCGTCTTCGCCATGGCGGCCATGCAGCGCGATGAAGCAGCGCGCAAAGCCTTGCTTGCGCAGCTCGCCCAGGTCCTGCTGCGAGGGATCAAACGCATGCGCGTCCACACCCTTGGACTGCAGCGCAGCGAGCACGCCCTTGCCGGACATCAGCGACACCTCGCGCTCTGCCGAGCTCCCGCCCATCAGCACCGCGACCTTGCCCAAGGCCTTCACATCAATATTGTTCATGGTTTCACTCATACCGCGCTCCCCTGCGGCGCTACACGCTCTTGCCCACCCGCCAATGCCATCACCTTGGCGGCCACCGCACCAATCGATCCCGCGCCCATGCACAGCAGCACGTCGCCGTCCTGCGCCTGGTCCAGAATCTGCTGGGGCAGGCTGCTGATCTGCTCGACAAACACCGGCTCGACCTTGCCAGCCACCCGCACCGCGCGGGCCAGCGCACGGCTGTCGGCCGCCACGATGGGCGCCTCACCGGCGGCATAGACCTCGGCCAGCAGCACCGCATCGGCGCCGCCCAGCACCTGGACAAAGTCCTCAAAGCAATCCCGCGTGCGGGTGTAGCGGTGCGGCTGGAAGGCCAGCACCAGCCGGCGGCCTGGAAACGCGCCGCGCGCGGCCGCAATGGTGGCAGCCATTTCGACAGGGTGATGTCCGTAATCGTCAATAACCGTCAACTCGCCGCCGTTGGGCAGCTGGGCCTGGCCATAACGCTGAAAACGGCGCCCCACACCCTTGAAGCCTTGCAGCGCCCGCTGCAGCGCTGCGTCATCGATACCGATGGCAGCCGCCACACCGACCACGGCCAGTGCATTGAGCACGTTGTGCTCGCCGGGCAGGTTCAGCACCACCTCCAGATCGGGCAAGGCCTGGGCCAGGCGGCGCTGCACGGTAAAGCGCATCTGGCCGTTGTCGGCCTGCAGGTTCACCGCGCGGATCTGGGCGTTTTCGCCCAGGCCGTAGGTCGTGACCTTGCAGGCCACGCGCTCGATGATGTCGCCAACGGCCGGGCTGTCGATGCAGACCACAGCATTGCCATAAAACGGCATGCGGTTCAAAAAATCGACAAAGGCCGTCTTGAGCCGGCCAAAGTCATGGCCATAGGTGTCCATGTGGTCGGCATCGATGTTCGTCACCACCGCCATTACCGGCAGCAGGTTCAGGAACGAGGCATCGGACTCGTCCGCCTCGACCACGATGTACTCACCACTGCCCAGGCGTGCATTGGCGCCGGCGCTGTTGAGCTTGCCGCCAATGACAAAGGTGGGGTCCAGCCCCGCCTCGGCCAGCACGCTGGTCACCAGGCTGGTGGTCGTCGTCTTGCCATGGGTGCCGGCAATGGCGATGCCCTTGCGCAGGCGCATCAGCTCAGCGAGCATCAGCGCGCGCGGCACCACCGGAATGCCCATGGCCCGGGCGGCCACGACTTCGGGGTTGTCGGCCTGCACCGCCGTCGATGTCACCACCGCCTGGGCCTGGGCGATATGCGCCGCATCATGGCCCACAAAGGTGGTGATACCGGCATCGCGCAGATGCGCCATGGTGCTGCTGTCCGACAGGTCCGAGCCCGAGACCATATAGCCCAGGTTGTGCAGCACTTCGGCAATGCCGCTCATGCCGGCACCGCCGATACCTACAAAATGAATGCGTTGGATGGCGTGTTTCATCGTGCCACCTCCACGCAGGCATCCGCCACTGCTTGGGCGGCTTCCAATTTCTGCATTTTCTTTGCCTTTTGGGCCATGTCCACCAGGCCCGCTCGCTGCATATTCTCTAGCATCTGAGCCAGGTTTTCCGGGGTCAACACGCTTTGTTGCACCAACCAGCCGGCGCCGGCATCCACCAGGAAGCGCGCATTGGCCGTCTGGTGGTCATCCACCGCCGCCGGGAACGGCACAAACACCGCTGCCGCGCCCACGGCGGCCAGCTCGGTCACCGTGCTGGCACCGGCGCGGCAGACGATGACATCGGCATCCGCATAGGCCTTGGCCGCATCGTCGATAAAGGGGGTGAGGCTGGCTTGCACGCCAGCGGCTGCGTAGTTGGCCTGCAGCGCGTCGATCTGCTTGGCGCCGCTTTGGTGCGTGACCACCGGGCGCGCCTCGGGCGCCATCAGCGCCAGCGCCCTAGGGACCACCTCGTTCAAGGCCTTGGCACCCAGGCTGCCACCCACCACCAGCAGCTGCAGCGGGCCACTGCGGCCGGCAAAGCGCTCAGCAGGTTCTGGCTGCTGCAGGAACTCGGCGCGCAGCGGGTTGCCCACCCACTGGCCGCCTGCAATCGCATGGGGGAAGGCGCTAAACACGCGCTGGGCCATGCGGGCCAGCAGCTTGTTGGCCATGCCCGGCACCGAGTTCTGCTCATGCAGCACGATGGGCACGCCGGCCAGCTTGGCCGCCAGACCGCCGGGCACGGTGATATAGCCACCCATGCCAACGACCACATCGGGGCGGACCTTGCGCAGCACGGCGCGTGCCTGCTGCAAGGCCTTCAACAGGCGCAGCGGCATGCCGACCAGCGACATGAGCCCCTTGCCACGCACGCCCGAGAACGCCACCCGCTCCAGCGCAAAGCCCTGGGGCGGCACCAGGCGCTCTTCCATGCTGTCGGGTGCGCCCAGCCAGTGCACGGTCCAGCCACGGCTGCGCAGCTCCTGGGCCACGGCCAGGCCGGGGAAGATATGGCCGCCGGTGCCGCCCGCCATGATCAGTGCCGTCTTGCCGCTCATGATCGCGCCCCCCCGGCACCCATGGCCTTGTTTTCGCAATCGATGCGCAGCACGATGGCAATCGCCACCAGGTTCATCAAGATCGCCGAGCCCCCGAAACTCATCAGCGGCAAGGTCAGGCCCTTGGTGGGCAAGGCGCCCAGGTTCACACCGGCATTGATGAAGGTCTGAAAGCCCAGCCAGATCGCAATACCCTGCGCCACCAGGCCGGAGAAGATACGGTCCATGCGGATCGCCTGGCGGCCGATCTCGACAATGCGGCGGATCATGAAGAAGAACAGACCCAAGAGCGCAATGATGCCGACCAGGCCCAGTTCCTCGCCGATCACCGCCAGCAAGAAGTCGGTATGCGCCTCGGGCAGCCAGTGCAGCTTCTCGACGCTGCCACCCAGGCCCACGCCAAAGATCTCGCCCCGGCCAATCGCAATCAGCGAATGCGACAGCTGGTAGCCCTTGCCCAGCGCATGCTTTTCGCTCCAGGGGTCGAGGTAGGCAAAAATCCGCTCGCGCCGCCATTCGGAGGTCATCACGATCAGCGCAAAGGCAGCCACCAGCACCAGCGCGATCAGGAAGAACATGCGGGCATTGACGCCACCCAGGAACAGGATGCCCATCGCGATCACGGCGATCACCATGAAGGCACCCATGTCGGGCTCGGCCAGCAGCAGCGCGCCGACGATGCCCACGGCCAGCCCCATCGGCAGCACCGCGCGGAAGAAGCGCTCCTTGACCTCCATCTTGCGCACCATGTAATCGGCGGCATACATGATGACCGCGATCTTGGCCAGCTCGGAGGGCTGGAAGTTCATGATGCCCAGCGACAGCCAGCGGCGCGCGCCGTTGACCACCGTGCCCACATGCGGGATCAGCACCGCAATGAGCAGCAGGATCGAGGCAATGAACAGCCAGGGCGCCCAGTGCTCCCAGACCTTCATCGGAATCTGGAAAGTGAGCACCGCTGCCACAAAGCCCAACCCCACGCTCATCAGGTGGCGCTGGAAGAAGTAGTAATGCGCGATCTTGCCAAAGCGCGGGTTGTCCGGCATCGCGATCGAGGCCGAGAACACCATGACGATGCCCCAGGACAGGATGGCCACCACCAGCCAGATCAGCACCTGGTCGGCACCAAAGATATTGGTGGCACTCGATGGCGTCTGGCGGTATTCATTGCCGCCCACGCGCACCGGCAGGATATCGACAGGCTTTTCCCCGGCCGGCTTGAACCAGCCCGAGAACCTGCTGCGCAGTCCGGTCTCGGTGCTCATGGCTGCACCTCCAAACTGGTGCCGCGTTCCTCGGCCAGCGCCGCAACGGCTTGGCAGAAGACCTCGGCGCGGTGGCCGTAGTTCTTGAACATGTCAAAGCTGGCGCAGGCCGGTGACATCAGCACCGCGTCGCCCGCGACCGCCTTCTGGCTGGCCAGCAGCACGGCCTCATCCATGCTGGGCGCGTGCAGCAGCGGCACACCGGTGTCTGCCAGTGCGGCCTCGATCAGCGGCGCATCGCGGCCAATCAGCACCACGGCGCGCGCATAGCGCAGCACGGGCGCTGCCAGTGGCGAGAAGTCCTGGCCCTTGCCCTCGCCGCCCAGGATCAGCACGATACGGCGCTCGGCACCCAGGCCCATCAGCGCGGCCACCGTGGCGCCCACATTGGTGCCCTTGCTGTCGTCAAAATATTCCACATCGCTGACGATGCCGATGGGCTCGACCCGGTGGCGCTCACCGCGGTACTCGCGCAGGCCAAACAGCATCTGCGCAAAACCAGCGCCCGCCGCATGGCCCAGCGCCAGCGCTGCCAGCGCATTCATCGCGTTGTGGCGGCCCCGGATACGCAGCGCATCGGCAGGCATCAGCCGCTGCAGGAACACATCGTCAGCAGCTGTCTGGTTGCGCTTGTTGCTGGCGCTGTTGCCATCGTCCTGCGCACGCACCAGCCAGGCCATGCCGTTGACCACGTCCAGGCCATAGTCGCCCACCTGGGTCGGCAGATCCAGGCCAAAGCTGATGTGCGGGCGCAGCTGGGGGCGCTGCAGCTTGACCCGCACCGGTGGCGGCAGCATGGCCATCACGGCCGGGTCGTCGCGGTTGAGCACCATCAGCGCATCGCTGCCAAAAATCTTGGCCTTGGCGCCCGCATAGGCCTCCATGCTGCCATGCCAGTCCAGGTGGTCCTGGCTGATATTGAGCACGGTCGCTGCCGTCGGGTTGAAGGCATGCGCATCTTCGAGCTGGAAGCTCGACAGCTCCAGCACCCAGGCCTGGGGCAGGCTCTCGGAGTCAATGTGCTGCGACAGCGTATCGAGCAGGCTGGGGCCGATATTGCCGGCCACCGCCGTGGTCATGCCGGCATGCGCGAGCAATTGCCCCGTGAGCGACGTGACAGTGGTCTTGCCATTCGTGCCCGTGATCGCCAGCACCTTGGGTGCATAGCCATGGGCCTGGGCCAGCGACTGCAGCGCCAGGCTGAAAAGATCCAGCTCGCCGCTGACAGGCAAACCAATGGCGCGCGCCGCATCAACGACCGGGGCCACGGTCTCGGGGCTCAGGCCGGGCGAGCGGTAGACCACACGCACCGGCTGGCCATCGACCAGCGCAGCGGACAACACACCGGCGACAAAACGCACCTCCGGCAGCTCGCTGCGCAGCTGCGCCAAATGGGGCGGCTCCTCACGCGTATCCGCAACCGTCACCTGGGCGCCGCAACGCGCGCACCAGCGCGCCATCGCCAGGCCCGAGATACCCAAACCCAGCACCAGCACCTGCTGGCCCTTCAGCGGGTGCTCCTGCCCTTGGGGCCACTGTGCGGGCACCGGCGCATAGACCACCTCGGCCTCCTGGGGCTGCACATCCACCGCGGTCACCTCGCTGCTGGCCGCGTCCGACACACCGGGGTCGGCAAAGATCTGCGCGACAAAGGCCGCCGCATCCTTGGCGGCCGTCAGGGTCGACACATCGGGCACCGGGGCCATGTCCACCGCCGAGGCGTCGGCGGGTTGATTTACTGCAGCGTCCGCAGCATCGGTGGCCGCAGCGGCTGCACCATCCGCTGCGGCCTCATCGGTGGGCAAGGCCGCATCCGTGGTCGCAAGCGCTTGTGCCTGGACATCATCGCCAGCTGCTGCCACCTCAGGCTGCAACTCGGCAGGCTGCGCCAGCTCATTCGCAGCCACCGGCGCTACCGCTGGCGCCATGGGCGCAGCAGCGGCCTCTGCCGAGGGATCAAGGGGGTGGAGGTGCTCGGTTGACATGGTGCTCACCGCAGCTTCAAGGTAGACAGACCGATCAGACACAGCAGCATCGTGATGATCCAGAAACGCACAACGACCTGGGTTTCGCGCCAGCCGCTCTTTTCAAAATGGTGGTGCAAGGGGGCCATCTTCAACAAACGCCGGCCTTCGCCATAGCGCTTCTTGGTGTACTTGAACCAGACCACCTGCATCATCACCGACACCGCTTCGGCCACAAAGATGCCGCCCATGATGGCCAGCACGATCTCCTGCCGAACGATCACCGCGATCGTGCCCAGCGCACCGCCCAGTGCCAGCGCGCCCACATCGCCCATGAAAACCTGGGCCGGGTGGGTGTTGAACCACAGGAAGGCCAGGCCCGCGCCCGTCATTGCGCAGCAGAACACCAGCAGCTCGCCGGTGCCGCCAATGTGCGGGAACAGCAGGTAGCGCGAGAAATTGACGCTGCCGGTCACATAGGCGAACACGCCCAGCGCCGAGCCCACCATCACCACCGGCATGATGGCCAGGCCATCGAGCCCGTCGGTCAGGTTGACGGCATTGCTCGCGCCCACGATGACCAGGTAGGTCATGATCACAAAGCCCAGCACGCCCAGCGGGTAGTTCACCTGCTTGAAGAAGGGCACCATCAGGCCGGCGTTGGGCGGCAGATCCAGCGAAAAGCCCGACTGCACCCAGTTGACGAACAGGCTCCAGACCTCGGCATTGGTGTTTTCCGAGATACAGAAAACCAGGGCCAGCGCGGCGGCCAGTCCGACCATCGACTGCCAGAAATACTTCTCGCGCGAGCGCATGCCTTCGGGGTCCTTGTTGACCACCTTGCGCCAGTCGTCGACCCAGCCAATGGCACCAAAGCCCCAGGTGACGATCAGCACGATCCAGACAAAGCGGTTGGACAGGTCAAACCACAGCACGGTCGAGATGGTGATCGCCAGCAAGATCAGCACGCCGCCCATCGTCGGGGTGCCGCTCTTGCTCAAATGGCTTTGCATCGCATAGCCCCGGATGGGCTGGCCGATCTTCAGCGCCGACAAGGTACGGATGACCTTGGGGCCGGCCACCAGGCCGATCACCAGCGCCGTCATCGCCGCCATCACCGCGCGGAAGGTCAGGTACTGGAAGATGCGCAAAAAGCCGAACTCGGGCGAGAGGCTTTGCAACCAGCTGGCGAGCACAATCAGCATGCGGCCTCCTCATGGGCGTTCAGGCCCTTGTCTGCGCACGACTGCATCGCCTGCACCACTTGCTCCATCTTCATGAACCGCGAACCTTTGACCAACACACTGCCCAACTGAGGCATCAACTTGCACACCGCATCCTGCAAGGCAGGCATGCTCTCGAAATGCTGAGCACCAGCACCAAAGGCCTGGGCGGCCGACTGGCTTTGGGCACCCAAAGTAAACAACTGGGCGATGCCATGCTGCTTGGCCAGCGCACCGGCCTCGGCATGGAACCGGGGCCCTTGGTCACCCACCTCGCCCATATCACCCAGCACCAAGAGCTGGGCCGCGGGCAGCTCGGCCAGCACCTCGATCGCGGCCTGCACCGAATCCGGGTTGGCGTTGTAGCTGTCATCGACCACCGTCAGGCTGCGGCCGGCGATGGGCAGGGCCAGCGCACGCGAGCGGCCCTTGACCGGCTCGAACACCGACAGGCCCTGGGCAATGGCGGCCAGCGGCACACCGGCGGCATGGGCCGATGCGGCCGCAGCCAGCGCATTGCGCACGTTGTGGCGGCCGGCAATCTGCAGCACCACGGGCGCAGCGCCACCGGGCAGGTGCAGTTGCAAATGCCAGGCGCCCTCTTGCCACTGCACATCGCTGGCAAAAGCCTGGGCGCCATCGGCCTGCTCACCAAAGAGGCAGGTGGCCCGGCCGGCAGCCAGCGCTTGCCACAAGGGGGTATAGGTATCGCCAGCAGGGAACACCGCCACGCCATCGGCTGGCAGCGCGGCCAGCACGCTGCCGTTTTCGCGGGCCACGGCTTCGACCGTGTGCATGAACTCCTGGTGTTCGCGCTGCGCGTTGTTGACCAGGGCCACCTGGGGTTGCGCCATTGCGGCGAGCACGGCGATTTCGCCGGGGTGGTTCATGCCCAGCTCGACCACAGCAGCGCGGTGCGCAGCCGTCAGGCCCAGCAGCGTCAGCGGCACGCCGATCTCGTTGTTCAGGTTGCCACGCGTGGCCCATGCGGCATCGCCGGCATGCGCGCGCAGGATCGAGGCCAGCATCTGGGTTACCGTGGTCTTGCCATTGCTGCCCGTCACTGCAATCAGCGGCAGCGGAAACTGCGCACGCCAGCCGGTGGCCAGCGCGCCCAGCGCCGCCAGGGTATCGGGCACCACAATGCCGGGCAGGCCAGCCTCGGCCGGGTCGGCATGGCACAGCGCGGCCGCTGCACCTGCGGCCTGGGCCTGGGCCAGAAACTGGTTGGCATCAAAGCGTTCACCCTTGAGCGCCACAAACAAATCGCCCGCCTGCAGGCTGCGCGAGTCCGAGTGGACGCGCAGCAGCGGCACAGCACCATCCCCCACCAGCCGGGCCTGGGGGACAAGGGGCTCAATGAAGCCCAGCGCCTGCTGCAGGGTCATCATGCTCATAGGGATTCTTTCCGCTTGGCCAGCGCAGCATGGGCCTGCGCGGCATCGAGAAAGGGCAGCTTCACGCCGGCCACTTCCTGGTAATCTTCATGGCCTTTGCCGGCCAGCAGCACCACATCCTGGCTGGCGGCACGCAGCAGCACCTCGTCGATGGCGGCTGCGCGGTCGGCCTGTACATACCAATGCGCGCTGGGCGTCATGCCGCGCAGAATGTCGTCGATGATGGCCTGGGGCTGCTCGCCGCGCGGGTTGTCGCTGGTCACCACCACCTCGTCGGCACCGGCCTGGGCAATGCGGCCCATCAGCGGGCGCTTGCCGGCATCGCGGTTGCCACCACAGCCAAACACGCACCACAGCTGGCCGCCGCGCTGCACAGCCAGCGGGCGCAGCGCCTGCAAGGCCTTGTCCAGCGCATCGGGGGTGTGGGCGTAATCAATGGCCACCAGGGGCGCACCGGCCTGGCTGACCTGTTCCATGCGGCCCGGCACTGCAGCCAGCCCCGCGCAGGCCTGTGCAGCCTGCTGCAAGCTCGCCCCCAGCACGCGCAGGCTGGCCATCACCTGCAAGAGGTTGAGCACGTTGTACTGGCCAATCACCTGGCTGTGCAGGGTCACGGCAGCGCCTTCGGCGCCGGCCTCTACGACCTCGAACACCAAACCGCGCTCGCCCGCGCGGATGGCCTGGGCAGACAGACGGGCCTGGCTGGGGTTATCCACGGAGACGGTCCACAGATCGAGTGCGCCGCCGGCCAAGGAGGCCGCCAGCGCCGCGCCCCGCGCGTCGTCCAGGTTGACCACGGCCGACTGCAGGCCGGACCAGTGGAACAGAGCCTCTTTAGCGGCCCAGTAGGCATCCATGCTGCCGTGGTAGTCCAGGTGGTCCTGGGTGAAATTCGTGAAGATGGCCAGCCGGATACGGGTGCCGGCCAGGCGGTGCTCGGCAATGCCGATGGACGAGGCCTCGATCGCGCATGCGCCGTAGCCGGCATCGGCAAAGCTGCGGAAGGCGCGCTGCAGCAGCACCGGATCGGGGGTGGTCATGCCGGTCACATCGAGCTGGTGCGGCGGAATGCCCACGCCCAAGGTGCCGACCATCGCGCAGCCCCGGTGCGGCAGCACACCGGATTCGCACAGATGGCTCACCGCCTGGGCCAGCCACCAGCTGATGCTGGTCTTGCCATTGGTGCCGGTGACGGCCAGCACATCGAGCTGCTCGCTGGGCTGGCCAAACCAGGCGCTGGCCATCGGGCCGGTGGCGGCCTTCAAATCGGCCATCGCAGCGACGGGCATGCCTTGCAGATCAAACTGCTCCAGGCCGGCCTGCTCCACCAGGCAGGCGGCCGCGCCGCGCTGCACGGCCTGCGCCACATAGGCCCGGCCGTCATTGACGCCACCGGGCCAGGCGATAAAGGCGTCGCCCGCGTGCACCTGGCGGCTGTCGGTGTGCAAGGTGCCGCCGCGCACGCGCTCGCGCAGCCATTCAACGGCGGCGGCGGTGCTTGTGACAGTGGTCACGGTGGTGGTGGCGCTCATAGCGGCTCCTCCACATCGTTGGCCACAATCTGCGGCTTGACCGACATATCGGGCTGCACGCCCATCAGGCGCAAGGTCTGCTGCACCACTTCGCTGAACACCGGGCCAGCGACGGTACCGCCGTAAAAGCTGCCCTGGCTGGGCTCGTCGACCATCACGGCCACGATGATGCGCGGGTTCTCGATCGGTGCAATGCCGGTGAACCAGGCGCGGTACTTGCCTGCGGCATAGCCCCGGCCCTGCTGCTTGCGGGCCGTACCCGACTTGCCGCCGATGGAGTAGCCCACGGTCTGCGCCTTCTGGCCGGTACCACCCGGGCCGGCGGCCATCCACAGCATGTGGCGCACCAGCTCGGCGGTCTTCTTCGAGAACACCGGCGTGCCCGCAGGGCGGCCACTGCGCTTGAGCATGGTCGCCGGGATCACATTGCCGTCGTTCGAGAACACGGTGTAGGAGCGCGCCATCTGGAACAGCGAAGCCGACAGGCCGTAGCCGTAAGAGATGGTGGCCTGCTCGACCGGCTTCCAGCTCTTCCAGGGACGCAGGCGGCCACTGGCCGCGCCCGGGAAGGCAATCTGGGGCTTTTGCCCATAGCCCAGCGCCGAGTGCACATTCCACATCTCTTGCGGCGACATCTTCTGCGCCACCTTGAGCGCGCCCACGTTGGAGGACTTCTGGATCACGCCATCCACCGTCAGCGCACCATAGTTGTGGGTGTCGCTGATCGTGAAGCCGCCAATCGCGTAACGCCCGGGGGTGGTGTCGATGATCGTGGTGTTCTTGACCCGGCCCAGCTCCAGCGCCGTGCCCACGGTGATGGGCTTCATCGTCGAGCCGGGCTCGAAGGTATCGGTAATCGCGCGGTTGCGCAGCTGCTCACCGGTCAGGCGCGAGCGGTTGTTCGGGTCGTAGCTGGGGTAGTTGGCCAGCGCCAGCACTTCGCCGGTGTGGGCATCCATCACCACGACACTGCCGGCCTTGGCCTTGAAGGCGGCCACCTGGTCGCGCAGCTTCTGGTAGGCGAAGAACTGCACCTTGCTGTCGATGGACAGCTGGATGTCCTGGCCCTCTTGCGGCGGCGTCTCCACGCCCACGCCTTCGACGATGCGGCCCAGGCGGTCCTTGATCACGCGGCGCGAGCCGGCCTTGCCGCCCAGCTCGGTGTTGAAGGCCAGCTCCATGCCTTCCTGGCCCTGGTCTTCCACATTGGTAAAGCCCACGACGTGGGCTGCAGATTCACCTTCGGGGTACTGGCGCTTGTATTCCTTGCGCAGGTAGATGCCCTTGACATCCAGCGCCTTGATCTTCTGCCCGATGTCCCAATCGAGCTGCCGCTTGATCCAGACAAAGGACTTGTCCTCATCGGCCAGCTTGGCATCGAGTTGCGCCAGCGGCATGCCCATCAGCTTGGCGATCTCGCCAATCTTGGCCTTGATCGCCGGATCGGCCTGGTCCACATCTTCGGGAATCGCCCAGATGCTGGCAGCGGGCACGCTGGACGCCAGAATCAGGCCATTGCGGTCGAGGATGCGGCCCCGGTTGGCCGGCAGCTCGATCGTGCGGGCAAAGCGCACTTCGCCCTGGCGCAGGAAGAAATCATTGCCAATGACCTGCACATAGGCGGCGCGGCCAATCAGGCCGGTAAAGGCCAGTGCCAGACCAATCATGATGAAGCGGCTGCGCCACATCGGCGTGCGCTCGGCCAGCAAGGGGCTAGTGGAGTAGCGCATGTCCTTGCTCATGGGGCCACCGATCCGTTGCCTGGCTCAGGCACATACACCGTGACGGCTGGCGTGGCTGTCTGCATACCCCACTTTTCGCGGGCGAGCTGCTCCAGCCGCAGCGGCGTGGCCTGGGCGCGCTTTTCCACCTGCAGGCGCTGGTGGTCCGTCTCCAGCTGGCGCGACTCGGCCAGTGCGCGGTCGAGTTCGGTGAACAGCTTGCGCGATTCATACTGCGACTGCACCAGCGCCATCGCGCTGATGATCGTCACCATGAGCAGCAGAATGTTCAGGCGCAGCAGCACAGCCACCCCCTGTTGCATGGTCCGGGAAGGCCGCGGCGCATCATGCCGCCACCTCGGTGCGTTCGGCCACCCGCATCACCGCACTGCGGGCGCGTGGGTTGGCCGAGACTTCTGCCTCACTGGGTTTGATGCGCTCGAGCGCCTTGAGCAGCATCGGCTTGGGCGTGGCAAAGGGTGCGCGACGGTCGAACACCTCTTTGGAATGCTTGGCAATGAACTGCTTGACGATGCGGTCTTCCAGTGAGTGGAAGCTGATCACCACCAGACGGCCGCCGGGAGCGAGCACCCGCAGACTGGCCTCTAGCGCCTGTTCGAGCTCTTCAAGCTCGGCATTAATGAAAATCCGAAGAGCCTGGAATGTCCGCGTAGCTGGATTTTGCCCAGCCTCGCGGGTCTTGACTGCGCCAGCCACGAGCTCGGCCAGATCGGCAGTGGTGGCGACTGGCGAGCCAGCCTCCCGCCGCGCAACAATCGCCTTTGCAATGGGCCCAGCAAACCGTTCTTCACCGAAGTCACGAATCACCTCCGCTATTTGCTGTGTTTCCGCCTCTTGCAACCACTCGGCCACACTCTGGCCTCGGGTGGTGTCCATGCGCATGTCGAGCGGGCCATCGAAGCGGAAACTGAAGCCGCGCTCGGGACTGTCGATCTGCGGGGAGCTGACCCCCAGATCCAGCAGCACACCCGCCACCGAAGCGGCAGGCAGCTGCGCCATGTGGCTGAAGCCCTCATGGCGAATGGCAAACCGGGCGTCGGCAATCTTGCCAGCCTCGGCAATCGCCTCCACGTCCTTGTCAAAAGCAATGAGCCGGCCCTGGGCCGGCAGCTTGGACAGCACCAGGCGGGAATGCCCGCCTCTGCCAAAAGTCCCATCGACAAAGACCGGGTCCATCTCGACCCTGGCCTCCAACAAGGCGTCCACGGCCTCGTTGAGCAAGACGGTGGTGTGCAGGTAGTTCTTGGTTTCCACATGCACCTCAGAATGCAAAGTTATCCAGGGCGTCGGGCGGCAGATTCTGCAGGGCTTCGGCCTCCTGCTTCTCGTACGTCGCCTTGTCCC
Organism: Comamonas sp. 23; assembly: GCF_049601575.1. Classification (NCBI taxonomy): domain Bacteria; kingdom Pseudomonadati; phylum Pseudomonadota; class Betaproteobacteria; order Burkholderiales; family Comamonadaceae; genus Comamonas; species Comamonas sp. 23. The sequence goes on along the minus strand of NZ_CP187127.1, from coordinate 1,109,325 downwards.
ACAATTCAAAATGGCTGCCCATCCCCATCAGGATCGCGTCCTTGGTGATGTTGGCCGCAGCACGCAGCTCGGGGGACACCAGCACACGGCCGGTGCCATCCATCTCCACATCCATCGCGCTACCCAGAAAAATCCGCTTGAGCACCTGCTCGCCCATCTTGACCTGCGCCATGCGCGCGCTGAAAACCGCCCAGGCATCCTGCGGGAAGATCATCAGGCAACCATGGGGATGGCGGGTAATGGTGAGCGTGGGTCCGGGCTTCGTCAGCGCGTCGCGATGCCGGGTCGGTATCGATAACCGACCTTTCGCATCAAGACTGAGTGAGGAAGCTCCTTGAAACACGGTGTGGACTCTGGTTGGGGTTTCGGAGGGAGTAAGTGCACTTTTTCCCACAAAACTGCACTTTTCCCCACTGTATCAGGAATTCCAGATCGCGCCACACTTCAACACAATGATTTGCAATGAAAATACAAGTAAATCAATAACTTATAACGCACTTCAAGCAAAAACCGCTATGAAATTCTTCTTATTTGATAGGCACTTACAATCGCCTCTATATCCAGACTCTTAGCAAAATTGACGCCATCAGGGATTACCATCTGATCGTCTTTTGTTACAAAACTAGATGTTCTCCTACAAGCCCACATGCGGCGGCTGGCCGAAAAGCAAGTGCCCGCCAACATAGGCGGGCACGCGGTTCAGAATGCGCGCTGCCGCGCACCTTATGGCTAGAGGATATAACGCGATAAATCTTCGTTTTGGCTCAACGAGCCCAGGCGCTGGTCCACATAGGCGGCGTCAATCACCACCGTCTGTCCGCCCAGCTTGGTGGCCCCAAAGCTGATCTCTTCGAGCAGGCGCTCCATCACCGTCGCCAGGCGGCGCGCGCCGATGTTCTCGGTGCGCTCGTTGACGTCAAAAGCGATGCGCGCCAGGCGCGTGATGCCGTCGGCTTCAAACTGCAGCTTCACGCCCTCGGTGGCCAGCAGCGCTTCGTACTGCTTGATCAGCGACGCATGGGTCTGCGTCAGAATGGCCTCGAAATCCTGCACCGACAGCGAGCCGAGCTCGACGCGGATCGGAAAACGCCCTTGCAGCTCGGGGATCAGGTCGCTGGGCTTGGCCAGGTGAAAGGCGCCCGAGGCAATGAACAGGATGTGGTCGGTCTTCACAATGCCGTACTTGGTCGAGACGGCCGTGCCTTCAACCAGAGGCAACAGATCGCGCTGCACGCCCTGGCGCGAGACATCGCTGCCGCTGGTTTCCTGGCGCGTGGCGACCTTGTCGATCTCGTCGATGAAGACGATGCCGTTTTGCTCGAGGTTCTCGATGGCCCGGGATTTGACATCTTCCTCGTTCACCAGCTTGGCCGCCTCCTCATCGGTGATCAGCTGCAGCGCTTCGCTGATCTTGAGCTTGCGCACCTTGCGCTTGTCCTGGCCCATCTGGCTGAACATGCCGCGCAGCTGCTCGGCCATCTCCTCCATACCCTGGGGGCCCATGATCTCGAGCTGGGGCTTGGCCTCGGCCACCTCAATGTCGATCTCCTTGTCATTGAGCTCACCCTGGCGCAGCTTCTTGCGAAACACCTGGCGCGTGCTGGTATCGGGCGCGGCTTCACCGGTCCGGGCGGGCGGCAGCAGCGCATCCAGAATGCGCTCTTCGGCGGCGTCCTCGGCACGCACGCGCAGCTTCTTCACGTCCGATGCGCGGGTCTGTTTGACGGCCACCTCGGCCAGATCGCGGATGATGGCATCCACATCCTTGCCCACATAGCCCACCTCGGTGAACTTGGTCGCCTCGACCTTGATGAAGGGCGCATCGGCCAGCTTGGCCAGGCGCCGGGCAATCTCGGTCTTGCCCACACCCGTGGGGCCAATCATCAGGATGTTCTTGGGCGTGATCTCCTGGCGCAGGCCGTCAGCGACCTGCTGGCGGCGCCAGCGGTTGCGCAGCGCGATAGCGACGGCGCGCTTGGCATTGGCCTGGCCAACGATGTGGTTGTCGAGTTCGGAAACGATTTCCTGGGGTGTCATCGAGGACATAGTGCAAAATCCGGTTGGCACCCGCCGGGCAACGGGTACAGCAGTCGATCAATGGGAGATGGGGCGGCAGGTGGCGCGCCGGCCTGCCAGACGCTCACAAGGTCTCAATCGTGTGGTGCATATTGGTGTAGATGCACAGCTCGCCGGCGATGCCCAGCGATTTGCGCACCACCTCTTCGGCCGACAGATCGGTGTTGTTCAACAGCGCCTTGGCCGCCGAATGCGCATAGGCGCCGCCCGATCCAATGGCCACAATGCCCTGCTCGGGCTCCAGCACATCGCCATTGCCAGTGATGATCAGCGATGCCGAATGGTCAGCCACTGCCAGCATGGCTTCGAGGCGGCGCAACACGCGGTCGGTGCGCCAGTCCTTGGTCAGCTCGATCGCTGCGCGGGTCAGCTGGCCCTGGTGCTTGTCCAGTTTGGCCTCGAAGCGCTCAAACAAGGTGAAGGCATCGGCCGTCGCGCCGGCAAAGCCGGCCAGCACCTTGCCGCCATAGAGCTTGCGCACCTTGCGTGCGGTGCCCTTGACGACGATGTTGCCCAGGGTGACCTGGCCGTCGCCGCCAATAGCGACCTGGATGCCTTGCGGCGTTTCGCGCCGAACGCTGAGAATGGTTGTGCCGTGATACTGTTCCATAGTCTTGCCTATATGGAGCCTGGCCCGGGTTTTCCAAGGCGGAGGCGGCGCAGCAGGCAGAAAAAAACGCACCCGCAGGTGCGTTTGTTGCCCACTCGCGCTGCCCCATCAGTTTTCCCGCTGGTTGACGATGGAGTGCTCGTTGATGCCGATCAGGTTGAAGAACACGGCATTCAAGCGGTGCAGGTTGCCAAAACGCACCAGCACGTTTTTCTGTTGGCATTCGGCCACCCAGTTGAGCACCGAGCCGGCCGCGACAAAGTCGATGCGCATCAGGCGGTCGCAGCGTACCGTGAACGGCATGCCCGGCTCCACCATCGGCGTGAAGGTGTCGAGCTGCCGGGAGACATCCCCTTCGACAATCCCTTCGAGCACGGCCTGCGGGCTGTCGGCGACCACCGGCTTTCTCTCGGGCAGATCAAAGCCCAGCGACAGATCCGGCGCAGCGGGAGCACCAGAGCGTGTGCTGTCGCTGCTGGTTTCGGCCCGGGGCGCGACCCAGGATGGCGGCGATACCTCGTAGGTGATGCAGTAATCGAGCGCGGCCGCTTCAAAATCCTGCTCCAGCTGCAGCAAACGCAAAAAGGCCATGCGCAGCGACCAGCGCTCCTGGGCCACCGCGTTGTCGCCCACCGGCGTTTGCGCCTCCAGCACCGAGAGCAGATGGTCTGCCCCGACAAAGACCAGGCGCGCATCGGGCTGGTCCGCCCATGCACGGAACTGGGCCAGCAGCGCGGTGACCACCTCATCACGCACCTCGGTCACGCGGGACCAGTTCAGCGTCCAAGGGGGCGCATAGCGCTTGAGATTGCCTTGCAGGCCGCTGAGTGCCGCGCTGCTGAGCACCGGAGGCGCCTGCCAGTTGAGCAGCCGCACCTCTTGCGCGGAGGTGTCGCCCGCCTGCAGCGCCTTGGCACCCAGCTCTTGCGGCATCGAGAACCACACGGGTGCTGAGCGCCCATATTTGCTGGCAAATTCAATCGCGTGGAAATCAAACCTGGTCTGGTCACCGGTAGCGCGGTACAGGTCAAACAAGGTCAGCCAGATCGTCAGCTGCCCCATCAGATCGCCACGGCGCTGCTGTACCAGGGCCAGCAGCGAGGCCTCGGCCCCGGCTGCATCGCCGTTGGCAAACAACACGGCTGCTTCTTCCAGATCGGTATCGTGGATGAACCTGCCCGACTCGACCTGGGCATCAAAGGCGGCCGCGGGCAAGGCCGCAGGGGCGGCTGGCGGCAGCGCCACCGGTGCAGCGGCGGGCACCACAGGCACGGCTTCGGCCAATAAGGGCGCCGCAGCAGATGCAGCGGGCACCGGCGCACTGACCGGCGTGGCCTCGGCAGGGGCAGCAGCGGCAGGATCGGCCGCAGCCGCAGCGGCGTTGTCGCCGGACCACCACTGCTTGGACATCTGCCGCTCGATCTGGTTGATTTTCTCGATGGTGTGCGAGGGATGGGCATGCTTGCCCGCCGCAGCGGCTGCGGCGTCGGGCGCCACCCCGCCTTCGAGCATGGCCGCCGAGCTGGCGGCCCCATCGGCGCCAGCGCTGCTGGACTTGTTGGCTTCGCGCCGGATCTTGCGCAGCTGGTCGAACTCCAGCTTGCGCACAAAATCATTGCGGCGCTTGCGCTCCATGATCTCCTTGAGCGCCTGCTTGGAAAACTGCGCTTCAGGGTTCTCCGGCTCCGGCGTCTTGTCCAGCTCCGACCACTGCGTGGTGGGTTTGGTTACAAAGCGCACCACCTTGGACAACAAACCCTTGGTTGGCTTTTGAGCCTCACTCATGGTTACTCCCTCCCCTTGTGTGTCCGGTGCGCTGCCCCAGCCTCAATCACCAAACATTTTTTGTTTCAATTCACGGCGCTGCTGCGCTTCCAGCGACAAAGTGGCCGTAGGACGCGCCAGCAGACGGCCCACCCCGATGGGCTCGCCCGTCTCGTCGCAGTAGCCATAGTCGCCCGCATCGATGCGGCTGATCGACTGGTCGATCTTCTTCAAGAGCTTACGCTCACGGTCGCGCGTGCGCAAGACAAGCGCATGCTCTTCCTCAATGGTAGCGCGGTCTGCTGGATCGGGCACGACCACGGTGTCTTCACGCAGGTTTTCCGTCGTGGCATCGGCATTGAGGTGGATGCCGGTCTTCAGCTCCACCAGCTTCTTGCGAAAGAACGCCAGTTGGATGTCGTTCATGTATTCGCTCTCCGGCATCGACAGCACCTCATCGTCAGTGAGGGTGTCTACCGTCTTGGACTTCCAAGCATTGGCCAGCTTGGCGTCGCGTTTAGGGATGGTTTGCGTAGTGGTAGGCATAGTTCTCTCGACTGGCTAGCGCAGTTCTTACATGCGACGGATGTCCGTCTCGTTACAAAAGGTGCAAAGCCCGGCAGGCTCCGCCCCCTGATCAACTTGCCCGCGTCCCACAGGGACCCAGGCACATCTATGAAGTCGGGCCGGTGCCCGCAACTCCGTCATCTTGCAGGCCACCCCGGCCAGCACCTGGCAGGGTAAAGCTCGCTTGCACAAGCCTCCTTCTCCTTCAGCGCCGTGTCCAACAGGCCAAAGCCCCTCAAACACTGCGCTCTCTCATCGAAATCTTCAGGACGAACCACGGAAACCGTATCTCGCCGCATGCCTGCTTTGCTGCATTTCGGGCCGCGATTGTATATGGCATCGCTGCACAGCAACAAGTGGATGCAGCCCGGATGCAACGGGGGGTTTCCCCGGGGTCTCATCCCCGGGCCGCCCCTCGCGGGCGATCAGGCCTCCACCACGCACTGGTCCAGGCCCTGGCGCAGGATGTCCTGCGGCAGATCAATTCCGATGAAGACCATCTTGCTCTGGCGGCGCTCGTCGGCAGCCCACTCGGGGCCCAGATCGCTGCCCATCAGCTGGTGCACGCCCTGGAAAATCACCTTGCGGTCGGTGCCCTTCATCGCCAGGACCCCCTTGTAACGCAGCATGCGCGGGCCATAAATGTTCACAATGGCGCCCAGGAAGTCTTCCAGCTTGGCGGGATCAAAGGCCTTGTCCACACGGTAGACAAAGCTTTTCACATCATCGTCATGGTGGTGGTGGTGCGGGTGGTTGCAGTGCTCGCCATGCGCGTGGTCGTGCCCGCAGTTCTCGTCGTGCACATGGCCGTGGCTATCGCCGTGGTCATGGTCGTGGCCGCAATGCTCGTCATGCACATGGCCGTGGTCGTGGCCCTCTTCCTTGAGGAAGTCCGGGTCGATGTTGAGCGTGGCATTGAGGTTGAAGCCGCGCAGATCGAACACGTCCTTGAGCGGCACATCGCCAAAATGCACGGCACGGATCGGTGCGCGCGGGTTCATGTGCTTGAGGCGGTGGACCAGCGCGTCCTTGTCGGCCTCGGTCACCAGGTCGGTCTTGGACAGGAAGATCTGGTCGGCAAAGCCCACCTGGCGGCGCGCCTCCTGGCGGGTGTCGAGCTGCTGGCCGGCGTGCTTGGCATCCACCAGCGTGATGATGGAGTCGATCAGATAGGTTTCGGCGATTTCTTCGTCCATGAAGAAGGTTTGCGCCACCGGGCCGGGGTCGGCCAGGCCCGTGGTTTCGATCACGATGCGCTCGAAATCCACCAGCCCCTTGCGGCGCTTGGCTGCCAGCAGCTGCAGCGCTTCGCGCAAGTCCTCACGGATGGTGCAGCAGATGCAGCCATTGCTCATCTGCAGAATCTGTTCCTTCGATTCGGTCTTGAGGATGTCGGTATCGATGTTCTCTTCGCCGAACTCGTTCTCGATCACGGCGATCTTCATGCCGTGCGACTCATGCAGCACGCGCTTGAGCAGCGTGGTTTTGCCCGAGCCCAAGAAGCCCGTGAGGATGGTGACTGGAATGAGTGACATAGGACCCCTGATAGTTACACAAAAGGCAGCGATCACAAGCCGCGCCCCGCGCCAGGCTTGCCCGCCCACGGCCCAGCGCACAAGCTCAGGCCTTTGTATCAAACACCGTTATATGGGGCCATGGCAGGCAATATCAAGACAGCCACAGGTAATTTCTGTGGCGATGCCGACAGCGGGCTATTGTGGCATGTTTTGCAAGCCGATCACATTCAGGCATGCACCGGTTCAATCCCAAGCCGCAAAACAGAAATCTGCTATCAAATCTATAACAGATCGCTGCCAGGCTGCTGCCTGTGGCCACCGTCCCGCCCCCGAGCGCGTCAGAACCGCTCGTAGCCTTGCAGGTAGCGCCACTGCCCCTGGGGCAGCTTGCTCAGCGAAATCCGGCCGATGCGCAAACGCTTCATGGACAGCAGCTCCAGGCCCAGCGCTGAACAAATGGTCGGCAGCCATTCGGGCGCGACCCGCTTGAGCGCGAACCGCAGATGGGTTTCGTTCTGCCAGCTGGCCTTGAGGGGCGGCAGGCGCTCGCCATCCACATACAGCCCCTGGGCCAGCAAGGCCAGGCCATCGTCGACTATCTGCCCCTGCACCTCCACCAGGCATTCCTGCTCGAGCAAATCCGCTTCTTCGCTCAGATGGCGGATGATGCGCGGGTCCTGGCTGTAGACCACCAGGCCACTGGCAGCGCGCGGGATGGGCAGCAAAAACTGCTGGTGGCGAAAATGGCGCGCCACGGGCCGGGCAGGCTGGGGGGTATCGACATCGGCCAGGTTATCGGGCGTCAGCAGGTCCAGCGCACTGAGGCCCTGGCGCCCGGGCTCGAGCGCGCGCAGGCTGTAGCCCGCAGGCTTGTGCAGCAGCAAGGTGACCGGCTGGATCGGGCGCAGATCGGCGCCGCGCTGCAGCAGCACGGTCTGGCTGGGCAGCACACGGGCGCCCGGAGTGTCCTGGATCTGGCCATCCACCGTCACAAAGCCAGCATCGATATAGTGCTCGGCTTCGGCGCGCGAGCAACCGATGTCGCTGGCCAGGCGTTTGGACAGGCGGATGGCTTGGGGGTCTTGGGCTTGCATGGGGCAGCAACTGTGCGGCGTGGCGCGGCAACGCGCGATCCGCTCCTTAAAAAATAGCAAAAGCTCTGCAATCACAGAGCGCAAACGCCATTTTAATCGCCGCCCATCGCCAGCGCCCGATCGGCGCTTTGCGGCCTTGCCTTTGACCTGGTGGGGACTTCAGGCCGGCGCAAAACGCAGGCGAAACCGCGCGCCGCCCCGCGACGAGCTCTCGGCCAGCGCCACCCCGCCTTGCAGCTCGGTCAGCGCCTGCACGATGGACAGCCCCAGGCCCGAGCCCTCCCGCTTGCGCCGGCCCGGGGCCATCGCAAAGCGCCGGAAGGGATGCGTGCGCAGCTCCTGCGGCAGCCCCGGCCCGGCATCGCTGACCAGCAGCTCGATCCAGATATGCCCCTGTGCATCGCGCAGGTTGCGCACCTCCACCTCCAACCAGTGCCCGCTGGCCGCGTGGCGCACGGCATTGCCCACCAGGTTGGCAATGATCTGGCGCATGCGCAACGGGTCGGCACGGATGGTGCTGACCGCATCGTCCTCGGGCAGCACTTGCGACAGCACCATCTGAGCGTGCTGCAGTTGGGGCTGCAATTCCTGAAGACTTTCGCGCACCAGTGCCCCCAGGCTCAGGCGCTCCTTGCGCAGCGACATCTCACCGGCCTCGGCCATCGCCAGCGTATGCAGGTCGTCAATCAAGCGGCCCAGGTGCTCGGTCTGCGCCAGCAGCAGCCGAAACTCCTGATCGCTGGGCGCAATGACGCCATCGCACATGGCATGCAAATGGGTCTTGAGCACCGACAGCGGCGTGCGCAGCTCATGCGAGATGGAGGCGGCCGACGCCTGGCGCTCGGCATTGAGCTTTTGCAGCGCGTCGATCATCGCGTTGAAGGTGTGCACCACTTCCTTCAACTCACCGTGCGCGCCCTCTTCCACCACGCGTGTCGAGCTGAAATCACCGTGCGCCACGCGCTGCGCCACCTCCACCATCGACGCCAGCGGCCGGGTGATATAGCGCGAGACGAAAAAACCCATGGCCAGGCCAAACGGCAGGCAGACCAGCAGACCGATGAACAGCGACACCTGCTCGCCAAAGAACACCTCGCCACGCCAGTATTCGCCATAGATCTGCATGGCACGCGGGCTGTTGTCCAGGTCGCGCTCGATCAGGTCGTCCAGCTCCGCCCGCACCGCGCTGGGCAGGCTTTGGTAGAACTGGTTGTACTGCACCGCATTGAAGGCCCAGGCACAGGCGCTGAGCAGCGCAATGGTGCTGAGCAGCGTGCCGGCAATCCAGAAGCCAAAGCGGACCCAGATGCGGTTCAGTCCCCGGGCCATAGGCGGTATCCAATGCTGCGCACGGTCTCGATCAGCTCCTCCTGGCCGGCCAGCTGCAATTTGCGGCGCAGCTTGGACAGGTGCGAGTCGATCACCCGCTCCAGTGCGTCGCTCTCGGGCAGGCACTGCTCGATCAGCTGCGCGCGTGAGAAACAGCGCCGCGGCTGGGAGGCCAGCAGGGCCAGCAGCCGGAACTCGGTCAGGGTCAGCGGCAGCGGTGTTGCCTGGCCTTGCGCGTCGTAGACCCGGGCACTGTGCTCGGCGGGGTTGATCTCCAGCGCGCCCACCCGGATGGGCGCCATCGGTGCAGCGGCGGCCTTGGGCTGGCTGCGGCGCAACACGGCGCGCACGCGCGCCACCACTTCAGCGGGGTTGAATGGCTTGACCACATAGTCATCGGCCCCCAGGCGCAACGCCACGAGCTTGTCCACGTCATCGGCCAGCGCCGTCACCATGATCACCGGGGTCTGGCCCTGGTCGCGGATGAAGCGCAGCACATCGACCCCGTCGATGCCGGGCAGGTGGATGTCGAGCAGCACCAGGTCGGGCTGGTTTTGGCGAAAAAGCTGCAAGGCCTGCTCACCATCGCGTGCAAACAGCGTACGCAGACCGTCGCGCTCCAGGTAGGCGACCAAAATCGTGGCAATGCCTGGCTCATCCTCCACGACGAGCACCAGCGGAGCGGCCACAGGTGGCGTAGGTAGTTTCATGGCAGACACCATCGCAAGTAGGTTCCAGCGGCGCCTCACAGGGCGCCCAAAAGCGGTTGAAGCAAGCCATTATGACCGTCCCGCCCACCCGCTGCACGCCTTGGCGGCCTCCATGTTTTCTCCATCATTTGTGCAAGCTTACGCAAGCTTGGCAGGGTTGAATGGGCCGCATATTTGTCCTGCCTCTGCGGTCAGGCCGCCCCGGTCTGCACCGGCCAAGAACCGACTCCATTGCACGTGAAACCCTTGTTCTGCAAAACACTGCTGGCGCTGGCACCTGCCGCTTTGCTGGCCGGTTGCATGACGCCTGCGCAACCCCCGCTCAACCCCGACACCCCGGCGCAGTGGCGCCAGGCGGGCGGCAGCGCACCCCATGCGCATGCCGTCAAGGCCGCCGACCTGAGCGCCTGGTGGACGCTCCTGGGCGACCCGGCACTGGACAAGCTGGTGGAGCAAGCACTGGCCCAGAACCTCGATTTTGCCCAGGCGCAAGGCCGGCTTGAGGCCCAGCGCATTTTGCTGGGCACGGCCACCGCCGCCTACAAGCCAGCGTTCAGCGCCGGCGTGCGCACCTTGCAGGATGTGGCCGCCCTCGACTCCTACTTCCACGCCAGCCTGGACATGGGCTGGAACCTCGGCTTGTTTGGGGCCTATGAATCCAGTGCGCTCGATGGCCAGGCGCAACTGCTCGATGCCCAGGCGCAGTTGCAGGCTGCCAGGGTCCAGCTGGTCGCCCATGTGGTGCAGCGCTATCTGGACATCTGCGTGGCGCAGCAGCAACGCTTTGTGCTGGACCAGCAGCTGCAACTCGATGCGCGCCGGCTGCAGCTGCAGCAGGTGCGTGTGCAGCAGCGCATGGGCAGCGCCGAGCAAGTGCAGCAAGCCCATCTGGAGCTCAACCGCAGCCGCGCGCAGGAGGCCGATCTGCTGCAGCACCAGGCACGCGCAGCGCATGCGCTGGCTGCACTGCTGGGCCGCAGCGAGCCCGAAGCCGCCTGGCTGGCCACTTCCAGCACCCCCCACATCCCCAGCGCCACTGCGCTGCGCCTGCAAGTACTGCCCGCCGAGCTGCTGCGCAGCCGCCCGGCCATCCTGGCGGCCGAAGCCGCGGTGCAGCGCGCCGCCGCCGCAGCGGGCCTGTCGAACTCGGCGCTCTACCCCCGCTTTGCGCTGGGGGGCTCATTGCTGTACTCCTACAACCTGACGCAGAACCGCCGCTCCAGCTCCAACCAGGTGCCCTCGCTGGGCCCGGTGATCGACATTCCGCTGTTCGACTGGGGTCGACGGCGCGCGCAGGCCGATGCCGACGAGCTGGAGATGAACAACGCCGTCAAGGCCTACCGGCAAAGCGTGCTCGACGGCGTTGCCGATGTGGAAACCGCGCTGGCCGGCCTCACTGCCCAGCAGCAACGCCAGCAATCGCTCGATACCCAAACACCGCTGCTGCGCAGCCGCGCCCAACAGCGGCAGCGCCGCCAGCAGCTGGGCCTGGCCAGCGAGCTCGATACGCTGGAGCCCCGCCGCCAGCTGCTGCTGCACGCAAGCCAGCAGAGCGTGGCGCAAGCTGCTCAGGCGCTGGCCTGGGTGGCGCTGTTCCAGGCGCTGGGCGGCGCCCCACTGCCGCCGCAAACCCCACCCGGCACCGCAGGGGCCACGCCATGATTGCGCTGGCCCGCAAAACCCTGGTCTACGAATGGCGCCGCTTTGTCCCCTCGGTCTTCGCGGTGGGCTTTGCCGGTGTGCTGCTGGTGATGCAGGCCGCCCTGGTGCTGGGCATTTTCAGCTCGGCTGCCATCTACATCACCGCCAGCTCGGCTGACCTCTGGGTGGGCTACCCCGGCACGCAGAGCGTGAACTTTGGCCGCAACATCGGCCCCGATGTGGAAATGCGCCTGCGCATGGACCCGGACATCCGAGCCGTCGAGCCCTTTGTCTGGGTCGATGGCGACTGGCGTTCCAACCAAGAGGCAGGCCAGGGCGCCGGCGCGGTGTCGGTCTACCTCTCGGGCATTTCCACCGCCGGCACGGCCATGGTGTTCGATCGGGTCATTGCGCCCTGGCAGCGCAAGCTACTGCGCGAGCCCGGCGCCGTCATCGTCGACCGCGCCGATCTGGGCAGCCTGGCCACCCAGGAAGGCGGTACCGCCTGGATCAACAACCACCGTGTGCGCGTGGTCGCCGCCGTCGATGGCTTGCGCGGCCTGGGCGGTGTCAACGTGCTGGCATCGCTGGAGAGCGCGCACCAGATCGCTGGCAGCTCGCCCAGCCAGGGCAGCACCTACCTGCTGGCCCGGGTGCGCAAAGGTGTGGACAACCAGGCTGTGCAGCGGCGCCTGGGCAGCGAAGCGCGCAGCTTTGGCCCGCACGAGGTCTGGACTGCCGACAGCTTTGCGCACCGCTCCCAGCGCTACTGGATGCTCGATACCGGCGCGGGTGCTGGCGTGCTGTTCATGGCCATCGTCGTCTGCCTGGTCGGCGCGGTCGTCACCAGCCAGTCGCTCAAGAGCGTGGTCGCGGGCTCGGTGCGCGAATACGCGGTACTCAATGCGCTGGGCGTCAGCCGCGCGGCGCTGGGCCGGGTGGTGGTGGAGCAGGCCTGCTGGATCGGCGCTGCCGGCCTGCTGCTCACCACCATCGCCAGCGTGGCCCTGGTCTCGCTCGCCCAGGTCTACCGGGTGCCCGTTGCGCTCAACCTGCAAGCCGTGCTGGCCTGCGCTGCCCTGGTGGCCACGTTGGCGCTGCTGTCCGGCCTGGGCGCGATGCGCGTGCTGCTGCGCACCGACCCGGCCACCTTGCTGCGCTGAAGGACATCGCCATGCCCTCCCCTATCCCCGCCCCTCCAACACCCAGCCTGCAGGCCGTCGGATTGCGCAAGACCTATGTCTCGGGCGCCATCCGCATCCAGGTCCTGCAGGATCTGTCGGTAGATTTGTACGCCGGCGAGCTGACCCTGATATCCGGCCCCTCGGGCTGCGGCAAAAGCACCTTGCTGTCGCTGATGTCGGGCCTGCTCACCCCCGATGACGGCCAGACCTTTGCGCTGGGCCAGAACCTGACGACCATGCCCGTGCGCGAGATGGAGCGCTTTCGGCTGCTGCACACCGGCTTTGTGTTCCAGGGCTTCAACCTGTTCCCGGCGCTGACGGCGCTCGAGCAGGTGCAGCTGCCGCTGGGCTACCTGGGCATGCGGCGCGCCGAAACGTTGAAGCGGGCCCAGGATGCGCTCGATGAAGTCGGCCTGTCCCACCGCGCCCACATGCGGCCAGCCGAGCTTTCGGGTGGCGAAAAGCAGCGTGTGGCCATTGCCCGGGCGCTGGCCAAGGCGCCCCAGCTCTTGTTCGCCGATGAGCCCACCAGTGCGCTGGATGCCGAGAGCGGACAACGGGTGATCGACATCCTTCACCGCGTCGCGCGCAGCCATGGCACCACGGTGCTGTGCGTCAGCCACGACCCGCGCCTGGTCGGGCACGCCGACCGCGTACTGAATATGGAAGACGGTGCCGTCTACAGCGACCGGCGCCAAAACACCCTGATGGAGAACCCCGCGTGACCAAGATTCCCGCAACCCCCTGGCCCTTGCCGCAGGCCTGGCAGGTGCTGGGCCTGCTCTGCCTGGCTGCAGGCGGGCTCGCCGGCTGCTCACCGGCATCGGACAGCCCCCCCGCGCCCAGCACCAGCCAGCAGCACCAAAGCCCGGTCGCCGTAGCCCGGGGCAAGATTGAGGTCGACGGTGGCCTGCTGGAGCTGGCCACCGCCATCGATGGCACCGTCCAGCAGATCGCCGTGCGCGAGGGCCAGCAGGTGCAGGCCGGCCAGCTGCTGCTCAAGGTCCATGACGAAGACCTGCGCGCCGAGCTGGCCGTCGCCCAGTCCTCGTACCGCCTGGCCCAGGCCAAGCACAAGGCCCTGGCCGCCAAGCTGCCGCTGCTGCAGACCCAGCTCCAGCGCCTGCAGGCCGCCGCCCGCGATGGCGCAGCCGATCTGCAGGACGTGGACAACGCCCAGGCCGCGCTGCGCAATGCGCAGTCCGAGACCGAGGTGGCACAGGCCGAGGTGCAGCTGATGCAGACCAAGACCCAGCAGCTGCGCGAGCGCCAGCGCCTCTATGCGCTGCATGCGCCGGAAGCGGCCACCGTGGTGCATCTGCGCGCCCAGGTCGGCAGCCAGGTACATACCAGCCAGGCGGCAATGCGCCTGCTGCCGCTGCGCCCGCTGCGCATCCGCGCCGAGCTCAACGAGAGCTTTGCCGGCACGGTGCAAAAGGGCATGCGCGCCAGCGTGGTGCTGGACAACGACAGCGCCACCGCGCTGCCCGAGGCCCGGGTGCTGCGCATCAACCCCATGTACGGGCCGTCGACCTTGCAGGACGACGCCCAGCGCGGCCCGCTGCGCGTGGTCGAGTGCGTGCTCGAGTTCGAGACCGCCCCCATCCATGTGCGTGTAGGCCAGAACGTGAGAGTGAGCTTCCATGAATAAATACATGCTTGCGCAGGCGCCCGCTTGCCACAACACCACGGGCTGGATGGTCCAGTCCGACTTTGACGGCACGATCAGCCTGGTCGATGTCACTGACAGCCTGCTGCAGCGCTTTGGCCGGCCCGGCTGGACTGACCTGGAAGACGCCTGGGAGCGCGGCGAGATCGGCTCGCGCGCCTGCATGCAAGGCCAGGTCGCGCTGCTGGACATGAGCCAGCAGCAGCTGGACGCGCACCTGGACAGCATTGCGATCGACCCCGGCTTCCCCGGCTTTGTACAGGCAGCGCAGGCGCTGGGCCTGCGCGTGCAAGTGGTCAGCGACGGCATCGACTACGCCATCGAACATGTGCTGGCACGCCACGGCCTGGGCCATCTGGAGGTGATCGCCAACCGCCTGCTGCAGCAGGACACCCGCCGCTGGTCGCTGGAATCCCCCTGGGCCAGCCCGCACTGCAAGCGTGCCAGTGGCAACTGCAAATGCGAGCGCCTGGCCACGCAGAAAGCGCTGGCCGGCCGGGTGCTGTATGTGGGCGACAGCAGCTCGGACTTCTGCGTCTCGCACGAGGCCGACTATGTGCTGGCCAAGTACCGGCTGATCGGTCACTGCGAGCGCCATGGCATCGCCCATGCACCGTTCCAGGGTTTCAGCGATGCCACGCCCTGGCTCCTGCAGTTCATGCAGCAGCAGGAGGCCCTCGCATGAAGGCCAATGACGCACTCGCCCGCCATCTGGCCAGCCAACCCCAGGAAAGAGCGGCAGAAGCGGCCTTGCAGACGCTGTGCCTGACGCCCCATGAATTCGTCATGCCCGGCTCCGGCGCTGCCGCGCGCACCGGCGTGCTGTTGGTGCACGGCCTGACCGGCACCCCCGCCGAGATGCGCCTGCTGGCCAAGGGCCTTCACCGCGAAGGCTTTACCGTCTATGCGGTGCAACTGGCCGGCCACTGCGGCAGCATGCAGGACCTGGTGCAGACGCGCTGGACCGACTGGCTCGCCAGCGTGCAGTCGGCGCTGCTGCGCTTTGGGCCCCATGTCGACCGGGTCGTCGTCGGCGGCCTGTCGATGGGCGCCTTGCTGTCGCTGGCGGTAGCCACCTCCCACCCGCGCCAGGTGGCGGGGGTGGCTGCGCTGTCCACCACGTTCCGCTATGACGGCTGGAGCATTCCCAGCTACACCAAGCTGGCCTTTTTGCTGCCGCTGTTCCGCCTGCTGGGCATTGGCCGCCACCGCGTGTTCATGGAAGCACCGCCCTACGGCATCAAGGACGAGGCCTTGCGCGCCAGGGTTGTCGCGCAAATGCACGGTGGCGACAGCGCTGCCGCGGGCCTGCCCGGCAATCCCTGGTGGTCCATCATCGAGCTGCGCAGGCTCTCGGCCCATGTCCGCAGCCACCTGCGGGATTTGCGCGCGCCATGCCTGGCCATCCACGCCAAGGAAGACGACATCTCCCACCGCTCCAATGCCGAGGACATCGCCGCTGGCGCCGTCCATGCGCAGGTCGAGGTCGTGCTGCTCGACAACTGCTACCACATGATCACCATCGACCGCGAGCGCCGCACGGTGATCGCCAAGGTGCATGACTTTGTAGCCCGCCTTGGTGGCATACCAACACAGGCCGCCACCCATGGGCACTGAGATCAACCCCCTAGTCATCAGCCTGTGGCTGGTCAATGTGCTGGTCGACAGCGGCGGGCAGCTGGCTTTCAAGGCCGCCGCCAGCCAGACCCCGGGCACGGCCACCGGCATGGCGCACTGGCGCTTCATGCTCGTGCGCCCCTGGATCTGGATCGGCGGCGCCTGCTATGTGATCGAGTTTGTCGCCTGGCTGGCCTTTTTGTCGCTGGTGCCCCTGTCCGATGGCGTGCTGCTGGGCAGCATCAACATCGTGGCCATCATGGTGGCCGGGCGCATTCTGTTCAAGGAAAAGCTCGCACCGATGCGGGTCGCGGGCATTGTGCTCGTCTCCATTGGCGTGGCCGTCGTGGGCCTCAAGGGGTGATGGCATGAAGCGCTTCTACCTGGTCGGCTTTCTGGTGCTGATGGCCTTTGACACGCTGGCCCAGCTGAGCTTCAAGAAGGCGGGCGATGCCGCGCTGCCGCTGGAGTTCAGCCCCTCCTGGCTCTGGCGCGTGTTTGCCCAGCCCTGGATCTATGGCGCGCTGGTCGGCTATATCGGCGCCTTCTTCACCTGGATGCATCTGCTGCGGCGCGCGCCGGTCGGCCCGGCTTTTGCCGCCTCGCACCTGGAGATCATCTCGGTGCTGCTGCTGTCGCACTATCTGTTCCAGGAGACCATCGGCCTGCCCCAGATTCTGGGCTGCGCGTTCATCATCGCCGGCATTGCCTGCCTGGCGGTGAGCGAAGCCCAGGACCATGGCGCCGCCGAGCCGGCAGAGAAGTTGGCACAGGGCCCGGCGGACAGCGCGGCAGGCGCCAGCGCGGCCGCCCGCTGATGGCAGGCAACCGCCAGGGCCCCCAGCGATGACTGCGCGCCGCATCACGGTACCGCCCACCGCCGGCCTGCCACTGCAGCTGGGCGATCTGCGCCCCTGGGGGGACCCGCGGCTAGACCGGGCGCTGGCCACCTGGCTGGGCGTGGACGAGGTGCTGCTGGAGTGCTCGGGCACCTCCGCGCTGATGCTGGCATTGCGAACCCTGCAGCAGCGGGCCCCCGAGCGCTGCGAAGTCGTGGTGCCCGCCTACACCTGCCCGCTGGTGGCCATGGCTGTGGCGCAGTGCGGCCTGCAGCTGCGGCTGTGTGATCTGTCGCCCGACCGCCTGGACCTGGATGGCAACGCGCTCGACGCGCTGCTCAGCCACCGCACCCTGGCCGTGGTACCCACCCACCTGGGCGGCCGGGTGGCCGATGTCGCGAGCCTGCTGCCCCGCGCCCAGGCCTGCGGCGCCTATGTGATCGAAGACGCCGCCCAGGCCCTGGGCGCCCGCGTGCACGGCCGCAGCGTGGGCTTGCAGGGCGATATCGCGCTGTTCAGCCTGGCGGTGGGCAAAGGCCTGAGCACCTATGAAGGCGGCGTGCTGCTGGCACGCGAGCCGGTGCTGATGGCAGCGCTGCGCGCGCAGCACCAGCAATCCATACGGCCCCACCTCGCCTGGGAGCTGCGCCGCAGCCTGGCGCTGCTCGGATACACCGCAGCCTATCGGCCGGCGCTGCTGGACGCCGTCTACGGCGCCCCCTTGCGGCGCAGCCTGGCGCGGGGCGACTGGGTGGAGGCGGCCGGCGATGATTTTGACAGCCAGATCCCGCAGCACAGCCTGGGCGCCGGGCGCCAGCGCGTAGCCCTGCGCGCACTGGTGCGGCTGCGTGGGCACTGGGAGCAGGCCCAGCAGCAGGCGCAGCAGCGCATCACTCAGCTGCGCGCCCTGCCGGGTTTGGAGGTGGTGGACGATGCCGCGCCCCAGGCGCAGGGCATCTGGCCGGTGATTCTGCTGCGCCTGCCCAGCGCCGCCCAGCGCGATGCGCTGATGCAGGCGCACTGGGCGAGCGGCTGGGGCCTGTCGCTGCCCTTCAGCCAGGTGCTGCCCGACTACGCGCGCTACGCGCCCCTGCTGGGCGAGGCCCTGCACGACCCGGTGCCGCAGGCCCGCGACTGGGCGCAGCGCCTGCTGGCCATCAGCAACAGCGCCTGGCTCAGCGATGCGCTGTTTGCCCAGCTGCTGGCGGCGCTGACGCGGACGCTGACAAGGCCGCCAGCAGCCGCTGGTTGAGCGCATGCTGCCCTGCCTGGGCCTGCGCCAGCGCCTGTGCATCCATGGCCGTGTCCTGCCCATCACCGGCACTCAGCCAGCGCTTCCACCAGGTGGCATAGCGCCACGAAGACACATCGCCGGTGATATCGCTGCCCACGAGCTGGCCCTCCAGCGCTGCAATGATGCCCAGCGCCTGCGCCGCGCGCATCTGGCCCTGGTCCCAGTTGGTGGTGACCACGTCGGTGGCAAACACATCCTTGTCGATGCTCAGGTAGGTGCTTTGGCGCTCGCGCGCCAGGGTTGCCGCCAAGGCATCGGTCAATGCATCGAGGCTGGGGAACGCGCGAAAGGCGGCCGACAGGCCCAGGCGCCGCGCCCAGCCCGTGTCCACGCCGCAGCTCCAGTAGCTGAGCTTGCCGCCACGCAGCGGGCCCAGGTAGTTCTCCCAGGCGTGGCCGGCGCCAATGTCAGCGGAGGTGATGCCCGCCACATGCACATGCGCTACCGCCGGGTGCATGGCAATGCGCCGTACCCAGGAGCCGCAATGCACGCCCCAGGGAAAGCGCATGTTGTCGGGGTGGTTGTCCAGCACCACCACGCGCAGCGGGCGCGCCGCTGTGTAGCCCTGGCGCGCGATGCAGTGCTCGATCAGCAGCCAGGACAGGTGGTGGAAATCGCCACTGCCCATCCAGGCCGTGCCATGCTGCGCGGGCAGTTGCGCCTGCACATGGCGGCGGAACTGCTGGTAGCGGCCCAGCGATGACCCAAAACGGATCGCCTCCTGCCAGTCGCCCAGCGGCAGCCGCAGCTCGCCGGCCAAGGGGCCGACAGAGCCATCGACATCGAGCACCAAGGGGGTCATCGCTGCTCCTGCCATGCGCGGTCACTTTCAAAATGCCGGGAAAACCGCCGCCCCAAGGCCCGAAGCAGCGGGTTGCGGATGTAGACCGCATGCTGGGTAAACGTGAAGCTGGCGCCCAATTGCGCCTTGACCTCGGGATCGGTCCAGCCGGCCACATAGTGTGACAGGCCGCATTCGAGCGCATATTCCAGGTTCACCATCCAGCTGACGAAGTACAGGTTGGTCTGGCGCGCACGCGGGTAGGACAGGCCGATGTATTTGTCGACCAGGCGCCCATCATGGGCAAAGCACAGGTTCCAGCCCAGCAGGGCACCATCCTGCGCATCGCGGTACTCGAACACCAGGCCCTGGTTGCTGGCGTCGCGCAGCACCGCGGCAAAAAAGCTGCGTGTGAGCTTGTCGAAATGCAGCGTGCTTTGTGCATACACGGCCTCGAACAGCGCGTAGTAGGCATCGACCAGCTGCTCGTCGGCAAAGGCCGGGCCGGTGGGAATGCGGCGGATCTGCAGCTGGCTGCGGCTCTTGAGCTTGCGGCGCAGGTCGGAGCGCCGGTTCTTCGACAGCCGCGCCAGGTAGGCATCGATGCGCTCGAAATCGATAGGGACATAGGCCAGCGCCTGGCCTTCGACCAGGATGAAGCCCTGGTGCTGGAGCGCCTGGGCCAGCCGGCGGGCATCGGCATTGTCGGCCGGGGGCAGCAGCGGCGAGTCCTGCGGCAGGTCCTTGACGACGGTCAGCATGCAGCGCCCCGCGTGGCGGCGCAGCTCACCAGCGAGCTTGTCCATCGCCACCTCCGGGGGCAGCACCAGGTACTCGCTCAGTGTCGAGCCGACAAAATCGGTGCGCAGCCGCAAGCGCTGCGCCAGCCAGGCACCGCCGGGCAGCCGTAGCACCCAGCGCTTGACGGCCGCGTCGGCCGTGGTCAGCAGATCGAAGGGCGCGCGAAAGGCCGGAAACGGCCGGTCCGAGCGCACCACAAAGCCCTCGGGCGGATGCGCGGCAAACTGCCCGATCAGTGCCGAGGGCTCCAACTGGTTGCGCGCAGGGCGCAGTGGCTCGCTCAAGCGCAGGACCGCTTGGCCAGGCTGATCAGCTGGTCGAGCAGCACCAGCGCTTCGTCGATCTCGCTGCGGCTGATCATCAGCGATGGCGCGAAGGTGATCACGTTCTTGTAGTAGCCGCCCACGTCCAGCACCAGGCCGCGTCGTTGGCCCTGGTATTCGAGCTTGCCTTCGAGGCCCAGGTCCACCATCTTGTCGAGCAGCGCCTTGTTGGGGGTAAAGCCGTCTGCCGTGCAGATCTCGGCGCGCAGCGCCAGGCCCATGCCGTCGACATCGCCGATTTCCGGGTGGCGCTTTTGCAGCTGGCGCAGACCATCGAGGAAATAGGCCCCCGACTCGCGCACCTGGCGGCCAAAGTCCATCTCGTGCGTCATCTTCATCACTTCCAGGCCCAGCGCCGTGCCCAGCGGGTTGGAGGCAAAGGTCGAATGGGTCGAGCCTGGCGGGAACACCGTGGGGTTGATCAGCTCTTCACGGGCCCACAGGCCCGACAGCGCGTTCAAGCCATTGGTCAGCGCCTTGGCAAACACCAGCACATCGGGCTTGACGCCAAAGTTCTCCACCGACCACAGCGTGCCGGTGCGCCAGAAGCCCATCTGGATTTCGTCGACCACCATCAGCACGCCATGGTCGTCGAGCACCTTCTTGAGGCCCTTGAAGAAATTGGGCGGTGGCACGACGTAGCCGCCGGTGCCCTGGATCGGCTCCACATAGAAGGCCGCGTACTCGCACTGCTGGGTCTTGGGATCCCAGACGGCGTGGTATTCGTTCTCGAACTTGCGCGCAAACTCCTGCACGATGGACTCCGCATATTCTTCGGAGGTCATGCCCTTGGGGCGGCGGAAGGGGTAGGGGAAGGGAATGAACTGCGCGCGGTCGCTGAAGTGGCCAAAGCGGCGGCGGTAGCGGTAGCTGGAGGTGATGCTCGACGCCCCCAGGGTGCGGCCATGGTAGCCACCTTCAAACGCGAACATCAGGCTTTTGCCATGGGTGGCATTGCGCACGACCTTGAGCGAATCCTCAATCGCCTGGGCACCGCCCACATTGAAGTGCACGCGGCCTGGCATGCCCCATTTTTTCTCGGCATCTTGCGCAATGAACTTGGCCAGCTCGATCTTGGTCGGGTGCAGGTACTGGCTGGCCACCTGGGGCAGCTCGCGCAACTGCTCGATCATCTTGTCTTCCAGGCGCTTGTTCTTGTAGCCGAAGTTGACGGCCGAGTACCACATCTGCAAATCCAGGTAAGGCGTGCCGGCCTGGTCAAACATGTAGCTGCCCTCGCAGCCGCTGAAGATCTTGGGGGGGTTGACGTAGTGAACGGTGTCGCCAAAAGAGCAGTATTGGGCTTCGTCAGCCAGCAGTTGTTCGGTATTGAAAGTCACGGCACAGGGCTCCAGTTTTGAGTGCCGCCAGTCTGGCCCTGCAATGTTGTGGCTCCGCCTACATTGTTTGTAGGATTGATGGAGATCTTGCCCGCTTGATGGAGCACGGCCTGCGCCCGGTTTGGCGCTGGCCGATACTGGGTGTACCATGGTCGCAACCAGGGCGCCCCCAGAGGCGGCCCGTGCATTTGAGCCGCAGACATCCTATCCATGAATAGTCCACACAAACGTTTTTCGATGATTCGCGAGTTCCACCTCGCTGACTGGTTCACCTTGGGCAATGCCGTCTGCGGCGTGGGCGCGCTGTTCTCGGCGATGACCTTTCTGGAGACCTCGGACCGCCGGCACATCTACTTTGCCGCCGCCCTGGTGCTGGCCGCGCTGGTCTTCGACATCTTTGATGGCCGCATTGCGCGCTGGCGGCAAAAGTCATCGGCGATGGGGCGCGAGCTCGATTCGCTCGCCGATGTGATCTCGTTCGGTGTGGCGCCAGCCATCATTGCCTATGCCTGCGGCATGCAAGGCCTGTGGGACCGCATTGTGCTGGGCTACTTTGTGGCCTGCGGCGTCTCGCGCCTGGCGCGCTACAACGTGACCGCAGAATCACTGTCAGAGGGGCCATCGGGCAAGGTGAAGTATTTCGAAGGCACCCCCATCCCCACCTCGATCGTGCTGGTGGCCCTGCTCGCGCTGGCCGCCGTGATGAACGCGGTGCGCGCCGATCTGTGGTTTGGCAAAGTGCTGATCGGCGGCTTTACCCTGCACCCGCTGGTGCTGCTGTTTGCAGTCTCGGGCTCGCTGATGATCAGCCGTATCAAGATCCCCAAGCTGTAAGAACCTGTTCAAAGTCCCTACGCAGCCGCGTTGGAGTGCAATCGGGATGAGTTCGAAGGGGTGGAACGCAGCTTGCACCGGGGTGCAAGCAAGAGCCAGCGCGCAGAAATCGCCCGATTTCACTCCAACCCGTAGGGACAGTGGCTTTGTGGGCGCCCGGCAAGGGGTGCCCGACTAGGGCCGCCCGGGCAGGGGCGGTCTGCATTGTTGCAAATCCTCGCAATAGCTGGGCTATTGCTGCGGTGTTGCGCGGCTGGGCGCCCCCCCTAGCATCCCCTCCCACAAAGACACTGTCGCGGCGCGAGGGGTTCTATGCACTTGGGCGCAATGCCCAAGCCTGCCTCACATCCCGCGAATATGCTCCACATGCGCCAGCAGTGAGCGCTTGGCCACCGGCCACAGCCGCTCGGGCGTGTCGGCATAGGCGATCGCCACCCAGTCTTCCGGCGTGCCATCGGGCGCCTGGGCCATTGCATCGCGCACCTTCTCCTCGCGCGCCATGCGGTGCGCATGCAGCTTGGCAATCACCTGCAGCGGCTGGGCCAGCACATAGCCATGGGCCGGCAGGATAAAGCCGATCTGCCCTTGCTCGCAGGCGCTGGCCAGCTTGGCGAGCGATGCCAGGTAGAGGCGCATATTGCCGTCGGGCGGGTCCACCACCGTCGTGCTGCCGTTCAGGATATGGTCGCCGCTGAACAGCAGGCCGTCTTCTTCCAGCACCAGGCAGACATGGTTAGCCGCATGGCCTGGCGTGTGCAGCACGCGCAGGCTGTGGCTGCGCGCCGGGTCGCTAGGGTGTGCCAGCTGCAGCACCTGGCCGTCCTGCAGCGCCTGGTCCGGCGTGAACTGGCTGCCGGCCCTTGCAGTGCAGGCAGAAGCCAGCCCCCAGATCACCGGTTTGCTGCGCCCTGCCTGGGCCACCAGCGCCTGCAGCGGCGCCGCGCCCGGTGAGTGGTCGGGATGCGAATGGGTGCAGACGATGGCGCGGATATCGCCCCCGGTGGCGGCCAGGATGCGCGCCAGGTGCGGGTCGTCCTGCGGCTGCGGCTTGGGGCCGGGGTCGACCACGATGTAGCCGGTCTCGGCATCACCGACCAGATAGGTGTTGGTGCCCGGGCCGGTCATCGTGCCGCCGTTGTCGGCCGTCAGGCGCTGCACGTTCTTCAACAGCGGCACCGGCTGAGCGCTCTGCCAGCCCAGCGCATGGTGCAGCTGGCCATCGGGGCAGACCAGGGCCAGCTCGCCATAGGCAGTCTCATGCTCCATAAAACGCCGCACCTCGCCATCGACCATCGCGCCACGCGGCATCGACTGCCACAGCCATTGGCCCGGCTGCACCTGCTGCAGCGCCTGCAGCACATCAAGCAGCGCCTGCACCGTGGGGTAGGCGGCCAGGCGCTCCAGGGTGACCCGGGTGGGGAACATCACCGTCATCTGCCCATCGGCTGCGCGCTGCAAGGCCTGCGCGGGGTGCACCCACAGCGCCTCGAACTGTTCGGTGTCGTCGGTGACCGGTTCCTGGCCCTCGGGCATGCGTGCCACGAAGAAGGGCACATCAAAGCGGATCGGTATTTCCTGCGCGGCCGTCCATCGTGCCAGCGGCCACAGCATATCGGCCGCCAAGGTCAGCCCCAGCGCCGCGCACTGGGGCAGCAGCGGCTGGCTGCGGTCCATGCCCGCCACCTCGGCCTGGCTGGCCCAGCGGCCATCGGCGTGGCGGGCCAGCAGCACGCCCATCTCCTCCAGGCTCTCGCGGATCGCGGCCTGGGCATAGGTCAGCTCCTCGGTGGTCTGCGCCGTTCGGCGCGCCAGCAGGTCGTGGTGCAGGGCATCGCTGGCATCGACGGCGCCACCGGGGAACACATAGTGCCCCGCCGCAAAGCGGGCCTGGTCGGAGCGGCGCGACATCAGCACCTCCAGCCGCGTCGCACCCGGCCCGCCTTGGGGGTCTGGCGCATCGCGCAGGAACAAGGCCGTGGCGGCTGCGCGGGCCGGTGCGGGCTCGCGTTGCGCATGGAGAAGCTGGCTGGAACGGGTCATGGGGCCATTATCAACACTTGCATGGCCGGGCTGTGTCACCGGCAGGGCGGGCGGGGCTGGCGCAGGCCCCAGACTGTCCGCATCTGCAACCTCGGCGCACGCCACGGTTGACAGCTTCTTGCGCCCTCTGCCCCGTTGCGCATCGGACCGGGCCCAAAAAGCGATAATAGCCAGATGGACATCCGTTTTACCAAGATGCAAGGCGCCGGCAATGATTTTGTCGTGCTCGACGAGACCGCCGGCCCGCTGGGTCTGCGTGCCGACCAGTACCGCTTTCTGGCCGACCGCCATTTTGGCGTGGGCGCCGACCAGATCCTGACGGTGCGGCCCTCGCCCGCCCCTGGGATCGATTTCGAATACCTGATCCACAACGCCGATGGCGGCGAGGTGGAGCAATGCGGCAATGGCGCGCGCTGTTTTGCCCGTTTTGTGTATGACAAGGGCCTGACCGACAAGCAGGCGATCCGGGTCCAGACCCAAAAAGGCGTGATCGCCCCCGAGTTGATGGCCGATGGCCGCGTCACCGTCAACATGGGCCAGCCACGCCTGGTGCCAGAAGACGTCCCCTTCAACACCAGCGGCCTCACGCCGGTGGCCCAGCACCACACGCAGAAATGGCCGTTGGCGCTGCAGGTGCCGGTCGATCCAACTACCGTGTTCATCGTGCCCGTGTCCATGGGCAACCCGCATGCGGTGATGCTGGTCGACGATGTGGATACCGCGCCGGTCGAATCCCAAGGCCCGGTACTGGAATCCCACCCGCGCTTTCCCGAGCGCGTGAATGTCGGCTTTTTGCAGGTGCAAACGGCGCATCAGGTGCGGCTGCGGGTGTTCGAGCGCGGCACCGGCGAGACCCTGGCCTGCGGCACCGGCGCCTGCGCGGCGGTGGTGGCCGGCATTGAGCTGGGCCTGCTGCAAAGCCCGGTGGATGTGCAGACCCGGGGCGGCCTGCTGACCATTGCCTGGAGCGGCCAGGCCGCCGACCCGGTGATGATGACCGGCCCGGCCACGACGGTGTTCGAAGGTGAGATCAGCATTCCGGACTAGTCTTAGCGCGGCATACTGCGGTGACCGAACGAGGAGACGGCGAACAGCCGATACGAGAGAGACCGATGAGCGCAAACAACCAGGTTCCCCCCATTACCGAAGAAGACATCGCCGAGTTCCTGGTGCAGACACCGGATTTCTTCGAGCGCCAGGCCCAGGTACTGACCGGCGTGCACATGGTCAGCCCCTACGGCAACCGCACCGTCAGCCTGCAGGAGCGCCAGGCCGAGATGCTGCGCGACAAGATCAAGGGCCTGGAGCACCGCATCATGGACATGATGCGCAACGGCAGCCAGAACCACCACACCATCGACCGCATCCACCACTGGACCTGCGATGTGGTCAAGACCCGCAACCCGCTGCAGCTGCCCGAGGTGATTGCCGAGAGCTTGATGCAGCACTTCGAGGTGCCCCAGGTGGCGCTGCGTCTGTGGGATGTGGCCGAGACCTACCTGAACGAGCCCTTTGCCCAGGGCGTGAGCGCCGATGCCCGCAGCTTTGCCAGCTCGCTGTCCACCCCCTACTGCGGCCCCAATGTTGGCGTCGAGCCGGCCGGCTGGCTGCCCGACAGCGCCCAGGTGCAGTCGGTGGTGCTGCTGCCGCTGCGCGATGGCGCCATCCTGGGCGACACGCCTGCCTGGGGCCTGCTGGTACTGGGCTCGCCCGATCCGGCCCGCTTCGAGGCCGACATGGACACCGACCTGCTCGAGCGCATTGGCGAGATTGCCGCCAGCGTGCTCTGCCGCCTGCGCTAGTCCCATGGACACCGCCGCGCTCAGCGCTCCCATGCTCCAGTACCTGGAGCATGTGCGCGTGCAAAAGCGGCTGGCACCACGCACGCACACGCTCTACACGCTGGATTTGCAGCGCCTGTCGGCCATGGCCGCCGAGGCCCATACCGAGGTGCTGCAGCTCGGCCCCCAGCACATCCGCCGCTTTGTCGCGCAGATGCATGCCGCTGGCCGCAGCGGCCGGGGCATTGCGCTGATCCTGAGCGGCTGGCGTGGCTTTTTTACCTGGGCCGGCCGCGAAGGCCTGGTCGAGCGCAACCCGGTGCAGGATGTGCGCGCCCCCAAATCCCCCAAGCCGCTGCCCAAGGCCTTGTCGGTCGACGATGCCGTGCGCTTTGCCGAATCCAGCCAGGCCCAGGGCGACCCCTGGGTGCAGGCGCGCGACAGCGCGATGGTTGAGCTGCTCTACGGCAGTGGCCTGCGTGTGGGCGAGCTGGTGGGCCTGGATACCGCCGCCAGCGTGCAGGCGCTGGGCTGGATCGATAGGGACGCAGCCGAGGCCCATGTGCTGGGCAAGGGCAGCAAGCGCCGCGTGGTGCCGGTGGGCAAGGCCGCGCTGGCCGCGCTGCAGGCTTGGCTGGCCGTGCGCGACCAGGTGGCGCCCTGCGATGCGGCGCTGTTCATCGGCGTGCGCGGCGCCCGCCTGTCGGCCGCCAGCGTCTGGCAGCGCCTGCGCGAGCGCAGCCTGGTTGCCGGCATAACCACCCCCGTGCACCCGCACATGCTGCGCCACTCCTTTGCCAGCCATGTGCTGCAGTCCAGCCAGGATTTGCGCGCCGTGCAGGAGCTGCTGGGCCACGCCAGCATCACCACCACCCAGGTCTATACCCGGCTGGATTTTCAGCACTTGGCCCAGGTCTACGACCAGGCCCATCCGCGCGCCCGTAAAAAGGACTGAGTCCGCCGAGCTCAAAAAGACAAAACGGCCACCGATCTACATCGGAGGCCGTTTTATTCAAGATCAAAGTGTGAAGTCTGCCGATAAGCCGGATTCTGTGCACCTGGGTTGCCCCAGGCGTGACCGCCATTACTCTGGGCCGGGTGTCGCCACCACGGCTCGACGCTACCTACCCGCCAACTCTGCGGAACCACATCAACGCTGGCCTACTTGGTATTGCTGCGCGTAGAGATTGCCCGTTTCACCCCGAGTGGTTTACCTTGCGGTACGCCCCCCGGACTCGTCTCTGTTGCTCTGATCCTCACCTCACGGTGGGCAGCCGTTAGCTGCTACGCTGTCCTGTGCAGTCCGGACGTTCCTCCAGTGCGGCCTTTCGGCACTAGCACCAGCGGCGGTCTGGCAGGCTTCACAGGCGTGATTATTCCACCGAATGGCGCCTGCCCGCGCGAGCCGCACAAAAACTGCAGGCCGCCGCCGGGGTAAATGCAGTGTTGCCGCCCTACTCCGCCACCGCGCTGCTGAACTCACGCCGGAACTGCTCGGGCGGCATGCCCGCTGCGCGCTGGAACATCGCGATAAAGGCCGAGGCCGTGCTGTAGCCCAGGTCAAAGGCAATCTCCTGCACCGTCCGGCCCTGGCCCAGCGCATCCACCGCGCAAAGGTGGCGCAGGCGCTGGCGCCATTCGGCCAGGCCCATGCCCAGCTCCTGGTGGCAGTGGCGCGCCAAGGTGCGCTCGGTCATATGCACCGAGGCCGCCCACTCGGCCATCGTGCGGCGGCTGCCGGGCTCGGCCTTGAGGGCATCGAGCACGCTGACGAGCGCCCGGGTCTGGGCGGCGGGCAAAAAACTGTGCTCCGAGGGCGCCAGCCGCAGCTGGTCCACCATCACTTCGGCCAGGCGCAGGTCCTCGGGCGCCGCGGGCCGGCGTATGTCGCGCTGGGCCAGATCGGCCAGGATGCTGCGCACGATGGCGCTGATGCGCAGGATGCAGGCCTGCTGGGGCAGGCCCGTGCACAGCGCTGGCTGCACATAAAACGAGCGGTAGACGGCAGCCTGCGGCACATAGCAGTTGTGCTCCACCGCCGGCGGTATCCAGATGCCGTACTGCGGCGGCGCCACCAGCTGCCGGCCCTGGGTGACGATGGTCATCGTGCCATGCGAGGTGTAGTTCAGATGGCCCAGCCGGTGGCGGTGCGCATCGGCAAAACTGCCGGCGGCAAACTCGTCGTAGCGCACCAGATAGGGTGCGGTCTCCTGGTCCACGTCGTAGATCTTCAGTGCCTGGCCTGTCGCCATCGTGGCTCCTTGCAGCATCCGGCCAGCGCAACATGTCTGGCTTGGTGCATCAAATGTCTGATTACAGCTATAGGCTTTAAACCTGCCACAGCGATGATAGCAGCCAGACGTTTTTAAGTTCTACTCCCATGCAATACCTGTATCCGCTGCTCGCGGTCCTGATCTGGTCGGGCAACACCGTCGTCAGCAAACAAGCCGCTGGCGCCATCGCCCCCATTGAAATCGGCTTTTTGCGCTGGGTGCTGGCGGTGCTGCTGGTCACCCCCGTGCTGCTGCCGGCGGTCTGGCGCAACCGCGAGGCCATCCGGGGCCATGCCGGCCAGATCCTGGTGCTGGGCGTGCTGGGCATGGTGGTCTACCAAAGCTGCGCCTACTTTGCCGCTGCCTACACCACGGCCACGCACATGGGCATCATCCTGACCCTGTCGCCGCTGGTGGTGCTGGGCATCTGTGTGGGCCTGCTCGGCCAGGTGCTGACGGCCGGCGGCGCCATCGGCTCGGTCCTGGCCTTTGCCGGCGTGGTGCTGGTGATCAGCGAAGGGCATCCCGCATCGCTGCTGGACCAGGGCATCAACCGGGGCGATTTGCTGATGCTGCTGGCCTGCCTGGCCTATGCGGCCTACAACATCCTGCTCAAGCGCTGGGCCATGCCGCGCGTGCCCAGCTGGCAGCTGCTGTACCTGCAGATGGTGGTGGCCATGTTCGCCCAACTGCCGTTCTACCTGGCCTCGCCCAAGGTCGGCCTCAACGCCGACAACTGGTACCTGGTCGCGTATGCCGGCACCATGGCCTCGATTGTGGCCACCTGGATGTGGATGACGGCTGTCGCCAAGCTCGGGCCCAGCCGCTCGATCATGTTCTTCAACCTGACCCCGCTGCTGACCGCGCTGATCGCCTCGGCCTGGGCCAAGGAGCAGCTGCACAGCTACCTGTGGATCGGCGGAGCGATGACCATTTTGGGCGTGCTGCTGGCCGAGCTGTGGAAAACGCCACTGCGCCGCGCCAGGGACGCGGCCAGCAGCGTGGTCTGACCTTTCAGCCCATCGACAAAAGGTCGTAGATGATCCTGGCCATCAGCGCCAGCAGGCCACAGACCGATACCAGCATCAGCCAGGGCGCCCAGACCTTGTCGCGCCAGGAAAAGCCCAGCAGCAGGCTGACGCAGCAGACGCCCAGCAGAACCAGGGTGGTGTTGAAACTCAGCAAACGGCCTCCTTGCACGGCGATGATGTTCAGTGCCCATCTTCGGTCGATGGGCTGCTGGCGGTATTGACAGCCATCAAGGAAAGACCGGTGGGCGGGTGTCTGTAGTCCCATGTCGTTAAGAACATCTTGGACATATTGATATTCCAGCCGGAATGATCAACTGCGTCACAATGGTTCAGCTATTTCCACCCCTTTGTTCATCCTGATCCGCTGGAGGCACCATGAAAGTTGAGAATATTCTGCACACCATTGGCAATACGCCGGTGGTCCATATCAACCGCTTGTTCGGCGCTGGCGCCCAGGTCTGGATCAAGTCCGAGCGCAGCAATCCCGGCGGCTCCATCAAGGACCGCATCGCGCTGGCGATGATCGAAGATGCCGAAAAGACCGGCGCGCTCAAGCCCGGCGGCACCATCATCGAGCCCACCAGCGGCAACACCGGCGTGGGCCTGGCGCTCGTCGCCGCCGTCAAGGGCTACAAGCTCATCCTGGTGATGCCCGAGAGCATGTCCATCGAGCGCCGCCGCCTGATGCTGGCCTATGGCGCCAGCTTTGACCTGACCCCCAAGGAAAAAGGCATGAAGGGCGCGATCGCCCGCGCCGAAGAGCTGGCCGCCCAAACCCCAGGCTCGTGGATTCCGCAGCAGTTCGAAAACCCGGCCAACACGGCCGTGCATGAGCGCACCACCGCCCAAGAGCTGCTGGCCGATTTCCCCGATGGCATCGATGTGCTGATCACCGGTGTCGGCACTGGTGGCCATTTGTCGGGCGTGGCCCATGTGCTCAAGGCCAAGTTCCCGCAGCTCAAGGTCTATGCCGTCGAGCCCACCGCATCGCCCGTCATTTCGGGCGGCCAACCAGCCCCCCACCCGATCCAGGGCATTGGCGCCGGCTTTATCCCGCGCAACCTCGATACCAGCGTGCTCGACGGCGTGATCCAGGTCGATGCCGAGCCCGCCCGTGAATACGCGCGCCGCGCGGCCCGCGAAGAAGGCCTGCTGGTCGGCATCTCGTCGGGTGCCACGCTGGCCGCCATTGCACAAAAGCTGCCCGATCTGCCCCCCAACGCCAAAGTGCTGGGCTTTGCCTATGACACCGGCGAGCGCTACCTGTCGGTGGAAGGCTTTCTGCCGGCCTGATCACCGCCCACGGCGCTCCGCCCACTGCTGCCCCTGGCCTCCTGGCCAGGGGCTTTTTTATTACCTATCGTCACATCAAAATAGATAAGGCTGGTTAATTTCGGGGAGCAGCCGTGCCATATTGCAGGCCGGGCGCGTTTTTCACCCCGGGTCTTTGCCGGCTCTCTTCTGCCGCCATTCCGATGGGTTCATACCCGGCCCCTGGCCAAGGCTACGCACCCGCTCTTCCACCCCGAAATACCACAACACCAAGGAGGCTCAGTGATGCAATTTTCCTGGAACGATCCCACGGCGATCATGTTCGCCATCTACCTGGTGGCCATGCTCGCCATCGGCTGGCTCGGCTACCTAGGCACGAAGAACCTGTCCGACTACATCCTGGGCGGCCGCAGTCTGGGCAGTTTTGTGACTGCACTCTCGGCCGGGGCCTCGGACATGAGCGGCTGGCTGCTGATGGGCCTGCCCGGGGCCATCTACGCCACCGGTCTGTCCGAATCCTGGATTGCGATCGGGCTGGTCTTCGGCGCCTACCTCAACTGGTTCTTTGTAGCTGGCCGCCTGCGCCTCTACACCGAGCGTGCCGGCAATGCGCTGACCTTGCCCGACTACCTGGCCAACCGCTTTGAGGACCGCAGCAACGTGCTGCGCATCGTTACCGCGCTGGTCATCCTGGTGTTCTTCACGCTGTACTGCGCATCGGGCGTCGTCGCAGGCGCGCGCCTGTTCGAGAACATGTTCGGCATGCCCTACACCACAGCGCTGTGGGTGGGCGCAGCTTGCACCATCGCCTATGTGCTGATTGGCGGCTTTCTGGCCGTGAGCTGGACCGACACCATCCAGGCCTCGCTGATGATCACCGCGCTGCTGCTGGCACCGGTGATTGCCTGGCTGGCCGTGCAGGGCCAGCTGCAGCCCGGCCAGGACCTGCATGCCATCGTCGCGGCAGAAAAGTTCGATCTGCTGCGCGGCGCCAGCGTAGCGGGCATCGCCTCGCTGCTGGCCTGGGGCCTGGGCTACTTTGGCCAGCCGCATATCCTGGTGCGCTTCATGGCCGCCTCATCGGTGCAGACCATTCCGGCCGCACGCCGCATCAGCATGGCCTGGATGGTGCTGTGCCTGGGCGGTGCCGTGGCGGTGGGCTTTATCGGCATTCCGTATTTCGCCGCCCACCCGGAAGGCGCTGCCGCGGTGAACGCCAATGCCGAGACCGTATTCATGGAGATCACCAAGCAGCTGTTCAACCCCTGGATTGCCGGCGCCTTGCTGGCCGCCATCCTGGCTGCGGTGATGAGCACCTTGTCCTGCCAGCTGCTGGTCTGCTCCAGCGCGCTGACCGAAGACATCTACCGCGTCTTTGTGCGCAAGCAGGCGAGCCAGACCGAGCTGGTCTGGGTGGGCCGCGCGATGGTGCTGCTGGTAGCGCTGATTGCCATTGCCATTGCGAGCAACCCCGAGGCCAAGGTGCTGGGCATGGTGAGCTACGCCTGGGCGGGTTTTGGTGCAGCCTTTGGCCCGGTCATCATCCTGTCCTTGTTCTGGAGCCGCATGACGCGTGGCGGCGCACTGGCCGGCATCATCGTCGGGGCCGTCACCGTGCTGGTCTGGAAGCAGTTTGGCTGGCTGGGCCTGTACGAGATCATCCCCGGTTTTGCCTTCGCCTGGATCGCCGCTGTGGTCGTGAGCCGCATGGGCCCGCCGCCTTCGACCACCATGCAGCAGGCCCATGCCGATGTAGAGCGCGAGTTCTCCCAACTGCAGCGCTGATCGCCTCTTAGTACCCCAAAGCAAAGGCCGCTCCGAGGAGCGGCTTTTGCTTGGGGCAGCGAGCCTTACTTGGCCACCACCACGCCAGCGTCCGAGGTCTCCTGCGCGATGGCCTGGGCCACCTTACTCACGCCCGAGCGCTTGCGCCAGGCCGACCAGGTCACGGCAGCGAGCAGGAACAGGCTGATGCAGACAAAGGTCGCGCTGATGGGGCGCTGCATGAAGACCATCATGTCGCCACGGGACAGCAGAAGCGCACGGCGGAAGTTCTCTTCCATCATCGGCCCCAGCACAAAGCCCAGCATGATGGGGGCGACAGAGAAGTCCAGCACCATCAAGACGGCGCCGATGATGCCGAAGGCCAGCACCTCCCAGATATGGAACAGGCTGTTTTGCGTGGTGAACACACCCACTGCAATGAAGAACATCGCCGAAGGGAACAGGTACTTGTACGGCACGGCCAGCATCTTGACCCAGACGCCGATCAGCGGCACGTTCAGAATCATCAAGATCACATTACCGATCCAGAAGCTGGCGATCAGGCCCCAGAAAATGTCCGGATGCTCGGTGATCAGCTGAGGACCGGGCTGAATGCCCTGGATCAGCAGCGCGCCCAGCAGCAGCGCCATCACCGCATCACCGGGAATGCCCAGGCTCATGGTCGGGATGAAGTCCACCTGGGTCTTCGAGTGCGCGGAGGCCTCGGGGGCTGCCACGCCAGCGATCATGCCGGTACCAAAACGGCTCGGGTCCTTGGCCACCTTTTGCTCCAGCGCATAGGCGATGAAGGTGGTGATGGTCGGGCCCGTGCCGGGCATGGCGCCAAACAAGGTGCCCACCGCGGTGCCGCGCACCATCGGCCAGAAGGCTTCCTTGAGCTCAGCCATCGAAGGGCGCATGTCACGGATGCGCATCTTGGTGTTGCTGGTGATCGCCTTCATCTTGTTGACGTTGAGCAGGAAGTCGGCAATACCGAACAAGCCCATCGCCACCGCCACCATCTCCAGGCCATCGCTCAGGTCCGGGATGTCGAACGCAAAGCGGAAGGTGCCGCTGTTCACGTCGGTGCCAACGATGCCGCAGAGCAGGCCGAACAAGGTCATCGCCACGCCCTTGAGCGGCGAGCCGCGCGACATGGTCGAGCCCGCCAGCAGGCCCAGCAGCATGATGGAGAACAGCTCGGCCGGGCCAAACTTGAACGCGATCGTGGTCAGCAGTGGCGAGGCGAAGATCATCACGATGATGCCAACCGAGGCCGCAAAGAACGAGCAGATCATCGTGATCCCCAGCGCCGTTCCGCCCTTGCCCTTCTTGGTCATCGGGTAGCCGTCCAGGCAGGTCACTGCATGGGGCGGGTGCGATGGCAGGTTCAGCAAGATTGCGCCGATGGCGCCGCCGTACTGGGAGCCGTAGAAGATACCGGCCAGCATCAGGATCGCAGGCACCGGATGCATGGTGTAGGTCAGTGGCAGCAGAATGGAGATCGCCGACAGCGCGCCCATGCCCGGCAATACGCCGATCAGGTTGCCCACCAGCACGCCGAAAAACGACCACATCAGGTTATGGCCCTGGAAGGCGATGCCAAAGCCGTACCAGAGGTCTTGCAATGCTTGTCCCATGGCTTACATCCCCCACCTGACCAGCGGCATCTGCACCTGCAGCGCCCACCAGAAAATCACCACGGCGACGATCATCATCGACATGGCCAGCACGAAGCAGGCCATCACGCTGTTGCTGCGGTCACCCAAAGCGCAGATAAACACGATGGCAAAGGTCGCGGGCAGCAGGCCCAGGTATTCGCCACAGAAGTAGAAGGCAATGGTGCCCAGGATGATGCAAGCAGCGCCCCGGAAATCGGGAATCTCATGCTTGTGTCCCACCAGCGCCGCCTCGTCGCCGGGGCCTGTTTTCTTGGCGTTCAGCGCGATCAGCACGCCCGTGAGCGCCAGCAAAATGCCGACCGCAAACGGGAAGTAGCCCGGACCCATGTGGGCCAGCGAGCCAATGTTGTAGCTTTGCGCCGCATAGGCCGCGCTGCCACCGAGCAGGATCATCAGCGCGCCGCCGTAGTAATCCTTGTTGTAGTTCTTGCCGCCGGCGCTCATGGCCGCTCCTTGGCGGGCGCCCGGCGCCCCTGCACACCCGCAAGGGTGGACCTGTGTTGACCCATGTTCGTCTCCTTTTCTTACAACTTGCGCGGAAAGTCTAGAAAACGAAGCTGCCAAACACCTGCCAAATGTCAGAGGGGGCCGCAAAATACGTAAATCTACTTAGCGAAAACAGTCCCGCAAAGGACAGCGCGCTCAGGCTCGGTCGTGGGCCACAGGCAGGCGCACCAGGGCGGTCAGCCCCCGGCCGGCAACGCCATCACGGGCCTCGCCATCGTCCAGCAGCAGTTCACCGTAGAAGCGCTGCACATAGGCCCGGGCAATGGCCAGGCCCAGGCCCGATCCGCCCGGCGCCTGCGCAGCATCAGGCTGCAAGCGGCTAAAGCGCGCAAAGGCGCGCTCGCGGTCCTCGGGTGCAATGCCGGGGCCATTGTCCTGCACGCGGATCTGCACCCAGGCCCCGTCACGCTGCACCGAGACATTGATGCGGCCCTGGGCCGGCGTGTAGGCAATCGCGTTGTGCACCAGGTTGGCCAGCAGCTCATAGACGGCGGTGGCGGGGGCCTGCACCGCTGCGGCCATCGCGGCGCCCGGGTCGGCCTCGCCCTCGGCATCCCCCTCAAAATCCTGGCCGCGCACATCGATCCAGCCCAGGTCCTGCTGCTTGTCCAGCGCCAGCGGCAGATAGGCCAGCACCACCTCGCGCGCCACCGCATTGGCGTCGCAGACCTCGCCCTCCCGGGCCTGCTGCACGGCAGGCTGGCTGGCATGGGCCAGGGCCAGCAGCTGCTCGGACACGCGACGGCCGCGCTGCAGTTGCTGGAGCATGCTGCGCAAGCTCGCCCGCACGGCCTCGGGATCGGTCTCGCGCAGCGCATAGGCGGCCTGCGTGCTCAGAATGGCCAGCGGCGTGCGCAGCTGGTGCGAGGCATCGGCCAGAAACTGGCGCTGCTGGGCCAGCGCATCGCGCTGCTGCGCCAGGTGCAGGTTCATCGCATCAACCAGCGGCCGCACCTCACCGGGCACGGCCTCGGTGGCCAGCGGCTGCAGGTCATCGCTGCGGCGCTGCTGCACGGCGCGGCGCAAGGCCTGGAGCGGGCGCAGGCCCCAGGCCACGCCCAGCCACACCACCAGAACCAGCACCAGCAAGGTGCGCCCATCGCGCAGCAGGCTGTCCCACATCAGGCTGCGCACCGTGCGCTCAATGCCGGCGCTGGTCTGCGCGGTCTGGATCAGCACGCGCCACTCCTGGCCCGACTGGTCATGCAGCACCCGCAGCAGCGCCAGCACCCGCACCGGCTGGTGGTCCACTTCAGCGGCGTACGACACCCGCGTGTCATCGTCTGCCGCGCGGAATGGGCGGCTGGGGTCGGCCGGGTCATGCGCGGGTTCAGGGAACTGGGCGGCGCCCAGCAACAGGCGCTGCTGGGCCCCGTCGGGGGTTTGCATCTGCACCCGCAAAAACTTGCGCCGGCTGCTGAGCACCTCGAACATCGAGATGATGTGCAGGGGCTCGTCCAGGCTCAGCTGGCCGTCACTGTCCCAACGCAGGTTGTCCGACAGCGCCTGGGCCGGCTCCAACAGACTCTGGTCATAGGCGCGCTCGAGCTCGCGTGCCAGGCTGACGCTGTCGCGCCAGCTGTCTAGCACCAGCAGGGCCATCAGCACGGGCACCAGCACCCACAGCAGGCGCAAACGCAGGCCCGGGGAAGAACGCAGGCGCCAGCCCATGGTGGTCAGGAGGAAAGTGGATTGCCCGGGCCCTTGGGCACCAGGGTTTCGAGCATGTAGCCCAAGCCCCGCACGGTCACGATATGCACATCGCCGCCCGCGAGCTTGCGCCGCACCCGGTGCAGCACCTGCTCGATGGCATCGGGGCTGACGCTGCTGTCCTGCGGGAAGACCTTGGCCGTCAGCTTGGACTTGCCCACCGGCGCGCCGGTGCGCGCCATCAGCGCTTCGAGCGCTGCATGCTCACGCGGCGTCAGCGCCAGCATCTGCTCGGCCAGCCAGAAGGTGCGGTGGTTGCTGTCGTAGCGCAGCGAGCCGCATTGCTGCATGGCCTGCACCCGGCCCTGGCTGCGCCGGTGCAGCGCCGCCAGGCGCGCCTCCAGCTCGGCCACATCGAAAGGCTTGGTCAGGTAGTCATCGGCTCCCCGGTGCAGGCCTTCGACGCGGTCCTGCACCGCCCCTTGCGCGGTCAGCACCAGCACCGGCTCACGCCGGCCCTGGCCGCGCATGGCCGAGAGCCAGTCAAAGCCATGCTGGTCGGGCAGTTGCAAATCGAGCACCACCACATCAAAGGGGCCGTCGGGCAGCAGGCGCGTGGCCATCGCCGCATGCGCGGCATGCACCGCCTCGATGTTCGATTGCTTGAGGGCGCGCACCAGCCAGGCGGCCATCTCCAGCTCGTCTTCAATCAGCAATATGCGCATGCTTGCTCGCCAGAATTCAGGGGCTCAGAAAACCGCGATCATACGCCGCTGGGCAGCGGTATCCAGCGCCCCTTGATCTCTACTCCTGGATAGGCGATGGAATGCCGGGCGTGGGCACTGGTGGTGGTTGTACCGGGGCGGGGTCTTTGACAGGCGGGGCTTCCGGGTGCCGGGGGTCAATATGCATCAAGGGCTCCTTGCAGGTGATGTTGCGATTGTGCCCAGGCCCGGCAGGGCGCGCTGTCAGCAAACGCCCTGCCGCCACGCCGCAGTCAGCGCGCCAGCACCGGCGCCAGCGCCTTGCCGGTATGCGTGCCCGCGTGGACCAGGTCCTCGGGCGTACCAGTAGCAACAATGCGGCCACCGGCATTGCCGCCCTCGGGCCCCAGGTCGATCACCCAGTCGGCCTCGGCAATCACATCCAGGTCATGCTCGATGACCACCACACTGTGGCCGGCATCGACCAGGCGGTGCAGCACATGGATCAGCTTGTCAACATCGGCCATGTGCAGGCCCACGGTGGGCTCATCGAGCACATACAAGGTGTGGGGCGCCTTGTTGCCCCGGCGCGTGATGTCATCGCGCACCTTGGTCAGCTCGGTCACCAGCTTGATGCGCTGCGCCTCGCCACCCGACAAGGTGGGCGACGGCTGACCCAGGGTCAGATAACCCAGGCCCACATCCTGCAGCAGCTGCAGCGGATGGGCGATGCTGGGCATGCTGGCAAAGAACAGCACCGCCTCGTCGACCTCCATCTGCAGCACTTCGCCAATGCTCTTGCCGCGCCAGGTGACCGCCAGCGTTTCGGGGCTGAAGCGGGCGCCATGGCAGACCTCGCAAGGCACCTTCACATCGGGCAGAAAGCTCATCTCGATGGTGCGCATGCCCTGGCCCTCGCAGGCCGGGCAGCGGCCTTCGCCGGTGTTGAAGGAGAAACGCCCGGCCGCATAGCCGCGCGCCTTGGCCTCCAGCGTCTCAGCAAACAGCTTGCGGATCGTGTCCCAAAAACCGATATAGGTCGCAGGGCAGGAGCGCGGCGTCTTGCCAATCGGCGTCTGGTCCACTTCCAGCACCCGGTCGATGCGCTCAAAGCCCTGCAGGCCCTTGCAGCCCAAGAGCGCCGGCGCCTTGCCGGCATCCATGTCATCGCGCCCCGCCTTGGTGGCGCGCTGGCCGACCCAGGCGGCCACATTGGTGAGAAGCACATCGCGCGCCAGCGTGGATTTGCCCGAGCCCGACACCCCCGTCACGGCCACCAGGCGCTTGAGCGGTACGCGCACATCCACGTTCTGCAGGTTGTGCAGGTGGGCGCCCAGCACGGACAGCCAGTGCAGCGGCGCCATCGCATCGGCGCGGGCCGGCGCGGCCAGCGCGGCATTGGCCTGGGCGCTGTCGGCGGCCAGCGCGGCAGCGGCGTCGGCGGCGATCTGCTTCTTGGTGCGCTTTTTGGCGACGGGCGCTGCGTCGTCTGCGGGCGATGACAACACCGCATCGGCCACGCCATGCACCAGGCGGCGCGGCTGGAAGGGGTGGCGCATCGCATGCAGCAGGTAGCGGCCGGTCTGCGAGTCGGCCGCATCCATCACATCCTGCGTCGTGCCTTGGGCCACCAGGCGGCCGCCGCGCTTGCCGGCGCTAGGGCCGATGTCGATCACATGGTCGGCGCGGCGGATCGTGTCCTCGTCATGCTCAACCACCACCAGCGTATTGCCCTTGGCGCCCAGCTTGTGCAGCGCGTTGAGCAGGATATGGTTGTCGCGCGCATGCAGGCCAATCGTGGGCTCGTCGAGCACATAGCAGACGCCTTGCAGATTGCTGCCCAGCTGCGCGGCCAGGCGAATGCGCTGCGCCTCGCCGCCCGACAAGGTGGGCGCGCCCCGGTCCAGCGTCAGATAGCCCAGGCCCACCTCTTCCAGAAAGGCCAGGCGGCTGTGGATCTCGGGCACCAGGTCGCGGGCGATATCGCTTTCGCGGCCCGACAGCACCAGGCCCTCGATCCAGAGCCGCACATCGGTGACCGACAGGCGGGCGATCGACGAGATCGACTGGCCGTGGAACAGCACCGCACGGGCGGTGGCATTGAGGCGCGTGCCCTGGCAGGTCGGGCAGGTGGTTTCGCCCACATCCTCGGCCTCGGGCTCTTCAAAGCTCTGCTCGCGGCCCCGGTTGTCCTGGCTCATCACCGAATCGTCATAGACCTTGCGCTGGTCCTTAGTCAGCTTGACGCCGGTGCCCACGCAGTCGGGGCACCAGCCATGCTTGCTGTTGTAGGAGAACAAACGCGGGTCCAGCTCGGCATAGCTGGTGGCGCAGACCGGGCAGGCGCGCTTGGTGGAGAACACCTGCAGCTGGCCAATGGCGGATGTGTCGCTGCCCGTCTGCATCGCCGCTTCCAGGGTGCCGATGGCCGAGAGCACATGCAGCACGCCCTTGCCCAGCTCCAGCGCCGTGGCGAGCTTGTCGCGCAGCAGGGCCTCGTTCTCGGGCCTGATCTCGATGCTGGCCACCGGCAGCTCGACCGTGTGCTCCTTGAAGCGGTCCAGGCGCGGAAAGCCGGTGGTCGGCAGGAACTGGCCATCGACGCGCAGATGGGTGTAGCCACGCGGCCGCGCCCAGTCCGCCAGCTCGGTGTAGACGCCCTTGCGCGCGACCACCAGCGGGGCCATCAGGCCAATGAGCTGGCCGCGGTACTGCGTCATCAGCTGCGCGGCAATGCTCTCGGGGGTTTGCGGCTGGACCGCTGCGCCATCCTTGGTGCAATGCTGCACGCCCAGCTTCACGTAGAGCAGGCGCAGAAAATGCCAGACCTCGGTCGTGGTGCCCACCGTGGATTTGCGCCCGCCGCGCGAGAGGCGCTGCTCGATCGCCACCGTCGGCGGGATGCCGTAGACCGCATCGACCTCGGGGCGGCCCGCCGGTTGCACGATGGAACGCGCATAGGCGTTGAGCGATTCGAGGTAGCGGCGCTGGCCTTCGTTGAACAGGATGTCAAACGCCAGGGTCGATTTTCCCGAGCCCGACACGCCGGTGACGACGTTGAACTTGCCACGCGGAATGTCCACGCTCAGGTTCTTCAGGTTGTGCTCCTTGGCATTGATGATCTGAATGCTGTTGCCCGGCCCGGGCAGCGCCGCAGCTTGCGCTGCAGGCGCCAGCGCATAGGCCGGCCGCTGCTCGCGCACTTCGTGGGGCTGGCCATCGCCGCGCTCACCCAGCATGGCCAGCTCGTAGTCGCGCAGCGCCTGCGCGGTGTAGGAGCGGCCGGACTTGCGCACCTCCTCGGGCGTGCCCTCTTCCACCACCTTGCCGCCGTCTTCGCCAGCATCGGGGCCCAGGTCGATCAGCCAGTCGCTGGCA
Organism: Comamonas sp. 23; assembly: GCF_049601575.1. NCBI lineage: Bacteria > Pseudomonadati > Pseudomonadota > Betaproteobacteria > Burkholderiales > Comamonadaceae > Comamonas > Comamonas sp. 23. Next base: position 1,069,253 of record NZ_CP187127.1, on the reverse strand, counting down.
CGGATCACATCGAGGTTGTGCTCGATGACGATCAGCGAATGGCCGGCTTCGAGCAGCTTGCGCAGTGCGCGCATCAGCTTGGCAATGTCTTCAAAATGCAGGCCGGTGGTGGGCTCGTCAAACAGGAACAAGGTGCCCTTACGCGCCAGCGTTTGCTTGGATTTGGAGGCGCTCTTGGCGGCCTCGGCCAGAAAGCCGGCGAGCTTGAGGCGCTGGGCCTCGCCACCCGACAAGGTCGGCACCGGCTGGCCCAGCTTCACATATTCCAGCCCCACATCGACGATGGGCTGCAGCGCGCGGATCACCTCGCGGTCCTTGGCGAACAGCGCGGCCGCCTCGCTGACAGTCAGTTCCAGCACATCGGCCACGTTCATCAAGCGGCCATCGCGCTCGATGCGTACCTCCAGAATCTCGGCGCGGTAGCGCTTGCCGTCGCAATCTGGGCAGCGCAGGTAGACGTCGGAGAGGAACTGCATCTCCACATGCTCAAAGCCCGAGCCGCCACAGGTCGGGCAGCGGCCATCACCGCTGTTGAAGCTGAACTTGCCGGCGGTATAGCCGCGCTGCAAGGACAGCGGCGCGGTCGCAAACAGCTCGCGCACCGCATCCCAGGCGCCCACATAGCTGACCGGGTTGGAGCGCGCGGTCTTGCCAATCGGTGACTGGTCAACAAAGACGATATCGGACAGGTGGTCAGCGCCCAGCAGGCGCTGGTGCGCGCCAGCCAGCTCGGTGGGCTTGCCAAAATGGCGCATCAAGGCAGGGGCCAGCACGTCCTGAATCAGTGTGGACTTGCCCGAACCCGACACGCCGGTGACCACCACCAGGCGCTGGAGCGGAAAATCCACCGACACGTTCTGCAGGTTGTGCTCGGTCGCGCCTTCCAGAATCAGGCGCGGCGTGCTCTCGGTCACCATGCGCTTGGCGCCCATGCCCACCTGCTTGCGGCCGCCCAGGTAGGCACCAGTCAGCGTGTCGGCATGGCGCAGCTCGGCCGGGGTGCCGTCAAACACGATCTGGCCGCCCTTCTCGCCCGGGCCTGGGCCCATGTCGATCATGCGGTCGGCGGCAAACATCACCGCCGGGTCGTGTTCCACCACCACCAGGGTGTTGCCGGCATCACGCAGCCGCTTCATCGCGACGGTGATGCGCTCCATATCGCGCGGGTGCAGGCCGATCGAGGGCTCGTCCAGCACGAACAAGGTGTTGACCAGCGAGGTGCCCAGGGCCGTGGTCAGGTTGATGCGCTGCACCTCGCCGCCACTCAGCGTGCGGCTCTGGCGGTCCAGGGTCAGGTAGCCAATGCCGACATCGCAGAGGTAGAGCAGGCGGTTGCTGATTTCCTCATGCAGCAGGCGCAGCGCCTGCGCGTCGCCATCGTTGCTGCGGCGGATATCCATGCTGGCAAAGAACTGGCGCAGCCGCACGATGGGCAGCAGCATCAGGTCGTGCAGGCTCAGGCCGGGCAAGGCCTCCAGCTGCTCGCGGCTCCAGGCCACACCGCGCGGCATGAAGCGCTGGGCCGGCGGCAAGGCCGCATCGGCATCGGCCTTCGATCCCACGCGCCACAGCAGGCTCTCGGTCTTGAGGCGTGCACCGCCACAGACCGGGCACGGCGTGTAGCTGCGGTACTTGGACAGCAAGACGCGGATATGCATCTTGTAGGACTTGGTTTCCAGGTACTCGAAATAGCGGCGGATGCCGTACCACTGGCGGCTCCAGTTACCGTCCTTGTAGCCCTCTTCGCCATGGATGACCCAGTCCTTCTGCGCCTCGGTCAGCTTGGCCCAGGCGGTGTCGCGGGGAATGCCCTGCGCCTCGGCATGGCGCATCAGATCGTCCTGGATCTCCTTCCAGGCCGGCGTCTGGATCGGCTTGATCACGCCGGTGCGCAAGGTCAGCTTTTCGTTGGGAATCACCAGGCCCCAGTCCACGCCAATGACCCGGCCAAAACCCCGGCAGGCATCGCAGGCGCCCACGGCCGAGTTGAACGAGAACATCGACGGCGTCGGCTCGCGGTAGCGCAGGCCGCTTTCCGGGCAGTGCAGGCCAGCGGAGAACTTCCACAGCGCGGGCTCGGCGGTGTTGCCGTCGGCATCGGCCTCGGCGACGGCATACACCGTCATCTGGCCGCTGCCGCGCTTCAGGGCCACCTCGATGGCCTCGATCACGCGCGCCTTCTCGGCCTTGCTGAGGCGAAAGCGATCCGCCACCACATCGAGCAGCTTGACCCGCTGGGGCGCCTCGGCCGCGGCCTGCTTGCCGGCCTTGGGCTTTTTCTTGCTGCTGTCCACGGCCGCTGCCTGCCGCACCACATCGACCTCGCGCTCGGCCTGCACCTTGGTAAAGCCGCTGGCCGACAGCCACTGCTCGACCTGCTCAGCGCTGGTGTTGGCCGGCAGCTCGACCGGAAAGGTGATCACGATGCGCGGGTCATCGGCCTGGCTGCGCTGCAGCAACTGCTCGTAAATGCTCTCGGGCGTGTCATGCTGCACCGGCAAGGCGGCCTGCTGGTCAAACAGATGGCCGGCGCGTGCCACCAGCAGCTTCAGGTGGTCGTTGAGCTCGGTCATCGTGCCCACCGTGGAGCGCGAGCTGCGCACCGGGTTGGTCTGGTCAATCGCAATGGCGGGCGGCACGCCTTCGACCTTGTCCACGGCCGGCTTGTCCATGCGGTCCAGAAACTGGCGCGCATAGGCGCTGAAAGTTTCAACATAGCGGCGCTGACCCTCGGCATACAAGGTGTCGAACACCAGGCTGGACTTGCCCGAGCCGCTGGGCCCGGTCACCACGGTCAACTCCCCCGTGCGGATATCCAGATCCAGATTCTTGAGGTTGTGCTGACGCGCACCACGGATGCGAATGATTTCCTGAGACATACCGATGAGCTATCCAGTAATTCGTTGGCGCAGTCCAGCCGCCGGATAAGCAAGCCCCCATGCGCAGTGCCAGGGATGCCCAAACTCGGAAGGCCGACACGACTGCGTGGGGGCAAAATGATCGTGAGCAACCATTCTAGGGAGTTCATTCCTCGGCTGAATCAGCTCGCGGCAAAGCCCTGCAAAACACTGTACATATTTACAGATATTAGCAAATGGCGATGTATCCGAGCCGCAGGCTTGGGCGGCACAAAAAAACCCGCCATCTCTCGAAGGCGGGTTGGGAAGCAGGGGCGCGCCGGGCGCCCAAGGCTTGCTTAGAAGTTGTGGCGGATACCCGCAGCGAAGGTGCTGAAGTCGGCGCCGGAGATGCCGGTGGCGTAGCTGGCGTTGGCCTTGTTGTCGACCTTGGTGTAGCCAGCGTACAGCTTGGAGCGCTTGCTCAGGTTGTAGTTGTAGCCCAGGATCAGCTGGCGTGCGCCGCTGTTGCTGACGTCGTCCCACTTGCCAGCCCAGCCGAAGCCAGCGACAAACTCGGAAGCGCCCATGGTGTACATACCGGTCACGCGCGCTGCATTGCGCTTGCCGCGCAGCTCTTCGTCAGAGCGTTGGTAGTAAGCGCCCAGTTGGAAGGCGTTGATGGTGTAGTGCGCGCGCAGGCCCAGTTGCTTGTCGCCACCGACCTTGGTGAAGCCTGCACCCAGGGCCAGAGGACCGCTTTCCCAGTTGGCAGCCAGGTCGTAGCCGTGCTTGTCGTTGGTGCCAGCAGCCTTTTCGTGGAACGAGGCAGCGCCTTCAATGGTCAGGCCGCCCAGGAACACGGGAGTGCGGTAGGCGATCTTGTTGGAGTCGCGCATCACGTAGCTGTACAGCGCGTCCGACAGCGAACCAGTGTCGTGGTTAGGCTGGTCCAGCACGCCGTAGTCAGCCACTGCATAGTAGGACTCAGCGGTGAAGGTACCCAGACGCAGCATACCGAAGTTGCCCGCCAGGTTCACTTCGCTTTGGCGGCGGAAGGTCAGGCCACCAGCGGAGCCGGTGCCCGAGCCGTCGTCCGAGTTGAAACCCGATTCCAGCACGAAGCCAGCCTTCAGGCCGCCACCCAGGTCTTCCGTGCCACGGAAACCGATACGCGATGCGTTGTTGAACAAACCGGTGGTGGAGACATCGCCCACCTTCTGGCGTTCCACCGAGGTGTTCACACGGCCATAAACCTGCACGCTGCTTTGAGCCAGTGCAGCAGTAGAGCCAGCAACGGCCAAGGTGGCAATCATCAAACGATTCAGTGAACGCATAGTGTCCTCGGGGATGTAGTCATTAAAAATGGTTGGACGGTGCTGTTGGGGTCCGCACGGGGCAGGTTTCAGCCCGTCACATAATGTTAATTCTAGGCGGCAGACTCCGGAAAACGCGCTGAATATCTTGCAGTTTTTGCGAGAGTGACGCATCGCTACCACACTTATGTGACACACCCTGGTATTAACCATGAGATACCAAACCGCCCAGAAAAAAACAGCACCCGAAGGTGCTGTTGGGAGGTGAAGGCCAGGGGTATCAGGCCATCTGCATACCCGGGGCCATCTCGCAGTCATGCGGTTCAGTCGTTCGCGTAAATATCCACATCCTTGGTTTCACGCACGAACAATGTACCGATCACGAAGGTGATACCGGCGATGATGATGGGGTACCACAAGCCGTTGTACATGTTGCCGGTCTGCGCGACGATCGCGAAGGCCGTCGTGGGCAGCAGACCACCGAACCACCCATTGCCGATGTGATAGGGCAGCGACATGGAGGTGTAGCGGATGCGGGTCGGGAACATTTCCACCAGCATCGCGGCAATCGGTCCGTACACCATGGTCACCAGCAGCACCAGGTAGGTCAGCAGCACCACAGTCAAGACCTTGTTGGTCTTGGCGGGGTCGGCCTTGGCTGGGTAGCCGTCCTTGGCCAGGGTCTCGGCGACAGCCTTCTTGAACGCACCGTCCTTGGCCTTCAGATCGTCGCCACTGAGGCCCGCAGCCGAGTAGCTGGGGATGGTGTCGTTGCCGATCTTGATGATGGCCGTCGTGCCGGCAGGCGCCGCCTCGGTTTCATAGCTCACCGAATTGGCCGCCAGCAGTTGCTTGGCCACGTCGCAGGAGCTGGTGAACTTGGAGGTGCCCGTCGGGTTAAACTGGAAGGAGCACTCGGCCGGGTTGGCCACGACCACGACCTTGTTCTTGGCTTGCGCCGCTGCCAGATCGGGGTTGGCCGCTTCGGTCAGCATCTTGAACACGGGGAAGTAGGTCAGCACGGCCAGCAGGCAGCCGGCCATGATGATGGGCTTGCGGCCGATCTTGTCGGACAGTGCACCAAAGATCACGAAGAACGGGGTGGCGATCAGCAGGGCCACGGCAATCATCAGATTGGCACTGACGGCATCGACCTTGAGCTGCTGGGTCAGGAAGAACAGCGCATAGAACTGGCCGGTGTACCAGACCACGGCCTGGCCAGCGGTCAGGCCGATCAGCGCGAGGATCACGATCTTCAGGTTCTTCCACTGGCCAAACGATTCGCGCAGCGGTGCCTTGGAGGTTTTGCCTTCGGCCTTCATGCGCTGGAACGCAGGCGACTCGGACAAGGTCATGCGGATCCACACCGACACGCCCAACAGCAGAATCGACACCAGGAACGGAATGCGCCAGCCCCAGTCATTGAAGGCAGGCTCGCCCATGGCGGTACGCGTGCCCAGAATCACCAGCAGCGACAGGAACAGGCCCAGGGTCGCCGTAGTCTGGATCCAGGAGGTGTAGGCACCGCGCTTGCCATGCGGCGCATGCTCGGCCACATAGGTGGCCGCACCGCCGTATTCACCACCCAAGGCCAGACCTTGCAGCATGCGCAGTACGATCAGGATGATGGGCGCTGCCACGCCAATGCTGGCGTAGTTGGGCAAGATACCTACGATGAAGGTCGATGCGCCCATCAGCAAGATGGTGACCAGGAACGTGTACTTGCGCCCGATCATGTCGCCCAGCCGGCCAAACACCAGCGCGCCGAAGGGGCGCACGATAAAGCCGGCAGCAAAGGCCAGCAGCGCAAAGATGAAGGCGGAGGTTGGGTCCAGTCCGGAGAAGAACTGTTTGGCGATGATGGCCGCCAGCGAGCCGTAGAGATAGAAGTCGTACCACTCAAAAACGGTGCCGAGTGACGAGGCGAAGATGACCTTGCGCTCCTCCTTGGTCATCGGCCGTGCTGCTGCACTGGTTGCCATGCTGTTGTCTCCTTGTAGTGTTGCCGCTCTTTTGTTTGGCGGACACTGCATTCTTCAAGCAAGCGCTGACCCAAGTCTGACGGTTTTCCAACACAAGCTTGCAATCTGCTGACAATTCGCTGACAAAATCCAGCGCAACCCGCACAAAGCGTTTTGCGATGCGGAATATCGCTGCACTGCAGCAGCGACCAAGGGAAAGTCCCAGGGCGGGCAAAACCGCTGGAAGGGGCATTTTCAGCAGCGCAGAAGCCGGAAATCAGCGCTTGGCCAAACCGGAGGGGCGGTCTGCTGCCGCATCCCATTGGCCATCGGCAAACCAGGCGTCGCCATTCAGGTAGGCGCTCAGCATCGGCAGCCCATCCAGGCCCCAGAACAGCTTGCCGTCCAGCACCATGCTGGGCACGCCAAACACGCCGGCTGCGGCCGCCGCATCGGTATTGCTGCGCAAGGCCCGCTTGGCCTCCTGCTCGGCCGCGTCGCCATGGCGCAGCTGCTCAGCCAGGGCTTGCTCCAAGGCCGGCAGGCGCTGGGCATCGAGCGCATCGGCGCCACCCAGCCAGACATGGCGAAAGATGGCATCGGCCGTGAAGCGGTTGATGCAGCCGCCCTGGCCCGTGCGCAAGGCCAGGCGCAGCAAGGGCAAGGGGTTGAAGGGGTGCTGGGCGGGCATCTGCAGCCCACAGCCCAGGCTGTGGCCCAGCCAGCTGGCATGGCGGTAGGTCCATTCGCGCTTGCCGGCAATGCCGGCTGGCCCCGGGTTGGCATGCTGCTGCAGCAGCGCCCCCAGCAAGACGGGCCGGTAGCGCACATGCACGCTATGGCCCTGCAACGCCTGCGGCAGCGCATGGAAAGCCAGCCAGGCGTAGGGAGAGACAAAGTCCAGGTAGAAATCGATGCTTTTCATACCCGGCTCCTGTTAGGGCGTCGGCACCAGTGGCCGGCCATTGCTGCCCAGGCCCGCACGGCCCAGCGCCTGCAGCCAGATCTGCTGGCGCTCTGCGGTGTCAGCCTTGGACCAGGCACGGATCTCATCGATCGAGCGGTAGCAGCCGATGCAGTGGCTGCGGTCCGCATTCATCTTGCACAGCGACACGCAGGGCGATGGCACGACATCGTTGTAATCGGCGGCAAAGGCGCCAGTCACCCGCACCTGCTTGGTGCGGGCTGCCAGCGGCGCGGGCGAGGCCACAGGCAGCTCCACCGGCTTATCCATTTGTTCCGTCATGCCGCCTCCTTGACCACATCGGCCACCGGCGCGCCGGTCAGCGCTTCCAGATCGGCCGGGGCCAGCGCAAACACGCCATTGGGGTGGCCGGCCGCTGCCCAGATCTGTTCAAAACGGAACAGCTCGCGGTCAATCAGCGTAACGGGCTGGCTCACATGGCCGACGGGCGATACACCGCCAATTGCAAAGCCGGTACGGCCCTTGACAAACTCCGCATCCGCGCGGCCCACCGGGCCGACCAGCGCCGCCACCTTGGCCTCGTCCACGCGGCAGTCGCCCGAGGTGATGACCAGCACGCAGGCGTCATCGCTCTTGCGGCGGAAAATAATGCTCTTGGCAATCTGGCCCAGCGCAATACCCAGCGCATCGGCCGCCTCCTGGGCCGTGCGCGCCGAGACTTCCAGCATCTGCGGCCCATGCGGATGGCCCTTGTCCTGCAGCACCCTGGCTACCCGCTGCACCCCTTCGGGCAGGCTCAGCAACTCCGCTCCACACATGGTTCAACTCCTTGTTAAGCGACGATTGTGCCGTTTAGCAGGCTCCGCTGCAGCGCAGCGGGCATTCGCGAGCCCGCGCTGGGCGATCAACCCGCGCGCTTGTTCATCAGCGCTACGGCCACGCGCGAATTGGGCTTGCGCTGCAAAAAGTCGCTGATGTAGACGCCCGCATCGACCAGCTTGTCCAGGTCAATGCCGGTCTCGATGCCCATGCCATGCAGCATGTAGACCAGGTCTTCGGTGGCGACATTGCCGGTCGCGCCCTTGGCATAGGGGCAGCCGCCCAGACCGGCGATGGATGACTGGAAGTTCCAGATACCCAGCTCCAGCGACGCGAGCGTATTGGGCAGCGCCTGGCCGTAGGTGTCGTGGAAATGCCCGCTCACCTGGTCCAGGTTGAAATACTGCAAGGTCGCTTCCAGCGCCTTTTGCACCTTGATCGGCGTGCCCACGCCGATGGTGTCGGCGACATCGACGCGCTCGACGCCAATGCCCTTCATCAGCTCGGCGAGGTAGGCCACGCGCGAAGGCGCAATCTCGCCCTCATACGGGCAGCCCACGGTGCAGCTCATCGCGCCACGCACCGCAATGCCGGCGGCCTTGGCCGCTTCCACCACCGGCGCAAAGCGCTCGATGCTCTCGGCAATCGAGCAGTTGATATTGCGCTGGCTGAAGGCTTCGCTGGCCGCGCCAAACACCACGATCTCATCGGGCTGGGAGGCCACGGCCGCTTCATAGCCCTTCATGTTCGGGGTCAGCACCGAATAGCGCACCCCGGCCTTGCGCGCCAGCCCCGCCATCACCTCGGCGTTGTCGCCCATCTGCGGCACCCACTTGGGGCTGACAAAGCTGGTCACCTCGATCTCGGTCAGGCCCGCATCCTGCAGGCGGTGGGTGAGCTCGATCTTGACGGCAGCCGGCACCGGCGATTTCTCGTTCTGCAGGCCATCGCGCGGGCCGACATCAATCAATTGGACACGTTGGGGGTAGCGGGCCATGGGGCGTCTCCTGGGGTATTTCTTAAAAACGGGGGGCGGAATCAGTATCCGCGATCGGCATAGACCATGCCGCCAGGCTTCTCTCCGGCAGCAAAGGCCCGCAGCTTGTGCAGGATCTGCTGCAAGGTCTCTTCGGGCAAGGTGCGGGCGGAGCTGTGCGGCGTGATGCGGATCTGCGGCTGCTGCCAGAACGGGTGCTCGGCGGGAAGGGGCTCGGTGCGAAACACATCCAAGGTGGCGCCTGCCACCTGGCCGCTGTCCAGCGCGGCCAGCAGGTCGGCGTCGACCAGGTGCGCGCCGCGCGCCACATTGATCACATAGGCGCCCGGCTGCAGCTGCGCCAGCAGGCCGGCATTGATGATGTTCTCGGTCTGCGCCGTTAGCGGCAGCAGGTTGACGAGGATACGCGTGGCACGCAGAAAGTCCGGCAGCTGCGCGCTGCCGGCAAAACACTGCACACCGGCGATCTGCTTGGGCGAGCGGCTCCAGCCGCGCACCGGAAAATCAAACTGCGCCACCGCCTGGGCCACGCGCTCGCCCAGCACACCCAGGCCCATCACGCCGACGGGAAAATCGCTGCGCAAACGCAAGGGCTGCTGTGCCCAGACGCCCGCGCTTTGCTGGGCCCGGTACGGCGCCAGGTCACGGAAATGGTCGATCACCGCATGGCAGACATACTCGGCCATCTGCACGGCCATGCCGGCGTCTTCCAGACGCAGCACCGGCACACCGGCGGGCAGCTGGCGCGCAAACAGCGCATCGACGCCGGCGCCCATGTTGAAGATCGCCTTGAGGCCGGCGCCTTGCTCGTCGAACAGCTGCTGCGGCGGCTTCCAGACCAGCGCGTAATCGGCCTGCACCATGCCGGGCGTCCAGCCACGAGCCTCGGCCTGGGGGAGGTGCAGGCGAATCGCATCCAGCCAGTGCTGCAGGTCGTCGCTGTCGGTGTAGACGAGAATTTTCATGGCCGGCATTTCAGCACAGAAAAGGGTGCCGCGCCGTCACAGACAGCGCAGCGGCACCCTTTAGGACGCAGCGACCTGCAACTTCAGCAGTTCTGCGCCTTCGGTGACGTGGTCACCGGGCGTAAACAGCAGCTCCAGCACCTCGCCATCGGCCGGGGCGGCAATGGTGTGCTCCATCTTCATCGCCTCCATCACCGCCAACGGCTGGCCCTTGCTGACCTTGTCACCGGCCTTGACCGCAAACGACACCACCTTGCCCGGCATCGGGGCCGTCAGGCGCCCGCCTTCGCTGCCAGCGTCACCGGCATGGGCCAGCGCATCAATGGCGGTGATCTCGGCCGCGCCGCGCGGGGCGAACACATGCACCACCTCGCCCTGCTGCCAGGTCTGCACCCGGTCACGCTGGCCGTTGAACTGCAGCTCCACGAGCTCGCCGTTGGGGCTGAACTGCAGCGGGCCCGTGGCATCGCCCACCGTCAGCACCAGGCCAGAGGCCTCATAGCGCAGCGCGGCCTGCAGCTTATCGCCGCCAAACTCAAAGTCAAAGCGGCGCTCGGTCACGCCATGCGATTGCCAGCCATCGCGGCGGCTGAAGGGGTCGTGGCTCTCGGTTGCGCGCTCCTGCAGCAGCTCGGCCACCACGGCAGCGGCCGCAGCGGTGTCCAGGCCCAGGCCGCGCTGCTTGAAGAGCCGTGCCTCTTCGCGCTGGATCAGCGCCGTATCGAGCTTGGCCTGGCCAAACGAGGGCGTGGCCAGGATATGGCGCAGGAACTGCACATTGGTCTGCAGGCCGACAATGCGCACCGCAGCCAGCGCCGCATCCAGCCGCGCCAGCGCCTGGGCACGGTCTGCGCCGTGGACGATGAGCTTGGCAATCATGCTGTCGTAGAAGGGGCTGATGGCATCGCCTTCGCGCACGCCATCGTCAATGCGCACATCGCTGATTGCAAAACTGCTGCAGTCGGGCTTGCGGTAGACATGCAAGGTGCCGGTGGCGGGCAGGAAGTTGTTGTCCGGGTTCTCGGCGCAGATGCGCGCTTCGATCGCGTGGCCGCTGATCTTGAGCTCGGCCTGCTGCTTGGGCAGCGGCTGGCCGTTGGCCACCAGCAGTTGCCACTGCACCAGGTCTTCGCCGGTGATGGCCTCGGTCACCGGGTGCTCCACCTGCAGGCGCGTGTTCATCTCCATGAAGTAGAACTTCATCGCCTCGGGCTGGTCGTAGCCGCCGGGCTGCTCGACGATGAATTCCACCGTGCCCGCGCCCACATAGCCCACGGCCTTGGCAGCGGCCACCGCCGCCTCGCCCATCTGCTGGCGCAGCGCGGCGGTCATGCCCGGCGCTGGGGCTTCTTCCAGCACCTTCTGGTGGCGGCGCTGCACCGAGCAGTCGCGCTCGAAGAGATACACGCAGTTGCCTTGCGTGTCGCCAAACACCTGGATCTCGATATGGCGGGGGCGCAGCACGTATTTCTCGATCAGCACCGCATCGTTGCTGAAGCTGTTGATGGCCTCGCGCTTACAGGACTCCAGCGCGGCAGCAAAGTCTTCGCTCTTTTCCACCAGGCGCATGCCCTTGCCACCGCCGCCGGCGCTGGCCTTGATCAGCACCGGGTAACCGATGCGGTCGGCCTCCGCGTGCAGCATGGCCGGGTCCTGGCCCGCGCCGTGGTAGCCGGGCACCAGCGGCACGCCGGCCTTTTCCATCAGCTGTTTAGATTCGGCCTTCAGGCCCATCGCGCGGATGGCATTGGCCGGCGGGCCGATGAACACCAGGCCCGCAGCGGCGCAGGCGACGGCAAAGTCTTCGTTCTCGCTCAAGAAACCGTAGCCGGGGTGGATGGCTTGCGCGCCGGTGGCCTTGGCCGCCTCGATGATGCGTTCCCAGCGCAGGTAGCTGTCCTTGGGGGCGCTTCCACCGATATGCACGGACTCGTCGCAGGCGGCCACATGCTTGGCATGGGCGTCCGCGTCGGAGTAGACGGCCACGGTCTTGACGCCCATGCGGCGGGCGGTAGCGGCGACGCGGCAGGCAATCTCACCACGGTTGGCGATCAAAATTTTCGAGAACATAGAACAATCTCCTCAGTCTTCTTCCCTGACCCCAGCCCGCCTTCGCAAGCCCCCGGTCAATATCGTTGGTGATCCGCGCCCGTGGCGGCCAGGGCCACCGGCTCTTCATGGCCCAGCCACCGGCGAATCCGGCGCACCACGGCCCGCAAAAACTTCCACAACACCCAGGTCATCACCCACATCAGCACCAGCACCACGGCCAGCGCCAGCGCAAACACCAGCGGGTGGTGGATGGCCAGCCACACCGCGCCGATCGAGACCCCGTCTTCGACCAGGCTCGCGCCCCAGTTGGAGAACGGCTCCGGGCTGGTGTTGATGGCCGCGCGCGTCGTGGTCTTGGCCACCTGGCTGCTCAGCGCCAAGGTGCCGCCCATCAGGGCCGCAGCTGTCGCCATCGTCGCGTTGTCGGTGCCAAACACGCTGGCCGCCAAGGCCGCACCCGCTGGCACCCGCACCACGCTTTGCACCACATCCCAGACCGAATCCACGCCGGGGATCTTGTCGGCAAAGAACTCAACAAACAGCAGCGCGCCACTGATGAACAGGATCACCGGCTGCTGCAGCACCGTCAGCCCACCGGGCAGCTGCAGCACGCCGGTGGCGCCCAGCATGCCCGTCACAAACACCACCGCATACAGCCGAAAGCCACTGGCCCAACCGAGCGCAGCTGCCAGCGCCATCAGCTGGCCCCAGTCCCACTGCGCCATGGCCTGGCCCATCTGGCCGGCCACCTGGCCGACCTGGTCGGCCGCCTGCCCCACCGTGTGTGCGGTGTCCTTGTCCAGATGCAGGCCCATGCCGTGCAGCCAGTTGACGATGGTGTTCCAGATATCCATGGTGGTGCTCCTCAGTGCCAGTCAGCAAACGCGCTGTTTATAGCGCCAATGCCCGCTTGCTGTCTGCCATCCAAGGCCGCTTTAGGGCTGCATCAGCCTCCCAGCCAGCTGGGTTTGCGTTTGTTCAAGAAGGCCTGCACGCCTTCCTTGCCTTCGGCGCTGGCGCGGATATCGGCGATGCCGGCCACGGTCTCGGCGATCAGCGCTTCGTCCACCTCACGGCCGGCCACATCGAGCACCAGCTTTTTGCAGGCCTGTACCGCTGCCGGGCTGGCGCTCAGCAGGTGCTTGAGCAGGCCGTCCACGGCGCTGTCCAGCGCCTCAGCCTCCACCACCTGGTGCACAAAGCCGGTGCGTAGCGCTTCGGCGGCGTCAAAGCGCTCACCGGTCAGAAAGTAGCGGTGCGCCGCACGCGGGCCCATCGCGCGGATCACATAGGGGCTGATCGTGGCCGGGATCAGGCCGATCTTCACCTCGCTGAGGCAAAAACCGGCGTGGCTGGCCGCCACCGCCATGTCGCAGCAGGCCACCAGGCCCATGCCACCGGCGTAGACATCGCCCTGCACCCGCGCAATCGTCGGCTTGGGGCAGGTGTAAATGACGCGCAGCATCTCGGCGAGCTTGCCCGCGTCGACCAGGTTTTCCTCGCGGGTGTAATCGGCCATCGCGCGCATCCAGTTCAGGTTGGCGCCAGCGCAGAAGGCCGGGCCTTCGGCGGCCAGCACCACGGCGCGGACCTGGGCCTGCGCACCCACCCAGCTGAAGGCGCGGGTGATGTCGGCAATCACCTCATCGCTGAAGGCATTGCGCACATCGGGCTGGGTCAGGGTGATGGTGGCCACCGGTCCAGCGGCTTCGACGGTCAGAAATGTACTTTTCATGGTGTCCTCTCTGTCTCAGAGCCTTACATGCGGAAGACGCCGAATCGGGTATCTTCGATCGGTGCATTGCGCGTGGCCGCCAGGCCCAGCGCCAGCACGCGGCGGGTATCGGCCGGGTCGATGACGCCGTCATCCCACAGCCGTGCCGAGGCGTAGTAAGGGTGGCCCTGGTCCTCGTACTGCTGGCGGATGGGCGCCTTGAAGGCCTCCTCCTCTTCCGCCGTCCAGGCGCCGCCCCGGCCTTCGATGCCATCGCGCTTGACCGTGGCCAGCACGCTGGCCGCCTGCTCGCCGCCCATCACGCTGATGCGTGCGTTCGGCCACATCCACAAAAAGCGGGGGCTGTAGGCGCGGCCACACATGCCGTAGTTGCCGGCGCCAAAGCTGCCGCCGATGATGATGGTGAACTTGGGCACGCTGGCCGTGGCCACCGCCGTCACCAGCTTGGCGCCGTGGCGGGCAATGCCCTCGTTCTCGTACTTGCGGCCGACCATGAAGCCGGTGATGTTCTGCAAAAAGACCAGCGGAATCTTGCGCTGGCAGCACAGCTCGATGAAGTGCGCACCCTTGACGGCCGACTCGCTGAACAAAATGCCGTTGTTGGCGATGATGCCCACCTCCATGCCCTCGACGCGGGCAAAGCCGCAGACCAGGGTGGCGCCAAAACGGGCCTTGAACTCGTCAAAATCGCTGCCATCGACAATGCGGGCGATGATTTCGCGCACATCAAAAGGCTTGCGCGTATCGACCGGGATCACGCCATACAGCTCATCGGCCGGGTAGGCCGGTGCCTGCGGCGCCTTGTCGGCCAAGTTGGGCTGTTTGGCCTTGTTCAGGTGGCTCACGGCCTTGCGGGCCAGCGCCAGTGCATGGGTGTCGTTGTCGGCCAGGTGGTCGGCCACGCCCGACAGGCGCGTGTGCACATCGCCGCCACCCAGGTCTTCGGCACTCACCACCTCGCCGGTCGCAGCCTTCACCAGCGGTGGGCCACCCAAAAAGATCGTGCCCTGGTTCTTCACGATGATGGACTCGTCGCTCATCGCCGGCACATAGGCGCCGCCAGCGGTGCAGGAACCCATGACCACGGCGATCTGCGCAATGCCCTGGGCCGACATATTGGCCTGGTTGTAGAAGATGCGGCCAAAGTGCTCGCGGTCGGGGAAGACCTCGTCCTGGTTGGGCAGGTTGGCGCCGCCCGAATCAACCAGGTAAATGCAGGGCAGTCGGTTTTGCGCTGCCACTTCCTGGGCGCGCAAATGTTTTTTTACCGTCATCGGGTAGTAGGTGCCGCCTTTGACCGTGGCATCATTGCACACGATCATGCAGTCCACCCCACTGACGCGGCCCACGCCGGCGATCAGGCCCGCACCGGGTGCATCGTTGTTGTACATGTTCAGCGCAGCCAGCGGTGCCAGCTCCAAAAAGGGCGTGCCCGGGTCCAGCAGCATCTGCACGCGGTCACGCGGCAGCAGCTTGCCCCGGCCCAGGTGCTTGGCACGGGCGGCTTCACCACCGCCTTGCGCCACCTTGGCAGACCGGGCGCGCAGGTCCTCCACAATGCTGCGCATGGCTTGCGCATTGGTCTGAAAATCTGCCGACCGGGCATTCAGCTGGGTTGCGAGTTTGCTCATGCTTGTCCTCTTCAATGTTCTAGCGTTCCGTTCAGAAACGCGTTTTCTTTAAAAATAGTCTGCTGCCAAACGAATCCGCACCATGCACACCGTCGAAACCGTCCTGCTCGTCCTGATGATCGGTGCCGTCACCGGCATCATTGCGCGCTACATCCGGGCCATACCGCTGCCGCTGATCCAGATCATGCTGGGCGCGGCGCTGTCCTGGCCACAAAAAGGCCTGCATATCGATTTCGACCCCGGCCTGTTCATGCTGCTGTTCATTCCGCCGCTGCTGTTTGCCGACGGCTGGCGCATTCCCAAGCGCGAGTTCTTTGCGCTGTACCGCCCTATTTTGCGGCTGGCCTTTGGCCTGGTGCTTTTTACCGTGATTGGCCTGGGCTACCTGATCCACTGGATGATCCCGGAGATCCCGCTGACCGTGGCCTTTGCGCTGGCCGCCGTGATATCGCCCACCGATGCGGTGGCCGTCTCGGCCATCACCCGCAACCTGGGCATGCCGGCCCACACCATGCATGTGCTCGAAGGCGAATCGCTGCTCAATGATGCCTCGGGCCTGGTGGCGCTGAAATTTGCCATCGCCGCCACCTTGACCGGTGTGTTCTCCTGGACCCAGGTCACGCAGGAATTTCTGTGGATTGCGCTGGGTGGCCTGGGCGTGGGCGCTGCGGTGGGCTGGGGTTTCAGCTACCTGCGCGATACCGTCACCCGCCGCCTGGGCGATGTGGCCGCCACGCAGATGGTGCTGCTCTTGGTGCTGCTGCCCTTTGCAGCCTACCTGCTGGGCGAAAAGATTGGTGTCTCGGGCATTCTGGCCGCCGTGGCCGCGGGCGTGGCCACGAATTTTGGCGACCTGAACCGCGCCGACTACATCTCCGAGCGCATGCAAACCGCCGGTACCTGGGCGATGGTGGAATCGGCCTTCAACGGCGCGATCTTCCTGCTGCTGGGCCTGCAGTTGCCCTCGATCATTGGCGTAACCTTGCGCGATGCCGGCCATGACTGGTGGATTCTGGTGGGCTATGTGGCCATCATCTCGATCGCACTTTTGGCGCTGCGCTGGATCTGGCTGATGCTGGGCGTCAGCCGCAGCCTGCACAAGGCCCACCAGGCCGGCAAGCTGGTCAAAAAACCCGACCTGTGGCTGAACCTGGCCACGACCTTGGCGGGCATACGAGGCGCGGTCACCTTGGCCGGTGCGCTGTCCGTGCCGCTGCTCTTGAACAACGGCCAGCCGTTTCCAGCACGCGACATGCTGATCTTTCTGGCCACCGGCACCATCTTGTTCACCCTGGTGATCGGCAGCATCGGCCTGCCGCTGGTGCTGCGCCGCGTGCAGGCGGTGAGCGAGCCCGAATCGGTGCGCGAAGAGCGCCAGGCGCGCATTGCAGCCTGCCGCGCTGCGATCAACAGCCTGGCGATGAGCGACGACGATGCCGCCCAGCAGCCCACCGAATGGCAGGCCCAGCAGCATGAAATCGAAGGCCGGATTGCGCGCGAGTACCGCAACCGTATCGACCTGCTGGACGAGGAGCGCACGCCCGAAACCGCCGAGGTGCAGGACCTGGCCACGCCCGACGCGGTGCAGGAGCGCCGCCTGCGCTATGTGGCCGAGCTGGAGATGCGGCTCAACTGCATCAAGGTCGAGCGCCACACCATCTACGCCGAGCGGCACAACAACCGCATCAACGACGAATCGCTGCGCAGCCTGGTCCAGGAGCTGGACCTGAGCGAGATCACCTTGCGCAAGCGCCTGGAAGTGGCCCGCCGCGCCGCCGCCAAGCAAGCTGCCAAGCTGGAAGGGCATTGATCGTTCAGGCGGGTGCTGCATGGCGGCGCTCTGCGCGGTTCAGGCCGTCTTGCTCACATCCAGCTTCAGCGATTCGATCATCGCCTCGCGGATCTTGAACTTCTGGATCTTGCCGGTCACCGTCATCGGGAAGGCCTCGACAAACTCGATGTAGCGCGGCACCTTGTAATGGGCCACCCGGCCCTTGCAGTAGCTGCGCAGCGCCTCGGCATCCAGGCTTTGGCCGGCCTTGACGATGACCCAGGCACAGAGCTCCTCGCCAAAGCGGCTGTCGGGCACGCCCACCACCTGCACATCCTGCACCTGCGGGTGGGTGTAGAGAAACTCCTCGATCTCGCGCGGGTAGATGTTCTCGCCGCCCCGGATCACCATGTCCTTGATGCGGCCGACAATGTTCACATAGCCTTCTTCATCCATCGTGGCCAGGTCGCCGGTGTGCATCCAGCCATCGCCATCGATGGCCTCGCGCGTCTTGGCCTCGTCGCCCCAGTAGCCATGCATGACCGAATAACCGCGCGTGCAGAGCTCACCCGATTGGCCGGGGGCCACGGTCTCGCCGGTCTCGGGGCTGACGATCTTGACCTCCAGGTGCGGATGCACCTTGCCGACGGTGGAGACGCGCTTGTCCAGCGGCGTGTCGGTCGAGCTTTGGCAGCTGACCGGACTGGTCTCGGTCATGCCGTAGGCAATGGTGATCTCGGACAGATGCATCTGGCTGACCACGCGCTTCATCACCTCGATCGGGCAGGGCGAGCCAGCCATGATGCCGGTGCGCAGGCTCGACAGGTCGAACTCGGCAAAACGTGGGTGGTCCAGCTCGGCAATGAACATCGTGGGCACGCCATGCAGGCCGGTGCAGCGCTCGGCCTGCACCGTCTCCAGCACCGTCAGCGCATCAAAGCCGTCATTGGGGTAGACCATGGCCGCGCCATGCGTCATGCAGGCCATATTGCCCAGCACCATGCCAAAGCAGTGGTAGAGCGGCACGGGAATGCAGAGCCGGTCTTCTTCCGAGAGCCGCATCGCCTCGCCAATGAAATAGCCGTTGTTGACGATATTGCGGTGGGTCAAGGTGGCGCCCTTGGGAAAGCCTGTGGTGCCACTGGTGAACTGGATATTGATCGGGTCGTAGGGCGTCAAGCTGGCCCCTATCTGCGCGACCTGCGGGTCGGCCGCATCACCGCTGGCGATAAAGCGCGAGAAGCGCTGCATGCCTGCCTGCTCCTGGCCCTGGCCTGCGACATCGATCCAGACCACCAGGCGCAAATCGGGCAAGGCCTCAATCTGCAGCGCAGCGCTGGCTTGCGTCTCCAGCTCAGGCGCCAGCGCGCGCACCATACCCAGGTAATCGCTGGTCTTGAAGCGCTCCATCACAAACAGCGCCTTGCACTGCACCTTGTTGAGCGCATAGGCCAGCTCGGAGGTGCGGTAGGCCGGGTTGATGTTGACGAGGATGATGCCGACATGGGCGGTGGCCAGCTGCAGCAGCACCCATTCCACATTGTTGTGCGACCAGATCCCCACCCGGTCACCCTTGGCAATGCCGGCGCGCAGCAAGGCGCTGGCCAGTTGCTGCGATTGCTCCAGCAGTTGCTGGTAAGTGAGGCGCAGGCCCTGGTGGCGGCTGATGAGCGCATCGCGCGCGCCAAAGCGCGCTGCTGTCTCGCTCAGCTGCTGGCCGATGGTCTTGTTGAGCAGGCGCGGCTCGCTGGCGCCCCGTGCATAGCTGCTGGTCAATCTGGTCTCGCTCATGGTGTCTCCTGTCCGCCGCTCAACCAGCCGGGTCGGCGGCCCTGTTCCTTGTCTTTCAGGATACGCGAGCGTGCCGCGCAAATGATGGCAGGATGGTTGCAAATGTCGCCAGTACAATGGCCATGCTTGGCGCTTTTTAAACCCCACCCTCCATGCCCAAACCGCTGCCCTCCTCTGCCGTCGTGCACCATCCCGCCGTTACGCCCATGGCCTTTGTCCGGGCCATCGCGCGGGCCTACCAGCACCGGGGGCTGAGTGCGGACCGAGCGCTGCAGTTGGCGCAAATCGATCCCTTGGCGGTTGAAAAGGACGGCCCCGGCATCACCGCACTGCAGTTTGAAACGCTCTCGGATGCGGCGATGCAGGAGCTAGATGACGAGGCGCTGGGCTGGTTCAGCCGGCGCCTGCCCTGGGGCAGCTATGGCATGCTGGCACGCGCCTCGCTCACCAGCCCCAACCTGGGGGTGGCGCTCAAGCGCTGGTGCCGCCACCACGGCCTGCTCACCGATGACCTGGCGCTCAGCCTGCAGGTGCAGGGCGAGACGGCCACGGTCGAGATCATCGAGCACACGGGCCTGGGCGAGCTGCGCGAGTTTTGCCTCGTGTCCATGCTGCGCAATATGCATGGGCTGTCGAGCTGGTTTGTCGACTCGTCGCTGCCGCTGTTCAAGGTGAGTTTTCCGTTCGAGGCCCCCGCCCATGCCGATGTGTATGCGCTGCTCTTCCCCGGCGATGTGCAGTTTGGCGCGCCGGTCACGCGCATGCAGTTTGATGCGCGTTATCTCGCCTTGCCGATTGCCCGCGATGAGGCGGCCTTGCAGCGCATGCTGCAGCGCGCGCTGCCGCTGACCGTGCGCCCCTACCGGCGCGACCGGCTGATGGTGCAGCGCGTGCGCCAGCTGCTGGCTGCCGATCCCTCGGCGATGCACAGCGCCGACAGCCTCTCGGCCAAGCTGCACCTGTCACTGCGCACCCTGCACCGCCAGCTCAAGGACGAGGGCGCATCGCTGCAGGCCCTGAAGGACGAGGTGCGGCGCGAACGCTCGCTGACTCTGCTGCACCGCAGCAACCGGCCCATCAAGCAGATCGCGCAGTTGGCAGGCTTCAGCAACGACAAGAGCTTTATCCGGGCCTTTCGCACCTGGATGGGCATGTCCCCGGCCGAATACCGCAAGAGCACCCGGCCGCCGGCCTGAGGCGCAGCCGATGCTGGCCTGAGACCGGCCCGATTTGCAACCTGGCTGACACCTGCAGGGCAGCCACGTACATCCATTCGTGCCAAGATGGCGGCACAACATCGGATGGAGACTTGCCGTGATCGAGCTGTACCACTGTGTGAGCGCGCGCTCGTTCCGCGCGCTATGGATGCTGGAAGAGCTTGGCCTGCCCTACCAGCTGCAGATGCTGCCCTTTCCGCCCCGCGCACTGGCCAAGCACTACCTGGCACTCAACCCCCTGGGCACCGTGCCCTTGCTGATCGACGGCGACACGCGCATGACCGAGTCGTCCGCCATCTGCCAGTACCTGGCCAGCCGCGACCCGGCGCAGCGCCTGGACGTGCAGCCCAGCGACCCCGCCTATGGCAGCTACCTGAACTGGCTGTACATGTCCGATACGACCTTGACCTTTCCGCAGACCCTGGTGCTGCGCTACCAGTTCTTTGAGCCTGCCGTGCGGCGCCAGCCCCAGGTCGCAGAAGACTATGCGCGCTGGTTTCTGGGCCGGCTGCGCGCGCTGGAGACCGCCGCCCAGGCCATGCCAGCCGAACTGCCCTACCTCTGCGCAGGCCGTTTTACCGCGGCCGATGTGGCCGTGGGCTATGCGCTGATGCTGTCGGACTACCTGGGCATGTCCTCGCAATGGGGGCCGGCCACCCAGCACTACTGGATGCACCTGCAGCAGCGCGCCGCCTTTCTGCGCAGCCTGGAGGTCGAAAAGCAGGCCGCGCTGGACCAGCAGATCGACCCCATTCCGTCGCCCTTGATCCGGCCCTGACCCTGCTTTGAAGTCCTCCGACATGATCGCCATCACCGACCACACCACCATCGGCC
The DNA here is from genome assembly GCF_049601575.1 of Comamonas sp. 23. NCBI lineage: Bacteria > Pseudomonadati > Pseudomonadota > Betaproteobacteria > Burkholderiales > Comamonadaceae > Comamonas > Comamonas sp. 23. Next base: position 1,048,402 of record NZ_CP187127.1, on the reverse strand, counting down.
AGGCCTTGCAGGCCGCCATTGCGCGCTACCCCGAGCACAGCCTGCTGGCGGTGCCGGCCAATCCCAAGCGCAGCTACCTGCCCGAGGGCTGCGAGTTCAGCTACACGCAGGCCGGCGCCCATATCGCGCGGCTGCAGGCCCGCTACCAGGCCGCGGGCTATGGCGTGGGCCACCGCGTGGGGCTGTTTCTGGAAAGCCGGCCCGAGCACCTCTGGCACAAGCTGGCGATGAACAGCCTGGGCATCTGCTGTGTGCCCATCAACCCCGACTACAAGCGCCGCGAGCTGAACTACCTGATCGACCATGCACAGCTGGACCTGGTCGTCTGCCTGCCCGAGCGGCTGGAGGCACTGCAGCAGTCCCTGCAGGACACGCGCAACCAGCCGGCCCTGGTCTGCACCGATCCGCAAGATGGCAGTGCGATCACGCTGCCGCCGGCCCGCTCGCAGCCCTCGGGCAGCCTGAGCGCCGACACGCCAGCAAGCATCCTCTACACCTCGGGCACCACCGGCCAGCCCAAGGGCTGTGTGCTCTCGCATGCCTATGAACTGGCCGCTGGCAAGTGGTATGCATCCCACCCCGGCCATGTGTCGATCCAGGAAGGCCGCGAGCGCCTGTTCAACCCGCTGCCGCTGTTCCATGTCAACGCATCCATCCTGTCGTTCTACTGCATGCTGCTCACCGGCGGCTGCCAGGTCCAGACCGACCGCTTTCAGCCCAGCCGCTGGTGGGAAGAGGTTGCCAGCAGCCGCGCCACCATCGTCCACTACCTGGGCGTGATCATTCCGCTCTTGCTCAAGCAGCCGCCGTCCGACTGGGAAAAGCAGCACTGCGTGCGCTTTGGCTATGGCGCAGGGGTGGAGCCGCAGCTGCATGCCGCCTTCGAGCAGCGCTTTGGCTTTCCGCTGATCGAGCTGTGGGGCATGACCGAGGTGGTGCGCACCATCTCTGACCATGGCGACGACCGCCAGGTAGGCACACGCTCCTTTGGCCGTGGTGCGCCGGGGCTCGAGGTACTGGTGGCCGATGAGAGCGGCCAGCCGGTGCCGCCCGGCACGCCTGGCGAGATGCTGGTGCGCTACTCGGCCGAGACCCCGCGCAAGCATTTTTTCAGCGAGTACCTGGACAACCCCGAGGCCACCGCCAAGGCCTGGGAAGGCGGCTGGTTCCACACCGGGGATGTGGTGCTGCAGGACCCCGATGGCCTGCTGCACTTCATGGACCGGCGCAAGAACATCATCCGCCGCTCCGGCGAGAACATTGCCGCGGCCGAGGTGGAAGCCGTGCTGCTGTCCCACCCCAAGGTGCACCAGGTGGCCGTGCTGGCCGCGCCCGATGACATCCGCGAAGAGGAGGTGCTGGCCAGCATTGTGCTGACGGACGGCGTGGCGCCCGGCACCGCCATCTGCCAGGAGCTGTTTGCGTTCTGCCAGCAAGAGATGGCCTACTACAAGGTGCCCGGCTGGTGGTGGTTCACCGATGAGATCCCCACCACCGGCACGCAAAAGATCCAGAAGCACCGGATCTTGGCGGCAGGCCAGGATGTGCGCAGCCTGCCCCAGGTGCTGGACATGCGGGCGCACAAAAAGCGCTAATGGCGCTCGGCCCGCTGCTAGTGCTGGAAGGCGGGCCGGCTGCCTAGCCCGCGCGGCGCAGCAGGTCGGCGCCCTTCTCGCCAATCATCATCGTGGCCGCGCAGGTGTTGGCCGAGGTGATCTCGGGCATCACCGAGGCATCGATCACCCGCAGCCCCTGCAGCCCATGCACGCGCAGCTGGGCATCGACGACGGCACCTGCCTCGGGGCGGGGCCCCATGCGCGCCGTGCCGTTGAGGTGGTAGGACGAGACACCGTAGCGGTAGATAAAGTCCAGGATCTCGTCATCGGACTGCACCTGCGGCCCGGGCATGACCTCGTCCACCCGGTAGGGCGCGAGCGCCTGGCTCTGCAGCAAGGCCCGGGCCTGGCGCACACCTCGGATCAAGGTCTGGCGGTCGCCCTCGTCGTCCAGATAGCGCGGCTGCACGACCGGGTCGGCCAGCGGATCGCTTGAGGCCAACTGCACCGTGCCCATGCTCTGCGGCCGGTGCTGCCAGACGCCGCAGGTCATGCCTGGGAACACATCGAGCTGGCCCACATAGCCTTCGCGGTAGCTGGCCGGGGAGAACACACCTTGCAGATCGGGCCGCGCGAGCCCTGGCTGCGAGGCTGCGAACCAGTGCACGACGGACGGGCTGAGCTGCAGAATATTGGGCTTGCCGCGCAGCCATTGCCAGGCCTGGCCCCAGAGGCGCGGCACACGCGCCAGCTCGTTGATCGTGGTGGCGTTCTTGACCGACGCGACCAGCCGCACCGAGAAATGGTCCTTGAGGTGCTGACCCACGCCCGGCAAATGCACCTGGGTGGCAATGCCCAGCGCGCGCAGCCGCTCGCCATCGCCAATGCCCGACAGCTGCAGCAGCTTCGGCGTGTTGATGGCGCCGGCGCTGACGACCACCTCGCGCCGCGCCCTCACTTGGCGCCGCACGCCATCTTGCAGGTATTCCACACCACAGGCGCGGCCGTCCTCGACCATAATGCGCAGCGCCTGCGCGCCGGTCCGCACATCCAGGTTGCGGCGCCGCATCGCTGGGCGCAGAAAGCAGCCCGCCGTGCTCATGCGCCAGCCGTTGTGGATGCTGCGCTGGAAATAGCCCACGCCTTGCTGGTAGGCGCCGTTGTAGTCCGGGTTGCGCGCGAGGCCCTGCTCGGCAGCGCCCTCCAGGAAGGCCTCGCAAATCGGGTGCGGCCAGTGCGGCAGGCTGACCTTGAGCGGGCCGTTGTGGCCGCGCAGTGCCGGATCGCCGCCATCGACAAAATGCTCGCTGCGCTGGAAGTACGGCAGCACCTCGTCATAGGACCACCCCGCATTGCCCTGCGCCGCCCAGCCATCGAAATCCTCGCGCTGGCCCCGGTTGTAGACCAGACCGTTGATGGAGGTGGAGCCGCCCAAGGTCTTGCCCTGGGGCAGCGGAATGCGCCGCCCTCCCGTGCGCTCCGTCGGCTCGGAGCTGAACTGCCAGGCCACCGCCGGATTGAAGATCACCTTGATAAAGCCGGCCGGCAGCTTGAGGTAGGGCCTGTGGTCGGGCGGGCCGGCTTCGAGCACGCAGATGCGCAGCGCAGGATCCTCGCCCAAGCGGGCGGCGACGATGGCGCCGGCCGCGCCGCTGCCGACCACCACATAGTCAAAATGGTCGGCTGCCGGCGCGCTCATGCATGGGCTCCCAGGTACGCGGCACGCACCTTGGGGTCGCGCCGCAGATCGGCCGCGGCGCCCTGCAGGGTGAAGTGGCCCGTCTCCAGCACATAGGCGCGGTCAGCTACCGCCAGCGCCTGGTTGGCCATCTGCTCGACCAGCAAGATGGTCACCCCCTGCGCCTTGAGCTGGCGCACGATCGCAAAGATCTCCTTGACGATCAGCGGCGCCAGGCCCAGCGAGGGCTCATCGAGCAGCAGCAGCTTGGGCCGCGACATCAACGCGCGCGCAATCGCCAGCATCTGCTGCTCGCCGCCCGACATGGTGCCGGCCATCTGCGCGCGGCGCTCACGCAGCCGCGGGAAGGTGTTGAACTGCTGCTCCACATCGGCGGCAATCGCGGCGGACCCATCCTTGCGGTGGTAGGCGCCCAGCAGCAGGTTGTCATGCACGCTCTGGTCGGCAAACACCTGGCGGCCTTCGGGCGACTGGGCAATGCCAAAGGGCACACGCAGGTGGCCGGGCATGCGGGTGATGTCCTGGCCCAGGAACTCGATGCGGCCCGCCGCTGTGGGCTCCAGGCCCGAGATGGCCTTCATCAGGGTGCTCTTGCCTGCGCCATTGCCACCGATGATGGTGACCACCTCACCGGCATGCACCTGCAGCGACACCCCCTTGAGCGCCTGCACGGCACCGTAGTGCAGCTCCAGCGCCTCGACACGCAGCAATGGTGTTTGCTCAGGCATGGGGGCCTCCGTTCATCGCGTTGTCCTCGGTTTCATCATCGCTGCCCAGGTAGGCGGCAATCACGCGCGGGTTGCTTTGCACCTGCTGGGGTGTGCCCTCGGCAATCTTCTGGCCGTAGTCGAGCACGATCACGTGGTCGGACACAGCCATCACCAGGTCCATGTGGTGCTCGATCAGCAGCACGGTAATGCCCAGATCGCGGATGCGTGCAATCACCTGGATCAGCTCCTGCGTCTCCTGCGGGTTGAGGCCGGCGGCCGGCTCATCGAGCAGCAGCAAACGCGGATGGGTGGCCAGCGCGCGGGCCAGCTCCAGCCGGCGCTGCAGGCCATAGGGCAGGCTGCCGGCGGTATGCAGCGCCTTGTCACGCAGCTGCAGGCGGTCAAGGATCTGCAGCGCCTCATCCCGCGCAGCGAGCTCAGCGCGCCGGGCCTTGCCCACCCCTATCAGGCTGGCAAAGAACCCAGCCTGGATATGCGCATGCAAGCCGACCTTGACGTTGTCGAGCACGGTCATATCGCTGAAGAGGCGCAGGTTCTGGAAGGTACGGCCCAGGCCCATGCGGGCAATCCGGTTGGGCGAGACACCGACGATGCTCTGGCCCGCAAACTGGATGGAGCCGCGCTCGGGCACCACAATGCCCGACAGGATATTGAGCAAGGTGGTCTTGCCCGCGCCATTGGGCCCGATCAGCGAATGCACATGGCCGGGCTTGATGCATAGATCGACCTCATTGGTCGGCACCACGCCGCCGTAAGCCTTGTAGATGCCGCGACCGTCCAGCAAACCTTCTGCGCCGGTGCTGGCCAGCGGCGCGGCCGATTTGAGCTGCCAGGCCGGCAGATCCTGCGGCAGCTGCGGCGTGGGCAGCAGGCCCGGTGCGTATTTGCGCGCCAGGCTGCGCAATGTGCCGGCCAGGCCATTGGGCATGGCGTACAGCGCAAACAGCAGCAGCGCACCATAGGTGAAATGCTGCACACCCGGCCAGCGCGACAACAGCGAATCGAGCAGGGTCAACACCACAGCGCCCAGCAGCGGCCCGTAGACGGAATTGCCACCAAACAGCACCACCAGCAGGAAGAAGACCGACAGATTGAAAGTGATGAAGTCCGAGTTGATGTACTGGTTCTGCTGCGTGATCAGCGCGCCGGCAATGCCGCAGGTGAAGGCACTGATGACAAAGGCCAGCACCTTGAACTTGTAGACGCTGACGCCCACGCTCTCGGCCGCCACCTCGGCGGTGTTCACGGCCATGAAGGCGCGGCCAAAACGCCCCGCCAGCAGGTGGCGGAACATGACATGCAGCACCACGCACAGAGCCAGCACAAACCAGACCCAGTGCGAGGAGGCAAACATCTGGTCGCCCAGCTTCAAGGGCACCACGCCATAGATGCCCTGCTGGCCGGCAAATACATCCTGCCATTCCGAGACCACCTTCTCGACGACGATGCCAAAGCCGATGGTGACCATCGCCAGCGCCGGCCCTTTGACGCGCAGCGCCGGCAGCGCAATCACCACGCCAAACAGCCCGGCCAGCACACCGGCCATTGCAAAGGCGGCCCAGGGGTTCCAGCCCCAGCGGGTGGTGAGCAGGGCCACCGCATAGGCGCCCACGGCAAACAGGCCGGCATGGCCCAGTGATTTCTGGCCGGTGTAGTTCACCAGCACATTCAGCCCCGAGGCGGCGATGTAGTTGACCCCGATCAGAAAGACGATGCGCAGGTAGAAGTCGTTGCTGGTCATCAGCGGGATGGCGGCCACCAGCGCCGCCACCAGGGCCAGCCAGCCGTAGTGCTTGATCTCGCTGTTCATCAGACTTTCTCCACGATCTTCTGGCCCAAGAGGCCCTGGGGCCGCACCACCAGCACCACGATGATCAGCAAGAAGATGCTGATCTCGCGCATCTCCGCCTGCCACAGGCCAACCAGGGCCTCAATCAGGCCCAGCACAAAGCCGCCCAGCATGCAGCCGCGTGGGCTGGTCAGACCGCCCAGAATGGCCGAGGAGAAGGCTTTGAGCGCCAAGGTCATGCCCATGAATACCGATGCCGTCGTGATGGGCGCAATCAGCAAACCGGCCAGGCCCGCCAGGCTGGAGCTGATGACAAAGGCCAGCACGACGATGGCTGTCACATTGATGCCCATCAGGGTGGCTGCACTGCCGCTTTGCGCCACCGCGCGCACGGCCTTGCCGATGCGGGTGTGGCGCATCACATAATCGAGCGCGAGCAGCACGGCCACGCTGCAGACCAGCACCAGCACCTCTTGGGGCAGCACACCGGCATTGCCGATGCGCAGCACCTCGCTACCCAGCGGCGAGGGCATGACCAGCGGCGCCGGGCCCCAGATGGCCAGCGCCGTGTTCTGGATGATGATGCCAAAGCCGATGGTGCTCATCACCCAGGCCATGCCGCCGCGCCCCACAAAGGGCCGCACGGCGGCGTAATAGAGCAGCAGGCCCAGCAGCGCCAGGACGGCCATCGTGCCCACCAGGCTGAGCACATAGCGCCACAGGCTGACATCGGCGGGCAGCAGGCTGTCGGTGATGTTCTTGCCGGCGAGCAGCAGCAGCGCCGAGACCGCGACAAACGCGCCCGCGACCAGGAACTCGCCCTGGCCAAAATTCAAGGTCTTGGTGGTGTTGAAGGTGATGTTGAAACCCACCGCCACCAAGGCATAAATACTTCCCAAGGCCAGCCCGCTAAAGACCGCCTGCAGTATCGAATCCAGCATACGCACCCCAGACACATTGCCGCTAAAAAAACCAGGCCTGCGCGCCGCATGGGGCGGGCGCAGGCCTGACGAGTCGATGCCTTACTTCTTCAGATCCGCTGGCGTGAGCGACTTGTAGACACTGTCTTCAAAGCGCACCACGTCGCTGCCCTTCCAGCGGGCGAGGTAGAAGTCGCCCACGCTCAGGCCTTCGTGGTTGGTCTTGCTAAAGGGCTTGTCATAGGTCTTGATCACGCCTTCGGTGCTGTTCAGGTTCTCCAGCGCAGCAGCGACCTTCTCGCCATCGGTGCTGTTGGCCTGCTTCATCGCAGCGGCCAGCAGCATCACCGAGTCATAGGCCTGGGCGGCGCAGGGGAAGGTGGTCAGGGTCGGGAAGTTCACACGCACGCGCTGGCCCAGGGCCTTGGTCTTGGCCGAGGTGTCTTCGGTCGTCGAAGCCGCCATGATCAGGTGCTCGGCCAGCTTGGTGCCTGCCATCTTGGGCAGCAAAGAGCTCAGGTTGCCCCAGGTGCCCAAGGTGACGGGCATGTAGTTGATCTTCTCCATGCTGCGCAGCACCTGAGCGGCGCCGTCGGCAATGCCATAGATGATCACGGTGTCAGCTCCTGCCGCCTTGATCTTGTTGAGCTGCGAGGTCATGTCGGTGTCTTTGGGGCCGTACTTCTCGACGGCCACTGGCTTGATGCCGTGCAAGGCCAGAATCTCGGTCGCATCCTTGATGCCGCCCTGGCCGTAGCCGGTGGAATCGGCCAGGATGGCGATCTTCTTGTCCTTCGAGGCCTTGACGGCATAGGCGCCCAGCAGCGCGACCTGCTCGCGGTCCACCATCGAGATGCGGTAGAGGTAGTTCTGCGGCTCCTTGGCGTAGCGCGTGGTGATCTCGGTGGCGGTACCAATCGGCACGATGACCGGCACCTTCTTTTGCTGCGGAATATGCAGCCAGGCCAGCGCATTGCCAGAGTTGGCCGGGCCCACGATGCCGCTGACCTTTTCGCTGTCGATCAGCTCCTGCACGGTCTGGATGGCCTTGGGCGGAGTGCCCTGGTCATCGCGCACCACCCCGACCAGCTTGCGGCCCATGATGCCGCCGGCTTTGTTGATGTCCTCGATAGCGGCTTCAAAGCCCCAGCGGCCGGAGATGCCCAGCTCGGCCACGCCGCTGGCCGATTGGTCGGCGGTGTAGCCGATCTTGATGTCCTGGGCCTGGGCCGAAAATGCCAAAGTGCTAGCCACCAGCGCCGCAGCCTTCGTCAAACGATAGACGAGCTTGTTCATGTTTGTCTCCTTGCTTTGTTGTCAAATCTCTTGGTCAGCCTCCACCGCACGCACGAGGCCCTTGTCTTCTTCAATATAGCGGCGGATGCCGCAAACGCTCTTCTGGGTTTCTCCTAGGTAAGATTTCGTAACTACAACCCCTTAGTGGCAGTGCTCGGCCAGCAGCAGATCGGCGGCCTTTTCGGCAATCATCATCGTCGGCGCGCCGGTATTGCCCGAGGGCATGGCCGGCATCACGGACGCATCGGCCACCCGCAAACCGGTGATGCCATGCACGCGCAGTTGGGGGTCGACCACGGACTGGCCATCGCCGGCTGCGCCCATGCGGCAGGTACCCATGAAGTGCCAGGCTGTACTGCCCCGCTCACGGGCAAACTGCAGCAGTTCCTCGTCCGATTGCAGCTGGGAGGACGGCGCCTCGTCACTGGCCACATAGGGCGCCAAGGCGGCACTGTGCAGCAGGCGACGGGCCTGGCGCAGGCCTTCGACGACCAGGCGCTGGTCGGCCTCATCGTGCAGGTAGTGCGGCTGGATCACCGGGCTGTCCCAGGCATGGGCCGAGGCCAGGCGCACATGGCCCCGGCTCTGCGGCCGCAGCTGGTAAAAGCCCAGGGTCATGCCGGGGAAATCATCGAGCTGGCCGGCAATGCCGGAGGCATAGCTGCCCGGTGAGAAATGGAACTGAAAATCGGCCCGGCCGCCTGGCGCTTGCGCCGATGAAAACGCATAGGCCACCGAAGGGCTGATGGCCAGAATGCTGGGTTTACCAGCCAGCCAGCGCGCCACCTGGCCCCAGAGCCGCCAGCCCCGGGCGGTGGTGTTCAAGGTCGGCGCGTTCTGCACCCGCAAGATGGAGCGCAGCATCATATGGTCCTGCAGGCCCTGGCCCACACCCGGCAGGTGCTGCTGTACGGCAATGCCCAGGTCCTGCAAACGCTGTGCATCGCCCAGGCCGGACAGGTTGAGCAGCTTGGGCGAATTGATGGCACCGGCCGCCACCACCACCTCGCGGCTGGCCTGCAGGCGCCGCAGCGGGCCGCCGGGCTCGGCCGCGTATTCCACACCGGCAACGCGCGTGCCCTCCATCACCAGGCGGCTGACCTGGGCGCGGGGGATGACCCGCAGATTGGCGCGCCCCTTGGCCGGTCGCAAAAAAGCCTTGGCAGCACTGACCCGCCAGCCCCGGTGGATCCAGCGCTGATAATAGCCAGCGCCCTCCTGCTTGCCGGCGTTGTAGTCCTTACCCGAGGGAATGCCCTGGCTGGCCGCACCGGCGATAAAGGCATCGCACAGCGGGTGGCGCCAGTCACAGTCGGTGATCGGCAACTCGCCTTCCAGCCCCCGGTAGTTCACATCGCAGATGGCCAGGCGCCGCTCCGAGCGCTTGAAGTACGGCAGCACCTCGTCATAGGACCAGCCGGTGGCGCCCTGGGCCGCCCAGTCGTCATAGTCCTGGGCCTGGCCACGCACATAGTTGAAACCGTTGACAGCGCTGGAGCCGCCCAAGGTGCGGCCTAGCTGCGCGACCACCTGGCGGCCCATGGTGGCGGCATCGGGCGCAGTCTTGAAAGGCCAGGTGTAGCGCGGGTTGTAGCCAACCTTGATAAAGCCGGCAGGGATATGGATGTAGGGGTGGTGATCGGGTGGGCCGGCTTCGAGCAGACAGACCTGGAAGCGGCCCGATGCGCTCAGGCGGTTGGCGAGGATGCAGCCGGCCATGCCGGCACCGACAATGATGAAGTCAAACGCTGCATCCCACTCATGCACAGGCCCCATAACAACTCCAGGTGGCACAACCAGACGAAAAGTCTAGGTGCAGCCTGGCATCCGGCCTGTCGCTTCAGTGTCCGCCTTTGCGTCTGGGGCGGATCTTAAAGCTCAGGCAGCTAGCGCCGATGCGCGGGCCACGCGCTGGGGCAGATCGGCCATGTGTTCAAAGAACTCGCTGGCACCGGCTGCCGCCAGATCGGCCTGCGAGCAGACTGCATGCGCTGGCGGGTGGTAGGCCCACACGGTAGCGCCGGCCGCCACGCCGGCCTGGGTGCCGGTCACACTGTCTTCAATCACCAGGCAGCGCTGGGGATCGGCGCCCAGCGCGGCAGCCGCGGCCAGGTAGACATCCGGGAAAGGCTTGGTACGCGGCATCTCATGGCCGCTGAAAATGCGCCCTTCAAAATAGGGCAGCAAACCGGCAATGCGCAGCTGCATCACGATCTTCTTGCGGTCGGCACCCGAGGCGCAGGCAATCTGCCCATTGAACTGGGCATGCAGGGCCTGGATGGCCTCCACCGCGCCTTCGATGGCTTTGACATCCTGCTCCAGCGCCACATTGCGGCGCGCATAGAACTCTTCCATCCAGGCATCGGTCAGCGGCTTGCCGGTGTTCGCCTCGATCAAGTCCTTCTGGCTGCGCACCATTTTGCCGATGAACAGCTGCAGGCAATCCTCGGACGACAGCACCCAGCCCGCCTCGTTGAGCATCGCGCACAGCACCCGGTTGGTGATGACTTCGCTGTCCACCAACACACCATCGCAATCAAACAGCATGGCCTCAAAGCCTGCATTGGGGTTCATTTTGGGATCCTCGAAAAATTGCAGGTGGCGATCAAAATTGGTCACCATCCAGATAAAACCAACGGCCTTGCTCCTGCACAAAGCGGCTGCGCTCATGCAGGCGCACCGCGCGCCCTTGCAGCTTGTAGCGGGCGACAAACTCCACTTCGGCATGGCTGTCATCTAGCAGCTCAAAGGCCTTGACCTGCAAGCCCAGCCAGCGGCACTGCGGCTCAAAATCGAGCTGCGATGGGCGGGTCGAGGCATGCCAGGTGGCCAGCAGGTAGGCACGCTCCTCCCGCACAAAGGCGCTGTAGCGCGATCGCATCAGATGTTCGGCATCCGGTGCCGGAGTACCCTCAAAATCGGCAATAAAGCGGCCGCAACAGGCGCTGTAGGCCGCACCGGATTCACAAGGGCAGAGGGGGGGCTGCGCGGGCGATGGGGGTTTCTTCGCCATGGCTTAGCGCAGCGCTCCAAAAACCTTGCGCACGGCGGCATTGGCGCTGCCCAGCGGGTTCTGGCGAATCGCGCGCTCCTGCTCACCAATCACGGCGTATAAACCGTCGAGGGTCTTGCCAGTCACATATTGGTTCAGGTCCAGCGCACCGCTGGACACCCCAAAGCTCGATGCCTTGCCCACCAGCTGGTTGTACTGCTGCACCACACCGACCTGGCCGGTCGCCTGGGTCACCACGGGCAAAAAGCGCTGCGTCAAAGGCTGGCGTGTTTTTTCCATAAAGAAGGTGGTCACCGAGTGGTCACCACCACTCAGGATCCGCTTGGCATCGTCCAGCGTCATGCGCTGCACCGCATCCAGCAGCACATCCTTGCCCATAGGCACAGCCAGCTCGGCCGCGCGGTTGATGCCCTGCTCCACTTCATCCACATAGCGGCCTTGGCCAAAGCGGCGCATCATCTTGGCCGCCTCACCCATATAGCCTGGCAGCGCAATGCGCAACTGCGGGTTGTTGAAAAAGCCCCCGCTTTGACCCAGCTGGGACACCGCCACCTGCGCGCCCTGGGTCAGCGCGGCTTTGATGCCCTGGCTGGCATCGGTATTGCTCAGATCGGCCAGCGAAAGCGCCAAAGCCGGAGACACCGCACCGGCACCGCCCAGCAGCGCCAATAGATGCAGCAAACGGCGGCGCTGCGCCTGGCGCAGACAGCTTTGCTCGGTCATAGCAGTCCTTGAAAACACAAACCAGCTATTGTGCCAAACACCGGCATCCAGCCGTGCACGAAGGTGCTTGCCGGGGCAGCGCTGAAGCGCAAAACATAGTCAGCCGGAGGCTTGGGAAGGGTACCAGATGGTGCCGGCCAAAAGAAAAACCCCTCTACTCGGAGGAGTAGAGGGGTTGATCAGTATAAAAGCCTGACGATGACCTACTTTCACACGGGAATCCGCACTATCATCGGCGCGAAGTCGTTTCACTGTCCTGTTCGGGATGGGAAGGAGTGGTACCAACTTGCTATGGTCATCAGGCATAACTTTTTGCTCCTTGGCGGCTTTGCGCTGATCGGTCGATCAGGGCATTGCTGCTTTTGAAGCGAATTCATAGAGTCTTATCAGCTAAATTTGATTGCGCTTTGGGCATAACTGCAGTTGCAGTGTTCTTTGCATTGGGCCCCATCTAAGGGCGGGGCCAATCAAAGTTATAGGGTCAAGCCGCACGAGCAATTAGTATTGGTTAGCTTAACGCATTGCTGCGCTTCCACACCCAACCTATCAACGTCCTGGTCTAGAACGACTCTTCAGGGGGGTCAAGCCCCCGGCAGATCTCATCTTGGAACGAGTTTCCCGCTTAGATGCTTTCAGCGGTTATCTCTTCCACACATAGCTACTCGGCAATGCCACTGGCGTGACAACCGATACACCAGAGGTGTGTCCACTCCGGTCCTCTCGTACTAGGAGCAGGCTTCCTCAAATCTGCAGCGCCCACGGAAGATAGGGACCAAACTGTCTCACGACGTTTTAAACCCAGCTCACGTACCTCTTTAAATGGCGAACAGCCATACCCTTGGGACCGACTACAGCCCCAGGATGAGATGAGCCGACATCGAGGTGCCAAACACCGCCGTCGATATGAACTCTTGGGCGGTATCAGCCTGTTATCCCCAGAGTACCTTTTATCCGTTGAGCGATGGCCCTTCCATACAGAACCACCGGATCACTATGTCCTGCTTTCGCATCTGCTCGACTTGTCAGTCTCGCAGTTAAGCACGCTTATGCCATTGCACTATCGTCACGATGTCCGACCGTAACTAGCGTACCTTCGAACTCCTCCGTTACGCTTTGGGAGGAGACCGCCCCAGTCAAACTGCCTACCATGCACTGTCCCCGATCCAGATAATGGACCAAGGTTAGAACCTCAAACACACCAGGGTGGTATTTCAACGTTGGCTCCATGAGAACTAGCATCCTCACTTCAAAGCCTCCCACCTATCCTACACAGATCTGTTCAAAGTCCAATACAAAGCTACAGTAAAGGTTCATGGGGTCTTTCCGTCTTTCCGCGGGGAGATTGCATCATCACAAACATTTCAACTTCGCTGAGTCTCAGGAGGAGACAGTGTGGCCATCGTTACGCCATTCGTGCAGGTCGGAACTTACCCGACAAGGAATTTCGCTACCTTAGGACCGTTATAGTTACGGCCGCCGTTTACTGGGACTTCAATCAAGAGCTTGCACCCCATCATTTAATCTTCCAGCACCGGGCAGGCGTCACACCCTATACGTCCACTTTCGTGTTTGCAGAGTGCTGTGTTTTTATTAAACAGTCGCAGCCACCTATTCTTTGCAACCCCGTTTAGCTCCGTTTGTACAACTTCACTTACTGAGGGCACACCTTCTCCCGAAGTTACGGTGTCAATTTGCCGAGTTCCTTCTCCTGAGTTCTCTCAAGCGCCTTAGAATACTCATCTCGCGCACCAGTGTCGGTTTGCGGTACGGTCGTGTGTAGCTGAAGCTTAGTGGCTTTTCCTGGAAGCTGGGTATCACTCACTTCGTCTGCAAGCAGACCCGTTATCACCCCTCATCTTAGCCCGGCGGATTTGCCTACCGAGCACGACTACAGGCTTGAACCAACATATCCAACAGTTGGCTGAGCTAACCTTCTTCGTCCCCACATCGCACTACACATCGGTACGGGAATATTGACCCGTTTCCCATCAGTTACGCATCTCTGCCTCACCTTAGGGGCCGACTTACTCTACGCCGATGAACGTTGCGTAGAAAACCTTGCGCTTACGGCGAGCGGGCTTTTCACCCGCTTTAACGCTACTCATGTCAGCATTCGCACTTCTGATACCTCCAGCATCCGTTACCAGACACCTTCACAGGCTTACAGAACGCTCTCCTACCACGCACAGTAAAACTGTGCATCCGCAGCTTCGGTAACTGGCTTAGCCCCGTTACATCTTCCGCGCAGGACGACTCGATCAGTGAGCTATTACGCTTTCTTTAAATGATGGCTGCTTCTAAGCCAACATCCTGACTGTTTTAGCCTTCCCACTTCGTTTCCCACTTAGCCCGTTTTAGGGACCTTAGCTGGCGGTCTGGGTTGTTTCCCTCTTGAGTCCGGACGTTAGCACCCGGTGCTCTGTCTCCCAAGCTGTACTCTGCGGTATTCGGAGTTTGCATAGGTTTGGTAAGTCGCCATGACCCCCTAGCCTAAACAGTGCTCTACCCCCGCAGGTAATACTTGAGGCACTACCTAAATAGTTTTCGGAGAGAACCAGCTATTTCCAAGTTTGTTTAGCCTTTCACCCCTATCCACAGCTCATCCCCTAGTTTTGCAACACTAGTGGGTTCGGACCTCCAGTACCTGTTACGGCACCTTCATCCTGGCCATGGATAGATCACTTGGTTTCGGGTCTACACCCAGCGACTTGTCGCCCTATTCGGACTCGATTTCTCTACGCCTTCCCTATTCGGTTAAGCTTGCCACTGAATGTAAGTCGCTGACCCATTATACAAAAGGTACGCCGTCACCCCTAAGGGCTCCGACTTTTTGTAAGCATGCGGTTTCAGGATCTATTTCACTCCCCTCCCGGGGTTCTTTTCGCCTTTCCCTCACGGTACTTGTTCACTATCGGTCGATGATGAGTATTTAGCCTTGGAGGATGGTCCCCCCATATTCAGACAGGGTTTCTCGTGCCCCGCCCTACTTGTCTGCAGCCTAGTACCACCAATGCGTTTTCACATACGGGGCTATCACCCACTATGGCCGGACTTTCCATTCCGTTTTGTTAACACACTGACTATCACTGCAAGGCTCTTCCGAATTCGCTCGCCACTACTATCGGAATCTCGGTTGATGTCTTTTCCTCTGGGTACTTAGATGTTTCAGTTCTCCAGGTTCGCTTCGACAACCTATGTATTCAGTTGCCGATACCTATTGCTAGGTGGGTTCCCCCATTCAGAAATCTCCGGATCAAAGTTTATTTGCCAACTCCCCGAAGCTTATCGCAGGCTATCACGTCTTTCGTCGCCTATCATCGCCAAGGCATCCACCACATGCTCTTAGTCACTTGACCCTATAACTTTGACATCTATCTCTAGATCTCAAGCCAAGAACCCAAGCAACTGCTTTGCGAGGTCTCTCACCTCGCGCGTTATGCCGTAATGTGAATATCTTTGCTGTAGACCTGGTCGCCCAGATCCACATTCTTGAAGAATATTCGTCATTACTGAATAAAATTGCTCTCGCAAAGTTTCATTCGTTTTGACGCAATCAAATTGTTGCTGGTGGCACGGTCTGCACTAAACCTTTACGAATGTGCAGTTTCCACCAGCAACGCTGATTTTCGACTCTATGAATTTTTAAAGAACAGCCGTTTGATCCGGGAATCCGGAATCAACAACAAAACAGTCTCTTGCGAAACCGCTTTGGTGTTGAGTGATAAGTTATCAGTAAAAGTATTGGTGGAGGATGACGGGATCGAACCGACGACCCCCTGCTTGCAAAGCAGGTGCTCTCCCAGCTGAGCTAATCCCCCTGATTGCCTATAGCCGGCGCATTGCTTCGTTGCCCGCTGCTCACACACATCAGTGTGCTTCGCACCAGACGCCTCGCACTGCTTGGCTCTAGTCAATCATCGACTAACTAAAGCGGCATAAGCTCAACCTCTAATCCGTTGGAATCTATGGTGGGTCTAGTTGGGCTCGAACCAACGACCCCTGCGTTATCAACACAGTGCTCTAACCAGCTGAGCTACAGACCCATTCCACGCAGCTAACTCTTGTGAGCTAGCCACCTGGCTTGTGTTCCAACAACCGATAAGTGTGGGCGTTCAATCTTGATTGCTTTTTTGGCTCCTGCCGTGCCGATGGCACTTAACTTTGTTTGCACAAAG